>NZ_CP150295.1:4800000-7089254 GCF_045040675.1 Paenibacillus sp. FSL H8-0283
CGCATCATTATGCTCCGTACGGATTCCTTTTACATTGATTTCTTCTTTGATGATCTCTTCATAACTTGCCAGGTCAAACCCTTTATCGAGTGAAACGATCAATTCGGACAGTGGCTGACGTGTCTTGATGCCTGTTTCGTTACGAACGTTACGGGCAAGTTCAACCACGCGGCGAGCCGTCTCCATATCCTGTTCCAGTCCTGCATCAATCAGCGCTTCATTAGCTACCGGATAGTCTTCCATGTGCACACTCTCGCCTGTTGCAAGGTTCAGATAGATGTCTTCTGCCAGCATTGGTGTGAACGGAGCAACCAACTTCGCGGTAGTCACCAGTACCTCAGTCAATGTACGGTAAGCGTCCAGTTTATCCTCTGTCAGCCCACTTCCCCAGAAGCGGTCACGGGAACGACGGATATACCAGTTACTCAACTCATCAACAAATGCTTCAATCGCTTTGGAAGAGTTCAGATAGTCGTTAACCAGCAATGCTTTTTCTACAACCAGGATCAGGCTGTTCAGTCTCGACAGAATCCAGCGATCCAGCTTGTGTGCGGACAGTTGGAACGGGTGCTCCTGTGGATCAAATCCATCAATGGTAGCATAAAGCGTCAGGAATGCATGGGTGTTGACCAGCGTATCCACCATTTTGGATTTTGCTTCCCCTACGATACCTTTGGAGAAACGTTTGCTGTTCCACGGTGCACTGTCAGACAACAAAGCCCAGCGGAATGCATCTGTACCGTATTCTTCAATCACTTCCCAAGGATCGATAACGTTACCTTTGGATTTGGACATCTTCTGTCCGTTCTCGTCAAGAACGTGTCCTGTAGCCATAACCGCTTTGTAAGGCGCTTTGCCTGTCAAAAGGGTAGAAACCGCCAACAAGCTGTAGAACCAACCACGTGTCTGGTCAATCCCTTCACAGATCATATCCGCAGGATACTGCTGTTCGAACACTTCTTTATTTTCAAATGGATAGTGTTGCTGGGCAAACGGCATGGAGCCGCTGTCGAACCAGACATCGATCACTTCCGGTGTACGTTTCATTTCATATTTGCCACAAGAGCTCATGACTTTAACGTCATCCACATATGGTTTATGCAATTCAAGATTCTCAGGCACATCACCTACCGCACGAGCACGCAATTCTGCAATGCTGTGTGGTGCAAATTGTTCGCCAGTCTCCTCGCACACCCAGATGTTCAGCGGAGTTCCCCAATAACGATCACGGCTGATGTTCCAATCCACCAGATCCTCAAGGAATTTCCCGAAGCGACCTTCACGAACGTGACCTGGGTACCAATCCACTTCACTGTTGTTGGCAATCAATTGGTCCTTGATGGCTGTTGTTTGGATAAACCAGCTGTCCATCGCATAGTACAGAAGCGGTGTATCACAACGCCAGCAGAATGGATAGCTGTGCTCATATTTTTCTTTGCTGAACAACCGTCCATGCTCAGACAGATATCGCACGATATCAATATCACAATCCTTCACGAAACGTCCCGCAAAGTCAGTAACCTCAGCGACAAATTTGCCTTCCAAGTCCACCATGTTCACAAAGCTGATCCCATTCTCACGGCATACACGATAGTCATCTTCACCATGGGCAGGAGCCATGTGTACGATACCCGTACCACTTGCATCCGTTACAAAGCCTGCACCCAGAATGATGTTGGCTTTCTCAGCCTGTACGTAGTTGAACGGAGGATCATACGTTTTACCAACGAGGTCAGTGCCTTTCAGTGCACCAATGATTTCATACTCACCCTTGGTATCTTTCATCACTTTTTCAACCAGATTGGTTGCCATGATGTACACTTCATCACCTTGACGAACACGGGAGTAGTCCATATCCGGATTCACGGCAAGTGCAACGTGTGAAGGCAGTGTCCAAGGTGTTGTCGTCCAAGCCAGTACAAATTCTCCGCTGTCATTCAGTTTGAATTTCGCTGTAGCACTCAGATCTTTGACGTCTTTGTACCCTTGTGCAACTTCATGGGAACTCAGTGTTGTCTGACAAGAAGGACAATACGGGCTCACACGGTGACCACGATACAACAGGCCTTTCTCATGGATTGTCGCCAGGATGTTCCATACACTCTCGATGTAGTTGTTATCAAGGGTGATATACGGATTATTCATATCCGTCCAATATCCGATACCTTCTGTCAGATCACGCCATTGTTGCTCGTATTCGAATACGCTCGCTTTACATTCGTTAATGAATTTCTCCACGCCGTAATCTTCGATTTCCCACTTGTGGGAGATACCAAGTTTCTTCTGTACACCCAGTTCTACAGGCAGACCATGTGTATCCCAACCCGCTTTACGAACGACACGGTAACCTTTCATCGTGTTATACCGTCCAACAAAATCCTTGATTACCCGTCCCAGTACGTGACCGATATGCGGTTTTCCGTTTGCTGTAGGCGGCCCTTCATAAAATACGAAGTTTGGCTTGCCCTCCCGGTTTTCGATGGATCTTTTGAATGTATTCTCCGTTTTCCATTTATCTAACACGCGTAATTCTCTGGCACGTGCCTTCTCTTTGACGTCAACTCGTTGCATGATGATTATCTTCCCTTTCTTTGGTTGGATTGTGGACCGTCCACAAAAAGCGTTTCAATCCCCCTAAATCCCCCTTGCCAAGGGGGACCCCATAGGCGCTCCGCCCTCTGGACACCCGGGATGGGTTGTCGTTGGGGATCGGTGGCGCTTATGGGCGAAGGTTAATGTGCGTGATGGCGGCCATTTTGCGGCTGTTCCCTGCGTGAACGCCGCATGGCCTTACTGCGAGGCGGGTGTTGCCGGGTGCTTCGCTTTCCCAGCGGGCGGCTCTCTCCTTGAGGTCCCTTCGGGCCTCATGAACGTTCGCCTTAGCGAAACCCGTGTGCCGGGTGCTTCGCTTCCCCGGCGAGGAGGCTCTCTCCTTGAGGTCCCTTCGGGCCTCATGGACGCTCACCTTAGCGAAACCCGTGTGCCGGGTGCTTCGCTTTCCCGGCGGGCGGCTCTCTCCTTGAGGTCCCTTCGGGCCTCATGGACGCTCGCCTTGGCAAAACCCGTGTGCCGGGTGCTTCGCTCCCCCGGCAGGTGGCTCTCTCCCTGAGGTCCCTTCGGGCCTCAGGGACGTTCGCCTTTTTTGGACACAAAAAAGCCCCGTCCCTGGAAAGGGACGAGGCTATACTCGCGTTACCACCCTAATTCTGTTCATCACAAACCACATCCAGGCAAGCCTGGGTATGCTCTGTCATCAACAGCGCTTATGCCCCGCTAAACTACTGCAGGGTGCCGTTATAACGTACGGCTTACGGTTCGGCTTACACACGGCAATCATAATCACCGCTTCAGCGTCACTTCTCCGGGGAGATATTCGGCTATAACTCATCCATTGGTTTGCACCAACCACCAACTCTCTGAGGGATGAGATCATAACGTACTGAACCCGTCATGGAATCACTATTCATTATGAATATAGTTATAGCCTCTTTGCAGACAAAAGTCAACCAGGCGACAGACTAATAAATTTCTTTCATCTCCCGCTCACGGTCACGCACTTCCTGCTCCCGGCTCTCCAGCACTTCCCAACCATCCTGAGTCAACAGTTCAAGCTGCGCTTCAACAAGCGTGCGGAAACGGGCACGATAAATCGAGGCCTGCTTTTTCAGTTCTTCCACTTCCAAAGCAATTTTGCGAGATTTGCCCAACGATTCGTTCACGATCCGGTCTGCATTTTTCTCTGCTTCCTTCACGATCAACTGCGCTTCTTTCTTCGCATTACCCTTCACATCATCAGCAGCTTCCTGCGCAATGATAATCGTTTTGCTAAGCGTCTCTTCAATTGTAGAAAAATGATCCAGTTTCTCCTGAACGGACAGCAACTGATTGCTCAGCTCTTTGTTCTCGCGAATGACGCCTTCGTAATCTTTGATGACTTGATCCAGGAATTCATTGACTTCATCCTCGTCATACCCGCGCAAACGTCGGGAAAATTCCTTGTTGTGTATGTCCAGCGGCGTTAATGGCATGCTGTCCACCTCCTGTTAAAGTTCCTTCCCGTCCAGAGAAGGTTTGCAGCATATGGGTACCACCCAAGGGGCCGTATCGTTGATGCCTAACCTTGGCAACGTATACGGAATGCAGGATCAGAATTGCATCCTCCAACGTTCATGTAAAGCTTTGACTTAATGTTTATCGGATACACCGCGTATTTTCTACACCTTTATGATAAACATTTCGACAAGAAAGCGGATTTTCCTGCAACAGACTCAGGCAAATTTGCCGATTTTCACTCGGCAACGCCCTTTTTTGGTCATCCCATCCTGTTCCATAACCTTGAAGCGGCCAAATCCCTGAATGGATACGACATCACCCGCTTTTAGCGATTTGGAGGGATCTTCCTCAACTTTCCAGTTCACACGGCAGCGACCAGCTTTGATCGGCGCCAGCACTTTACTGCGACTAAGCCGATACACATCTGCGCAGATTCCATCCAAACGAAGAGAAGCGACCGTAATGTCCATCGTCTCCAGTTTACTCTCTGACCATCGCATCTGATCCAAAGGAAGTAACTCTGTGAACACATGTAACCGATGCACCTGATTCAGTTGAAGCGATAAAAAAGCGCCGGTTTCCGCCGCCACCACTGTATGGCAACCGTCCTCCAGCACTTGGATATCTCCGATCTTTCCACGTTTCATCCCAAGCCCGAGCAGGGAACCCATATAGTCCCCATGCTCCAGCTCCGAGATTTTCTGATCATCAGACGTAATACTGAGCACCTGCATACCCATATCCTCATCATCCAGATACATATAATCAGGTGCAACCAGCGCACGCTTGCGTTCAGCAACCTCGTAACCACCATCCAGACGAATCTGAACGTCGTTACGGCGATTGGCAAGAGTCTGTAATATAAAAACCTGTCTTGGATCAAGAAAGTCAGTTAGCTTCATGTCATGATACTTACCTGCCCGCTCAACCCAATCCGAAGCTTTATCTACAAAATCCCGCTCATCATGGCTAAAATGTTCGTAAATTTCACCGCTCATCTATGTCACCCTACCCTAATAGTCCGTGTTCAAAAAGACCGGTTTTCAGTACCGAGAAGATGGGATAAAGCTAGAAATGGAGTAGCGGAGCGTAGAAAAAAACTACGTGAGCAACTACAATGTTTCCGAAGGAAACATACTTCGTAAGCCTCCCGCTTATTTCGGCTGAATTCCATATTCGATGCTGACGATGCCACTAGGCATCCTTCGTAATCAAAAGCGGACTTTTTGAACAACCTCTAATATGCAAAATACCGGAGTATGGAGATCAGCCCATTAAGCGCAAGTTGCAGAACGATCAGCGCCACAATTGGGGAAATATCCAGCACACCGAACAAAGGCGGTATAAATCGGCGAAACGGACTTAGATATGGTTCCACTAATTTGCCCAGCCATTCACCGATAAAGCTTTCCCGTGCGTTGGGAAGCCATGACATCAATATGTAGACGATGACCATGTAAAAGTAAATTTGATATGCAAAACCCAAAATATTAACTAACGACTCCAAAAACGGCTCACCTCATTCTGTTATAATCTTGCTCGCTGTCAGCCAGTATTTCCGTAATTGATCCCTGAATTTCAACCGTATCTGGCGTACAGAGAAAAATGTTTCCGCCGATTTTGGAAATACCGCCACCCAATGCATATACCGTGCCACTCAAAAAATCAATAACACGCAGCGCTTGGTCCTGGCGAATTCGTTGCAGATTCACCACAACGGTACGATGCGAACGCAGATGGTCGGCAATTTCCTGAGCCTCGTCATAAGAACGCGGTTCATACAGAACAACTTTAACATTTTTCTGGGAATGAATGCTCACCACATTATTCCCCCTTTGGTTTCTACGTTTATCGAGACTGGAGGTTTCAGCTTCCTGATGTTCAGATTCATTTTCCTCCTGCGCAGCCATTCGTTCACGTTCCACAATCTCTTCCTCTTCCTGAAGTCCGAGGAAATTCATAAATTTATTCATTACGCCCATCGTGAACCCTCCTCTTTTCCTACGAGAATCGATCCTAGCCGTACCCAGGTTGCACCTTCTTCAATGGCCACTTCAAAATCATTGGACATCCCCATCGACAGCTCAGTCAATGGCTCTGCTGTAAGGGCTTGTCCATTCAATTGATCTCTCAGCTCACGCAATCCACGAAATACGGGACGCGTCAGCTCCGGATCTTCCTCATGAGGTGCCATAGTCATCAGGCCAACGACCTTGAGATTGTTGAACGAACGAATATCACGCAAAAAAGAACTTGCCTGTTCAGGCTGTAATCCATACTTGCTCTCTTCACCCGAAATATTCACCTGCAAAAACGTTTCCACTTGGATGCCAAGTGAAGCTGCTTTTTTATCCAACTCCTTCGCCAATGACAAACGATCCAGTGAATGTATGTAACGAAACTTGCCAATCACGTCTTTCACCTTGTTTGTCTGCAAATGACCGATAAAGTGCCAGGTACCCTGCTGACCAAAAGCTTCCCATTTGGCCTGTGCATCCTGCCACCGGTTTTCTCCAATATGCTCAAGACCATGATCCAGCACCGATCCCGTTGTTTCAAGTGAGACATATTTCGTGACCGCAATCACATTCACATCATCACGATGACGGTTACTGCGCCGACATGCATCCTCGATCTTCTGATTTACCTGTTGTATACGCTCCTCCAATGACACAGAGGGTCACCTCTCTTCCAGCCCAATCCAGCTCGCCATCCGCCCTGTAACACCATTTTCCTTCCGATAGGAGAAAAATAGTTCGGGATGACAACTTGTACACCATGTTGTACATTCGATATGATCCGGCATTATTCCTGCTTTCATCATAATGTGTCGATTACATTCTTTCAAGTTTAACATCGTTTTACCGTTATTCACGGCTCGATATGCTTGTTTAGAAGCAGAACCCTTGTATTTATCATTAACCGGGGAATCATCAAACCAAACCCGTACATGCTGCATGACTGCCTCATCCACTTCATAACAGCAATCCCCAATCGACGGACCGATTGCAGCTCGAATGTCCTGCCTACGGCTGCCATACTCCCGTTCCATCGTCTCCACCATGGATACAGCGATACCCGCGACTGTACCTTTCCAGCCGGCATGAGCAAGACCTACCGCCTGTTGCACAGGGTCATAGAAATAAAGCGGAACACAGTCTGCGTAGAAAGAAGTCAACAGCACACCAGGCGCATTCGTGACCAAGCCATCCGTATCCTGCAACGCAGATTGACGATCAAGTAATCCTCTGCTCCGATCTTCAGCGGTAATTACAGCCACATGTTTGCCATGCACCTGCTCTCCACAGGTCCATGCTTCTGCTGCAAAGCCAAGCTTCTCGGTTACAAGCCTGCGGTTGTTAAGTACAACTTCAGGGTCATCCCCCACATGATAAGCACAATTGAGCGTAGCATACGGAACTTTTCCAACTCCACCATGCCTCGTCGTAAACCCGACTGACAACTGTTCAAATTGCTGTGTCCAGGGCTCAACATATAATAATAACGGATCAGGACCGAAATCTGAATTTGGTTTTTTGGTCCGTTCAAGTAATTCTTTATCCAATACAAAGGGTTCCATTATCTCACCTCACCACTTCCAGTGTACCAAATGAGCCACATTCTGTCTCATTTATATCGTTCGACGCTGATTACGTTCCGACCGTTCAATGCGTTCCACTCGCTCTGTGCGGTTATGCTGCTGTTCATCATACAGGCGCGCTTCGCGATCACGCTCGTCATACGTATTTTCCTTCACCTCATCCATCTTCACCAGTATCACATCTGAACCAATCTTCACAATGTTTCTCCAGGGAATCACCAGATCCGTTCCCCCGCCAAAAAGACCCATAAAACGGCTGTACCCTGGCACAACAATCGCTTCAATTCGTCCCTGCTTCAGATCCAACTCCAAATCACTGATCTGACCGAGGCGTTTACCATCCGTAATGTTAATGACATCCTTTGTCTGAAAGTCCGAGATTTTCATGCCTCGTGCCGCTACTTCGCTCGTATTTACTTTCATTCATTCCCGCCCCCTGTTATTCCTCTTCTGCCCGTTCTTCACGCTTCTATACAATATATGTTTCAGGGGCGAAAAATGTCCTGTTTTTCATCGAATGTGGAAACGGTCCAAAACAAAAAGACGACCAACGGTATACACTGCCCCGATTGATCGTCCTTCTGCCTTTGCATCGTGTTATGACTTTACATGTTTTTGCATCTGCTGTATCGCTGATTTCTCCAGACGTGATACCTGAGCCTGGGAAATGCCAATTTCATCAGCCACTTCCATCTGGGTTTTCCCTTCGAAAAACCGCATCGACAGAATCATTTTTTCCCGCTGACCAAGACGATGCATCGCTTCACGAAGTGCAATTTCCTCGATCCATGACACATCTTTGTTTCTGTCATCGCTGATCTGATCCATAACATAGATCGGATCTCCACCATCATGATAAATCGGTTCGAAAAGCGAGACCGGGTCCTGAATGGCGTCCAATGCAAAAACAACATCTTCCTTCGGCACATTCAGTACTTCCGCAATTTCAAATATCGTCGGTTCCCGGGAATTTTTATTCGTCAGGCTGTCACGGACCTGAAGTGCTTTGTAAGCAATGTCCCTCAAGGAGCGAGATACCCGAATTGGGTTATTATCACGCAGGTATCGACGGATTTCACCGATAATCATCGGCACCGCGTAGGTTGAAAATTTGACATTCTGGGATAAATCAAAATTATCAATGGCTTTCATCAGGCCGATGCAACCAACCTGGAACAGATCATCGACAAACTCCCCCCGATTGTTAAAACGCTGAATGACACTGAGTACCAGACGCAGGTTGCCATTCACTAATTTCTCTCTTGCTGAGCGATCATGGTGTTGCTGAAGGGAATGAAACAATTCCCGCATTTCAGTGTTGGTGAGGACAGGCAATTTTGCGGTGTCCACGCCACAAATCTCGACTTTGTTTCGGGTCATCGTGATTTACCTCCCAAGGAGAAACATTAATGTACATTATCTCCGGGGCAGGCTTTTTTATTCGTACTTGGAACCCTTGCCAGTAATACCCATTCTGACTAAAGATGTATTTCAGACCATTTTATTAAACTCCTTGCGGAGTCTTTTAATGATTCTTTTTTCGAGTCGAGAGATGTAGGATTGGGAGATTCCGAGAAGATCGGCTACATCTTTTTGTGTCTTTTCTTCCCCATCCGTCAGGCCAAAACGAAGCTCCATAATCATTCGCTCGCGCTCCGTTAATTTTTCCAGTGCCTTGTGCAAAAGTTTCCGGTCTACCTGCTCTTCAATATTCCGATAGATTGTATCGTTTTCAGTACCCAATACATCGGATAATAATAGTTCATTTCCATCCCAATCAATGTTGAGCGGTTCATCAAAAGAAACTTCAGTTCGGATCTTACTATTACGTCTCAGGTACATTAAAATTTCATTTTCGATACAACGTGAAGCATAGGTTGCCAGTTTGATTTTCTTTTCCGGGTCAAATGTATTAACTGCCTTGATCAATCCGATCGCTCCAATGGAGACCAAATCCTCAATATTGATTCCTGTGTTTTCAAATTTTCGTGCAATGTACACCACCAGACGCAGGTTGCGCTCAATAAGCATCGCGCGAATGGCCGAGTCTCCCGAGGATAATTTTTGCAACAAAAATTCTTCCTCTTCCCTTGTCAAAGGCGGCGGAAGTGCCTCACTTCCCCCAATATAATAGATCTCTTCACTTTTGAGCCCCAACAAAAATAACAGACGGTAATATTGCAGCTGCGCCACCAGTTTCCATTTCACAAGCATGTACGTTCCTCCTATACCACATTCAGCGGCTTTTCTGTTGCTCCCGCAGAGAGAGCCGTAGACTGCGCAGAAGCAGCGTCTTGCACAAGTTCAGGATGAATCACGGCCTGGTATTTCCCATCCGACGACAAAACACCTCCATCCAGACCAATAAGTACCCTTGTCGTCTCATAACATGTTTCCTCCATCGTCACCTTCACCCGGTCCGGCTTCATTGCCAGCATAAACGCAGTCCCTTTGTTAATGCCCCGATAAGGCACCAGCCGCAGTCGATCCTGCCACTGAAAACTTTCCTGATCAAGCTCCAGAATAAGGTTGTCCGGCGCCTCGTCCTTGAGTCTACCCTTCCATGAAGCGGGTAACATGTCTTGCCATAACGAAACCTCCATCACCATGACCGGCATGCGCGATAAGGGATCTGTAAGTTGATTGCCCGTATCCAGAAGGCCTGTACAAGAAATGACTACCTCATCGATGCAGACCTCAACTTTACCCAAATAGGTCGTCATGCGATCCGTTTTCCGTTTTGAGCTCTGCACAGCTTTGAATAAAAACAGGACAGAAAAAAATACGATAAACGTGAACCAGAAAGCAATTTTCAGATCAAATGACATACCGCCAGAAGCCGTGAACCAAATGCCGTTAAACAACTCACCGGAGCTCTGAAGCATGTAATGCACACCCAGAATACCTCCGGCAGCGACAAAATTAATCACATAGAAGGTACCGAGCGTCCTCGCAAAAGCCTGCAGACCTTTAAAACCAAAAGCAATCGTAAGCATGACCAGCGAGAACCCGAACTTGATCAAAAAGGTGAACATAAAATCAAACTCCGGTACAAACATCATGACCACGTATAATGCACCCACAATGGCTGACAGCAACCATCGCCACCACACCAGCTTTGTCTTGCGCATCCAGGCGGTCATTCCGATGAGTGCACCGTCAATACACAGGTTTGTCAAAAAAATTAGATCCACATAAACAACCAAAGTCTTCACCTGCCTGCGCGCAACATATCGAAATACCGGTACCCGATATCCTGATATTCATGAGCATATTCACAAGTATACGGAGCCCCCTGTTCAAAGTCTGTCTAATCATGGGGGTGTGGTTCCAACTTTTTTTGTCGGAATTGCTCAGGCCCTTTGTTCAGAATTTGTTCATTGCTGTATGCTATGATATCTAAATAAACAGAAAAAACCCGGTCGCTCCATAAGGAGTACCGGGTTTCCAATAAATTGATTTGCGTATTAATCGTTGTTATTATTGCGTGAACGATTGCGTAAAAATGTCGGAATGTCCAGCTGATCATTGCTCGGCTGATTTCCGAAAGGACGCAGGTTCGGCGAACGTGTATCCGTCGTCTCCGCTGTTGCTGGAGCTGGCTTACGTCCTGGTGGTGGTGGAGCAGGTTTATCTTCAAAACCGGTTGCAATAACCGTAACCTTAATCTCCTCTTTCAGGTCTTCGTCAATGATGGCACCAAAGATCATGTTTACTTCCGGGTCGGAAGCAGACGTTACGATCTCTGCCGCTTCGTTCACTTCATACAGGGACAGATTAACGCCACCCGTAATGTTCATGATTACGCCGCGAGCACCTTCAATAGAAGTTTCCAGCAAAGGACTCATAATGGCTTTCCGTGCTGCTTCAGCGGCACGATTCTCACCAGTTGATTCACCAATCCCCATAAGGGCTGAACCACGTTCGTGCATAATCGTTTTGACGTCAGCAAAGTCAAGGTTGATCAGACCCGGTACAGCGATCAAATCAGAGATACCTTGTACCGCTTGACGAAGTACGTTATCCGCTTGACGGAATGCTTCAAGCATAGGAGTCTTTTTGTCCACGATTTCGAGCAAACGATCATTAGGAATCACGATCAGTGTGTCGACTTTTTCCTTGAGAGCTTCAATACCTTGCTCTGCATGGCTGGAACGCTTGCGTCCTTCAAAAGTAAATGGACGAGTTACGACACCAACGGTAAGTGCACCACACTCTTTAGCGATTTCGGCAATAACCGGAGCCGCACCTGTACCTGTACCACCGCCCATACCAGCTGTAACAAATACCATGTCTGCACCTTTCAACGTGTTCATGATCAGATCTCGGGACTCTTCCGCTGCTTTTTTACCTACATCCGGGTTGGCGCCAGCACCAAGACCACGAGTCAATTTATCACCGATTTGCAATTTATGCTCGGATTTCGCCAGGTGTAACGCCTGAGCATCCGTATTCACCGTAATAAATTCAACACCTTGTACACCATTTTCAATCATACGGTTGACTGCATTGCTTCCGCCGCCGCCTACACCGATGACTTTAATTTGAGCCAAGCTCTCCATCTCGAAATCAAATTCCAACATATTATTCCATCTCCCCCTCAATGTGCATGGATGGCCCGTCCAATTTTTGATTTGAACCGAATCAATTTCATATATCGACGAACGAAAGCGTTTATTTTAGTACCGGCGCATTCAGACGGCTTCAAGAATGTATGAAATGGATCCAACCTGTTATATAAATTCGCTGAACATATTCTTCAGCCGCTCGAACAGACCGGGTTTTTGCTCCGATTCCTGTGCCGAATTTGGCTTCGGACGGTTGGTCGGTTTCTTGTTGTTATTATTGTTGTTGTTGTTATTTCCACCGCCGTTATTGATCGAGGGACGAATGCGCAAACTGCGAATTACACTGTGCAATATGCCGACTCCGCTTGTAAACCCGGGGTCACGCACACCAATATAATCCGGAACTGCAACTCGTACCGAAGCAGCAAGCTCATGCTGAGCGACCTGCAGAACCCCCGGCATAGAGACCGTACCTCCAGTTAGTATATAACCTCCAGGAAGCTCGTTGTAACCAAGACGCTTCACTTCTTGGGATATCATCTGGAATATTTCTTGAACCCTAGGTTCAATAATTGCTGCCAGATCCTCCTGTGAAAACTCCTTGTCTACATTACTGCCAATTCGGGTGACTTTGAACATCACATCCGCAGCAGCATCATCCAACCAGGCGCAACCATATTTCAGTTTCACTTTCTCTGCCTGATCCGTTAACGTGCGTAAGCCATAGGCGATATCATTTGTTACGAATTCCCCACCTATAGGCAACGTTGATGTTGCAACAAGACTGTCTTCTTCAAAAATGGCGATGGTTGTTGCACCTGCTCCAATATCAACAAGCACTGAACCCATCGTTTTTTCATCTTTGGACAAAGCCAGTTGACCCGCTCCAAGCGACATGAGAACCAGATCGCTTACTTTCAGACCCGCTTTTTCCACGCAGCGCAAAAGATTATGTATCGCGGTTTTTGCACCCGTTATGATCGTTGCTTCAACTTCCAGACGAACACCAATCATACCACGGGGGTCCTGTATGCCCTCCAAGCCATCCACAACATATTGCTTGGCGACAACATCAATAATTTCCCGTTCCGGCGGAACTGCAATGACTTCGGCTGCTTTCAACACCCGTTCCATGTCTTCTTCTCCGATTTCACGATCCTCGTTAGACACAGCCACGACGCCGTGACTGCTCATCAGTCCGATATGATTTCCCGAGATTCCAACATACACTTCGGATATTTGAATACCTACCATACGTTCTGCATGATCCACTGCGTTGCGAATCGACTGCACCGTCTGATCGATATCTACGATTACACCTTTGCGAATTCCCTCCGAGTCGGCAGATCCAACTCCTATAATATTAAAGGTTCCATTGTTCATTTCCCCAATAATAGCGCGAATTTTGGATGTACCGATGTCCAAACTAACAATGATGTCATTGTTGCTCAAGTCTGTGGCACCTCCTGACTCCAATAGTAAATTACGTTCGAATTTAAACACTCTTAAAACATATTCAACACACTTCAGGCTTTCCCTCTTTTTTCTACAATGTTTTTGGGTGTCAAAATCTGGTTGCCAGACATAAAACATTGAAGAAAAAAGAAGGAGGCAACTCATGTGCCATAAGTTCAAGTGTATCATTTTTTCTTCATCTCAGAAAGAACAAGTTTCATTGCTCTGACGGGGTCAAACCCCGACCTGCCTAGGCTTTCATATTCAGTCCAGCCTCATAATGGCAAAGATCAGGGGCTTGCTCCTGGTTCAGCATCATCTTCCGGGTCATCCGGGATGAAAGGGACATAGGTATCTGCCTCAAGCATAGTGATTTTCCCAGGCCGTTCGGTCTCAATCACCTGATTCAGATACTCCACTTTATCCGATAAAAGAGAGACGGTTGTAATCACTTCAAACTGCGATTTGGTATACATCCGAATCTGATCCGGAAATGAAGGCGTTGGATTCGGAATAATTTCCGAAATATCCGTCGTCAATTCATTCGGAATTTTAGCCAGTGTCTGGCTCAGTTTGGCTTTGAGTGGATCATCAGCCTTCCATTGGGTCAATATGGGCTTCTCCACAGCAACACCAATTGTTGCCGGAACCGTCAAGCTTGTCCCACTAGCTAATATCGCTTTGAGCGTACCGTCAGAACCAAGCTCATAAGCAACCGTGGCATATTCCTGAACCTTGATATGGATAATCCCAGGAAATTGCTTGTCCACTGTAACGGTGGAAATCGCCTTGATGGTCTTGAGACGCTCAATAACCTCGGCTGTACTTGTCCCAAAAAATTGTTCGCCTTCTTTCAGCCCGCTTTTCTCCAGCAGTTCTGAAGTTGCTGTATATACATTACCCGTAATTTCAATTGCCGAAATCCGACTCATGGAAGAACGAAAGAATAATACAGCCAGCAATACAATAAATAATAATAAGAGAATAATTACAATTTTGCGGCTTGTGTTTCCTTTTGGCCGATTCTTCTTCAGAACCGGAATTTGACTTTTAGGCATAAGTAGCGCTCCACAAAGCCTCAGGTCCCCTCCCTTCAAGAAGGGGACGCCAAGGACGTTAATTGGCAAAATCCAACTGTTTCGAAACGGGCGACTGTCGCTCAACCGATGCTCCAAGACTTTGGAATAACTTCTCGATCTGATCGTAGCCCCGGTCAATATGATGCACTTGCTCCACAACCGTTTTGCCTTGAGCAGCCAGACCAGCAATTACCAGGGCTGCACCTGCACGAAGATCGGTTGCTTCTACTGTAGCCCCGTACAGACGGGGAACACCACGGATAAATGCTGCGTTCAGATCGACTGAAATATCAGCCCCCATCACATTCAGTTCATCCACATGTTTGAACCGGCCCTCGAATACCGTTTCCTTCATCACACTGAATCCGTCTGCCAAACTGAGCAGCACCATGATTTGCGATTGCAAATCTGTCGGAAACGAAGGATACGGAGAAGTCACAATACGGTCTACTGATTTTGGACGGCTCATACAGCTCACCGTCATTATATCATTGCAGACTGTGATTTGAACACCAGTGCGCTTCAATACATGTATAAGTGAAGTAAGATGAGCAGGATTGCAGTGTGTAAGCGTAACATTGCCTCGTGTTGCTGCTGCTGCAATCATTACGGTTCCGGCCACGATTCGATCCGGTATAATCTCATACGAACAAGGTTTCAGTTTCTCAACGCCATTGATCGTGATTGTATCCGTTCCTGCACCAATAATGCTTGCACCCATAGCATTCAAAAAGTGTTGCAGGTCCTGGATTTCAGGTTCTCTTGCGGCGTTGCAGATGGTTGTCGTCCCTTTAGCCATAACGGCTGCCATCATGATATTCTCGGTCGCTCCCACACTTGGGAAATCCAAATGAATATCTGTACCCACCAGATTGTGCCCATGACAGATAATCTGTTGGTCCTGCTCTTCAATCAAAGCTCCGAGCGCTTCCAGGCCCCGGAGGTGAAGATCAATTTTGCGTTCTCCAATGGCACAGCCTCCTGGCTGATACACTGACACTTGCCCAAACTTAGCCAGCAATGGTCCCATCAAAAAAATGGAAGAGCGCATCTGCTTCATTAGATCTTCTGGCACATCATATGACCGGATAGACGAGGTATTAATCGTCACTGTTCCCTGTTCATGCCGACACGTGCATCCAAGCCGTTCCAGGATATACAGCATCACTTCAATGTCCAGCAAGTGTGGAACGTTATGCAGTGTAACTTCTCCATCTGCCAACAAACTTGCGGCCATAATCGGTAAAGCGGCATTTTTTGCTCCATGGATGCGTATGGATCCTGAGAGGGGTTTCCCGCCTTCAATCACCAATTTGTCCAATGTATCACCTCCGGGGTTTACCGCTCACCCACTACGAAGACTTCCGGTACCAGGTTAATACCGTTTTGAGATGATATAGTGCTCTGTATCTGCTGCATTAGGGTGATAACGTCCTCTGCTGTTGCTTGGTCTGTATTAACAATGAAATTGGCATGCATGGTGGATACCTGTGCGCCTCCCTGGGTCATTCCTTTCAGCCCTGCTGCTTCAATCAGGCGGGCTGCATGATCACCCGGTGGATTTCGGAATACACTACCTGCACATGCCATCTGCAGTGGCTGTGTGCGGCGCCGGCGGTCTTTGTAAGCCGCCATCGTTTCCGAAATGACGTTGCGCTCTCCATGCTGGAGTTCAAACGTAGCTTCCAGCACAATGCCTCTCCGATCATGCAGAACAGAGTGGCGGTAGGCAAAATCCATGTCCTCCTTGCTGTAACGCACCAATTCCCCTGTCTCCAGTACAATCTCAGCGAATTTGAATATCCGTGACACATCCGATCCATGCGCGCCTGCATTCATGTATACGGCTCCACCGACAGTGCCGGGGATACCGCTGCCGAATTCCAGACCGGTCCATTCCTTTTTGGCAGCAACCACGCTGAGTTTAACAAAAGAATGCGCCGCTCCGGCGGTTACACCGCCTTCGTGAAATTCGGCATAATCAAAGCCCTCGCCTGGTTTCACCACAACACCACGTATTCCTTTGTCCGACACCAGCATGTTTGAGCCCCGTCCAAGTTGCATCCACGGAATCTGATAAGTGTGAAGCAATTGAACGAGATTCATCATCTGCTCTTTATTCTCGGGAATGACCAGTGCATCCGCAGGACCGCCGATCTTCCATGTGGTGTATTTGGCTAGTGATTCGTTTTCAAGAACTCTGCCAACATTATTCTGGGATAGTAACGATATCCACTGAAGCATGTTTGCTTCCTCCTTTGCTTCAAAACCGATGAGCACGGTATGTTCTGTTGTTACAGACCGTGTTCTGGCGCCATGGAACGATGGTCACGATTTATACGGTATCTTATGTCAGCCCCGTCTTGTGTGTGACAATCGCCCACAATCGCACTTTATCGGCGTGTAGCAAGACGCTGAATTTCATGAACAAGCACTTCAGCTGCATCGGGTTTCCCCAGTTTCCGGGATGCTTCAGCCATTCGTTTGCGTCCCGATTCATCATTCATAATCTTGGCGATGGCTTCATACAGGACTTTGCCTGTAAGATCCTTCTCCAGCATCGTGAGTGATGCGCCTCCACCTTCAAGCGTGCGAGCATTGGCTTCCTGATGATTATTAGTCACGTTAGGTGACGGAATCAGAATCGAAGGAATACCCAGTGATGTAATCTCCGCAAGGAATGATGCACCTGCGCGGTTTACAATCAAGGATGTGCAGGCAAGCACCTCAGGCATATTATGCACGTAAGGCAGGACATGCAGGTGGTTTGGCATCGTACCCAATGAGCTACGAATGGCTTCACGCGTTTCATCAAAATAGGTATCCCCTGTAACGTAAACTACATGTACATCATCCAGTTGTTCCAGCAATGGAGCCATGTCCACCATGGCCTGATTGATTGCTTTTGCCCCGCGACTGCCACCAACCACAAGAACAACACGGCTGTTCATCGGTACACCTAACGTTGCAAAACCACGATCACGGCTAGCCTGGGCTACCGTAGTCGCTCGCGGATTACCGGTGTACATCACCTTTTTTGCGCCGGAAAACGATTTTTCAGAACCTTCAAAGCTAACGGCAACCGTGTCCACATAACGCATCAAAAATTTGTTCGTCAGACCAGGGATGGCGTTCTGTTCATGAATTATACTCGGAATCCCCAGTTTTGTTGCTGCATATACCACAGGTCCACATACATATCCACCTGTACCAATCACAACATCCGGTTTGAATTCCTTCAGCATTTTTTTGGACTTGCGTACACCTTGAATGAAACGCATGACCGTTTTCAGGTTGTCGATGGACAATTTCCGCCGAAAGCCCGTAATATCAATGGATTTAAAAGGAATATTTTCTTGGGGAACCAGTTTACTTTCCAGACCTCTGGTTCCTCCGATGTATAGAAATGTAGAGTCCGGGTTCTCCGCCTCGCATTGTCTTGCTATGGCAACGGCCGGATAGATATGTCCACCCGTACCGCCACCGCTTAGAACGACTCGCATCGCATAGTCACCTCGCATAACGGGATAAATTCACTAAAATGCCCAGTGCTGTGAGCATGAGGGTCAATGATGATCCGCCGTAACTGATCAGAGGCAATGTAATGCCCGTAACAGGCATCATGCCAATGACAACACCAATGTTAATAATGACCTGTACGGCGACCATACCTACGATACCAACACCAAGCAGACTGCCGAAGGCATCCGGAACGGTCATGGCTACACGCATCCCTCTCCACACCAGCACCAGAAACAACAATAATACAATCATTCCACCTATAAAGCCGAGTTCTTCGGCCAAAATACTAAAAATAAAGTCCGTTTGCGGTTCAGGTACATAACTGTACTTCTGCCGGCTCATACCCAGTCCCAATCCCGCCAGTCCACCAGGACCAATTGCGTATAAGGATTGAATGATCTGATATCCGGCACCCAGCGGATCGGACCACGGGTCCAAAAACGCTGTGATGCGCTGCAACCGATAGGGTGCTGCAGCAATCAAAGCTGCAAACCCCGCTACGCCGCCAAGAGCAAGCAAGCTCAGATGTTTCATTCGCGCTCCGGCTGTGAAAATAATAAGCATCGATGCGCCCATCATCACGGTGCCAGTCCCCAAATCAGGTTGCAACATAATAATCCCAAAAGCCAACCCGATCAATCCCAGCGGTGGCAGAAGCCCCGATGTGAAGGTTTTGATTTTACCCGGTTCCTTACTCAGCCAGTGAGCGAGAAACAGAATCATGCCCAGCTTCATGAATTCTGAGGGCTGAATACCAAACGAACCAATGCCCAGCCAACTTCGTGCACCACCGCGAACCACACCAATTCCAGGAATGAGCACCGCAATGAGCATAATAAAACAGGCAATCAATATAGGCTTGGCATATTTCCTCCACACCCGGTAGTCTACATTAGCAGTTACGAACATGGCCACAAGCCCAAGCACCGCAAACAGGGCCTGTCTTTTTACAAAATAAAATGAATCGCCATAGTCATGAAAGGCAAGCACCGAGCCCGCACTATATACCATAATAATGCCGATGGCAAGCAATGCCAAAATACAAATCAGCAACCAAATATCTGGTGCCGGTCGCGTCTGTTTCATCAGGAGGCCACCCCTTGCATGGAAGTAGGGGCTTTTCCACCCCCCTACTTACAAGTTATGCGCCGCCTCTTTAAAAATGCGTCCCCGCTCTTCATAGGAAGCAAACATGTCCCAACTTGCACATGCCGGGGATAACAAAACGACATCACCGGCACTGGCAAGCTTCGATGCTTCCTGCACAGCAACGGTTAACGTCCGGGCAGCGTCCTCCTCATTATCGACGACCTTAATTTGCTTTAATCCGGCAAGTTCCGCGACCTTGGCAATTTTTGTCCGTGTCTCGCCAATTGCAACGACAGCTTTTACCCGTTCCTGGAACAAGGGTAACAACTCCATCATGTCTGACCCGCGATCCAAACCTCCAGCAATTAATACGACCGGTTCCTTGAACGAATTCAGGGCCATAACCGTAGCTTTCGAATTGGTCGCTTTGGAGTTGTTGTAGTATGCAGAACCGTTATGCTGCAGGACATATTCAAGTCGGTGTTCAACTCCCTTGAAGTCTGCAAGCGGAGCAGCCAGCACCGCAGGATCAGCTCCTGCCGCTACGGCAATAGCCACAGCAGCCAGTGCATTTTCCACATTAAATCGCCCAGGAAGGCCAATGTCCTCAACGTCGATAATGATGTGGTGATCTTCGTTTTCATCCGCGTAAATTACCTGACGCTTCACATCATCCTCTTCTCCATCCACATAAGGAGGATCTGCATACACACCTGTATCCAATTTCTCTGTCACGGAGAAGGGGATCAATCTGCCTTTGATGTAAGGAATCAGACCACGACATACCGCATCATCCCAATTCAAGATGGCTACGTCGTCAGGCTGCTGATTGGCGAACAGTTTCGCTTTGGCAGCCACATAATCATCCATGTTCCCGTGATAATCCAGATGCGTCTCTGCAACGTTAAGCAAGCTGGCAATCTGAGGACGGAAATCAACCGTTCCTTTGAGCTGGAAACTGCTAAGCTCAACAACCATCCAGTTATCTGGAGAAGCTTGCTCTGCCGCTTCACAGAGAGGTGTTCCGATATTACCGGCAACGATCGGCTTGAGGCCAGCATGCTCCAACATTTTACCCACCCAAGTGGTGGTTGTTGTTTTGCCGTTGGATCCCGTAATCCCGATCATGGGTGCAGCACATAGATGATAAGCAACCTCTACTTCGGT
Organism: Paenibacillus sp. FSL H8-0283; assembly: GCF_045040675.1. Taxonomy (NCBI): domain Bacteria; kingdom Bacillati; phylum Bacillota; class Bacilli; order Caryophanales; family Paenibacillaceae; genus Paenibacillus; species Paenibacillus sp. FSL H8-0283. The sequence continues at coordinate 4,820,535 of NZ_CP150295.1, forward strand.
CACCACTTCAATGCCCAATGCCAAAGCTTGCTGCACAGGAGCTGCATGGTATGGGATACCGGGGTTTTTGACAACCAGCTTCACACCAGTGTGAATCAGATCATCCGGATGCCCTCCGCATACAACAGAAATTCCCAAAGCCTCCAATTCGGAAGCTTCGGGACATTGATCTCTCTCTTTTTTATCATTTACTGTAACCTTCGCTCCAGCGCGATCCAGCACTTTGGCGACCTGTACGCCGCTTTTAGCCAATCCGAGCACAACGACTTGTTGTCCGCGATATGATTCAGGATGGTTCATGATCTACAACCCCTTGTTGAGATAAAGTCCAAGAGCGGCCAAAATTGCGCCTACCGCCCAAAAGGTAATAACAACCCGCCATTCTGACCAACCACTTAATTCAAAGTGATGGTGAATGGGGCTCATTTTGAATACACGCTTGCCACGAGTCTTGAAAGATACCACTTGAATGATGACAGACAGGATCTCGATAACAAAAATACCGCCAATGATGACAAATAGAAGCTCTGTTTTGGTTACAATGGCTACCGCACCAATCGCACCGCCAATCCCCAGAGAACCGGTGTCTCCCATAAACACTTTGGCCGGATGTGCATTGTATACCAGAAAACCGAGTACGGCTCCGATCATCGCTGCTGCACACACTGCTGCCGGCATCGACGTGGCTTGCATCGCCACAATGGCAAACGCGCCAAAGGCAATCGCACTTACCCCTGATAGCAAACCATCCAAACCGTCAGTAAAGTTAACCGCATTGGTAATGGCAAGCATCATGATTACGACAAACGGATAATAGAACCATCCGGTCCAGTCAAACGAGAATGACGTTCCCGGAATAGAGATGGCTGTGCTGTGTCCATTCTGGATCAGCAAGAAACACATCACTGCACTGAAGAACAATTGGCCCAGCATTTTTTGTCTGGCCGTCAGTCCCAGCGAACGTTTGAACACAATTTTGATGTAATCATCCAGGAAGCCAATCAGCCCGAATCCCAGCGTAGCCACAAGCAAGACATAAAAGTCTGTATTCTTGACTGCCGAAAATTTCAAAAAGGCCAATGTGAACGCAACTAAAATGACGACTCCACCCATTGTAGGTGTTCCGCTTTTTTTCAAATGGCTCTGAGGCCCATCTTCCCTAACTTGCTGTCCGAATTTCATCCGGCGTAACAGCGGAATCAGGAGCGGTGCGGCAATCACCGCCAGAATAAATGAAACGCCGATTGTTAACAGTAATACCTGAAAATCCATGGGTTCACCCCTCTAGTCTACTCGATTCTGTAATGGTGCTATTAGTAGTGCTTCGACCACGTCTTCCAGCTTCATGCCTCTTGAGGCTTTGAACAAGACAACGTCTCTGGGATGTAGTTTCTCCAGTAGATAACGGGTCATTTCTTCTTTATCTATAAAAGCATGCACAGCCTCTGTAGGCATATGCTTGCTTGCTCCTTCAGCAATCTTGGCTGATAGCGGACCATATACCAGCACCATGTCCATTTTGGCCGATGTGATATACTCTCCGATTCCGTAATGCAGATCCTGCTCTTGGGGACCGAGTTCAAGCATATCACCAAGCACAGCCACTTTCATGCGGTATCCTTTCAGACCTTCTAGTACATCGATTGCGGCCTTCATGGAGGTTGGACTTGCATTGTATGCATCATTCAGCAGGGTTAGACCACTAACGCCTTGCGTAACCTCAATACGCATGCCTGTCAGTTTCAAGCGAGACAATCCCGCGGCAATCTGTTCCGTCGTCACTTTGAAATGACGGGCTACTGCCAAAGCAGCCAGACAGTTAACGACATTATGCGTTCCTAGCAGAGGTAGCGTAAATGCATGTTCTCCAGACTGTTTGGTGGTGAAAACTACCCCGTTCTGCGCATTCATAAGTCCGGTAGGATAGTCATCATTATCGGTTTGCAGACCAAATGTAAACCGCTGCAATCCATCGGGTTGTTTCGTTGCGGGCTCTTCAAGGACTTGTGCAATTAAAGGCTCGTCTCCGTTGTAGATCAGTAACCCGCCAGGCTTCAATCCCGCTACAATCTCGGCTTTGGCTCTGGCAATCTCCAGTCTGGACCCCAGCTGAAGCAGATGTGATTCACCAATATTGGTAATGACCGCTACATCAGGCTGCGCAATAACCGACAGATCGTTAATTTCCCCGCGACCACTCATACCCATCTCCAAAATGATAATCTCGGTATCCGGGTCCATGCTTAGTACAGTCAGTGGTAAACCAATGTGATTATTGAAGTTGCCTTGCGTCTTATGCACTTTAAACGTCGTCGAGAGAATGGCATCCACGATGTCCTTTGTTGTTGTCTTGCCGTTGCTGCCTGTAATGCCGACTACAGCCGCTTTATTCTCCGTTAGATAAGCAGATGCGAGTGCTTGCAGTGCGACAAGTGTGTCGTCAACAACAATGACAGCTCCTTGTGGCGGAATACCATGATCCTTTTGCCAGATCGTGCCTGCAGCCCCCTTCTCTAGACAGGCTTGCACAAATTCGTGTCCGTCAAACCTTTCACCCACTAGCGGGATAAATAAACTGCCTTCCAGAGGTTTACGCGAATCGGTAAACACCCCTTCGACCATTACATTGCCATGAGTAGCAACGTCACTTAATGTTCCTCCACACATCTCGGCCAATTGTGCCAATGTTCTTTTTATCAATTGGATTTGCCCCTTATCGCTTCTTTGGCTATGATTCGGTCATCAAAATCGGTTTTGGTTGTGCCGATAATCTGATAGGTCTCGTGACCCTTGCCCGCAATCAATACTACATCGGCTGGGCTTGCCATTTCAATAGCTTCATGAATCGCCTGGCGTCGATCCACAATCATCATATAACGTTCAGCAGGAACGGATTCTTCAATCAGGCCCTGTTCAATGTCTTTGAGAATCAGATCCGGATCTTCTGTCCGCGGATTATCGGAAGTAACCAGTACAAAATCACTATAATTCGCAGCAATTTTCCCCATGAGAGGACGTTTGGTACGGTCCCTGTCACCACCACAGCCAAACACGCAAATTACACGCCCTTCGGCAAATTCTTTCACCGTCCGCAACACATTCTCCAGTCCATCCGGTGTATGGGCATAATCGACAATAACAGCAAATGGCTGTCCTTCGTCCACTCCTTCAACACGTCCATCCACGCCTGGAACCGTCTCCAGACTGCGCTTGATCTCTTCCAACGGAATACCTTCCACCAGCGCTGCAGAGATGGCTGCCATTGCATTGTACACATTGAATTTCCCTACCATGCGCAAGCGAATATCTGTGTTGCCTGCAAATGTATCTACGTGGAAAGAAGTTCCCTGAGACGTGATTGAGATTTGGGATGCGCGTACATCCGCCTTTTCACCCATGCCATATGTAATCACTTCAGCCGCAGTCACAGAGATGAAATAATCCGCTGCCGGGTCATCTGCATTGATAACAGCGAATTTACGCTGTGAGACATCTTCCGTATAACCGTTACCTAGACGTGCAAAGAATAATCCTTTGGCCCCGCGATATTCCTCCATGGAATGGTGGTAGTCCAAATGATCCTGCGTCAGGTTAGTAAATACCGCAGTACGGAAATTTGTTCCCTTTACTCGCCCTTGTTCCAATGCGTGAGAAGAAACTTCCATAACACAGCAGTCCGTACCCTTCTGAACCATATCATGCAGACTACGCTGCAGATCAAGCGCCTCTGGTGTTGTTCCTGACATCGGGTAGGTGCGACCGTCATACCGCATTTGAATAGTACCGATCAATCCCGTCTTGCGTCCGTAATCACTCATGATTTTTTCAATCAAATAGGTGGTCGTTGTTTTTCCGTTCGTTCCCGTTACACCAATCATATTCATCTTCTGGCTTGGCGAGTCAAAAAAGAAATCTGCCAAAACAGCCATCGCAAATCGGCTATCCTTCACCAGCAATTGTGGTACAGGCAGATCCAGTTGCCGTTCAACCACTAATGCAACTGCACCGGCATTTACAGCTTTTTCTGCATAATCATGACCATCTACTGTATGTCCCGGAAGACAGATAAACAGATCACCCGGTTTTACCTGCCGGGAATCTGTCTGAAGGTTTTGGCATTCTGTATTTGATTCGCCCACGAGGCGGGCGGTGGTCAGCATCGATGCAAATTGTTTTAAAAGCACATGAATAACCTCACTTTTCCAATTATACTTCTGTTTTAACATATGTCTGTATTTATTAATATCGTCAATACAACCCTATAATGAAACGCACTTGAATGAATTTTGTTGCGCTAGAAGCTTCAAACTACCCCTAAGCCCCGTTATTCATCCTTTGTGTGATCATGTGCATCGTTCAGTACATTCCCCATATAAATGCGGATGGTTGATCCCTGATCTACCCTCGCCCCAGGTTTGGGTGCCTGATTAATCACGTATTTACCACTGCCAGACTTCGCCAGCATAAAATTCATGTTCAGGTCTTCGTACAGATCTTCAACAGTAGCTCCTGTCAGGTCTGGGACTGTCACGATTTTGGTTTCACCATACTTGTATTCTTTGGCGACCTGATCCTTCCGAACAGGGACATTCATATAATGCAAAGCATCTTCAAGGATGTTCTGCACAATCGGGGCGGCAACCACACCTCCGAACTGAATTCCTTTGGGGTTATCAACTGCGGTATAGACCACAATCTGTGGATCATCTGCTGGTGCAAATCCGATAAAGGATACGATATGCTCGGTCGAGGAATAACGTCCGTTGATAACCTTCTGGGCTGTACCTGTTTTGCCACCGACCCGGTATCCATCAATGAATGCTGGACGCCCGGTACCTTTTGCAACAACACTCTCGAGTGCTTCACGTACTTGTTTGGATGTATTCTCCGAGATCACCTGACGAACCAGTTCCGGCTTGGCTTCTTCCATGACTTCTCCTGTGACCGGATGGACCCACGCTTTCGTAACATAAGGCTTGTAAAGTTTACCCCCATTGATGGCCGCTGACACAGCTGCTACTTGCTGGATGGGCGTTACGGATACACCTTGACCAAAAGCCGTCGTTGCAAGCTCGACAGGTCCCACTCTGGACAGTTTGAACAGAATTCCACTGGCTTCTCCGCTGAGGTCGATCCCTGTCTTGGTACCGAAACCAAAGTCTTTAATATAGGAGAAGAGCGATTCTTTGCCCAGCCTCTGCCCCAAAGCCACAAAGCCCGGGTTACATGAGTTCTCCACAACTTGCAAAAAGGTCTGACTTCCGTGGCCGCCCTTTTTCCAGCAACGCAGACGGGCTCCACCCACCTCAACATATCCGGGATCAAAAAATTGATCCTGTTGCAGATTGACCTTTTTCTCTTCAAGCGCTGCTGCCAAAGTAATGATCTTAAATGTTGAGCCCGGCTCGTAGGTCATCCAGATCGGTAAATTGCGATTGTATATCTCCGCTGGATATTGCTGATAATCGGCAGGTTCGTATCCCGGCCTGCTGGACATCCCCAAAATTTCACCCGTTTTGGGATTCATCGCTATGGCCAATGCTGAGTTCGCCTGGAACTTCACCATGGCCTGATCCAGTTCTCTCTCCATGATGGACTGAATGGATTTATCAATGGTCAGCTTGAGGTTAAGGCCGTCCTTCGGTTCCACATACTTCTCGGATGAGCCCGGCATTAGCCTTCCGGCCGCATCGGACAAGTAGGACACACTGCCATTCAAACCATTCAGCTTATCATCATACTTCTTCTCGACACCCGTTAAGCCCTGATTATCAATGCCCGTAAAACCAAGAATATGGGCAGCCAAATCATCATAAGGATAAAAACGTTTATTGTCTTCAGCAACAACGATACCCGGAAGCTTCAAATCACGGATGCGCTGAGCTTTCTCCATCGTAATTTTGCGGCCGCCGGGTTGTAGTCGTACAATGAGTTCTCGTTTCTTGATGGTTGCGAGCACTTTTTCTTCCGTCATCCCAAGCAATGGGGCCAGCGCTTTAGCCGTCGTTTCAGCTTCTTTAACCTGAGCCGGAATGGCCATAATGGTTGGTGTTGTCACATTATAGGCCAGAGAGGTTCCATTTCGATCCAGGATCTCCCCTCGCTTAGCTGAGTAAGGAATATTACGCCGCCAGGATTCTTCTGCTTTTGCTGACAATTCAGGGCCTTCCCCGAGCTGTACATAAGCAAGCCTGATCATCAGGGCCGAAAATAACAAAACTAAAATCATTAAACTCCATAGCAACCTGCGTCGCAGATTTACGCTTGATCCCTTCACGAAAAGATCCCCCCACTCGTCCCAAAATCATGACATTCGTTCCATTCATGAATATTCAGGACAACCGGGGGTTAGAACAAGCTGTCAGAGCTCTCTAAGGAAGCGTAGCTCCGTTTGTTGCTGGATCGTCAGAGGATTCGGATTCATTGGCAGGAGTCTTGTTGTTATCTGTTTCGTCTGTTTCGTCTGTTCCGTCGGTTTTACCTTCTCCGCCCGAAGGCTCTTGTTCCTTCACTTCAGCTTCTGACGACGGATCAGAAGAGATCGGAGCCTCATCGGCTATACCTGTCACTGCAGCTTTGGCAGTTTGCAAGTTCAACTGCACAGTTCTCTGCTCACCTGCGACCTGCTCGGTTTGCTTCACGACATAACCCTCGCCCTTGACCGTAACCCCCACTTTCATGAGAGAAAGTACTTCAAGGGCATCCCGGAGAGATTCACCTGTTAGATCGGGAATCTTCATCTTGCTGCTTTCTTCCGTTAGCAGATAGATTCGTTGGCCTGGATTCATAGAGGCGCCAGCAACCGGATACTGCCGAATTACATTATCACCTTGACCAAGTGTCACATAAGCAATACCTGCGCTTAGAAGCTGGCTTCTGGCCTGTTTGGCTGTCTTGCCACTCAAGTCAGGCGCCTTGGCTTGCACGACAGAGACTTCTTTTGACTTTTTGTCAGGAGTTTTGGCTGTATCTTTGGGTATCCCCATGTATTGAAGAGTCTGGCTGACAATCTTTTTGAACACCGGCGCAGCTGCGGTTCCTCCCCCAATGTTGGTTCCATCCGGTTGGTCAATGACAACAAGTATAGCAATCTTCGGATTATTCACAGGCGCGAATCCAATAAACGATACAACGTCTTTTGACTTGCTGTATGCTCCGTTAACAACCTTTCTTGCTGTACCTGTCTTACCAGCTACACGGTAACCTTCAATATAGGCGTTACGACCGGTACCAATCGTTTGGTCTGCAACCACTTGTTCCAGATAACCGCTCACCAGTTTGGAAGATTCCTTGGAAATCACCTGACGAACAACTTTAGGTTTGATGACTTCCGTTGTTCCATCATTCGGGTTCTTGATCTCCTTCACCAGATGTGGCTCCAGCAATTTGCCGCCGTTGGCAATCGCAGAGATGGCTGCGACCTGTTGAATTGGTGTTACCTGTACAAGACCGTGACCGTAAGCAGCAGTAGCAATCTCGGATTTGTAAACCAGTGGCTTGATCGGGGACGCTGCCTCATTTGGCAGATCAATACCCGTCTTTTTGCCGAAGCCGAATTCGTCTATGTAATGACGCAGACGTTCGCCGCCAAGCATGTTGTAACCCAAGTTAACAAAAGCAATGTTACTTGACCGTTTGACACCTTCGAGATACGAGATCCAACCATAGGAATGACCATTATCACTAATCGGGAAACCACCGATATACATGCGTTTGGATTCAAAACTTGCATTGGGATCGAAGAGTTTTTCTTCAACAGCCCCTGCTAGAGTAACTATTTTGAATGTACTACCTGGCTCATAGATGGATTGAGTAGCATGGTTGATAAAATTCTTTTGATCAGGTGTACTCCCATACGTATTCGGGTTAAAGGTTGGCCAGTTCGCCATCCCTAGAATCTCCATCGTGTTTGGGTCCGCGGCAATGACCGTCATGCTCAGTGGATTATACTTGGCAACGGCTTCTTTCATTGCATCCTCAATGTAGAACTGGATCGTATCATCGATGGTCAGCGTAAGGTTCTTACCGTTCTGAGGTGGCAGATAGTTATCCTGTGAATCCGGAAGTTTAATGCCTTTGGCATCCTTCTGATAATTCAAATATCCATCTGTACCTGTCAGTGCTTCATCATATGAGACTTCAAGTCCATTGACAGCTTTCCCATCACGGCTCATATATCCCAAGAGGTGAGAAGCAAGTGTTTCTTCAGGGTAAAAACGCTTCGACTCCTGAGCCATCACAATTGCATTACGCGCCTTATATTCATCTTGCAGTTCTTCACGCAATTCGTTGACTTGTGCCGCAAGTTCAGGACTTATTTTATAACCTTCACTGCGTACTTCACGTTGCTGATAGAAAATTCCATCTTTATTTTTGGCTGTTACCAGAGCACGCATCTCACTCTCATTTTTCCCTAGAAGGGTAGAGAGTTTCTCCGTGACAACATCCTGTATGCCAAGTTCATCGATCAAGAGGGGATTGACCGAGACCGTGTATGCAGGCGCATCGGTAGCCAAAATATTACCATTTCGATCCGTAATCGTTCCACGTGCAGCCTTAATCGTCTGTTCCCGCTCTACCAAACCGGCTGCCCGTTCCTGCCATACACCGCCATTCACAACTTGAATGAAAAAGATTCGGGTTACGAGTACAAGAAAAAAGAGGGTAATACATCCCCCTATAAGCAACGTGCGCATCTTTATTCTTTTTATCATCGGAACACCTCTTTACTTACTGCTTGCTGTATTCGAGGACGACTCAGTACCAGTTGATTTCGTACTTGTTGAGCGAGGTACATAAATGACATCCTTACCGGAAGCTTCAACGTAACCAAGTTGTTTTGCATTTTCGATGACCTGGTTGTTCAATGTTTCTTTTTCCACCTGTAGGTCTGCAATCGTCTTTTCATACCCCTTAATATCCGAAATAGTGGACTGCGCCTGCTTGTTCAGATCATAGATATGAGCATAACGAGACATCAAGGCTCCTCCAACAAGGATAACTGCAACCAGGGTAATCAGATACAAAATCTTCTCGCGTGCCGGAAGACCCGTACGACGGGTCACCACTTTGGTGGTTTCTTTGTATCGTTGCTGGGTCACACGTTCCTGGGACGCTTTTTCTTTTACAGCGAGATTACCACGTGTATATGCCATACTCCGATTCTCTCCTCCACTCTTGATCTACAATTTCTCGGCTACGCGCAGCTTGGCTGAACGAGCACGTGAATTTTCGGTCAATTCCGTTTCCGTTGGAATCAACGGTTTTCTGTTAACTAAACGCAGGGTCCCCTTGCCGCCGCATACACACAACGGAAAATCGGGTGGACATGTACATTTTTCCAGATAACTGCTGAAAATCTGTTTACATATCCGATCCTCAAGGGAGTGGAAGGTAATAACAGATACACGTCCTCCTGGTGCCAGACAACGAACAGCCTGATGTAAGCCTTCTTCAAAGGCACCCAACTCATCGTTGACGGCAATGCGTAATGCCTGGAAGCTGCGTTTGGCAGGATGTCCACCTGTACGGCGAGCTGCCGCCGGGATGCCTTCCTTGATCAGTTCCACGAGTTCACCTGTCGTCTCAATGGTAGATTGCGCTCGTTTTCCCACGATAACACGGGCAATTCTTCTCGAAAACTTCTCTTCACCATAGCGATACAAAATTCGAGCAATCTCTTCTTCTGGCCACTCATTCACAATCTCTTTGGCCGTCAGCATTGCATCCTGGTCCATTCGCATATCGAGCGGAGCATCGTGATTGTAGCTGAATCCACGTTCTCCTTCATCAAATTGCGGGGATGACACACCCAAGTCGTACAAAATACCGTCGACCTGTGGTGCACCATCCTTCATTGGTACATCCAGATCCTTGAGTACCTGTTCCAGATCTCGAAAATTGGTTTTCACCAATGTTACACGTTCTCCATAAGCCGCGAGCTTCTCGCGAGCATTATCCAAAGCCCAATCATCCTGATCAAGTGCGATCAGACGTCCCCCTGGACCGAGCTTGGAAGCAATCACGGAGCTATGTCCGCCACCGCCTAAAGTGCAGTCCACGTATATACCGTCCTGCTTGATGTTTAATCCCTCTGTTGCCTCTTCTTTGAGTACGGTTATGTGGTGAAACAACCTGCACCCCTCCTGACTTTATAAATCAAAATTAAAATCGACCAGCTTTTCGGCAATGTCGTTGAATGCTTCTTCGGATTGATTGAAATAACTCTCCCATATGCCTTTGCTCCAAATCTCCACCCGGTTCGACACGCCAAGAACAACACAATCCTTGTCCAGCTTGGCATACTCTCTTAAATTGCCCGGCAGATTTACCCTGCCCTGTTTGTCCAGTTCACATTCGGTTGCACCCGAGAAAAAAAAACGGGTAAACGCACGTGCATCAGATTTCATCAATGGCAGTGCTTTGAGCTTCTGTTCCATGACCCCCCACTCCTCCATGGGGTACACGAAAAGACACTGGTCCAAACCCCGTGTGACAACGAAAGACGGTCCCAGAGATTCGCGGAATTTAGCCGGAATGATAACCCGACCCTTATCATCAATGCTATGTTGGAACTCCCCCATAAACATTGGCCCACTCACTCCTCACCCGTTTCTCCCACTTTGCCCCACTTTCCACCACCTAAGCATAATAGATTCGCACAAAAAAATCAAAACCCTTCTTGCATGACTTGATTTTTTAATTTTTCAGCATAAAAAAACGTCCTTGATCCTGTCACTCAGGATCAAAGACGCTTCCCTTAAACGGGCAATCGTATGTCTACCCGCACATGAGCCATATCATCAATAAACCATTCTATACCTATTGAATCATTTCATCAGCTTGTAATTATTGGATAGTGCTTAAAATTTCCAGCTATCCAGGTATTTCTCTTGCTCAGCTGACAAGGAGTCGATGCCAATATGCAGGCTTTCAAGTTTATAGCTGGCAACCTGCTGGTCAATATCATAAGGTACATTAACAACGTTTTTACCCAAGTTTTCATAATTCTCACTTACATAACGCAGACCAAGCGCCTGCAGAGCAAACGTCGTATCCATGATTTCGGCAGGGTGACCATCTGCTGCACCCAGGTTCACAAGACGACCTTCTGCAAGAAGGTACATTTTACGACCGTCTTTGAAACGATATTCCTCAATGTTGCGACGAACTGTGCGAATCGATTCGGAACGTTTAGCCAGTTCAGGTTTATTCACTTCAACATCAAAGTGACCTGCATTGCTCAGGATCGCTCCGTCCTTCATCACATCGTAATGCTCACCTGTGATAACATCCTTATTGCCTGTAACTGCGATAAAGAAATCGCCCAATTTGGCGGCTTCCACCATCGTCATGACCCGGAACCCGTCCATGTGTGCTTCTACCGCTTTGATTGGATCGATCTCGGTTACGATCACATTTGCACCAAGACCTTTGGCGCGCATCGCTACACCTTTACCACACCAGCCATAACCTGCTACCACTACGTTTTTACCAGCGATAACCAGGTTAGTTGTACGAATAATCCCGTCGAATGCAGATTGTCCAGTACCGTAGCGATTGTCAAACAGATACTTGCAGTATGCGTCATTAACCGCAACCATCGGAAACTTCAATTGGCCTTCTTTCGCCAATGCTTTCAAACGAATAATACCCGTTGTCGTTTCTTCTGCTCCTCCGCGAATGGTTGCTGCGAGGTCAGGGCGCTCGGATGCAATAATGGTTGCAAAGTCTCCACCATCATCAATAATGAGATCAGGCTTCACCTCAAGCGCACGCAGTTGCAGTGATTTGAATTCCGCAGGCTCCGGGTTGTACTTCGCATACACCGTAACGCCGTCTTCCACCAATGCTGCGCAAACATCATCTTGTGTAGACAATGGATTGCTATGCGTAATTGTTACTTCTGCACCACCCGCTTGGATCACTTTTGCCAAGTAAGCTGTTTTCGCTTCCAGATGAAGACAAATGGCAACCTTCAGACCTTTGAAGGGCAGATCCTGTTCGAACTGGCGACGAATGCGGTTTAGTACCGGCATATGCGCTTCTACCCAATCAATTTTCAGGTGACCCTCTGAAGCGAGTCCCATATCTTTAACAATACTGTTTTGCAATGCAGGTGTAGTCATATCATATCCTCCTCGTTTTGGTGTTTCTTCTATTATAAAGGGCTCTATAGTGCAATAACCTTGTGCTCTCCAAGGAATTCACTTGAGGCCTTAATCAGTTCATCGATCCACTCGGTGCCATAACGATTCAGGTAAAAGAGTGCATTATGTACTCGTTCCTGTGGTTTGCCCGTTGGGAATAAGGAGTTCTGAATGCCGTTCCAGTGCCTTAGACTCACATTGTGTTTATCTTCGATAGCTTTGTGAGTCTGCTGTTTCAGATACTGCATTTGCTCGTTGATTTTACTCAAATTGGTATCGCCAATTCGTTCCAGCCCCGGATGAATCTCCGCGATCTCATCTAGCAACGGTCCATACAGATCAAGAAACGCCTCCTGAACCTTGTCAAATTGTTCATCTACCTGGAACGTCTCCTGCTGTGCGAGCCATTGCTCCTTCTTTTCTTCCATATGATATTGAACATCCTGAAAAGAAAGTCCATATTGTTTCATATGTTTGTGATGAATATCTTCCATAATGGTGAAAGACAACCGCGGCAACAAAATGGGCATTTGCAGTCCGAACTGACGGAATGCTTCCCGTGTCAAACCCCAATATGCAATTTCACCTTGCCCCAGAATAACGGCGGCTACCGGCAACACGGAATCTTGCATTAATGGTCGTGTCAATACGTTGTTACTGAAGCGCTCCGGATGTTCACCCAGTTCCTGAAGCAAACGTTCCTCTGTGAAAGAAACCAAACCTTTGCGATCACTATATAAACCGTCCTTCAACAACAAGAGCAGACGCGTACCTTCATGAATGTAGAACAGATTGGCTCCATCCTCCGCTACTTCGGCAGGCATAGCATAACCAGCTTGTTGTACCAGCGAAGCACCTTGTGTGTATGCGCTGCGCAGCACTTCATTTTTTCGTATCAACATCTCAAACACGGGCTGTTCCAACCTGCGTAAATCTGGATCCGATGCATCCATTAGAACAAGTCCACTACTCGCAAACAAGGCAGATATCATGCGGGCAAATGCATCACTCAGATTTGAACTGGATTGATGGATCTCTGTGATGCATTTCATCAGTCCTGGTTTATGTATCGTATCAGGTAAAAGATGTTCCACCTGTTCGAGTACATTCATCCACTGCTGCGTATCCACATGAACATTACTCACAGAATCCCTTCCTGCGAATCGCCCTTGTAACTTAACCTTCTTCATGTCTCCCTGATGATCAGGAAGATATGTGTGGTTAACCTCATCCCAGTCATGGTCTTCACCGGCAATCCAAAATACTGGGACTACCGGGCGTTGAAGTCTTTCTTCCGCTTCACGCGCAGCTGCCACTACGCTGGCGGCTTTGTATATGACGAACAGTGGTCCGGTGAGCAGACCGCTCTGCTGTCCTCCTGTAACCACTAGTGCATCTTGTTCTGCAAGACGTGTGATGGACGCATGAACCTCTCCATGGTCGTTCACCCTCTTATTATATATACGTAAATACTCTGCCAGATCACGACGATCAATACGTGTGTTTTCCGATTGGTCCAGCCACTCGGCACGCGCCTGAAGTCCTGATTCCCAGCGAATGTCATACTCGTAAAGGCCACGCGCAGCATCTCTTGAACAGATATAATCTTCTGCAAGTCTTGATCCGCTGCGGAGTGCCTCGGTAATACCGTTCATGAGGTCTGCCTCCTATTCTGCTTCAAAGAGCCTTTCTTGATTGTACCGAATTCAAGGCCGCTTCGTCAAAAGAAAGTGATTAAAATACGAAAAAAACCGCCGAACGAGTCGGCGGCATTTAATACATCAATAATAGCATATCGCATTAATATTCCTATTATACGTAAGGTTCTGCAACCCAGTGACCTTTGGAAACCTCAATCAATTGAGCATTTTCCAGGTTGTACGGGTCATTTGCAGGACCACCAGATCCATTTTGAATCGGGCTCATATGCTCTTCCGGCAGCAAGATGCGACGTTTGTTCGCTTCCACTTCCGGATCAGGTACAGGGATTGCTGAGAGCAATGTTTTGGTATAAGGGTGGATAGGGTTCGCATACAGTTCTTCACTTTCTGCGAGCTCAACCACTTTACCCATGTACATTACAGCGACACGGTCACTGATATGTTTAACCATCGACAAGTCATGCGCGATAAACAGGTAAGTCAAGCCGAGACGTTGCTGAAGTTCTTCAAGCAATTTAACGACCTGTGCCTGAATGGATACATCCAGTGCAGACAATGGCTCATCACAGATGATGAATTTAGGGTCTACAGCAAGTGCACGCGCAATCCCGATCCGTTGTCTTTGACCACCGGAGAATTCATGTGGATAACGAAGAGCATGACTTGGATTCAAACCAACCAGATCAAGCAATTCCTCCACTCGTCTCTTGCGCTCTTTAGAGCTGGAAGCCAGACCATGAATATCGAGGGACTCCCCGATAATATCCATAACATTGAAACGCGGGTTAAGAGATGCATATGGATCTTGGAAAATCATCTGCATATCTTTACGCATTTCTTTCATTTTACGCGGAGACAATTTGTAGATATCCGTTCCGTTGAAGTTAACATTTCCGCCAGTTGGCTCATAAAGACGCAGAATGGTACGACCTGTTGTCGATTTACCACAGCCAGACTCGCCTACAACGCCAAGTGTTTCACCTTCAAAGATATCAAAGCTTACGTCATTGACCGCTTTGAGAATGTTACCTTTACCCAAATTAAAGTACTGTTTCAAGTTTTTCACTTGTACCAGAGGCTTATTGCTACCTTTGATAATACCAGCCGGAGCTGGTTTTTCCTTTTTGGGCTCGTCCAGACGAGGCAAGGCATTCAGCAATTTAATCGTGTATGGATGTTGAGGGTTACTAAAGATTTCAGCAGTTGTTCCTGTTTCAACAACTTCGCCTTCCTTCATAACAACAACACGGTCACACATACCCGCTACGACACCAAGGTCATGCGTAATCAGCATGATCGATGTTCCAAGCTTTTGCTGCATGTCTTTCATGACATCCAGAATTTGAGCCTGAATTGTAACGTCAAGTGCAGTTGTCGGTTCATCCGCAATCAGGAGGGATGGACGACATGCAAGCGCGATCGCAATCATAGCACGCTGACGCATACCACCAGAGAATTGGTGAGGATAATGATTCATGCGGATAGCCGCATTCTTTATACCTACAAGTTCCAACATCTCCAAAGCCGCTTTATTCGCCGCTTGTTTGGACATGTTCTGATGCTTGCGCAATACTTCGGTAATTTGTTTACCAATTTTAATGGTAGGATTCAATGAAGTCATTGGATCTTGGAAGATCATACCGATATCTTTACCACGAATCGCTTCCATTTGTTTGTCTGTCTTATTCAGCAGGTCTTGCCCGTGAAAAGTAATTTCTCCGCTTTTGACCTTCGAAGGCGGGGAGGGAATCAATTTCATGATGGTTTGGGCGGTAACACTCTTACCACTACCCGATTCACCTACGATCCCCAGCGTCTCTCCTTTGCCAAGTTCAAAACTCACATGTTTAACGGCATCAAATTCACCAGAACGTGTTGAGAACGACACACTCAGGTCTTTGACAGTTAAAATCGGCTCCATAATCCCACCTCCTGTTTCTATTTACGTAATTTCGGATCGAGTGCGTCACGCAGACCGTCTCCGAGCAAGTTAAATGCAAGCATTGTAAGAACCATCAGACCTGCTGGGAACCACATCCGCCACGGGAATAGCGTCCAGCCTGTAAGTGCATCATTGATCATAGAACCAAGTGAAGATCTTGGTGCTGATACACCCAATCCAAGGAAGCTCAGGAACGCTTCAGCAAAGATTGCATTTGGAATGGACAACGTCAATGTTACAAGAATCGGTCCTATTGCATTGGGCAACAAATGACGGAACAATTGACGCCCTGTGCTTGCTCCCATGGACCTTGCAGCAAGAATAAAGTCTCTGTTTTTGAGTTGCATAATTTCACCACGCACAATCCATGACATGCTGATCCAGCCTGTGATGGTGAGGGCAATGATAATCGTTGTCAGACTTGGTTCCAGTACAACCAGCAACAAAATTACAACAAGCATGTACGGCAAGGAGTAGAGGATTTCGGAAAACTTGTTCATAATTCCATCTACACGTCCACCATAGAAACCCATGATCGCTCCATAAATAACCCCGATAACAAGGTCAATCAAGGCTGCGGCCAAACCTACAGTAAGGGATACACGTGCTCCTACCCAAGTTCTTACCCACACGTCGCGACCAAGCTCGTCCGTACCGAACCAGTGCTCCGCACTCGGTGCTGCATTGGCATTCAACAAATCATTGGAATAATAATTATAACTTGTAAACAAAGAAGTTGGACCAATCAAAGAGAAAATCACGACAAGAACCAACACGCTCAGACTGATCATTGCAGCCTTATTGGTTGCAAGTCTGTACATGGCATCTTTAAAAAGGGATACACTTTCTTGCGGTTTAACCGCTGCCTGACTAGTCAGGTTCGTGTTCGCCGTTTCATTCTTTTTATTATTCGTGCCAGACAACGTTATGCCCCCTTCCGGCTTTCCAGCTTAATTCTAGGATCAATCAGCACGTAAGCGATATCCGTAAAGAAACGAGCCAACATCAGGAGGATACCATAGAAAATCGTAATCCCCATGATCATAGTGTAATCACGGTTTGTGATACTCTCTACGAATACTTTACCAATTCCCCCGATGTTAAAGATCTGTTCAATTACAACGGAACCTGTGATGATATTCGCTGTCATTGGACCAACATAAGTTACTACTGGTAGAATACCGTTTCTTACAACGTGTTTAAACATAATTGCAGGCCACTTCAGACCTTTGGCTTTAGCTGTTTTGATATAATCTGCATGTAAGACTTCAAGCATGCTCGAACGCGTCAAACGAGCGATAAAAGCAATCGGAGATGCAGATAACGCTGCAACCGGAAGAACATAATCCAATGGACCATCAAAGCCCATAACGTTAAACCAGCCTAATTTAGTAGCAAAGAGGTACTGCAATAGTGACGCAAGCAAGAAGCTCGGAACAGCTATCCCTATGACAGCCAGGATCATCGTGATATCATCAATGAGTTTACGATGGTAAACTGCAGCAATAAGGCCCAGCAGAACACCAACGATAATGGAGATAACAATTGCAAACACTCCAAGCTTCAGCGAAGCGGTGAATGTTTCGCCGATCATTCCGGCTACATCTCGATTGAGATATTTCATTGAGACTCCGAAATCTCCCTTAATGATTCCACCCATATACTTCAGGTATTGTTCATACATCGGTTTGTCCAATCCATACTTCTGTTCCAGCAAGACCCGAATTTCAGGCGATACTTTTTTCTCAGATGTAAAAGGGTCACCCGGAATAGCCTTCATCAGGAAGAAGGTTGCAGATGCGAGTATGAAAAGCGATAGCAGCATAAATAATAGTTTTTTCAACACATACTTAACCAACCCTTGCACACCTCCACAAACAATATTTTGTATACAAATCGATTGTAGAATTAGACAGAAATAAAGTCCAATCCATTTATCGGAAATTTCAAGAATTATAAGGAAAATCGGTGCACATACAAAAAATCGGGATATATATGGAATTCCACATATATATCCCGAAGTATTCATATTAGACTTCAGAACAACTTATTTCTCTTCCAGATATGCACGAGTGTAGTCAATAGCTCCACTGAAATCAAGTTGTACACCTTTCAGGTAAGGCTTAGTCAAAGATACGTTAGTGTAATAATAGATTGGCATAACGCCCATTTCATCTTGAATCAGGATTTTCTCAGCGTCAGCAAATGCAGCCATACGTGCAGCTGGATCAGCAGATTTTACAGTTTCTTTAACATCTTTGTCATACTGTTCGTTGCTGAATTTGGAATCATTGTTTGTGTTTCCAGTAGTCCACATTTCCAAGAAGTTGTATGGATCGTTGTAGTCAGCAGACCAACCTGCACGAGCTACTTGGAAGTTTTGGTTTTGACGGTTCTCAAGGAATACGCCCCACTCTTGGTTTTCTGTTTTTACATCAACACCAAGATTTTGTTTCCACATGTCAGCAACCGCCAAAGCGATTTTCGCGTGACCATCACTAGTGTTGTAGATCAACGTAACAGCTGGCAATGTTGTGTAACCTTCTTCTTTCATACCTTCAGCAAGCAATGCTTTAGCTTCTTCAACATTTTCTGTGAAGTAGTCGTCTTTGTGCTCATCACGGAATTCGCCGTTTTCACCACGGATACCTGGAGGTACAAAGCCGAATGCTGGAATTTGTCCACCTTGTGTAACTTTGTCAACAATCAGTTGACGCTGAATTGCCATTGCAAATGCTTTACGGATTTTTACGTTATTAAATGGTGCTTCGTTTACGTTGAACTGATAGTAGTACGTACTTGCAATACCAGTAGCTTTGAACTCGTCCGGCAATTCCGCTTTTACAGAAGGAATTTGGTCGGATGGAATTTCACCGTTAGGTGCACCAGTGTAGTCCAATTGTCCTGATTTGTAAGCTTGCAGTTCGGAAGCACTGCTGTTTGTCAGAGACATATCGATTTGAGCCAATTTAATATCGGCAGCTGCATGGTAACCATCGTTTTTCTTCACAACAATTTTTTGACCTTTAGAGTATTGATCCATTACAAATGGTCCGTTAACGATCATGTTTTTGTAGTCTGTGAAGAATTTGTCATTGGTGTCAGCAGATGCATGTACTGGGTAGTACGTGTAGAATGCTGTCAGACCCAAGAAGTAAGGTGTTGGGTTTTCCAAAGTTACTTCCAATGTGTGCTCATCAGTAGCTTTAACGCCTACTTGTGAGAAATCTGTGACTTTAGTACCTTTGTATGTTTCATCTTTGCTGAGGTTGTAACCTTCAGCACCTTTGATGTAGTACAATTGGTATGCATATGGAGAAGCTGTTTCCGGTTTCAAAGCACGTTCCCAAGAACGAACAAAGTCTTCGGCAGTGATTGCATCACCGTTGCTCCATTTAGCTTCCGGGTTCAGGTTGAAAACATATTTCAAACCATCTTCGGAAATTTTCCAGTCTTTAGCTACGCCTGCTTGTTCTTTACCATCAGCATCAATGCGTACAAGACCTTCGTACAAGAATTTCAGAACTGTGTTGGTTTGGCTGTCTTTTGCTTGAGCCGGGTCCAACGTAGGAGGTTCAGCTGACAGGTTGATTTTCAGAATTTGATCTTTTGCAAGACCATTTCCTTCGTTTGCAGAACCAGTATCGGTGTTACCTGTGCCTTCGTTTTTCGATCCGCACGCTGCAAGTACGGTACCGAACGCCAAAATCAGCGTCAAAAGGACTAATAGACTTTTCCTTTTCATCTAACACGTTCCCCCTAAATTGATATGGTTTATATGTTTATAGATTATACAACCACCGGTCAAAAAAATCTACATTACTTTTTCAGAAAGTAATGTTTTTTTCAGTTTTCGACAAAATCGACACATTTTTTGCCTCTTTTGCGTTATGTAACCTCACATCTGTTTCATGAAGTATCTAAATAATCCAAATAAAGTAAACAAAACATACCCGAAACTCATAATGATGAAGGCCATGCGCCATACGGCCCGGAACATTCTCCCCCCATCGACCTTCCCCTTTAGTCGATTTTGCGCACCTCCGATAAATCCAAGTGCTAGTAGTATGAGTAATAGTGTCAGATAAAAACCAAAATTCGAATCAAATGTTAAGTTGAATAACGCCGATACTGAAAAAACAAGAAAAAAAGTGGTTACATCCATTGCCATCCGCATGGCGTTCCGTTTGTCTTTTTTCCATACGTACATGCCCCAATAGACAAGAAAGAACGGAAAAAAGGGCAATATGCTCAACACAATAAAAAGTCCCATTAATTCACTCCTTCCGGTTGCATTCCTTCAATCAGATGAAGCAGTATTTCATGTGTAGGTGCAACAAGGTCCAACTTCTGTGCCATCTTTACAATATGACCGTTAATTGACCTTACTTCTGTACCACGTCCAGCGAGAACATCTGCAAGCATGGAGGAAGTATTCGTGGCAGTAGAACGGCAGACCGATATCAGTTGATCCCACATATCCTGATCCAAACATATTCCACTTGCAGAGTAGATTAACAATACTTCATCATATAACTGCCGCATTAGCCTCTTTCGTTCTTCCTTGACGATCAATTCTCCATTAGGGATTCGCCATAGTGCCGTGAGCGGGTTAATGACTGAATTAATCAATAGTTTCCTGTATATCAGCTTATCGATTTCATTCGACACTGTACAGTCAAATCCTGCCTGCTGCAACGATCCCGACAGAGTAAATGTTCTCTTCTCCTCTATAGAGGTAGAAGCTCCTATATGTATGTTGTATCTCCCCAGACTGGTTTCACCTGTACCTGCACGAGTCACCTGACTTTGTGTTCGCTTCGCACCTTCTGTTGTAACCGCACTACAGAGAAGCGACTTTGGCAAAGCTGCTTGAAGTTTTGTAAGATGGCCCATCCCATTCTGAAAACAAGCGACATTCAGCACATGATCTTGTAATGGACTAATCTCATCAATGAAATCATCCATGCTTGTCTGCTTAACCATGAGCAGTAACCATTCTCCTGGTGTGTTCTTCCATGTGTCAGTCAGCTTACTTATTGGTTTCGCCTGTATTTGATCCGGTAGAATATGTATCTCTTCGTCTTGTTCCACAATGGTTACTCCATTATGGCTGAGGAGGTCTGCCTGAGCTGTTGTTCTGGTCCAAAATCTGACCTGGTTACCTGACGCCAGCAGTTTCCCGCCATACAAAAGACCAAGTGCCCCCGCTCCTACGATGTCAATGATCATATGATGCACTCCTCTCCGCTTCAGTAGTTTCTCTTCTATTATCTATAATAGAACAAAAACACCAAACTAAAAACCCGTCATACCTGCCGTTGTGTAACGGAGGTGTGGCGGGTTCATACCTGACTTTCACAAATCAAACGTCTGAATTTGTTATTCAATTCGTTCCAGATTCCCGTTGGCATCCATCTTGAAACGTGTCTTAAGTTCCTCTTCTTCTTCGGACAAAAATGCGAGTCTGCGAGCCCGATCCATAATCTGAATCAAAGCTTTGTAGTCGTCATTCACCACACGGTAATCCGTCTGTACTTCATTCACTTCCTTGGAGAGACGGTCATTCTCAAGACGTAGTTCAAGCAATTCATCTTCTTTCTCCCGAAGCTCCTTCTCCAGCATCTTGAGTTGACGATTACTCTCCTGCACCGTTCCCTTCCATTGTCGCAGGAAGCGGATTACTGCATCCATCGATAATGAATCGTCTGAGATCCCATCTGATTTGTACAGATGTTCTTCAGTGTCCAGTGTAGACAGTGCTGCAACCTGCGGTCCGAGCATAGCTGGTTGCTTTCTGAGATAACTTCGTTTTTGTCGTTGTGCCTTGGCGTTACTGATGGCAGAATCATACTTTTTACGTACACAACTGTTCCAGCGAAAACCGCATGCGGCAGATGTTCTGCCTATTTTTTCGCCCACCTCTTCAAAAGCGGCCAATTGTGTACTGCCTTCCCGAATATGACGCAAAGTAACCTCAGCCAATATCAAATCGTCCTCTGTACTCCAAGCATCCTGTCTCACTGCAGTCATGCTATAATACCCTCCTAACAACATCCTAAAATAACCGTCCGCATTACCGGAAGCCCGGTATGTGAATTAGGTATAAAAGCTGCTTCATTCATTCTTATGCCTCTCATAGAGTTCATAGAATTGATTTCATACTAAAATGTATTTCCACATTCAGGCTTGCTCATACGTGACATACGTAAAACATATCCCTCTATACTTACTTTGAGCAAAAAAAGAATTCGCTTTCATATCCAAATTTGTTTACACGTTTTTCCTTTCCCGGTATAATGTTGTGTAGACAATCTATGAACGTACTTAGGAGAGGAGGATTTACCGTGGCACGCATGTTTCGGGTACTCGGGTTCTTCACGCTTGCAATTGGCCTGATGGCTTTTGCGGGAGATCTGGTCGAAATGGCTTTGCTTTTTTTCCTGCAGACTGCGTTTTTTGTCATTTTGGGATACTTGAAATTTACCGAGCGAACGTACATATTGCTCTTCTGGGGTTATATGATCGTAACATTCACGGGGTTCAGCTACTGGACCGTATTCGAAATGGGTTTGCCGCTCTAATCCACCTGCAGCATCAAAGTGATCCGATATCTGTCGGGTTGCTTTTTTGTTGTGTTCAGATTAAATGAATGTTCATGGTGTTATGTAACCACTAAGGATATTTCACGTATTTGTTTCATATATTGTCTGGAAGACAACAAGCCTGTACGATTGTCATTTAAGAAGTGGAAAGGAGAATGGATCGGTGAAACGTCAACACGGCATTTCCGCCTTTATATTATGCATCATTTTATTCCTCCAGCTACCTTTAGCCTATGCCTATGGAGAGTCTTCAGCTGAGGATACACGTGAGATATTACAAAAAAGTCTATCCATCGTTGAAATCGATCATGAAATCGAACGCATCACCGAAAGGCAGAAGCAGCTGGGTCAACAACACGAGACATTATCCGTCCAGCTGCAGGAACAGGAAGAGCAGATACATATTCAGCAAGATCGGGCCGGAGCTGTAGTGAGGTCCTACTACACAGGAGAACGCGACAGCCTCCTCATGACGGTCCTGGGAGCCAGATCATTCAAAGACCTGTTTGTACTGTATGATTATTACCAGATTATTATCGGACGGGATCAGGCTGTGCTGGACAAGTATCAGGACCGTTATCGCAATCTGCAACAGACTTCTACTCAGATTCGTCAGACTACAACAGAATTAACCGAAATGAAGACTAATCTTCAAAACCAGCGGGAACGTGTAGTCGCCTTGCAAAAAGAAGTGGATGCCCAAATAGCCACCAGCGGAGATGCGGCAGCGATTCAGAAACTGATGGATGAATTAACCCTTTATTGGGAGAATATAGGCATCTATGAGGTGAAACGATATTTCAAAGCATTGGCATCTGCCATGCAGAACCTGCCTGATTTTATCCAAAAACAAAACGGAGGAATATCCACGACTGGAACAACGTATACGATTCGAATTGGGCAGGATGAGCTTAATGCATTTCTACGTTCCCAAAATTCAATCTTTGAAGACTTTGCCTTTCAGTTTAACCAGGATAAGATTATAGCTTCCGGTCAGCGGGATCAGTTGCAATTAAGCATTGAAGGACATTATACGGTTGAAAATGAACCGCAAAACTCCATTCGTTTTCATGTGGACAAACTTGTATTCAACCAGCTTGAATTACCAGACACCACTCGCCGAATGCTGGAAAGAGAATTTGACCTTGGGTTCTATCCACAGAAAATCCTGTCGTTTGTGAAAGCAACCGATGTTTCAACAAGTGAAGGCATACTGGAAGTAAAACTCGCTATATCATTTTAAAGAGGTTGAACACGAACTTAAAGTTAATTCGTTGTTTTAATACTGTCTACGTATTGATTCGCTGTAATTTCACCCTTTAAGAATTGTTGTACTTTTTTATGAAAACGAGTTATTAGAGCATGACTTTCGGTCGTGGTAGCAGGGACATTTTGGGTGGTCGGGAACCAGGATTGTCCCTTTGTCATGTCATAACGTCCAACGAGTTTCTCAGACTCCAAATCCAGCTCCTGTTGCTTTGCGGGCAACCGGTTAACCTGTTGGTACCATTTCAGCTGTGTCGTAGCGGACGTCATTCCTTCAATCCATCTACTGGCCTCCTCAGCCTCAACCGAACCCGCAGTAATAACAAGGCTTCTGGAGTTTACGGTTTCCAAGGTTTCGAAAGAAATCCGCTCCAAAGAATCTTTATCCACTGTACTCGCTTGATCCGCATTCAATAATTGAGATAACAATGATACAACCATTGGTGTACCGTTCTGGTCAGCAGTTGGAGAGAACTCTGAATTGGTAGACTCCAGCTTAATAAGAGGCTGAATCTGATTCATCAACTGAATCCCTTGCTGAAGATCCCTTGTTTGCGAATCTAATTGTGTTCGTTTAACTTGATCTGGTGCCATTCTCGGTTCCAAATGATTCAGCCACGCATTCGTCCCGTACATATCATTGATGTTCATTGTAATCAAAGGGATGCCTTCCGCAATGGCTTGTTGAGTAAGTTTGACCCACTGATCTTTATTGCGAGGTAATGACTCCAGACCAGTTCTCTTCAGAAATGAAGATTGTGTAGCCAGAATGTACGGATCAAAATCAAAAGGCATTCCCCACTGATAACCATTCCACTCTGTCATTCCCCGTAACCCAACTACCGTATCTCCTAGCGACTTCGATAATGTTGTTCCGTTTAACGGATACAGGTACCCTTTTTGGGCATAGTATTGCACTTCCTCACTATCAAGCAGAACAACATCACCGTTCTCCCCTAGTGAAAATTCAAGATCCAAAACATGCTTATATGTATCCGGCTTCTCATTCCGAAGATTAATCTCTACCAGCTGGGAAGCAGCAACTTCTTTGGCTATTTTTTGAAAGGCTTGGAACTCTTCATCCGACATGGCCACTACAATCTCCAGCGGAGCTTGAGCATCTTCATTACGGGACGAAGACCCAGGAAAAGCATCCTTCTCCTGATCGCGTTCCTGATTGAGCTGCGAACCTCTAAAGTCAAAACTCGGTGACAAGATCGTTAACGAAAGCAACAATACCGCGAATAAAACAACCTGATGTCTACGCTTCATTAACTTCCCTCCCTGTTCACCTAGTTTTTTCCTGCAGCAATTATTGTAACAAATAAGTAGTACTCTTGTCCTACCCTGCCGAAAAACACTTTTTCGGATTTTTGCATAATACGAGCATATCGAGTTCTGTGTAATAACGCTTACTTATTTTTTCAGCAAAAAGCCGGCTCCTGGAGCCGGCTTCAATAACAACATTTTCCGGGAAATAAATCCCCTGAATTTTACAATAAATCAGCTGCAAGTTGTGCCAGCTTGGACCGTTCTCCTTTTTCGAGCATGATGTGTCCGCTGATTCCCTCTTGTTTGAACCGTTCCACGATATACGTCAGACCATTACTGGCAGAATCAAGATATGGATGGTCTATCTGTTCGGGGTCTCCCATCAAAATAATCTTACTGCCTTCACCGACCCTTGATACAATGGTCTTCACTTCGTGGCGCGACAGATTCTGGGCTTCATCAATAATGATAAACTGTCCAGGTATTGATCTTCCACGAATATACGTTAAGGCCTCCACCTGAATACTGCCAAGCCCCATTAGGATTTTATCGATATCTCCGGCTTTTTTGGTGTCAAACAAAAACTCCAGATTATCATATATCGGCTGCATCCATGGACGAAGTTTTTCTTCCTTCTCACCAGGCAAATAACCGATATCTTTCCCCATCGGAACGACAGGACGAGCAATCAACAGTTTTTTGTATTTATGATCATCCTCTACCTTAAGCAGACCTGCTGCAAGTGCCAGCAAGGTTTTTCCTGTTCCGGCTTTACCGGTGATAGTAACAAGCGGGATGTCATCATTTAAAAGCAGTTCCAGTGCCATGCGTTGTTGTGCGTTACGTGCACTAATACCCCAGACATTATCATTACTGAGGAAAAGCGGCTCCAGCTTTGTTCCCTCTGTGTTCACTTTAAGCAAAGCCGATTTATTGGTTCCCATCTCATCCTTGAGAATGACAAATTCATTCGGATACAACGAATAAGACAACTGCAATGGTTTGATTGGTAAAAAACGATATGTGTAAAACTCATCAATCACTGACGGATGAACTTTTAGGGCCGTATAACCTGGATATAACTCACTGAGTCCTGCCGTCCGATCTGATAAGTAATCCTGTGTGAACAGACCAAGTACATCCGCTTTGATACGCACAAGTACATCTTTACTGACAAGCACGACCTGACGTTCAACTACTTCCTTTTCATTCTCCTCAATCTGATAATTCAGTGCGACAGCCAAAATGCGATTATCGTTGGACACTTCACCAAACATTTCCTGAACTTTCACGAAACTCCGATGATTCAGCTCTACTTTCAGGTTACCTCCATTAGCCAAAGGTACCCCACTGTGCAAGTGACCCAGCTCTCGTAATCCATCTAACAGTCTGGATACATTACGGGCATTACGCCCAATTTCATCGGCATTTCTTTTTTTGGAGTCGATCTCCTCCAGTACAACCGCGGGAATGATTACCTCATGTTCCTCAAAGGCAAATATGGCATTGGGGTCATGCAGAAGCACGTTGGTATCCAATACAAAAATCTTTTTCATTCAATCCCCTCCAAAGCGGCGTCGTTAAAGGCATGAATAGTGTGATCTTTCAGCAGCGGCATGGACAATCATGATCCCATACATAAATGTATTCGACTAGGGCAAAATAATTGTCAACCATTCTGAAAAACTCCAAGAAAGGATGAACATTTATGAAAATATGGGTTTGCACGCTGCTTCTGATCTTTATACTTACAGGTTGCAACAGTTCCACACGTAGCGCTTCGCCGAATCAAGGTACACATGCGAAAGGTTACGGAGGAAATGTAACAACTCAGCAAGATCAAGGGAAAGGATCTCACATGCTCAATGCACAGGAAGATCGGATGAATCCTTCACGTTTGGACCGTCTCAATGAGAATACAGGTGAAGTCCATGATACCAACATTGCAGATGATGCAAAGAGTGGCCGGATGCCAAATGAAAAACGAATCAATCACCTTAAAGCCCTTGCCAAACAAGTAGAAGGTGTTGAAGATGCGAACTGCGTCATACTCGGTAATACAGCTGTAGTTGGCATCGATGTTGATGGTGAACTGGAACGTGCTCGGGTGGGTACCATTAAGTACGCTGTTGCCGAAGCACTTCGCAAAGACCCCGAAGGTATAGATTCCATCGTTACTGCTGATGCAGATGTCACTGAACGAATTAAAGAGATTGGTGAACATATTCGTCAAGGGCACCCAATTTCGGGTTTTGCTTCAGAACTCGCTGACATGGTGGGACGAATTATCCCTCAACTCCCGAAAGACGTCAAAGTCCGTCAAAATCCGGATGAACACATGAATCAAAAACAACAAATGCAGCAGCTGCATTCATCGGACAAAAGACAACAAAAAGCCCAGTGATCTCTCACTAGGCTTTTTTCATGGCAGCAAAAACCTGCTCATCTAATTTCTCAGCAGCACGCTGATCATATATTTTGACATATTGAGGCACAGAGGACAATTGAGCGCCGTAAAACAGAGCATTCCTCACCGCTTCAATTGTAATGTCGAAACAGCACATATTAAATGGAACGTCCAGTAGCGGATCTTGTCGTACCGCAGCACGTCCGTTCACTGCGTACACCGTCTCTTCTCCAAAGACAGTTACCGTAATGAGCGGATTAGTAATCATGTTATTCACTAAACGTGAACGATGATCGATCGCTACACGAAAAGTAGAAGCATTCTCCGCATAAATCCAGGAGATGGCTGTTGAAGTCGGACCTCCGGATTCTACATCCACTGTGCTCAGAAGCACAAAGGTCTCATTCTTGAATTGCTGTAAAAGAGATTCAGTTAATTGTGTGACGGCTTCGGACATTCAACCAGCCCCCTAACCTTCTTTATGCAATTCTTGTACTTGGTTTATGTTATTATAGCATACCGATTAACGTGCTTCCAATCCCAAAAGAATGAAGGTTATTCGCCTGAAGGTGAAGCCGTTACTTTACCTGAAAGTGTATCTTGTAAAGCCTGCTTGGCATTGGCGAGTTCCGTCTCATTAATGTACACATATGGACTTCTCCACTCTCCGGTAACCGGAGTATAATGCACATCCGAAGTGGAAATGTTCCAATACGTTGAGATAAAGTTTTTCATTTGTTCCGATTCCACATCTGTCGTCATATTCTTGTCAACTGCACCAATCACTTTGCTGATCTTTGTAATGCCCCCAAGAGATTTCATCTGATCCAGCATGGAGTTCAGCACTTGGTTTTGACGTTTGTTACGATCAAAGTCATTGGATTCATCAGTCTTTGGATTACAATTGGATTTGCGGTAACGAACAAAATCTAGTGCTGCTTTACCATCGAGATGTTGTGCGCCTGCGACCAGATTGATATCTGTACCATCGGCTGTATCTCTATAACACATATTTTTATCCACAGTCACATCCACGCCACCCACGGCATTGACAGCATCACGGAATGCCTGGAAATTCAGGACGGTTGTATAATTAATATCTACATCCAAATACTTGCCCATCATTTCTTTCATCTGATCCTCTGCATTTTTGCCAGTGGTTTTTTCCTGTGCTTTGAATCTTGGATAATAGGAATTCAGCTTGTTGGATTTGTACCCATCCAATTGAATACGCGTGTCTCGAGGCAAAGATACAATGGTTGCCGTCTTGGTCTTCGGATTCAACGAAGCCACCATAACAACATCCGAGAGATATGTGCCAGTTTCAGGACGGTTATCTGTGCCTAATAACAGCATCGTGATCGGTTTGGTTGTGGCTGACATCCCGGGAGGTACCGGTTTATCGATGCCTGTATCCACGACTTGATTGTATACCCAGTACGCATATCCACCGCCTAC
Organism: Paenibacillus sp. FSL H8-0283; assembly: GCF_045040675.1. Taxonomy (NCBI): domain Bacteria; kingdom Bacillati; phylum Bacillota; class Bacilli; order Caryophanales; family Paenibacillaceae; genus Paenibacillus; species Paenibacillus sp. FSL H8-0283. The sequence goes on from NZ_CP150295.1 coordinate 4,849,295, forward strand.
CACAATGGCAATAACCAATAGACTTAAAAGGATTCTGCCAAAAGCATTCATTCTCTTTTTCTTCTTAGGCTGCTTGCCCTTGCCATTCTTCGATCCAGAAGCACCCGATTGCGTTGGTGCCTGTCTCCGTGGAGGCAGTCCGTTCGAATTTGAGTTCATATCTTCAACACCTTTATCACATCTGTTTTTGTCTAAATAAAAGACAACCGCTTTCCCTAAGGAAAACGGATGGTCTGTACAAGACAGGATTTATGAGTTTCGAGCGGCAGCTTCCGCTTTTTTCTTTTGACGACCTTCAATAAAATAACGCACTCTCACTAATAACATCAAACCAACTGCCACCAGCAAACATTGAATGATGGGAAGCTTGTCGATTTGAAAAATAAGAAGCATGAATGTGCCCATCGCCATCAAAATATAGAGAACGATTTCCTTACCAAGTGGCAATTTCTGACGTACCCGAAACACCTTATTATATACGTAAGTAATCAATACAAAGATGACGATGTAGGCTACGATCGGGTGTGATGCGAACCATGCTTGCATGCACAGCCAGCTCCTTTCGTGTTCATGCTAGGATAAGTTAACTGGTTGATGGAATTCCCTTTAGCAACTTAGAGAGCCAGTACGTGCATCGTGACCGTTTCGGTCTCAGCTCGTTCTTCTGATCGCTGTTATCCCCAGATTTTTTTGATCATTTTTCAATGGTAAAATCCGGGGATAAAGGCGAGCGCTTCGCTTCTTCAGAATCGATTCTGATCCCTACACTACTTTAGCTGTACAACCCTCTCGTTACTTGCCGGGTCCATCAAATGCTAACTTATATAGTTTATTTTGTTGTTATTAGGCTTTAGAAGCCATTTTGCGTTGTTTTTCTGCACGCTCACGCTCGGATTTGTTCAGGATCTTTTTACGAAGACGAATAGATTTTGGTGTAATCTCACAATATTCATCTTCATTCAGATATTCAAGCGCCTGTTCCAATGAGAAGATAATCGGAGTTTTAATTTTAACCGTATCATCTTTACCGGAAGAACGAACGTTAGTCAGTTGTTTTTCTTTGCAGATGTTAACAACGATATCATTGTCACGTGTATGTTCACCAACAATCATACCTTCGTAGATTTCAGTACCCGGCTCCAAGAAGAGCGTACCGCGATCTTCAACGCCCATCATGCCATAGAACGTAGATGTACCCGTTTCAGTTGAGATCAACACGCCTTGGTGACGTCCACCCACTTGACCGGATACTACTGGAGCATAGCTGTCAAATGCATGGTTCATTACACCATAACCACGAGTCAATGTCAGGAAGTTGGTGCTATATCCGATCAAACCACGTGCTGGAATTAGGAACTCCAGACGAACTTGACCACTACCTGTGTTAACCATGTTAACCATCTCTGCTTTACGTGCGCCCAGGCTCTCCATTACGGAACCCATGCTCTCTTCAGGGATATCAATCAACAAGCGCTCAACAGGTTCCATTTTCTTACCGTCAACTTCTCTTACGATAACTTCTGGTTTGGATACTTGAAGCTCATATCCTTCACGACGCATATTTTCAATCAGGATACCCAAGTGAAGCTCACCACGTCCGGAAACGATAAATGCATCCGGGCTATCCGTTTCGTCAACACGAAGGGAAACGTCTGTTTCCAACTCTTTCAACAAACGCTCACGAAGTTTACGGGAAGTTACCCATTTACCTTCACGACCTGCGAATGGACTGTTGTTCACGAGGAACGTCATTTGCAGTGTTGGCTCATCAATTTTCAGAACTGGCAAAGCTTCCGGGTTGTTAGGGTCGGCAATGGTTTCACCAATGTTGATGTCCTTGATCCCTGCAATGGCAACGATGTCGCCTGCTCCTGCTTCTTCCGTCTCAATACGTTTGAGACCTTGGAAACCAAACAGTTTCTCGATACGTGCAGTTTTACTCTTACCATCACGCATAATAACCGTTACCGATTGTCCTTGACGGATCACACCGCGGTTAACACGACCAATGGCAATACGGCCAAGGTATTCATTGTAGTCCATCAAAGTAACGAGGAATTGAAGTGGTTCTTCAACATTTTCGGTAGGGTGTGGGATATGACTAACGATGGTATTGTAGATCGCCATCATGTTGTCATCTTGTTTGGCAGGATCATTATCCATGCTGGATGTTCCGTTCAATGCGGAAGCATATACAACAGGGAATTCGAGTTGTTGATCGTTGGCACCCAGTTCAATGAACAGGTCCAATACTTCATCAATAACCTCAGTCGGACGAGCCGCTGGACGGTCAATTTTGTTTACAACAACGATTGGTGTCAGGTTATGCTCAAGTGCTTTACGAAGTACAAACTTCGTTTGTGGCATACAGCCTTCATAAGCATCAACAACGAGCAATACACCGTCAACCATTTTCATGATACGTTCAACTTCACCACCGAAGTCGGCGTGTCCTGGTGTATCCACAATATTAATCAGGTAATCTTTATAAGTTATAGCCGTGTTTTTGGCCAAAATCGTAATACCGCGTTCACGCTCCAAATCGTTGGAGTCCATTACGCGCTCCTGTACCGTTTCGTGATCTCGGTAAGTACCGGATTGCTGGAGCAACTTGTCAACGAGTGTTGTTTTTCCGTGGTCGACGTGGGCAATAATCGCAATATTGCGAATGTGTTCTCTTGAATGCATGTTTTGTATCCATATCCTTTCCAATTTCAAATCATATCTACTTAAACTTCCCGCAATTTCGCAGGTTACTCACAAAATAAGCGTCGGTGATATCCCGACGCATGTCTATATCCCTTATATTATAGTTTATTATAGGTAAAAATCAAGATATTTCGCACGAAAAGACCACTGGGAATGTTACCAGCCTCTCCCTTGACGTCCTCGTCCAAGTAATAACCAGACTCCACCCAAGATCAAAAGGACAGCAAGTACATAGATTATTCCCGTTTGCAGCAAGGTAAATCCGAATAATATGATGGACACCGCACCAAGGATCAAAGCTGCAGGTAACACATATTCCGGTCTTCGTCGTTCAGCCATTCCATATTCGAGTAACCCTATGGCGATCCCTAGCAAGAATGCTGGCCAAAGCCTGCTCATAAGTCCAGCGCCCCATGTATTCGTTATACTGAATAAAACACCATACACCGTTAGTATGCCGGCAGGAACGAGTGACCACGATGGTGAAATACGCGCATAATATAACGCATGAAGGGCGATGCCTGGCAGCAGGATCAGCAAAGGCCAGAAATTACGACCAATAAATCCAAACACGCCAAACTTGCCAAGCAGAATAATAATTCCCGCAGCTGCAATAAATAGTCCAATCGCTTTTTCATTTCTCATCCTCATCTAAAATCACCTCTTATACTATGGCTATGTACTTTATTTCTTCATAAACGATACGCATTCCATGCTGACTCTTGATATTCAAACCTGTAATCATGCTTCTAGTGTATCCGATGTTTCGGCAAAAAACTATACTTTATGTCGCACTTTGCGTGCGCCCTTTACCTGTATTACCCTAAAATGTGCAACTTATGACTACCCCAATGGTTGTTGTATTGACAAGCGTATTCTCTCAACACAAAACCGCCTAAACCGGACGGTTCAGACGGTCATCTGTTTAAGCTTTTATCCAAAATTAAACTATGCGTTCTTACGCACAAATTTATGTGCGCCTCCAATCGCAACCACAAGACAAGCCATCGCTACGGGTAGCAGCGTATGCACCTCTGATGCCATACCTCCCAGCCATTCTCCTAACTTGGGGTCTTTCATTACCATCTCACCTGCTGTGAAGGCTAAGATGCCTGATCCAACGAATACAAGAATCGGAAATCGCTTCAACAAACCAACAATCAACCCGCTCCCCCATACGACGATGGGGATACTGATTGCAATCCCAATGACGATCAGAGCCAAATCTCCATCTGCCAAAGCCGCTATGGCCAAAACATTATCCAAACTCATTACAAAATCGGCAATCAGAATGGTTTGAATGGCTTTCCAGGTCGTAGAAGCTTCTCGAATATGTACTTCATCCTCATTTTGAAGCAGCAGCTTTATTGCAATCCAGAGTAGTAACAGCCCACCTGCCGCTTGGATAAAGGGAATTCCCAGCAATAATACCGCTACAAAGGTTAACACACAACGCAGCAGTACCGCACCAAAAGCTCCCCACCATACCGCTTTTTTGCGTTGTATTGGTGGCAGATCCTTGCTGGCAAGCGCAATAACAACCGCATTATCTCCACTTAATACCAGATTGATCATTAAAATTTCAGTTAACAGCCATAGTGTATCCATGTCCTCATCCCCCCACATTAACTTGTATGTCGGAGTTGTCCATGCTATTCTTAATGATTGAACCGTATATAAGGAGTGACATATATCATGGAGCTATTTAGTCCCACATTCTGGCTGGCTTTGCTGAACGTTGTCTTTATTGATCTAATTCTGGCTGGGGATAATGCCATCGTCATTGGTCTCGCAGCTCGAAATTTGCACCCTTCCGTGCAGAAAAAGGCGATTCTATATGGAACTGGCGGCGCACTTTTGATTCGAATTTTAGCAACAGTTGTTGTTTTATGGTTGCTTAAAGTTCCGTGGCTCTTGCTTGTGGGAGGCATACTTCTGATCTGGATTGCCTATAAATTATTGGCGGATCAGGGAGATGAACACAATGATGTCCAAGCGGGAACTTCCTTGTGGACCGCTATTCGTACCATTGTGATTGCGGATGCAGCCATGGGATTAGATAACGTGATTGCAGTTGCTGGAGCAGCACAACAGCATCTCGTGCTTGTCATCCTTGGACTCCTGATTAGTGTACCTATTATCGTCTGGGGCAGTACCCTGTTTATCAAGCTAATTAATCACTTTCCTTGGATCATCTATGTCGGAGCCATTGTTCTCGGGTATACGGCTTCCAATATGATCACTGAGGAACAGCGACTCTTGCCTTACTTTACGGAACATCCGGCATTGCGCATTCTCTTTATCGTTGTGGTTATTGCAGGCGTAGTCTTTGCAGGTTATCGCAAACGCTCCAGCAGTTCCAGCCACAAGGGATCTGGCGGGGAACAGCAGCGCTCCTATTCGTAGGCTAATTTAAACTAAAATTACATCTGGATACAGCAAAGGACTGAACGATATTTCATCGGACAGTCCTTTTTTGCAGTTAACATAGCCCTTATTATGTCAGCCATGCTAATTTTTATCGAGTTTAGAACCAGTCATCTTTCATGCCATTATCGTCTGTCTGATTCGTTACTACAGAAGTTTCACCGGCGTGCAGCGTGATCGTTTCAGTTTGTTCCACCGCTTGATCCACCCATTCTGACAGATGGCTCATTGTTGATTCTATTTTATCCACAATTCGAAGATTTGGATTGGTTGAAGGTGACTTTGGCACAAAGAGAGTACAGCAATCCTCATATGGCAAAATAGATATGTCATACGTTCCGATCTGTTTGGACAAGGTAATGATCTCCTGTTTATCCATCATAACCAGTGGTCGCAACAGTGGCAGATCCGTCGCACGACCAATGACATTCATACTCGGAAGAGTCTGACTCGCTACTTGGCCCAGGCTATCCCCGGTGATCAGTGCGAGTGCCCGCTCACGCTCGGCAAGTTTGGATGCAATTCGCAGCATTGAACGTCGCATCAGCGTAATAATCAGGTTATCCTGACCCAGTTGGGTAAATGCCGTTTGGATCTCCGTAAATGGAACCAGATGCAGCTTGGTTGTTCCTGCATGATCAGCAAGGGCACGTGCCAAATCAATGACTTTCTCTTTGGCACGCTCGCTTGTAAACGGGTAACTGTAAAAATGTACACATTCCACTTCAAGTCCACGGCGCATGGAAGACCAGGCTGCCACCGGACTGTCTATTCCACCTGATAACAGTACCATTGCTTTGCCATTCGTACCCAATGGAAAGCCACCTACTGCCGGAATGGTTTCGTTGAAAATATAGGTACCCTGATCCCGAATTTCCACTCGCAGTTCAATATCAGGTTGACGAACATCAACACTTAATTGCTGAAACTTCCGAAGGATCGGGGAACCGACCAAATGGTTCATTTCATGGGAAGAGTTCGGGAACTCTTTCCAAACCCGCCTTACATTCACCTTGAATGTGGTGCCTTCTTTGAATTCGTCCTCCCTTTCGTCCATAAACGCAACTGCTGTTTTCACAATCTCATCAAGCTCGGATGGAGTAACTTTAACCGGACTAATCGACATCACACCGAATACCCGCTTCAGCACCTTAATCAGTTCAGTATGTGATTCACCGCCAAGATCCACATAGACACGGCCATATTCTTTGCGAAGGCTCGCTCCTGGATAAGGTTTAAGCAAAGCTTTCACCTGTGTAATGATCGTTTTCTCAAATCGGGCACGATTTTTCCCTTTTAACATAAACTCTCCGAAACGGAGAAGCAGCATATCATATTTCATATCTATTACATCCGCCTTTCGAGGGGCCGCAACTGCGCCACCATCTGATGTAAAGCCTGTTCAAGCAAGGCTACATCTTCTTCTGTATGTTCATCTCCAAGACTAATACGCAATCCGCCACCAGCACAAGCTGCATCTCTGCCCATCGCAAGTAATGCCCGACTCGGTTCAGCCGAGCGCGAAGAACAGGCAGATTGGGTCGATATGGTTACGCCAAGTTGCTCCAAGGTGTGCAACGCCACTTCTGCCTTCATCCCGGGATAGGAGAAGTGTACAATATGAGGTGCACCCTCTGGGCTACTGTTCAATTCAAATTCAGGAATAACACGTATTGTTTCCATCAATCGATCACGGAGCACCGTTGTACGCCGGGCAAAATCAACCTGATCTTCTGCTGCCATTCGCATGGCCTTTGCCATGCCTACCAGCAAGGCCACGTTTTCTGTGCCTGCTCTTAGGCCCTGCTCCTGTGATCCTCCTGACAATAGTGGCGTAAGTTCCACTCCACTTCGCACATACAGGAGACCTGCTCCCTTCGGTCCACGAATCTTGTGAGCAGACAGACTGTACAGATCTGCACCCCAAGCGGCAGGTGTCGCCTCCATTTTCCCAAAACCCTGAACACCATCTACATGGAAAAGCACCCGTGGTGCTTTCTTTTTGAGCTGTTTGCCGATTTCTGCAATCGGATGGATGGATCCTGTTTCATTGTTTACATGCATCAGACTTACAAGCACCGTGTCGGGCCTGATCGCGTCTACGACCTGCTGAGCGTTCACTACTCCATCGGAATTCACAGGAACTAATGTCACATTCCATCCCCACTGCTGCAATTGCATAACACTTTCATACACCGAGGCATGCTCGGTAGCTGTTGTGATGATATGTCTGCCTCGTGACTGATAACGTAATGCCGCACCTTTTATCGCAAGATTATTACTCTCGGTCGCACCGGAAGTAAATACAATCTCTTCAGGCTTAACGCCGATTGCCGCAGCACATCCAGATCGAGCACGACGCAGCAACTGATCGGCACGCTCTCCATACCCATGTATGGAGGATGGATTACCGAATTGTGTCTCCATAATTTCGACCATCGTACGAATCACATCAGGATGGGGAGGTGTGGTTGCAGCATAATCAAAATATTTCAAATGAGGTTAGACCTCCCTTATCTCTTCGTTCTTGAACCTACAGTGAGCATTGTAACACGATACCCATACAACACAAAAAGACCAACCGGGAACAGGCGTTTCAAGCGCTTCTGCTCCCACATTTGATCTCATCCTGCCTATCATGTGTTTTCACAAATGTCTATCTGTGAGTTTAGATCACATATTTCGACTGTGCCTTCTCCACCTTGGAGATATAATTCTGTGTTTCTGAAGGCAGACGGTTAAGTACACTCATCAGTTCGCTATCACTCGACACGCCCAGACGTGAAACACGGCCCGGTCCTGCATTATACGCGGCAAGTGCCATCTTCACTTCTCCACCGAAACGCTGGAGCTGAAGGGAAAGATACTTCGTACCCGCATCAATGTTCTGGGCAGGATCAAATGAATTACTCACACCCAGCCCTGCAGCCGTGCCATCCATTAATTGCATGAGCCCTTTGGCACCGGCAGAGGACACCACATTTGGGTTAAAATTGGACTCTGTGTCAATGACGGCCTTGATCAATGATTCAGGAACACCGTATTTGGCACTTGCCTCGGCAATCAAAGATTCATAATCCGTAGGTACAGATGCACCGGAATCCACGATTCCTGTATTGGATGAAGATAATAAAGACTCAACGATGTTATTGGAGACAGAGGACGATCTTGCCGTATTTATATCCGGATTGTACGTGCTTCCGAGTTGCAGCCACAACAGACCATCACTGGATCTTTTGGAGACCGTCGCGGTGGAATCTGTATTGCTCGTCGTATTGGCACCCGTACCTAACAGCCCGTCCATCACATTGGCGAAATCCACTGTTGAACCAGCATCCGATTGTGATCCACTGGTTTGGTTATTCACATTGGACAATTGCAGTTCCAACAACTGCCGCGATCCGTTTGGATCAATCTGCATGAGTTATACCCACTCCCGTATAATTAAGCGTATTATGACCTTATTCTACATCGTTTTACAGCAAGGTTCCATTGTTTTCAAAAAAATATATGAATCTCTCCACTTAACCTGCGCATATACGAAAAAAACCTTCTGTAGTTCACCACATTTGGGTGAGAACAGAAGGCTTTTGAATGAATCATTTTACACGTTAACGAGCGAATGGAATCATGAAGAAATAACTCAGCGTAGCTACAACACCCAGTCCAATGGACCAGGCTCCCGCTGTCTTACGACCATTCACATAGGCATAGTAACCCAGTACGGCTGCGGCCGGTCCAAGTACGATTGACCACATGAACAAAGACGCGATCCCGAAGGCAAGTCCCATGTAACCCGCAACCTTGCCTGTTGATTCCATGACCCGGTCTGCCTCATGCTTCTCAGGTACAGGCTCTGCCCGTTCGGTACCTCCAGTTCTTACGACAGTCGGAGGAGCGACCTCTGCCCCGTATTCTTCCCGATGTGCTTTTCTGGGATAATCGACGCGCATACGCTGTTTTTCACCGTCAACATTGATTTTAGGGCGATCCTGCAAATTAAACTTATTATCGTCATTTTTCATTGGGAAGCACCTCCGTTATGAATAGGGATGACTGCTCACTTCGGTTTGAACGTGTGACAGCATGTTGCAGAGGATGTACGTGCATGATCATGGTGATCGGAGTCAAATGTCTCACCGGCAAACTCCTCATGCAGACGACGGGTGGCATGTTGGTCGATGTCAATCATGATGGCATCAGCGTGGCAGAAGTTGTTCTCTCCCCAAAAGTTGCAGTTGGAGACGCTGCATTTGACAATTGGTTTGTCTTGGCTCATTTTTTATCACCTCGACTACTATTGTCTCCCCGCCACAAACCTGATATTCCCCGTCAAAATGCCAGATGATGACATGATCACACCTCGTCTGATTCTCACTAAAACACAAAAAAACCGCCACAAGGGCGGTTTCGTCCAATTTCATATTCAGGTTTAAACGTTAATTAGGCGTGATTCCGTTGATTTTGCATACGGCGCTGAGTCAGGTAATCACTTTCATAATATGCCAGATCATCGCGCAATTCTTCGTACGTTTTGGAAACCTCAAGAATGACATCCCGTACTGAGCGGATTGGCTTGTCACGGAAACGAATGGCATCTTGTCCTGTATAAGCGTATCTTCCGTCTTCGGAATAACATTCATTTTTGGGATAGAAAAAGCTGTTTACGCATTGGTGATACGTATTATAAAGAGCCTTTTCGGCAAAATCGACATCAAAGTTGGCACGACGCAGCACAACGCCAAGTTTTTCGTAAGAAACTTCAGAAAAAACGAGCAAATGACGGAGATCTGAAAGAAATCCTTTGTAGAAGGCTGTTGATTCTTCCGTCTGATTCTGATCCAGTTCAGGCAAAGCATTCTCATTCAAAAAATTTTCAATCCGATCGATAGCCGGTTTTAACTTTTCCCTAGTTGACTCACATGTTTTCTGTACATTGGCTGCTGACATAAAGGTAGCTCCCCCTTAAATAAGTCCTTACATATAGGTCGGCCAACGGTGGTTTTCCCCTGACCTTTGAATTCTCAGCTATAATCCTACCATAAAAAGATGACGAGCGGTATCCCTTAATCATGCTTTCCGCTTCTGCCGTTAAACATGCCTATTATACGCAGTTAGACTCGAACCCGCTTGCATAAAAATATCCGCTTTTTCTAACGATAGATATAACCAGTGACAACGACGAAGCACTGTTAATGATTGTCCAAAATGAACGAAGGAGGTTCCATCCACCATGTCCAGACCGAAATGGATTAACTGGGCCCTTGCAGCTGGTGCAGGAGCACTCGCTCTGACACTCCTGCTTCCAACATCCAATCGTCCCGAACCTAAGCCAGGTGCCCTGTCTGACTCTGCTCATGAGGAGCACACGAGTAAACAGCGTCTGAAAGTCCAGGATGTCAAAGCAACCGATCTTCTGACCCGTATGGATGCCAAGCAACATCTCAGTATCATGCTGGAGAAAACCGCCACAATGAATGCTGCGCAGGTTAGCCGATATGTGAATGATCTCCAGAGTTCACATGAACATATCAGATCCATTCATCTGATGAATACCAATGGCTCTTTTAACAAGCCCTTTGATCACGCCTCCACACAAGGAAGCAAGTTGGAACAACAGAAGCTTCAACATTCGCTCAACCTTGCCAAAAAAGCGGTAAACAAACGTCAAAGTTTTGAATCCTCTTCTTTTCCTTTGGGAAAAGAAAAATACTTTGTTATGGGGCAACCCTCCAAAGATGGAAAAAGAGCTGTAATTGCCTTGTTCAGTCAGAACGTATTAAATGCTGTTGAACAACATCAGCGCAAAAATCTGCGTATGATCCCTTATCCGCGTGAGGGTAAGTTCAAAATTGAGTCTGTTCACCCGGATACGCTTAACGAAATTACAGTGAAAACTGGACATGATAATGCCAATGCCAGTCATTTTTATGAAAATGAAATCGTCATCCGTTTTCGCCAAGATCCCGGTGAACGGGATATGCGTATTATTAAATCCGATCTGAGAGCGCAATCTGCGCGCAAGCTGGGATACACGTATGTTTTTCGGTCAGAACACATGAGTTACAAACAATTGCATAGTTATTTCGATAGCAAATGGAATCCACTCTATATGGAGCCCCACTATATGTATTTAACCAATGATACTGTAACTGAACAAACAGATGTAACGATACCCAATGACATTTTGTTCTCCGATTATCAGTGGAACCTGCCTGCGATTGAGACAAACAGAGGTTGGAATATTACCAAGGGAAACAAAGATGTCATCGTAGCAGTAGTTGATACGGGGGTTGATATGAATCACCCTGACCTGAAGGGCAAGCTCCTTGAGGGTTATAATGTGGTCGAGCCCGGAAGCCAACCTATGGATGATGTGGGACATGGGACACACGTTGCAGGCATTATCGGCGCTATTGTCAACAATAACGAAGGCGTAGCAGGCATGAGCTGGTATAACAAGGTACTACCCGTTAAAGTACTCGACAACTCAGGTTCTGGTACCACGTATGCCGTTGCCGAAGGCATCATCTGGGCAGCCGATCATGGAGCCAAAGTTATCAACATGAGTCTAGGCAATTATGCTGATGCGCAATTTCTTCATGATGCCATTAAATACGCTTTTGACCGGGATATCGTCCTGATTGCAGCCACGGGGAACGATAATACAGAGCGTCCAGGATACCCTGCTGCTTATCCGGAAGTATTTGCCGTATCTGCTACGGACCCGGATATGAGCAAAGCTTCCTATTCCAACTACGGAGACTATGTGGATGTGATGGCTCCGGGGTCCAGTATCGCCAGTACCTATCCAAACAATCAGTATGCGGCCTTGTCTGGAACGTCCATGGCCAGCCCTCATGTAGCGGCACTTGCAGGTTTGATTCGTTCGTTGAACCCGGACTTGACCAACACGGAAGTGATGGATTTGATGCGCCAAAGTGTTATTGACCTCGGTGATCCGGGTCACGACAAGTATTTCGGCTATGGTCAAATCGATGTCTATAAGGCACTGCAAGCCGCATCAGGCAACAGCGCTCCTTTGCAGTTCTGGCCGCAACATGTCAGACAACAAATGGATAATACGATGAAAAAGTATACGCAGTAAGCGTAATGAGGATAATCTGTAAAAAATACAAAAGCAGCTGCGCCCCGGGGCGTACGCTGCTCTTTTTGGTTTATATCCAATTCCCCGGGGCACCCGCTGCGATTAGCGTTTGCGAGAAGTTGTGCGGGCTTTGCTTGATTTTTTCACGGATTTTTTCTTCGGATTATGGCTGGATACATAACAAGGGTCTTCTTCTTTGACAACAACAGGATACATGTGGTGATGAATCGGAACACAGTGATGTTTTTTGATCACTTCAATCGGGTGGATTACAGGCACGATTTGTGGGATGTAATAATCCTCAACAACCTGGATCGGGTCACAGACAATCGGGCAAAGCGGTGGACAGTAATGGTTCATTTCAAAACCAACTCCCTTTCTGGTGATACTATAACCTATTGCAACAGATCGAAAGTGGATTGGATGTATGTCCATAGTCCGAAAAATTATATGAGCGGTAGCCTGTCCGCCACTGTCCCACCCTGCCCAGGTGTTACTCTGTCAATGACTTGGCACAGTACACGAAGTCCCTCACACAAAAGCTCAACGTTTGTTACCGTGAAGCAGATACGCAGACTTGGTGTATCCATCTCCCCTACATAACAGGCTGAACCAGGGAGGAAAGAGACCCCTGCAGCAAGTGACTGATGATGCAATTCACGCATATCCAAGTTACTCGGAAGTTGGAGCCACAGATTGAGTCCTCCCTCTGGCAAGCGCCATTGCATGCCCATAGTAGCATGCTCTTCCAGCACTTCAGATGCTGCGCACAAGCGAGAATACAATTCATCCCTCAATCGGGATACATAGGCACCGTACTGATTCTGAATGAAAGATTGCAGTGCCTTTTGTGTAAGCAACGGACTCCCCAGATCCGCCGTAGATTTCGCGGCCACAAGCCGGGTCAATACACTTCCGTCTGCGATGGCGCAGGCTATACGGCAACCGGGAGACAACACCTTGCTGAAGCTTTTAATATATACGACATGACCTGTCCCATCCATCGATTTAATGGAAGCCGGGGGAGGGTCCCGAAAATAAAGATCTGCAAACGGATCATCCTCCAGAATGAGGCAGTGGTAGCTTTGCGCGAGATTAAGAAGTTGTGCTCGTCTTCTTGCACTCATCGTGATACCTGTTGGATTGTGATAGGTCGGGATCGTATAGATCAGCTTGGGCGGATAGGTATCACATAATCGGGTCAACAGATCAATACGCATGCCTTCGTCATCCATTGGGACCGTAATGATCTTCGCGCCTCTACTCGTAAATACATCAATGGCTCCGGTATAGCTTGGTGCCTCCATGTATACAACATCCCCAGGTCCGACAAAAGTTCGTGCCACAAGATCGATCCCCTGCTGAGCACCACTTGTAATTAACATGCGTTCAGGTGCAGCCTGTAGTCCACGCTCGGCAAAGTGTTCGGCCAAGATCTGTCTAAGCTCCCGATCCCCCTGAAAAGATCCGTAAGCTGCCATACGCTCTGTATGATCAGAGGAGAGTCGGTAGGCGCTGTCGATAATCTCTCGTGTAGGCAACAGTTCAGGCTGAATCGCTGACATATGAAGTTCATACCGCACTTGAGGTGACGTATCAAAATGTCTCCAGAGCTGGGCTCGCGGTAAATAATCCACCAGTGCCATCTGCCAATTCCATGACGTACCGGATTCACCGTTGGCATTGTTTCGCTGCGTTCGGTCCACATCCTCCATCTGATCCACGTTCAATGTACCTCTCACATAACAACCTTTCCCCTGGGAGCAGGTGATCAATTGAATCGCTTCAAGTTCAGCATACGCTTTGGATACAGTGACCAGACTGACACCCAAATCCGCGGTCATTTTACGAACAGAAGGAAGTCGGGTTCCGGGTTCAATGAGTCCTGATCTTATGCGATCGGCAATCGTTAGCGCAATCTGCACGTACAATTTGGTACTGCTTCCCCGCTTTAATTCAATATGCATATGTGCTCCCCCAACTGTTATGATCTTCATTTTACTGTTATAGTGTAGTCCGTCTATTATAGTTTATAATATCAGTATAACAGTGAATAACAGGAGATGAGAATAACATGAGTATCCCTTGGTCCAAAATGGCACAAAACACCCCGTCCTCTGTCGTTCGCGACATGCTCCAGGCCGCTCAGGCACCTGGAATGATCTCACTAGCCGGTGGATTACCAGCCCAGACTTCATTCCCGCTGGAAGCCATACGCGTTGCATATGAAAAAGTATTTATGAGCGGAGCAGCCGCTCTTCAATATGCGGAGACTGAGGGTTACCGTCCTCTTCGCGCCAAAATCGCTGAACGTCTTGAATCCAAGGGCATTCCCGCTTCACCCGATCACATGCTTCTCACTACGGGCTCACAGCAATCCATTGACTTGGTTTGCCGCATCCTTCTCGACCCGGGTGACCGCGTATTGGTTGAATCACCAACCTACCTCGCTGCTCTGCAAGTCATTCATTCCTATCAGGCTGAATCTCACGGCGTAGCCTGTGATGATCACGGCATGTTGCCTGAATCTCTGGAGGAACAGCTCCAGTTGCATCGTCCAAAACTTGTCTATATTAATCCCACGTTCTCCAATCCTACGGGAAAAGTATGGTCGCGAGAAAGAAGACAGCAGGCTGTGGATCTGTGCCGCAAGTATGGTGTACTCATTCTGGAAGATGATCCCTATGGTGAAATTCGGTTTAATCCGGAGCAATTGGATGTCCCTGCTCTCGCAGAACTGGATGCAGTATCCTATGACGGCCCTTCCAACGTTATCTACACCAGTACATTCTCCAAAACGGTAGCACCTGGACTTCGTACGGGCTGGATACTGGCTGCTCCCGATATTGTCAAAATGGCAGCACGAGCCAAACAAGGTGCTGACTTGCACTCCAGCAGCATTGACCAAAGAGCGCTTCATGCACTACTTGAATCTTTCGATCTGGATGCGCATATCCGCCATATTTCAGAGGATTACGAACAACGCATGAAAACACTGACTACTCTTATGGCAGCCAAAGCTTGGGAAGGTATCTCGTGGAATTCACCTCAAGGTGGCATGTTCTTGTGGCTGCAATTGCCTGAAGGCATGCTTGCAAGCAATCTGTTCACTTATGGAATCCAGGAGAAAGTGTGCATTGTCCCTGGTGATTCCTTCTATGCAGGTACACCAGAGTTAAACCGCATGCGGATCAACTTTACTCATACGGACCCTGAGCTCCTTCCGGAAGCCGTGGAAAGAATGGATCGCGCCATCCAACGTTGGCATGCTTCCTTAACATCGGACAGTGTTGTTACACTGTAATGAACTGTCATAAACGTTTGACTATTCCATTAGCATATGAAGATTAATAACTTGATATGAGAAACAAAAATAAGGCGGCAGGCCCGAGAATATCGGAACTGCCGCCTTATTTTTATAGGACCTGTTATCAACAGGAGTTAAGTTTTTTTAGATGTTCATGGGTCCTTCTGATCAGTCAGGCCATCGGATAATTCATACGAGTTGTCCTCGACTGATAGGTGGACTACATTGTGTTGCAATAGTGTTGTTGTTGCAGTTAGGAAAGCTTACCGTAAGCCGGGTTCTGTGCTCTTCGTGGTTCATACGGGAACTACCCTCCCACCAGAAGCGACAATCATCTATCTAGGCCATACATTGCTGCACAGCTCAAGCGACCAACCTAGACACACCTCGGGCTAAGGTTGCCTCCTCCGAAGAGGCGGCTGTGTCCCATTAGGTCTTGCTCCAGATGGGGTTTACCAGGAACGAAGTCACCAGCGTTCCTCGGGGTCTCTTACACCTCGGTTCCATCCTTGCCTGTGCCGGAAAATCCGGCCATCGGCGGTCCATTTCTGTGGCACTATCCTTCAACTCGCGCTGACTGGACGTTATCCAGCATCCTGCCCTGTGGAGCCCGGACTTTCCTCTCGTGGCAACAAAGGCCACCAGCGATTGTCTGTCAAGCTTTCCGAACAACATTACATAGTATACAGGCATTTAGGTTCCCAGACAAGCTTAATATTACTGGGAGCTGCACAGCAACGATCTTTTTAGATAAACTGGAATACTTCCGTATTTACCTCTGAAGCTGTAACTTGCGTATCATATCGTTTTTCTTCCAAACGGGAACGAAGCCAATCCGCTGTTTTTGGTTTCATAATCTTCTCGGAATTATGTCCCGGGTCGATGATACACATACCTGCCATTAACGCATCATGAGCCGTGTGATAATCAATATCTCCGGTCACAATAACATCCGCACCTTTGAAGCGGGCAGTCAGCGCGTAACGGCTGCCAGAGCCGCCAAGAACCGCTGCTTTTTTGATCTGCTTGTTCAGATCTCCTACTACCCGCACATGAGGCACATTGAATTGGGTCTTCACGACCTCCACTAGCTCACCTAATGTCTTAGGATCCCTAAGGGGTCCCAAGCGTCCCAGACCGAGCGTACGGCCCTTTAAATCCATTGCATAGAGGTCATAGGCCACTTCCTCATACGGATGAGCCTTAAGCATCGCCTGAACGACCTTACTTCTCAGACTTTGGGGTACGATGGTCTCAATACGCATTTCTTCCACACGTTCCATCTGCCCTTGGGTACCGATAAACGGTTGAGTCCCTTCACCAGGTACAAATGTTCCTGTACCTTCCGTGTTAAAGCTGCACTTGTTGTATTGACCGATACTCCCCGCTCCGGCTTCCAGAATGGCCTGAAGAACCTGTTCATGATGGGTACGAGGCACAAAGACAGCCAGCTTGTACAGATGATCTGTGTGTACATCTTCCAGCGATTCTTTACTCTCGATGCCAAGTGCATCGGCCATCCAGTCATTCATCCCACCCTCGGCCACATCCAGGTTTGTATGACTGATATAGACAGCAATATCATGCTTAATCAGCTTTTCATACAATTTACCCATAGGTGTATCTGTACTCAGTGACTTAACCGGACGGAAAATGATCGCGTGATGAGCGATAATCAGGTTGGCACCGATACGAATCGCTTCGTCCACCACCTCATCCGTCACGTCCAAAGCTACTAACACGTGACGGATTTCTTTTTGCAAACTGCCAAGCTGGAGACCAATGCGGTCATCCGGTACAGCCAGATGTTTGGGAGCGAGTTGCTCCATCAGTTGAATTACAGTTTGACCTTTGGCAAACATGCCAAAACCTCCTTCAAGTTTGCGATAAGACGCTCTACCTCAGCCGCCTTGTCCCGGGAAGAATCCTGATCGGATTTGGAGATGGAGTTAACAACCCCTTGCAGTTTGACGATCTCACTTTCCCATTTGGAAAAAAATACATCCGTCGGTCGATCAACCAAATAAGGCCCCATCCGTAGTAGCAAATCTTCCGTCAATTCTGTCCCGCCTTGAAGCGGACGTGCACGATACACCTCTACATTGGCAATCGGGCTTACAGATTGTGGCATCGCCGTTATAATCTCATAAATCTTGCCATCTTCTTCGAGCAACTGTTCTGCTACAACCACCCAGTGATGCTCCAGTAACCAGCGTCTGAGGATATCCTCACCCACATTTGGTTGCAAAATAAGTAACTGGACTCCTTCCAGTTTGGATAAACCTCTATCCAAAATAGAAGCAATCAAGGCACCGCCCATGCCTGCGATGGTGATGACATCCACTTCACCCGCAGAGATCACATCAAGACCGTCTCCACGACGCACCGTGATTTTTTCTTTCAGGCCAGCATCACTGACTTGTTTGCATGCAGCATCATAAGGGCCAGGATTGACTTCCCCGGCTACTGCACTTGCAGCTTTCCCACTGCGGATTGCGGCTACTGGCAGCAACGCGTGGTCTGAACCGATATCAGCCATGCGGCTGCCATCGGGAATTTGATCATGTATTCGCTGTAATCGATTCGAAAGTTTCATGAAGCACCTACACCATTCATTTAATTTATTGATTTGCATTGAACAAGGAAAAGCGATAAAATAAAATCCAATAAAACATTTCAAGGATGAATTTCCAAAACCAAGAAATCAAGACGTTTAAATTAAAAATAAAGGAGACCCCGCCGCCGCTAAAGCGTCTTGCGGAAAGTCTCCCATAGTTCGATTATTCGAGGAAATCCTTGAGTCGTTTACTACGACTCGGGTGACGCAACTTACGAAGAGCCTTCGCTTCGATCTGACGAATACGCTCACGCGTAACACCAAATACCTTGCCGACTTCCTCCAGCGTTCTCGTCCGTCCATCGTCCAGACCAAAACGTAGACGAAGCACGTTCTCTTCACGTTCAGTCAATGTATCCAATACATCTTCGAGCTGTTCTTTCAGCAACTCATACGCAGCAGCATCCGCCGGAGCAAGTGCTTCCTGATCCTCAATGAAGTCACCCAGATGGGAATCATCTTCCTCACCAATCGGTGTTTCCAGAGAAACCGGTTCCTGTGCAATCTTCGTAATTTCACGAACTTTCTCTACACTCAGATCCATCTCAGCAGCGATTTCTTCTGGTGTCGGTTCACGCCCAAGTTCTTGCAACAGCTGACGGGATACCCGGATCAGCTTATTAATCGTCTCCACCATGTGCACAGGGATACGAATTGTACGCGCTTGGTCAGCAATAGCACGAGTGATCGCTTGGCGAATCCACCATGTTGCATACGTACTGAACTTGTATCCTTTTTTGTGGTCGAACTTCTCAACCGCTTTGATCAGACCCATATTACCTTCCTGAATCAAATCAAGGAACAACATTCCACGTCCAACGTAACGCTTGGCGATACTGACAACGAGTCGTAAGTTAGCTTCAGCCAGACGACGCTTGGCTTCTTCATCCCCGTTCTCAATCCGTTTAGCCAGTTGTACTTCATCATCTGCCGACAACAGTGGCACACGACCAATTTCCTTGAGGTACATACGGACAGGGTCATTGATTTTGATACCTGGCGGCAAGCTCAGATCATCATCAAAGTGGAATTCGTCCTCTCCCTCTCTGGTGTTGTTCTCGGAATCTTCACTAGGACGAAGTGTAACCTCTTCATTATTTTCATTCACTACATCGATACCCAGATCGCTCAGTTGCTCATAGAACTCATCCATTTGCTCTGCATCCTGCTCAAAAGGAGAGAGTTTCTCTATAATTTCCTTGTAATTCAGCGAAGCTCTTTTCTTACCTGATTCAATCAATTGATCTTTAACCTGATCCAGTGTCAATTCTGTTTCTAGTTCAGTATGCTGATCATTCGCCATAATTCGACTCCCTCCTCCCTAGAAACATCTAATCATCAGACGTTCACTGTCTCTCTAGGGCAATCATTTCAATTGCAATCTGTGCCGCGCGTACAGAATCACCTGCCCGCTCTGCAGCAATCATTTCTTCTTTTTTCAAATCGTACTCTTTCTTACGCGGATGCTTCAGCACTTCCCTGATGCAATCATCGAGCATTTGAATACTCCATTCACCTGGACCATCCATCATCGAGATTGAACTGACCGTTTTTTCCAGACGATCGTCATGCAGTGAAGACATAAAACGGCTTGTATCCGACGGTTTGCCTTGCGCATAGTAGGCATATAGATAAGCAGCAATAGCTGCATGATCATCCAAGTTAAAAGCTTCACCAAGATGCTCATTCACGTACTGGGCAGCCTCATCATCCTGCAACATCCAGGCAATCAGTTTGCGTTCGGCAGCGTGATAAGCCGGCAACAGATTGGGTGTAGGCACCTGCCTATTTTGTTGCCTACCATTATTCCACCTTTTCGGGTTATTATCCCCAAACTGGAGGTTATTTTTCATCGCCTCCCGTTCTTCATTACACTCCTGCTTCAATGTTTCGAACGATACGTCCACTTCTGCAGCCAGTTCACGAAGATACACTTCCCTTTCTGTTGGAGAAGGTAAGGGTGCAATCAACTTTACTGCTTCTTTCGAATAGGCTATTTGTCCGCCACCCTCTAGCAGTATATGGCTTTTTTTTAAGTTTATAAGTTTAAATTTTGTAGTTGTCACGGCACCGTCCACAATCTGGTTTCGGAACCGTTCACCACCATGCTTCCGGATAAAATCATCCGGGTCAAGTCCCTCGGGAATGAGAGCCACTTTGACCTGCAATCCAGCTTCCTCAAGAATAGGGAAGTTTTTGAGTGCAGCAGCCTGTCCTGCTCTGTCGCCGTCATAACATATGATGACTTCGTCGCACATCCCTTTGAGCATCAGTGCCTGATTCTCGGTTAACGCAGTGCCCATTGCCGCTACACCATTCTGAATATCCTGATCCCATGCGGAGATGACATCACCATATCCTTCAAACAAAATGGCTTGTCTTTGTTTGCGAATTGCATTTTTGGCATGATGCAGATTATAGAGAACACGGCTTTTGTTAAATAACCGGGTTTCTGGTGAATTTAGATACTTCGGTTGCCCATCTCCCAATATGCGTCCTGCAAATGCAATCGGCTTACCGCTCCTGCCATTAATCGGGAACATAATCCGGTCTCGGAATCGATCCACATATCCCTGACCTTCATTTCGCGGTGACAGAAGTCCACCCTTTTCCATCTCTTCGAGCGGATAGTTGCGTTTCTCAAGAAATTGTACCAGTGTGTCCCAACGATTTGGTGCGAAACCAATCTGGAACTGGTCAATCAACTTGTCGCCAAAACCTCTTGAGCGTAAATACTCCATGGCTGACTTGCCGTGCTCTGTATTTTTCAACAAAAAATGATACAGCTTCGCGGTAAGCTCATAAGCCTCCAACAGACGTTCCGTCTCCGGATTCACATGAGCAGATTCACGCCCTTGCCAGTCCCCCATAGAGATGTGACTTTCTTCCGCCATCGTTTTGACAGCCTCGGGAAAGGATAACCCTTCGATTTCCATCCTGAATTTGATGGCATTTCCACCCGTGCCGCAACCGTAGCAGTAGAAAATTTGTTTCTCAGGTGTAACGGTGAACGAAGGCGTCTTCTCGGAATGAAAAGGACAGAGGCCTTTCATATACTTCCCCTGTTTGGTCAGATGCACAAATCGGCTCACCGTATCGACAATATCATTCTGCTGTAACACCGATTCAATAATACTTTCGGGTATACCGCCTTGTCCGGTACTCATCTCTGGCCACCTTCATCTCTTCAACACGTAAATATAATTCGATAAACTTACACATTCTCCTGCAAATCTTTTAAAAGTTTTGTCAGTTTATGTTGAAACATTTCTCGATCCTGCTCTGTGAAAGGCTTTGGGCCTTTCCCGTAATGGCCTCTTTTTCGTGCTTTGGCCGCAGTATGACGAGAATCCAACATGAAATCAATGTCACGATCGTTGAACTCACGACCACGAAAGGACAAAACATAACAACGTTTGCCAAGCGCAAGTGCCGCAAGTCCATAGTCCTGAGTGATAACCACATCATATGGCTTAATATGATTAGCAATATACAGGTCTGCGCTCTGATCACTGCGATCCACTTGCACGGTTCGTACCCCTTCTCCTCCTTGAAGCAAATGATCAAATGAAGAGACTAACAATACGGGGATGTTGAAAAGGCGAGCTGTTTGCGCAATCTCGGTTTTGACCGGGCAAGCATCACCATCCACAACAATGTGGCGTATATTTAACTCACTCAAACCCAGACCACCCGGTTTCATAAAATAGCTGCATATTGTTATATACGACCCCGGCCAGGCAAAATCCTTCTGCCGGAACGAGGGAAATCAAAGGCTAAAATACGGAGCGGTTGTCAAAAATACAATTCACAACCCGTTCCGTATATTTATACCCTCATATATCCTTCTTTAATACTGAATTTTAGCTTTGCGCCAAGTCTGTGGAAAAGGACTCATGAAATTCGCCCAATTACCAAACCAACTTGGAAAAATCAGCAAATCCTTTCAAGTCACGATCAATAGCCGCGAGTAAGGCAAGTCGGTTCGCCCGAACAGCTTCATCTTCAGCCATAACCATGACCGAATCGAAGAATGAGGTAATACCATCCTTCCAGGCAGATGCAATAGCCAGTGCTTCAGCAGCATGATGCTGAGTCAACGCCTGACGATATTCTGCATTCGTTTTGCTCCATGCCTCATGTAACTGACGTTCTCCATCTTCTGTGAACAGTTCTGGATGTACGGAAGCATTGGATGCTTTGGCCGCCAGATTACCCACACGGTTGAACGATTCAACCGTTGTTTTGAATGCGTCTCCTGTCATAACAGCCGCCATCAACGCTTCACCTTTTGGTACAACAGCGCTGATATCATCGAATCCGGAAGAAATTACGGCATCCACTACGTCGTAGCGAACTGTTTCGGACAACAATTTTTTCACACGAAGACCAAAGAAGTCTTGCAGATCTTTACGAACCTCTTCATCTGCACGTTTCAACAGGTTCATCTGGGCATGCACTTGAAGTGCTACTCCGAACACGTCTGACAATGTCAGCGGAAGCTTGTGATCCAGCAAAATCTGTACAATACCTGCAGCCTGACGGCGCAGCGCATACGGATCTTGAGAACCCGTTGGAATAATGTTGATGGAGAAACAACCCACGATTGTATCCATTTTGTCCGCAGCACTCACAATGGCACCAACAAGAGAAGCAGGGGATTGATCTCCAGCGAAACGTGGCTGATAGTGTTCAAATACCGCTTTGGCCACTTCTTCTTTTTCGCCAGCTTTACGAGCGTAATCCTCACCCATCACACCTTGCAGTTCCGGGAATTCTCCCACCATCAGTGTCACCAGATCGAATTTGCAGATATCTGCTGAGCGGCTAACGGATTCAGCAACATCACCGGATACTTGCAGTTTGGTAGCAAGTCCATCGGCAATCTTGCGAATACGACGCACTTTATCTCCAACCGTTCCCAATTCTTCCTGGAAGACGATACTTTCCAGCTTCGACAATGCATCCTTAATCTGTAGCTTCTGATCTTCCTCATAGAAGAACTTGGCATCAGACAGACGTGCACGCAGAACTTTTTCATTCCCTTTGGCAATAACGTCCAGTGAATCACTTCCACCGTTACGTACCGTCACGAAGAATGGCAACAATTGTCCTTCATTGTCCAGTACAGGGAAATAACGCTGATGCTCACGCATGGAAGTAATCAATACTTCTTGTGGAATATTCAAGAATGAGGAGTCAAATGTCCCGAACAATACGGTAGGTGTTTCCACCAGGAACAGAACTTCCTCCAGCAAGTCTTCCTTAATCGCAATATCCCATTTTTTCTCCGCAGCCAGTGCCTGAATCTGGGATACAATCATCTGTTCACGTTCCTGGATATCAGCAATGACATGTTCGGAACGCAACACTTCCACGTATGAAGACGGAGTGGAGATCACAGCCTCCTTACCGAGGAAACGATGTCCGCGAGTTACATTACCCGACTTAATACCTGTCACTTCCAGATCGATAACCTCACTGCCGAGCATAGCCACAATCCAGCGGATTGGACGTACAAATTTGAAATCATAGGAAGCCCAACGCATGAATTTTGGGAACGTCATGGCATGTAATACAGAAAGTAATCCTTCGCCAACTACAGAAGCCGTCTCCACACCTTTGCTGCTCTTCGTTGCATAGATATATTCGACACCGTTCAGTTCCTTGAACGTGAACTGGTCCGGTTCAACACCTTGACTGCGGGCGAATCCGAGTGCAGCCTTGCTCCAATTGCCACTGTCGTCCAGGGCAATTTTGCGTGAAGGACCTTTCACTTCTTCCTCGATATCTTCCTGCTTTTCAGCCACATTGTGAATCAAAACAGCCAGACGGCGCGGTGTAGCATATGCATTCACTTCACCATAAGCAATGCGGGATGCGTCAAGCCATTTCACGAGGCGCTCTTGCAGCTGTGCGATTGCTGCGCGCATAAAGCGTGCAGGTACTTCTTCCAGCCCGATTTCAAACAACAAATCCTTAGACATGCTCGGCTCCCCCTTTCTTGATCAGCGGGAAGCCTAGCTTCTCACGCTCTTCCATATATGTTGCAGCGACTTGGCGAGCCAGATTACGAACACGTGTGATGTAACCCGTACGTTCCGTTACACTGATGGCTCCACGTGCATCCAACAGGTTGAACGTGTGGGAACATTTCAGCACATAGTCATATGCCGGGAATACCAGATGCTGCGCCATGGCCTTGTTTGCTTCTTCTTCATGCATGTTGAAGAGTGTAAACAGCATTTTGACATCAGATACTTCAAACGTATATTTAGAGTGTTCGAATTCTGGCTGACGGAATACATCACCATAAGTGATACCTTCCACCCATTCCAGATCAAACACATTCTCTTTATCCTGAATGTAAGAAGCCAAACGCTCCATACCGTACGTAATTTCAACAGCTACCGGATTTGTCTCGATTCCACCAACCTGTTGGAAATACGTAAATTGCGTAATTTCCATTCCGTCCAACCATACTTCCCAACCAAGACCTGCACAACCAAGGGAAGGATTCTCCCAGTTATCTTCAACAAACCGAATATCATGTTTGAGCGGATCAATGCCCAGACGCTTTAGACTTTCCAGGTAAATTTCCTGAATATTGTCCGGAGAAGGCTTGATGATGACCTGGAACTGATGATGCTGGTACAGCCGGTTAGGGTTCTCACCATAACGTCCGTCCGAAGGACGACGGGAAGGCTCCACATAGGCCACTTTCCAAGGTTCGGGTCCAAGCGAACGCAAAAAGGTCATCGGGTTCATCGTACCTGCCCCTTTTTCCGTATCGTATGGCTGGACAATAATACAGTTATGCTCGGCCCAGAATTGTTGCAGCGTTAGAATCATCTGCTGAAAATTCATAATCATGCTCCTTTTCAATGGTTTGTTAGCAAGCTTAGGACGGTGAAGACAACAATAAATAGCCCCCGTCCTACGCCTGTTGTACAGACGTAGGGACGAGAGCTATTCCCGCGGTTCCACCCTACTTGGCTTAGATCAAACAAGATGATCCTGTTCGTTCCAGCCCACTTTTCCGTGTCCATTCATGCTCCCGAGTGCCGTTTCAAAAACCGATTCAGCCAGGCTCCCACCATCCCCGACTCGCTCATTCATGATTCCCAAGTGTTATACAACGACTTGTCTCCATAAATGCAATAAATCCAGTCTTTTACTTTCTCGTTCAATGCATGTCTCATAAAGAGAAATTATATTTCATAATATATAAAATCTAGTATAAAGTCAAGATATAGTTTCACTTCCACCAAAACGCCTCAAATCCCGTACTTCTCCATCTGATCGAGGAAAGAACGGGATTTAAGATTCAGACCAAGCTGATGATCCATAAAGGCACGCATCAACTTTTTGATCTCATCACGGGTAGATTCACTCACTGATATATTCCCCAAGCGCTGCAGATCCAACTGTGCGAACAAACGCAACAACTTCAGAGCCTTTGGACTAACTGACATCGCTGGAGGATCAAAGTGTTTGCATGCTCGACACAAGACGCCACCAAGTCTGGGACTTATAAACAACTGCTCATTTGGTCGCTCCTGGTTGCAGGAGATGCACTCATCGAACTGTGGACCATATCCGGATGCCTGTAATATTTTCATTTCGTACAGACTTGTAATTACAACCGGATCTTTCTCTTCCTTCAACGCCTGCAAACACGCCTTTAACTGCTTGAACCAAAATGTACCTGTCTCTTCATCCTGAAGCACCCGATCCAATAGTTCACACGCATAAGAGGCATAAGAGGCCTTGATAAGATCTTCACGCAACTCATGATAGGATTCAACAATTTCTCCAGCGTTCAGTGTGCCTAGACCTGTATTGCGAAAATATACATATTGACCATACGTAAACGGCTGCACCAGTGCAGCATGTCGGCTCTTGGGCTTTTTGGCACCGCGGACGAGTACCCCTACTTTCCCGCCGCTTTCGGTGCAAAGTGTAATGATTTTGTTCCCTTCGCCGTAGTCCATGCTGCGGATGACAATCCCTTCCACCCTGTATAGCATGCCTCGTCACCTAACCATTCCCGAATCAGCCAGTTATCCTTCGGCTTCTTCATCTTCAATCACTTCCCTTGCATTATCCGACTCCTGTCCTAACGAGTTACACGCCTCGGTATATAACAAATAGGACTCCACATCCCCCGTCATCGCAAAAACCTTCCACGAAAAATCTCGCATCGGAATTTCATCCTCTCTTCGGAAATGACGTCTGCATCTACCAAATAGGATGGAGTCTTGCAAGGTAAACTATGTGTTGCAATTACTGGATACAATTCCGACGATCAGTCACGGCCAAAGCCAAGGTCACGCAGAACCCGATCCTGATTTCTCCAATCTTTTTTCACTTTAACCCATAGGTCCATGAAAATTTTGGAGCCAAGCAAATTCTGAATGTCGTGTCGAGCTCGTTTACCCACTTCTTTCAGAAGGGCACCTTGCTTGCCGATAATGATCCCTTTTTGGGAATCCCGTTCCACAAAAATGACGGCTGAGATATAAACGACACCATTATCCTGTACTTTCATATCTTCGATCGTTACAGCAATGGAGTGAGGCACTTCTTCACGAGTCATTTGCAGAATTTTTTCACGAATCAACTCGGCACATACAAACTGCTCCGGATGGTCAGTAACTTGGTCATCAGGATAGTACTGTGGACCTTCTGGCAAATACTTACCGAGCTGTTCCAGCAACGTGCTGACATTGCTGCCAAGCATGGCAGAGACAGGAACGATTTCAGCGAAATCGTGAAGCTTGCGATACGTCTCAATGAGTGGCAGCAGCGCTTCCGGCTCAATTTTGTCAATTTTATTCATGACAAGAATGACAGGTGTACGGATATTTTTCAACTGTTCCGCAATATAACGATCACCACCACCCAAACCCTCTGAAGCGTCAATCAGGAACAGTGCTGCTTCTACTTCTCCGAGCGTATTCAGAGCAGTCTGGTTCATGTAATCGCCAAGTTTGGATTGACGTTTGTGAATACCCGGTGTGTCCAGGAATACGATTTGCTGATGTTCGGATGTATACACACCATGAATTTTATTACGTGTGGTTTGTGGCTTGTCCGACATAATCGCAATTTTCTGTCCGATCACTTGGTTCATCAGTGTCGATTTACCTACGTTTGGACGTCCAATAATGGCTACAAAACCGGATTTAAATGCTTGTTTTTTCATATGTTCCTCCTCAGGCGCCTAGGCCTGGAATATTGGTTTATTTTTTGGCAGAATTCAGATCAGAAGGCCCAAAAGCCCAAGGTAACAGTTCAGCAACGGTGGTCTCTTGCAGATCACCTTTCAAGTTCCCCAAGATGACTTTCATATCAGGTTCACACAGTTCGTACATGACCTGACGACATACGCCACATGGAGCAATCGGACCATCCGTGTCTCCCACAATGGCAATCGCTGTGAAGCTGCGAGGCTTCTGCCCACCTGCAATGGCACTAAACATCGCTGTACGTTCAGCACAGTTACCTGGTGTATACGCAGCATTCTCAATATTACAACCATGATGCACATGACCTTCACTGTCAAGCAAAGCCGCGCCAACACCAAAATGGGAGTAAGGCGTATACGCCTTCGTACGTGCCTTAATTGCTTCTTGCATTAACAAACCGTTATCCATTAATAATCTCTCCCTTAGGGTGCAATATAAAATCAAACTAGTGCATTTACACTGGACACTCCGCTGTCAGAACAACCTTCCGAGCGCTGTTATCCCCAGATTTTTTTGATCCCTTTTAATAAGGGAAAATCCGGGGATAAAGGCGCACACTCCGTTTCTTCAGGTTTTTTCTGACCTCTCCGTTATCGTGTTTGCATCAAGTAAATTTATATTAGTGTGTAGTATTAAAATCAAATCAAAACAAGGTTAAAACAAAATCAGTACAAACCTAGCCAGCTCATCACCGGCTTAATGAAAACGATACAACCGATGATGACGGCGAATACCGCAGCCAGCAGAACTGCCCCGGCCGCGGTATCCTTTGCCGCTTTTGCCAGCGGATGGATATGGGGGTGTGCCAAGTCAACCGCTGCCTCTACAGCCGTGTTCATCAATTCAGTCACCAGGACCAAAAAGACAGCGGTCAGCACAAACATCCAATCCGTTCTTGAGATTCTGAAAAAAAAGCCGGCTACACACATCAAAATAGCCACTCCCGTGTGAACTCTCACATTACGCTGAGTCCGCAACCCATATGCGATTCCTTCCGCAGCATTGCGGAATACCAGACCCCAGGAGCGTCTTTTCATTATCGTGTCAACCCGGCCTGGGCCAATACCGCTTCTTGTTTGCCCATCATTTCAGCCTCACTTGCTTCATCCTGATGGTCGTATCCGAGCAGATGCAAGAAACCATGGACAAACAGAAAACCAAGTTCACGTTCAAATGAGTGTCCATACTCTTCACTTTGCAGGATGGTCCGTGGTACGGAAATGATGATGTCTCCAAGAACATCCGGCATTTCTTCCATTTCTTCATCTTCGTCCAGCTCATAGATAATATCGAGCTCTTCATCCACCGTTTCGTTCATCGCAAAAGACAGTACATCCGTAGGACGATCAATACCGCGATAATCACGGTTCAACTCATGGATCTGCTCATCGTTTACAAAAGTCAGAGCCACTTCCCCGTCTGCAACACCTTCCGCTTCTCCGGCGAGATTCAGCAACTGTTCCAGCATTGCAATCATCGGGTCTGTAATTTCTTTATCCTGTTGTTCATTATTCCATGCCAGATTAAGACTCATTCTTTCATAACTCCTGTCTGCTCATATTAGAGGTTGTTCAAAAAGCCTTACTAGCTTCATCCCATCTTCTCGGTACTGAAAACCAACCTTTTTGAACACGAACTATTATTAAATTAGCCTGCTTCGGGTGAAGTTGGCTTTGGTTTCTTGATCTCCTCCGGATATTCTATCCTGGAGTGGAAGATACCCATCACCGTTTCCTTCAATGTTCTAGCGACGATATCCAGTTCACGCATCGTAAGGTCACAATCATTAAATTGATGATCGTCCAATCGTCCTTTAATAATCTTCTCAATCATGGACTCCACTTGCTCCACTGTCGGTTTGCGCAAAGATCTCACAGCAGCCTCTACACTATCAGCAATGCCAACAATAGCCGATTCCTTGGACTGAGCCTTCGGCCCAGGGTAACGGAAATCTTCTTCCGTGAAATCAGGCTCAACGCCTGCTTCTTCCGCCTGGCGCAGTGCTTTGTGATAGAAATAGTGGAGAAATGTCGTGCCGTGATGCTGTTCAGCAATATCCCGAATAGGTCTGGGCAACTTATAATCCTTCTGCATTTCCACCCCATCGCGCGCATGGGCAACGATAATGGATTTGCTCAGTTTCGGATCAATTGAATCATGTGGATTCTCCATATTGTTCTGATTTTCAATAAAATAGATGGGGCGCTTCGTCTTGCCAATATCATGATAATACGAACCGACTCTGCAGAGCAATCCGTTAGCTCCTATGGCTTCTGCTGCTGCTTCGGACAGATTTCCTACCATAACGCTGTGATGATAGGTACCCGGTGTCTCCGTCAGCAACTTGCGAAGAAGCGGATGGTTCGGATTAGATAGTTCTACCAGTTTGAGCGCTGACAAAATGCCAAATGAAGTTTCAAAAAATGGCATCAGCCCAATAACCAGAATGGCAGTCAGTACGCCACCAGCAAATGCAAACCCAACACCATACAGTGTCGTGGTTCGGTTCCAATCGCCCGAGTCAATCAAAGCCAAGGTGAAGACGGCTATGGACCCGAACAGACAGACCATAATGGCCCCTTTCAGGATCGTTGATCGCTGGCTAGCCTTATGAGTTGCGAAGATCGCAACAAATGAAACCAATACAGCAAAGAAACCTAGTTCGAAGTCAAAAAGTTGACCCTGATGTGTATTCAAAATAATGCTGGACAACATACCGATCAAAATCGAACATACAAAGGCAAGCGAGGTATCCAGTAACAAGGCAATTAACATCGCTCCTACCGCAACAGGTGCAAGGAAGCCAACATAAGACCTCTCATTGGTCTGGATAATCGCCGTCACATGCATAACCACAATCGTAATAATAAAAATGAGAACAAGCATCAACAGCTGGGCATTATTATACTTAAAATGTGTTCCGCTGCCTTGCTGAATATACATCAGAATGGCTGCTGACAACAGGCAGGAAAACATAAGAAGTCCAAGCTGCGGCCAGTAGTTCACTTCATTTTTCAGCAAATCATTCTCACCCAGCAAAGTATACATCTCCGGGGTGATCATCTCACCCTTGGCAACTAATGTGTCCCCTTGCTTGATAAAGACGGTTTGCGTGTTCTCACGCGCCTGTACTTTGGCTTCCTTAGTTCCCTCTTCATCGTAGAAGCGGTTCGCGGTCACCACAAGGCGAGCAAGCTCTTGCACGACCTCACGTTGCGTACGCTTACCAAGAGAGCTGACACTCACCATCTCGGCTACTTTGGCACGAGCAGTGGTTGCATCGCTGATCTGATCCGTCATTAACCGGGCAACAATATCCCTCGCAACCGGCTTCATCTCCTGGATATCATCCGATGTCAGACGTGAGATTTTGATGTAAGTTTCTTCGGGAATACGGTAGCTTTGCTCCTGTACCACATTTCTGATTTCTTCCAAAAGAGTCTCGGAGTATGTACCGGCTTTCCGATTATTATTGATATAGTTGGTCACAAAATCCTTCTGGCGCTGTGGAATTTCATCCCGATAAATATCAATCTTATCCTGACTTGAAATCTGATCATCCTGATTTAATCGATCTACACGATCAAGCAGGGTAGTCATCAAATTTTCGTTTCGCAACTGGACAATCTGAAATATCGGCTGTACCCGTTCAGCAGCTTCTTCCTGTGCTTTGAGTGTGGCCTTGTTATTCGGAATCTGCATGGGCGCAGCAATGTCCACTTCACTCCGTGTCCCTTCCTGAATATCATAGCGCTCAGGGAGCAGTTTGGAAGCCAGACTGACGTAGAAAAGAATCACCAGAAACAAAAACAGAAGATAGCGTGCCCACACGCTATACTTCCATCCTGTAGCCTTATTCTGAAAAGATTTGCCTTTTGACGGTTCCTTCGAGGTCACTTTAGACAATCCCTTTCTATGCTTGATTTTCTGCGGCGTGGTTGTAAGCCACGATAATTTTCTGGACAAGGGAATGCCGTACAACATCTTGCTCGGCAAAATAGACAAATCCAATCTCGTTAACTTCATTCAAGATCGTATTCGCTTCCACAAGCCCGGATTTCTTACCACGCGGTAAATCAATCTGTGTCACGTCTCCGGTGATGACCATTTTGGAGCCAAAACCAAGACGGGTTAGAAACATCTTCATCTGTTCCGGCGTTGTGTTCTGTGCTTCATCCAGAATGATGAAGGAGTCATCCAGCGTACGCCCCCGCATGTAGGCGAGTGGCGCGATTTCGATTAACCCTCGCTCCAGTGCCTTCGCGGTCTGTTCCTGTCCCATAACGTCATACAGGGCATCGTACAGCGGTCTCAGATAAGGGTCTACCTTCTCTTGAAGATCACCTGGCAAAAATCCAAGACTCTCTCCCGCTTCAACAGCAGGCCGTGTGAGTACAATGCGTTTGACGCTGCCTTCTTTAATTGCGGCAACAGCCAGTACAACAGCAAGGTAGGTTTTACCCGTACCAGCAGGACCAATGCCAAATACAATATCACGTTTTTTAATTGTAGTTACATAGTGCTTCTGTCCAATGGTTTTAACACGGATTGGTTTACCTCGGTATGTCGTTGTAATCTCGCCCTTGAACAGATCCAATAGCTGGTCTGCCCGCATATCCTTGGCAAGTTCAATCGCATACTTCACATCTCTCTCGGTTAACACATATCCATTGCGTATCAATTGCAGTAACACATCAAATAATTGTTCAAGCGATTCCACCTGCTGTGCGTTGCCAAAAATCACAATCTCCGCTTCACGGGATGCAATCTGGGCGGGAATCTCGGATTCAATCAGTTTAAGAAAAGTATCTTGGGGTCCAAAAAGAGATTGGCCCTCTCCCGCACTCTGGAGGGAGATTTGTATGCTGCGTGTTTGCTCTGACAAATATCCTCATTCTCCTTGACTATGGACTAGCGGAAGTTCTTCCGCAATGCTTTCTTCTACTTCAAATAAGACTTTCATATAAACTTTACCATTCTCTTTCTTCTCATGCAAAATTTTTTCACTTATAATTTTTGTTCCTTTGCCGTTTTTGGCGATAATATCGTTCCTTGCTCCTTCCAATCCTTTCGTTCTGGCCCATTCTATCGTCTGTTGTTGCTCATGCTCTCGGGTCTCCAGATCTTTCTCTGTCAGCCAACCCATGGGAAGTGTAAAGGATCGCCACGTTAATGGTTTATGATTACTCTCGGTATCAAATGAACTGAAAGGTGTACTTCCGTACCCCCACAGTTGAATCGCCCAATTCCCCAGCACCATGTAAAAACGTTCTTTGCTCTCACCTGTCATTGTATTATGTTTTTGCACCAGCGGAACCTCTACCTGATACTCACGCCATACCAGACCACGAACTTCGCCTTTGGCAACGATGGTTTTGGTGTTCTCCTCATCTCCGAGAATCCCCGAGATCAATACCTGACCCTTTTTGACACGCATGTCCTTCTGAACAACAGGGCGTCCCTGCTCCGCATAGATTTGAGTGACTACAGCATCTGACTTACTGATCAGATGTCTGGGGTTCAGTAATGGTTCGCGCTTTGGTTGGGCAGATTCTACGACCTGAATGGTAATGGTTGTCCCCTCTTTGCTCACGCCAATCCAGGTTACATCCGGCAGAGCGAGTGCAAGCTGCCTGGAGAGCTTGTCTTGGCTTTGCAGACGGAACCCCCATTGCAAAGGATATATGCCCTCTTTCTTCGCTGCTGCAAGCACCTCGTCGGTGGGAATGGTGACGTTACCCTTGACCTCCACACTCCATACCATGGACGACAACGCAAACAAAGCTGCCACAAAAAACAGCATACCCCCAAGAAAGAACTTCCTCCGCAATAAACGGGCCGCAAAAAAGGGGAAACCGCTGCGATGGGTTACTTTCACCCTGCAGCCTGTCCGTTTCAACACAGGACGCAACCTGAAAAAATGCGGCAGCAGAATGTTCATCTCTGCCACGCGTCCATCGTGAGCACGCAGGTTCCAAACTTCCAGTCCCTGCTCTGCCACCGTGTTGATTAATGTTTCAATGTCTCCCCCAGTGACCGTGATTCGGACTGCTCCCCGCAGTTTATACAGACTGGGCTGCTTCATCCGTTCCCCTCCACTCCATTCATATGAATATCCAGAATCGTTCCTTCAACAGCTACTTCATCCGGCAAAATATTACGTATCACCAAGGCAGTTCCTTTGATCTCTAACTGGCCTTGGGAAAGAGCCAACACGATACGATCCGGCGTGAAATGGATGACACCGCGATGATTCTCTATATACAGTTGCTTACTGCCGATCAGGGTTAACCGTGGCATATCATAAAGCACATCCTGCGGCAGATCCAACACTTCACTGGTCCATCTGCGCAGCTTGCGGCTGATCCGGGTCATTCGAAGGTCTTCCCCCTTCCTCTACAGTTCAACTTATGCGCAGATTCATGAATTTATGAAAATTCCGGGGCGTGTTAGGGACGAATGTTGAGAAAAAAGGGTCGGACACAGAAAAAGCCGTCTCCGGCGGCTTCATGCTCACCAGAGACGGCTTTATTTCCGTCCAGCAACTTAACTTATTTACAGTTTCCCTCTTGTACCAAACGGCTGTTTGGAACGAGGAGAACCCAGTACTTCTGCCCACAGGACACCTGTGCGAATGTCTGCCGGACGAAGCGGAGACGCTCCCGATCCATCGCTGCTGGTCTCATCCC
Organism: Paenibacillus sp. FSL H8-0283; assembly: GCF_045040675.1. Taxonomy (NCBI): domain Bacteria; kingdom Bacillati; phylum Bacillota; class Bacilli; order Caryophanales; family Paenibacillaceae; genus Paenibacillus; species Paenibacillus sp. FSL H8-0283. The sequence goes on from NZ_CP150295.1 coordinate 4,883,403, forward strand.
AACTGGAATCAGACACAACTGGCCGATTCGCAGAAGAGATGCGATTCAAGCGTTCTTCGATCAAACGTTGCTGTTCTTCCATGCCTCTCATCTGTTCCTCAAGTGAATTTGCCATGGCACTCATCGTGCCCTCACTTCTGTAGTCAGTTGCGGGGCGAGAAGATGCAGCAGGCTCCGAATACGGCTCATCATACTGATTCTCATATTGCACGTCATCATACCGATCGTCATACTGTTCATCATAGCGGGGGTCTGTAGGTCCGGAAGACTGCTGCGGAGATGAATTGTCTCTTGAACGTTCATCCCGGCCTGAATCACCACTGCCTCCAAATGTAGGCATCCCGTTGGCAGGACGCTTTTTGTTCGGATCAGCCGATTTGGCAGCTTTCCCCAAGAAGGAGAAGAGTGCAAAACCGATGACGGCCACAATATACAGATTATCAAAAATCCATTCAAATAGGCCCATATGCACTCACCGCCTATCTTCCGTTTTTGGAATCACCCTGATCGTTGGAATTCGAACCTTCACCAGGTTTTCCCAATGTATTACGCATTTGAGTATCCGCTTCAATGTTCTTCAGGTTCATATAATCCATCACACCGATTTTACCGTTACGAAGTGCCTCAGCCATTGCCAAAGGTACTTGGGATTCGGATTCAACAACGCGTGCTCTCATTTCCACTACGCGTGCTTTCATCTCTTGCTCTTGGGCTACGGCCATTGCGCGACGCTCTTCCGCTTTTGCCTGAGCGATACGTTTGTCAGCTTCTGCTTGCTCTGTTTGCAAGAAGGCACCAATGTTCTTACCTACATCAACGTCAGCAATATCAATGGACAGGATTTCAAAAGCAGTACCTGCATCCAAACCTTTGGACAATACGGTACGGGAGATCAGATCCGGATTTTCCAGGACGTCTTTGTGAGAATTGGAGGAACCGTTTGTACTTACGATACCTTCACCAACACGGGCGATGATCGTTTCTTCACCAGCACCACCGACGAGACGGTCAATATTGGCACGAACCGTAACCCGTGCTCTAACTTTAACTTCAATACCATCTTTGGCAACCGCAGAGACAATCGGTGTTTCGATAACTCGTGGGTTAACACTCATCTGTACGGCTTGTAATACGTCACGACCTGCGAGGTCAATCGCAGCAGCACGTTCAAATTCGAGTGGAATGTTGGCACGTTGTGCAGCAATCAGAGCGTTCACAACACGGTCAACGTTACCACCGGCCAAGAAGTGACTTTCCAGTTGGTTCATTGAAAGTTTAAGACCAGCTTTAGTTGCTTTAATCATTGGATTAACGATACGGCTAGGCGTTACACGTCTCAGTCTCATCGCTACCAGTGTAATAATACTTACGCGTACGCCGGATGCAATCGCTGAAACCCAGAGCATAACCGGGAAAAAGCTGAAGAATACGCTCAATACGATAATACCTACTACCGCAATGAGCAAAATCGTAATCATAGATGTGTCCATTGTTTAATTTCCTCCATTTGCAATTTGAATTTGATAAAAATGTTTGAGAAGACACTCATGAGTCCGCTGCTAAATGAAAGATACACCACCTCGCTGGCAGCTTCAGCATGTGGTTATGTACATTGCCGAAGCGTTAATCCGCTTCGACAACAGAGCGAGTTACACCGGCAAAGCTTGCTGAACCACAATCCGGGTACCTTCCGCTTTAATCACAATAATCGGAGTATCGATGGGAATAAAATCTCCGTCGGTCACAACGTCAATTCGTTCCCCTTCAAACATCGCTGTTCCGGAAGGACGAAGCGGTGTCAGACTGATTCCTTGCAGACCAACCAGCTCTTTACGTTCTGTGGCTGATGAATAACCCCGATCCGCAGACATGCTGTCACTCAGTATGAACCGATTCCATATCCCTCGATCCTTAAAGATAATTGAGATGATCGCAATGACTACCAGTGCTGCTCCAAAAGCAATACCCAGAGATACAAATGCATCACTCGTATCATAAGCAGCCCTTACAACACCGGCCACAAGCGCAATTGATCCCAAAATCCCCAGAATACCAAAGCTCGGAATAAACATCTCCAGAATCATCATGATGAGTCCGACGGTAAATAGCACCCATGTCTCTGCTCCGGCAAATCCCGCAATGTAATTACCCGAGAAATACAACACGAAACACACGATACCTACAATACCAGGAACTCCAAAACCAGGAACAATCAATTCAATGATCACACCCGCGATTCCGAGGAACAATAACACAGTCATCACAACCGGATTGGTAAGAAAAGAGGAGATATTCTCCGCTGTCGTTCTTTCTACCTTAAATACGTCATCCTGACTGTAACCGAGCCAAGCTGCCGCTTCTTCCGGTGTGTTGCTGATGTGGTCGGCATAACCAACTTTCAGCGCTTCTTCAGCCGAGAGAGCAATAATTTCACCTTTTTGCTTGGTTTTATTGATCTCTGGCATTTCAACAACGATGTTAACATCCGTCATTCCAGCTGCAATCTTGCCATCACGACCACTGATTTCAGCCGCTCCCTGCATTTTGCTTTTCCAGAATGCAACAAGCTTTGGATCATCAACATGTTTACCCGTACTGTCCACCATTGCTGCCGCACCAATCATACTGCCTGGTGACATTACGATCTTATCTGCATTCAGAGCCAGAAAACTCCCTGCTGAAGCAGCATCTCCACGGACAAATGCAACAGTCTCGATTGGACTGTCCTTAATTAGGGTACCCAATGCTTCTGCAGTGTCGACACGGCCTCCCGGCGTATTGATATCAAGAACGATCAGACCAGCATTCATCTCTTCTGCTTGCTTGAACCCACGTTCCATGAATTTGCCAAGCCCCTGCTCGATTGGTTTATCAACCGGAATAATATATACGGCGCCACTCTTCTCAGCTGCATGCGCTGACGGTGATCCAATCCAGACAGGAAGCAACAGCGTCAGCAGCATTAAGAGCATCAATGGCCCCGTAAGCTTCTTCCGGCGCTTTCCCTTCACAATAGTCCCCCCTTTTCCATTAATGTTATACTGTCCAGCTTATGGTATTTATTACGTGCAATGCAACATTTCGTTTCAAAATCTTAAAATTATATTTGAAAACTCAATCAATTGCAAGAATAAAAATCCATAATAATATATATTAACCATTAAAAAGAAATTTCGTCATCCCAAGGACATCATGCCTTCTGATAAATGGAAAAAACACCTCCTGACAAGTCAGAAGGTGTTTATTGATTTGCTTTATTGCAGAAATTGTTGAACTGCTTGATTTACCAGTTTGCCGTCCGCTTTGCCTTTAACTTTCGGCATAAGGGCCGCCATGACTTTCCCCATCTCGGCTTTCGAAGAAGCACCGGTTTCCTGGATGGTCTGCTGTACAATAACTTTAATTTCTTCTTCGGTAAGCTGTGTGGGAAGGTACTGGATGAGTACTTCAATTTCCGCTTTTGCATTTGCCGCGAGATCTTCACGGCCCGCTTTGTCAAATTCTTGGAGGGCATCTTTGCGCTGTTTGATTTCACGACTCAGGATATCAAGCACTTCGTTGTCATCCAAATCTCTTTTCAAATCTATTTCAAGATTCTTGATCGTCGAACGAATCAACCGAATGTTGGAGAGTCTGAACTTGTCCTTACTCTTCATCGCTTGCTTCATATCTTCGTTCAATCGTTCGCTAAGATTCATGTAATTAAAATCCTCCTAAAACTTTCTCTTACGAGCAGCCTCGGACTTTTTCTTGCGCTTTACGCTTGGCTTCTCATAATGCTTACGTTTCTTCACCTCAGCCAATACGCCATCTTTAGCGATGGAGCGTTTAAAACGACGAAGTGCAGCATCAATAGTCTCGTTTTTGCGAACTTTAGTTTCAGACACCAGTTTTCCCTCCCTCCGACCAGACCGTCCAAGAGCAATAACACGGTTCATCATCTTACATTATAGGCGAAAGATAATAAAGGTGTCAACCTCAATGTAATGATCACTTATTTGAATCCATTTTATAACTCAAAGGCATTATGAAATGGATTCATTATATAAGCATTTGGTCACACATTCGTGGATTTAATGCATATGACTAAATCCTCAATATTAGTACCCATTAGCTCGTTTATTTGTGAGAATCGGACAGACTTGTCAACACGCCAAGTCTGGTACCACCCAACAAATGGTAATGCAGATGATGAACGGTTTGTTCTCCATCCTTACCACAATTGTTGATTAATCGATATCCTGTTTCCTCCACGCCAAGACGCTTCGCCGCTTCTTGAGCAGCCAGATGAATCTCGCCGATCAATGGCAGATCTTCTGCAGTAACTTCATTCATGGAAGCAATATGTTTCTTCGGAATGACAAGAACATGTGTCGGTGCAGCGGGCTGGATGTCATGAAAAACGATAACATGGTCATTCTCCAGTACTTTATTGGAGGGAATGCTGCCCTCTACAATTTTGCAAAATAAGCAATCCATAGTTCATACCCTCCTTTGTATTCCAGTGTATGTATTCCCCTCTATCATACTAAAAGTAAAAACCCACGTCCAATCTTTAGACACACAACCAGGTATTCTAGGTCAACTCTCCATCTATCATCGAGCCGAACACTATACAACATTGGATGTATACCAAGCTCTTTTATCGAAATATGGTTTTATCAAGCACTTTTCCCAATTAAACAAATATGTATGGTTAATGACAGACAAAAGGAGATTGGTTAATTTGACCGTTTATCAACATGTGCAGGAACTTATAGGTAATACACCTCTGCTTGAATTAACTCGTTATCCATTACCGGAAGGAATCCGCCTGTTCGCCAAACTGGAATTCATGAATCCCGGAGGAAGTGTGAAAGACCGGATCGGCAAGTTTTTATTGGAGAAGGCCTTGGCACGAGGAGATGTTAAACCAGGTGGAACGGTGATCGAAGCTACTGCAGGCAACACAGGAATTGGTCTTGCAATGGCGGCTGTAGGCCTGAATTTAAAGGTCATTTTCACGGTACCTCAGAAGTTCAGTGTTGAGAAGCAGCAGTTGATGAAAGCCCTTGGTGCTACGGTCGTCAACACACCCACATCCGAAGGAATCACTGGTGCCATACGCAAGGCGGAATCGCTGGCGAAAGAAATACCGGGTTCGTATATTCCAGGTCAGTTCTCCAATGCAGATAACCCACTCGCACATTATGAACATCTGGGTCCTGAGATTTGGCGTGATCTGAACGGGCAGGTGGATGTATATGTCGCCGGAGCCGGGTCTGGCGGAACTTTCATGGGAGTATCTCGCTATTTGAAGGAGCAAAAACCGTTAATTAAAACATGTATCGTAGAACCCGAAGGTTCGATACTCGCAGGAGGTCCATCGGGACCACATCGTACAGAAGGAATAGGGGTCGAAACGTTATCTTCTTTTATGGATGTGAATTACTTTGATGCCATTCATACGATCTCAGATGAAGATGCCTTTGAGCGGGTAAAGGATCTGGCCTTGTTGGAAGGCTTACTGGTAGGAAGTTCCTCAGGTGCAGCTATGCAAGCCGCATTAAACGAAGCTGTTCACGCAGCTCCCGGAAGTAACATCGTTGTTATTTTCCCGGATAGCAGCGAACGGTATTTAAGCCAAAATATCTATAATGGAGGACAATGAAATGAGACCAAAAACCAAGCTGATTCATGCAGGTATTGTTGGTGATCCACACACTGGAGCAGTGAGTGTACCGATCTATCAAGTAAGCACGTATGAGCAAGAATCGGTTGGCGTACACAAAGGATACGAGTATTCACGAACAGGCAACCCTACCCGTCATGCGTTGGAAGAAGTCATTAAAGAGCTGGAGGATGGCGTTCGAGGTTTTGCTTTTAGTTCGGGCATGGCTGCGATTCACGCTGTACTATCTCTGTTGAAAACTGGAGATCACGTCATTCTGACGGATGATGTATACGGCGGGACTTACCGCATTTTCAACAAGGTGCTGAGTCGTCTGGGGATCGAGTCTACCTTTGTAGATACTACCTCACCACAAGCACTGGAAAAGGCTTTGCAATCCAATACAAAGGCCATTTATGTAGAAACACCTACCAATCCGTTACTCAAGGTCACCGATATTACTGCTGTAGCGAAATGGTCAAAACAACATGAGTTGATGTTCATCGTGGATAACACGTTTAGTACGCCTTATTGGCAAACCCCGCTGGCTCTGGGAGCGGATATTGTACTACATTCTGCAACGAAATACATCGGCGGTCATAGCGATGTCGTGGCAGGACTTGCGGTTGTCAACAGCGAGCAACTTGGTGAAGATCTGCATTTTATTCAAAATGCAATTGGCGCAGTCCTGGGCCCTATGGATTCCTGGCTATTAATGCGAGGTCTTAAAACATTGGGATTACGGATGGAAGCGCAAGAACGCAATACAGAGCAGCTTGTGACATTTTTGAATCAACATCCAGCAGTAAGCAAAGTCTATTATCCCGGGTTGCCCGACCATCCACAGCATAAGCTTGCTTCCACGCAAGCGAGAGGTTATGGCGGTATGGTTTCCTTTGATGTAGGCAGTGCTGAAAAAGTAGATGACGTGTTAAGCAAAGTCCGTTATTTCACATTGGCTGAAAGTCTGGGCGCGGTGGAAAGTTTAATTTCTGTCCCTGCCCGAATGACGCATGCCTCCATTCCTTATGAACGTCGGCAAGAATTGGGGATCACGGATGGTTTGATTCGTATCTCCGTTGGGATCGAGGATGTTGAGGATTTACTTGAGGATTTGAAATCTGCATTAAGTTGAGGGCATTTTGAAGTCCATGCTGGCCGATACTCGCGAATGGGTAGTCGACGATTTTCTAAGGAACACAGGAAGTCTTATTTGGCGTTCAGGCTCTCATTTGAAATTATAAGGATCAGCAGGCACGTTATTTCCCAAAACACCCTCAAAAAAATGCTAAAAACGGCTGTTTATCCGGTTATAACGTGTATCAGATTCCTTAAAATTCTGAGGGCGCTTCAAAGCCTTGAATAAGATGCCTCAGATTCGTCAGCGCTCACATCATGCTCCGCTCCTCCAACCGCGGGTAAGAGAACAGCATCGATTCCACACGAAGCGAAGCTTTTTATGGAATAGAGAATTAAAGCTATGCGGTGTCTTGATCGTTAGCTTGCACATAGGCACGTTCTCGCAAATTCAGAGGATGCGGTACGCCTCTGCTGCGGACACGTTCAGGTCAGGTTCTGCTTTCAGCAAGTTTGAATATACGTTATGTGCCATCCGTTCATCATCGACCTTACACTAATTAGGTTCAAAAAAAGGTCATACCTTACAGAAGTTCGCTTCTGCACAGGCATGACCTTTTTAGATATTCGGTATGTTGCCAGTTGTATTGCAAAGACTGTTGCGATACATCAGGCTGAGACTCTGTATGTGATAAGACCTCTCTAATTCATGCTGTACGGTACCATGAATGAAACATCCATCCTCAGCTAGTTATTTTCGAGGATTTTCATAGGATGCCCATAGGGTACATAAGAATGTGTCACTTGCAGTTATGACTGTTTTTTCTAATTTCAATAATACGGTAAAAGGGTTAACGCTGTAAGCGCAAATAACGGGAGCACCAGTCGGTTAAAACGTCTACGGCCATAACCATAATACGGATAAGGCGTAGGGTAGCCGTAACCTGGATAAAATCCGCGAGTATGACCTATCGGATAGTTTGCTCCAGGCATTGCATTTGGAGCCCAGTTCGCATGATTCGCCATGGCTTCTGGTCCAACGGGAACAGCCAGGTAGATCATTTCATCATCCACATTTTCCATAATACCATCGTAGTGCATACCGTCATTCATCTGTACACATACATAACGGTGCATGTGTTCCTTACATATTTTCTTCGCTTCCACTTTTTCCACTTGCCAACGCCTCCCTGATTCTGCTCTTGATCACCTTTTCATGGTATTCAGAACTGGGCGAATTGACACTACTGACGAAAAAACACAAAAAAGAAGCACCCCGTGAGCGGCTTCCTTGGAAGGCTGCTGCGCGGACATCTATTCAGGAAACGTCCTGATCAGATGTCCGCCGGGGTACTTAAATAAAGTTTGTCGGCTTAACTGTAGTATAACAGCGGGATGAACCTGTATCTGTGATGTAACTCACTCCGCTAAGTTATAAAAGCAAGAAAAGAAATATTTTCACAAAAATAATATTACGTAATAGTGCGTGTTTAATAGGCACCATTCGTAATCAAAAGCGGACTTTTTGAACAACCTCTAATATTCATTTTGCTTGGACTATTAGAGGCACTTCTATGATCTATATTGCTTACACATTGCCCTCTACAGAGTCTCCAAGACCACACGTGAGCCGTTTCCGGCCTCACCTGCCGGAATCACCACAAGTTTGCGCGGCAAGCGTGCACGCAGTTCAGGCACGTGACTGATGACACCAACAGCCAATCGATCGTCATGCAATTTTTCCAGAGACGTAATGACGGTATCCAACAGTTCAGGGTCAAGTGTACCAAATCCTTCATCCAGGAAGAAGAATTGAAGTGGGTACTGACCTCGCAGCTGAATCTGGGCCGACAGTGCCAAGGCCAGTGACAACGAAGTCAAAAACGTCTCGCCACCTGACAACGTTGATACCGGTCGTTTGACTCCCCCGTTGGCATCATCACAGATTACAAAACCACCACCGGAATCCACCTCCAGTGAATAACGTTGTTTGGTCAGGAAACGCAGACGCTGAGATGCCGCATGACTAACCTGCATCAGTTGTTCTTCGGCAATATACTCGACAAAAGCATTGCCTCTGAACGCGGATTGCAATTTGCTGAGCAGCTCACCTTGACGGCTTACCTCCACCCGCTTGTTCTCCAGTTCGGTCCAGCGAACATGTCGCTGCTCCACATCCTCCAGATCACGTTCTGCACGTGCTTTGGCACGAAGGGCAGCCTCGTCCTCAATTCGGACCTGCTGCAAACGTTCGGTGCAGGCTAACCACTGTTCCTCTGATACGACAGCACCACCCAGCTTTTGTTCCAATTCACGCAACTGGGATGCCAGTTCACGCTCACGTTCACGGTGCTGCTGGATCTCCCCTGCCAGTCGCTCTGCTTCCTGTGAAGGAATTGCCGCGGATACAACTGCATCATCCGAGTCAAACGGAGATTGTTCCAGCAATTGCTTCCACCGTTCCTGTGCTTGTTGCAGATGTTCTGTAGCCGAGGTAGCTGCCTGCTGAGCCATAACGTCTTTCTTCGCTGATTCCTGCTTCAGTGTGTCCGCTTCTTTGAAGCGTTGTGCCGAGTCCGAAGCTGTTTTCCGCAGTCCATCCAGACGAGCCTGAGCCGCAGTAATCAGATCTTCTACCCGTTGCTCCCCAACCCACTGGCGCAAGCGTTCTTCCTTCTCGGCCAGCTGTTTGCTATTGCCCTGCCACTCCGTTTGCCACTGAATCAGTTGTTTATCCAATTCCACCAGCTTCTGCTGGAGAGATTGGATGATCTGGTCTTTTTCCTCAAGGAACGTCACGCTTTTGTTCAGACGTTCCTTGATGTCTTCGGCGCGCGCATCGCGCTCCTGCATCGCCTGATAGAGGGCCTTGGCCTCCTCCTGAGCGATGCCCGGCAGTTCCGCGGCCCAGCGGCTCTGCAAAGTAGCCGCTGCGGCCTCGCTCTCGGCCAGCTTGCGCTCCGCCTGGGCGAGCCCGGCACGGCCGGCCTCTTGCGCAGCTGCCGCTTCCATGCGGCGCTGCTGCGCGCCCACAGCCGCCTGCTGCAACGCGGCGGCTTCGGCCTGGAGCGGCGCTGCTGCGGCAGCCAGCGCCTGCGCGGCTTCGCGCAGCGCAGCGGCACGCGATGCCCAGCCTGCCGGGGAGCGCCCGTGTTCGGGCGACCCGGCGGGCTCGGGCTCCGCTGCCGCAGGCGCGGCCTCGGCTGCGGCAGGAGCTTCGCCGGCCGCAGCGCCAAGCTGCGTCAGCAGGCTGCGACGTTCGTGCAGCTGCTGGCGCAGCCCAAAGCGCAGCTCCTGCAGCTCCGCGTGCAGGCTGCGCAGCAGTTCCAGGTCCGCGTCGCCTGCGTGCGGACCTTCTCCCGGCGGCGCAGCCGGGAGCGGGTGATGCGGCGAGCCGCACACCGGGCATGGCTCGCCGTCACGCAGCTCGGCGCGCAAGGCGGAGGACAGCCGGTGCAGCTCCTGCTCGCGCATCGTGCCACGCAGCTGTTCCTCCGCAAGAGCCAGCAGGCTCTGTTCGCGGCTAATGTCCTGCTCACAGGCAAGCAAGGCCTCAAGACCTGCTGACGCCTGTTCTACCAGATGCTGACGCTGATCACTCAGGCGTGTTTCTTCCTCAGCCGCCGCCTTCAGCTTGTCGGCTCCCTGTTCTGCCGACTGCTTATAAGCTTGCATGTCAGCCTTGTTTTGCTGCAACTGCTCCGCAGCAGTATCCACACGATGTTTCAGTTCAAGCGCAGCTTGAAGTTGCCTGCGTTCCTCTGACTTCACTTCATTTGGCTTGAGGCTCTCCTGTAGTTCCTCTCGCCGTTTGCGTCCGCGCTGTTGCAGTTCCTTTTCTTTCTCAAGCTGCTGTCCCAGCGCAGTTTGTTCGCTCTGCCCCTGTTCCAGCAACTGCGCGAGGCGCGAGCAATCGGCTTGAAGTCCGTCCCGTTCACGTTGCAGCTCTTTTGCTTGTTCGAGTTGCTCCAGGCGCAGCAAAAGTTTCGGTTCTTCCTCAGTCATTTGCTTACGTGCCGTCTCAGCCTTCTCCGCTTCCTGAACAGCCAGACGCTCATGTTCCAGTGCTTGCTGATGAGCTGTCTCGGCGGTATCCTGCCGCTGCTTCTGTGTAGCCGTGGCATCTCGAACCGTCTGCAACGCAGGCAGTATTGCATCTGCCGCAACGGATTGTTTCAGCCGCTGTTCGCCTGCCTCTATCTGTGGTTCCAGTGCTTTCAGCTTCTGCTGTTCATCCGTCCGGGCCTGCCGTTCGTGACTTAACTCACGAATTTTGCCCAGTTGTTCAGCTTCCTTTGCAGCTACATCCAGCGCTTTTCGGGACAATTCAGACTGCTGAACAGCGGTTTGAAGAAGCCGTTTCGTTTCTTCCAACGTCTCCTTACTAGCATTGCCCAGTCCCTGTTGCTCCGCAGCAAGAGATTGGTGAACCATATCATTATCCTTGACCCGCCGACTTAATTTGATGGCCAACTGGTCCCCATACTTCTCCAGATGGAATAATCGTTGCAGCATCTGGCGACGTTCACTGCCTTTGAGTGACAAAAACTCGGCAAACTTTCCTTGCGGAAGCACCACTGCCCGTGTAAAATCATCCATCTTCAAACCGATCACATCTTCAACACAGCGATTCACATCTGCCAATTTGTCGGCAAGTACCTGTTCTTCGCCATTAACCGTCTCTATGAATTTGCTGATCGTATTACTCACCGAAACTTCATTATTTCGTTTGAAACGTCGCTCTACCCGGAACCTTCGAGTGCCTTCCGCCGACATCAGTTCAAATGTAAAAGCAACCGACAACGAATCCTCTGCATGATTCATAATGCCTTGTGTCCCGTTCACCGCGCGTTCCACTTTTCCGTACATGGCGAGTGTGATGGCATCGAGCAAAGAAGATTTACCACTACCCGTTGGACCGAAAATACCGAATAGTCCCGTCTCCGTCAGCACGGTAAAATCAATCTCCTGCATCTCCCGATAACTTTGCAGTCCGGCAACTTTTAATAAAATCGGCTTCATCTTTCCTCGACCTCCTCACGCGCACCCGGCTCGTCTTCATCCACAAGTTCCAGGAAAAGCTGTACCAGGCTGTCTTCCGGTTGTGCACCACCGGTCTGACGCTGATAAAATTTACGGAACAGTTCGTGGACCGGCAGCTCGGATCGTTGTTCCAAAAGTCCTGCTGCAGCCATCTCGGGATACACCGGGCGAATATGGATGATACCTTCATGTGATTTTCGCAGCTGCTGAATCTCCTTCAGGGACATCGCCTCGTCCAGCCACACTTCCATGTCGATAAAAGCCTGCGGATCACGTCCCTCATCCAGCCAGCGATATACTTCTGCCAGACCACCACGCGCCTGCCAACGCACAAGCGGACGCCCGGAGGTTAACAAAACTTCTTCTACCTGTGCTGCTCCACCCGGCGCCAGATCAACCATCGTGACAGACTTGCTCTGCCCTGCTTCCGAGAAGCTGTAGGCGAGAGGAGAACCGCTATATCGAATCACCCCGTCACCTTTGACAGCCTGTGCACGATGAAGATGCCCAAGCGCCGTGTATTGCGCACCAGTCGATAAAGATGAAGGGTCCACCGTGTAGGCCCCACCGATCTGAATCGGACGTTCCGAATCACTCTCAAGTCCGCCGAGTACATAGATATGGCTCATGGCCAAGTTCACGGTATCCGGGCGAAAAGAAGCTGCCAGACGCTGCATTAACATACCCACCCGGTGACTGTATGCCTGACGAAGCACATTTTCATCCCCATCCGTGGTCAGCAATTCATTCAATCTGGCTTCAGAAGGATAAGGTAATGCGGCTATATGTGCAGTCTCACCGGTTCGCTTCGCATAGATGGTTACCGCTTCTGAAGTAGGCATCCCTACGAGTGTAATGCCCTGTCTGTTCACAAGTGGAGTCACAGAAGCTACACGTTCTGGCTGATCATGATTCCCTGCAATTACCACGAGAGGTCTTCCATGCTCCGTCAGACGTGCTGCCGCTTCATAAAAAAGCTGTTCCGCCGCTGCGGGAGGATTCACCGAATCATACACATCTCCGGCCATCAATATGGCATCTGCCTGCTGCTCATCAGCGACCCTGACGAGTTCATCAACGAAATCTTCCTGTTCACGCAGTCGGCTTCGTCCTTCCAGCGTTTTTCCCAAATGCCAGTCCCCTGTATGCAAAATACGCATCGTCCGTTCCACCCCTCTCCCATGTGAGATACATGGTTTTGAATTCCGATCTTTTTACAATTTCACTGCATGTCCACCATCAAAAAAGTACAGCCATTTCCGGTCAACTTTCCGACCTAATATATCTTCAATAGCCCGTCCATACAGATCTAGCTGGAAGCGATAATTTTTGGTAAGTTCATCCAAACCACCACGATGCTCCAATACTCGATCCGTCTTGTAATCAAGCAAGACAAGCTCGCCGTCCACCTCATACAGACAATCGATAATCCCCTGTACAAGCACGGTTTCATTTTCAATCGTTGCCTGCATTTTGCTATCTTCATTTATTGTCTGCATATCTGAGTTCGCCGCCCGTTCATGTAGCCATTCCATAGGAGACTGATGTGCCGGAAGTCCATACACAAACGGAATTTCCCGTTTCACCCACGCTGCACGCAATAATTCTTTCCCTGGTTCTGTATTGAAAAATCCGGCCAGTTCTTCAGGTTCGATAGCCGCAGCATGATGGGCCAGCAAAATCTGAAGCTTAATCAACCGCTCAATCGTCTGTTCAATAAGCTGTGAATCAACAGATGATCCATCTATAGGAAGATGCTGCATCAACGTATGATACACGTTCCCCCGTTCTGCCCCTGTCAGCTGCGTTGCCTCCATGAATTTCGGACGACGCAGGTGCAGTTTGAAAGACGTACCCGCAGATCCCGCATCCGAAACGTTCACCGTACGGTTTGAATCTGACTTTAACCCAGCCTCATGCTTGATAGATTCACTGGATGCATCACGATGAGCATGGCTTGTTTCATCCTTGATGTTATTGATTCCTGAGGTGTTATAATCCAATAATTTCTCGGACTGTTCTCCCAGTTCCTCCATCACCTCTACGGACTGGATATCCTGCATCGCAAGTAACGTTTTCAACTCCGTGACAGATGTACTGGCTGCTACTTGAGTTGCTGCTTCATAGGGGTACGTCCATGAAAGTCGTTGATCAACCTCGTTGATCAGCCGTGTCTCCTCTTGTTGAAGAGCTACTGTAGCTGCACCTTCATCTCCAATGTTTTGGTTAGCCGTGACTTGTGCACTCTTCGTCAGTTCTTCTACCGTTGAGGATGTAACCAACTTCACAGGCTGAACGGCTTTTAGTGCAGCAGTTCGTTCTTTCCGCACCTCAGTCATCCCATCTTCTTCCCCAAGTGTCTGATTCACCACATGGTCACGGGACACGTGATCAGCGGAAATAATAGAAATCGCCCATCGAGATTGATCATCTGCAAGACAGGCTGAGAACGAATCATTGCTTCCGGCAAGTTCACGCAGCACACCCGCATCTGGATGTCTCATCAGAGATGGCCCAATCCAGTCCAGGTAACTCCGTCCTGCAGCCAGCAGATAGTCTGGCAATGCCAGTTTAGGACTATCCTTGACCTGAGACCACGCGAGCGCTTTTTTCGCGGCATCTTTTACAGTACCCAGCAGAATCATTTTCTCTTTGGGACGGGTCAACGCAACATACAGCACACGCATCTCTTCAGCAAGCAGTTCAAATTGCGCACGACGACGAATCGCCAGATTGGCTAATGTAGGATAGGCAACCCGATTCTCACGATCCACAAACCTCGGGCCAAATCCCAATTCCTTATGCATTAGAAACGGTGCGTTCAAGTCTTGCTGATTAAACATCTTGGATATGCCACCGACAAAGACAATTGGAAACTCCAAACCCTTACTCCGGTGAATCGTCATGATACGTACGGCGTTGTCCTGCTCACCAGAACTACTTGCTACAGTCCCGAGGTCTCCCCCGTTTTCCCGCAGTCTGGAAACATAGGTCAGGAAACGGAACAAGCCGCGATTCGCAGTTGATTCCTCATATTGTCGTGCGCGGTCGTACAATGCCTTAAGATTACTTTGACGTTGCAGCCCTCCTGGAAGACCACCAACCCAGTCCAAATAACCGGTTTCCCGATACATACGCCAGATCAGTTCACTTAGACTACCTTGTCTTGCCTCAAGTCTCCACTGCTGCAATTGACGCATAAAACGAATTAACTTCTGCTGCAACTCCGAGCCTGAGATCTCCGTTATACCCAAATCCTCACTTGCATGTCCCGCAACACCAGCATCTTGCATTCCATCTGTATGCAATGTATGCACATCGGATTCATAGACATCATCCAGGATCTCTGCCTCGACTGAAGCTGCTGTCTCCCGCTGTCCCTGTTCCATCTCTGCCCAGGCTTCCGGCCGCTGCAACTGGACCATATTGGAATCAGGATGATTATCCTGCCGGGATTGTTGTACAGCATTAGTGGAGGAATCGCTCCAATCTCCCGCAGCCGATATAACCGCATCATAGAATGATTGTCTTTTGTCACCAAGCCGAATCTGTGCCAGTTCCTCTTCATCCAGTCCAACAATCGGGGAACGAAGCACGGAAGCGAGCGGAATATCCTGCCTTGGATTATCAACAAGCTGAAGCAGAGACATCATGATTTCCACTTCTGTAGCCTGAAAATAACCCTTGCTCTGTTCTCCTCCAGCAGGAATTCCCTGCTGTCTGAACTCCTCAATCATGAGCGGAGCCCACATCAAGGTCGAACGCAGCAAGATGACCATGTCACCGTAACGTGCCGGGCGCATCGTTTGCAGGGCTTTGTCATATACATGGAGGGCAGGTTTGTCCGTATCCCCAACCATCTCACGAATACGCCTTGCGATCGCCCTTGCTTCCAACTGTGCTGTTTCGAGTTCGGCACTCTCCAGTTCTGCGGAGACCGATACATCCCCATTCTCATCCGTGCTCTCTGTCAGATCAGGACCACCACCCTGACGATCGATCAGCATGAGTTCAGGTGTATACGCCTCATCTCCAAGCGTCTCTGACGGGAAGGTAGCCCCATATGCCAGTTGAGCTCGTTCATCGTAAGCAATCTCTGCCACACCTTCGTTCATGAGTTGCCGGAATATCATATTGACCGAATGCACGACTTCCGCACGACTGCGGAAATTACGCGCAAGATCAATACGTTGGCCTGCACGACTCAGGCGATCTACAACACTTCCATCCTCACGCATGCTCGCTCCATACTGACGATACTTGTTCATAAATAGACCCGGCTCAGCCAACCGGAAACGGTAGATACTCTGTTTGACATCACCGACCATGAATCGGTTACCCGGGTTTTCTCTGGAGATGAGCTTCACGATATCTTCCTGAACCGTATTGGTATCCTGATATTCATCAAGCAACACTTCATCGAATCGCGAACGGTACTCCATAGCCGCATCGGAAGGCATTGACAGTTCAGGCGTTGAATCCTCATGTCGCAAAATGTGAAGACAGTAATGCTCCAGATCACTGAAGTCAACTTGCCCACGTTCCTGTTTAGCCTGTCGATAACGTTCTCCAAATGTACTAACCAACCTAGACAACTCCTGCATGAGTGGTGCCGCTTGCTCCAGCTCCTGCCAGAACGAAAACGCACTTCTTCCGAACAATGAACCTTTCAGGTCGGTAACTGCCTTTTTCGCAGCCTCACGGAGTTCCTTCACCTGATCTTGTAAAGCAGGGTCCGTCTGATCTTTTTTGCAGGGTTTCAGTTTGCCAAATGTAGCGGGTTGAAACACTTCAGGCAACCTTTCCCATGGCATAATCTGGGCTGCAGACAACAGTTCTTCTACCATCACCAGGTCTTCTTTTAACGTATCTGCATAAGGTGCCGGACCTTCAGGCTGCATGGAAATATGAATGCCTTGACGGAGCAATCCTGCTGCACCACTTAAAGCAAGAGCCGCATCACGCAAAATACTCTGAACCCATGCTGAATGTCCAAGTGCCTCTACACTTTCCACCTGAAAAGCAGACGCCATCTCTGAGAGCCAATGATCCGGCCAGGAATGACTGCGGGAGAAATCATACAAACGTTGCACCAGTCGATGCATCGCATCATCGTTTCGTTCTCCACTGAACCAGTCCACTAATTCGCGGAATGTACTCCCTTCATCTTCTTCGCCATACTTTTCCTCAAATAGTTCTTCAAGCAGTTCCTGCCGCATGATTTCCGCTTCATTTTCATTCAGGATACGGAAAGCCGGGTTCAACGGAATTTGCTGATAATAACGGCGAATGACTTCCATACAGAATGAATGCAGCGTTGTAATAGATGCCCGTCCAAGCAGCGACAGCTGCTTACGCAGATGCTCTTCTCCAGGCTGTTCTTCCAGCGCACGTTCCAACGCTTCCCGAATCCGTTGTTTCATCTCGGCGGCGGCCGCTTTGGTAAACGTAGCTACAAGTAAACGATCCACACTGAATCCTTGGGAGGGATCTGCGATCTTGCGAATAATTCGTTCAACCAGTACGGCTGTCTTGCCTGATCCCGCCGCTGCGGCAACCAGAATGTCTTCTCCGCTTTCCGAGATGGCACTCCACTGGTCATCACTCCAGAAGCTTCCTTCCGGTTTTGGCATATTCGTCATGATGTTTCCCCTCCCTTGGTGTGAGATAACATATCCCAGATTTGCTGTTTGCCCGGTTTGGACAACAGGTTATACTCATTTCCTTCTATATTCTCATCAAACTGACAAACAGGCTTATATGGACAGAACGTACACGCCACTTCCTGCTGAATACGATAAGGCTCAATGGCCACATCCCCATCCGTAATCCGGGTACCAATCTCGCGGATATTACTGCGAACTGAAGCAAGCAGCGTATCCCATTGCTCTGGCGTAGCTACAGCGGCGCTGCTATAAAAGCTTCCGTCCGCCTTAAGGGCAACTGGAATAATTGCTGAATACCCCTTATCCAGGGTGTTGTCCATTTGAGCGATTGCGTCCCGATCCGCCAGCAGCAAACCTTTCATTTTGAACCGTTTCAGCAGTTCTTGTCCTGCCTGCTCTGATGTCATGCCGTTTGCGGATTGCAACAGCGGGTTATGCACATGGAAATACAACGTTCCTCCCGGCATCGCCGTTTCCCCAAGCCATTCTTCGGCAGCACTAAGCAGCACCTCCAGATAGGTGAGCATTTGCAATGACAGACCATAGTACACTTCATGTAACTTGAGGTCCGTCTGGCTTGATTTATAGTCAATGACACGCAGGAGCAGACCATTCTCTCCTTCTGCGACATCTACACGGTCAATTCGACCCACGATCTCCATCACACAGCCGTTTTCCAGTTCAAAACGTAATGGCGGCAGTGTTTTATCTGGTCCAAAATCAAGCTCCAATCCAATCGGTTCAAAACTTCCACGTCTGGACTGTTCACCAAGAATAACGGATGCCCGGCTAACAATGTCCTTCAATTTGCGGAAAATATAACCGTATCGCTTGGTGCTTAGCAAAATCTCCCCTTGCAGCTGTGGTGCAATCTGCTCCACCGTTTGTTCGGCTTCCTGACGGCATTGGTCTGGAGTCAAACTGCCCCAACTACGATTTTCTTCGCGCAACCGCATAGCCAGCTGGCTTAGCGCAGCATGAAACAGCTGTCCGATATCAGGAGCCTGAAGGCGATACAATTGCCGTTCTTTGAGGCGCAGCCCATGCGAAGCAAAATGGGAGAACGGACAAGCGACGAACCGCTCCATTCGCGAGACACTCGTCCTCACCTCTGTACCATACAGTCTGCGACTGGTAACTGTACGTAGTGGTAATGCCCGATTACGATAAAAGATTGATCCCATCAACCGTTCCAGCTGAGGTCTGCTTGTCTCTCGAGATACATGCCAATTGTAGACCACCCACCACATTTCAGGGATGTCTTCTCCGCGGCGCCATTTGCGCAATTGTCCAATGAGCGTTGACAGACTCTGACCCGGATGGGTGACATAGGACCAATGCGCTTCTTCCGAGTTCGCAACCGGTGGTTGAGCGAGCAATGGCTGTTCTTGTAGACCAAACATCTTCCGTACATGGCGGACAATCTCGGAAGGAAGCAGTGCTTTCCCCTCATCATCAGCAACCGGGTAACTCAGCCACAACTGGCTACTTGCCGCTGTAATTGCCGTATAGATCAGAAAACGTTCATCCAGCATCTGCCTTGTTGCACCTGGTCCAAGCGCCATGCCTCTTTCCGTCAGTAACGCTCTCTCCAGTTCCGTTAATACGCCATCATCCTGAGGTACGGCGGGTAATTCACCATCAACGGCGCCAAGGATAAATACGTATTTGATGTCCTGAAGGCGTGTACGGTCCATAGAACCCATCAAAACCTGATCAAGTGCTGGTGGTACCAGACCCAGCTTCAGTTCCGTCAATCCGGTCTCAATCATCCCGGCAAACAGCGTGATATCCAGCCGTTCATTCCCCATCATATCGACCATCTGATCCAATAAATCTAGCACAGCTCCCCACATCTGCCGATGTTCTCTCGACCGTTCGGGGTCACCTTGTGCCTTAGCTTCAGCAGACATGTTCTCCAGCTTCCATGCGATCTCAGCATCTTCCAG
Source organism: Paenibacillus sp. FSL H8-0283 (assembly GCF_045040675.1). Lineage (NCBI taxonomy): Bacteria > Bacillati > Bacillota > Bacilli > Caryophanales > Paenibacillaceae > Paenibacillus > Paenibacillus sp. FSL H8-0283. The sequence goes on from NZ_CP150295.1 coordinate 4,902,788, forward strand.
CAGTCTGTATAGTGCCTCGCACTGGGCTTTGGCTGTCTTTGCCTTTTTCATTCGTTTCTCAAAAGCACCCAAGGAATCTGTAATGACCGTTCGACAGCTCTCCATTAAAGAAAGCATCTGGTCCCGTCCTCGACTACGGCCATCCTGACCGTTATCTTCCAGTGATAAGCTAGGTACATACTTCCACGGTTTGCCGTCAGTCCAGCGATACCCGTGAATACCACAAGCCAGTACATAATTCTCAAGCTGGTCCATATCTTCACGAGTGATGGAACCATCACGCGGAAGCAGCAGATCCGTTTTGACACAGCGAAATACATCCTCGTAACGCCAATGTCGACGAACAATGTCGAGTGCAGAACGGATAAACTCGGATAATGGATGATGAAGTTCATTTCTTCTGCGGTCCAGAAAGACGGGTACGTCATAATCCCTGAATAGAGGTTCAGCTATATCAGCGTAGGTATCCAACTGACGAACAAGTACCGCCATATCCCGATAACGCGCACCTTCGTTTTGTGCCAGGCGCCGCATCTCACGCAGTGCTCCCTCCATCTCAGCTCGTCGGTTCTCCGCTGCAACCAGTCGGATTCCGGAATCAAGGCCTTCACTTTTCCAACGAATTCGCCGGTCGAAACCAGCCTCCAGATGAGCAAGTCCCGGGCGATCCTTGTATCTCGGTGGAATCTCCGAATCTAGCACGGTTATATCGCTCGTTACACCCAGTTCGTCAGCCATTCCTTTCAGGCGCGCATAGGCACTTGCCGTGGGATAAAACAGTTCCAGTTCTCCAGGCAGTGCGCCGTGATCATAAGGACGATCCAATGTCAGGGCAATCGTCACGGAAGAGGACTGCAACATCAGCCTACCGATCACACTCATCTCCTGTGGTGTGAATCCCTGAAAACCATCAATCCAGATCTGGGCATCCTGCAGCAATGCACTTTCCGACAAACGATCTGTCAGCTCGGTCAACGTGTCTTCATCATCAATATATAAATTGGTCAGTTCCTGTTCATAGTCACGATATATCAGATTCAAGTCATGCAACTTGTCCTCCAGAATCGGCGAAGTGGATGAGGTATTACTTCCAGACATCCCTTCTTCCAGCAATGATGGATCAACTTCATAACGTTTAAATTCACTATATAAATCATTTAATTCACCTATAAAACCCAGCTGGCTGCCGGATGCACCAAACAGCTTTAATTCTTCCTTACGGCGCTGGATTACTTTATAGAGCAGCATCTTTTTGCCTTCGGCTCCGATTGGAATACGAGCAGAACCACCTGCTTCCTGCATTACACGATAGGCTAAACGGCGAAAGCCGAGCACTTCAGCACGCATGGTACCTTTAATTGCTCCAGAAGACACCAATGCCTGCTCTGTTCGAAAAGAACTCTGTTCGGGAACGAGCAAAATCAAAGGTGTGCCTTGCGGTTCTTGTTGAAGCAGGGATGTAATTTCCCGGGTAATCAGCGAGCTTTTGCCGCTGCCTGCCCGGCCAATAACAAAACGAACGGACATGTCTAATCCTCCAAACCACACGTACAAGATTTTAATTCCCAGTATAACATATCTGACTTGGTTCGGAACATACGTTTGCCACTATTCGGTAAAACCGGAGATCATCTCCGTTAACACAGCAAAACAGCAAAAAGCCCGCAGCTATCACACTGTGGACTTTTGACTTGATCTATACTTGATTGGAACGGAAATCAGACAATTAATTCTTTTTACTGCGCACTTCGAAAATAGCAAATTTCAGGTAATGTCCTTCATCCACGCCCAAAATTTGCGGGTGGTCCTTACCGGCTGCCTTCCAGTCGATCAAACGAAGCACTTTGCCTGCATCTTCTGCTGCATCAGCAATCGTATCTAGGAATAAGTCTGGACGCATATGATACGAACAGCTGGCTGTTACCAAATATCCACCCTCATTGACCAGTTTCATTCCTTGCAGATTGATATCTTTATAACCGCGACATGCACCTTTAACTGCTGATTTCGTTTTGGCAAATGCAGGAGGATCAAGGATGACCACATCAAATGTTTTACCGCCAGCTGCAAGCGCTTTGGATGTATCCACTTTCTGTTCGCCTGCACGTGCACGTGAGGTACGTTCATCCAGCCCTTTCACTTGTTCACGCAAGTACTGGAATGCATCAGCAACTACGAACTCGACCCGGTCAGTGAAACCGTTCAGCTCCACATTTGTTCGTGCACTCTCAATGGCATGCTCCGAAATATCAAGACAAGTCACTTTTTTGGCTCCATACTTGCAAGCATTCAACGTAAAGCTTCCCGTGTGTGAGAAACACTCAAGTACAGTGGCACCATCCCAATATGGGAATGTAACTACTTTACCGCTTTTATTCACAGGCAAAAGCTGCTCTATGCCATCCTGCTCGGTCGTTTGAAGTATGATTCCACTCTTGTAGCCCCAACCCTTCATAAGCGGTTCGATGGCTGCACGATTCTCGCGTTGGTCGAAGAAGTAACCTGTCTTCTGCCCTTCCACGATATCCACTTTAATGAGTAGCCCATTCTCTGTAACAGTGACATGCCGTGGGCACTCTCCATACAGCGGACCTTTGGTCTGTTCCAAACCTTCCAGTTCACGAATCGAGACATCACTGCGCTCATATATGCCTTCCGGCTGCATTACTTCAATGAGTGCCTGTACGATGGCTTCACGGCAACGATCCATGCCAAGTGTAAGCAACTGTACAACGAGGATGCTGCCGAATCGATCAACGATTAATCCTGGCAGAAAATCAGCTTCGCCGTAAACGAGACGATATGCCTCTCCATCCTGGATAAAACGTTCCCGGTGACGCAAGCAATCGCGGAAACGCGCTGCAAAAAACGCGGTGTCCATCTGTTCGGACTCCAGAGGTTGATACGCTACAACCCTTACAGTGATCTGAGATGCAGGATTGTAATAACCTGTCGCCAGATAGCGACCTTGATGATTCAATACATTGACCAGATCTCCCGGTTCCGGGTTTCCGTCAACAGAGGCAATTTCATTGTTAAATATCCATGGATGTGCATGTTCAAGCCGCTTTTTGCGACTGCGTTCGAGTGTAACTGATGGCAAGGTAGATCCACTTCCTTTAATTTAATAGTTCAAAAGATAGGTTTGGTGCGGCGCGTAGGTGGCGTTTCGGTTACGAATCGATCTTCCGATCGCTGTTGTCTCCAGATTTTTTTGATTCCCTTTTTTAAAGGGAAAATCCGGAGACAAAGGCGCACGCTTCGCTTCTTCAGATTCGATTTCGTCCCCTCCACTACGTTTGCACGAATCACCGTATCTTTCGAATTGGGGTGCAGCAGTTAAGTGACGTTCCGGTTACGAATCGATCTTCTGATCGCTGTTGTCTCCAGATTTTTTTGATTCCCTTTTTAAAGGGAAAATCCGGAGACAAAGGCGCACGCTTCGCTTCTTCAGATTCGATTTCGTCCCCTCCACTACACTTGCACGAATCACCGTATCTTTCGAATTGGGGTGCAGCAGTTAAGTGACGTTCCGGTTACGAATCACCGTATCTTCCGAATTGGGGTGGGGTAATTTAGGTCGCTTCCCTCTGAATTCCTTTAGGCTTGTCATGGTTGTCTCTTCTTACTCATAGGATGAGTTAAGGAACCGGACGGAAGGAATGATGTTTCTATGTTTAGAGATGTTATATTGCCCTTACTCTATGGGCTTATTATCTTTTTTGGTGGCATGAAGCTGATGGAAACGGCCTTGCAGCGCATGGCAGGGCCCATGTTGGCAGATTGGCTCAATCGTGCCACCTCTGCTCCATGGAAAGGCATGGCCTTCAGTGCAGGTGCAACGGCCCTGTTACAGAGCAGTACTGCGGTCACCGTACTCACCATTGGACTGGCTAATGCCAGATTAATTACCTATGGACGAACACTTGGCATCATCCTCGGCACCAACATCGGGACATGCCTGACGACGGAGCTGGTGGGACTGCAGATCGGACGTGCTTCCCTACCGCTACTCGTCCTGTCGCTAACGGGCTGGGCCATGTTTGTTGTTCTTGGTGAACGCAATCTGGCCGCTCCTGAACGCACGCGTCAGACTCTGTTTAACATCCAGTACAGTTTCCTCGCAGCTGCGGGATTTGCACTTGTTATGACAGGCATTCAGGTGATGCAATCCATTGCCTTACCCTTGCGGAGCATGGGCGTATTTCAATGGTTTCTCGACCGCTCGGCCGACAGCTTGTGGTGGGGCTTCCTGGCAGGTGCCTGTCTGACAGCGCTCATTCACAGCAGCGCAGCTGTCATTAGCATGGCGATTACGCTGGCAGCCACAGGGGTATTGCCTGTGGAGATCGGCATCGCCATTGTGATCGGGTCCAATGTGGGGACCTGCATCACCGCTGTGATTGCTGCCGCGGGCGGAGCATCCGCAGGCAAATTTGTCGCAGCCTCCCATGTTGTATTAAACATTGCGGGAGCGCTGCTATTTATGCCGCTGATCGGCCAGCTGCATGCAGCTTCGGCCTGGCTGTCAGCGGACAACGGGGCACAGATTGCGCATGCCCAGACCCTTTTTAACATCACCAGTTCACTGCTCGCTTTGCCATTCTGTTACTTGCCAATCTGGCACAAAAAACCACCGGTCCACGCCCCCGCGGCGAAGTCACCCGTGGCTTGATGATCTGCCTATCCAGACCCACAGAGCGCGCGGCTAACTGACTCGAACAATAGTGCATTATACGTTAATGCCTAACTTGTTCAGGGCTACACGCAAGATATCATCGTTATTATCATATCCGCTCTGCTGCTGTAAGGACCATGCTTCTTCCGGAGCATACCAATCCACACCCTTGATTTCTTCAATCTGAGGCTGTAGATCACCACTCTCGGCTTCAACGAGATAATAATGAACTTCCTTGTCCACCGGGCCAAAATCTGCATGTTGGTACGTGTAAGCAATGATATCGACCGGCTCTACAATGCGACCCACCATACCTGTCTCTTCCAAAATTTCGCGCAGTGCCGTCTGTTCGATTGTTTCTCCATCTTCCATTTTGCCCTTGGCGAGAGTTGTTTTACCATAACGATCTACGATAAGCTGAATTTGAAGACTTCCACCTTCCCCTGTTCTATAAACAACTCCGCCTGCTGAAATTTCTTTTTTGTTCATCGTGCTCTCCCCCATCAACTTCGATATCTTTATCTTATTTTTTGCAAAAGAAGGACCTCATCTCCCCGGGTAAGCTCCCCAAGGAAATGAAATCCTTGTTTCTGACGCCTCGATTACATCGCGGCGGACTTAAGATTCTCTTCCAAAACACGTACCAGCGTAGCCTGACTCTCGTTGACGCCGGCTTCAACCACTTTGACTCGGCACACTTTACCGACCATATCCATCGTTCCATCAAAGACCAGTTGAATGTAGTTGTCGCTATAACCGTGCAGCTTGCCACTTCCCTCGCGGCCTTTGGCTTCACCTTCGGGAATAACATCCAGTACCTGTCCGACAAACTGCTCAGCGTACTCCAGCTGCATCTGCTCAGACAAGTCAATCAGTTCATGCACACGTGCATTTTTGACTTCTTCGTCCACCTGATCTTCCATTCGTGCTGCTGGTGTACCCGTACGCTTGGAATAAGGGAATACATGCATTTCGGAAAAACCGATCTTCCGCATCAACTTATAGCCATTACGATACATCTCATCCGTCTCACCTGGAAATCCAACAATGATGTCTGTTGTAATCGCTACATCCGGCATTGCTTCCCGAATGCGAAGCATTTTGTTGTAAAACTCTTCTGTCGTATATTTGCGGCGCATGCGTTTCAACACCGCATCATCACCCGCTTGCAGCGGAATATGAAAGTGACGAACGAGTTTATCGGAACGTTTGATCACGTCGAGCATACGGTCGTCGATCTGGCTGGCTTCAATCGAGCTGATTCGAATACGCTCCAGCCCCTCTACCTTATCCAAATCCCACAGCAGATCGGTCAGATCATAGTTCTCCATGTCATCCCCATATCCACCTGTATGAATACCCGTGAGAACAATCTCTTTGTATCCGGCGTGTACGAGTTGATGCGCCTGTTGAATAATGCTGTTCGCCTCACGACTGCGTGAGAGACCACGAGACCACGGAATGATGCAGAACGTGCAAAAGTTATTGCAACCATCCTGAATCTTCAGGAACGCGCGGGTACGGTCAGCAAAATCCGGTACGTCCATTTCTTCAAATACACGGGTTTTCATAATATTACGTACCGCGTTAACCGGTTGACGGGACTCCTGAATTTCATTAACATATGGCAGAATCTTGTCACGGTCCTGTGTACCGATAACCAGATCCACCCCTGGGATGTCCAGAATCTCTGCCGGAGAAGTCTGCGCATAGCAGCCTGTAACGGCCACAATCGCCTCCGGGTTGCGCCGAATGGCACGACGAATAATTTGACGGCTCTTTTTGTCGCCGGTATTGGTTACTGTACAAGTATTAATCAAGTATACATCCGCTGTCTGTTCATCAAAGTCCACTTGATCGTAACCTTCGTTTTTGAACAATTGCCAAATCGCCTCTGTATCATAGAAATTAACTTTGCAGCCTAAGGTGTAAAACGCCACGGATGGCATAATTACATTCCTCCCATTTCTCCGGATTCATATAGCACGCAAGTTAGTGCTGCCATTCCAGCTGTCTCAGCACGCAAAATGCGTTTGCCCAGTCCAACAGATACAGCACCTGCCTGATCAGCCTCTGCCGTCTCCTTCTCAGAAAATCCACCTTCCGGTCCAACCACGATCAATACTTCTGCACTTGCATCAGGTGCAAGTTGCTCAATAAACGGTTTCAGTGCATCTCTCAGCTGTTTACCGTTTTCTTTCTCATAACAATAACATACCAGGCTGTAGCCCTCAAAAGAAGATAACAGCCCTTTCCAGGAAAGCGGCTGCTCAACGGATGGAATGCGATTCCGGTGACTCTGTTCGGCAGCTTCCTTGGCAATTTTCCGCCACCGCTCCAACCGTTTGCCTTCTTTCTTGGCATCATATTGCACAATCGTACGTTCTGATAGGAAGGGTACAAATGATACCGCCCCAATCTCAGTACATCTCTGGATGACTGTTTCCATCTTGTCACCCTTGGGCAAACTCTGTGCCACGGTTACACGAATCCGTGCTTCATGGTCCATCTCGAGAGGTTCCACAATATTGGCTGTCACTTGGCCAACTTCAATACTCTCAATTTCCACGAGTGCTTCTCTGGAGTTTCCGTCACTGACAATCAGTTTATCTCCAGGTTTACCACGCATGACCTTGCCAATATGGCGTGCATCATCACCTGTGATGATCACAGCGTGTTCATTAAACTGTTCTGCAGATACAAAATATCGCTGCATTAGTCAATCCACCCATTCTGTCCTGTTATGACTGGAATTCACCCCGCCTGATGGTAGGCGTGAATCCAATCGCCACAGATGATCATACAACTTTTACGTGTTTCTGACCAGTATATCCGTCCAAAACACGATACGCTTTTAGCGATATAATTCAATAATCAGACCTACCAGATCCATATACATGTTATTTGCAAATACATATAACGGTTGAATCGTTACAGCCTGCAATGGCGGGATAACCAGAATCAGCAGGAAAATAAAGATGGACCATTGTTCCACACCCTGCAGCTTGCGACTGAGGGGCCTTGGCAATACATCTTCAAGAATACGATAACCATCCAATGGCGGAAGAGGAATCAGATTAAACATAAACAGGAAAAAGTTCGTTATGCTGAACATAGGTAAAAACGTCATCAGGGCTGTAACCACTCGCTCATTCTCAATGTTGCCCAGTACGCCTGATCCAAACAGACAACCGTAGACAATGGCACCAATAATGGCGAGCAGCAGATTACTCAGAGGACCTACGACAGATACGATAGTCCCCATCAATCTTGGTTTGTCAAAATTCGCACGGTTTACAGGAACTGGGCGCGCCCAACCGAAGCCTGCAATAACAAGCAGTAACACACCCAGCAGATCAAAGTGCACGACCGGATTCAGCGTAACTCTTCCAAGCAGCTTAGCCGTTGGATCACCAAATTTGTTGGCAAAATACGCATGTGAGAATTCGTGAACTGTAAATGCGATCAGGATGGTCAGCAGGAAGAATGGTAATTGATCAATCGGAAGGCGAAAGAACCGCTCCAGGAAGTCCATGGGTTACCCCCTTCTGGCTACAAATGCCAGCCAATCCTCATCACGGTGGATCGCACTCACTTCAAATCCGGAGGCTACAAGTGCATCATGCACAACCTGCTCTTTGTTCTTCCAAATGCCGGATACAATATAGGTGCCACCAGACTCAAGCGCATTATAGACATCGTCTACGAACAACAAAATAATCTCAGCCAGAATGTTCGCCACGACAACCTTAACCGGTAGTTGTACACCAAGTGCAGGGTCCTGACTCCCAAGGACGGACAACAGATCACTCTCTTTAACCGTAATTTGTTGTTCCAGCCCATTCAGTTCCACATTCTCCCTGGCACTGATTACCGCAACCGGATCAAGATCAAGCGCCAGTACATGTTTTGCCCCAAGTTTTATCGCTCCAATAGCCAAAATACCAGAACCTGTACCTACGTCAATAACTTCCTCGCCGCCCTGAATAACCGTTTCCAGTGTGCGCAAGCAGAGGGAGGTCGTTGGGTGGGTTCCTGTACCAAAAGCCATGCCTGGATCAAGCTCAATAATTTTCTCATCTGGACTTTCAGGCGTATACTCTTCCCACGTTGGCTTGATCGTCAAACGTTCCGATACACGTACCGGCTTGAAATATTGTTTCCAGGCTGTTGCCCAGTCATCTTCATCCACTGTACGCGTCTCATAACGAACCTCACCTGTATCAATTCCGAATTCGGAGAGTTCCTCAACTCTCGGATTAACTTCAGACTGTAATGCAACCATGTCCGTACCTTCGGAGAAGTACCCTTTGATGACCGCAAAGCCTTCCGGAATATCATTCAAAGGAACGTCGTATAACTCACCATATGTCGTGTCCCGTTTTTTATTTAAAGTACCGGACTCTTCAATCGAAACCCCTCCAGCACCCGCTTCATGTAAGAAATTCGAAATCATCTCCACAGCTTCTTCTGTGGTATGTATTGTTAGTTCATGCCATAACATACTTGGTTTTTCCTCCTCATTTTTCAAACATCCCAACTATTGTACTACACAAGCTAGCCGGAGCACAAAGCCGCACCAGTAAAAGAAAAACAAAACAGGATATCCGCAGCCTGACTGCTCGAATATCCTGTCATTTATTCATATCATATCTGTTTCATTTACTTCAGCATTTTGCATAATTCGAATCTCAGTTAGCAAAAACGTCCACCATTCTGCGTGATCATCTCTGCGGCTTGCGGGAGCGAATCGTTGGATACGGACACGGTCAGCAAAATTTCTTGTTTTAGCCTGTTGGCCGAGTGCTCTTTGGGTGTATCATACACCTGACCATTGGACAACATTTCCGTTTCATCGCTAATCAGGGCAAGTACATTCAATTCGCCACTAAATCCTCCAACGACGGCCGTAGGAGAATTATCGGAGCCCGTAACATCGTTTGAGTCCAATGCAGACGCTTCATTGCCAAGGCTCTCAATACTCAATTGGTTCGGGTGCAACAATTCCAGGGCTCTGCGTGCAGACTCAGCCTCAGTCCAGCTTGTAAAAACAGCTTCGAGGGTCACTGCCGAGCGATCTTCAGTCATGAAGCTCCCGTCCCTGACGTCGATCAGCCGCTTCACTGCGGCGTAGTGCTTCGATATCTTCATGATCCGCAGCTTCAGCGCTGAATTCCACGTCCTCATTTTTTGCGGATTGCATACGTTTCATCTTTTCCGTTTTTGTTAAGATCTTCCCTGGACGTTCATGTTCTGCCATTGTAATGCTCCTCCTTCAAATTAAAATGAACTAATATTTGTTACACTGTAAGACTCCGATTGTAGCCCCATCCTCCGATCGCTGTTATCCCCAGATTCCTTCAACTCCCTCCTTAAAGGGAGAAATCCGGGGATAGCGTATGCTTCCGAAGTAGCTTTCTTGCGAAAGCTTTTAGGCGCACGCTTCGCTTCTTCAGATTGGTTCTACACTCTCCGTTAAAGTGTAATTATCTGTCCATCTTATATGGATTTCTTGAAACTAGATCATTCCACCGGCTTGTTCGATAATAGACATAGCGCGGTGATGTACCGATTCATCTACGATGACAGTTAGCAATACATCTCTTCCTGTAGGTCCACCCTGTCCACCATCACTCATGCCGCTTGCAGAAGGGTCCGCCGCAGCCATAATTCCAGCACTGGCATTTGTTTGCATCGAATCGGGCACCCATGATGAAAAACTGCCGGAAACGCCCGGCTTGTAGGAAGCCCCGCTTGGTCCTACACCCGCATATCGGCTGAATCGATTAATTGACAGGTCCTCCACTCGCAATGCCTCCAGTTTTTTGGCCGCCCCTTGAGCCTGCTCCGGGCTGTGAAAGTACGCCAAAATATTTTTCTCGGTCATCCGCTTCACCTGCTTCCCTAATTTCTCGCATATCAGCTATGCATATCATTCTCGCCATGCTATCTTTCCGCAAGTTCGCTCAGAATATACCGAAATGCTCCCACAAATTGCTGTCGTTCTTTGTAGCATAAATCCATGGATTTCACAAAAACCACTGAACCACTAAAAAAGGCGTACAAAAAAGGACACCCCGCGGTAAAAACCGCTGTGGTGTCCTTTTGAACTTACTTTATTTTATTCTCAGTCGCCGCGGAAGGCGCGTTTCACTCTATCAAAGAAAGATTGTTCATGCTCATGTGTTTGCTCTCCATCCAGCGAAGCAATTTGGCGAAGCAGATCCTTCTGCTCGTCATTCAGCTTACTAGGTGTAACCACAACCACTTTCACATGCTGATCCCCCTGCCCCATACCGCGCAGGCGTGGTACACCTTTGCCTTTGAGGCGGAAATACGTTCCCGTTTGTGTACCAGCTGGTACTTTCAACTTCACTTTCTCGGTCAACGTTGGGATCTCAACTTCATCTCCCAGAGCTGCCTGAGCAAAGGTAAGTGGGATTTCGCAATAAATATCGTCGCCTTCACGCTCGAAGAAATCATGTGATTTCACGCGAATGACAATATACAGATCTCCCGCTGGTCCGCCACGCAGGCCGCCTTCACCCTCACCTGTCATACGCAGTTGCGCGCCATCATCTACACCCGCTGGAATGCGAACATGGATTTTGCGTTGCTTGCGGACTTTACCGCTACCACTGCACGTTGTACATTTTTCTTTGATAATTTGGCCCGAACCGCTACAGTTCGAACATGCACGACGATTAACCATACGACCAAACGGTGTATTTTGCACGACTTCCTGCTGACCGCTACCTTGGCAGACCGAGCAGGTTTCCGGTTTCGTTCCAGGTTTGGCACCTGAGCCATGACAGGTATCACAGCCTTCGGTACGCGGAATCGTAATATCGGTTTCTTTACCGAATACAGCTTCCTTGAACTCAATTGTCATCGTGTACTGCAGATCATTCCCCCGTTGCGGAGCATTTGGATCACGTCGTCCACCGCCACCGCCGCCAAAGAACATGTCGAAGATGTCGCCAAATCCGCCGCCGCCAAAATCACCGCCACCACCGAATCCACCTTGATTCGGATCGACATGACCATATTGATCATATTGTGCACGCTTCTGACCGTCACTCACTACGTCGTAAGCTTCTTTAACTTCTTTAAATTTAGCTTCCGCATCAGCAGCCTTGTTTACGTCAGGGTGATACTGACGGGCAAGCTTACGATAAGCCTTTTTAATCTCATCGTCGTTAGCCGTTTTACTAACGCCAAGCACCTCATAATAATCACGCTTTTCAGCCACTCTTCCACCCCCATATCATTCACCATATCGCACATCGTGACAAAAGGAAAGCCAAAGCGCGGGAGCCCCGGCTATGACTTTCCCTCTAATTCGAACGTCACCGATGTTTAATTCGCGTAGAACTACGAATTAGTTTTGTTTTTTATCTTCATCCACAACTTCGTAATCAGCGTCTACGACGTTGTCACGTTTAGCAGAACCTTGTTGCTCTTCAGCACCTTGTGCTTCTTGCTCTTGCGCCTGAGCTTGCTCATACAGTTTCACGGACAGTTGTTGAACGATCTCTGTCAGTTCTTCTGTAGCAGCTTTGATATCTTCCAGGTTGTCGGAAGCCAGAACGCCTTGCAGTTTTTCTTTGGCAGCATTCGCTTTTTCAACTTCGCCAGCATCTGCTTTTTCGCCAAGATCTTTGATCGTTTTGTCAACAGAGTAGATCAATTGATCTGCACTGTTTTTCGCTTCAACGAGTTCTCTGCGTTTTTTATCTTCTTCAGCGTGCAACTCAGCATCTTTCATCATTTGCTCAACTTCAGCATCGCTCAAACCGCTGGAAGAAGTGATTGTGATTTTTTGAGTTTTGTTCGTACCTTTATCTGTTGCAGATACGTTAACGATACCGTTGGCATCAATATCGAAGCTAACTTCGATCTGTGGAACGCCACGTGGAGCTGGTGGAATATCACCCAACATGAAACGTCCAAGCGATTTGTTACCCGCTGCCATCTCACGCTCACCTTGCAGAACATGAATCTCAACGCTTGGTTGATTGTCTGCATACGTGGAGAACACTTGAGATTTGCTTGTAGGGATCGTAGTGTTACGCTCGATCATTTTAGTGAATACGCCACCCGCTGTTTCGATACCCAGGGACAATGGCGTTACGTCGAGCAATACAACGTCTTTAACGTCACCTGTCAGTACGCCCGCTTGTACAGCAGCACCCAAAGCTACAACTTCATCCGGGTTAACGCCTTTGTGTGGCTCTTTACCCGTCAGTTTTTTGATTGCTTCTTGTACTGCTGGAATACGTGTCGAACCACCAACCAATACGATCTTGTCGATATCGTTAGGCGTCATACCCGCATCACTCAATGCACGACGAGTTGGTTCAAGTGTACGCTCAACCAGACCTTCAGAGATTTCTTCAAATTTCGCACGGCTCAGGTTCAACTCCAAATGCTGAGGAACGCCATCAGCAACTGTGATGAACGGCAAGGAGATCGTTGTAGTCAATACGCCGGAAAGTTCTTTTTTCGCTTTTTCCGCTGCATCTTTCAAACGTTGAACCGCTGCTTTATCTTTACTCAAGTCAATGCCTTGATCTTTTTTGAATTCACTTACGAGGTAATCAATGATCACTTGGTCAAAGTCATCCCCGCCTAGTTTGTTGTCCCCGCTAGTTGCTTTAACTTCGAAGAAGCCATCACCCAGTTCAAGAATGGATACGTCGAACGTACCGCCACCCAGGTCATATACGAGGATCGTTTGGTCTTCGGATTTCTCCATACCGTATGCCAAAGCTGCTGCTGTTGGCTCGTTGACGATACGCAGAACTTCCAAACCTGCAATTTTACCCGCATCTTTAGTCGCTTGGCGCTGACTGTCATTGAAGTAAGCTGGTACAGTGATAACTGCTTGAGTTACCGTTTGACCCAGATAAGCTTCAGCATCGGATTTCAATTTTTGCAGGATGATTGCAGAGATCTCTTGTGCAGAGTAGTCTTTGCTATCGATCGTTTCCTTGTGGGAAGTACCCATGTGACGTTTGATCGACATGATAGTACGATCCGGATTGGTGATGGCTTGACGTTTTGCTGTTTCACCAACAACGCGCTCTCCATCCTTTTTGAAACCAACTACGGATGGAGTTGTACGTGCGCCCTCCGGATTTGGAATTACGACAGCCTCGCCGCCTTCCATTACTGCTACGCATGAGTTTGTTGTTCCTAAGTCAATACCAATTACTTTGCTCATCCGAAAATTTCCTCCCTCAACAATTTAAAATGAATGGGTCTGATCTGACCCTTATTTAGATGTTCATGTTGCTAATCGTGCTCTATGTGTACAAACCTTTATATTAAACTTCGCCCACATTGTTCAACCATGGAGCCGACTCATTCCTTCCTATAAGGAATTTATGAGCTGACTTTAACCATAGCTGGACGAAGCACTTTATCTTTCAGCATGTAGCCTTTTTGGACTTCCTCAACAACGATACCTTCTTCGTACTCGTCGCTCTCCACTTGCATAATTGCTTGGTGGAATTCAGGATTGAACGGTTGTCCTACCGATTCCATAGCCGTCAGACCTTCATTATTCATCACGGTTTCCAATTGACGGAAAATCATTTGGATGCCCTTGGAGAAAGATTCGACCTCTGCTCCTTCCGGTACAGTAGCCATGGCGCGCTCGAAGTTATCAATAACCGGTACCAGTTCGGTGACCAGCTTCATCGAAGCGTATTTAGCCAATTCTTCTTTTTCCTTCTGCGTACGACGACGGAAGTTATCAAAATCAGCCTGTGCACGGACATAACGCTGTTGTTGCTCCTCAGCTTCTGCCTTCAGACGTGCAAGCTCATCCTGCTCCTGACCAGCCATCTCTTCAGCTTGTGCTTCTGCAGCGCCAGCTTCATTAATAGGCTCCTGCTCAGTTGCTGTTACCTCTTGTTCTTCTGTAAATGATTGCTCCTCTTTCAAGATGTTCACCTCCTTATACGAATGAAATGGTTCATTCCCGAATCTTATTTGAAACGATGTGTTAGCATCGCCGTCAAGTCACGGGATAGTGTATTTAAAATATGAATGACACGTGCATAATCCATCCGCGTGGGTCCTAGAATACCGATCGAACCCAAAGCCTCACCGTCCAATGAATAGGAGGCTGTAATCAGGCTGCAGTTGGCAAAGGCTTCATGATCATTCTCAGTGCCGATTCGCACTTGAATACCAGATCCACCCGGCACGGGCATCATCAATTTCATGAGTGTTGGTGTCTCTTCCAGCAGGTCAAGAATATCTTTTACCTTTTCGATATCTTTAAACTCCGGTTGAGTCAACATATTGGTGGCACCACTGAGGAACAGACGATTATCATGTTCGTTGTCAAAGGCACTGTTCAGCACCTGCATAACTTCCTCGTAACGTGTAATATGCCGTTCCATCTCTTGCCCAAGTTCGGTATAAAGACGGGATTTCAATTTGTAGATTGGTACGCCCACAAGCTTGGTATTTAACAAGCGAACCACATTTTCCATCTCGGCTACCGAGATTTCTGGTGGAATCTGCACCGTCTTGTTCTCCACTTGACCTGTATTGGTCACGATGATTGCCACAGCTTCACTCTCGTTCAACGGAAGCAATTGGAAGTGACGTAAGGACGTATGGAATACTTCCGGTCCAAGCAGGATCGAAGTATAATTCGTCATATGTGACAAAATATTGGATGCATGCTGAATAACTTGTTCCATGACGTTCAATTTTTCAGCGAAGAACGACTTGAGATCATCCAACTCCTGAGGCTCCACCTGATTCCAAGGGACCAAATGATCGACATAATATCGATAGCCTTTATGAGAAGGAATGCGTCCTGCCGATGTATGCGGCTGTTCCAGGAAACCCATATCTTCAAGGTCCGCCATTTCATTACGGATCGTCGCCGGACTGTATCCAACATCTCCCCTTTTGGAAATGCTCCGGGACCCTACGGGCTCAGCTGAACGGATATAGTCATCCACTATAGCGTTCAGAATCATTCGTTGACGCTCTGTTAACATGGTGAGTATCCCTCCTTCTGACTGTACTGTCCCATGTCGTTAGCACTCCGGTTAGATGAGTGCTAAGCGGTAATACAAAAATACCAAACTGACGTGAACATTGTCAAGTGAGTTTGATGAGTGGGCTCATCTATTTATAGTATAGACCAATGTCGACGAGTCCTAACAACTTTATTGAACATACTTTGAAGTAAAAAAGGACTGCATGTAGGGCAGAGGCTGACTCGGCTCGATTCATGCAGTCCATTCAGTTGTTATGCTGAAACGTTAAGCTCTTTTAATACCGCGATCTCATCGCAACAATCCTGCTTGCTGCAATGAACACAGTCGGTCCATACTTTCTCAGGGAAAATCTCTTTTTCCACTACGGCAAAGCCGTTTTTGAGGAAGAAGGATACTTCATATGTCAACGCCATAACCTTAGGAATCTGTTGTTTCTCCGCTTCTTCTACAAGTCGGTCCAGCAATCGGGAGCCAATACCGAGCCCTTTGTGCCCTTCCGAGATACCGAGTGATCTGACTTCCACCAAATCATTCCCCAGACGACAAAGCGATCCGCAACCCACCACTTCACCATCAACTTCGGCTACAACAAAGTGCTCCAGCTGTCGGTGCAGTATTTCCCGTGATCGCGGAAGCATGATCCCACGCTCTGCATAGCCCTTAATCATTTCATACAGTGGTTCAACATCTTCCGGCACGGCTTTTCTGCATATTACCGACATCCTGCTCTCCTCCTATTACCAAGCTTTCCAGAGGAAAGCTGACTTCGTAGTTGTTAAATTAACACGCTCTGTAAAATCAATATGAATAAATATACAACAGAGCGTATAGAATTTCAAGCTATGAATTCAGCGATATGGACCCGATAAACTCCGCAAAAACGTCATTTCCGAACAGGATACCCTGCTCGCTCAGTCGGAAGCCGTCTGCCGTCCGCTCAAGCAACCCTGCGTTCAACATTTTGCCCAAAGGCTTCGCAAACACTTCTTCCATGGACTCTCCGAACTGTTCGCTAAAGCGTGAGGCCGAAGCTCCCTCCAACATTCGCAGTCCAACCATCAGATAATCTTCCATGGCTTCGGGGCGAGCAATCTCAAAATGATCCAGACGAGGCAGCCCTGCTCGTGAAGCTTCAACATAAGGATTTATACCTTTAATATTCATATGCCGTTCGCGGCCCACATATCCGTGTGCCCCTGCACCCAGACCGTAGTAGTCCTCATTACGCCAGTAGGTAATATTGTGACGACTCTCGAAGCCCGGCTTGGCAAAGTTACTGATCTCGTATTGTCCATAACCTGCTTCTTTCATACGTCTCATCAATAGAAGATACATCTCCAGCTCATCATCTTCATGAGGAAGTGGTAACTGGTTCTTCTGATACAGGGTATGGAAAAGTGTATTCTCTTCCACTTTCAGGCTGTAGATGGAGTAATGCGGCAGATCCAGTTCCAGCGCTTTGTCGATACTCTCATTCAACATTTCTACGGTCTGGTTTGGCAACCCAAACATCAGGTCAATGGACAGGTTATTCAAGCCTGCTTTTCGAGCATTCTCCAAACTGCGATATACATCATCCGTATTATGAATACGGCCAATGCCTGTCAGCAGATCATTCTGAAAAGCCTGTACGCCAAAGCTGACACGGTTAACGCCGCCCTCTTTCATTGCAGCGAGTTTCTCCGCATCTGTTGTTCCCGGGTTGGCTTCCATTGAAAATTCAATATCGTCCGCCCAGTTTGGGAAATACGTCTTCACGGAACGAAGAAATACTGCCATCTCATCCGGTTTCAGAGCCGTTGGCGTACCCCCACCTACAAATATGGTCTTAATCTCACCCGGTGGATTGGCCTTAACTGTATGTTCCATCTCTCGTTCCAGCGCTTCGAGATATTGCATCACGGGCTGATCTTTCAGAACGTAAGAGTTAAAGTCGCAATAAAAACATTTATTCGTGCAAAAGGGAATGTGAAGATACACCGCTTGGGGCGCACCTGTCTTCCGGCTGTGTGCTGCCAATGTCATGGCAAGTCCCCCTCTATTTGAAAAAAGGAAAGCCATCCGGCTTCCCTTTCAGCTTAGTTATTTAATATTCTGTGTTGTACCCATGTTTGCAAGCAAACGTCCTACAATTCAATTTCGATACACACATTATGTGATGTACCCGAAATTGAATTATTAGTCATCAATTTTCAGTACCGCCATGAATGCCTCTTGTGGCACCTCAACGTTACCAACCTGCTTCATCCGCTTCTTACCTTCCTTCTGCTTCTCAAGCAGTTTCCGTTTCCGCGAGATGTCACCACCATAACACTTGGCAAGTACGTTTTTACGCATTGCTTTTACCGTTTCACGAGCAACAACCTTGGTACCTACAGATGCCTGAATTGGCACCTCGAACATTTGCCGTGGAATCAGCTCGCGCAGTTTCTCACAGACAATGCGTCCGCGATTATAGGCACGATCACGGTGAACGATGAAGGACAGAGCATCCACCTGTTCGCCATTGAGTACAATATCCATTTTTGCCAGATTGGACTGACGGTAACCGGACAGCTCATAATCCAGGGATGCATATCCTTTGGTACCGGATTTCAACTGGTCGAAGAAGTCATATACAATCTCGGACAACGGAATCTCATAGGTAATGGTAACCCGGGTTGTGTCCAGATATTCCATATTTACATATTCACCGCGTTTAGTCTGACACAGCTCCATAATGGTACCTACATAATCATTCGGTACGATAATATCTGCCTTGACGTATGGTTCCTCGACGTAATCAATCCGTCCCACCTCAGGATAGTTGGATGGGTTGTCGATTTTCATCACTTCACCATTCGTTAAGGTAACGTGATAGATTACACTTGGTGCCGTTGTGATCAACGGAATGTTAAACTCCCGCTCGATCCGCTCCTGGATAACGTCCATGTGAAGCAGTCCAAGGAACCCGCAACGGAATCCAAAACCGAGTGCACTGGATGTTTCCGGTTCAAAGCTCAGAGACGCATCGTTCAACTGCAATTTCTCCAACGCTTCACGCAGATCAACATAGTCCGATGTTTCGATCGGATAGAGACCACAATACACCATTGGGTTAATTTTACGATAACCCGGCAAAGGTTCCGGTGTTGGATTTTTGGCATCCGTTACCGTATCCCCGACTTGTGTATCGCCAACATGCCGGATACCTGCAACGATAAATCCAACATCCCCGACGTTCAGCTCGTCCACGATGGTCATTCGAGGTTTGAACGCTCCAACTTCAATGACTTCAAATGATTTACCTGTCGCCATCATTTTGATTTTGGAACCGGATTTGATTTTGCCGTCAACAACACGCACATATACGATTACACCTTTGTACGGGTCGTAGTGCGAGTCAAAAATCAGCGCTTTCAAAGGCTGGTCAGGATCACCAGTTGGTGCCGGAACACTTTTCACCACTTGCTCCAAAATTTCTTTGATTCCGATTCCTGATTTGGCCGAAGCCAAAACCGCATTACTTGTGTCCAAACCAATAACATCTTCCACTTCCTGCTTCACCCGTTCAGGATCAGCGCTCGGAAGGTCAATTTTGTTGATAACCGGTAAAATTTCAAGATTGTTATCCAATGCCAGATACACGTTGGCAAGTGTTTGGGCTTCAATTCCCTGAGCCGCATCCACAACCAGCAGAGCACCTTCACATGCAGCAAGACTACGTGATACTTCATACGTGAAGTCTACGTGTCCCGGTGTATCAATCAGATTCAATAAATACTCTTCACCATCATCCGCTTTGTAAGTCAAGGCTACTGCTTGTAGCTTGATCGTTATTCCACGTTCACGTTCAAGGTCCATTTTATCCAGAACTTGTTCCTGCATTTCACGTGAAGTGAGCGCACCTGTGTGCTCCAAGATCCGGTCCGCAAGTGTTGATTTGCCGTGATCTATATGTGCAATAATAGAAAAGTTACGAATTTTACGTTGTCTTGCCCGAATGTCAGTCATTCCTTACCCCCAGAAACAGCCTAGTGTCAATCACTTCATTATAACAGTTGAAGCACAGTGCATCAATCCCGTGATGTCTCAACTTTATAATAAAGTGTCATCATGCACTCCCAGAGGTTATATTGTACCTTAAAATTATAGTATTTTATTCAGCAACGCCGCTAAAAAGAGAGACTACCCACTTGATTCCACTGTGTGAGAGATTTTGCAATAATCCAGCCGTTTTGTCTGCCAACACATCAACCGGAGCCTTATCTTGATCTGCCCCTAGCACTTGGCTTGGTGACTGAACAGGTACAAATGGTGGTTCTTTGATTTCCTTTTGGACAGGTGCAGTCGGGACAGATTCGGTAACCGATGAAGTTGGCTCAGTTGTCACAACGGTTGACGTGCCTCCTGATGGATTGCCCATATGAAAGTTGCTGCCAGCCAGCTGCATTCCAAACAGAACACCCAGCAACATTAATACAGCGATGGATAACAGTCTTTTACCGAATCTGGACATATGCTTTGCCTCCTGTCACTCTCTACTATTTTTTTCTTCATACATATATAGTCCCTATCCACCCTGTGATGACGTTTCTGCACTGGCTTTGTCCACCTTCTGATCTTCCCAATACACTTGGGCAATCATGTCTGCTAGAATCTTCGATGTCCGTTGGAGCTCAGCTCCTGTGTTGTCGATGCCGCCAATCTCAATCAAAATGCTGTTGGGTGAAAGGGTTTGGTTATACTCTCCATTGTTGGCTCCTCCGCCATCTTTGCCCCACACACCACGGGATACCCCAGGATATTTGGCTTCCAGTTTCTTATGAATTTTCGCTGCAAAGGCTTCATTCTGCCGCCAATTTGGATTTTCATGTCCAATAATGAAGTACACTTTGGCGTAGCCCAAGTCATTAATAGTTGTTGTTGTTTTGCCATGACGCTGTGAATCGCGATGAATGTCTATGAGATATGTCAGATCATCATTTTGAGCGAGTGCCGCTTTTACCGTTTGACGGGAGTATTTATAAGAATAGTTCCAGTTGTAGTCCTTTACTTTAGTGGGGTAATCATCCTTGGCGTGTTCTACGCCAATTCCCAGCTTCTCCAGACTGTCTGAGAGGTAGGTTCCCACTTGAAATACATTGCCTGTTGATTTGCCTGTTGATGGATTATCACTTTTCGTACCTAGCAGTGGGTTGTAGCCTTCCCGTGGATGGGAATGATAGATAAGAATTGACTTTTTGCCTGTTGTCGGTGAGCCTGAATTGTCTTTCTCGCCATTCTTCGCTGGGGGATCTTCTTTACCTTCTCCATCTCCAGGCTCACTCGACTCAGGTGGATCCGTATTGTCCTGACTTGGTGGAACATGCAGCTCACTACCGGGTTTTCCTCCACCTGCGGAAGCCGTATCCGTAAGACCGGGACCGGGCTGATAATCTTCGGGAGCCTCGGCTTTTTCGTTACCAGATCCAGGACGGAGTAGAACAGGTTGGTTGGAACCCATGCCCGGCATTTCTCTCGCAATCAGGCTCTTCGGATCTTGAGGATTTACATTCGTTAGTAATTGGAAAACAAATGAGGTGAGATTTTCACCGGATATAGCAGACGTCTGTTCCTTCTGGGTGAGATGGGGCATCTCCATACCGAGCATATCGACGAAAAAGCGGCTTGATACGGCACTCGCAAATCCTTTCATGGAAGAAACGGGTGAATTATTCAAACGTTTCTCTGCCATCCCCCCCAGACCCAGTACGACAAAAAACAAGGCAGATATGATCATAAGCAACAACAACGTACGGCCCATGGCCAGCACGTGCAGACATCTTTTTTTCCACTTTCCAATATTCCAGGCCAATATCTTGTTCATTCTGCTGTCTCCTTCCCTGCTGGACAACTCTTATACTTCAACTCTATGAGCCCGCCCAATTTGATAGAACAGGAAAATGAAAGATTCCAAAAACAAAAAAAGAAAGTCCGATAGATTCGGACCTTCTTCTCAGCAGTTTTAAGTTTTAATGTGTATAGGCCGCTACGTTATCTGGATTCACGGCATCATGGAGTGCGGCGTTAAGTCCTGTAGCGATAACATTGGCAATTCCCTCAATAAACTCATCGATTTCCTTTGGGGTAACAATGAGGTCATGACCTAGTGGCTCCAGTACCTCTTTCACCAGACTCAAGCGATCTTGCTCACCGATGTCGTCCAGCATACCCATGATCTGTTTGGTCTGATCCGTTTCCTGGCGGAAGTGGGAGCGCATCATCTCAATCACATTGTTCACGATGGTGGACGCATAACATACGGTTGGTACTCCGATGGCGATGCAAGGCACACCTAATATCTCACGGGTCAAGCCACGACGTTTGTTTCCAATACCGGAACCAGGATGAATACCAATGTCCGCTACCTGAATCGTTGTATTGACACGTTCCAAGGAACGGGAGGCCAGCGCATCAATCGCAATAATGGCATCCGGCTTGGTCCGGTCTACAATCCCCTGTACGATGTCACTGGATTCAATGCCCGTTGTACCTAACACGCCGGGAGCAATCGCGCTGACTTCCCGATACCCTGGCGCAACCTGATCTGGCACCAATTCGAAATACTGACGCGTCACCATCAGATTTTCCACAACAAGTGGACCAAGTGAATCCGGGGTGACATTTAAGTTGCCCAAGCCAACAATCAAGACCTTGGATGTTTTGTTAATTCCGGCCTTAACCATAAAATCTTCCATTTCACGGGTGAACTCGGCAGCAACTCGCTCCTGTAACTCGGTATCACCATTCCGTAGTGAAGGTACTTCCAAAGTGACATAGTGACCTTTCACCCGACCAATAGCCGTGGCTGCTTCTTCAGTCAGGACATCAATACGTGTAATCGTAATGCCCTCTTTTTTCTCTACATCTTCCTGTAGTCCGGGAATCGTCTGTTTCTGTCCACCTTGCGCCATTTCCTTGGAGTCGATCGCCAAATCGGTACGAACTGTATAGTTTTGCAAATCCAGTGTCATTCTGTCCCTGCCTCCCTTACCGCATTTGAGCATATTGTGTGGGAAAAAGGGTTTCTTTATACAGCATGTCGAACATCGTAGGAATATCTGTTGCATTTTACATGCTAGCGTGATAGAATATTTTAAGTTGTGAAACGTTTGTATTCATGCAAATGCCTTACAGGAGGTGAATGTAATGCCAAACATCAAATCCGCTGTTAAACGCGTAAAAACGAGCGACAAGCGCCGCGCACTCAACGCTTCTCAGAAGTCTGCACTCCGTACAGCTGTTAAAGCTGCTGATGCTGCTCTGGTAAGTAACGAAGTTGATACTGCAAAAGCTGCGATTCAAGCTGCTTCCAAAAAGCTGGACAAGGCTGTAACTAAAGGTCTGGTTCATAAAAATGCTGCAGCACGCAAAAAGTCTCGCTTGGCGAAAAAACTGAACGCTCTTTCCGCACAAGCGTAAGAAGCGTTACTTATACGATCCAATGGAAAAATCCTGAACAGCATAGGCTTTCAGGATTTTTTAGTATCTGATTCGATAAGTATAAGACAAAGATAAAGCGACCTTTATTCCGATGATTTAACGATCATGGAGCAAAGGTCGCTTTGTTTGTTTCTCACACTAGTAATCTATTACGTTTACTTATCCATTCATGCACCAAGTCTCAATAAGAACAGCTCCAGACCAAGCACTTTATCCACCGCTCCTGTTTTCATCTGATAATCCAGTTCGCTGAGGTGACTCAAAATCATTCTCAGACGTTCCGGCTGAAATTTCCGAGCTTGTTCACCCGCAATCTTAACAGCATACGGATGCAAACCAAGCTGACTGGCAATCTGCTGCTGGGAGTAACTTTGTTGTCCCAACTCTTTCACCTGGATCATGATCCGAAACTGGCGTGCGATTAAAGCCGCAATTTTAATCGGTTCTTCCCGCTGCTTCAGCAACTCATAGAAAAGAGCCAACGCTTTCTCCAGTCGCAAATTAGCGAGTTCCTCCACTAGTGAAAATACATTCTGCTCTGTACTACGGGCAACCAGTGACTCAATATCAGCACGTTTGATTGTCCCCCCATTACCCGCAAACAAACATAACTTGTCTACTTCAGCAGACAGGGTCTGAAGACCTGTTCCTGCATAGCTGATCAACGTTTCCGCCGCTCCCGTCTCCAAGGAAACATCCCGCTGCTTCGCAAGTTTCACTATCCAATTCAACAGCTCTTCTCCACTGAGTGGAGCAAAAGCAAGAACTACTGCCTGTTTCTTGACAGCTTTCACCAGTTTCTTACGCTCATCCAGCTTATCCCCTTGGGCCAGGAAAACAATCGTACTGTAATCTGCCGGATTTTCCATATATGTAAGCAGACGATCAACCTGATGTTCAATCTTGGATTCTTTACCTGCGGTGAACAGGCTCGCATCCCTTACAATAATTAATTTGCGTGGAACCAGAAAAGGTACGGTCTCTGCTTCTTCAATAACGACCTCCACAGCCGTTTCAGACAAATCATATGGAATAATCGCAAAATCACGATGTTCTTCTTCAATAACCTGTTCTTTTAACATATCCGTAAATTGCTGTATCTGGTACTTCTCCGTTCCGTACAGCACATAGATCGGTGCCGTTTCTCCATTACGTATTGCCTTTGTTGCACTTTTTACATCCATTCACGGCGCCTCCTTATCCCTCTTATCCTACCAGAAAAAGCGCAAGACAACAAAGGGACCTTACATCCAGTTGCGGATGAAGGTCCCCTGTCCTACATCTATATAAACGCAGACACCAGCAGTTCTAGAAAAAGCCGGTGCGCGGTCATACGACGTCAGTTGTTTGAACTGAGATAGGACGTTTTGTTACTTCCACTATATGCTTGTCATACTGAAAATGTTCTTTCGTTTAGAGGAGCGCACTCCCCATTTTTAATTATTTCGCAGGAGCTCCACCTGAAACAACAGGTACATTAAACGAGTTCTTCGCCGTTGTTCCGTCCTTGTCCGTTTCGTAATTAAAAAGGGTACCATCCTTTGACCAACTCGCTGACTTCAGTGTCCCCTCTATGCTGCGTTGTTCAACCAAATTTAGAACATCCGGTTCGCTCACAGGTTTGGAGTATATGCTGATTTGATCACCAATAAGCATAACTACATAGGAACCGTCAGGTGACTTCCATTCTTTTGGTGCTGCTGTTGTAGTCATTCCCTGATCCGGTCCTGCTGCGAATCCTTTGTTCCCTCCAGAAGCGTCTGCACCTGCACTGGAATCAGGTACAGTGTTACCTTCAACCGGAACATCTTCAGTCATATTAGGTGTTGTATCCTGAGAAGTGAAGGATTGGGCATCTCCATTTTCTGTTTCTGTTTCTGTTTCTGTTACTCCATTCTCTTCCCCATCTGCAGAAGATTTAGGAGAATCTCCTGATTCCTGAATTCTCTGCTCAGAATCTTGGTTCTGAGCCGGATTCTTCTGATTATCGGTCGAAGGAGTTCTGGACGAATTATCCTGCGGTCCTTTATTCGGAGCAGGCGTTGATTCAGTAGCCGGTTGTTTAGGTGTCGGATCTGACTGAACTTCAGGCTCCTGTACCTCATCTCCACCGTTCTCTTCAGGCATTGTTTCTACGTCTTGGTTATCTGGTTTAGTTGGTGAATCATTCGATTGACCCACAAACACATCGTTGCTGCTTGGTTGGGACGAAGTGGCAGGATCATAATTTTCAATATTCTTGCTTAATGAGTTCTCATCCAAATTGCCGCTCTCTTGAGAAGCTCCAGAGCTCATCAGCATGGAATCGGCATTCTCAATCTGTTCAGGCGGATTTCCCCAGATGGCGAATCCCAATATAACTGCCGCAGCCGCTGCACCCATGGACATACGTCCTGCCATCGAGTTAAGCCATTTTTGCTTCGTTTTCCGCTCACTTGAACGTTGTAAATTCTCAAATGCAGCGGGGACAGGATTCATTTCCTGTATGGTGCTACTTTGTTCCTTCCGCGCTTCGTCAATGGCATCAAGCTGTGGCATAATCGCATCAACCAGACTAAATTTCGGGCTTACTTGCGGCAATTCTTCCAGTTCTCTGGAAAGAGCTCTGAGTAAACTAAAATTCTCGGCGCACTCCGGACACTTTGCCACATGCTGTAGCATCTGCGCGGTTTCCGCCTCGCCCAGATCATGATCCAGATAGCGGTGCATCCATTCCACCACCTCTTCGCATTTCATCCTGTCACACCACCTTTCTGATATTCCTGTAGTAGATTCTGTAATTGCTGCCTGGCTCTAAATAAATAAGATTTCACCGTATTCAACGGAAGATCGAGACAATCCGCAATTTCATTGTAGGATAAGTCCTGCAAATATCTTAGAACAATAACGGTACGATGATGCTCGGGAAGCTTGTTGATCGCATCCTGAATGTCCTGGGCCACATATGTAGACATGACCTCGTACTCCACATCCTGATTATCCTGAAAAACCATGTCATGTTCGTCAATGGAGACAGACGGCTTGGTTCTTCTGAATTTATCAATACAGATGTTCGTGACGATGCGTTGTACCCATGTTTTGAATTGGGCCTTTTCTTCGTATGAATTGATTTTGGTGTAAATTCGGATCAACGCTTCCTGCGCAGCATCCAAAGCGTCCTGTTCATTATTTAGAATGTAATATGCGGTCCGATAGACATGTTGTTCAATCTCCCGCAATAGGGTAATTAGAGCGTCGCGATCGCCCGATTGAGCGGCTCTGATGAGTTCCGGCTCTACCACAAAGGATCCCCCTCTCCCTGCAACCTTACAGACGTGATCATCAATAAAATTGTTGCAAAGTTAAGTATTTTTTTAATTTGCCATAACAAAATAACGGCGTATGTATTAGGGCCGCTGAAATCTTCTCTTAGAATAACAGAAATTGCATAACGAGTCACCAAACGTATCCAAAAGGGATCCCATTACTTACACGACTCAATTCAAATGCAATGGCATACATTATAGATAAGCACTTTTTTGGTTCCTAAAATAAAAAAAGTCGAAATTTGTCCAAATTTAAGCTGATTTTAATGCAATTTTCATGAAAATAGTGTATTGTAAATTTACATTCATAAACACGAGGTGATGAGCATGCCAGCTCTTGCGAAAATTCAAGCTTTAAAAGAACAAATGCCCAAAGAATATCAAAGTATTTCCCACTTTGTTGAACATGCATTGGAGTCCATTGATACTCTGGTCGAGGAACATCGGAAGTATGTAGCTGCACAGGCATTATACGGCGATAAAATCGTTGGATCGGAAGAACGCTTGTACAGAGAAACCGTACTGGATGTCAGAGCACAGCTATTGATGACTCTTGAGAAAACGGTAGAAGATCTGTTGCACAAGGGCGACAAACACTGGAGCAAACACTTTAAGGATGGCGTAGAGTAGTTCTTATATTTCTTCTACAATTTGAAAAAATGGCCCGTTTTCCGATATTCTCCCTCCTGGAGTGTAACGGAAAGCGGGCTTTTTTTGTACTGTGACTTGCAATCAAATGAAACAGCAAGGAATGATTTTTAAATCCAAATAAATGAAGGTCGGTTTATATAGGATAGTACAAATCCATTCTTATAGAAAAGGTACAAACCTTAGAAAAACGAAGGTTTGTACCTCTTTTGTGTGATGAACTTATTGATTATAATAAGGGCCATTTCCTGTGGATTTATTCAAGGACAACAACTGAGACACCGTTACGAATTGGTAGCCTTGCTTTTTTAGTGATTTAAGCATGTGGGGCAGCGCATCAGCTGTAGAAGCGTGAATATCATGCATAAGTACAATCGAACCTGATCTGATGTTTTTAGCAACCTCTTTATTTACGGCTTGAGCGTTCCGGCTTTTCCAATCCAGCGAATCCACAGACCATAAAATAATGGGTGTTTTCTGTTCTTTGGTGACTTTTTTGACTGATTCATTCATAGCACCATAAGGCGGACGGAATAGGGTTGGTTTTTCCCCAGTCGCATCCTCGATTCGGTCCGATGATTCTATGATTTGTTTGCGCACCTCACTCAGGCTCATATTCGCAAGATTTGGATGACTCTTGGAGTGATTGCCGATCTCGTGGCCGGCCTTAGCAACCTTTTTAGCCATATCAGGATAATACTCTACTTGTACGCCCAGCATGAAGAAAGTAGCCTTCGCGTTGTACTCCTTCAAAGTCTTTAGAACTCTAGGTGTCACCTTTGGGTGAGGCCCATCATCAAAGGTAAGAGCCACATATTTCCCTTTAGGATCAAGCGGAGGCTGAGTTGGCCTCTTCCCTTTTGGTTCATCGTTATTTCCATAAGTAATATTCCATTTTTTAGTAAGGTCCTTCTTCAAGTAGGAATGCAAGGATTTCCTGAGTTGGCCTCTTCCCTTTTGGTTCATCGTTATTTCCATAAGTAATATTCCATTTTTTAGTAAGGTCCTTCTTCAAGTAGGAATGCAAGGATTTCAGTGGAATGTTCACTTGGACCGTTCCGGCTGCACCAGCAGCGATCTCGTATTTATTAAAGTATAAAGTAAAGACCCCGTTACCTATGGACCATTTCCATCCAGATGGATTTTTTATAGATTTTTGAAGTTCTGCTTCGAATACATAAGAGTGAACGTTTTTCTGTTTCTTCAATTCTTCCTTCACGATGGACATAATATGGTTAACAGCTGCTTTGTCATAAGTCATGATATCAGATAAATTCAATATTTTATTTTCAGCTGTGTCGATATTAAAAGATTTTATTATCGATTGTCCATTAGCACCGCCTGTGGTGATTTGATAGGAAGTGAACACTAAACTATATAAATGGTCATTAATTTTATTCGTATCTACTGTAATATTCAATTCAGCACGATGATCGCCTTGAAGCGTTTTTGCACCGGTCCCAACCTGGGCTAAGAATTTCTTTTCCTGATCATTGACCCACGTCTGAATAGGAGTATTAATCTCCTTGCTGTTTGAGAGAACGTTGCTAATCGACAGTATATAATGCTTCGTATTCTTCGTCCTTGTTTCGATATTTAGGCCTGGGTATGCACTGGGCGACACTTCAACGTTCTCTGTAACGCTGTGGTTCCCAGCTAGAACATTTTGCACCATTAGATTGATTCCTAGAATCCCGCCAGCTAATACAATAAATCCAACCAGCCAAACGGGCCACCGTGTTTTCTTCCTTTTGTTCATTTCAAATCATCCTTATCTTTATTCTAGTCATAAAACTGCAAGTCATTGTACGATACCTGATGAAAAATCAACCACCAGTTATTCACATAAAACATCGATGACAGAAAAGCACCACTGAGTGCCATCACTCTCGACAGATCGATAATGAGGAGCCACGCAAATCCCCCTGAGCCCATTTGATATTAAGATGGTAGGCCATGACAGCCATGACGGATAATGCCCTTAAGCCATCAAATCCTGGTATATAACGTTTACCATCGCCTCGTACCGGTGCAAAGTTCCGGATTAAACTTCCGAAATGATTCATGTTGTCGTGCATTTTGCTTTCGTCCCTATCCTTTTTGATTTGTCGCTCATAGGCAGGACGCCGAGCTTGTGAAAAAAGTTTTCTCCAATTAATGTAATCAATGAAGAGAACAAAACATTTTCATGGAACTTCTACCTTTAGAACTAAAAAAAAGCATCCCGTAAGAAGAGAGTCTTCGGGATGCCACATTCAGAATAATCGTCATTCGGCTTTGCCTCAGAGGCTGGCATTCTTCAAATTGAAACGGAACTCCGGTGAACCCACATATCCCGGCGCGATACTGTATTTTGGGAAGACGATAACCAGTTCGCCTTTTTCAATATAAAACGACTGTTCCGTGAACGTCCCTTTGAATTCTTCCAGGAAGTATTGATCGGGATCCTTTCTCATTTGCGCAAGAATATCTGCATCAAGCTTTTCTTTATAGTTAGAACCGAGGAGATCCTCCAGTGTCACGCGCTGAGCCGCAGAGGCATTTTTCAAGTTGTAGGTATCGATCCGGGGCATGCTTGTTCCGCCCCTGTAACCTTCCGTGATTACTTCAAGCGAAACTACTCCTGCCGGGTTTCCAGTTCCGTCCGACTTTAGCTTATAGCTGACGTAAAATTCATAGGGGTGGAACTTCTGGTGATTTACTTTTGCCTTTTTGGCCGTTTTTGCGGCATCCTTCTCCCACTGAGCAAGATCCTTTTGCGCACGGGATAAAAGGATGCCATTCAGTTCATTCTGGTATCTGGTGTCCAGCATGCCGTCCAGCTGCGGTACCTTGATGTTCACAATAAGGTTCTTGCTTGTTGTGCTCAGTACCTTCTCCACGATTTTTACACCTGTAGCCGAAGGGACGGTTGCTTGTACCTTAGAGCTGACAGTTACGTTCGCTGAAACAGGTGCCGAGGCCAGCGCATATGCAGATAAGCTCGCTGCGCCGACGCCGAGCATGGCTACACAGCCCATGGCCCCCATCTTCATGTATTTTATCGTTTTCTTTTTCATAGCTTTCATCCTCCATCTCTTTGTATGAGTGTCTAATCACGCACACTCATTGGCTAGACGCATGAGATGGTTCAGAAAGTTTTGGAAAATCAAAAACAGAACAATGTCTCTTCGACCAAAGTACTAACAAAAAAAAACCGGCGCGGGGTACCCCATCACCGGTCTCTTCCATTACTTAATGTATTTGTTATTAATCAGAACGTCTTTCAACACATCCGTGGGAATGACGAATTCCACAGAACCCATATAGCCTGGCGCAACGTCATATTCGTTGAAAGCAATCACCAGCTTGCCGTCGTTGTTGATATAGAAGCCTTGATCCTTCGCGATGCTCTGGAACTCACTGGTGACCGGCACGTCGGTAGCTCCCGGAGCCCAGTAAATCTTATTAGGGTCCGCTTTCATTTGCCCCTGCATCTGCTCTTTAACGTTGTCGCTGATGAGCCGTACATAACGATCGTCCTTGAACAGCATCGGCAGAGTTATGAGGATTTGGTTTTTCTTATCGATCGTATCAAACTGAAGCTCCTCCGAGGATGAACCGGCGGTCTCGACCACGTATCTTTGTATAGATAAAATCTCGTCGTTGTCCGTCTTTACTTCATATCCGACATCAAGTCCCAGATGGCCTCCGCCTTGCTTCTTCAATTCGCTGATTTCCGCCTGGAACTTTTCGTAAAGCGCTTTGTTCTCCTTCATATATTTCTCGTTCAACCCGCTTTGCAACTGCTCATTCTCCATATCGGTAATGGAAGGCACTTTGATATTCGCATTGTAATTAGACTCGTCAACCACGTATTCCTTGAACGTGAGCACCTGGATAACCCGGTCCACACCCGGTATGGATGACAAGGCTTTCGCTACGGGAGGGCTCACATTGATCGCAACAAGGAACATGAACGCAGCCGCACTGGAAACGGCTAACCATCTGTACTTTGAGCCGCGGCCCCTCCTTCCCTCCTTAGAGAATTTATGAATCGATTGGTTTACAATGCTATCCAATTCATCTGGAATGGGTATTTCTTGATATTCTTTTCGCAGCTGTTCCATGTTATTGTTCATCTTACTCGTTCTCCTTTGGTTGTTTCATCATTCATTGTGATTCGCAATAGCTGATGCGCCTGATACAGCCTTGTTTTAATCGTATTCACATTCTCATCCAGTACAGCAGCAACTTCTTCGATCTTCATGTCTTCAAAATATCTCAGTATAATGACGCTCTTGTACTTATCCGGCAAGGATTCGAGCGTTAGCTTCAAATCAATGTCCGTATACGTATCTTCTGCCCCGAGGCTGTAGGTTTCGATCATTTCATGATCCATCGAGTGAACCTTTTTGTTTCTGCGCAGAAAATCCAGGGCGGTATTCACCACAATCCGGTAAAACCAGCTTTTAACCGCGTCTGGGTTTTTCAAACGTTCGAGATTCGTCATCGCTTTGTATATGGAGTCTTGTACGATATCCAGGGCATCATCCTTATTTTTGACATAGCTATAAGCAAGTCGGTATACGTTCTCTTTATGCTCGGTAATACAGTGTGTAAGAATTTTTTCAGTTTTTCTATTGAACATGGTCGATTATTCCTTTTCTATATAAATCTTTTGTCGTAACAAGAAGTAAGACGTTTACGGGTTCCCAAAAAGTTTTCGCATCCGAAAATTTTTTTTACTTCTGCAAACCGTTCAAGGCCCTCACAAGCAGGTCAACGTAAACCTCGGCGCCTCTATTAAATGCACCTCGTCCTTTTAAAAATAATCTTCCCTTCCTTTGCTTGCCAAATACCAGTCTACTACCGATGACCGAATTCATTTGAAACTTTTGAAGGTTTCTTTCCGAAAAAACAATGTATCACTCGGAACCGAAAGTCATTTGGTAGTCTGTAGCGCCTTTGTCGTTGTAGGCTTTCTATATTAACGATATTTCATATTTTTAATCCGTCTCCTTCTGATCTGTGCCGGTGGAACCACGCGCATTGAATTAATTTGCTTCGCGCTGGCCGCGAATTTCAATAGAAGGAATATCCATTTCAAAAGTTGCGACGTGTTCAATTATGACCGCTTCAATAAGTTCTTGAATTTTGTTAGTTATCAAATGATACTCAGTAACTTGAACCGTCCAAATGCAATAATAAATGGGCATCCCCTTCCTCATTTCCTACCCTGCCACTACCAAAAAATATATGTCACCACCATGAGATTAAGAAAAAAGTCGTTCGCAGCGAAACGACTTCTTTCTTTTATAGGTCAACTAAGTACTTTCTTTCTCTAATTCCCACTTTTCCTCAACCTCTGTATGTTAAAATATAGTAACGCCTTAGCCTATCTCTTATTGAATATAGTTATTTAGGGAGGTCAATTTTCGAATGACAAAAAACCATAGAATCAATAGGCCGCGCGGAAAAATAGTTGCAGCTGTATTAACTGCAGTGTTCATTTCACTTGCAATGGGGATATATCACTATGTCCCTATAGATGAAAGATTAGAGAATACTTACTATTATTCATTCGGGTATACATTTGCGGTTGGATTATTGATTAACCTCGCTATATTACTTTTCTTACTTACGCCACTTTCTATATTGGTGGATGGACTACTTTTATACAGAAAAAAAGATAATACGTATATGATATTGCTTGTTGCTATTGCCGCATATGTTCTATTAGGCTTCACAGGTGGGATCATCTACTCGATATTTACACTTAACTTCACTACTTTTTCCGCTCAGACTATCCACATTGTTGTATGTTCTATTGTCTTTTTAACCTTTCAGTTGGTATTAAATCGGAGTTTTCTTCACTTATCTTCACACCGATAAATAGATTGCGTGCCGTCACTCAATCCCAACCAACTTATAACGAACATCAATCTTCCCATCTTTCACTCTCATCTGGACCTCACCCATCTGATCTGTCCGATAAATATCTGACCCGTTAGCCTCCAGACGTTCCATCACTCCCGGATTGGGGTGCCCATATGTATTGTTAACACCGGCAGATATGACCGCGGTTTTGGCATTCCAGTATTGGAGCCAGGCTTCGGTTGACGACGTTTTACTCCCATGATGAGCGACCTTTAGAACATCAATGGAGACAGATGCTGAAGCATCTTTTGAATCAACCTGCAGCGGGCGGGTAAGTATCCTTTGTACAACTCCCTCTGTAACTCCAATATCTGCACCTTTCTGTTCAAACTGGGCAGCCAATGAGCCATCCTGAATCATATAGAGCAGGTCCTGCTCGGCTGCCGCATCCATATCTCCGGTGAACAACATGGAAGCCCCGGCCATTTCCAGCAAAAAGACAACGGAATCATGATTCTGGTGTTCAGACACTGGTAAATTGCCTGATGCATTTACATCCATATGTGCCAGATCCGGAGCTATAAAATGTAAAATTGTCTCTTTATCAGCCTTATAGGACATACCCTGCCGAATGGCGTATAGAGGGATTTTCCGTTCCATGGCTGTATTCAGCAACTTATCAAAGTTATCCTTACCGCTGGTCGTTCCATTAAACATGAAACGTTTAACTGGAATCTGTTCCAGCACAGCCTGTAGTCCTCCGGCATGATCCTGGTCAGCATGCGTGACAATTACAGCATCCAGTTGATGGATACCTCTTTTTTTCAATAGAGGAACAACGACCTTGGCTCCCACCTCATACGGATCACGTCTTGTTTTCCAAGATTGTTCGTTGTTCCCAAAACTAACCGTTCCCCCGCCATCCACCAGAATGTGTTTGCCTTCCGGGGTTGTAATCAATGTACTGTCTCCCTGACCAATATCCAAAAACTGCACGATGCCGGTTCCAGCAGGCTTGGGAGTCTGATATGCCCACCATAATCCAGCAATAAAGCTGATTGCGAGCAACCCGCACAACCATTGCTGAGCTTTACTCATTCGTTCATTTGAATAATAACCTGCACCTCGTGTAGTAAATGCACTTGTATATTCCGGCCAGGCAATACTGGCTCCTAATGTCGTTAATGAAGTTTCTTTTCCATCTACACGGTTCTTACCTTGATCCTGTAACACGGTAGACATCGAAGAGCGAATGCCCATATTCGCCATTGAAACTGAAGGTTGTCCCCTCACAAGAGGAGCCGTCTCTTCCTCAACAAACGCTGTTTCTTGCTGCTCACCATTGCCACGATGCAACAGATAGAGTAAGGCATACAACACAGCATAATATGCGGCAATCCATAACAAGGGCGGTGTTGCCCAGATCAACACAAAACCTGGCAGGCTGTTCATCCACTCCACGCTTATAAATGTCAGTTGATTCAGTTGCATCGCAATCCATGCGAGAGGTTTCGCCAAGGGAACCCATATGAATGACAGTAACATGGCGACCGTCCCCAGAGGTAATACAATGGCACTAATCAAAGAAACCAGCAGAAAGTTGGCCACAAATGAGAGTAATGAGAACTGATTGAAATACAGAATGGTTACTGGGAACGAAATCAACTGAGCGGTCACGGTCACGGATGCCGTTGCAGCCAGAGATTTCGGCCAGCCGCTGAACAGCCGGTTAATCAATGGCATATAGATCATCAAACCTGCGGTCACTAGAAAGGATAACTGGAAGCTCACGCTTAGCAAAAAGTACGGGTCCCACCACATCATCAGCAACGCTGCTGCACTGATCATCTGAAGACCGTCTCTGGCGAGACCACGACGTGCCATATACAACCCAATCATGGACATCATTCCTGCCCGAATCACTGAAGGTGAACCTCCGGATAACAGTACATAAGCTGGCACCAGGATCAGAACAATCGTGAGTGCCGTCTCTCTGGTAAGCCTTAGCCAAGATAGAATGAGAAGCAACGAAGCAACATATACAGCGACATGGGTTCCGGAGATTGCCAGGATATGCGTTAGACCGAGTTGTGAAAACTGACCATAGGTACCTGGATCGATATCAGTAGCCATCCCGATAATAAGACCCTTCATATATCCAGCATGAGGCTCTGGAAATAACTGCTCAACCGCCGAGCCCAACTTATGCCTAGTCCAATCCGTCCACCTTAGTATGTTATATTGTCCAAGTCCCTCAGGAGCAACTGCTGTTACCGAACTGGCTCCTTTCACTTTGAACAACCAGTGGATATGCAGGGTACGCAAGTAACTGCGATAATCAAATCCGCCAAAGTTCCTAGCTTCACCAGGAAGGACAAAAGAACCATTAAGCGTAATCAAATCGCCCCTCTTCCAGCCCGCTGCTATCTGTTGTTCTTCTTCCTCCAACAGTCTGACTTGTACCATCAATTGTTCATCTATGTTGAATGCAGATAATACTGTTGCCAGATCTGTATCTGCTAACGAATCCAATGTTGGCAATATTGAAGACATCTGTATCTTAAAGTCAGCCCGATCTCCATCAATACGTACATCTGACACCAGCTCACCCTGAATTTCAGCTGACCATCCGTCCAACTCATGAGTAGCGATATGCATGGTCTCCGGCAGACTACTATGATTGCGTGCGTCATTCCACTCCCAATGTGCAACACCTCCAATAAAGGCAGCAAGTAAAAATAAAACAGACCATCCACGCACATCCATAAAACGAAGTAAAAGTGGTAAACATGCCAGAGCTCCAATTAACCCCCAGATTAACGCCCAGCCTGTTAACGCACATGCTATCCCGCTCCCGCACAACCAACAAATCGTAAAACTTAATAACGGTCTGCCTTTCATTTCTCCCCCTCCTTCATTTCACCCGTTGAACGCAGAAAAACCCCCGGAAAGCCAATTCAGGCTTTCCGGAGGTTCTCCCTCACATATTCGACCATATTCACATTAATTGCTCACAGTCATCATCGTTTCCCGCGGGGGCTGGTAATTCTCCAGCCTACGGAACGTTATGCCCTTCTGTTCCATCATATTGGTAACCTTGCCGGTATCTTTAGGATAAGAACGATGAAACACGATTTCTGTAATCCCGCTATTCGCCAGCATATTGGCACATGTCCAGCACGGTTCGTCGGTCACATACACGGACGAGCCTTCGCGGTCGATTCGATCTGTGAATAAAAGCAAATTTTGCTCCGCATGAATTGTGCGAATGCATCTTTGCTTTTTCACCATTTCTTCTTGCCCATCGGTCACGACCAACTCATACTCTTCCGATATCATGCAACCTGCTTCAGAACAATCCGGGACGCCGGTGGGTGCACCATTATAGGCTGTTCCCAGCAGTTTCTTTCCCTGAACAAGAACGGCACCCACATGACGACGCGAACAGCGGGAACGGGTGGAAACCATATACGCGATGTCCATAAAATACGTATCCCAGTCCTTGCGTACCTCAGTACTCATGTTGCATTCCTCCCGCTCAACACATTTTTCATTCTAATATTACCGGATCTGCACATACGGCGCCATCTTCTCCAGCATCTTCATCCCAATTCCTTTGACCTTTGTCAGATCACTAACTTTCGCAAAAGGACCGTGTGCATTCCGATAGTCCACAATAGCTTGAGCTTTCTTCTCTCCGATTCCGGGAAGCTCTATAAGCTTGGAGACAGGAGCGGTATTCACATCAATCTTGCCATTGTCGCTAGCTTCCTCACGAACTACAGGTGGATTACTGTTCGAGCCCGTCTCGGAGGTAACCGAAGGATTCGATTTCGTACTTTGCGTAACTGGTTCAATCGAATTTGAGGTGTCCGGTGGATTATCATTCGTCTGACTTGTAGTTTGAACAACTGATTCACCTTCAACCCCAATGCTCGCAAGCCCTTTAGACTCTTCTGCCTTTGTCTCATTCCCAGTCTGCATCCCACTTGCATCCGCTCCCGAAGATGCTCCTGTATTGCCCTGAACCGAAGTAGCCGACTGTACAACAGGGAGTTCCTGCTCTATCGTCGGCTTCTCGGTGCCGAGCTGCAAGGGTTCCCAGCCACTAGGTGGTTGTTCACTTTTGCCCGACCATAATATAAGTATACTTCCAACCACCGCAGCAGCAATGGTCATCCCTTTGTTCCATCTCATTCTTCCACACCTCTCCCTGAATTCAAAATCATTCATTTCGAACACGGGCGGTGCTTCCGAACCGTTGAACTTTCCTGATGAAACAAGTTGTGCATTTTTCATGTCATGTGAAACAGGTCCTCACGCATAGAATAGAGGGAATGAACTGCGCCAGTACCGTAAAGCATGAAAGGAGGCCTGAAACAATGAAGGTTGGATTTATCGGAACCGGCAGCATGGGCAGCCTGCTAATCTATGCCCTGATCCAATCGGGTGCACTTGAGCCCCGGCAGATCGCGGCCAGCAATCGAACCCCGTCCAAAGTACGTCAGTTATCCCTCCGTTACCCCGGTCTGCATGAATCCCAGAGCAATCGGGAAACGGTAATCCGAAGCAACATCATCTTCCTGTGCGTGAAGCCGCTTGAATTCAAACATGTTATTGACGACATCCTGCCTGTCGTGAATCCCAATCATATAATTGTCTCGATCACCAGTCCCGTGCAGCTGCGACATCTGGAATCTTCACTTCCTTGCAAAGTCTCCAAAGTAATTCCCAGTGTCACACACCAAGTCGGGAGTGGAGCATCCCTCTGCATACATGGCGAACGAATGACCAGTGAAGACCGCGCTGTGTTGGAAAGTCTGCTCAGTCATATAGGCAGGCCGTACCAAGTGGATGAAGCCTGTACACGAATCACATCCGACTTCTCCAGCTGCGGACCTGCATTCATATCGTTCTTTTTGGAACAGTGGATCGAAAGTGCAGTGAAGCTGACAGGCATTAAAAGGGCAGATGCCTGCGCTCTGGCTGGCGAAATGCTCCTGGGAACAGGCAAGCTTCTCACCGAAGGAGGATACACCCCGCAAGAGCTTCAGGCTCGTGTCGCTGTACCTGGCGGTATTACCGCTCAGGCACTTGCACTGCTGAAGGTTAGTCTTGACGGCGTTTTCGACAGCCTGATCCACACGACACATGACAAATATGATGAAGATTTGTTAAAGCTGGATGAACTATTCCGAGCCGGTGAGATTAACCGGCAACAATATTAACGAGTTTGCCTGGAACGGCAATGACCTTGCGAATGGTCTTGCCTTCCAGCGCCTGCTTAACAGGTGCCAGCTCCATCGTAAAGTCCTGCATACCCTGTGCATCCAGATCCTTCGCGATCGTAGCACGAGTTACAATTTTACCATTTACCTGAACAACGATTTCTACTTCCGCATCCACTGTCATGGACTCATCATATTCAGGCCAAGCCACGTAAGAGATCCCACCTTCGTGACCTAAACGGCTCCACAGTTCCTCTGCCATATGCGGTGCCAGTGGTGACAACAGCTGCACAAATTTCTCCATCGCTTCACGAGGCAGTGTGTCTGCTTTGTATGCATCGTTGATGAAAATCATCAGCTGGCTGATGGATGTGTTGAAGCGCAGATGTTCCAGATCATCCGTAACCTTTTTGATCGTTTTGTGAGCAGTCCGTTTGAACTCATCCGTTCCACCGTCCACCGTAATCTTGTCATTGATGGCTCCTGTGTCTTCGTTAATGAAGAGACGCCATACACGTGACAGGAAGCGGTGCATGCCTTCAACCCCGTTTGCATTCCACGGTTTTGTCGCTTCCAATGGTCCCATGAACATCTCGTACAGACGCAATGTATCTGCACCGAATTCATTGACGATTTCATCCGGATTAATGACATTACCACGTGATTTACTCATTTTCTCATTATTGGTACCCAGGATCATACCTTGGTTCACCAGTTTGTGGAAAGGCTCTTTAGTCTCCACAACACCCAGATCATACAGCACTTTGTGCCAGAAACGAGCGTACAGCAAGTGAAGTACTGCGTGCTCTGCTCCGCCAATGTACAGATCAACTGGCAGCCACTGCTGCTGTTTCTCCTTGGAGATCAGTTCCATGTCATTGTGCGGATCGATAAAGCGCAGGTAATACCAGCAACTACCCGCCCATTGTGGCATGGTATTGGTCTCGCGACGTGCCTTCATTCCCGTTTCCGGATCTATCGTATTCACCCACTCCGTAACATTCGCCAGTGGTGATTCTCCTGTACCCGAAGGTTTGATCTGGTCGATATCAGGCAGCAGCAGTGGAAGTTGATCCTCCGGTACGGTCTTCATCGTTCCGTCTTCCAGATGCAGAATCGGGATTGGCTCACCCCAGTAACGCTGACGGCTGAACAGCCAATCGCGCAGACGATAGGTTACTTTTCCTTGTCCTTTACCGTTCTCTTCCAACCAATCAATCATCTTGGCAACCGCTTCTTCATTGTTCAGTCCGTTCAAGAAATCGGAATTCACATGCGCGCCATCACCTGAAAATGCCTCTTGTGTAACGTCTCCACCTTGAATAACCTCGATGATATCCAGACCGAACTGCTTAGCAAATTCCCAGTCGCGTGCATCATGACCCGGAACTGCCATAACCGCACCTGTACCGTAACCTGCAAGAACGTAATCAGCAATCCAGATCGGCAGTTTTGCACCATTAACAGGGTTGATTGCATAAGCGCCAGTGAATACACCTGTTTTGTCTTTGGCCAAATCTGTACGTTCCAGATCACTCTTACGAGAAGCCTGCTCCTGATAAGCCTGAATAGCTTCACGTTGGTCATCGGTTGTAATTGCTTCTACCAACTCATGTTCCGGAGCCAGTACTGCAAAGCTCGCACCGAACAATGTGTCCGCACGGGTAGTGAACACCTTGATAACTTCCTCGCGACCCTCAATGGCAAATACAACTTCCGCCCCTGTCGATTTACCGATCCAGTTGCGCTGCATATCCTTGATGCTTTCAGACCAATCCAACTCTTCCAGGTCTTCCAACAGACGCTCTGCATACTCGGTAATTCTCAGAACCCATTGACGCATCGGTTTGCGTACAACCGGATGTCCTCCGCGTTCACTCTTGCCATCAATAACCTCTTCATTAGCAAGTACCGTTCCAAGGGCTTCACACCAGTTAACTGCAACTTCATCCACATAAGCCAGACCTTTGTTGTACAGCTGAATAAAGATCCATTGCGTCCATTTATAGTATTCAGGGTCCGTTGTGCTGATCTCACGATCCCAGTCATAGGAGAAACCAAGCGATTTGATCTGGCGACGGAAATTGTCAATATTACGGAATGTAATATCCCGTGGATGTTCACCTGTATCCAGTGCATGCTGCTCAGCAGGCAGACCGAAAGCATCCCAACCCATGGGGTGCAATACGTTGTAACCGCGCATACGTTTGTAACGGGAAACGATATCCGTTGCCGTATATCCTTCCGGGTGACCTACGTGCAGACCTGAACCGGATGGATAAGGGAACATATCCAGTGCATAAAATTTCGGTTTAGCAGGGTCCTCACCCGTTTTAAACGTTTTATTTGCATCCCAATATTGCTGCCAACTTTTTTCCATGACTTGTGGCTGATAGCCGTGTTTCGGCTGGTTATTCTCACTCATCTATTGTTCCTCCTTCAGGTTATTCACTTTAGCTTTAATTGCAACAAAAAAACCTCAGCATCCCGTAGCGTTTGCAGCGCTAGGGACGAGAGGTTGAATTCCCGTGGTACCACCCTAGTTAGCGGACGAACGTGCTTCGTCATCCACTCCCTTTGGACCTGTAACGGCGGTTAACCGATGCGGATTTCCATTCCTGAACCCAAGCTTTATACAAGCAGGTTAAACAGAATGGTGTAATCACCGCATTTCTCCAAGGCGAGTTCGCAAATCACTGTCAACCGGCTTGCACCAACCGCCGGCTCTCTGTTATGTACAGGAATTACTACTGATCCTTATCATCGAAATATGTATACAATATCGGGACCATTATATAAAAAAGCAAGCACAAAGTCAATATTACACGTTATAATCACCCTTTTAAGTCACACGGTTCGTACCGTTCAATAATACTCGTTGCTGTTCAGGATAACCGAAAACGCTCAATGCCTTCCTCCAGATTATGAATGGTCCAATTCACATGTTCCTGATTATCATATTGACGATAAGCGCACTCAATGCGCAGCACCAGATCAAAGTACAAGTCATAGAGACTTCTTCTTTTCAGCTCACTTTCAGTCGTAATCTCATGCCCATACCCTTTCACAAAACCAGGCGTATAGTTAAAATGACTGAAATAATGCTCCATCAGAGGATCTGCCCACAGTGAACGTTCAAAATCAATAATCGCTGTGATTCGACCCGCGTCCACTAGTACATTGCCATCCCACAGATCCCAACTGATAAGCACAGGTTCTTTGACATCGTCCAGCACATCCGATTTCTCTTCAATCAGGCGTCTCAATTCAGGGTAATCGATCGAAAATGTAATCCCGGCTTCTTCTCCGTCGGTAAGAATGTCATCCATCAGATTCATAAATGCTTCTTTCCATGTGGAATATCGCTGTTTTTGCTCCGAGAAATATCCAAACTTCTCACCCTTGATTTCATTAATTCGACGATTGTACCGACCCAGCTGGTGTTCAATGACTCCCTGCTCTTCCGCAGAATATTGATCCTTGACCTGATTATAGGGCGCTCCAGACATGTACTCCATGATAAAATAACGCGCTGAAGCCATAGTTAACGAATCATCATAAGCCAACACTTGGGGTACGGGAACATCCTGTAGCTCCGTAATGAGGCGTAGTGCCTCAACTTCGGCAATCATGAGATCCTGTTCACAGCGCATCAGATTTGTCGAAGCTGACGGTGCAATTTTGAGTACCACTCGCTGTGCGTCACTCAGTTTAATGAGATATGCATGATTGGCCCAGCCATCCACCATTTCCTTGTAGTCCTGTATACTTGCAGAGAAATGCTGCTCTATTATGGCATTCAACTGTTCTGACGAAAGTCTTGTTTTATATGTACTTTCCATTTTTACACCTCACATTGACAATTGATTTATCTTCTCAGAAAACGCTTTCTATCCGACTATTATCGCCTCCTTTACTTTAACTGGCAATACTTTTTGTCACGTGATTATGTCTTTTCTTGCATTCCTTTATCCTATTTAAGACTATTGCTATTCATTCTCCATAAAAAATCAAACAAAAAACTGCCCTTATGCACCATAAGGACAGTTCTCATTATTCGCTCTTACTTCACAGCCACGTAGAACAAGCGCTGTGCGCTGTCTCCGGCCTCTTTCCATTCAAAATCCGCATATACCTTCACGTCTCTAAAACCTGCCTTGGACAACTCAAGCTTCATCCAGTCCGGGTTATATGCACGCTGGACATGAACTTCTTCAAACCGCTGGTACATATCCTTGCTACCATCATCCACACGCGAAAAAATACTGAGATGATGCTCAATCTCACAGCGATCCTGGTCCAGATCACAAGTCCAAATATAAGATACGGAGCGCTCATCCAGTACAAAAGGCTGCTCCTCATCATAACGAATAAGGGTATTGGGATGATGCACATCAAACAGGAACGTTCCACCAGGCTTCAGCATTTCGTATGTCCGCTGGAATGTTCGAACGACATCTTCTTGTTCAAGCAAATAATTGACGCAATCACAGAAAGATATCACCGAATCCACAGGTTCCGGAACTCGCCATTCCCGCATATCCTGCTGCACCCAACGGACACTGCCCTCGCGATACAAGCGATGACCCTGAGGCGTAGCCTCCATCTTGCTGCGTGCAACCGACAGCATATCTGATGAGAGATCAATGCCTGTAACTTCGAAACCGGAG
Source organism: Paenibacillus sp. FSL H8-0283 (assembly GCF_045040675.1). NCBI lineage: Bacteria > Bacillati > Bacillota > Bacilli > Caryophanales > Paenibacillaceae > Paenibacillus > Paenibacillus sp. FSL H8-0283. Next base: position 4,945,670 of record NZ_CP150295.1, read on the forward strand.
TTCACGAGCGGGATCGTAATGGAGCCCGTTCCACAGCCAAGTTCAGCGACACTTTTGGGCATTCCATGCTTTTCCCATGCTGTTCTTGCAAACCTTATCCAGTCCGGATAAGGCATATCTTCCATTAATTCATCATACACATACGCAAATTTCCGGTAAGACATGTCAGGCACCGCACTTTCAATTTCATTTTCCAATCCTGCTAACAAAAGAAAAGACAGGGGCATCCGGTGTTTACCCAGCCTATCCCTGCCTTATCCAAGTTCCATATTACAACTATTTAATCAGGAAGATTACTTGTTTTCACTTTGATCCGCAGGAGCAGATTCGGACAGATACGTCCAGCTTTCCTTTTGAACCACCAGTCCGTCCTTCATCAATTTGCCCAAGGCACGCTTGAAAGCAGATTTACTGATGCCAAAGCGCTGCTTGATGATATCCGGCGGAGTTGCATCCGAGTAAGGCATGCCGCCCATAGGACGCTCTTTCATAAAGGCGAGCAGCTTGTCTGCATCTTCGTTACGTCCAACTTGTTTGAGTTGAGTCATGGCCAGATTCACACGTCCGTCTTCACGTACCAGTGTCACCCGACATTTCACTTTCTCACCAAGACGCAGCATATGACTGCGTTCAGATGAATGAATCATACCAATCGCGCCAAAGCCCAGTACACCGCCCTCTACAAGTACAAAAGTACCCATCTGCAGTGGCTTGTATACCGTCGCTTCAACCCACTCGTTTAACCATGAAGTTGGAGCATGGAAAGACAATGGTGAAAGCTCACGTTCCCCGGCCAATTTGGCACGCAGACGTCCCTGCTTGTCATGTTCCATGATTACAAAGACTTCATCCCCCACTTGAGGACGCAGTTCTTCCAGTTCAGGCAATTCACGAATAGGAAGCAGCAATTGCCGTCCAAGGCCCATTTCCAGGAAACAGCCTAGTCGTGGGTGAACATCTGCCACAACCAGTCGTGCCATTTCGCCAAGCATGAGATAAGGCTTTTTCATCGTTACGGCCAGACGATCTTCTGTATCAAAGAATACAAATACCTCAAGCGTCTCTCCAATTTTAATATCCCGTGTTAACTCGGTGTAGTGAAGCAGTACATCTTCCGATCCTGTCGTCAAAAAGAAGCCAAACGGAGACACTTCACGTGAAACCGGCAAAGAGACGACTGTTCCAGCAATCAAACTCATACAGTTTCCACCACTTTGGCATCAGACCATAGTCGTTCAATGTTGTAGTATTCACGCTCGTCGCGGTGGAAGATATGAACAACAACATCGCCCATGTCCATCAATACCCAACGTGCGGAATCCATACCTTCGATACCTTTGATCGTCGCTCCAGCTGCATGAGCCTGTTTGCGAATTTCAGTGGCAATGGCTTGTACCTGTGTATCGGAATTCCCGTGACAAATAACAAAATAATCTGCCACCAGAGAAACATTAATTAGATCCAACGCTACAATATTGGATGCCTTTTTGTCGTCAGCGGCAGCAACCGCCATATTCATAAGTTCTTTCGATGATACTGTCATGAACCAACCTCCATAATCTATAATTGTGCAATTAAGTCATTCCGCGACAACATGGTCAAAGGATAAATGACACGTCGTTGCGAGATCAGCAAGCTGATCGTCGAATCGAATCCGGCAATTAAACCTTCCTCCAGACTACGTTCAGCCTGTTCGCGAATGTGATCCACTCCCGGGAAATCTCGTCCCGGTTCAATGTAATCGGCAAGACATACCACTTTGTCCAGCAAGCTCATGCCTACCCGACCCGAGGTATGCCACCGGATGGCATTAATAACTTCGGAATCTTCCACACCGTAATCACGCTTGGCTACAAAAGCACCGACTTCGGAATGCCAGAGTTGCTTGTCATGCTGCAGAAGTTCCTGGTTTAACCCGTTATCACGGATGACCGCTTCCATCTCCGCTACGGGCCAGTACTTCGCCACATCATGCAATATCGCTGCCAGATCTGCTTTCACAGGATCAGCACCGTATTTTTCAGCCAACATCACTGACGATTCCATTACACCCAGTGTATGCTTCCAGCGTTTTTCCGGCATTTGTCCGGATACGGCTTGAATCAGTTCATCACGGCTTAGTGCCATATAAACCGCTCCTTACAATGTATTGGTGCACTTCATCAGGAATCATGAAGCGTACCGAATGACCTTTGGCCAGACGTCTGCGTACGGCTGTCGATGAAATATCGACCAAGGGCATCTCGGCCAGCAGGACCCGATCCTGTAACTCGTCTGGTAAATCATCCAGATGTAACTGGAAGCCCGGCCGACCAACTCCGATAAAGGTTAAGCGTTCTGCAAGCTCTTCAATCTGCTCCCATTTGGGGAGATAGTTCACCATATCCGCCCCGATAATGAAATAAAATTCATGTTCAGGATGGCGACGCCACAGTTCCTTCATCGTATCGATGGTATAAGACACTCCGCCCAATTCCATCTCGATACCCAGCACCTCATATTGCTGCACACCCTTCACAGCCGCTTCCGTCATATCGAGACGTTGCTGTCCCGAAGCTCCGGCTCCGCGTTTGTGAGGTGGAACATGGGAAGGCATGAACCAGATCTCATCCAGTGCATGTGAATCCCTTGCCGCTTCAGCTGCCAGGAGGTGTCCCATGTGGATCGGATCAAACGTACCACCCATGATGCCGATCTTCACCTGCGTCACGCTCCCTTATCTAGGTAGTTCGATTTGTTTGTTATCGCGAGATTCTTTGTACAGGATGATTGTGTTACCGATGAGTTGTACAAGCTCACTTCCCGTTTCACGGGCAACTTCTTCTGCCATCTCTTTTCTGTCCTCGTCATTGTTGTTCAACACTTGCACTTTCATCAATTCGCGCTTCTCAATCGCATCTTCGATGTGACGGAACAGGTGCTCGTTGGTTCCACCTTTACCAATCTGAAATACAGGGGTCAGGTGATGTGCCTGTGACCGCAAAAAGCGCTTTTGTTTACCGTTTAACATGAATACTCCATACTCCTTATGTTGAGCAGGCCCTGATCGACAGCGCAAAAACTGTCCGGACCTGACCATTCAATTATTATTTTCACACTTCAAAACTGTTTAGTACGGCACGTCTCATCGTTTCCACAGGAGCGGGAATGCCGAGCCAATGTTCAAAGGCCACTGCGCCCTGATATACAAACATACCCAGACCACCGTGCACCGTGCATCCTCGTATCCGCGACTCTCGAAGCAGACGGGTCTCCTGCGGATTGTAGATCAGATCACTCACCGCTGCGCCTTCACGGATCAGTGCAGGATCAACTGGTACGTCATCAACATGAGGATGCATTCCGGCAGCCGTTGTGTTAATCACGATATCAGCCGTAGCCAGTACCGTTGTAGCGTCTTCCATGCCACTGCCCGAGATTTCTCCCAAGCCATGGCCTCGTAAATCCGAAGCAAGTGTAATAGCCCTGTCCGCTGTACGGTTCAGAATGTGGATCCGTTCAGGCTTCTCCAGTGCAAGTGCATATATGACACCTCTCGCTGCTCCACCTGCTCCCAGGACAGCGATACGTTTGCCCGCAAGCTCAGGCACAGCCTCTTCCTTCAACGATCGGACATAACCAATACCATCCGTATTGTACCCTGTCAGTGTTCCACCTTCATTAACGATGGTATTCACCGCACCAATCAGGCGAGCACTTTCATCGATCACATCCAGATACTGCATCACCTGCTCTTTGTGCGGGATGGTCACATTAACACCACGATAGCCCAGTGCCACAATTCCGCGAACGGCCGCTTCCAGTTGATCCGGATGAACATGCAATGGCATATACATTCCATTCACTCCTGCAGCCTGCAGAGCCGCATTGTGCATTGCCGGAGACTTGGAGTGAGCAATAGGATCACCCATAACACCAAGCAACACGGGAATTGAAGAGTTGAATTTGTTCTGCTCAGACATAGGTCCGCCTCCGATCCATCTGATGTACAGCTTCTGAGATTATTAGATCAAGGATGGGCGGATCTGTACACGAATGCCTTTTGGAGCATGAACAGCAACAAGCGCTCCAATATCGCCATTAACCTTAATCCAGCCCAGACCCGAGATGAATACATCCGATTGACTGCCGCGTTTGATGCGGAATTCATGTCTGGTCCATTCAGCCATCTCTGCTGCATCCTCACGGGTTGGCGGAGACAACAATTCTCCCAGATGGTCGCGGTACAGATCATCTGCACGCTCCAGCTTCGTCCGGTGAATATCAAGCGCAGTGCTGATAAAACAAGTGAACGACTGGCGATCACCTTCCACAAAGTCAAATCGAGCCATGCCGCCAAAGAACAGCGTCTGACCGGAATTCAACTGATACACAGCGGGTTTAAGCGGTTTTTCCGGCATGATGGCAGCGAGGTCCTTACGTGAAACAATCTCGCTGAAACGCCATGGATACACGATTCCAGGCGTATCAATGATATATTTTCCATCATCCAACGGAATGTTCACCATATCCAGCGTTGTTCCCGGATAACGGGATGTGGTCAGTTCCTGCTCCAGATCGCTGTAATCACGGATTAGACGGTTAATCAGTGTGGATTTACCCACATTGGTACCGCCTACCACGTACACGTCACGATCTTCGCGATATGTTCCTACAAGCTCAAGCAGACGGTCGAAGCCCTGATTTTGCTTTGCACTGCACAAGACTACGTCCACTGTACGCAAACCCTGTTCTTTGGCTTGCTTTTGTACCCAGTTGCGAATCTTGTTCCAGTTAGTTACTTTCGGAAGCAAGTCCGTTTTGTTCACAGCAAGCAATACCGGATTGTTGCCTACAAAACGTTGCAGACCGGAGATAATACTGCCATCAAAGTCAAACAAATCAACGATATGGATGACAAGTGCATCCTTATCCCCGATTTTGCTAAGTAGCGCCAGGAATTCGTCCTGATCCACCGTAACGGATGATGACTCATTGTAGTTTTTGATGCGGAAACAGCGCTGGCATATAACCGGTTCACGATCCAATGCCTTCTCGGGGATAAACCCTGGTAATTCCGAATTTTCTGTTTGCAGATGCACGCCGCATCCGCTGCACCTTACGGCAAGATTGCCGTTATGCGGTTCTGTCATTTCTTCTTTTCCTCCTCAAGCCATAAGCCTTTCCTGCGTAAACTCGTTAGAGCAATCCGTTCCACGCGTCGATTGAAGCGGGTCATAAAACCTTCGTCCCCAATGGAGATTGGCAGTACCAGAACGGTATATAACCCCATTCGGTTCCCTCCATAAACGTCCGTAAGCATCTGATCGCCTACTACAATCGTGTTTTCAGGAGATAACTCCATCATTTTCATTGCTCTACGAAACGGTACATTCGATGGTTTGCGTGCACTATGCACAAACTGGATATCCAGCGGGGTCGCAAACAGGGATACACGATTCAAATTGTTATTGGACACAATCATCAGCTTGAAACCTGCCTCTTTCACACGTGCAAACCATTCAATCAGTTCGGGCGTAGCGTCAGGGGCTTTGGCTCCAACGAGTGTGTTATCCAGATCAGTTATAATTCCACGGTAGCCTTGAGCGTACAGCTCTTCCAGATTAATGTCAAAAACCGTGTCTACACGCAGCTTGGGCATTAACATTTTAAACAAAGAAGTCACCTCAGTTTCATACGACACACTATATCACAAATCCGTCTTTCCTGAAAATGCATACAGCGCCTGATGGCATAGGAAAAAAGGAAAAACGGGACGGGCAACAACTATGCCCGTTCCGCTTTCAGTTCCTTCCGCAGCTTCAAGGCGGTCTGATAGACGCCCTTCCAGTCGTCGGCAGTTACGGACGCCGGACTGTAACGAGTCTGTTCAAACTTCGTGAGAAGCTCATACAATGTTGCTTCTGCAGCAGGTTTTGCCTGGATCCAGCGGGCTACCGATTCACGAAGTGTCTCGTCTCCGCTCCGGGTCAACCCTTTGCGTTTCACATACTGAATCCAACGCTCGGTCTCTGCCACTACCTTCTGTTCAGGGGTGAGCGGTCCACCTGTCCGTAAACGAAGCAGGAAGAATCGCATAGAGAAACGATTACGCCAGAACATATAGGCTACCCACAATACAATAATGGCTCCTGCAGCCCAGATAACAAAAGTCGGGATGGCAGACGATGTCTGCTCAGGTGCAGGAGTCTGCTCTTCCTCTTGTACCGGCTCCTCTTCTGGCTCTTCTTCAGGCTCATCTACAGGTTGTACATCAGGCTGTTCCGTCAGCAGCGGCATATCAAAGCCCGGCGTTGCTTCAACAGGAATCCAGCCATACTCACCAAAATAAACCTCTGCCCAGGAGTGTGCATCTGCATTGGTAACGGTGTAGGTCGTCTCAATCTCCGCACCAGGTTGACGCGGGGCCTGCATGTCCGAATTCAGGGACAATTGTCCAGGCGCATAACCTTTAACCCACCTTGCAGGAATGCCCTCCGAGCGCGCCATCATCACCAGCGCAGTGGAGAAGTAGTCACAGTAGCCTTCCATAATATCGAACAGGAAACCTTCCACAAAGTCGTTGCTTACTTTTCGAGATAAATCCGGATTGTTTGTGTATTCAAAATTAGTTTGTAAATAGTTTTGCAGTAATGCCACTTTTTCATACGGAGTATTCGCAGATGCCGTTATCTCGGCTGCCAGATTCGAAACCCGGTCAGGGAAACGGGATGGTAACTGCAAGTACATATCATTTGCCGGATTACTGTTATACAGATCTTCAAATGACTTCGTACGAAGCTCATCTTCCACAATCACAGGTGCTTCCGATACGATAGTATACGTCTTGGGATACTGTGGTTGCTGACGGTCTGTCACCACATGCAGTTCAGCCTGTTCAGCATTCCACAACATCCGTTCCGTTCTGTCCTCACCATTAATTGAGCTCACTTCCGAGATCGAATAAGCACCAAAGAGAATCGGATAGACATTATCATTCAGCATCGTTACATTCTGAGTCACTTGTTTGGTATTCACATTACCCGATTCCTGGTTCTCCAGAGGCTGTCCGGCTTGAACATTCTCTGTCGTACCCCGTCCACGGTCATCCCAACCTGTGCCTGTATACTCTGCACGTGTCTCACCGCGCCAGTAACTACGCTCATTGGTCGTGACAGACATGACAGGGGTATAGTCGAAGTTGAATCCTCCACCAAGCTGATTGTCTTCCCTGCTGTATCCCGATTCGGTAGCCGCGGGAATATCAAGGTTTCCGTTACCAGCCTGACTTGTGGAAGTTCCGGTATAGTTACGCCATGCCGTATATGGGTCCGTCAAGGTGGGTGGAATCTCAGGCATATTAACGCTGGCTACAATAATCAAAGAAAAGATAATGGCAATATTGGCCAGGACTTTATAAGGATACCGGATGATTCGTTTCCAACCTTGTGGATACTGTAGCTGATAGTTACGGAAATGCTGACATACGAGCCATCCCATCCCCGCAAACATCACCCACGCGATTTCAATCCAGAGTGGAATCTGAGTGAAAGAATCGAGAATCCCCATCGAAATGATGTTAACACCCAAAAAAACAAGAATACGACGTGTGGTGGTCACGAGTCGAAGCGCAGCTTCAAGCATCACCCATGCACACAGGGAGAACCAGATGTACGGCGTCATGTGTAATATGAATTGCTCCGCTCGGTCCGTTAAAGAGCCATAAGGGATGTATACCGTATAATCAATTAGCGTTTTATGCAAAATGTAACCAACAACGACCGCCTTGATGATCGCCCGATAGATCGTTTTGAAGGGCAGAATGACCTCCAGTACACTGACCGCTGCAAGTGTCCATAACACCAGAGAAGTTGTCTCCGTGTACCACGATTCCTGCGTAAATGAAATCCACTGCATTCCAATCAGGAAAATCCAGAGCAATGACGCTGCATGATACCAGGATCGTTTGCCTGTAACACTTTCATTTCCTTTTGTACTCATACAGAACCTCCCCCCATCACCGTTGGAAGCTCCTGCAAGTGAGAAACAGTGAATGACCTCGTGCCTCTTCCACGCAACATGGCATTCCACTCGGCACTCCGGCGAGATTCACTGGTATCGATCAGAATATGACATGGCGTCATGCCCCGCGTATCGGCCCAGCGCAACAGTTCCATTATTTTTTCATCCTTCTGGGGAGAAATCACGACAAAGTAAGCTCCCTGAGGCAGTTGACGTGCGATTCTTTCCACGCCGGGTAACAGATGGGTATCCTGACCGTTATATTGAATATCCACCAGATGATGCATCATCTTCTGTCGTTCCATCAGACTTTCACTGGGGGCCATGAAGGATGTCTGGTCTGACAATGTCAACAATCCCATCCCCATTCGTTCCCTGACACCATACTCCAGCAGAGAGGCAGCCGTGGAAACGGCAATTTCAAATGCATCCCCATGTTCATAACTTGATGCCAGCGCATCCAGAACCAGAATGGTTTTGGGCACAGACTCATGTTCAAACTCCTTGGACTTCCAGTTCCCTGTCTTTGCCGTTGCATTCCAGTGAATGCGGGAAAGTCGATCTCCGTATACGTAGTCACGTACACCATTGATCTGAGTGGTCTCTCTCCGTGAGCGGGTTAACGCCGTCTGAGGGCCGGATAACCGTGATTTGCGGTCGTAAAGTTGCCAATATGGAATAAATACCGTTCTTGGCAGTACGCGAAACTCACCTTTGGCCTTAAACTTTCCTCGATGTTCAATCAGTCCAAATATGTCCTCGCTGGCACATTCCGTTTCTGAAAAGACATACTTTCCCCGCTCAAGTGGCGGTGTCTGGAATGACAGCTGGCCATTACCTCGCATATTGGGAATCAAACTTTCCTTGAACGACCACGATTCTCCGTTATGCCGATGCAGCATTTCACGCACAACAACATAGGGAAGCGGGAGGAATCCCGGAATCGTCAGACTCAGCTGTACTTGAACCTGGTCACCCGCATGCAGCAATTCTTCGTGGTCTGGACCAGAAGATAACCTACGAACTCCTTGAGCACGTCTTACCCCGCTAAATCCAGCAATGGCAAGGTACACACAGAGCAGGGTCACCATCGACAGCAGCATAAGGGATGTCTTCCCGCCCTGAAACAAAACATAAGCCAGACAGCACATCCACACCATTGCGATGCTCCATACGCGTGGGTGGCGTAACCCTCTATTGACTGTTCTCAAAAGCGGCTTCATGAACTATTGCCCCATGGAGACGGGCACGCGTACTTGCTGGAGTACGGCATTCAAAACGGCCTCGGAACTCATACTGTCCAGTCTCGATTCGGGACGAAGCACAATACGATGAGAGATCACATAAGGGGCCATCGTTTTCACATCATCCGGAAGCACATAATCACGTTCCTGCAAGAAAGCAAAGGCTTTTACGGCCATCATGAACGATATGGCTGCCCGTGGGCTGGCACCCAGCAATACAGATGGGTGGGAGCGGGTTTGACGAACAACATCCAGCAAATAGTCCATGACCGGATCACCGATAAAGACTTCTTTAATCTCCTGTTGGATTGCCGAGATCTGGTCCATATGAGTCACGGATTCAAGACGATCAACAGGCTGACCGAGCTGATGCTGTTTCAATAGAATTTTCTCAATTTCCTTATCGGGATAACCCAGACTTATTTTCAACATAAACCGGTCGAGTTGTGCTTCCGGCAAAGTATACGTACCTTCAAAATCAATTGGATTCTGAGTTGCACAGAGCATGAATGGATGTGGCAGATCGTACGTATCACCATCAACGGTTACGCTACGCTCCTCCATCACTTCGAGCAGAGCCGATTGGGTTTTTGTTGTGGCCCGGTTAATCTCATCAGCTAGCAAAATGTTGGTCATCACAGGACCTGGCCGGAAATAAAAACGCTCATCCTTCGGATGGAACACAGATACGCCCGTAATATCACTAGGTAAAATATCAGGATTACATTGAATACGCCGGTACTCACCACGCATGGATTTCGATAATGCCTTGATTAACTGCGTTTTGCCAGTTCCCGGTACGTCTTCAATCAGAACGTGCCCGCCTGCAAGCAAAGCTGTAAGTAAAAGTTGAATTTCAAAGGATTTCCCCATAATGCAGGATTCCAGATTTGAACGAACTGCGGATATGATTTGGATCGACTCTTTGCGCACAGGCATGTGGTCTAACCTCCTAAAAAAGCATACGGATTTCCTTTTATTGTACATGATCCAGAGTCACGAGTACACTCGAAGGAACTCACAATTTGTTTCCAGCCCGTCAGATTCACCGCAGTTCTCGCATGAATACGACAAAAAAGCCCCGGATAAAAGTTATCCGGAGCCTCTGCTGAATCGCAATATGTTCAAGGAGATTCCTCATTCTATGTTAGCCTTTTGGTCTAACGACCAATGCCGCGAGAAAAGAAAAGATGATCGCTGACGATATTCCCGCAGCAGTCAGATCGAAAATCCCTGTAATCACACCCAGCCATCCCTCTTTTTCCAACTCCGTCAATGCCCCGTGCACCAAGGAATTACCGAAACTTGTGATGGGGATGGTAGCACCCGCACCTGCAAATTTAACCAAGGGGTCATACACGCCAAATGCATCCGCAAGCGCACCTGTCACAACAAGTGTACTCATGGTATGAGCTGGGGTCAGTTTAACCCCATCCATTAAAAGCTGTCCGATAACACAGATTAAACCGCCAACAATAAATGCCCACAAGAACTGCATTACCTTTATCCCTCCTTTTCTATGGCTACGGCATGTGCAATACAAGGAATACTTTCACCCTGCTGGTACGAAATCGGAGATAACAGCGCCCCGGTAGCAACAACGAGCACCCGTTTAAGATCACCCTTCTGCATCCGGTTCAAAATATGACCATAGGTGACGGTGGCAGAACATCCGCATCCACTTCCCCCGGCAACCACATAAGGCTGTTTCTCCCGATCATAGATCATCAGGCCGCAGTCATTAAAAACTGTCTGTTCCATGGGAATGCCTTCTTTTTGCAAAAGCTCTTTCGTAATTGGCAGACCGACGGAAGCCAGATCCCCGGTCACAATGAGATCATAATAGCCGGGTTCCAATCCCGTATCCCTGAAATGAGAGATTATAGTGTCGGCTGCTGCTGGCGCCATGGCTGAACCCATATTAAAGGGATCTTTGATGCCCAAATCCATAATGCGTCCAATGGTGGCTTTGGTAACAACGGGACCATCACCCGTACGGGAGACCACACCACACCCTGCTCCTGTGACGGTATATTGGGCATAAGGCGGCTTTTGGGAGCCATACTCCGTCGGATACCGAAATTGTTTCTCCACCGTACAGTTGTGGCTCACCGTTCCTGCAAGAACATAATCGCCAGCTCCGGAGTCAACAATCATGGACGCTAACGCTAACGTTTCCATGGAAGTAGAACAGGCTCCAAAGACACCCAAGTAAGGCACACCCAGTTTTCGCGCTGAAAAGGAACTGCTGATAATCTGGTTCATCAGATCTCCACCCACAAAAAATTGAAGCTCTTCCTTGGTGATATTTGCATTTATCAAAGCCAGTTGGGAGGCCTGTTCGAGCAGTTTACGTTCTCCCTTTTCCCACGTTTTCTCGCCGATCTCGAGGTTGTCGTAGACATAATCGAAATCAGATGACAGTGGACCCTCGCCTTCTTCTGGTCCTACAACTGCGGATTTACCGATGATCCGCGGACGATTTTCAAACTGCCATGTCTGGCGACCCAATCGTTTCACAGGTGCCCACCTCCAAATCCCAAAAAGGCATAAACGATCCCTACGACAAATGCTGCCACGACACCAAACACAATAACGGAACCAGCAAGTTTAAACATGTTGGCCCCTACACCGAGCACCAGTCCTTCAGCACGATGTTCCAGTGCAGCAGAACACATGGAATTGGCAAATCCGGTAACCGGTACAGCCGTTCCCGCTCCTGCCCATTGAGCCATTTTATCGTAAACGCCGAGACATGTTAGAATAACCGATATGAGAATCATGACCGCTACCGTAGGACTGGAAGCTTCCTTTGATGTCATGTCGAAACCGGCCATAAAAGCCTCTTGAATGGCCTGTCCAATCAAACAGACGGTACCCCCAACCAGAAATGCTTTGAGGCAATTTTTCAGGATTGGACGAGGCGGCTCATGTTTTTTTGCGACTTTTTTGTACTCCTTTTCATCCATGGACAGGGACGACGATTTTTTTTCGCTTCCGGATGCAGATTGAGCTGGCAAGATACAAGACCTCCTCTATGTGAAAATGGTTCAAAGCTACGGCTGAATGCCAATGTGTGTAATCCTATATTCATTGTTTGTTAATAATCGGAAGGTTATGTATCCGGCGACAGACAGCATATGTTTCCAACAAGATTATGTTGTGAAAGCAAGATGGGAATACGCCGGATCTGAGGACTTTTAGATACGTCTATAAATAAAGAAGAACAATCACGAGCAAGATAAAAAGAACGATAAACAGTACTTTTTCCGTGCCCTCTTCTGGAGGCTTCATTGGATATTTAGCTCCTTCCTGTAAACAGACAAACAAATAATGAAATAAAGAACTTCACAAAATGATGACATCTCCTCCATATATTCATATTCATTGAAGTGGCATCAGGACTGCGACTACAGCGGATAGAGTCATGAAACTTGGACACGGTAAGCGCCCAAAATATGCCTTAAATACGTGACATAAACATGGACAATCACTTGCGCAAGGTTCATACTGTAATGTGACCAGTGGTTAAATAACAAGTCCTCAGCATATTAAAGTGCATGTTCAAAAAGATAAAAGACTTTTTGAACTACATCTTAAAAGGACAACAGGCGGGTAGCCGTTCTACTGTGACCTGAAATACATACCAACAGAGGAGTTGTTGACACATGAATGAAAAAACGATGGATATGTTCCGTACGTTGACGGAATTTCCTTCCGCATCCGGTTTTGAACGTGAGCTTCGCGGCTGGATGAAAGATAAGCTTTCCGCTTATACCGATGAGTTCGTCCAGGATCGCCTGGGGAGTCTATTTGGTGTATTACGCGGGGAGGAATCCGGTCCCAAAGTTATGGTAGCCGGACACTTTGATGAAGTAGGTTTCATGACTACTGGCATTACCGAAACAGGTATGATCAAGTTCCGTCCACTGGGTGGATGGTGGAGTCAGGCTGTACTGTCTCAACGATTGGAAATCATCACACCGGATCGTCGGATTACCGGAGTTGTAGGTTCTACACCTGCACACTTGCTGGACGAGTCCCAGCGGAATAAACCTGTGGATCTGAATTCCATGTATCTCGATATTGGAGCAGACAACCGTGCGGAAGCAGAATCCTGGGGCATTCATCCAGGGATGCAGATCGTACCGATCTGTGAATTTACGCCTATGGCGAACCCGAAAAAAATTATGGCCAAAGCGTGGGATAATCGTTACGGCGTAGGACTTGCACTTGAACTGGTTGAAGCGCTGCACAAGGAAAAACTTCCTAACACACTTTACGCTGGTGCAACGGTTCAGGAAGAACTGGGGCTTCGCGGTGCACGTACGGCCGCCAATCTGATTCAGCCTGATATCTTCTTTGCACTTGACTGTAGCGCGGCAAATGATATGACAGGTGACAAACAGTCATTTGGACATATCGGAGAAGGCGCATTGCTTCGTATTTTTGACCCGGGTATGTTCACCCATCGCGGAATGGTTGAATATGTTCAAGATACGGCTTCATCCAATCAGATCAAAATGCAGTATTTCATCTCACCAGGTGGTACAGATGCAGGTCAAGTTCACCTGAGTGGCATTGGTGTACCATCAATAGTTGTTGGTATCTGCGCACGCTATATCCATACCTCTTCTTCCATCATTCATACGGATGACTACGATGCGGCCAAAGAACTGATCGTGAAACTGGTCAAAGGTCTGGATCGGACAACGATGAATACCATAATTAATAACGCGTAATAGCTGACGAGACTTCCTATCCATCGGGAGGTCTCTTTTTTATATTCACAACGATATCAGTTAGACACGTAGATTAATAGGCCGAACATTATAGGGAATTACACATAAGATACAATAACGGAAGATGAATTAAACACCAAACAGCGGGGGACCTGTTATGGCAGTGAGAAGGAATGGAAAATCGAATAAAGGTTCCAAAAAAACAAATGCCGCAAACACCCTTCTCAATGGCAACCTTAAAGGAAGAAATCTGGAACTTATCGTTGCAGCATTACTGGTAAGTGGGAAGTTAAGAGTGGATGCGGTCACGTTGTTTCGAGAAGCTACACTGGTCGTTGAACTGGTTGGGCAGTATAAATCGCTACAAAATATTACACCATCGAATCAAGACAAACTGGTGCAATTCCTCGATGAGATCGGTGGCGATATGACGTTGAATGACGTTATACGGGCTTTCCAACAGAGAATCAATTCCTAAACACCAAGAAATGAGGTTGAAGTGATGTCTGACTTTGACGGAAATGGGTTCGCTGAACTACTGATCATTGTCATTCTTGTTGTTTTATTTGTATTTGGTTCTTCCGATATTGACGACCTGACTGATTCTCCTTCTCAATCCTGAATTGGCTAGGTTATTATTACGATCCACGATCCATTCATTATGAAATGCATACCTGTAAACGCCAGCCCACAATATGCGGGCTGGCGTTTTTGGATGGCTATAGAAATAGCGGTGAGAATGCAATCCAGGCCAAAATAAGAGTAAGCACAATGCAGACATTCTCTACAACGGCACCACGCTTGGTCCCTGTACTCATCAGATTCACCCGTATGCGCCACTTGAGCGGTGGTAACGGACGAATACCCCGATTGGTTAGTGAATCGGCCAATAGATGCATCGCATATGCCGTGCCTCCCGCTACCCAGATCTCCGGACCCTGCTGCTGGGTCGTGCTGTACAACAAGCCCGCCCATATTGCGGTTCCGTACAGGGTATGTGTCAGTCCCCTATGAGTCAGTGTGGTACAGAGCATTAACAAACTGCCTGCAATCAAGTTCCACGGTGCGAACGCGTGACCATAAAAGACCAGTCCAAGTCCAATCGCAAACATCAACACTTTGCGAAGCGAACGCGAAGGCAGGAATGACACAAGCGCAATGAGGATCGCAAGCAATAGGTTCCATGGTTTGGCATGAACATAGAAGTACACAAATACAGCTGTGGGCAACAGAATCGTCTGTAACAACCTGATCAGACTGTTAGGCAAGGCTCTGGATACCAGCAGCGAATTTGGCTCATCAATGTCAGGCAATAACGAACCAATCAGAGCAACCGTAACTGCCGGCGCAGTCACCGGCATACCGGCCAACTGCAGAACAGAAAGCGACACGCCGGTCCCGATAATAAGGTGAGATCTTCCCATCATGATGCAAAAACGTCCTTTCGAAGAAATCGGGAACAATACGGCCCAGTTTCGATTTTACAACGAAAACAAAATAAGAACAATAGTTCGCATTTATTATTTGTATGAAAATAAATATAACTTTCTGTGATGGGGCTCACATTATTATATTTATGACTCTTTTATCTTTATTAGTGAATTAAATCACATAAACTGTCGTCAACTACTTGTATAATTTCAAATATAAACCACTAAAATTTTGAGTAATGTACAGCGTCTATTCAAGGAGGCATACACACATGAACGGAAAAAAAGAGAACCTCATTATCATTGGTAACGGTATGGCAGGAATCAGTACCGTTGAGCAAATTTTAAAATTAACTACGCGATTTGATATTACCGTTTTTGGCACAGAGCCCTATCCTAACTACAACCGCATTATGTTGTCTTATGTACTGGAAGGAAGCAAAACTCTGGACGATATCGTACTGAACGACCTTCACTGGTATGAAGATTACGGCATTACGCTGCACACAGGCACAACGGTTACACGAATCGATGCCGAGACGCACGAAGTTGTGACTGAAGATGGAACTCGCGTTCCTTATGACAAAATCATCATTGCGACTGGCTCCAACTCCTTCATTCTCCCTGTACCAGGACATGACAAAGAAGGTGTTGTCGGTTTCCGCGATATCGCCGATTGCAATGTCATGCTGGAAGCTGCTAAACAGTATAAACGAGCGGCCGTTATCGGGGGCGGACTGCTAGGCCTTGAAGCTGCCAAAGGATTGGTACAACTTGGTATGGAAGTTACCGTAGTGCATCTGATGGAAGATCTGATGGAGCGTCAGCTTGATCCACAAGCTTCAGCCATGTTGAAAGCTGAATTGGAACGTCAGGGTATCCGGTTCAAGATGGGTGCGCAGACTTCCGAACTGCTGGGCGGCGAACGCGTTGAAGGGATTCGTTTTGCAGATAATACGGTTCTGAATGTTGATTTTGTGGTCATGGCTGTAGGGATTAAACCTAATACGGTCGTAGCTCGTGAAAGCGGTATGGAAGTGAATCGGGGCATTGTCGTGAATGACTATATGCAGACTTCACTTGAGAATGTGTACTCGGTTGGGGAATGTACAGAGCACCGCGGGGTATGTTACGGCCTCGTTGCCCCATTGTTCGAGCAAGGCATGATTCTCGCGAAACATATCTGCGGTGTGGAGACCGCTCCTTATGAAGGTTCAGTTGTATCCACGAAATTGAAAATTTCGGGTGTAGATGTCTTTTCAACTGGTGAATTCATCGACAGCCCAGAGCACACCGTCATTTCGCACAAAGATGACTGGAAACGGACTTACAAAAAAATTCTGCTTCGTGATAATAAAATGGTCGGCGCTGTTCTCTTCGGTGACATTACGGATTCTGCCGAATTGCAGAAACTGATTAAAAATCAAACCGAAATGACCGAGGAATTGTATGGTTCACTCATGGGTACAGGCTGCGGCGGTCATAAGAAAGCAACCTCTGTTGAAACGATGCCCGAGGACGAGATCGTCTGTGGATGTAACGGGGTAACCAAAGGAGCCATTGTTGATGTAATTACAAACCAGGGCCTTACCACTGTTGATGAAATCAAAGCCTGTACCGGTGCAACACGCTCTTGCGGTGGGTGTAAACCGGTTGTGGAACAGATTCTGCAATATGTACTTGGAGACAGTTTCAGTACTGGAGCCAAACAGGGCATCTGCGGATGTACTTCCATGGGTCGAGATGAAATCGTAGCCGAGATTCGTGAAAAAGGATTACAAACGACCAAAGAGGTCATGAATGTACTGGGTTGGAGTCAACCTGAAGGTTGTTCCAAATGTCGTCCGGCGATCAACTATTACCTTGGCATGATTGCACCAGACACACACGAAGATGAGAAAGAATCCCGTTTTGTTAACGAACGGATGAATGCGAATATTCAAAAAGATGGAACGTATACGGTTGTACCTCGGATGTATGGCGGGGTGACTACACCAGCGGACCTCAAACGTATCGCTGACGTTTCAGTCAAATATGATGTGAAAGCAGTCAAAGTGACTGGGGGTCAGCGTCTCGACTTGATTGGTGTTAAAAAAGAAGATCTGACCAAAGTCTGGGCAGAACTGGATATGCCTTCAGGTTATGCATACGCCAAATCGCTGCGTACAGTCAAAACATGTGTCGGCTCCCAATTCTGCCGATTCGGTACACAGGATTCCATGGCCATGGGCGCTCGCATTGAACGTAAATTCGAACGTCTGGATCTGCCAGCCAAGTTTAAATATGCTGTCAACGGTTGTCCGCGGAACTGTGCAGAGGCATGTACAAAAGATATTGGTATCGTAGGTAACGACGGCGGCTGGGAGATCTTTATCGGTGGTAACGGCGGTATTAAAGCAAGACTTGCTGATTCCCTGTGCAAAGTGAAAACGGATGAAGAGTTGATTGAACTGTGCGGAGCCATCATGCAATATTACCGCGAGACAGGTAACTATCTGGAACGGACTTCCGAGTGGGTGGAACGCATGGGTCTGGAGCATATTCGTTCGGTTGTTGTGGATAACCTTGAGGAACGTAAAGCGTTGATGCAGCGGATTGAATTTGCACTTGAGCATGTTGAAGAACCTTGGCAAAAAGCGATTCGCAATGAAGAAGGCCAAAGTAAAATGTTCCATGGAATTGAAGTATCGGCTCGCCCATAAGTAAGCTCGCAAGATAATACTGCCGGAATGTTAAATATAGATAAGGAGTGGTTTAAGATGACGACAAAACAATCAGGCACCTACTTCCCTGCCGGAGTAGTTGAAGAATTCCTGCCACGAATCGGAAGAGTAGTTGAGATTAAGGACCATCAGCTTGCTGTCTTTCGTGCATCGGATGGTACCATCTTCGCTGCGGATAATCACACCCCCCACCCTAAGGGTGGGCCACTGGCTGAAGGGATCGTGTCCGGGCATTATCTGTACGATCCGCTGTATGATTGGAAAATTGACCTGACTACCGGTCTTGTGCAAGCACCGGACAACGGTCAAGTACAGATGTATCCGGTTAAGGTAGAGAACGGCCAGGTCTGGATTGAAATATAACTCCATTGAAACGTTCAAAGATTGATGCAAAATAATGGTTGGGGGAAACCGTGATGTATACACCAAGTGTTGAGGCAATTATTGAAGCTGCGGTTAAAAAACGGGATCAAATGAACGCAAGCCTGTCACGATATATGGTTGCTGCCTTGATGGCTGGTGCCTATGTAGGGCTTGGCATCGTTCTGATCTTCAGTATTGGTGCTCCGCTCCTTGCGGCACAGTCACCACTGCAAACCATGTTGATGGGCATGTCCTTCGGACTCGCGCTCACGCTGGTTATCTTTGCCGGATCGGAACTGTTTACAGGTAACAATATGTTCTTTACCATGAGTACACTGGCAGGCCGAACCACAGTGAATGAAACGCTGAAGAACTGGGGGCTCGTCTTTGTTGGTAACCTGCTCGGCGCAATTCTATTAAGTCTACTTATAGTCGGTAGCGGCCTGTTCAAAACGGCTACGCCGGAACATCTGTTATTCGTTGTGTCTGCCAAAAAGATGGCGGCACCCATGTCTGAGTTGTTCTTCCGAGGCATTCTCTGTAACTGGCTCGTCTGTCTGGCGATCTGGATGGCAGCTCGCTCCAAAGAAGATATCGCCAAACTTGTTCTGATCTGGTGGTGTCTGTACGCATTTATCGCAAGTGGTTATGAGCACAGTGTTGCCAATATGACTTTGCTGTCTTTATCCTGGTTGCTTCCAAACCACCCGGATACAATTACGATGGCAGGCTGGTTCCATAACATGATTCCGGTAACGCTTGGTAATATTATCGGCGGTGCCCTCTTTGTTGGAATGGCGTACTGGTATACTTCTCCGGTACGAAAAAAAGCATAATTCTTGATTCAACTACACTTATGTAGCCTAGAGCACAACATCTACACACACTGAAGCCACGATGGATGCCGAACTCACGTTCAGTCACACATCGTGGCTTTTTATTGTTTGTCGATAAGCTGCTACTCTCTCGTACGTTTCCCTTTCATCCTCTCGTCCTTCTATAGAGAATTAAAACTTCATTTTACCTTCGTCGCTATCCGCGTTAATCCACAGTTGACATAACTGGCGTATAGTCGATGGATACTCACACTTATACTCAACCAGCAAAGGATGAACGCTTATATGGGGATTCACACATACTTCAGGTCACTGAATGATCTTGAACGTATTATTCGTACACCTGGCAAATTCAAATTCGAAGAACACAGCGTATCCGCTCATTCCTGGAAAGTCGTACAGTACGCCAAAACGCTCGCAGATATTGAGGAGCAACATGGAACCACAATCGATTGGAAGAAGTTATACGAAATTACGAGCAGTCATGATTATGGCGAAATCTTCATCGGTGATATCAAAACACCCGTCAAACATTATTCACTGGAGCTGCGTTCGATGCTACAAAAGGTGGAAGAAGGCATGGTTGAACATTTTATTAATGAAAATATTCCTGAAGAGTTCCAGCCCATTTTCCGCAGACAGCTACGTGAGGGCAAAGACCAATCGGTTGAAGGACTGATTCTCGAAGTCGCAGACAAGATGGATCAGGTATATGAAGCCTTTGCTGAGCTCCAACGTGGCAATACGGAGAAAGAATTTATCGTTATGTACCGTTATGCCTTGGTCAAAATCAAAAATATCGACCTCCACTGTGTGCAGTATTTCCTGGAACAGATTCTCCCCGACATGATCGAAGAAGGTATCCGCTCCCCGTTTGATATTCGCAAAATAACCGAAGAAGCTCTGGCCCAGTAATCAGCTCAAGTCAACATGGTGCTCATCATCCATGGACAGGGCTTTTTTTCGTTCCTGAAGTTGCAGTCGGTACTCGCTAGGGTACATGCCCGTTTTGTTTTTGAAGATCCGGCTGAAATAGTGGGAATCACTATACCCTACCGCTCCACCAATGGTCTTGATATCCATATTCTCGTGCGTGACGAGCATGCGTTTTGCTTCATTAATCCGCAGACCTGTCATATATTTCAGCGGAGTCTCACCCGTTACTTTCTTAAAACACTTTCCCAGATAGTCCACACTAAAATGCATCTGTCCCGCCATGTCTTGGAGTGTAATCTCATGCATGTAATTCTGCTTCAAATACAACTTAACGGCCTCTGCGATATCCTCCGGCTTCACCTGCTCATCCAGTACGGCACTGACATGCGCAAGCGAATCCACAGCGCTCCCAAGCTTCAATTCCATCGCATCCAGCAGTGTACGAAGCTGTTCTTCCGATAATGGTTTGAGCAGATAATCCTCCACCTTGTAACTGATTGCCTGCCGTGCATATTCGAATTCATGATAACCACTCAGGATCACAATTTTCACATGCGGATAGGCAAAATACAGATGTTTGGCGAGCTCCAATCCATTCATCACCGGCATCTGTATATCAGTTACAACCAGATCAGGTACGGAATTTTCAATGAGCTGTAACGCTTCCTGACCGTTCCGCGCTTCACCAATCACCTCGAACCGGGTGTCCAGCTCTCTGAATTTGCGCGAGACATTCCGGCGGATCAGGGCTTCATCTTCCACAATAATCGTTCTGTATTTGATTGTCATGGGTTCAGTCATGCTCCTTTCGAATGGAACCACCTATGGTAATCTGGACACCGCCGGAAAGCTTGTTCGTAATCTGCATGTGGGCTGCTGTGCCATACCATAATTTCAATCGGACCCATATATTCTTGAGTCCCATGCCGTTAATTTCGAGATCAGGCATACGCTCCCACTCCTGTGACTGTTCGATGTAATGCATGATCTTGGCAAGTGCTTCGGGTTCCATGCCAGGCCCGTTGTCTTCTACGTGGATCATCCAAGTCTCCTGTACCGCATCCATAGCTCCAGTAATATTCAGTTTCCATGGAGGGGTATCACCCAGTCCATATTTCATGGCATTTTCGAGTAGTGGTTGTACCATCAGCATCGGAACCTGGATAGGCTGCATCTCTTCCGGAATATGAAACTCGTAGTGTAGATCATCCTCAAACCTAATCTTCATACACTCCAGATATCGCTCACAATAATCCAATTCTTGGGACAGGGGAACCCCATTCTTTCTCGGAGTAGAAATATAACGCAGCATAGACGCAATATTGCCGCAGAACGCGACAATCTGCTCATTCATACCTTCTTCCGCCATAATGCTAATATTTGTGATGTTGTTATAGAGAAAATGCGGGTTCATCTGGGATTGCAGCGCCAGTAATCTCGCTTCTGTCTCCTGAGATTTCATCGCCAGCCTGTCCTGAAACGATTGCACAAGCTGTTGATTCAGCCGGATAAACGTATCATTTAGCTCATCCATCTCCCGAATAGAACCGGGATGCTCCAGCTTGAACAATTGACCGGAATCCTGACCCAATACCAGATCATTCTCACCCGTTTTCTGAATAATGCGCTGCAAACGATGTAGCGGCAATGTAACCCGTTTGGAGATCAGATACGAGAGAACCAGAATCAGCATGAGAGTAGCAAACGTCGCACCGATAAACATCACAGCCATCCGGTTGAGACTCGCAAAAAGGGACTGTTTGGACTGCATGACAATAACGGTCCATCCCGTCTCCTGTGACGTCATGTACGTCATCATCTGTTTGGACTGACTCAAAGGATCGCTAATCTCCTGCATCGTATCAGGCGGAAATGAAAGATTTTGAATCAAGTCCACATCATCGAAATGGCCTGCTTGAGAAGCATCAGCAGCCGAAGAAAGTGGAAACAACCGTGTATTTTGTTCATCCACTACATAGATCCGAAGATCGTCGTTATTTGCCTGCAATTCATTCAAATGCTGAAACAGGGTTCCGGCATCCTGCAAAATCTCAACGACACCCTGGCTGACATAGTTGCCATCTTTGTATACCCGGGTAAGAGAAATGTAGGGTTGATCCGATTTTCCCTCGCCGGTCGGCATGGGCAAGGCTCCGCCCTCTAACAATTGGATCACTCGCCAGCCACTCCGCTCCCAGGTTTCCTTGTACCACGGTCGCTGAGTCAGGTCTACCGACAGTTGACCGTTGAATGCACCCGCTCCCAACATCTTGCCATTCACGTCATAGATATTGGCCTGCTTGGCTGTATTGGAGCTGCTGATGATCGCAAGAATGACATCAATTAGTGTGGTTGTATCCTTATACAATGCTGGGTCACTCGTCATTGTCTGCTCACTGCCTTCTGCTGGTGCCAAGTAGTGACTGAAGTGTTCTTTGACCAGATTGGAGTACACGATATTCATGGAAAAGTTGTTCATTTTCACCACTTCCTGATCCAGGTTACTGACGATTGATACACCCAGTTGTCTCTGCTGTTCTTCACTTCGCTGACGAATGTCACTTGCGAGAAAAACATACAGAAGCCCCGCCACAATCAGCGAAAAGATAATAAATACCGCAGAGTAATAGGCAAACAGACTTTGCTGAAGCGTTCCAAATCGATATCGCAATTCCCTCACACCTCGTCCTATGATGATATCTGTCACACCATTCGAAAATGTCCACCCAACAGAACGCTTTTGTCTATTGAGCACATCCGCTGTTCACAGTAAAGTTATTCACATAAGAATACGCTTACATTAAGCGTTTCGGCAAGTGACAATTTTCTTTATATTCCGGGAGGTTAAATGATGAGAAAACGATTTCTATTTTCGCTTGCAAGTGTGCTCCTGCTCTCCACTCTGCTGCTTGCCGGGTGCAACTCAGGTAAAAGTACGGAAGGTTCGGGTAAGGTGACTCTCACGTTTGGAACAAGTCAATCCGGTATTCCGCGTACAGGCATCATGCAGACGATGGCCAAGGAATATGAGCAGGAGACGGGTGTCAAAATTGACTTCCAGGTCGTACCTGACGCACAGTGGCGTGACCTGATCAAGGTGAAGCTCGCTTCTGGCGAAGCACCTGATATTTTTAATGTCGATGTGGACCCACTGAGCATGCCGGCTAACGTAAGACCGGAGGAGAATGCCATTGACCTGACCAATGAGGAATTCACAGGTCGGATGTCTGAAGAGATTTTGCCAACTGTCAGTCATAATGACAAGGTGTACGGGGTTTCTTTTGCACCAACGAAAATCTGGTATGTGTACTATAACAAACGTATCTTCCAAGAGCTCGGCATAGAGCCTCCTACATCCTATGCGGAATTCAAGGTCATCAGCCAGAAAATTAAGGATAAAGACATCATTCCGTTCTATCAAGCACCTGCCAGCGGGTGGTATCAGGTTCTGCCTTTGTTCGAAACGGGACCTAACTATGAGCAAACAACAGCGGGAACCTACGAGAAATTAAACAACAATGAGATGAAAGTCGCAGATATGACGCAACTCAAGACGGTCATTGAACAGTTGAAAGAATTTGCGGATCTCGGTTATTTCGGCAAAGACTTCTTGTCCAATACGGTAGAAGCGGGAATTGAGGCGTTTGGTCAGGAGAAAGCAGCGATGTTGCTGCGGGTTCCAGGGACGGAAAAGGAAGTGTCCGAAGCGTATCCGGAAATGGAAGACAATATGGGATTCTTCGTCATGCCATGGGGTGACAATCAGACGATTGGTGTGAATCCTGGCGGTTCAGCTGCGATGTTTGGTAACAAAAACAGTAAACATCCTGAAGAAGTGCTGAAATTCTTCCGCTGGATTACCGAGCATGATCATCTGCAACGTGTGTTCGATGAAGGTGAAGGCAATCTGACGATCTGCTGGCCGGAAATCGAACCAAAGCTGACACAGGACTATATTGATTATGAGAAAAATCATGAAAAAGGTACGGTCATGCAGGCCGCTGTGAAATACATTGATCCACAATGGATGGATATTGGCAAGGACTTGTCAGGCATGTTCGCTGGCGCAATGACACCGGATCAGATTCTGCAAAATATTGATAAACGTCGTGCTGAACAAGCCAAAGTGCTGAAAGATGAGAAGTGGTAGTAACAGCGCACATCTCAGATAAATATAAACGCTGAACAACGTTACATGCAGCGGGCGTTTGCCCGCTCATGTATTTTGGCAGGAAGGAAAGGTGTTACGGATTATGAATGCGAACAAAATCTATCCCTGGTATTTCTCATCTGGAGCGATTGTGTTATATCTGCTGTTCATTGTCGCTCCCGCCCTGCTGGGCATCTATTACTCCTTCACCGACTGGAACAGTTATAGTTCGGAGAAGAACTTTATCGGTCTGGAGCATTTCCGCACCATTCTGGCGGGTGATCCGACCTATCTGCTTTTTATCAAAAACACAGTCCTCTTCACCCTGGTTACATCCATCGCCAAGACCATTCTGGGCTTATTTCTGGCTCTACTCTTGGTTAGCGGTGTAAAGGCCGCCAATCTGCATCGGATGATTATCTTCTCACCACAGGTGCTATCGTTCCTGATTGTTGGACTCGTGTTCAAAAGTCTGCTTGACCCCAACAACGGGTTCGTTAACGTAACCCTGCGTTCCATGGGACTGGACGTTCTCGCCCAGAACTGGCTGGGCTCCCTGACCTGGGCCATGCCATCCATTATGGCAGTGGATACGTGGAAAGGCATGGGATACATCATGGTGCTGTTCATCGCCGGACTGCTCGCCATTCCCCGTGATTATTACGAAGCAGCATCCATTGATGGCGCCGGATTCGGGCAGAAGCTGTTCCGGATCACCATTCCGATGCTGATGCCTACCATTACCATCGCCACGGTACTTAATATTACATACGGGCTGAGAGTATTCGATGCCGTATACGTGTTAACCAATGGTGGCCCCGGTAACGCAACAGATGTCATTAACACGGCGGTCTATTCCTCTTTTGCCAAAGGATATTGGGGACTCGGAAGTGCACTATCCACCATCCTGTTTGTCATCATGGCAATCATCTCCTTTTTCATCATTCGTTTGATGAACCGAAAGGTGGAATACTGACATGCGATTGAGAAAAAGATTGGCTTCGATCGGGTTAAATGTACTCGCCTGGCTGCTTAGCCTGGTGGTCCTGATTCCTTTTGTCGTCATTGTACTGAATTCATTCAAGTCGGACGCCGAGGCCAAAGTGCTTAAACTGACGTTGCCCGAGAAGTTTATTTTCGAAAATTACAAAATTGTCTATGAACAGGGACATTTGGGCGGTTCTTTTTTCAACAGTCTGCTGCATTCTGGGGCTTCTTCTCTGCTACTGGTGTTTGTTGTGGCCTTCTCGGCCTTCACGTTATCCCGCAACCATTCGAAGCTCAGCAAGTTTCTGTACTTCTTCCTGATTCTTGGTATCACACTGCCGCTTAACTACATTCCGCTGATGGAAGTCATGAAGTCCATGGGTATGATCAATTCACATGTCGGCATGATTTTGCTCTACACCGCCATGGGGATTCCGATATCGCTGTTCATTACATATGCGTTTGTGTCTAACATCCCGAAGGAGCTGGATGAAGCCGCAATCATGGACGGATGTAATGGGATCAAGCTGTTCCTGCGAATCATTGTACCTTTGTTAACCTCGGTGCTGGTAACGGTATTTGTTCTTAATTTCCTGAGTGTCTGGAATGAGTTTACTGCCCCACTCTATATGCTGAATACAGTGGAGATGTGGCCGATGACGCTGGCTGTATATAACTTCTTCGGACAATTCAGTGCCCAGTGGAATCTGGTCAGTGCCGATATCGTGCTTACGTCATTGCCTGTGTTGATTGTGTTCCTCATTGGGCAAAAGTATATTGTAGGAGGACTAACTTCTGGGGCGGTTAAAGGGTAAGCTCCACCGACAATCCAAATACACAAACGCATCTTGTATAAGTCCATCTGCTGACTCCTTAGCACAAAAAGCCCTTGTCTGCTCATCGTGTGAACAACTTCTTGGTACAGAAGAAGTATCACACGCTGCTGCGGACAAGGGCTTACGCTGTTGGATTCGAATTAATCGTGCGCCAACCCGCCAACATCGGATGGAGCCGCTATATCTGGGCTCTGCTCCAGAGATTTGATCATTTTCAAACGGGATGTGATTATTGCGATCAGAATAACAAACAGACCCGCGATGATAAACAGAAAGGCAATACCTCTGCCTGGCCCAGTTCCAATAATTTGACCAACAGACGAAGCCAGTGCTCCCCCCTCCATCAGCAACGGATTAAACACATGGTCGGCCAGAAATCCAGCCAAACTGTACGCGATAATAAACCCGAGTTGTGACAAAATACCAATGATTCCCCACACCCTGCCCTGCTTATCGTTGGCGATATTGTTTCGCACCAGCACATCTGCGCTCATATTGACAAACGGCAGTGATGACAGGAACAGAAAACCTGCGAAAATAATAAAATAAATGTTGGTGGATATCCCCAGAAGCGAGAAAGACAAGCCGCACAAAATTAGACCCATCACAAGCACACTTGCATATCTCTTTGTTATTGTAAATATGCCGATGCACAAGCTGCTAATCAGCATGCCGATGGCGCTAACAGACTGAAACGTTCCAAGTGTCTTTGCATCCGTGAATGACAGAAGCATCGGACCAATGAGTGTCTCCAGGAATCCCAGATAAAAGGTGACAAGTGAAATAATCACCACCAGCAACAGTACTCCCTTGTTGGTTACAACTTCTCTCCAGCCCTCTTGAATATCGGTGATCCAGTTTTTCCCTTCTCGATCCTCTCGCTCCACCTTCATGCTCTTCCGAATAACCAGCACAGCCAGAATGGCAACCAGGAATGTCAGAATATTAATGACCAGAATGACTTCAATGGTTGTTATACTAAGCAGAATGCCCGCAATGATGGGTGAAAACAGAAATTTCGAGGATTCAGCCAGTTGTACAAGACCGCTTCCTTTTGAGAATTGATCCTTATCCAGCAGGTCCGTAGCAGAGGCCTTATATGCCGGGCTCTGCAACGCGGAAAACACGGAACTAAAGGCCACTCCCACATAGATATGCCATAATTGGATATCACCTGTGAGCATAATGGACAGAATGAAAATCAAACCGGCTGCCGACCCCAGGTCGCCGATAATCATCATCGTTCGACGGTCGAATCGGTCTGCCAGTACACCTCCAATAGGTCGAAGCAGGATATTCGGCAGAAAAGTGAATAAGGTAATCAATGCAACACTTGTTGCCGTATTCGTTTTTTCGAAGGCATACACCCCCAGGGAGAAGGCTGTCAGTCCAATCCCAATCATGGAGATGAGCTGACCGAACCATACGACCAGAAACTTTTTAAATGATTTTTGAACGGTATGTTCCATGGATGATACTCCTTTCTCGGCTAACCTTGATTCGGAAAATAAAGACGAGTGACGTAGGCGAAGCTTCCTTGTTCTGCTCCCAGCACACGTTCCATAATATGTGTGAATGCTTCAACCTTTTTTTGAAGTTCTTCCTCCTCCCATTGAAAGATGCCTCGATCCAGCAAAAATTGTGACGATACGAGCAGGAATTCGATGGATTCCTTTGGGTTAGGTGTATGAAATACCCCCTCCTGAATGCCCTGCTCTACCACCTCGGCCAAGATGGGACTTAATCGAATTACCGTCTCTACAAGACTCTTTTGGTGCATCTCCACATTATGAACACTGTGCAATTGCTCGATGAGATCATGTTTTCTGCCGTCAGGCTGATTCTGCGCCATCATGATGCGAAAAATTTTGTCATGGGCGTTCAATTTGGGGTCGGACACCACGTGCCTGGCCGATGCCTCCCCGCTCAGAATAAAACGCATGACGATGGCGTTCATGACCTCTTCCTTGGACTGAAAATAATAATAAAATGTACCCTTGGCAATGTTGCACGCCTGAAGGATATCCATGACCGTAGCTTTGGTGTACCCCTTTGTTATGAACAGAATCTCGGCGGCATCCAAAATCTCGTTCCTGCGTTCTTCCGGGTTTTTTATCAGTCTCATATCCTGACCTCCGATACGTTCGACCGACTGTCGGTCTATTGTAGTCATGGAGTTCTTTTTTTAGAACCCCATTTCAGTCAACCATTGCGCCAAATGGCTTTCCCTTGTTTTCAGATCCTGACGCTCTCTTGCATATTTTCCAATATTTCTGTCTGCAACCAGCTTACCGTCCATCATAAACAGTACACGTTCCGATCTGGCAGCGACTTTCACATCATGGGTCACCAGCAGAATGGTTGTACCCGTTGCATTAATATCGCCCAGAATATCCATGATCTCATACGTTGATTTGGAATTCAGCGCCCCCGTTGGTTCATCGCCGAATAAAATATCTGGATTATTGATCAGCGCACGGCAGATGGCAATCCGTTGAAGCTGTCCGCCTGAGGCTTGGGTGATGTTATGCCCAGCAAGCTCATCAATCCCCATTTTTTTCATTAATGACATTGCCCGTGTATTAATCGTTTCTCTGCTGCTATTCTTGGCCAGATACGCGGAAAGTACGATATTGTCTAATAGATTCAGATTTTTGAGCAGATGAATATTTTGAAAGATGAATCCCATCTTGGTCAAACGTAGACTTGCCAGATCCCTCTCCTCAAATGCCGATATTTTTTTGCCATTAAAATAGACACTTCCAGCACTAATCTGATCCATACCACTTATGTTGTACAGTAAGGTAGACTTGCCTGAGCCAGATGGCCCCATGATGGAAACAAATTCTCCCTTTTTTAATTGAAGGTTGATATCTTTTAAGATGTTATGTTCTTCATTCTCGCCGATCGCTACGGATTTATTCACGTCTTTAGCCTCAAGTATAGTTGTCATCGTTGATCCTCCCTATTCGACAATCATTTTGGATATGCTCGTTTCCTTGATCGATTGGATACTAATCCATGCTGTCAGTACAATCGTGCCTGCAAGTAACAATGGACACAAAATATATGCTTGTAACGGGTTAACAACAAAGACAATATTGGAAGCACCAAACGTCGACATAATGGCACTAACCAGCAACGGACCCAACGTATTGGACAATATCGTTCCAGTAACAACCCCTAAGATTAATATGACAAGTGACATCACGACATACTTGAACTTGATTTTAGACAAGGCAAACCCAAGGCTTCTTAGTACAGCAATGTCGTTGTTGTCCTTGGCTACTAACATCTGAAGGAACAGTGCTGTAATTAAAATAGATATGAAGACACCGATGACCAAGGCCAGCATCGTCACCATTTTCAATTGTTGGATGGTTCCGCCCAACGTCTGATCCAGATAACCTTGAAGATCGGTTACTTTGGCTGGCGAGAAAGCCGCCTCATATTCAGCAATTTTGGTAGCCATGTCCCCGCGATTATTCAGATCCAAACTGACCACGTACCACAACACACTATCCTTGTTGTAGGGTAATAAGGCCTTCGCCGTTTTGCCACCATTCGTAACGTCCTGGTATATTCCGCTGACCGTCATTATCTGGTCCTTGCCATTAACCAGCAAGGTAAGTTGCTCACCAGTCTTCAGGCGCAACTCGCTACTGTTGGCATCAGATAACGCAATTTCATTCTCGGTTGTTGGCGCATTACCGCTAACATAAGACAATGGGAAAATACTGAAATCCCCAGTTTCTACACTCAGATTGTCGTAACTTCCTTCCGCATTTTTAATCTTGAACTGACTTGTTACCAATGGGGAATACGTTTTGATGTCTTTATCATTTTGGATCTGGGCAACCAGATTGTCATAACGCTGCTCCACATCATCTGTGTGCCTCAAGTCAATGCGAATATCACTTTGTCCAACACCCATATAAGAAATAAAACTTGGCGCCTGCAAAGTGTTCAGGAAGTTGACCGGCACAATCATGATAAATGAACTGACTACAAAGACAAATAACAATAATCGGAACATCTTGATTCGCTGTATCACTTCCTTCAGACCAAGAAAGACAGGTACGGAAGACCAGCGATTGCGGGACAAACTAAGCCGGTTTCGAATGATCTGTGTATCTCCCAGGCTCCCGGTACGGAGAGCATCCACCGCGGAGATGGAACGAAAACGCCGCAGTACTGTTCGACAAAACAGAACAACCATGGCAAATATTATTCCAGCGGCTAATAACGGAATCGCGAAATGCAACAGGGTTGCAGGTGCTTTTCCCATATACAACATGATGTTAGAAACAAATAATCTGTTAACGCCAAGTGATGCAATGTAACCAAGCACGGATGCAAATCCCGCCATAAATACATACTTCATCAGATACAGTCTCTTAATATCCTTCTCTGCAATCCCTATCGCTTTCATGACACTAATCTCACGATAATCCTCTTCGATGGTCGCAAGCATCGTGAATCGGATGCAAAGCATTGCAATCAGAATCAGCACAAGACTGACCAGAATAATAACGGCTGCAATAACTCCGTCGGTCATCGCATTCAGTACCTGGAACAGCCCATAGGTTACGACTGGACCCGCGTTAGGAAGTCCGGCATTTTGGTAAGCCTGGGTAAATTCACTTGTCAGTCCGGGATCCGTCAACCGGAATTCAATGAGGTACTCCATCTCTCCGATGCTCTGCTTCAGTTCCTGCAAATTCCCTGCACTCACAATAAAACGTTTGGAGTGCACAACCGATGGATTCATCTGAGCATCACGGACAAAATCAACGATGGTATAAGAACGCTCAAATTGACCATTATCGATCCGAACCTGGTCGCCCACGCTCAATTTTTTTTGTTGCATGTAATATACCGGAACCGCGATCTCCCCATCGTTCACCTGAATAATCTCACTGTCCAGATTCAACAAATAGTCGAAACCCTGATTCTGTGTAACAAAGTCAATGTCCATAACGCTGTTCTTTTCGGACTCTGCTCCGAGAAACAGATTAGAGCCGTCAATGTTGACCATTTCCACAATCTGATGCTGCTGGACCATAGCATTTTCTTCAGCCCATGTGTTCACTTTGACCTGATCGAGTTCTCCGGCATGCATTTGCACAAAGTGTGGTGTTTTGGATTCAGAAAATAGATATTGGATGGAACTCGTCAGTTCCATAATCATTCGTGACCCCGAAGATACCAGCAAGGCGGCCAGCAGTACAAAAATAAACAACGCAGCCGTAATCCCTTTTTTTCTCGTTATATCGTTTCTCAGCATTCGTAGCAGCATAAACGAACATGGCTCCTCTCATCTACAAGTTGTTCCTATTTATCTGGAGTCATAAAGCTTGTCAGACAATGCGCCACCGTTGAAGGTTGATGCATCATGAACATGTGAGCACCCTCTTTGATGGTTTGAAGCTTCATGGATGTGCCAAAATATCGGCCCCATCTCAACGCTGATTGAAGGGTAACAGTACGATCCCGTTCTCCCCACAGATACAATACCGGCAATGAGAGCGGCTCATATTCAAGCGTTGCTGCAGATTCCAGCATCTTGAAATCCGCCCGGATGACGGGCAGAAAATAATTCAACAATTCTTTTTCATGTATCAGTTCTTGCGGGAGCGCTTCATAGGAAAACAGATGATCAATCAGATTTTCGTCTGACATCTGATCATAATTCTGCATCCCGCATTCGTCAGGCGTGTTGCAGGCAGATAACACAAGCCGTAGCGTTTTAGCTACATCTGGACGTTCCTGACATAAGCGCTGCGCAACGAAGTAGGCTGTAATCCCTCCCAGACTATGTCCAAATAACAGACTGCCGGGCTGTATAACATCCAGCAGCTTGCTGGTATACAGTTCTACGAGTTGCTGCATATGCTCCAGAGGTGTTTCGGTATTCAGACCATGACCCGGGGGCGTAAACGCCCAAATTTCCGTGTCAGGAAGGTACGGCACTAGGGGCTGAAAACTGTTGGAGTTGCCACCGAGATAAGGAAAACAGACCATTTGTCTGTTTCCCTCCCCCTTTTGTAGCCGCTCCAAATAGATCGGTTCCATCACTTATCCACCACCATAACCAGGCTTACTTTCTTTCCAGAACATATGCAGGGAATGTCTGAAGTGAAGTATCCACATTTTTACGCTTGAAGATGACATGGATGACAATAGCCGATATTGCAAAAAAGAAGAATTGCATAATTTGAACTTGCGGATTAAAGTAGTACAAATCAATTTGACTTCCTGTGGCTACAAGCCAGAATGCAAGCAGATAAAACAGAAGTGTACCTTTGGTTGCATTGAAGATATAACTTTGGAACACGATAAATGCCATAAGCTGAACAACGTAGTATATGTAAGTGGTTGAGGTGCCAAAAGAGGAAATCAAGTATCCCGGAAGCACCCATAATCCGAACAACAGGCCGGTAATCAGACCACTTGTTATATTATTTTTTAACTTCCCTTGCAAGAATGGAAGCAAAAATCCGATCCAGCCAAACAGCCCACCAATCAGCCCCGTCTCCTTGATCAGATTCACAATTCCCAACCAGATCATTTCAGGTACACTATATGTCAGCTCAGGGACCGGTATGCCGAATAACAAGGAACCAAAGTGCATTGTTGATGCAAAGATGATGGAAATTCCAATAATGAGCGGTATCCAGAACAGGTCCTGTCTGCGCGGAACCAGCTTCATAAACATTCCTTTTAATGCTTCCTTTCCGCCCATCACATAACATGTAATTAATCCGGCAATGGAAGGTGAATACAGAGCAACGATCGCAAGTGGATGCATCAAGGTTAACTCACCTGTTATGGGTACAATAAAATCCGCAAAGAACATGAACAAACTTGCGATTCCATAACATGTGCCAAAGGAAATTCCCAAAAACAAATACATATATTTGTTGGACGGGCTGGTTGCCGGACTTGTGACTGGACGAATGGATGCCTGATTAGCTGTAATCATAGTGCCGCCTCCTTCTCAGTCAACTTTCTCTCAATAAGATCATGCAAACGGTTAATCGTGCAGAAATTAGCCAAATCCAGATCTTCATTTGCTATCTCAATCTGGAATCTACGCTCTACAAAGTCCACCAAACGCATCGCAAAGAGCGAATTGACGAACCGCTGCTCAAAATAATTGTCATTATCATTAATTTGAGTGTCCTCATGATCCATGGTGAGGTTGTTCCCGATAAACTCCCGAATTTCCTGACGATAATCCACTGCCCTTCCCCCTTGTTATTGATGTTGCCCCTCGGGCACTAAAACCTCAATGTAGTCTGGAAACTCTACAGCCTGCTGTAAATCATGATGAAACAGTACTCTTCCTTCCTGATCTGCAGATTGCTGCTTGAAACCGGCAAAGCGATAGCTGATATTCATCATTCGGTTCCTTCCGGTATCCCTGAAGTCCGCAAGCATTTGTTTGCCCTGCTTCTGAGCTTCACGCATGATATACGTTAGCAGTACACTCCCTGCTCCCCTGGACATCACTCTGCAAGACATCAGAAGCATGTTTAGCCGCCATACTTTCTGCTGCATGTGAATTAGTGCAAGTCCAATTTTGCCATACGTTCCGTATTTGTCTTCGAGTTCACACACCAATAACATATGGTCCTGCGAGGTCATCAGTTGATGCAGCTCCTCGTAATTGTAGGTAATTCCCGTTGCATTTAGCTGATTGGTACGAACGGTAAGTTCCTCTGCACGTTGAAGATCATCCTCAGTAGCCTCGTAGATGGAAAATTTCATGCCGAGCGTAGCCAGAAATTGTTCTGAAGGTCCTTCATACTGTTCCTCAGCCTGTTTACGGAGCGTATCCGCCTGATACATCTGCCTTCTGCACGCAGAGTCGGCTGTAATGAATCGGGGCATCAGCCTTGGGTCATCAAGCATGGTTTCATATTGATCCGCATGAAGTACCTGAATGTCAGCATGTACACTTTGTACTTCTTCCAGTTCAAAAGGTTGATCATCCACAAACAAAATGGCATCCATGCCGATATTAATGTTCTGCTGAATCCGCTGAACAGAGACGGACTTCGCATCCCAATGGATTTCGGGATATAGAAAATATTCGGCGATGCCCAGTTCGTTTAGTTTCGCCCAAGCCAGCTCTGCATCATTTTTACTGGCAACAGAATGCAAAATACCTCGCTGGTCCAGTTTTTCAATCACCTCCTTTAAGCCCGGCTTCAGTTGCACATCTGCAGATTCAAGCAAAACTCCATCCCATATGGTGTGGTCCAGATCCCAAACGATACACTTGATATCCTTGATCTTTTCCATGGTCATGCCACCCTTCATCATTAGTAGGCATAGAATCCTTGACCCGTCTTCCGCCCCCACTGTCCTGCATCAACCATTTTCTGCAACATCGGACAGCATCGGAATTTGGGGTCCTGATAGCTGTCGTACAATACTTTCAATGAATGCACGACCGTATCCAGACCAATCAGATCCGCCGTCTCCAGCGGCCCCATCTGATAATTGAAGCCCTTCTTCATAATGGCGTCCACCTGCTCGGGTGTAGCGATTCCATCCTGTACAATGTACGCCGCTTCATTCATTAACAAGTGCGAGAGGCGATTAGAGACAAACCCGGGCAGATCCTCTATGACAACTGGACTTTTATCAAGAGTTTCCAAAAACGCTACCATCTCATGTTCCGTACCCTGTGTTGTATGATGTCCTTTGATCACCTCCACCATGGATTTAACAGGAACCGGATTCATCAGATGCACCCCAATGACTCGACCTGGGTCAGGCAAAAATGAAGCGAGCTTTGTCACGGAAATACAGCTTGTATTTAGCGCAAATAAAGCATCCGGACGAACCTTGTGGTATAGTCGTGCATAAACTTCCTTTTTCAACTCCAGGTTCTCGGTTACATTTTCAATAATGATACTTGCCTCTTCCACCCCTTCATCTTGTGTCTGGAACGAGATCCGTTCCATGATCTGATCCAGGGGCACCTGACCGTACCCTTGCTTCAGAAAGCAAGCTGAACGATATTCACGACGTATAACATCAGGGGCGTGTTCGATGACCGACGCCGAAATATCCTGCAAAATTACACGATAACCAGCCCTCGCGACATCCAGTGCTGTGGCGCATCCCATCACCCCTGCGCCAATGATTGCAATGAGTCGATTATGCATACCTAATCACCTCCTTATTGAGCTACCATCAGATCAGCTCGTCGTAGATCTCTTTCATTTCTGCAAGCGCTGCAGGGACACGCTCACCGAACCAGGCAACATCTTGCATATCAAGCAAGATATTCGGATACATCCGCGAGAGCGTAGATACCAGAATACCGTGCTCAGCAAGCTTGCTATTTAACAAAATATCAAAAGACATCAATTCAAACGTATAATCAGCCGTATCCGTAAGCGGCTCCGTGCAGCAGTGATAAGAAGCACAGCCAGACGGCCCTTGAACAATTAAAGGCAGACCTACCTTCACTGCTTCCTGGCAGAGTATGTCATGCATCATCTCAGCGTGGCGGTTCATGCTGTGCATCGCCTGTCCTCCATTGCGTCCCAACATTTCCAGCGTAGCTTTTACAGCAGCTGTACCTAATGGATAGCCATTAAACGTACCCGCATGAATTACTTTTTTGTCTACAAGCAACTTCATGATATCCGCTCGGCCAACCAGGGCTGACACTGGAACTCCGCCACCCGCGATTGCCTTCCCAAGTGTAGTCAGATCAGGCGTTACACCGAATAACTGTTGGGCACCACCGAGACCCATACGGAATCCTGTTATAATCTCATCAAAAATGAGCACGACCTGGTACTGATCACATAACTGTCTCACTTTTTGCAGATAACTTGGAGCAGGCATGACTCCGCCTCCATTTACACAAACCGGCTCCATGATTACTGCTGCAATGTCGTCTCCATGCTGGCGAAATAGTTCCTCCAGACGGGGTGCGTCATTCCATGGCAGGAGGTAGGATTGAGATTCCATGGCATCCCTTGCCCTCCCCTTTGTTCCTTTCATGTCACCAGGATAGTCTGAAGGCACAGGCAGACCTGTACGTGCAGTCTTGCCACCCATAATATTGTCCGCATTGCCATGATAATGGCCTTCAAAACGTACAAAGCGATTTTTACCTGTCCACGCCCGGGCAAGACGAAGTGCATTCTGGACAATCTCCGTGCCTGATAACCCAAAACGAATCATCTCTGCTGAAGGTACATATTGATGGATCAGTTCCAGAGCCTCTGCATCCAGATCGCAATGACTTACGGAAAGAACACGGTCAATGGTATCCTTCAGACACTCGTTATACTCCTCGTTGCCGTGGCCAACGATGAGGGCACCAAAGCGGGCATATAGATCCAAATACTCGTTGCCGTTCATGTCCGTCACTCTGCTTCGGGAAGCATGCTTGAAATGGAGCGGTGTCTCTTCCCAAGGAAGGTGAAAATTATAGTGCACACCTCCAGGCAGCCATTGTTTCACCCGCTGATTGTACTGCATCATCTCCGTGATCATCCCTTATCGCCTCCCCCACTTGTCTGGTTTACTGCTTCATATCGCTCCAGTAACCTGGACCGATCTTGCGGATCATCCAGCGAATAGGCTGCAGGCAAGGTGTTATTCTCAGCCAGCATATTTCTTACGCTCTGGCCTGGACCGATATCGATCCATACCGTCGCTCCCAGATTTTGAACACGTGCCAATGCCTGATTCCAGCGAATGGGTTGCAAAAGCTGTTTGCTCAGCAACTTAGGAATGTCCTCGGCTCCGCGAATGAACTCACCATGTACTGTTGAGCAGATGGGAAACACCGGTGCAGAGAAGGAAATCCCTGCAAGCATCTCTTCAAGCTCAGGCTGAATGAACTGCATCAACTCGCTATGATAAGGTGCATCTGCCTTCATTGGCATCATGCGAAAAGGAATGAATTCCCCACCGTAGCCATCCACCTGATCATCCAGCAGTTGAAGCCCCTTCGCAGTACCTGCGACGACAAACTGTCCCGGTGAATTATAACCGGAGATCGTCACATACTCGTTCTGACGAATATTCTCGACTAATTCTTCAAGCGCTGCTTGGGTTACATCAACGACAATACCCGCTCTTCCTTTTTGCTCCTGAATGGAGCGATGCATCAACGCACCACGCTGAGCTGTAAAACGGATCCCATCAGCAAATCGCAATGCTCCCGCCGCTACTAAAGCCGAAATCTCCCCCAAACTGTGACCTACTGCATAATCTGGAGTCATTCCAGTCCGGCGAACAAATGAGTCAAATAAAACGTAGCTTGCCGTCAGTACAGCAGGCTGAGCATATTCAGAGACCGTCAATTGATCCAGGGTCCCTTCCATAACCAGTGCCTTCAAATCAAATCCGATCACCTCGCTCGCTTCCGCAAAGATCTGATTCGCCTCCGGCTCACTGTCCAACAACTCGCTGCACATTCCGATATACTGGCTTCCCTGCCCGGGAAATAGCGCACAGAACGTCATACGCTACCGCCACGCTTGTAATAGGCTTTTAATCCGTAATGCGAGATCATCTCCTGCTGCATCTGAGAGGAACCTTCAATAATCTCCAGAATTTTGGCTTCCTTATACAGCCTGGCAACAGGATATTGGTTACTAATTCCGTTCGCACCATGAACCTGTAGCGCATCACTTGCAACTTCAACAGCAACTTTGGACGTAAAATATTTGGCGATCGTTGTCTCCATGGCGGCCTGCGGGTCCTTGGCTTCTCTCAGCTCGGCTGCCCGTAAACATAATGCTCGTGCTGCATGGACTTTTGTCACCGCATCTCCAATCATGCCGCGAATCAGCTGAAAATGACTCAGCTTCTGATCAAATTGCTTCCGCTTCCTTGAGTAAGTCACCATGGCATCCAGCGCTTCCTGCGCAATCGCCAGCCCTGCCCAGGCAATGCTATATCTGCCCTGGTCCAGCGCCCCGGTTACGATGTACTCAAAACCTTCATTCAGACGTCCAATAATGTGATTCTTTGGTACACGCACCTCATGGAGATCAATCTCAGCTATACCTGTCTCTCCCGCAACCATGACACCTTCGATAGGTTGGGTCTGTACCCCCTCAAACTGGCGTTCGACCCAAAAAGCAGTGCTTCGTCCCTGATTCGAGGCAATAATGATAAATACATCTGCCAGATGTCCAAACGTGATCCACTTCTTTTTTCCATTCAAAACATAACAGTCCGATTCTTCTCTCCACTCGGTCTTTACACTTTTGGCATCTGAACCAACTTCCGGTTCAGTCAGGCCAAAGGCAGCAATCCATTCTCCCTTCACCAACTTGGGCAGCCAGGACGATTTTTGCTCAGGCGTTCCGAAACGTACCAAAGTTTCACTTACAAGTGAAGTATGTACCGTTAACAAGCTGCGAACGGCTGGAAGAGCCTTGCCAAATACTTCAGTCAACAGCCCGTACGCCTTAGGACCGAGACCCATGCCGCCATATTCAGCCGGGATCGAGGCAGCCAAGTAACCTTTTTCAGCCATGGCACGGATCAATGTTCTGGGAATGGCTTGCTGCTCTTGAATCTGTTGAGCATAAGGACGAATTTCACGGGCAGCAAACAATTCAGCTTCATGAATGATCTCTTGCTCTACATCCGCTTCAATCATTCGGCAACCCCCTCTTGAAGAAGAGATTCATTAAGATAAGCGGCGAACTCGGCAATTGTTTTGTATTCAAACAACGCAACCGGACTGATGTCAACTTGAAGATGTTTACGTGCACGGTTAATGATCTTGAGCGCCTGCACAGATGAGACACCAATTTTCAAAAAATTCATCTCTTCATCGATGTCCTCTGGCTCCTGATTCAACGCTGCAGCAATCTCGCTTTTGATAAAAAGCTCAATTTCTTCTTTTGTCATATCATGACCTCCGTTCCCTGATTCACATCTATCCAATGTACATACGGCTCGAATGGATGTGCTGGCAGATGTACAATCTGGCCAGAGCCATTCGGGTGTAACTGTTCCCAATCCAGCGCAGCACCACGTACATAAAGCTGTCCCAGCAATAAAGCAAGCTGATCCTCCATGGTAAGTGTCGGCTCGGCAGACAGGCGGATGAAGCTCTCCTTGCCACTGTATTCGAGCTGCTGCACTGTCTGATCTGCAGCAATTATAATTACAATGTCGGCGTTTGCCATCTTGCCAGGTGTGTCTTGCAGACTGTCTAACGTCACTCTGTTGTACACTGGAATGGATTGGCTTGCATGAGCGCTGTGATGTTCCTCGCCATCCAGATGTAAACTGGATACAAGTTCCTCTCCTGTAGCTATTCCTCGAATCTCTTGAATGGAAGGGACCAGACGTACAAGTGTCTCAAGCAAAGTCACCCAGTAGTTCAAGGTTGATACGGTATCTTCATTAGAATCGTCTGGCCTGATTACCTTACGAGCTTGAGCCTCATCTTCTCCGCGAATCTCATGCCCCCCAACCACAATATTGACACGAGCAGCTCGGTTTCTAAGCTTGAAGCCAAATTCCATCTCTTCGATGTTCCACTCTCCGGTTGAGCTGACAGCTACTGCTGCACGATACCGATAATGTTTTCTATATCTGTTCCGGGTAAAACAAAGATCCTCTAGTGCCAGGTCCGCATGTTTCTTCACATATTGCTCCGTGTTATCAATCAGCTTTTTTAAAGCCTGTTCTGATTTCGCAGAGAACGTTAACAATTGGCCGCGTGCCGAGGCAGCTGCACGGACAGGGGCTTTCCATTCTTCCAGCACAATGTGGGCATTCGTACCTCCCAGGCCAAATGAACTGATGCCTGCCTTCCGTGTTTTTCCTTCAGGTACATCCCACGTTTTATGCTCGCTAACGATATGGAACGGCGATTGCTCCAGTCGGAGGGCCGGATTCGGATTATCCATATGCAGACTTGGTGCCAGTTCCCCATGTTGCATACTGAGAAGAACCTTGGCAAGACTGGCTCCACTGGAGGCTGCAAATAAATGACCAATATTGGTTTTGACTGAACCTAATCCAATCGAATTATCGCTTGTATATCCCTTTTCCCGGAACAGTCGGAGCAAGGCATTCACCTCAATTGGATCTCCAATCCTTGTCCCCGATCCATGTGCTTCAATATAAGAAATCTCGCTCGGGTTTAGGTTGGCGTCGCGATAAGCGGCACGGAGTACCTCATATTGCCCCTGAGGGTTGGGTGCCATAATGCCCAGGGAATATCCGTCGTTATTCACCGCTGTCCCGCGAATCACACCATAAACATGTTTATTGTTGCGAATTGCCTCTGTTAGCGGCTCCAGATATACAACAACAGCACCTTCTCCCAAGACTGAACCATCTGCTTCCCGGTCAAATACCTTCGTATGTTGAGTGGAAGAACAGATTCCAGCATTGCGTGATAGTTGATGAACATGCGGTGTAGCCAAAATGTTCGCTCCACCTACAACTGCCCCAGAGATACGCTTGTCCTGAATGGCCGCCACAGCTTGTGTCAGTGCTACCAGAAAAGAAGAACATGCTGTATCTATGGACAGTGCCGGGCCTGTAAAATTGTACATGTGTGAAATGGAGGCCGCTGCAATATTGGACATATTGCCTACCATAGCGTGAGAATGAACAGCCTTTCCAAGACTCCGGTTCATATAATCAATAACCAGATCGAAGTATGTGCTTGGGTTAATCCCTACATACACACCCACATCACGCTTATCCTCATGGTCCACGAGCATACCCGCATCCTCCAGCGCCTCATGAGCAACTTCCAGCAGCTTGCGATGCTGCGGATCCATAAATGCAGCTTGTTCAGACGGGATTTCAAAGAACTCATGATCAAACGTATCCGGTTGCTTCAGTTCCCCAATCCAGTCATCCCAACCGGGTTGCTTGGAACGTGTTGCACGCTCTAAACTAACCCGGTCAACACTATCTAACCCGTTAACCAGATTGCCCCAGAACTGCTCTTGGGTGTCGGCATCAGGCAGACGTAGAGACAGTCCGGTAATAGCAATAGCACGTTGTACATTCAGGTGATTATCTGTTGTTTCAGCTTGTTCAGAGTCCTTCGTTTCTGCTGGAAGTTCCTGCAGATATTCCACCATCTCACGTACTGTACTACAAAAAACAAGTAGTTCTTGTCCTAATTCACGTCCCATATGTGCAGACAGCTTGTCAAGTAATTGATAGGAGAGAATGGAATTGCCTCCAAGTGCAAGAAAAGAAGTATCCATCTCAATCTTTCCTGCGGGCAATTGAAGAATTTCGGCCCAGGCTTTACGTACGGTATATTCCAAAGACGATGTGGAAACCGTCTCGTGTCCTTGCTGTTGTGTGTTTTCGCGAATCAGCTCTTCAATGGCCTCGATGTCCTTGGTAAATACTCCACGCTCATATTCGTTTCTCAGCATGAAGCGCTGAACCTTGCCACTCGTCGTTTTGGGAATAACCTTGATTGGGAGAACATGGGTGATCTCAATACCCAATCCAGCCCTCATACGTTGGATCAGATCCTGTCGTATCTCCAGAAACTGTGGAGCGCTCGATTTGTATTTAACAAATACAAGCAGCTCCTCTACTTGTTTGAGGCTGTTAAAGTGCCCGACTACCGTCAGATTCCCTCTCGGAATGCTGCTATTCTGGTACAAAATTTCTTCAAGATCATGCGCATAATGGTTCTGTCCCCGAATAAACACAATGTCCTTGATTCGTCCGCTTACAACTAGGGAGCCGTCAGCCATATAACCCAAGTCTCCAGTGCGAAGCCACCCATCCACATACATTTCACGATTGATCTCCGGGAGACTGTAATATCCGGAGGTTACCGATTCCCCACGGATCTGGATTTCGCCAACAACCCGTTCATCCAGCACTTCCCCCTGTTCATCCGCAATCCGGATCTGAATCCCTGTCATGGGATATCCTTCATGAACAAATTCGATCACATCCGAAGTATGGCTATCACTGCTAGGCAGCTGTACTGGCACAGCCAGTCCTTCCTGCACCAGCCGCGAACGCGAAATACGTTCAATTCGCGGCTCTTCCCCCAGTCTGGAGGTACATACACCTACTGTCGCTTCTGCCATGCCATACGCAGGAAACATCATATTGGAACGATAGCCACAAGAGCTGAATTTTTTGACAAATCGCTCGATAACAGACGTTGATATAGGCTCTGCACCATTCAAGGTCATACGCAGTGAAGACAGATCAAGCGTTGAGAGCTTGGAATCCGGGATCTTCTGAACCATCCATTCGAAACCGAAATTGGTACAGCAAAACCATTTTCCCTGATGCTCCGTAATCTTGCGCAAGAACAGATAAGGCGACCGTACGAAGGTATAAGGTGACATCACCATGATGTTGGCTCCACTCAGGACGGGTGTCAGATGCTGTCCAAATATCCCCATATCATGCGTATGCGGCAACCAGGTAAACACATTATCTCCTTCTTCAGCTCCAAGAAAAGTCTTGCATGCAATACTGTTGGCGATAATATTGTGATTTGTTAACTGCACACCTTTGGGAATTCCCGTGCTTCCTGATGAGAATTGCAGGAACACAATGTCATCAGGAGAGGTTGGGCATAGATCAGCCATCTGCTGGCCTGCTTGAAGCTGGTTCACGCTAATCAACATAAGACCTTTGAATACCGGACTTTCCGCAAGCTGTTTATACTTGGGCATGTAGGCTTCCTCGACGATAACGACTGGACGCCCGAGTACCTCCCACACTTTCGTGAATTTTTCCAGACCGGCTGAGCCTGGTTCCCAGGCAGCCGGAGGACTGACCGGGGCGACAATAATGCCCCCCAGCATACAAGCCCAAAATGTACGGTAAAATTCCTGTGACTGGTCAATTTCCAAAATAACAACCTGTCCTTGTTGAATGCCTTGCTCCTGAAGAGACTGCAGGTACTTGCGCGCCTGCATCAGTAATTCAGGATATGATTCAAACTGTTCGTCACCTGAAGAGCTGATATAGGTCATTCCCTTTTCTGGATGAGTATCTGCAATGTAGATTAGCATCTCAGCCACTGTTGAATAATGTTCTGGCACAATCAGCTCGGGTCCTCGCTGTATGGATTTACTGGACATGTTGCACCTCCATTGCCTCATTGTGAACTACCACTCTCACATCGCTACCAAGCTTGTCATCAATCAGCTGTTTCATACGTTTGATGTCCAGACCAGCCTGACAGGCCAGATGTACGTACAGACACTCTTCGTCGTAGCGAATAACCCATTCGAATTGGGCGAGTCCCGAATTCGAATCTTGGTCATCCGACGACTGAGACAACATTGAGATCGCTTCGCTGCTGGAGATGAAGCCTTGATAATTAAACAGAATCATCTGACGCGGCTCCTGTTCTGCTTGCCTGTAGGCAGTTCCCAATTGTTCCTGTATGCCATCATATTGTGCCGAGAGGGAAGAATCATGTGTAATTGCCATAAAGTTAATGCTGTGTCGCTTCGTAAATTCCAGACGTTCCAACAGATCTTCCTGTGTGAATTCACTGTCTACCAGCACTGGAATCAGATCAAGGAATTCTCCCACATAATCATAGTAGGATTCTTCGCCATACTCCCTTCCGTAATGCACCAGGGCTATTGGCAATTGGCTTATGTTCAGATAAGCCGCAATGATGTTGGAAAAATTTTCAAAGCATGTCCACCAAACATCTGCAGGCTCCTTCCCTGCAAGGGACAACTCAACAGTCATCGCTGAAGGCGACAATATTTCTGTTTCCTTCAACTTGTTCATGACGATGGTGTTACATCTATTCCATGCCTGAAGCGAAAATTGTTTCTCCATTTCATCTTCTGATACCCCTATGGGGCCTTGAGACAGAAAATTTACATAATCCTCATAATTTCGTACTTGGTACAGAAGATCACTCTCGATCTCTATACCTTGCGGTCTATATAATGCCTTCGATTCAAGTTGCTGCTTGATGATCTGGGCACTCATACCATCAAACGCAAGGTGATCAAAACTCCAAATCAGCTTATGCTCTGTGGCTCCTGTACGCAAAATACACAGACG
Organism: Paenibacillus sp. FSL H8-0283; assembly: GCF_045040675.1. Taxonomy (NCBI): domain Bacteria; kingdom Bacillati; phylum Bacillota; class Bacilli; order Caryophanales; family Paenibacillaceae; genus Paenibacillus; species Paenibacillus sp. FSL H8-0283. The sequence continues at coordinate 4,989,972 of NZ_CP150295.1, forward strand.
CCAAGGTAGTTCCTTCAACGTATACGTTTTGTGTAACAGAGACTGAACCAGTTTGTACTCCAACTGCTCAATCGTAGCCAAAGCATAATGACGAATATCAAGATATGGGATAAGCTGTTGCAGCATGTCCGCCGCTAACGACATATCACATGGATGCCAATACAATTGTTCTTCCTCATATATCATGCTGTGCAGCAACTGATGCCGGGATATAACCCCAAGAATCAGGTGTTTTACAGCTTGTTCATTCAATTCGCCTTCCAGGGTTGTTGTAAATCCGCTTGCTCGTGAAGTCGTAGAAGCATGTGCTTGTTGAATTGGAGATAGTGGGAATTGACCCATAGGGGTCATGCCCGCCATAAAAGATGAAACCTGATTGCAGCTGTTTAAGACATGCAGGACCAGGCTGTCCAGTTGTTTCTCATGAAGTGTTATGTCCTGTGGTATGACTATCGGGGACTGAATATGCAGGCTATCTTCGGACCAAACTGACGCCGGAGGATTAATATCTACCAATTTGGCAAGTCCTCTAACTGTCGGATATTGGAATAATTCGTTCACATTGATGGCAATTCCTTCTTTTGCCAAAATTTGAGTGAATGCAATCGCTTTGAGCGAATGCCCCCCATTTTGAAAGAAGTGATCTTCCACACCAATGCCTGGATTACCCAGGATCTGTCGCATGGCGGCAAGAATGACACGCTCTGTTTTTGCCCGAGGTGAACTCACCTCCAGAGACCTTTGCTGCTCTTCAACCAAATGCTCGGACAATGCCCTTCGGTCCACTTTGCCATTGGCATTAATCGGAAGATGATCCATTCGAATAATTCGTGCAGGCACCATGTACTCTGGCAGCTGCTGGTGAAGTTCTCTTCGAATATACTCAGCATCTGCTCCAGTATCGGTTGTATAAAAAGCGGCAATGTATAGACTTCCTGATGGTTCTGTAACTGTCATGACAAAGGCATCACGAACACCCGAAAGACGCTCCATGCAATTGCCTATCTCCGATAACTCAATGCGGAAACCTCTGATTTTGACCTGGAAATCCGAACGTTCAATAAAAATCAGACTGCCATCAGCCAGACGTTTGACGATGTCACCTGTCCGATACATTCGTTCTCCCTTGCGGAAGGGATCATCAAGAAAGTGTTTTCGCGTAAGATCCTCACGGTTAAGATATCCAATACCCACCGCATCCCCACTGATATACAGTTCACCTGGAACGTTGGGTGGCACAGGCTTCAGCTCATCATCCAGAACATACAAAGCTGTGTTAGACAGGGGGTAACCTATGGGCAGTGAGCCAGTATAAGGCTCTGTTTGCTGTAATAAGTGGTAGGAGGCAAAAAAGGTTGCTTCCGTTGGCCCATATCCATTTAACAGCCTGCCCGGCCCCACGCATGCAAGCGCTTTGTTGGCATGACTCACCGATGCAGCTTCACCACCAAACATCACTCTACGCACATTCTTCAAGCATTCAGCATCCCAATCCACCAGCATATTAAACAAGGATGTCGGAATATAAAATACTGAAATCCGTTGCTGTTGGATGACATCCGCCAAACGAGCCATATCCAAAATGGTCTCTTTTGAGATTAATACAAGAGTAGCGCCATTTATTAATGAAGCAAAAATATCGAAAATGGAACCGTCAAACGCATAGTTAGAAATTTGCAGGATACGATCCTCTGGCACAACGGTGACAAAATTGCTATTTTTCATAACTTTGGTCACATTGCGATGACTCATCACAGTCCCTTTTGGGGTTCCTGTTGACCCTGATGTATAAATGATATAAGCCGGGTCAAGAGCGGTCTTGTTCATATGTTCAACAGGCTCCTGGATGTCTCCTGAATCAAATGCTGCCAGTTCATCTGCCGGCACGATACAAGGAACTACAGATTGCCACGTGGAGGCATACGCCGCTTCAGTCAATAACACAGCCGCATCGCAATCTTGCAAAATAAATTCAATTCTCGATGGCGGCGAAGCCGGGTCAATCGGAACATAACTGCAACCCACTTGGAGTGTAGCAAGAATACTGATCATCTGGATCGGTCCACGGTCCAGAATGAGAGCAATACTAGAGCCTGATTTCACCCCTTGTCCAAGCAACCTGAACGCCAGCCACTGAACACGGTCATACAGATCCGCATAGCTCCATTCACCGCCTTCCCAGACCAATGCTGTCTTCTGTGCATGCACATGAACTTGTTCCTCGAATAATTGGGAAATGGTCGCATCTCGCGGATACTGGGCAGCATTATCGTTGACTCCGTACAGCAGCCATTCCTCTTCCTCCGGTGTAGTGAGCTTAATCTGACCAATTCGTTCATTATCCCCTGCTGTGATCTGAGACAGGATATACCGGAATTTATCCAGCATCAGTTCCATGGACTCCGCTTTAAACAAATCTGAGCGATAGTCAAGTTCAACCGTGTAACATTGTTTATGTTCGACCAGTGTCCAAGTCAGATCAAATTTGGCATCCACCTTACCTTCGACCCATGGTTCAAGCATCAGTTCCCCGGCTTCAGGATCATCGGTTCCCATATTAATGTAATTTAGCACCACATCAAATAGGGGGTTGCGGCTTAAATCACCGAATAGACCAAGTTGTTCCACCAGTGCTTCATAAGGATATTGTTGATGCTCATAACAGGATAACAGCTTGCCTCGCATCTCATTCAAATACGCCTCTGTGGAGCATTCTCTGTCCATGCTGGTGCGAATGGCAAGCATGTTCACGAACATACCCATAACGTTATTGAGTTCTGGCTTCTCACGCCCCGCAACCGCTGTACCAACGACCAAGTCGTCTTGACCCGTATACTTCCAGATTAATAGATTCAAAGTTGCCATAAACAACATATAGGGTGTAAGCCCTTGTTGAGTACAGAAGTCATTGACCTGTGTGCTTAACGACTCACCAAGTTCAATGGAACGTCTGTCTCCGCTGTAGGATGACGCGCCATGTCTTGGGAAGTCTGTAAGCAATTCAACCGGTGCAGGCATGTCCTCGAATTCCCGTATCCAAAACTCGGCGTCTTCAACAGATTGTCCATGTGACGCAGCTTCATCACGCCATTCCGCATAATCCTTATACTGAATATCAAGAGATTGCAATGTTTCTCCTCTGTACATGCGAGCAAAATCCTGCATCAGGATAGCAATGGAACTCTGATCCGAAATGATATGATGCATGTCGATGAATAAGATGTGTTCCTCTTGAGAAAGGCGAATGAGCTTAACACGAACCAATGGTGCGCTGGTCAGATCAAAAGGCTTGATCCATTCCATGACCTGCTCTAACCCTGCCGTTTCTAATTCCAGCAATTCCACCACGCTTGGAACCTGATCCTCGACAACCTGGAAGAGCTCACCGTGAATCATTTCAAATCTGGTACGGAATGCTTCATGTCTCTCTACCAGTGCATCCATTATTAATCTGAATTGGGTAGGGTCAAGTTTTCCCCTTACCCTATAGGAACTGGCGAGATTGTACGCCGTACTCTCACCTTTCATCCACTCATGCACCACATACATTCTTCGCTGTGCAGAAGTGGTCTTGTATTTCTCTTTCTTAGTAACAGGCAAGATTGGGTTCACTGAATCAGAGTCACTTGTAACCTGATGTTCAGCAATCCATTGAACCATGTGTTCAAACACAGAATAATCAAAAACCTCTTCCAGCCCCAAAATCAGTCCAAACATTTCTTTAATCCTCGACGCCAAGGAAATCGCTTTTAATGAATGACCCCCAAGCTCAAAGAAATCATCTTCAAGGCCGACTGCTCCATTACCAAGCAACTCCTGCCACAATTGCGATAATACATGCCTTATCTCATCATCAGTCCGTTGAACCCTGACTTTCCCAGATGGAGATTGGTCTAATGCTGCGATAGAACCCGCTGCAACCTGTGACATACCTGCAAGCTGATACAACGCAACATCATGTTGATGAACAATAGGATCAAAGGAATACGTCGGCAGGGAGATTTTATGCCTACGCCCCGTTCCGTTTAACTGTTCCCAATCCAGCTCCATGCCAGAGCACCAGCACAAAGCAAGTACTTTCATTAAATACACGTCTGCCTCAAGCAAGCTCTGACGATCTCCAGTAAGAGCAATGATGTTTGGCTCTGAAAATGAATCCGGGGCTATTTGTTCTGTATCCTGCAGCTGATTCGAAACGATCCACAGCGTATGCCCAGCAGATTCAGAAAGCGTCTTGCGATTTAGCAGCGTAAACAGGAAATTTGGAGATAACAGTGGTGCAATACTCGACGCATGGTCTGTTACAGTTGCATCTGTCATCCTTCCTGTCAAAGCATCTGACAATGCTCCTTCTTCTAGTGACCAATGCTCCAGATTGTATAAAAGCCCCACGGCATGTACTGGATCAAGTGCATCACTAATAACCAACCCCACCAGTTCGCCAACGCCTTGTCCACAGACAGCATCCGGCTTGATACCAAGCTGCATCACGGTTTTATAAAGAGCATATTGCACAACAAAGCACTGCATGCGCTCAAGCCTTGAATCGATTAACGATCGCCCTATGCCTTGGCGGATGGCATACTGTTCCTTGGACTCAAAGAGGTTCAGTATCTCTTCAAAGTGCTGTTTGAATATCTCTGAGACCTGGCTGCGATACACAGAAGCATATAGTTCCCGAATCTTGCGCGCTTCCCAACTTGCATTTCCGCTGAGATAAAACATGACCTTAGGCTTCCCATTCATCACACTTGCCTGTGTCTCAAACTCTACAGACTGCTCGCTTGGCGGAATATAACCGTCTACAACGATTAGCGCTTTACGATGAACGAATCTGCTTCTTCCCTTCTGTAGCGTCCACGCAGCATTGGGCAACTGCTCCGGCAATGCATGGATTGCCTGTAGAACCGAATCATACGTGCGTTCCAGCGCAGATTCACTTTTGGCCGAGAAGGGCAGCAGAAGCAATGATTCATAATTGGCTTGGCTCTCTTGGACGGGCGGCTGCTCCAGAATGACGTGAGCATTGGTCCCCCCGATCCCAAACGAACTGACACCTGCTCGCAGGATACGCTTCGCGTCTTCTAATGGCTGTGGCTCCTTGTTGATATAGAAGGGACTATGCTCCAGCTCCAACATCGGATTCGTCCGATTCATGTGAATCTGTGGCGGCACCACCCGGTGATAAAGCGTCAGTACGGTTTTAATAAAACCGGCGACACCTGCTGCCGCATCAAGATGCCCAATATTGGCTTTCACAGAACCTAGAGCACAATAATTTCTACGATCTGTTCCCCATGACTGCCTGAGCGCTTCAATTTCAATCGGGTCCCCCAGTTTGGTTCCTGTTCCATGCGCCTCCAGATAGGAGATCTCTTTTGGAGACACTCCCGAACGATGCAGGGCTGATTGAATAACCTTGACCTGCCCGGCCACACTTGGTGCCGTATATCCAATTTTGTCCATGCCATCATTATTAATCGCTGAACCTTTAATGACTGCATAGATATGATCTCCATCTCTCTGCGCGTCGCGGAGTGACTTGAGCACAACCATTCCGCATCCATTACCAGACACAGTACCAGATGCCTGCTCATCAAACGGTCTGCAATGACCATCTTTTGAATAAATCATGCCTTCATGCCAGTGATAACCTTCTTTGAGCGGATAGGAGATAGAGACACCTCCCGCAAGTGCCACATCACACTCTCCCCGAATCAATGATTCAGCAGCTTGGTGGATAGCGACCAAAGAAGTTGAACATGCGGTCTGTACGGCCATACTCGGCCCTCTCAGATTTAATTTGTGAGATACTCGGGTTGTAATATAGTCCTTTTCATTTAAAGTCATGGCTTCAAAAGCCTGTAACAAATTACCGGAACGACCCAGAAATTGCACCATCCATGGTAAGCTCAGTCCACTTCCGGCAAACAATCCTATAGATCCCTCATAACTGTAAGGATCACACCCGGCATGCTCAAGCGCCTCCCATGAGCACTGATGCAGCAGCCGGATTTGCGGATCCATCATGTTGGATTCCTGATGCGGATATTCGAAAAATCCGGAGTCAAAATACTCAGTGTCTTGCAGTACACCTTTGGCCCGTACATAATCGGGATGTTTGAAGTCTTCCGGTCGTACACCCGAAGCGGTTAGATCCTCCTCATTCAGACGGGTGATACCGTCCTTACCTGCCATTAGGTTATCCCAGAACTCCTCGATATTTCTTGAACCGGGAAAATGCCCTGCCATACCAATGACTGCGATATCCGAGGAAGAAGAAATTCTGCTACTGTGTTCTGAAGCAAACGGGATACTCTGTTCCGGTCTGCCCTGATCTGGTCTTCTCTGTTCCACTTTGCTGTGTTCAACTGTGCTCATTACATACTCTTTTGGAGCTGTTGTCGGCTCCGGGTCCGTAACAGAATATCCAGCCGAAGCGATATGTCCGCTCTCCTCTTGTACCTGTTGTGTAACTGTCGGCAGCATCTGCTCAGCCACCAGATGATTGACCAGTGCTGCAATGGAGGAATGCTCAAACAATTGCACCAGCGGAACGCTTTTATCCAGATAGGCATTCAGCCGATTATTGATCAGAATAAGCCCCAGCGAGTTGCCTCCGATGTCAAAAAAGTGATCATGGATATTAACCGTATCCAGATTCAATATTTCCTTCCACGTTGCAATGAGCATCTGCTCCAGATCAACTTTTGCCCGCTCCATTCCTTGAATCGATGAGCCATAAACCAGAGCCGGGTTATCCCTCTTTCCCGGCTCAAAATCAGCCAGACGAAGGGCATTGCGATTCAGTTTGCCATTAGGCAGCACAGGCAGATTTTCCAGACGAATCAAGCGAGAAGGCATCATGTACTGTGGAAGCCGCTGCTTTAACCAGGTCCGAAGCTGTACGTCTTCATCTTCCATAACGGAAGGCCCACTCCCAGGCTTCAGACTGTAGAAAAGGATTAATTGCAATGAATGTGGCTCGGCCCCTTCTACCTTAACGACAGCTTCTCTTACACGTTCATAATTCATCGCTGCCTGCTCAATCTCATTCAGTTCAATCCGGTAGCCACGAATCTTCACCTGCTGATCCAACCGTCCCATTAACTCAACATCCCCATCCGGCAGTATACGGGCCAGATCGCCAGTTCGGTATAAACGGCCTCCCAAAACATTGGGGTTTGCAATGAATCGGGCATCGGTCTCAGCAGCGTTGTGCAGATAACCGCGGGATAATCCTTTTCCTGCAATGCACAGCTCTCCATAACTTCCAGGTGGCAGTATTTCACCTTCATCATTCAGAATATAAATCTCTGTATTGGTAATGGGCTTGCCAATCGTAATCGCAGCTGTGTCATTCAATTCTTTGGTCGTTGACCAGATCGTAGTTTCCGTTGGTCCATACATGTTAAAGACTCGAGCGGGCGTAAGCCGCTTCAGATCGGTGAGGAGTCCCACAGGGACATTTTCCCCTCCGGTAAGAACACACCGCAGATTGCCCAACGCATGAGCGAATTCTGGATTTTCGACAAATGCCTTAATACGTGAGACCGTGCTAAGAATGTGTGTAACACCATGTTCACGTATTCGACGTGAAGCAAGAGCCGGGTCAAGCTGCTCCTGCTCATTGGCCAGATACAACGAATATCCGGTGCATAATGGTGCCCACACTTCAAATCCGAAAATATCAAAAGATATGGTCGTTACACTGATGATGCGATCTGTCTCATGTGCAAAAATATGTCGGTGCCTAATGTCCTCAACAAAATTGACCATCGCCTCATGAGTAATCATCACCCCTTTGGGACGCCCCGTCGATCCTGAGGTGAAAATCACACAGGACAGGTCCAAAGACAGGAGGCTTACGTCCGGGTTAACGGATGAGCGCACATCCTGGGCAGTTGGATCATACACAAATCGCTCTCCGCTAAAAGTCACTGTGCCTTCTGCATCAGGCGTACACAGCAATACGTTCATTCGGCTGTCTTCAATCATATTCACGATGCGCTGTGGCGGAAAAGCAGGGTCCAGAGGCACATAAGCCGCCCCAGCTTTCAGCACCGCCAATAGCATAATGATCAACGATTCATCTCGTCTGGATAATATGCCTATAGGTTCATCCCGGCGCACACCTTGATCAATCAGCTTCCAAGCCAGCGTATTAGCTTTTTCATTAAGCTCCCTGTAGGTAAAAGAGGCTCCGGATGATACAAGGAGAGCTTTCTTGTCTGGCGTGTGTTCTGCCTGTAGCTCGAACAGCCGATGCAGACCTACCCTAGGATTGTAATCCAGACGTGGACCAGCAAGACGATGGACTGGGTGCTCATGAGAACGTTCGTTTCTCTCAAACAGTTCACTCACAGACAGGTCAGGCTGTTTTACAACCTCTTGGCAGAGTCCGATAAACTCCTGCATCATACCTTCAACTGTGTCCCGGCCGAACAGATCGAGCGAGTATTCGATATATCCTTCAATCACCTGCTTCTCCCTGTTTTCTTGACAGGTCATTAACAGATCATAAGTAGACGTACCCGTCTCCACCGGAAAAGAACTGAATTGCAAACCATGAAGTTCAAGTCCATGCATATCCATGTTCTGATAATCAAAACAAACATCAAATACCGGATTTCGGTTCAACTCACGTGTCACGCCCAGTTGTGCCACAAGCTCATTAAACGGATATTCCTGATATGCAAAAGCATCCAGTGTATGTTGTTTAAGTTCGCGTAAAAAATCAGTATACGTACGATCAAACGTTGGAAAATTCCGCATCGCAATCATATTGACAAACATGCCTACCGTCTCTTTCCACTCCTCTTGCATCCTTCCTGCAACAGGCGTTCCTACCACAATGTCCTGCTGACCTGAGCGGTGTGCAAGAAGAAGATTCCACACACTTAGCATTACCATATACATGGATGCTTCCGATGAGGAAGCCAGCTCATGCAAGTGTTGTGTCAACGAACGATTCAACGTGAAATGGAGACGTCCCCCTTGCATGGATCGCTGTGATGGACGCTCATGGTCAAGTGGAAGCTCCAGCACAGGTAAAGAAGGGCCAAGATGGTCCAGCCAGTACGTTTGATGTGAAATGTATTCCTGTGAAGCGAGACGTTGCTGCTGCCATACCGCGTAATCTTTGTACTGCAATCGGACTGCATGCTCTTTGCCAAAATATAAATCATTGAAGTCACGAGTAATGATTTCGACAGATGTACCATCCGCGATAATATGGTGAATATCAAAGAATAACAGATGCTTGCGCTCGCCTATTTTAATCAGTTCAACCCGCATAAGCGGAGCACTCCCCAGATCAAAAGGACGAATCAATGTCTCGATTATCGCAGGCAACTCTTGGTCATCTGCCACATGCTGCTCTGCATAGCCCATACTTAAGCGAACCGAAGGTTGGATGATCTGAACGATCTGACTACCCCGTATCTCAAACGATGTTCTGAGCGCCTCATGATGTTGCATCAACTTCTGCAAAGCAGCCTCAACTCTTATACGGTCCAATTCACCTTCAATAATGGTTGCAGACGGTAGGTTGTATGCCGTATTGCCTGGATCAAGCATCGCTTGTGTGAACATACGCATCTGTGCAGAAGAGATTGGATAAGCATCCATAGTGGGTGCAGATTGAATGGTCTGTTGGTCCACTTTTGGTTTCGCCATGACATAGAGATGCTCCGCCAGTTGAATAGGCGTTGAATGATTGAAAACATCAGCTACCTCAGGCTGAATTCCTAAATGAGATCGGATCCATGCAGACAAGCTGACTGCTTTGAGAGAATCTCCTCCAACCGCAAAGAAATTAACCTCTTCATCTAGATCATCGATGCCAAAAATCGTTCGATATGCGTCCAGGACAATCTGTTTCAGTTGGTCTGAACCACCAGTATAAACTGTCCCTTTTATTAGAGTAGAGCCACTTCCCTTACCCTGATCTGCATGCTGCCTATCATCCCCGGTACCCATTCCTTCCACTGCTGATGAGCCAGAAAGAGAAACACTGACAGGATAGGATTGTTTGTTGAAAACATAAGTAGGCAGAGAGCATTTGCGTCGTACCTTCTGCCCTTTGAGCACCTTCCAGTCCGGTTCAATGCCTTCGCACCATAACTCCGCAAGTCTGCGGTTCACATAGATACTGTCCTGCTCCGTCTCCCTTACGTGACGTAGCATATTCAGTACCGTCTGGGAATCTCTTGATAGACTGTGCTGTCTGGCAAAGGAGCTTAGCGTTCGTCCTGCACCTACTTCAATTAATACAGCCCGTTCATCCTTTAACACTTCAGCCAGGTTTGATTCAAACAACACCGGCTGTAAAATATGACGAGACCAATAGTCAGGTTGTGTGATTTCATCTCCAAGCGCCCATGTTCCACTGGTGTTGGACAGTAATGGGATCTGTGGCGTATGAAGTGAATGCTCTGCTAGATAACGTCTAAATTCCTCAGCGGCCTGATTCATCATTGGCGTATGGAATGCATGGGAAGTCTTCACATGAATGCACTTCCAGCCCAGTCCTTCAGCCTTGGCTTCCATCCGTGAAATGGCTTCAGCTGTCCCACCAATCACACTGGAACCTGTAGTATTCACCAGGGCAAGCCACATGTCTTCCTCCAGTTGTGACTTCACCTGCTGTGCATCCGCCATAATGGCAAGCATGACCCCGGGTTGTTGTTGCTGCATCAGACGTCCGCGAAGTCGAACTAACTTGACAGCATCTCCAAGTTCGAACACACCCGCTACCGCTGCGGCAGCCAACTCACCAATGCTGTGCCCGATCATGCCATCTGGCTTGATGCCCAGATCCAGCAGCGACTTGGCCAGCGCATAACTTGTCATGAACAGTGCGAATTGGCTGTACTCTGTCTGGTTTATTCGCTCAGGGTGCTGATTCCCGTATACAACGGACAGCATATCTTCTCGTTCTTCCGCAGGCAGAAGGTCCAATATTTCCTGAATATAACTTCTGAAGATTGGAGCTAGGCCTGCTTGCTCTGTAGATCTGTATAGTTCTGCACCCATTCCCTGATACTGACTGCCCTGTCCGGGGAACATAAAGTATACGGGACGAGTGCCTTGAGCCGAATGGTATACGCGTGCTTTCGCCAGCTGCTGTATCAGCTTGTCCGGATTATCTTTCCATGTCTTATCCAGAATGAGTGCCTTACGATACGCAAAAACAGATCTACCTGACTGCAAGGTCCACGCTGCGTTCGATACAGATTGATTCGGCTGCTGAGTCAGATGTTCCATAATCCGTTCAGCGGTGCGGTTCAGCGAGTACTCCGTTTTGGCGGAAAAAAGCAATATATTTACGTCATCATCCGGACTGCACTTCTCCATCTCGGGAGCCTCCTCCAATACCATGTGAGCATTCGTGCCCCCCACACCAAATGAATTGATTCCTGCGCGCATGACTCCAACTTTGCCCTGTTTCCAGTCCACCCCTTGTGCATTAACTTTAAAAGGCGTATTCAAAAAATCAATTTTGGGATTAGGCTGCTCATAATTCGCTGTTCCAGGGATATAACCTTGTCCAAGACTGAGCGCTACCTTGATTAAACCAACCACACCTGCGGCTGTATCCATATGTCCCACATTGCCTTTGACCGAACCCAGATAACAAAATTGCTTTTGGTCGGAAGCAAAGGCCCGAGTTAATGAGTTTACTTCAATTGGATCACCAAGCAACGTTCCCGTACCATGTGCTTCGATATAACTCACCGTTTCCGGGTCTACTCCGGCTACCTTATAAGCATCCTGAATGACTTCAGCCTGTCCGCTTACGCTTGGAGCAAGAAAACTGAGTTTCTCTTGTCCGTCATTGTTAATTGCTGAGCCTTTGATGACCCCGTAGATATGATCTCCATCCCTCAGAGCATCGGTTACCCGCTTCAGCACCACAATTCCCATACCATTGGAGAAGACGGTTCCACTGGCTGCCGCATCAAATGGACGACAGTGTCCATCTGTGGAGAACATCATGCCATCCTCAAATATGTAACCCCCTTCATTGGGCAACTCCACGGTGATCCCACCAGCCACGGCCACATCACATTCTCCAACGATCAAAGATTGACATGCCAGATGAGGTGTAACCAGTGAAGTAGAACATCCCGTCAGAGCGGTATAGGCCGGCCCTTTTAAGTTAAGCTTATAAGCCATTCGGGTAGCGAGAAAATGATTGGTGCTGAGCGTAAATGCTTCGTATTTACTGCTATAGTTAGCATCGTTAAAAAGCACTTGACGGTACCATTCGAAGTCATCGGACCCGCCAAGGAACACACCCACCTTACCCGCTTCATCCGGTCTGCAGCCTGCATCCTCCAGCGCTTCCCATATTCCCTGATACAAAAGTCTGAATTGGGGAGACATCATTTTGGCTTCACCGGGAGTATAGTCAAAGAACCCTGCGTCAAACTCATCAATGCCGTTGGCACGTCCTTTTGCCTTGACATAACGAGGTGAACGCAGCATCGCTTCTTCCACACCAAGCTCCCTCAATTCATCATCACTATAAAAGTGAATGCTTTCCCGCCGTTCAACAAGGTTACTCCAGAACTCCCTTATATCCTCAGCACCCGGCACATTCACCGCCATGCCCACAATTGCAATATCCTCACGCATAATGCCGTCTTTTCGTTGAAACAATTGTTCCCTTTCAGTCGGTATCTGGACTCCCTCATCTTTTGGTCCCAGCGCGGCAAATTGACGCAATGTCGGGCATTCGAAAAAACGAGGAACAGGGAACTCTACATCGGTATAATGCTTTAGTTTATTGTGAGCCTGAATGACAGAAAATGAATTTCCGCCCAATTCAAAGAAATGGTCATCGCGCCCTACTCTCTCAACTCCGAGCACTTCGGCCCACACTTCGGCTATAATCTTCTCAAGCTCAGAAGACGGGGCGGTATAGAACGTACTGGAAGCGTGAGCATGCGTGATATCTGCCATGAGTGCCTTCCGGTCAATCTTCCCACTGCTATTCAATGGAAATTCGGATTTATGTACAAAAACGGATGGTATCATATATGCCGGTAACAAACGAGACAGGTGCTCTCTCAATTCGACAGAAGGCAGCTCCTGCTCTGACAGATAGTAGGCATACAGCAAGCCGGACCTACCTTCAAATGATTTCATGACTACCACGGTCTGGATGACACCCGGATAGGATGACAGGGTATTCTCAATTTCGCCTGTCTCCAGTCTGGCTCCCTGAATTTTAACCTGAAAATCAATGCGTCCCAGATATTCGATCGTACCGCTTGGGAGTGAACGTACCAGATCCCCTGTGCGGTACATGTACCTGAAATGCTCTGCGTCCTGTCCTTCTTGAAAGAAAGGATTAGGGACAAACTTGTCTCGGGTCATCTGTTCCAGATTCAGATATCCACGTGCAAGCCCAACACCGCTGAGACAAAGCTCCCCTGGAATACCTAACGGCTGAAGCTCATCATGATTTTCGACGACATACCATCTGGACTCATTGAGCGGGTAGCCAATCGGTACATTGCCCAAGCCTTCGTAATGGCTTAACGGATAATGAGAAACCCATATGGTGCATTCGGTTGGACCATAAACATTTTCAAGACTTGCTCCAATGCCTAACCTGTTAAATTTCTCAATGATGTCTGGCGTGACTGCCTCTCCGCCAACAAACATCCATTTCAGCGTTTCCAATGCTGACAGATCGGAGCGAAGCTCCATTGTTTCGAGAAAAAGACGGAATAAAGTTGGAACAAAGTTGATGTGTGTCACCTTATGTGATGCCACCGTAGACACAATACGAGCAGGGTCTTTTTCTGCTCCAGGCTCAAGAATACTAAGTGCGCCTTCACCCATGAACCAGCCGAAAAGTTCCGTGGCGGATACATCAAAGGTATATGCCGTTTTCAGCAAGTAAACATCCTGCGCCTGCATTGGAAAACGACGCTCCAGATCAAGCAGTGTATTGACTACGCTATGATTTTCAACCATGACTCCTTTTGGCTTGCCTGTTGAGCCGGACGTGTACATGATATAGGCAAGGCTATGCGGATTCAGCGCCTCTTCGAGGTTTGAGACATCCCCCGTATAAGCCTGATCGCCCTCAACGTAGATGTACTGGACATCCAGAGTCTCGTCATCTTTTTCGGGTTGCATAGCCAGCACTATGGATATGTCTGCATCCGATATAATATAGGCCTTTCTGGACAAAGGGTAGGAAGGGTCTACAGGTACAAAAGCACATCCGGCTTTTAATACAGCCAATAGGGCAATGACCATATCCGAGGAACGTGGCATCTGCACGCCAACTGCTGCGTTATCACTTTTTTTACTCGCAACGATCTGCCTAGCCAATTGATTCGCTTTTGCGTTGACCTGCGCATAGGTCTGATGCTGCTTCCCTTCCATTAGAGCTACCCGCTCCGGGAAACGTGCTACTTTATCGTGAAATATATCCATAATATGTTGTGGAGTGTAGGGAAAATAAGAAGTTTGATTGAATCGGTACAGTAAGTTTTCTTTCTCATCTTGTATCAGGAGGCTGAACTCCCTGATTTTTTGCTCAGAATTGGTTACTAGTTGATTCAGCAAATATAGAAATCGTTGGCCCATTCGCTCCATTGAATCTTCACGGAACAAGCTCGGTTTATATTGCAGCTTCAACTGCGCACCTTGCGGTAAACGACTCAACACCACCATTAGATCTCCTGGGAACGTAACCTTATCCTGATCCAGAATACGAGTTCCGAGCATATCTTCCTCATAGGAATCATAAACAAAGGAGATATCAAACAACGATGGTGATCCGGGTTGAGCCTGTAACATACTGTCTCTGACAATGAGGTTATTGGGATATCCGATGTTCCTGTACGTATCCATCCAGGTTGTGGCTACTTGTTGCAGCAGAGGTTTTAGAGTTGATTCGAGGTCAATATGGAATCGCATAGGCAACATATGGACAAAACATCCAATCGTTTCTTCCAAGTCCATACCGGGACGATGAGAATATGGGGAGGCAAAGGTGATATCGTCTGTACCGACATATTTACTCATAAGAATGCCAAAGGCACCCATAAAGAACATAAAAACGGTTACTTCATTATCTTTGGACATCTGTGTAATATCAGCCATTAACGATTCCGAAATATCAAATCGCAGTTCATGACCAATCCCTTCTTGTACAGAACCTGCTGGAAAGTCGTGCTTTAGAGAAAGAGGTTCCACTCCCTTCATTTTGTTCAACCAGTATTCCCGCTCTTTGGAGTACTTGTTTTCGTGCAGTTTCTTGTTCTCTGCCTCAACATAAGAGATGAATCCTTCATCCAGCTTGACATCCACAGGCTGATCTTCAAGAAGACACGTATATGACTGGATAAGTTTGTTTTTCATCAGTTCAAGCGACAAGCCATCACATATTAAATGATGAATACATAAGGTCAGAATATATCGGCTTTTATCCATCTGAACAATCATTATACGGAACAGAGGACCTTTCTCCAGCTCAAAAGGTGTCCCGATGCATTCATCCACCAGTGCTTCTAACTGTTGTTCCTTTGGATTCTCCTGATTCTCGCTACTTAGGTCCCACAAGGCAAGTGAATAATCCATATCTTCATGAACGGATAACACGGGTACATCATTTTGAATCTCAATCCGAGTACGCAGCACCACTTGCTCATACATAAGCAATTCGATGGATTGGCGAAATATCTCCATTTGAAGATGATCAAATTGCATTGAAGCTGAGATGTTATACGAAGTGGGATCATTCACCTGACAATCAAAATAGATTCCCTTTTGTGTTTCGGAAAGTTCAACGGTTTTTTGTACCATCACGACCACACCTCATCGTTTAATTGAGATTCAAGCTGTGTAAGGCAAAAAATCAGTTACAGCTTAGTGCATTACCCAGATTCCACCAGCCAATACGGAGAGAACCGTGATAAACGTTTGATACACCACATCCATAATGAGATTCCCGATACTGTCTCCATCTGCCTTGCGATTTTTAATCATGACATAAGTATGTGACCAAAGACCACTTAATCCGTATATGTACATCGTTACCAATACACCAACCCAAAAGTTCCCTTGGAACCAGATGGCCATAATCCCCATAACTCCAAGCCCTACCTGGGAAAAACCGTATTTAACCTGAAATGGTCCACCAGGCCATCCTAACATTTTGGCTGTCTGATCCGCTCTGGCAATGTTGACAACATAACCAATCACTCCAACCAATCCAAACGTAACCACAAACTGATGAAGCAGCAACACCCTGCTAATCTCGCTCATTTCCCCGGGAAAACCTAACACATATAGGTGTACTCCCCCTGAAATTAGACCTAACAACCATAGAACCAAAAACCACATGCCTGTCCCACTCCCGCCGTTTGTTATTTGGAATCATTTGTAACTAAATGTACAATCTTGTAGTTAAACACATTATATAATCGCTTTTACATTTGTCAATTCATACATAATTTTCTAGTTTGTCGAAGCTTTTGTCATTTTTCTTCTTCTGTACGCAAACAAGAAAACCATATAGTTCCATTTAACTTGAAAATAATAGGAATTTAGCCCTATTATTACATTAAAAGGTTTGAAACCCACTTCTTTTTTAACGCTCCAAAAGAACCACAACTCATTTATT
Organism: Paenibacillus sp. FSL H8-0283; assembly: GCF_045040675.1. Lineage (NCBI taxonomy): Bacteria > Bacillati > Bacillota > Bacilli > Caryophanales > Paenibacillaceae > Paenibacillus > Paenibacillus sp. FSL H8-0283. The sequence continues at coordinate 5,006,626 of NZ_CP150295.1, forward strand.
TGACATAGGTGATAGTTCAATTATCATCTGTTTGATCATCTACGATTCCAGAACAACAGCAACTATCCATTAAAATATAATATAAAGGAATTGACATCCAATCGCTTTGTAACTATTATAGTTACAACGGTGGTGATTATCCCATGAGACAAATCAGCAGTCGCTTTTCCATTGCGGTTCATACCCTGTCCCTGATCGCTGTTATGCCCAATGAATGCACCGGAGATGTGATCGCGCAGAGTGTGAATACAAATCCCGTGATTATTCGGCGGATTATGTCCAAGCTGAAACAGGCTGGACTGATTGACGTCAGACCCGGTGTGGGAGGTGCTTCCTTGTTGAAAGATCCAGCCGACATTACCCTTCTTGATGTATATCGAGCGCTTGAGGTCGTGGAGGATGGGGAATTGTTTAACTTTCACAAACATCCGAATCCGAAATGTCCGGTCGGCAACATGATTGAACACACCTTGCGTGCCGAACTCATTGAGGCTCAGACAGCCATGGAACAGCGCTTGAATCGTGTAACCATACAGCAGATGATGGATCAGATTCATGTCTCTGAATAACAAAGCTCATTATGAGCTTTTTTTAACCCTTTCGTTGTAATCACACCTGTTATAACAATTTTGATTACATCCATATGCAAACAAAACACATATCCTAGGAGGAAAAGAAAATGAAAATTTTGGTTACTGGCGCCACAGGTCATTTGGGTTCACTGGTTGTAGAGGCATTGTTGAAAAACAATTCTGCCAAGGATGTGGCAGTAAGTGTACGTAATCCAGAGAAAGCGGAAGCACTCCGCACTCAAGGGGTTGACGTGCGTCATGGTGATTTCGATCAACCGGAGACGTTGGAGAAAGCTTTTGCCGGTGTAGACCGTCTGTTGCTCATCTCAACTGATGGTGACAATGAAACGCGTATTCGCCAACATCAGGCTGCCATTGACGCTGCCAAGAACGCAGGCGTGGGTTTCATCGCTTATACAAGCGTTGTGAATGCAGAGAAAAATACCCTTTCCCTGGCGGAAGTTCACCGCGCTACAGAAAAAGCTATTCGTGAATCCGGCATTCCGTATTCCTTCCTGCGCAATAACTGGTACCTGGAAAATGAAGCAGGCAGTGTGCAAGCAGCTACCCAAGGTGCACCTTGGGTTCATGCCACCAACAACAGCCAAGTAGGCTGGGCTACCCGAAGTGACTACGCCCATGCTGCTGCAGCTGTTCTCGCAGGAGAAGGACATGAGAATACCGTATATGAATTGTCCGGCAAACTACGCACGCAAGCTGAACTGGCTGCCATTGTTGGTGAAGTGCTTGGGCAGGAAATCAACGTGCAAAACGTGGACGATGCCGCTTACGTTGACATCATGAAAGGTGCAGGTCTACCGGACTTTGTCGTATCGATGCTTGTTGATATGCAAAGTGCCATCCGTGAAGGCGCATTGGCTGTAGAGAGTGATACTTTAGAGAAATTGCTTGGCCGTCCGGCTCAGCCACTTAGCGAAGGTATTAAAGCAATTGTAGGCAAGTAAGTTTTGAATATGAGAAAGGGACACACCAACAAATGTTGGATGCGTCCCTTTTTTGGTGTAGCTAACGATCAATACAACGATACACCAGTTGTACGGATGACCGTACACTCACCGTTGATTGCGACTGCTGCGATTTGAGCTTGGTATTTATGCTGTCCACAAGAGTTCATCACTCATTGGTCACTGCTCACTGCTCAAGAATATAACGTGAGGGAATATGATCGGCCAGCCAGATATTTTCGTTTCCATGATAAAAAAGGATTCCGTCTGTGGCCGCTTGAGCAGCATTGATTTTCAAAATGACAGGCTGATCATCCCGTCTTCGTCCCACCTGATTGGCCGTATCGATATCTGCGGACAGATGTACATATTGCCTTTGCCGCGGCTGTAAGCCATGTTCCATAATAGAATTCACTGCGCGTGCCGGGGTTCCATGGTACAGGGTTTCCGGTGGCTCAGCAGATATCTTCGATATCTTAAGGGGCGTCGAATGTCCATACAATGCCCGGATGCGGCCAGAACGGATTTCATGTCTCTTTTTCTCCGAGGTTTGAATCATCTGCTCCAGATCGGCTTGCGTGACTTCCTTCCAGTACGGACTTTCATGTAAAGCCACCAGCAATTGCGAGATCTCCACCCAACCCTCTTCGTCCAGTTCCAGCTCATACTCCCATGGTGCATGTCGCAGAGCGTATGAGAGTTCCTTGCTTAATTTCATCAGATCCAATGCAATCATCTCCCACATCTATTAAAACCGTCTATTTTTGCGATTGAACCGCTGTTAAAATCTCCTGAATGTTACGTTCCAATCCTTCATCGTTTTCCTGGTTGAATTGGCGGTGTCCATCAATCCCACGTTGGATAATCGTGTTCATTACCGGATGAACCTCACGATCGGAAGCCACCCGAATCAGATCGTTGGCAAAATCAACCGCCTGCTGTTCACTGTAATTAAATGGTTTAATCAGCATCCGAATGCTCAAGGCATGGGCCTGCGGCTCCGCCAGCTGATCCCGATGAGTGATGCCATACACCGCGCCAAAACCAAAAGCAGCCATGACCTGACGCTCCAGTTCTGTTGTCTGTTCCAAAGGCGTGCCAATCAGCTCACACATTTTGTCCACCATCTGCTCCAGCTCGTTTGCTGCCGCAGCCAGAATTACGTCATTAATATCGTCAGCGTTGATAAAATCAGTCATATTGGTTTTCTCCATTTCTGCACCGTATTTGATCCATTCTCTCAGACTCTATGAGAACATTGTATCGGAGTTGGGGTGTTCGTTTCAAATTCATCTACGAATAAAGGCGAAGTGAATGCTCCCGAAGCAGTTTTCTTACAGAAAGCTTTTAGGTCTGCTTCTTCAGTGCATGAAGATCTTTATGTATGCGTGGGGCAACTTGGTAAATGTTCATATGCGTCACTGTTAATACCAACGTGATTCATCGTTTGGCGCAGCTCCGATACAAATTCCATAAAATACACTTCAGGACTACGGCTTCCGGCATAATACTGCAAGTCATAATCGTAATTTAACCTCGAAAATACATCATGCAGATCGTCAACCAGTATCTTTTTCATATCCTCTCTCGTAATAGCTGGGTCCATGCTGCACTCGTTGGCCAGGGTCTGCATTGTCTCCTTGAGCGCCTGCTGATCGTATAACGGGTTAGACAACAGATGCTGCAAATCATACAAGTCTTTAAACCTGGGCCTCACTATCGTTTGATGCAGCTTCCATGCAATTTGGATGGAGAGTGGTACAGTGTAAGGAACGACAAAAGCTTCACCAACCATGGGTTGGTAGGATAGAGTAACAGGCTTCTCATCCAAGTCGAGGTTAAAAGATATATCAAGATGCAGTTCATCCTCATACTCATTTTCATTCCTTGGTTCACTATCAATATAAAAGGCAAGCTCCGTGTTCACCGTAGGAAAATCATCCGCCATCGCGTAGTCTATTCTTCTCCAGAAGGCATTCTCCCGAAAGCTTCGGAATATGATACCGTCATTCAGGTCCATCTCCGTTACCCGGATCATCCAGTCTGTAAATACTGCATTGGCCTGATCCTCATTCTCAATTCGACCTGTATACAGAAAGTCGATGTCATCCACATAACGAATATTGGGATTCTCCAAATACTGTCTTGTTAATAAGCTTCCTTTTAATACAAATGGACTATTCACTAGAGAAGCGCGTTTTAATAGAGCTTCTAACACAACAATGAATCTCTCATCCTCATTTAGGAGGTGCATTTTTATGTTTTTTTCTGACACTCGTTCTCCTCCTCCATTCATCGTACTCAACATCCAATTAGATCCATCCACGATCCAGTTCTTCCCGGCTGTCATAGATGCACAGTTCATATTGCTGTTTTAACAGTTCGATCTTGTTCGTATGCAAAATGGTATGGATCTCTCCCACTCTACGATAAAAATGTTCTGCACTCTCATATTCACGGACCGTTACGAATCTCACTTTGCCATCTGCATTAAGTGAGTTCCGTGAGATATGTCCGCCCGAATCCGCGCACAGTTGCTTCAATACGGCCACATCATCCACATATACCTTTCCGTGCCATTCGAAATAAGGCTTGGACTGTGCCAGCATCGGCTGATCAAAATACGTTTCTTCCTTAGCCGGAATTTCCACCTTCGTCCGAACAACTGTGAATCCGTTATCCCGAAACTTCGCCCCAACTTCTTCAATAACATTCTTCACTTCTTCGTAATTCGTGCTATGTAGAATGCCTGTAATCATTGGCTGATTAATATATTCACCTTTGTCCAAGACGATCAACACGGGCTTCACGTTCTCTTGATTACAAATGTTGATAAAGGTCTCTTTCTCGTTCTGCTTCAGATCACGCATGGTTACATGATATTCAAATTCCATCAGGTCACTTCCTTACTGATTTTTGTCATCTCTCATTAGACAGATCTCTCTTCTATCTTCTGTTAATTCTCCACTCACATCGCTCAACTCAAATATTTCCACAGATCTTCTTTCAGTTTTACAATTCACGTTCAAAACGCACACCTAATTTCTCTACAAGATACTGACAACTGGGGCATTCGTTAACATGAACTAGGAGAACTTTATTTACTCAGCAATTCAAAAAATTCTAATATATTGGTCGCGACTTTTTGTGTCACAGGAGAAAACTCCTCTGACTCTTCATGAAACCAAATAACTACAGTAGGCTCTTCTGTTTCTCTAAAATCCAAACAAATAAAATCTCCTGAAAAAAGCGCTGCAATAGGAACTACATTCATTCCCACTAAATCTTCATTATCAGTTAATCTATCACCTATTTGCGTAATAGTAACTTCAATTTCATACCATCCATTAATAGGATCAGACTCACTGTCATCCAATATACATAGAAATTTTTCTATTATGTATTCTTGCTGATTCATACTAAACATATTTGTGATTGGTACAGCTCCGTTATGTTCCTTAATAAAGTGCCTATAAGATTCAGGGAATGAAACTCTCAAGCTTCGCTCAACTGCATCTAATAAATCATCGCCTGGTAATGGAACGACAATCGTATTAACATCCATTCTCATATGCTTCACTTCCCATTCTCATCTTTTAACACATGCCCCACCACATGGACTTTAACCAGGAAGATCAGAATCCCCTAACAACAACTTCCTTTCGTACACACCATTAGTATAAAACTGGATATGATGCTCTTACTACCATTTGGAAACTCAAAATAACTCGATTCCATTTGAGTGTTGTCGTCATCATTTTGGCATAGGAATCTGAAACAGGCTCTCCTGTATAGGGGTGAACTCCCAGCTCAAACAAGCACACCTTTAGGTAACAGATGTAACAACTATAGCCATTTCATCAAACTATAAAAAACTTACTCCTGACTCATTGTTCGAGTAGGAGTAAGCCTTTTAAAGGTTGTCATATAATTGCATTATAGGAAGAATCTATTCTTCTAGCATATCAAGAAAACGATTAACATTATCTGCAATTTTTTCTGTAACTGGGTCATACTCATCTGACTCCTCATTATACCATATACAAACAACTGGATCGACTTTACTTTCAGTATAGTCTAGACAAACAAATTCTCCTGCAAATAGAGCTGCAATTGGTACTAATTCAGCACCTGTCATATCTCCATCAGAGAGTATCCTTTCATCCAATTGACTGAAAACAACCTTGATATCATACATACCTTTATCATGCTCGCTTGGCTTGTCCAATAAACAAAGAAAACGATCAACCACATATCTATTCGATTTAAATTCAAAAAATCTAGTTATTGGAATAGATCCATTGCTTTCCGATATAAAATCTATAAAATCTTTAGGAAACTCGATTTCAAAATTCTCTTCTACACGCTTAATTAAATTACTACCTGGAAGCGGATAAATTATACTGTTATTTTTTATTTTTAACATATTTCACCTCTCAAATTAATGTCTTGGGGCGTCTGCTCAATGTCCCTTTGTTCTTCCTCCATTATGCTTTTGCAATATTATGAATACCAAAAGGTACAAGTTGCATCAATCCGCTTTCCTCATTATGGTGACAAATTGTTCTTCTGGTTGTACTTTATTTGGTAATCTAGCGTTCAGTCACTTGAATTGTACAACCTCTGTTGCCTTCAAAAGTAAAGTTCCTTGGTAATATATCTTCATGCAATACTACACTTCATATCGGAGATTTCAAACCTTTTAATTTCTTCACTTTAACTGTCGGGAAAACCGCTTCGTACTCCTCAATCGCCATGAACAGTGGCTCTAGCTCTGGTGGCAGATTCGCTACATGAACAGGCGCTTTGTTGCTGCCCTCCTGTTGCAATAGGCCAGCTCGTACCATGGCCTCCCCTCCAAAATGGGTGAGAAAGCGAACATAACAAAAAACAGATCCATTATGGTGGTATCTGAACATAATCGACCCGTTCAACTTGATGCTATTAAGTTAAGTAGGGGATAAAATTTAAGCGTTGATGTGCGTACAAACAAAATGAAGAAATCTCTATACAGGTACTACATAGGTTAAGTATGGGATTAGTTAAATGATGGCTTTATTTGGTACTGGGTGGGGGTTACTTCATTAATCGCCGCCATCTATATCAGAAAATGAAAAAGACTACAACACGGCCGGCTAACTCGCATTGTGGCATTATACGATCTTGTTGCTGGGGTTATAAACCAAGTTTACACTAAGTCTTTGACAGCCCCTGTTAAAGTACAATATCTTGAAGACCCACTTCTATTACTTCTTCATTTTCAACACCAATACCCAATCCGTGTTCTTGTTCCCAAGTGCAATCACATAATATCCCTACTCTTCTAATACCATCCTCGAAATCATATCTTATTAGCAAACCTGTAGGCGTAACAAGTCTCCCTAACTCGTCTATTGATGAAATCTTTGGAGCAATTTTTTCAACTTCTTCACTATCACTTTGCATTGCTCGATAATCTTCAAAGTTCTCTAAATAATACTCTAAAATCTTATCTTCGCTTTCCTTTACTATGCTAGGCATATTCGCTTTGAATTGCGAAAAAGCATCCCGTTGGTTCGGAGTAATTTCTTCATTCTCTTCGCCATAAATATTCAAAAGTATTTTTCGTTTTTCTCCAAATATAGTTATCTCTGTCGTCCCTATCCATAAATCTTCATAAACAATTTCTCCAAACAACTCATCTTTTTTCATTTTTAGAGTATCGTCCTTTCTTATTTAACTTCACTTACACCACCAAGGTGTCCAAAATTAGAATTAACACTACTCGGAACCAATTGTATGGTTTTCCCATCATTAAGTTCATACTAAGTATACTTGTTTTTTTGTTCTCCATATTGCCATTTCAGCCTTGCCCTTAAAATTAAATTCCGTATCCAGGCCTCTTTTGCATCGCATCATTTTATCTTTCACATCATACGATATGTAGTCATGAGAAACCCGGACTCCTAGCTGTTCATCCAATTTTTTTGTCATTTTTCATATAATTCTTAATGACTTTATGTATCATATGGTTGATCAAAGTTTTGACTTTTAAAACGCAAGATTAACCCTTTCTAAAAAACCTCAAAACAAATAAGCTCCAGACAAATAACTGGAGCTTATTTGTTTTATCTTTGAACTAAATATACAACTGGATATGACGCTCTTTTTCAGGAATATCTTCATCTTCTAATAAATCCACTTGAGTTAGCGCACCCTCATGCTTAAGTTCAGCGATGAACAATGCATAGAAGTCTCCTGCTGTCGGATAGGAGAATAAACCATATCCTTTTCGAGAAATTAACTTGTTCACTTCCCTTATTTTCTCAGGGAGATATTTGTAGTCAAACTCTCCTAACTCTTCTAGCTGATCTGCAGTTCCCAATTCGATATCATAGGCATACTCATAGTCTAAAATGTAATTGACGATTTCCTGATCCACTTCTCCTTTGTAGTCCAGAAATAAAAACCGTTTGGTCGCTAAGCCATGATTCAGCATACTATAATACGCCAGTGATTCATCCGGATCATTCAAAATCATGTCGATATCCTCTGTATTATCAAATATTAACGGCACCAAATCTTCATCTGCCATGCAATCTTCCTCCTCTCCTACTCAAACAGAACTCCATGGTGGTTCGGGATATACTCAGGATAGTTTTTCCGATAAAAATCATCAATCATTCGTAGAACGGGGTCCCACTCTGGATACGGTTCAGGATCTTGAATATTCATTTTAGCCTCCGGTGAGTTCATCAGGAAATCATCAAAATGACTTGGATTGGGCAGACCTTGTTTTTTTCTCACATGAAGCAAATACAAAATTTCATAAGGATAGAAAGCGTAATCATAATTACCAAATTCAAGCGATTTCCCTAACTCCGATGCAAGCATGGAATGATGTTCGGACATTCTTCCAATTAAACGTGTAATTTCATCCAATTCAGGCGTATTCCATTGTTCCAATACTTCTCTGTAGATTCCAAGTTCTTCTGGAATCAAGCCACATGGCTGTTCCCGATCTGTTAATGCGGATTTCACAGCCAAGTGAACATATTTATTAGTTCCTTCAATTTCTTGCTTGGTATGTTGGAGATATAACTCTAGTAAAAACCAGATATGTTGATTCCAATCATTGGCTTCCATTAAATTATCTCCAAGATATTTGACTATAAAATCAAAAAATATCTGTTCCTCCTTCGCCCATCCAAATAAATTGAAGTGAACTAATGATACGATGCTATTTTGAAAAGAATAATCAATTACTTTCATCTCAGGATAACGATCTTTATAAATGTGCCTGCACATACATTGATAAAAAGTTACTTGCTGTATGTGTTTCAACCCCATAGGATTTACCCCTTCTTTAATTAACACTTCATTTTTCCATACTTCCAACCAATAAGAAGATATTTTGTACATTCTATTCAACAATTTGTGATCTTGATCTACTGCATTACTTTCTACCAAAGAAACAATCTCAAGTTTAGCTTCATCATATTTAGCTTGAACATCATTCAAACCGTCATCAAAGTTTTTGACATAGCGCTTGTATGCCATTTTCATTTTTTTCACATTCATTTATAGTCCCCCTAATTTTCAATTTATTTCCTTACTCCAATCTTTTACTTTGACGACATCTACCCCAAAACCTACGGATGTTTTAGAAATATCCACTTCAACCCTAATATAATCAAATTTCAATCCAGGATAATCGTCAATTAGCTTTTGAAGTTTCTCTTGAAAAACAGAAAAACTTTTATTTTTACGGCTTGACATCACTTCAAAATATTTTGGACCACCGAGTTTTTGCTCTGTTGGATAGTTGAAATTTCCCCACTCGGAAGTCTTAGCCTCAATCATGGTTAATTTAGGAGGCGGACCCTTGGACAAAAAGGCTCCATCTATTCCGTTCCTACCAACTTGAAATTGATCGGAAATATCCTTACCCAGATTGTTGTTTATTGCGATTTTTTTCGCAACTTCCTCGCCAAAGTCACCCTTATCATGATCATAATATTTTTTATTATCGATTTTTCGCTCATACCCTTCTACACCGGATAAATCAAATTTACTACTTATATCATCTGGAGTATCTAGTTGATTGGCCAGCTTACTTCGTTCTCGTTTTAACTTCTTAATTTCTTCTTCACTGGCCCCTACTTTTTCCTTAATTTTAATTTTCTGATCCAGATCGTCAAGTTCTTGTTGGATTTGCTTTTGACTCTTTCCTTTTTTCTTTTTCAGATTGTCATTAGTATTTGGTTCTTTTGTATCATTTGGTTTCTTCGTTTGTTCGCTAGGGCTGCCCTCGTCCTTCTTCGTGGTTGTAGACGGTTTCCAAGTGTTCACTTCATTCGGTGTTTTATTGTTAACTGAATTCGAACTTTCTGGCTTTGTTCTTGCATCTTTGAGTTTCGTACTTGAACCATTTTGTTTAGTCCCTGTACTTGAAGAACTTGGTTTTGAGTTTGCTGGCTTGTTATTTCCAGATGAACCGGTTTTTACAGTCTGCTTCGAAGATTCAGCTGCAGTCTTGGGAGGGTTCCCAGAGTTAGGACTCGTTTCAGTTTCAGCTTCTGTTTTACCACCAGAACTTGCTTGTCCCGTTTTTTTCGACTTATCCCCGCTCCAATCGCTTCCTCCACCAGAAACGATCCTCATTTTCTGACCGTCTGTCCATTTCTTCTTTGCAAATGTCGCTGCTGTTTTTAATCCGTTACCAACAACTTGCATGACCTTTCCTTCAATGTCTGGCGTCCTGACCCTTAGATTACCACCAATCATCGTTCCGTTCTCTATTAAATCGCGATGCATTTCATAATCGTAGATCATCTCTACGAATTTCTCATCGCTAATCGGATTGTAAATCAACTGTGTCAGATATTTCATCTGTTCCAATGTCAGGTCCTGACGCAACCAAAAATCGTAATCTTTTACTTCCTCGACGGTAATATTATGATATATGCCCGCCCTGTCTAATGCCCATGAAATTTCTTGGTAATAGGGCGAAAAGAAGGTTTGATGTTGAACATCGTCTTTCTCCACACTCTTGAAAAATTCCAGCGACACCTGCAGGTCACGTTGGGCTTTTTCATGCGCCCACTTCTCACGGAAGTAACTCGGAATCTGCTCATAAGCAAGGCTAATCTCCTTGTTCTGTTGTTCCAACTTCTTAAAGAAATCGGTCACCGAAGTCGATGTAGTCAACTCTTTGGCGGCCGTCAGCATTTTACCCAACATCGTCCATTTTGCTTCGTTCTCCTGCTGTTGCAGCTCAGCAAAACCATTCGTAAATCGGTCCAGCAAATTCAGAGCCGAAGGCTTGAAGGAGCCTATCTTCGGCACGCTCGCGATGAGACCCGTGGCAACGGCAGCAATGCCTACGCCGATGGCTGTCTGGGCAGCAATCCCCCCTAGAGCTCCCAGGATCGGAATCATAGCAGTGATGGCCAATGCAGCTCCAGCCAACGATCCATCTTTCGGGTTCGTCGTTGATGCCTGCGTCACTCCAGCAGCCTCTGCGGCTGCTGCGGCCTGAGCCGCTTCGTACTCCTCAATCGGCATCAGCGGTGGCTCCGGCTCCGCAGGCAGATCCGCCACATGAACAGGTGCTTTGTTGCTGCACTCCTGTTGCAATAGACCTGCTCGTACGTTGGCCTCCCCGTCCAAAATGAAGCTACCACCCCACCAAGCAACCATTAGTTATTTTCGACACGCAAAAAGCTCTCTAACTCATAAATCAAGTAAGAAAGAGCTTTTGAATGTTAATCAAATGTTTGAATCATTTAATGTTGGGTTCGTTGGATATGGTTGTGCTATACGATTTAATTAGCCTGGTATCAAATTGCAACATCTTGGTATCCTACATCAGCTATTTCTTCATCTAATAAACGCAACCCTAAACCATTCTCTGAATCCCATGTACAACTAAAAAGAACTCCAATGTCACGTTCTTCATTAATGTCTCCATACGGAACAACAATCCCCTCTAAAGTAATCATCTTCATCAGTTGAGTTGTTGTTTCAACTAATGGATAATTCTCATTAAACGCAACATCATAACCCAATTCACTTCTTTTTTGTATGTAATAATCCAAAATAGGTTGTAATAAGTTAAATTGCACTTGTTTCCAATCTTGTATCAATGATTGATATGCCGAATATTGTTTTTCATCAAATCTTCCATCTTCATCTCCATCAATCATCAATGTAATTTCAAGTTCTCCTCCGAATAATTGAAACATAGTCTTCCTAGTCCAACCATAGTTATATTCGAGCCCTCCAAAAACAGGATCATTTTTTATCATTGTGTACTCCCCTCTTTATTGTTTATTAGAAATCCCCCAGGTTCAAACGCTCCTGCATTCATTTCTCCCACACCTCCAAGATGCCCAAAAGTACTATTCATCTTTGTAGGTACTAACTGCATTGCTTTAACATCATTTTAATTCGTGCCATGTTAGTTTATTTCCATCTCGATAAATCTTTATATCTTTAGCAGTAATTTCACCAGACTCCATACCAAATTGGCGTGCTATTTCAGGAGAATTATTAAGTTGTTCAGCTAACCTTTGATCTGATTGAGCAAAATTAAATCTTCTCGCCGCTCCTCCGTATGTGCCCTTTCCACATAACATATACTCAATTTGCACTTATGCTTTAGCTAATGGTGAAAGACCAGGGATCAGACAAATGAAAAAGCCAATTTCGACTTATAACTCAAGTTGAAATTAGCTTTTCTGCATCCGTCATTTTCTAAAGATTAAACTTCATATAAACTATCTAGAAAGCTATCAAAAGAATCAGATATAAGAAACATATTGCTTATCTTTTCAGTAGGTTCTATATCATGAAGGAAAATATATATTTTCCCCGCATACTCTTCGCTAGTTCCCAGACAAATTTGATTTCCTCCAGAATCATCACCTATAGATATAAATTCGTTTGGGATTTCGCCATATAATGAGTCAAACACACTCGATAACTCATCGTAGGATTCATTGATATCTAGCCCATAAAGTGTGTTGAGAGCAGTCTCTCCTTCATCATCTGAAATTTTGAAAACATTTGGCTTTACATTACCACCGTTATACTCAAGCAAAAAATCGCGATATTGAACCGGAAGCACGACATCATATTTTGCTTCAAATTCCTCAATATTTTTTAATTTAATTTTTTCATTTGTGTTATAAATCGTTGCCATGTTTATTCTCCTTTATAATCATTTTTTCCCTTAAATGTAGACTGACCACCTATATGCCTAAAGTCCCTATGGATATCCTTCTGAACAAGAACCATTGTCTTTCCATCTTCATGATGATGCCAAGTGTACCCTGTTGGAGGTTTTTTTAGTTCAGAAACTGGTGGATCAGAATCCTTATTTAGTCCTGCTTCTAAGTTCGCCGTCTTAGAGTCCGCCTGAGGGTTTTTAGTAATAGTAATTTCTATTGTTACTGCTAGTTTAATAGTTGGATGGTAATATGCTGAAAAGTCAGGATACCCATTAGGATAAATAACCGATATTCCACTTTTGTTAATATATGTCCACCTTTATCCTACCATTTTTAGGGACAGGTGAATTCATAGGCTTCGTTTCCATTACTTCTTAAGTCATATCCGACAGTTCTAACTTCTTACCTTTACCCGTCTCCACAGTGCCTTCCGTATTTTCCTTCGGATTGTTTGTATCCTATTCTACCTTTGGTTTCTTCGGTTCGGATGATTTAGACGGTTTCGCATCGACTTGCCGTTTACCTTCGCCTTTTTTTTAGATGGAGATGGCTTCCACGTATTCACTTCATTCGGCGTTTCATTTTTTTCTGGTTTCGTATTCGATTTGGTGCTATTTTTCGGCGTTGTCGGTGCATTAGGTTCATTCATTTTATTTAGAAATCTTTTCTCACAAAAAGACCCATTCCACCTGAATAATACTGATGAAATAGGCCTTATAATTTTAACTTCTAATTTTTGAAATTATTCACGATTATTCCTACGTCTGAGAAACAAATAAACTATCCAAAAGGTCAGTGAAACTTTCTGTGATCAGTCTGATATGTTCTTCCTCTAGAGGAAGTTTCTTTTCAATATAATTGTCATAATCCATATCGAAACGATACACACTCCCTTTATTAGGTCCTTCTACTACAATACAAACTAAATTATTCCTCGGTGTCTCACCTATTGGATAATAAATTCTCGATAAAATATTTGCTTCTGTGTACAGACGATACTTTTGTTCTGAATTATTATTTAAATTATTAGACAAAGGAAAAAACATCAAAATAGAAGACTCTATTTCACCTTCTTTTTGGTCATCATTTGTAGTAAATCTCCTTCTAGTACCAGTTTTTCCACCATTCTTTAACATTAAAAATTTCTTATAATCATCAGGGAAAATCATATTATACTTCTTCTCGACTATCTCAATCTCCTGAAGACTTACAGGAGGATATGAACTTTTAATAATATTTTCATCTATATTCATACTTATCCACCCACCTATTAAGAAAGTCAATAATATTCATCGCTGGCCTCATGTAATGTTTCTAAGAGCTCAGAAAAACTGTTACATACCTCAGTAATGGAGTCCTCACCAAATTCTTCATTGTTAAGAAAAACAACTGAAGGTGAATTTTTACTTTTTCGGTAATCAAAGCAAAGCTGATTGCCAAAAGGATCTGTTCCAAATGGAAATATCTCTTTTGGCATGAAATCACTTATAAATTCATAAACTAAAACAATATTAGGCTCACTTGTAAAGCTTAGTAAATGGTCAAAAACTCCCTCTCCTCCATCATCATAGGAAAATATATTTGGTACAGGATGCCCACCATTATAGTTTTTAACACATTCTCTATAGTCATCAGGAAATTGTATACCATATTTTTTTTCAACCTTATTAATTATATCTTCACTAATATCTCCAACCGTACGTTCCCAAATTATTCCCATTGCTTACTCTCCAATTAGCTTTTATATACCTCCTATAGATGCCCCTTATAGAAAATAATCCATACTTTTAAACATTTATATCGGTCTCCATTTTTTATTTTCATTCCATTGGTCCCATAAAATGATTGATTATATATATATGCTCAATAAATTTAACTTTTTTTAAATTCTCAACTTTCTCTGCTCCACCTAATCCTAAAAGAGGCACATAGCCAAAACATTCATCGTAAGCAGGCTCTCCATATTTTTCAAACGCTTCAAGATAGGGAGACCAGTCAAGAGCTTTATTCAAAAAATATTCATCACTTATGTCCCCAAAAAAGTACTTAAAATTTTTCCCTATAACATTTACTTCATGCTTTCTGAAGTTAAGCGCCATTAAGTATCCATCTTCCCAAATCAATATATCTCCCATTGCTGTTGTAAATAGAGGAATTGCTAATTTTGCTCGACTGTAGGTATCTTGTAATAATTCTAAATACTGATCAGGATTAATAATTTTCAGATATCCATTGGAAAGACTACCCAGTCCATATTCCTTCCATACTTCAATTAGTTCAACAGGAATTCTCGATCTGTATTTCTCGATAATGCTTATAGGTATTTCTTTCTCAAAAACGAAATTCGGAATAGATGGCATACTTCTTTATACCTCCTTTAGCTCTTAAAACATTTCCTGTTTGAATCGTTTAGTGTTCTATCTGCTGGTTGTATTGTACGATCTGTTGTAAATATTTGTGTAACATTAACAGGCCTAAGTATATTGTTTTGTTTATTAAGTTAACAATGCCAAAAAATCTTTAAAAACTTTCCGCCAAAAAATAACTCACTGGATCGAATTCACCAGAATTTGCGTGATCCCAGACACAAACATTAGGAGAATTTCTAGATTCACGAAAATCTAAGCATATAAAGTCACCAGAAAATAGAACAGCTACTGGTAACAAGGAAACTCCTATTAAGTCCTCATCATCAATTAATCTCTCATCAAGTTGAGATTTTGTGGCATCAATATCAAATATTCCAAATCCATTGTCGGTTGGATCTTCAAGAATGCACAAAAATCTAGTAATTAAGTAATTATGACTATTACAACTAAAAGAACATCTTTCTGGAATGCCTCTGTTGTTTATCTTAACAAATTCTTTATAGTCTGAAGGCAATACTACCCTCCAAAAACCTTCTTCTTTTGACAATACCTGATCAGTTGGTAATGGATAGATAATAGATTTTGCTCTCGTTTCCACAATTTTTTTCCTCCCTTATCTCGGTGCATCTGCCCATATTCCGGTTGATCTACCACCATTATGAGTAGTAATGTTGTGTATACCAAAGGGAACTAATTGCATTTTCCCCGGTACTTCTGTGATGCCATGTATAAGGTCCATCGTTAACCGATTTCATTATGTCTTCCGGTAAATTTTATTCAGCCAGTGAAACTGCTCTGTGTCACCTTTTTTCCACAAATCTTTTGGAAGGTAATCTGTGTGCACTAATACACCAGCCCCTCGAAATCAGCAAAGCCGAAACAAATACCTTCTACTTTCTTTCACTTCAATTTTTGGTATAAGCTTTAATTCCGCAGCTTTATTTCTAATCAGTTTTCTTTGTTTACCTGTTAAATCAGCACCTCCCTGTACACTTTTTCGTAATTTATAAAAATCTATTACAAAACAGATCGACACCATTGGCTCTTTGACCAGGATCGATCTGTTTTATTTATGCCTATATCTACTTTGTTTACATTTCTTTTTCCGATCCCACTTATATACTGTCTTATCAGCGTATCCCGGACCTACTCCAAAAAATAATAACTTTTGAACTGATTAGTCTTCTAAAACCACTTTACGATTACTTTATTTTCTCATCCCAATTTTTGTCCAGTTTATCCAGACTATTTTCACTAATATCCATTGGTTCAACCGTGCTCATTTCTACAAAAACAATTCGAGAACGTGCAGCCCTTCCATAGGTTAACTCTCCATTATGGTATCTTATCCTCCCGCCTCTACTAAACAACTTTATAATTGGAGTATAGAGTCCTTGGAATTCAAGTGCTATCGACTCGTTTTCACCAGATAAATATGCCCATTTCAAATAGCTTTTACAAACTGATTTGACTAACCACTCATCCTTAATTTCGTTTAATTCATCACAGTATCCATATATTTCAATTGGCAACTTTATATCACAGATATCTGCTGCACTAAACACTGCAAGTCTCTTGTTAGGTTCTTGATCTATAAAATCATAAAAATGAGAACCTCTCCTTAAAAACTCATATAATAATATTCCATGTGAAGGTTTGTTAGGTTCTTCATTCTCCCAATTAATGTTTCTTATAATGGTTCTGGCATCTTCAAATATCTGATTCAACTAGCTGCCCTCCTAAAATTTAATTATATTAGTTAAATTATAAGATAGTGTCATCCGAATTAAAATATGGGAAATACTTTTGCGGAGGAGGTGCAAGATCATGAGCCCCCTCGTTAGGTGTTTTTCCAATCATACCTTCTATTAGATTTTATGATTCAATTTTACGATATGGTACTCATGATTTATAATTTTGAAGCTTAGTTAATACTTCCTTGATTCGTATAGAAAGATCTGATTGCTCAGCTTCTGTTAATTGTTCATCCACTTCATTCATATCGAATTTCTCGAATTCGCTTTTTATTTTCACAAATTCACGGATAAGTAGTTCTGCAAGTGTTGTTTTAACAACAATTTTCTCACTAAGTGTACTCCTACATTCACGATCGAAACGCTCCATTATTTGCTCAACGAGCCCACTCGTATCTTTCATGTCATTAATGATATTCCCAAAGTAATTTTTAACTTCATTCTCCATTTAATAGCAGTACAATCTTGAATATGGAATATATTCCGCATGTATACTTTCGATTCTATCAAGCACCATATCTCTTCGTTCTAATATGTCCTGGTACTCATCCGGAGTCGTTTCAAGTTGCAACTTGTTTAAATCTAAAGAATTTAATCCCTCAACTATCCTCTGTTTTGATTTTATGAATATACTTGAATGTGTTAAATAAATTCTTCCTTCTGCAATTAATATTACTGATTTCTCCCTTTCGCCTCTTTTTTGTATACCGAAGTATGCCTCAGTGGTACAAGCAAGTGCTTCAGCATTTACTCATTCTCTCGCTTTTATAATCAAAATACCTTTCATAAAAAGCACCAAATAAAGCTTCATAATTTCGTTTCATCTGCTTATCTCCTTTATTAAAACTCAACTAATTTGTCACCATTGTGGATTACTTCAATATCAATATTTGGATAATCTTCGTGGAATTTCTTAATAACTCTGCTCACTACTTGTATAAGTATTAATTTCAGTAAATAATTTTATTTTCCCATGGGCTTGTGAAGGATCATTTAATTTATCCAGTCTAGCAGCTAAATCATTTAGGATCTTATATCTGTATCATTATCTCCAAATCTTACACCTCCTCCTCTATCCGGCGCATGAGTAGCCTCATACTTAGGTTTAGGTAGCTTTATTGAATAATCAGCATAGTCTTTTGCCTTGTTATCACGATTCGATCCACTATGTGCATAAAATTCCTTTTTGTTTATACCTTCGATATTCACTTCTGAATATGCAAAATTCAGTTCATCTACAGTAGTGAGTAAATTTAAGAAACGTAATAAAGCTAAGAAAGAAAAAAAGTCAGTTGCGGTAATATACTTGACTCGTTATCTCCTGCTCCTTAATTGGCCGTGCATGGTGCGCATGGATGTTGGAGGTACAAATCAAAAAAACGGTCAATCATGGTAATATCTGACCATAATTGACCCGTTCGAGGTACGATATCGAGATTAACTAAACATCATTATTATTAAGATCAATTCTCTCCAAATTAGAGTCACTTATATCGGTTTCTAGCCTACTGCTATGAAAATCAATCCAATTTTCAAGAACAAAAGCAGCACTACCACAACTCAAAGCCCTGTCGCTATCGAATCTTAGTTTCCCACCTCTTTCAAAAAACTTAATAATTGGTTCATAAATAGTTGCTACTTTTAAGACTTCCGATAAGCCTTTTTCAACAACATATGCTGTTTCTAAATAATTTCTACATATTTTATAGTGTATAGGGTTGTTAATGTCAGGCAAACTTTCATCCACAATCCTATCAATTTCTAGCAGCAAATCATTGTTTTCAATATTTAGGACTCTAACTGGACTTCCTATTGGGCTTTGATTAGAAGTATAAGAACTTGTAAAGACAGCAATTCTTCTCAAGTATTCAGCTAACAGAGCTGAATGTGATTCTTTGGGCTTTTCTCCTGTATTCCAGTCTATTTCATTTATTTTTTTCACCGCACTACTAAAAGACAATCTCATATTCATCACCTTTTTTGATTTTATAAAATCTCGAACTTTCCTACTTATATCCAGGAAATGTTCCAAATTCAGGTTGTGGTACAGCATTATCATGTGCACCAGGAGGCTTTGATTTCCAGGTTTTCGACTCGAAATCCCAAGAACCTGGATGCCTATAGTATTCTTCCCCAGAATCCATTCGGGCTTTTTCATCTAATTCATGTGCTTTTAACTGTTGAAACCATTTTTTCTGATCAGGAGTCAGTTCTCCATCCAGAACTTTGTGATAAGCATATATTACTTCGGGATCAGGTGTTAATCTAGTTTTATAAAAGTATAAACCTTTCTCATCGTAAGCTGGAAGATCATATTTATTAAGAAACAGATGTGATTTTAAATCAATTGCATCCTGTAACTCCAAACCTGTATTCTTAGCAAAATCCTCTATATCTTTCAATCCTGTACTTCTTATTTCTTCAGCTTTCTTTTCAGCAGCAATTTCAATCTTAAATTTAAATTCTTCCTCGGGAGGATCACCATACCTCTTCGTATCTTTTCCCGTCCCCTCAGCCTCTGATTCACTTTTTTGTCTTTCTTCCTCTTCCCTTTTACTTTTCTCCTCCTCTTTTTTCTTTTTATCATCTTTACCTTTTCCTTTTTTCTTAGATGAATCCTGTTTCCACTGATTATGACTGTTGGGAGTCTGATTATCTTTTTTGTTAGCGCTAGATGAGCTTGTTCCTTCACCTTCACTCGACTTTTTCCCTGTACCTGTATTCGATCCTGTAGTATCCGCTTCTCCGGTTGTTTGGGTCTTCTTACTGGTATTCGGAGTTGGATCCTCTATCTTTCCACCACTTGATGATCCTGTTTCTTCATCATCGCCAGGCTTCTTCCCTGTACCTGAACTTGAACCCGTACTATCCGTTTCACCGCTAGATTTGGACTTCTTACTAGTGCTCGGTGTCTGACCCGTTTTCTTGCCACTGCTTGGTGAGTTTGTGCCTTCACCGTCGCCAGACTTCTTCCCTATACCTGGACTCGATGCAGTAGCATCCGTTTCACCTGACGATGAAGACTTCTTACTGCTGCTCGGGGTCTGATTCGGTTTCTTGCCATTGCTGGAGGAACTTGTTCCTGCCCCGTCACTTGACTTATTCCCAGCGTTCGAGCTTGTTTTCCCTCCGGAACCCACTTCCCCGGCATTCCCCGACTCTTTGGGCTTGTTTTTTCCCAAGTTGCCCCAAGGCTGAAACCGGATGACCTGGCTCTCTTTATAATAATCGCTGACGGCTTTAACCATCACATCTTTTGACTTTTTCACAAATGTCTTTGTTTTACTTGTAGCCGGTTTGTCTGTCGTCGTTGTTCCTTTAGAAGCAGCACTTGGAGAACCTGTTGTTCCTGGATGGTCTGAGGGTTCGGGTACACCTGAAGAACCCTTTTTCGTGCTTACTCTGCCCGTAAATCCATTGAACTCCCCGTCCAATCCTTTCATAGTCATCTCGTGTTGCTCGAATTCACCCATCAGGGTAGATAATTCTTCTTCGCTCATGGGAGCCATAATTCGCCGGGCAAGATACTTCTTCTGTTCGACCGTCAGATTCTGTTTCTGCCAGTAATTATAGTCACCCATTTCCTCGGCGGTGATGTCTATTCTTCCGATATCTCGAGCAATGCCGTTATGATAAGGGCCAAAAAAGAGTTCATATTTAATGTCATTCTGCTTCACATCCCCATAATACACGAGTGCTTCCTTCAACTCTTGGTCAACCTGTTGATGCGCCCAATGCTCCCTCGTATTGCCTGGAATCTGATAATACATCTGGCTAACTTCCTTTTCCTGCTGATGCAGTTTCTTCACAAAATCCATAAAGGAAGTAGCCGTGCTTAACTCTCGTGCTGCTGAGACAACTTTACCAAATAATTGGTGCTTATAAGCCTCTTGTTGCTGCATCTTGCCCACGAAATCACCATTCAGATGATTCAGAAGTTGTAGGGCCGAAGGCTTAAAGGATCCTACACTTGGGATGTTCCCGATCAAGCCGATTGCTGCAGCGCCAACGACAACGGCCTGTGCCGCAATGGCTGGTGCACCTCCAAGCATACCCAAAACGGGGATCATGCCCGCCATGGCGACCGCTGCACCAAACAGGGAGACCTCCTTCATGTTAACCACGGAAGGCTGCATAGCAGCTGCTTCGGCTGCATTTGCTGCTTGAGCTGCCTCATATTGTTCAAGCGGAATAAGGGGCGGCTCCGGCGGCAAATCAGCTACCACGACCGGTGCCTTATGGCTGCCTTCCTGTTGGAGCAGTCCAGCACGAACATCAGCTTGTCCATCCAATATAAAGCTGCTTCCTCCGCCAAGAAGCCAAATTGCTTCAGGGGCGGTTGCTTTAATCTGACCTGCTTTAAGTGATAGACTGCCACCCTGAATCGAGATGTTACCTGCACTCTGCATCATTACACCTTGGTCATTCAGTGTGATGATTAATCCAGCTCCAGCCTGTACGGTCATCTCATCCGATGACATACCAATAGATGGTCCGTCAGGATGGCCCCACAGTTTGTGTTGCGTTCCACTGGAAACCGAACGCTTGCTTTCGGGGACTGCATGACGAATATAAGCCTTGGACTCGCGACTTCCGGGAATGTACAGTTTCACCGTGTCACCAAGCTCTGGCATCAAGAGCAGATAGATCGTGGTTTTCGCATATGATGATCTTCTAGCATCATACGATGTGCAGTCATGAGCAACCCGGACTCCATACTGTTTATCCAAATCTTTAGTCATTTTTCTTATTATGTTTCACTGAATTTAATTCTTAAGACTTTATGGATCATATAGTTGATCAGAGTTTTGACTTTTAAAACGCAAGATTAACCCTTTCTAAAAAACCTCAAAACAAATAAGCCCCAGTCAAATAACTGGAGCCTGTCTGACTTATCTCTGAACTAAATATACAACTGGATATGACGCTCTTTTTCAGGAATATCTTCATCTTCTAGTAAATCCACTTCGGTTAGCGCACCCTCATGCTTAAGTTCGGCGATGAACAATGCATAGAAGTCTCCTGCTGTCGGATAGGAGAATAAACCATATCCTTTTCGAGAAATCAGCTTGTTTACCTCCCTAATTTTCTCAGGGAGATATTTGTAGTCAAACTCTCCCAACTCTTCTAGCTGATCTGCAGTTCCCAATTCGATATCATAGGCATACTCATAGTCTAAGATGTAATTGACGATTTCCTGATCCACTTCTCCTTTGTAGTCCAGAAATAAAAACCGTTTGGTCGCTAAGCCATGATTCAGCATACTATAATACGCCAGTGATTCATCCGGATCATTCAAAATTATGTCGATATCCTCTGTATCATCGAAAATTAACGGCACCAAATCTTCATCTGCCATGCAGTCTTCCTCCTCTCCTATTCAAACAGAACTCCATGGTGGTTTGGGATATACTCTGGATAGTTTTTGCGATAGAAGTCATCAATCATTCGTAAAACGGGATCCCACTCTGGATACGGTTCAGGATCTTGAATGTTCATTTTAGCCTCCGGTGAGTTCATCAGGAAATCATCAAAATGACTTGGATTAGGCAGACCTTGTTTTTTTCTCACATGAAGCAAATACAAAATTTCATAAGGATAAAAAGCGTAATCATAATTACCAAACTCAAGCGATTTCCCTAACTCTGCAGCGAGCATGGAATGATGTTCGGACATTCTTCCAAGCAAACGCGTAATTTCATCCAAATCAGGCGTATTCCATTGTTCCAATACTTCTCTGTAGATTCCAAGTTCTTCTGGAATCAAATCACATGGCTGTCCCTTATCTGCTAATGCGGACTTCACAGTCAAGTGAACATTTTTATTAGTTCCTTCTATTGTTTGATTGGTGTGTTGTAGATACAACTCTACTAAAAACCAGATATGTTGATTCCAATCATTTGCTTCCATTAAATTATCTCCAAGATATTTGACTATAAAATCAAAAAATATCTTTTCCTCTTTTACCCATCCGTATAAATTGAAGTGCACTAATGCAATGATGCTATACTCAAAAGAATAATCAATCAATTTCATATTCGGATAACGATCTTTATAAATATGACTACCCATGCACTGATAAAATTTTATTTGTTGGTTTTTTTTTAGCGCACTTACATTTCGACCGTTTTTAATCAATACGTCATTTTTCCACACATCTAACCAAAAGGAAGATATATTATCCATATCAATTAATAGAATGTGATCTCTCTCTGTATCATTAATATCGATGATTTCAACAATCTCATTTTTACCTTCTTCGTATTCATTTACGGCATTACTACCAAAAAAGTTTTTGACATACCTTTTGTAGGCCAAATGCATTTTTTTTGAATTAACCATTGTGTTCTCCTTAAGTTTTATTTTATCTCCTTACTCCAATCTTTTACTTTTACAACATCTACTCCAAAACCAACCGAAGTTTTCGAAATATCAACCTCTACTCTGATATACTCAAACTCCAACCCTGGGTTATCTTTTAAAAGTTTCTTGTACTTTGCTTTAAAATCCGCAAAACTTTTATTTTTACGGCTTGACATCACTTCAAAATATTTAGCACCACCCAGTTTTTGCTCTGTTGAATAATTGAAATTTCCCCACTCGGAAGTCTTAGCCTCAATCATGGTTAATTTAGGAGGCGGACCTTTGGACAAAAAGGCTCCATCTATGCCGTTCCTACCAACTTGAAATTGATCGGAAATATCCTTACCCAGATTGTTGTTTATTGCGATTTTTTTCGCAACTTCCTCGCCAAAATCACCCTTATCATGATCATAATATTTTGTATTATCGATTTTTCGCTCATACCCTTCTACACTGGATAAATCAAATTTACTACTTATATCATCTGGAGTATCCAGTTGATTGATTGAATACCTTACTCCGTTGTCTTGACTGATCATCAGCTTATTTAAAAGTTGTGAGAAAACGAAGGTAATAAAAAAGAGGTCAATCATGGTGGTATCTGACCATAATTAACCTGTTTGATGTATAGGAATAGCGTTATTTAAATTATAAAATTAAAGCAATTGATTTGCGTACAACCGAAATGATGAAATCTTTATACGGGTATTACATGGGTTAGTTGTGTTATTGGTCGAATGATGGATGTAATCGGCACTGGGTAGTCCTACCAAAGAAAAATGGCATTTAATTCGCTTCTTCAAACTGCTTCATTTTTTCGATCTTTATTCTGTCATTCTCTTCTTGTGGAATATTATTCAGATATTTACTTTCCCAATATTCTAACCTGTCTGAAGGGCCAAAATTGGATTCTCCCCATTTTGTATAGTCGTATATTATATTTAATTTTCCTTCAGATGTAAGTTTCATGGTTATTGAAAACCAAGGCTCTTGTCCATCTTCTATAAATATATTTTTTAGATCATTGGTAACTTTCAACAACTTTCTCATAGTTTTTTTATATATTTCTGAATTAATATTGTAATTCTTCAAAATATCTCGGCAATAAACATAATCATGTTTATTTATTGGTTTGAAGAAAAAGAAAACACCCCCTTCTCCATTTTCTACCTCGCCATTAAAATAAAAATTTTCCCAATCTTCAGGTATCAATTCATTTATTGTTTCTGCTATCTCTCTATATAAATCATTCATCTGCTGTTCCATTCTACTAACCTCCCGGTTGATTCTGTATTGTAATAGTAACTTCTTTTTTCTTCCCTATTTGGTAAGTTACTTCGAATGAATGTGGTCTCATTGAACTTCCTGAATAGACTGGTTCAATTTTCACAGTAACTTTTTTAGGTGGTACTTCATTCAGAGCATTCGCCCATTCAGTTTCCATTTCATACCATTTTCCGCCACTTCGATTAATTTGGCTATTCTGTGGCACTAAGTTATCGATATCCTTTGGTCCTTTAAACTGTGCCCCTATCAAGTGTCCACCATCGTCATCAGGTAACCTACCTTGCCCTTTTCCTACCGTCCTCTGGGCATATTCACTACGGTCTCCTTTACCAAGTACAAGTGCTCCTTCACATTCAATAATACGCCCTTGACTGTCCGTACGATAATTATAACCATCTGGTGATGTGTATTCTATATTTGGTTTTAAAACTTTTTTTCTATTCTTTCTTGTAAAATGATCACCATACTTAACTGTTTCATAGACTACTGGTGCCGGTTTAACAGCTTGTCCCGTCCCCTCAGTGCCTTCCGGATTATCCTTCGTTTTGTTTGTTTTAGGATTCTCCTCTGGTTTCTCCGGTTCGGATGATTTAGGTGGTTTCATATCGGCTTGCGGTTTACCTTTGTCCTTTTTCTTAGATGGAGCTGGCTTCCGCGTATTCACTTCATTCGGCGTTTCATTTTTTTCTGGTTTCGTCTTCGATGTCGTGCTATTTTTCGGCGTTGTCGGTACATTAGGTTCATTCGTTTTCGAAGAAGGTGTTATCTCTTTTTCTTGTATTTCCACCCCTATCTAGTGCAAGAGTGGCCTCATACTTTGGTTTAGGTGGCTTTAACGAGAAATCAGCATAGTCTTTTGCCTTGTTATCTCTATTCAAACTACTATGTGCATAAAACTCCTTTTTGTCTATTCCTGTTATGTCTACTACGGGATATGCAAAATTAAGCTCATCTTTAAGCCTATTAGAAAGCTTGCTTCTTAATTCCCCTACTCTATCAAGAATATGCGCCTCCTTTTTCGGATCAAGCAGTCTAGTAGGAAATACTTTACCCTAACTTACATTTGAACCATCATTTCCCGTCCCCTAAGTTGTAATCTTAAACAGGATAATGAAAAATGTAGCAATCAGGCTTCCAATTGGCACCCATTATATCAGCTTACTTACCGACCGAACTAAAGCGGACAGGGGCGATTCCTGTCAACATTCTTATTATATAAATAGTAAGTTTAAAGTGTTTTGTAACAGCTTTTTTCATTGAGCATTACCACAATGGCATATCGAGATCAACCAGCGATTTATGATCAAGCTACTTTATTTTCGGCATGCAAAAAAGCTCATTCCTACTAAAGGTCCAAGTGGGAAAGAGCTTTTGAAAGTTTATCCAGTGTTTGAATCATTTTGTGTTTGGTTTGTTGGTTGTATTGTACGATTTTGTTGTTGGGCTTGTAAATAAGTTCATACTAAGTGTCTTATTACGGGCAATGCTAGCCTTTAATATAACTTATCAAAAAATTCATTAAAACTGTTATTTAATAAGAACATATTATCCATTTCTTTATTTGACTCCATGTCATGCATCCAAAGGTATACTTTTCCTAAGTATTTCTCACTAGTTCCAATACAGATCTCGTTCCCCCCTGGATCACTAGCAATCGAAATAAATCCCTCAGGCAGCTCACCATCTAAAACCTCAAATACCTTAGACAGATTCCCCTTCATATCACCGATCCCATAAAATTTATTTACAACACTTTCACCCTCTTCATCAGAAATTTTAAATGTAGATTCTTGAGGATACCCGCCATTATATTTAAGCAAAAAATCAACATACTGCTCAGGAAGCTTAAGATCATACTTACCTTCAAATTCATTAATTTCATTTATAGTTATTTTCTCGTTTCCTCGATCCATATTCGCCATAACTATTCTCCTTTTTTATTTTTTCCATTGACTGTAGACTGACCACCGATATGTCTAAACTCCCTATGAATATCTTCATCGACAAGGATCATCGTCTTTCCATCTTCATGATGATGCCATGTATAACCCTCAGGAGGTTTATTACTTGCTGGCACGGGTGGATCAGAATCCTTATTAAGCTTTGCTTCTAAATTTGCTTTTTTAAAGTCTTCTTGTGGATTTTTAGGCACAGTTACTTCAATTGTTACTGGTTTAACAGTAGGATGATAATACTCTGAAAAGTCGGGGTAGCCATCTGGATAACTCACAGATTGCCCTTTCTTATTAGTATATGTCCAAGTTCCATTCTTATCTATTGAGATGTAACCACCCTTATTATACCATTTATGTGGAACAGGTGAATTCATCGGTTTAGTTTCCATTATTTCTTTAGTAAAATCTGACAGTTCTAACTTCTTACCTTTCCCCGTTCCCTCAGTACCTTTCGAACTCTCCTTCGGTTTATTTGTATTCTCCTCTGGTTTCTTCGGTTCAGATGATTTTGGTGGTTTCGTATCAGCTTGCGGTTTACCTTTGTCCTTTTTCTTCGTTGGCGGCTTCCAGGTATTCACTTCATTCGGCGTTTCATTTTTTTCTGGTTTCGTCTTCGATGTCGTGCTTGGTTTCGACGTTGTCGTTGAATTTCCTTCATTCTTTTTCGAAGAAGGTGTACTATCCGAATTTTGTTTCGGTTTCGACGGGTTCTCCCCAGGTTTAGAGGTCGATTCCGTCCCACTGTTTGCTGTCTTACCGCCTCCAGAAGCAGCCTCACCCGTTTTGTTCGTCTTACTGTTGCTCCAATGACTTCCTCCACCAGATGCGATTCGCATCTTCTGACTTTCTTCCCAATACTTTCGGACAAATGTCTTGACTTTGGGCACTATGGGCGAAGGCGGGCTTTTGCTCACTTTGGGCGGCGTTGTTCCACTTGCCTGCGGGATAGACCTGACCGGGCTTACAAAACCGCTTGCCGAACCTCCCCTGCCCTTAAAATTAAATTCCGTATCTAGACCTTTTTGCATTGCGTCATGTTGGTAATATCCATCCCATAGTTCAGCAAAGGCTTCATCGCTCATAGGGGCCTTTAGCCTCCATGATAGATACTTCATCTCCTCAAGGCTTAGCCCTTGTGCCTTCCAATAATCATAACTCCCTAGTTCCTCTACAGTGATATGAGGCCTGCCAATATCGAAGGTAATATTCGCAAAATGAGGCCCTACGAAAAGAATATCGTATTCCTCCGGGTTTTCCATCACTTTATTGTAATAATCCAGCGAACTTTTCAGTTCCTGATCCGCCTGTTGTTTCGTCCATTTCTCTCGAATATAAGCTGGAATATCATAGTATGTGGCACTAATTTCCTGATGTTGCTGATGCAACTTCTTGAGTAGATCAATGGGGGAAGTCGCTGTAGTCAACTCTTTGGCGGCCGTCAACATTTTACCCAGCATCGTCCATTTCGCTTCGTTCTCCTGCTGTTGGAGCTCAGCAAAACCATTCGTAAATCGGTCCAGCAAATTCAGAGCCGAAGGCTTGAAGGAGCCTATCTTCGGCACGCTCGCGATGAGACCCGTGGCAACGGCAGCAATGCCTACGCCGATGGCTGTCTGGGCAGCAATCCCCCCTAGAGCTCCCAGGATCGGAATCATAGCAGTGATGGCCAATGCAGCTCCAGCCAACGATCCATCTTTCGGGTTCGTCGTTGATGCCTGCGTCACTGCAGCAGCCTCTGCGGCTGTTGCGGCCTGAGCCGCTTCGTACTCCTCAATCGGCATCAGCGGTGGCTCTGGCTCCGGAGGCAGATCCGCCACATGAACAGGCGCTTTGTTGCTGCCCTCCTGTTGCAATAGACCTGCTCGTACGTTGGTCTCCCCATCCAAAATGAAGCTACCACCCCCGCCAAGCAGCCAAATCGCTTCTGGTGCTGTAGCTTCGATCTGTCCGGCCGCAAGCAGGATATTGCTGCCTTGAATGGACAGATTGCCTGGACTACTCAATACGATCCCCTGATCATTCAAGGTAATCGTTAACCCCGATCCGGCTTGCAGTGTAACCTCCTCAGGCGACATCCCGATAGAGCTCCCGGCAGGATGCCCCCAGACTTTATGGTCTGTCCCTCCGTTAGTGGAACGTTTACCCTCAGAGATGGAATGACGAATGTACGCTCCGGATTCCAGACTACTTGGAAAATATAATTCCACCTGATCCCCGATCTCAGGCATCATGTATAATCCGCTATGCCCTTCCGCAGCATAAACTGGCGCGACCGGATAGGGGCAGGCGGAACCTTGCGTCATCGGGCCCTCGTCCATGGGCAATTTGATCTGAATGTGATCATGAATCACGCGGACCACCTCACCGTACAGCGATAACCCGATCAAGTCCGATAGGTTGCATCTAGGTACATGAATGTGGTCTTCGAGTACCATGCGGTAGGTCGTCATGAGCAGCCCGGATTCCAATCGCGAATGGGCATACACCACGGTCAACTCTCTGCCATCCGGAAGTTCAACTTTGTCTCCAAGTGCATAGGTCTCGGCACTTTCCAGCGTATACTGCAATTCGCCTTGCGTGCCCTTGGGACCCTGAATGATATATCGATCTTCCGTTCCGGAGCTAAGCCAATCAATTCCGGCCAGCTGCTTACGAACCTGATAAGGTTGGTCTTCTGGCCATTTCCACAACTTACCTGCGGGCAA
Source organism: Paenibacillus sp. FSL H8-0283 (assembly GCF_045040675.1). Classification (NCBI taxonomy): domain Bacteria; kingdom Bacillati; phylum Bacillota; class Bacilli; order Caryophanales; family Paenibacillaceae; genus Paenibacillus; species Paenibacillus sp. FSL H8-0283. The sequence goes on from NZ_CP150295.1 coordinate 5,035,809, forward strand.
ACCGATATACAGTTTGGGTGATGCCGCTGTGATTTCCGGGACCAGCACTGTACCGAATCGCGAGGCAAGCCTGCGTAGGAACATCCAATCGGTCTCTTTATATTGTAATACAAGTCCGCTCAATGAGGTATTTCCGGTAACCTGATCCATGACATCCGAATAGCGGTAAGAATTCATAATGAATTGAATGAGTTCCTTGAACGTCCACCCTCTGTTTTGAAAGGCTCGTTCCTCAATTCGCATATCCATTTGATAGGAGTTGGACAAGGCTTCCAGTTCGAATCGATAGACCCCTCCCGACAAATGAACCGAGAGCGATGTCATTACGCCATGGAAGAGTCTCCTCACTGATCTACCATTTTCATCGACTTGTCTGAGTACGATAGATTCCCCTTCAGCCTGAACTTGAAGAATGCCCGGCCCATCCTCTTCCGGAATTATACCGCTGACGTAGAGTTTCGCATGCTCGTTCACTTGGCGGGTAATTTGCACGCCTTCTAACGACTGTGCACGATAAGGCCAATATAGACGTATTTGCTCATAGCCGATCTGGTCGAGTTTCTTCTCCGTAATTTCATTCATCGTCAAAAGTCCAATTGCTGTCCGTCATTCTCTATGACGATATCTCCGCCATACAGACACTTGTGCGTACAGTGACTGAGCAGTGCAGCTTTCCCTTCCACCTTGGTATCTCCCTTTCCATGAAGCCAAGGCATGGTCAGCACGGGAACACAAGGCGCTTTCTTAACCCCATAGATGTCAACCATCGTGCTTGCCGCTACTGCTGGATTAGCTGGATTGGAACAGTTACCGAATGATCCAATATGAATACCTGGAACATAATCCTCGACAGTCATCTTCGCCTTCCCCTTGATATATACGCCATGACTGAATGGTATCTTCAATCGTGTACGCTGCGTCCCGCAATTGCATTTAAGTATTGCTCCTGCAACGACATAGCTTTTAGAGGCTTCTCCAGCCGTATGAATCTGGGCATCATGATCTTGACTTCGCACCATCATAACCTCTCCCTTCTAATTCGTTTGTTCCAAGTCCAACGGAATGAATTGTACTCCTGCCACATCTCGCCGCAGAATGCTCTCCGACAACGCCAGATTGACAATGATCACGGTTTCGCGCAGCTCCATCAATTGGAACAGGGGTACATCCGGGAAATCTCGCTTCAGTACGATCCGCTCCAGACTTCCATCCATGCGCCGACGGGTATGAGGAGATAATACGTTTGCCAGTGCAGGAGGATGAATGGCCCAATACGTCTCTTGGGTCATTCGCTCCTTGTCCGTTAATACGGTAGCCCTTCGCTTGAGCTGAGGACAATACAAAATAAGTGTTTCAAGCAATTGATCTGAAACTAAGGGAACCGGCTGTTCCAAATAATCGGTATAATCGACATGGAATCCGCTTCGCACATAAAGGTTAATGGCTGTATGCTCACTGCCCGAATCATGAAAAGCCTGATTCCAGGTCCTGCGTTGCAGTTCACCGACAGGCTCAGTCTCTACGCGGTGTATCCATCTGGGATCGGCCATTAGACGAAAGTATCGGATAACCCTCGCCTCCTCTCGTCATCGTCAAAAATCGCACCCTCCACATCAGCACCCTCCCATAACGTATCTGTTAGATTAGCTCCACAGAATATGGCTCCACGAAGGTGTGCCCCTCGGAAGTCAGCACCTGAAAGGTTTGAATTCTCGAAGTTAAGCGCATCGTATTCTGGACCCTGAGCGAGTCCTTCCGGATGTCCTACCTCCCCTATGATCTCCCTGAAAACAGCTCTTTCCAGAGAACACCCGCTGAAATCTGCCCCATATAGAATGCTTCCGGTGAAATCGGTATTCTCCAGACTACAATTGCGCCAACGTGTCCCTATCAAGATACAGCGTTGAAAATCGGTAGAATGCAGATCGATACGATCAAAACGGCTGTAACGAAAATCCAGATCGCTACATTCCATTTCGCTCATATCCAGTCCCTGAAAGTGCGCGTACACGACCTCAAGACCATCACTTTCTTCCAATGCTTCACCAATCTCCTCAATGCTCCTATTCCTTCGATCAAGACGAAATACGCACTCACTAGCATCCAAGTATTCTCCTACACGTACTTCGAATATCTGTTCCAGATCCATAAGAGAGTTCCATTCGAAGTCCTCCAGCGCGCGACAGCTACGGCGTATAAAATGTACAAGATATCGATTCACCAACGCCGCTTCCTGTAACATGATTCGGTCCAGTTCTACCGCTGTAACGGTTCCTTGATAGTGAGGAAGTTCTTCTCTTAATCCATTGAGCATCCGTTCAAGACACTCATAGGCCCAGTGGGAAGAATAGAATGAACGGATGGGTGTTCGATCCAGCAACCATGAAGCATCATATGCCTCGACCAGGACATTCATCGCCCCTCCAAGAAGTTCTGTTCGCAACATAGAATATTGAATGTATGCGATCGGCCCTTTCGCCCCACGCTTTTGGGCGTCGCTGACTTCCTGAATCATCAACCTGAAATGACTTAGGAACTCGGCTGTCAATTCCGTATACCTTGTATGCAACGTATGCTGCAAATCATCCATAAGTTTGGCCCGCGCAGGTTTTACCTGATGGGTATAAAAATGCAACATAGATTCCTTGCGATCCATTGGAAATTATCCCTCCTGCCCATACGTCACGTATCATGCTAGTTGGCTTTCACTTCTGATCCACTCATTTTTGCCTGTCCATCCAATTTGAATGTCCCTCCCCCGCCTTCCAGCAACAATTGTGAATCGGCAGACAACGTTATTTTCTTCCCGGCTTTGAGCGAGATATTGCCCCCGGCAGACATCCGAATCTGCTGGCTTCCGATGATCTGAATGCCCTCGTCCCCGCTGAGACGAATGAACACCTCGCCCTCTTTGCTGCTAATGGAGATGGAATCTGGGGTCAGTCTGATTTCTTTGCCATAAGGCGTACGGAAAATTTTATGATCCGGTTTGTTCAATTGGTTCGTTCCAGTTACCTTGTTATCCAGACGGGGTGCTCCTGTCGCATAGGCTTCTTCTTCGTTTTGCGTAGGAAAATATACGGCCACCGGATCACCCACTTCAGGCATGACATACCAACCTGTCTGCCCCTCTGCGATGTATGGAGACTGATACAACAACCACAACGCTTCCTCTTCCTCCTGTTTTTCATCACAGTCCAGCTGAACTCTTACATGACCACCATGCACTGAAAGGATGCGACCAAGTAATGAGCTTCCGGCAATTATCGAATTGTAATATGTCTTTTGTCTTAGTCCTCTATGAAGGCTAAGTACATATTGGTGCTTCACTATTCCTCCCACAAGCTCGGTATATGCCTCAGTCACATATAGGCTTCTGCCTCGGAAGGTAATATGATGTCCAAGCTCCATCACCTGATCTGTCTCGATTTCATATATAATGAAATCTGATTCGTTAACCTTTAACGTATCGTTTTCGGTAAAGTACATGAATGGTGCCATGTTTTTGCGGATTGTATAACGTGTATTGTCCAGATCGATTGAGTTTCCGTGCTCAAAGACGCCAAAATAAAATTTGGGGCTGTCAAACTGAGCGGCCGGCATCAAGCTGGTGTGAAAGCGAGAAGCAAGTCTCCTGAGAAATGCCCAATCCGTTTCTTGATATTGCACGGCAACCTTCCCGATCTTGGCCCCCCCTGTTCCCTCATCAATCACGTCCAGCCCCGGATAATCCTGATCCAGTTTCTTTAACAAATCGGGTAACTTCATTTTGACATTTTGAAATGTACGCGTTCGTTTTGTAATGTCCATCCGGTATGTATGTGAAATGGCCTCCACGTGGAGCGTATATACGCCTCTGACAACCTGCACTTCAACAGATAGTGGAATGCCTTTGAACAGAGGCTTCTTATTGCCATCCTCATCTTTTTGCCACACTTCAATTGGGGTATTTTGATCCGTAACATCGACATAGCGATCCTTCCATTCCTCAGACACCATGCCCTTAAACACGAGCCGAGTGTGTTCATTCATTTTTTTCCGGATCGTCAGTTCTTGCAAATGCACCAGTTCATATGGTTCAATAATCAGATTCTCATAAGTCAGGCTCATGTTTCTCATCTCCTTTCAACTTCAATGGATCGCAAGTGAATTTAGAATCGTCTCGCCAGGCTCCAGCCAATCGCGCTTTTCTTCATCCGTGCAATTAAATCCGTAAACAAGAACTGACTGGTCTAAAATCGAAAAACCGATATGGTTATAAATCTGATTATTCAACCCCTGAACGGAAAACTGACAGTATCCCGTGAACTGTCCCGTTCCAGTAATTCGAACGCCATGTTTCTCCCATTGTCTGATTGGCTGCGTTCCACGAATGACATTGGCCATCGTTTCAGTAAAGGAAGTCAGCTCCTCTTCCGAAATTCGATGCTCCAGTCTGTTAAACGTAAAATTGACTGTCCCTGAATCATTGGTATATATCCATTCCGGCCGATGAGACGAAGGATACTTCATGCTCGCTTCCTTCTCTGAAATTAAACGCAATGAACGTGGAAGGGATATGGCTACCCTACTATCGTACAGCTCGGTTCGTTTTAGAAATACGCTTTCCTTTCCAATACGGAGCCTCGCTGGCAGCTCTGCTGAATCAACAGCCTGGGATTTATGTGCTGATTTAACCGCCTTTTCTACTTCACTGTTCTGACCATTCTCTTCATTTTCACGATGGTTATATAATATGGGAATTACTTTTCGATCGAGATATTCCATATCAAGAACAACTTCCTTTCCTTGTGCTGAATCAATCCACAATCATACGATGTGGTCCGCCCACCGGCATACCCGAACGTCCCGTTCCCCGACCTGCATTCGCCAGTATGCGATCCAGATATCGATGAATCTGCGCATTATCATATTCTCTGTACTCCAGCCCTAATCGACTAGCAATGTGATGCAAAATGACGCTACGCGCAACCGTTCCTTCATTGAGACACATCATGGCGAAGACCAGATCCTGGGGATCAGAGGTCCCCGTTCGAAGCAACCTCTCGGCATAATCCTTCATGACAACAGGAGATAAGGTGCTTGCCCCCTCGGCTGCATAAGGGACATGAATGACATGCAGGGTGTTGAACTCCGTTGCCAAGTCGGCAAAGGTCTGGTAGTCACGCCGCAGCCGGGCCCCTTCCTTCAGCTTGAATCGAGCCAGCTCCAACTCTCTCGATGTGCACGTTGTCTCTTCATCCAAGAGCAGCTCTGAATGGCTTATCGTCATGTCACTCACGGTCTCCTCCTCGGTAAACTGAAGCTTCAGCACATTGACCCGTCCCGTAGCTTGGTATGCCAGTTCCATAGGCTCTGTCAGCATATAAAGCCTTCCATTATGCAGCACCATCCCAGGAGCGACGACCAATTTGTCCGGGAACACTTCTACCTCTGCACCTGCAAGAATGCCATCTGCATAACCGCGATAGTACAGTTCGATGAAGTCTCTGGGGTAATCACGTAGCCCCTCCAACATGGATGTTTTCAGAATTCTTCCCTTGTTAAAATGCGGATACGAATATGTGAACATGAGCGTTGTTCCCCCTTTCTGCTCGTGATCCTCACTTCATTCCGTCAAAGAAGTCCAGTTCCGACAAGTCTGTTTCAAACGGAAGTAGCTTCTGAGATCCCAGATACATCCGTTCATTTCTGCGAGCTACAGGCAACACATGGAAGCCCCAATGACGATCATCCGGAAACACAAAAAACTTCGTCTCTCCATTCACGATGGAATCCGTATCATCTTGCGGAATTTTATCTCCATATCGATCTCGAATGTCTTCGTAGAGCACCTCTTTATAGAAATCCGGGCGGTTCGCATATACGAATTTTTGTCTCAGCTGGCCATCGCTTCCGCTAAGATACAACTCCACTTCTGCCGTCTCGAATGGACGGGAAATGCTGCCAGGAATACCATCACTCCGATCCAGACTGCTGATCAGCATTTTTTCACGTCCATTATGCGTGTAGGCACTTACGGTATACGGAATTACAGCGGCATCATGCGTGATGTCAGCTTGAACGCTTCCTGTTTTGCGGGCACTCAGATAACGAATTGCCCCTCGAAGGCAGGCAAGTTTAAGATCAGGCACACGCCCTTCCGCAGGTTTTTGCCGAAACTCAATGCTTCTGCCTGGAACGAACTCCTTCAGTGCTTCCCGAAATACATCAATGCGGCAGGACTGACCTGTCAACTTGATAATCGAGTACTGGTTCATCCGCCCTTGATGATAGAAATCATCCAAAAACTTGCGAACCACCTCATAGATATCGGCCTTAATCAGCTGGGTAATTTCCTTGATATTGAACACCACATCGGGGAACTCATATTCATCCTTCAACTCCCCATTCCGTTCTACCGAGAGGAACCAACGCTCCATGGTCGTTATTTGCAGATCACTGTCCCCGTCGTCCTCCATCTCCGAGTGGAATCGGTTACGCAATATGCCGGTTTTGCGGAAAAATTGCTGCTTCATCTCTTCTGCGATTTCCCACAGAAAGTAGAAGTTGCCTCTTACCCGCAAATACTCGTCCCGAGAACGATTCTCTCGGCGCGCAAACGCGGTAGGGATGATGTGTTCTGCCTCATCATATCGCTGCTCCAGCTTCTGATAAACGGACTTCACACCCTCTTCGTCCACCTGACGGAACACATCCGCACCAGGTGCCTCAATCAGGCTATCAATATCCGTCACCTGACGGCGTCCGCTATAGTAGTCGGCGAATACAATTTTCATGAATTGCATAATACGATAGGTAATGTTGTGACCTCCGAAGTTCGTATCCCCATTTTCGTAGGTAGTATGAATATCGAGCTTGTACGCCATATGTCCATCCTCGATCGTAAAGGCACAGGAAGATAAATCCGTCGTTCCACCGCCACAATCAATCACGAGCGCATGATACGTCTGCCCTTCCATGAAAGCACCACGTTCCATCCCGTCAGCAAGGGTGTTATAGAGTACAGCCATTCCCTCATCCAGCGCATACGTCTGCTCAATCCGATAATCCGGAAGCATCTCGCCGAACATCTGCAAAAACTGTGTTTTCATCTTCACGGGACTGGTAAAATGCACATGGCGAAACTTGCACTTGAACTGATGCTCTGCCGTTCGGATGATGTAATTCATGTACGCACGCAGCAGATCCATACGAGAAACGATGGCCGCATTGCCATGAACATCGACGATTTCTTCCATTTTGTTGTAATTGTTCACCCATCGCTTCATGCTGCGGAAGACACTCGCCCGGCTACTGTATCCTCCCCGACGCATACTTCGCAGCGCTTCATAGCCGAACTCGTAACGAATGTTCGCTGGATCCGAACACTCCGCCACCCCAATGGCCGTAGGCAAGACCTCGATCCAATCCGTATCTTTGTATGTAGGATCGGGAAAAGAAACGTAGTTGATGGCATCCATACGGACTCGCCCATTCAGCAAATCCTGGCTGCTCGGCGCCTGAATATAACCGTTATGCAAATAGGCGCCTGCCGTCGTATTGGAGGTGCCAAAATCAATTGCAAGCACTGCTTCTGTCGGTTCAAGCTCCCGGATGTCCAGATCTGCCAGTGGGATTTGAGTATATTGAATATGAACCGGTGGAAGCGGTCTGCTGGAATAATAGGTCTGATATAGGTACTCCGAGTCGCGTTTACGGAAAAAGAGAAGACTATACTGTCTGTTTCCAGATCTCTTCCAGGTCGCCCCACTTCCTGCGGTCAAATAAAAGGTTCCCGATACGGAGTCGTCCTTAACCAGGTTGAAGATGCCGCACAGCTCCATGCTTTCATTGACTAAAAGTACGTTGGATTCGGTTAGTCCCCCCGGTGCCGTAACCACATATCGATCCAGCTTGTCCACGTTCAATCCTTCGTACAGAATCAGTCGCGCAGGTACACTAATGCCTCCATCACTGCTCATGGGCGCCGTCATATGACGAGAAATAGCCTTTTGTATCCGCTCGAATCCACCTTCAACAGACTGATTGATCCACAATATATCGTCCGCTCCCAGAAATTTTAAAATAATCCGAATCAGTTCTTCCCGCTCCGTCCGAGGGCCCAATCCCTCGATTAACCGTTCCTTGTAGCAAATGTTCCGTAATTGGAACGTGGTCATGTCCATCAATTCTTCACGCGTATAACGCATGGTTCCTCTGGAACGTTCCCTGCTCGTGGCATCAGGATACAATCGGTATGAATAGCCGTTCATCTATACTTCCTCCTTACAACTGCTGGTGCTGCTTAATATAGGGCAATCCCGTCCTGTATCATCGTATAATCCACATCCAGAATGCCAAAATGATGCCTCCAGTATATTTCCGTGTCGAAACGAACCGGCAGAAAGAGTTCAAGAATCAGTTCCAGCTTCTCCTTCGCTTCCGTACGCTCTACCTGACCAATATACAAAAGCAATTCATCCTTTTCTTCACAATTGGCATATAGGGTTGAACGCGGGAACATTCGAACAAGGGTATCCCTCAGCAGATGAACCGCCTCTCCCGTATCATACAAACGGAGCATATTGCAGGCGATCACTTCCTGCTCCTCCTGTCCGAACAGCTCCAGTCGCCGCCGAACCCGATCCCCGTATACACCCGAATGCATATCCTTCAGAATGAAGCGAATATAATACTCCCTCTTGTTCATCCCCTGCATCAAATCCATATCCGCCAGAAAATGAATAACCAGATCAAAGAGCGCTTCCCGCAACTCCACCTGCTCTTCATTATTGATATCGAAGAGGTCCCGGAAAATATCAAAAAAGCGATAATACGGATTGACTTCAACCGTGCCTTCCACGCCTGAAGCATTCAGGTTTGTCTGGCTAAGTTCCATGTAAGGCGAATATACACGTGCTGGCACAAAGGTTACGTCGCGCAGATCGGTTCCATTACGCTTGGCCCGAATAATCAGATCCCAGATGTAATTCATGCTGTACTCACACCCATTCCCCTTCGCAGCAGTATTCCGGGAAAGCCAGCTGGATTTCGGATACCAGAAAGCTCAGCAGATCATCCAGAAAAATGGCCTGTCCCGGCTGCTTTCCGTGTCTGCTGAACCTTAAAATCATTCGATGTTTATCTGTTTCAACACGGACATGATCGCTAACAAATGCATTAAGTGGATACGTAATGCCCAAAGCGGGTCCTGGCGCCACCACTTGCACATCTTCCAGTTCCAACCCCTCTGCTGCCTGAAAAGCGTGAACCATGCGGGAAATCTCTCCTTTGGATCGTACAGAACGTCCTTCCTGGCGAGCATATTTACCGGCAAACCCTTCCCGCTTGTTATTGGAAAACAGCGGATAGTCCATCCTGCCAATGCGGGTTGCGACGGGACCCGCTATTTTCAGCACCGTCCATGAATCGGATTTTTCCAGTGGTGATACGATGGTGATATCTTCTTCCGATCTTTTGATATACCGAATATGCGATTCGTCTCCATCCACCAGATATCCGTGTTCCGTTCCGGTTTTGCGGAGTGGCAACACATGTTCATAATTGATTCGGTCCGAAGCCGGAACAGGGAATCCACCCGTTTTCATATCCAGCTTCTGAATGTTCCACAGCGGAATCATATTGGTTCTTTTATAAGACTCAAACTCTTCGAGATGGATGGAAAGTTCCTTGACAGCATGTTGTTTGTCCCATGCTTCTCCATCGTCCGAACTGACCAGAACACAATCAATGAATTTGTACACATAGGGTGCATTGATCGATTTCCATGGCAGACTGTTCTTACGAAAGACCCGGTACAATTCTTCAACTTTGGAGATATACGCTGCACTTGATTTCAACCGAACCGTTATGGCATGCCTGCCTCCACTGGTTACTATCTCCCCGCGAAATGTCCGATTACTGTTCAGTAGAGATTGGAGTTCCTGTTGCCCACATTCCATGTAGAACGTGAATAATTTCATCTCTTCCTGACGCGCCAGTGCCTCTGAAGCCTCACTCAAATAGACGGACTGTGATTCAGCATCCTCAGGAATGATCGGGTACAGAAATTCATGAATGGGATCCAGATCTTCCCGCGCACATAATGTGACATATACATCATGACGTTCCTCCTGCGGCAACACCTCATCAAAAACCCGTTGCTCAATCTGTTTGTTCAGCGTCTCCTGATACTCCACAAGATTAAGAAAAACGCCTGTCATGAGATCTTTGAGCATGCGGCGTTGTTCGAGATCCTCCATCTTGTTAAGACGGTCACGAATCATGTCTTTCATCATGAATCTCCTCCTTCCGATGATTCCTGTTCGTTCACGTCAGCCTCCGTGGTATCGGTGCTTCCGTCAGCCTTGGAGGCAGAATTGCTGCCAGCATTACTTGTCGTTTTTCCAGGAGAAGTACCTGAGCCGGAAGCATCCGCATTGCCATTTCCAGCCGAGGTGCCATTAGCAGTGGAAGAACCGTTCCCTACTGTATTGCCTGTATTCACACTTCCTGTACTCCCGGTCATATCCGAGGTTATGCCCGAGGTATTTGGTGAGTCTGATCCTGCCGTATCCTGCGTAAGATCAGCCGCCGGTACCGGTGGGTTTAATTTCTCATCCAGTTTGTTTATTTTCCGCTCCATGGCCAGCACACGTTCCAGCATATCGATCTCTTGATAAATTCCCTGTGCCGAAGCATAGGCATCCATGGCTCCGCTGTAGTCTCCGGCTTCATTGAAGCGGTCACCCTTCTGTTCCAGCGTATCTGCCTGAAGCTGCCGGGATTGTCGCTTGATATCTGCACGTTTGGTCTCGGCCGTCTCCAGTTGCGTAGCAATCTCCTTCAACGCATCTTTGTAAGCTGTCTCCGTAGCGGCCGTTCTGGCCCGTTTATACAAAATGATTGCTCCACTGTAATCTCCGTTCTGGAGTTTCAGATCGCCCTCGGTGATCCAGTCTTGCACTTGCTGGAAAGTGGTCATCTGCTCCAGTCGCTCCTGAATAACTTCCCGGTTGAACATGGTATAGGATTCAGACAATTCCAATGCTTTGGTGTAACTCGCGGTTGCTTTGGTAATGTCGCCTTCTTTCAGGTGAGCTTCCCCATCAACCAGCGTCTGAGCAGCAGCCATCTTCGCGGTCAACAGCTTTTTATGTATCGGGTCCTTGATTTTGATGGAATTATTGCGTGCAAGGCTGTAGTCCGAGACCGCCTTGGTATACTCTTGTTCCTTGACGTACTGGTCTGCGGTCTGTTCATATTGCAGCATATCTACGACCAATTCAGCTTTTTTGGCTGCACTTTTCACCGCGTAGAATATGCCGGCTCCACCAAAAATCAGGAGCATGACCAGCATGATGGCAATCCGCTTAATCCATTTCTTACGGTTCTTGGGCTCTTCATGAAAAATCTTGTTCACATATATGGCTGCCGCACTATAATTCTCGATACGGGCACGCTGCTTGCTAAGCATTACTTCTTCAAGCGTATCCGCCAGTGTCTGCGGGTCATTGGCGCCTTCAACCGCATCGATCATCTCGGCATCCTGAACCCCTTCCCATAATCCAGGGGTGCAGAGCACAAGCACATCGCCATCGGCCAGCTTGATCTTATCCGATACATACGGTCTGATCATGCCAGGTTTGCCCGCGTATTCGTTCAGATTGCCGCGTTCATCATGCTGATCCACACGATCTTCTGCAATCTGGCCTTCGGCTGCCAACTGAGCAGCAACGCTATGATCTTTGCTTTTTAGTGCAAGCCGATTTCCACGAAAATGATACAACCGGCTGTGTCCGGCAGATGCCCACACCATACGTGTATAATCTGTCACAACAATGACGAATCCCGCTTTGAGCCTGACTCGGCGGCTTTCATACTGCAACCATTCATGGGCAATCTTGATATACTCCGTTAGTCTGCGTTTGGACATGGTTGGCTTTTCCAAAAAGGATTCCAGAATGGTCTGCACTGTGATCTGTGCGCTATTCACTTCCGTATCTGTATCCAGGCCATCTGCAATGACATAACAGGCCCAATCTTCCAGCTCAACGCAGCCGTAGAAATCCCGATTTTTCAGGAAAGATCCCGCTTCCGAGACAAAAGCCGTCTTGAATTCACTGTTCTCCTTCCTCATCCGTCTCCCCATTTCCCTTCCCTGTGCGTTGCCTGATCCGTTACCATCCTTGCTCCAAAATGATAATCGTGGCATTATCCTGATGCACGAGCTGTTTTTCTTCAATCAAATCAATGATGGTCTGAGCTGCATCAAATGGCGACATGTCTTTCGCAAGTATAGTTTCCAGTTCCATCTCAGTAAGAGAGTTGTATACCCCGTCACTGCATAACACAATCTTGTCCGCCGGCTGCAGTGCAAACGGCTCGTCCGCGATTTCCATTTGTTTAAAATGGTCGTACCCCAAATAGTTGACCAGCCTTTTGCGCTGCGGATTATCCAACGCCTCCTGCTCCGATATTTCTCCAGACATATACTGTTCTTCCAGTTGGGTTTCCAGTGTATGTTTATGATTGATAGCAAGCAGCTCTCCTTTACGAAATACGGCCAAAATACTGTCTCCTACCGCGCCCCAATATAACTCTCTGCCTTTGATCATGGCCGATACCAACGTTGTTCCACCCGGAACGCCAAGCAAGTTACGAAGAATCGCCTGGTTTGCTGCATGGGAAGAAGCATCCCAAAACTCTTCCGGATCAGGAAACCGCTCCAACTCTTCAAACTCACGGATAAATGTTTCTACCGCAGTGGTACTGGCTACTTTCCCACCAGATAATCCGCTAATTCCATCGGCAAGTACCGCAAGCACACCATAAGGCTCCACGGCACAGGCAAAATAATCATCCTGTTCACTGCGAGCACCAATGGTCTGTCCATTCCCGATCTGAACGCCAACCGGCCTATCGTCACGTTGCCTTACCGGAATCCGGCTTCGGACGAATAACAACAACCAGATCGACAAACAGCCTGCTGCCAGAACCCAATAAGGCGTTAGCTCCTTGTCGTTCCACAAGATCATGAAGGTATTCACTGTTGCTCCCATTCAAAATGCACACCACATAATGGGATGAAAATAAATTTACTGCGTCCCAATTGAATGACGTCGTAGGCAGCCAGTTCCACCGGAGAATAGACCGCTTCGTTGTTATGGTAGGCAAGGCCGGAAGCATCGCCGGGCAGCAGATAGAAATTCCGTTTTTTGGGATCATATACAATCACCGCATGATTGCGCCTTGAAATCGTGTTATCCCCAAGGATTCGAACATGCATCTCTTCCGAACGTCCAATAAAGTTCTTTTCAGCCATAATCCGATAATCCTGGCCCATCTGTGGACCTTCGATACACACCATCCATCCCGTTACCGGTTCAATTCCTGTCGTTTCTCCCAGGTATGGCATCGTTCTGTCATCCTCTGACGTGCGAGGCGCGCGTGGGATTGCTCCCCCTGCTTCACTATTGCCGGAAGGCGGTGACTCGACGGCCAGATTACAATATGGACAGGTGTTTCCGTGCCGTCTCGTGCTGAACATATGTCCGTTTCCACATCTTGTAAGACTCATTTCTTTTCATTCCCCCGTAAGCTTGTATGATGGTATGCCAACGTTATTTCACCAAAATGCGGGTATTGGCAATATAAATTAAGTCTCCTGCCTCAATCAGGCTGGGTTCTTCGATTTCCAATTTGGATGATCTGCTTTGATTTCCCTTACGTACACCCACGCCGCTGGCGGAGTCAATATCCTCGATAAACCATTGGCCCGAGGCTTTGTTCAGCACAGCATGTTGCGGACTGATGAGGGAAGCATATGGAGTATCGGACAAATCAATGTCCGCCTCACTGTTCTTCGAACTTTTTCCGATCAATACACTTGTCTCACCCTGAATGTACCATTCCTTCACACTTGTACCGTCATCGTCCAACAGTACGAGTTTCACAACACGTGAAGACAACTTCTTCTTTTCCCTCTTGCTGGCAGGTAAGTATTTAAAAAACAAGTATGCTCCCCCGGAGAGGACCACAATAATTCCAGTTATCCACTGGGCACTCATGTCCCGGTTAATGATGAATATGTAATACAGCACGGCTAACGAAATCATGGCGACGCATGCGTCAACCCCTATCGTCATTACCGACCTTCCTCGTTTCACTTCCATAACCTCCGCCTGAACCGGCACGATCCATTACAGGCCACCGGCTTACTTTTTTCGAACTCCGAAATATCGGTCAAACATGGCGGACATATCCATTCCTTTGTTGGGATCGGCTTTGCCACTGTTTGAGCTGTCCTTGCCTTTGGGGCGATAGCCAAAAAATTGTTCAAATTGTTCCTGCATTCGTGATGGATCAGACCATACCTTCTCGGTATTCATAGGTCCATTTTGGGCTTGTCCACTCTTTTCTCGTGCAGTACTGGATGTTGCTCCATTTGCCCCTCCTGGGTTCCCTGTAGATCGAGGTTGTTGATTGTATGCAGCCCTTAACTCGGGATTTCCGAGTGTACTGTAGGCCTCATGGACTTGCTTGAAACGCATTTCTGCCTGCGCATCTCCCCCATTAACATCCGGGTGAAATTTCTTTGCCAATTGACGATAAGCCTTCTTGATCTGCTCCGGAGAAGCTTCACGTTCCACACCAAGCACGGCATAATAATCATTCATGGTATTCGTACCTGCCTCCCTGCCGTATTCGGGCGTAAATAAAGATTAAGGGGCACCAAGGCCCCTTAACTTGACAGAATTATTCTGGGCCAGCCATAACTGACCCGGAACATCAGCTTCTCCCTTTATACAGGGAAGCCGCCTTCAATTTTAGTGAATTCCGTTTTGTCTTTTTTCTGTTTGATGAACAGGCTGAATTCACCTACGCCTTCGGTATCTCCGAAACGTTCTGTGTAATCCACAACGAACGCGTTAGGCATGTAAATTTTGCGTACCACTTGATCCGCCGCAACCACTTCAAGGGTCACTTTACGGTAGCAATCTGCTTTTTCAGCTGGAACGAGGGACCACAGAGCAAGTTTCATCGTGTCATCTGCATTGTCACCGTCTGTTGCTGTAATAATTTTGCCACTGATGCGAAGTGTTGCACCTACATCTGTGGATCTAGCGTTGGAATCATCCGGTGTATCTGTGTCATACACTACTGTGCGGATATTATCCATTCCCAATTCGATTGTTTCTGCGCCTTCTACTTTCAATACAAAACCCATTAATAAAAACCTCCTTAAGATTAAAAAACAATGTGCCCGGCATGCTCTCCATTTGAGGAGAGGTACCGAAATATATGTATAAGGTCAGCCAATAAAGGCCGCCTCTAACACCAAAATCAATTTCTATAATTCGTTGTTTGAAGAATTATAGACATTTCTAAAACTTGTACCCACTCCAGTTTCTTACACCTTCATCGCGCTGGTGCCTTTAGTAATCATGACCTCCAGGTTCTTCACGTTGCCGTTGAATACCAGGTCAATGTGGCACATATTGCTCTTCTCATCGATGATAAAGCTCATGTCGTCACCTTCTTGAATGATCGAATTGATCGACCCTCGGGTTCCCAGCCACCGGCTCTTCTGACTGCTCGGATTGTTGCTGAAGAATTTGACGATATTTTCATGCTTGAAATCACCCGTCTGGAAACGGAGCAAGCGCTCAATGTAAGTACTTACGAGTGTCTTATACAAGGAATCAAAACCATCTTCGGACATCGCCATGCTTCTCGCTTTGTATACCGTGATCCGCTTGATGTCGCTATCCTGGATTTGGGCATTCTCCGATGAGAAAATAAATCCAAAGTTTTTGCGGTTAATCGAATCCTTGATGGTGTTCGTGAATCCGGAAATTTCTTTGGTCATCGTAGTCACTACACGCAGACTGTTATCGCCTGCCTCAATATCAAAACGCACACCTGGATAATCCCGGTTCACGGTTTTGAATGCGCCTCGTAGATACTCGGGGCACTGATATGCAGCCACAATTCCGGCAGATACATAAGACGCACCGACATACACACCTTCAATCCACAGCTTCAGAACGTCTTCTTTCTCCTTGGAAAGCTCCACACCATTCTCCGTCTGGAGCATACGACTGTCGATAACGACACCCGATTTCTCTTTCGGAATGATGGTGAAATTCGGAGCACTTGGAATGGCGAATTCGCTGTAGTCTTTGCGAGTTAATACCGCGCATTTATCAATATATTTATCGATGCCCGCAGTAGCCATGCTGCTGAATGTAGTCTCTTCTCCAGATTCAAAGCTAAAGAATACTTGTACTTTGTAGTCTTTAACGACTTGCAGAAGCATGGACAGGGATTCCATACTGTTTCCGTCTTGTTTAACCACTTTCTCGTTACCACGGAAACGGGCTCGACTGACTTGAACTTGTCCCGTATTCTCCAGTTCAACGGAAGGAACAATTCCGAACCAAATGGTGTCGGTAAAATCATTCTTCGCATTGACTGTGTTGAGATAGGTCTCCAGCCGCGGAATATTACTGCTCTTAACAAGCATATCCAGCTTGGCATTGGCAATCAGCATGGAAGGAAGCATGCCTTTGTTTTTGGTCGCATATTGATCAAAGAACATTTTGACACCCAAAATTTTCTCTACCAGCGGTTTTACGGTTTTTACAAAGTCATCCTTGGCGTTCTTGTAAAATTCCAGGTATGTATTGTAATTCTGTACTTCAACTGCCGTATCAACATCCGTCTGAACTGCAGGCAGTGGGCAGAATGTACGAACGACCAGATCCTGTACATACGGTGAAGGTGCCTCGGAGAGTGAATCATAATCTTCGGCAAACACCTGAGTCAAATCTGTGCTTGTCGACTCATCCAGGAGCATCAACTCGTTGTTATCACTCTTTGGAGCTTCGATAATTTTCAATTCTCCGCTCTCACCAATTGTGAGTTGTCCTACCTGAATCGCTTCGGAAGAAGTTTCTTCTTGAGCACGGCCCAGCAACAAGCGGGTTTTGATATCTTCGATGGCCAGTGGCAGCATTGCCATAACATTGTTATAGTTCCGGCTAGCATCTTCAAACATGACATTAAGTTTATCCCCGATATCCAACTTCTTCGGGTCCCCGTCATCCAGCTTCTCATGCTGGCCGTACATGTAATGAATTTCTTTTCGTACCTGCCGAATGTCATCCATAACCTTTTTCGGTGAAATCATATCCAGCAAATTTTCAAACTTGAAATCTACATTCGTAATCCCCTGACTACGTTTGGTATCGATCAGGGTAAAGAGCATTCTCAGGAAGTCATTGCTATGATCAATTTTGATCTCAGAGATTGCTTCATCCGGAATCCCTTCGGGCTTTTTGAGCGTATACATGACTTTCTGGTTTACCGCATTGAAAAAGGAATACACACTGGGAGAAAACTTGTCCAAAAACTCATCGAAGCTTCGTACAAGCAGGTGTTCATTGATCTCCTTGATCTTGTCATCATTCAGACTGTCGATCCCTTTTACGTCACCGACAATCGTAATCAAATCCATTTTCTCAGGATTGATCTCTTCGAAAAGCATCGTTCGGTTCGTTTGATTAATAATATCCATTCAGGCAACATCCCCCTAATGATGGTTCATTCGGGCGAATGCTTCCCCCCCTCCATCAATTTTTGACACTCCGCACGCTCTATCAGTCTTTGGTCATGATCTAAGAGAATCATCTTCTCAGGCGATCACAAGTCCAATAGAACGAGCTGTCAACATATGACTGGAACTTATGTACCAGATTATGCCGTTTGCTTTGGAGATTTATGGAATTCATCTTAATCATCAGTGATATGTTTTGTCAATATTACCCTATATAGGTCTAAAAGCTCATTTTTGTGACTTCGATATACCTATAGAACTAATTTCCGATTTCCGCTTCACTTCCCATCGAATCATGCCGATGATAAAGAATATCCTATAATCTGGATGATGTTCAATGATTTAAAACTAGTGGAGTTTTCCCCCTAATCAAGAGGAAATCGCCTTAACGTATGCGGTGTTGCAATATTCTTCGCTTATCAAAACTCGCATAACGGGGTTTTGTCGAGTAGAAACAAAAGTTTTTTAACAAAAATCAGTTTGACCTCTAAAAACAATTGCAGTGCCCAAAACAGAAAGGAGATTCAAAGCATCGTATGATATTAACAAAATTCAAAAAAACATTTTTTTCTATCTTGGTAATCAGCTTTTTAATTCCAGCATGGGACATGGGGAGCATATACGCTGAATCATCCGTCAAGACCCAGACGTATGAAGGCCTTGATGCCATGTTTGTCCTGGATGTTAGCTACTCCATGAATGAGACCGACAAAGATCGCATTGCCGAAGAAGTTATACATATGTTTATGGATATGAGTAGTGGACCTAAGACCCGATTGGGATTCGTAGCTTATAATGACAAGATCACTTCATCCGTACCACTGATGGAGATTTCATCCTCTGGAGCTCGCAATAATCTTCGTAGCCGTGTGGATGGCTTAAAACGTTCGGGATATACAGATCTCGGACTTGGCTTACGCCGAGGGGCTAGCCTGCTCGAACAATCGCAGACGGACAAACGTAAACCATTTATGATTTTGCTCTCTGACGGAGAAACGGATTTGCGAGGATCGACGAGCAGAACACCTGCTGACTCCTCCAAAGATGTGGACAAAGTTATTGAGATGGCACAACAAGCTGGTTATCCCATCTATACTGTGGGACTAAACCGCGACGGTACCGTTAACCCGGCAGAACTGGAGCGTATCGCCAAAGAAACGGGTGGTTCTTCCTTTATCACCGGAAGTGCGGACGATCTGCCTGAAATCTTCAATCGGATTTTTGCAGATCAGATTCAATCCGTTCTTGTATCTGTAGCGGCTGTAACTGCAACAGGAGCAATGCAGGAAGTAACCGTGGATATTCCTAACTCCAGCATGGCGGATGCCAACATTATCATGCTATCTGATCATGCTGTCTCGGAAGCTCAGCTCTATTATCAATCGAGCAATGTCAGCTTCATACGGTCTGATAAATATGCTCTGATGAAGATCATTCGTCCGGTCAAAGGACAGTTTAAACTGAAATTCAAGGGCCGTAGCGGTGATCTGGTGAAGATTAACCTATTAGGGAACTACAACGTCTCTGCGGTCGCAAATATGGCAACGGAGCAGCCAGTCAAGGGGAAGAGCATCACATTTGAGGCATCACTCTACGATCAGGCTGTGGACCCTAAACCCATTAAGGACTTGGATGTGTACAAGGGACTGGAAGCGGAACTCATTGTAACTCCATCTGATGGAAAAACAGAACGTATCCCTTTGACCAATACAGGTAGCGGATTTACGGGAAAATACACTTTTCCCAAGTCGGATTTGTACACATGGGGACTACGAATCGACGGTCCGGACTTTTATCGGGAAATTACTCCGGTTGAAGTAGACATTACGAATCAAGCACCCGTAGCCACCGGCGAATCCATGGTGTTATCCAAAGACGACAGCAATACAGATGTCGACCTGAACAACTACTTCAAGGATGCCAATAATGATCCATTAACGTATGTCCTTGCAGACGGTGAAAGTGAGCGCAAACTTGGAGATGCCATCATTGAAGGCAACCTGTTGCGATGGTCATCTCTACACACCGGAAGTTCAACGATCAAGGTGACAGCAACGGATTCTGAGGGAGCAAGTATAACTACAGACATTTCGTTGCAAATTCATTCTTTACGTGAAAAGGTACTGCTATATACAGGATTGGGCCTGCTTCTTGCTGGTGGTATTTTCGCACTGTATTGGTTCGTAATGAAGCCAAAACCCGTATTCCGGGGAAGACTGGAAGGATACTTTCTAGCGACAGCGAACGGCGAGGATATACCAGTGACCAATTGGCCTCTCACTTCATTGGAACGCCGAAAAGTAAGTCTCAGTGAACTGTTTGATCGCATGGACATCGGGGTCAAAGTACTAGAAGCGGGACGAATCTGGCTGGAAGCGGGTAAAAAAGAAACGTTATTGGTACGGCACGATACGAATTGTACGGTTGTCCGAGGCCGAACGCCAGTGAAACGCAGACACACGGAAGCTATGGAGTACAATGAAAAGTTGTATATCACGTTTGAGGATGGTGTTACGGAGATCGAAATTCGTTACAAAGCCATCAAACCAAGTACCAATATCTATGTAGGACAAAAGAGAGATCCACAGTAAACTACGTGTTAACTACGTGGAAATGAAGCACGCTGATGTATGTTCTCTCTGAAAATATAATAGAAACAAGCCAGTTCGCCCCATATGTACGGGTAAGAACTGGCTTGTTTCTATTTTACACCTATTTAACGGTTATGCTTGCATTTAAGCCTATCTACTTTAGTAACATAGGTCATGACTGCTTACGCCGTCTCATGTTGCTTTTTCGGCTCCACTTCATAGACCTGCGTATGTTGATTCTCGGCTAAAGACCATTCCACTGTACCTGGCTTGCGCACTTTCCATACCCAGGCTTGAACTCGCAGCGAGCTTCTGACCCAAGCTAAGGAAGCACAGCGTTTCTCAGAACGAACCGTCAACCCCCAATGAATAACACGAGCGAGCCAAGGATTCACATACTCATTATGTGAGCGAACAGATGGCAATTCATCCTGGAACAACCGCTGTTTCACGTCCATAGGGGGTTGCCCGCATGTCCAATAATGGAGCAGAGCCGCCAAACTATAGATGTCCGACATCGGTCCCTGACTGGATTTCTCTGAATAAAACTCCAGTGGAGAATAACCTGCCGATGTAAATATCACCTGTTTCTCTCCGGATTGCATAGGCCAACGGGTAGCTGAGCCAAAGTCCAGAAGTTTGGGTGTACCATCCTCCATAACCATAATGTTGGAAGGTTTCACATCCCGGTGAAGAATGCCTTGCTTATGTATGTAATCCAATGTATCCACCAGTGGAAGCAGCGTCTCCGTTATGAAAGTAGCATCAAGAGCATGATTATGTTCATTCAAATACTCGGTCAATGTTATTCCCGTGCAGTATTCCATAACCAGATACCCCGTACCATTTGCTTCAAAATGATCCATATACGATACAATATGGGGATGATCCAGTTTCGATAATAGTTCACCTTCGAGCAGAAATGCAGCCAGTAACTCCTGATATTGCCCACCATATCCTCGTGAAGAGCAGAACACCCCTCGCTTGTCTGCCTGCCGTTCAGCCATTCTCTGTGGGAAAAATTCCTTAATGGCTACTTTGGCACCTGTGTTACGATCTCGCCCTGCATATACAATAGCCAACTCACTGCTGGCCAATACCTGTCTTACCTGATATGTATCATTTATAATCACATTGCGCTGCAATGTCATTTTACAATTGTCTTTTCTCATAACAGACCTCTTTTCAACCTTGTCGATCGGAAGACTTTCCGCGTAAATGCATCACTTGGTTTAACCAGTCAGCAATTCATCGCCAACTATACATATAAACCAAATGATGCAATTTGAAACACCTTCACGCGAAATATTTAAATATTAATGATATCAAGCCTTCTTCGTTCTACTGCTAATCCCTATCCACACTATTCTATAGAAGAAAAGCATTCTCTTATATAGAGTATCGACAGATGGATGTAATTACTTTATTAAACTGGAGAAAAACATTTCTCATCCTTCATTAACAGTTTTTATTAATAATTATTCTGTAAAAAACGCCCGATTTCCTCGTTCATCTGAACCAATACGTCCTGTGAAGGGAAATGTCCTGTATCATACTTGATGGCTTCTACATTCGTAATAATCTTTTGAGCTCGCTCAATACACTTATCAGCTGGGAAAAAGACATCCTTCTCTCCTACCAATAACAAGGTTGGTGACGTATAATTCACCAGTTCTTCCCGCTCCGTAAGCTTGGGCAGATCCTGATCTATGCTGACGTATTTAAAAAGTTTGCCGATAATGTTTTTATCCATTTCTTTCATGCAGTTGCACGACATGTTGTCCGTAATTTTTTGCAAAGAAGATGGTGAAGACGTCATACGATACTTGACGAGTGGCAACGTGATATCCTGAGCTGTTTTAATTTTGGAATTGACCGCAAGACCCGCAGGAGCAACCAATACAGCACACGAGATGCGTTCCGGAATATAGGTAGCCAGTCTGAGAATAATGCCTCCTCCAAACGATGGGCCGATAAATGCACTCTTTTCGATATCATAGTGATCCAGCAGATCCGATACCCATAATGCCAAACTATCAAACCGTGTCGAGATACTCGCTTCCTCACTATAACCAGGATGACCAATCGTATCAGGAGCAATAATCCGGTATTCTTTAAATAAAGAAGAGAACCAGGACAACGTCATCGGATTCACACAATTACCGCCTTGGAGAATAAATAACGGCTTGCCATCTAGAGGACCCGTCAGTAAAACATGTGTCTTTCCAAAACGCGTCTCTACATACTCCCGAGTAAATTCCTCACCCAACTCGTTCAAATAAATCTCATACTCTTCAAGTATGCTGCTCTTGCCTTCTTCACTTCTATAAATGGAACTCATGTCTGCCTCCTGCAATATATACTCAAATACCCCATTCTATTGAATGGACTTGCTAATCAATGGACCAAAAAGATAAAGAGGGCCTGCAGATGACAGGCTCCTCCATATGTTTAACTAATCATATTCAGATGATTATAGAGCGGAAACTGGAAATTGTAAATAACGATTCTAATAGACCAGAAATTAAGGAGGCATCCTTTGGAAAAATCAATTTCATAACTCACTAAAAATGTATTTTTGTAACTAGATATAGACAAATTAAACCGTATTTATCTATATCTAGCCTTGATTGAAGCAGCGAAAGGTATTATGAAATTAATACGGATAAATACCTACTTCCGGCCGTAATCTGCCTTGATTTCGCCCCACTGCTTGGTCTGCCATTTTAGCACTTTATTGCTGTACGTATTCGTCTGGAGCCACTGCTCCGCACGATCAATCATCAACCAGATCTCTTCCGTGGAGTTGTCTCTTGGCAACGTTGTGGCTACTTTTTTCTGCTTTAGCCATTTCATGGCATTGACCGAGTCGGTATACACCGTTTTGGTACTGGCTTCTTTCTTAAGATGTGCGAGGGCATGTACAATGGCTAAAAATTCGCCCAGATTGTTCGTGCCTTTGGAGATCGGTCCGACGGAGAAAATAACCTCACCGGTGCGGGTGTCTACTCCTTTGTATTCTACAGGTCCGGGGTTACCACGTGTGCCCACATCAACAGAGACGCTGTCGTAATCCACTTCCTCTGACGTTTCCATGCCAGCACTTCTTCCGCTACCAGCTGAATTTTTCTTCGACGCTCCGCCTGCACTTGAACCCCAGTTCCCTTTCCAGCCAGCACGATACGCTTCTTCTGCGGCTACTTTGGACTCATAGGATTTATATTTTGCTCCAGTATAATGATCCGTCTGCGCTTTGCAATCTGCCCATGTGTTATACACACCCGGCTTCTTGCCTTCCCAGACAACATAATATTTCTGTTTTGCCACTGTGACCCGCTCCTTTGTTCACTTCATCAATACCCTATTGTAAACGATCTGGTGGGCGGAATGAAAGCTATGGATTTAGCCATCTGCATAATTCCTCCAACTCCAGAACAGCCTAAGAAACAAAGCGCATACTGGAATAGAAAGGAATATACGTATGGACTGGATATGGAAATCCGTTTTACTTGTACTTATCGGCATGATTCTGCTGCGAATTGCAGGACGCAAGTCGATCTCACAGATGAGTGTCGCCACAACGGTCATCATGATCTCCATCGGAACAACGATTGTACAACCCATCGCAAATCATGAGCTTGGCAAAGCGATTGGATCAGCATCGGTCTTCATTTTGACATTGCTTGTAGTGGAACAACTGCAATTGAAATTTAATATTTTTGAACGGTTAATGAGTGGCAGTTCCAAAATCGTGGTAGAGGACGGAAAGGTCATTATCCCGAATCTGAAACGTATGCGTTATACGATGGATCAGCTTGAGATGCATATGCGACAGCACGGAATTACAAGTGTAGATGATCTGGAGACGGCGACGGTGGAACCCAATGGTCAACTTGGTTATGTCCTGAAACGACATGCTCGTCCTGTAACGATTGGAGATCTGGAAGAGATCCTACGAAGTTATGCGATTACAGGTAGTAGTCCAGCAACGGGAGAACACCCCCAACAAGACAACAGCAGCAAGTCTTCAACGCATAGCGATAATTCCTCAGATATTTTTCAAGAAGTCAGCAAAGGTGCTCATGCTCATCCCGTTGATCCTAAGCTTCAATAGTTAATCCCTACCCCACCTAAAAACAAAAGACCGGCCCTGCGAGCATGCAATAACATCGCTCCAACAGGTACGGTCTATGTTCATTTCAATTGATTATTTCGAAAGATTGCTCCAGGTCTCCAAACGAAGATATAGTCCCAATCAACGTGTACTCAGGTAAGCAATGCCTAAGCCGCCCGTAACCGGATTTGTATAGATTTCACAATCGACATCGAACACCTCACCAATCATCTCGCGAGTCAGAATATCAGCCGGTTTACCATGGACCACAATCTGACCCTTTTTCACCACATAGAGATAATCGCAATATGCTGCGGCGAGTTCGAGATCATGCAGCGCTGCCAATATGCCAATGCCGAGTCCACGGACAATATTTAGAATCTGAAGTTGGTATTTGATGTCCAAATGGTTCGTTGGCTCGTCCAGGATCAGGAATTGGGGTTGCTGTGCCAAGACACGCGCCAATACGACACGCTGTTTCTCCCCACCAGACAGAGACACGTAATTGCGGTCTGCATGTCCAGTCAGATGTACTTTTTCCAGAGCCTGCTCCACGATTTCGTGATCCCGTTCATTATCCGTCTCCAGCATTTTTTTGTGCGGGGTACGGCCCATCATGACCATCTCACGTACTGTAAAATCAAAACTCAATTCATTAAACTGGCCAACAACGCCCATGTGTCTGGAAACAAGCTTTGGACTGGATTTGAGAATATCGGTATTATCCAGAAAAACCTTACCTTGCTGCGGTTTGATCACTTTATAAATGCTCTTGAGCAGCGTTGACTTGCCACAACCATTGGGTCCGATCAGCCCAACGAACTGTTTGCCGTTCACCTGTAATGAAATATCCTTGATGATGTCCGTGTTCAGCACAGAGATGGATACATTTTCTACGTTCAGCTTCATGTTTAATTTCCTCCAAAACCGTAGCCTTTTTTGACCAGCATATACATAAACATTGGTGCGCCAATCATGGCCGTAATAATACCGATTGGCAACTCCACGCTGGATATGAGGGATCGTGCAATAACATCCGTCCAGATGAGGAAAATGGCTCCAAACAGCACGGATACAGGCATCACTTTACGATGGTCGGAACCCACGAGACCTCTGACAATATGCGGAATAATGAGTCCAACAAAACCAATCATGCCACAGCTCGCCACCATAACGCCTGTCACCAAAGCGGTTAACAGCATGTACAGTCTGCGATACACACTCAGATTAATGCCCAGCGTAACAGCTGCTTCATCCCCCAACAACATCGTATTAAGAACTCTGGACTGTAAAAGGAAAAATAGAATCGCCACCAGCACGACGATACCTACGAGCGGAAGCTTGTTCCATCCGGAAGCCGCCAGGCTGCCCATGGTCCAGAACGTCACCGTTTTGATGCCTTCAGCATTGTTGGCAAAATAAATAATAAAGTTCGAAAAAGCGCTACATAACGCGTTAATCACCATTCCGGCAAGCACCAGCTTGACCGACGTCATTTTCCCCCGAATCCCTGCCAAAGTCAGGACCAGTAAGGACGCACCCATCGCACCGGCAAAGGCCCAGAAAGCCACCCCCGTCTGACCAAGCCACCCAATCGCACCGAACCCAATAAGAATTGCAAAGGTTGCTCCAAGTGAAGCGCCTGAGGATATACCCAGTATGTAAGGATCAGCGAGCGGATTCTGCACAGCAGCCTGCATAACAGCACCGCACAAGGCCAAGCCTGCACCGATAAACATCGCCATCAGCACACGCGGGAAACGAATCTGCCAAATGATATCGGTAAAGGAACCTGTCTCAATCGGTGTTGTCCCCCACTGAAATCCCGTTAATTTGTATAAAAGAATACGATATGACTCCGCCAGTGGAATTTGTACCTGTCCAATGGAAACTGCAATACCTACGGATATAAGCGTAATCATGATTAAAGCTGCAATCAGTAAAGCAAACCCGGATTTACTATGAATCAGAGACTCTCTTTTCCCCATACGCTGTGTCTGAACCTGAACCGTCTGTGCCATCTCTTCCCCCATTAATTCGCGTAAAATGTAGAACAAATTAAATTTAGCTATTTACAATATGTTTTCTCGGATTATAATTGAGAATGATTATCTTTGTCAATTTATAACACTTAGAAAAGGGGTTCGTCATTTAATGAAATTCACATCCAGAACCATTGGCATCGCTGCTCTAAGTCTCCTGTTACTGCTACTTGCAGCCTGTTCGAACGCTTCAACTTCTTCCCCTGCCGAAGAAACAACTTCAACTACTAACACGACAGAAACTTCAGCTCCTGCTGAGAATACAAATAAAACGACGTACCCGCTCACCATTGAGAATTTCACGATCTCGGGTGAGGGCGGCGAGTGGAAACCCAAAGTGCAAGTATTCGATAAAGCACCTGAACGTGTTGTTGCGAATACCCAATCTGCGGCTGAGATGCTCATCAAATTAGGTCTGACCGATAAAATGGTCGGTGTTGCTGCTCTATACGGTTCCGTTACACCCGATGTGGCTGATGATTTCGCCAAAATTCCGGTATTGTCCAAGGATTATGTAGGTAAAGAGCTGGTTGTAGGCGCAAGCCCGGATCTGGTACTCGGACGGGGCGACCTTTTCGCTGATGCAGACTGGGGCGTGGGTACCGTCGATGGATTGAATGACATGAATATCCGTACGTTCCTGCAAACGACGAATCACAAAGGCACACTCGAAACCCTCTATAGCGATATTGCACAACTTGGAAAGATCTTCGACGTTCAGGATAATGCCGCAACATTCACCGAAAGTCTGAAGACTCGTGTTGAAGCTATTAAGGCAAGTGTAGCCGATCAGCCTGAGCATAGTTTTGCCTATATCGTACCCGCTACGGAAGACACCATTACGGTAAGCAGCATGCAAAATGATACGTATCAGCTTGATGCACTTGGCCTGTTGAGGCTGAAAAATACGTTTGATGGTGTGCAAGGTGAGGTAAGTGTTGAGCAACTGATCACAGCGAACCCGGACTACCTGCTCTTGTCCGCGTATGCCGGTTCACCGGATATCGATAAACTGATTCAAAATCTGTATGCCAACCCTGCCCTGCAAAGTATGAACGCAATCAAAAACAAACAGATCTATGTCACAGATTTCAGCCAGTTCTGGGGTTATGGATATCAAATTCTGGATGGCATTGAGAAAATGGGACAGGAAATGAAAGCAAATCCAATCAAGTAATAACTTGAGCCAATGAGCAGGAGAAGACATTCTCACTGCTCTTTTTTTATACCGCGCATGCAATAAACGATGGATCAAAGCTTGACATTAGTTTGATAACAAACTATATTACACGTATGAAAACAAGAGACGCTATTTCACTCATATCCAAAATTAAAGAGAAGGTCAACCGCTTTATCCTGGCCGAGATGGCTGAGCAGGGAATCCAGGATCTCGCTACGTCCCATGGGGATATTATCTATGCCCTGTACAATAATCACAGGATGACTATGGCTGAAATCGCCAAAAAAATTGGCAAGGATAAATCCACGGTGACTGCACTTGTGGACAAATTGGTGCGGACAGGATACGTCGTTAAGGAGCGTGATGCAACAGATTCACGAGTTGTTCATGTGGCTTTGACTGCAAAAGGAGAAGAATTAAAGCCTGTGTTCGAAGAGATATCGCAGCGCATGCTGGACGTGTTCTATGCGGACGTTACGGAAGCGGAGAAAAAAGAACTGCTGCGAATTTTAATGAAAATCCATAGCAACTTCTAATTTTTTTTGGAGAAATAGTTTTATATCAAACTAATAGTTTAGAGGAGGTTTTTGGTATGATGGACTACACTCAATTGTTACCGGAACATGAGGTAAAGAAGATCGGAGAACATGATTTACACTTGGAGATATTCGCAGGAACCCCGCCTCTTGACGAAAAAACAACGACCAAGAAGCCCCCACTACTGTTCGTTCACGGTGCATACACAGGCAGCTGGATGTGGAGCAAATATATCCCCCACTTTGTCCAGCACGGTTGGACCTGTTATGTCATGAACCTGAGAAGTCACTACAAGAGTCGGGTCATGGATATGACGATGATTACGTTTGACGATTATTTAGAGGATATTCGTGAAGTGTTAGTCAAGTTCAACGAGCCTCCCGTCCTCATTGGCTTTAGCATGGGTGGGATTCTCAGTCAAAAGATTGCGGAAACCGTTACTCTGGCAGGCCTGGTTGTGATCGACGCCAGTCTGAGCAAGGAAGTGCATGAGCTAATTCCCTACCCGGAAAGCAATCGTATCACACCTGGAATTATCATGCCTGCACCTGTCCGTGATGAACTAACCAGTATAGATGAGACGGCAGAAGACATTGCTTTT
The DNA here is from genome assembly GCF_045040675.1 of Paenibacillus sp. FSL H8-0283. NCBI lineage: Bacteria > Bacillati > Bacillota > Bacilli > Caryophanales > Paenibacillaceae > Paenibacillus > Paenibacillus sp. FSL H8-0283. The sequence continues at coordinate 5,064,476 of NZ_CP150295.1, forward strand.
CAGCGTAAATATCTGCAAACGGAGTCCGCGAAGGCATTTGCTACCTTTTCAGTTCTTTGTGGAGCTGATGGAATATCCATTAATGGCGACCTGATCCATTGCCCCAGCTTGGTGATTAAGGCTGTTTCATGTGAAGACGAAGATCAGAGAGGCAAGTTAACTGCCAAACAGCTGGATGCTGAATATGCCGGACTGTGGGATACAACCCATACGGGTTTGCTGGTAGGCCAACGGTACATGGAACCTGTCGATATCATCCTTGGATGGGTGAACAGACATCTCCCCTTTGAATTAACGGAAAAACTCACAAAATAAAATAAATACCATGTTAAGACCCCCTTCTTACCTTTAATCCTGTATGCAAAAGTTTATTTTTTTTAGATAAGCTTATATGCATAGTTCTGGATAGGATTAAAATATAAGAAATGAGGTTTTATTCATGACCGCTCACACATCCCTCTCAAACCAAGGGGAGATTCCTTCCATATCTTCAAAACGCCTTCCGTGGGCTGGGCTTCTTGCATTAGCCATGGCGGGTTTTATTTGCATCCTCACTGAAAGCCTGCCTGCGGGACTGTTGCCGCAAATCGCAAAAGACTTGGGGATCACAGAAGCCCTCACCGGACAATTAGTGACTCTTTATGCCATTGGATCACTTGTTGCTGCCATTCCCTTGACTGCTGCTACACGCGGATGGAGACGCCGACCTCTACTGTTAGTATGCATTAGTGGTTTTCTTGTCTTTAACACCGTTACCGCCTTATCTTCGGATTATATCCTGACACTTGCTGCTCGTTTCATGGCTGGAGTCTCTGCGGGTGTGTTATGGGGCATGACTGCAGGTTATGCACGTCGGATGGTCCCGGATTCGCTAAAAGGTAAAGCCATGGCTGTGGCTATGGTCGGCACACCGTTAGCATTAGCCCTGGGTGTTCCAATCGGTAGTTTTCTCAGTTCTTATGTCGGCTGGCGCCTCATCTTCGGGATGGTATCTCTTCTAACCGTGGCTTTAATCGTATGGGTTCTCTGGAGAATGCCGGATTTTGCCGGAGAGCCAGCTGGTGAACGTCTTCCGCTGCATAAGGTGTTTTTAATTCCGGGAGTTAGGCCTATTCTGTTTGTTGTTCTGGCCTGGATGCTTGCCCATAACATCCTATATACCTATATTTCTCCCTACCTTGCCCAGACCGCATTTGCTAACAGAGTCGACTTGATTTTGCTCATTTTCGGTATTACTTCCATTGTTGGAATTTGGTTAACCGGAATGCTCATTGACCGATTTTTGAGGAGATTAGTAATCATTAGCTTGGGATCATTCGCTCTGGCCTCTGTCGCGATGGGAATCGCTACTCATCAACCTGTGATTATTATCCTTGGCGTCATGATCTGGGGACTTACGTTTGGCGGGGCCGCGACACTGTTACAGACTGCCATCGCTCAAGCCGGAGGCAAAAGCACAGATGTCGCCCAATCGATGCTGGTTACAGCATGGAATCTGGCAATTGGTGGAGGAGGCATCATCGGGGCCATTCTTCTTGAAGTATTTGGAGCAGGATACCTTTCTGGGGCACTGTTTATCTTGCTCATTCCTGCGTTGCTTGTAGCTATGCGTGCTTATAAATATGGATTTCCTAAGTAAGTAAAATAACAGGAAGGCATTTTGCATGAGTTACACGCAGGAGAAAAGAGGAGTTCACTTGATGTGGACTCCTCTTCTGTTTTTCATTTTAAAGACCAGAATCTTATTCTGCCTGTGCCAACAGATTTGGTCCTTCCACTAGATTCTTATGTGCAATTGGAGAAGACATGGTGATTAAAGTCATGTAAGTACCGTACGGATCACACTTGTTCTGAAACTCCTCGAGTCCCTGAATGGTATCTGTGAGGATTTTCAGCAAGTAATTGTACTCTCCGCTTATCCGATAACATTCCACAACTTCAGGTGACGCACGACAGAAATCCAGGAAAGGATAACAATCCCGCGTACGAAAAAGAACATAGGCTGTGCTCTGCTTGCCCAATTTGGATGGGGAGATTACGGTTCGATATTCCTCGATAATTCCCTTTTCTTCCATTCGTTTGACTCGTTCAGTAACGGCGGGCTGAGATAACCCCACCAGTTTGCCGAGTTCGGTCATGGATAATCTCGCCTGATTCTCCAAGTGATACAGAATATGCTGATCTATTTCGTCCATGTGATCCACTCCTTTAAATACATAAGATATATTCAGAAATTACCTTAAGTATATTCGCCAATTAATTATAATGCCTTTAACAAACCATATAATACAAGATCAATCATTTATATAATAAAACACAGTTATCACGAGAAATCAAATACATCAGTTGGTGAGAGGAAGATAAGCATGAGAAAAAAAGACATGACGACATTGCATAATTATGTGGATGAAGCCATTGACCGCGCTCTAAGCGAAAAAAGAATCGTAGGAACAGTTGTACAGGTTGCATTAGGAGGGGAACTGGTATATAGCCGGGCTGCTGGTTTCGCAGACAGGGAGCAAAAACGCACCATGTCGGAAAACGCTCTGTTTCGACTTGCTTCCGTAACCAAACCTATTGTCTCGACAGCAGCTCTGGCATTAATCTCACAAGGAAAGCTGAGTCTACATGATCCGGTGACACGCTGGCTTCCTGCATTCCGGCCCAAACTTGCCAATGGTCAGGACGCTTTAATATCAGTACATCAGTTGATGACACACACCGCAGGCTTGACATACCGTTTCTTCCAAGAAGATCAGGGAACCTATGAGCTTGCAGGAGTAACGGACGGAATGGATTGGTCTGAAATGAGTCTGGAGGAGAATCTGCAGAGGCTGGCTTCTGCTCCTCTTCTGTATGAGCCAGGCAACATGTGGAGATATTCCATTGCGACTGATGTACTTGGTGCCGTTATCGAAAAGGTAACTGGGATGTCACTACGAGAAGCCGTTCAGACGCTGGTTACTCATCCACTCCACATGACCGACACTGACTTTGTTGCGGTGGATTCGGAACGATTAACAGCCGCATACGCTAATGGTTCTGAAGAACCGCGTCTCCTTCATAAGGAGTTGGAGCTGATTCCTTTTATTGAGGGTACTGCTGGCTTCCGACTGTCACCCAATCGTGCGAATCGTACTTCTGCTTACTTGTCGGGCGGAGCGGGTATGGTTGGAACTACCGGAGATTTTCTTACTTTACTTGAAGCATTGCGACAAGGAGGACAGCCTCTCCTTACAGAAGCCGTTGCGGCTGAGATGTCTACCAATCAAATCGGTGATCTCGTGATGCCATACTGGCCAGGCAGAGGGTTTTGCCTTGGTTTTACCGTACTTAAAGATCCTGTCGCAGCCGGTACACCGGAATCCCCGGGTACGTGGCGGATGGGTGGAACTTACGGTCATTCCTGGTTTGTTGATCCAAAAGAAGAACTTAGTGTTGCAGCATTCACCAAAACGGCACTTGAAGGGATGTCGGGCCAGTATACCACCGATATCTGTGATGCCGTCTACGCAGGCATTCGTGAAGGCAAAGAGGCTGCAAGAATATAAATACGAATAACCGCCCAATATCATTGGGCTGCTTTATTTGGCAACGATGGTAAGACTACTGTCTGTTATTACTCAAATTTTTCTTTTTGAGAAGGTAGATCTCCGCAACAAGAATAAACCACACTGGCGTGACAAACAGTGCAACACGCGTATCTTCGGCCAATGCCAATACCACTAGCACAAACGCCAGAAACGCCAGGATTAAGTAGTTCGAAAACGGATATAGTGGCAGTTTGAAGCGGCTACGACTCGCCAGTTCCGGCTGAGTACGACGATATCTGAGATGACAGATCACCATGATGGCCCAGACAAAGATGAAACACACGGTCGACACACTCGTGATCAGCGTAAATACGCCTTCTGGCATGATATAGTTCAGCAGAATCGCGATCAAAATAACAATCGTGGAGAAAAACAGCGCGTTGGAAGGAACCTTCCTGTTATTCAGTCGTGCAAACGATTCGGGTGCGTTGTGATCCTTTGCCATGGAGAACACCATACGGCTTGTACTGAAAATGGCACTGTTACACGCTGACGCTGCGGAAGTCAGTACCACAAAGTTCACAATGCCCGCAGCTGCTGCAATACCCACAGCGGCAAACACTTGTACAAACGGACTTTCAGTAGGCACAATGGCGTTCCACGGATAAATACTCATAATAATCAGCAGTGCGCCAACATAGAAGAGCAGTACCCGGATCGGAATCTGGTTAATTGCTCTCGGAATAACCTTCTCCGGGTTCTCCGTTTCCCCTGCTGTGAGTCCCACCAGTTCCATGCCTACAAAGGCGAACACCACCATCTGGAACGATATGATGAATCCATGCAGTCCATTCGGGAACCATCCCCCATGACTCCACAGATTGGTGAAGCTCGCTGGACCCTGATCCGTGGTAAAACCTTTGAATATCATATATAAACCTACAACAATGAGTGCCAGAATGGCCACGACTTTAATCAGGGCAAACCAGAATTCCATCTCCCCAAACAACTTGACCGTTGCCAAGTTCATGATTAGCAAAATGACTAACGCAATTAACCCTGGCATCCACTGAGGTACATTCGGAAACCAAAACTGCGTATACAAACCAACGGCCGTAATATCAGCCATGGCAATGGATATCCAGCAGAACCAATAGGTCCAGCCTGTAATAAATGCCGCCATATTTCCCAGGTAATCACGCACAAAATCGATAAAGGAATGATACTGCAAGTTGCTTAACAGCAGTTCCCCCAATGCACGCATGATCAGGAACAACACAACACCCGTAATGATGTAGGCCAGCAAGATGGATGGCCCTGTCAGCTGGATCGTTTTGCCTGCCCCGAGAAACAGACCTGTACCGATCGCACCTCCGATCGCCATCAACTGTACATGCCTGTTCTTTAATCCCCTTGTTAACGTTTCTTGCTGCATGATCAACCACCACTCTCTTTCTGCAAATGCTCTCTACGATGCAAAATATTATTACTCATCATATAATAATCTGCCCAGAATACATATCCCTCTTTTATATATTTTTTTGCACAGCAAAGAGGCCACCTTTGTAAGAGGCGACCACTTGATACACCCGTATTTCATGCTCTTGGCTTTTATAATCTTAAGTTATTTGTGAGAGAAGGATGAGTATAATCCCGCCGTCCGACAAAATAAGAGCCCGGATCACAAGTACAGTTCCAACGATCATAATCCCAATGCCAGTCATGACCCTGCCTTTTCGGGCGCGACCTTGATCTGGCTTACAACCACACTGCGGCGGACCAGCTCAGTACACATCGCCTCCCATTGCAGCAGTGCCCTACGATAAACAAAAGATTTGTGAAATTGAACGGTGTTGGTCTCACCGCCTCAAGGTAGGGGATGAAAAAAGCATGTTGGAATGATCTAAATACTGAAAAATGGAGGATATATTTGCTATGCTTGCAAAGAAAAGATAGGCTTCTAATCGATACATTGAAGAAACGAAGAAAGAGGCTATTCTTCTGCGAGTGAGGAAGGTTAGGCATAAAGCCGGATCATAGGGAAGTTTAAAAATGCCAGCCAGATATCTCATGGGGACGCAAAAGCTAAAACGGAGTGTGTGTTTTAAGGGTTACCCGGGACGCTTGTACAAAGAAAAATTTTAGCAGTGCCGAAGAAGAAAATGTTTATCTAAAAGGACAGGTAGAATATCTAAAAAAAGCTCAATCCGAACTAGCACGGAGAGGGAAGCCGGATTTATAAGCCCGGTGCCGGTCCATACGAGAAATATGCACGTGGGCCGCGTAGTATGACTGTGTAGAATTACTGAAATCTCACTGTAGATTAAGCGAGCTAAGAACACTGCCTGTAGAGAGAAGCGAACAGTGCGCGAGCGGATATGGAAGCAAGCTTCTAAGGATTCCCCGACTTCGTACGTATCACGATAACAATGAGATTGTGTCTTCGGAACACTTTCGGAACAGAATGACTTGAAACTCTTGAAGGATTCGGTGAAGCCGTTAAAAGCGACCATATTTTCTCCATTTAGATCAGGGACTTCAGTAATCATCCGCCCCTATGCTAAACCTGTTGAAGAAAAAAGATGACAGGAAGCCTTTCTTGCCGTGAAAATTGATTCTACAACACTTTTATTGAATCGTTCTTTTACCATTTAAAAACCGAGGAGTACTAATCGGAAAAACCTCAACATATGGAGCAAGCAAGGATCCAAATTATGAATTATATTTAGTTTTATAACGAGGAACGTTTTCAAGACAAACTCAGCGACTTTCCCCGATTAAATTCCGGGAAAAAGTCGCCGTTTAATAGAACACTTTTTTATTCGCTACTTAACAGAGCTATGACCAATTAAAGATTGGACGTTAAACATTCGGACCATACAGAGATATCTTCAACATATCGCTGATACAAAAACACGCTAATCATTTGAATAGCTTATAAAGGTCAAGTAATTTCACAATAGAGAGTTCTTAGAGAAATCATTAAGCAATTGTTCTAGAAGCACTTGTTCATTAAGATACAATTCATTAAAGAGACTTATCAATTTAGGAGGGACTTGCTTATCTTGTGTTAATGCATATTTTATATATAGATTGAGTATATTCTGACTTTTATCCCTAATCTTAATGAATCCCTCCAAGAACACAGGGTTAAGATCATAAAGTTTGTTTTCTTCTATATATTTAATTCTTGATACCATGAGTTTTTTATAATCATATAGCGTGTACAGTGGTCTCACATCGAACTGAGCGCTGTGCTCCAAGTGTGAAGAATAATATTCTGTTAACTTAGGTAAAATGTCTATTCCGTAAGTCCACTCTGAATATGATTTATGACTATAAAAGGATTGATAATTTAAGGATAGATTTTTTGATTCATAATAATCTTTGATTTGTTCTGCAACAAATTTCATATCAAATAGATATGGCAATCCTTGATGATGTTTCGGATGTAATTTTAGCAAGTGCATATAGTTAACATGTTGAGTAACATCATTATCAATATGTTTTTTTCCAAAATCATGAAATGACTTATCTAGATCTGAATACGAAACGAAGGCAGTTGTATACTTTCTGTTTTCTAAAAAACCAGAAATATTAAATCGTCTCTCAAGATCATCAAATCCATATATAAATATGGCATGTGGAAATGAGAACTTTTGATACGCTGGCGAACCTGGAATGTAATATTCATTTACATGAAGCCATATGTAATTGTCTTGTTGGATTTGTTCTTTTAAGAATTCAACTATATTTGGCATGAATTTCAATACCGTCGATCTTAACATCCGTTGAGTATGTGTAAAGCAAGGGTGAAAATGATGTTCAGGGGATTGTGCATAATAGTCTAAAAAACAATCTTCCCCAGATTGCATCAAACACATATTTAAATAATTACTATAAATCCACGGAAAACAATTCTCATTATTTGATATTATCGAAAAATAATAGGCATGCTGTGGGTAATTAGATACTAATGGATATTGTATAGGAAGCTCTTTTTTATTCACGAATTCACTCCTTTAAAGGGTTATTCCATTTATTTGATTAGAACCAACATTTTAACAAAATTAAAAATAAATATAATCCTCATTCTAACACCAGAGATACACTAGTTCTATATGGTAATATTAGGGTTAATATGATTATGTTAGGCTTCAATGCTTAGCCGGTTACATACACCGATGCATTTAAATAAAATGGAATATTTAGGATCCAAATGAAATTCCCAAAAGCGTTTAGATGTCAAATAAATTAGTTCAGAGCGTAACCGTTCTTGTGGAAAACGTTGGCCTGCCTCGTATCATGAAGCAGACGTAGAAGGATATATACAGAACCAATTCAGGTCAACCGTTGAAACGTGAATGGACACTGGAGGCAAAGATGGAACACTTAGAAGCATCGAAAAAGGAATGATACTGCAAGTTGCTTAACAGCAGCTCCCCCAATGCACGCATGATCACGGAATAATACAACCCCCGTAATGATGTAGGCCAGCAAGATGGACGGCCCTGTCAGTTGGATCGTTTTGCCTGCTCCAAGAAACAGACCTGTACCGATCGCACCTCCGATCGCCAACAACTGCACATGTCGGTTCTTTAATCCCCTTGTTAACGTTTCTTGCTGCATGATCAACCACTACTCTCTTTCTGTACATGCTCTCTACGATGCAAAATATTATTACTCATCATATAAAATAATCTGTCCAGAATACATATCCTCTTTTATATATTTTTTTGCACAGCAAAGAGGCCACCTTTGTAAGAGGTGACCACTTCATATGCTCCTATTTCATGCCCTTGGCTTTTATTAATCTTAAGTTGCATCCGATCCATACTATCATCAGCCTATGTACATTCCTTTGTTATTCTCATGCCACGTTATGCTGATAATACATATCTATAGAAGTATTTTAAAATAAAAGCCAAGCATAGAGCAGCAACGACTAAAAAGGTAATCGCTAATGAACGTTCGGTTCGCCAAATTCGAATAGCATTAGCAACACTAATCATCAATAACGCAATAAAGTTAATAACACTCGAATACGATTGAAACGAGTTGAAAACAATCATCATAAATCCTACGATCCAGATTAACAAAAACCACAGTGGAGTTTTCCGAAAAAGCTGCTTCATTATGATGTACTCCTTAAATATTAAATTGGTCTGTGTATAAGATATTCTTCATCAGGAATGAAAATTCCTTTATTTAGGTCATAACCCCAAATAATTAATACTATTTAGATCCAATTTAAGTATCTTCACAGTAAAAAGGGCTCCCGATAAAGGCGCCCTCTGGTCTATCCAACAACTACTTTTGCTTATAAAACTCGTGGTACAACTTCATTAACGCTCGCTTCTCAATCCTTGATACATAAGAACGTGAGATGCCCAGTTCCTTCGCAATTTCGCGTTGAGTTCGTTCCTCCCCGCCTGCTTCCAGGCCAAATCGACCAATTACAACTTCCTTCTCCCGGTCATCAAGGATATCTAGATTGCGATAAATTTTGCTTTTTTCAATCTTAAGCTGTACTCGATCTACAACATCATCAGCTTCTGTGCCAAGGATATCGATTAATGTAATTTCATTGCCTTCTTTGTCCGTACCAATGGGGTCGTGCAGGGATACGTCTTTGCGTGTTTTCTTCAGGGAACGGAGATGCATCAAAATTTCGTTTTCAATACACCTCGCCGCAAATGTGGCAAGCTTTGTACCTTTGCCTTGTTGAAAACTTTCGATCGCTTTGATCAAACCAATGGTTCCGATGGAAATCAGGTCTTCCTGATCTTCACCCGTATTGTCGAACTTCTTGACGATATGCGCGACGAGGCGCAGATTGTGTTCAATGAGCAGATTGCGAGAGTGAGCATTGCCTTCAGCCATAAGGCGCAAATGTTTGGCTTCATCACCCTCAGCCAGTGGCTGGGGGAAGGCATTATTTTTGACATACGAGACGAGTAACGTTAACTCTTTAATGAATAGAGCAATTGCGGTAAACAATCCGGGCACAGATGACACCTCCTGCAGTTTTACAACGATCTGGCCTGAGCACATGTGGGAACAGGGTCGATCTATTGTATGTAGGCAGAGGCCCAGAAGTGCACGTACACTTGAAAAAGGGGATGATCTTGCGAAGATTTCACAGACTCACAGAAACTATGGAGCCCACCCGCTGAAGCAGGAGAAATTCTTTTTCCACACTTTCGATAAAATACTTCTTTTCACCAAATAGGACAACATCATTCTGGGCTAATGAAACATCGCTTTTGAAATAAATCACATTGTCCGTTTCCCGGAATGCACCTTTGTAATAGAACATCCTATTTCTCTCCTTCATGTATCTACCTATGTAATTAACTACCCGCTCCATGTGGATCTGCTTCCTTCATGCTAACATATTCTCTCTCATTCATCATGTCATATTCGCACACTAACCAACATAAAGCCCCAGCCCTGTGCAGAACAGAACTGAGGCTGCATATCGATATGAATTCCTGTTTCTCCTGTCGATTGCTTCAAGAAGCTAATTCAAATTAAATTATTTGAAGATTCGTTGTGAGAACTGATACAGGCCGCTGTTCCAGACAGATGGTTCGTGTCCACCTACATCCAGATAAAAGGTATGCGGAATATTCATGCTGCTCAAGCCGTTTTTGAAGTTCTGGCTGACCCATAACAGACCGTCACTTGATCCACAGGAGATCCACAACAATTTGAGTTGGCTGGCTACTTGTCCCGGGTTGGAAACCAGCTGTGATACAGATTGCGTATTCGGTGCAGCCGAGAAGGCCCCTACCCAAGCGAAGGTATTCAGATTTTTCAATCCGAAGTTAAGCGACTGCCCACCACCCATGGACAGACCGGCCAACGCACGGCTATTCTTGTCTTTGTATACCGGATAATTGGCCTCGATATGAGGAATCAGATCCTTGAGCAGGTCTTGCTCAAACCGTTCAAACGCAGCCACTTTGTCCGGAGCAAAAATGTCACCGACTGGACGGTCGTCCTTCATGGCACGGCCATTCGGCATGACAACGATCATCTGGGACAGCTTGCCTTCCGAATACAGGTTGTCCAAAATGTTCTTGGGTTTCATTGCATTGACCCACTCATGCTCATCCCCGCCGATGCCGTGCAGGAGATACAAGACGTTATACTTTTTATTCGGAGAATATCCTGGCGGTGTATACACCGTCGCTTTCCGTGTATTGCCCACCGTTGTGGAGTAATAGGATATCAGATTGGTATTTCCGTGCGGAATATTGTTTCGATAGCCATCAAAACCCGGTGGTGCCGGCACCACCGGAGTATTAGCCAGAGCATTGTTAGCGTCATTGCTGGATACATTCATAGATTCATACGCTGTGTTCTGAGCACCAACCTCACTGGAATCCGTAGCAAAAGCCATTGTTGGGGCAATCATGGCAACGATCATCGAAAGACTTAAAAGGATTGTAATACGTTTTTTCATCTCAATTTCTCCTCTCAATTTTGTCAAACTTAAGTATGCGTTTCTCGAAGTTTCACTGGATTACGCTTGATGCTGAAGTTCAACTTTTTTCTAACGCGGTGAAGCAAGCTTCCTCTCAACCCAAAATTGAAAGCCCTTACAATAAACAGGTTAGATCACCTCCCTTCCCTTCAGAAAACACTGAACCTGTAGATTTCACTCTGTTTTTCCGACATAGAATTACTTATATAGTATATTTAAACTTATTTATCCATTTTTTGCAACAATATTTTCATTTCTAGCGATTCAATTCAATGATCTTAGAGCATCAGAGTTTTTCTTCTTTCTTCTTTATTCTCGAATCATAATTTAAAATTGTAAAATAATGTTGTTAAATTGAATATTTTACCTTATTATAGCTTCCATAGGGGGGTGTCTATGAACAATTTCAATAGATTCATAATATTTTTCTTCTGAGATATGCTTACGAAAAAGTTTCAACGTTTCGGCCGCCAATATCTTTTGCAACTACTTTATTTTCTGGGAGGAAAATGATGATGTTCAATGTACGCTTGTCGATCAAAAAAGCATGGGCTTCATTCCTGGTTATTACATTATTGCTGCCTTTACTTGTAGGATTATGGCCATCCAATGTCTATGCTGCATCTAACAATGAAGGAAAAATATCTATAACCGCAGATGATGAGTTCACACTTTTTATAAACGGCAGACAGACGGGAAAAGGCACCGACTGGGCCAAAGCCTATACGTTCCCTGTGCCCATTCAATCTGGCATCAATGTGATTGCAGTTCAAGCGAAGGATATAGGCCTCTATGCGGGACTGCTGGCAGACCTTAGCTACGGAGATGAGAATCTGGTTACGGATTTCAACTGGAAAGTATCTGAACGATATATCGAAGGTTGGGAGCAACCCAAATTCGATGATTCGTCATGGTCACGTGCTACTGACTTCGGACGGTATGGCAGTGATCCTTGGAAACAGATTAGTGGCATGCCTGAGGAGACCAGTGCACGCTGGATCTGGGCAGGCAAGACCAATGTGAATGCTCCAGTTTCAGAAGCATATTTTCGAATCTCATTTAACGTCTCCGAAGATGGACTGGCTGTTAGCAACCCCATTTCTTCTTCAGGTCAATTCGAGCAAGTCGATTATCAGTTAAAACCAACCCAACCCATGCCTGCTTCCATGGTGAAGAGACTTCCCGTGGTAAATGCCGTCTTTGAAACGGTGGAAGAGAAAGGTTCTATAGAACTTAGCACCCAAGAGGCTGCCCAGATCGGTAATAACCTAGCTCCTGGTCAGATCTTTCTCGATCAGTCCTCTGCCCGGGCTATCAAAGTTACAAGCGTCAATAGAAGCTCTGGTGGTATGCGGGTAGATTACACCACTCCGGGTGTGGAGGAATTGTTCGATTACTATGATATTCCCGAGCAGGAGGTCTCGTTCGAAGAGCGTAATATCGTCATGCCTGATCCTGAGATGGTATTGGATAGCAAGGAATGGCTTGTTCAGGAAACCCCTTCCTTGTTAGAGACCGATATAACTGACGATGCTGAAATGCGACAGTTCAACATCGACAACACGATTCAAAATGATTTAGATGCAAATATGGACACTGTTGCGGATGCAGAAACAATGGATATCGCTTCCACGGATATCGCACCCATGGATCTGAATGATGTGAACTCCATGGACATGAATGATACAAATGATATGGATCTGAATGAAATAAACTCCACGGAATTAACTGATATTAATTCAACGGATCTGAATGATGTGATTCGTGCTGCTGGAGCAGGTGATTTTGCCAATTGCAAAAAATCCGGCAATGAGTTTGTCTGTGATTTCAAGAAGGTACTTGTAAATCAACAAAATGCAAACGGTAACAAAGTGTTCGTTGAAGCAGGTGGCAAGCTCACCTTGATTGCACCCAAAGTTACGGGGAAATACGGATTTTGGGGAAAATATGATCTGAAATTTACCGCTGGTGAAAAAGCCAACATCTATATCAAAGGTGATGCCAAGTTCAAAAAAGAAGTCAAAGTTCCAATCATGGGCTTCAACATTGGTGCTGGCAATCTTGGAGCCGTATCTGTCGGCGTTTTTCTGGTCATTGGTATTGACGGCAACGTCACCTTTGAATTTCAGGTCGATCAGGGATACACGGTTACCGCGGGAGTCAAAGGGAAAACACGTGTCTTTATTCCCGTGAAGATCCAGCCTTACAGCAGTGTGAACAGATATCTTACGGTAACCCATAAAATTGAAGGACAGATCACTGCTTGGGCAGGAGCCAAAGCGGAAGTCGGTCTGAAAATTGCCGGCAAAAAAATACTTGAGGTAAGTGTTTTTGCCGGCATTGAAGGCACAGGGAAATGGACAAGCAGCAATAATGTACCCAGTACCATGTCTCTAAAGATTGATGCTCTCGTCAAAGGAGAAGGAGCTGTATTTAATAAGTCCTTCAAACTCTTCGAGCTGCGCTGGAATTTGGTGAATCTGGTGAAAACCCCTACCAATCCGGGAACCGGACAGAACCTGGCACGAAATGCTGCCATAACGGTAACTTCCACCTATCCCGGGTATTCAGCAGCCCGAATCAATGACGGAGATCGTAACACGGCCTTGGGGGAAAGTTATAGCTGGGCCAATAACCGTAATTCCTCACTTCCCCAATATGTCGTCATTGATTTGCCGGCATCGAGTTCAATCCAGCGAATTGATCTGTACACCACCCAGGGATACCCGCTTGCCAATTATGATCTGCAATACTGGAATGGCTCAAATTGGGTGAATCTTGTACAGATTACAGGCAATCAAGAGTTAACGCGTTCACACACATTTTCAGCAGTCAGTACCTCCAAGATCCGTGTCGTAGCGAGTAAAGGTCCTTCCCATCAGCCAACCTATGTGCGAATCAATGAGCTTGAAATCTATTAAAACAGCATACCCAAAAAGCCTCAGCCCTTGGTTACACAGGATGGCTGAGGCTTTCTTGACATCTGTTTAGTGTACGGATACTGGATTAACTACCTCTGCACCCTCGGGTGAAGCCAGTCTGTCTTTCATCAACAGACTGATGAACAAACCCAGCAAACCCAGTGCAGCAATTACTGCAGCATACAAAGGCACTGAGATAAGTCCTGTATGCGTAATTGCATACCCACCCATATAGGCACCAGCGGCATTTCCCAGGTTAAATGCCGAATGACTTGAGGTTGTCGCCAGCAGCGGCGCTTCGCGGGTCATATTCATAATCCGAATCTGAAGTCCCGGCATAATACCAAACGCGGCTACACCCCAGAAGAATATGGTGATTACCGCGAGATAAGGATTCTCTAGTGTAATCGTAAGTGCAGCTAACAGAACAGCTAAGATCCCAAAGTTGACGATTAACGAAGGCATCAGCTTCCAGTCTGCCAGACGGCCGCCAACCAAATTGCCCAAGGTTACACCGAAGCCAAACAACACCAGAATCCAGGTCACACTTTGCTCTGCAAAGCCGCTAATATCCACAAGCATCGGCGTAATATAGGTGAAGACTGTAAACAAACTTCCGCACCCCAACGCCCCAATAAGCAGAACCAGCAACACTTGTGGACGAACCAGATTCCGAAATTGCTGTCCGAGGTTTGCTGGTGCTCCTTGCGGGAGGACGGGAATGAAACGAATGATACCAATCAACGAAATGATGCCCAAGATCGTAATCGCCCCGAAAGATGACCGCCATCCAAGCTGTTGCCCGATAAACGTACCAAACGGAACGCCAATAATGTTGGCAATCGTTAGCCCCGCGAGAACAACCGATACCGCTCCTGCCCTTCTCTCGGGCGCAACAAGCCGCGTCGCCATGATTGAACCTACACCGAGGAACGTGCCATGGGCAAATGCCGTTAATATCCGTGCTGAGATTAACAACCCATAGGTGGGAGCAATAACGGACAATGCGTTCCCGATAATGAAAATGCACATCAGCAGTACCAGCAGTTTTTTCTGCGGAATCTTGTGTGTAAATACGGTCAATATCGGCGCACCTACCGCTACACCAAGCGCATATCCCGTAATGAGTTGTCCCGCCTGCGGAATACTTACATTCAGATCTGTTGCCACATTGGGCAGCAGGCCCATAATAATAAATTCAGTCATACCAATCGCAAAAGCCCCTATCGTCAGGCATAACAGGGATAATGGAAACGCCCCTCGTTTACCTGACTGCGAAGCCTGTGGTTCTGTTGTGTGTCCTGTGGTGCTCATAGATGTTCTCTTCTCCTGTCTCTAATCAACGATTTTCTGTCGCCTTCAACCACAAGGCATCTGTTAGTTGTTCGAACGTTTCACGCATAGCCAGCTTGTCCCGCCAGTGTGCCGGAATACCACTCAATCCATAATAAGCACCTGCGATCTGCCCATACACCGCACCTGTAGTGTCCGCATCATCACCCAGATTAACAGCTAACAACGCGCCTTCTTCAAAGCTTGATGACTTATGAAACGCCCATAGTGCTGCTTCAAGTGAACGAACCACATAACCACTGCCCTTAATTTCGGGAGGTTCTTTGCTCTGATAAGAACCCATCACAACCTCTTCAATTGCAGGCGAAAAAGTAGGTTCTTCCCTCCACTGTCTGCATGTCTCCGGCATCAGCATGACGCTCTTGTCCGCTCCGCGCAGACCGGCAACAATTATGGCGGCTAGCACTTCACATGCTTCCACGCTTTCTGTTGCAGCATGTGTTGTCCGGGAGCTCAGCCCGGCATAACGAACCGCCTCGTTTGGTTGATTAGCATAAGCCATCGCGACAGGTGCAAGCCTCATGATAGAGCCATTGCCCGCCGTCATCGGGTCAGTTGATCCGCTGTAGGCTTCTCCAGTTATCTCAAACCTCTCCAAGGCACTTCGTGTGGCCCCGCCGATATCGAAGCAATCGCCTGTGCTGCTCATATACCCGACCTTGTACCAATTGGTGTATCTGCGCATCTGATCCGCAGGATCAAAGTCTGCTTTACGTACCAAACTTTCTGCCAGACACAGAGCCATGGATGTATCATCTGTCCACTGCCCTGCCTCCAGCCCAAATACACCTCCACCCACGATATCCGTTACGGGTTCAAATGTGCCCGGGCTGCTGAATTCCACGGTAGTTCCCAACGCATCACCCGCTGCAAGCCCGATGAAGCAGCCATTGAAACGGTCCTTTTGCAACATGCTTGTCTTCCTCCCTTACTCCATATACTTTCAGAATCTTTCTTCCATTCTCCCACAGGGCCTGATCTGGCGTAAAGCTAATAAAATCCAATAAATTCAGCTCCATTTCTTCTATTATAAAAGTGTCGAGAGCTGTTGAACGGCCAGACTATCCAATTTTCATAAAAAAAGTTTTATTTTTTCGAGCTGTAAAAACAGTTTATTCAGTACACCGCTTACATGCAAAAGGGTTAACGGTTTGCAACGTTCATCATTTTCTGAAAACAAATCATACATGTGAAAATTTTCAATGTAAACAATCATGACGCGCTTGACCCTTCGGTTTGTCCTATGTTACGGTTTTATTAGCTTCAAACGCATATTTTTTCCCAAATTAATATTCATTTTCGGTTTGTTGCGTCAACTAATATCCCGCAGGTTAATGAATACAGGGAATGAATTTGCAGAAAATTTTCATTTTTCGTTTTATCCCCAAACTAATTCTGAAACAGGAGGAACAAATTTATGATTAAGGCACTGGTGTTTGATTTCGACGGAACGATTATTGATACAGAGACAGCATGGTATATTGCTTTTCGTGATGCTTACAAGGAACACGGCGTAGATTTAACCCTGGAGATGTATTCACAATGCATCGGTACCAGTCTGAAAACATTTAATCCGTATGAGTACCTCATCACAGATTTGAATCTTCCGATCGATCGGGAAGCGTTCAGGGAATCCGTTCAGTTGCAGCACGCTGCATTGATGAACAAAGAAAAGGTGCGTCCTGGTATTCAGGAATATCTTGAACAAGCACGTGAAGCTGGACTGAAACTGGCTGTAGCATCCAGCTCCAAACGGGAGTGGGTTGAACAACATCTGGAACAACTGAAACTGAAAGATTATTTTGAAGTCATTCGTACGGCAGATGATGTTGCAAATGTGAAGCCTGACCCGGAACTCTATATTCAAGCGCTTGAAGCCCTTGGAGTAACTGCAGACGAAGCCGTAGCGATTGAGGATTCACCTAACGGCGCGCGTGCAGCTGCTGCGGCTGGTATGCACTGCGTAGTCATCTCGAATACCATCACAGGAACACTGGAATTCGATATGCCTCACCAACGGTTATCTTGCTTGACCGACCTTACATTTAATGATTTGATTTCGAAGCCACTCGTCACTACCGTCTAAGGTCTGCACGAATTTCGCGATTCAATCCTTAAAGGGGGAGTTCACACATGAAAGCTGTACATTTTGGTGCGGGCAATATAGGCCGCGGTTTTATCGGTCATATGTTGTCCGCTTCCAACTACGAAGTCTGCTTTGTCGCACGTAACCCGAAGAAAATCTCCATGCTTCAAGAGAGGCAGGAATATCCGATTACACTTGCCAATAGAGATCAGGACACCACGATTGTCAACAACGTGACGGCTATCAATGTGAGTGAGCAGAATTTGGTTGCTGAAGAGATTGCTTCAGCCGATGTGATCACAACCGCGGTGGGGGTATCTGCACTCGGAGATATCGCCGAACCGATCGCCAAAGGCATTCAACTTCGCATGAAAAACAATAATCAGGCTCCACTGCATATTATCGCTTGCGAAAATGCCATCGGTGGTAGCACCAGGCTGAAGAAACGCATTTATCCATTTTTGGATGAACAAACTCGCAAAAAAGCCGAACGTTATGTTTCTTTCCCCAATGCAGCTGTGGACCGGATTGTTCCGGCTCAAAACCACAAAGACCCGCTGCAGGTCACTGTTGAACCTTTTTACGAATGGGTCGTTCATCGTCCAGCACTTCTGGATGGATTTAAGAAAATAGATGGCGTCCACTATGTGGATTCGCTTGAACCTTATATCGAGCGTAAAATGTTTACGGTCAATACAGGCCATTGTGTCGCCGCATACTTCGGCTATCTCGAAGGATTCAAGACGATCCGACAGGTGATGAGTAATTCCACCCTGCGGGCCAAAGTGCGCCATGTTATGGAAGAGACCGGTCAGATGCTTATCCAGAAGCACGGATTCAACGCTCAGAAGCATAACAAATATATCGATACCATACTGGAACGCTTCGCCAATCCCAACCTGACGGATCAGGTCACCCGGGTCGGACGTTCCCCCCTTCGCAAGCTTTCGCCTCATGATCGGCTTGTTCGCCCAGCGATGCAGGCCAGTGAATTCGGAATTGAAATTCCTCATTTAACTTCTGCCATGGCGGCCGCAATGCTGTTCA
Source organism: Paenibacillus sp. FSL H8-0283 (assembly GCF_045040675.1). Lineage (NCBI taxonomy): Bacteria > Bacillati > Bacillota > Bacilli > Caryophanales > Paenibacillaceae > Paenibacillus > Paenibacillus sp. FSL H8-0283. The sequence continues at coordinate 5,082,908 of NZ_CP150295.1, forward strand.
ATTACAAGCGCGACGAGGAAGCCATGAAGCTACAACACATGATTCGCGAAGATGGCGTCTCCGCCTTCATACGTGAACGCATGGGAATTCCCGACGAACATCCCGTTCATCAGAATGTAATCGCCCGTTATCAGGAACTCAAAGGGCGCAAGGAATCGACCATACTAACCTGAGTAACGGATCAGGGCATGGGTTTGATCCTGCAAACTGAATAGAAGCACGGCCAAGAAGCCGGGAGGAACCTATGCAGTTGCATCGCTCCTTCCGGCTATTTGTCTATGCACGGCGTGGCACGGCACGGTACATCTATCTATATTGTAGTAACGTTAATAAAACAGCGTATCTCCTCTCTCAAGGAAACACGCTGTTTGGGGAATCTTTTTAATTTAATACATCGTTTGGCTCAGCCTTGTAGCTCATCCCTTTTCTACTCATTCATAATGGAATTGAGGGATGCATATGCCATGGGCAGGAAACCTTCCGAAGGTTCACCAATAGGTGCTTGGATGTGGAAAATGAAACCATTGCCGTCCAGTTCTTTGACAATAAAGTACTCTGTTTTCTTATCATTCTGGGACATCATGTATAATCTTGCATCCTTCATCGGGCCGTTGCTGAGTTGTTCAGCCGTTAACTGCTTCACTTCTCCGGTCTCGGACAACTCTTCCTTGGCATCCATCTTCAGCGCATCCAGATTGTAATTCGCCGGCAGCTTCTCAATCTCTACCTCATAATCCGGATCAATCTTCATTGTTAATTCATGGTCTTCGGCGTCAAAAGCCATCGGTTCAAACACATAAAGTGAATAACCTTTCGCTTGTGCCAATGTCACTGGACGTTTCTCGGTCATTCCTTCTACCGTCACTTCCAGCTCTGATGTCTTCGGACGATCGGACGTTACTGTACCGCCTGCATTGGAACCGTTATTGTCATCACTAGATTCAATCTTTGCAATCTCTGTAAGTACCAACTGTTTCGTTGTTGCATCAATTGTTTTCTCTACATATTTGAAACGAACGGAATCTTCGTCATCGATATCATCCAGAGACTTCTGCAGATCTTCGCTCACCTGGAATGACATCGGCTTCTCATTCACTCGAATCTCAACGGTATGCGGATCAGCCCATCCAGTCAGGATACCTTCTGCTTCTATTGCAGCACTTTCATTTGGTTGTTGCTCCGGTGCTGGTGACTGTTCTTCCGTATTATTCACTGGTGGCTGTGCAGCAGGATTACTGTTCCCACAGGCCACAAGCGAGAATCCCATAAGTAAAACCAGGAGTGATGTACTGACTTTCATTGTATTTCCTTTTCGCATATGAACACCTCCGTTAGCTTATACGCAATGATGCTTGTCCATGTTGCTTCTCATCCATTGGCTTGGCTGTATACTAGTACTTACACGGGAGACAGGCAGCTCAATCATGCAAAATATCTGAATCGTTGCTCAGATCCTCTGCTCAGCTGGCCTGATCCATCTGTACCAGTTTGGCATTGGCTCCGTTAAACGCTTTGGTCTGGAGGTTAAATTTCTTTCGGAATTCAGCAAGCTTCGCATATTCGCTATTCCGTACCCGAATGGCTCGCTTAATCTTAACCAGATTAGGTTCTGCACTTTCTCTCATCAGATCATACAACTGCTCATCGGCACTCAGACTCAACTGATACGAAGCAACAAAATTTTCCAATGCACGTGCTCTTGCTTCATATTGATCCAGCACCTTTTCAGCCTGTGCCAACGTTTCTTCTTTTTCAAATGATAGTTCTTTCAATGAACCGCGCAGGGCCACCGTCTTCTCGTTGGTCTGTTCCATGGCCTCTTCCGCCTTTTTCAACAACGTTCTTCGTTCATGGATATGATCTGCTGCCTGATCCAGCAGTGCTTCGAGATCACTGTTTTTGTTCTTGCCTTTGTCTAAAATAGACTTGTATAACTTCATATCTTCCTGCTCATGACTGGTCAGCGTCTTCAAACTCTGATCGATCTCCTGACCGCTGAGCACCAATTGGTTTATCTGATTTGCCGCAGGCTCCTGCGGATCTCCACAACCACTCGCCAGCAGAATTAGCAATACACTAACTGCCGCAAGCGCCACTTTTTTACTCGTTAGCACCAAAGTCCTTCCTCTCTTGCATCATCTTGTTGTTATATTACAAGCGGGTATCTCCGCTAAAATTGGCTACCCAGTGTGCATCCGGATCGTATACTTCGAACTCGTAACCCCGATCTTCGAGTAACTTCAGAATGCGTGGTAAAGCCTGCACCGTCTGCTCCCGCTCATGCATCAGAATCACTTCCTTATCCCGATGTACACTTTTGCTCACCCGGGCCACAATCTTGTCCGGCTGACCGGGAAGATTCCAATCGAGTGAATCTGTCGTCCAGTCCCACATTTTGAATCCGGCCGCCGCAATGTCACCTCTGAACTTTTCACCGATCTGTGGACTGCTGCCATAAGGTGCACGAATCAGATGAGGCGTAAAACCAATCAGGTCCTGCACCATCTTCTGCTCTTTCTTGAACTCTTTCACAAAGTTTGCCGAGTTGCCGCTCTTATACAGCTTTTTATAGTTATGCGTCATGCTGTGAAGTCCAGGATAACTGCCTTCCTTCAACAGCCGTTTCACTGCTTCTGGATGCTGATTCAACTGACGTCCGATCATAAAAAAGGTAGCTTTCGCCTCATGCTGCTTCAATATATCCAGCAGTTGTTCCGTATATTCAGTTGGCCCATCATCAAACGTTATGTATGCCAATTTGCGAACCTGGCCCTGGAACCGTGCCGGCTCCTCCTTCGCATCCGGAGTAACTTGTATCATGCCGAGCTTGGCTGGCTGTTCGATTACAGTAATCGGAGGCGGCGCCACAACGCTTTTGATCCAATGCGTCATGCCAAAGAATACATATGTAATACCGGTAACGAACAGTACCAAGAGCATTAGAGCTATGATTACCCTTCCATACCGGATTTTTCTTCGTTTATGTGTTTTCGTGCGACTTGTGCTAGGCGGAATACTGCCACGCTCTCCCGCTCTCTCTTGTTGAACTCTCACTGTCATGCCACTTCCTTACTTTCATTTTTTCCCGATTATTGGTATATTATCTCGTTTCATGTCTCTATATAGAAGATTAATAGAAAAATGGATCGGGAGAATGACAGAATAGTTACAAGCCCGGTTACAATCTACTTATCTCTTCGTTCTCTTTATCTTTCCTACGGTTACCTTCTCCTGTATAATGAAGTGATTTACGCTATCAGACTTCAAGAAGGAGCTACACCCATGACAAGCTTGAACCGTGCCGGCAGATCCATCTATCTGTTATTCTTTGTCGGCATTATCGCCATTTCTTTCTCTTCGATCTTTGTACGCTGGTCTACCGCAGATGTTGCGGTCATTGCCATGTACCGTCTATTTCTGACCAATCTGCTAATGCTCCCGTTTGTCTGGAAATACAGACATGAGATGATGCGTCTGAGCTTACGGCAGTGGGGCTTGCTGCTTGCATCCGGTGTGATGCTGGCCCTTCATTTCCTGCTCTGGATGGGTTCGCTGCGGCTCACCAGTGTTGCCAGTTCCACAGTTATTCTCGCGCTGGAGCCTATACTGATTCTTGCCGGTTCGGTATGGCTGTTCAAAGCCAAAATTAACCGCATGATGATCATCGGCATGGGCATCGCCCTGCTTGGATCAATCGTCATTGGCGCAGGAGATTTCCAGTTGGCAGGTACTGCCCTGCAAGGTGATGTCCTGTCTTTACTTGGCACAATCGCAGTCGCCGTTCATATGCTGCTGGGTCAATTTTTGCGAGCGGGACTTAGTGCATTTTCGTATAACTTCTGGGTTTTCTTCGTAGCTGCTTGCACGCTGGCGGTATATAATCTGATCATGGGCCATCCGTTCGGAGGTTACGCTGCGTCAGAGTGGGGAATCTTCCTGCTGCTCGCCATTGTGCCAACGATCTTTGGACATTATCTCTTCAACTGGCTGCTTCAATATATGAATGCCACGACGGTATCCATGGGCGTACTTGGGGAACCCGTATTCTCTTCATTACTGGCCTGGATGCTGCTCGGCGAATCCCTCAGTGCATTACAGATGTCTGCCGGGGTGGTCATTATATTCGGGGTATGGATTTTCATTCGATATGGCAAAACCAAACCTCAACCCATTCCTGCTGATGCTCCTATCGCTGGCAAAGGGCCTGTTGAACCTACCACGGTATAACGTATTTTTTCTTAATGCATAGTAATAAACGACTCTACCACTCTCATAAGGCGGTGTATTTGATGAAAAATATTGTATCCATGCGCTGGCTGCTCGCCAGAATGTATGAACCGGATGTAGTTATTGCAGATTGCCGATTCTTGCTCGGTCAGCCAGAGGCCGGAAGACAATCCTATGAAGCTGGACATATTCCAGGAGCTGTCTATCTCGATTTGGAAAAAGATCTGTCTTCTCCTGTGTCTGCGCACGGAGGACGTCATCCGCTTCCTGATCCAGCTGCGCTCGCAAGTCGTCTCTCCAAAGCTGGCATCGGCTCCAATAGTCGTATTGTTGCTTATGACGATCAAGGCGGGATGAATGCATCTCGGCTATGGTGGCTGCTTCGCTATATCGGTCATGAACAAGTGTATATCATGGACGAAGGTTTCTCCGCTTGGAAAAACGCCAAATTCCCGGTGACTACGGATGTACCGGTTCAGATCCCATCTTCCTTTGAGGTGAATGTGCAGCCAGCCATGCTGGCAAGTGTTGAAGATGTTCAGCAGGCTTCGGCAAGTGGCAGTGTCGTGCTAATTGACTCCCGTGATGCTCGCCGCTATGCAGGTCTGGAGGAACCGATTGATGCCAAGGCCGGACATATTCCGGGTGCGGTGAATTATTTTTGGAAAGATGTGTTGGATTGGGATGGACGTTGGACAGATACTGGGGTGTTAGAAGAGCGTTTCAGTAAGCTGGACAAGGATGGTGCGATTATCGTTTATTGCGGCTCCGGCGTATCAGCCTGCCCGAACGTGATTGCACTGGAAGAAGCGGGATATACAAATGTGAAGTTGTATTCTGGAAGTTGGAGCGACTGGATCAGTTATGATGAGAATCCGGTGGCTACCGGGGAAAATTAAGAATGTAGCGAGGGTGCACATTATCTCAAAGAGGAATACATCGCTAGGTGGCTTATCTGCCCCGGCGATGTATTTTTCTATGTTCGGAGTCAACATCAATTCAACAACACAACCCAGTAAGTATTTAAAAGCACACAGAAGTAGACATCAAGTGGTAGCTTTTTTTGATTCATGATAACGAAAAAAACCGTGATGGATATCTGTCCACCGCGGTTGAATAATGAAATCTATTATTGTTTTTTACTTAACGATACATTAGCTGTTAACGTCTTGTCGATCGTCGTCCAGTTGACATAAGCACCTAGTATTTCATTAATAACAGAAACCGGAACTACGGTTTCGCCATTTAAAAGCTTTGGTACGTTACTATTGAACACTAGTTTATCGTTAATTGAATACACATCTGAACCAATTTGCGCACTTATATTTTTCGCACCTAATTTGATTTGCGTTGTACGCGTCTTATTATCCCACACTACTGTACCGCCCAATAGCTCCGAAATTGTTCGAATCGGTACGTAGAACTCATTGTTATGGACAACCGGTTTGATTAACGTACCACCTACGTTCATTGCAACGTCAACATGTTCAAGGAAATCGGTTTTTCGAATGAGTCCATGAACCCCTTTAGTTCGGTCTACGACCTGAGATACTTCATAATCCGTTGCGGCCGATAGGTACGCATATGCTACACTTCTATCCATATCAAGCTTATCAGATAAGAATTGAATCGATTCACGTACTGATTCTTTCATTGCTTCATCCAAATCAGGGTCCAGTCCAATTGGAATCCAATAATCTTCTGTTTCAGCAAAGGGTTGCGTAAATTCTCCACTGTGTGGTAGTGATGGATCACCTTTCTTTAACACCGTTAAACGAACTGTCCCCCTTAAGGAAGCTTCCAATGCAGTTAACGCTACTTCCCCATCTCCTTGAGCAAAGTGTGGATCTCCAGTATAGAATAACCCGCCTTTAACTTGAATCGGATAATAAATAGTTGCACCAACACCCAACTCATTAATATCCATATTCCCTCCTGTTTCAATAGGTGGGATAGAACTTACAACTTCACTGGTATTTGGTGCAACCCCCATAACACCTAGAAACGGGTTAATTGGGAAACGTACATTTTTTCCAGCTTTTGTTGGTAATACTCCATACCAATTGCCGTTGATTTCTTCAATAGGCGTAAATATAGATACATTATTATATAATTCCGGTTTTGTTGCGCTAGCTCCCTCTTGTGGGCCTGTATTTTCTGGAAATTCGTTAGGAAGGGCACCTTTACCATGGCGGTTAGAAATGACACCATATGGAACTCGAGTCTGCAACGAAAGGACTTCTACTTTAAGAACATCTCCTGGCTCCGCTCCCTCAACCGCTACTGGCCCAGTGATAATATGAGGTCCGTCTTTTACATAATCATGCTTAATCTGAGAAGCCGCAATTACCTTCGCATCATCCAACACTCCATCGGGTGAGATACCGAATTTGCCGAAGTACTCCACTGGATTTCTCCCTTGATCCTCTATCATTCCCTCATGCGATACCGTATCAAATGTTACAGCACTTCCTGATGGTACAGTAAGAATCGGAGAGCTGTCTCGATTAGGCAGTGATCCCCAGCGAATGTTCTCAATCGCAGACGTTACATAATAATCACCTTCTACCTTATCAAGGGTTGTTGGTTGCAGTGGCATACTAAAACCCACTGAAGGTAGAGCAAATGTAAACATACTTATAATCCCTACTGAAACCCCAAATTTCCTAATCGTTCGGTTAATAAACATTACGCTCCCCCTCTGTACTATGTAATATTTTATAACATGAATAAACACTAACATATAAATACATTTACAACAATATTTTTTTGTTAACAAATGTAACATTAAAATTCTAAATATTAAGAATAAACTTACAAGTATAAATGATATGTAAGTATAATTACCACAATTGAGTCATGTAAAACTTAAATACATTTAGCAAACTTGAGGATTCTCCTTCAGAGATTTGAACAAACGAAATTAAGTTACATGGAAATTATGTATATCTTTAATGTATCCGATACCGCCGCTGGAATACTACTGCACTCCGGTTCAGGCATAATCACCTGTCTGCACGTGATTGCGCTGGAAGAAGCGGGATGCTCAAACGTGAAGTTGTATTCCGGAAGCTGTATTGACTGAATTAGTTATGAGGAAAATCCGGTGGCTACCGGGGAAGAGTAGGTACGGAGCACCGGTCTACAGTATCTCAAAGACAAATACACCGCCATGCAGGCTGATGCCTGGGGCGGTGTATTTTCTAGTGCCTGAGCGTCACTCGGGAATATGGGCGAGATAGAGGCATGTTTCATGGGAAGACTGATCCAACCAAATCCTTTCTCGCTCAATGAAACAGGATCTGCAAAAGAAAATGAGGAGAAGCATTCATGAGTCCATGTATCAAGATAATCACCCATATTTTACGATAGCGGGCCCATAAATAACCAAGAAACAGACCTGTAACCCCATGATTTGCAATTACTGTTGCCACATCAATATCCCAATGACCATTTCCTTGAATGGCGACATGCCAAATGGACCATAGTATTGAAACTAGTAGTATGGCGGGCCATCTTCCAAGCAACGTCTCCAATCGGGTTTGCAGCCATACCCGATAAAAAACTTCCTCCAATACGCTATTGATCATAAAACCAATCAACACCAAGAGAAGTAATTCTGTCATATCGGTTGCTACGATTTCTCCTTCTGGTTGTGCAATTGGAGAATAGAACTTTAGATAACCCCAGACCAAAATAACGATTAGTGGTACGATGACGTGTCCGCGAGAGCGAGGCTTTGCCGATATAATGTCTTGATGCCCGCCAGCCATTTTTCGATAAATCAGAAATAAAATCAACGGAGTGAACATTAATGTCGTTAACTTGAACGCCAAATAATATAGCTGGAAATGTAATCCTTGCTGGTCTATCGTTATCAGAGAAACCGTAAATAAAACGCCTGACAGCAATAATACAATCGATTGAACGACCAAGTGCTGTTTCTCCATTTGTTGGAAAATTGAGGAATCATGACTTTGATAAGGAATCATATAGATTAGAAAAATACCAAGGAATGCCGGTAACATACTATGCCATATTGGAATCACTTCCTCATGATCAGCCGTGTACCTTATATTCAAATTTCCGGTCCACACTAACCACAATACAGCAGCAAATATAATGATCATACATAATAAGCCGATTGCCTTTCCCCATGCTGGAAGAATTACTTTGAATTGCTGATTCATTCCAATTGCACTCCTTTGAGTGGCATGTTGCGTTTGCCCCATTCTTTTTTAATTCAGTTGAGTTAAATAAATTCTAGCACATCCCTTCTTCATCGTCTATTTATTTCAGTTGAGTTAAATAATATGATATTCTGTGTGTATGCCAAAAATCGTGGACCATGAGAAGATGAAGAATATTATCGCTGAAGCTACTTGGAAAATCATTAGTGAGAAAGGCATTCATCATGCAACGTCAAGAACGATTGCGAAGGAGGCCGGATTATCACAAGGCGCTTTAAGACATTACTTTTCAAAACAAGAGAGTCTATTAGCGTTTACAATGGAGTTAGTTAAGGAAAAGGTACTTACTCGAATAAAAAATCTGAATGCAAGAGAACTGGCGCCTCAAGAAAGAATTGTTGAATACTTGCTCGAACTAGTCCCGACGGATGAACAAACATTATTGGAAATGGAGGTTTGGTTTGCATTTGTAAGCTATGGAAAAACGCAAAAAGGGTTCGACGCCAATTATGAGGACCTGCAAAACGCAATCAAGAACTGCATCATGTACTTGAAAAATGAAGGTCTTCTGCGTACAACCGATGAAGAGAAGGAACAAGAAAAACTGTATGCCTTTATGAATGGGATGGCTCTCAATTTGTATCTAGAGCCGGATAAGATAAATAGAACACGAAGCAAAGAAATGATACAAGACTATATCAATTGGATTATACGTTAAAGGAAAACTTGATGCATAGATCAGGGAGCTAAGTCAGCTGACCCGCGCCAAGCAAAATACACAAGAAAGTCCGGTGGCTACTGGGGAAAAATAAAGACTAAGAGCCCACGTTTTGCGTGGGCTTCTTTGTGCTTCCATTATATCCATGTAGCATTTTAGATGCTTACATTTCCGACCTCTGTAACGTTCAGATTCAGCCTATGTTTTCGGCATACTTCGTAAAAATCTTTTGAAACAATGGGTTTGAAGATATTTATATAATCCAGCATAAAAAATTCATGCTTGCCAATTCGTTCTTCATGAAAGCAGATTTGAGATACAACTTTGACGATCTTACGTGGAGGCTGTTGTACAGATGCAGCAATGACCGCTTTGCGCCCATATTCCGAACGTTCATAATCAAAAATATCCAAACGATCAAGCTGATGTGCAGTCCAATAGGTTTTTTCAACCGCACGACCATCTTGGTAACACACCGTTGTCGGAATAAACTGTGTATTTGTTTTCGTTTCCTCCAACAGCGTTTTAAAACGATCTGATACGTGTCTCGTTCCTGTGATCGTCTCAAAATAATCTACGTTCAGGTTACGCACCGTAGGCACTAACTCAACCTCTGCCGTTGTCCCCTCAGGCAACGGATTCTCTATCGCCAAATAATTCATATCTAATTGGGGAGTGAAAGTTGTTCCGCCACTAATAAACCCTCTACGTGGATATTGAGATTCCAGAAAATAATAGTTCAAAAGAATGATGCCTCCTTCCGAATGAAGTGCATTTTAATCAATTATACGGGTCAAATAACGATAAATAAAACACCAAGACAAGTTAGATTCATCTTTTGTTGGTGTACTTTTTCATTTTTATAGACCACATAGAGGCCCACATCGAACGATTAGGACCTTCGTTAGGGTTATATTGTTTTAATGAATCTAGCACACGCTATTTGCTCTCATTAGCACAGGTTTAAATTCTAACGAATCCCAGAGACGTTATTTCGTCAGTTCGGTCCATTTTCAAGGTGTTGACACCGTTTTATGACGGAATAGCGTTACTGAGGTTTGTTAAACCTTGTAGTCTTTCATAATCCACCATTTAAGATGTGCTAGATTCGTTAACGCTTGAAACGAGGGGGAATCGGTAGGAGTGAAGTCCCTCCTTCATTTGCATAGTTATATGGCGAATATCCATTATTTTAATAGATGCCTTGTTCCATAATAAAAGATGTTCATTGAAATGTAAGATGGCTTCCCAGCTCCTTAAAATCATTGGTCATATATAGTCAACAGAGAGTCAACTTGCATGCAAAATAGGGGCCGGATCACCCACTAACGTGAGTACCCGACCCCTTTCTTTAATATACATATGAATATACAGACCTTAATCAACACTTTAACAGATCGAAAAGAAACAGTCTATATTTTTGGGAAAATATTCTATATATTTAGGTTGCTGGCCGGCAAAATACAGTTGAAACGGAGCTTAAGTCGATGATGTCCAACAACCATCTTACTCATGAAGAATTACAGGATTATGTGCACAATGTATTTGGTGCCAGTTACCTCATAACGCAGATCGCAAGAATACATGGAGGCGCACAAAAAGTCATTTACAAAATTGACTGCACGAATGGTTTCACTTGTATGCTGTACGTTTGGGATATTTCCAGCAACTATTTTCAGGAAGAGATCTTGAATGAACCCACTTTCCACAGTTCCTATAGCAGCGAACTTTTCTCTTTGAATACTCGCTTTCTCGCTCAACATGGAATTCGAACACCAATCTTGTATGATCTAAATAACGATAGAGACCGGCACTCTTATGATTTTGCTCTTGTTGAGTATGTGGATGGACAGAAAGCCGAAGCGTATTTCCAGCATAGAAATCACAAAGATCGGGATGAGTTGTTTCAACGGATCAGGGATATGTTGTCTAATATGCATAAAATCCAAAGAAACGTTTATGGAAACGCCAACGATAACAGTAAAAAAGCTGGGCCTTGCTACCAAGTTCAACGGTTGGATGCCGAAACAGCCTTATCCTATGCATCCAAACACATGACAGATATAAGGAAAAATGACGAAAGGTTGCTTGAGAAACTTTGCGAATTGGAAGCAGCAATTCAACCCAGAGATCTCTATAGTTTCATTCATGGAGAGTTAGGTCCAGATCATATATGGATAGATCATGCTATGCAACCATGCCTTATTGATATTGAGGGCGCAGGATTCTTCGATCTCGAACATGAGCATAGCTTTCTGGAGTTTCGATTTGGAGACTTTTATCATTACTTAAAAAATAACGATCTCGACCCGGAGCGGATGACATTTTATCGATTTTGCCATCATTTGTCCTTGATATCAGGAGGACTGAAACTGCTTCACAGACAATTCCCCGATCAGCAATTCGCTAAAGGGCTTGCAGAGTATCATGCCAGATGTGCAGTTCAGATGCTTTCATGAATATGGATATAAGCCTGGAAGGAGATTGGCGCATGGAATTTATTTACGAAGATGAAAAACTTGCAGTGAGCGTTATTCAAGCCATTCACACTGGGGATATTCCAACGTTAGAGCAACTGCTGGCAGAGAATCCGGGATTGGCAAACATAAGAGTATTAGAAAGAAAGCCTGACAACGTAGATGCAGACTCCAGTATCTCTCGAACGCTGCTGCACGTGGTGACGGATTGGCCGGGGCACTTCCCTAATGGAGCGGATACCGTGCGAGTATTGACCAAGTTTGGTGCGGAAGTGAACGCTCCTTTTGTCGGTCCAAATATTGAAACACCTTTGCATTGGGCTGCAAGCTCCAATGACGTTCAAGTACTTGATGCCCTTCTTGATGCTGGAGCAAACATTGAAGCGCCTGGCGCGGTGATCACCGGTGGCACGCCGCTGGACGATGCTATTGCTTTTGCACAATGGGATGCAGCACGGCGCTTGGTTGAGCGCGGCGCGATCTTTGCCCTTTGGCATGCGGCAGCCCTTGGAGATATTCACGCCATACAAGAACATTTTAAAGGGGCCCAACTCCCGGGACGTTATCCTTGGGAAACAAGCACCTCCCCTTCTCCTCCCGATGCAGTAACCGTTGCCTTCTGGTGTGCTTGCCATGGAGGTCAAAGAGAAGCAGCCGAGTACCTACTTGACCAAGGCGCCGAACTGAACTGGACAGCCAGCTGGGATGGAATGACTCCGCTGGACACAGCAAAACGCAATTTTTCATCCGAACTGATCCCATGGCTTGAAAGTCAAGGTGCCAAATCCGCTAGCGAGATTCACAGGTAGATGAAGCTAGCAAGGAATTGCCAATCGCCAGCAGCTGCGAATACAGTTATGAGGAGAATCCGGTGGCTACTGGGGAAGTGTAGAAGACTCCAACAAATATACACAACGAAAAGGACATCGCCACTTGAGCGATGTCCTTTTCGTTGTGTGGTGAATCTAAAACCGTGAGAGGCGGCAAGGGTCTAATTCATTTCTTGATTTACCATCAATAATTTCACTTGCAGCCAGATGCGCAATCAGTGGCGCCAGCGTAATTGCAGAGTGCATTAGCGTCAGATAAAGTCCATTCATGTGATCATGGAAGCCCACAATCGGATAACCGTCTTCAGGCATAGGTCTCCATCCAACCTTTATGCTCTCCAGTTCCAGTTGATTTCCGTGCTTGAGACTGCGACGCAATGTGTCGTAAGCTCGCTTACCGACCGCCTGTGGTCCATTTGCCTCCGACTCGTCGATATAGTCTTCCGCAGCCAGTAGCGTATAATCTGTCAGTTGACGCGCTTCAAATTGCGCATTGGAGATTAATGTGTGTATCCGTTTATTAGCAGTTTTCATCCGAATCAGAATCGAAGGTGACGAAGTTACCGGCACGTGACAACCTAACGGGTTACAAAGTTCGGGTGTACCTGTTCCTGCAGCCAATACCACAACATCCGACTCCACAAAACCCTTGGATGTATGAACACCAACCAGACGGGAACCCTCTTGCTTCAGCTGTGTAACGTTGGTGTCGAACTGAATCTTTGCTCCGTACTCTTGCGCTTTGCTCAACAACAGCTCCGTTACCGCAATAGGGTCCACCGCACCTTCTTCGCTGACAAACATGGCTTCATCCGGATATTCCTTCAGATTGGGCTCCAATGCCTCAAGCTGCTCCCGGTTTAATTTTTGAAAGTGTTGCTCCCTTAGAGGCGGAGTGTCCCAAGTTAGCGCACCATGCCAATGAATTTTCAGTTCGGACAACTCTTGCTGAAGTGTGTGATATTCTTCCACAGCTGCATCGTACAAATGCCAGTATTCAGGAGCCACTCTATGCGTCGTATGTATCCAGGCAAATGATTTTTCTGTGACTTCACGCGCCGCGGCTGAGTGCCGCTCAATAACAGTTACATCTTGATTTCGTTTGGCTAGATGATAGGCCATACACGCCCCAACAATCCCTGCACCAATAATCACAATTTTTTGTTTATTCAAAACTAACTCTCCCTTGTCACCCTATCACCCCAAGGAATCGATTTTCCGAGGTTCGGATGGGTGTGCTCCTTTTTCGTCTTCTTCGCTGTACAGCTTCTCCATATGCTGCATATGGCCGGCTCCCCAGTCGCTCATTGTCTGGAGCACAGGTTTCATGAGCTGTCCGTACTCCGTAATCGAGTATTCGACCTTAGGGGGAATTTGAGCATATACTTCGCGATGTACAATATCGTGATACTCCAGTTCTTTTAACTGCTGGGTCAGCATTTTTTTCGAAATATCTGGAATGGCTTTTTGTAATTCGCTGAACCGCATTGTACCGTTGCTCAGCAGTCGTAGAAGAATCAAAGATTTCCATTTACCCGTAAGAATATCCAAGGCCGTTCCGAATTTGCAATATACCGTCATTCTTATTCCTCACTTTCTGACCATATCCGGGTATACTTTTGGTTACCTGGTTAGGTTTAAGTGCCTACTTCCAGATTGGGCCTTCTCACTTTAGTATAGAGGCAGATATTAAAATCGAGCAAGTGAGGGGATAAGAAAAGATGAATGTAACGTTATGGATCGTACAAATCATATTGGCGCTAGGTTTCATATATTCAGGATGGATGAAAACCATTCGTATCGAGTCGTCAAAAAAGACCTGGGCCTGGGTCAATGATGTGCCAAAAAGTCTAGTTATTTTGATCGGAATCGCGGAGCTACTCGGAGCGCTGGGCCTTGTTTTGCCTTGGGCGCTGAACATCACTCCGGTGCTTACGCCGATCGCCGCAATCGCTTTGGCTGTTGTTACACTGCTTGGAATGCTGTTTCATATTCGGCGTAAAGAGTACCGGGAGCTCGGCGTAAATATCTTTTTTATAGTTCTTGCGTTGACCGTAGCCTTTGGAAGACTATAAAGGAAACGGGGAACGTTCTGGAAAGTGACAAAAAGCCACTAATATTATTATATAATAACCTCACCACATAAAAGGCTGGCTTCAACAGCTCATGGAAGGAAGACAACTCTCTATTGAAAGCAACCTTGAATGTACAAGAACACATACTCATCTGGAATTGTGCATCGCTCAAAATCATGGATGTACGACATATTGTCATACAGGCCGACGAGTGCGTACATCCTTACCTGTTCCCTGCCAGCGCCTTTTTGTACGTAACGAATGGTAATGCAACCTTGATCTTAGACGGAAATGAGCATGCTACCAAACCATTTTATATGCTTCATGGGGGCAAAAACACCCGTCTGGACATCATCCCAACGGACGAATCCTTTCATTATTACCTGATTTTCTACAAAGCCTCCTTACCGCTACCTGGCAAGCAGCATACACTTCAACAACCGGATCAACCATTGCCATTCCACCTCCAGTACGGTTTTATTCCATATCATCCTGCCATCCTCTACGAAATCACTGAGCGAATGCTGGGCGAGTGGAATAAACCGGGACGCTTGGAGCGACTCCATACCAAAACACTATTCTATCAATTTGTATATGAATTGCTCAGACAAATGGATCAACAGCAGGTAAGCATTGTTAGGCCTAACCTTGCTTCTCAGCTTATTCGCTATATGCAGGAGCACTACGCCAAGCCGCTGACGCGGGAAACCCTCGCTCATACATTCCATTACAGCGTCCCTTATCTGTCCAAGTACTTCCGACGTGAAACTGGCGCAAGTCTAATCGATTACTTAATCGGTATTAGGATGAACAAAGCAGTAACGCTGTTGCAAAAGACCGAGTTATCTCTGCAAGAAGTCGCTGCAAGCGTCGGATATGCTGATGTATCCTATTTTATAAGAATGTTCAAAAAACATACGGGAGTCACACCAAAGCAATTCAAGGATAAGTCCGGACAAGTGACAAAAGGTTCTTATCGTCCTATCCTTAGGCTTCGATCATCCATTGCTCCGCGTAAACTCCGTCGTTATATTGATATCAGAGATGATAATCATTATCAACATAGCGAAAAAGGAGATTTACGGATGTATAGAAGCAAACTACCTGTAGGAATTACCCTACTGTTGTGCCTAACTCTATTGGTTAGCGCATGTTCCAGGCCAGCAAACACGAATGGAAGCACTGGCAGTACGCAAAGTCCAACTGTAGGTGCAGAGAGTAATATCAGTAACACCACAAACGGAAGCTCGGAGATGGTAACCTATTCTGCGGTTAACGGTGAAGTACAAATCCCCAAAAAACCTCAAAGGGTAGTAATGGTTGCAGGAGCCTTTACCGGTCATTTGCTAGCTCTTGGCCTTAAGCCTGTTGGAACTGGTGATGAGTCCTTTAACAGTTATACAGAAGGAAAGCTCGATGACGTTGTCAACATCGGTAACGATGTACCCTACGAGAAAATCATGGAGTTGCAACCGGATTTAATTGTCGTTTGGAATGACCCTGAAACGATCGAAAAGCTGTCCAAAATTGCGCCGACCGTCGCTGTTGAATATGGAATACCTCTACGGGAGCAATTGATGGATTTTGGCAAGATGACTGGTAGAGAAGAGCAAGCGAAGGCCTGGATCGCAGAGTGGGATGCTAAGATCGCTGAATATAAACCACTCGTGGAGCAAGCGGTAGGTGATCGCACGGTTTCGATTTTTGATACGGGAAGTGCCAAAGAATTTTATGCCTACGGGAGCTTTGGTAGAGGTGGAGATATTATTTATGGAGAGTTTGGCCTGAAGGCACCGCCGATCATTCAGAAGGAAGCCATCGATAGCGGCAAAGGTTGGGCCAAGTTATCACTTGAATTGTTACCACAATATGCAGGAGATTATATCTTTGTAAGTGGATGGACAGGTGATGAGAGTGGAGATTCCGTTTTTGAAGGTCCTATCTGGGATAACCTCCCTGCTGTCCAGAATAATCACGTTTATCGCGAGGAAAGCCGTGGCTTCGTGTTTAGTGACCCAATTTCGTTGGAAGCCCAACTTAAATTTGTCGTAGACAGCCTAACCAAAACAGAGTGAAATTGAGTAGGCCACGGTATGTACGAGGCGAGGAGCAATCCTCGTCTTTTTATGTTTTTGTATAGTCCTTATCTTTCATTTGAAGAGAGTTTGAAAACAAAAGCACACACATAAACAGGGACCTCTCACCATGTTGGCAAGAGTCCCTGTCTTTAAACTTGTTATATAGCCCATTTTCCGTTAAGTGATGGTAAGGCCGCCACTTGCATATCCCGCTACCGTTGTAGCCACATCAATTCCGGCTGTTACTGATGCTGAGAACACCATAAGCAGGCGGTCACCGGCAGATACCGGAATACTCAGTCCTGTAGTCACCCCGCTGGATATTGTGCCCAGTGCCAAAATGCCGGTCAGTGGAGGAGCTAAGGTTACCAATGCACCTGGTACAGCTGTAAAGGAGTTATTAGGTGTAGTGGATCGGAATAATTGTGCAGTTAAGGTTACTGTAGATCCAACCAAACTTAGTCCGGCTGTTGTGCTGAAATAAGCGGCCAGTGAAGTAATCGTTCCTGCACGCGATGCTGAGAAAGCAAAGTTAAGCAACGTGCCTGCAGCGCCTGTGAGATCAATAATTCCTCCGTTAACACTTACTCCGGTAGAACTGTTACCAAAACCAACTAAACTGGAAGTATTCAAAAGTCCACCCAAAACTGTAGTCAACACAACAGGAAGTCCTGATGCATAAGGAATAATTGTTCCAGAACCACTCGCACCCGTAGCCCCGGTTGTACCTGTTGTACCTGTTGTTCCTGTTGCTCCGGTTACTCCCGTTGTACCTGATGCGCCTGTTGCTCCCGTTACTCCGGTCGTACCTGCTGTGCCTGTTGCTCCCGTTACTCCGGTTGTACCTGCTGTGCCTGTTGCTCCGGTTACTCCCGTTGTACCTGGTGCGCCTGTTTCTCCTGTTGCTCCTGTTGTACCTGCTGTGCCTGTCGCTCCGGTTACACCCGTTGTACCTGCTGTGCCTGTCGCTCCCGTTACTCCCGTTGTACCTGCTGTGCCTGTCGCTCCCGTTACTCCCGTTGTACCTGCTGTGCCTGTCGCTCCTGTTACTCCGGTTGTACCTGATGCGCCTGTCGCTCCTGTTACACCCGTTGTACCTGCTGTGCCTGTCGCTCCTGTTACTCCGGTTGTACCTGCTGTGCCTGTCGCTCCTGTTACACCTGTTGTACCTGCCGTGCCTGTTGCTCCGGTTACTCCCGTTGTACCTGCTGTGCCTGTTGCTCCGGTTACTCCCGTTGTACCTGCTGTGCCTGTTGCTCCGGTTACTCCCGTTGTACCTGCTGTGCCTTGTGCTCCTGTTGCACCTGTCACTCCAGCTGTCCCTGGTGTGCCTGTCGCCCCCGTAGCCCCAGTTGCGCCTGTAGCTCCGTTGATGCTTGGGGTTTCACCCAGCAATTCGGAAGAAACCAAACGATGGGCTGTTACCAATGCGCCTGTGTTGCTCTTACCCCATACGGATACTTGAACAGGATCATTAACCGTCGCTGTTGTTGTAAAAGTAAACTCGAAGGCATCCAGATTGGCAAAATAGTTGTTGGTTACTATTTGATTAGGTGCGATGTCAAAAGACTCACTGACATACAGAACCCTCATTCCACCACTCATGTAATACCCTTGTATTTGTATGGTTGAGGTACTCACATCACTACGGTTATCAATTTTAACTGTAACTGTCTGAGTCGGCCTTACACCGCTAACAGCATTATTTTCTATTGGCCCTGTTGATAAAAAGCTCATCGCTACATCTCCTCTTTTGGGGATTTCTGATCTCCTAGATGTCATTAACTGTTTTTTCGTGCTCCACCACCCGGTGTGCATCTACCAATTGCCCAGAGGCTTGTTTGCCCCACACTGAAATCCCTACTTCCTCCACACCTTCCACGTCTGTTCCAAAAACAAACTCAAAAGCAGCTAAATCTGCAAAATAAGTTCTGGTCACTGCTTCATTAGGAGCAATACTGATTACTTCACTCACATACAGCGTTCTTGTTGTGCTTAGCACATACCCCTGAATGGATACTGTTACAGAATCCACCTCAGCCCGACTTACCAATCTAATCGTTACCTGTTGGGTCGGTCTAACCCCGGAAACCGGATTGTTTTCAATCGGCCCAGTTGACAAAATAGCCATTTTTCCCATCCCACCTTTATGAACCTCTGACTCTAGCAGTATTTGGCATAAGCTCACTCGATAGTAATATTCAAACACTCAATCAACGGTGTGGACAAAACACAGGGGGCAACCCACCATTATCACTTAACAACCTTTTACGCACAGGGCTTTGGCTATACAAAAACTGGATATGTACAACAAAGAGAAGAAATTATGCAATGTCAAAGTTGGTCAGCAAGTAAGAGTAGATTTTGTTATATAACCAGGATCGATTCCAGAAAAAAACGAAAATAACCGTTCCTCTGGTAGATTCCAGGGAAACGGTCACAGCTTAAGACGTCTTTTTCTCGTATCTAATTGTTGGCCGGGTAAAGCTATGCTTGAAAGTGTAGTTTTATAGAATATGAGATCGTATTTTACCATCAAGCCCAATGTTAAACACATAGAATAATCATTTTCTTCATCCTCTACTAAAAAATAGAAAAAGATTGTATTATCTTAAAATTGTGATATGATATCGTCAAGTTAATAAACATTTAAATGAAAATATGAAAGATAATTACATTTAAATGTGGCCAAACCTCTTTCTTCGCCAAATTTCAGTGTTCTAGCCCATTTTATTGAAAGCGATTACAAAAAGAAACCTGACAGATTATAGTTTTTCTAATCGCACCCACAGATGCAGGCTTACTTCGGGTTATAGCCACTCCCCTTGCTGCCGTGACCACGTACCCGGTGCACAGGTTGTCTGGCTTAAACCATACATGACAACATGAAGACTTATCCTAACAGCCAACCTAACCATTATTTCAAGAAGGGGGTGACATGAGGAAAATCTTTTCGTTTTTTCGGCATTTCATCATCTCAGCTATCCTGAATTTCAGCTCACCAACTAATCCAATCTCATGGAGGCGAAACGTATGATTCGTAAACCGCTAGTTTTGTTGTTGTCGTGTCTGCTAATCTTTGTCACCCTGCCCGTTGAATCGAGCCATGCAGCCAATGCAGCCGTTGCCAAACTTCCTGGAAACTCTAATCCCCTCATCGATCATAAACTGGGAGCCGATCCTTATGTGCTCGTCCATAACAATCGGGTCTATGTCTACATGACAGGTGATGCATATCTGTACAACAGTGACGGCTCTGTCCGAGAGAACCAGTACAGCACGATCGGGAAAATTAACGTCATCTCCTCAGCTGACATGGTGAACTGGACAGACCATGGTTCCATCCCGGTAGCAGGTGCGAATAATGCCAATAATGGACAAGGAATTGCCAAATGGGCTACTCAGTCCTGGGCTCCTGCCATGGCGAAGAAAACCATTGCTGGCAAAGAAAAGTTTTTCCTGTACTTTGCCAACTCGGGTGGAGGTATTGGCGTACTCACGGCTGATTCCCCCATTGGACCGTGGTCCGATCCAATTGGTCGTGCCCTCCTGACTCACGGTACACCGGGTATGTCCGGCGTAACATGGCTCTTTGATCCGGCTGTACTTGTCGATGATGATGGCTCTGCTTACTTGTATGCTGGAGGCGGCATCCCGAACGATACCAATGCTGCTTCCATTGCCAATCCCAAAACAGCTCGGGTCATTCGTCTCGGTGCCGACATGACCAGTGTGGTGGGCAGTGCTGTGACTATTGATTCTCCTTATATGTTCGAAGATTCTGGCATCCACAAGTATAACGGCAAATATTATTACTCCTACTGCATCAACTTCGCGGGAACACACCCCACTGCATATCCAAAAGGTGAGATCGGATACATGGTCAGCGACAGCCCGATGGGGCCTTTCACGTATAAAGGACACTTTCTGAAAAATCCCGGCACGTTCTTCGGTGTAGGCGGCAATAACCACCATGCCGTGTTCCAATTCAACAACGAATGGTATGTGGCGTACCATGCGCAAACGGTAAGCAAGGCATTCCTCGGTGATGGTAAAGGGTACCGTTCCACACATATCAACAAACTGACACATAATGCGGATGGAACAATCCAGGAAGTTCAGGGGAATATGACAGGTGTACCTCAGACCACTAACCTCAACCCGTATGTCCGCGTGGAAGCCGAAACCATTGGCTGGCAAGCAGGAATTAACACTGAACCGAGTCAAGCGAGCGGTGGACCTGTAGCCAATCAGAATGTCACTAATATTCATAACGGGGATTGGATCGCGGTCGGCAATGTTGATTTTGGCTCAGCTGGAGCCTCCAAGTTCAAGGCCAATGTCGCTTCTACCGGAAATGGCAACATCGAGGTTCGACTGGACAGTCCGACAGGCCCACTAGCTGGAACACTTAACGTAAGTTCAACTGGCGGTTCGCAAACTTGGCGCGAGATGGAGACCAATGTTACCAATGCTACAGGGGTACATCGTTTGTATCTGGTGTTTACAGGCTCGGGCAATGGAAATCTGTTCAAACTGGACTACTGGCAGTTCACATCCGGTTCGGGCGGCAACCCTAACCCAAATCCTAATCCCAATCCAAACGTTACCCGTTACGAAGCCGAGAATATGACGCTTGGCGGTCAATACGCTGGCGTAGTCAGTTCCCCTTTTAATGGAGTCGCTCTTTACGGGAACAATGATTATGCAGCATACAATCAATATTTTGCATTCCCAACCCATCAATTCTCTGTCCGCGGCGCTTCCAACAATAATAATACAGCCCGTGTTGATCTGGTCATCGGGGGTGTAACCGCTGGTTCTTTCTACTTCACGGGAACGGAGCCGACCGTTCAAACCCTCACCGGCATCACTCACGGTACAGGCAATCAGGAAATCAAGCTGGTCGTAACAACGGATAATGGCACTTGGGATGCTTACATTGATTATCTGGAGTACTCGCTTTAATTCCTAGGACATGATCAATTGGGAGGATAGAATATGTGGAAAAAAATCAGTGCTCTTCTACTCGCTCTTCCTTTGCTTATAACATCATTCCCTTTGACAAGTCCGGCATCTTCGGCCGCAACGTTCAGCAATCCGGTTATTTACGCGGATGTTCCTGACAGTGACGTCATTCGGGTAGGCAATGCATTTTATATGACAAGCACAACGATGCATATGAATCCGGGAGTCCCGGTCATGAAGTCTTATGATCTGGTCAACTGGAGCATCGTAAACTATGTATACGATACGCTTGGAAACGGGGATATACAGAATCTGAACAATGGACAAAACGAGTATGGGCGTGGTTCCTGGGCGAGCAGTTTGCGGTACAACAACGGTATATATTATGTGGCCTTTGGATCGCTTTCCACGGGCAAGACGTATATTTACCAAACCAGCAATATTGAAACAGGACCATGGACACCTTACACATTGAACAGTTATTACCATGACCCCTCCCTTTTGTTTGACGGGAATCGAACCTTTCTTGTTCATGGCAGTGATAACATCAGTATCGTTGAGCTGACACCTGATGCCAAAGCCGTTAAATCCGGCGGGCTCAATCAGGTCCTGATTCCAAACGCAAGCAGTGTTGCCGGCTCCAACATGATTGTAAAGGCAGAAGGAGCACACATTCAGAAGATCAATGGTATGTACTATGTATTCCTGATTGCCTGGCCTTCGGGTGATGGTCGCATTCAGCTTGCCTATCGTGCAAACACATTGACAGGTCCATACACAGGTAAAGTTGTACTCAGAGACTCGGGAATCGCCCAAGGAGGCATCGTGGATACCGCATCCGGCGCTTGGTACGGCTTGCTGTTTCGTGATAGCGGGGCCATTGGACGCATCCCCTATCTCGTTCCTGTGACGTGGTCTGATAACTGGCCTGTGTTTGGGGTGAACGGCAAGGTTCCCCTTAACATGAATATGCCCGTTGAAGGTCAGCCTGCTGCCAAAATCTACGGGTCCGATGAGTTCAACGCAACCACATCAGGCACACCCTCAGTAACGCAACTGTTAGTGAACGGCGGCTTTGAGGAAAGCAGCATTCAGCCGTGGACCAGCAACAATACTGCGAACATCACCGTAACAAATGCCGAAGCATTCAGCGGTACAAAAAGCCTGCTCGTCAGCGGCAGACAGCAGACAGCAGGCGGAGCCAAACAGATGGTTACAGGGAAGTTAGTACCGGGAGGAACATACTCTTTTTCGGCAAAGATCAAATACACTACTGGTCCTGCAACCAAAACGTTCAATCTTAGCATCCAGAACGGTGCAAGTTATACCGGAATTACCATTATGGGCAGTGCGACGTTAACCCGTGGACAGTGGGGTACCATTCAAGGTACGTATACCGTTCCGTCGAATGCAGACCTGTCCCAAAGCTTTATTTTTGTGGAAACACCGTATAACTCGAATCCGGACCCGACCAATGATTTGATGGCGTTTTATGTAGATGACGTCTCCCTGACGAGCAATTCATCTTCTGGTACATCCAGTCTCGGTACTTTCTGGCAGTGGAATCATAACCCTGATGCTGCCAACTGGTCCCTGCTCCAGCGGCCCGGTTTCATGCGGTTAACCGCAGGCAAAATCAGCAAAAACCTGTTAGAAGCCCGCAACACCCTGACACAACGAACCTTTGGTCCAAAAAGCACGGGGATGACCGCTTTGGATACAGCCGGCATGAAGGATGGTGATTATGCTGGACTTGCTGCTTTTCAGGCGAAATATGGTTTTGTCGGCGTAAAAATGACGGGCAGCACCAAATCCATCGTTATGGCTAATGCCAGTTCTGGCACCATGACTGAAGTAGCAACTGTGCCATTCAACCAGAACAGAATCTATCTCCGCGTCATCTGTGATTTTACGAACCAAACCGACAAAGCCTACTTTGCTTATAGCCTGAATGGCAGCAACTGGACAACCATTGGCAATACACTTCAAATGTCTTACACCCTGCCACACTTTATGGGATATCGGTTTGCACTATTCAATTATGCAACGAAGTCTACCGGAGGATATGCAGATTTCGATTATTTCCGCGTAGAATAAATGTAGTTTTATTCGGTTATTAATGTTTCGTTTATTGATCAGGACCTGGACTTCACCATGTGTGGAGTCAGGTCCTTTTCAGTACATTTTCTATGAAGAGCTTCACCTTTTAACTTCAAAAATCCCGGAACTGCTTTATATAACGCATGTATTCTTCAGCACTTCGGTTAATCTCTTCATCCGTAGCCTGGAACGAGGCACCATAGACTGCATAATGCGGCAGCGCCTGAACCCCTACATGATTCATGCTTGCTACGAAGGGTGCAACAAGTTCCTCTACGCTGTAACCGATGGAACCATCTTTCGCATAATTCTCCTGCTTATCCCCTATGGACATGGCCAGACCCATCCGCTTTCCCTTCAATCGATTACCTTTCGATCCGTACGCCCATCCATGGGTAAACACGTCATCAAACCATTTCTTTAGCAACGGTGGGTAACTGTACCAATATAACGGGAACTGCAACATCATATGATCATGCGTCTCCAGCAACTCTTGTTCTCGGCAAACATCAATCTTCCAATCGGGATAGGCCGAATATAATTCGTGAAGAACAATATCATCTGTATGCTGCAACAACTCCTCCTTCCAGCGACGATTGACTCTTGAACTTTCGATATCGGGATGTGCCAGAATAACAAGTGTTTTCATCATAAGTTCCTTTCTTCCCATCCAGGGTGTTGGTTTCTTTAATTGAATATGGACTTACAGAATATGGCGTTACCGCCAACACCATCGTGGATGTCATGTGTGCTTGGGGGAGGGACAATATTGCTCTCAGGCAACAACGGGGCGAAGATATCGTATTGTTGGAGAACAACGATTCCGTATCTTGATTTCACAGTTGCACATTCCCCATACATTATGTAGGACATATGTCTCTTTTTCCACGAAAACGATTAAAAAACCTTTATATTCCAGACAAAATGATCGATATACAAAATGGGACACCTGAATATCCCGTGTTGAGCATTGGATTCACATCTCACAAAAGCAACACGGGAAACAAAATGATACATACGGTCGCGAGTAAGAGAAGAAGAGAAGCTCTGCCTGGTGAGATGGCAAGGGCTAACAAAGGAGTAGTCATATGAAGGTACGAACGAGTCAAAGAGGAAAAACACGCAACATCTACATGAACTTGCTGTTATCTGTTCTGTTGTTGATTAGCAGCATCCCGCTGTGGCCGGTCTCAAAAGTGAACGCCGCAGATGAGGAACATCATCTGTTATCCCTGAACCGGCCTGTGTACAGTTCCTCATCTCTGGGCGGCAATACGGCAGATCTTGTAGTTGACGGCAACAAAAACAGCCGCTGGGAAAGCATATGGCAGCAAGATCCGCAGTGGATCTATGTTGACTTAGGCACGGTGGCCTCCATCTCGGGCATCTCCATCCAGTGGGAAAATGCGTATGCTTCCGCCTTTGATCTGGAAGTATCCAACGACGAGGTCAACTGGCAGTCTGTTTACTCGACAACAAAGGGGCAAGGCGGCCTGACAGAAATTGAGGTCACAGCGGAGGCACGATATGTGCGCTTGTTCAGTCATCAAAGAGCACAGCCAGCCTATGGCGTCTCTGTATACGAATTCAATGTATATGGGACGGGCGGAGCAAATCCACCTCCCAAACCATTAGCAATGAACCTTGCACTAGGACAACTGGTTACAGCGTCTTCGGAAGAAATTGATGAGCCCAGCCGTTCAGCCGAGGATAAAGCCAAAATGGAAAAAGGGAATTACGAAGCACGGAATGTAACGGATGGCCGTCCGGATACACGCTGGTCTTCCATCTACAAGGATCAGGAATGGATTGTTGTAGACCTTGGACTAATCCGGGAGATCGGGAACGTATCCCTACAATGGGAAAACGCTTTTGGACGTGCATACGATATTCAAGTATCAAATGATGCAGACCAGTGGACTACATTATACCGGGAACTGCACAGCGACGGTGGACGGGATGAGATTCCGGTATACGCCGAAGCACGATATGTGAAATTAGCCGGACTTGGCAGAGGAACAACCAACGGATACTCCCTGTACGCATTCGATGTCTACGAGTATATCGAAGGCGATGCCAAACCTGTGCATACAATTCCGAATATCCCTGAACCGTCCTCGGTAAAGGTAGGTTCCGGGAGTTACGCTGTAAATGACATCACCATGCTGCAGCCGAAAAACCCGAAAAATCGCACGGCTGACATCACAGCGCCCCTCCCTTCCAATGACTGGTGGCAGTCTATTCTTGTATCCGATCTGGGGGATGGCAACAGTCTGGTCACACTTCCGCTTAAAAGTAGATATACCAAACAAGGACTTCAACTTCTGAATCCCGGAGCTGGTTACGTTTCGGCTGATGGCGGTTCTATGGACGCTGACGGTGAACCGGATCTGATCATGAGCACCAGCAATATGAACCCGGCGGAGGTAAATACCAAGGTGGCGGGATATGGGGATTATTCCGCAACGATCATCATGAGCGATGATGACACAGCCAAAATGAATACCACGTTTGTGAAAGGTTCCCCTTTCCTGTACAACACCTTCGATAACCCGGATACCATTATTGTTCGTTCTCCCAACATCACACGTCTCTTCGATGATCAGAACCGTGAAATTGTTCTGAATGATGGAGAATCGCTGACGGCCGATCATATCGGTGTTGAAGTAACCAATCAGGACAGAGCGCCCACGCCTCAGACCTTTACAAGAAACTACGGGATCTTTGCACCTGAAGGAACCGTATTTATGAAACTTGGCAATACGCTCAAAATCAAGCTGGGCCAGAGCGAAGACTATCTGTCACTGGCTACCCTGCCGTCCGCGGCAGAACTGTCTTATTATTACCGGCATGCCTACGCCTTTGTAACCGATACAACAGTGGACTACAATTATAATGAGAGCACTTCACTGGTAACGACTACCTTCAACTCGGTAACCCGGACGAAGCGGGCAGGCTTTTCATCCGAGACAGTGATGGCCTTGTTGCCGCACCAATGGAAACTAGCGACTACTCCGGTTACGGAGCTTGCTTACCCTTCCATTCGCGGCATGATGAAAGTAAGTGAAGGCAATACGTTTACGACACAAGATCGATTCTATGGAATTATTCCGCAATTTGTGGAGCCAGATGATCCAACCTACTCGCGTGCACAATTAATCAGCTATCTGGATCAGCTTGACGCGGATACGGCAGGCAATCTGATGAGCGAGGATCCTTACTGGCAAGGGAAAAAGCTTCATCCGCTTGCGCTGGGTGTGCTCATCAGCGACCAGATAGGAGATACGGTACGACGAGAAAACTATCTGTCCCTGCTTCGAACCATTTTGACAGATTGGTATACCTATTCGCCGGACGAACCTTTGCACTCGTATTATTTTTATTATTCGGATGAATGGGGAACCATCTTCCCTTACGGTAGCGGATTTGGTGTTAATACCGGATTGACAGATCATCATTTCACCTACGGTTATTACGTTTTTGCATCGGCTGTACTGGCCACATATGACAAAACATTCTTGCAAGATTACGGCGACATGGTTGAGCTTCTGATTCGGGACTATGCCAATCCTTCACAGACAGATGATCAGTTTCCATGGCTTCGCAATTTTGACCCGTACGCTGGTCACTCCTGGGCAGGTGGTTACGCCGATAATCGCAGTGGGAATAACCAGGAGGCCGCAGGAGAAGCGCTCTTTAGTTGGGTCGGCCAATATATGTGGGGTGAGGTGACAGGCAACAAAGCCTATCGCGACACCGGGATCTGGGGCTTCATGACCGAAGAGAAAGCTGCCGAGCAATACTGGTTTAACTATGACGGGGATAACTGGCTGGAGGATTACCAACACGCTACGGTAGGTCATGTGTACGGCAGCGCCTACCTGTATGGAACGTACTTCTCTAATGAGGCGGAGCATATTTACGGTATTCACTGGCTGCCGCCAGCGGAATGGATGACCTATTATGGACGTGATCCGCAGAATACTAAGGCTCTCTACAATGGTCTCATTAAGGACCTGGGTGTTCAGCAGGAGCGCACATGGCAGCATATTATCTGGCCATTCCAGTCCATTGGAGACCCGCAAGGTGCTCTAGCCAAATGGAATACGAGTGAGATGCAGCAAAATGAAGTCTTTAACGCGTACTGGTTCATGCACAGCATGGCTTCTACGGGAACACGCACGATGGATATATGGGCAGATGATCCGGCAGCAACCGTGTATGAAAAGGACGGCGTCTATACAGCGCAAATCTGGAATCCGTCCGACACTGTCAAAACAGTTCATTTCTACAATGCCCATGGCGCTTTGGGTTCGGCTACCGTGTATGCCAAAGCGCAAGTAAAGGTTAACCCGCTGGAACATTCCGTCGTTAAACAGCCGGATGCCTCTCAGGGTGTAGTCTATCTCGATCGGAGCCAATGGACCATTACGGCATCCTCCAGTTCGGAGCCGGTAGAGCGCATGGTGGACGGTGATCTGACTACACGCTGGTCATCCGGACAGATTCAGAAGCCTGGCGATTGGCTGCATATCGATCTGGGTGGCGAACAGTTTATGGATACGGTATTCATGAACTCCGGCAACAACGGCGGTGATTATGCTCACGGGTACGAAATCTACGTATCCAAAGATAACGAGAACTGGAGCGAGCCTATCGCAGAGGGAGCAGGAACATCTCCAAGTCTGTCCGTTGATTTGGGCATGCAAACCGCCCGTTATGTCAAAATTGTATTGACTTCCTCTGCAGACAGCTGGTGGTCGATCTCTGAACTCAAGCTTGCCCGATTTGGCAAACTTGAAGCAACACCAGAGCTCCCACAGCCCGTAGCGCCTCCAGATCGCTCTTCATGGATCGTAACCGCCTCCTCTACTCAAGGAGCAGATGTTACAGCCAACATGCTGGACGGAAGTTCAGATACACTATGGACAAACGGTAGGAAGCAAACCAAAGGACAATGGATTACCATTGACCTCGGCCAAAAGAGTTTTTTCGATGCCATAGAATTGGACCCGGGCCATGCGAAAGAAGACTATCCGAGACAGTATCGGATTTATGTCTCGGATGACGGTGAACACTGGGGCACATCCATTGCGGGCGGCGAAGGCACGCCTGGACGCATGTCCATCACTTTCCCTGAACAGCAAGCACGTTATGTGAAAATGGTGCAGATCGGGGATTCCGATCAATGGTGGACGATCTCCGAGTTGTTTGTTCATCATAATGGAACGGGCAAACAAAAGAGGCTGCTGCCAGATGGCTGGTCCGTGACAGCTTCCTCCGGAGACGATGCAGTGGCTATACTCGACGGCTCGGACCAAACACGCTGGACCTCCGGTCAGACTCAAACAGGCGGCGAATGGATTCAGCTTGATCTGGGAGCCTCGCAGCCAGTGAATCGGATTGTGCTGGACAGCGCGCACAGCCGGGAAGACTTTGCTCGCGGCTATGAAATATATACTTCTCTGGATGGAGAGCATTGGGGAAAAGCCTTGGCTTCGGGTGAAGGATCAGATGCGCTACTTTCTATCGCTTTTACACCGCATGAGGCACGTTATATTAAGGTCGTACAGACAGGCACCGATTCTCATTGGTGGTCCGTGGCTGAATTAGAGGTCTATACCGCTGATCAGACACCTTGGATATCCGGGGAACAGGATCATCTGTTACCTGCTGAACTGGATCGAACATCATGGACAGCGACTGCCTCCACCTCTGAAGATGTTGCGGCGATGCTCGATGACGATCTGAATTCACGCTGGACCTCTTCATCTGGTCAATATGCCAATCAATGGGTCCAGATTGATCTGGGAAGCAAGCAGAGCTTCAGCCGCTTGACAATGGACTCAGGCAGCAGCAGCAACGATTATGCTCGCAACTTCCAGTTTTTCACTTCTGAGGATGGCGAACGTTGGGAAGGGGTTACGGAAGCACTGGGAACAGGACCTGTCATCTCACATACGTTCTCCAGACAAACGGCGCGATACATCAAAATTGCCTTGACCGCGGACACTCCCGAGTGGTGGTGGTCCATCGCCGAGTTAAAACTTTACCATTAATGTCATCATGATCTCTCCAACCATCTCTCTCCCGTCCTTGCGGGGCAGAGGTGGTTTTTCTTGATAAGGATGAAGCATACCTCATGTAAACTTCATGTTCCATATATCACCTTTATAGTAAGATATAGATTAATGTAAATATTATTAATTTCTAATCGATAAGGAGGGCTTTAATTGAAAAATATAATTGTCTTTGGTGCAAGCAAGGGATTGGGCGATGCATTTGTCAGAGGTGTGCCACAATCCGGTGATAAGGTCTGGGTGGTCTCCCGCAGCAAGCCGGAAAGTCTGTCCGTGGAGGATGGCGTCGAGCGAATATGGATTCAGGCTGATCTTTCCGAGCTTCAGGCCGCAGAGCAAGTTGCCAGCCAGCTTCAAGGCGAGACGTTGGATGTGCTTATTTATAACGTGGGGATCTGGGAAAAGGAAGGATTTGAAGAGCACTACACGTTTGATAAGGATGAACCCGCAGATATCAGTCAGCTGATCCATGTGAATGTGACTTCTACAATTGTATGTATACAGGCTTTACTGCCTCAGCTCCGCCAGTCTGAAGCAGGCAAGATCATCCTGATTGGTTCAACAGCCGGTTTGAGCAATGCAGGCAGCAACCAGGTTTCTTTTGTCGCCTCCAAATTTGCCATACGGGGTATTACGGAAGCTCTAAGAGAACATACGAGGAATGACCGCATCGCGGTGACATGCATCAACCCGGGAGAACTGGCGGCAGAAATTCCGTATGAAGACGGGATGGAACGTGCACTGGCCGAGTATGATGGGACCCGCATTCCCCTGCAGGATATGGTCTCCATCGTTCGATGTATCATCAGCTTGTCCAAAGCGGCCTGCGTGAAAGAGATCAACATGCCCGCATTAACGGATACGAACACCTAGATAGCAATGACATCTACACGCCTCAATCGGTCCGTTCACCGGAGTGCGCTCTGTATACACACGCTGGACAGAAGCCCGTTTACATTAATACATGCGATAAGTGCGCAATACCTGCGGAATTCAGGCGTTCATGCTCAGGGATATTTTCATATAACAAATGGGATTTTCCGGCCTTGTCCAGGTGATCACGCATAGCTGCAATTCGTCCTTTGTTAACATCAATGAAACGAAAATCGATTTGGCGCAAATGCTCCAGCCCGGTCAGTCCAGCAAACGAATCCGCCTTGAGCGCCGTATTCATCTCTTTCAGTTCAATAGACTCCAAAGCACGGGCTGTCCATAGATGTGTGGTATCCCGCAACGATTTCATATAGTCCAGTTCGAGCTGTCTGAGAGAGGTCAGAAGGGAAAAGTCGCATAACTGCTCCAGCTTGGGCAAGGACAGATGCAGATATTCCAGCCCGCGCATCTGTTCGAGTCCCTGAATACTCGTCAGTTTGCGAACAGAGCTGAGCTTCAACATCGAGATGGTCGACTGTGTCAATACATCTAGTCCCCCTTTTAACTCACAGTGATCCAGGGATAGATACTGAAGCATAGGCAGTTCCGCTAACACATCAGCACTTTCGATCGTGCAGTTCAGAATGAGCGTATGCAGTTGGAGACATGCCGCAATGGAAGCAAATCCGTTGAATTTGCCACGCAGTTCAAGAAAGGTCAATCGTTTGTAGTGTTTAATAAAATCGAGCACGGTTGCCTTTGCAGGTGAATTCAATCTTAGAAACTGCAGTTGCTCCATCGCACCCAGTATCGTCAAATCCTGAGCCTGCGAAAGATCAAGCTGCAAGGCAGACACATGTTTCAACTGTGCCAGTCGCCCCAAAAATCCGGATGAATATACCCCTTTAGGGTCCATATGTGATATGTGTAGAATCAGATCCGGCCGGGCAAAGAATACTTTGGCATCGAGCTCGGCAAGGTCCTCGTATGTATCCGCGTCAACGCGAAAATGAACCGTTGCTCTGCGACGCAACAGATGCACCGCCTGGTGCATCTTTTCGGCATTCCATGGAACCCCCTGTATTGAAGCATGCCATAACTCACTCACAAATAATCCCCCTTTTCCATCCATAGTTCCAATTCATTCCATTATAAACAAGATCGCCTGGATGAACCACTACCGATCCCGTTTTTTCATTCCTTTCCTCTTTTTTCATCCCTCCCCTTTCATCCTTCTCATACTCATGCCTTTCCTTTCCGTCGCTTTCAGGATTATTCGACAGAAATCTACATAAAACTATAGATTAAGCCGACATATAACTTAGGCGTTTTGAGCTTTTTATTAATCATCTGGGGAGATGGAATATGTCGAACATGTTGAACAAGTGGGGGAAAACGGGAGCACGGACATCCAGTATGGCAAATACGTTGTCCATTGTGCTGCTCATCATTATCGTAGTTGTCTTTGCCGTGCTGGGAACATTTATGTTTGCAAGCACACGAAACATTCTGGTGAAACAGCAGGAATCCATGCTCCAGACCAAGACACAAGCCATTGTTAGTGAATTTGATGCACTATTCAAGGAAAAAGGTGCACTGGTCAAGCAAATGTCCACCAACACATTATTTCAGCAATACATAGAAACAACAGCATCTGCTGCGGATGCGAAAAGTTCAACCTACGCTGCGGAAACACAGGCGACACTCGCCGCTATCGTTAAGGCAGAGCCTTCGTTTGCCGATGCATGGGTCGCGGGCCTGGATGGAAAAGGCTTTTGGATTCAAAATGATGGTGTCGTATCTGCACCGGACTTTGATATCCAGTCACGTCCATACTACAAGCCGGTTACCGACGCAGACGGACTTTATTTCTCCGATCCGTACATTGATATTGCAGCAGGCGATGTACTCATGGGTATCTTCTATCCGATCAAAGACGAAAACAACAACACGATCGGCTTTGCCGCAGCGGATATTGCATTCAAGGATATCCCGGCGATTATGGAGAGTTATTCCCTTGGAAGCACAGGTTATTCTATGTTGCTATCCAAGAGCGGGGAAATTCTGTACCATCCGGATCAAGAGAAGGTATTGAAGAAGAACATCCTGAACAGTACGGGGGACATGGGAGACATCGGCAAGAAAATGCTTGCCGGTGAAAACGGCGTACAACTTATGAACGACAATGGGGAACGTCGATATATCGGCTACGCTACCAGCAAAGATACGGGATGGTCCGTTGGTCTGACCATATCCGAAGAAGAAGTTCTTGCGGAATTAAAAACATTCACGTGGATTACGCTTGGCGGTTTTGCTGCAGCCACCCTTCTGCTTGTGATTATCTGTTATATTACCCTTCGCCGTCTGTTACGCTCCATACCACAGCTGCTGGCCAAGATTAAACAGATTGAACAAGGTGACCTGACTGTCAAACTGGATATCAAATCTAATAATGAAATTGGACAGATCGCCACAGGCTTGAATTCCATGGTGCAGAAAATTCAGGGCATGCTGCAAATGGTCGGCAGCTCGGCGCAAATCCTGAACCAGTCGTCGAATGATCTGCAGGCCATCTCCTCACGAACGGCTGTGACCATGAATGACACATCAACAGCCATCAACGAGATTGCCAATGCAACGAATTATCAGTCCATCGAAACGGAAAATATCTTACGCAAAACAGGCTCATTATCCAGCCAAATTGATGAAATTGCTACCGATGCGCAGGCTATGGGAACGGTCGTGCAGACATCTGCTGATCAAAGCAGCCAAGGACTTGCGGTCGTGGAACAATTATCGAAATGGTCCGACGAAAACCACCAGTCCACCCAAGCAATGTCCTCTATTATCCAGGAGATTGACCTGAGTCGGAATGAAATATCCAGTTTTGTGGATACAGTCAAACAGATTGCCTCTCAAACGAACCTACTCGCCCTGAATGCCTCTATTGAGGCTGCACGTGCTGGCGAACATGGAAGAGGATTTGCCGTCGTTGCCGAAGAGGTCCGCAAACTTGCAGAACAGACGGCTCAGGCAACAGAGGAAATCAACAAAAAGGTGAATGTTATTGAAGAGAAAACAACCCTGTCGGTTGAACATACCATGCGCGGTATGAAGATTGCAGAGGAGAATGCCAAATCCGTAGAAGATACCAAACATGTTTTCTTCAGTATTAACAAAGACTTGAAAGATCTGCAGCAACGTATGATGCAGATTACCACTAATACCGCCAATGTACACAAACACAAAGATGAGATATTCCAGGCACTGGAGATTATCTCCTCCACCACAGAGGAGAACTCGGCATCGACGGAAGAAGTAAGCGCCAGCACGCAGGATCAGCTGGATAGTATCGAACAGGTAGCGGATCTGTCGAAACAGTTGAACCAGCTATCTGGCAAACTGCAAGACGAACTAAGTCAGTTTAAAGTAAAGTCATGATCCGCAAGCTTTCCCCTGCTCTTCTCTTTTAGTCGCTGTCCATTTATTATTAATGAATATGCGTACGAAGAGGATTGGAGGCTGAATCATCATCATGAACTTTGCCAAACGAATGGATCATTTCAACGAAGGAATTTTCACCAGGTTGCTGGAGATCAAACGCCGCAGACTGGAGAACGGTCAGCCCGTTATTGATCTCAGTGTGGGTACGCCGAATATCCCACCTGCGCAGCATATTATAACTGCACTATGCGAGGCCGCAGCTGATCCGGCTAATTATATATATGCTGTGAATGATCAGAGTGAATTGCTGCAAGCTACAAGCGATTGGTACAAGCAGCGCTATCAGGTCGAGTTAGACCCGGCAACACAGATCTGTTCCTTGCTCGGTTCACAGGAAGGACTGGCACATATATCCCTCTCCATTGTCGATGAAGGTGATCTGGTGCTGGTCCCTGACCCCTGCTATCCCGTCTTCGCGGATGGACCGTTACTGGCAGGTGCAGAACTCTATTATATGCCGCAAAAAGAAGAAAACGGGTATGTTATTCAACTTCAGGATATACCGGAAGATATCGCTCATCGGGCAAAATTCATGCTGGTCTCCTATCCTAACAATCCAACAACTGCGATGGCACCGGATCAGTTCTATGTTGACCTGATTGCCTTTGCGAAGAAGTATGATATTATCGTGCTTCACGATAACGCGTACAGCGAGCTCGTATTTGACGGAAAGTCATGTGGAAGCTTCCTCGCATTCCCTGGCGCCATGGACGTTGGTGTGGAATTCAATTCCCTGTCAAAAACATACGGACTGGCCGGAGCACGAATCGGCTTCTGTGTGGGCAATACAACCATGGTCTCCATGCTGAAAAAGCTAAAATCCAATATGGATTACGGGATGTTCCTACCGATCCAAAAAGCAGCAATTGCCGCCATTACCGGTGATCAATCCGAGGTTGAACGGGTCAGAGCAATCTATGAACAGCGAAGAGACATCCTCTGTGATGGATTCAGCAATCTCGGTTGGCCCATCGCTAAACCTGAAGCAACGATGTTCGTCTGGAGCCGGATTCCGGCGCACTACGACAGCTCGGAGCAATTTGCCATGGATCTGGTTACACATGCAGGAGTCATCGCAACCCCAGGCAGTGCCTTTGGTCCTTCAGGCAAAGGTTACGTTCGCTTCGCCCTCGTTCAGGATAATGAAATATTGCAACAAGCGGTACAATCCGTCGATGACAGCGGGATTCTGAAATCCAGCTAACGGGAGTACGATTCGAATGTGCTCAAGCAAAAAGTCCCCTCAAGGTCCACAGAGAGTAAGAGTTTCACGTTTGATAACGTGGTCTCTACTTCTTGTAGACGTGAGGGGATTTTGTCATTTGCAGATGAACTAGCCATTCATCGGGTAAGGTTATCTGTGGGTACCACGTCAGGTCCAATGATCCAATATCTATGCAACCGGGTTAAACAGGAACATAAGATCATGGCTGGAGGGCATACCGTGACAGCAAAAAGCCTGCTCGGGGAGCAGGCTTCAGGTTTGAACTTTTTTACACAGACTTGCGCCAGTTGGAACGATACATCAGATACAGGAAGTACGGCGTTCCGATGATCGCAATGAGTATGCCTGATGGAATCTCTGTCGGCGCCATAACGGTTCTGCCGATTGTATCGGCGAGCACCAGCATGACTGCACCCGCTAATGCGGATAGGAACATGGATCGTCTTAACTTATTCCCCGTCAGTAGCCGTACCATATGTGGTGCAATCAGACCGATAAAACCAACGGTTCCTACACAAGCAACCGCACCTGCTGCAAGTAATACACCCACTGTCATGGCCAATAATCGTGTACGACGTACTCCGAGACCAAGCCCGGATGCACTGTTGTCGTCAAATACCAGCAGTTCGAATCTGCGTGCCAGCCACCAAGCCACCGGTACCAAAATAACTAAAAATAATCCGATAACCCTCACCTGTTCCCAGGTACGAGCATAGGTGCTTCCTGTCAGCCAGATATATCCGCTGCTACCGTATACCGCACCACGGACAATCAGAATCTGAATACCTGCTCCAGCAATGGCAGACATCGCGATCCCCAGCAACACAACCGCCGAAGGGTTCAGTCCTTTCTTCCAGGCGAGGGAGAACACCACCACTGCAGCAATGGCTGCACCGATGATTGCCGCAATTGGCAGCAAGTATATCGGAAGACCCGGCCATAAGATGATGACCATCATCGCTCCAAGCCCTGCACCTGAGGACACACCAACAATTGAAGCATCTGCCAGCGGGTTACGTACCGCCATCTGAATGAGTACACCACTGATTGCCAGTGCAGCTCCTGCACCTGCGGCAACAAGTGTACGCGGAATCCGAAGCTGAATCAGCGCGGAGAACAGTCCATCCGATTGGAACAGACTTGGTAACCAATCGGCCAGAGGAATTCGCATACCGCCAAACATCGTACTGAGCAAGATAAGCACGACCGTTATGACTGAGAATAATACAGCCATCGGGCCAAATGCAAAACGACGCGTAGCTCCTCCTGTGCTCATTGAAGTAGACATGCCTGATCCGTTCGCAGCCTTCATGCGTGTAAGAACAAGCCAGATGAGCCACGGCGCACCAATGATCGCCATAACAGCACCCGTTGGCAGTTCCATGCTGGAGTTATGCACCATCTTGGCGAGGACATCTGCTCCAACCAGGAGCGCTGCGCCCCATATGAACACACCGGGTAAAAGTAATCGGTTAGAACGTACACCACTCAATCGAACCAGATGTGGTGCGACCAGTCCCACGAAGCCAATCGGCCCAATTACACTGACAATCACAGCGGCCAGCAATACAGCAAGAATTAACCCTACTGCACGAGCCAATGTAACCTTTTGTCCCAAGGAAGAAGCCGTTGATTCATCCAACTCCAGCATATCCCACTGTCTGGACAGGATTAACGCGAGAAGGGTAATACCAACCACCCAAGGCAAAGCATAAAACACACCACTCCAGTCATTCTGGACAAGTGTTCCGGAGCCCCAAAGGAACAACCCTTGTGTCTCCATGGAGAAAAAAATATGTAATGCACTTGTAAATGAACCAAGCACCATTGATACAATCATACCGGACAACGCAAGTCGAACCGGGCTTGATGTTCGTCCGCCGCCCATGAAATAAGCCGCAAATGCTGCCAGCAAACCACCTAGTGCTGCGAAAAGAAAAGGCGACTGACTTAATAGACCTGGAAAAGCGATAGCTCCCAGCACCACCACAAAGTACGCTCCTGCATTAATGCCCAGCGTATCTGAAGCAGCCAATGGATTACGAGTAATCGTTTGCAGCAAAGCGCCCGCAACAGCCAGTGCGCCACCCGCAAGAATACCAATCACTGTACGCGGCATGCGCAAGTCCCAGACCATATTGTGCTCTAATGAATCCTGTCTGCCTGTAAGAGCGTCCCAAACGACATGCAAAGGAATGGAAGCTTCTCCATAACACAGACTTACAAAAAAAAGCACGATGAGAGCGGTTAGACCGCCCCCATATATGCTAATTGAGCGCCAATTCATAGCTGGCTTAGATCCTTGAACCGAACTCATTTGGTAATCGCCTCGACTACCCCATCAACCAATACTTTGGAGGAGATCGGTCCACCAAATGTCCATGTTGTGCTATCGAGTTGATATGTGCGTTTTTCCTTCACAAAGTTCAGTCCGTTCCATACCGAGTTATCTTTCATAGCTGTGCCAAAGACGTCATCGTTTGGTTGTGTAATATAAATGAAGTTACTGTCCTTCACATCGGTCAAGGATTCAATGCCTACTGTAGAGAAGCCATAGTTTTCAACTTTGTCCGGCTGCCAATCGTTAACCAGTCCGATTTTGTCCAAGGTACCAATCACAACCGAGTTATCGGTAAACATACGCAGGCTGACTGCATTTTGATATGTGAACGCTTGTGTCAGTGCAAAGTTGAAGTTTTCTTTCCCCGCAGCAGCCAGTTTTTCTTTGGCTTCTACATAGTGCTGATCGAGATCACTCAGAACTTCTTTTGCTTTGTCTTCTTTACCGAGAGCTGTTGCAATGTTATTAAAGATCTCTGTCATTTTGTCATAATCATAGCCGTCACCATCATACGGATCATATTCAATCGTTGGAGCAATAGCGTTAAGCTGATCGTAAACCGCCGTGTTATTATCTGCATTAGCAATGATGAGATCTGGCTTCAATGCAGCAATAGCTTCCAGATTTGGTTCACTGCGTGTTCCGATATCCGTTACACTGTCATCCAGTGCTGCTTCGGAAGTTACCCACACTTTATAGTTAGCGTTATCTGCATTACCTACTGGTTGAACACCCAGGGCAACAACATCTTCCGTATATGTCCATTCAAGCGTAACGACACGCTCTGCTGGCTTGTCCAGCTTAAGCTCTCCACGTTTATGCTTCACGGTAACAGGACCTGCTGTCTCTTCAGCCGGAGCACTACCCGAGTCACTACCTTGACTTGTATCTGTTGTAGTCGTGGTTTTACCACAACCCGCCAAAACCAGCACAAAGGCCAGCATAATCAACAGTCC
The DNA here is from genome assembly GCF_045040675.1 of Paenibacillus sp. FSL H8-0283. Taxonomy (NCBI): domain Bacteria; kingdom Bacillati; phylum Bacillota; class Bacilli; order Caryophanales; family Paenibacillaceae; genus Paenibacillus; species Paenibacillus sp. FSL H8-0283. The sequence goes on from NZ_CP150295.1 coordinate 5,121,550, forward strand.
ATTCAACCCTTTTTTCATATCTCTTTTCTCCCCTGTTAATATGTATTTATATGATAACAATTATCATTATCACTATTGGATTATGCCGTAGGAATGGATTTTTGTCAATGGAAAGTACCTTATTCCCATTCTTTTATCAAATAAAAAAGGAAAGGATAGCTCAAAAGCCATCCTTCCCTTCTATTGATTGCTGTTAACTCAACTGCATCGTAGTGATGCATGTATTATCATTTTCATATGTAGACAATTGCGTTTCTGCAACCTTTCCATCTCCAACAATACGAATCAAATAGGTTCTGTCTCTAGGCACCCAAAAATCCATAAATCCGTTTGCACCAGACTTCATCACTTCATCTTTCATAAAAGTGTTGCCTTGAGAATCGTGAATGGTAACACTGAATTCCTTATTAATCATTTCCCCCTGACAACCGGTCAAGCTATGAATTGTACAGGGATGGGTCTGGTCCACATAGGGTGCAATGGAAAGGAAAAATTCGTTCTCAGGCAAATCATATGTAATGGTTTTTTCATCTTGATCGGTGACGATTAACTGTTTGGCATTAATGGAGGCAGATTCCGGTGTTTCTTTTCCTGTGCTGATATCTTCCACCAATTTTCGGATGTTGGGCGCACTGGCTGTGCCCGCCTTATCCTTACCCGTATTGCTTGCAAACAGATAGGTTCCGATTACAATTACAACTGCAACACTTGCAATGATCCACATTTGTTTCTTCATTTGGAGTCCATCTCCTCGTCCGTTTTCATTAAGTATAATAGAGAATAAACTATGATGGACTTAAACATCGAGAAATTCACCAGATATTCACATATATGGTTGGCTCATTTCGGGATATGCATATATGATATCTGGTCGATAAGTCTTACTGCTCATTGCGTGAGCGACAATTAATATGCCATAATCCGGTCTGCCATTTCCTCGGCTTGAAGTACCACAGACAACGGGTCGGAGAGGAAATATCTATTCCAGTCAAGGCTAATAATCCGGCAGTGATCTGTCTCGATGGACTTCTGCCATGGTTTGCCTGAAGCTTGATCAAGTCCGTGTCTTGGACCATTATCCAACACCAACAGGTAGTCCTCCAGGTACCCACCTACCGCACTCCGCGCAATATCCAGGTATTCCAGGCCCGGCTCCAATAGTTCCTGGCGAACCTTGCCTGCTGGCCTCAAGTTCAGTAACCCGTAGGCTGCCTTACCTCCACGAGTTCCCGTATTTCCCACAAGGGTAATATGTTCTCCCCAGTTCGGATCAATGACGGTAAATGTCTTCTCTGTCGAGACCTTGCCCGGGATCGTTTGCTGCAAAGAATGTACTCTCCGCCCGTATTCCTTAATCCATGTTTCGGCTTCTGTCTGGCGATTCAGAATACGTCCCATCTCTCGAATCCCCTCTGCTACAGAGCCGTAACCACTCCCTCCATAGACCACCGTAGGCGCAATCCGGGCATACGAAGCGTAGGCAGCAGGATTCCAGGTGATAATCAAATCGGGCTCCAGTTCAAGCACTTTTTCGAGCGAGATAAAATTATGATTGCCGATATCCTGTACTTGATTATAGATATAAGGCTCCAGCATTTGGTTACTTTCAATGAGTGAATGCGGCGCTCCGAGAGGCGTCACTCCCAATGCCAGCACTTCTCCCAAATTCCAGTCGACGACAACACGGCTAGGCTTGTTAGGTATCGTAATCTCGCCCATGCTTGTGGCAAGTATCCGAGTTCTGGCTCTTGGCAACGCGGCTGCCGAGGATTTCCACTCTTGGACTCTTTTCAAATCTATAATCTTCTGTTTTGGCTGGTTTTTGTCAGCTTCAACTATAGGTACCGTTCGTTCGCTCCATCCCGAATAATGACTTTCCAGAAGGGCATGTGGTGGGGATGTTTGCAGGGCTACATCTGGAGCACTGCACTCTCGACGCTTTCTGTAAAACTCAGGAGATACACCATAATGTTTCTTGAAATAACGACTTAGCGTGTAGCCGTTCTCATAGCCTACTCTCTCCGCGATTTCCTGTAAGGTCCCATTTGTGCTCACCATTAGTTTTAATGCCTGTTCCATCCGAATCTGTGACAGCACACGACTGGGACTCGTATTTAATTGAAGCTGAAACAATTGGTTCAGATACCTTGGACTACAATTCAGCATTTCAGCTACCTGTTCTATCTTGAGTGGTTCCCCGTAGTGACGTTTCATATAATGCACCGCCTGATCTACCCGATCCAGCTTAGCATCGTTAAACCTCTGCTCCTGCATTTGTTTCAGCATCTCGGCGAGCCATTGGTAGAACAGCGCCTTGGTTTGAATCCGGCCTGCTGACTGTAGTTCATTCCATTGTCTGTATATCAACTGCATGATCTCAATTAATGGCAATGGATATGCTGGTTCAAAACCAAAACTTACTTGCAAAGACTCCGACCCAGTATATGTTTGGGATCTTTCAGTATTTGGCTTCTCTGACTCTGGTGACGAATAAGACAACATATGTATTTCCATCGGCTTCTTAGCCAGACAATCCAGGCTCGTTCCTTTGGAGGCGTGCAGAATATATGTCCCTTTAATCTGATGCATCACCTGCCCAAGCCAGATCTGCCCCTTGCCATTCGTTATTAATAAAAAAGCATTCGAGGGAAGCGTCCACGTATTAGGATCTTCACTGATGTTAACGGTAATGATTCGAATATCCAGTAATCGGATTGTTATATGCTCCCATAATGCCCCGTATTCTTCTATGTTCATCGTCATGGACCTTTCTTTGTGTTTCCTCGTTACCACATCCAAAGCTTCGCCTCATCATATATGATAATCATTCTCAGTTCAACCTGTCGATTGAGTTCTGAAATGGTTATGCTTCCGCTTCCGAATCGGTTATTGTGCAATCGTCAGATTGCCTCTAGAGTTATATTAAATGAAAATCATTATCAATTAGAAAGAGGGTTCGTCATGTTGTCTAAGAAAGCTTGGTATCGTATCGTCCTGCCTGCTTTGCTGATCATGGCCATTTTCATTAGTGGTTGTAACCAGAAAGAGACGGTGAAACCTGGGGCAACAGAAACAGGAAACACCACACCACAGACAAGAACAATCTCCACGATGATGGGAGACGTTACAGTCCCCCTCAACCCGGAGCGGGTTGTCGTTGACTGGAATATAGGACATGTTCTGGCTGTCGGCGTAACACCCGTTGGTGTGCCAAGCAGCCTGCTGGATTATGGAATTTTCCTGCGTGACAAACTTGTCGATAGCGCCGATTTGGGTAACCATAGTGAGGTTTCACTTGAGAAAATGGTAGAGCTGGAACCGGATCTGATTATCACATGGGACCAGGAGAAATTTCAGACCTATTCCAAAATCGCTCCGACTGTCGTATTCGTACCCGATCAGTATGATTCCATGGAAGCAGAAGTGACAGCCATGGGCGAGATTCTGAACCGCGAAGCAGAAGCTATAACTTGGAACGAATCATTTAAACAACGGATCGCAGTAGCTCAGGCCAAAATTAAAGGTGTCATTCCGGACGGTGCCACCTTCACCGTTGCCGATTTTAACTTTTTGAAGAACCCAGCCATTATCGGCAACAGCGCCAATCGTGGTGAAAGAGCAGCCTATGAATTGCTTGGACTAACTCCGGCACCCAAGGTAAAATCAGATCTTCTGGACCAAGGCAAAGAAAATCTGGAAGCTAGCGCGGAGGTCTTTGGAGAGTATGTAGGTGATTACCTGCTGATGATGGTTACAGAAGGCACGAAAGATCACTCCCTGTTGCCTACCGTCTGGGACAATCTGCCTGCGGTGCAGAACGACCATATCTACAAACTGGATATTCATAAATATTTCACTGCTGATCCCTATACCTCCATTCTACAAGCCGAAGAGATCGCAGATCGACTCGCAAGTGGACAGACTGAGCTGAATTAGCGCGAGTTTTCAAATCTAGTGAGACCCGAAACCGAACCTGAACGTGTTCAGCGTAGGCAAGCGCACTGAATCCTGAATGTATGAGAACGTGCCCTTCAAGTACGAGCAAGCGATCAAGACGTCGTGAAAGCAGATTTTCTTCCTTACAATGAAAAGCTTCGCTTTGGGCGGGATTCAGGGTCGTTCTCTCGGCTCGCCGCCGGTTAGATCAAAATATGGAGCGAGCGCTAACGAATCTGAGGCGTCTTATTCAACGATTTGAAGCGCGTGCAGAAATCTAAGGAACTTGAGACACTCTATATCCGATTAACAAGCCGTTTTCAGTGTTTTTATAAGGGCATTTTGGTAGATAACGTGTCTGAGGTTCCTTAGAATTTAAGAAGAGGAGCTGAAGGCCAAATAAGATGTCCTGAGTTCCTTAGAAAATCATCTATCCATTCGCCAAGATCGGCAATCTGGGATTCAAGTTTTTATCCAGCTCAAAAAAGGTTACACAAACAGCGCCCACCAGAACGATTCAGGTGGCGCTGTTTTATTTGGTATGAATATGTCGCTATTTTCAATATGGATACGTCAACATATTTTATCTAGTTACACAAATAAGTGTTCATACTTTCGAATCTGGGATCTTAAAATTTGAGCAACTATCTCAAAATCTTGCTACTACTGACAAAAGTCTTACGAGAATCCTTGCTCACCTGCAAAACGGGGATGGACATCAGCACAAGACAACTCCTCATTAGAAAATCTAATCCAGACATAATCATCATATAACACACCATGTGTTTGTTTTACGATCTCCGAAGCTACATAATCATTCAGACCTAATGATTGCAAAATTTTATCGGCATGATGTCTGGTGCGAGGGAAACATCTTGATTCGAAATAATCTAGTACATCCCCTACGGTCACCTTGGACTTGTTTGGAAAAGGAAGAAACACAGGCGATACATTGTGATCTTGCCATACATCAACCGTTTGATTGCTATAATCCAACTTCACTTTGGCAATCACCTGGTCATGCTCCAAGACCTCAAATTCAAGAGGAGAAGATATAAATTTGTTTATCTTTTTCATCTGCTACCTCCCATAGTGATCTTTCATATTTCTTTGTTATGATTATATCATTTCTTCAACTTGTATTTCATTTCCTTACTTCATCATTCTATTGAAAAAAGCCCGAACAATTTCGAGGAGATCTCGAAATTGTGTCGGGCTCTTCAGATTGCCTTCCCTCCGTGCAAACCTATCTACGTATTGGAGAGAGAGCTTTGTTTTTCTCATAAAAACGGGCATTATGGGAAGAGACACCCGCCATATCGGAAGCAGCAGGTTCCAGATACGTCTTGGCACTGTTGACTGCGAGCACCGCATCGTTAAAAGCACCTGCAATCAGTCGAACTTTGCTTCCATAAGTGATGAAATCACCCGCTCCGAATATGCCTGGAATGTTGGTACGCATGCGCTGATCAACGGATACGCCGTAATCTTCACGCGCCAGTCCCCATTGCACAAGGTTACCGAAATCACGATCATACCCATGGCTTACGACAACTTCATCCACTTCAACATATGTGATCTCACCAGTTTCTACATGGGCTAGCTCAACACGATCGATTTTGTCACCTGTACCGTATAAGCGTGAGATGCTAAATAGCGTCATGACGTTGGCTTGAGCTTTCATCTGAGCAACTGGCGACTCGTGTCCAGTAAACTCATGACGTCTGTGTGCTACCGTAACTTCACTTGCGATCTTGCCCATTTCATTCGCCCAGTCAACTGCGGAATCGCCACCACCCGAGATCAGAACACGCTTCCCGGCAAATCGGGACAAGTCGGTTATCGTATAGTGCAGATTTGACAGCTCATACCGATTAGCACCCTCGACATCCAGCTTTTGCACCTGAGTCATGCCTCTACCCGCACATAATAGGATGGTACGTGTGTAATGGCGCTCCCCTGTTTTAGACATGAGTACAAATACACCATCTTCACGTCGTTCAAGCTCGGCTATTTCCTGCCCAAACACAATCGTTGGATCGAACGTTCTCGCTTGTCTCTCCAGCGATTCAATCAGCTTCTCACAGCGAATCGGATCAACCCCGCCCACATCCCAGATCAGCTTCTCCGGGTACGTACGCATGAATCCACCCAGTTCCTGTTTGGCTTCAATGATTTTGGTACGCATGGCTCTCATGCCACTATAAAAGGAGGCGTACATTCCAGCAGGTCCCCCACCAACGATGGTAATATCATAAATATCCAGTTGAGGCTCTACAGTCATTTAAGGCACCAACTTTCCAACAACATAGTCCATCAATTTTACAGAGCCAATCGGACCTACACCTGATACAAATTGGCTTGTCTTCAACGGGAAGACATGATCATTCTTCACAGCCTCCAGATTCGACCACACTTGACTTGCTTTCAGATCTTCCATGGATTTCTTCGTGTCATAACCTACGAGGGTTCTGTCTTCCAGGAAAATATAATCCGGATTCATCTCAGGCAAGAATTCCAGGGAGAACTGGCTAAACCAATCTGTAGAGTCTTTGATCGCTTCAGGACTATTCAGACCAAGAATATCATAGAAGAAAACACTGCTACTTCCTCCTTTGGGACCCATGAAACGGTAACGATTGTGCTCAACCCGGAGAACCAATACGGTCTTTTCTCCCAGGGCTGCCGCGATTTTCTCTTTCGCTTGTGAGGCTTTCTCATCGAATTCAGCCAGTACTTTGGCAGATTCTTCATTCTTGTCAAATATGGCAGCCAGCTTTGGCATAGCACGTTTCATTTCACTGTTGGCATCCAGTGCCACCGTTGGAGCGATTTTGGACAACTCGTCATATACGCCCTGTTCCATACCTTCGCCAGCTGCAAGGATCATATCCGGTGACAATGCAAGTAACTGCTCATAGTTATATTGATATTGCTCGACTTCAATGATCTGGACTCCATGTTCTTTCAAATAATCAGGGCGGTATTCCGCTTCAACTTCTGGAGTTAACAAAACGATTTGGGGTGTAACACCCATCTCAATCAGATACTCGGCATAGATCGAATCAAACACAACCAGATTTTGAGGATGAGTTGGAATCGTTACTTCTCCAAACTGATCCTTCACCACCTTAGTCCCACTTTCAGTCGCTGTTTCTTTTGCAGTACTCGCTACTCCTTCAGTTGGAGCGCCTGCTGTTCCAGCTGTTGCGTTCTCTTCCTTGGTTCCACCGGAACATGCCGCCAGCATTACACTAATCACCAACAGCATGATACCAAACCCTTTAAATCTTCGTGACATGATATACTTCGCCCCTTATGTATATTGATAATGATAATTATTATCAAATAGTATCAAATAAGAAGTGTTGCTTCCATAGCATATCGTGCGTATTCAGTTGGATTATTGTGCTCTCTCATGAAGAGATTCCGTAAGATGGCGAATGATCTGATTAAGAATCAGAGTGTGACCCGTAATTCCGTGACCGTCTACCCACAGGTGAGTATCTACGTAAAATACCCGATTATTTTTCACAGCCTTGAGGTCATTCCATTGCGGACTCTCCCATAGTTTCCTCATATTCTCTTCAGCGCTGAAGTGCTGCATGATCCGCTTCTCCACAAACAGATAATCGGGATTGGCTTGTGTGAGTAGTTCAAGCGAACATGGGTTAAACCATGCTGTACCTGAATCCAGTGCTTGCGGCAGTGTTAATCCAAGCTGTTCATATAACAAGTGTGATACCCCGTGTGAATTCCCCCCCAGATATCGATAACCAAACGCTTCTACCCTCAGCAACATGACTGTGGCTGCGGATTGGATGATGGGTTGCAACTGTCGCTTAGCTACGCTGACTTCGTGTTTCATCTGCTGATGCAGTCTATGAGCATCTTCTTCTTTAAGAAACCAGGTTGCCAATTGATCGAGCATTGGTTCTACATCTTGATGAAGTCCGGTTAGAATCGGTGCAATTGTGCGCAGTTCCCTTTTGACCTCTTCCGTCAATACGTTTCCTATCAACATCTCCGGTTGAACTTGTCGAACAAGTTCTATCTCCACCTCATACTGTGTTACCTCCAGCATCTGCACTCCATGCGCTATAAATTGTTCATGGTGATGTGGGGACAGCAGGATTGGGGTGACCACTACGGCATGGGGGATGACACCCAGATGAATCATAATTTCTGCACAGATTGGAGAAAGTGACACCATCTTGCGCTGCGTCATCGTCTGCCTATATATCTTAGGTGATACGCCAGTCAACTGTTTGAAGCGTCGGCTAAAATAATGAGCATCTTCAAATCCAGACTTTTTGGCAATATCCTGTGAGGTTGCAGCGGTTAATATCAGTTCTTCCTGCGCGCGATAGATCCGGTAGTGGGCCAGATAATCCAGAGGTGGCTTACCATATCGCTCACTAAATTTGCGGGAATAATGCCATGGACTAATACCGGCAATCTGAGCTAACTGTGTACGTGTAATGACCTGATCATAATGCTGCTGCATGTAGTCAATGGAGCGAAGTATACCGTGTTCTGGCTTCAACTCGTTATCCGGCTGTTTCCGATATAGATTACTTAACAACTCATATAACAAATGCTGATTGCCAACTCTTTCTGCACTCTGATCCGGTGTATGCACTTCACTCCAATGCTGAATGATACTTGCCAGACCTCCACCGGACAGCTGCACTTTCTGATACGCCTCTCCTGACGGTAACCGCCATTCGAACTTCTCAGCTTCCCGTCTATCATGCAGCACCGAATATGTATCGAACTGAACATGCCAGCCTGCCAGATCCAGGTTGCCACCTTCAATGACCTCCATTACGGAGTTCTCTTCAACCGCAATTAATTCTCCATAGGAGACGTGAACTCGGTGTCCATTTATATTCCAGATCGCTTTTCCATCAATGATAAATATCAAGGTGTGACTGGGAAAGTAATGCAGCTCGCCTTTCGTTATCCATGTGTTGCTTAGTGCATTCGTTGACTTCCATTGAGCAATCCATTCCATGTTGTCAGACATAGGTTATCCTTTCAAAGGGATTAGTAATCCAGATTTATAGGTTTCACTATATCAAAATACATGACAACTCCATAACCAACAAGCTATGGCTTGAATAAAATGGTGGACAGCGATTGTACATTCCATACTTACATTAATCAGAAAAACACAACAAAAAAGCCCGCACCATCAGGTACAGGCTCTTTATTACAACTTTTATACTACTTTTTCAATTAGTACGTTTTACGTATTACTCAATGCTGGGTTTCGGTGACCCCTGTCCCCGTTTCTGTCCTTTTCCTGCCATCCAATACGTTAGTCCACCTGAGACACCGAAAGCAATAACCACACCAATGCAAGTGTGTAACAGATTCAGGCCACCCTCTTCGATGAAGAGCGGGAGACTGACCAAGCTCGGATTCCCCACCATAGCAAATGCATTGACAGATAACAATCCAAAATACAGTCCACCCGCAGCTCCACCCAGCAATGCCGCGTAGAAAGAGGATCTTTTTCTCATGTTGACCGCATACAATGCAGGCTCTACCACTCCAAGGAGGGCTGTTCCAGTAGCCCAGAAAGCCAGTCTTCTGGATGTTGGCTCTTTCGAGCGGATTCCGTTTGCAAGCGCAGCCCCCGCTTGTCCAACAATCGCCACTAACATGGCAGCAATCACCATAGAACCACCATTCATAACCATTTCATTAATAATGATGGCAATCAGCCAGTAGTGTAATCCTATAATTAACATCAGTGAGAAGACAGCTCCCAGTAACATCACCGACAACACTGGAGCATTAGCTACTAGTGAATTCAATGCCTCCGGCAGATATTCATCAATCCAGGTGCCGACTGGACCAAGTATCATCAATACTAGCGGAACAAGAATCAGTAACGTCAGGAATGGAGCAACCATCCCTTTGGAGAATTTTGGACTCCATCGTTCAATGACTCTTTCCAGGTAGGCCGCTGCACAGATCGTGAGAATGACCCAGATGGGCGTAGAGTAAAAAGCAGGCTGGGACACAAGTGGCAAACCCAGGAAATGCACCTCTTTTTCCCCTGACATCAGCATGGTCATCTCCGGATAAAACATGAGTCCGCCAATAGATGCTGCAACATAGATATTACTCTTCAACCGATACGCTGTGCTGATTGCTACCAATATAGGCAGTACATAAAATACACCGTCTCCAATGATCCTGAAGATCGTAAAGGTCTGGCTGTCCATCAACGCAGAAGAGTCCGCAGAACTGTATGTATCCATTAACGCAATAATGGCGACTAGAATTTTAATAACAGCGGCTCCGAGAATTGCAGGCATCAAGGGCCTGAATACATCGGATACAAAATGTAAGATCGAGAATCCGTTTTTCTTCGCGTGTCCCGCTTCCTGCAACGCTGTTCCTTCATCTTCCCCCACGCCCTGAAGCGTATTGTAGATAAGTGAAGATTCATCTCTTATTACCAGACGGCACTGCTCACCTGTTACCCGAATATCTGCTACAACATCTGCGGAGGCAAGAACCGACATGTTCAATTGTGTACTTTCCTTCAGCACCAGTGTCGTTGTGTCCTTATCATGTTCTACGAGCTTAATGTTCTCCTTGCCACCTGCGAGTTTCAACCAATCTTCAATCTGTGTGTTATGCATTATGTACAATCTCCTCATATTACGGTAAACCCGTGTTTTGTGATGTGTTATGATCTAATATGCCTCTATCTATATACACATTTCCATGAAAAAACTTCAATAGGATAAAAAAACTAATTTCCCTGACATTGCATGTTCATTTGTACAAGGTATATGGACCTATGAAAGTCGAAAAAGCAAAAAAGCCTACTCTTATGTAGGCTCTTATCCATCTGTACTTATGAGTCATACTCTTCATACTCACATCCGACATTCGCAGTCATCAGATGGCGATGCACGTAAATATACATCCTCATCCTATGACAGTGCCAACATCGCGTTCATATCTTCTTCTGCCGTTGTAATTAACTTCAGACCAAACATATCTACGAGTACATCCAAGACACCTTCCGATATGAACTCAGGCGGCTTTGGTCCAATTCGAATGTCCTGAATGCCGAGGCTGAACAGGCCAAGCAGGATCGCAACTGCTTTTTGCTCAAACCAGGACAGCACAATGCTGACAGGTAACTCGTTCACGGTACAGCCAAAAGCATCCGCCAAAGCCATTGCAATTTTCACCGTAGAACCGGAATTGTTGCATTGACCCAGATCGATATAACGCGGTATACCCGTGTCTCCAACCGTACCATAATCCACATCGTTGAACCGGAACTTGCCACAGGAAGTCGTCAGAATTACGGTATCATTCGGCAAGGATGTCGCGAGTTCACGATAGTAGTTGCCACCTTTGCCTGGCGCATCACAACCAGCAATAACGAAGAATCGACGGATATGCCCGTCTTTCACCGCTTGAATAATCTCGGGCGCAAGCCCAATCACGGTCTCATGATGGTATCCTGTCGTTAAGACTTGCTCCGATTGTACATTAGCCGCAGGCAGAGACAATGCACGTTCAATCAGCGGTGAGAAGTCATCATCCATAATCTTGGCCACACCCTCCAGACCCGCCACTTCGTAGGAGAAAAAGCGGTCTGCATAGGTGCCTTTGATCGGCATAACACAGTTCGTCGTTGCAAGAATAGCACCCGGGAATTGTTCGAAAAGTCTTCTCTGATCGTACCAGGCTTTGCCGATATTACCCTTGAGATGGGCGTATTTCTTCAGCGCAGGATAACCGTGCGCAGGCAACATTTCCGAGTGGGTATAGATGTTGATTCCTTTCCCTTCAGTTTGACGAAGCAACTCCTCCAATGCATACAGATTATGTCCCGTTACCACGATGCACTGTCCTTCAATCTGGTTCTGGCTAACCGTAATCGGTTGCGGTACACCAAAGCGGTCCGTGTGTGCACGATCCAACACATCCATAATGCGGATTGCTGCATTACCTACCTTCATCGCCATCTCCAGATGTTCCTGTACATTAAAATTCGAGTTCGTTAATGTCATATATAATGCCTCATGTGTAATCCGATCTACCTCAGGATCAGAATATCCCAACTGGCGTGCATGTGTCGCATAAGCAGCGATGCCTTTTAACGCAAAAATCATCGTATCCTGCAAACTTGCGATTGTTTCGTTTTTGCCGCATACCCCTACCACGGTACACCCGCCACTCGGCGTCTGTTCGCACTGATAACAAAACATATGGTTTCCCCTCCAAACTTAGATTAAACGCAGTTCGTTATGTAATAGCGTAACAGACCCTGATATGAGCTAGTGTGATGGTGCACACAGTTTCTGATCCAACATCTATATTTGGTTCTCCAGATTATCATCCAAACTGGAAATAATAACATTCAAAAAAAGGCATATCTCGGATCATTATGAAAAATACTGTGTACAGCTAAAAACGTATAAATCCATAATCTTAAAAAAATACGAAAATGAAACGATTCTAGATTTTGCCCGTAAGGGTAATACACAGAGAAATCTAATATTCAAGGAGCTGGTCAATTGCAACATTACAGACACAGTGCGGAGGAAACCCTTCAGGATGTACAGAGTTCCTCCAAGGGACTTACGACCTCCGAAGCTGCCAAGAGAATTGAAACGGAAGGATATAACGAGTTAAAAGGTAAAGATGCAACACCAGTTTGGAAACTGTTCCTCGAAAATTTCAAAGATCCGATGGTCATCGTGCTGCTGATTGCAGCCGCGGTACAGGTTGTACTTGGACACCTGATTGAATCATTGATCATATTCCTGGTTATTTTGCTCAACGCAGTGATCAGTGTAGTTCAGACCAAAAAAGCCGAGAGTTCGCTTGACGCGCTGAAACAAATGTCTGCACCCGAAGCCAAGGTCATTCGTGACGGGCAGAAAAAGACTATTCCAGCAAGGGAACTCGTTCCCGGTGATATTGTTATGCTGGATGCAGGTGATTATGTCCCGGCAGACGGGCGTATCCTGGAATCAGGAAGTCTGAAAATCAACGAAGGCATGTTGACCGGAGAATCCGAAGCTGCGGAGAAACACGCCGATGCCATTCCGGATGAAGCGCCTATTGGAGATCGTCGCAATATGGCCTTCAGTGGCTCACTCGTCGTATATGGACGGGGCATGCTTGTCATTACAGGTACGGCTCTCAAAACCGAAATCGGCAAAATTGCCGAACTGATTGAAAATGCCGAAGCCAAGAACACACCATTACAGCGCAAGTTGGAATCATTCAGCAAAAAACTGGGCTTTTTCATCCTAGGCTTGTCGATTCTCATCTTTGGCATCGAAGCCGGTCGTGTATGGTTGACCGAAGGTACGGAGAATATCGGGCCTTCCATCGTAAATGCACTGATGTTTGCCGTAGCTGTTGCCGTTGCTGCCATTCCTGAGGCGTTATCCTCCATTGTGACTATCGTATTGTCACTCGGAACAAATAAGATGGCCAAACAACATGCGATCATTCGCAGACTGCCTGCTGTTGAGGCGCTCGGTTCTGCCAGTATCATCTGTACGGATAAAACCGGAACGCTAACTCAGAATAAGATGACTGTCGTGGATTATTACATTCCCCATGGCACCAAGGACGAATTCCCCGATGATCCCGATCAGTGGTCGGAAGAGGAACGGCGTCTGTTACATATTGCAGTGCTCTGCAATGATTCGAATATTAACCAGGAAGGCAAGGAATTGGGTGATCCAACCGAAGTGGCCCTCATTGCCTTCAGCAACCGGGTGAACAAGGATTACAATGAAATCCGTGACCAGTTCCCGCGTGAAGCTGAGCTTCCTTTTGACTCGGATCGAAAGCTCATGAGTACGGTGCATACCTTCGAGGGACAGACGGCCTTGCTGACCAAAGGTGGACCGGATGTGCTGTTCAGCCGCTGTAGTCATGTGTTTATCAACGGTGAGGTTCAGCCCCTCACACCCGAGATTCGCACACAATTTGAAGAAAAAAATGAGGCCTTCTCAAAACGTGCCTTCCGTGTGCTGGCCTACGCGTACAAAAAATTCGATGATAAAAACCAGGTCACCATTGATGACGAGCATGATCTGACACTTGTTGGCCTGACAGCGATGATTGACCCACCGCGTGAAGCGGTATACGGTTCTATTGAAGAGTCCAAAAAAGCGGGCATTCGCACCATCATGATCACTGGAGATCACAAAACAACGGCTCAGGCGATCGGTGTGGATATCGGCCTTGCCGAACCGGATGACCTCGCCATTACCGGAGCCGAACTGGACAAAATGTCTGATGAGGAGCTGGATCAACAACTCGAACATATCTCGGTTTACGCAAGGGTATCTCCTGAAAACAAAATCCGGATTGTTCGTGCTTGGCAGCGTAAAGGCAAAGTGGCAGCCATGACCGGAGATGGAGTTAATGACGCACCTGCGCTGAAACAAGCCGACATCGGCGTAGCGATGGGTAGCGGAACAGATGTCGCCAAGGATGCGGCTGCCATGATTCTGACGGATGATAACTTTGTCTCCATCGTGAATGCAGTTAGTGTTGGACGGATGGTATTTGATAATATCAAAAAAGCCATCGCATACCTGTTCGCCGGTAACCTCGGCGCGATTATCGCCATTTTGTTTGCCTTGATCGTCGGCTGGGTTAATCCATTTACGGCCCTTCAGCTGCTGTTCATCAATCTGGTGAACGACTCCCTGCCTGCCATTGCTTTGGGTACAGAGAAACCCGAGCCAGATGTCATGCGGCGTAAACCCCGTGATATTAACGAGGGTATCTTCGCAGGTGGAACCCTGCAGGCTGTGATTACACGTGGTGTCCTTATTGGTGCGGCTGTTATTGTATCCCAATATATAGGACTTGGCATCTCGGAGGAAATCAGTGTGGCTATGGCCTTCACAACCTTGATTCTCGCACGCAGTCTGCAAACATTTGCAGCACGTTCCAACACACAAACCATCTTCCAAGTGGGCTTCATGACCAATAAATTCGTGCTTGGCTCCATTCTGGTATGTCTGTGTCTCTATGCAATCACACTGATTCCAGGTGTTCGCGGTGTATTCGCCATCCCGGATACATTCGGCTGGAATGAGTTCCTGATTGCAGGCGGACTTGCACTTGTCGCCGTCATTCTGATGGATGTCATCAAGTGGATTCGTAATCGCGGTAAACAAGTTACTGCGGCGTAAGATTTGTAGATATAACATGCACAAACAGGCGCCCGTTATCGGAGCGCCTGTTTGTTTACAGTTTTTTTTACACAGACAAAGCGTACACTTCTCAGCCATACTGATGATTTCTAGGGTATCTTCGCAAAAAATTTAAGCATTAAGTTGATATCTATATACCAATCAACAGATGGACAGATGCTCATCTGCACCGGCTGCCATTCGGGAACTAGGATACGATCGGAAACCAGGAACGATGAAGGACAGTCAAAATTCCCAATGGTGTAGCCCTCTCATTAGCTGATTGGGCTTCTTTTTCATTCACTACATGTGGAATTAATTGGAATTATATGTTATTATTTGTTTATTCCAACAGAAGGAGTCGATCTTTAAAGTGAAGAAAATTTTCAAAGCCGCTCTTACCTGTACTTTACTATTTAATGTGAGTATGGCATCCGTCGCTATGGCCTCGCCAGATACTACGGATCAGTACACTACGGAGAAGTTCACTGAAGTTCAAACGTCAGGGACAGCCAAAGCAAAAGCAGGAAAATTTCAAGGCGATAATACAATTGTTATTGATGAAGAAGGGAACCAAACTACGGTTGGGGAACTCAAAGCCTTAACAAACCTTGTTTTACCGGATAACCCTAATGCCGATGTATCTCCGAAAATCACCATACAACTGGCACCACACATTGATATGGTACAGCCATTTGCGTCAGCTTACGGTCACGCTTGGCCTTATTCGGCAGTCACTTCAAGCGGTGTCAATTGTTATGGATATTCGGTAAAGGCACCTTTCTTCTGGAACCCGGGAGATGGTGATGGGGTTTCCAATGTGTATGACACAGGATTTTTTACAAATTCGAGCGTTGGAGCAGCCCTTGTAGTTAAAGACGGAAACACGAATGGACTGTATTTTAAACCTGGTTGGAAAATTCTATCCAGTAGAACAGCTACTGTCACAGACGAAGAACACCGCATTGCTTATAGAGTTGGCTGGATTGATGCCAACAATAATGGCAAAGTCGATGTAGGTATTGATGTGGTGGACTTCCACTTTATGTTGCAGAACAGTACGGGAAAATGGTCTGAGAAACACGGACAACAACCATCTATCAACACCAATATCTCAGACCCAAGTACCTTCTCTTGGGATCTGGGTACTTATAAGAATTTTTATAATAGCTCTACTGCTTATATTGCTGCGAAGGTGCACTAATCTATGTAACCATTTTCATATTTTCATAGAAAAACGGCGTTTATCTTTAAGATAAGCGCCGTTTTCTGATTGTAGAGATTTGAATCTAAATTATGGTCATACTGCACCGGTACTAAATCCGGAACTAGCACGTGCGGCCTTATCCGTATCGATGTGCAGCTGCGCCGGTCTTCTCAGCAAATGACTACCGCCAAGCGCAAATTAAGGATACATAATCCCCAGGATACCGTCGGAAATGTCGCCGACCATTTAAACTTTTCTTTCCCTTTTGAACCATTTGTTAATCCGGATGCTATTAACGCAACTCCAATAATTAAACCGATCTGGGCAAACAGCAAAAAAATTCCTTCTACCATATAGATAACTCCCTCACATACTCCGATATCAATTTGAGCATCATTAGCATTAAATAAATCCGCTTTCTAACTGTATCTAATTACCCCTGTTTGATGCCAAAAGCGATCCAGCGTCCATCAATATCCTCGATCACAAACTCCTTGTTATTATAGTCTGTATGATTGAGGACACGTACGATGTTCACATCTGCGTTGATCAATTCCTGCTGAAGCTCTTCCTGGTTCTGGGTAATAAAATATGCATCATATCCATAGCCATATAATTCTCTGTTGGGTATAACTTTCTGTCCATTGCTTTGGGTTAAAATAATCTCGGTAAGATCACGATACAGGCAGATATGAGGTTCCGTGGCATCAAGATATTCGACCACCCGAAAGCCCATCTTTTCTTCATAAAACTGCGCCGTTCGCTTCATATCCAGAGTCGGAAATACGCTGTGGGACATTAATAATAAATGATTCATACTGTAAACCCCTTAAAATATAATCAAATCCAGTTATGTATTCAAACTTATTTATTCCAACCACCATTTTACCCAATTTCAGGGAACTAGTCTATAAATTCCGATTCTACGTCTCTTAAATTTCACTTATACTGCGTAATATACAGTATGACATTATTGCCATATGATGAAATGGGGTGTAAAATTATATATTGCTTTTCATCACATTTTCATCAAAGCTCAATCCGAATTCATATTCATACCCAAGACAGGAATGGTACCGTGAAAGATAAAATTGTCATGCCACTCTGGACGTGCTGCTTGTTCATCGTTGTGATGAATACCACCATGTTCAATGTTTCTTTGCCAGTCATTATTCAAGATCTACAAATCACCTCAGACCTGGGGTCTTGGGTCATTTCAAGTTATTCCATTGGTTACGCCCTGTCGACGGTGATTTACAGTCGATTGTCAGACCGTATTCCGGTACGCAAACTGCTAACGGTCGGGCTCCTGATCCTGGGGTTATCTTCATTGCTGGGGTTGTTCGCGCATAACTTCGCGATCTTGTTGCTGACACGCATTCTGCAATCTGCGGGTGCAGGAGTTATGGCCGGGCTGGGTCTCGTCATTGCAAGTCGTTACATCCCGGTGGAACGACGCGGAGCTGCCATCGCGCTGATCTCATCAGGTAGCGCCATGGCTTTTGGACTTGGCCCCATTGTCGGCGGACTCATTAGCGAATACTGGGGCTGGAACGGACTTTTTGCCATAACGGTGCTTGTCCTGCTCGCCCTGCCTGTATTGCTCTATTTTCTCCCCCGTGAAACCGCCAAAACAGATCAGCCGTTCGATGTTATTGGTGCCATATTAACGGTCATTAACGCCACTACACTTCTGGTCGCGATCACCCAGCAGTCCTGGTTGTGGTTTGCCATTGGCGTTATTTCACTTGTTGTACACCTCCTGTATATTCGGAAAGCGAGTCTTCCGTTTGTGAATCCACAAGTATTCCGAACGCCAGGATACACCCGGTTAATCCTTATCGGATTCTGCGTGCTGGTGGTGAATCTGGGCAATCTGTTTTTGATGCCGCTTGTGCTCGCTGATTTATATGGACGCTCTTCGCTCGCCATTGGTTTGCTGATTGCTCCTGGAGCTATTGTTGCAGCATTCTGCACCCGTTTTGTTGGACGCTGGATCGACCGTTATGGCAATATGCGATTTATGATCATCGGACATACCCTGCTCGCAGCGGTACTTGCTTTATTCATGCTCGGACTGGATCAGTCCGCCTTGATCATTACAAGTGGTTATCTCTTTTTCTCACCAGCACTGTCAGCCTCCATGGCTTCACTGAATAATGAAGCGTCACGAGTGCTGCCCAAAGCCCAGATAGGTTCCGGTATGGGGATGTTACAATTGATTCAGTTCTTCGGTGGTTCGGTGTCTGTAGCCGTGTGTGGGCTGCTGCTGCACAGCATTCCGGGAGTCTCGGTCGAGCAAGCTTATCATTTGGTGTATGCTTGTCTCTTGCTCGTCTGCGTTGTTTCACTCGGGCTGACCATCTGGCATAGCAGAACTTCACACTCAGGCATTAAACCTGTTACATTGGACAATTGACAATTGAGGTTTAAAGTTCAGAACAAACAGGCCCGCGCCAAGCGCGAGCCTGTTTTAGTTTGGAACAGAAATACCGTTTTTTTTAAAAGTAGATCACTCAATGAACTTGAATTTACCGGTTACTTTCCTGATTTCATCCTACAGCAACATGCCAACTATTTCCCGTCCAGTGCGAACTTCCAAGCCTCCATTATGCTAATTGGGGCTTTACTGCTGCTCTCGCCACCGCCTTCCTGCGTCCAAAGTGGTGGGTAATACGCAAATACTTGTCCTGTCTGGAGCTGAGACATATCTTCTTGCCAGCCTTTCCAGCGAAAGGTCTGGTAGAACTGCTCCAGATCGCCATTCGCCAGCCAGTTGATGAAACCTGAATATGCCAGTTCTGTCGATTCCCATTCGAGTGTATCCGGTGCAAAATAATATATGTGTCCCGTGCGGCCATACTTGCCTGTATCCAGTCCGAAGAAACCGCCTGCCGCATCATATGCAACGACCATCATACCTTCCAGCACATCTACCCAAGGTTGCTCACTTACACCATTCCAACTGGTGAGACTCCCCGATGTACTGTCACCACCCGCACCAAGCAACGTGATCCAGCCATGGTCCAGTACAATACCTTCTGTCTCATAAGCAACAGCCCCCAAATAGGATTTGGTGCTTATTTGCAGACGATAGAGGGTATCCTCTCCAGCCTCTTGTTTTGCTGGAACATACACATATGTATTTTGCCCGCTATTCAGGAGTTCCTTGAGTTCTTCCCATGCGTGATTCTCCCGATCTACTAATTCAGCTATCGTTAATGTATTCATGAGCAGTCTCCTCGCTGATTTTATAAGAGCATATCATGGGTTATTAACCCGTTCAAATCTGCTATAATCTATCTTCAAAGCTAAATTCAAGGGGGAAACGATTTGATTCGCGTAGTTATACTTATGATTCCGATTCTGATGGTGCTTGTATCCGGTTGTCAGAATCATACATCTGCCATGAAGGAATCCGTTTCTGTTCAAAAGTCTGATCCCCAGGTCATCCATTACATATCACCCCAAGGAAACGACTCGAATAAAGGAACCATTCAATCTCCATGGAAAACGTTGCAGCACGCTGCCGACCATGCTTCACCAGGAAGCACGATCTATTTGCGTGAAGGGGTCTATCATCAGAAAGTCAAAATCACGCGGAGCGGTAATTCTTCCGCTAGTCCAACCCTATTTTCAAGTTATCCTCAGGAGAAGGTTATCCTTGATGGTAAAGATCTATCCGTTCGGGGGATCGAAGGGTTGATTGAAATTGAAAATGCCAGTTATATCACGATTCAAAATCTCGAAATTCGTAACTTCACGACCACACTTGGCGGCCAGGTTCCAACCGGGATCTATGTCCATGGCGCAGGTGAGCACATTCAGCTGTTAGGCAACACCATACACGCGATTGCTAGTTATGCACCTCCTGAAGGTCCCGATTTACGGGGCAGGGATGCCCACGGCATTGCCATATATGGCACAGAGCACCCTCAAGCATTACGCGATATCATCATCAAGGATAATGAATTGTATGATCTAACACTCGGTTCGAGCGAGTCACTCGCAGTTAACGGCAATGTTGATACGTTTGCCATACAGAATAATGTCATCCATGATTCCGACAATATCGGTATTGATCTGATCGGGTACGAGGGTACGTCCGAGGATGATACATATGATCAGGCCCGGAACGGCATTGTACGAGGTAACGAAGTATACGATATTACGTCCAATAATAATCCCTCCTACGGTACAGCCCTGCCCAATGATACCAACTCGGCGGGCGGCATTTATGTAGATGGCGGGAAAGATCATATCATCGACCAGAACCGGGTATACCGGAGCGACATCGGAATTGAGATTGCCTCAGAGCATGCCGGACGTTCAACCAGCAACATTACCGTGCGTGATAACCTGATTTATTCCAACAGATTGACGGGTATTGCCATGGGAGGTTATGACGAGGAACGAGGAGCTACCGAGGATAGCAACATTATGTACAATACACTTGTGGGAAATGATACCCTGAATGCAGGCAATGGACAGTTATTCATGCAGTCACGGACAAAGAACAATACGTTCATGCGTAACATTCTCGTATCGGGCAGCTCGGAAGTACTGATATACAACGAATATACTAGCAATACCGGCAATGTGTTTGACCATAATGTCTATTACTCACCAGGTGAGCAGGAAGATGCCCTGTGGGTTTGGAAAAATAAAGCCTACTCCGGCATCGCCGCCTACATCAAGGGATCTGGCAATGATGCACACTCCATATATGTGAACCCGGCATTTATGGATGAACCCAACGAAGATTTTCGTCCTCAGGCGAACTCTCCGGCTAAAGCGTATGGTTACCTTGCTCCGCGATAAATTAACCCTGAGTCTGCCATCTCAACTTAGTCAACTTGCGTCACGCAAATAAAAGGAGCCTGTGCATGTGGGATCATCTCCCTCATCATGCACAGGCTCCTTTTTGCTTTCTTTTGATGCAATCCAATTCTTAACTTTTTACCACCTGAGCTGCATGTGTCACCCGGTTTCGTCCTCCGGTTTTGGAGGCATACAGGGCGTTGTCCGCTCTTTGGAACAAGGACTTTTCCGTATCTTCCTCTACTACAGTGGCCGCACCGATACTCACAGTAATGTTATATTCACCCCAGTCGGCTGAAGCAACCTGTGAACGATATCGTTCTGCAATACCAATCGCCTGTTCCTCTTCACAATCTGGAAGAATGACAACAAATTCCTCCCCACCGTAACGTGCAACCACATCCGTACTTCGCGATACCGATTGCAGCAGCCCTGCCAGATTGCCGAGCACCAGATCTCCGATCGGATGTCCGTACGTATCATTAATGCTTTTGAAATGATCAATGTCCACAACGAGAAGGGAGAAATAACGTTGTTTCTCCTGGAACATCATTAAACTTTCAAGCATTTTTTCCTGGAAAAACCTGCGGTTCTTCAATCCTGTCAACAAGTCGGTGGAGGCCAGTGTCTCCAACTGATCATTCACTTTGATTAACGCCTGCTCTTTAATTTTATATTCCTCATGCAGTCGTTCAAGCTCTTTGTTCGCTTCTTGCGTCGCTTGATACAGCTCCTGTAGCTTCGTTTTGGTATGCAAAATATCCTTCTCATGTTCGATTCGCTTACGCATGACTACAACGACACAATCTACCACGCTTTCCCCGTTACGTGTCTGACGAACACCGTTAAGCAGAACAGGAACAGCCTGCTGATCACGGGTACGGAACGTGAAGTACATCTCGTCCACATGTCCATATAACTGGATGTAGGGATAGAAATACGTATGGAAAAACACCTTGTTGCTTACCGACATGGTGGATTCAATATGTTGCCCTATGAGCTCATCGCGTTCATATCCAAGCATCGTAAGCATAGTTTGATTAATCGACTGTACGACACCCGAATCAGAGATAGAGAAGTATCCACAGGGAGCCAGATCTAATTGTATATCCATGGAATAACTGCCTTTCTTCCGCGTTTTATGCGCTCGTTAAATAATCCTTAATCATTCGGATGGTTTCTTCCGGTTGACTTAGATGCGGATAATGTCCCTTGGCCGTCATCTGTTGCAATCGGCTATTCTTCAGATGAGCGTGTAAATAATCCCCTACTTCTACCGGGGCAATACTGTCATCCGAGCACTGAAGAATTAATGTTGGCACAGTTGCCTGCTCCAGATCAATACGACAGTCAGATAAAAACGTCACTTCGGCAAATTGTCTCGCAATATGCGGATCTCTGGAGCAGAAGCTTTTCTCCAACTCTTCCGTCAGCTCTTTCCGTTCCGGATTGTTCATCACAATGGGTGCCAGATAACTTGCCCACCCAATAAAATTCATCTGCATCATCTCAAGTAATTCATCGATATCATTCCGATCGAAACCTCCATAATAATTCGGCAGATCATTCACGTAACGTGGGGAGGGCCCTAACATTATAATTTTTTTGAAATATTTGGGGTTCTGAATTGATGCCAGCATACCAATCATACTACTGACGGAATGCCCGACAAATATGGTGTCCTTTAGTTCGAGCGCTTCCATAACTTCCAGCACATCCTGGGCGTATCCTTGAAGGTTGCTATATTTGATAGCATCATAATAGTTAATTTGAGATTCGCCAGATCCAACATAATCAAACAACACCACACGGTAGTTCTCCATAAAACCTGGAATAATGTAACGCCACATATCCTGATCACATCCAAAACCATGAGCAAATACAATCGTTTGGCTACCCGAGCCAAGTACCTTAACATTATTTCTTACAAGTATATCAACAGTCACTACATATCACCTCTCCGAGGTAGTATTCACTTGAATCATTTTATCTGATTAGTATACCGGAAAATGTTGGGATATGAATTAAAAATAATTAATAACTTCTCTCATCCACCAAAAAATCATGAACTCCTGCTCTGAATACGCGCTTTACAATCTGACTATAGTCAGGTAAAATCAGTTCAACATGTCGCGCGACAGAGATCAATATTACGGAGGAAAACCATGAGTACTTCAACACATAGCTCTACACCTCAGCAACTCTGGGGAAGATCATTCCTATTTATCATGTTAGCCAACGCATTATTGTTTATGGCATTTGAAATGTTGCTTCCCACCTTGCCTTTGTTTGTCTCAAGTCTTGGTGGCGAAGCCTCCCAAATTGGGCTTGTTACCGGCGTATTTATGTTTTCTGCCATCTTGATTCGACCCTTCACTTCTGTTTTAGCAGCTCAAATAGATAAAAAATATCTATTGATTATCGGCATCACTATCTGTGCATTAATGACAGGCGCATACTACCTATCGTCAGGTATTTGGATGATTCTTGTATTTCGAGTGATCCACGGATTCGGATTTGGTTTGGCAACGACATATTTTGCAACGATTGCCACTGAAAACATACCAAGAGATCGCCGGGGAGAAGGTATGGGGTATTTCGGCGTAGGGGAGACGGTCGCTATATCCATCGGTCCATTGATTGGAACAAGCCTGTTGTTTAAGTACGACTACCAGAGCCTGTTTATGGGAGGTATGTGCATTTTGCTGTTAGCTCTCCTAATGACAGTGTTTGTATCCAGAAAGCCGAAAACAGAAGGTAGTAGCGAGTCTATGCAAACTCATGTCCCTTCGGTGAAACTGATTGAAAAGAAGGTACTCTTCCCTTCCCTTCTCATTATGCTCGTTGGCATTGCAGCGGGTTCAATCATGTCCTTTGTGGCTTTATTTGCCGCCGAAAGAGGGTTCGAGAATATAGCCTGGTTTTTCTTCATCGTTGCCATCGCCAGCTTCGCCGTTCGACTGTTTTCGGGGAAAATGTTTGATCGATGGGGACCAGGTTCCGTGTTGTTACCTTCTGCCGTGTTTGCAATCGCGGGGCTACTGGTTCTGATTATCGCCCAGAGTGATGTGCAATTCCTGATCGCCGGCGCATTATATGGCTTTGGTTTTGGTGCCATATTCCCGGCCATTCAGACCTGGTGTGTGAATCTTGTAGAAGAACATGAGCACGAAAGTGCGATGGCTTCCTTCTTTAACTTCTTTGACCTCGGAATTGGCGGTGGTTCGTTGATCCTGGGCGTGGTGGCTTCTGCATTTTCCTATACGGTAGTGTATGCTATCTCTATAGGCATTTTTGTGGTATATATCTTGTTATATTTGGTATACTCCCAAAAACAGCAGAGGTATACAGCTCGCCAACTGGAGGTAGACATTGAGTAAAAAACGAATCAAGGAAATTGCCATTCAACATTTTAATCGTCTGGGTTACGAGGGGACCAAGATGGCGCAGATTGCCGAAGAGGCAGGCATTCGCAAGCAATCCCTGGCTTATCATTATTCATCCAAAAAAGCGTTATTGCTGGAGTTATATGAGGAAGTTGTGCAGGAGGAACAACAGTTTGTACGCCAATTCTTCAGCGAGTCTGTTACCCAAACTTTGGATCAGCAGCTATATGCCTTTTTGCATGAACACAAAAATCGCTTTCTGACTCATCCAAACGTCGCTTTTATGTATATCCTGTCCTTTATCACACCGCTGGAGGTGCATGATTTTGTGCTAGCCCAGTATCGAACGTACCTCGGGACATTGAAAGAAGAGCTGGCAGCCGTATTCACCAGACATTCCGATATAAGCCTGAGTCCGGAAGAAGCCACCGTAGCTTTTGTCACCGTGATGGATGGATTGGATATACAGCTCGTGTATGAGACACGGCAATCCTATGAACAAGCTTTGGCGATCACCTGGAAAGTCTTCTGGTCAGGCATCCAGCGTTAACGGATCAATTACGATCAGACTACAAAAATAAGAGGGGCGTCCCACCAGCCATGTTGATGACTTTTAGGATAGCCCCTCTATTTCTTTATTTCACAGTTAGGATCACACGTTGATAATGCTTCAACTGATGCTCTCCATCATCCTGTACTTCGGCAACGATATGAAGGGTATCACCCGATTTGGCATCGTCAGGAACGGTAAATGTCACCGCTTCGGTGTCACTGCCCTGTAATTTTATCGTATCCACCTGCTCATCCTTTGCAAGTTCACGATGCAATCCAAGCTGCAGGTCACCCGCCATTTCAGGCTGAACTTTGTTCGGTGTTACTTTGGAATCCTCATAAGTGTCCGCTTCGAAATATCTCCACCACGTATAGGTCAGTTGATCTCCATCCGGGTCTTTACCCTCCGCGTGAAGAGTAACTTCCTCCCCAGGACTAACACTAAGATCCACCCCTTCCTTAATCGTTAAAGACGGATTATGGTTGGCACCTTCGTAAGTGTCTGCAACTACCCAGTCTGCACGTGCTGCAAAATCATCCTGCACATCGTCAAACCATCTCATCAGAGAGTATTCGGCTTCATAGCGTTTGGTGTACGGATCGTAATCAAGCACATTGTTTCTAAACAGCTTGTCGTTCACAACGCCAAAGCGTCCACCCCAACCGCCGTAGGAAGGGTCTTCCATACTGCGCAGCCCATTATCAATCAGATAAAAGAAGGAAGGAGAGTCACCCTCGGATATAAAATCGTACTTGTCATATTGCGGATTGTTCTTGAGATATTCAGCACTTCCCCGTTGTTCTTCGGCCAGTTCGCCTTCGATCATTTTGCCGTCACCCATCGATGCATACATATCCATCAGCTTGCCATGTCCGTTCAGGATATTCTTGACCATCCAGTCGCCATGAAGCTTACTGTTCACTTCTTCGGCATGCATCTTCCATGCATAGGCAAAATGCCAGAAGTTTGATTGGTCGTTGAGAATACGGATATCCGGCCAATTCTTCGCAATGTATTCGTTGTAGCTGTCATCCTGATCGAGGATGATGTACAGGACCAGTTTGTCACTGACTTTTTTGCGAATCGTATCCCACTCGGCCGTATCTTTGTACTGTTCTTCAATCGATTTTAGCGCTCTGGCTGTGGTATTGGTGCCCCCCCATGTCTGAACAATCAGGTCTCGGGAGTCATCATCGAGGAAAAGAGTTTCGAGGAACTCGGAACCTTCGGTTTCCTTCTCCATCTCCCCTTTATCGGAAATATTACCGATCTTGGTCATCGCTCGAAGCTTTTCCGGCTCCGGGTACCCATCCGCATGTTTGGATAAGTTCGGGTAGATCTCGCCATAGGCATCGATCATATCGTACACCCACTGTGTGCCTGTCCAGCGGAACGGCTTGATCCCTGCTTCCTCGTCTCCAGCATAATGATACACCGAGCTGGTCAGTACAATTCCGACAAGGTCCATCTCATTCGAATATAAGAGGAAACGAATGACGGAGTTCATATCATCCACTTCACCGTCGGTTGTAATCACCGTTCTGCCTTTGGCAGCTTGGTTGTTTGCAGGTTCCTGGGTTTCATTCTCTGTCTGTTCTGTCGCCTGATTTGGTGTGTCACTCGCGGTTTGTGGCGCTTTGGATGCGCATCCACTAATCACCAAGATGATACTGAGACAACCTGCGGCAAAACCGTTTAACCATTTTCTCTTGTTCATAATGCTCCCCTTTCTTCTGTACAGCGTGATGTTAGTTGGGTTGGAAATAAGTACGTCCTCTGTTTTTCTATCCTTAATATGGACCGTAGAATGCAAAAAAACCCGAACAACATTATGAATGGAACAAAGTCCACGCATAGTGTTGTTCAGGTTTTGCCTGCCCGAAGCAGTAACAATCCTTATTTGAGTGAAAGTATATCATGTCCACTCATTAATGTAAACGTATTCAAATGTTTTTTTGAATTTATCTTTGATATAGTATAATGCTTATAGCCAAGAATCAAACGAATCGGCCTGTTATTATATCAATGTTATTAGGAGGACTCAGACATCATGCAACAACTGGATGCGGCCTTGAGCCGTTTGGTGGAACAGCAGGATTTATATAATGAAGCTTATGGACTTTTCAAAAATCATGATCTGCGTCCCCGCGAACAACATCACCAGCCGGAAGTGGATACACGAATAGCTCTTTCTCCAGAACTTCAGTATCTGTACAGTCATTATGAAATGATGGATGCGGATGCGGAAGGTACACTTAAAATGAAAAATGCCGCCGTCGAAATCGGTGATGCCGCACTGATTTCCTTTGTCGCACCTGAACATCTGCTTCGTCAGCAACTGGGATTCCGCTGGATTGGCATGAATGAACCTTATGAAGAGTCCTCCACTTGGCCAAAAAATCACGTTGTCATCGCAAACTTTAACGATGATCCGTTAATTGTAGATGTGGAAGCACCAAACTCTCCCGTATATGCCGCTTTTACAGGTGGAGAACCAAACCGTGTTGCTGATTCGCTGTCAGACTTTTTCAGTGCACTAGCCATCCTGATTGAAGCGGCGCGCACCTATGCCGGAGAAGTAAAAGATGAAGAAACCTATGAAACCAAGCCCGAGTATCTGGAGCAAGTGGAACCTTTATTGCAAGATCTGTTGGGAGAAGAGTATACTGCTCATCTGTTCGAATATCTGTCCTTTTGTTAAAACGGTGAATTGAAGGAATTGGAGGGGCGCCCATATGATCTATGTGGCTTTGTTACGAGGCATTAATGTAGGCGGGAACAATAAAATCAATATGAAACAGCTGAAAGAAACGTTTGAACAAGCAGGCATGCTGGATGTCGTTACCTACATCAATTCTGGCAATATTATTTTTGCCGATCATCAGGAACGTGCCGATGCAAATAGGGAGATATCCCATGTGTTAGAACAGGCCATCGCCGCCGATTTTGGCTTACAGATCAGGGTAATGGTGCGGAATATGGATGAAATCCATAGCGTTATTCAGGCGCTGCCAGAAGAATGGGTTAATGATGACACAGCCAAAAGTGATGTGATGTTCCTATGGGATGAGATCAATGATCCCTCCGTGCTGAACCAACTGCCCATCAAACCGGAAATCGGCACACTAATCTATGTTCCCGGAGCGATTTTATACTCAGTCAGCAGAGAAGATGCATCCAAAAGTGGCATGAACAAGCTTGTGGGATCCAAAGTATATGCCTATATGACGGTTAGAAATGTGAATACCACACGTAAGATCTATGCCCTGATGCAAACAGCAGCAGAGAAATAATACAGACAGGTGGAGATGATGCCACGCAGCTTGTGGCAATTGGAGGTAGTCTAATGAACAGAGCATGGACATTAAACGTCAGCGTCCGATCCGTAGAGCGGGAACCATTCTGGTATGCACCCCAGACTCCCTGGCAGATACAGGGACAAGGTTTTCGAGTGAAATTCCATACCAATAGGGCAATCGACTTGCTTGCTCAAGATCAACTGCTTGTTACCGTTGGTGAGGAAGGTACCGCGAACTGGGCTGCTTTTATCGGAACAGTCGTGGAATGCGAACCAGACTCTCTCCTGCTCTATACAAGTCCTCAGTACGAGGCACAGTTAATGGATATTCGGAGGTTGGAACGTGAATTTTCTCCTTTGGCTTCCATTCTCGGAGCGCAACATGTAATCGAAACTCTGGGCTATTTCCCTCCCTTCCATTATGACGAAATTACGGATGTGCAGCTGGAAACAGTCCAAAATATACAATCCCTCTCTCTTGTGCTAACGCATAATGCTGATCAGGAATGGGAACAGCAGGTGCACTTCCATTTTGAACATATTCAGCAAGAGATGTTCTCCCCTGTGGAGGCATCTAACGTTTGTTTACAGCTAGGTTTCACTAATGCAGCCGATCAGATTCGTGTTAACTTGGATGCCGTATCCGGCTTCTCCGCTACATTCCTATGCAGCACAATTCATATTCAATTCCATTAACCCGGTTATGTAAAAAATCCCTTCATGGGACAACATGACAAAACATCTTTACAGATGTTCTTCCATGCCTATTACCATAAAGGGATAGCTCAACTTCTTCAGCTACACATTTTGCATCTGGTTTAGTCAATCTGAATGCGTCTGCGAGATTGATCATCACCAGGACGTTTTGGAATCTCGAGCTTCAGCACACCTTCTTCCAATTTGGCCTTAATATGCTCCTCATCAATATGATCAACATAGAATCGCCGGATAAATTCGCCGGAACGGCGCTCCTGCCGTATGATTCGATTGGAGTCATCCTTCTGCTCCACTATATCATTGCGTTTGGCACGAATAATCAATTCATTACCTTGAACCTGAATGTCTATGTCCTCTTTGGCGATGCCCGGAAGCTCGGCTTCTACCGAATATTTGTCTTCTTCCTCACGAATGTCAGTCCGGAATGGCTGGGAGCCAGTTCCAAAAGGGGAGAGGAATGAGTTCTCAACCATGTCATTGAAGGATTTCAACATGTGTCCGAACGGGTCTTCATTTCGTTTACGAAACGGAATCAGATCAAACATGAAAATCAGCTCCTTTTGTGTGGTTGGTTTATTGGTGTTGCTTACATTGATTATTATAATACCCGTGCAAATAAGGCTCAAAGTCTGTAAAAGACCAAAAAAACCGATTTTCTTTCATCATGGTTCACTATTTTAAAATAGATTCTATTTTCTTTTATTTTGACCTTATTTGATCTTCTGACTTTGTCTGACTATAACGAATGAATGGGGTCCGTTACAGTATTGGATTCATTCTTCCGCATTCCCATCATCATGATTGCCAGCAAGACAACCAGAACAGCTACAAGCATAAATGGAACATGTTTGTCCACCTGATAAAGTGTCGTTGTAAGTAAAGGCGTAATGACGGCGGATATCCCCTGAATCGCTGCTACCAATCCCGCTGCACCTCCCTGCTGTTCTTTGCTAACCGCCAGCGAAGCACCTGCCATGAACCCGGGCATCATCAGACCCGAACCCATGCCAAACAGGAAAAACGAGAAATAATACATGGATAACACATTAAAGACCAAAAACAGGATCATGCTTGCGATCAGGAAAAGGGACCCGAGCAAAATCATTGGGCGTGGCTGCCATTTCAACCATTTCATCTGAATGACCTGCATGATCAACATCGCTACTCCAGAGAACATGAGTCCAAACGAAACCATTCGGGCCGTCGCCGCTGAGGATAGAGCCAGTTGATCCTGAAAATAAAATCCCCCGACAACCTGTAGTGTCATGATACCCATCATCGTGACTAAGCCGGCAGCAAGGTACATTCGTAAACCACGTTGGAACGGGTTGACTTTAGGCGGTTTTGCCTGAATGACCGGTTTGGCTGCCGGGATTAACAACAAGGCAATAATAAACGCAGCTATCGCTATAAAAATGCCAAAATAAAGCGGCCAAAGCAGACCGATAAGGGTAAAAGCTCCTGCAATCGCAGGTCCAAATACAAGGCCCAGTCCATTCGCAGCACTGATAATCGCCATCCCGCTTCCCCGCTCTTCCCCTTCTGTCACATCACCCATATAGGCTTGGGCAGAAGACAGCACCGCCGGAATGAACATGCCGATCAGACTGCGCGTCACAATCAGAAGGGTTAACAGGAGCCCCCCTCCGATCCATGCATTTAATCCCCCGTACAATGCCAGTGCAAATAATGCACAGCTCACAGACATACCTATGAATCCAATCAATATGATGGGTTTTCTTCCTCTTATATCACTCCATCTGCCCCATACCGGAGCCATGACAGCCATCATAATGGACCCAAGCGAGATAATAAGACCGGAATGACTTTCTTTCATGCCCAACTCGCGAATAAGTGGTGGCATAATGGGTGCAATCAGCATCAGACCCAACATGGCTGCAAATACGCTAAAAAAAATACTTCCTCTGATTCTATTCATGTTTGTACACTCCTCTATATTTCAGTACAGTACCCACTGTACCTGGAGTATACAAGGCTGAATGAATCCCCACTGCCTCTATACGGAACAATTCACGGCAAGACGGATTTATTAATCTTATTTTAAATAAGATCAACCCTTAAAACTTTACACCAGACCACTACGATTACAGTACCATCTTCCGATCGCTGTTATCACCGGATTTCCGTGATTCCCTTCTATTAAAGGGAGAATTCCGTTGATAAAGGCGAACGCTCCGCTTCTCCAGACTGGTTCTGCACTCTTCGTTCTCGTGTAAAGTTTCTGTTCATCTTATTTAATAAATCTTTTTCATCTCGGAAGGCTTCACGCCGAATTTGCGATAAAATTGCTGCGAAAAGGCACTGACATTACTGTAACCGACCGCAACCGCGGCCTCGGTGACGTTGTTATCCTGATTGCGCAGCAACTTCATGGCGTTGTCGAGACGAATCTGACGCAAATATTCGAACACCGTGCTTCCGAAAAGTGCCTTGAATCCTTTTTTTAATTTAAAATCGTTAAGACCTACCTGTCTGGACAATGCTAGCAAAGATGGAGGATCTACCATACAGGCCTCCATAATCTCCCGTGCCGTATGTAACTTCCGGATGTCCTCTCTGGAGAATCCCGCGGGGGTTGGCGCCAGATCAAACAATTGGATCATAAATCGATTCAAGATTTCCAACGCTGTCGCTTCCATCATTAAGGATGATCGATAACTGTTGTTTAATTCCACAATCAAATTGTCAATCATCGTTCGTATCCGGTTATCCAATTGAAATACAATCGGCTTAAACACTTTTCGTCCCAACACCTGATTAAACGCAATCGACTTGAAACCGCTCAGTTGTGCCGCAGCATAATTGAACAGAGAAACCGGAATCCCCAGCGAAAAAGACGTATACAGCTCCCTTGCCGGAGGATGGAACCACGCTTCGAAATCATGCATAAAAATAAGGGCCCCTTGCCCTATCGATAATGAATAATCCTGACCGGATATATCCACATTTCGCTCTCCTGACAAGGCAAATTGCAATTCCACAATGGGCGTTTCGGATGCAAAATACGTTGGATACGGCTGATGATATTCAACCTGGGAATATAAAATCTCAATGCCACTGTATGTCGTTACTCTTTTAATATTGCCACTTCCCGCCTTGGGAGAGAGCAGATACGTGTGTTCATCTTGCTGAC
The DNA here is from genome assembly GCF_045040675.1 of Paenibacillus sp. FSL H8-0283. Classification (NCBI taxonomy): domain Bacteria; kingdom Bacillati; phylum Bacillota; class Bacilli; order Caryophanales; family Paenibacillaceae; genus Paenibacillus; species Paenibacillus sp. FSL H8-0283. The sequence continues at coordinate 5,153,835 of NZ_CP150295.1, forward strand.
TGTAAGGCTCCTGGGTCAGGTAATGCTGATATACTACGCCTAATGCATCATCCGTGCGCATGGGTATTCACCTCGCCTATATCTTGATCAGACTTGTCAGTAAAAAAGCCCGAATTGATTGATAATGATTCTCAATTATAATTTTAGCGTATTTTCGCCCGTTCGACCAGTCCTATATATATGAAGGCTCACGTCTGCTTTTTTCTTCATGTGGCAACATCATTTTATACACTAACTTACATATCCAATTTGGAAAAATATCTCTTATCTAACCTTTTACACAAATCACAGACTTCTCTTACCTCTCCTTAACATAAGCTCCCTATACTAAAACAATTGTACAACTCATTACACACGAAACGATAAAGGGGATCTGGAACATTGAAAAAGAGAAATCAATGGCTTGCCGTTCTGTCGATGACTGCCATTCTTACCGCAGGAGCAACCAGCTACACATCAATGATTCATGCCGCTGACGCAACTAAACCCGCCAACGATCATGTCATACTGCGCACAGCCATCCAAAATATGCAGGGTACGGTCACATGGAACGGAAGCAGTCGCAGTGTTGATATCCAGATCGCAGATACTAAAGTACAACTTCCTGTAGGGACGTCTTCAGCCACCATCAACGGTGTGAAAACCCCTTTGGACAGTAAAAGCTACATCACCAAAGGTACAACGTATGTATCTTCCCAAACGCTAAAATTAATTACGGATCAATTGATCCTGAAACAAAATAAAACCGGTTTTGAACAGACCGCTTCGTTTCAGATGCCTGGGGGCAAAGCAGAAATATCAGCCTCCACGCCAGATGGACAGCGCCTGCTCGTAACCGAAGCGGACAATGGTAGCATTGCCATACTGGATATTGCTGACTTGAAAAACACTAACGTATTAAAGACAGTCAGCTTCCATGACCTCTCCGCCAAAGCTGAAGTCACCAGCGTAACCGTGTCCAAAGATGGCAAATACGGTCTTGCTGTTATTCGTACAGGGGATACAGACAGTGAAGCAAACAAAGGGTTGCTTGCCATTGTGGATCTGACAACTTACAAAACGGTAAAAACATATGAACTGGGCATTGGTCCTGACTCCATTGCACTGTCACCTGACGGTGTGCATGCGGTGATCGCCATAGAGGATGAAGAGCTGAATACAGCTGCCGATGAAATTGACTATGCCAACACCAAACGTCCGGGTAGCATTATGGTAGTATCTTTTGCTGGCGGGAACGTATTGGAGGGTGCAATCACCAACTTGCCGGTCTCTCTGGACAATGTAGAAGGCGCCATCTATCCGCATGATCCACAACCGGAGTATGTTGCCATTAGTCCAGATAGTAAAACAGCAGCTATCACGCTACAGGAAAACAATGTCGTTGCCATCGTAAATCTGGAGACAAAAAAAATCAGCTCGATCTTCGCGCTTGGTACTACTTCACATCAAGCCGATCTGAAAGATGACGGTATCGTTCAGTTTAAAGAGACGTTGACCGCTCGTTATGAACCGGATGGGATTGCTTTCTCGGCAGATGGTAAATACCTGCTGACAGCCAATGAAGGGGATTTGGGCAAGAATGAATTTGAGGATGGTGTAAAAGCAGGCGGACGTAATATTGCCGTCTGGAATCTGCAAGGACAGCGGATGTACGATAGTCAGAACCTCATTGACCAGGCAACCGCTATGGTTGGCTTGTACCCAGATGATCGCAGTCCCAACAAGGGCAGTGAAGTCGAGAATCTGACCGTTGCTACTGTAGACGGCACAACGTATGCAGCCGTAGCTTCTGAACGGGCAGATGCCATTTTGTTCTTTGATCTTGCTGATCCGGTCAATCCGGACTACCTGGGTCTGATTCCTACAGCCGGAGAATCACCAGAGGGAATTCATCGTGTTAACGGACGCAGCCTGTTTGTGAGTGCAGATGAAAGCACGGGAACACTTAGTTTTTTTGCCAAGAAATAGATCAAGTGTCCTTAGTATGCAAAGGCTGAATTGAACGTTTCACACTCTAGTGAGTAGGTGGGGGCGAAAAGCCCCTATCCTCTCATACTATTGTACACGCTATTCCACGTACCCACATATAATGCTGCAAAGGTTATCGACGCTTCATATTTTCCAATTCCCGCCTGTTCCGCTCTACTTCCTCTTGTAACACTCGTACTTCCATCCTTAATGCGGATACTTCCTCTTTGACGCCAGACCTCTTCATCCCAAGATAGAAAACCAGATATAATACAAGACCAATCATAATAAAGAAAATTAATAGCGTTATAATCCCAGCAATACCAAAATTACTAACCCCATTCATAATGTACGTTTTCCCCTTTCCCATATCTTATTAATTTATATTTACAACAATACCATAATTAAGCATAACGAACAGTATAAAAAGCCAAGAGAGCATGCTCCCTTGGCTTTCAATTTATCTATATATACCTTCCTATCCGGTGATCCTTATTCCCAGAAGAAACGACCTGCGAACACTTTTTCCGTCAACAGTTTATACGTTTCTTCAGGCAATTCTTTTTTCATCTTTGCCATAACGGCGTCTTTGCCTTGGTTATATTGTGTGGACATGCCAATCTCTGCCGTTGTATTGCTAGCATCCAGACGCATGATTGGGGCTTGAGCATCTTTCGTCCAAGGTGTCCATGCCGCTAGATCAGGTGATCCACCCGTACCTGGATTGCCTGTGTACAGGAACTGCTTCAGATATGCTGCCATCGCGGCGGACAACTGATCACGTCCTGGTTTGTTTGTATCGCTAAAGTACCCATCAGGGAAGTAGGCAGCAATTCCGTCTGCGTGTCCTGTATAGAAGTCCATATCCGCACCATGTGGTGCGCCCAGTAACGTGAGCAAACGCTCAGAGATGACTCCAGGTTGTGTGCCCCATGCAAAACGATACGCATATACTGGTGGTTGACCTGCTTCACTCGTCAATTGCTCCGCTACACGCTCTGCATTAAAGCCTGCATAAGCTTCGCTACCATATTTCAACGCAGCAGCATATTGTTCCGCCTTGGTTTTATCAGTAAACAGAGTCTCATCCGTAATCGACGGAGAGAAGTTTGGATCACCGAAGGCAAAACCGGAGAACTCCGTTTCCAAGCTGCCGAGCAATACAGGTACTTTTTTATAATTGCCATTATTGATGGCGTCAAATCCTTCTTTTGGAATCACTGTGCCATCACGGAACAGATGCGGGAATGGGTCCATACGGATTGCGGTTGCACCAAACCCTGTGACCAGCTTGTCCGCAGGCAGTTCACGCAAATAGCTCTCCAGCTGTGCCTGAGATTGCTTGCCAATCCATGCTTTTGCTTCTTCTGCATTAGCCGCTTTCCCCTCTTGCACGAGTAGCTTCACAAGTACATCCTCGGATTTTTGCTCGCCTTCTTCCGGTGATGCTGTCGTCAATCCTCCGCTGAAAGCAACTGCTTTTTGATACAAACCTTTGCTAAGTGGCGAGATCAGCGTTGCCAGTACATCACGTGCACCAGCAGATTGTCCGGCCAATGTAACATTGCCTGTATCTCCGCCAAAACCTTCGATATTATCCTGTACCCACTCCAATGCACGGAATGCGTCAAGCAGACCATAGTTACCTGAGTCATCCAGGGCATTCCCTGTTTTCAGCGCTGCATTCTCGAAGAATCCAAGGGCTCCCAAACGGTAATTCACTGAGATGATAATGCTGTTGGTGCTCCGTGCAAGCTGTTCACCTTGAAAATCTTTACCTGATCCGGTCATATTCCCGCCGCCGTGCAGGAACACCATAACCGGAAGTTTCGAACTGGTTGTGTCGGGACGCCAGATATTAAGATACAACGAATCTTCGCTTCCCGCTGTAGTCTTGCCGGAGATCTGCAAGCTGTTCGCTGCAAATTCCTTAGCCGATCTGGTTCCTGTCCATGATTCCGGTTCTTGCGGGGCTTTCCAGCGCAGTTCCCCTACCGGAGGTGCCGCGTAAGGAACACCAAGCCAACCGAGCGTGCCATATTGCTCATAGGTTTTGCCATCAATTGTGCCATACTTGGTCTGTTGCACCGTTTGAGGTTTGAACGCTCCAGCTTCTTTATGTTTCAACCAACTCTGCTCCAAGGTTCCACTGCCATTCTTGAGCTGTATCTGCAAAGCCTGTGCGGTTGCCTCTGCCATTAGGCGGTTGGTAAGTTGACTCGCTCCCTTCCCTTGAAGCGCCATGATTCCTTTCCCAGCCGCATAGGTGGAAGCAGATCCCTGCTCATAATCCGTACCTGCTTCATATCCAAGCACCTTCAGCAGCATTTCGGCATAACCTTCCGCTGTAAGGGGTGCATTAGGTTCAAACTTCTCCGTTCCTGTTACTATCTCAGACACATACGGATGCTGCTTCAAGTAACCAACGACCGGTTGTAATACTTTGCCTGCCTGAGCCGCATCGTCATACGTTTCCGATCCCTGATAAGCGAGTGCTTCTTTCTCCAATCCGGACAAACGCAAGTAAAGTACTGCGGCCTGAATACGTGTTGCCTTTTTGTTTAGATAAGCTGCATTAACACCTTGACCGCTACCGCGAATAAGCTCGGATTGGATCAGCTTGTCCATCGCTGCTGAAGAAGAAGGTCCTGTATTGCCTGCTGCATAAGCTGGTAGAGCGGATACACATAACCCCAGAATTGTTGCTACAGCAATCGAACGTTTAATGGTTTTCATGTCATAAATCTCCTCGCTGTCGAATAGTGTGTGATGGGATAAGTTCATTGGAATGTCCATTTGAGTTGCGTATCTAAGAATCAGTATTCCAATGTCTGGATGAGTCTATATCTCTATTTATGAAAAAATTAAATCTGCTGCGCTCCTTTCTGCTCGAAATATCTGCTACGGCGCTTGCGGTCATGCCATCAGGCATTTTTTTATATAAAAAAACCTGAACCGAAGGCAAACAGACATCGCTTTAGCGTGGTCTACTGCCCTCAATTCAGGTTTTGCCTGCAATCAGTAACAACCCTGAGGAATGAGGTTCATTCCATATGAAAATGTAAACGCAATCAATCGTTTGATGAACAAACAACCAACGAATGAACTGACACAGGTATTGCCCTAAACACGGTTACAATCCTGTTGTTATGGTGATGTTAGCACATAATGTAAGCGTTCGCAATATCTTTTTTTTATCGTCAATATATATCTCTGAATGGGTAACATTAAAAACAAGCTCTGCAAGTTCCATATCATATCGAATCGGAACCTACATTGATTCGGGTATCTGCCTAGCCAAAAGCCCATAAATATTGAGCATGGCGGTCGCTGCGCCCAGCGGTTGTAAGCTTTAATCATACAGAACCGCCGACATAACAAAACAGGCCATAGGCGCATCCACCTATGAACCTGCTCTGATATAACGTGATTTGCGTCAAATTTGTAGAATGAAATGTTTTTTATTCCTGTAGCTTGCTCACTTGCTCAATCAGGCTATCCAGCCCCTTGTCGACCAGATAAGGTCCATAATTCCAATAGTTGCGAGAAACATTAATGATCCGATGATTTTTGATCGCAGGAATACTCTGATACACCGGCTCATTGAATAGCTCCATCATCTGCTCCATCTCTTCATCGTCCATCTGAGTGAAGAAGTAGTCTGCAGGTTTATCCGCCAACTTCTCCAATGAGAGCACGGTTCCACCATCTGCATAGGCTTTGTACTGTTCAGGCATAACAAAACCGAAATCCTGGTATATCAACTTGCCCAATGTGCCGCCTTCTCCCCCAAGTAATACCTCCTTATTGTAGATAACGAAGGACATGGCCGTTGTTCCCGGTTCAATATTGATGTTCAGTTCATCCCGGATCCCATTCAATTTACTTTCGAAAGTAGCAATCCATCGCTCTGCTTCCTCTTTTTTATCCATAATCTCACCCATCGTTCTCAGGGTGTTGATGACATCTGGGTCACCGCCCCAGGCTACCGTAATCGTAGGCGCAATTTTCTCATAGGTGCCGATCACTTCCGTGCTTGTATAATCAGGTACGATGATCAGATCTGGCTCTAGATCCGAGACCACTTCTACGTTCCCCGTTCCTGATCCGATATCCGGTACATTAGCCATCTCTTCCGGGTACAGATCCAGTGTTTCCTTGTTGGCACCCGCCGGCTTCATTCCGAGTGGCAGCAAATACCCCCCATATGTGATCACAACCGGTTTGGCAGATTGGGCTGGAATCTCAACCGTTCTCCCCGATGCGTCGGTATACATTTTGGTTACAGGCAGTGAAGCATCTTCATTTGCTGTTGACTGTGGATCAGCTCCTCCCCCGCAAGCTGCTAATAGCAGGGATAAACTAAATAATAAACTGACCGCCAAAGTAGGCTTAAAACGAACATTCAAGTCATTCACGCTCCAAGTGTTGTGTTGATAATGATTATCGTTATTATCAATATAGCGTTGTGTGAGTTCTCCAGCAATGAACGATTCCGACTTCTTATTAGTACGATTTGAACCTTTAAACAGATGACTGTGCATTTTATATTGAGCGGGAGTTTCTCCCATCATTCGTTTGAAAATTCGGCTAAAGTAGTACAAATCTTTATATCCGACGCTCTCAGCCACATCACGAATCGGAGTATCTGTCTCTGTTAGCAATACTTTAGCTCGGTTCAACCGGGTTTGGATGACGTAATCCATCGGACTGCATCCGAACTTGCGCTTGAATACCCGTGCCAGATAATGACTGCTGTAATGAAATTGGGACGCCATCTCCTCCATGGATACGGGATATGCGTAGTGTTCTTGAATGTATGCTGCAATCTGCTCGGCCAATTCCGGAGGTTCAACTACCTGATCACTCGCCTGCTTCCATTGACGAAACTGTTCGTATACAAACTGATACAACAGTCCTGTAACCTGCAACCTGTCCAATTCTTCGCCGCTTGCCCAGCATTCATGCATTCTCTCCATTATGGGAATTAGCGACAGCGGATATGTTGCTGCAAAATGATACTGTTGCGGGGAAATTCCACACTCCTGTTGTACGTTTTCCGCTCTTGACGGGTCGGTACCAGTGGAGCTTGGCCGGGGTTTATATAGAATCAGATAATATTCCAAGGGGAGATCCAGACAATGGATACGTATAGTTGTGCCTTTGCCACCATGCAGAACCTGCGTCTGGTTGGACCTGAGCTTTTCTTTGCCCAAATGAACAATGGCTTCTCCTCTGACCATCAGCAAAAAAGCATGGGCTGGCAAAACATACGGCTTAATTGCCTGTCCCGGCTTCAAGACCAGATGACGAATGTCCATGAGCTTCACCTGATTTTTATTCCACCACTGAATGGCTTCTGACCATTCTTTCATTACAAACCACCTCAAAGCCGATCATTAGACGAGGGGCATTCCCTAGCCCGATTTTCTCCTTAACATACAAGAGTGGTCCTCATTTTGTCCAGTTCACCTGAATTCCAGCACCCTTCACTAATCGTAAATTTTACATATAGTTAACCCATTTCATACGTTAGTTTAGCAATTGTTGTATACACTTGGTTTGAGATACCAAACTATACATATATTCTAGGAGGATGCATTCATGTTAAACCGGTTTAATGTCCGTGCAGCCAAAATGATGCTCGCGGTGACAACAATTGTTACGGCTACACTCGGAGGAAGCAGTGCAGCGTGGGCTGTGGAAGATACCACCTCAACGACATCTGCATCACCGATCAAAAATGTGATCATTCTGATTCCTGACGGTATGGCTAACGATGCTACCGCTCTGGCTCGTTGGTATAAGGGCTCATCCTTGACACTGGACTCCATGGCAAGCGGCATGGTTCGGACACACTCCGCCGATGCGCCGATTGCGGACTCAGCCCCTGCCGGAACTGCTTTTGCTACAGGTTATAAATCTCATACCGGATTTGTTGGTGTACTGCCGGACAAGGCTACCATGCCTGGGCAAAAGGCTATTGCGCCTGGAGACGAAAGAAAACCGATCGCTTCTGTACTGGAAGCTTCCAAACTGGCGGGTAAAGCAACTGGCATTATCGCTACATCCGAGATTATGCACGCCACACCAGCGGACTTCTCCTCTCACTATCCGGACCGTAAAAACTATGATGCACTCAGTAAACAACAAGTCTACAATGGCATGGATGTTGTGTTGGGTGGGGGTAGCAAATATCTTGAGCCAGCCGGACGTAAAGACGGTGAGAATCTGATTTCGTCCATCAAGGCACTGGGTTACGATTACGTCACTACACCAGCTGCAATGAAAGCATCCGATTCGAACAAGCTGTGGGGTATGTTTGCACCCGCAGGCATGGCTTATAATATGGACCGTGATCCAGCAAAGCAGCCAAGCCTTGCCGAGATGACATCCAAAGCCATTGAAGTACTGTCCAAAGACAAAGATGGCTTCTTCCTCATGGTCGAAGGCAGTAAAGTGGACTGGGCAGCTCACGCCAATGATCCGATTGGTATTATCAGTGACGTACTGGCTTTTGACGATGCCGTAAAAGTAGCCATGGATTTTGCTAAAGCGGATGGAGAGACTGCCGTTGTGGCTGTTACGGACCATGGTAATGGTGGACTCACCATTGGTAACAACGCAACTTCCGGCACTTATGACAAAGAGCCGTTGTCCACATTTATCGGACCTTTGAAAAAGGCCAAACTGACAGGCGAGGGCGTTGAAGCGAAGCTGAATGCCAAGCGTACAAACATCAAAGCAGTGATGAAACAATACTATGGCATTACGGACCTGACTTCCGAGGAGATTGCCACCATTAAAGCGGCCGAGCCGGGCAGTCTTAACTATGCAATCGGTCCAATGATTAGCAAACGTGCAGGGATCGGCTGGACAACCGGTGGTCATACAGGTGGAGATGTTGTGCTGTACACGTATGCTCCGAACAATGACCGTCCATTCGGTGTAATCGACAACACGGATGTAGCAAAGTATATGGCACGTGTACTGGATCTGGATCTCGACAGCGTGAGCAAACAATTGTTTGTACCTGCCAAACAAGCATTTACGGCCAAAGGCGCGACGTACAAACTGGACCTGACGGACGCCAAAAATCCGAAGATTCTCGTTACAAAAGGTAACACCAAACTGGAACTGCAAATCTACAAAAATATTGCACTGGTGAACGGCAAAAAGACAACTTTGGAGGGTGTCATTGTTTATAACGGTGTAGAGGCATTTGTACCACAAACGGCCGTTGATCTGATTCAATAATTCGTTAGAACTACTGGGACTACAGGAGATTACACCATTTGGTTGCCGAATATTTCGGCAGCTATTTTACTGTTTATTATTAAGGAGTAGGTTCCTGCTAGCGCCTATCGTATAATGAACGTAACAAAAATACATATGATGCAAGAAAAAGGAGAGATTCACCCATGTTGATCAAATTAAACTGGATCACGCTGAGGGTCAGTAATTTGGAAGCTTCGCTCGGGTTCTACCACGACATGCTTGGACTTCCCATTCAGCGCAGATTCGAAAGCCGTGGACGGCAGATTGCCATGCTCGGCATGGAGAATGAAGCCAAGCTGGAACTGATTGAGGGCAGTGAATCCATTCTTAAACCAGAGGCTGGCGTGTCGATCGGTTATGAGGTGAACTCGCTGGATGAAGCCATGGAACGATTGGCAGAGCTGAATATTCCGATTGTGCGTGGCCCCATCCAGCCCAATCCGCATCTGCGGTTTATTTACATTACAGATCCAGATGGCTTCGAGGTGCAACTCTCAGAGCATGTCTAATTAGGTGAGTGTGAAATGAGTGTGCGTATCACTATGACCAGTTTGGTGTGCATGTGTGAAGCTAAAACTGCATACATGCACACACTAACTCAAAATGGTGTGGTATCGGTAAGCATTATGTCTGTTTACAGCTTCATGCGGCGCATCAGCGGCACACCTACGCGATTCAACAACCGATCAAGCAGCAACCAGCACCAGCGTCTGCCCCACGAAAGGTGGCGCTCATACACAGCGGAATATTCAAAATCCGCCACAGCACCGCGATTGCGCTTGAACTGCGCAGCCCCGGCGCTCTCATGTAACAGATGGCCGTTCTCGCGAGCCTGTGCGATCAGACAAGCTGATAACATGCGGTATAGTCCGACGGATTGGGGCACCGCTGTGTCGTAACCAAACAGCGGCGTTGTCATAACTCCATTGCGGCAGAAATAACCCATGACCGCGTCCAGGCGCCCTTCCTTCCGCAATCCATAGAGCCTGAGTGTCCCTGATGCCATCGCAGCAGCAATGAACCGCTCAGTGAATTGCGGATTGTGATAGGAGTACTTTTCAAGGTATAACAGCTTGTACAACTCCGCGATTCGCGGAATATCTGCATCCGTCATATCTGATTCGGAAACGAATTCGTATCCATGCTTGCCCAATAATTCGTAATCCCGCTTCAACAGCCAGCGTGACTTCGAGTTTCCAAAATTCGGATCATGCGCTTGGTACAGGTAGATTTGTCGGCTCGGAATTAGTCGACACCCCACTTCCGTTAGCCTCGCCGTCAGATCGGGATGAAGTCCCTGACACAAGGAGCGAAATACAATGACATGTTCAGGGTATCGCTCTTGTAGCGATGCGAGCAAACATTCTGCTTGTTCACCGGACATGGCTGGATACAGATTGGTGGACAATAACCAGTTGTTCACATGTACAACTTTGTTGATCTGCGATTGCTTCATTCCCCAACCTATTAGACTGAGCAGCACAGAAAGACCTTTTTCCAACACAGGTTTCTGCAACATGGTCAATTCCTGCTTGGCGTAACTCACATAATGCGTATATGGCGAACAAACGTAAGCATTATCATACTCTGTATCATTCACCGTCAGCGGAATAACGAGATCATCAATCCGGGCGAGCAACAATGTCGTTTCCACGTTTGACATAAAGCTTTGGGTCCCGTCCAGCATCATAGGTTCCAGATAGACTCTGGCATATCTGCCATCCTCCGTATCGGGCCAGTCCATGTCTTTGAACGATTGCTCATCATACAGCTGCACGCGTGCAGTTCGATTATCTTTCCTAACCTCATATGTACTGTCATCACAGTCCAATCTATCTTTCATTCCTTTATCCTTCAACCTTCTACTCCCCCATAAGGTTACATCTTCTTTTAACTACCATTTACAGTTTCAGTTCTACGCTCTTCATACTCTACACATCACTGTATAGGAAAAAAATGTCGGCATCAAGCTGTTTGGCAGATGAAAAAAGCCCGTCCAGTACGCTAAATACGCACCGTCAGGCCCTCAACAATTAATATTAAAGTTTATTCGCAACAGAAGAAGCCTGATGATCCGAGACTAACTCATTCAGGTTCACAATCAGTTGCTCCAATTCTCCAAAGCTCTCTACCATCTTCTGTGTCAGGTTACGTTGTTCTTCCATGCTCGCCAGAATCTCTTCTGTCGCTGCACTGGATTGCTCAGTCACACTCGAAATCTCGGAAACCTCGTTCACAACTCTGGTGGAAGATTCCTTCATGGTCGCCGAACTAGTCTCGATATCTGTCGCTTGATTCAACACATGCTGAGAGTTGCTGTTGATCGTACGGAATACTTCCTCTGCCGTATGGACGCTATCTCTTCCTTGTTGTAACGATAGACGAATACGTTCGAATCGATCTGTCAGTGCCTGCGTTTGTCCTTTTAATCGAGACAGGATGGTTCCAATATCACTTGCGGACTGACCCGAGTTCTCTGCCAACTTGCGAACTTCCTCCGATACAACGGCAAATCCGCGTCCATGCTCACCCGCACGAGCGGCTTCAATGGCTGCATTAAGCGCGAGCAGGTTAGTCTGAGTTGCAATATCCGCTATGCTGTTCAGCATAAGCGTCATGGATTCACTTTCCTCGTTGAACTTTCGCATGTCACTAGCAGTTGTATTGATCGTTTCATATAGGTCTTGCATTTGGATGTTTAGCTGGTCCATCTGTGTGCTTCCAGTTTGCGTGCTCGTTGCCATACTTGCGGACAACTCTTTCATCTGCTGGGAATACGACGCAACGTCCTTGATATGCTGATCCGACACAGATAAGGATTCCGAAATCTCGGCTACACTGGTCGCCTGGAACTCAACACCTTTTGCAACCTCACTGAACCCAAGCGTCACCTCATTGGTGATAGAGCCGGTCGCATTCACTTTTTCCTTCAATTGATCCGTATAACGTGATAAACCTTCGACCGATTCCTTCACACGCTCCAGCATGGTTTCCACTCTTTGCTTAGAATGCTCCACCTCATTCTGGCGTACTTCACTTTCATGGAAGAGCCTTTGATTCAGCTGTGAGACCAGCATCAGAATGGCCCCCGTGAGAGCGAATAGTCCCACATTAACGATATTACCTATTAGCTCAACAGAGTCAACGGTATTCATAACAAATAATTGAAGAACACTGTTGATTAGTAATACCGAAAATCCAACCACAAAAAATTTCTTGTTAGGAAATAACAGTAGAACTGCGGTTATAACCAAACTTAAGGCAAAATTGACCGTTCCCCAACCGACATAGACTCCACATATTGTAAGTAATACAGTAATCAGCCATGGAATGAGATGAATATGTTTCTTTTTCGCATTAGCGTATGTAATCCAAACTACAAAGATCAGAGCTACTCCATTGGACACAAGTAACTTCGGCATCGTAAAGGCCAGCCCCATACCAATGGCAATAATAATCCACAAAATGATACCGATTAATTTGTTCCTTTTCCAAATAATTTCGTCCATACGATCCATGCATACCCCGTCCTTTTATGTAGGTTAAATGTAAGTTGTAGGGCCTTTCTGTACTACATCTAGTAGTCTTTGGTCCTGCTTATGTGCAAATCGCAAATACGCAGCGCCTTAGCATAGTACATATTAACTTCATAAGTATGAAACCAGCGCTACTTTATGTATATCGGTATTCAACATTTAAAATGAATATGAAATGTAAAATGATATGTAAGCATATCATTTTACAAACAAAAAAAGGTCTGTCTTATGCGTTATGGCGCACAAGACAGACCTTTTGGATCGTGAAAGGATGTGCAGCAACTCTTACTTTCCGAATACAAGTGTCGTATTGGAGGAGCCTGCATACTTGGTGACGAACTCACGCGCGTAGCTGGCACTCTCTACCTGATAACTATAATTGGAGCTTGGTCTCCAATTCGTTTTAGGAGAAGTCGGACTATTCAGCGCTGGTGTACTACCGCTATCCGTGAACTCCCCTTTTCCTTTGTCATCCAGGATGCCACCCTTTTCAGCGCCAGCACCAAAGTAGTTGTTTTCGGAATAAATCCGTGCTTTTTCACCAATTGTGATGGCCTGGTTAAAGTTATTTGCATAGTTGTTTTTGAGATGGAAGTAACCATATCTTAAAAGTCCAGGACCACGTACATATAAGTTTTCGAAGTAATTGTTGGACATTGTCACATGAGGTACCCCATTGTAACTGCTGTTACCATCATTCGGATGACCGAGGATAACGCCATACTTATGGTTAGCAAATTTGGAATTGCTAATCGTAATATAATCGGCGCGATCACCAATATACAGAAGTTTGTCCAAATCACTACCACCAGAGCTGTAGCTGTGACCAGCAAACGTCACATGATCAATCCAGTAATTGGAGCCTGAAGTGATATACATCTGGATATCATCATTGGCATTAATATTGGAAGCGTGTTCAAAAGTCAGATTCTGAAAGATCACATTGCTTGAACTGCTTGTGGATCTGAAATGAATATTCGTTAATGTATGTTTGCCAAAGGAACCTACAAGTGTCTTGTTCGCTCCGAATTCAACCTTTTGCAGCGTGGAGGAAGAAATATTCTGTTCAACGACGACAATCTTAGCTGTAGAGCCCGCCATATGTGTTCTCAAATCATTGAGATTACTAACGTAAACCACCTGACCGTTCTTGCCACCTGTCGTAGCCGACTTGGATACACCATTTTCATTCTTGGCACTGCCTGCAAAACCAGTCAACCCGTTCGTACCTGTGTTTGGATAACTGGCCGCACCATATGTAGACGGGGCTGTGGAGACAGTTAACAACAATAGAGTTACAGCGAGTAAAAGCATCGAAAATTTCTTCAAAATTTCACCATCCTTTATAATATTATCCTCAAAGACAACTCGATTATATCGTGTAACTTTGGCTGTGACAATACAAAAATTGCAAAAAGACAACAATTATCATTTTTATGCAACAGCAGATCAGATATAGTGAAAAAACATAAAACCAGGCCATTCGTTCACACAAAATAGAGCCGCTAATTAGCGGCTCTATTAACGAGTACTATGTGATCCAACTTGGAACTGATCCACCCTTGGATCAGTTCCTAAAGCCTCTGACGAAAAACCATTCGCTTGCGAATAATAATATGTCACGACTTCTGATAGCTGCGGCGGAAGGCGCCAGGTGTGATTCGTTCCAGCTTCTTGAAGATGGCTCCATAATAGCTGGTCGATTCGAAACCGACTTGACGAGCGATATCCTCCATCCCGCGTTGCACATTATCGAGCAGCAGTTCCTTGCTTTTGTTGACTCTTACCTGATTAACATAGCTGATGGGACGAATACCTGTCGTTTTCTTAAACAAATGACAGAAATATTCTGGTGTGACACAGATCAATCCAGCCAGCGTTGGCAAAGTGATCTCTTCAGCATAATGCTGTTCAATATAGTCCAGAACCGGTTTTAATCGCTCATACTGCTGCCCGACCGTATCGCTGCCCTCAACAGATACGCGTTGAATAATCTCTGTCAATAAGGTATAGAGAATGGCGGAGCAGGCGTAATTGCTTAATGTCTGCTCTTGTGGTGTTAAGGCAGCTTGCAGCAACTCCCGCATTCGGGATAGAAGGTATTCAGGTTGTGCAAGCGTGTATACGCATGTGTCGACAATGCCAACGGTTTCAAACAAGCTTGCTGACCCGTTGCCATCGAAAATGATCCAGTCGACTTCCCAACTGTCGGATAGCGCATAGTATTCGTGCTTCTGTCCAGGGAATAACAGCATGCCCATACCTGGCTTGACGATATGTTCCGTTTCACTGAGCTTGAGCTTACCCACACCGCTGCGGCATTGTATCCACTGATAATCCTCAATGCCTTGGTCTCGGCGTATATGCTCCTGTTCATGATGCAGGCCGATGCCAAGTAAATAAAAAGGGAGCAGCTTGTCTCGGGAAGATAACACCGGAAAATTACGATTGGGATGAGGCATACGGCTAACTCTCCTAATCTTAATATTGTTATATCATATTAATTATTTAAGATATTCACTCGAATTAATATAACATATAATCGCAATATATTGATAAATAAAGGAGATCACAGGATGACAATTAAGATCGGAATTGATTATTATCCAGAGCAATGGACCCCGGAGTTATGGGAGAAAGATGCCATACTTATGCAACAGACGGGGGTTGCAGTTGTGCGAATGGCGGAGTTCGCCTGGAGCCGAATGGAACCGACTGAGGGTAATTATCAGTTTGAATGGCTGGATGCGGCTATAGAAGTATTCGCTTCGCGTGGTATGAAAATTGTGTTATGCACCCCCACCAATACCCCGCCAAACTGGATGACAACCCGTTATCCGGATGTGCTGCCCATAGATGAACAACGCCACATCATTCGGCCAGGTGTGCGTGGACATCGTTGCAACAACAGCCCTTCCTTGAGAATGCTGGGCTCCAAATTTGTGGAAGCGATGTCACAGCGCTATGGACAGCATCCCGCCGTCATAGGCTGGCAAATCGATAACGAGATGCACTACCAGGAATGCCATTGTGATACATGTAATCGTTCATTTGTCGCTTGGCTGCAAAAGCGTTATTCCAATCTGGAGGAGTTGAACCGGGAGTGGGGAACGGTCGTCTGGAGTGGGGAGTACAGCAGCTGGGCTGAGGTAACAACGCCACTCGGTGCCAGCAAACCGATGAATCCTTCCTATCTTCTGGAGTACAAGCGGTTTTGTTCTGACAGCGTAGGCTATCTGCTGGGATGGCAGCTTGAGATTTTACGCCGTAACTGTCCAGATCAATTCGTGACGCATAACATGTGGCAATATCCGAACAGCCTGGACTATTATGATATGCACAACGAATTGGACTTCGTCTCTGTTGATTATTATCCGAATGAGCTGTATCGCGATTATGGCGATCGGTTTCCGAGGAACGGAGCGCTTACGCTGGACTTGGTTCGCGGCATCAAACGCCGGAATTTCTGGGTAATGGAACAACTCAGCGGGGCACAGGGCGCCTGGATGCCGATTCAGCGCACGCCCTATCCTGGATTGATCCGAGCTCGCTCCTGGCAGACAATCGCTCGCGGTGCGGATATGGTCGTCCATTTCCGCTGGCGGAGTGCTACCGTCGGAGCGGAACAGTTCTGGCATGGGCTGATCGACCACAGCAATGTTCCTGGACGCAGGTTCAGGGAGTTCGCGGAGCTTACTCGCGAGGTGAACCAGTTAGGAGAACTCTTGGCCGACTCAACCATTGTTACTCAGGTTGCGATTCTGCATTCGCATGATCAGCATACGGCGCTTTCCCTTCAGCCGCAGGCGGAAGGGGGAATGCACTATATAGACAACTTGTCCTCTATGCATAATGCATTTCTGAAAATGGGCGTCGGTACAGACGTTATTAACTGGACTGAGGAGCTCGATGGGTACAAGCTGGTCATTGTCCCTTCCCTCTTCCTGTTAAGTGAAGAAGTAGCACAGCGGCTGGAGCGATTCGCAGCTAAGGGTGGTACGGTTGTCCTTACCAATCGGACTGGCGTGAAGAACATGAGGAATGTATGTGAGATGCTGCCTCTTCCGGGGCTACTGGGTGAAGCGGCGGGTGTTGTCGTAAGTGAATATGATGCCATCGGCAACAGTGAGCATCGGATACGGAACGCGGAGGGCAAGACTTTCGCTGCGAAGCAATGGTGTGATCTACTGGAACTGCGAGGTGCAGAGCCGATCGCCTGGTATGACAACGACTTTTACGAGGGTGTACCGGCGATTACTGTCAATAAGCTTGGTGAAGGTGAAGTGTATTATGTCGGCACTTGGCCGGAGCCATCGTATTTCTATCAGTTGTTTGAAGACATATTGAAGGAAAAAGGGTTGACGCCCGAGATCCAGCTTCCGGAAGGTGTCGAGCTTTCGATTCGAACGAAGGGGGAGCAGAACTTCCTGTTCCTGATCAATTTGACGAATGAGCAACGAGAGATTACGTTGGACGTTCCTTATCATAGCTTGTTGACTAGCGAGAGATTGAATCAGAAGTTGACCCTTCCAGCTCTGGGAGTAGATATTCTAACTGTATAAGATCAGCAGCTTGTCATATTTAAGATGGGATGTCTCACAAGGCTTACGACCTTGCGGGACATCCCTTCACTTACTTCACTAACGTCTACCAATTCGAATAAGAGTTATTCCAGTTAGTTCATCTTATTTGATTTTGATTTTCAGTTCATCCTTCTTGGCTTCTTGTAAATCATCGTAGACCTTATCTGGTTTGCCACGAAGTATTAATATCATTGACTCCGGATTGTCCAGCAGATTGCTGCTGAAAGAATACATCATTCCGTCTTCCGTTCCGCTCCCGCCTACCATGGATAACTTGGTCTGCTTCCCATTCCTGGAGATCGAAATGATTTCGATAGGCCAAACGATCTCGTTGAGCGACAACTTCGTTTTGTAGTCCATCTCTTGATCAGGTGCATGGACAAATTTGACCCGCGTTACTAGCGGAGACATCTCCACCTCCGACAATAAGACCTCATAGCCTCCAACGGTAAAGGTCCGATTAACGTTGATGATTTCCGTTTTGGGGATAGAGAATTTGGGATCCAGTGCAAAAGAAAGATTCATTTTTTGGGAATATTTATATTTCCGTTCCTTTTCCCCTTTTTCTGAATTTCCCACCACATCTGGAACAACGGAAGAAAGCTGGAACTGAAGATTCACTTGCTCAGGGAGCGGTTTATTTCGATTACGCTCAATTGTATTCCGGCCATAAATGGTATGCTTATCCTTCGAAAAATGCATACCTCCTATATTTCCGTTATCAAGGACATAACCTGTTCTTGCATCCGTCATCTTGGTATTGACTATCGAATAAATCTCTTGCGAAGCATCCGTTCTGGCGGTATACAATACCGTTATCCTGTTCTCATCTGCCAGAACCGCATTCACGGTAAACTGATATATGCCCGATGTAACCGTCCGATCCACGAGTTGCACATAATCATGATTTAGCGTTGAAGTAATCGTGGCACTATCCATATCCGAAGTTAGCAGGCCACGAAAGGGCTCTAGTACACCCCAATGGGTGACAGGCTCAGTATATGTTGCCGGTTGTTGCCCATAGTTTCCAAGCGGGCCCGTAAGAAACCAACCTGCAGCAAGGACCGTGACCAGCACTGCCGTAATCCATTTGACACGAACGATCCTACCTGATCGTCTTGTTCTGGCCTTTGCGATACCACGTTGAATCGCAGCAGTCGTGTCCGCCGGATTCCACTGCTG
This sequence comes from Paenibacillus sp. FSL H8-0283, assembly GCF_045040675.1. Taxonomy (NCBI): domain Bacteria; kingdom Bacillati; phylum Bacillota; class Bacilli; order Caryophanales; family Paenibacillaceae; genus Paenibacillus; species Paenibacillus sp. FSL H8-0283. The sequence goes on from NZ_CP150295.1 coordinate 5,172,382, forward strand.
TTTCTCTCTTTTCACCTGATATGCGTCTGCAAGAAGTGCTTTCTCCTCCGGGTTAGTGGTCATGCCAATCCCTCCTGTTCTTCATCAACTTGCGCAACTGCTGGAGTCCCTTGTGCTGCCAGGTCTTGATCGTCCCTTCCGGTTTGCCAAGGATCGAGGCAATATCCGTCAGTGTCATGTCGTTATAATATTTCAGCAGTAGTACATGGCGATATTTCGGTTTCACCTTTTGCAAAAGAGATTCCATAGCGATTCGATTATCGTCAACACTAATCATCCAAGATGCCGGAATGCTGTCCTCCATATCCTCCTTCGCCAGAGGTGTCGCCCGCTTGCGGCGCCTCTGTTCATCGATGCAGACATAGATGAGAATCCGAATGATCCACGACTTGAACGCCTTCTCATTATTCAGCGTACGACGTTTGATCCAAGCCCGGCACGTCATCTCCTGCACAGCTTCCAGCGCATCTTGCCGGTTACGCAGGTAGCTATAGGCAATAGAAATGAGCGTATCTTGATGTTCCATAATAGATTGCACAAATGCCGTCTCGTCTTCGGTCTGCACATAGATCCTCTGGTTTATCTCTGCTTTTGTTTCCACCCCGCATCCCTCCTTCTCTCTCTTTCTGTGGTATAAGACGGGTGAGTGAAGCAAACGGTTTTTATTCATCAAAAAAAGCTCCGCCATCATCATGAGGGAGCTTGATTACATAGCACTTCGGCCGCCGATATACTGAATTACGTACACAAATGAACAATCCAAGATCAACTAACTTACAAATTGCCGGTGACTTCGATCCCGTCGGCCAATTGCAGATGATTTCTCACCCAAGCTGTGAACTGATTCAAAAAATTCCGTAATTCTGGCTCTGCAACCACCTGTTGATCCAGCTCTGATAAAATCCCCACCCACACATCCTTCGTAATCGGATTCTCCCAGCAGGGATCAAGTGCCTTCATCTCTTCTCCAGTTCGCGGGTCAGTTAAGGGAAATACACGATCCAATGCAGGACAAATATAGTCAAAGTCTTCATTATATATGAACAGCATGTCTTCCATCTCTACTTCAACCGATTCTTCTATGTATAAAGGGGATAAAACAAAACCCACATTTCGCTGTGGACCTTGATATTGATATATGAGCGAAGGAATTGTTCTCTTTGATTTTTTAGCCATATATGTTCCTCCTGTTTCAGGCAAATCTCTTACCGCTCAGAGTTCAAACCAGATTAAACCACCATCAACCTGTCTGGTTTCTTGCTCCATCTGATGCATCCAGCTCCGCGCCTCTTCACCCCAGATATGAAACAAACAGTATATATACGAATCCCCATCCACAATCTCTTCAAACCCGGAAGCTTTTTCTATCCACACTTCAAGTGCTCTAGGCCAGGAAGGATCTTCACGTTTCAATACAAAGCCGTTGGCTTGGTGTTCCAAACTATACACTTCGGTAAATTTTAATGAATTTGCCAAACGCTTCACGACTTCAGGTAAAATCGCAGGCTCCGTTGTTCTAATCCCATATTCCCAGCCCATATGTACAACCTCCTTCAGACTTCGTTCGCTCCAGATTGTTGCTTTTGTTCATGCATTTGATGGATCGAACGATTCAACCACAACTCGTACCAGTCCAGAAAATGTAATCGATTCGTATTGCCCCAATACTGATCAGGATAGATTCCATTGCGGTTAGCCCGGTCATCAACCCAGATCTCTCCGTAGGAGGCTCCCTTAACAATCAGATTCATGGAGATGCCACAGCCAAAATCACTGATGCGCAGCATGCCTGCCGACCATTTTGGATCAAAATATTCATGTTCCAGCGCTTCCCATTCCTCTTCTTCCTTGCTGTCATCGAACCAGTCATAGTTCCAGTTCCATGCTTCCGTGAATTGGAAAGGGTCCGAGACCGCGTTCAGCTCATCGTTATAACCCAGCACAGCGTATACGCCGTCATCCGGGTTTTCCAGACCATAATAAGGTCCTGTACCACCCGTTCCCATATGAAGAAGCCATACCTTATAGTACTCCGGCAACTCAATTCGCCATTTCTGTTCAAATTGCGTAATATCCTCCTGCGTCCATACAGGTGCCATTTCATATTCATGGTTTTCTGCACCAAACAGCTCCAGATCCGGGTCCAGACTTCGGAGAGTGATCAACTTTTCACGCATACGCTCCAGTTGCACTTTGTACATGGCTTCCCTACCTCCCTTCTTTACTCTGTTAAGTTTGTTCGACGGGGTACCCGCGTTGCTGCAACTCACCCAGTGTGGCTGCCACATCTCGCTCAGGACACAACTGCTTAATCAGTCTGGCGGTCACCGGTTTTCCTTCATATACTTCAGCTACGGCTTCCAACGGCAGATCCGGCAAGTCATAGTACCCTTTGGCCCAATCAGCGTAATCTTCCGAGTTTTTTTCCAAATATCCCAGTAAAAATTCTGCGCCACCTCTGGCGTCCGCTTTGTCTTCCTTGGCCATCGCCATCTGAATCCAGTTACCAACCTTCCATGGCAAGTCGTTCCCTTCCTGCCATAGGCAAAAGGTCACATCCTCCATATCCAACGTTTCCTCATGATCTCGCAGTACAGCCATCAAGGCCTCCGGCACTTCATCGTACATGCCCGGATAGATTTCTCCGTCCTCACGAGCATGTGGGCTCAAGGGTGACTCATGATCAAATCCTTTGATCAACGTGCCTGAGTTCGTAAACAAGACATGCAGATGATCACCTGCGCCGTTATTGATGTTTCCCCATGCCACACCTGGCTGAAGTTTATCTTCATAATGATGAACGCGTAGCCATTCTTCCTGCGAAAAGATGATATCCAAAGTAGCGAGTATTCTCATTCGTTTACGCAGGGCATCTGCATTCATCATCGTTATCTCGTTCCAATCCTGCATATGAATCCCTCCTGTTCGTATATGTACACTATATCCGGATTAATTCATCCAGCGTGTTATTTCCCTGAATACTTGGTGTCATGACAATGGTGATCCGACTGGCTTCTCTGGAGACGATACACGCATAATTTCCGGGTTTTAACTGAAACAGAACCCCTTCACACGTCTCATCCGGCTCCAATTCACCGCCAGTGACATCATCCGCCGCTCCCAGATAGACGTGCCCAGACGGAACTTGCAGATGATACACCTTTTCCCGTTCCGCTGCGTGATCTGGATCTGAATCCTCCTCTACATCCTCCAGGCTCCATTCCACCTCATACACTCCATCCGCACCCAGATTCAAGAACAGACAATGCCCTGCGTTCACCTCAGCCAGCTCATCCACTGGAATGGACCACCAGTCCGAAGTATCCTCAAGCCGATGTTTTAACGCTGCCAGATCATACAGGCACAATGTTGCCGTATCTGTAACCATTTGAAATGTTCCTCTCATATTCACCCGTCCCTTCTGCCTGATCCAGGTCTGACCTCAGAAATATATTCCATCATTATATCAAGCCTGATACACGTGTAAAAGGAACCCATGGACCATCTCTGCTTGCGCAACTCTTCATTTCTCGCTCCAAATGGTCGATATAAGCATAACTGACTTTTTTTGAACCTGATGGAGGAAGCCCAAGCCATGTCAATTAACAATAGAAAAGAACCCTTTCGATACACATTGAAGGAACCGATCCACTTTGAGATCTATATTCTCAGCATCAACGGGGTTAACGCACCAGCCAAGCCCATTCAGGCTGAACTCTGTGACATCAGTCGATCCGGCTGTCAGCTGTCATTTCCGCTATCCCTTCCTGTAGAGAATAACGATATTCGGATTGGAATGAATATGCTGCTTTTTGAAGACCCTCTATATATGGAAGGCACTCTCCGCTGGGGTCAAGAAAAAAATACCTCATGGCACTATGGTGTTCAACTCGAAATGCAGGATGGGAACCAGGACCGTCTCTCTAGAGAGATGCGAATGCTTGCAGGACAAGGCAAAATTATCGTGAAATAGTTAGATAGCCTTAAAACCTGTAACAAAAACAAAAAAACAGCCCAATCAAATTGGACTGTCGCAAGATGAAACTCTTTATGCCGCTTTACTAACTGTCGCTGGTTGTTCCATTTTGGACCAGTTCACGGTTTTTTCAAGAACCAGTGAAACCAATACCCCTATGACGAGACCATTACTTATGATCGGAATGAGATACATGGGCAAGGTTTGAAAGGCCTCCGCAGGAATATTCATGACCGCAACTCCCGTGAGGACCGGTAGCGCTACACGATAGATCGTTTTAGAATTAAACGTCGTACCTTCAAGCGTTCTTAGTGCCGTGCCAAACATCTGAAGATAAGCCACGAACAAAACCGCACTGCCGACGCTTGGTGGTATTTGTGCAAAAAATGCTGTCACTGAAGGTGTAAGACCTATCACACATAACATCCCCGCTCCAATTATCAAGGCAGCACGACGCAGAATTCGAGTACTCTCCAGGAACCCGATCGATGATGCAAATAAACCAAAGGGCAGCACACCTACACAGGCTGACAACATCGTGAACAGACCCGTTAGCGCATAGGAATGCCTATACTGACGACTTGTTGTTTCTGTCCGGTATAGTTTCTCAACTGTGCTTAATGTGGTGATCGAATTCGTCATGTTCACCAGTCCCACGAAAAATGCAGTAATGACAATACCCGGTTCCCATCTGGGCGCTCCCCACGGAAACAGTTCGAGACCAGCCGGGGCCTGATTCGGCTGTCCGCTATGTTGTCCAGGAAACAATAGACTATAAGCGATCCAGCCTGCCACAATCCCAATCAGGATCGCGTAGTTCCCCAGTTTCCCCCTACCCTTTAATTGAATCCATGCCACCAAAAATGCAATGACAACGGACAATGCGGCAACAGGCAGATTGAAGCGGCCAAACTCCGTATATCCAATCATACCTTTGAAAAAATTCATGGTTAATTGAATCGTCATTAAGAACAACATGGCACTCTTCACCATAGGTGTGAACAGCTTTTGCAGCACTTGCGCTGCTCCCAGCCAACCCAGAATCACCATCGTTAATCCCGCTAACAGAAAACCTGCAGCCAGCCCACCGCCAATACGCTCCAGACTCATACCGGCCGATGAAGCAGATACCGTCAAACTTAGCGTCAATCCCCACCATAATCCTGACGGACCATCCATAATCGCATATCGATGACCAAATACGGCTTGAAGAATACACACTGCTCCGGTAAGGATAAATGCGTGCTGCATGGAGGCAGCGATGGCATCCGGAGACAGATGAAAATTATGTCCAATGGATAGCGGAACAACAACGGTATTGGTAAACAGGAAGAAAAACCACTGTATACCTGCCAAAATCAGTGAAGATACGTCCTTCATATTCTTTTGTGTAAAATGCTCTTGATGTCTGTTCATTCGTTTGGAATATCCTTTCACTGTTCTGTATCATAAATGTATAGCCTTTTCAGACTTGGGTTAATAGTCGTTCCATCTCGGTATACCGATGCCGGTTCGCATGTGCAAGCGGTGTAATCCCGTCCCGATCCGCAATCTTTGGATCTGCACCATATTGTAAAAGCAAGGCAACAATCTGCTGGTGACGCGGCCCACCATCTCCCAAAATGACCGCTTCCAGCAAGGCTGTCCACCCCAGGTTGTTGATATGGTTCACATCCACATCACTGCGTGTCAGCAGAAGCTCCACAATGTCCACATGGCCCCGATCCGCTGCTGGGATAAGAGCTGTGCCGCCAAAACGATTTGTTAACCTCGTATCTGCACCTGCTGTAATCGCCAATTCGACCATGTCATACATACCCTCAGCACTCGCGTATAACAGCAGGTTGTCCAATCGTGCATCCCGAAGATTAATGTCGGCTCCGGCGTCCACTAACATCCTTGCCGTGTCTATCTTGTTACCGTGCACCGCTGCCAGCAGAGGTGTCCGCCCCAATGTATCCCGTTCGTTCAACCGGTTACCCTGTTGTGTGATAAATCGAATGACCTCATCGGTATGGCCCGCTTGAGCAGCATCATGTATTGTTCTAACCACGTTGTTTTATCCTCCAATTCAAGGTCTTTCTCATGCAGTAATATTCATATAGAAACCAAACCCTGTTAGTCAGGTATGCAAATCTAATGTATGGTAACATAAGATCGTAGTATATTAAAAATACATGTTTTGTTGCCTTTCCATATGAATTACATATACATTGCAGGCGAAGGAGAACAACCACTTGGATATCAAACAATGTCGCTATTTCATTGCCATTGCTGAGGAGAAACAGATTACAGCCGCAGCTCGAAGACTGCACATGGCTCAGCCACCCTTAAGTCAGCAGCTAAAGTTAATGGAGGAAGAGCTTGGCGTAATTTTGTTTGAACGCAAAGGACGTATGATGGAGCTAACGCAGGCGGGTCGCAGCTTCTATGATTATGCGGTTACCTTGACCAAATATATGGAGGAAGCTGTAATGGAGATGCAAAGTTTCCGTCACGGCATACGGGGCAAACTCGCCATCGGCATCAATACCATATCGGATCGCCTGATCCCGCAAGCACTGCAACAGTTTCGCACCACCCACCCACAGGTTACCTATAAAATTCAACAAAATGAATCTGCGCAATTATGCCGATTGCTGGAAGATGGCAAAGTTGAACTTGCCTGTGTACGCATGCCTGTCCAGACTGAACGTTATGAGGTGCTGCATCTGCCACAGGAACCCCTTTTCTACATTTCTTCAACACCGCTTGATAGTCCGACAGAGATGGGACCAGGAGTGGAGATGGGGACTTATTTTGAGCAGCTTACAGGTATCCCTCTACTGCTTCCAAGCACAGAAGGACTCGGTATGTTCGAGCTAATTTTGGACAAGTTTCGGGAGCATCAGGTTACCCCCTCCATCATGGGTGAGTGCTCAGACATTAATATGTTACTCGAGCTGGTCCGACTCGGCTTCGCCAGTTCCATCGTGCCTCACACGGTACTACAGCTATATCACGAGCACCCATTCCACGTATATCGCATCCAGGATCAGCATTCCACGGTCGGTTCGGCGCTGGTCTGGCTGCAGAACCGTTATCTGTCCAAGCCTGCACAACACTTTGTGCAACTGGTGCAGGGTATGCTTCCCGTGTAAAAGGCTATAAGCAAAAAAAACAGCAGCTTTACCGGATTACATTCCAGTGAAGCTGCTGTTTCATTTTTATGGTTAAGCTTTAGCTGTGAACAACAAGTCTTTTTCTTTGATCGTAGTGCGACCAGCAGACTCAATCGACTCATACTGATGCATATTTGTAATAATGACTGGTGTAATCGTTGTGTAACCGGCTTTTTCGATCTGTTCCCGGTCAAACTCCATCAGTACATCACCTACAGCAACCTTCGCACCTGCTTGAACTTTAGGAGAGAAGAATTGACCTTTCAGCTTCACGGTATCAATCCCGATATGAATCAACATCTCTGCGCCTGTATCACTTACCAGACCAATGGCATGTCCACTCTTCGATAACGAGAACACGGTTCCGTTGATCGGAGATACGACGCGACCTTCAGATGGTTGAATCGCGAATCCTTTACCCATAATCTCTTCAGAGAACGCAGGGTCTGGAACTTCGCTCAGCGGTTTAACTTCACCTGTAATCGGGCTGAATACTTGCTCATCTTGTGCTTTTGCTTCTTCAGTTACAGCAGCAGAAGTTGTTGCTGCTGGTGTTGCCGGCTCTGCTGCTGGTGCAGCTACTGGCTCCGATGCATTTTCTTCTTGGAAGCCCAAGATATACGTAATGATTGCTGCCGCTACGATGGCAATCAAACCACCAACCAAAGCATAAATCAATGTGCTAATTGCTGGACTGACAAATGCCGCAATACTCGGCAGACCTGCAAGTCCTGTAATAACATACGATTTAACATTGAAGATTCCCATGAATGCACCAGCAATAGCACCCCCGCTGAGAGCTGCGATAAATGGTTTTTTGAACTTCATGTTGATACCATACATCGCTGGTTCCGTGATCCCCATAATAGCCGTAAGACCTGTGGAATAGGCCAGGGATTTGGTTTTGCTATTTCTCGATCTGAGACCTACACCAAATGCTGCACCACCTTGTGCCAAGTTAGCTGCAAACATCAGTGGAATAATAAAGTCGTAACCCAGTGTTGTCATTGAACCAACAACGATTGGCAGCAACGCATAGTGCATACCTGTAATGATCAGCAGTGACATCGTACCACCAATCAGGATACTTGCGAAGATGGACATGTTATCGAACAACCATGAAATACCACCGGACAAACCATTACCAAGAACCGTACCCAATGGACCTACTGTCATCAACGTCAGTGGAACCATAATTAACAAGGTAACTGTTGGAACAATGAGTAACTTAAGTGAAGCATGTATAACACGATCAACGGCTTTCTCTACATATGAAGCAATCCAAACGGCCAGAACAATTGGAATAACTGTAGAAGAATACGTTGCTGCTATGACTGTAATCCCCATAAAGGATGAGTTATGACCATCGGCCAGCAATGCTGTAATGGTCGGGTGCATAATGCCCGCAGCAAGCGCCGCGGCAATATACATATTACTACCCAGCTTACGTGCAGCACTGATCGCCAGAATGATTGGCAGGAAGTAGAAGGCACCGTCACCAATTGCCGACAAAATGATATAGGTTGAACTAGTATTGGACAACCATCCAAGTGCGACAAGGATAGCCACGATCCCTTTGATCATACCTGCACCTGTAATCGCTGGCAGGATTGGTGTAAACATACCTGAGATGAAGTCGAACAACGCACTTATCGGATTTCTCTTTTTCTTTTCTCCAGTTGAAGCGCTTGAGGTTGCATTATCTGCGTTTGGTGATTTGGACATGTTGCCAACGAGTGCGTTATACACGATAGGCACATCGTTACCGATGATAACCTGGAACTGTCCACCGTTCTCCATAACGCCCATAACGCCTGGTGTATTTTTCAGCGTCGCTTTGTCCGCTTTTTGGTTGTCATTCAGGTTAAATCTGAGTCTTGTCATACAGTGTGTGACTTGATCGATATTCTCTTCGCCACCAACAAGCTTCAAAATATCCTTGGACAATTGTTGTTTATCCATTGTGTTTTGCTCCTTTTATGTGTAATGAAGGTTAAAAAAAAACCTAAACACTGAATAATGACAAAGCAGAAAAGCTTATCATTATTCAACGTTTAGGTTTTGCCTTTTTAGCAGTAACAATCCCAACTTTATTCAATTGTTTGTTCATTTCTGACAATTCGTTCAATATGAATGGTCAGATACAGTATTTCTTCCTTGGACAACACCCGATTATAGATCTTACGCGTATAGTCACTGATCCTTACTGCACATGCATGTGCTTCCGGATACTGCTTGCTCACCAAGTCATGAAGCGGATTATCTACTTCTTTATCTTCAATCGCCGTTCCTTGCAACACACGTTGGGCAAAGAACTTCAGATGAGTTAAAAATCGATAATAACTCAATGAATCTTCATCAAGTTCAATCACAAAGCTACGTCTTACGATGTTAAGTATGTCCTTAACGATGTTCGTAATACTGATCGTTTCCCTCATCTCACCGTTCATCTGGGCATTAACCAGATGCATTGCAATGAATGCGCATTCGTCTTCGGGTAGCAGGACACCTAATGTTTCCTCAATAATCTGTAGCGCCTTGAGTCCAATGGCATATTCCTTCCGGTACATGCGCTTGATCTCCCAGAACAATGCGTTACGGATCTGCAATCCTTGACGATGTCGATCAATGGCAAAATGAATATGATCCGTCAGTGAAATGTAGATGCTTTCATGCAGCTTCTCACCTAACACCGTCTCGGCATAACGGATAATCTCATCCGAGCACTCGACATATTCAACCGGGATATCAGACAGAAGTGTTTTAAGTTTCTGTGATACTTCCTTACTTTCAAGCGAGAATATTTTTTCGACGAGACTCTCGTCAATCGATTCACCAGTATGCTTTTTGAAGGCAATTCCACGTCCCATAACGACCAGTTCGTTTCCTCCCGGATCAATTACGGTAACTACGTTGTTGTTCAGCACCTTCTCAATTTTCATTTCTTCACATCACCTTGCACCGTCAAAGTAGTAAAAGGCAAAACCAAAGCAGGTCACGAAATATGCCCCGCTTCTGGTTTTGCCTGATTGAACAGTAACAATCCAGTATTCATTAGCCTTAGGCCCATCTTACCATATAATTATCCATATGACAATGTTTTTGTGAAAGCGGTTAATGTGCGTTAATGTGACATCAGAAGGTGCTTGCACAACTATGCTTATAGAACTAGTATTTACTCGTTGTTGTTCTTAAGACTTGCGCCATTTGTACTAATAACTTCCTTGTACCAATGGAATGATTTTTTCTTGTAACGATCCAATGTTCCTGAACCGTCATTGTTGCGGTCTACATAGATGAAACCATAACGTTTCTTCATCTCTGCTGTTGAAGCACTTACCAGGTCAATACAGCCCCATGACGTATAACCCATCACTTCTACGCCATCCTCAAGAGCTTCGCCAACCTGTACCAGATGGTCATTCAAGTATTGAATACGGTAATCATCGTTCACCGTTTTATTGCCATTTTCGTCCGTAATCAGCTCATCGACTGCGCCCAGACCATTTTCGACAATAAACAATGGTTTTTGATAACGGTCCCAGTATTTGTTCAAGGTTACGCGCAGTCCTTGCGGATCGATCTGCCAGCCCCACTCACTCGCTTTCAGATAAGGGTTTTGCACACCTGCGAACAGGTTTCCTTTGCCTTCGATACGTTTCTCGGGATCACCAGTCTCACAGATACTTACATAATAACTGAACGAGATAAAGTCTACGGTATGCTTCAGAATTTCAGCATCGCCATCTCCAAACTTAATATTGATATTATTCGCTTTGAAATAACGATTAATGTATTTCGGATAATAACCACGTGCATGGATATCAGCAAAGATATCATTGCGCTGTTCCGCATGCATCGCTGCAACCACATCATCCGGGTTTGGAGTCAACGGATACGTAGGCATGCTCAGTACCATACAGCCGATTTTGGCTTCAGGCATAATTTCATGACCCAGTTTCACAGCTAACGCACTGGCTACCAATTCATGATGGATCGCTTGGTACAGATCCTGTTTGGACAGTTCAGCTTTTGGCGTATAGATGCCGCCACTCATGAATGGTTCCTCCAGGATGGAGTTGATTTCGTTGAATGTCAGCCAGTATTTCACTTTGCCTTTGAAACGGTTGAACAGCACTGTTACATAACGCTCGTAGAAATCGATCATTTTACGGTTAACCCAGCCATCATATGTTTTGGACAAATGCAGCGGTGTCTCATAGTGAGAGATCGTTACGAGTGGTTCAATCCCGTATTTGTGGCACTCATCGAACAGGTCATCGTAGAATTGCAGACCTTTCTCATTTGGCTCCAATTCATCACCTTTAGGGAAGATACGGGACCAAGCGATTGATGTACGGAACACTTTGAAGCCCATTTCAGCAAACAGTTTAACATCCTCTTTGTAGCGGTTGTAGAAATCGATACCGATCAGTTTCAGGTTATCTTCTGTAGGTGCTTCCGTTCTAGGCGTTGTAATCCCATGTGGCATTACATCTTGAACAGACAGACCTTTGCCATCTGTATTATAAGCTCCTTCAAGTTGGTTGGCTGCTACAGCGCCGCCCCATAGGAAGTCTTTCGGAAATGGTGTAGTCATATCAATCATTCCTCTCATTATTTATCATTATTAAGTTGGTTATTGAACTTAGTTTGTTGGCAATTGTTCCAATCGTTGCAGAATCAGCTCCAGCTGAGCACCTGTAACCGACTTCGATGAATCAAATTGATCTTTGGACATACCGGACATAATACCGGCTTTGGCACTATTTTGAACGGCTTCATAAGCCCAATGCTTATCATTCAAATCCTTGAACAATACTACAGTTGACTCGTCTGCATCATTCCAGCCGCGACTCGTCAAAATATGGTCTACGATCACTGCCATCTGTGCACGTGTTACTTCCTCTCCCGAGGCAAATATCTGATTGCTGACACCTTGCATCAATCCTGCCTTAGTCACTGTTGCGATGGCCTGACGAGCCCATTCAGGAGCAGAATCTGTGTACGGGTAAGCAGATTCGGATACTTCAGGAAGATTTAACTTGTCGGCAAGCACGAGGGCGATCTGCGCTCTTGTCACAGGCTCAGTTGGTTTTGTTCCCTGCTCTATGTTACCTCCATCCTGTTCCCCTGAAGTACCTTTACTTAGTTTGAACAGGTCGGCAAGTACTTCCTTGTTGTCAAAAGCCGGTACCCATGACCAATGCTTCATGCCACCGTACAGTCTTTGGCTATCCATGTATGCATCGTCATACAGCGTCATATTGACATGCTTGGCTCCAAGCTCAGTCAAAGCCTGATAAGCCAAAGAGCTTGTCCGGCTGTCAGTGGTTGGATCATTTTTGGCATGCATAATCCATACTGGGACATCCACAATATCTTTCAGTTCTTTTTTGAATGCTTCAACAGATCCGGTGTAATCCGCTACCGTATCCTTGGCCGCTACAATAATCGCTCCAGCAAACAGATCGGGATATTGTGTCAAGAAACGGAAGGCACCACCACCGCCACTGGAAACACCAGACAGATAGATCCGATTCGGATCAACTTCACCTTCAGCAACCAGCTTCTGAATCAACTCATACTGCGCCACGAAGTACGCCTGCATCTGGGCCAGTTGCTCCGGGTTATCATAGATTTTGAAGCTGTAATTCTCAGGATACTGTACGGCCAGTACGGAAGTATCATACCCCGATTCCGTCCAGACTACAGCTCCACGATTTGCAGTAAGATGGCTGCGCCCGTCCGTACCAACTTCGCCACCACCATGGAGCCATACCATGAGCGGCTTCGGTTCTTCGGACGTGCTTCGTTTCAGTTGATAGGACAAGTTCGCACCATTACTGCCTGTAAATTGTCCTTTTTCAAACTCATCGACCGTACGCGTTTTGACTACATTTACATTTTTATCGTCAAAAGAAAGTTCAGGATACGCCTTGCTTTTGACTGCAAATGCTGACTTAAATCCACCTGGATATTTAAAAGGCTTTACCGCCATATGGATGGTATGATCCGTAATTGTCAATTTTATTCCGTCATCTTCATACTCATTTTGTATGATCTCTTCCACTTCATTTAAAGGATAGCCATCATAATTGCCAGTAATTTCGAAGTCTGAAGCTTTCAGATTCTGATATTTCTCCGGATTCGCTACAGTAATGTCAAAGGACTCTACCATCTCTCCAGGATCACCAACATAGGTATTGGCCTGGATTTGAGTAACCTGGGTGCTTTCCGCACCAACGGTTGCTGGCCAGATCACACTCAGACTTAGTGTCAGGGCAAGCATCCATCCCATACTTTTTGTGTTCATACTCCATCTTTTCAAAAGATATCCCTCCATATGTAATGTTTGCAGCACATAAAAAAGCGGACAAACGCTAATCAGCAGGCCCTCAGGAACATTAAATTCCATTAAACACTAACTGTTATATCAGGTTTGCCCGCTCAGAAAACGTGAGAACTACAGTTGCTCACCATTACTGGAGATTACGTTTTTGTACCAGTCGAATGAATCCTTTTTGGAACGTTTGAGTGTTCCGTTACCTTCGTCATCCAGATCCACGTAGATGAAACCATAACGTTTGGACATTTCGGAAGTGGACATGCTCACAAGGTCAATCGGGCCCCATGCTGTAAATCCAATCAGATCGACGCCATCTTTGATGGCTTCTTTCATTTGTTCGATGTGTTTTTTCAGGTAATCCACACGATAGGAGTCATGGATCGAACCGTCTTCTTCAACACGGTCATATGCACCCAGACCATTTTCTACGATGAACAATGGTTTCTGGTAACGATCCCAGAAGTTGTTCAAGGTTACGCGCAGACCGATCGGATCGATCTCCCAGCCCCAGTCGGATGCTTCCAGATAAGGGTTTTTCACGCCGCCAGTCAGGTTACCCGATGTTTCTTCCTTGTCTGCAGATGCAGATTTGGTTACGGACATGTAGTAGCTGAAGGAGATGAAATCAACGGTATTGTTCAGCAAGATCTCGTCATCGCCTGCTTCTTTTTGGATCACGATGTCGTTTTCTTCAAAATAACGAGCCATGTAGTTCGGGTATTTACCACGAGCATGCATGTCCGTGAAGAAGAGGTTAATCTGATTCTCGTGTTGAGCCAGACGAACATCTACCGGATTACATGTTGCTGCATAAGTTTCCATACGAGCAAGCATACAACCCACTTGGGAACCAGGCATAATCTCGTGAGCAAGCTTCGTTACCAATGCACTTGCTACAAATTGGTGATGCAGCGCTTGATAAGTGGTTTGCAGTTTGTTGTCCACTTTATCGATCAGAATGCCGCCGCCAGTGTATGGGCTGAACAACATGACGTTAATTTCATTAAACGTCAGCCAGTATTTCACTTTATTTTTATAACGGTTGAACACCGTTTCTGCATACCGAACATAGTGCTCGATTACTTCACGGCCAGCCCAGCCGTTATATTTTTGCGTCAAGCCAAGCGGTGTCTCATAGTGAGACAATGTAACGAGCGGCTCGATGCCATATTTCAACAATTCGTCAAATACTTCATCATAGAATTTCAAGCCTGCTTCATTCGGCTCTTGATCATAACCGTTCGGGAAAATACGTGCCCAGTGAATGGACAAACGGAATACTTTGAAGCCCATTTCAGCGAACAATGCAATATCTTCTCTAAAGTGATGGTAGAAATCGATACCAAAACGTTTCGGGAAACGTTCTTCAAATTTGCCGGAGAGGATCTCTTCGATTCGGGAAGAGGAAATTTCCATAGCATGTCCGCCTGTACGCTTCTCTTTGGGAACATGAGCGATCATGTCCGCTGTGGAGAGGCCTTTGCCGTCCTTATCGAATGCACCCTCCAATTGATTGGCAGCTGTAGCGCCGCCCCATAGGAAGTTTTCGGGGAATCCTTTTTTTGCCGTGGTCATGAACAACAACCTCTTTTCGAAATTTATTTTGGTTTTTCCAGGTAAAAAATGGTGTGATTTAGAGCAGAAAACAAGAAAAACCTAAACTCAAGGTAAAATAGCACCAAAAAAAGGAGCTTTCATTTCACCATCAGTTTAGGTTTTGCCTGTCTTCACAGTTACAATCCATCAAAAGATGTTATTGCATATTCTGTTGTGTTTGCTCTTGTAATGTAAGCGTAACATATCTATTTTGCAAAATCAACTTCACTGGATCAACTGATCGTTCGCACACCTCTTTATCGGAGAAATTAACGTGGCATACGCATAATGGCTGCCCTTAATGCCTGCGCTCCCTCCTCCGTTTCCAGGTAAGCGGCGGGACTTTTGTCCCCTAAAGCCGGGATATCTTTCGCTATCCATTCAAAAACGTACTCCCCCATTTCACACAAAAGCACCCGACTTATATCTGCCGGAATCCCTTGTAATCGCGCACGTTCTACCCACGCGGGGTCCAACTTTTGTCCAAGTTCTTCAAACCCTTCGGAAAATGAGTCCCAGCTTGTATGATTAAACTCCTTTAAATAGATACCTTTCATACTCATGTAATTTCACTCCCTGAATTGCAATTAATAACACCCAAGTCCTATCTGACACAATTCATCCTTAAGCCGCTTGAATCCGTTTCTGTAACAGGTAGACTTAATTTTAAATGTTTTTCGGGGGAAAGAACAGTCAAGGAGGATTCAATAATGACTCAGGAAGAAAACACATCCGGTTGGGATGCGATTGATCAATCCATGCGTGAATTGTATGGGGAACAAGAGCCAAAACACTACGGCACTGCCCTTCCATATATTCTTGGAGGTCCCGATCCACTCGATGGCATTAGCGTTTATGAGGTGAACACACCTATGCCTCACTGGCATTTTGTTACCTACGGTTTCTCAGAATTATATGAAAAAGAGATGCATGATGCATCCAAAAGCGGGTATGGATTTGAAATCACCTTTCGTCTTACACGCAGTGAAGCAGAGACTGATCCGCCAGCCTGGGCGCTGAATCTGTTACAGAATGTAGGACGATACGTGTTCAACAGCGGAAATATCTTTCAGCCAGGGGATTACATGGACGCCAATGGCCCCATCTGTCTGGAGTCCGACACTTTGCTGACTGCTCTCTCGTTTATTGAAGACCCGGATCTACCCGCGATCTCTACGACTAATGGTTCAGTGCAATTTATTCAGATGGTTGGCATTACAGGTCGGGAACTGGAAATGATTCAAAGCTGGAATGCTCGTGGATTCCTGTCTGCCTCCTCCATGTTCATGCCCAAATATGTGACGGATCTGATGAGAAATTCGTACGCAGATATTCCTTCGGTTATACAAGCGGTTGAGGATGGAATGGAACAGGACGGGTCCAGCACAGCATTTTTATTCATACAACAACTGGCTTGGGAATCTCCTCGCAAAAAATTGCTGCAAAAATCGGTTCCGGCCAAACTCCAGCTTGGAGCCAAACAAGCCGTATTAGTTGGCACCATCCTTCGTAGCCGAATTTCGAAAGGTGCCTCTCTATCCTTGATCGGACCGGATACTAATATTCTGTTCGAAGCAGGAGAACATCCAACCGTATTGGAGTCGGACAGACAAGTTACCCTGACGGTGAACAAACAAACTGTTGAGGAGCTGGCAGAGAATCTTCGTCCGGTTGAAGGGACATTTGAGATAACTTCATTGGATCATATTATCGTTCAGATTGTTAGAACAGAAATCAAGGACCAGGAAGGACACGTCATTCAAACGATTGGATGAGAACTGTGCAGCAAGGAGGAAACAACATGCCTGCCATTACATTTGCCTCACGACACGAAGAGTCTCCGAATTGCTCGCATGCAGCAGGAACGGCTCCGTTCGACTATTTACCAGAATCCAGTCTGGACAGGCTGCGTAAAATCAATCATTTCCTGATTCATGCATTCCAGAACAGTATCTCGGTTATCCAAGAGAATTTAACGGGCACTTATCTTTTTTTACTCGCAGATAGCAACGGTGTGCTCCTCTCGATGAATTACAGTTCAGATCTTAAAGCTGTAGTAGAACATTCCCCCATTCGTCCGGGCATGTTCTTCACTGCACAGAGCTGTGGAGTTAACGCCATATCTGTAACGATGGACAGCAACGAGCCTGTAGTGCTGCTGCCCAAGCAGCATGAAAGTCCTTATTTTCAAAGCTGGCATTGTTACGCCGCACCTCTGTTCATGGGATCCCAACATGTCGGTTATCTGGATGTGTCCACCATTAATGCAGATATGCAAGGTGAACTGATTGCCATTGCCAAGCTAATTCCAGCGTACATGCAGAACTGTTATCAGAGTCAACAGACTGCTGAAGCGTGCGACAAACCGGCGGTGGAGTTCACCGAGCGTCAGTTAACCATTCTGGAGATGATAGCCGGAGGCCTCACGGTAAAAGCCATTGCTTTGAAATTAAAGATCAAGGAATGCACCGTGAATCATCACAAAAAAGTGATTTTTAACAAATTAGGTGTGCAATCCAGCACAGAAGCTGTTTCAATTGCCAGCCGAATGTCTTATGTATAGAAGACCCCTATAGATTCCTATAGGTAGTATATGAGAACGTTTGTGCTACAATTTAAGAAGCAGGCAACATGTAGAGAGAGAAACAAACACACACATTTCAGGAGGGTAATATGACAATTCCAAAAAAAGCTTCTTTATTCGCCATGCTCATTATGATTATGCTGGTTGCAGCCGCTTGCGGTGACAAAGCAGATAACACAGCCGCAACAGAAGAGCCTACCCCGACAGAAACAACGACAGGTACTGATTCTGATACAGCCAATACAGAAGAAACAGAGAACACAGAACCAGCAAGCGAAGAGTCCAAGGAAACTGATAATTCACAAGACGTTGAGCTGGGGACTACGAAAAAAGGTTCTTACACCAATGACTATTTTGGCGTATCTCTGAAATTTCCGGAAGCTTGGGAGTTCCAGGATGCTGCAGGCATGAATGAGCTGACAAGTGCTTCATCCGAAGCGATTGCTGGTGATGATGAAACAAAGAAAAAACAAATTGAACTGTCTCAGACCAAAACATTGAATCTGCTTATGGCTTCAAAGTATCCATTAGATGCAGGCCAAGTTGGTCCTTCCGCAATTGCGGTTGCTGAGAAAGTAAGCTTGTTGCAAGGCATTCGTACAGGTAAAGACTACCTGGAAGCAACCAAAAAATTCATGGTGGATAGCCAGTTCCCTTACGATTATAAGGAAATGACAACGGAAACCATCGGTGGTAAAGAGATGGATCTGATGCAAATCACGATGGATCCAGGTGACGGTTCAACCGTTACTCAAGATTACTATAGTACAATTATTGAAGGATATGCTTTCAACTTCATATTCACTTACGTGGATGATAAGACCAAAGCCGAGATTGATACCATCAAGAAATCGGTTCAATTCAAATAATCGCTTTCGATTACTGCCATTATACGAAGAACATATAACTCAACCCCGATAACGATCTGTGGAGATCATCGTCGGGGTTCTTTTGTCGATGAAACAGACTATATATTGCACTATCTAACTAGATATGGCTACCCAGTGCCCTTCCGTGACTTCTACCCACTTGGAATGTTCCAGATTATAACGGTCCTCTACTTCAACATTTTCTCTAGTTGTTTCTTTGACAACATGTCTCTTTTTCTTCGCTTCTACCGCCGGATCAGGCACGGGAATAGCAGATAGCAAAGCCTTGGTGTAGGCATGTTGCGGGTTGGAATAGAGTTCTTCACTCTCGGCCAGCTCTACAATTTTCCCATTATACATCACCGCCACTCGATCACTGATATGTTTAACCATGGACAAGTCATGCGCGATGAAGAGATACGTCAATCCGAGTCGCTGCTGCAACTCTTCAAGCAATTGTACGATCTGAGCCTGTATCGACACATCCAGTGCAGACAATGGCTCATCACATACGATGAATTCAGGTTCCACAGCCAGAGCTCGTGCAATACCGATCCGCTGTCTCTGCCCACCCGAGAATTCATGTGGATAACGCTGCGCATGGGTAGGATCAAGACCTACCATCTCCAGTAATTCCTCCACCCGCTTCTCTCGCTGAGCGGCATTACCTGCAAGTTGATGAATATCAAGCGCTTCTCCAATGATATCCATAATCCTCATTTTGGGATTCAGAGATGCATAAGGGTCCTGGAAAATAATCTGCATATGTCTACGCATCGTTTTCATCTCCGAAGCCGACAAACGATTGAGTGGGACTCCTTTAAACAGTACATCTCCACCTGTTGGCTCATGCAATCGCAGAATCGCACGGCCCGTGGTTGATTTTCCGCTACCGGATTCCCCTACAACGCCAAGCGTCTCTCCTTGACGAATATGAAAGCTAATATCATTAACCGCCTTTAAGGTGTTACCTTTGCCCAGATTAAAATGTTGTCTGAGTGATTTCACCTCAAGCAACGGCTGATCGTCTTCCAGATCTCTCGGGACCAACGATACCGGTTTGGGCTTTTTCTTCTGATCCAGACGTGGTAATGCATTCAGAAGTCTGATCGTATACGGGTGTTTGGGATTAGCAAAAATCTCTGTTGTTGTCCCGGTTTCCACAATCTGTCCTTCTTTCATAACAACAACCCGATCACACATGCCTGCTACTACGCCCAAATCATGCGTGATCAGGATAATCGATGTGCCCAGTTGGTCCTGCATATCTTTCATCAAATTAAGAATTTGTGCCTGAATCGTAACGTCAAGTGCGGTTGTCGGCTCATCGGCAATGAGTAATTCAGGACGACAAGCAAGTGCAATACCGATCATGACCCGCTGGCGCATGCCTCCGGAGAATTCGTGTGGATATTGGTTGTAGCGTATTTCACTACGAGTTATCCCCACCCGCTCCATCATGGCAATCGCCTGTTTCTTGGCTTCCCTTTTGGACACCTTCTGATGTTTGATTAGACTTTCGGAGATCTGTTTACCCACTTTAATAGTCGGATTAAGAGAACTCATCGGGTCCTGAAAGATCATGCCAATATCACGCCCACGAATGCTCTCCATCTCTTTCTGCGTTTTATTCGCCAGATCGACCCCTTTGAACAGAATCTCTCCATTTTTCATCTGTGAAGGCGGCGATGCAAGCAGCCTCATAATGGAACGTGCGGTTACACTCTTGCCACTACCCGATTCGCCTACAATGCCTAGTGTCTCTCCTTTGCGCACTTCAAAACTTACCTCTCGTACTGCATGAAACTCACTCTCTCCAGAATGAAAAGAGACCGATAGATCATTAACTTTCAATAAAGGTTCCATGTTATCACCAGCTCTCATCCGTATTTCACATTCACTTATCTCATATGTATACCATTTAATTCCTTGACAATTGTTTAGACCCTAAATAATATATACTATATCAATCGGAATAATGCAATTTAAACCTGAATGAAAGGAGGCACGCTTGGTTTGAATCTTGCAGAAAGCAGCAGACTCTCGCGGTTGGTGCACAATTTAAGTTTTATTTATGGCAAAATGCTACTTCATCCTTCCTACCGATATGTTCTGTTCATTCTTGGATTACCGATCAATCTGGTCGTGTTTCTAATATGGCGTTCGAATCGAAAAAATGACGGCTGGGTAGCCGCCAGGCAGACGGCTGAGCAAGAACTGCTCGCTTCTTCCTATCGGAACAAGCTGAAGTTGGAAGTCGAAGAACAGCTACGACGCAAACATCGTTTTTTCCAGCAGCAGGTCAGTGAGGAAGAATTCAGACGTCAGACCGAGGAATGGTTGGAAGAAACGGTTCAGAAAGAGTTGAAGGAGCGGACTTCTCGCATACTTCAGGAACAGGGAAGTCAACGTCTTACGATGGCCGATACATTCCACACCCTTATCGACAAACCGTGGTTTTTAGCGATATCCATTATTCCTGGCTGTCTGATGTATGGCATCCTCTTTTTGTATGGAAATCCTTATCTAAAGTACATATTTGAAAGAATACTGATGACGGTATTTGTCATTCTGGGCGTAGCCACACTCGTATTTACGATTTTGTATCTGTCTCCGTTCAACCCGGCAGCTAACATTCTCGGAGAGACAGCAACGCAGGAACAGATTGCAGCATTCAATCAGGTGTATGGCTTGGATCAGCCTTATCTTACACAGCTCTGGAACAATATTAAGGGAGTTGCTCTCTTCGATCTTGGCAAGTCTTTTGCAGGAAATGAAGACGTAACAGCAACGATTGCAAGAAAGTTTCCAATTACATTGACGCTGGCGGTTATCTCCCTGTTGCTAGCACTCGTCATCGCATTGCCCATCGGTATCATCTCAGCGATTAAGCCTAATTCATGGTTCGATTATACGTTTATGTTCATCGCTCTGATTGGATTATCGATCCCGAATTTCTGGCAAGGACTTATTTTCATTCTGAACTTTTCGATCAAATTACAGTGGCTTCCCGCCACCTTCAACCCGCAGAACTGGCTGTCGATCATTATGCCAACCATTGTGCTGGGCACAGGACTTACGGCTGCGGTGGCACGGATGACCCGGTCTTCTACACTGGAAGTCATTCATGAGGATTATGTGATGACCGCCCGCGCCAAGGGGTTAAGCGAACGTCAGGTCATGCTGAAACACGCTGTACGTAATGCATTGATTCCAATCGTAACTGTGGTTGGACTTCAATTCGGAGCCATGCTTGGCGGGGCAGCAGTGACGGAGAAAGTGTTTAATATCAGCGGTCTCGGCAGCTATATTGTGGATAAACAATTCATCCCCGATATTCCGAGTATCATGGGCGGAGTAATCTACACAGCAATTACGATCTCCATTATCAATGTAGCGGTTGATCTGCTGTACGCTTTTATTGATCCAAGAGTGCGCTCCAAGATGAAACAATATTAAAGTGTGTGTTGAACTACCTCTTAAAGCAGGTGTATTATGACAAACTCGTCCTTAACACAAGAAATGCGTTTCCGGCTTAAGTCTTCTCGAGAATACAGTCAGGCAAGCTTCGCCTGGATCACGTCCCTTCTCTTGACTGCCTTGTTGCTGTTCAACAGTTATGACTGGAGCGGGCAGACGTTCAAACCATTTCTGCTAACGATACTTGGGATCTATGTATTCTTCACACTGGTCCAAAGTGTCATCACCCTTCGGATTCGAAAAGACTTGATCCGTACAGGTACGATCTCTACTTTGACCCGCAGGTTAGCCTGGGTTCAGCTACTTGCCATCATTTCTGGCAACATATTTATCGTAACGGCAGCCTTTCATCTGATTCGAAAAGCCAGGAATGTGGAGTACACCTTTGCGGTATATATGCTGTTAACCCAGCTGTTCGTCATCGGTGTATCTGCGTTAAATGTTTTCAAACCCTATGTGGCTGACAACTTTCTGCCAGCTATGGCGGTGCTCATATTTATTCTGGTCATCGACCTGGTCGTACTGATTATCGTATCCCGATATAACGCGACCTCTATCCTCCCTCGCTGGATGATCGGTGTCAGTATAGTACTGATTCTGACCTCAATCACAGGTAATGTATTTGCCCTATTGCTCGGCATTTCCATTATTGGGCGCATTCGCAGACAGGGGAAACAAAAATCAAACTTCTGGAATGATCTGTGGGAGCGACTTGCTCCGAATATGACTGCCATGTCCGGTTTGTTTTTTATCATTTTTCTGTTCTCGATATCGATTTGCAGCTTCTTTACTTTTGATTACAGCATGGCTGTGGAAAACAACTACTCCGCTCTGCTTCAACCCCCTTCCCTTGCGTATCCCTTGGGAACGGACGACTTCGGACGATGTTTATTTTCCCGGATTGTATTTGGTGCCCGGATCTCCTTAATCGTAGGTTGCATGTCGACCATCATTCCTGTGTTGATCGGTGGAGTCCTCGGAGCATTCTCCGGTTTCTACGGAAGGCATACGGATAACATCATCATGCGGCTGCTGGATATTCTCTATGCGATTCCGGGAATTCTGCTCGCCATTGCCATTATTGCGGCGTTTGGAGCTAATACGGTCAATCTTATTCTGGCGCTGAGTCTGGGTTCGATCCCAACTTACGCCCGTACCATGAGAGCCAGTGTGCTCTATGTATCTACTTTTGAATTTGTGGAAGCTGCACGTGCACTGGGGTACAACAATCGTACGATTATTTTCAAACACATTATTCCCAACTCCCTTGCGCCCATGATTATCAAGTCCACACTCACGATTGGTGGAGCGGTTATCGCTACCAGCAGTTTGAGTTATCTGGGACTCGGCGTGGAGCCGCATATTCCGGAATGGGGTAATATTCTGAAGCTCGGCAGTACATACCTGGAGACCCACTCTTATCTGGCGATTTATCCAGGCTTGGCTATTATTCTGCTGGTTCTTTCGTTTAACTTTCTCGGTGACGGTCTGCGTGATGCGCTTGATCCCAAGCTGGAAAAGGCATAAAAGATTCGTCATTAAAATGAATGATATAGAAAAAGAATTCACACATCACACATTCAAGATATGGAGGGTAATCCCATGAAAAAACGTACACTGATCTCATTGCTATTAATTCTCGTCATTGTGATTTCCGGCTGCAGTGTAAAAACGAAAACCGAAACCCAGGCGGAGACCGCACCAGCGGACACAACTGAAACTGCACAAAAACCGGCTGACATTGAACTGCTCGCCATGAGTTCTTCCGAAAATGATGTAAACATTGTGCGCGACCAGCTGACTAAAAACGGCTTCAATGTGAAGTTGAACCTTCAGCCGGATTACGGTAGCTTTAAATCCCAGCAGGATGCAGGGAATTATGACATTGCCTTGTCCAGCTGGACAACGGTAACGGGAAATCCCGATTATGCGGTACGCTCCCTTTTCAAAACAGGTGGAGATTACAGTATCCTTGCAGATGCGGAACTTGATAAGCTCATCGATCAGGCAGCTACTCAAACTCCAGATGAGTACAAAGACACGTACAAACAATTGGAAGATCGCTTGGTAACGGATCAGGCGTATATCGCTCCTTTGTATATTTCCCTGAAAAGTCAGGCTGTGAACAAAGACATTCTGAATGTCGACACCGTTCGTCTCTCCAAATCCCGCGCCATGGCTTGGGAACCGATTGAGTTCAAGGACAGCTCCAAAAATGCCAAAGATCCGTTGATTCTGACGCAAAGTGCATCCGTACTGACTTCCCTTGATCCAATCAAAGGAAACGACGGCTCCATCAACCAGTTGAACACCAATATGTATGTACGTCTCGTTAACTTGACAGATGACGATCAGCTGACAGCAGATGGATCACTGTCCCATAACTTCAGTATTGCTGAAGGTAATTCGGACTACTACTTCATTCTCAGAGACGATATCAACTTTGCGAAGATTGATAACAAAAAAGCTGTAGATACAGGAGAACGTGTCGGTGCAGATGATGTGATCTTCTCCCTGGATCGTGCTAAAAATAAAGATTCCGTTCCGGATCACCGGACGTACAGTCTGCATGAACACATCAAAGAAGCTGAGGTTGTAACGGATCTGAGTGCATTACAATCCATTAAACAATCCAGCGGTAACGGCACAATCCTCGAAGCATTGGAACAAGGATTGGGTAACAAAATTACAGAACTTGTGACGGACAAAACCAAAGCAGATAATAGCGCAGGTAAATATCAGGTCGTTAAACTGACAACAACTGAACCTTTCCCGCAAGTTCTGAACTACCTGGCTCACCAATCTGCGGGTATCGTGTCCAAAAAACAGGTGGAGAGCATCAACACATATGATGTAGCTTCCTTTGACGTCAACAAAGATATTCCTTACGGTGATCAGAACACCGTGACTGAAGGCGCAGCATACAATAACACCCTTTATACTAGCGGACCTTATATTTTGTCATATAAAAATGACTATGAAGGTGTATTCTTAAAAAATCCGGGATACCGCAAAGGCACTGAATATGCACCAAAAATTTCTCAGGTCAATGTCCGGTTCATCGCGGATGCAGACAGCGCCCTCTCTGCTCTTCGTAGCAGTGAAATTCACTTATACTACGGTGTACCTGAAACCAAGTATGACATCATCGAAAATGACAGCAAGCTGAAACTGCAAAGCATTCCAAGTAACGCCGTTTCTTATCTCTTGTTTAACACAGCCAATCGTGATGTTGCCAAGAGCAGTGACCTGAGAAAAGCCGTGCTGTACTCCATTAATCAAGATGAAATTTTGAGTTTCTACAAGAACAACAAACTCAAAGCATACTCTACAGTAAGCCCGCTCGTTCAGACCGGGAATGAATTAAAAGCTGATCCTGCAAAAGTAAAAGAATTCTTGAGTAACTACAACGCCTCCAAGTAAACGAATACCAAAAAGGCTGTCACTGGATCATCTACCGATCCTGGTGACAGCCTTTTGTTATTCTTCCAGCACACGGCAATCTGCCAGAACATCGGGATAATTTCGCATGCTGTCCGCATCAGTAATTTTGCGAATAACTTTGCACGGTACGCCTGCTGCAAATGAATGTGGTGGAATATCACGAGTCACGACACTCCCTGCTCCAATGACACATCCGTCTCCAATGGTTACGCCCCCGCACACTGTGACGTTTGCCGAGATCCATACATCGTTACCAATCGTGACCGGTTTGGCATAACATAGCAACTTCACATCACCGTTCTGGTCCACCATCTGTCTCCGCTCGCTGGCAATCATGGGGTGAATGGGGGTAACAATCGTAACGTTGGGTCCAAAACTGGTATAGTCCCCGATCGTCACTTGCGCGTCGTCTTGTATCGTCAGATTGTAATTACCGAAGAAGTGATCGCCTATCCGGGTATGCACACCATAATGAAAGAAGATGGGGCCTTGCATAAATCCACCTTCACCGATCTGCCCCAGTAGCTCTTGCAATATCTGATTCCTTTCCTCAGTCTGTTCTTCAAAGGTCTGACTGTAACGCTGACTGAGATTATGGGCCCGCCTTTTGATGGTCTTTAATTCCGGATCACTTGGACTAAACAACATGCCCTGCATGATTCTCTCTTCTTCACGCATCATGAATCCTCCTCTACAAGAGTTAGCTTATAAAACAAAAGCCACAGACATGGCCTGTGGAGTTATAGGACTTCTGATAGAATGCCTGACTTCAACGCCTGAAGCACCATTCCTCTTAACCCAGCATCAAAATCATGTTGAAATGAGTCCTGATGTACGATCTCGGGCAACGATGGCATGGGATGATCCTCCCCGTACTTTTGCCACGCCAAATCCAGCTCTTCTCTCTCCACACGTTCCTGATAAATGACAATCTGGTGCGGGGCAACGACGGCATTAATCGTTTGCAGGATGTGACATACGTTCAGTACAAAATCATCTTTGCTCATGTCACGGTGCCAATCAGGTGAATAAGGAAGATACTTGATCTCACCAAACATCCCGTTTTTCCCGCGGATCATCTGTCCATTCAACATCATGCCCATACCCGGCGGGTATCGGTTCGGAAAATAAATTCCCGCTACACTCCGTTCCTTCATATCCGCATGCTGTGTACAGTATCCGCTAATCGCTGCATTAACATCATTCTCCACGAAAACGTTCAGTTGGAACTCGCTCTCGATCTCCCGTATCAGATGTGAATGGATAAGCTCTTCATGACTGCTCACCGTGATGTCCCCATCCACGGCTTGCCCCGGAATACCGATGCCGATCATATCAATGGAGGGATACTCCTTAATGAAACGCGCGATAAGTTGCAGCATATGCTGTTTATCAAAAGCAGGCAAGATGCGCTCTTCCTTCAGCACAACCTTATTCTCCAGATTTATGACCGTTGCCGAAATCAACTCCTGGCCTTTCATCTCTTTGATGTAAAGAACCAAAGCAAGCTTGAAGTTATAATTATATCGATATGCCTGAGCAGGACGACCGCCGTTAGAGGGAACCACTTTATCCTGGAACAACTCTCCGCCATCACATAATTCCTGAATCAGCGCATTAATGGTAACAACACTAAGATTGGTTAATAAAGCTAATTGCGGTTTGGTTGCCGTCTCAATCTGCTGCATGACTTCACGCACATTATTCAAATTGATGTATTTCATCATTGTAGCGTTGGCTTTTTTCATAACCCTCTCGTTTCTACTCTGGTTCAATTGAGCCAAAGCAATGGTATGGATGTCATTCACACCATATCATAACATAATGCCTTACTCGAACACATGAGTTCCATCGTGCTGGCAATGGATCGAAATCGGCAGAACTACTTTGTTCACTCAAACAAATCATCCATCGATTTCACAGGTTTCACTTCAATCGGTTGTTTTGACAAGACCATACTTGCATAGGTACCTGCCCATATTATAACTGCCATAATAACGTAGACCATCCATACTTACCTCCCTGTTTCATGCGGATTATGATTTTGCGATACTTACCACATGTGACTATTCCTCTAGTTAATAAATAAACTTTATAAAGTATATTACGTAAGTATGCGAGGATAATAGTTCTTTGTCAATATGATTTAGATTTATCCGAGCCCTTTTCAGTCCAAGGAACATGTGGACAACATGACTACAACAACGCGTATTATCTCGGTGCCCATAAAAAATAACTGTCGAAAGAATCATTCAACGATTCTTTCGGCAGCCGTTTGTTCAATATACAAGCAGTTTATTTTGAATATATTCGCTGTACCCCGGGCAATAAGGTCACAACTTGAATACCCACTCCCCATGCAAAATAGACCAAGTGAATGATAGAGACATCCTGAATCCAGTACACCTGCGCCATAATCCAGATGATGAGAGCAAACCCCGTATACAACGAAAAAGTCCAAGCCCAATAGCGGTCAGGATAGAGATTCAGTCTCTCACCCAGCCCCCAATGAACGTAGCGGATGAGCGAAATAGCAATCATTGTAGGCATCACGCCAAGAACCAGCAATAGGAAGATCCCCGGGAACAAAAAACTGGCAAACGGAGAATTCTCCAACAAAGATGCGGGCAAATTCACCATACTTCCGGATGGGTCTATGATTAAAATGACGCCTCCAACAATCGCGCCAATCCCAAGCATTCCATGCATCAACATGAGTAACCACGATCTGCCTATACGATGCTTCATCATGAATTTCTCCTTCCGTTCTCTCGTTTCTCAACCTCATATATGGAGGATTATACTCAAACCCTCTAGTACCATTCTCACACATGCCACGTATTGTTCCTGTGCTGCTTTTCACTATATTGATCTCGAAAATCATTCGTAATGGAAAAACTTGATAAAAGAACGTACGTTCGGTATAATGAAATTATCCTGAATAAGCGAGAGGCAGATATGGACGACAAATTTATTAAGGAATTACGCGAGATTAGTCGGGATGACAGACGAAGATCGGAATTTATGATTCAAGGTTTGAAGGAAACACTGCAAGAACGCAAAGAAGAAGGCTTACTCAAACGCTGGATACGGCGTAAGAAAACAGAGAAAAAAATCTCTCAAAGATTTAATCAAGATCCTCACTCGGATCAAAAGTAACAACATAAAAAGGAGGCGGAATACGCCTCCCTTGCTATTTACATATGTGAATCATTTAGACTTTGTTAGTTGTGACTTAACCCATAAGTTTGCCAAAGCACACATTTATGCTTCTAAATAAATCAAATCCTAGCTGAACTTGGTTCCTGATAAGCTTACTTGCCTCTTGCCAGTTTATTGCCTTTATGTGTTAATCTAGTCCAAAGGACTTTCTTATAAAGGGAGTGAAAATATGACAAATACTTCGGGCTCAATATCAAAAAAGAAGGTGATAATTCTGGTGACAGGGATGTCGGGTACAGGTAAATCAACGGTTCTAAGCGAACTTGCTCATAGGGGGCATAGAATTATCGATACCGATTATGATGGTTGGAGTGAGAATTTGGATGGTTCTGGGTGGTTATGGCACGAGAATCGAATTGATAAGCTGCTTACTGAACATAGAGAAGGTACTTTATTCATTTCGGGTTGTGTATCTAATCAGGGGAAGTTTTACCCGATGTTTGATGCAGTAGTGTTGTTAAGCGCCCCCCTCGAAGTAATCCTTGAACGTATAGCTTCGCGTAAGACAAACGATTATGGAAAAACTGTCGAACAACGTGAAGAAATTATACAAAACGTCGCTAGTGTTGAGCCTCTCTTACGTGCTGGAGCTACTGTTGAGATCGACACCAGGAAGCTGCTTGATGAAGTTGTAACCGAGCTTGAACTCATTGCCAACTCCACTAGCTGATCACTTCTTCGCACTGTACAAAACCTCCCAGTTCGACCAATCTAAGTACCTTGTTAAACTAACCTGCCCGAATAAAAGCATCCAATCACAATGGTCGGCTGCTTTCTTAGTTTTATTGAGTTAACGTTTCCCGTTAGTTTAATAAAGAAATATTGGAGCTAATTATAATAATTAGTTTACTCTTATCGTTCATCAAAGTCCTTCAAACACTTGACATTGATTGTATTAATTAAAAAATGGCCACCTAATGGTGACCAATAACTGGAAGAAACCGTCTCTACTTTTTACTAACCGGAATCCATACCTCACAGATTGAATCTTTGTGCGTGTCATCAACCCAGTAATACTTCTCTATACATGGCCCTTCAACTTGTTCAAAACTCACCGAGGGGAACCATTCTGTGTAGATGCGTTTCCAGATATTTTGAATACCCAATCCGATTTCTACATCGTTCGGAATCGTCTCACGACTATCGAATACCGCATAAGTTTGACTAGGAACATTAAGGACGGTAAATTCATCTGGAACCTGTTTTCCTTCCGGCAGTTCCGCTCCCAACAAATAGCACTTTGACCCATCCTCGTCAAAGTCGAAATGATAACCGTACAGCAATGATCCCGCTGGTCTCCCTACCAACTCGTTAATCTGATCATGAATACCATTCCTCCAAATTACCTCCACAAACACGGGTATCTCCTCATAGGCATCTTTATGGATAGTAACGTTCTTACCAAATACTGTTGACTCCATTTCCTCCACGATTCGATAATTCATCTCGGTTTCCCCTTTAATCTGAATTTGAAAGGAAATTCGAGGAAATGCTTTAAGTTTCACATTCATTTTCTTAGCCGCAAGAGGTGTTACCCCATGCATCCGCCGAAAAGCTTTTGTAAATGCCGCCGGACTGTCATAACCGTACTTAAGCGCGACATCAATGACTTTACAATCCGTTCCCGCTAACTCCTGCGCCGCAAGCGTTAGCCGCCTATTCCTCACGTACTGAGTCACGGTAACACCGGTTACTGCATGAAACATTCGCTGAAAATGATATTTTGAACTCATTGCTGACCTAGCAATGTCCTCAATCTCAATCGGCAAGTGCAGATGTTGCTCCACATAATCAATGGATTGACTAAGTTGCTTAAGCATCTCCAGGATCTCTCATCTCCTTTCTCCTACAGTATAAAAGAACCGTTGAATATCTTCTTGTTTAGGAATGCTCCATTTTGTCTAGAAAGTCAAGTACAAAACGAGAAATTTTGTATGTAATGCTTCAGCATGTAGCATTCCTGACCGATTAACAACCCATATTTTGATTTATATTAACACATATTGAAAGAGTTCTGCCCATTAGCTTAAGAAAAACAACTGTGGTGGCAAACTATTCTTGGACTATTCCTAAACTATCCTGCCCGTTAGTTGAACTAAAGCAGCCGATCACGTTGGTCAGATGCTTTGTTGGATTTATTGAGCTATCGTTTCCCGTTAGCGTAACGTTCTGTACTTCTACCTCTGATACGGATCACCGTAATGAATCAAAACATAAAGTATCTTTTGATCACAAGATATACATATCAACATAAACAAAATCCCACTCCATGGCCGAGTGGGATTTTGAATAGAACTTCTCTTTTGTGGAACTATCGTTCCGCTAAATCAAGGAAGAGTAGTATTTCTAACATACTTCATTCCAACTCTAAAATTGATTCGCCACTAATTATCGTACCATTATTCTTACCCTCACAGATTTCTTTCATCGAACCTGGTTTATCGAAGTTAAACACATGCATTGGCAAATTGTAGTCTCTTGCCAAAATGAAAGCTGATTGGTCCATTACCTTTAAGTTGTGTTCTAAAACGTCGTTGTAATGAAGCGAACGAAATTTCTTTGCATTTTTATCAAATTTAGGGTCTGCATTAAGAACACCATCAACACCTTGCTTTGCAACTAATAAGGCGTCACAATTAACCTCGATGGCTCTTTGTACTGAAGGATAGTCTGTTGTAACGTAAGGTTGACCGTTCCCTCCTGCAAAAATTACAATATAGCCTTTCTCTAGATGGTGAACTGCTCTTAGACGGATGTATGGTTCTGCAACTGAAGTAATAGGTATAGCGGTCATTACCCGTACTTCCTTTTTGGTCTTGGCTTTAAGAACTCCACGAAGCATTAAACTATTTACTACAGTCGCAAGTGTTCCAATGTTGTCAGCTTCTGCCCTTCTATCCCCCAGCTTTCCGCCATATTACCTCGAAAAATATTACCCCCACCAATAACTAATGATACTTCAACTCCTAAGTTTACTATTGACATAATTTCATCAGCGATTTGGTCCAATCTTTCCGGTTCAAAACCAAATTCAGAGTTTCCGGCTACTGCTCCGCCACTTAGCTTAACGAGAACTCTTTTATACCTTGACAATTAATACACCCCCATAAAATAAAAACACTAAAGCAATAAATGCTTTAGTGTCCTACAGGAATGGAAATATGAAATTACACAAGTCGACTGAATATAAGTCTTACTTTTCCACCTCATACCCCCACCCCTTCCATGTTTTTCCGTTAAGTAATTTTACATTACGTGAGGCTAAATTGCAATTACCGTCAATATTAAATCTGCAAGCAATTTCAATAAGTTATAGAATGATTTACGATGAGCCGTATCAAAGAGCTACCTTGCCACTATCCTGCCCATTAACTGAAAAACAGCCGACTATTTAGCCGGCTTTCTACTTGAGTATCATTCTGAGTTCTGTGCCTTATTTATCTTATAGCTTTTGATCTACCCCGTTTTACGGCAAAATGGCAAAAGACCGAACTGGAAAACCAGAAGCTTTCTCCGCTTTGGGTACAATATTGAAAATAACAGCGCCCTTGGCCGGCACCTGATCCAGGTTTGTTAACAGCTCGACCTGGTATGTATCCTGGGCAAGTACATAATATTCTGCCAGAAGTGCCCCATTCTTCTGATAATCCACCGCTGAATCCGTGTCAAAGGTTTCATGCCCAATGGCTTGTATTTTTCTTTCCTCGAATAAAAACATGAGCGCACTAACCGACCAGCCGGGTGCATGACTGTTGCCCTTATCATCCTTGTTATCAAATGTTTCATGGTTAGGCCAGCGTTTGCTCCAATCGGTACGTAAGGCTACAAAGCTTCCAGCTTCAATCACGCCATGCTGTCTTTCAAATTCAAGAATATGCTCCACATCCAGTGTGAAATCCGGATTGTTCTCTACTTCGGCAGACTGGTCAATGACCACAAGCGGGAGCACAAGCTCCTTCAAACCTAGTTCATCCAGATACCGGGTATCCCGAACGAAGTGGATCGGCGCATCAAGATGTGTCCCGTATTGACCCGGGAACTTGAAGCTCTGGGCAAAGAAACCTTGATCGTGATCAAACAGTGTATCGAATTGTGCTGCCTCAAAAGCTGAAAAATGTGGAGAGCCTGGACCAAACGTATGGGTCAGATCCACCCATTTCTTTTCTTTTAACAATTGAATGGCTTGAATGAGTTCGTTGGACATCCTAATCACCTCATGCACAAAATGGAATAAATTTCTCCTATTATATCTTATTCCACTACAATTAGGGAGCAGTCCCCATATTAGTTCTTAGGGCTGTTAATTTTCAAATTTAAAAACTTCACTGACCGTAGATGTCAGTGAAGTTAATTTATAATACAAGAGTAATCCATTCAATCATGAAAACAAAAGGAGCATGTATGATGCAAACGAAGAACGTATATCTATATGTATTTCATACGATGGCAGACTGGGAGGTAGGATATCTAACTGCTGAATTGAACTCGGGAAGGTATTTCAGGAAAGAGATCCAGCCTTTACAGGTCGTAACCGTAGGCGTGGATAAACATCCGGTAACTACCATGGGAGGATTGAACATCCTTCCTCATATTTCTATTGATGAATGTACATTGAAAGGTGACGACGTCATCATTCTTCCAGGAGGAAACACCTGGATGGACACCATCCATGATTCCCTATTGAAAAAAGTTGCTGCCTCTATAGAAGAGGGTACGGTTATTGCGGCGATTTGCGGTGCGACAGTTGCACTTGCAAAAATAGGGATACTGGATTCCAGACAACATACAAGCAATGATTTAGAATACCTGAAGATGATATGCCCAGATTATACTGGAGAAACCTATTATGTAACGGAGCCTGCAGTAACCGACGGAAATCTAGTTACTGCATCTGGAATAGCTCCGTTAGAATTTACGATGCATGTGTTGAAGCTGTTGAATGTCTATACACCAGAAACATTACAGGCCTGGTACAATCTATATCAGACTCATGAGTCCAAATACTTCTACGAGTTAATGAATTCTAATGCACCTGAATAACCAGTTTCCCGCGGGTATGATGGGTTTCACTCTTCTCATGTGCTTCCCGTACTCCCTGTTGAGTTAGCGGGTACGTTCCATCAATAATCGATTTGAGCTTGCCTTCCGCAGCCAGTTCAGCCAGCTGATCCAGTTGATCCCCTTTGGGCTCCATCATGAAGACGTTGGCCGTTACTCCGGCTTCCTTGGCAAGCTTCTCATCCGGTTGTTCCACCAAGGATACCAGATGCCCGCCAGACTTTAACACCTTGAAGCTATCGCGCTGAATATCACCGCCCATGGTGTCCAGCACAACATCATAACCGGAGAGAATCTCCGAGAAATCTTCTTTTTTATAATTGATAAAATGATCTACACCCAACGAACGAAGCAACGCTTCGTTTGATTCACTCGCCGTGGAAGCCACTTCAGCGCCGAGGGACTTGGCAATCTGAATGGCATACGTTCCCACACCACCTGCACCAGCATGAATAAGTACCTTCTGTCCTTTGCCTAAACGTCCGTGATCCACAAGTGCCTGCCAGGCTGTCATCGCCGCCAGCGGGATCGCTGCTGCTTCCTCGAAGCTCAAATTCTCCGGTATACGGGCAATAATGTCTGCATCGACAGCAACATATTCTGCATAAGTTCCGAATTGACGCGGACGCGCAAATACCCGATCACCTTCTCTGAACCGCGTGACATTTGAACCTGCTTCAGCCACAATACCGGCAACATCGCCGCCCAGAATCAACGGAAAATTCTCCGCTGCTTTTTTCATATAACCTTGTCTGATTTTGAAGTCGACCGGATTCACCGACGTGGCATACGTTTGGATTAATACCTGATTCACTCCACATGCTGGCTTGGCTACTTCTTGTTCCTTCAATTGTTCCGCTCCACCAAATTCCTCAATCACAATTGCTTTCATTAGAGATCCCAGCCTTTCCATTGGATTATCGTTATACTCTCTCCCTTCATTACCCTTTCCCGGTGATCACTTGACCTAATCATTCAAAATTCACAGCAATCTGGGATTCACAAGCCCTTTCAACAATCGTGATATAATGTCGATTATCGATTACGTTAAATCTTAACCCAATAACTGAACAAGCGAGGTAACACGATGGAAATAGAAGTAAGTACATTACATGCATTTTCGGACAAGGCTCATGGCGGAAACCCCGCAGGTGTTGTTTTACAAGCAACGCATTTGTCTGAAACCCAGATGCAGGAGATTGCCAGTCAAGTCGGTTTTTCAGAGACTGCATTTGTTATGCCATCGGATCAGGCTGATTTCAAAGTGCGTTATTTCACCCCAAGTGATGAAGTCGATCTATGTGGACATGCCACAATTGCATTATTTTATCTAATGAAGACACAGCAGCTCGTTAATGTTGGTACATATACACTGGAGACACTGGCCGGAATTCTTAAAGTTGATATCGCAGTCAATGGAGAAGTCTATCTGTCTCAGACGTTGCCGGAGTTTGGGGAGATCGTGGATCGACAGCAGATTGCCGATTCGTTACGTATTTCTATGGAGGATTTGCATTCCGAGCTACCTGTACAGATTGTGTCTACCGGGTTACCCGATATCCTGATAGCTGTTAGGGATGTTGATGTTCTGACCAAAATCGATCCTGACTTCCAGCGTATCACTGAAATATGCAAGGCTCATCATGCCGTAGGTTATCATGTGTTTACACTCGAATCAAATGCTGAGGACGTTCTGGCAGAATGCCGTAATTTTGCACCGCTTTATGATATACCGGAAGAGAGCGCGACGGGCACATCCAATGGTGCCATGCTCTGTTATTTATCCCAATACAACCAGCTTACAGATCCTCATCTTCACACGTACACGATCAGACAAGGGTATACCATGAACCTCCCCTCTCAGATCCGAGCCAGATTAACTTTGGACAATTCCAATGAAATCACACAGATTCAGGTTGGAGGTAGCGTAGTTCATATCAAAAACATTCAAATACACCTCCCTTAATGGGAGGTGTTTTCCGTACTTAGGATATGTAAACTATCTTATGCGAAGCAGTGTAGTAGCCTGTGGTCATCATTGAATTTGTTGTAAAAATCGTAGCACCGCTACCTCCAACTGGTTCAGCCCAGGCTGCTCTATAGGAAAATGGCCTGCCCCTTCCAAGATCACACATTCCTTGTCTACCATCAGACGATCAAAAAAAGATTGGCTGAACCTGATCGGTGTCATGGGGTCCAGTTCAGGGTGAACCAACAGGACCGGACACTGGCTGAACTGTTCCGGGCTTACCTCCGGTTTTTTATTAAGGAATGTTCTTAATAATTCCAACGGAATACGTGTAGCTGCCGCTTGTGGATCATTCATAATAAGACGGGTTAAGTCCTTGTCATTGGTAATCAGTTGCATCCGGGATACCTGTTTGACCGAAATACGCACATGATCCAGCAGACCAGGGAACAGATCCATCATCCGTTTTCCCGCCCTGCTTACCAGACGATTCGGTGCAAGCTGATTTCGCATTTCCTGATTACTTGTGTCTACAAATGTAGTTGCGATCAAACCCTTAACACGCTTGCTGCGTGCACTGGTGTGATAGGCAAGCATCCCTCCGATGCTACTTCCCAATACAACGATTGGCTTGCCGTCATTTTTGTATTCCCGTTCGATGAGTGAAACAAGTAGCTCTATCCATAGTTCGTAGTTGATTCGTGTACCAGACATTGCATAACTTAACCCATACGGTGGAAGGTCTGGCGATACCACCTCGTATCCATGTCGCTGCAACATGCGGGCATACGGAGCGAGCAACCTGCCATTGCCTCCCGCACCATGAATGAACAGAATTTTAATTGAAGACTCCGGCGCAGGTAAACGATCGATATGCAGATGAACCCCATTTGACTCCCACCATTCTTCCTCAGGAGCTGTATGCTCCCCTAACCTCACTTCTTCCGGGAAAAAGCCCTGATACTGTTTCCAATAGGGATGTGTTGTCTGATATGAAGGCAAACTTTTTTTCATACGTTACATTCTCCTCTTTTTGTATACAAAAAAAAGCCGTACAGTGTACGACTTTTCGTTAAGAATACGTCTATGACCATACTTCTTTTTATAACACCTTCGTATATCTGTCAATCGGGAAACTGTACATTGCCCGGTACGATATATGCACCACCTGACCCATCATTAGGCAGAGCCGGGATCGTGTCATTTAATACCTGACCGCGAATATCGGTAATACGAACGTTTAGTTTTTCTTTGCCCAGTCCAGTTCCGAGGAAATGATTATAGTCTTGCTTTTCAAGATTGAGCCACGTGCCATCCTTCTGTTTCACTTCGAACTTCAGCACCGGATATTTGTGATTACGAACCTGAATGGCTGCCCACCACTGACTGCTGCCTTCCTTGATCCGATAAGAGACGTTGCCTTGAATTGGAGCTTTGACCACTTTCCAACTGATATCGATTTTACCTGCTTTTGGGTCACCGATCAGGTTAAAGGCATTCGGTGAGAGATCCAGCGCTCCGCTGGCGCCTTCTGGATAAAGATCTGTTACATAGACGGTTGTTTTGCCTTTAGGACCCTGCACCTCGAGATAGGCTCCCGCTAAAGCGGCTTTGACACCGTTATAATTGAGTTGGAACGGATTAAGTGCAGTAATCTTCATGTCCGCCGGGATGGGATCAAGCAACACTGCACCTCCCGAGTAACCTGAGCCTGTATACGTCGCGTAACCCTGATATGTATCGTTCCATGCAGCAGATGCAGGCAGAGCAAATAATACGAGACTGAGCAACATCCCTGTACCGGCCCATTTTAACCGTTGAAATCTACTTTTCTTGTTCATGAGCTATTCCTCCTCGTTCGTTCTAACTTCTGTTACATTGAAACATAAGTTGAACTAAAGAATATTTACACTTGCCACTCCGATGACAGAATAACCTTCCGATCACTGTTATCCCCAGATTTTTTGATTCAATTTTACAAAGGTGAAAATCTGTTGATAAAGGCGAACGCTCCGCTTCTTCAGGTTTCTTCTATCCTCTACGTTCTCGTGTAAATGATCCATTCAACTGCTAGATTTGAATATAACATTATTTTACATAATAACTTCTTATTTTCAATCCCTCTCAACTAAATCACATCTTTAGTCCTGCCCGTGGACTTGAACATTCACGACCACGCACAAGATATGGATACATACCATAATTTGGTGGAATGAGCATAATTACAAGCTGACATTGGGACGATTCCCAATAATAAAAATACGCCACACCCCGGAGTGATTTCTCTCTCCAAACAGTGTGACGCTTATTAAACACTACAGTCAGAATACCCGGTCTGTCCTAGGACAGACAGCGTTTGACTCAACCCGTTTCCCTTCGTTTCATCCGCTTCCTTAGTCGCTCATACGATGCGTAAATCCGCGGAGATTCTTTGGTCAGGATAGGCCCCAGCACAGCCAGAATTAACACATACAACACGGCAAACGATTGGATGGATGCCATCAGCCCTCCGGCCTTGCCGATGTTCGCCATGATAATGGAGAATTCGCCCCGCGAGACCAGGGTAAAGCCCACATTCAATGAGGCCTTAGGGCTCATTCCAGCCAGTCTGCCAGCGATCATACCTGCACCATAGTTACTGGCAATCGTCAGAATAACGGCAATAATCGTCATCCCAACAGCTCCGCCAAGTGAAGCCGGCTCGATGGTCAGGCCAAAACTGAAGAAGAAAATTGCACCAAAAAAATCTTTGAAAGGCATGATCTGATGTTCAATCCGACTTACATGTCTTGATTCGCCCAACACAAGCCCCATCATCAATGCTCCAATGGCTTCTGCTACATGCAGTGTCTCCGAGAAACCAGCCACCAGGAAGAGCAGTGTCATGACGGTAAGCAGAAACAACTCTGATGACTTGATATTCAGTGCCTTATCAATATATTTGATGCTTTTCCTGCCAATAATCAGGAATAGCACAATAAACAGCAGGGCAGACAGCGATACTAACAGAACACTTAAGAATGAAGTTGCCCCGCTGAGCACAAGCCCGGTCAGGATGGAGATATGAATCGCGATGAACAAGTCATCAAACATGATCATGCCCATAATAATCTCTGTTTCAGGGTTTGCCGTGCGTTTCAGATCAACGAGCACTTTAGCTACAATGGCTGTAGAAGAGCTGGTCATGATCCCGCAGACAACAAGTGTCTCCTGAAGGGGCAGATCCATGAACCACCCCAACAGCAATCCAGAGACAAAATTCAGACCAACATAGAACATGCCCCCGGTCAGAATGGCTTTGCCAGACTTTAATAACCGGGAGACCGAGAACTCCAAACCCAGATAAAATAGCAGAAACAAAATGCCAAGCCTGCCCATAAATTCAATAAAGGTCGAACTTTCGATAAAACGTAAATCCACTATGCCAATCTGTGGTGCATGTGGTCCAACAGCCATACCAATCAGGATATAGAAAGGAATGACTGAAAATCGTAATCGTGAAGATATCAGCCCAGTAAGTGTAATCAGCGCAACGGCAATTCCCACTTCGAATATGAGCATATCCATAGGCTAAGTCCGTCCATCAGTTAACAATTGTTTGAGATGTTTGATCTGATTCCGTTCACCGGCAACTACAATTGTAGCCCCAGCGGTAAAAGCATAATCCGGGCCTGGATTAAAATGCTTCTCCTTATCCTTGGTCACAACAGCGAGAATTACGGCGCCCGTAGCCTGACGGATATCCAGTTCACCAATCGTCATGCCTACGCTTGCGGCGTGGGGCTCAATCCGTAGCCATTCGATTAACAGCCCTTCAAGCATCACTTCACGCTCATCCTGAAACTTCGGTTTATAGGTCATACCACCAACAATAGCGGCTACCGCCCGGGCTTCATCATCGTCCAGGGTGACCAGAGATACCATATCACCCACCTCTTCAGGTGTATCCCCTGACTCCATATGGAACAGGTCACGTCGCTCGTCGTTATGAATCACTATGACCAAATGCTCACCACTACGGGTATGCAGCCAGTATTTACGTCCAATCCCTGGTAAGTCCGTCTCTTTAAAGTGCATGATCTGCACCCCCTAGCGCCGGCTCGTTCAAGGTTTCGCTCCTCAGCTCGATCCCCGTAATGCGGATTCTCATGGAACCTGATGGTGTATGAACAGACCTAACTTCCCCTTTACTGCCAAGCAGTAATTGACTCCCTACTGGAGAGAGGAAGGAAATACGACCCTCATCAGGATTAGTATCCTCTGGCATGACAATCATGAACGAATCTGACGTATGAAAATCGAGATATTCAAAATCAATATGACTGCCGATCAATACAGCTGAGTCCAGATCTTCATCAGGACCCAGGAGCAGTTTTTCCACATACTCTGTATATGCGGACAATTGTTTTTCCAATTGTATCCGCTCTGGATCACGCGCGTCGAAATAGTCGTCGAGAAATGTTCTTTTCTCTTCACCGAATGTAAATAGCTGGCTCACCAGCTTCTCTCTGCAATTATGGCGGGAGGTCCTATGGTTCATAGTAGATTTCCCCCCCTATACAAGCCTTGTTCTCCATGTTGATTGGCATGTTTCTCTTCATCATCTTGTTTTCCTCCTTTATATTTTAAAAAGACCCCGGAATACGAGACCTTCTTACCATCTTACCAAAACTAATATTTTAATCCAGTATATTCGTCTAACTTGCTTTTTTATTATCATTTGTGGTCATATCTTCCATTTAATAACTTAATTCTTCACATCATATGGTAGATCCATAGAACATTTTAATTACTACATAAAAAACATTTTATGAATTTTTATCTCGTATTTTTATTTGCTTTCCTGTATATTTAACTACAAACTTTTATTCAATTTATGCAAATAAGCCTCTACAGACTTTAACACAATAAAGGAGTGCATCGAAAAAGTGTCCACGATAACAAAAGAAACTACAGAGTCCGTTCAAGTTACTGCCGCAGAATATGTTCATTCCGTTTACGAGTCGGTTGTCGCCAGAAATCCGCACGAAGACGAGTTCCATCAGGCTGTCAAAGAAATTCTGGATTCCCTTATTCCTGTTATTGAAGCACACCCCAAGTATAAGAACCATAGTCTGTTGGAACAGCTTGTTGAACCTGAACGTGTAATCACATTCCGTGTCCCATGGGTAGATGATCAGGGCAAAGTTCAGGTTAACCGTGGATTCCGGGTGCAATTCAACAGTGCCATTGGCCCTTACAAAGGCGGACTTCGCTTCCATCCTTCTGTATACTCGGGCATCATCAAGTTCCTTGGCTTCGAACAGATCTTCAAAAATGCTTTGACCGGTCTGCCCATTGGCGGCGGTAAAGGTGGTTCTGACTTCGATCCCAAAGGAAAATCGGATCTGGAAGTCATGCGTTTCACGCAAAGCTTCATGACAGAGCTGTACAAATATATCGGTTCCGATACGGATGTACCGGCAGGTGACATTGGTGTAGGCGCACGGGAAATCGGTTACATGTTCGGCCAATACAAACGTATTCATGGCGGGCATGAGGCAGGCGTATTGACAGGAAAAGGTCTGCTGTACGGAGGAAGCTTGGCACGTAAGGAAGCGACTGGCTTCGGCTGTGTGTACTTCGTGAAGGAGATGTTGCAATCCAAGGGGCTCAGCTTCCAAGACAGCACAGTCGTTGTCTCTGGCTCTGGTAATGTGTCCATCTATGCCATTCAGAAGGCACAGGAGCTTGGAGCTACAGTCGTGGCGTGTAGTGACTCAGGTGGCTACATACACGATCCACAAGGCATCAACCTGGATACTGTGAAACGTCTGAAAGAGGTTGATCGTCTTCGCATCAGCGAATACATCAAAGAACACCCGCATGCTACATATACCGAAGGCTGTGAAGGCATCTGGTCTATCCCTTGTGATATTGCTCTTCCATGTGCAACGCAAAATGAGATCGATGAAGAAGCTGCGGCCCTTCTAATCAAAGGTGGCGTGAAGGCCATTGGCGAAGGGGCGAATATGCCTTCCACCCTGGCTGCCATTGACGTCTTCCACGGTGCAGGCGTGCTGTTCGGTCCAGCCAAAGCGGCTAATGCCGGAGGTGTAGCCGTGTCTGCTCTTGAAATGTCACAGAACAGCATGCGGTTGTCCTGGTCATTTGAAGAAGTAGACGCCAAGCTGCATGACATCATGAAGAACATCTACACCAGCTGTGTAGAAGCTGCTGAAGAGTATGGCTGTGAAGGCAACCTCGTAGCCGGAGCGAATATCGCCGGTTTCCTCAAGGTAGCGGATTCCATGATTGCTCAAGGTGTAGTTTAATTTAAATACGTGATTCTCCACGATCAAAGGGCGTTCCCATCCATTTGGGTAACTGCCCTTTTTTCCTTGTCTTCAATTGCTCTAATCGCAATGCAATGGTAAAGTGGTACTGACGTAATTCCATCTATTTGTACTATTATAAGGAAGTGTTTACATTGTCTAACCAACCATTTGCCAGCACTGCGAGTCCTCATCTTAGCGCAGACTGTGAGCAATGTTTTGGCCTGTGCTGTGTTGCCTTGCCCTATGGCAAGTCATCTGACTTTGCTTTTGATAAAGCCAGCGGCACACCCTGTCCCAATCTGCGCACGGACAATCGCTGCGGTATCCATACCCAGCTTCGGCAGAAAGGGTTCAAAGGTTGCACGGTATACGACTGTTTCGGAGCTGGACAGAAGCTGTCCCAAGTGACCTACGCGGGCAAAGATTGGCGTGATCATCCAGAGTCTGCAAACGAGATGTTCGATTGTCTGCCTGCCTTGCGACAACTTCACGAGTTGCTCAGTTATATGAAGGAAATGATGATGAGACCGGAGACGTCATCCCTTCACTCGGCATTTGGTGAGTTATATGAGGAGGTTGAGCGCTTGAGCAATCTGGAGCCTGCGGCACTCCTCCGTCTGGACATCGCCAATTATCGGTCCAGTGTGAATCAACTCTTGGTCCAGGCAAGTGAGATGGTACGCGCGAATGTGCCACCCACCGCTCAAGGACAAGGACAGTCGAAGAAGAGTAAAAAACGTACCGGAAGTGACTTTTTTGGTGCCAATTTAAACGGGGCTGACCTGCGGGGTGCAAGCTTCCGAGGGGCTTTAATGATCGCAGCCGATCTCCGATATGCAGATACACGAAATGCGGATTGGATTGGCGCGGACTTGCGGGATACGGATCTGGGCGATGCAGACCTGAGAGGTGGCATCTTCCTGACGCAATCCCAGATTAATGCAGCCAAAGGTAATGTGAACACCAAGTTGCCGGATCATCTTAACATTCCCTCACACTGGGTGTAGGGTGCCAATTCCACAAGAGCACGGGCAGAGATACAAGCAGGATAGTACCTGGCAATTCATATGAATGTATGAATCGTATACAGCAACAGCAAAAAAACAGCTCGTCCTATACATCCAAGGACGAGCTGTTTCTATAAAATCACTGGAACGAATCAGAATTATAACAAGTCGCGGCGAAGATCTTCAGCCGATTTTGGAGACAAGTGACCGAGCGGAATATCAAATACCGTTTTCGCTCCCTTGTGTCCTTCCACGCTCAAGCGTTGTGCGGCTCTTGCATACGCTACAAGTACGCTTGCTGTAAATTCAGGATTGCTGTCGAGTTTCAGACCAAATTCAATAATTTGCTTTTGACCAGCACCTGTAACCCCACTGCGAATTACAAATCCACCATGCGGCATACCTTCATGCTCGGATTTCAATTCTTCTTCGCTAATGAACGTTACAGTTGTATCGTAATCTGCAAAGTAGTTAGGCATCGACACAATCGTCTCACGGATCTCATCCTGATTAGCACCATCTTCTGCTACCACATAACATTGACGCAGATGTTTCTCACGTGTAGACAGCTCTGGTGTCTCCCCTGCACGAATGCGGTTGATCACCTCTTCAACAGGTACAGTATACTGTACACCCGCCTTAACGCCTGGAACACGACGAATAGCATCCGAGTGGCCTTGGCTCACACCTTTGCCCCAGAACGTGTACTCTTTTCCTTCTGGCAGGATGGACTGTGCAAGCAGACGGTTCATGGAGAACAAGCCTGGGTCCCAACCTGTGGAAATGACACTGACGTGACCGCCTTGCTCTGCCGCAGCATTAACTTCCTTGTAGAATTCAGGAATCTTCGCATGTGTATCGAAGCTGTCTACCGTATTGAACAACTTGGCGATGGCTGGTGTCTGCTCTGGAAGGTCGGTTGCAGAACCACCACAGAGGATCATAACATCAACCTTGCCTATGTATTGCTCCGCTGCAGAGATATGCTCAAAACGTACTTCTGTGCTTTCAGCGACCATCTGCTCCGGATTACGACGTGTAAACACAGCAATCAGTTCCAGATCCTCGTTCTGGGAAATGGCTTTCTCTACACCTTTACCCAAGTTACCGTAACCAACAATACCCACTCTAATCATGTTCAATCCTCTCCTGTCTTCTTCTATAGTTGTCTATTACTCTGTTTATAATGATATAACATATCATGTAACCTGTCAGGTTTCCAGTTCGAAATAAAAATACCTTGCAGCGGTGCAGCAATAATGCGGCTCCGTATGCAAGGTATTATGGCGTTCATTCGTTATTTTAGGAAGAAAAAAAGCAGGAAAGAAAAGTAGCCCTTATCTTCTGCTTATGATTCTGTCCAGGTCAACGTCAGTTCAATGACGCCTTCCTGTCCCGCCAATGTTCCTCCAATCAAGGACCAGACATCCTGCGTTTCCGGATCGGTTCCCTGAATGATAATATTTTTGTCATCGATCGTCTGACCTGCATCGGTCAACTTTTTGGCGTTGAAGTAATCTTTATACAGCTGGGATACGGTTTTCATATCTTGTTCAGTGGAGAAAATCACCATGGCCGATTGCTTGCCTTCATTCTCACCAGAATTGGCTAAACGAATCGTAGCATCTTCCGGCAACGGGAAATCACTTGGCAAGTTCTCCGGCAACTCATTGGTTCCAGCAGTTGCTTCCTCACCACGATCTGAATCCGAGTCGGTTGGTGCAGTCGTACCCTCCGTTTCGGTCACTGCACTTGTTGTTGCTTCGCTTGCACCTTCATTAGTCGCTTGTTCACCAGTTCCGGAGGTAACTTCGGTGTCCACCTTCTCAGTATCACCTGTCGGTTCGTCTGCCGCGCTGCTGCAAGCACTCAAGGCCACC
This sequence comes from Paenibacillus sp. FSL H8-0283, assembly GCF_045040675.1. Lineage (NCBI taxonomy): Bacteria > Bacillati > Bacillota > Bacilli > Caryophanales > Paenibacillaceae > Paenibacillus > Paenibacillus sp. FSL H8-0283. Next base: position 5,217,294 of record NZ_CP150295.1, read on the forward strand.
ATCATCGCTAATGCCGCACAGGCCAACACATATTTCCTTCTCTTTACCATCCGTTACCACTCCTTCTTCTTAGTTTCATGTGCTAATCACGTTCAAACGGCTGGATCACAGGCACCGCATGAACGTTATTCTTAACCCATATCACAGATACAGATAATACACTTAGAGACAATAGACAACTGGCTACAAGAATGGACAGGAAGCGGGTGATTACTTTAAACTTTTTCATCCATCCCTCCTCCTCCTGTTCTTCATGTGTTTGTGGAATCATGTTACTCATAGGTCACTGGACGGTGTCACTAATTTCATGATCTCGGCGGCGACAATATCCGGTTGACTGTTGTGGATACTGTGTGTCGCTTGTGGAACCGTCAGCTGTGTTCCATGTCTTGACCATGAAGCAAAATTCGCTTGGTCGTCCTGCCATGCATGACTGTCCTCATCCAACTCCTCCGAACCGGCTGTGAGGATCGTCAGGGGGAAGCTAAACTTCGTTTTGTTCTCAAGCACACACGCTGCATTTGTTCTGGAATTCCGAACCTCTTCCATGACATTGTCATTGTACGCATGTCTCAGCGTGGATATCGTGACGGCTTTTTTCATCGGTTCCGTTACCAGATTTGGGTCAATGACCAGAGATGCCATCATGCGATCCGATTGCAGCAATGTTCGTGCGATGCCTGTTTTCACCAAAAAACGGGACCCATCCATCATCCATTCCGGTGTATTCAGGTCCGTACGACTGTAATACTCCGGGCTTCCGCCATCGATCATGACCATGCCAGCCACCTCATCAGGATACCTTTGCGCAAACCGCAGTGTCTCCAGCGCACCCAGGGAGTGACCAACCATGATGTAAGGTGGACGTTGACCGGATGTTCGCAGCAATTGGTGAATCTCTTCCGAGATGGTATCAACATCACGAGGGTCATCCGTATAGTCGCTGTATCCGTATCCGAACCGATCATATACTGCAATTTTTACCTGTGATTTCAACTTGTCATATAGCGGACTGAAATCCACATACGGATTGGGTGTACCCCAGCCTGAGGCAAACACTACAGTTACCTCTCCTTTGCCAGCAGTGTAGAGGTGCATGTTGCGACCACTCACTTCATAATACTTGCCTGGCGGGGGATAGGACTTCATATCCTGCGTGGATTGATACGCTTCATACGTTGTACCTGCCAGCAGCAAAAGTCCTGTGGCAAGCATGATGCCTCCCAGCACTTTTAACCCTCTCCGTAACCCCTTCTTCATCTTCTCTACCCCTTACCCCAAAGGTTCATCTATATATGTATGCTTCAATCGTACCCAAGAAATAGCGGGATTGAAACAATCCCGAGTCCAGTTCTTTCCCCAACCAAAGTCCAGTGTCCCTCCCCTACCTGTGACGCAAAAAAACTGCAAATCTCCCATTCAGGAAACTTGCAGTTCATCTATACTTGTATTCTAAAACTCTTACCTCAATCTATCTCACGATGATCCTTACCTATAGTTGCAACGTAAGACCCACCGGGCAATGATCACTGCCCATCACGTGGCAGTCGATATGCGCATCTGCCACCTTAGGTGCCAATTGATTGGATACGAGAAAATAATCAATGCGCCACCCCACGTTCCGTTCTCTAACCTTAGGCATATAAGACCACCAGCTGTATACATCCGTACGATCCGGATACAGATGGCGGAAGCTGTCTACATACCCGGAAGCAAGCAAATCAGTCATCTTGCCACGCTCTTCAAGGGTAAATCCGGAATTGCCCAGATTGGGCTTCGGATTCTTCAGGTCAATCTCCTGATGAGCCACATTCAGGTCACCACAGACGATAACCGGCTTAGTCTGCTCCAATTGCAGAATGTACCCCCTGAATCGATCCTCCCATTCCAGACGGTAAGGCAGCCGGGTCAGATCCCGCTTCGCGTTAGGGGTATAGACGTTCACCAGATAAAACTCATCATACTCCAGTGTAATCATCCGTCCTTCCGGCTCACTGTCCTCCTCCATCCCGTAACGAACGGATAAAGGCTTGATTCGGCTAAATACAGCCGTACCGGAATAACCTTTTTTGATTGCATAATTCCAATATTGATAAACATCTTCCCCCAGGTCCATCTCAATCTGTCCGGCTTGTAATTTGGTCTCCTGAAGGCAGAAAATGTCCGCCTGACTCTCCTGATAATAATCCATGAATCCTTTGGTCACACATGCCCTTAAGCCATTCACATTCCAGGACACCAGCTTCATATCCTCATCTCCTCACATCTCTCCAATATAGCATGGGCTCATTCAGAGGGACAAGCCTTACGGCTCTGGAATGAGATGGAGTCATTGAAATCCTTATGGGGCGAGCTTGCCTATATTTCGCTTCGTAACTTAGAGAACACCGCAAGGTCAATATATCTGCCTTTCTCAAACTCATGCTGCCGCAGTACACCTTCCTGTTGAAAATCAAGTTTATGTAACAGGCGAATTGACGCCTCGTTCTCCGGTTCAACCTTTGCTTCGATCTTGTTGAGCTGCATGCTTGTGAATCCAAAATGTAACACAGCACGGGCCACTTCAGTCATAACACCGCGGCCCCAGAAAGAGGAACGCAAATCGTATCCAATCTCTGCACGGTTATGTACATCTTCATAGTTCAGGAACCCACAGGTTCCGATCACTTTACGAGTTTCACGGTCTTCAATCATCCAGCGTAAACCCGTGTGTTCTTTGAAAATCTTCGTATACCAATTCATCTCACCCTGTGCATCCTCTACGGATTCAAAGGGAGTGAATGGCATATATTGAACCACAGCTTCATCGGAATATAACGCGAGCAGATCATGGCTGTCTCCAGCCTCAGCTGACCGGAGGATGAATCGTTCTGTCTGAATTAATGGAAATAGATCAAACCTAAATTGCTCACTCATGCGAAGTCTCCTTTGCAACATTCATTGTAGAAGTCCATTTTACTACACTTGCCTTCATCAAGCTTTTACTATTAATATGTTCTATTAAGGCATTACTGTAGAAAAGGATACATAGGAGAGGACGTGCTATTATCACACAATCATATGACGTTATTATCGTTGGAGCCGGCTCCATGGGTATGAGTGCTGGGTATTATCTATCGCGCAGTGGATACAAAACTTTATTAATCGATGCCTTTGATCCTCCGCATACGGAAGGAAGTCATCACGGGGATAGCAGACTGATGCGCCATGTGTACAGTGGTGGGCCTGACTATATTGCCATGGCATTACTTGCACAGAAGTTATGGCACGAGCTGGAGGAAACGACCGGAGACCAACTGTTTGTTCCTTCCGGTGTAATAAATGTGGTTGATCCGGAGATTCATTCCTTCCACAACCGATTGAGCCATGCAGATGGTGCAGGCATTCGTTATGAAACGTTGCACGCAGCCGAGGTGATGAAACGCTGGCCAGGTATTACAATACCTGAACATTACAAGGGCATGTATGAGCCTGATGCGGGTTATCTGTATAGTGAACCCTGTATTCGTGCCTTCCGCAAAGCAGCCGAAACTCACGGTGCCACCTTGTTAACGCACACGCTTGTGGAGCATATCGAATACGGACCACATTCCGTTGCAGTTCAGACTTCAGGTGGTGAGACATACCATGCAAATCAAATCATTCTGAGCGCTGGTGCCTGGTTTCAGACATTAAAACCTTTCGTGGATCTCCCCATTCAGGCAGTGCGTAAAACGGTTGGATGGTTTGATGCACCAGAAGCCTTATACGGCGAGACAAACTTCCCTGGTTTTACACTGGCGGGAAAAGAAGGTACATATTATGGATTTCCAAGCATGGGCGGATCAGGTCTGAAGATGGGTCGTCATGATACAGGCCAGGTGTGGACACCAGGAAGTACAATGGCTCCATTTGGTACGGAAGAAACGGACGAGGGGGATCTGCGCAGGCTGCTCGAACTTCATATGCCTCAGGCAGCTGGAGAATTGAAACGTGGTAGTGTGTGCAAGTATGAATTCACTTCGGATGAAGATTTTATCATCGACCGACACCCTGCCCATGAACGTGTGTGGCTCGCAGGCGGTTTCTCCGGTCACGGCTTCAAGTTCGCAAGTGCCATTGGGCAGATTCTATCCGACTTGGTGCAAACGGGGTACACGGATCAGGATATTAGCAGGTTCGCCCTATCCCGTTTTCGTTAAGTACCAGCTGGGTGGATGAATATATGTATGTCTAAAATAGTTACTTTTCTTGAGGGTGCAGTGTTGCTTAGAGCACTGCACCTCCAAGAAAAAAGGACACGTAATAACGTTTAATTCATGTGTACTCACACTAATTAACTTTGACTAGGCTCCATTGCTGATTGGCCCCGCCATTGTCGGCCCATTGAATGGTGGAGGCACCCGCGGTCAGAGACCCTTGATTGATGTCAACCGTCAGTCCACTGTTTCGATTCGCAAGTACCACATATCCTGCCACTGAATCAGAGCGGCTCCGCCTTGTGTGGAACCCGAATTCACATCCAGCAAAAGCCCACTGCCTACATTGCGAATGTTGTAATATCCGTTACCTGCCGACTCCAGCTTCCATTGCTGGTTGGCTGCTCCATTATCATTCCACTGAATGATTGTTGCCCCACCCGTAGAAGAAGCACCGTTAACATCGAGTGCAAGTCCGCTATTTCGATTGATTGATTTGTAGATGGCCCCGGATTCATATCCTGTACCGCCATTGTAAGTTGCACCGGAAATGACGTAGGTTGTGACCGAATTGGCCTTGGCCGTAGCGGTAAAGGTTTTGTTTTGCACTGAAATATTGGTCAGTTGCTGCAACTTCTCTGTTGAAGAGGTCCGATATACTTGAGCAGACGTGCCTGTGTTAGTAAAACGACTGAGATCATAGGTTACTGTTGTATCCGTCGAATCCGAATTGGTTGTAACCAGTACAACTTTGCCGGAAGCTGCATCATAGGCTGCAAGGGTATTGGCATCATTCATGCCGATAATCTTGTATCCAGGACGAATAAATTTGCTGTAATTGCCCATGACATAGTATTTTTGGTTCACGGTGTAACTGGTCGTTTGTGTATTGTTCAACACGTTCTTGAAGAATCCCCATCCTTCTGCACTATCGACGGCTTGCCAATACACCCATCCACTTGCGCCCATATTGCGAATATCCTTGAGGATGGTCCGTGACATCGTAAGTCCGCTTGCATCCCCATCTCCATATTCCGAGGTCCACAGATGTTTGCCCGCAGACGTCGCTGTGTTGCGCAAAGCAGTACGATTGCTTCCGCCATACGTATGAGTGTTGATCTGAGTGATCGCTGATTTAACCGCATTGCTGTAGCTGTTGAACGACACATTGGTATCATCGATACTGTATTCTTCCGGTGCGCTCAGCTTTGTGGACAGGCCCTTTGCATTCAACGAAGCTTGTACCTGACTCAGAATTGTGTTCTGATCCGCCCGGTCAAAGTGCATGCCCTCCTGGTCATTGCCCTGCTTCCACCACGTCGAGATCGGTTCATTCAGCGGAGTTACACTATCAAATGTGATCCCCCAGTTATCCCGAAAATGCTTTACAACCTCGGTTAAGTAATCGGCAAAATCATCGTAGTAATCGGGCTTGAGGTTGTTACCACCATTGGCCGAACCGGACACATTACCACTGATCGTCATCCAGTAAGGTGCGGAATTCGCAAAAGCTTCGATGACATTCACGCCTTGCGCTTTGGCAGCTTGCAGCATATATCGTTGGTTTGCATCTGCATTCCAGTCATACACGCCGGGAGAAGGCTGGTAACCAGGAACGGCTTTGCGATATTCAAGGATATTGGACGATGGATTATCCCCGCCTCCAATGTTGTACCGCAGAATATTCAGCCCCAGTCCGGTATTTGCATTGAACATTTTCTCCACATACTCATCCCGATTGGAATATTCTCCAACCACTTTGCCCCACCACGCGAGGGATGTTCCCCATCCTTCCATCGTCTGATATTGCTTCGATGGATCGGCAACAGCCGTATAGGCTCCAGCAGCATATGCGTTCATTTGTTTCAACCCCTTCATGCACTTCACTCCTTACGGGATATGATTAAGTCCCTTTGAATGAACACAACGATATAAGTTCAATTAAAGAATATTTGTATCTAGCACTCCGATGTCAGAACAACTTGCCGATCGCTGTTATCCTTGGACTTTTCTGGACACAAAATTATTATTGCGCAGGAAATAACCCGGTATCCCGATGGTATTACATGACCAGTTCGTGGTATAGACGACATAATATAGACCATCTGTTCGAATTGCACTTACATGAAGCTTCACTCCCTTCACAGATCATGGATGAACATTAGTATTTTATGTAAACGGTTACATATTATAAAAATCTTTTATTATGTCTGCTCAACATTTCGTTGTTCTAAGCCTCCCTAACATCCCCCATCCTCTTAGCCCGATCCTCATCAAACTGAATCGAAAATCAACGAATCTTGCGATTCCACCAGCCAAGAAGATTAGGAGAAATTCATTAAGTCAATGCACATTCGAAGTTAACAATCTATCATTCATCTGTATTGTTTATGTCTTGGAGCTTTCGATATTTACCATTTAACTTCATTAGTTCGTCGTGAGTCCCATCCTCAGCAATTCGACCATCTTCCATGAGGATAATGCGATCTGCCAAAGGAATTAGATTCAAACGATGGGTAATCAGTATTGCAGCTTTATTTTGCAGGAAATTCTCCAAGGCATTTATTATGATTTGTTCTTTCCCTTGATCCAATGCTGATGTGGGTTCGTCCATAATTATCAATGGACTATTCTGATGAATAAATGCCCTTGCCAAGCCTAAACGCTGTTTCTGCCCACCGGAGAAATTGTCTCCCTTCTCACTTAAGGATGTGTCATAAGATAGAGGCAAACGTTCAATATCTTCGTTTACTCCCGCCAAGGAGGCTGCATGACGAATATCCAGTTCCGTGGCTTCGTCCATAGCTAATTTAATATTCTCTCCTACTGTACCCGAGAACAAGAATATGGATTGACCAACGTAAACGGACTTATCAATTGCTGATCTGAATTCGCCACTGGTAGGTTGGTAAAGTCCAGAGCATATTTTCGAAAATGTCGATTTACCCGAACCGCTACTTCCTATAACAATAACTTTCTCTCTTTTTTTCAATTCAAAATTGATATGTCTTAGAATCGTTTGTTCACTATTTTGAGGCTGATAAGAGACATCTCTCATGAAGATTATCATATCTTCCTGAATTGGTTTCCTATCATTCGAATGAACGGGTTCGATCTCATCTGTGCTACTCTTTGTATTTAAAAACTTATTAATGCGTTGAAAGGCTCCTACTCCTTCTTGCAAACGACTATACTGATCGGACAACCCGATTACGGGCCATATCACTAATTCAAATAGAACGCTGAATGTCACTATGCTTCCTGGCGTTAACGTATTTCTGGAAGCCGCAATAGCAATAAAGATCAGAGCGGTTACATACACAAGCTGAAAGCTACTTTCCGTAAAAATCCGGCTCATCGCGTTGGACATGGCAAGCTTTGTTTGGGAATGGTTAAGCGTTCTCCTTTGTTCCATAAATTGGTTAAGGTAAAGAGATTTGGCACCATACATTCTGATAACTGGCAAACCTTGAATAAATTCTTGTGATGTTTCTCTTAACTTCGTTTCATCCTCCTGTACACGACTAGCCTGATATCGAATCCTCCGATCAAATATACGACCAATCAGAAAAAGAACCGGAGAACCCACCGCCCCCAACAATGCCAATACCAGATCAATCCGAATCAAGTAAACAAAAGATAAGATAATAAGCAACAACACGGTGATAAATTCAATTATAGCTTCAATAATTTGCGAACCATGTTCAATATCCTCTTTTAAGCGTGAAGTGAGTTCGCCAGAATGATATTTCTTTATTTCTTCATAAGGCATATGATTTAGTACTGCAAACAACTTCAACGTTAAATCACGATGGACATTGCCCAAAACTTTGACAATAATATGACGATGCACAGCCAATAACAGGATACCTGCAACTAATAAAGCGACCACAATTTGAACAAGATAAAATAAGTGCTCTTTAGTACTGGTGGTTGCCGTGTCGATAAATAATCCCTGGATTTTCGCAACGCCTAATTCAAAAATGACATCAACTAACATTAAAAAAGGAAGAAACACAAGCAAAATTCCGTATTTCTTAGTGTAAGACCATATAAGAGATACAGTCTGTCGTGTGCTAAAACGAAGTTCCAAGTGCCTTCCCCCTCACAAAACCTTGCTCTGTATAAGTTGATAATACTTCCCTTTATTATTCATCAGTTCTTCATGGCTCCCCATTTCTTCAATAGTTCCTTCGTTCATGTAGACAATTTTGTTCGCAGAGCGTATTGTATCCAAATTATGAGCTATGACAATCGTTGTACAGCTTTGAACTAAACGATCCAGTGATTCCCTGAACTTTATTCCATTTTCGAGGTCTAATGCGGAAGTCGGTTCATCCAATAACAGGATAGGTGATTTCCGTAAATATACCCTTGCAAGTGCAAGCCGCTGAACCTCTCCTCCGGATAGCTGAACTCCACGCTCTCCAATACATGTCTCATAACCTTGAGGGAGCATTAATATTCGATCATGCAAATGTGCAAGCTTCGCTGCATTCTCCACTTCGGTCATAGATATATCGCTTAGTCCAAAGCAGATATTCTCTCTAACAGAACCACTAAAAACGATTGCATCCTGGGAGACATAACCCAGACTAGATCTCCATTCGTTAAGATCCATATCCGTTATGGACACTTGACCACTTTTTATTACTCCTTCTGAAGGAGTATACAGTCGTAACATCAACTTCATCAAAGTCGATTTGCCTGCTCCACTTGGTCCGACAACGGCCAGCATCTGACCTGCTTCTATTTGAAAAGATATATTCTTCACCCCATTATTTCCGTTCGAATAACGATAACCTACGTTACTAAACATAATAGAATGGGAAGTTTGAGAAACGGAGCTCGAATTTCCAGTAAAAGTTTTATTATTTTCCTCTGGCAGATCACTAATGGTGAAAACTCGCTGTGCTTGTGTTATAGATTGAATCATCTCAGTCCACAAACTGGATATGGACAATAGAGGATTGATAAGTTGACCGCTGGTGACTACAAATGTAGCTAATGTCCCTGCAAGTAACTCCCCTTGAATGACTTGATACCCACCGAAACCCAACGTGAAAATCATACCACCAAAGGTAGCAAATCGATTCAGAGAATCGACAGATCTCTCGTACAAGGAAATTTTAAGTGTCCGCCTTAAAACTTTGTTTAACCTGCCTTCTAGTACATATCGAAAATAGTTTTGCAATTGATATGTTCGAACTTCTTCAACTCCCTGAACCGCTTCCTGCAAAACTACATCTCTTTGAGCAATCTCATCACCCTGATGGTCATAATTCTTTCGCAGAACACGTGAAATGGGATACGTGATGATCGGGTAGAGTAAAGTAAAGCCAATCAATCCAATCGTCAGTGGAAGGTTAAGCCAACTGAAATAGGCTAAGCTTAAAATTACTTGCAAGCCATTTTGGAAAAAAACCAGAAATTTTTCATTTACACCTGATTGAGCTTTATCGACAGAATGAAGTAATCTACCCACAAGATCGCTACTATGATAGCCTTCTAAGGATTCATGCTGTTTACCGTGCAATTGATTCAAGACACGATGTTGCATATCGGTTACAGATTTATTCTTCACTCGAATCATGACTCTACCCTGTAAAAGACCTAAAAAAACTTGTAAAATGGTTGCACCTATCGCCAAAATGGCACCCATATAAACGCTATCAAGAGATTTTGTAGTTGCACCTGATATGATTCTACGGATAGATTCAAGATATCCTATGTTAACAAAGGCTAAACATGAGATGATAAGCAATAAACAAAGATAATGAAAAACATAGGCTTTAGAATGTTTGATTAGTCTGGCAAAAGTTTTACGTGTCGAATACACGGCTGTCTTTCCCATCTCGGCTCCTCTAGTTCGTGTCTTCACTTTTGGATTGTTGTTCAATATACTCTAAGATTTCTCTAATCGTTGGAAAGTAACTTAAGTCTAATTTGGTTTCTTCGAATTGAATATCAAATTCATTTTCGATGAGAATTACAAGCTTAATAAAACTGATTGAATTTACTCCTGCGTCGATCAAGTTAGTATCCATGGAAAATTCAATATCTGCCTCCGGAAATTCTTTTTGGATCACATTGAAAAAACGTTGCTCTATGTTCTTCATATTTATTCACTCCCTGTACATGATAAGTTACTTGTTTCAACTGAGATTTGCTGGAGAACTGACTGCTCATCTTCATGAATGAAGAAGTGACCACCCCGAAAAACCTTAACATCCGTGCAAGGAAGCGTAGTGAAATGTTGCCATTCCATCACCGACTTCAGGTCACAAGGTACATCCCGCTCGCCAATATACACCGACAATGGGATATTAAGAGGTTCTGTTGGTATATGCTGATAATTGTCAACTATATGGAAATCATTGCGGATAATGGGTAAAAACAAACGAAGGAGCTCTGGTTCCTCAAGCAACATTTCCGAAGTGCCTCCCAAATCCCTTAGTGTTTCTATTAGTTGATCGTCGTCCATATCCTTGACTTTTTCTTGCCTGGAAGTCCCGAATTTACCTGGTGGTAAACATCCTGATATAATGATGCGAGTTGGTGGAGGATCCCCATTTATTTGAATTTTTCTAGAAACTTCGTAAGCCAACATTCCTCCCAAACTATGGCCGAATATAATATAAGGTGTATCTATATCCCCTCTCTTTAATTGACTTAACAAATCTTGCGCACCTTCATCAATATTGGAATACAGTGGTTCGTTTAGACGGCTTCCGTGACCACTCATTTCCAGCGGAATAACCTTTATAGTACTCTCTAATTCCTTTTTCCACTTATAATAAATAGAGGAGCTTCCACCGGCATAAGGAATGCAAAATAATACTGGTTTCATTTCAGTATTCATTGATGTGCTCCCATCCATTAATTTTAATCAGTCTCTTCTCCATTTCCATGATTCTGTTTAAGATGTCTTTGGTAGCCATCAATTGATTAGGAGAGTACATATCGGAAAAATATAATTTGCCCCAAATTGCCCGGATATTCTTCCATGCGTCCAATATTTCTCCTATTGTCTGAAGCCGATCTGGTTTACTATCAAAATAAAAGTACCTCGCACACTCTACTTGTTTGGCTGCAACAATGCGATTAAATCCTAGAAATATGGACTCGGCATATGCCTGTATCTCACCTTCTTCTAGACATTTTTCGCCAAACCAAGCCGAATATTGTTCCAGTTGTTTGATACCCTCTGTGTACTTAGCGCGATGTTTAAATATGTTGTACTCATATGTTTCGATCCAATCAGAGACAAAAGGCTCTTGCTTCGATTCAAACCTATACGTGGAAATAAGATTCTCATCCGCATGATCCAGTTGAAAAAAAGCATCGTAGCTTTCTTTAAGACTGGAATAAGAAATCCATTTCAATCCATAATTTAGGGATTCTTTGTTGGAGTGTTCCATAATAGCAAACTGCTTCGTATCATCGTTGTAACCCACAATCAATAACGTGTGGGCCCAATGTTCCTTGTGATACATATCCAATCGAATATCTTCATAAAAACAATCGACCCATATAATAACAGGTTTATTCTGATGTATTGAACTGACAAGGTATTCTATAATATTTTCTTGTCGCCGGCTTGTGCAGACTTCATAATTTTCTTCCTTAAATATTAATTCCGGATCTCGAAAAGGATAATATGTCATATCCAGCATGCCAGGCACTTCTTCGTCTTGACTATAAAACATAATATCATTAGAAATATGTGGATAGATGCTTCTATCCATCCATTCCAGCACGGAGAAAAGGGCGTTATAAAAACAGCTTTTGTAAAAAAATTGGTTGAACGGCTTAATCTCCTGAATGATTTTTAATGCCATGTACTTCCTCTCCCGCCTCTTTTCTTTCCACATATTCCGCTTCTACATACCGAGCAATATCAGAGAGGCGAGAATTTTCAAAAATAACTTCCAGTGTTAAATCCACCTCGTATTTTTCGTATACTTTAGCAATCATATTCATAATATTGATAGAGTTTCCGCCTAAATGTAAAAAGTGATGCTCTCTTCCAATGAATTCAACCCCCAAAATTTCCGTCCAGATCTCGGAGATTTCTTGTTCAAAGCGACCGACTGGCGAAACATATTCAACCATCTCAGGCTCAGGCAAAGCTGAATACTCAATCTTTCCATTCGCGTTGATAGGGAATTTAGAAAGCTCAATAAAGTACGAAGGAATCATTGGTTCTAATAAATGGTTCTCAACTTTTCGGATATAGGTTTCGTATGGATACACAGGTTCGTCATTTGCTTTAATTTCCGTATTCGGAATAACGTAAGCAATGAGAACTAACTCCTCGGAAGGTGCTTCTTTCACTATAACAGCGACGTCTTTCACAAGACCGGAAGCCATGATCACTCGCTCAACCTCAGCTAATTCAACCCGATGTCCTCTAATTTTGACCTGTCTATCTTTTCGCCCTAAAAACTCAATATTCCCGTCGGGTAATGCTCTTCCAATATCTCCAGTTTTGTAAACCAAATCGTTGTCGCGCTCTGAAAAAGGATTCTGTATAAATTTTTCGCGATTGAGACCTTCCTCATGGAGATACCCTAAACTTCGATACGGAGTACGTATAATGATTTCACCTTTTGTTCCAACTGGACACATCTGCAAATCATCATTCAATATAATGACACGAGTTCCGGATATAGGTTGACCGATGGGTATACTAGCTCGATACACATCTTGGGGTTTGATTCTATAAAACAATTTAGCCAACGTCGTTTCAGTAGGTCCATACAGATTAATAAGCTGTACCCGATCTCCAATGGCCTCATACCAAGATTTCAGCTTTTGCGGAACGATCTCTTCTCCTGCCAAAAAGATATATTCCAAACTCTTATAATGCTCTCGGTTGGGCTTGAAAGAAGTCATGTTCTTAAACAAACTTGGTGTACAATGAATTAACTGAACTCCTCTATTTTCTAGCCAATCCATTAACTGATTGGTGTTCAGAAGAGTCATCCTAGATTCGGGAATGCAGATTGTCCCCCCTGATAACAAGGGCACTAAAATATCTCTAAGGAATGGATCATGACCTGGAGAAGTGAGTTGACTTACCTTTTTTCTATATAACTTGAATTCACTAGTTTCCCACTCTACATAATGAGTGAGCCCTTTGTTTCTACCGAGTATGGCATGGGGAGTTCCGCTTGTTCCCGATGTGAAGTAAATATATATTGCATCATCCTCATCATATTCAACGGATTCCATTGGTTCGGAAAATAACAAATCGTCCAATTGCTTTCGATCTAGCGTTAGAACCTTAAGCCCAGCTTGCTCTAGTGAAACAAGTCCAGGCATAGAATCTGTAATGACCAATTGCAAATCGGAAGCGACCGCCATCGACAACAATCTTTGGTCTGGATAGTCTGCATCAAGCGGCACAAATACACAACCGGCTTGCCAGATTCCAAGCATAGATGCAATTACCATATAACGATCCTGGAAGCACACACCAACAAATGTGCCCTTCTCAACATTGTTCACGTGCAGCCACTGTGTGATTCGATTCATGTCCTTATATAACTCTGAATACGTGATATGACGACTTAAATATTCCACCGCACAGTAGTCCTTATATTGTGCGAAACTTTCTGATATTCTGTTCTGAATCGTATTCCGAACCTTGTCATCCAATCCAATCACCCATTTCTTTTATAAATCAGGCATATCAAACACATCTAAAAATACACAAAAAGTAATTATAATGATAAGTATGTCACTTTCGTAAGGGAGGTTTAATTTGAAATCATTACGACTATACTGCTCCACCAATTCATGCACAAAATCTGGATTGAAGTAGCCTTGCTTCTTTAATCGCTCTTTAGAGAGGAGGTTAATCAAATACTCGTCTGCCTCTCTAATTAAGTCGGGACTTCCGGGAGCGACAAAAGCGAATTTCGGCCGTTTGATAATCTCGTTAGGAACCATACTTCGTGCTATTTCTTTGAGAATATATTTTTCATTAAACCCTTTAAGCTTTAAGTGGGGTGGCAATTTTCGGGAGACAAATTCCATCAACTTATAATCCAGAAAAGGGTAACGCGCTTCAACCGAATGCGCATATGCCATGCGATCGCCATGACCTGCCAATAGATGTTCCGGTAGTCTCAACTTGAAATCAATGTAGGAACGTTTATGCAGCAAGTGGATATCCGCAATCTTCTCTTTAGAGATTACAGGATACCGGAGACAATCTATGGATTCAATGTCAGGAAGTATTTTCTCCCCATATAGCCTTAACTTCAATTGTCTCAGTTGACTATAGTCCCGTTCATAGAAAAAGCTGCCATCCCCCCATAACCTTTCTCGTATGGCAACCTCCTCTTCAGCGATGGAGTGAGTCCCCTTTTTGGCGTTAAATTGATCAAACCGATAGCCTACATAGCCTGCAAAAAGCTCATCTGCTCCTTCACCGGTTAAGACCGCTTTAATACCTTCACGGTTCACCAGCTTGGACAGCATATAGGACGCTGTATTATAACTCTCCTTAAGTGCTGTTTCCGAATGCCAAACCACACTTTTCAAATGTTCAGTGATATCACGAATATCGAATTCGTGTTGGAAATGTTCCGATTTAATCTCATCGACAACTAACTTCTGATAGATAGACTCATTCATACTTTTATCAGCAAATGTAACGGAGAACGACTTCCTTGGCGATGGTGAAAGTTGAGAAGCTTTCAAAGCAATCATGGAAGAATCCAACCCCCCACTGACATAAAGTCCTACCGGGAAGTCAGCCGTTAGCCGAGTTCCAACAGCCTCGGAAAAAATATGGTCCAGTTCTTCAATGTAATCCTGCTCCTCGCACAATGAATCTTCTATTTCGTGCGACTTGGGATAAACGAGATCCCAATATTGAACCTTCTCCATGCGGTTACCAGTAATATGTAAATAGTGTCCGCTTTCCAAGCTGGAAATTCCATGAAATAATGTTCTGGGAGCTATAATACTGGGAAAAGTCAGTAATTGATCTAAAGCAACCAAGTCTACTTTTCTTTCCACAGATGGATGATGGAGGATGGATTTGATCTCCGATCCAAAAATAAAGTCATCGTTATTCACCGTGTAGAACACAGGGCATATTCCTGCCTGATCCCGAATCAAATACATCTCTTCTCGAACTGAATCATATAATGCAATAGCAAATTGCCCGTTTATATATTGCATAAACTTTATACCATATTTTTCATATAGATGAGGAATGATTTCCATATCACATTTTGTGTGTAAAACGTGCCCCTCAGATTGTAAGGAGCTTTTCAAGCTCTCATAGTTAAAAATTTCACCATTACATATAGCAATAACTGTGCCGTCTTCATTAGAGAACGGTTGCTGACCATGTTCCCAATCCATCAAACTAAGGCGAGTGAATCCAAAAGCAACTCGATTCCCAATATATTTAGAATGATCGTCAGGGCCCCGATGATGAAGAACTTGCGTCATTTGTTCCAACGTACCTGGAACGATGACTTGTTCTTTAAAACGCATGTTATATACTCCACATATTCCGCACATATGACCCTCCACACATTCTTGCATAGTTTCTTCGATGAGACTTCCACATCAATGAGAACGATTCAATCAGAAGTGAATTCTAATCCAATGTAGATGCTTATGACCCATCACTAGGTCAGATCGTCATTAAAATTGATCATGGTCTGTTTACTTTTCTCACTTCCCGTTAGCTCAAGCTCAACAATGCGTTGATCCATATTTCCGCATGTTTGATTTATTAAGAAAATATAATCATCTAACCATGCTTTCACAGTAGCTTCGTGATATAACTCTGTGCTGTAATCAAATACAATCGCCATCTGCTCATCTTGTTCATAGATTTCCATTTTGAAATCAAATTTAGCAGTATCATTGACAAAAGGTTTGCTTATAAAAGATAAATCCTCGATATCTCCAATGCTAGACTTATTGTTTTGCATGATGAACATCGTATCGAATAGCGGGTTTCGATTTAATGGAGTAGAGTAATCAATCTCTTCAACCAAGAGTTCAAAAGGGTAACTCTGATTATTGAGTGCATCATGAACTGTTTTACGAATAGATTGCAAAAACACCCTAAATGTATTCTCTTTATTTATTTTCATTCGAAGTGCTAGCGTGTTAACGAACATTCCAACAATTCTATCCCACTCACTACGGGATCGCCCCGAAGTCGGTGTACCTACAACCAAGTCTTCTTGCCCTGCATACTTGTGTAATAACAATACATATATTGAGAGCAACACAGTATACGAGGTCGTTTGCTCCTCATGGGCAATGTCCTTAATTTTTCTAATTAAAGAGGTGGGTATATCCATTCGTAAATCTTGCCCGGTACCCTTTCTTACATTCGGACGGCTAAAGTCTGTGGGCATATCAAGAAGAGGGACTCCGTCCTTGAATTGTCCTCTCCAAAACTGCTGTTGTTTCCTTAGCGTCTGTTTCCCTTCTTCACCTTTCTGCCAGTTTATATAATCCTCATAGGTATACCTGCTAGATTCAATCGGATGACCATGATATAAATCAACAAAATCCTCCATTAGAATATTCATAGAAACACCGTCTGATACAAGGTGATGTACATCGAAAAAGAGGCAATGATGTGTCGCCGCACATTTTACTATAGCCACCCGAAACAAAAAATCGCTCGTAATATCAAATGGACGTACAAAATTTCTATATAATGACTCCATGGTCGATTGGGGTTCCAAATGTAAGTATTCAATGACCAAATCGTGTTTTTCGATCCTTTGCATAGCCATATCATTAATATAGTGGAACGATGCATGTAGTTGGCTGTGTCGAAGAACCAGTTCTTGAAGAGAGCGCTCCACTCTCTCTACATCCAAGGTCCCATAAATGTCCAGGGAGCCAGGCATATTGTAGCTTGTATTGATCTTTGTTCTTTGAAGGGCGTAGTATATCCCTCTCTGTGCATACGTAAGAGGTATAAATTCTTCTTTTTTATGGGTTCGATGAATATGGTCGAGGGATACCATCTGTTTCTTGTCCCATTGTGATTCTATATAACTTGCGAACTCGTAAAGTGTCGGACTGACTAATAATTGGCTAATTTCAAGATCTATATGAAGTTGTTCTCTTAATTTATTGATGATTTTCAAAGCAAATATAGAGTCTCCACCCAAATCGTAAAAATTTGCGTCTACATTGATTTCGCTGTATCCTAAGACCTCTTTCCAAATTTGGATCACCTTTTGTTGAATGGTATCGGCGTCTCCTGCATTGGAAGAATTATTCAGAAGAGATTGGTTTGTTACATCCAACCAACATCGAATTCTTTCAAATGGGTACACAGGCAATGATATTTTAGGCACCGGTTTCTCATACAGACTTTCAAGCTGAACCTGGTCACCTTGCAAGTAGCTATGCAAGAGCGTACTTACTGAGTCAGATAACGCTAACGGATGAAACAGTAACGGCGCTTCCGCCGCAGGATTAGTATAGTACACATGCTCTATCTCGTTGTTTTGCGGATTTAAGCGGATCGACTCCAATCTCTGGACAAGATCTTCATAATTATGGAACATAATTAATACTCGCTCCGCATACTGTCCCCTGCCCGTATTAATTGTATAACACAGCGCTTTCAAGTCAACATCTGGATTTAAAGACAAAAACAAAGCATAGGCGTTCATCAGTTCAACTAGTGTACTGTAATTGTGAGCAGAAATAGTTAAAAACTCAAACGAGGTTTGACTTGTTTTTTCGATAATTGCACTCTTTTGTTCGTTCTCCACATACTCTTCAAGGACAAGATGACAATTCGTCCCACTCATACCAAAGGCACTGATTCCACAACGCCGGATGCCGGAACCTGCTTCCCATAAAGAGAAATCCCGATTCACGTAGAAGGGAGAATTAATAAAATCAATCAGTTCATTAGGAGAATCAAAGTGTAGAGAAGAAGGAATCGCTCTCCTTTTCAAAGACAACACACTTTTAATGACTCCTGCAATTCCGGCCGTTCCATCCAAATGACCAATATTAGATTTTAAAGATCCTATGGCGCAAAATTGTTTTTGATCTGTGAATCTTCTCATTGCTTTTGTCAAAGCTTCAACTTCAATAGGGTCTCCGATCTTTGTACCTGTCCCATGAGTTTCAATATAAGATAGGGTACTCGGATCGATTCGAGCATCTTTCCACGCTTTAATCAGCACTTCTTCCTGCGCTGTTACATTAGGCGTCGTTATTCCAGCGGATCTGCCATCTTGGTTTATTGCGCTTCCCTTGATAATCGCATAGATATGGTCACCGTCATTTTTAGCTGCAAGTAACGGCTTTAATATAAGGGCAGCTACTCCTTCCCCACTCACGGTTCCATCTGCCCCCTCCGCGAAAGCACGAACCCGGGACGTAGAGGATTCTATACCGATCTGGCTTTGACTTTCTGTCGGTAAAATACTCAGATTCACTCCGCCGCATATAGCGGCCGTACAATCCCCGTTTCTTATCGCTCGAACTGCAGTATGAATTGCAACTAGTGAAGATGAACAAGAGGTATCAATTACCATACTTGGTCCCTTCAAATCCAACACGTAGGAAATTCGGCTGGCGATGATCGCATTCAGGCTACCTGCGACATTTTCTAATTCAGGAGCGATATCCTGCACAAAATCTTGATATAGCCCTCCAGCGTTGCCGCTAAAACCGAGATACACTCCGGTTTCGCTTCCTCTCAACTTCCTTCCTCCATACCCCGCATCTTCTATAGCTCTCCATGCTACCTCGAGAAACAACCTTTGATTGGGGTCCATTGCTTTTGCTTCAGCTGGCGATAGTCCAAAAAAGGGATAATCGAACTTATCAATTTGATTTAGAAACCCAGCTTTTACATACTGGGGATTCTCGATGTTCTTATACTTTAAATAGTCGTCTACATCTTTCTTTCTGTATTCCGGCAACTCACCGATCAGATCTTTGCCTTCACGAAGATTTGCCCAGAATTCATCTAAGGAATCCGCGCCTGGGAAATATCCTTCCATCCCAATAATAGCAATGTCTTTATTATCCATTTTCTGAATGGTCATTTCATTGAATGGGGCGTTAGATGGTTTTATATTAAGGTCAGTCAATTTGATCATCGTGGCTTCCTCCTCTGCTCGATGTTTAACCCTGGCTTTCTATTCTCAAGTTATATTTGCGATAGAGGGCATGGAGGATCGTTGTTTTACTCTCCAAAGGTATCTTCTTATTTTCAAGAATAGTTAAGAACAATAGACCCGCTCGATGGATTCGATCTTCAGCAGTTCCCGGTGCACTTGAAAAGCTGTATTTTATGGCCTCTAACTCTTTGTATGCTCGCACAACTGTCCGATCATATTCAGCTACATCTTTATTGTAATTCCGAGTACCAGCTGCAATAGACAATAGATGATTATAAATCTCTGATTCATCATTCTTTTGATAATTTTCGAAATCATCCACGCTCGATAGTGCATGTACGTTTACACCTTCGATATATTGAAGCATCTTCTGAAAAATATTTTTAGGCGGCATACTCGTTAGGTGTGTAACACCATGCCTAATGGCCGTTTCCATCGATTTTGTCCATAACACAGGTTTGGTCAGTTGCATTTCCAAGTTTTCCACGATACAATCAGCGCCCGTATAAGCTTGACCCGTTACATTAGAGATAATTGTGCATCGTGGAGGGCTCCATTCTACTGTTCTTAAACGCCTTCCAAGAAGTTCTCCTGCCTCGTGCATCAACGGACTGTGAAAAGCACCGGAAACCTGAAGAGGAATTACCTTATAACCTCTCTCTTTCCATTTCGTCTCTGCACTCATAAGATCACTTCTCTTACCTGTCAGCACAATCTGATTATCCGAATTGTACGCCCCAATCCAAATCTGCATATCGTTTAAACGTAAATCAGCGCACTCCTGTTCAATATGCTGCAAGTCTTTTACTTCGTACTCTAAGGCAAACATGGCTCCGTTCCCCGAGTCGGCTACTTCCTCCATGACTTGCGCGCGATAATGTACCACGCGAAGTAAGTCTTCGAACGATGCGGCTCCAGAAGATGCAAGTGCAGAATACTCTCCTAAACTATGGCCCCCCATAATTTCGGGAGCCAATTGATGCATGTTCTGAAGTTGACGGTATGCTGCGACACTTAACACAAAAATAGCAATTTGGGCATTTATTGTTCTCTTTAATTGTTCTGACGTTCCACTAAAACATAGATTAGACACTGAAAAATCCAGGATATCACTTGCTTCATCAAATGTCCTTTTTATAATGGGGTAATGGTCATAAAGGGCTCTCCCCATACCGGTAAACTGTGCTCCTTGACCGGGAAAAAGAATCATTGTTTTATGCATAATACGGGTTCATTCCTCTCAATTCCAATTTGAGGAAATCGATGATATCACCTCGCGTGATGAACTCTTCCCATTTTTCTTCTGGCAAGACAACACCGAATTTTTGATAGATTTCAGATAGGAATGCAAACTTATGCCAAACTTCCTCACTATTCAGATTAAGTCTGTCATTCCAAGAAACGGCGTTTTCTCCCCAAACGTTGTACATGGCATTTTCCACAATTTTTTCAAGTTCAGAAAGTCCCTCTTGTTGAACGTGCTCTACTCTCCTGGATTCCATAGGCAAAAATTTCAACTCAGTTGGTTGACTATGTAGGAGCGGGATATATTGTTCAGCATGAGTTAGTTCCTTCTCATTATTAATGAATATATCCCACTCACCCACAGATTCGATACACTCGCTTTTGCTTTCAGTTTCCTTTGCTGGCTCTTCATTCTCCAAGTATTCGTCGTCCAGACCTTGTCCATATACACAAACGATATGGCTTACTTCATCGGGTATACGTGACACAGGTATCGTAATCACTCGCTCTCCTTCGTGCACTACCTCATGTTCCATCCAATCGTTATCTCGTATAAATTGTTGGATGGCCTTATTTTTATCTCCGTTAATCAATACAAGTTCAATTTTGGTTAGTTGCCGTTCCAAGCAAAACTTTTTCAACAAAGAGAATACTGCAACCTCAACACCTCTTCCAAGGACTCGGCAACTCAGCAAAAAGGTATCAATAATCAATGCTTCTTGCATCATTTTAGTAATGATTAACCCCGTAAGGCCGTATGATCCAAAACGGTCTGTAACTTCAATCGCCCAACAGACATAATTCCGATCTTGCATCAATCCATACATTTCCTTTTCCGACCTTCGGATAATGGTTGAGTTGAATTGATTGGTTCGTTGAGTCAATTGTGCCAGTCTTGGAATCATACTAGAGTCGGCCACATCCATATACAATTGGAGACCCAGTTCATTCATATAATCTTCCGGCGACTTTGTTTCCAATGTTTTCCGCTGTGCATTGGTCAGCTGCATTTGGGTGCGTTTTCGGTCTTCATTTGTAATTAACAACTTGTCTAATGCCCATACATGGGATAAAAATGCAGGGATTTGCATTTTATCTTTTGGCAGTTTTAGAGTCAAAACTTCAGGCAGTTGATTCATAACTTCTAAACACTCATGTGGACTATCATCTATGAAAATGATGCTGTCCATTCCTAGGTTCAACTCTTGGGCAATCTCGCGAATATTTTCTGCCTTGCTCTTCCAGTTAATCCTCCAACTTACGAAATGTTTTTTTTGCAGTAACATATCCTTATGGTTTTCGAACACATTCCACACATCTGATTCGTTATTTTTGCTGGCTATGCACAAGAGCATACCTTCTTCCATTTTGGAAATCATGGTCTGCTGAAGTGATTGGAACGGATTATCTATTCCTACATTTGTCTGGTTTTCACCACATATACCTTCCCATAAGGTATTATCACAGTCCAGCACAATGACTTTGAATTTCTGATTATTCAGAGCGTGCAATTGTCTTATGAGATAAGCCCCCATTACTGCATCAAACGACTGGGAGAATGGCATCTGCGCCAGATTATCCTTGACATAATCGAATGGATTCTCAATGACATACAATTTTTGGCTGCGTTCAAAATCCACAAGGTGAACACCGGAAATGCCACTTAGAGCATTTCTCCATCGTTGGTTCAACTCTGTAATATAGCTAAATAGCGTGTTACTTAAACCTGCTTCGGTGGATATAGGGAAGATGGCTACGATGAGCGCCTCCTTTTGGGAGGCACTCTCAATAGCATTTAATGTTTCTTTAAAGGCATACTCTAACTTTTCACATTTTTGTGGTTCCATCATGTGGTCATCGTCACGAATCCAATCCTCAAATCTATTAAAAACAACGCGATAATCGAATGAGTTCATGAACTGACTTCTAGGGTATAACAAATCAGGTAACATCCGCTGCTTATGGAGCGTAACGTTCAGTTTGAAAGGTAACATTCTTTCTGCCCACCATTCCATATGCGGCACAATAGGGTCCGATTCAAAAGTCGATGTAATCACTAATTTACGAGTGTTCTCTTCTGCAATTGTCAATATAACCCCTCCTCAAACTGTTGTGTTGTTAGAAACCTGGTCACAAACAGCCGATATCATAGCGACGTAGAGTTCGGTAATCTCTTGTATTGTTTGCTCACGTATTCTGGAGCTGCCGATAAATTGAATGGTTAGTCCTTCTTCATTTTCTTGTGCTAACAATGTAATATCGTATTTTTGATACAAGGAACTGGACGATTTCCATGTATATAAAATACTGGCTTCTCCATCTGGATAATGCATCTCAAAGTCATGTTTGTTTGACTTCGGGTCATATCTTTTTTCATAGAGATAGCTCACCAATTCCTCCAAGCTTTCAAATTCAGGCAAGTGAACATCACAATGCACGATAGAATCTTCGGAAACCCCTAAATCAATGGAGATATTCTCCAATTGAGCATACTGATTCAGTGTATATACCCAAATAGCAAACGTAATATCTTGAATATCCACAGCCATGCTTTTAGCCATTTCATTCAAAATACTTACTTTCTCCTCAGCCAAAATCACCCGATACATTGCTCCATCCGATAATCCCATAGCGGCAAGGTCGCTTCCCAAAGTAACTCTGCTTGCCTCATTGGTTCGGGACCCTTCCTTACCCGTAACTGTGTCATCCAGATATTGAGCCATTTCTCGAATGGTTGGATAAGTGAAATAATCCGTAATCGTCAACAATCCCGAGAATGCTTCATTTAGTCTGGCATGCAACTGTATTAGCAGGAGCGAGTTACCACCAACCTCAAAGAAGTTGTCATGTCTGCTTATATGATGATGTTTTAATACAATGTTCCATGCATCAAACAAAACAGCCTCCGTTTGGTTCAACGACTCATTCTCCATTGGACGATCAATCAAACCCGTAAGATCCTCACGCAAGGACAACTCCAACTTATCAATCTTCCCATTAGCCGTTCGAGGGAATTCATTCAGGAATATCACATCTTCGGGTGTCATAAATGGTGGTAATTTCTGAGCAAGTTCTTTCTTTAATTGTGAATCTTCTATTGGTTGGCTCGCATCCATGATGACATAAAGAACAAGACGTTGGCTGTCATCGGTTTTCTTCATTACTGCAGCAGCTTGTGTAACACAGTCCATCTGCATTGCACTGCGTTCAATCTCTTCAAGCTCAACCCGATATCCCCTGATTTTCACCTGATTGTCAGTTCTACCCCAATATTCCAGTGTACCATCTGATAACCATCTCCCCCGGTCACCCGAACGATACAATAATTGATTTGGCAATTCGGTTACATGAACAAAACGGTGACTCGTTTTTACATCGTCATTCAAATAACCTTTGGAAAGGCCCTTTCCTGTTATATACAGTTCTCCAGGTACTCCAATGGGTACTATTCTTTCATGGTTATCCAGAATATAAACTTCCATGTTATCGATAGGTTTTCCAATGCGAATTTGTGTATCTTCTGCCTTGAATTCATGAACTGTCGTACAAACACTGCATTCGGTTGGCCCATATTCATTAAACAACCTCACGTCAGGGAATAATGCAAAATGATTGTTTACGAGATGCGCATGAACTGATTCTCCAGCTACAGTTACCGATTTAAGATAATTGAAATCCGGCTTAGTTTCCAATATAGCGGCATACATACTAGGGACCATCAGAAAATGAGTAATTTTATGTCGCTCTGCAATTTTAGTTAGTGCTGTAACATCCAATCGATCCTTCGACGACATTAATGTCAACGTTGCTCCTGACAATAATGCACAGAAAATATCTTCTACAGAACTATCAAAGGATAAAGAAGGTACTTGAAGCGTATTATCACCTAACCCAAACGAATAATGGTTTATTCTCCATTTCAGCGTATTACAAATGGCTGCATGGCTTACCTTGACTCCCTTTGGATTTCCTGTTGATCCAGAAGTATAGATGACATAGGCTAATGCTTCGGTGTCCGGATAACTTCCAGAAATAGTCTCCGATACATAATCGTATTCGATATCCTGCACGTTAAAGCGCTGTCCCTGAAAATCTGCAAGCATCTTTGTGTTGGTTTGATTATCCGTCATCAACACATCCGTCATGCTATCATCCAGCATGTATTGCAGACGTTGATCGGGATATTCGGGATCTAATGGCAAGTAAGCTGCTCCCGTTTGAAGCACCGCCAGAATCGAGATAATCATTTCTGGGGAACGCTCCATCATCACACCCACAATCGTCCCTGCTTCAGCTCCTTTTAAAGCAAGCGCTCCGGCCACCGTCTGAGTACGCCGATGTAATTCGGAATACGTAAGTTGAATGTCATCGTGAATTAATGCAACAGCCTCTGGCGTACGCTCACACTGCTGTTCAAACCAGTGATAGAGTGTTATGGGTTGGGTTTCCTTCCCGCTAGAACGAATATCCACATTCAAATGTCTCTTCTCATGATCTGCAAGCATATTTAAATGTGCTATAGGCGCATTGGGCTGTCCAATGACATCGAGCATTAAATTGATAAAATGCGTCGAGAGACGTTTAATCGTTTGTTCTTCGAAAAGATCAGTACTGTATTCAAAACAGAACGATATCTGTTCATTCTCTTCCCAAGCAAACAGTGTCAAATCAAATTTTGAACTTTCCATTTCTGAACTTATAGGTACAATCGTTATGGAGTCTTGAATTGCAAGGCCCCCATCATCATAATTTTGCAAAGCAAACATAACATCAAAAATGGGGTTACGCGAAGTATCTCTCTCCACATGGAGACGTTCAACCAATTGTTCAAAAGGAACATCCTGGTACTCTAACATCTGAACAGTATTTTTCTTGACTGCTTCTATCAGTTGTGTAAAGGTCATTTCTCCTGAAAGTGCAAGACGAAGTACTGTCGTATTTACAAACATCCCTATAAGGCCTTCCAATTCCTGTTGCTTTCTTCCAGCTAGAGGTGTCCCTATTAAAATATCTTCTTGTTGAGTGTAGCGGTACAGGGTCGATCCAAAGAGGCTAATCAGTCCCATATATAATGTAATTCCGTTCCGTTTACACAACTGTGAAAACTGGGATGATACGGACGAATCTGCCTCGAATCGAAAAGCTGATCCTTTGAAACTTTTTACCATTGGCCTTGGAAAATCTGTCGGAAAAGCAAGAACAGGCAGTTCTCCAGACAATTGTTCCAACCAATACTTTTCCTGTTGAGCATAGGTTTCCGTTTGTAAAAACGCTTCCTGCCATACGGAATAATCCCGATATTGAATGCTAAGTGGAGGAAGTTCATGTTTTGCATTGTAAAAACTCACAAAGTCACGGATGAAATATTCCATAGAAATGCCATCAAAAATAATATGATGGAAATCAAATTTTATTTCATGGCGCTCCATTCCCAATCGGACCACTCTTGTTCTAAATAATGGCGCAGCAGATAAATCAAACGGTTGTACATATTCAGAGATATCCAACGCCGAGTTACACCATTCCAAAAGTGGTTGAACACGATCTGGATCATGAACAATTTGTACCAAACCATCCTGTTCTGTAAAATGAAAACTGGTTCGTAAGATTTCGTGTCGTTCAATCATTTTTCTCAAGGCAAACTCGAACTTTTCCTTCTCTAAGTTACCTTCAATAACAAAGCTTTCAACGATGTTATAAACGGTTCCATTATTGAATTGTTGAAGAAAATATAATCTCACTTGTGCAGATGTCAACGGGTAATGACCTTGGTTCTCGACAGGTTTAATTGCTGGGATAACTGGTTTTTGGCGGCTCACAACAAGTTCCGATAACATCTCAATCGTTGGATTGGCAAAGAACAATTCCAAACTAATCTCAACTTCGAATTTCTTTTTGATTCTGGAAAGGAGCATGATTGCTTTAAGCGAGTGCCCCCCTAGATCAAAGAAATTATCATTGATGCTTATCTCCGAAACATTTAATAAAGGAGTCCACATCTCAGATAATGCCGTTGTCAACGTATCCATACGTTCTGTATCAGAGATATCTGTGCTTTCCTTCGTTTTAAGATTGGTGGAAATCTGTTTTTTGGCGAGAGCGTTACGATCCACTTTTCCATTTAAAGTGTACGGAATTTCATCCATAATATATATTTGGTCCGGTATCATGTACCGGGGTAAATACAATTGCAACTCTTCTTCGACGTTTTTCAATCCATCGGGAGAGTTCGATTTAGCCGGTACTACACAAGCTATTAATGCATATCCACCAATAGAATCATTCTCAACGAATACTACTGACTCCTTAATATTTGGGTTCTGATTCAAATAATGCTCCACTTCGCCTAGTTCAATACGATATCCTCTTACTTTGACCTGGGTATCTATCCTACCCACATATGCAAGTTTGCCATCCGGCATTAACCTGGCCAAATCTCCTGTTCTATACATCCATTCTCCGTTCTCAAATGGATTTGGAATAAAGCGCTCTCTAGTGAGCTCTTCTTGTCCAATATACCCCATCCCAACTCCCATTCCGGAGATGTACAATTCTCCAATCACGCTTAAAGGACAAGGCTTGAGATACTCATCCAAAACATAAACCCTTGTATTGTCCGCTGGCACACCTATAGATACGAATGGTGAATCATAATCAGGCTCCAACTCATAGATCATGCAACCTACGGTTGTTTCAGTTGGGCCATATTCGTTATATATTTTAATTGTACCCTTACCATATATCGACTCAATATCACGAGCTAACTTGGTTTCCAGAGCTTCTCCCCCGACAATGAAACGTTTAATGCGATTACCCTCAAGTTCCATTTCTTTCATTAGTCGCAGATGGGACGGAGTTAATTTGATAATATCGACCAAGTTATCCTGAATGATCCGTTTGAGAGACTCCTCGGGTGGATCGTTGTATACAACGATGATATTTCCTGTGATCAATGGTGTAAATAAAGAGGTGATCGTCAAATCAAAAGCGATGGAAGAATATAAAGGGAAGGCGATATCCTGTTCTCCGCCTACATACACCTTGGCAGCCCATAAAGAATAATTCAACAATGACCGGTGGCTAATCGTTACGCCTTTGGGTTGTCCAGTAGAACCTGATGTATAAATGATGTACGCCGGTTCGAGAATGCTAATTTCGTGTGTATCATCACACTGGGTTTCCACGAAAGGTTCCAATTCTGAATTTACAACCAAGTTGAATTTGCACTCACCTACTAATTTCTCAACAGGTTTATCGCTAATTAATGCAAAACATTGACTATCTTCCAAAATGTAACTGATTCGCTCTTCAGGATACATTGGATCTATTGGTAAATAGGCTGCTCCCGTTTGAAGCACCGCCAAAATACTTGCAATCAATGAAGAGGATCTTTCCATCATGATGCCGACAATTTTCCCAGCACTAGCGCCCCTCATTACCAATTGATTGGTTAAAGCATCAGCTTGCTGCATCAGCTCCCGGTAATTCCACTTTTCATTTCCTTCTCGTATTGCAATTCGTTCAGGATTTATCCTTGCCTGCTCTCTAATCAGATGATGTATTGGTTTCTCGAATGATAATGAAACTTCGTTACGGTTCAATTCGTAGATTTGCCAATTTTGCTCATCTGTAGAAAGAAGGTTATATGTTTTGATACATTCATCAGGTTTTTGCGCAATACAATCTAAAAGTTCAACAAAATGATAGGCTAATCTTTCTATAGTGCTTTGAGCAAACAACTGCGTGTTATATTCAAAGCAGATTGTCATGCTATTTTGATGTTCTGTTAACTCCAATGAAAGATCCATCTTTGAAATTTTATTTTCGAATGCTACAGGTTTGATCGTCATCTCTTCGACCACGGTATCAAAGTCTTCCTTAAACTGATGCATAATGACCATGGTATTAAATATAGGATTCTGATTGTTCATCCGATCAAATGAAATGTTCTCTACCAGTTGGTGGAATGGATAGCTCTTATGCTCATATACATTCACTACGTTTTCCTTCACCTGGTCTAGCAACTTCGAGAAGGCAATCTCGGGATCAACATTTTGCCGGATAGCTATGGCATTAATCATCGGTCCCATAACCATATCCAGGTTGCTATCATCGCGTATAGATGAAGTTGTTCCTACGATAAATTCCTGATCTCCTGAATATTTGTTCAATAATACATAGTAAGCAGCAAGGATATTCATAAACATCGTGGTCTCATTTTTCTTGGAAAGCTGTTTAAGCATGTGTACGGTCTCGCCTTTGATCTCCTTGAAACATACGGAGCCTGTGAACGTTTGATGTTCGCTACGATCATAATCATAAGGTAAAGACAATTGGGGAAGAGCTCCACCCATGTATTTCATCCAGAAATCCTTCAAATGGACGTACTCGGAGCTATTCGTATGCTCTTTCTCCCAATATGCAAAGTCTTTGTATTGGATCGTTTTTTCTGGAACATCTGTGCCATTATAAAAATCAAATATTTCTTGAACTAAAATCTCGAAGGTTCGTCCATCTGCTATAATATGGTGCATGTCAAACAGTACATAGAACCAATCTTTATCCAACTCGACCACACTTACCTTGAATAGCGGAGCATTCGCCAAATCGAAGGGCTTCACAAATGAATCAATGAAAGATTGAAGCTTATCATAGTTAAGCTGATGCCAGTCTAAACTGAACTTGGTAATATCCAAGATACGTTGAACAGGTTCGTAATCATGCACCTCAAACTTGGTTCGGAGTATTTCATTCTTCTGAATTATTCTTTCCAAGGCCATATCCAACTGCTGACGATCCAAAGCACCTTTTATTTCAATGATCCCTGGCATATTGTATGCCGTGCTGTCAGGATGGGCTGAGTGTAAGGTGAATAGTCTCTCTTGGACCAGCGATAATGGATAGAACGCTGCCACAGGAGCCGGCGATATTGGGGTATTCTGCTCCTTTTCGCTGTCATCAATAAACTTGGCCAAATGATACAGCTCAGGTGTCGCAAACAATTGTTTAATCGATACATTTGTCTGAAATTGTTTATATATTTGACCGCTCAATACAGCTGCACTTAGAGAATGTCCACCCCGCTCAAAGAAGTGATCCTCTCTGCCTACGGTTTCGATATCCAGTACATTCTTCCATATCGTTCCAAGCACTTTCTCGGTATTTGTTATGAGTTCTGAACGCCCACTATCCGAAACTTCTGATTTCACCAACGGATATAATGCCTTTTTATCCAACTTTCCATTGGCATTTGTGGGGAAAGACTCTAACAAGGTAAAGTTTTTAGGTTGCATATATAATGGCAATTTTTCTTTAATTCCCTTTTCAAGCTCCATCAATGCAGAGTCATCTTTCATAACAAGGAACGCAAAAAGTTCCTCATTCTGATGTAATACCACTGCTTCTTTAACCTGGCTATGCTGTTGAATAACCCATTCAATTTCGTTGAGTTCGACTCGATGACCCCGGACTTTGACTTGTGAATCCATCCGATTCATAAATACAATGTTACCGTCAGCGAGCCACATCGCTAAATCACCGGTTTTGTACAATGTTTCACCTGACACAAATGGCGAAGGCATGAAGACCCTGTCAGATTCCGTAGGTTTTCCGATGTAGCCTTTGGCCAATATGTCTCCACTAAAGCAGAGTTCACCTATCACCCCAACAGGCAAGATTTCATTGTTCGACCCAAGAATGTATGCACCTACGTTTTTGATAGGTCTACCTATAGGGATGGCGCCACCCTGTAAGTCCGATGTCTCAACCACGTTATAAGCCGTCACATCAATGCAGCATTCTGTTGGTCCATAACAATTGATAATGGTTGGTGCAGTTTGTCCAAAAACTGCCCGAATCTCATGAACTAAAGATTCCTTTAGGGGCTCTCCCCCAATTAAAAGTAATTCTAAATGGGACCTCTGAAATAAATGAGGGGGGGAAGACATTAATATGCGAATCTGAGTAGGTGTAGCATTCAATGTATGAACCTCGTTATCACCTAAGTATTCCATTAATAATCTACCGTCTCGTTGAGCTTCATCAGATATGACAATGAGGGTATGTCCGTTAAACAAACCATAGAATACATCTTCCAAAAAAACATCAAAAAAGTAAGGTGCAATCAAACCAATATGTTTAGGTTCTTCGTATGAAACGACATATTTACCAAAAGCACTAGTGTGATGCAGTAACATCTGATGTTCGAACAAAATGCCTTTCGGCTCTCCTGTACTTCCAGATGTGTATACAATGCATGCACCTTGCTGAATTGGAATAGAGGGGAATTCTTGATTTTTTTCATAAGCAAACTGTATTACATCCTCTATGACGAGGATCTCAGATTCAAATTTTTCCATTTTGGAAACCATTGTTGCCGAGACAAGTGCCATTCTAGCCTCACTATCTCTATACATGTATTCCATTCTTCCTGCTGGAGATGACGGGTCAATGGGTAAGAAGACGCCACCCGCTTTCAGTATCCCCAACAAACTGGAAATGGTATTAACAGATCGTTCACAGATACAAGCAACTACCTCTCCTGGTCTCAAGCCTTGAGCCAGCAAAGCATAAGCGATATGATCTGAGCGTTCAGACAGCTGTTCGTAAGTTAATGCTTCATATGAATCTTGTACGGCTCTCCGCTGAGAAAACCTAAGAGCATACTCCTCAAACAACTTATGTAGCGGTAATTCTGGTTCCTCCACTATTTTTCTTTCGTTGAACACGTAAGCTATTTGTGTATGTTCTTCCTGCGATAACATTGACAGTTCACTTATTTTGACGTCCGATGAACCTTTAAGTGAATTACTAAGTAGTTGTTCATAATGACCCAACATCACTCGCACTTGCTCTTCACTAAAATCGGCTTGATAAGCTGCGCTTATTTCCAATTCGTCCAACGCGCTACTCATCCAAAGAACGATCGGATACTGTCGTGAGAGACTATCCATGATGTGGCTTCCATGAAGAGGCTTATAGCCGATAATTACATTGTACAGTGTGTCCATAGGCTGATTATTTTCTTCAACGAATGGAAGAAATGAAGCATGTGCATACAGAGTATCCAGTTTACTCTTGGTCTCAATCAACATTTCTTTTAAACTAGCCTCGGGCTTCAAGTCTTGAAAGTAAGGTAATGTCAGGCTCACTTGAGGGATTCTGTAATTAGATTTCATATTAGGAATACCAACAGCGATACGTCTGCTTCTTGTATACTGGCCGAACATCGTATTCCATATGGTGAGAAGATAAGTAAATATTAATGAATCATTATGCTTGCATCTTTGTTTCAAAAGATCGGCTGTCTGTTGATCCACCGTTCTTCGAACCATCCCTTGTCCTTCTGACAAGGTGTACGGGTGTACTCGCATGGTTATATCTGTAGCTGGATATGATTCGTTCCCCAGCACGTTTTCCCAAAACTGTTTTGCTTCATCCATGTTCTTTTCAGTAGGCACCATAATCCCTCGCTTTCTCCCATTTGATTAGTCGTCGACAATCATATTGCCGACGACTGTTACAATTACAGTAGATCAGTAGATCAAAAATCAAACTCGAACTGCTGCGTATTCCATCCGCCTTCACTCTCGTTCTGCTGCCTAATTTTAATCTGATTCAATTTAATATCATGATCATCTCGAACTTGGCCCGCAATCTCAACGAAAGTTTCAACTATATACTCGACCATATCCTTGCTGAATTGGGAGGTATCATATTCGACCTGAATTTCCGTCCCTGTAGGGCTCTCCAGGATTACAAATGAAAGATCCATCATGGCGCTTCCATCATCCATAGTCTCATTAGCGACGATCTTCAATTCGTCAATGTAGAACACAGAAGGCCGGCATACTTCATAAGCAAACATGAAACGGAATAAAGGTGATCGTCCCGGAACGGTGGCAATCCCAAGCTCTTCCACCAACTTATCCAACGGATAAAGCTGATGTTTCAATGCCTCCTGCATAACCATTTTTATGTGATTCAAGTAGTCATTATAGTTCATGCTTCCATGTGGCTTGCTGCGTACAGGTAATGTATTAACAAACATACCCATGGTATCGGAAAATTCCTGGTCCACCCTTCCTGAGACTGGTGTTCCTACAACGATGTCCTCAGATCCCCATAGTAAATGCAAGGTACATTTGTATAAGGTAAGCAGCACATTAAATAAGGTTGTTTTCTTGTCGTTTGATAAAGTTGCCAAGTCTTCGAGGAGGGATTGGGGCAGGCTATATGAAACCGCTCCGCCTCTAAAGGACTGAACATGAGTATTTGTATTCAAGGCGATAGTAGGCTTAAAATCGCTGAAGGTCGTAAGCCAATAGTTTTTGTCAATGTCCAACATTTGTCGCTTGTAACGCTCCGTTTCCCAAATCACATAATCATGATACTGGTATTCAATGGATGGCAATGTTTCTCCCCTAAGCAACGCCATCAGCTCACGTTCCAAAATCCCCATAGAGATTCCATCACTGATCAGATGGTGAATATTTATAACCAATATATGATGATGATTCTCCATCCGTATGACTGCTGCTGAGAAGAGAGGTTCTTCCCCAACAACATCGAAAGGTTGCAATAACTGAGCCATTAACTGATCTCGCGTTTCGAGTGTCGAATCAAACCAGTATAAGAAATTATCGTAATCGCCCATAAACTGCACAGGCATGCCTTTGTGATATCCAAAACGATAACGCAATACGGAATGCCGCTCTATGATTGTTTTGAGAGCAGATTCAAGGCGTAAAAAGTCAAATGTCCCAAACAAATCAAACTTACTTACAATGTTATATGACATCCCGATATTAGGGTGTTGACTCAGTAGAAAAATTCTGTTTTGGGCTAGAGATAATGGATACCGAGCTCCGGTAATTACATTCGTCGCTATAAGGTCATCTCTATTCCTTCTGGCCGATTTAGCAACTTCATTTGATAACGAAACAATCGTTGGATTATCAAATACATCTTTGATTGTGAAGTTGATCTGATATTCCTTCTGCAAATAATCCGCCAACTGCATAGCTTGTAACGAATTTCCGCCTAATTCAAAGAAATCATCCTCAATCCCGAATCCTTGCTTCTCCAAGAGAACAGACCAATACGTGGCTATCTTCATTTCCATTTCGTTCCTTGGTAAAGTTTTGGGATTCGCTTCCGTACGCTCGGCTAACTCAATCAGCTTTCGACGATCTATTTTCCCGTTTAATGTAAGGGGAAAGGTATTTAGATGTACGTATTTATAGGGCACACTATAAGAAGGAAGTTTTTGGTTAAGGTGACTTTTCAGCTCCTCGATTGGCAGCTGGCTCTGTGAAACATAAAAAGCACACAAGTAGTTATTTGGGTGTTCTCCCAGGGACAGAACCGAAGCTTCGTCAATATCAGGATACGTCATTAAATTTTCTTCAACGTCTGATAACTCTATGCGGTATCCTCTTATTTTTACTTGATCGTCAATTCTACCAACATACTCAAGCTCCTTCGCAGACGACATACGCATTAAATCTCCGGACCTGTACATTTTTTGGTTCGCAGCGAATGGGTTGTCCAGGAACCTCTCTTGGTTCAGTTCTTCTCGGTTCAAATAACCTCTTGCCACACCTGCTCCACCCACATAAAGTTCGCCTATTCCACCTTGTGGAGAAAGCTGTCCATCTTTATTCAGCAAATACGTGCTTAGAGTAGGAATTGGTCTTCCAACACTCCGATTATCCTTAGCCATATCCTCATGTCGAAGTTCCTTATATGTTGTAAAAATGGTTGTTTCCGTGATCCCGTAAATATTTAAGATATTTATTTCGGGATAAGCTTCATGAAAAGCAAGCAATCTTATCGGGTGAACCGCTTCTGCTGAAGAAATAACATATCTCAAAGGCAGATCCACGTCTTGCTCCAAAATGACCTTAATTAATGCATACAATGCTCCCGGGGTCTGGTTAAGCACGGTTACCTTCTCCCGAATTAGCAACTCCAAAAATTCACGATTATCGTACACAGCCTCGTTTGGAACAATGACCAATCTGGCACCTTTTAGAAGAGCCCCGTACATTTCCCATACTGAGTAATCAAAGCTCAATGCATGAAAAAGGGTCCAGACTTCCTGCTCATGAAATGGGAAGAACGGTGCTTCATTCTCAAACAATCTAACGATATTGGCGTGCGTGATCATAACTCCTTTAGGCTTGCCTGTAGTTCCAGATGTATAGATTAGGTATGCGAGATGTTCAGGTGTAAGGGCTATCCCCGGATTTGTTGTATCTCCGGTCTCATAGATCTCAACCAGATCACTCAAGCTTATTTTCTTTCCGGATGTATCGAGTGCATCCCATACGTCAGATGGTAAGTCAGCGATAACAAATTCTGCGCCGCAATCTTCCATAATGTAACGAATCAAATCATCGGAATACTTCGTATTAATGGGTACATATGCTGCCCCGACCTTTAGGATGGCTAATATGCTGACGATTGCATGGATAGATCTGTCCATATGCAAGGCAACGAAATGCCCAGCAGATACGCCCCTGTTTAGTAAAGCATTTGCCAATTGGTTGCTACGTTCGTTCAGTTGACGATACGTAAGCGCTTCAACTTGATCGTTAACAGCAATATGGTCAGGTACTGCTGCAACCTGTTGTTCAAAAAGATGCTGAATCGTCTTGCCAACAGGGAATTCCATCTGTGTACGATCAAACGCATGGATGATCTCGTCCACCTCTACTTGTCTCATAAAGTTAAGATTAGCAAGTTTCTCATGAGGTTTTGACAAGATATCTGCAATTAAATGAACGAGATATTCACCGTGTTTTTCAATCGTATTTTTTGTATACAGACTGCTATTAAACTCAAGTTTGATTAACATGTCATCTGTATGTTCGAATACTTCGATCAATAAGTCGAATTTGGCATCACCGCTCGCAACGACGTGTTCAACAATATCATCATGTTCATTCATTTGATTGTCTGCATGTGTCCTATTCTGCATAATAAACATGACGTCAAAAATAGGATTGCGGGATTGCTCCCTCTTGATTGAGAGATCGTCAACAAGCTGATCAAACGGATAATCCTGGTGTTCAAGATCATTCATTAATGAATCCGTTACTTCATTCAAAAAATCGGTAAATGTCTTCCCACCAGATGGGTAATTCCTTAAAGCGATGGTGTTTACAAATAAGCCCACACTTTCTTCAAAGCCGGGCTGAGTCCGTCCTGACACAGCTGTACCCAATAATACATCTTCTTGTCCGTTATACTTGTATATCATCACGTTATAAGCGGCCAGCAATACACTAAATAAGGTCGCGTCTTGCCCCTTCGCCAACTCTCGAAGTGAAGCAGTCATCGCAGCGTTCAGTTCAATCCAAACAGTCTCGGCTTTTCCATCTTGTTCCGATGTTCTTGAGTAGTCAGGTAATAAAGTGAAATCTGTCCGTTCAGCCTCTAGTTTTCCATACCAGTACGCCTGATCGTCCCGAGATTTCTGCGATTTCATATAACTTTCAAACCATAAGGCATAATATTTATAAGAGCTGTAATTTACTTCTACAGGCTCGCCATCATATAAAAGAATGAATTGATTGATTAAATTCAAGTTTGATATGCCGTCAGTTATGATATGATGCATATCAATAAATAAGTCAAAGCACTCTTCGGTTACTTCAAAAACAGAGACTCGCAGCAAAGGAGCATCATTCAAATCAAAACTTGTTATCCATTCGTCATCAGCTGGCTCAGATTGCCACACATGTACATTGAAATTCCACTCCTGCAATATGCTTGCCATGATGGTCCCATCCACGACCGAAAAGCGTGTTCTTAGAATCTCGTGTTCTTTCAACAAACGATGAAAACAAGTCCGAAGTCTACTAGTATCCAACGGTTTATTAATCCTAAATTTCCCAGAGATATTGTACTTTGTACTGTTCATGTTCATTTGGTGCATTAGGAACATACGTGTCTGAGCAGGTGTCAACGAATATTGCGTAGACGTTGCTTCAAACATCGGTTCGAGTTCTTCAACAGAGGAACCCTGAACAAGTTTGTGTTTGATTAATTTTGCAAAATCGGCGGGTGTAGGATATAGAAATAACTCTTTGAGTGTTGCATTGATTCCCATCTCTTTTTTCAACTTAGAAATGAAGTTAGCCGCATATAGAGAATGCCCTCCAAGCTCGAAAAAGTGATCCTGTGGCCCAATGCCCTCAAACTTAAAAATCCCCTCCCATAGATGAATGATTTTCATCACTTCAGGATCTCGAGTAACTTGTTCTGAACTACCACCCGTTACATTCATTCGCTCTAGTAGATGATGTTCCACCTTACCACGATCAGAGAGAGGAAACTCCTCTAAAAAGACTATTTTTGTTGGCACCATATAAGGAGGTAAAGTCCGTGAGGCCCATAGTTTCAAGTCATGGTCCAATATCTCTTTCCCCTCAGTTACAACAACAAATGCACATAGAAATTTTCGATCTTCGGTATCTTTCAATAAGACAGCGACTTCTTCTATAGCACTATGAGATAACAGACATTTTTCGATTTCTTCCAATTCAATTCGATAACCATGCAGCTTTACCATTCGATCGTTACGGCCTAAAAAATCAATATAACCGCTCGATAACCATTTAGCTTGGTCTCCTGTACGATACATTTGTTCATTATGCAAAAAAGGATTCGGCACAAATCTGGCCCGGCTCATATCCGGCAAGCGTATATAACCCGTAGAGAGGCCCTCTCCTCCAATTACGAGTTCTCCTGAAATGCCAACTGGCTGCAAACGATCATATTTGTCCAGAATATATGCCGTTTTATTCATCATTGGTTTACCGATAGGCGTAGTTTGCCAACTCTTGATCTCATTCAGGTTTACTTTGTAGTACGTTGCATCCACACAACATTCCGTTGGACCATATACATTAAATACTTCCAGATCTTCCTGCCCGTATAATTGAAACAAGTCCTCCAGCAACTGATGAGGCACCTTTTCACCACCAATTAATAAGCGGCGCAAAAATCGTGGTTGTTTGTTTTCAAAAAGAACAGATCTGATATAACTAGGACTGCCATTCATCATTTGAATTGCATGATTATCAAGGAAGTGAACTAATTGCTCCTGATTCAAACGTTCTTCGTTTGTCGCAACGAACAGGGTGTGACCAAGCAATAAAGAACCGAAAATTTCCTCTATGGATTGGTCGAAGAAAAATGGCGCAAGCTGAGCCACATTTAATCTCTTCTCAAAGGGTGCATATATCTCAAGAGATAGGCCTCTTACTAGGTTGATAATACTCTTATGTTGCATCTCAACCCCTTTGGGCCTTCCTGTTGTTCCGGAAGTGTAGATAATGTAAGCTCCGTCATCAGACAGAACTGGATAAGTTAAAGCGCTCGGTTTTTGGTCCGAATCGGAAAGGGAAGCTTTGTCAATAAAAAGACAGTTCATTCCTTCATAATTCCTGTCTTGTGCTTCCCATAGTTTCTTCTCCGAAAGCAATAATTGAATACCGCTATCCTGCATAATATATAGATTCCGATCTTCAGGCGCTTCCGGATCCAAAGGAACATAACGTAAGTTAGATCTTAATATTGCCAGAGCACCAATGATGAACCATTCATTACGATCAAACAACAAACCCACTGCCGTTCCCTTAGGCAACCCCATTGAAATCATTTCATTGGAGAGATTGGTTGATTCCCTTAGAAGTTCTCTATAGGTCATAGTCCGTTGTACACTGACTACAGCAGTTTCATTAGGATGAGCATTAGCCTGTTGTTCAAACATATGAAAAACGGATGAGAACTCCGGCATGCTAGTAAGCTCCTGCCTACTCAATAACTTCCCTTTTTCCTCAGCAGTCAACATATCAAAATCTCTGATCAATTCCGTTTTTTGGTCAGCTACCAATTGGACAATTCGAAGGAAGTGGCCTTTAAACAAGTTGAGCAACTCCGAATCATAACGGTTACGATCATAAATAATGGATACCTCAGCATGGTTAGTATATATATCAAATATCATTTCTAATGGATAGTGTGATTTTGAAGCAAATGTCACATTACTCACATTCATTCCTGTAATTTGATCGTTCAGATCAAAAGAAAGTTGATCCTCAGCAGGAATATCCCCATGATTATTAAAAATTAAGATGTGATCAATTAAATCCTGAGAAATTTCGCTTTCCCCCTGGATTTGGTGCAGCGGATAATATGAAAACTCTCTCGATTTGAACATGTCATTTTGAATGTTTCTAAGCAAATCTACCAGAGTTGTATTTGAGGCTGATATCACTCGCATTGGAATCGTGTTTAAGAATACCCCTAAGGCATGTTCGATATTCTCAATTCCGGGATCTCTAAGTGAAGTGACCAATCCGTATACAACGTCCTCCGAATTAGCGTATCGTTGTAACATCATTGCCCATATTCCTTGGAACACTACGTTAATCGTTACACGATATGCAGCAGCAACGGTTTTTAAGTTCTTGAACAATTCTGGATCAACTACAAGTTTCAATTCTTTATACTCGGATATAACATCTTGATAATTTCTCTTTGGAATTGAATAATTGGAATCGTAATTGGCCAAATAAGAATTCCAATAATCAGATGCTCCCATCCAATCTTGCTCATTCAACCATTGAATGAAATGGGCATCTGGCATACCCAACAGCTGGATATCCGTTCCACGGGCATGCAACACATTGTCATAATTAACCAAAAGATCCCTCAACAAAATTTTGAAGGAATAACCATCAATGAGTATATGATGATAACTGCAAATCAGTTTAAATGAGTTGTCGCTGGTCGAGAGGATAGAAAATCGTATGGGCGCTTCTTCTGATACCACAAAAGGCTTTGTGCGATCTTCAACCAGCAGCTTACATAAGAGGTCTTCAACATCGTCTCCCTCCAGTTTGGAAGCATCCATGTGATTCACTCTTGTGAATCCTTCCTTCCTGATTATCCTTACCACTTGATCAAGATCTTCATGTAAGAAAGTAGTTCGCATTACTTCACACCGTTTCGTGATGCCGTGCAAAGCCTCTATAAATTTATCGTATTGGAACAGTCCCTCGATCTGAACAACAAACTGTTCAACATATGTCCCATCAGGATGTTCATCGTTAATAAGATGGAACATCAATCCTGCCTGTATTGGGGGGACAACATCTATTCTTTGAACATCACTCATGGATGTGAACCTCCCATTTTTTTATTTTCTTGAATAATATGTTCCACCTGTTGCAATTGCTCATTATTTAATTGACCATATTGATAATGACTTCTCCGCTTGCTGGAAGGCACTTTTTTGCCAGTATCTACGCTAGGTATCGTACTCCGTCCAATACTGTTTTTGCTCGCAATGAGACCTTTAATGGTAGAGCGTTGGAATATATCTTTCACATCAATCTCATAATCTTTTTTCTTCAATAGTGCTACAACACGCATAGCTTTGATAGAATCTCCACCGAGTGAGAAAAAGTCATCAGAAATACTGATTTCATCACGGGCGAGAACCTGCTTCCAGACTTCAGCGACTAATATTTCTTCCTCACTTTGGGGAAGAACGTTCTCTTCCTCCACATAAAATTGCCGCAAATCCATTTTTTTTGCTGCACCCCGATCAATTTTGCCACTTGTGTTGAGGGGGATATCATCAACGAGAACAATGTTCCTTGGAACCATATACCGTGGTAACCGCTGATATAATATTTCACGAATATACTCTTTGTTAAGAGGTGGTTGAACAACAATTAGGGCGTGCAACACTGCATCTGACCCTTCCTGGAATTCACCTTCGAACACAACGGTTTTCACAACTCCCTCAATCGCACGGATGAAAGCTTCTATTTCCTCCAACTCGATGCGATATCCAGAAATTTTCACTTGATTATCTTTTCTTCCGAGGTATTCAAGCGATCCATCGGACCGTATGACTCCAAGATCTCCAGTTCTAAAGAACTTTCCTTGTTGTTGTCGCAGGTCAGAAGGAAGGTAAATAAATTTTTCGTTCGTTAGTTGCTCTCTGTTCAAGTAACCTCTCGAAACTCCACCTCCACCAATTACAATTTCACCTTGAATGTAAGGGGGCAAAGGTCTGAGTTTTTCATCCACCACATAGATCATTTCGCCGGGTAATGGGTTTCCGATCGGTATAAAATCACGCTTATTCTGCTCCACATCCAATAACGCCGACCAGATCGTTGTCTCCGTAGGGCCATAAGCATTTACGATTCGGGCATCCGTAATATGACGGAGCTTGTGGAACATTTCCACTGGAAATGCTTCCCCACCAATAATGATTGTTGTCAGAGATTTTAAAAATTCGTGTGAGGATGAATCATTTAGAATATGTTGTAGCCGAGAAGGAGTGGTTTGAAAATAATTAATGGGTCTCATCTTCTCCTTATGAACTTGAAGCTTCTCGTATTCTTTGAAACTCTTCATCCTTAATTCGTTTAATCGTTCTAACCCTTCCAAGACTTTTACAGAATCAATTCCAAAATCAATTAGGCTTGCAATTTCATTGACTCCGATATGAACAAGCTCGTCTACCATGACTTGACATGTCTCTACCGTTCCAAACAATGCTGCTTTATTCCAATATCGTTCAAAAGCAAATTCATACATTT
Organism: Paenibacillus sp. FSL H8-0283; assembly: GCF_045040675.1. Taxonomy (NCBI): domain Bacteria; kingdom Bacillati; phylum Bacillota; class Bacilli; order Caryophanales; family Paenibacillaceae; genus Paenibacillus; species Paenibacillus sp. FSL H8-0283. The sequence goes on from NZ_CP150295.1 coordinate 5,258,502, forward strand.
CATCTTCTGACTCAATGTTAAAATCCTCGTGGAGTTTATCAATCAATCTTTGAACAAGTCCGGCACTAGAACGCAAATAGTTACAAAAAGGCTCTTTAACTATTTTCTTTACTTCCTCAAGTTCATCACCCAAGTAAGTATGGATCATCAGAGTTACCTTGCCTGTATCTGGAGAAAATCCCGATTCCAACAGGGATTTCCTGTAAATATCGATATTACTCCTTAACGTTTCCAAGTCTTGTCCTAGTAGATGTGTAAGTACGTTAGCACCTATTTGCCCAGCCTTCTGAAATGTATCTGGGTTTCCTGCAGATGTGATCCAGATCGGCAAGTTTTCCTGAACAGGCTTGGGATATACACGCAGTGATGTGGTTTGACCTAATCCATTGATTCTACTAATCTCTCCACCACACCATAATGTTTTTACTTCTTTTATTTGTTTGTACATGTGTTCCTCTTTGTTCTCAAATCGTTCCGGTGCCAAGCTAAAATCGTCTACATGCCATCCTGATGCAAAAGATACTCCTACTCGACCAGAGGAAAGCTGGTCAATCATGGCCCAGTCTTCAGCGATATGCAAACTGTCTTGTAAAGGGGAGACAATGCTGCCCGCTCGAATATGGATTTTTTGAGTGACAGCTGCTATAGCAGCACTGGTTATCGCAGGATTAGGAAACTTCCCACCGAACTCATGAAAGTGACGTTCAGGCGTCCATACTGCTTCAAAATCATGTTTATCTGCAAAAATGGAAGATTCAAGTAACAATTGATACTCGTTTTCAGGCTGCTTATCCCGATTCGCATTACCAAAAAAGTAGAGGCTGAAATCTAGTTTGCGGGACGTATTTAAGTAAGCGTCGTAGCTTTCAAATTGTTCATGGTCATCTACTTTTAATACAACCTGTATCCCGTTACATAAAGTCCATAACAACTCCAGAACGGAAATGTCAAATGAAACGGTCGTAACCGATAGTAAAGCATCCTTCGTACTCGGTTTAAAGTAATCATTTAAACTCTCAAAAAACTGAATAACGTTTCGGTGCTCGACCATAACGCCTTTTGGTTTTCCTGTTGAACCAGACGTATAGATGACATAAGCTAGTGAGCTGACATCATGGATTCTTGAATCCATGATTATAGAACTCGAAGAAGAATGCCAGTCTTCTAATGTAATAAGCCTCATGGGGAAGTCATAATTTTCAGGGATTGTATCCGTTACCAAGGCGATCATACCACTATCCTCAACAAGGTATTGAATGCGCTCTTCGGGCAATGTCGGGTCAATTGGTACATAAGCTGCACCGACTCTTAACACACCCAAAATAGCAATAATTAACTCAGCCGAACGTGGTAAACATATTCCTACCCTGTCATCTGCTCTAATATCCAATTGATTGTGAAGGAAGTTAGCAAATGAATCGACCCTTACTTTTAATTCTGCGTAGGTAAGAATATGGTTCTTATATACCAACGCTACATCCCCTGATTTCTCCACGCAAATCTCATCGAAGATTAAATCTAGTGTTTTCTCCTTGTAAGCACGAATCGACTCTAGGTCTGATAAAGGTTTCTGATCCAGATTCTCTGCTGTCACATCAGGTAAATACCAGAGCTGCTCCAACTTCATCTGAGGGTTGCTCAACATTCGGTTTAATATATGGATAAACTGATCTGATAATCCTTTTATGAATTCATCTTCAAAAATCTCTCTATTATAGCTGAAATTAAACTCAACATCTCTTTCCGATGGCGTAACCGTTAGTGTAATATCGTATGGATTAGTCTCATGAACCTCATAATTCAGGATAGAAATGTTATGATTTTTCTCCATACTTTCTATATTCATAGGGTAGTTTTCAATGACCACAACGGTGTCAAACAAACGATTTATCTTCCCAAAACCTGACCATTCATGAATTCGAGTCAAAGGTGTGTGTTCAAATGCAATGCCATCATGGAAGCGTCCGGCACACTCCTGTAATACCTGCTGTACATTAGCATCAGAACTGTGTTTGAACCTAAAAGGAATTGTATTGATAAAAAGTCCTATTGTTTCATCAATAGCTTCGACTTCCATATTTCTTCCGGAAACAGCCACCCCAAACAGCACATCTTCACTTTGTGCATATTTCTGAAGCAAGATTCCCCATGTAGAATAAACAGCCATGGCCAGTGTACTTTGAATGGTAGAAATGTTATGCATAATCGAATCTTTATTATTTTCGCCAAGATTGATTTTGTAGTTTGTGAAGGAATCTATATTCTGATTATGTTTCTTAAATAAGGAGGTCTTAACTGCTCCATCTAAATAGCTCGTCCAGTAAACGCTTTCCGAATGACTGCTCGTATGTCTTAAGGCTTCAATGAACTGGCTGTATTTTGCTTTTTCTTGAACTACGGAATAGGTGTCGTCTTTTAACAGATGTTTATATATTTCTAACCATTGCTCCATAAAGAGCATATTGGACCAACCATCCATCAGAATATGATGAAATGCGACGACGATATGCCATTCTTCCTCACAGGTTTTTAACAGACCTATATGAAGAGGAGCATGCATAATATCAATTTTTTCGCGCAATGACCCTAATAGTTCATCAACACCTTGTGGATCTTGAGAACCGAGTTGATCACTCCATAAATTGGTGAAATTGAACGGCACATGATACTCCTTTAACACTATACGTATAGGTCTTTCTATTTTTTCCCACCGAAAAACTGTTCTCAACGTGTCATTTTGAACTGTTACATGATCTAATGCCCTGCGAAGAATCTCTTCGTCTAGGAATGTAGCTTTGATGTGATAATGGTATATTACATGATGCTGCTGTGGATTAATCATATGCTCAAAAAGCATCCCTTCTTGCAGAGGGGATAGATCTGTGACCGCTTCCACATTTTGCTTGGAAATCTTCATGTCCATGTCGAAACACCTACATTATTTTTCATTTTAGGCTGTATCAACCTAGATTCAGCACTCTTTCTACTATCTCTCGACTTTCGAAGGTCTCGTGTAATATTGATTCGTTTGAGCCAACGATCTCTGCCCGCATATTTGGGGCTGAATGGTTTTCTTCCATGGACAGCACGATAATTATCAACAAACAACATGTCTCCCGGTTTCAGTGTAATATCCATAATTGAATCTTCTATCTGGGATACGATATGTGCCATAGCTTCTCTGGCTAAGTCATCTTTCTCATCTATAACTCCCATAAAAAACGGGTCTAGCCTTATATAGGGAGAGTCGTAGTTACCGAATAAAATAGATAAAGGCTGCTTCGATGAATAATTAGCTTCAAATTGATCAAAAATCTCTGATGAATCTTGTCCCACATTATTTTTGCTAAAGTGAGATTCATCAGGCAAAATATAAAATCTAGGCTCAAACAAAACATCCTTGTACTTCTTTTCCAGATTTAACATATCTATAGATGCATAAGTTGTTGCAACTGAATCCGGATTCCGTAAACAAAACAAACCGAGATAATCAGCCCGATATTCATGAAAGGCTTCTTCTGTATGCCACCAAAGTAACGAATTACTCCCTGAGCCCAACTGCTCATTCTCATCTCCCTTTACAGGAAGTATATTGTGAATGTAATATCCTTGTTGCTGGGTCCCCCATCCAAACAAATCTCCTAGAATTGACCCACATAACGAAAAAAAGATTTCTACCTTTCGTGTCAATTTAGGATCTGGCCGTTCTCTCCAATGGGAGGGTGTCAGACCGATATCATCATCATTAACTGGGAATCCGGATATAACGAGATGAGATTCTTGTTCCGATTGTTTAAAATCAATTAATTTCTTCTTTAGTTCAGAAGGTAAATTATATCCCCATAGAGCTGCCTCCATTAAGTAACGATCCGTCTCAAGATCCGTGTCTGCGGGAATAGATTCAACGAGTTCATAGATCTCATTGAGCTCACTAGCCGAAAGAACATACCTGTTCATTGTTATCATCTCTCCTTTGATTAGGTCCTGGATTTATACGTTATAGGGTTCAGCCATCGCAACGACAATTTTTCTATCTCCCTTAAATGTTTTTCTGCCGTGCGCCATGAGCATATTGTCCAACATGAGGACATCTCCCTCTTGCCATGGAAAGACTATACTGATCTCCTCGTACAGTCCTTGGATTTCATCTATTAAAGAGTCCGGAATTGTGCTACCATCTCCGAAATACGTATTGCGAGGAAGATTGTCATAACCCCGTTCTTCTATAAGCCATTCTCTGGCTTCTAAAGGCAGACTAGAGACATGAAATAAATTAGCTTGATTGAACCAGACCTTTTCCTTAGTGAGGGGGTGAATAGCTACTGAATCACGAACGGTTCGCGTCCGCAAATGATCTTTAGATATCCATTCGAATGCAATCCCATTTTTTTGGCAATACTGTTCTACGATCTTTTGGTCTTCTGTCTGGAAAACATTTTGCCAAGACAAATCCAAGATACCGTCGAAATTCCTTACATACATTACTTTCTTTTCGATAAATTGTTTTTTAATGGATGCATCTAGCTTCTGCAATAACTCTCTACTGTCTGCAATCGGCGTTTCCCCACCTACCTCGGCATTGATCTGGCAAGAAAACCATATCTTCATAGGCCATACTTTTGAATAAGAGCTTTCATTATGCATAGGTATACACTGGTCCTTAGGATATTCAGTGGAAGTATAGATATTATCCTGAACCTCAGTTCGTGGTGTAGATCGTTCCTTATACTCTAACAATTCTGAACTGAAGATTTGCGTGATTTCACTAAACTCTGAGATCGATGCTTTGGGGAAATTCCGAAACAAAACGCCTCCTCTTTGTAGCAATACCTCTTCTAATTCCTTCTTGTTCTCTGTAACCCATTGATTCAATTTGATTTCTTTATCAATGGGAGTATATGTGTAGAGCGATCCTGCAGTGTAATTTAATATGGAATTACCAATGTTTTTCATAATGATAAACCTCCTGATTTCATACGTTTTTGGAGAACTTAATCTTTTCTTTTTGGAAATAGAATGCTATATCCCCCGCAAAGGAAACATCCCCCTGTAGCTACGACCATGAAGATTGCACCCACAACCAAGCTTGAAGGAGCCCAAACGCTCAGGAAACTCCAGGGATACCCGTGATATAAAACAGTAGGAGATAAGTAGATAGCCACAGTGAAAATTGCATATCCAACAGATAACAACGCCAGTTTAATTCTTGCATTCAAGGATGGTTTTTGGAAAGATCTATGCTTGTCCTTATACATTCGAGAACAGAAGAATAATGATAGCGCGATCACAAGCAAGCTCAATACAAGAAGCACTCTCATCACATTATTCAATATCAGAAATAGATCTACTTCGGATGGAGTCGGCGTGTTCCCTAATAAAATTTGCTCAATTCCCATAGCTATTGAAAATACAGCCTCTGAATTCAGGTTGGCCATCACGGTTACCCCTATTTTTTTTCCTTTATTCAATAACATGTAAGATGAAAATCCCGGATTTGCTCCTGAATGTTCAAGTTGCTCACCTTCAAATGAATAAATCTCCCATCCAGCGGCATATGGCGCTCCTTCTTGTATCCCCTCCAGAGTGCTATCCTTCATGTGTGATTCCAAAATGACTTCACCAAAACCAGGTACATTGACCATCCCCAATTGGATCTTCATCCACTGACGCATATCCTCAGCATTGGACACAATGTATCCAGCTGGCGTATTCCCGCGATAGGATGGTCCGTCATAGGATGCTGCGCCGAAAAAACCTAACTTATGTCCAGAAGCCATATTTTCCTCTGACTGAACTTGTGCCTTAGGAAAAGTATTCAATAATCCCAACGGATTGAATATATTTTCTATCATGTATTCTTCGTAACTCATCCCCGAAACTTCTGCAACAACGAGACCGATAATATCGTAATTCAAGGTTGCGTATTCGAACATTTGTCCTGGCTTGTTGACAAGTTGTACAGGTACCATTTCCATCAGCATTTGCTTCAAGGCATCAGCATCATTGCTTTCAGGGATTAGAGTTATGGAATCAGTAGGAATTCCGCTTGTATGGTGTAACAATTGCCGAATGTTAATGTCTGATTCGGTGCCATCCAAAACGGCCGTGAACCAAGGCAAATGTGCTGTTACGTTATCATCCAGGCTGAGCTTGCCCTGTTTAACCATTTTGAGTAATGCAAGCCCGGTAAAAGCTTTGGAATTGGAACCAAGTTCAAAAAGCGTCCTTTCATCAACGGCTTTGTTCCCAGAACTACGAAATCCATAACCTGCACTATATTCAAACTTATCTTGAACAATAGAAGCTGCTAATCCAGGAATTTTCATTTTTCCCATTTCCATATTAATAAACATATCAATAGATTTTTCAAGATTATGTGTTGAGGATTCAGCATACCCAACATAGTTATTACTCAAAAATACAACTAGAATTAGTAAGGTAAACATACGACGGAATTTCATATATAGAACCTCTCTCTTTTTATTGGCTCATCAAGAAAATAATGCATCCAAGTCCTCCTGGTTTAATTTATGTTCTGTAAGATCTACAATAGGGTCGCTTACAACTGAACGGATGAGAGAAATCTCTGTTAGTTTATTTTGTATTTTATTCATCCATAGTTGAATGGTATTTACAGAAAAATCATCTTCTTTATAGTTGATTTGAATATACAATTGTCCACTCATGACATAAATATTGATGTCCAGCAAACAGTTTAAATCATTGTAGGGACAAACATCGGCGCTAGTATTTGTATCTGAGGGTGTAAACCACGTACCAGCAAGGCCATTGTCCATCTCACCAAGATAGTTCAGTCGGACTAATCGTCTCTCTTCCACCCCTAATACATCTTTTAAGTAATAATGTATTCCGTAACCCATTCCATTGAGAGGTATACTGTTCAGTTCATTGGAAATAGCAATAATCTGATCTGTTAAATCTCCCGATTCAACAAAGAAGTTAACGGGAAACAAACTGGTGAACCATCCGACTGTACGATTAATGTCGAGCGTATGATCGAACATTTCCCTGCCATGGCCTTCCAGCATTACAGAGATGTTGCTCTCCTTCGTTAGCTCCCATATGCTGAGAACAACAGCTGCAACAATTAAATCTTTTGATGTTGTTTGCAGATTTTTGTTCACCGTGGACATAATGAGTTTTGTTATACTTTCTTGAACTATCCTTTGTTCCTGAACACTTGGTGAGTGAGATCGTTCGGTCTGTAGCTTATCTTTTAAATCTATATAGTGAATTCGGGAAACAACTTTGCTCCAATACTCTCTATCTTTCCTGGCAGCAGGACTCTCAGCGTATTCCAATAGTTTACCAGCCCATTCTTGATAAGAGCTTCCTTTGGATATCCGAGAAATATGAGATTGTTCCCCCTCCCTAATCAATGAATCCAGATCCTCCAGTAGAATTCTCCACGATATTCCGTCTACAATCAGATGATGTGCAATGAACGATACCTTAATACCATGCGGAGTATCGTAAAACACGCAATAAAATAAGGAGGGTGAATCCATTGAAATACTCTCTTTGATCTCCTTATCGTATTTGATCATACTTTCCAGATAATCTCCCTCTTCTTCTAAGCGTATATCCATGTATTTCATTACGGATGTCAAGGGAAAAACATCTTGATATTTTAACTGCATTGTTTCTTTGTCCATCGTAATTCTCAAAGAATCATGAACATCAACCAATTGAGAAATAGCATGGCAAAATTGGTTGTAAGAAATATCTTCCTTAAGATTGATATGGACGGATTGCAAGTAATAATCCTTGTTACTTATACTACCTTTAAGAAACCATTGATTGATCGGCGAAGGAGGAATACTTCCCTTACACTGGGCTGGTTGAGTTGTTTGTTCAGTAACACGCTTCTCTGCCATCTCAGCATGCTCTCCAACAATTGGAAATAAAAGTATATCTTTGGCCTTCAATTCAATTCCTTGCGTGTTAAGCAGAGAGGAAACCTGTATGGCTTTGATGGAGTCCCCTCCGATAAAAAAGAAATTGTCATCCAGAGATATATTTTCTGTTTTTAAGATTTCTTCCAATGCGCTCAATACCTGTTTTGCGATTTCAGATGGGCCACTGCGATTCTCAACACCCTGTGATAACTTAGGCATTGGTAGTTGTGAACGATTTATCTTTCCATTTGTCGTGACAGGTAATCGTTCCATTATCTCAAAATGCGAAGGAATCATATAACTTGGCAAGAGAAGCGATAACGATCTCTTTAACTGATTAGTAGAAATGGATTCTAGCAACTCCAAATGTGCAATCAGCATATCTGAGCCATTGGGTAATGAATGTTTCGTTACTACCGCTTCTTTAACGCCTTCAAGTCCACACATGATATTTTCAATTTCTAACACTTCGATCCGATAACCATTAATTTTCACTTGATCGTCTGCCCGGCCTACATAAAATAAGTTTCCGTCTTCGACGTAATAACCTATATCCCCCGTTTTATACATCCTTTGACCGAGTACGAATGGATTAGGTAGAAACTTTTCATTTGTTAAATCACCTTGATTTAAATACCCCCTAGCAACACCAGCTCCCGAAACAAACATTTCACCTTTTGTATACAAAGGAACCGGTTGTAACTCACCATCCAGAATATAAATTTGAGTGTTTTGTATAGGTTTACCAATACTTACGGATCCGCCTCTAACCGTAGCACTATCGTATCGGTAAATCATACATCCCACTACAGTCTCTGTCGGCCCATATTCATTAAATATATTGATATCCTGGCCAAACATTTCAAGCACATTTTCGGCAAGCTGTACTTTTAAATCTTCCCCTCCAACGATTAACGTTCTGAGTGAATTTCCATACCGCCCATGTTCAATCAGCAGTCTTAGGTGAGATGGAGTAAGCTTAATTACGGTGGATTGGTTATCCGTTATGACTTTATCCAACACAAACCCACTATTAGATTCACTGTAAATAACAGCTTTGCTTCCGCAAATTAACGGTGTAAAAATCGAAGTTAAAGTTAAATCAAAAGAAAATGACGAATAGACCGGAAACACTTCAATTTCGTCCACATATGTTGAGCAAGCCCACGTCGTGTAATTAAACAATCCACCATGTTCTACCATGACTCCTTTAGGAATACCCGTTGAGCCAGAAGTATATATAATGTAAGCAAGTTGGTTTTTGGCTGGAATAACCGTTAAATTATTTGTTGTTGTTCCCTCATATGTTGTTTCTAAAGAAATATCAATCACATTGATATTATTACAATATTCATCAATTCCACCTAAATTAGTTAAGATAGCGCTAACATTACTATCTTCAAGCATATATCTTTTTCTTTTTGAAGGAAGTTTAGGATCGATGGGTAAAAATGCCGCTCCAGCCTTCAATACAGCCCATATCGCTATAATGGCTTCCAGAGAATGTTCTGAGATAATAGCTACAACCTTCTCTGATCCAATGCCATATCTTGAAAGGTTACGTGCTAATGCATTGGATTTTAGATTAAGCTCCTCATATGTCAACCTGGTCTCACCGTACTCAAGCGCAATTCGTCCTGGATGAAGTGCCGCTTGCTTGTAGAATAATTCAACAATACTATTTCCTTCTATCTGGTGATCCTCAGTATCATTCCATTGATGAATAATCTCTTTTTCAAGCTCTGGCTCCATAATTCTTAAATCTTTTACCTTTGCTCCATTATCTAAGATGATCTGCTCTATCAAATATAGATAGACAGATGAGAAGTGTTGAATCTGAGCGTCTGTATAGTCGTCCGTCTTATACTCAAAGTCGAGTCGGATATGCCCATCCTGGTACCAGTCTTTAACAAAAACTTGAAGTGAATAAATCTGATGACCGGAGAAAAAGTCCAACGTTTTAATGTCAATTCCGTCACAATGCTCAGGAAGTGCTGCATTGCTGTAATTGATACAATGTTGAAATAGTTGATCCTTACCTTGTTGCTTGAGCAAAATATCTTCAATTAAAATATCGTAAGGATATTTCTGATGAAAATAACAATCATTTAGTTCTTTGTGGGCCTGAATCATAAATGTCGAATTTTGAATTTCTGGATCAATGTTCATTTTTAAGGGCATTGTGCTGGTATACATCCCAAAGCTTGCCCTCTCCTTGCGTCCAGAACGATTAAACACAGGAGTCCCCAATATGAGTTCCTCTGTCTTATCCATTTTGGACAAGTGAAGAAACAATACACCAGTGAAAAATGCTGCATTTGTTATAGCTTGATTTTGGATATAGTTCTTAATGCTGTTTGAACGGTTAGCATCAATGATCGTTGTTAACCTACGAGCTTGCGTGTTCTCGCTACTTTTCGTTTGAGCAACCTTGGTCAAATCTTCGAAACGTTTCGTCCAAAAGGTTTTGTCCTTTAAAAATCTCGAAGAGTTCTTGTATTTTTCTTCCCTATGTAGATAATCAGTAAATAATAATTGATCTGATTTAACTTCTTTCCCAGAAAATTTGCTTTGATATATATCAACGACTGACTCTGCGATTAGCTTCACAGACCAACCATCGCCAATCAGATGATGCACTTTAAAATAACATCCGGCATTTCCAGACTGATCAATAAAAACGATAAAACAAAAGAGTGAACTTTCAATCAATTCAAAAGGTTCGTTAAAGTGATTGGTGAACCACGTTTCAGAATCTATCTGCATCTCTCTAAAATCGATGAAGGAGACTTCATGTTCTGTTTCATCAACATATTGATATACGTTATTAGAACTTCGCTTCAGACGAATACGCAAGTTAGCATTGTTATCAATCAGTTCCTTAATGCTATCTTTCAGTAAAGTCAGATCCATCGCTTGTTTGAAATAAAATGCGCCGCCCAAGTTATACAGAGAACTCTTTGAATATATATTCTCTATGATCCATACTCTTTTTTGTGGATGAGACAATGGATATAGCAACATAAACACCCCTTATTTATAAACGATTGTTAATTATAACTTGTTATTATAATCAGATAATGGTGTTATTTGTCGTAAAATTGATTATAATGGAATAATAACTCCCATTTTTCTTCTATAGGAGATATTATAAACCAACTTTTTTCAAAAAAAATGCTTTTTTTTCTTTTATGTAAAATTGGATACATAATTTAAGATATGTTATTTTAATCTATATATCACGCTATGTTTGGCAATTAATTACCATTATTATTTGAAATTATGTAGATGTAATTTGAATAATGTTGCGGATTCTTAGGTCTATTAAACTTGCAAAGGAGTACCCATGTATGAAGTTTGTTACGGTTTCTGCATATAGTGTCGAACATCTTTTGCCTAAGACCGAAATATTTTGTTCCTCTATACACCATCAAGCTTACGCAATTATTGTTCCTTCTTCGACTTTCGTATCTTACGATGGTAATGAGCTACTTATAAATAAAATGAGCATACTAATAGGTAATAATTTCAGTTTGCGGAACTTAGGTTCTTCTTATGTAGAGATTCGCAAGATCACTTTTAATCATTCGTTTACTGACCTAGAAGAATATCCTTTGGTCATCCAAGCTTCTTCTAAGACAATGAGAAGTATAAACAAATTGTCCAAATTAATATGCGGGCCGTTAATCGGACGCTACATTGCTGAAACAGAAGAGCAAATTGAAACCCTTCTTCGAGCAAATCATGACAATTTCAGTAAGCGCTCTCATGAGGCGAATACCAAAGCACAGACAGGAACAATTGATAATCGTTTGATTATGGTACATCGCTATATCCGCAAACATTATGCAGAACCACTTACGTTACAATTACTTGCTGAATTAATCTATTGCAATCCAGTTTATTTAAGCAATAGTTTCTCTAAAATATTCGATGTATCACCTATGAGGTACTTACAACAAGTCCGGATGAAACGTGCCTGTGATCTTCTCAAAACGTCCAATCTGAATATCAAAGAACTCACGACTGCCATCGGGTATATTTCAAATTCTCAGTTTTCGAGTATTTTTAAGAAGCACTTTTCTTGTACTCCAGCCGAATATCGGAGATTCATCCGTATGAACTGTAACGAAGGGGAGAGTGTAACTCATTGACCGACAATCTCAAAGATACCATTACGAAAATGATCGCTCAGTGCCTGCAGGTTACTAACATCAAAGTAATTGATGTGCAAGATAATTTAAATGACTTAGGAATATGTTCCATTAAAGTGATAAGACTGATTGTACTGTTAGAAGAACACTTTGATATCACTTTTAATGATGAAGAGTTGTTAGTCGAAAACTTTAACACGTTATCCAATATACTCAACATCATTCAGTTGAAGTTAAATGAGTTTGATTATGAACAATAAAGAAAGGTGATCTCTGCATGACAGAGTTCACCTTTCTTTGTAGTTATCGGTATACGTTTAATTCAATCTACTATAGATAGGTTAATCTCACTTCCTCAAGATCTGATAACAGTTCCTGAACTGCCGACCGTTCCTGCTTCTCCATTTTCTCGATCAATTCAACTATTTTCACTATATCATTTGTCGTTTCTGACATACTGTGCTTTATACACCAATTCCTAAGAATTAAGCACAGCTGTTTAATTTCTCTGTAAGCCTTTTCATGAATATCCAATCTAGTAATATACTTTTTCTCATCGAGATAAACCAAACTTTTCAACATCACTTCCTTATGGTCAAAGAGCAAATGGAGAGATCTAATCAGACTAAATTCGAATAAAGCAGTCTCTGTAATATGTTCTCTTAAAAAACGATAAACTCCTATTCCCCAAGCGTCCGTATCTTTGCCAGGTTCTTCAACCAACTTATAATCGTTAGAGGATTTAGTTTCATTTATATAGTCATGCAACTGTTTAATCAGATAACCCAGATCTAACTTGAATTCACTTTTTCGTTCATTGAATTGCAAAAGCTGAACACCTCTGAACCACTCTCCCTCAGAATGAGGACTTACAAATGCTTCATTAACGCTATCAAAACTTGCTGTCGAGAAGGAATATTTGGAATTAAAAAAATCAGCTACGTAAAACATTTGATTTTCTTTGTTATATCCATAGATCAACATATCATGCGGAGCATGCACTTTTCCAAAATTATCATAGGCTGCAATGTAGTATTGATCTATGCTTAAATATACATAATTTTCTTCATCAATTGCATCAATAATAAACTGTGTTATATCGTCACACCACTTTACTAAAACCTTCTTATGATAGTGGTGTAATTCAAATAATCGATAGTACTCTCTAAAAACAGGCGTATAAAATTGTATGTAAACCTCTGGAGTCTCCCAGGCTACTAGCTGGACATGATTATGACAAAACCACGGAAAAAAAACATCTTCTTGAGTGCTAAGAATAGCAGTCATGTTTGCAAACGCAGGAAGTGAAGTAATCATTGGATATTTAATCGGTAATCCTTTTTCTGTTGGCATCCTTATCTTCCTTTCTTAAATCGCTAGATTTATTACTTAATAGTTAATTTAGACCAATTTTTTCTATCATATCAGAATTCACTCTATAATGAAAAGGCTTTCATAGTGGAACAACTAAAACGCATGTGTAGCACATTAGATATCTGTCATCATCGTATTTCGAGCAGTTATACTACCAGAGAATTTTCAAACCGAAACCGTACATTTTATTTACAAAAAAATATCCTCAGCACTTTGTACAATGTGCTTAAAATCCGTTATCTTTTAGCCGCTTTATCCAAACTCTTCTTTACGTCCACCTCACTTAATGTTAGATTTTATAACATATCATTATGAAAGCGAGTGGGTTGAAGATGGATCTGCAACAGTTATTGACTATCCCCATTCTCTCCAAAGCAAAGGTTATTGCCGGGCATCGTGGCCTTGATCGCTTGGTGCAATCGATTAATATTATGGACGCACCAGATATTGTACAATTCCTGAAGTCGGGAGATATGCTGCTGACAAACGGTTATATCCTGAAAGACCGCCCTGATGCTCATCTTGGATTCATTACAGACATGCATGCAATTGGTTGTGCAGCGCTTGCTGTCAAGACACAGCGTTTCTCTCTTGAATTATCTCCGCAATTGCTTGAAACAGCCGACAGACTGGGCTTCCCGATCATCGAACTGTCTGAGATAGACAATACACTTGGTGAAATATTTCAACATTCGATCAGTGCCATCCTTCAAAACAAAACCCATGAGCTACACTACGCCTTATCTATTCACAAACAATTTTCCACGATGGTGATGCAGGGAAAAGGCATACCATCCATCGTAGATACGTTGTCTCAGTTGCTATCCTCACCTGTACTTCTACTTGGCTCGAAGAAACAGATTACGGCAAGTTCCCACTATGTACAACAGTTGGATGACCAGTCTCTCGCCGCCCCCTTACTGACATTTATAGATGAGCATCCTTCCTTCCAAACCGCAATCTCGATCTGTCTACTTACTACTGATAAATATCGACACGCCGAGCTTCATCCCATTTTCACGGATCGGCACGAGGGCTATTTAATCGCACTATATGACAGTTCCGCAAGCTCTAAGCTCTCCACTCTGGCACTGGAGCAAGCCGTCAATGTGATCGGCCTGGAGTTAACCAAGAAGCAAGCCGTCAAAGAGCGTTCCCGCCGTTACAAAAATGAATATTTCTCCGATCTCATTCAGGGTTTCATTCGTTCGGAACAAGAAGCACTGCATCGCGGCAAGAAATATGGGTTACAAGCCAAAGGAAGTTCCGTTCTGATCATCGCCAAAAAGGATGAATCCTTAGCGGGCATACCTAAGCAGAACTCTACTTCCTCCGGGGAAGAGCGATTCATCTCGGAACGAGACGCTAATTACGAGCTGATTAAACAGGAATTCGCCAGATTGGATCTCTCCTTTGTCATGTTCACTAAGAACGACCAGTTCGGCATACTCGTCTTTTTGGCCGAATCGTCTTGGGACGAACACACCGTTGTTCAGCAGCTTGAGCGGATGGCGAGCAATCTGTATACAGAGTCGCAGCTCAGCCTATCCTTCGGCATAGGTAATTCCTACACCAATGTATTGGATATTGGACTCTCCTATAAAGAAGCAGTCAAGGCGCTCCAGTCCGGCTATCAGATGCGAAAGACCCGCTTCGCTCATTCCTATCAAACCATGGATATAAGCCGTCTGCTGCGCATGATTCCCCACGATGAGATGCTGCAGTTCCATCAAGAAACCTTTAAACCCTTCAACGACCGAGATCCAAACGAGCGCAACGAACTGATGAAAACCTTGTCCTCCTTCTATGAGAATCATTGCCAGATCGTTGATACGGCGAAAGAGCTCTTCGTACATCGCAATACAGTGATCTACAGATTGGAGAAATGCGAGAAACTGACTGGCAGGAACATTAAAGACCCGATGGAGAGCCTGCGCTTTCGACTTGCCTTCGCACTTGAGTCCCTTTTGAATGTTAATCCAGCCCCTAGTGAAGCTAATCATACGTCTTAAATCGAGAACGTGTCATATTTAATGACACGTTCTTTAATTTTTCTTTTCATATTCAATTCATGTTCAATCTTCATTTGTGCATTTTAACTGATTTAATTCTATTTTTATGTTCAGAGTAACTAATGACAATGATGCAAACAGTCTATATGATTAGGAATATATTCATTAATGTCATGTTAATTAACATCAAATTACATCAAGAAACGAAAAAACATCAGGCTGTAGGAAAGGGGCTACCTATCATGGCTATACAGATACAAGGCGTATCCAAATCATTTGTCAGTGCAACCGGAGAAGATATTCAGGTCCTGGCTGAGGTTTCGATGCAAATCAAGAAACAGGAGTTCTTTAGTATCGTGGGACCGAGCGGTTGTGGCAAAAGTACGATTTTCAATATTATCGCAGGTCTGCTTAAGCCAACAAATGGCAAGGTTATCGTCTGTGGCGAAGAGATCGATCAGACCACCGGACATGTCGGTTATATGATGCAGAAGGACCTGTTACTTCCTTGGAGAAGCATCCTGGACAATGTCACGTTAGGCTTGGAAGTGAAGGGCATGTCCAAAAAGGATCGCGGCGATATTGCCATGGATTATCTGGATCGCTATGGCCTGGCCTCATTCGCAGAAGCCTATCCCTCCACACTATCAGGTGGTATGCGCCAACGTGTAGCCCTCATTCGTACCCTCGTTACCCAGCCCGATATTATATTACTGGATGAACCCTTCTCCGCACTTGATTATCAGACCAGACTCATTCTGGAAGATGAGATCTTGTCTATCCTGAAATCCGAGGGCAAGACAGGCGTCCTGATCACGCATGACATTGAGGAAGCCATCGCCATCTCCGACCGCATTGCCGTTATGAGTAAACGACCAACAACTGTGAAGCAGGTGTATGACATTGGTCTCGCCTCGCAATATGGCTCAGCACTGAAAGCCCGCTCCGACCAGAAGTTCAAACAGTATTTTGAATCGATCTGGTCAGAGCTTGATATCCAAATGGGGAGGATCAGCTAATGAAGGGCACATCACCTGAAGTTACTCTTGCTGGAAAGCCTGCTGGAGTTACGAAGAGTAAGAGTAAACGCAGACAGTCCACCTTCTCCAAAGAATGGCTGATGACGATGCTGTGGCGGTTCATTATTGTAGCGGTCATCCTGGTGATCTGGGAATCCGCTGTTCGCTTGAAACTCGTTAACGGATTCCTCATGGGATCACCAAGCGCCATTCTTGATGCCGCCATCACCATGGCTAGCTCAGGACAACTGCTTACAGACGCGTTTGCAACGGTAAATGCCACCGTTATCGGCTTTGTAGCCGGAAGCTTAATTGGCTCATTGGCAGGACTACTCATGTGGTATTCCAAGTCCGTTGCCCGTGTGCTCGATCCATTCATTGTAGCGATGAACGGTATTCCGAAGATCGCACTTGCTCCCATGATTATCATCTGGTTTGGTTCAGGCATCTTCTCCAAGATTGCTCTGGCCTCCGTAGCAACATTTATCGTAGCGCTATTATCCGCCTACCAAGCGACTCATCAAATCGACGAATCCCAGATTAATCTGATGAAATCCTTCGGTGCGAAGAAATCACAAATTTTCCGCAAAATTATCTTTCCTTCCTCTCTGCCATGGATCATCTCGGCCTTCCGGATCAATATCGGTTTGGCATTGGTGTCTGTCGTAGGTGGAGAATTCATCTCTTCTGACAAAGGACTTGGACACATGGTATTCGTCGAAGGTAACCTGTTCAACCTTCCGGCCGTATGGGTCGGCGTGTTCATGCTTATGCTGGTCGCCATGCTCCTCTACACCTGTGTCGGTTATATCGAATCCCGTCTCCTTCCATGGAATGACAACAAGACCAGCAGCAAATCCACATCTGTATAGCTGACCTACAACGATTAAAGGGGACTGATGACTAATGCGTACATTCAAAAAGATAGCTTTTCTAACAGCGATGACGGTTATTTTGACTACACTGCTCAGTGCATGCGGAAGCAATTCCACAACACCCGCGAGTGGTGCAGGTGCATCTAATAGCGGGGGGCAAGCAAATACGCAGGTAGACAAAATTATGGTGTCCGAAGTTTATCACAACCTGCTCTACCTTCCCTTGTATGTAGCGAACAACCAAGGTTTTCTAAAGGAGAATCGTATTGAGCTATCTTCCATCCGTGCTGCCGGAAGTGGTCCAACGGCATTGTCTTCGGTGATCTCAGGCGAGTCTGCGTTCTCCTTCCACGGTCCTGAACATGTCGCATTTGCTAATGCAAAGGGCGGAGATGCTCGCTCACTGGTCCTTCTATCGGGCAGCGCTCCAGTATGGGCAGTTGCGCGAGAAGGAGTAACCGTGAACTCGACAGCGGATTTCAAAGGTAAAACCATCGTGGTGGGTTTGGCACCTACAAGTTCGAACAGCTTACTGCGGAAGCTGTTCGCTGACAATAACATCGATATCGACAAGGATGTGACGATCACCGAGGTTCAGAATGGCTCCGAGCTTGGTGCTGTATTAGCTGGCAAAGCCGATATTGCTATCGTTTACGAACCTCAGCTGGATCAAGGCATTGCAGAAGGACTGCATATTGTCCATGATTTCACAAAGGATTACCCTGACTTTGCCTTTGCAACGATGAATACAACCGCAAGTTTCATTGAAAAGAATCCTGATCTCACCCAGCGCTTTGTCACCTCTATTGAACAAGCCCTGGACTACATTCAATCGAATCCTGAAGGCGCAAAAGCAGTTGCCGTGAAGGAATTCCCGAATTTGGACAAAAACGTCGTGGAGCAAGCGGTACAACGCATGATCGACAGCAAGGTATATCCTGCGGAAGGACTCATCAATGAATCAGCATTCGAGACCGCAATCGATATGCAACGCTTCATCGGCAATCTGAAGGAAGACCTCGCTTACGAGGAGATTATCGATTCAAGCTTCACCACCAAATAGAGAGAGAAAGGGTGATTACTCTGAACCAGGATGACTATCTCACACACCGCCGTACAGAAAGCGCCAAATATGCGGACGGAGTTATTACAAGCGAAGAGCTTGCCCTATTTACAACAGACTTGGAGCTGATTCGAAACTTCAAGTTGCCAGAAGAAGTAGGGCCCAATCCCCCGCATAGGAGCGTGCCTCTGCGATGATTACGAAACCACTTAACGAGCTGACGATTGCTGAAGCCGCAACACTGATTAAAAATAAGTTGATATCGCCTGTCGAGCTTACAAAATCCTATTTGAATCGCATTGAGAAAGTAGAGCCTGCTGTGCAAGCCTTCGTTACAGTCACCGCCGAACAGGCTTTGCAGGCCGCAAGAGAGTCTGAACAAAAACTGATGAATGGCGAATATCTCGGTCCTCTGCATGGTATTCCCTATGGAGCCAAAGACATTATCCATACCGCTGGCATACGCACCTCGGCTGGATCAAGTACCTTTCCAGACTTCGTATCTGGAACGAATGCAACTGTAATTAATAAGTTGCAAGCTGCAGGTGCTATCCTGCTCGGCAAGACAACAACGACGGAATACGCCTTTCAGGGAGGAGAACCGCCAACCCGCAACCCATGGAATTTAGAACATACCCCAGGCGGTTCCAGCTCCGGCTCTGCCGCTGCAGTAGCGGCTGGCATGGCTTCCTTCACACTCGGAACACAGACCTTTGGCTCTCTGCTTAGACCCGCAGCTTACAACGGATTAACCTGTATGAAACCCACTTACGGCAGGGTTAGCCGTAATGGTGTCATCACAGCCAGTTGGAGCCTGGATCATATTGGCGCCTTCACTCGATCGGCACAAGATAACGCAATCGTTCTGGAAGCAATGGCCGGGCAAGATGAGCTTGACCCCTTCACGCTCCCTCATGGCAAGCCAGATTTAACAAATGCTCTTGAGCATCCTATTTCAGAAATGATGGTCGGGCTACCGAGCAGCTTCTTCCAAACCGATGAACCGGCGATCTTGTTAGCGGTAGAGTCGGCCATCGCTGTGCTTGAGAAGCTGGGCATGCAATGGAAGAAAGTTGACCTGCCTTCTTATATGGAAGAGACCATGGCTGCTCATCGTACGGTTATGCGGGCAGAAGCTGCCGCCTTCCATCAGGAACGCTTCGCGGAAGCCTCTGATCGTTACGGCCACACGATGCGGGAGCAGCTTGAACTCGGTTACCAGACGAGTGCCGTTGATTATTTGCAGGCACAACGCATCCGAACGATATTCCGGAGCGAGATGATGATGCTTTTCGATGAAGTGGATGTGTTATTGACTCCATCAACACCCTATGTGGCCCCACATGGCTATAAGACGGGGAGCCCGATTTTTAACGGACCGTTTACTAATACAGGACTACCGTCCATCACCGTACCCATCGGGTTTGATACCACCTCAGGGAAGCCATTGCCTATCGGCATGCAACTTGCCGGTCCACTCATGAGAGAAGACCGCTTGTTGTCCATTGCTCATCATTATCAGCAGGCTACGAACTGGCATCAGTTAACACCAATCATACACACTCATTAGGAAAGGAATGACAGCTACGATGTCTACCATCATACATGCAAGTGCAGCACCCAAGTTCCCGCTTCCTTTCTCCCATGCTGTCCGCGCAGGAGATTTCCTCTACGTCGCAGGTCAGGTAGGCGTTGATCCACAGACGCTTGAGCCTATCGGCGGCATTAAGGAGCAGACTGAGCAGTGCATTCGTAATATTGAGGTGATCCTGCAAGAAGCCGGACTTACACTTGATCATATTGTGAAGGTAACCACTCATCTGGCCAGAGTCGAGGATCAGCCCGAATACAACGAAGTGTATGCGCAGATGATTAAACAGCCCTATCCCGCCCGTATTACCGTATTCAGCGGGTTAGGCCCTTATTTAATTGAAATGGAAGTGCTGGCGTATGCGCCTTCCATTCGAGGAGAGTAACACATCACCAAAGAGCACCTGTAGCCATAGATGGGTACAGGTGCTCTTTTTGTTCTAGAAACCCGGTTTTCTTTTGAAAAACGGGTTTCTTTTCGTATTCCTATTTTGTTTTAAAGCGAGATGCTTCTTCGGCCAGTTGTTTGGTCAGTCCATCGATTCTCTGCACCATATCTGTCAAATGTTCCGTCATGCCGGACTGTTCCTGCATTGTTGCTGTGACTTCCTCAACAGAAGCCGACACCTCTTCACCCGAAGCGGACAAGTTCTGTGCAGCTCCAATGACGTCATCCTTATCACGTTCAATGGATTCGATCTCCGTGGCAATAGCCTGAACCTGGCTCATCATCTCATTCATATTCTCGGTGACAAAATTGAATGTCTCCTTGGTCTGGCTAACACTGCTCTTATGCTGTTCCGCAATCGCTTCAATAGCCTGAACACTTCGGTTATTCTGCTCCACGTGATCAATGGTCTGCATCACAATTCGGTTGATATCCTCCGATTGAGCTGTCGTCTGCTCTGCCAGCTTGCGAATCTCAGAAGCAACGACTGCGAAGCCACGTCCCTGATCACCAGCTCTCGCCGCCTCGATCGAAGCATTCAACGCAAGTAATTTCGTCTGATTTGCGATTTCGGCAATCGTACCTGTAATCTGGTGAATGCCCGAGGAGCTTTCGGCGAGTTGCACTGTAATTTTGGAGATGTTGCCAACTTCAATCTCGTTCTGGCCGTTCACCGCAATGAGTGCATCAATAACTTCATGATTATTTTTGAATGCATCCGTAATTTCATCTGCCTTGAACTTCACTGCCTGCGACATTCCATTCACATTGGCAATCTTGTTACCAACATTCATGAATTTGTCCACAATGGCTTCCGTATCGTTCGCCTGGGACTCCATCGCTCGTGAAATCTCAAATGCTGTTGTCGTTGTTTCGGCAATCGTGGTCGAAGTTTGCTGAGTGGACTGTTCCAGCTCGGATGTACTTGTTTTCAGGATGCCGATGGAATGGTTCATGCTGGAGATCAGCTGTTTATTGCCTGCTGCCATGGTATTGAAGCTGTCCACCAATTGTTTGAATTCTCCGCTATATTTACCTTGAGCCTGCACCGTCAGATCGCCGTCAGCAAGCTGTCTGAACAACACAGTTAGTCTGGTAATTGGTCTGGTTACCAGCAAAGAGATCAGAATACCCGCTACGACGGAAACCGCAATAGCACTAAACAGAACAATATACATCTGTTTTGCCATCGCACGCAAAGGTTTCTGCACATCACTCAGTTTATCTTCAACAACGACGGTCCAGTCTGATCTTGGTATTTTGGAGTAATACGCCACTTTCTCATCTGTGCTAATATCCCCTTGCTGTAGTTCAGCGCCAGGAGCCAGATCTATCAATGATTGGTATTCGCCGGACTCCATCTTCTGGCCTGCCAACTTCTCATCCGCTGAATCGTAGATAACCGTACCTACACGGTCCAGAATGATCACTTTTCCCTCATCATTTATATTGATATTTTGTAGCTGATTAACGAAGAACGAGGTGGATGCCGCTGATACGAGCACTCCCTGTACTTCTTGACTCTCATTGTAGATTGGCATGGCAAAAGCCGTACCTAGTTGTCCTGAGGACTTGGCTACAATCCCTTCACTAATCACGTTTTTACCCTGAATTGCTTCTTGGAAATATGCCCGATCTCCGCGTTCTGCCTTGATAACTGCCGGATCATTCGCTGCAATAATAATGCCATTTCGATCCAACAAAATCAGACTGTTGTTACCTTCCATACCTGCCAGACTGTCCGCGAGAATACCACTTGCCTTATCCAGCAGTTCATTGTTTTCCGAGAAAAAATTCTCCCCTTCCTGTCCATCCGTATTCCGAATCTCCAGCAGATCCTGGAAGGTCCGATGTGTTGTGATCAGAAAGGTGGATTGTTCTTCCAAACTTAGTGAAGCATACAGACCTGCCCCCACCCGGTCCGAGGTTGCTTTAATCTCATCTTTGCTTTTGTCGAGTGTGATGACAGCCGCTACAGTGTAGGATACTACTGCAGTTACCGCCAGTACGATACACACCAGCAGACTGATCATAAGTGGCAGTTTGACTCTGAACGACATGTTGCGCATGCGTTCTCTTGCCTTGCTAAATACCATGATTACATTCACCATCCATTTTCATTTTCATCATTATGAAGTCCAAATTCTATGTATCTACTTTATATCGGTCGATATCAAATAATCTGTAAGCTGTTTCGCCAGTTATACTAGGTCAAAGGCCACTGCAAACGATTGGAAAATGAAGACTTTGGGTTAATACAAAATATGACATCAACATCGTATAATATATGAAATACATATCGTGCAGGAAGAGGGACAACGCATTGAATCCAAAAATGCCTACTTTATTAAATGTCGAATAGGAGAAGTGATATGGCAAAAACAGCATTACCTACGCTATTAAATGTCGTGCGCATTTTATTGAGTGTAAAACTGATCTACGTGATTGTGTCCTTTATCGTGTTCCTCATTGACTTCAACCAGAACATGGAGGCCTATCTGGGTTTCTTACGCAAAGGAGATGATCTGGCTTACGCCTCTGGCGTAATCTTAGCCAGAATGTTGTTTATCATCGGTCCCAGCCTGCTTGCTGTTATATTCATCACCAAAAGAAAGTTCAAGCTCACCGTGACGTTTCTGAGTCTGGCGCTATTCGTTGCCATTCCGAATGAGAGTAACCTCTTCACCCTGATTCATCTCTTCGCCCTGCTCATCGTGCTCTTGCATCGTCCAAGCAAGATGTATCTGAAACGAAAGGATACTCCTGTCAATGAAGCCGTAGTTGAACCGAAGAATTAATTCGAAAAGGAGATCACATGATATTGAAGTCCAGATACACGGTGGAGCGCATAAGATATGATGTCATAATAAAAAAACAAGGACGTTCCTATGTATTACAGGAAGGTCCTTGTTTAATGTGACTCATTATACAAAGTGATTGTGAGATTTACAATTACAGTGCAGCTTGATAAATTTGTACTACATCTTCACGCTGCAAGTTTTTGAAGAATCCGAACGGACCAAATCGCATCGCTTTATCAGCCATTACATCAATCTGACTGTCGTCGATGTCATAGTCCGCCAGACGGCTAGGGGCACCAATCGAAGTCCAGAATGTACGCAGCGCTTCAATGCCTTCTTCAGCAACTTGTTTGTCCGACTTTCCAGTAGGATTAATATCAAATACATTAATGGCCATACGTTTGAATCGATCTACATCCACATCCAGATTATGCTTCATCCAGTGTGGGAAGAGGATTGCAAGACCTCCCCCATGAGGAATGTCATACACAGCCGATACGGCATGTTCTATATTGTGAGAAGCCCAATCTCCGGCAAGACCCATATTCAGGACATCGTTAAGCGCCATTGTTCCACAGTAGAGAATGGTTTCGCGCAGTTCATAGTTTTCCGGATCTTTGATCAGGCGAGGGGCTGTATCGATGACGGTACGAAGAATCGTCTCACAGAATCCAAGCTGAACTGGTGTATTCGTATCCAGATGGAAATAATGTTCAAACACATGAGACATCATGTCCACCATGCCGTATACAGTCTGATCCAGTGGTACGGTGTATGTGTACTCCGGATCAAGAATGGAGAACGCCGGGAAAGAATACTCGCTGAACCATGCCCATTTTTCCTGCGTGTCCTGATTGGTTATTACTGAACCGTTGTTCATCTCGGAGCCTGTCGCTGCCATCGTTAGAATTGTCCCCAGTGGAAGGCCGCCTTCTGGGGTTGCTTCGCGCACAACAACATCCCACATGTCTCCATCGTATTTGGCTCCTACTGCGATGGCTTTCCCGCAGTCAAGCACACTGCCGCCGCCAACCGCAAGAACCAGATCAATGTTATGTGTTCTGCATAGTTCTACACCCTTATGAACCGTAGACAGACGAGGGTTCGGTTCCACACCAGCCAGTTCCGTAACCTCTGCTCCGATCTCATTCAACTGGCTGATTACCTGATCGTACAGCCCGCTACGTTTGATGCTTCCACCACCATATACAAGCAAAATACGTTTTCCGTATTTTGGAACTTCGGTTTGTAGTGCTTGAAGTTGCCCTTTGCCAAAAATCAGCCGGGTCGGATTATAAAACTGAAAAGATCTCATAACGTATGTTCCTCCAAAGAAATCTGAAATTTTGTGCATCCACCATTATAGTTCTCTTTATTCGTAAAAACAAATACAGGCAAGAAGGAGACAACAGATGAGTATGGAGTCTGTCAAATTACAACAATTAATAAAACAAACCATTAATCAATATGTATCCTCGGATATTCACATTCTAAGTATCAAAAGTAACCCAATCGGTGCCGGATCTCAAGCCGTTGAATTGCTTCGACATCATATTGAATTCCTTATAAATGGTGTGAAAAGGGATATTTCTTTCGTAACAAAGAAGGCCACATTCATTGAACGCTCCGCCTTGTCCAGATTATTTTTACAGGGAGCCAATGTACCCTATAGTCTATCAAATGAACCTCATACACAAGATCGCAGTCTGATCTGCATTCAGGATGTGGACTACCAAACCAATTATAGTCATCTGGATATAGACCTGCTTCAGAATAAAGAATTACAAGCACTGGCCTACATACATGGAACGAATATGGGGTCGAAAAAAGAACTGCCATGGATACCTATTGTGGATCGATCTCATATCATCGAAATGATGGAAAGACG
The DNA here is from genome assembly GCF_045040675.1 of Paenibacillus sp. FSL H8-0283. Classification (NCBI taxonomy): domain Bacteria; kingdom Bacillati; phylum Bacillota; class Bacilli; order Caryophanales; family Paenibacillaceae; genus Paenibacillus; species Paenibacillus sp. FSL H8-0283. The sequence continues at coordinate 5,283,645 of NZ_CP150295.1, forward strand.
CTGGAGACCGTTGTGGAACACCGCCATAGAACGTCCATCATTCATTGAGGAATTCGGATCACCGCTCATTTCGGAAATTGAAGCTGTAGCAGATCATATTGTAGATGATCTTGAAATTCTCATCGAAGATGAGCACACACATACGATGATTCATAATGATCTGAATCCTGGCAATGTATTGGTACACAACAATGAGGATGTTTATTTTATCGATTGGGAGGAAGCAAGGTATGGCTCCCTGTTCTTTGATATCCCTCTGCGCTGTACACATTTGAAACAAGTTGATATCTATCGGGAGTCCCTAAGTTCTCACGGATACGATATTTCACAACATCAATTCGAGAAGTACTTCTCTCTGGCATCCCGATATCTCGGCATCCGTTATATGAGTTGGAACCTTGGGGTTTGGGAACAATACCCACATGCAGAAAACGACTTAAAAAGGTATATAAAAATGGTGACTCAACCTTTGTTCTCCTAATCCCTCATCAGATTAGACGTACGATGAATGCCTTGTTCTCCTGGACAAAAAAGCTCCTGCCAGCAAAGTGGCAGGAGCTTACGTGACAGGGATTAAGCATGAACATCACATGATTCATGCTTTCATGACAGGCATGCTATACGTCCCCTCAGATATTAATAATTCGGTACTTAGGTTCTACCCCAGATCGACAATCCGCTGTCCAATACGCGGAAACAGCCCGAAGGCATTCTCATAGAAGACTTTATCATGATGCTGTTCCGGTACAAGTCGGCGGACAAATTCGGCATACAGATCGATTGGTGCAAGCGGCCAGTCGGTGCCAAACAGCATTTTCTCGTAATGATCCGAATATACCAAGGCGCGGCGGAAATGATCCATGAATAAAGGCTCGTTCATGAACCGTTCAAAATGGGGCCGATCCCCCACCACAAGACCAGACAAATCAGCGTACACGTTAGGATTCTTCGCCACCACTTCAGCTGCATCCATCACCCAGGGATCACCCAAATGACAGATCATGAAGTTCACACCACGTTGCTGCAAGGCTAATTCATCCACCGTCAACGGATGAGAATATTTGAGCAATCCATTCATGGAGTACGTGTCACCCGTATGAATCACGACAGGTAGGTTGTACTTGGCTGCGAGTTCATAGACCGGGGTATAGATTTTGTCATACACATAGTGATGATAGTATCCCGCATAGAGTTTGATTCCGGCTACTTCAGGGGATTGCAGTCTTGCTTCAATCCGATCAAGCTCGTCCTGAGCGTTTTTACCATCTAGCGCATTGGGATTGATCCCCACACATTCCATGAGGAATGACGGAACCTTCTCTTCCAGATCAAGTCCCATCGGGTTAGGGGAACTGGAATCCGGGAACGCTCCCTTCGTCTGCTCCGTAACCCCCATTCCGATACCCATAATGACGTCGTTTTTATCAAACTCCGCTTTAAGACCTGCGGCAGAGTAATCCACTTTCGACAGATCGATTGCTGTTCGGTGAAAGCTGTCGATGTCCGACAGGTGAATATGAATATCAATGATCGGCATGTGAAGCCTCCTTTTCATCGGTAGAAGTTACAAAATTCAGTTTGAGAAGGTCACGCACATCCGCTGAACTCAGCGGGATCTGTCCCAGAACCAGATATGTCGGCTCCGTCCAGACCGTCTCCCCCTGCTGGAGTGTCAGATGATGATGAACGTTTAGACCCGTCACCTGATTATTGGCAAACCCCCATGCACTCTGATTCGGATAACGATGTACCGCATGCAGCATGTTTTCACGCGAAACCGATCCTACTCGCAAAAGGTCTTCAAGTGGAAGGCCCAAATCCACCTTGCCTAGCGGGAATCGATCTTTACCCGGTTGTTCTATCCAACCTTCCGCAAAGACAGATGAAGGCTGGAGGAAACGTTCCTCCGCAAGCGAGTAATCCGTCAGCGTCAGGCCGCTTTCGTTGGTCACGGCAAGTAGCGTGCAGAGTACAGGGACACCCGGCAGCATCAGATAATGCTGGTGGATCGTGATTCCACGATTCGCTTCATGCTTTTCAATCCGGGTGGTCAGCTTTATACCCTTCCAGACGTTGCCGTATTGATCCTTCTGCTCTGTCCAGGAAGCGGCTCTCTGTTCCAACTGGCGGCTGAAACCATTCATGCCTGGAACCCCGACACCCAGTCCGCCATACCACGGATTCCACCACGAGCGTGGAGCCGGTTCAGGGTATGAGCTATCCAGCCATTCTTCTCCTGCATATTTCAGAGAGTGTACTACACTCCCGAATTCAGGAGCAACGGCGATCGACAACACTCCATTGTCTACGGTGTACAAAGGGCCAGATGAACCTTCTTCAACCTTCTGCTTCACCTCTGTTCCGCTCTGTGGGAACCAAAGGGCAGTTCGTTCCTGAATCCGATCTTCGCCCCGGTATAGCCCACGAACTTTCCAACCACTCACGTGCTGGTCTCGGTCCGCTTCGTCTGGTGAGAATGTCAGCTTGGCTGAGTTTAGATTCTGCTCCGGATTGAATTCCTTCGCATTGGCCATAACCTCCGGTTTGCCACCCTGCTGCACATACAGCTCCAGCTTGCCCGCAAGCGGAACCAGTTTGTGTTCAGTCAACGTTGCTTGCAGCACGTCCGGGGCAAATGGATTTCCCTCACTCAGTGTCAGATCCAGATGACTGGCCAGCAACGGAATGACCGGGTTCCGCTGCTTCCGTGCAAACGCACGGAAATCCGACCATTTGGCAAACGTGTTCAAAGCATATACAGTTGCTTTTGTCCGCACAACAGCTCCTGCGGGAATACGGCCAAGCTCATGCTGAAACCCCAGCGTGTATTCCGGGCGAAGCAACTTCAGAGAAGGGTCCCAATAGATACCGCTGGCACCATACTCCTCCTTACAGAACAGCCAGTTTTCCGTGATTTGGGCGCTATCCCAATGGCTCGGATCGCCAGCGTAAGAATCCCCCATATCCACAAAACGATCTTGGTACGGGAGAATTAACCTGCTACCATAGAACCCAAAGTTATTCATTAGATACAGGTCCTCTTCCCAGGCGGTGTCTCGTGTATTCTCAACCTCGTGGTGGAATTCGGCGACTCCATTCGCAGACAGCTTGACCACCGACTTGATCTGCAAGCCAGGGAAATCCTCCGAGTCATACAGTGCTTCAAGAACCTGACGTTCCCCTTCGGGATAAATATTCACTTCTTTTGCTTGTTTTTTGGATAACTCTTCGGCAAACGGCTTACCCAGCTTCGGATAAGTCCACCAGAATGAATGACGGGAACCCGGATATTCAATCCACATGACATTATCATGCTTGTTCATATGGAGCGAGAATGCGCCGTTAACAGCCACCCATTGATCCTCAATCTGCCCGCCATATTTCCCTTCGATTCCCTTCATCAGTACAGAAATTTTGCTTGTAAAAGAGATCGCATGGTTCCCCACTGGGACAGCCGTCACTTCTACTTCTTGGGAATAGAGACCATACGAACGCAAGGTGAAAGGCACTGGCACAGACATTTTACCTTTGGCAGGCACCGTAAAGCGCACCGAACGCTGCGCCCATTCAAGGAATTCATCCTCTGGTAAGTCCAAGCTGAACTCCGTTTCGGCATCCACATTATTTTCCACGTTCAGAACCAACTCAGCCGGAATACCTGTATAGAGCTCCTTCACAGGCAAGATAGTCTTGATCTTGGCCGGGAATTTCGGGGCAATACCTAACCTGAACTCCGCTTTCTTACCGCCGATCAACCAAGTGCTGGCAACCACGGGATGGGTCTTATTGTTATTCTGTTCCTCTGTAATTGGATCAAGGTGAAACTCACCTTCCACGATGATGGTTTCTCCCGGAGCGACTGCTCGTGCAACGTCCAGCGCAAATCGAATGTTTTTGTTATCCTCACCCTTGATCTCAACTGCCAATTCAGACGCAGAAGTATTCTTAATGCGATAGCGAACCTTATAGCTGGAACCGAATACCAGATCATGATCGTCGACCTCTGTTGAGATTTCGTAATCTGGTGTTTCGAGGGCAGTCAGCCCGCGACCCGACTTTTCAAATGCAGCCCGCAGGGAGATATCTCCCTTTTTCCACGTGTAGTCAAAGAAATCAAAACCACGCTCCCGTCGGCCATCCGGCTCGACCACGAGTTCACGCGTGCTGTCTGCATACCAATCCAACTCCTCAAAATAAGGAGCGAGTGCTTCGGTCTGCAAAATGGTAGGGATGAAATTCATCAGATGCACATTATCATCTTTTTTCTCCCAGAAGAATCCACATTTCTTGTACATCGGTACAGCCTTCGTGTTGCCTGCCCATGTGAACAGATCCAGGCGGGGCCATCCGGCCTCCACGGTCTTGCGAACAGCATTCAGGATCAGATTACGTCCGACCTTATACCCGTGATAGTCGGGGCGTACGTTAAGCAGCGGTACATATAGCGCTCTCTCGTCATAGCGGTAATGAGCAAAACTGCAGAAGCCAACAACCTCTTTCTCATGAACGGCTAGAAACACATAAAGATTGGACGAACTCTCCATCTCCCGGCGAACGGTTTCCTCTGTTCTAAGGTTGGTGCCACCTCCCCAGCTTTCATTACTACGGTTCCACATATCCGCGAGTGCGGCAGCGTAAGAGGGGTCGTATTCAATAATATGGATTTGATCAATAATCGAAGTTACGGTCATGTTCTGATCTCCTTCTCTTTATGTACAGGATGGTCTTTGTGAACTTTCAATATGGCCTTTGCCCGATAGCCGCAGAGATAATACAGGCCATGTTTGAAGAAGCTAGCGATAGTCTTATCATACTATAAATGGAAGCATTTTCAGAGAATTAAAAATCTTTCTTTCCAACTTATATGTGCCTTTCGGAAGCTCTTGTTAGAAGCGTCAAGGATGGACGAATCTATTTAGGCATGAAAGAAAAAATCCACGTCTTTTAGTTAGACGTGGATTTAGGAATATGATCAGCTACTAATTTTCAATTATGCCAATATAGAACGGACATTGCGTAGAACTGATTTCATAAATTCAGAGGTTGGTTCGGCATGCCCCGCAATTTGGATACGTCGTTGCCGCACATCAAGACTCTTCAACTGATCCGTCAAAACAACACCTGAAAATGGCAACTCTTCTGGTAGTGTAACTTCAAAAGGATAATCCTTGGCTTGACTCGTTATGGGACATACAACGGCAAAACCCGTTATTTCATTGAATTCAAGTTCTGATAGAACAATAGTCGGTCGTCTCCCGGCTTGCTCGTGACCCGCTTGAGGATCAAAGTCAAGCCATATCAGATCGCCTCGTTTGGGAATAATCAAAGTAACTCTTTCCCTTCAGTACCAAAGTCTATTTCTTCATGTCTTGTATCCTGTTTCACTTTAGAGAGCAAAGTCTTTAGATGGTTACGTAGTTCCTCATTGGACTCTACAGGCTTGGTTTTTGGACGCAACAACAATTCATTATCTTCTGTCACCAAAATCTCGATTTCCGAGCCTTCTTCCAGATTAAGACGCTTAAGCAATTGGTTAGGAATGCGAATTGCACTGCTATTTCCCCATTTGCTAAGTGTGGCTGTAGTCATGGCAATCCCACGCCTTTCGTTTGATTGATGCTCCAATTATACCTCACCTCCCTACAGTTGTATATCTATATGATATACATGAAACAATAAAAGGATACATTGGAGCTATAGTCCCTCGGTAGCTTACCCTTGTATAATGTGCCTTGATCTCGACTGCCAGTTCGGACGCAGAAGTGTTCTTAATGCGATAGTGAACCTTATAGCTGGAACCGAAAACCAGATCATGACCATCGACCTCTGTAGAGATTTCGTAATCCGGTGTTTCGAGGGCAGTCAGCCCGCGACCCGACTTTTCAAGTGCAGCCCGCAGGGAGACATCTCCCTTTTTCCACGTATAGTCAAAGAAATCAAAACCACACTCCCGTCGGCCATCCGGCCTCTACGGTCTTGCGCACAGTAGCGTAAGAGGGGGCATATTCAATAATATGGATCTGGTCGATAATCGAAGTTACGGTCATGTTCTGATCTCCTTCTCTTTATGTACAGGATGGTGAAGAAGCTAGTGATAATCTTATCATACTATAATTGGAAGCATTTTCAGAGGATTATATCATTGCTTCGGTATCCACTTCCGTATGAAGTGTCAATGAATCCATTCAACCCTTATGTATAGGTAAACATATTGCCGCAGTGTGCCCTGAAATGGACATACATGTGAACTTTGACAAGCTCTATTCGCTATTGTTACTCTTTGTACAGGAGTGTTTCTTTTATATATAAAAAAGATAGATTCATGGAGGGAAAGCATGACAGAATGGATCACGCAATTTATACTCTTTTTTAAAGATTTGTCATACGCAGGTCTGGTTATTGCCTTGTCGTTTGAATTCGTACCTGCTGAACTCGTACTGCCCATGGCAGGATATTGGGTGTATCTTGGGGATATGAAGCTTTGGCTGGCTATACTCGCTGGTACCGTAGGTGGTACGTTTGGACCTCTGACGTTGTATGCCCTGGGACGATACGGCGGCAGACCGATGGTCGAAAAATTCGGCAAATATTTCTTGATTCGCCCCCACCATCTGGACGCTTCCGATAAGTTCTTCGAGAAATATGGCAGCGGGGTAGCATTCTATGGACGTTTTGTACCCGGCATTCGGACCGTGATCTCCATCCCATGTGGAATGGCGAAAATGAATGTGTTTAAGTTCAGTATCTTTACCTTCTTGGCCATGCTTCCGATCACCTCATTGTATATCTACCTAGGCTTCAAACTAGGCTCTCAATGGGAGCATGTGGATGAGATTGTTAAACCTTATATCGTTCCGGCAGCGGTGATTTTCTTAGGTGCTTTTGGATTTTACGTGCTTTTGAAACGTTGGAAAAGAAGATCGGCTTTGAACAAGTCATAGGTTTGTTGAAGTAAGGGGATAAGATAAGCCAGTCGAGGTCAGGTAAGTTCGTACTTATTGACTTGTAAGAATAGGTGTAAAGCCCCGCTGATCTTGAGATCAGCGGGGCTTTACGGGTTGCTGGGCATTGAATCGTAGAGATTCTCCCTTGAATATTTTTTACTTTTTAGAAATTAAATGTCGTTGTTTCTCCAGCTGGAAAAGGATTACGTGCCGCTTCACGAACTTGAACGGAATCTCCCGTTTCGAAATGAACAGTTTGTTCGCTGATTAATGGAATCCATTCTCCATTATTCTTGGAGTATTCAAGTATCGATGAAGAAGCCATAATTGAATTATTTGACTCCCAAACCTGAACTTTCGATGTAAATGTGAAGCTTTTAGCTGGTGCAGCCTCCAAGTATTGACCGCCTCTCTCGCGAACGAGAACAGTTAGATCCCCAGGAAATTGTTGTGGATTTTCTTCGTTGTACGTTGTCCACGTTTCCCCGTCATTCACAGAATACTCCATTGCTGAGGTCATGTGGTCTGTATAGAACGTATTACTGGCATCATTATGACCAACATACATTTTTACATTATCTACAAAACTAACTGTTAACCAGTTCCCTGCTGGAACTTGATTCGCTGAATCAGCTTTAACACGCACTCTCACAAATACATCACCAGGGAAAATCGGCGGATCTACATCATTATATGAAATCCAAGATTGAGCTTCGTCCACCGAAAACTCCATGCTTGAATTCGCATCAATCAGTATATTTCTTTCATCATTGATTTTAATTGCTGGTTCCTCAGGAGCCGAAGGCAATGTATCTTTGATCGCAATGGATATTGGAGCTGTTTGAGATCCATCTTGAAGCACGGCTCGTACAAGTAGTTGAGTCGATCCGTAAGGAATAGCCGTTCCTTGTGGTAAGGTATAACTATTCTCTTCATCCTTGTCGATTGTTGCAATGCTCGAAAGACTTAGCCCAGCATCTCCCCAGAGTACCTCATAAGAAATGACTGAATTATCATCTGTACCTGTAGTCCATCTAATATCTCCCCCAACAAAGCCTGCAGCCGTATCGGTATCCACAAAAGAAATGCTCATCGGTATAGAAGCAGCCTTGACGTATGCAAGTTCATAAGTAGTACGAATTTCTTCAAGGCTCGTGAATTTGTTATCAGGCAGAAGTCTTCGATTATTAATAATTGTTTGGGCAACTTCTGCTCGAGCAGCCTGATTCATATTGCTGTATGCCGTTGCATCAATATTTAATGTGGATGCATATCTCTTCAGGTAAGATTCCATAATAGAAACGGTTGCTGCACTATTGATATTACGGATCACACTGGCTTCAGTGCTGGATGGAGCAGGATATTGCTGGTTTGTAGCATGAATAATCTGTTTGACATCACTGAATGTCGTATATTGGCCTGCTTTTTCTGCCAGTGCTTTCTGATAATGTTGTCCATTGAACTCAACCAACCCCAATTCCTGTTTCAACGGAGAAGGATACACGCCAAGAATGTGCATGACTGCTTCTCCCTTTAACGGATCGATCGTGTTACCAGCTTCTATGGATAATTGCTTGGTGATCAATGAGACAACTTCCGGACCTGAGTAACTTCCATGTCCGCCGAACGAACGGGAACCATTTCCATCTGTATTTTTAATCGTTAAAGCATTTTTTACATAGGTCCAATCCAACCTATAGGATGTCCCGTCTCCCAATGTTACAGGGTCAAAATTTAGATTCATAATAGGCATTTCGGGAATGGTTAGATCCCATTCTATTGAATTAATCTCAATAAATCCGTAGCCATAGTTTCGCAGATGACCATCCTTAATGATGGCAGACGGATTGGTTGTACTTGTGGCCGGAGGAGTGAGTACACCAGTGAACTGAATTCTAATCTGACTTAAGTTTGAATTCTCATAAGGAAGTACACTAATGTCGTTCGCAATATAATTCATAACGGAATGGATAAACATTGGCTGCGTTTCCTGACCCGTTTCTTCATTTTTGAAAATGGCATACATGCTGTATGCTTTCGTCGGTTCCAAGCCTTCTATTTTATAGGTTACAGGTTGGTTAGCTGTTATAGAAAACATACCATGTGTTGAAGGGAGGTTATTAGGAAGTATTCCACTCTTCACTTGTTCGGTTGTAGGACGTACATTATCACCTGAACGAACAGCCATGTAATAGACCGTACCCGTTTTGTTCGTGGTCATCAAACCATCAGCCGAAGTTTCTGTGCGGTTTTGATAACTCTTGTAAGTGTACGGATACCATGCTATTGGGTTCGGATTCGTTGGTGTTGGTGTTGTACCCGGATTAGAGGGCGTTCCTCCTCCGGAGTTCCCCGCATTACCTCCGCTATTGGAAGAATTACCGCCTCCCGAACTTGGGAGTACGTAAGCTGGATTCGATGCTCCGTTAATCGTAGCGATCTGTGTTTTTACTTTATCGTAGTTTGCAATCACTCTCTCTGGTGCTATTCCGTCTGGAAGCACTAGACGTTGAATGGAACCGTTAGCTGGGAGTGACACTTGGCTGGCACTATCTGTAATCGTTACGGACCCTATTACGCCGGTACCTTGTAGCGCAATTGTGCCAGAACCTTTAATGGTCACCGATTCGATATGACCTGTTCCAGAAATTGTTGTTTCTTTATTACCTGTATTGATCTCCAAGTTCTGGATGTGGGCATACAAAGAAGCATTTTGAACACCTTCTCCTACAGTTACACTCTCATATGTAATGGATTCATCCCCCCACAATCCGGAGAGCTTCGACTCAATATGGACTTCTTTAACGACCGTTTTGTTTACTGCTTCTACCCGAACATCTTCCTTGGTAATATTCATTCCTTGGAGTGACGAATGGTCGAATACGACCGTATTATCGTCTCCGCCCTTAACGTATGTTGTACCTTTTACCGTAATCTTCTCTGCGTAAAAGTCATTTTCGAGTTCCTTCGTAATTTCCAAATCGCCGCTAATGTTGATATTCTTAATCGTTATGTAGTCAGCTGCAACTTTTACATTGCCTTCAATGACTGCTTGTCCGCCATCTAGTATGGTATTACCTGAGAACTCTTTTTTACCCGATTCTGCTCCCTGACCTGGCGTAAGGAGTTTTAGTTCAAATACCTTGGTGATACGATCATCTACGGTTTCAACACGAACTTCCGCGTTAGCAAGTGCAGCTACATTATTTTCCGAGAAAAGTGGTTTTAATGCTTCCGTCACACTATAGTTGGTATTTCCAATCGTCACCATTCCATTTTCTATTTTCTTGATAGTTTGAAGTTTATTGCTTGTAGTCTTAGAATCCATTCTTACTAAAATAGCTGCCAATTCCTGCCGAAGTACTGGTTTCTGTGGATGAAAGCTTCCATTACTTCCTGTCATCAAACCTGATGAAACAACGGATGAAACTGAGTTTTTAGCCCAAGCGGATATTTTCTGATTATCCTTAATAGCTGGAAGCTCATCTTCTTGAACTGCCACTGCATCTACTTGTGTAGCTCTGGCCAGAATGGAAGCTAATTCTTCTCTTGTAATTACTGCTTTAGGACGAAATGTTCCATTACGATCTCCATTCATCCATCCTGCTTTTTGTACCGCATTAATCGCACTTTCACTCCATGAACCAGGAGCAACATCTGTAAATGAAGAAACCACATTGTTACTTAATTGAAGGCCCATTAATTTAACAAGCGCGACTGCCGCTTCTTGACGAGTTACCTCTTGTAAGGGATGGAAATAACCCTCACGATCTCCATTCATGAACATCTTCTCTTGAGCTTCTTGAATAAGTCCCTTTGCCCAAGGCGATGCCTGTGCAACATCTTTGAACGGATCGGATGCTGCCGACACGTTGGAGTGAATTGCCGTGCTTAGCGTAAGAGCTATCGTTGCCATAGCTGCTACACCCAGTTTTTTCGAAATATCCATATTGCCTCCTAATGATTAAGTCTTTTCTCCTGATTTTTGTATAATATTGAATCAAAAGACCTATACATCATAATATGTAATTTAGCTTATAACAATATTAATTTCCAAAATGTTCAGCTTGTTAAAGTAAACTAGTAACTGTTCCGTAACTTTTGCTCAGATTATCCGATCGAAGGTGTATATCGTACCATTTGCTAATTTGATACCCGTTCATATGCAAAATAAAAACTGAAAAAAAGCTCCTTCTCACTCCATAGTTCAGGTGAGAAAGAGCTATTAAAGAGTTCTATTAAAGAGTTCTTAATGAAGCTTGGTGCTACGTATCATCTATATCAGTTCCTGTCGTCTTTTCAAATACACATACAACACTACTCCCGATGCCGCACAGATCACAGCACATAAACCAATGAACCCATACCCCGCCTGAAGTCCGCGCAGCAGTCCCAACTGAGTCGTTGAACCGTACAAATTCTTCACACCTTCAATCACCCAGCCAATCACATAGTTACCAATGACACTACCAACCCCCATCAGAGTAACTGTGAACGTAATCGCGGTGTCACTGCCGTTCGGATATCTTCGTGCGATAAACGCCATAACTGTTGGATAGATCATCGCTATGCCCGCGCCAGATATCGCAAAGAAAATCGCAAGACGCTCTCCCCCTGCAAGCGCCACGAACGTACATACTCCCGAGAAAGCTGAGAACATAATCAGTGACAATACAAATCCGATCCGGTCCGTCAATGGTCCAAGCAGCAGTCGTCCCAGCGAGAACGTGAGGAAGAACGCAGATAATAACCCGGAGGCTTTGACCGTGTCCCACGTGTAGGCTTTTTCCAGGAAATTAACCAACCAACCCCCAACCGCCAGCTCCGATACCACGCCAAAAGAAAGAATGAGCACCATCAGCCAAAGGGCAGGATCACGTGTTAACGTCTTCAGTGAAGTCCGATCTTCATGTGGAAGATCATCCCCCGGAAATTTGCTGCGCAACGCCGCAATGATCGGCAGCAGACAGAGTGACAACATCACCAGATACATACCGCGCCAGTCCAGTTCGTGTCCAAACACGCTCAACGACATGACACCCGTCGCCAGCAAAGGTGCTACCGTTGAACTCAGTCCATAGAAGAAATGGGACAGGTTCATCATCGTACCTGTGTTTTTCACAAAGATCCGCGCACCCAGAATCGCCAAAGCAATCTCCAGCATGCCGTTACCGATGTACATGAAGAAGTATGATGAAGCAAAGAGTGGATAGGTATGAGACACATAAATGAACACACCCGATAGGATCATCGATGCAAATGATATGATGCTAACCGCCTTGATGCCCCATTTGCGAACCAGAATAGCTGTGAAGGAGCAGGCGATCAGGTAACCCAGTGCGTTCAGGGATAATAACGTCCCGAGTTGTTTCTCATCCAGATTAAAATCGAATTGAATGCGCGGAATGGCCGGCCCCTTAATATTTTCCGATATACCAAATACTATAAATCCCAGAAAGATTGTTGCCAGTTGCATGGCGTACAGCTTGTTGAACTTTCGTTTGTTGCCTTGCGTGCCTGCTTGCTGATTCAAAATAAGTTCCTCCAGTGTGTTCAGGAAAATAATTGCACGTTATAACTACGATTGCAGTACCATCTTCCGACCGCTGTTATCCCTGTATTTTTTGAATCGTTCCAAAAGGTGAAAATACAGTGATAAAGGCGTTCTTCAGATTGGTTCTGCCCTCTACGTTATCGTTTCAATGATTTGTACATTTGAAATAGGAAACATAGTTAAGCTTTATTCCTAAAAATAGAATACTCGTAAAAGCTCCTTTTTCTTTACCACTGCTTCTCAATAACCTGAATGCGGTAGGTCAGGCTCTCCAGTGTAACAGCGACTAGACCAGTCACATATTCGCGCCGAGTGTCTCTTTGGATGATCAACTCCGGCATATGCTCCAGTGGAATCATTCGATCCAGACAACCTTGCATCAGGTCATCCCTCATAGCAGGGTCCGTCGTATCCCCTGTGACTACAATCGTAGCGGGGTTAATGATCGCGATGATGGATACAAGCGTCTGTACGATGAGCTCCTGCAAACCCTCTGTCGTTTTCAACATGCGCAGTTGCTCTTCTCGTGACACGCCAAAAGGTAAAAAGGACACCTCGCCCCCAAATTGCGTATTCCCGGTCAGCGGACGACCATCAATGATAAAACCTGCACCCGGAAAATGGTTCTCCGGAAAAGTCACCACCGCAAAGTTCTTCTCTTCCTCAAATTGCTGCTGGTTATACAGTCCATAGACCGTAAGGTTCATGTCGTTGCCAATGACCACTTCCACGTCTTCATACTGTTCTTTTAGCCTTGGTCCGAGTGGCTGATACATCAGCTCCGGTACATCACAGATCCCAATAACGCCGTTGTGTGCCACCCCAGGTATGCCGATCCCAATCGCCTGCACATTGTGGTGTTGTTCAATCAGGTTCGCAATTAGATCCTCTACCACCGGGACATTAATCTCATCCAAAAATAGTGTCTGTTCGTCCGCCATCTCTCCATTCAGATTGGCATATGTATGTGTGATCGAGTGAACGCCGCCCTCAGTTCGAATAATCAGACAGAGCACACTCGCGTAGTCCGCATTGAATTGATACCGACTCGCAGGTCTCCCCCCACTTGATTCATCTGGACCCAGATCAATAATCTCACCTGTCTGAAGCAACTCATTCAGGATCGTGCCGCATGTCGCCACGCTGAGTTTGGTCAGGTTAGCAATGGAAGCCTTCGTGCCTACGCCCATTGATCGGAGCGTATTCTTCACCAATTCAACGTTGATCCGCTTCACCTGTTGGGTGTTGTGTGATGTAGGTAACATGGTTAGTTGTATGCCTCCTTTCGTTCATTTCGAACCATTCAATGAATGTTTTTAAAAGTATTTTAATAATTGAAGTGTAGGGGGATTTTGGAGGAAAGTCAATGCTTAATTGGAAGCGGAATTCGTTTGGATGGAAAGGAAAAAAAACAGTGCAAGATCATCTTATATGATCCTGCGCTGTCCTTTTGTTAAGGTGGTTTTATGTAGACTGACTCATTTGATTTGCCAAGATACTCTTCTCCAGTCGGACTTCAAATAACTTTCGATTCAGATCCTGTTCCATGGCATGAAGGTGATATGCTGCTTGTTTCACGGTATCCATCTCTAGCACACCTGCCTGCTTTGCGATAATGTCCATGGCGTCCAGGATGAGTTTGTTGCATGTTACTAGCTAATCGATATAATCGTCTATGTTTCGTTAATCAAAAAAGACATTCTTCTTAATGTGAAATTATTTCCCATTACAAGACTCTTTCGGAGGAAGAAGGGATGTCACGAGTCCTACAATCTTACGAGTCTGAATCCCAGTCGATATATATATTTCCTCCCCCGAATGGACATCTTTAAGATAAAGTCTAGCATGACTGTTTTTTTGAAATAAGTTGATTAAGTTTACTCGATATTCATACTTTCCGTCCGACGTAATCTTCAATGAGTCACTACTGATCTTTTCGTTTGCCCAACCGTGAGTACTCACACTTTGAATCAATACGAAAGAGAGTAAAATGGATAATACCATCCACACACAAATTCCAATATAATCTCCCCTGCTCGTTGGAATCTATCCTTTAAAAAGAAATATAGTAAATACAATCGTAATTAATAGTACAGGAATACCAGCTCCCCATAAATAGGTTGTTCCCATAATATCCATTCCTCTTTGGAAATACGCTGTAGAACCGAGGAGAAACCATACGAATGATGACAGATTAAAAATCATTAGTAATATCAATAGAAATTTTAACCAGATCGCCAAAATAACCCTCCTCTCTCATGTAAACATCTTTTTCATTTTAATTTTAATATTGGCTCGATGTACTTCTTCCATATGTCTACATTACTATGCATCGTAGAATGTGCTTCAATTTTCGAGCCAGTCTCTCCGTCTTTCGCACGCACATTATCTGCACCCTTAAACTTCCTCGTAGATGTAGAACCAAACCCTAATCGCCACCATTTTCCTCCCATATCCATTTGGACGGAATCTCTGTTGTTATACATTTGAATGTGTTGCCCAACCTTTGTATCAAGCTTATATTCCCTAACTGGATTCGCTACAGTTATTAATATCTCGACCTTCTTTCCCTTTTTCTCAAGAAGATTAGCTAACAAGATAGCTACATTCCCCCCGTGACTATGCCCTACCAATCTAATAGGTTCGTCAGGATTTTTACTGTGCCATTCATACACTTTATTTATGGATTCTTCCGCCGCATTTGAACGAGCACCAGTACTGTTCTTTCCTGTCCAATTTAACTTTTCACTTGATTCATTAAATAGACCTTCCACATATTTCACAAAATCCGGAGTCCATGTATCCCCGGTTGAGAAAGTACCGTGAATCAGCCAAACTTTATGCCCACTAGGGTCTACATAAATCAGCGGATTATTATGCACATACGTATCCAAATTCAAACTCAACGGATTCGTAATCTTCCCTTCATACGTATCCTCGTTAATGAACCGCCCTACGGCCGTTTTGTACCAGCGCGTACAACAAATTGAAGCATCGGTGGCACTGGTATTCTAAGGTTATAGGTTATTAAGATTGCCACCTAACTCATTCGGCACTAGGTGGGAAATACATGCCCCCCCCGATGAAAGAAAAACCACAACACGAAATCTATTCGCATTGTGGTTGATGAAATTTATTTAACTCCACTTGATGTTCCTGCTAAAATGTCTATTTTGAATTTTTCTTCGGGCAAGCGACCAAGGTCTTTTGTCGTGTACAGAATATATTGAGAGTCAATGTCCGTTGGTTCAAGTAATACCCAATGGTTAACCTTACCAACCGCAAGAGTTTTAATTTTGCGTGTCTGGATATTAATAGGGATAAACTTTTCCTCTCCGGTGCTTACATTCCTTAGATAAAGACGCGCTTTACTGTTCCTTTGAAACAAATTAATTAAGTCAATGTGATATTCATACTTACCATCAGCCGTAATCTTTGGTGAATCGCTTTCTAACTTCTCTTTTGCCCACCCACTGGAGTTAACACCATGAATCAGGATGGCAGAGAGTATTAATGACAGTATCAGCCCCAGACAAATTCCAATGTAGTGTACTCCACTTGTTGGAACAGTTCCTTTAATCAGAAATACAGTAAATAATATAGCCAACAAAAGAACGGGAATACCAACGATTAATAAATAAAATGTACCAACAATATCCATTTCTCGTTGAAAATAGGCTGTTGAACCAAGTAGTAACCATACAAATGATGAAATATTAAATATTATTATTACTATGATTAAAAGCCTTAACCATGTTGCCATACACGCCCTCCTCTTTGATTATTGACAGCTCAGTTCTACTTTTTCAACTTCGGTTTAATATATTTATCCCATATAGATTTGTTGCTATGCATACTCGAATGAGAATCAATAGGTCCACCGTTCGGACTAAAGACGCCTAGCTTTTCAGCATCTTTGGCCCTCACATTTTCGGCACCTTTAAATGTACGCCCTTTAGTAGCACCCAAAGCCCACAGAGGCCCTCCATTTACCTGGATTTGGTCCTTTTTATTGTATACATGAATGTGTTGGCCAACGGAAGTATTTTTGTCTAAGTTGTAACCCCTAACTGGGGTAGCTATTGTAATCAAAGTGTCTACTTTCATTCCTTTTTTATCTAAAAGATTAGCTAACATGATGGCGACATTCCCACCATGGCTATGACCAACTAATCTTATTGGATCATCAGGGTTTTTAGAATGCCATTCATATACTTCTGTCACAAAATCCTTCGCCGCTTCTGAGCGAGCACCAGTTGAGTTGCCACCAGTCCATTTCATCTTTTTACTTGACTCATTAAAAAGTCCTTCCACATACTCCACAAAATCCGGAGTCCATGTATCTTCTGGATGCTCGGCACCCGAAAGATTCGTTCCGTGAATTAACCAGACCCTATGACCACTCGGATCTACATACTTCAACGGATTATTATGAACATACGAATACAAATTCTGGCTCAGCGGATCATTTAGTTCGCCTTCATACGTATCCTTTTTTATAAATCGTCCAACCCCAGGATCATAATATCTCGCCCGCAGATAGTATAGCCCTGTCTCTTCATCCTGAATTTCTCCTGCATACTTAAATGAATTCTTGATCTCTTCCGTCTGCTACAGGATATTGCCCCATTCATCATACTGGTAGCTATTCACCGTAGTACCGTTCTCGTTAATTATCTGTACAACATCACCGTGACCGTTATAGAGATAATAATACTTTTTATTCGTGCTAGCATCTCTTTTTGCTAACATCCGATCCGGTCCCCAGACATAACTCGCAATCGCCTGATTCGAATCATTAGACTCCGATATTACCTGTCCGTTATTGTTATACGCATAACGAACTTTCTCTTTTACTGGTGGATTTCCTGTTCCATTAGCCGCTCTAGTCGTTGTCTCTTTGTACAAGCGCAGTCCTTGCATTTCATATTCGAACTCAGTAGTCATATTACCTTCGGTGATAGTCTTTAGCTGATCCCACAGGTTAAATGTATACGTCTGTTCTCTAGCGAATTGTAATAAACGATCATCTTCTGCTAGTGTCTTACGATTACCTCGGGCATCGTAGGTATAGTCTATCGTCTCACCTGTAGGACGTTTCACCTGAATTAACCGATCCAACTTATCATATTTATAATCAGTTATACCTGATGCATCTGTTACAGAAGTGATGTTCCCATTACTATCATAACTGTACTGATACTGAGATAGTACCGTAGTACCTTTCTTGTTGGTAACTTTCAGTAACCGACCAATAGCATCATATTGGTTATCTGTAGTTAACACACTACCGTCCGATAGTCTCGGGTAGATAATACTCTTTATCTTACCATCCGGTTCATAGATATACTGAGCATTGGCATTATCTGCTACAGAAACCTGATATGTTCCATTCGTCTGTACTTTACTAATTCGTGTCTTATCGTACTTGTAGTGTGTAAAATAATCAAACGCATCAGCAATATTTTTCAATCTATTCTGATCGTCATACTCATGTCGTACAACTGTGACAACACCATCATATATCGTCCCCTTATACCTTTGCGCACCATATGTATTGTGATCACTATAGGTAGTTATAACACTTGAACCATTCCGTTGTTCTTCCTGCGTGATGGACCAAATTTACGGAACTGATATACATTTTTTATCGTATTCGATCCTGCAATCTTCATCGTACTTCGACCCGTTTCATCATACAAATAATAGATCGAAGTATTGTTGGGATTTTTGCGGACAGAGACTTGTCCAAGCTTATTGCGATTAAATACGTCCTGATTAGCACCTGGATCAGTACTTGTTTTCAAAAGTCCTGTTTCATCATAAGTTTTATTTGTCACCCAACTCTTCGTTCCGTCAGTTTGAGTTGTACTCTGCAACTGCCCGAGCTTATTATAGCTATACGACGTTGTTTGATTCAATGCATCCTGTACGGAAGTTAGTCGATTTAATCTGTCATATTGATAACGGGTTGTATTCCGATTCGGATCCACATAGGTTAATACATTACCCAAGTGATCATAGTGTAATCCTCTTGAACAACTGCGGCATTTCGATTCGGCCAATTCGGATATCCTTTCCTTGCGATCTCTCTCCCCCATTGATCACTAAATGTTTCAAGTACATTCCGTTTCAGACTGTCCTGAGCGTTAGCGCGGAAAGCGGTAACGTCACTGGCCGCAACCAGATAAGAGGTATTCTTCCGATCAATAATATCGTAATCCGTACGGTACAGGTTACCAAAAGCATCTGTAGATTCAAATGCTCTCCCCCATTTATCATAGGCTGCTGTTGATACATTCCCACTAGTATCAATAACATATATCGGACGAGACATAGAATCATAATGATACTGAGCCAGAACAAGTTCATTTCCTGCTAAATTGTCAAGTTGGCCTAGTAGAACTCCATTACCGAATCCATTGTAAAATTCATTGTTTAACATCATCATAGCTGACCTCATTATCATCTAATCTAGTAGTTTTCGTATGGGAGTCAATTCGAGTTGTAATGATTAACTCTTCTATTACTTGACACGAAATTTCCAACGTTCATGTAATATTCTCAACATTTTCACATTTGACACCCCCCTCAAAAAGGTCTATCTTAATAACGAACCAACCATTCACTATTAAGGAGTCGTTCCCGATGGTGCAATCCAAGAAAGACGAAGTCAGGAAAGAGATTGAATACGCGGCGCTCAAGGTCTTTTTTGAAAAGGGCTATGCGGATGCCAAGATGAGCGATATCGCGGATGAGATCAATATTTCCGTGGGCAATATCTATACTTATTTTAAGAACAAGAAAGAACTATTCTACGCCGTTGTGCCACCGGATCTGGTGGATTATCTGAAAAATGTGTTGGTGGAGACGATTCACTTTGATAACCAGACTTTGTTTGAGGAAACGGATAGCGAGCGAAAGTCGGCGCTGTTGCAGGAACAGGTGGATGTGTTACGTAAATACCGGAATCAGATCGTGATCATCTTCGAAAAGAATAAAGGCACCATCTACACCAACGCCAAGAATGAACTTGTTGAGCTGATGATTGAAACCAAGAAGGTCTATCTGAAGAACCAATATAAACGGTATGAGATTGGCACCGAGGAGAATTTGATCTTGCTGAACATTCTCGCGCACAATGTAATCGACATGAACCTGGATCTATTGAAGCGGGATATGAGTGAGGATAGCCGAAAGCAAATATTCGAAGCTTTGTATGTATACAGACTGTACGGTATGAAGAGTCTCAACGAATAACGCTCCTTCTCATCAATTATGCCAGGTAGACAAAGCGTGCAGATCAGATCAACTCACTTGGTTTGCACGCAAAAAAAACACTAACATTATGTCACTCTATTTTTTTGGCCCAAAAATGAATTTATAATTCATTTTTAAGACGAATATTTACCATTTACCAAACTTTTTAAGTTGAACCCATATTTACACGATAACGGAGAGGACAGAAATAACCAGAGGAAGCGAAGCGTTCGCCTGAAAGCTTTCTGAAAGAAAGCTACATCGGAAGCATAAGCTATCACCGGATTTTCCCTATTAAGAGGGAATCAAAAAAATCTGGGGATAATAGCGATCCGAAGGTTGTTCTGTCATCGGAGTGGCAAGTGTACATACCCTCTTTCAACTTATATAATCCCATCCACATTCTAAGGAGGAACACAACATGAACACCGCTTACGCATTAAAAAACGTCCATCTGATCCACGGAGATCTGAAGCGTAATCCACAAAAAAACATGACGATTCTCGTCAATGAACAAGGACTTATCCAGGATATCGGCCGAGATCATGATCTGAATATTCCAAGTCACTACACAACCATCGACCTCTCAGGAAAATACATTATGCCTGGACTGATCAATGCACACGTGCACCTCTTTGCAGATGGTAAACCGTTCAGTCTCTCGGTCAGTGAAGGATTGTTGCAGTTTGCCTATGATCGAATATTGAACACCAAGTTTGGTAGAAACGTTTTGAAAAAACGAATGAAACGCAACGCGCTGACCGCACTCCATGCGGGTGTGACAACGATGCGCAGTGTGGGTGAATTCTTTTACACCGATGTCCAGCTACGGGATGAGATTAACAACGGTGACTTTGTCGGTCCCAATTTGCTAGTATCCGGATTTTTCCTAAGTGTCACGGGCGGACATGGTGCTCCATTTCTCGCTCTGATGGGCGACTCCCCATGGGAAGGCAGAAGAAATGTGCGGATCAATGTGAAACACGGCGTGGATCTAATCAAAATCTGTGTGACGGGTGGCGTGACGGATGCGAAGATGGTTGGCGAAGCTGGACGTTTACAGATGACGGTGGACGAAGTTTCGGCGATCTGCAACGAAGCGCATAAGATTGGTTTGCGGGTGGCAGCGCATGTGGAAAGCACGGAAGGCGTAAGAGTAGCTTTACATGGTGGCGTCGATACCATCGAGCACGGTTCGGAGATGGACGACGAAATCATTCGTTTGTACAAAAATAATCCCAATGCCCTGAATGGCTACACCGCACTCATCCCCACCCTGCAAGCCGCCTATCCATCCGCTTCACTGGATACCAACGTAACAAAGGTAAGTGCAACGGTAAAAGAGAATTCCAAACTGGTTTACGATTCCATGCTCAAAGGTGTAAAACAAGCGATCAAAAACGACATCACCATCGGGATCGGCACAGATGCCGCCATGCCTTACGTGACTCACTATGATATGTGGAGAGAGATGGACCACTACATGAGACAGGCCAACCTGAACAACAAACAGGTCATCGACATGGTGACCCGAACCAATGCGAAAATCCTCGGTGTTGAAGATGTAACAGGAACGGTGGATATCGGAAAACATGCTGATTTGATTATCATGGAGCAAAATCCACTGGAACATATCGAGGCCTTGTCAGACATCTCTATGGTCATGGTCAAAGGAAATCTAATTCAAACACCATCTGTCACAAGAATCACAGAAGTCGACGATGTTCTAAACTCAGTTTGGTAAATTCAGGGGTGAAATCATGCTTGGTATATTGTTATCCTCTATGATTATTGGGTCAACGGTATTTTTACAACCTTTTGAAAAACACCCTACAAGATGGACTTTTTCATAGTGTCTATCTTGTAGGGTACAATTTAGTTTTTAAAAGATGATCTGTATCTCAACTTATTAGATCATCATCAAATCAGTATTCGGTAAAGTTGTCTCATAATAGTAGTCCACTGATCTGGCAGAGCTATATTATGACTATTCCGAGTTTCCAGACCACTTCTGGACTTTCACTCGTCTTACAAATACACCTAGAACAAGTCCGGCAAGGGCTACAAACATCGTGAAGAATAATGCGTTCTGCATACCAGCGGTTAACGCCAATGTTGCATTTCCCGGCTCCGTAGGATCAGCCACACTCTTAATAAAGTCTGCGGTTCCGGTTGTCATGATACTTACTGCCATTGCAATACCGATAGCTCCTGCGATTTGTTGAAGTGTGTTCAATATAGCCGCACCATCGGGGTACATATCAGAAGGTAGCTGATTCAGACCATTTGTCTGAGCAGGCATCCATACCATCAGAATTCCGACAATCAGACAGGTATGCATGACCATAATCAAAGCAATGGACGAAGCAACCGTAATATTAGAACAGAACCATAGAGTGACTGCAACTATGATAAGACCAGGGACTACCAAAAATTTAGGTCCGAATTTGTCAAATAGTGCCCCTACGACAGGAGAAAGTACAGCTGAAATTACACTGCCTGGTAGAAGAATAAGTCCAGTCGTCAGTGCGCTTAATTCAAGAACTCGAATCATAAACATGGGAAGAATGAACATGGACGATAGAAAAACCATCATACATATGAATACCAGCAAAGTACCTATAGCAAACATAGGGTTCTGTAGAGTTCTTAAGTTCATTAAAGGTTTTTTCATGTTCAGTTGACGAATGACAAATAGGATTAATGCGATAACCCCGGCAATCAGGGGTACAATAACAACAGGGTTACTCCAACCATGATCTCCCTCTCCTGCACTACTAATACCATAAACAAGTCCACCAAAACCAATTGTCGACAAGACTAGAGAGTATATATCAATACGTGGTTTGGTTATAGGTGCTACATTTTTCATAAACGCTACGCCTGCCAACAAAGCAAGCACCAGAGCCATCAACGATACCCAGAATATCCAATTCCAGCTTAGATAATCAATTAAAAGACCTGAGATGGCTGGGCCTAAAGCAGGTCCCGCTGTGAACACAAGACTGACTAGTCCCATCGCTTTTCCGCGTTTCTCGGCTGGGAATATAATAAGAGCCGTATTAAGCATCAATGGGAATAATAGCCCTGCTCCAGCTGCTTGAAGTATCCTCCCTAATAGCAAGATATCAAAACTTCCCGCCATAGCACCAATTGCAGATCCTACGATAGACATACTGACTGATGTCAGGAAAAGTTGACGTGTTGAAAACCATTGTATCAATAGTCCAGAAAGAGGAACTAGAATTCCCAGTGTAAGTAAGTAACCACTTGTTAACCATTGAACTTTAGCTTCCGTAATCGCGAACTGATTAATAATATCACTTATAGCAATATTAATTGCCGTTTCATTAAAAGTACCTATGATACCAGCAAGCATCAATGCAAACATAATAGGGAAAACCTTAACATTTGGAACTTTTTGAATTTCAGAAATAGTACCTGATTGCAAAACCTTCACTCCTCAGTGTCTTTCAAATTTTTGATTCATGTTAGAAATTAAGTAGAACTAAATACCTCTGTCTGCATATGTTAACCAGAACTGCAATAGCAGGAAAGGCATTGTGTTTTGCTCATATATAAACCTCCTTTTGGAAAGTTATCTGATTCTCGTTCAAAATCTGCAGGAGAACTTTCAACTTTTTGATCATAACATACGCCTGTCAAGGCCCCCCCTGAACCAAAGAGAAAGTCAACCCCCCTTTTTTTTGATTCACAAAAAAACCGCAACGATGTGCTACTTTCTTACGATATTTATTTTTTTACAATTACCTATGTTCCCAGAGATTCAGCGATGTTTAAACTTAGTCTGTCGCGTCTGACCTGAAACCAAAAAGGTGTATTCAGATAATATGAGCAAGTTGCGAAGTCAGTTATTTTGCTTTGAAGTTTCTTCAAAAAAAATTGGCGACCTCTCCCCGATTGAATTCTAGGGAAAAAGTCGCCGCTTAGTGAAAATCTTTTTATTTGTCTCTACGTGATGGGGCTATGATCAGTGATGTACTTATTTATTAGCACTTTTACGATAATTTTGCTTCTCACTCATATTTGAATTTTTTGGGCCTTTCTTTCGAGACTCCTTAGCTAACTCATCTTGCAAATCAAAGTCAACCCGATTAAAAGGATTCACTCTAAAAGGTCGTGATATTTCTACAATTTTTCTCAGAGCTTGCTGTAAATGCTCTTCATTGATATGATCATCACCTTTCTTAGAAGCAATAATTTTAGATATTTCAAAAGGGTCTTCCGCCTTATCTCCAAGATCTACATCAAAGTTCGATACTTCTCTTTCAGAGATGGATTCAGTAATACGTTTGGTTTGAATCTTTTTACCTAATAACATTACCAAGTTGGCTATCCATCTCATTGGAAATTTGACCTAGCAATAACAACTCCAGCGAATTGTTGATCGAGATATCGATTCTTGTAGAAATGATGCTTTAATTCAGTCCATTCCCGTTACTAGTCATTATTCTCAAAGTTTTCCCATCTATTATCAAAATATTTTCACTAGTTGTAACAACTCACAGTTATTTATTCCGATCTTTCTGCTGAAGCTTCAGATATTTGCTTCAATTAAATACGCTTTATCTTTAGGGTTCAATAATTGTGGCATTATGCTTTGAGGAGGCGGAATATCTTCAACAGGTTCTCCATCCAAAAATAATTCTAGTGCTTCTTTCGCCATCAATAATGCTTCTTCAACTGAATCGCCACAGGTGATACATCCGGGCAGATCAGGAAATGTAACATTAATTCCATCCTCAGCAAAATTAAAAATTGCGTAGTATTGGTAAGTTCGAATCATATGGGACACTCTCCTGTTATCTATACTTTTAGCAAAAACAGCAAAAAGCCTTTCGGATTATATCTGAAAGGCTCTCAACTCGCTTTTACTCTTAATTTCCCTCAAATATATTGTTATAAGATTAATCATTCAACCCTTTGCCCTCCAGGATCGGTTGCATATACTTCTCGATTCGTGACACTTTTGTTTTGGATTGCTTCGGTTGTGAGAAATAATAAAGATATGCCCGCTGCCGTCCGGGTGTCAGTGCTTCAAATGCATCTCGGAAAGCAGGATTCTCATCGAACTGCTGCTGGAGTTCCTCGGGAACGCTATATTCGGCAGTTTTTTTCATTTCTACTTGCAGTCCGGCCTGTTCTACTTCAATCACTTGCTGGATATAGGCTTTGATCATAGCCTCCTGCTCCACAATCTGCTCCAGACTGGTGAAGCGAAGCTGGCGCTCTGCCTGTACATTCTCCGTTTGCTGGACCAAAATGCCGTGTGTATCCTTCAGCAGAGCACCTTTGAAAAACAGAATGGCCACGTATTCTTTGAATCCATGGATTAAAACGATGTTTTTTCCATCCAGCATGTAACAAGGGTGCATCCATTTCATATCCTCTGTCAGTTCAAAATCCCGAATAATCTCTCTCAGCTTTGTGGACTCTTCCTTCCACGTTTTGAGTTTCTTTAGATAGCCGTCAACTTTGCGATTCCCACTTGTATCCGTCATGGAGAAATACCTCTCTTTATCTCATGTTCTTATAGGATCAATTGTAATGGTTTTCAGTGGATTGTACAGCGTTGCTTACAGAGCTTTTATTGACTTTTCCACTTGAATTTAAACCTTAATAGCAACAAAGACCAGCCTGTTAGATGGCCTATAATTAAAGAAAGTGATTTAAGAAGACGTATTAATTGGTTTGAATTATTTGGGATTACTTATTTATGGAGAGCAACGGACCTGATTCTAAAACCCTTTTCCCCAACTAAACAACTATTCTTTTCAATGTTTATAAAGACTCAGCAAAAAGGAACTATGTGCAAACTAACTGATGATCAACTTCAATTCTTTAAAAAGACGGACCCACAACTGTTTGATAAACTCGTAGAACAATCTGAACTCCCATCAAGTTAATTCCGGCTACGGATAAGAAATAAGACAGCCAGCTCCCAAGTACGGGGGCTGGCTGTCTTATTTAATTCTACTTGTTGA
Source organism: Paenibacillus sp. FSL H8-0283 (assembly GCF_045040675.1). Classification (NCBI taxonomy): domain Bacteria; kingdom Bacillati; phylum Bacillota; class Bacilli; order Caryophanales; family Paenibacillaceae; genus Paenibacillus; species Paenibacillus sp. FSL H8-0283. The sequence continues at coordinate 5,309,408 of NZ_CP150295.1, forward strand.
TGGAACAGAAAGTCTTAAGAACCTTCAAGCACCTTATCTTCAATTACAGGCGCCGGTATTTCTTTAATCTCTACGGATTCTTCCGGAGCAAAACTCTGGATCTTCATCGGCATGGAATCCAGGTACTTGTACTCTTCGGTCTTGGTAGAGCTAGTTACAATTTCACCGTTTTTGTCTTTCTGATAAATCACACGTTTTGTCGGTAAACCCGTATTTACATCAATGGTTACAACTTCCTTGTGGAGGTTATCCTCCGAAACAGCTTTTTGCTCGTTACTCTGTGTAGCAGAACGGGATTGTGTGCCCGCTGCTTCCAGTACTGTCCAATCCTGACTCCGTAATTCTTCTTTTGCATTCTCCAAGAGCGAGATCTGTAGCAACTTCTCATTTTCAGCAGCTATGTTGTCCGGCATGGTCCAGGTATTCCCGACCAATTTCCCTGTCTCGAAATCTCGACCATACGAAGTGATTTTCTTACCACCATCTTCAACAATCGATTTATTATGAAGCTGGTTATCACGGTATTCCTCAGTGATTTCTGTCAAATTCACACGGTCCCGGTAGCGAACGATGTATGACCCGTCTTCAAACGATTCTTTAATGTAATCGACCTTACCCTGAGTCGCCTTCAGTGCTGCGCTTTCAACATCGCTTTGAGCACTAACTACAGATGGTTCATTCAAGTACATGTAGCCACTCACAGATGTAGCTACCAGTGTTATGGTGAGGATTGAAACCAATGTTTTTTTCTTCACAGGTAGACCCTCCTCTTATTTAGTCAGTATACATTCCTAACGCTTTATTCTGCTTTTTAGGTCCAGCCATTTACATATCCACTATCAAAATATCCTGTTGAGTTAGATCCTGCTTGGTGATCCTGCAACCTACACGCATTTAGATACATGTAGAAGCCTTCAATTCAGCATCAAAAGATTGCATATAATAGTCAGACTGTAGCCCTTTCATTACACCAGACAAATTATTACAAGAGCTAGAATACATTGGAGTCACTCTACTTGTTTTAAGCAACCGATGTGTAATAATAATTAAAGATCTTCCTGTCGGGATATAGAATAATACGATCGCAAATACGAATAAGACAAAATACTTACTACTTACACTGCTCAATTTTACTACAAATATTATCCAAATCCATATTTTATTCAAAACTATCTACCATATCCAATCAAAAAAATGTGTCATTTTGTAATGAAATATTAAATAATATGTTCTTACGTAGATAATTCCCATAAGAAGCCCGATATGGTTTTAGTTTCATCTTTAGAGTTATGGTTCTTCAATTGAAAATCGAAAAAAAGCCGCATGATTAGCGGCTCGTCGTGCACTCTTAAATTCTCCTACGCTCACTCACTATTGGTCTGTTTATGTCAAACCGACTATTTATAACATGTACACAACGGTTACTCATGGATGTCTCACACATCCGTAATGATCGTCAGAGCTTTTTATGATTATGCATAAAGCAAAAAGGTCCATAGACAATCTATGGGCCTTTTGCTTTGGTTAACATTTATGGCTTAAGCTAATATCCAGTAGTGACTGTGTCTCATCTTCCAACATGGATGAAGCTATCATCATGAAGTCTTCAGCCCCAATCTCAAAGTGACCTTTACGAAATGGAAACCCCCAATTGCGATTCTCGCGTGTAAAACTAAGCTGGTCTAACAACGTTGCAATCTTTACATCTCGACACGGAAGATAACGGAGATATCGGCGAAAGGGTATAAAGGATTCCGACATCTGATATTGGTATATCCTGTCGTCGGTAATTTGACCAATAGCGGTAAAAGCCTGAAGTGGCTGCCCTGTTGATATGTCTGTGCGTGGAGAATAGTATATCAGCCAATCACCCGCGGACATCTGTCGCAACAGCGCTGACTTGCCATGGCACACCTGCGCAAACCCGCCCTCTACGGCTACATTTACATGAGAAGCAGATACAACACCAATCCAATACCTGCTGTCCTGATTTGGTTTCATGGATACATCTCATTCCCTTCTCTCGTTTATATTTCCAGATTCGATTTCAATCGGTCTAATTGCAAAAAATGATGTCTGTAGTGCATCTCTATCAACAAAAACCACTCCTGAGCGTTTAGAGCGCCAAGCCTTGGATGACGTATTTTGTTGTTTACGGACGCTTGGTGTAAAACAGATGCCATGCTTCTCATCCGATCCACTACCTCGTGAAGCCCATCGATCAAGGATCCCATACTCTCGGGTGGTTGCGGGGTGTACTGCGGGGAAGCAGGGACTTTAACAGGCACGGGAGGGAATTGTCCTAATTCAAACACTTGCCTACCCAGTTCTGTTTTTTCCTCACCCGAGTTTAATGTTGAATCCCCGCTGCTCAAACACTGCTCAATATTATGCAGATGCATGAAAAGCGCTGATTGAATCAAATGTACATACATCTGTCCAATGGACCATTCCTCTTCACTCTGTTTTTTATGTAAGCTCCCCATATCCAATTTGTTCAGTTCTGCCAAATATCGTTCTACTGCCGTTTCAAATGATGTCAATACTTCCGTTGTACTTCTCATCCTTCAACCCACTCCTCTTGATCTGTGATATATCAAAGTATAAAAAAACACTACTGACAGGTGTATGTCAGTAGTGTTTTAAGATGTTTTTGGCTACTTCCTGCATTCGGAAGCGCAAAGACTCCGGCTCCAAGACCTCGATATCTCCACCCCATCCAAGTAAATAATGCAATATTTCTTCCGGGTAGCGGACACGAAAATGAAACATGATACCTTCCTCTTGCTCCTCAAATGCATCCATATAAAAATGAAGGGCCTCCATAATTTTGTCAGCGATTTCAGGTTTAGCCCTGATTAATACTTGTTCGTTACGGTCGTCAGGAGGTCGATAACTGTTTAGATCAAAATCCGGTGGCAAAAGGAATTGATCCTCCAGCACGGAAAGTTCATTCATCCGTGACAAACGAAAATGACGAATATCTTGTCTCATATCACAACGTGCGATTAACACCCAATTCTCCTGAACCAGTGAGAGTCCGTATGGAGAAACCTCACGCATGTTATACCGATTGCCATCCGTTCCTGGCATTTTTTTCAGGTACATAAAACTGATTTTACGTTGCTCCAGAATAGCATTACGTATCTGGTTAAGGTATGTTTTCACCCGCGCTCGGGTTAAAGGTTCAACCGTATGAAGCAGTCGCATCGTTTCCCGAACACGTATTGATTCGTTTCGAACGGCTTCTGGTAAAATCGCTTCAATTTTTCGTTGAGCCGACTTAGCCTCCATCACGTATTCTGTATCCAATCTCTGTTCGATAAAATCAGCTCCCATGAGCAGGGATACGGCTTCTTCTGCGGTGAAGCTTACCGGGGGCAGAAAATATCCTTCCATGAGGGAATACCCATGACCCGGAGCTCCCATAATCGGAACACCAGCTTCGCTTAATGCCTGAATATCTCGATATATCGTACGTACACTTGTCTCAAATTGAGCCGCTAAATCTTCTGCTCGTAACATCTTTCTTCGTTGCAATTCAAGCGTAATCGCAAGCTGCCGCTCCGTTTTGTTCATTCTCTAAGCCCCCATCGTTTCATCATCCAAACCGTTAAACTACCCTAACATGGTGGTGAAACGCTCCAGTTCCTTATCATCCCATCTGGATATACGGTCATAAAAAGTTGACTCCTTCTCCTTGAGCGTACCAACCGTCGATTGTTCTGGTTTACAAAGGATTATATAGAACCACTTACCCCAATTTACTTGTCTTACTTAATTTAAACCTTAAATAAAAGCAAGGCCACCCCTATCCCGGATAGCTCTTGCTTTTACTCAATTGATTGCAACTACACTTACATTTTCAACATCAATCCATTTAATCAACTTCCTGTCGTGGAATGATATAAAAATAAAAAACTAAACCAATTATCATAGATGGAATTAACGCAGTAAATATGTTTTGCCCGAACGTAATAAATACTAATTTAACCACTTCACTTAAATTCTCACTCCACAAATCTTGATAGCGCTCTTGCTCTCTCCACCCTTTAATCAATATTGTCACGGCAAATATAATGCAGTAACTAATTAATCCATATTTCAAACTTTTTTTGAATTTATTTTCCTCTTGCTTCTCCTCAATTAACATAACCTCCAAAGAAACATCGAGTAGATCAGCAATTTTCATCATGTTTTTTTTGCTTGGATAACCATTTCCTAATTCCCATTTTGAGATGGATTTATCGCTAACATCTAATAACTCTGCAAGTTCCTGTTGTGTGATTTCTTTTTGTTCACGATACTGTTTTAACTTTTCACTCAATATATTCTTCGTCATTTGCTCACCACCATTGTTTTGTTGTTTACTTCTAAGTTAATTAAAACCAAATATAGGGTCCATATAAAGGAATTTTAGAAAATAGAATTCTATTTTTCTGAAATTCCTCAACTCTTTGGGTGCCTTTTAAGGATTAATCCATACTATTACACAATACATACACGTTTTGCTTTCCTAAAATAACATTGCCGCTGGGTTCCCATACAAAAACAGGAAACCAACGGCAATGTTAAAGTTACAACAACAAAATTACTTCACTCTATTATACCTAGTTATTGATACTGAGTTTTCATGCTTATCAAAAAGATTGAGACAAGTAATAAGATCTGAAATCCCTTCGCATAATGGCCTTCATCATTTGTCAGCCATTTCGAGTTTTGCTCGTGGATTAATGGTACATTATCATGGAAAAGGAAAGGATATTACGCTATGGTTAAACGTACAATATCTTACTGCTGATGATAACATCCTCTGACGAGATTACGTCATTAAAAGACAGTAACTATGGGGGAATGATCCCTAGGTAGTGGAGGTCACAAAATGAGAAAAAAGCGATGGATTGTGAGCATAGTCATTTTGATTATCATACTTTTCATAAGTGAATGTGTGATGTTGTCCTCAGAAAAGGTTGGAGTTCTCAACATAACGCAGAGAGTCATTTCAGGTGCACCTCATGTTGTCGTTCAAGGGCAGACACTGTCTTACCAAGGTAAGGTTAAGTGGGAGGATATACAGAATAGTATCGAAGTATATTCCGTAAGCGATGAAGGAACGATCTTGTATAAAGCACTAGGCACCCCTGTCCCACCACCTTGGATATATGTGAGAAAAGAAAACCAACAGGGTTTCCGATATAAGTTCCCACACCTCCCTTGGAAACTATAAATCACCTATCACTTACCTTAGCCGTTATCTTTGCGATTCCCACTTGTATCTGTTATTGAGAAATACCTACGAAACATCCAAGATAATGTTGTCCTGGGTCCGTAGGTACTTGTAAAATCTTGGAAATTAATGCTTCATCAATCAGGAGACATAGTTAACGTGAACACACTCTCCCAAGGCGTTTTTATAATGTCGTTATACCTCGTGTCCACTTTCAAGCCACTCGACCAAGAGCCCCATGCACTCCCATTGCTAAATACAGGGTCCGAAGTTAAAGGAACATCTATATACATCGCATAGCTACCTACAATTTTCTTGTCTTTAGGAGCAGAAATGAGTTGTACAACACGATCCTTACGAAGCTTCAAATCATTCGGTCCATTGGCATGCACAATCTCATATTGAATGTAGGTACGCATATACAATACCCCATTACGATATGTCACCATACTTGGTTCAGGACGAACATCTCCCTGAATAATCACTTTCTTGTTCTTAATCCATTTCACATACCCTTCCATCTGAAGCTCTCTGGCTGTCTTATCACCCATCTTGCTGGTAGAACCACCAGCATGGCTTTCCAATGCTGGTGCCCAATTCATATTGATGGTGCGGTAATCTGTATTCAGCAATAGCTCATAGTACTTTGAAATATGATTGGCATAACGCCCAAAGTCATCACTGGTTAACTCAATGGGAAGTCCCACGGCTTTTGACCGGTAGAGCTGCGCTGCATTCAAAGACAAACCTTTGAGAGAATTCGCCTTAGGAAATTCTTTCTCATAATACTGATTAGGGATACCCGCGAGAACATAAGGATATTTTGACGCTTTAGCAGGCAAAGCTTTTGTTCTAATTAGTTTACCGTAGTCATCCAGATTATCCTTTTGAGTAAAATCTGCAGTATATATCCCATATGATCTATCGAATGAGTAGTAATTGAATGTTAGATTGAATGCTTCAGAAAGTACCCTTAGGGGGACATAGACTTCCCCATTTCGGAACTGCGCTGAGGTATTTGACGAAAGGACATTCCCTTTGCCATCGACCATACTGCTTTTGGTCACAGATAACGAATGGGTAGAATCGTTCATGTTTAATTTACCGTTGGAGATAGAAGCAGCCCATTTTGCTTGTTTGGCAAAAGCGAGCGACGGGATCATAACTTCCTGTTTTATCGTTAGATAAGGTTTGTTCGACGTAAAGTAGAGATTTTTACCATTTAAATTCAAACGAACGCTTTGATCCCATACATTGAGAGTTGGCCACTGAAATGGAACCTTAACAGGGATAGGTGAGTTCTTCTTTTTGTTGGGCAGCTCCATTCCAAGGCCACCTCTATAATTAAATCCCCAAGCCCATACACTTAGATCCTCTTTTTGAACAACCATGTGTCCACCGTCTGCTTCACTTACCAAACGTACATTCTTGAGGATAATCTTGGGGACCGTGGCTTGATTGGCTGTCCCATCTCCTAATGTACCTGTTCGATTGTCCCCCCAACCATACATATTTCCAGATTCATCCAAAGCAAAACTCGCATCAGATGAATTCGAGATGTCCATAATTTTGGGTAGCTGCTGTATTTGTACAGCAGAGTCCCCGCTCTTGGTCCATACAGTGCCATCTTCTTTAAGGAACACAGATCCATACTGATCTACCTTTTTGACATCCGTTATTGTTATGTATTGTCTTGCTACAGAAGTTCCAGGCATAACATGCCACACCGTACCGTCTTGTCGAATGAAATACGACCCGAAGATATCTTTAACCTGATCTAGTCCAGGGATAAGCATGGGTAAAACTGGTTCAAAATACGAATTTTTCCAGGCCAGAACCTGCCCATCTTTTCGTAATGCATAGATATAATTTTGAGTAGCCTCCACTTGCACAATCTTCTCATCTTCACTGAAGTGAGTTTTATCTCCTGAATACACCTTAGTATACTCTGTTAGTTCCCCGACTCCCCTTCCTTTCCATACCGTTCCGTCCTGGGTCACCACAATAGCCGCTCCGTACACTACAGAAACGTCTACAATATGACTAATTCCTTGTAACACGTATTGTGCATAGTTCGTCTTGCTACCTTCGTCACTACCAAAACCACCCCATGATATCAAAATTCCTTCTTCTGTTAGCACTTGAGTACCCGACGATGAGCTGATTTTTTGGAGTTTTGGAATTTTATTAGTAGAGGTTGCTGCATGGGTGTACGATGGTGCTGCAGTGAGAATAATTAGAACTAAGACTAACCAAACCTTTAAAAACTTTTTCATTATACCCTCCTTATATGTACTAAATTACTAATAATGCAAGTCTAGCAGTCCTAGGTAATTTTTACTATCCATAAATTTCTGTCACCCCTACAAAAGTAACAAAAAGTCATTCAGCACACATATGAATGGCTTGTGCACTGATAACAGAAGTTGTTAACACTAAAGTGTGGCAAACACCTGATCGAACCCAGCCTTCGACTTGGCAAATAGTTCATTCGTACCAAGATTCGATGCCGGGGCCAGTACTTCCTGAGCCACCACACCATTGTAGCCAATCGCCTGCAGATTTCTCAGAAATCCACCCAGATCAATGACCCCTTCGCCGGGATACAAACGCTCATAATCCAGTAATTCCTCGATCGGCAAATCATAGGCATCGTTGATATGCACATGAACAATCTGCTCTTTCTTCAACTTCAAAAGATCTTCCATCGGCAAACCATTCGTATGCCAGTGATAGGAATCTACGAGCAGGCCAACATTTGGCGCATGGATCGTTTCGATCCAGTCCAGGGTATCCTCCACACGCCAGATAAACGGGTTCTTCCATTGCGTCCGCAAGTGATGGCAACCAACAAACTCCAGCCCTAACTTAATCCCGTAAGTATCCAAGATATCTGCGCAGAGTCTCAAGCGTTTCGTAGCCGCTGCCATAAATTGCGCTGCCGGTTGATCCGTTGAGGGTAAAATATACGTGCAACAGCTGTAACAGTCCAGCGAAGCAGAAGCTTCTGCCATAGCGACCAAAGATTGCAACCCCTCACGAAATTGCTCATCTGTCGTCCGCCACTCTACCGTCAGACCCGATGAACCGATGATCACCTTATTGCTTTCCAGCAGATGTTGTGCCTGTTCTTTGCCATACGTTTCAATCAATGAGAGCGGATTCAAATCTACAGATCCGAATCCGTGCTTAGCCGCATCTATGATATATTGTTCATCAGACTCGATATTGCCCAGTCCCGCATTCGTTAACCCTTTAATCATCCCAATCTCCTCCTGTGACTCGTCTGGAATTGCAACTTGTGTATCATTTTCTTTGTCATTTTATAATAGCAGTACTCTCCGAAAAAGAAACCATCAAAAAAGAGCCGCAACAACGTTATATTAACGTCATTACTGCTCTAGCTTCTCTATCTCACACGCTCTAATGTATATCGATTACGCGGGATCTTAAGACCCAGATTCTCCCGAAGCGTCTCATGTTCATACTCCGTACGGAACAGCCCTCGTTCTTGCAGAACCGGAACAACTAACTCCACAAAATCTTCCAAGCCATTGGGCACCACGGTACGAACATTGAATCCGTCTGCCGCTTCACCTTCAAACCATTCCTGAATCTGATCTGCGATCTGATCCGGTGTACCAATAAACGATGTACGCGGGGTAGATGCCAGCAATGCCACTTGGCGCAAGGTCAGCCCCTGTTCCCGTGCCTGTTGCTTGATCTTGTCTGTTGTACTGCGGAAACTGTTGCTACCGATCTCCCCAATCTCGGGAAAAGGTTCGTCCAGCGGGAACTGGGAGAAGTCGTAATGATCGAAGTAACGTCCCAGATAATTCAGCGCCTGATCAATACTCACCAGTTCGGCAATTTCCTGATATTTCTGCTCAGCCTCTTCCGCTGTTCTACCCACAATGGGACCGATGCCAGGGAAGATCAGGATATCCGCTCCCTGACGTCCATATGCCACCGCTCTTGCCTTCACATCCCGGTAGAACTCCCTTGCTTCCTCCAACGTCTCATGTCCTGTGTACACGGCATCCGCCGATCGGGCGGCCAGATCTTTACCAGATTCAGATGAGCCCGCTTGGAAAATGACCGGATGACCCTGCTTCGAACGCCCCACATTAAGCGGACCCTGTACCGAGAAGTACGCTCCCTTGTGATTTAGCGTATGTAGCTTGGCAGGATCGAAGAATACGCCCTGTTCTTTGTCTCCGACAAAGGCATCGTCCTCCCAGGAATCCCAAAGTCCTTTGACCACATTTAGATGTTCTTCCGCAATTTCGTAGCGTAGCGCATGGTTCGGATGTTCGCCTTTGCCAAAGTTCAGTGCCGAACCTTCCAGAGGTGAAGTAACCACATTCCATCCGGCTCTCCCACCGCTTAATTGATCCAACGAGGCAAATTGCCGCGCAACCGTGAAGGGTTCACTATAGGAAGTAGATAATGTAGCAACCAGCCCGATGTGGGAAGTTACCCCGGCGAGTGCGGACAGAAGCGTCAAAGGTTCGAAGCGATTGAGAAAATGAGGATTGGACTTCTCGTTGATGAAGAGACCATCTGCAATAAAGAGCAGATCAAACTTCCCTTTTTCCGCGATACGCACCTGCTTCTTGTAGAACTCCAGACTAACGCTCGCGTTAATGGGAATATCCGGGTGACGCCAAAAGGAAATGCTGTTACCCACTCCGTTCAGATTAGCTCCCAACTTCAATTGTCGTTGCGACATATATATTCCTCCCTATGTTGTGGTGATGACACTGCCCAAGCCGCTCCAAGTAATACAATTCCTGTGAAGAGAAAAATAAACGGAATGCCGATCCATCCACCGAGAAAACCACCGATTAACGGTCCAAGTACAATACCGAACTGACTCGCCGTCTGGCTCAAACTGACAGCCCTCCCACGAAAATCGTGATCAGCATACTTGATGATCAGCGCATTAAGCGCGGGATAGACTGCGGCAAAGAACAAACCATAAACAAATCGCAGGCTGCCAAAATAAATCAGATTATTTGCTGTCATTTGCAGCAGACTGCCAATTCCGCCGCCAATCAGACCAATAAACAGGGTTTTCTCGTATCCGATCCTTCCACCAATCTTCCCCCATCGCGGCCCCATAATGACCGTTGCCACACCAATCGCCGAGAAGACAATCCCTGCACTAAGTGTTGCACTGCCAACATCTCCACCAATCTGGACCACATAGAGCGTCAGCACCGGTTCGATGATGAGCACGGAGGTCGAGACTAGGAGAATCAAACTGTAGATTCGAATCAAACCCGGCGTGGAAGCCGCTCTTTTCAAATCCCCTATGATCCTTGTTGGTACTATCGTACGAGCTTGTCGTGACTCCTTAACACCGAGGACCATCAGTGCCGCGAGTAATGTAATGACAGCGGATGCAATGAAACATCCCCGCAGTCCGATCCAGTGACTCAACACACCACCGGCAAGAGGACCAAGAATCCCGCCCGCAGCGCTGGCCGTGGAGATCACGCCAAGTGCATAACCCACCTGTTTATCCGGAGTATTGGTGCCAATCAGTGTAATCGAGGCGGGATAAAAACCAGCCATGAGTCCCTGAAAGACCCTCACCGCGATAAACGTATACGGATCATACACAAAGAAGTTAGCCAGATGTGCAATGCCTAGCCCTACTCCGGAACGGACTAGCATCAGTTTGCTGCCATATTGATCAGCCAGTGATCCCCAGAAGGGTGCGCATAATCCGCTGATCAGAAAGCTGATGGAGATCGAAATACCGGACCAAGCCTCCAGACCGCTCTGTATACCAAGATCATTTTGCAGAAATATAGGAAAGAACGGAACGGACAGCGAGTACGCCATATGATTGAAAAACAGGCCGAACCACAGAATATACAGATTTCGCTTCCATTGTGGCATCTTGGCATTCTCCATACTATATAATTCCTATATAAAAAGTAGGTTATTATCCATATTAGGGTAACGTCATCAGAAAGTATAATAGAAAAGTTCAATAGACCCATTCAAGAATTAAATGAATGGGTTTTGTGGAATGAGGATATTTGGTACGAACATGGAAAATTTATGTTGAAACAACAAATAGGTTCGTATAATATAAAACTAATTACTTGTTCTATAAATATAGAACTAATCCAGAAAGGAACTATACTCTTATGAACTACACAGTAGAAGTTGATTTTGCGCCAATTTATGAATGTGTAAGCACCCTGAGCGCTTTTATGAGTAAACAAAATCATACTAACCTGGATGCCGGGAAACGGTGGGTTCGTGATGTACAGGATCGATTCTCTCCAGCCAAACTTCAACAAATGCGAGATACGATGAAAGCCACAGACAATTTCAGCCTTGCGCCATATATATGGAGCTGTTCAGGGGAACGTTCGGTGAATGGCTTTTTGAATTGGCTTGAAGAGTTGTCCTCAGGACAATTGTATGACATCGCCGCTCGCTTCAAGTTATCTGTCCCCTCCAATCTGTCCGAATTGCGCAGTCGGACATCCGAAGTGCTCCGAGAATGGGATACTCAGTATTTTGGGCACATCAATCCGGCAATTATTGAGGGACTCTCTTTGGAAGCTGAATCGAGACGTTCCAGTCTGAACGGGACGAATGACCAAGAGGTCTATGAACAAGCTACACAGGGCATGAGGATATATCCCAACCATACGCTAAAAAAAATAATCCTCATCCCTCAATATCATGCACGTCCATTTGTCACCTCAGTGATCTTTGACGAGATGATCTTCACTAATTATTCTTGCGATATTCTTCCAACAGAACCGGGACGACCAGACCCTGGGTTACTGCGTCTAACCCGGGCACTGTCCGATGAAAACAGACTGTTCATCTTAAGACTACTGGCTGGTAAACAGCTGACCTTCACTGAAATTGTCCGTGAGGTTGGACTGTCCAAGAGCACGGTGCATTACCATCTAATAGCCTTGCGAGCAGCCGGGCTAATTATCGTGCATTATGATTACAAAAACACCGAATATAGCCTGCGCTTGGAAGCTCTAAACAACCTTCCACGGCAGATTGGAGCTTATATTGAAGGTTGAGTTCAAGCATTTCCTTCTCCACAAATTGCACTATTCTATCATATGGAGGAACCTTAATGCTGAAGCGAAGTTACTACGGTTTATTGGCTACTGTTACTCTTAGTTCTCTAGGTGATGTGTTTGGTCTTTTGGCCATGGAATGGCTTGTTTATGAATTAACTGCCTCTAAGCTAGCCATGGGTGCTATGGCACTAAGCTTCAGCATTCCTGAAGTAGTCTTCCGGCTACTTGGATCACCGTTGTCCGACAGACTGCATCGTGGACGGTTCATGGCCGGATTGGCTGCAGTACGACTGTTGGCTCTTTTGTTGCCACTGAGTATGGGTATTGCGGGCCAATTACAACTTTGGCACCTGTTTCTCGCCGCAGCACTCAGCGGAGCCTGCTCCGCCCTCTTCATGCCAACGGCCATGGCTGTTGTACCAGGTGTAGCTGGCGAACACAAACTTCTGCGGGCATTCGCAGTGATCGATGGTTGTCGAAATGCCGCTGCCTTGCTGGGACCTGCCTTTGCCGGAGCTCTAACGGCTGCATCCGGAGCGTTACCAACACTTGGCATCAACGCTATTTGCTACATTGCAGCCATCACCGCACTGCTCTATCTGCCCACAATGCAGAAACCAGCAGCTCAAGCATCTTTTTCTCTCAAAGCTTATATCCGAGATATTGGAGAGGGTTTCTCTTTTTATCGGCGATTCCCAGCCATGCTCTCGATTATGGTAATGGTTTCGATCAGCAATATGTCCTCTGTAGCCATCTGGACCATGATGATTCCTTTTGTCCGCGAAGTGCTGCACCGGGATGCCGCCGCCATGGGCACTCTGACCACCGCTTCTGCATTTGGCACACTAGCAGGACTAGCTATTATCTCGTGGATGGGTGAAATCAAGAGACGACGCACGGTCATGCTGTGCAGTTTAGCTGTGATTGGGCTTTTCAACGCTTTGTTGGGACTATTTCCGAGTTACCCATTTGCACTTATTGCCTTATGTGCTGCAGGAGCAGCCGGACCTTTCTTCGGTTCTCTAAGCTCTTCGTTACACGGTACGCTTGTGCCCAGTTCTCTACAAGGCCGGGTTAATTCGATCCGTTTTCTGATTGGTGGAGGGTTACAACCCGTAGGCGCTTTTGCAGGTGCAGTGGTTGCAGAAGTCTTTGGCCTTCCCTTCCTCTTTCTGTCTTTAGGTCTTCTTCCTTTCATCTGTTCGATAGCTGCTTCATTTCTCCCGAATCTGAAAGATTTGAATGGTGACCTCGATACTCTACTACATAAGCCATCCAATAAAGTTCATATTACAAGTAGTTAATAACACTAAAGGCGCCGTCCCTTTTTATTGGAACGACGCTTTTGACGTGTGACAACGATAGCAGTTTACTTCAAACATGCCGTGATACAACATCTATCCCCACTTTCCAAACATGCGGGATCGGTATCCGGACATAGGTAATTGTGAGATAAAAGCCAACTCTTCGCTTCTTAATATTTTTTTCTATACTCTCCATTAACGTGTAAATATGAAAATACTATTCCGGCACTTGGACCGACATAAATACATCAACCTCGTCTTCACTGTCCAATATAAATCCAAATCGTTCATACAATCGACGAGCAGGGCTTCCCTGCAAAACATTTAAAATAACACGTTTCCCCTGAACTTCATCCTGTTCCAGCAGCATGTCCAGTACCTGAGTTCCTATTCTCTGGCCTTGATAATCGGGATGTATGTAGAAATGTTCCAATAGATATGCCTCAGACTTGGGCTTCAACGCTACACAACCTACCATTGAACCCTCCACTTCAATAATCTGTGTCTGGGCAGGATTGAATGTATTCCGGAAACGTTCACGCACCTTCACATCATCGTACCTTCCCAGTCTGGTTAGATCATCGTATAATACCAAGGCTCGCAAATCAGCGAGTTGCTCTTGGTCTGCCTCTACAGCTTGACGCATTGTTATTGGGTTCATTTGTTGAATTCCTTTCCATTAGAGACACGTTAATTTTTGAATGTCTTATCGCACTATAGAACACTAAAAATCATACCTTTGGCAACTCACTTGAGCAACATCGGATTTTAGAACGCACTATATTTTTCAAATATATTAAACTCCTCAAAAAAATAAAAAAGCCCAAAAAGGACGGTGCAGTCTTGCTTATACCAATAAGCGAACCTGCAGCCATCCCTTCTGGGATGTAGATTATTATAGAAAACTATGAAACATGTGAAGCTTGTGCCGTATGTTGTAATGCTTCCAGACCCAATGCTAACGCACCACATAGGCCTGCATGCTGGCCCAATCCGGGCTGCACAATATATTGGTCGATATGTTGCGTGATTGGGGCAGCATTTACATAACCATTAAGATTCCGCACTACCTGCTCCCGGATCATAGGAAACAGATGATCTTGCTGCATCACACCACCGCCCAGGATGATCTTCTGCGGCGAATGAAGCAGGATGGCCGTTGTAATCGACTCCGCAATGTAAAAGGATTCGATCTCCCACGCCGGATGATCTGCCGGCAGTTCACTGCCAGGGATCTGCCAACGGGCTTCAATGGCTGGTCCTGCAGCCATACCCTCCAGACAATCGCCATGATACGGGCATAATCCGGCAAAGTGATCGTCTGGATGGCGTCTTGTGCGAATATGTCCACCCTCGGGATGTAACAATCCGTGGACTCGTTGGCCCCCTTCCACAAGTCCGACACCAACTCCTGTGCCAATCGTGTAATATACACAGTTATCCAGCCCTTGAGCCGCTCCCCAAGTCACTTCACCGAGCGCGGCAGCATTCACATCCGTATCCCATCCAAAAGGAACCGAAAATTCATGCTTCAAGGTTCCAACCACATTACAGTTTCCCCACCCAGGCTTAGGTGTGGTCGTAATATAACCATAGGTGGGACTATCCGGTTGCAGATCAATCGGACCAAAGGAGCCGACCCCTATGGCTTCCACATCTTTATCCCTGAAATACTCGATCACCTTGGCAAGAGTGGTCTCCGGATGTTCTGTTGGAAAGCTGATCCGATCTTCAATCTGTCCATGTTCATTACCTACACCACATACAAACTTTGTTCCGCCCGCTTCTATGGCTCCAATGCGCATCATTCTGGGCTCCTTTCCTTCATTACAATTAACCTTTAGCCTTGGTTGATGATATCTCATAGATATGAAGTGAAGAGAAGACCAGATCTGTATTTTCGGCATGGGCAGAGATGCCTTGGCAATCCGCATCCGGATAGATCAGATCCGTGATAACCGCCTGACCATCATTTGCAAATACCTCCACAGATGAATGATCTACAAAGATACGCAAACTTTGATTTCCATCCACTTCTTTTAACTCAGCTGTATGACGGCTCAGGAAAAGTTCATGAAAATTGCCGATGCCCGATCGACTACGATCAACGTACACTTCACTTCGGATCGAGTCTACACCAACGACCGTTTCGTGATCTGCGCCGCTTCTTAGTGCAAAATGGAACGTCTGATCCTGAGCCCACTCTGCATGGATCTCATAGTTCACGAGTTGCAATGCGTTCAACTGCTCACTCACTTGCTGAATCGAAGCATCCTGTAGGGACAATACTGGCGTACGGGCTTGCTCAAGTTCACGTGCAGGACGTTGAATCAATATAACTTCTCCCGCTCTTGTCTCCAGTGTCAACTCCCGGGCAATGGTCATTGCTCCACGGTAATCATTGGTTGGCGTCTGGTTGGCATACATCCAGTTGCTCATCCAGCCGATAATGAGGCGTCTTCCATCTTCCTCAGGAACGTCAGACCAACTAACTCCTGCGTAGTTATCCCGACCATAATCAATCCAGCGAATCGTCTGGGATGCCTCGTCTGGGACAAATGTAGTTCCATCAAAATCTCCGGTAAAATATTGTGTTCTTGAGCCTTCAATAAAAGCAGGATCTGCACCGATGCTAACGAGCATCACCCATTTCTCCTGCCCTGAATCTCCATCTACTGCAAGCGGGAACAGGTCGGGGCATTCCCACACGCCATCGTGTGAACCAATCCCGGCTCCAAATTCACTTCCTAGCGTCCAATCCTTCAGATTGGGAGAACGATACAGACATACCGTTTGACCACAAGCGATAATCATAACCCACTCCTTGGTCTGCTCATGCCAGAACACTTTGGGATCACGGAAATCAACAAAGGACTCATGCTTTAATACCGGATTACCCTCGTACTTAGTCCAGGTTCTGCCGTTGTCTTTGCTATACGCCAGACTCTGGGTTTGTATGGCATCTTGGTTTTTAACTTCAAGATGATGGGTGAAAATAGCAACCAATCCTGGCTCACCCTCAAAGAATCCGGTCGTATTATTCCAATCCACTACGGCACTTCCCGAGAATATAGTGCCATTCTCATCGGGGAGTAAAGCTATTGGTAGTTCCTCCCAGGAGATCAGGTCCCTGCTCACTGCATGGCCCCAATGCATGGGGCCCCATGTAGTTCCATGTGGGTGATGCTGATAGAACAAGTGATACTCCCCATTGAAAAACACCATGCCGTTTGGGTCGTTCATCCACTTCTCTTTTGGTGAAAAATGGTATTCATTTCTGTAATCTTGTTTAAGAATTGTCGACATTATGGTTTCTCCTCCGTACTTTTCTTTATTTGTTATTACGGTCATATCCCGCTTGTTTAATCTGTAGCCATTCTTGCAATCCAAGGCGATCCAGCTCTTTCAAATAAGCATCCCATTCCTGATCTATTTTCCCGTTCTGATACCATTCTGTACGCAGACGTAACACGTAGGCGAAGAGATCGGTCTCAATCGTGGACAAGCGATCCAGTTCATCAATGGAGAAGAACACACTTGGATATACGTTCTCCGCTTTCATATGCGGAACCATAACCTTGTCGAGAAGTTCCATGCGCCAAGCCGCATCTTCCGGTTTGGTTGTGTATTTGTCATAATAACTGTCGAGAATGGCCAATGGTCCTGCGATACTGGTTTTTTGTCTGAGTTCCACAGGTGCAGATCCTTCCAGTGGAAGATGTTTCAGCATCCCTTTGGCTTCATCGAATTCAAAAATATTTTGCTGACTCTCGTCTCCATAGGTACCCCAGTTGTTCTGCACAGATTGGAGCGGATCGTACAGTTGGTCTACCCACTTCGCTGTAGATTCCAGGTTTTTATTGCTGCTGGTAATGACCATGCGACCACGATCAAGCCCAATCCCGTTTGTTCTTGTGACATTGACCTCTCCGTTAGGCCCGGCAACCGGAGGCAGAACATCATACGTATCATTCATGCCTGTAATGTTAGCCTTATCCCATGTGAAGTACATGCCGTACTTATTATCCTTGCCTTTCGCAAGATACGTGTTCCAATCCTGCTGATACGATTCGACATCCACGAGGCCTTCTTTAACCAGCTCATGAATGTATTTAACCGCTTCCTTGTAGCCTTCATCAGCTGCCGTGAAGACCACTTTCCCTTCATTGGTTACCACGGTATGATCCCAGTTCTCTCCGAGTCCAAATGCCGCAAAGAGAAATGTCAGATCTTCTCCGCCCGGTTTGTTAATGAAAGATAACGGAATTTCGTCGGCCTTACCGTTGCCGTTTGGATCTTGAGTTTTGAACGCGATCAATACTTCTTTCAGCTCTTCGGTTGTCGTTGGCATCTTCAGTCCAAGCTTGTTCAACCATTCCACATTAATCCAGGGCAAGTTATCCACTGCCTGAATCCGTTGTTTGCCACTTCCGAGTTCTTCAATCCATGGGAATGAGTAAATATGTCCGTCTGGAGCCGTGATCATGCTCTTGTATTCGGGAGCTTCCTCCAGCACCTTTTTCAGATTGGGCATGTGTTGTTCAATCATGTCCTCAAGTGGAATGATCGCCCCGTCCTTCGCCAGTTTCAGGAGATCATAATCCCCGTAACCTGCATCAAAAATGGCATCCGGCAAATCACCGCTGGCAACCGCCAGGTTTCTTTTTTCTGCAAACACATCACTCGTATAGTTCTTCCAGTTGATATGCACATTGGTTTTCTCTTCGAGTCGCTTGTTAATCAGCTTGTCGTTTGGATCAGCGGGAGCCAGCGGAGAGCTCTGTGTTATAAAATTCAATGTCACCTTACCATCAGGGGATTGCGCCTCACTTGCCGCGCCGCCTCCACCTCCGCCACAGGCGGTTAAAAAGAGCATTGCAGATAACATGGAAATGGATGCCGTTGTAACGGCTTTTCTGGATTTGTTCACTTTTTTCATAATAATGACCTCCATGAGTTGGATTGGATCAACTTACTGTATCGCAGGCTGTTCACTATTTGAGGGAACCGACCATGACACCTTTTTCGAAATACTTCTGGAAGAACGGATACATGATGATGAGTGGCAGACTCGAAATGACAATCGCTGAGTATTTAATCATCTCGGAGAGCCGTTTCAGTTCTGCCATCGCGAGCTGATCACTGATCATGCCCGGTGCAGCCTGATTCTGAATCAAAATGGAACGCAGAACGAGCTGTAACGGATGCAGGTTCGGATTATCGAGATAGATCATTGCATCAAAATAGGAATTCCATTGCCCAACGAACGCATAAAGTGCAAGTACAAAAATGATCGGTTTCGACAACGGAATGACGATCTGGAAGAAAATCTTCATCTCAGAGGCGCCATCCACGTTAGCAGCTTCTTTCAGTTCTCGAGGGACTCCTTTGAAAAAGGTTCTGGAGAGAATGATGTTCCAGACGTTAACGGCTCCAGGGATGATGATCGCCCACACCGTATCCAGCATGCCGAGATTACGTATGAGTAGATAAGTAGGGATTAATCCCCCGCCGAAGAACATCGTAATGATAAAGATAATCATGAAAAATCCACGTCCCGCGAGCCTATCATCCGACAATGCATAACCTGCAAATATGGATACGGTCACGGTGATCAATGCAAAGGAAACCGAGTACAATACCGCATTTGCAAACCCCCGGATCATGGCTGGATTGGACAAAATCATCTGATATCCGTCCAGACTCCAGTCCGATACATTAAAGGACAGTCCACGATTCAGTAACACCGTGGGGTCCATGAATGAGGCGATAACAATATAAATCAGGGGAACAACCACAACCAGTACAGCACAGGTGAGAAAGATAGCATTGAGTGTGAGGATCAACCGATCCATTCCCGTGTGTTTAACAACCATGGATAATACTCCTTTCCTAATAGAGGCCTTCGCCTTCATTCAATTTCTTCACAATCAGATTCACCGTCACCAGCAAAATCACATTGATAACCGAGTTGAACAATCCAACTGCCGCAGAATAAGCGTAATCTCCAGACTGTAACCCCACCTTGTAGACATACGTGGCAATAATCTCGGAGGACGGCAGGTTCATGGACGTCTGCATCAGATAAGCCTTCTCAAATCCAATGGACATAATCCCGCCAGCTGCAAGAATAAAGACGATGGCCATAATCGGACGAATCGTTGGAAGGTCAATGTGGCGAATACGCTGAAGGAGATTCGCTCCATCCAGATTAGCCGCATTGTGAAGCTCCGGATCAACATTGGCCAAAGCCGCGACGTATATGATGGAAGCCCAGCCCGCTCCGGTCCAGATATCGGACAAAATGTAGATCCAGCGGAAATATTCCGGTTCAGACATGAACATGATCGGCTGACCTGTAATCCATGTGGCTAATTGATTAATTGGCCCTGTCGGTGAGAGGAAGATGAACAGCATACCCACAACCACAACAACCGAGATGAAATTGGGTGCGTACAGAAACAATTGAATATTTTTCTTGATGCCAGCTTTGCGTACCTGATTCAGCATGAGTGCCAGTAAAATGGGCACCGGGAAACTGAATATCAATCCCAAAAAGCTGAGTTTAAGCGTATTCATTAAAATGATATCGAAATTGGGTGAAGCTATAAATTTCTCGAAATGCTTCAGTCCTACCCAATCACTACCCATGATGCCCTTGATCGGACTGAAATCCTTAAACGCAATGATGGCTCCGTACATCGGAATGTACTTGAAGATAAGAGTCAAAATTAAGGCTGGTGCAAGCAACATATATAAAAAGTAATTTTTTTTGAGCTGCTGTAACCTATGACCGCTTGTCGTCCTCACTTTCAGTACCCTTCCTTCGCCCTTTTTGCTGTCGGCTATGTTATCCAACACGATACCCCCGTTCATTCTAGAAGTTGACAATTGTTTTCAGTAAGGGCTTTCAATATTTACAATTGCCTATTTGATAATTTACAATTTATCAGGTTTCAACGGATTTAGTCAATACGTTTTGTAAAAAAATATTTGTGCATTTGATCATTTCATCTTTGCATTAATGTAACTAAAGAGGATTAAATTTGCATATATACAGCACTGAATCGTTAATACCCGCATAGATATTTCTATATCATTACTGTAATAGATTATCATTGTTACACTAATTAACAAAACTTCTGGATCAATTATGAAAATAGAATTCGACTATCTAAATGTAAATGTAATTGTGCATTTGTAAAACAGAGATTGCTATTTGTCCCGTTCTATTATACATTTGACTTAGAGAAGAATATGGATGACTATTGATGATTAGAGGTGAAGCATTAGATGGCAAAGGAAAAAGTCACGATACAAGACATCGCTGATGCTTTGGGGATCTCCAGGAATACGGCTTCCAAAGCATTAAATGATAGCGGAAACATCCCGGATGAAACCCGAAATCGTGTAATTAAAAAAGCAATTGAACTTAAATATAAACAGTTTGCCTATATGGACAATGAGCATGTTCTAACCAAGGCTCCGGGCAATATCGCCCTGTTAACTGAAAACCTGCCTAATACATCTCACTTTGGTTCGTTGTTAATCAGCGGTCTGGAGAAAAGAATCAGTGCGGAGGGATACAATCTCTCGATTCATATCGTGCGTGAAGACGATCAAGATACACTTACACTTCCCAACAATTTTGATATAGCCAAAGTGGACGGCATCATTTGCATTGAATTATTTGATCTGGAATATACACAGCTGATTACCGATCTGGGCATTCCCACCATCTTTATCGATTGCGCTTCCAACATATGTTATCCCGAATTCAAAGCAGATCTGCTACTCATGGAGAATGAACATAGCATCTATCAGTTAACCACAAAATTAATTGAGAGCGGCTACACAAGTATTGGATTCGTAGGAGATTACAATCACTGCAAGAGCTTTAATGAACGATGGGTTGGATATCAGCGTGCTATGCTGGAGGCGGGGTTGCAGGTCGACCTGTCCCATTGCATCGTAGATAATGATCGCCTGTGTTTCTCCAAGCCAGGATGGTTGAACCAGCGAGTGGCAGAGCTGGCATCCCTACCTTCCGCTTACGTATGCGCTAATGACTTTATAGCAGTTGATCTGATTAGAGCGTTAAAAGACAGAAATGTCGCTGTGCCACAGGATATTGCGATATGCGGATTCGATAATGCACCCCAATCTCGAATTATTGAGCCAGCATTAACGACGGTTCATATTTATAGCAATGAGATGGGCATTAAAACTGCGGAGATGCTGTTATCCCGGATTAATAGCCCGACACAGCCGTATCAGGTCTCCCACATTGTGACCAAACCCATCATCAGGGAGTCCACACCAGCAATCATGGCCGATCATTCTCAGATGGTTCATAGTTCTGCAAAATAAAAAAACGTATGTCTCACGAGTAACAACTCGTGAAACATACGTTTTTTTGTGGTTTCGATTGGGTTGGATGAAAACTCTATCCTATCCATCGTGGCCTAGATAAAAAATCATCTCGCGATTAGATCTCTTTCAAAATGCCTTTTACAAGTCCGATAAAGGTTGTTTTCACTTGCGCAGCCACTTCAATAACTTCATCATGACTTAACGGCTGATCCAGAATACCACAGGCCATGTTGGTCAGACAGGAAATGCCTAGTACCTTCATACCGCCATGAATGGCAACAATGGCTTCAGGTACCGTGGACATACCAACTGCATCCGCACCCATCGTACGAATCATGCGAATCTCCGCTGGTGTCTCATATGCCGGGCCACTCCACCATGCATAGACACCTTGCTGCAGGCCAACATTCTGCTCTTCTGCAACCTTAAGGGCAATGCTGCGCAGTTCGCGATTGTATACCTGTGATACGTCTGGGAAGCGCACACCCAGTTCAGCATTATTAGGCCCCATCAAAGGGTTATTGCCTACCAGGTTAATATGATCTGTAATGAGCATCAGTTGACCCGGCTCAAAGCTTGTGTTGATGGCTCCGCAGGCATTGGTGATAAGCAATTGCTCGACACCCAGCGCCTTCATGATCCGAACGGGAAAAGTCACTTCATCCAATGTAAAACCTTCATAATAATGAAGGCGGCCTTTCATCGCTACAACCGTTTTGCCCATCAGTTCACCAATAACCAATTCATTGGCATGACCGATAGCCTCCGATTGGGCGAAATACGGAATATCTGTATACGGAATAACGGTCGCATTTTCAATCTCGTCCGCGAGCGCTCCCAGTCCCGAACCCAGAATCATGCCTACGGCAGGTTTGGTATGGATTCGGTTTAATATGTAATCTCTTGCTTCCTGAATATGTGCGGATTGATGCATAATGATATCCTCCTGATGATCTGAATTGAGTTAACAAAAACTGAGTTAATGAGGTGCTACTCATCAAGTGTAATGAACAATGGTCTTGATGTAAATGGAAGCTATTCTATATACAATAAAAAAACGACCCTATGCTCCAGAATCGTTTAAAAACATGGACATACCCTATTCCAATGTATATTTGTTTCTACTTTTCATGTAATCGATTGTCATGATCAGTAACAGCATCAATGTTGCAAACATCAGCGGTTTGGAAAAAGTACCTTCTTCAAAAATATAATAACTAAATATAAAATTTCCGGCAAAAGTAATTAAATAGTTTCGGATGCAATCCATCTTCTCATCTCATTTCAGGAAAGAATTTGGTTCACCATTTCTTCAACCCTATCACACAATCCCATTTAATACCATATTTTTATCATCCATACAAATCAACGCCTCTAATCATGCACGAGATAACCGCACTGTATAATCTATATTGACTACAGCAAAAAAATCGGCCACATCGTGACCGATTCTCTCCACTTCCCTGATGTTTAGGACATAGAATTAATGATACGCCAAAATGATTCCTTTGGCTGCAACTGCTGATCAAAAACAAAGGGCCAATTTTTGCGTCCGCGTACCGGGAAATGGTCGAGCCAGGTATAATTGTCGGCCACTCCCCAGAATGTCACAGAGGTAATGGATGATTTATACTCACGGAACAAATTAAAGATTTCTTCATATCGACGCTCCTGTAGCTCAGCCATCTCTGAAGTTGGCGCGGTGAGGTCCGTTCGACGATCCTCATGACGAAACACGGACATATCCAGCTCCGTAACATGCAACTGCACATCCAGTGAAGCATAACGCTCAATAGCCATTCGGATCTCCTCAATCGAAGGACCATGAATATTCCAATGCCCCTGCAACCCAATCCCGTGTACAGGTGCTCCCTTGTCCAGCAAAGACCGAACCAGATTGTAGATCTTCTCCCGTTTGACCGGATCCGTCTCATTGTAGTCATTATAGAAAAGAAGAGCATTTGGATCAGCTTCATGAGCCATACTGAACGCTTGCATCAAATAATCTTCCCCCACCAGCTCTAACCACTTCGTGTCCCGCATGAACAGGTCGGTCTTATCTTCAACAGCTTCATTGACGACATCCCACGCATATATTTGCCCCTTATACCGACCTACTACCGTATCAATATGTTGCTTCAAGCGAGATAATAACAGCTCTCTGGAAGCGGGAGCACCTGAGGTATCCTCAAAGACCCATTTCGATGTTTGATTATGCCAGACCAAAGTATGTCCGCGCACCCCAATCCCTTGGGCAACAGCAAAATCAACAATTTTATCCGCCGCCTCAAATGAATAACGATCCTCTTCCGGGTGAATTTCTTCGAATTTCATCTGATTTTCAGCCGTGATACTATTGAAGTGTTTGGCGATGAAATCCGCTTCGGACTGCAACATTCTGGTATGTACAGCAGCACCTATTTTGAACGTATTAGCGTACGTAGCATGTAATGATGGAATTTCAGTTGGCATTTACAATTCCTCCCTGCCAGTTTTTATCCATCATATCGTTTGTTGAATACGCTTACAATGAACAAATTATACTTCTTCCCCCTCATATTTAACTATTTATGATCCTCGGCCCTGTTTGCACAACAAAAACACCTCCACGTATGTCCGACTGCTCATCTAAACAGAACATTTCTCGGAAGGTGTTTTGTGATCGGGCTGTTCAATTAAATTCAACTCATATACAAAGAAGATATGAAGCCTTACAGCTTGTCCACCTGTAACAAGGTCAGCTGTTTCACTGTGCATGCCGGGTTAATTTGTTCCTCGGACAGAATGTTCAGCTTGATCAGGCTTTTCAGCTTATGGCTGTCTACCTTGGACAACAATCGCCAGATGTCCGGGTCTGGAAGAGAAGCATACAGCTTCTGATCATCGTATTCCTTCCGGTTCTGAAGTACTGTTTTCACGGTGTAACCACCAACCTGAGTCTCATACACCCCTTGTTCTGCACAATACGCGACAATCTCATCTCGTAGTACAGACAACTGCTGCTCAATATCTTTTTGCTGCTGTTTCAGTTCAAAGTAAGTTTGCACTTTCTGCTCCATATCAATCACGCTCCTCTACTATCATAGGTATGCGAGGATCGCTAGTTTAGGACTGACTGTTTATTTTATTCGAAAAAAGTGGTCTTTCTATTACTTAATCGTATACTGTCGTCATTGTGTATCCCCGTATTACGATTACAGCAGATGTTCATTCAAATACGGATTATGGACAGCCATGCTGTGAACCTTTTCCATTACATCTGGCCCCATGGGGACATCCCCAACGCGCTTTAACAGAATCCAGCGAAGACAAGCTACAGCTTCAAAAACCTGCTCCTCTTCCAGCGTGTACGTATAACTTGCAGAACGTGCAAATTGAGCGCGATACATCTCGCCATAACTTTCCCCATTATAGACGGTGATCAGAAACACAGACCATGCCATATCGTACCTCGGATCACCATACTGCCCATTAGTCCAATCGATGATGGTGTACTGGTCGTCCATCTCAAGAATGTTTCCCAGATTATAATCGCCATGAATCAAGCGGTCCTGTCTGATCTGGACCTGCTGGATCAAGTTTGCCAGAAGATCATTTATATCGTCATGTAATTCAATTTGAGGAAAAAAGTATTGAACAAAATCGTACCTGAATATGTATTCTTCATCTTCTCCAGTACCCACTTCATTCACCGGATAACGATGGACCTCCATTAATCGCTCAGCCAGATGTGTCAGTTTGGTTTGTGTTAATTGGGTAATCGGCTTTCCATCATAGCTCGTTAACAGCACTTGATTCCCTTGCTCGTTTAATCCCCAACCGTAGGGTTTGGAAACACGAATTCCACTTTGATAAAGCTTGGACAATAATCGATATTGTTTGGCGATATCCGGTTTAGAATCCTTGTCCCAAACTTTCAATACGTACCGCTGATCTTCCATTTCAATTCTCATCACACTCGCTTCCAGTCCAGGTGGCAAGGGAATGATCTGATACTCCTGTTCCATCACCTGCTGGATACGTTCATCCAGTTCTACCCAATTCACCTGGCTAAGTTGAATCGTCATCGTTCTCCTCCTTCCATGATACACAAGATTAGATTATAATCGTTTATCAAATACCTTCTGCCATTTCTTCTCTTCATAATTGATAGCTATATAAAACCGATGTGCAGATTCCCTTTTTCCGTTACAACGTACCCGAATCTTATCAAAGCCGTTAACCCGAGCCCATTCCTCGCATTCGCTCATGATTATCTTACCAATCCCCATCCCTTGATGAATCCCATCCACAACTAGTCCACCAATCTCGGCAAAAGATGGACTCTCAATGGAATGTCTTCCCTGTACATGGCCCCAGCCTACGACTCTCGAATCAATCTCAGCTACACATACATAATAGTCTGGTAAGGAAGAGAGAAGAGTTAGTCTCTCCTTGATTTCTTCAGTTGTGCTGACATAACCCAGTTGATGGGATAATTGGCTCATCACTTCGCCATCCTGAATCGTAGCTTTCCTGCAATGAATCATCACTTCTCCTCCGTTCATTCATGTCATGCCGCTCTCTCCCTGTTAGTCAGGTATAATCAGGCCTTTGCCAATGACATTAGCGGATACTGGCTGTTTGCCCAATTCTCTGGCCCATACCGACAGCTGTCCCATATGGTGAATCTCATGGGCGATCACATGTCGCATAACTTCTCCCCATGAATCTGTACTGGCCTTGCCAGCTGAGCGATGATCAATATAAGCTCTTTTTTCCATACTCGAATCCCAGGCTGTAACAAATGCCTCCACATCAGGACGTAACTTGCGATCGAGTCTCCTTACCGCCTCAAGATTCTGGTAGTTTGCAAAATCTTCTGCATCATCCGGTTTGCCCTGAAGCAGCTGAAGCCAGCTCCACTCTACATCAATAATATGAAATAATGTTTGTAATATGTTGCCTACTCCGCCCGTACGAGGCCGAAGCAATTCTTCAAGCGGTACATCTTCACACCAGACATACCATTGCTCACGCACCATCCAGTTATAACGAAAGAATGTTTCCATTGGTATATTCCCCTTTATCGATGTTTTTCATAGAGATTTGATCAATTCTGTATGGGCAAAGGTATCCTCCGAATGTTCAAGATCACCATAAATTCTACTAATCTGATTGAATCCGGATTTGATCCAGAAGCGTAATGCAGTCCAATTTTTGAGCGCTACGTTGATTCGAATTTCCTTGTAACCAAGTTCGGAAAAGTGACGCGTCAACGCCTGAATTAATTCTTGTCCATATCCCTGCTTCTGGATCTCGCTCTGGATATATAAAAATTCGAGATAGATTGAATCCTCGGAGGGATACCCATGGTACACACTTAACAAACCAATATAGCGGTCATCCTCATTTGTGCGAATGGATTGAATTCGAAAATTCTCCAGCCTGCCTCCCGGCGGAAGGTGGCCTTCTTCAAAACATTCTTTCACATAGTTCCGATCATGCTCTTGTCCATCCCATTGATGCAAGTACCGACTGGTCTCATATATGGACTCGAGTTCAGGAATATCGGATTCTTCCACATTCGAGACAATAAGTCGGTCTGACTTCCATTCTACTGGAAGTTGTTTCATCGTAATCACTCCATCTTGATATTCTAAATAAATTAAACTATTGAATATTTACACTTACCACTCCGATGACAGAACAACCTTCAGATCGCTGTTATCCCCATATTTTTTTGATTCATTTTATAATGGGAAACTCCGGGGATGAGCCTATGCTTCCGATGCAGCTTTCTTTCAGAAAGCTTTTAGGTGAACACTTCGCTTCTTCAGGTTTTTTCTGTCCTCTTCGTTTCGTGTAAATATTCTGTTGAATTTATTTAGTTAATTTCTTTTTTATATACAAGATTACATGAATACCTGCATAAATAAACAGGACATTGAACAAATATAGAAGTACATTTAAATAGATCCCAGATATAAACCAGATTGTTCCCTCAGAATTAGCATAATGATAATCCGTAAAGAATCGGAGCGGGAAACCATACTCTGTTCGGAGCGGTCCATCTTCAGTATGTAAAGTTCCAGGAATACATAGGATGGCTAATACAGCAAGCCAGGCTGATAGATTCATTATTCTTTTGTTAATCGTCAATACATCTCCCCCTTATTCAACACTAACGGTATCTTCACCAAAATACGTCCCTTCCAACTTTTGATCCAAAAAGTCTCTTAAGTCCTTTTGATCAAGTATATATTTCGAATCTCTATTAAATCTGCTTTTTGTGGATACAATAATCTGTTTCCGATTGTATTGAATCGTAACTTTAGCGTTATGCTTTAATTTCAAAGCAATTCCCGCACTAATACTTCCTGTGACATCATCTACTGGTATTTTGGCTGATTCCGGGGCTGCATTCAGCCAGCCGACTATACGGCTAATGTCTTCTTTACTTAACGTAACATTGTCAATGCTAACGTGTGCTCCACCGTCGCCTGTCCTGGTGTACACGACTATGCTCATCTCTGTGCTTATCACTTGATTTCTCGAAATCGCTTATTTGGATCAGGATTACTCGTGATTAGAAAATACAGAAACATGATTGCCGCACCTATGAAAAACCAGAATCGCCTACGTTTTCCTAGCATTACAGCGCATTCTCCGTATCCACCACGTTGGCAAACAGTCTCAGTACCGTATTGTGATGTGCAATAATCTGCTCCGCTTGAAGCGTCTTTGAATTCCATGTGCTGTGCGCATCTTGAACCAGTTTGACCGTGTATCCCAGACTGAACGCTCTGCGGCAAGTCGTGTCTACACATACCTCGGTCTGCATTCCCGTAAGGACTAACTCCTTCACGCCATTATCTTGCAATTTCAGATGCAGATTGGTTTCGTGAAACGAATCCGGTGTCTCTTTTTCGATAACGAGGTCACCAGCTATAGGTGCAATGGACGGATGGATGTCCCACCCCAGTGTTCCTCGTTCCAGTGGACCGCCTGGCCCTTCACAGTGTTGGATATATATGATGGAATGGCCTGCTTCACGGGCCCTGGAAATTAACACCTGGATCTTCTGAAGCAATCGTTCCCCTTGATATACGGGATCTGCTTCATCAAACATCGCTACCTGTACGTCAATGATTAGAAGTGCACAATGCGTTGCCATTTTGCTTTCCTCCTGACAAATCAATTTAATTCAGCTCTTTTTTCTTTGCTTTTTTAACAAAACTTCCAATCCCATATCAATCAGTACAAATAGGATAGCGGCAAGAACGCCAAATAAGGTCAGAACTAACGTCTCTTTGAAATCCAAGATTGCTTCTCCTGCGCCCATGACCAGATAATAGATGTACATGCCCAAAACTCCAGCACATGCATAGCCTAATATCCTCGTACTTAGATACAACACATGATTAGGGAATTGTATTCGGCTGAGCAGATAGTCTAGCAATATCGATAAAGGTAGCCCGATCAACAGGATCAAGGGAGTCGCGTATATCAGATAAATAAGAATGTAAAAATCAAAACTGTAGGTTTCATTCATCGATATGAGACTTGCAGCCAAAGTAAAACAAATGATGGTTAGAACGGTTGTCATCAGCTTTCTTCCCATGTTCATCTCATCACTCCAATACAGTTATCTCTATTCATTGGATGTGCTCATGCGTCAGATTTTGCCGGCTGCCATCCGATTTCTTGAGACCAACGATGTGCTCTCTGTAATATGCTCCACACCATTGGTCCTTTTCCTTCAACATATTTGGGACGCTGATCTTTATACAATGACATGAGTCTGTGCTTTTCTTCTGCATATTTCAAACAATCTTCTGGATGCTCCCTTAAATAGTCTCTGAACAGCAAGGTCATCTGCTCGGAGAAACTGCCTACTTGTCTAACGTGTATATGTATCCTTCTGTTTCCGGGTTCTTCACGAAAGTAACGTTTAGTCTTATCTGGATTTTCTGCTCTGAATACAAATCCGACTGTTTCAATCTCATGTTTGTAGTCCAACAGATTCTCATAATTAGAAACAGATATTTGTATATCTATGATGGGTTTGGCATCTATTCCAACAATTGAAGTGGACCCAACATGGTCAATCCGCACGGCCTTTTTTCCTAACGCTTCTCTTAATTTCGAACCCGTTTCGAGAAACAAATCACGCCATGCCGGATCATACTTTGCAATTCTCCATTGATCCTCCATACAACTCCTCCTTGGTTATTCAATCAAGCTATATAATTAAATAACACGTTCTTTTAACCTTTTGTTACATGTAGATTATTTAGTGATGCCATATAGATAACAGGAGCTTTTTCCAAGTTTAAATCTTTATTGGCATTTATTAATATATCTATATTTTTACACAAATTAAAAAAAAGAGAAGGACCCTTAGGCCCTCCCCTTAACTTCTTAATGATAATCACACTTGAAATTTGTAAACTCAGCTGAAGTATCTTGCCCACTCGCGTATAACCCAATAAGTACACCTGTAAAACCTCCTGCCACCTCCGAGGATAGGTATCTCGTCTGTGCTGTGCCCAGCAGAATCTCTTCACCATCTGTTTGAAACAGGAAACTGTAGCGTTCCTGGCTTGAGCGGATCACCAGCGTTGCATGCTGTTTATTTCCCAGATCCACTTCATGTTCTCTCGATTTGATATCACCGATATTTAGACGCTCGATCACCTTATAGCCGTCCTGCTCCTGACGAATAGCCACTTCATAATGATGATTCTCATCCATGTAGATCGTGATCCCGGCTTCTCCACTCGTCAGACTAACATCGACAGAAATCGTAGCATTAAAGTCTTTTTGACGTAACCCAATGAACGTTGGGGATGCCGGAACGTCCAGCGTTACATCGGTTCCTGTTAGCGTAAGCTTATCTGATTCAAGCTGATAATGCTCTGTATTTGGATGACGAAGGTAACACCAGTCGAGGTTCCAGTCTGTATTTGCAAACGTATAATTCTTCTTATCCTGCTGGATCACCGTATCTGGGATACGATTGGTCTCAAAACTCGTCAGCGTTGTTCCTTCATGCCCGGCTGTAAACCATCCGTCTTCGCCAAACGTAATTGGAGTCAGAAATACTTCTCGACCCAAATGATGGTACGTAGCCCATCTGCCGATCTGTCGAAATCCCAAGTGAAAGAGCCACCAGTTCCCCAGATCATCCTGAACTATATCACCATGCCCCACACCCTGGACCTCATACCCGCCCAGATTGCGATTGGTTAGAACTGGATTGTGCGCATAGGCTTCGAACGGTCCTGAAGAAGAAGTTCCCCGAGCATACGTAACCATGTGACCATACTCGGTGCCGCCTTCAGCTGCAAGCAGGTAATAATAACCGTTCATTTTATAGAGATGCGGACTTTCCAGATATCGTCCACCCGTTCCGTTCCATATCGAACGACTCGGGGTCAGTTTGCGGCCAGTTTCAATCTCAAGCTCACACTGGACAATTCCGCCAACGCCTTCATCATCCACGCCATTACTCATAAACAATGTTTTTCCATCTTCAAAATACAAATCGGGATCAATTCCGCCTTGATCCACATAGATAGGCTCAGACCATTCTCCGTAGATATTATCCGTCCAGACATAGAAATTCTGATGCGTCGTATCGTTGGTTGTAACCATATAAAAACGCCCGTTATTGTGCCTGATGGTTGGGGCAAATACACCCCCGGAGCTGTTCACCGTCTCTAGCTGAATCTGGCTTTTACGAGTCAGGCAGTGACCAATCTGTTTCCAATTCAGCAGATCCTTGCTTTCAAAGAGCGGTACGCACGGAAAATATTGAAAAGAACTGCACACCATATAGTATGTATCGTGCACCTTAATCACACTAGGGTCTGGATAAAAACCTTTCACAACAGGGTTATTGTATTTCATTACTCCACTCCATCTCTTATTATAAAATTCACAAATATAAGAATTCAACTTCGTAACAACTACAAAAATTAAACACCATCGGGTGTAAACTTGCAATGAATCTGAATTGCATCTTGGAGTTAACTTTATTAAATTAATATATATGTGATTTTAGAAGATTGAGGATAGGGAGTTGTACAGATGATCAAAGCAAATGGGGAGCCCCAGTTCCTTCCTTTATATGAGGCGCTGGCAAGTGAAGTCAGATGGAGAATCATGGATATGATTGCAGATCGCGAAATGAATGTGAAGGATATTGCGGCAGTATTAGAGCTTAGCCCCTCCATTGTCACGATGCATATTCGCAAACTAGAGGATGCGGGTCTAATTGGTAGCAGAAGAGTTCGGATCAACGGAGGGACGCACAAATTATGTTACCTCAAACAAAATCAGATTGAGATCGAGCTGCCGTCCGCAAGCCAAACTTCACGAACCAGAGAACAGACGATAGCCGTGGGACACTACACTGCTTTTGATATCCACCCTACCTGTGGGCTAGGAACACTTGAGAAAGAGATCGGCGTATGGGATGATCCGCGTTACTTCCTTGATCCCGAGCGTGTTCACGCCGCTATCTTGTGGTTTGGGAAGGGCTATGTTGAATATAAAACACCTAACTTTGTACTACCGGATCAGACCACCGATGCTATTGAAATTTCGATGGAACTAGCCTCTGAAGCTCCGGGATTGCGAGATCATTGGCCTTCGGATATTCGTTTCACCTTCAATGGCGTTTCTCTCGGAACGTGGACAAGCCCTGCCGACTTTGGCAGAGCAGCACGCGGCAAATATACACCAGAATGGTGGCATCGTAATGTGAATCAGTATGGATTATTAAAGACCATTCGTATTGATGGTTCCGGTACCTATATGGATGGTGAGCGGATGTCAGACATTACTCTCAAAGATGTCAAACTAGGCGAACCGTTCTGGACGCTACGTTTCACGGTTGACGAAGAAAGCCCCAACGTAGGGGGATTAACGATCTATGGTGCCGGTTTTGGTAACCATGATCAGGATATTGTTATACGTGTACTTCAGATCTGAAGTAACCGCTGAGGGGAGGTGGTGATATCATCAGATCTGGCATTTAGAAAAATAACCTGTCTATGTGTTAGCAATCATTCTGTGTTTGGAACCACTTTCTTAGCTGATTAATTTGAGCTTGATGATAACGGTTATGGT
Source organism: Paenibacillus sp. FSL H8-0283 (assembly GCF_045040675.1). NCBI lineage: Bacteria > Bacillati > Bacillota > Bacilli > Caryophanales > Paenibacillaceae > Paenibacillus > Paenibacillus sp. FSL H8-0283. The sequence continues at coordinate 5,342,503 of NZ_CP150295.1, forward strand.
CAGCCATATGCCATAATCCCCAACGTACCGTAGCTTGTTTTTCGTTCTGATGTCCAAAAGTAACTACTCGATCTAGGTCAGCATCTGCTACTTGTGTGCATGTTTCTTTCAGAAGGGTTAATACACCCTCATATTGAGAGATAAGTGTGTCACGTGACACATCTTGAACCAGCGGAAGTCTATTATTTTCATCAGTCATGGGACCATATTGCTCTATTAATGACTGCGGAAGGACAACTCCCTTTATTCTATAAACCCAATTCATATCAACAAACATAATATGTCGTATTAATTGAGCTGTACTATTAAACTGGTTCTTTTCCCCTTTGTAATCTACCTCTTCTTGCGACATACCTTCTGTAATTGATTTAAGTCTTTGGCTATTTTCTGTTACAGCAGAAAATAACATCCCCACAACTGGTGACATGTTGGCTTCACCTTGTAGATCGTAAATCATAGCATCCCTCCACATGTCTATTTCGATGACTCTCTGATCAGTCTTTGATGCAATTCCCAAATCGCTACTCTATTACTATCCCATTTAAGTATTTCACGAGCTTCTTCATAAGTCACCCATTTATATTCTGAGTGCTCATTGGATAAAGACAGATCCATTTCATCCAGTTCTACTCCAAAGCAATACTCAGGAATAACAAATGTATCAGGTCCCCACATAAAATAACCAACCACATCTACCACGGAGTGAGTCGATCTTGAATTAAGGCTCCTGTATTGACTATTTAAGGGGATTCCCGCCTCTTCAAATGCTTCTCTCATAGCTGCTTCTAATGGTTTTTCTTCATCTTCCCCTCCCCCAGCTATGCCCTGCCAGTAACCTTCTCTTGATCTTCGAAAGATAGCGTATGCATAATCATTTGAATCTTTCAACCTGATATAAGGAAAAACTAATATTTGAAATGGTGCTCGAGACACAAGTATCCCCCCTCTCTACCCTCGTTCTTTCAACAGTTCCTTAATTTCCCTTAACTCTGATAATATTTCTTTGGTGTGCTGGCTATTTTTGGAGTTATCTATTCCAACTTTCACAACATAAATACCGAGGAACAGATACACTACCAACATAATGATCATTCCCATGTATATCTCTCCTTTCCAAAATAGCAGCACATTGCTATGAACGTTTACTGCCGTCTATATCCTCTCTCTCCAACTGATTCCCATGGAATGCCTTCAAAATAAAAGCCCGATCCGGAACGTTCAACCGTTCATACGATTGAAGATACTCCATGTTGTCATATGGAACGCCAATGAATTTCACGTCCACTTTGCCCTCTTGGAGATCCACAATGCCATATCTAGCTATGGCAAGATCGTTACAGCCTAGAGCGCCCGGATTCATATATACTCTTTGATCTGTCTTATAATAATGAAGAATATGATAATGACCAAAACAAACCAAATCATGGGCCGTTCCCTGATATCTTGCATCCAATTTGGTCCTGGATGGTTCTTTATCGATGACATCCAACTTGTCGTTGTTCATATGATAGTGAGTCAAAAGGAACCGATGTCCTTCTACCTCTTTTTCAACGAATTTCGGTAGAGCTTGAATTTTCTTGATCGATTCTGCACTCAAATGCCGACCAATCCATTCGTGATGCTCGGCCATGCCTTTGTGCCCTTCTAATGGACCCTTATTTTGAAGCAAACTCAATACGGCCTCTTCGTGATTCCCTGAAATTGCTATCATATTTTCGCGGCTGTACAACATCTCGATCACTTCATTGGAGTACAGGCCAATACCGATCATATCCCCCAAACAAAATGTATGTTCAATGTCTTCTCTGGAATCAATATCAGCTAATACCGCTTGCAGTGCAGGAACATTCCCATGAATATCGGTTAAGATGGCAACCTTCATTGTGATTCCTCCTCAGGAATATACATCGTCTGAATCTCCTGTACACCCGGAATAAAGCCCAGATTCAGATATACGGACTCCGCATCATTTCCTTGCATCACATACAATCGTAGAACGGGATATTGACCCTTAAGTTCATTTAATGCTCTCTGTAACATCAGTGTAGCAAGCCCTCTTCCTCTATATGCCGGACGAACACCTATGCTATACACAGCAGCCTGGTTATCTTGCAAGCACAAGCGACAATTTGCAATAAGCTGTCCCGTTTCCTTGTCATATACAAGCGTGGACGCTTCGGTCAGAATTTCATTGGTATAATTAGGGTCATCACTTGGTATAAAATCTGCAAGGGAGGTTTTATTTCTTCGTGTAGCTTCAAGACTTCCTGCAAAACTCTCCAGGTCACATTGAGCAATTTCATCTTCATTCACATATTTTTTGGTGCCGGTTTCACTTTCAATAATTTCTGGACTCTTCACAGTTACCCTGCTGTCCCATTCGATTTCAAAATGATCTGTTGGGCGCTGCATCCAGCGACATCTGAACTCCACTGGCCAGAATCCTGCTCTTGCATATAGATCAACTTGGTCTGGAAGAATCTCAAAGGTCAGAATGCGTTTGCTGCGATCCGACCACTGTAATAATTTATGCTTCAGAAGTTTCAATACCTCAAAGCACTGCTGGAATGGCGGGATAAAAAACAAATGATACATCCGGTTAGGCTCCATTCTCACGCCACCTATTTTGCTTTCCCCTTTGTAAATCCAGTACGCACTGATCTTGGAAGAACTAAACTCTTCTTCTCTGAAAAATCCGACATAACGCATATCATAATAAACCGTGCAATATAATCCCCATTCAGCAAAATCAGCTTTGCGAATCGAATATTCATCCGACAGATCATATTGAAGAATATCTGTAGACCACTCGGTTAAACCCATATGTAATTCCTCCTCAGTTTTAATTAAATGGCAAGCAATCAAATCATTTTTCTATACGCCACCCCGTGAATATGAATTAACACATGCTGTGTCTCCATACGTTCGAAGAAATCCAACATGTCCTTAAACGGATTCTCGAAATACGAAGACTACCAAGGAAAACCTCTAATGTCTGCCCTGTTTCTGTATTCTTGAACATACAGTGCTCGCCGTGAACATCAAAATACCAGTTTCCCGTTAATTCTTCTTCTCCGTGGATTACATCCGCATTGGTCAGCAAATGGTACGCACCTGCGAGAATTTCCGCCCGATCAGGTTGATCGGTTTCCAATATCAGTTGGTCGATCAATTGCCGCGCGATTCTTTGGTACATATCCATCACAGCCAATAATTCTTCCGTGATTTCTTGGGTTATCGCCTTCACACCTTCATATCCTTATCCGGGTATCCAATTTCTGCAATTTCACCTTCGATATCACTTAATTTCAGTTCATCATTTAATTGCTGTAGTAAGACCTCATCGATCGGCTTCATATCAAATACCTGTTCAACCAGTTTGATTTCCAACGCTATCTCGTAGTAATCCTGTGCCCAAGCATGATAATATTTCGCGCCGCCTACCAAAATCTCTAACAGTTCGTATTCATGATCCCTAAGCTTCGTGCCCGCAGCCCACCCTTCCTGATCCGCCACACTCCAAATACAGAACGTCGTCTGTTCCATTACAAATGCCGGCTCTACCACAAAAGTATTAAATGCTTCTGGAACGCTTTTTACCACCTCACTCCTATCAACCTTATGCTGAAGTGCATACTCTTTATCAAAGCCTTTAATAATCAGCCCATTCGGACTGAATATTGCAAAATAATGATCTCCTTGCCCATCTCTCATGGATGCCATTTGCTCATTCGTGTCCCACTGGGAATTATACGAGTAATACCTGTACTCCCATTCCGGCATCAAAATGGCATCCAACATAGCTGCCGCCTTTAGAATCTGTTTGCATTCACTAATGTGAGGAAGTTTATCGATAAAATTAAGATTACCCATCGTGTGATATTGCCTCCTTCACCCTTTCAAATGGAATAATTAGTTGCCCGACCTTGCGGCTAGCAAAGATACGATAACGTAGCCAAAAAGTTGAACCGTAAATACAATGGCGACAAACTCAACCATTATGCTGTTCGCTGCATTAAAATCATTCACAAGATCCACGAAGATCTTCCCAGGTCGGGATAATATATCCCACGAATTCCACCGATTAAATCTCCCAATGTAAACCCCTATACTGCTCAATAGCAAAATAACACCGACAACCATCATGCTAATGTACTTATTTATTAATTTGTTTAACATGCCATGGATTTGAATGATCGAACAAGTCGAGAGTAGCAATCCGATGATCGCTACGGCAAACGTCAGAGTGAGTCCATACCAAAAATCAATATTAACCCAAAATCTAACCTCCCCTTGAGCATCAAAATATCTGAATGAATGCAGAATCTCCGTAAAAAGGTAGGACGCATTGGGCAGAAAAAAGAGCCATACTCCACACATCAGCCCCATACATATCATGCTCGTTGTGGTTAATTTCTTATTAAATATGTATCTAATGCAGGATGAGATGATGAATGGTACCCATGCCAGGAACATGTCCCAACTTAAAAATTGATACATATTCCTATCTGTTTGGGCACGTAAATACATCACAACACCTAGACAACAAAAAGTAGCCACGAGCAAGGTAACGATGAGTCGGAGATCTTGAACCGGATGTTTGTTATCTTTCATTTCTTTGCTTCTACTTCCTTTTCCTTGATGAATGTTATAAGTTATAAATACTTTTTAAATGCCTTGCTGGATTCTCCGTTGTACCCCAATTTCGTATAAAAGTGATGTGCTTCGTTTCTGGATGATCCGCTCGTAAGAAACACCTTCACACAATTTTTCTGCACACATACATGCTCTATATGTTTCATCAATTCAGATCCATATCCCTTGCTCTGCACATGTTCCGTAATGATAAACCGCTCAACTACGCCGAATGGTCTATTTTCCACCAAAGCATCCAGACAAATATGTAAATGAGCCGTGCCGATCACCTGATCATCCATTTCATACACAAACAAGAAACTGTTTGGGTTATTCCGAACCTCTTCAATCCGTTCTGCCAGTACCTTCGTGTTTAAGTTGTTCGGCAATAATTCTTTATAAAGCCTTTCAATAACCGCTGCATCCCTAGCCTCTGCCTCTCTTATCATCAAGCTTCCCCTCCCTGTTACCTCACTTGATAACTTAAAATGATATCACCGTTGTCCTCGAATTCACCCGTGTCCTGAAATCCGCAACTTTTATACAGCGCATTTGCCGCAATGTTATGCGGAACATGGGATACCCTGATTTGCTGGCAGTCACTTCTCTCTTGCAACATACGAACCACTTCTTGAATAGCAAGTTTGCCGTAACCCTTCCCCTGGTGCTTCTCGTCAATCATGAAGCGCAAAATCCAGTAATACCCGTCATTGTATATCTCGTTATCAAATAAAATAAAACCAACCATCTGATCCTCTGCCAAAATGCCGTATGGTTTGGACGTAATCTCCTTCGTCGCATGAATCAATGAATCCGCATTGCTAGCTACCAAATCTAGCTGATCTTCCCGTGGTTTAAGGTGGATGCACTCGAGTTCATTTTCTTTGGTTATAGGTTGTAGGCTTACTTTTTTCACATCCACAATCATCTCTCCTTGCAGCTTATTTACTAGATTTTCTTGATCAATATAATCTCCAAAGGTTGTGTATCCAGCAATAGAGCCCCTGCATCAACATACCCCAGCTTTCGATAGAAATGTTGCGCATGTTCGTCTGATTGCGTTGAAGTCATCACCGTATCAAAGCCTTGTTGCTTCATTAGATTTTCCCAGTGATGTACCACTTTTTTTCCATATCCGCCGTTTCGATAGGGTTCATCAATCCAGATCATATTCATGAAGGGAAGGTTATCCCAAAAGTACCCGTACCTCATCCATCCAACTCTTGATCCCTCGTCCTCGTCCCATAGGATGAATATTTCTTTCTCACTAATCTTCGTTTTCACAAGTGGCTGATGGATATGCCGATCTCTTTCAATGATGTAGTCGTAGTCAGCTTCCGTTGCATACTTAATCTTCATTTGTAATACTCCCTTCATTAACTACGTCCATCATAACCCAAAATGTGGTATATGCGAACAGTTCTTTCCTCTTTTTCTCCCATGCCAAAAAACCACGGTTTCCCGTGGCTGCACCCGCTCTATTTCCCTCAATCCGCTGTTGATCCACTGACCAATTGCCCCTTGTACCATACGGCCTGCCGCGCAGATCGCCGCGCAACGGCTTCCGCCGAACAACTCGCATGCACCAATACAAAACTCGCGGTGTCGCCTACCTTCGGCCAGACTTGTTCCCCTTGTGAATCCAGCGGTGTAATCCCGCCTGTTACCCATGCCAAAGATTGAGACAAGGACAGTTCGTCGCTATATCCGTACAGTTCTGCGAATCGTCCCGCTTTCTCAAGCATATCCCCATTGCCAAAAGGAGACCAATGATCCGTCAGGCTGTCTGTGGCCAGCTTCACGTTTACACCCATACGGTGGAGCATGGGAAGAGGCATCATCGTTCTGCCAATGGGCACCGTGGAAGCAATGCTCATCCCAAGCGAGGCCATTCGCTGCGCCATATCTTCTGCTTCCTGCTGCTCTGCGCGGGCGAACCAGAACGCATGACTGACCGTAACTTTACCCTGAAGTCCTGCTACTTCGGTCAGATTTGCGAGTTCCAACAGCGTTTGTTTGCCGGCCTGCCCACCATCATGCAGATGAATATCGATGCCCGCCTGGTGCTGAACAGCCAGTTCAACCATGGCGTTCAGTGATTTCTCGATCTGTTCGTCCACCGTATGAGGATCAAGTCCGCCCACATGCGTTGCACCTTCCTTCATCGCTTGGGCCATAAGCTCCACTGAATGGGAGCGAAGCAGTCCATGCTGCGGGAAAGCCACGATCTCCGAAGAGATTTTGCCCGAAAATGATTCCAGAGCCTGCCGCGTCGCTTCCAGTCTTTTCAAGCCACTGACGGGTTCAATATTGCAATGACTACGTACATGAGTGGAGCCGTACCCCTGGATCAAGGTCAGAATACTCTCCGCTTGACGCGTTGCATCTGGTAGCAACTTGGGCAACAGAACCTTTTCTTCTTCAATACGTTCGAAAATACTGGAGATACGCTTAACGGCTGTCCACGGCCCATCGTAGTAAGTTTTATCCAGATGAATATGTGCCTCCTCGAACGAAGGCAACAGCAGAAGTCCCTTGCCATCTACTTGTGGTAGATACCTAGATAACGGGTTGTTTCCTTCCACAATCTCCGCGATCACTCCATCTTTAATCCGCAGATGAGCGGGGCTTGTCCGTGTCCCCATCACCTGTTCTCCCTCCCGAACATAACTCCGCTCCACAGTCACGTTTGTTAACCAATAAGCCTGCTTCATCATGTCACCCCTCTTTTCTTACCCGGCATTACGTCCCCCGGATACCGATTGATCTATGATCCATGGTACCATACGGTTTCACAGGGCAAAAATACGTAAAACGTTGGTGTTCCATATGCGGAACGTTTGTATTACTCTACCTTAATACATGTAAAAAAACAGGCACAATACGTGCCTGCACCGTCCACTCACCTTAATCTTCTTGATTACGTGAGTCTATTAAAAATGAAACCGCGCATGCCCTCCATCGGTCACGCCTTCAATCTGTTCGATATCCAGTAGTCTGCGCTTCATCTCCAGGCCTCCACGGAACCCGGTCAGCTTGCGATTAGCCCCAATAATGCGGTGGCATGGTAACAGAACCGGAATTGGATTGGCCCCATTGGCAGCCCCAACTGCTCGCACAGCCGAAGGTCTGCCAATTGCAGCAGCTATATCACCATAGGTCCGAATTTCACCATAAGGCACACGCCCTAGCTCTCTCCATACCTCCTGTTGGAAGTTCGTTCCGATCAAGTCCAGTGGGATCGCATCTGTATAAGCCATGGATTCTCCTGCAAAATAGGACAGCAACCAGTCCATCATACCTGTTCGTTTCAGAGCATGTTCGTTCTCCTCCAGTTCCACGCCAGGTGCAACCTTCTGTATCCAGCCGTTCCAATCTTCCAATGTTTCGTTTGGCATGACCACTCGGCACAATCCCTGTTCCGTAGCGAGCAGCACCCATGAACGACCGTCCAACTGCATCGTGGTGTACATCAACTTTTTTCTCATTCGTTTACCGCCCTCTCCCTGGTGGAATGCTTAATGCTAGAACTAGGAGGTAATCTGCTTCTTCACCTTACGTTTCATACTACGGATCATCTGCTTGCTCTCTGGATCAACGCGATAAGATTCCGTGATTTTTTGAAGTGCCTTATTATACGTAAAATCGTCCAGGGTATTATGGTTCAGATAACGCATAGTCACCTCAGGTTGTTTCACATAAGCCATTGAGATGGCCCAAGCAACTGCCATTTTCACATAATACGCCTCGTGCCTAATCTGATCCAATGCGGATAGAACCTGATCGATATATCTCTCATTCAGATAAAAATTCAACAGCATTACCACACCAAACCGGATTTCATATTCCTGATCAGATCTCAGATAGGGTTGCAAGAACGCCCACATGGGCTCCGAATGAACCTTCGTATATTTCAGTCCCGCACAGAAGCTGTCACACACCGACCAGTTGTCAATCTTGGGTACAAATGTTTCAATAGCCTTTAACAGTTCGTCCAGATCAGCCTGTACATGTCCAATGACCATCGCTTGCAACATCACTTCTTCAAAATATTCATCCTCTGCCGTTTCCAGATACGTGCGCCAGTCCCCGGCGGCAAGCTGCTTGGCAATTTTTCGTAAGGCTGGTAACCTTACACCTAGTACATTCGTAATGTTGGGAATAAGTGCAGCCGAGAATTTCTGATACTCCGGCTCAACCATGCTGAGCAATTGTGTTCTGATATCTACTTCCACTAGCGCATGTCCTCCTCGTCTGTTGCTGTACAACAAGTATATCCTTGAAGCGGCTGTTTGTAAGCCCATATCGAATAGGTGAGCAAGATTACAATATTATTTTTGGCGCTCCCTTTTTCCCTTCGTTGTTTGACTTTCAACCCATTTCGTTTAAAAATATGAAGCTGACCGAATAGAAAGGAGTGTCGATATGAACGGACCTCATACCAAGAAAGATTTCTCCGTGGAGGAGATCACCGAACAACTCGTGCAACATGTACAATCCCGGAACCTTCCCGATTTCTATAAATTGGTGAAAGAACTACATCCCTACGACCTCTCACTTGTATATAAAAAGTTCCCTGAAGAAGAAACCAATCGGTTTCTGCTCCTGTTCAAACCCGATGCTCTGGCGGATCTCGCCGAGACCTTGAAGCTGCACGAACAGATTCAACTGTTTGAACGACTTGGGCCGGAACGAACGCTTGAAGTCATGCAGCAGATGGACAAAAGTGATCTGATCCGATTCATGCACGATTTGCCTGCCAAACGCAGAGAAGAATTGCTTTCCAACATGAACCTGGATCACTCTGCCATTATCCGATCCGTGCTTAATTACCCGCCGGAAACGGCAGGACGCATCATGACAGATCAATATCGGACCCTGCTCGCTCATGAGACAGCCAAGGAAGCCTTACGACAATCGCAAGGTACCATGCATATCTCAGCCTCCAGTTATCTCTATGTAACCGATAATGAAGGCAAACTGGTCGGTGTCGTGAGTTATCGATCCCTTGCCCTGGCTGACGATAAGACCCAGGTTGAAGAACTGATGACCCGGCGGGTGATCCATGCAACGGTAGATATGGACCAGGAAGAAGCAGCACAGCTTCTACAGCGTTATGAGTTTATTGCACTTCCGGTGGTGGATGAAAATCACAGGTTATGCGGTATCATTCAGATGGATGATGTCATCGATATTATTATGGATGAAGCAAGTGAAGATTTGGCCAAGATGGGGGGCGGCAGCAAGGATATCGACTTTGATACCAAACCACTCGTGGCCGTCAGACGCAGGCTTCCCTGGCTCATCTTGCTTCTATTGATTGGTCTAATCTCGGGAAGTATTGTTGATTTCTTTGAGGATACACTCAATCAGGTTGTGGCATTGGCATTTTTCATGCCGATGATTGCAGGTATGACCGGTAACACAGGAACGCAGTCTCTGGCTGTTGTGGTACGCGGACTGATCGGACGCAAACTCGACAAAGCCACCGTACTCGCACTGATTGGTCGGGAGATCAAGGTAGGCATAATGATCGGCTTGGTATGTGGATTACTGATCACCGTCATCGCTTATTTCTGGCAAGGGGACTGGCTACTGGGCGCCATTATTGGGGTATCTCTGTTCCTCACTCTTGTCATTGGTACACTGACCGGTACATGCATCCCGCTTCTGCTTAGTCGTTTCAAAGTCGACCCGGCTGTTGCCTCTGGCCCGTTAATCACCACATTGAATGATATCTTGTCCCTGTTTATCTATTTTGGCATCGCCACACGTTTCCTCGATGCCTTAATGTAACTAAGTTGTGCATACAGCAAAACAGACCTGATTCTGAGATCAAGGTCTGTTTTTTCATTTTACCAAGTGTTACGCTGATCTTTTATTTTTATTATAGATATCAAACGCTACAGCGAGCAGCAGTACCAATCCCTTAATCCCCTGTTGCCAGTCAATACCGAGACCAATCAGGGACATCCCGTTATTCAGCACACCCATAACCAAACCACCGATGATGGCACCAAATACCGTACCTATGCCCCCTGAAGCGGAAGCACCACCGATGAAGCAGGCCGCAATGGCATCCAGCTCGAAGTTGGTACCCGCTCTTGGCGTAGCTGCATTCAGACGTGCGGCGAAGATCAACCCGGATACCGCGGCAAGTGTACCCATGTTCACGAAAACCCAGAAGGTTACCTTTTTTGTTTTGACTCCGGACAGACCTGCGGCCTTCTCATTACCTCCAAGCGCATACACATGCCTTCCCATGACAGTACGATTCATAACGAAGGAGTACACAACGATCAGGACAAACAGCAGGACCAGGATATTCGGAATACCTGCATAACTTGCGAGTACAAACGTAAACAGATTTGTCACAACAGCCACCACAATCAACTTGAGCAAGAACAGTCCCTGTGACACGACTTCAAATCCATATTTTCGCTGGGAACGGCGTTCCCGCAATTCATTGACAATGTACCAGACAGTGAGCACAAGACCCACAATGATAGATACCAGACCAAAACCTGAGAATTGAATGTCCGCCAGGAAGCCAGAGCTTATTTTCTGGAATCCCCCCGGGAAAGGAGAGATCGATTGTCCCTCCAGCACGATCATCGTCAAGCCTCGGAACAGCAACATACCTGCCAGCGTCACGATAAATGCCGGAATTCGCACATAGGCGATCCAGAAGCCTTGCCATGCACCGATCAAAGCGCCAACCAGCAAGGAAGCGATGACTGCAAGCCAAGCCGGAAGCTGCCAATCAACCATCATAATCGCGGCAACGGCACCAACAAAAGCTGCAATGGAACCAACAGACAGGTCAATATGCCCGGTAATGATGACCAGCACCATTCCGATCGCCAGCACCAAAATGTAACTGTTCTGCAAAATCAAATTTGTAATATTAATCGGCTTGAGCAACAGCCCGCCTGTAAGTACCTCGAACAAAAGCATAATCACTACCAAGGCAATAATCATACCGTATTGACGGATATTATTTTTGAACAGTTTTGTTATCATTTCCATGCTTGCCGCCTCCAGACTTGGTCATATATCTCATCAACGTTTCCTGCGATGCTTGCTCCCGGCTGACTTCACCGGTGATTCGTCCGGCATTCATCACATAGATCCGGTCACACAGGCCAAGAACCTCCGGAAGCTCGGATGAGATTACCAGTACGCCCTTGCCTTCAGCAGCAAGCCGATGAATGATCGTATAGATTTCGAATTTCGCTCCCACATCAATACCTCGGGTAGGTTCATCCAGGATAAGAATATCTGGTCCGGCAAAAATCCATTTGCTGAGCACCACTTTTTGCTGGTTGCCTCCACTCAGATTACCGGTCTTCTGCAAAATACTTGGAGCTTTGATGTTCATGCTTTTCTTCATCTTTTCCGCTACCAGTACTTCTTCACGCTCGTTCACTACCGCGTTTCGCGTCAGCTTGCTCAGACCCGTCAAGGAAATATTGCGCTTGATGTCATCCATCAGAATGAGTCCGTATTCCTTGCGGTCTTCTGTCACATAAGCAAACCCATTCTGAATAGCCTCTGTGACGGTATTGTTGTGGATCGGTTTACCATTCTTAATGAGTTGACCCGAAATATTCCGGCCATAGGATTTGCCAAATATACTCATGGCAAGTTCGGTACGCCCAGCGCCCATCAGCCCGGCAATACCTACAATCTCACCACGTCTGATATTCATATGGATCTGATCCAGTACCTTCCGCTCGGCATAATGTTCGTGATATACCGTCCAGTCCTTTACCTCAAGGATAACTTCACCAATAGTCGCATGACGCTCCGGATAACGGCTAGTGAGATCACGTCCTACCATTCCGCTAATAATCCGGTCCTCCGTCACTTTGTCCTTCTTCATATCCAATGTCTCAATTGTCTTGCCATCCCGTAAAATAGTCACCGAATCGGATACCTTGGATACCTCATTCAGCTTGTGTGAGATCAGGATACAGGCGATACCCTGTTTCTTGAATTCCAGCATCAACTGCAGCAGATTTTCACTGTCGTCCTCGTTCAGCGCAGCGGTTGGCTCATCCAGAATAAGCAGCCGCACCTTTTTGGAGAGCGCTTTCGCAATTTCGACCAGTTGCTGCTTGCCTACCCCGATGCTGGATACCAGCGTGTTTGGATTTTCGCTCAGTCCCACCTTCGAGAGCAGTTCTCGTGTACCTACAAAAGTTTCCTTCCAGTTGACAATTCCTCTGCTGGCACGCTCATTGCCCAAATATATATTTTCCGCGATTGAAAGGTAGGGAATCAGGGCCAACTCCTGATGGATAATGACGATTCCCAGATCCTCGCTCTGCTTAATATCCTTGAACTCACAATTTTTGCCCTGAAATAAAATGTCGCCTTCATACGTGCCATGTGGATATACACCACTCAGTACCTTCATCAACGTAGATTTACCTGCGCCATTTTCACCACATATGGAATGAATTTCGCCTTCACGGACTTTCAGATTGACATTTTCCAGCGCTTTGACGCCAGGAAAGGTTTTGGTGATGTTTTTCATTTCCAGAATGATTCCGGCCATGGGATGTGCTCCTTTCATTTATTATTTCAGTCCGATTTCTTCCTTCGTGTAATACTGTGTACCAACGATATCCTGCTCCACATTTGTACGGTCCACCGAGATGGGATCCAAGAGATACGCCGGAACAACCTCAATTCCATTGTTATATGATGTTTCATCATTAACTTCCGCTTGTTTTCCTTGCAAAATACTATTGGCCATCTCTACCGTCTTCTCCGCCAGCTTCCGTGTATCCTTGAACACCGTCTGCGTCTGTTCCCCGGCCACAATTGACTTGATCGAGGCAAGTTCGGCATCCTGTCCCGTAATAACGGGTAGCGGCTTGTTCGAAGTACCGTAACCAATCCCTTTCAAGGATGAGATGATACCAATACTGATTCCATCATAAGGAGATAATACTGCATCCAGATTATCACCCGAGTAATACGCACTCAGCAGGTTATCCATCCGTGACTGGGCCAGTGCCCCGTCCCAGCGCAAGGTTGCAATCTGGGCCATCGTCATCTGCTTGCTCCGTACCACCAGTTTGCCGGAATCGATGTACGGCTTCAGCACAGACATCGCACCGTCGAAGAAGAAATAGGCGTTATTATCATCAGGAGAGCCACCAAACAGCTCAATGTTATACGGTCCTTTTCCATCCTTGAGTCCAAGCTTTTGTTCGATGTAGGAGGCTTGAAGCACACCCACCTTAAAATTGTCGAACGTGGCGTAATAGGTTAGATAGGGCGTATTACGAATGAGGCGATCATACGAGATCACTTGTATCCCTTCGTCATGCGCTTTCTTGATTACATCCGTTAATGTGTTGCCATCCACGGACGCGATGACCATCACATCCACACCTTTGGTGATCATGTTTTCAATCTGTGAAATCTGATTCTCGACCACATCCTCAGCATACTGAAGATCGGTTTTGTACCCCTGCTCCTGAAACAGACGGACCATGTTCTCCCCGTCTCCCACCCATCGTTCTGATGATTTGGTTGGCATCGATATACCGACATATCCCTTTTCTTTACTGCCTGGGCCACTCTCTGCCAGATTGCAGGCCGAAAGCATCAAAGTCATCACCAGAAGCCAGATGAGCATTGCTCCTTTTTTCATATGAAGTTCCCCTTTCCTCACGTCATACGGTTCTGAATGAGTTATAAGATAACGCTTACAATACATGTAGTGCATCCTGTTGCTTGCTGTTCCTGTCTGAGACTATGGTAGCATTGGAGATGCCGCAAGGTCTTTGCACGTTTTGAACCTTTTTTATAAAAATTTAACTTTTGATGGAAAGGCTTAAAGTACAAGTTTGATCCACGAGATACCATTCCAGAGTCAAAAAAAAGGACATGCTCCACTTCGCTTCACACGAAGTAGAACATATCCATCTCATTTATCACACGTCTGAATGAATAGCTGTAATACGATATTTAATTCACAGAAGGATGATAGGCTGTCCCCCCGTTCTTTCGATACTGCACTGGTGAAATGCCCATTGTTTTCTTAAATGCAGTGCTGAAATAATGCTGGGTATCATAACCTACACGCTCAGCTATGGTGTGAATCGGCAGTGTTGTTGAATCTAATAACTGTATAGCCTTGCGAATGCGAGCATGCGTGACAAGTGTGACGAAGGAATCATTCAGCTCTTTCTTCAGCACACGACTAAGATATACGGCAGATACTTGTAGACGGGAAGCAAGCGATTCCAGGGTCAATTCCCGCTCGGCATATTCTTCGTGAATAAGCTGTCTTGCCCGGCGAACCAGAGGCGACAACTGCACTTCACCGAATACCCGTTCACGGCAATGACGGTATGTATCCGGCGTTTCTTCCAGTGTCCCTGCATGTGTCTCCACATGAGCATGAATGGCAATATTCAGGCAAGAACTAATCTGTTGTTCCAGAAGGGACTCTATTTCTTCAGGGGCTTCCTGCCACAGACACATGCCGATCAACCCGCTTACGTCCCGAAACAGGACATGTGGCACGTCCCCCAGCAGTTCACTGATTATATTTTCCACTGCAAACAGAAACAACTGACGATCATTCTCTCTCAGTATCGTCTGACGAGCTTCAGCGGCAGGCCAGCGTACGACCCCGATCTGCACAGGTGGGACGGCGGGCAGCCGTAAAAACACAAGCTGCTCCGTCAGATCCCTCCCTTCAGCCTGCCCCTCCAGCCACTCCAGCATAAATCGCTGGCGAAGCAACGGGATATTACGTTCAATCTGATGAGCTGCCTGTTGTACATATGCCGTCCTCTGGTGCTCTTCAGTAAGTCGCTGATGTAATCGCTCAAGTGCAGCATATAATTGTTCTGCTTGCACAGGTTTTAAGATGTAATCCTCTACGCCAAGACGAACCGCCTCCTGCGCATATGCAAATTCATCATGTCCCGAGATGATCAGGTAACGACAGCCCGGGCACTTCTGCTGAAGGGCACGGATTAGTTCGATTCCGTTCAGGAATGGCATATTCATATCAACGAGAACAATATCCACACCCAGGTCAGCCGCCCGTTCCAGCGCTTCCTCGCCATCTTCCGCTTCACCTACAACCTCCATCCCGAGAGTTGCCCAGTCAATGGCATCCCGAATCCCCTCACGAATGATCGGTTCATCATCAGCGATGAGCACGCGGTATTTCTTCGCCACATCGCTATCCGGCGTAATCTCCATTACTGTAGTCAATACGGATGTCTCATCTGTTTCAGTGGAAGTTGTCACGGCCGATTTCATGAATTTTCCCATTCACTCTCCTGCCTCTCTTCGTTATTGATTTGCTTGGTTGGTGGGAGCTCTCGCATCAACGGATGAATAATGGTCACACTCGTTCCTTCCCCTTCCTGGCTATCCAGTTCAATACCGTACTCATCGCCAAAGGACAGCCGAAGACGGGCTTGCACGTTCAACATTCCATAACTTTTGCCTGTTATCCCCGGCGAAGACGCTTCCAAACTTGCCAAAGGAGCTTCGAGCAGATGCTGCATCTCGGCAAGCCGTTCGTTGGACATGCCTGCTCCATTATCCCGAACGGTCAGCAGTAGTCTGTTATGTTCCAATCTGGCCTCCACCCTAATGTGTCCCGGCCCACGCCTGCCCTTGATTCCATGATAGATTGCATTCTCTATTAGCGGCTGAAGCAGCAGCTTTAACACAAAAAGGTCCCGCATTTCCTCTGGAATATTCAATGTATACTGAAGACGATCGCGGTATCGTGTCTGCTGAATTTGCAGATAGCTGGTCATATGCTCAATCTCCGAATGCAGCGGAATGTAATCCTGTCCTTTACTAAGCCCTATGCGAAATAATCGAGATAACGCGCCAACCATGCCGGACACATCTTCTGCACCCTCTTTGCGTGCCATCCAATGAATCGTATCCAAGGTATTGTACAAAAAGTGTGGTTTGATATGCTCCTGCAAACTTCGCATTTCAGCGTCGCGCTTCTGCCGCTCCCGCAATTCATTTAGTGATATCAGTTGTCTAATCTGTGCCAGCATGCGGTTATAACTGTTGCCAAGCATGCCAATCTCATCAGCGCGATCGCTCCAGCGGCCTGGTCTGAGATTGCCGGTCTCCGCCCTGCGCATGTAGGACATGAGCCGGAAAATGGGCTGAGCAATAGAACGGGAGAACCATAAAGAGGCGCTCAGGCCAAACAAACAAACCACAAATACAAAGCTAACCACGTAAAACTGGATTTGGCGTACTTCGGATATCGAGTCTCTTGTGGGAAATACCCCTACCGTTCTCCAACCCGTAAAGGTAGACGACTGATACATGAATAATAACGTTCCACCTTCTGTATCGGCGGTAAACGTTCCACTCTCACCAGAGGGGAACCAGTCTGTGGGAATGTGTTCTATTAGCGGATGCTCAGGTTTGTATACACTTTGACCTTCTGCATCCGTCACCATCACATAACCGGATTTCCCCAAGGTTACATTACGGGCAGCCTGAGAGACGGACCTAAGTTTAAGATCAATCATAATAACGCCCCGCACACGTCCTGACGCTTCATCCGTTATGGAACGCGCAACCGATACAATCTCATCATCCTTGTACCGTACATGTGTTGTGAGATTACGCTCTTTCGGCTGACCCAACACCGTGAAGATGCCCGGATTGGCCGAAGCTTTTTGATACCAATTTTCCTGAATCAGGCTCTGTTCCGCTCGGGGATACATCTCGTTGCTAATATAGTCACCACTTGCACTGACGAGAACTATCCCGGCGATTTCAGGATACAACGTTGTGAATCCCTGCAAGGTTTGTTTGATGCCATATAACCGATTTTGCTCCGTTTCGGCATTGGTGTCCATGTTCATCGGTTCGATACCTGCTTCATCATTCAGTGGCATTTTGTCGTTCATAAAAGCATCAATATCCGGGTCAAATGCAATCAGATAGGTCATATTCTGCAAATTCTCCATTTTGCTGTTCAGAGCTTCATTCACTTTGCCAATCAGTTGCATGGTATGCCCTTCAACCTGTCGCTCAACTACGCGCTCCACCGTCCAGTTCACAAGCAACCCAAGTCCTACGGAAGGTACAATGGCGAATAACAGAAAAAGCAGCATCAGCTGGTACCGAAGGGGCATATTACGCAAGCGTAAACGCCGAATCCCGTTCCTGAAAGTGGAGAGAATCGCTCTCCTGCTCCAAGGCCTTGGACTCTTGAAATCCCCCTTGTTATTTGGCATAGTAATCATCCACATCCGAGCGTGTCACCACAGAGATCCCTGTGTCCACCATCACGGGAAGCGGTGCATTTTCACCGGATGAGGATGGGGCAGGAACCGTTAACTGGTGATGCAGATGGAACAGATATTGGAGTGACCAATATCCCATATTCCAGGTTCCCTGTGCAATTGTAGCTGAGATCGTACCGTTCTTGATCATATCCAATGTAGTCTTATTTGTATCAAACGAAATAATCTGCAATGGATGTCTGTCCCCGGCAGTTTGAACGGCTTCCCCCGCTCCTGCCCCTCCGGTAGCTTCAGTCACAAAAATTCCCGCCAGCTCGGGATGTTCCTTCATCATTCTGATTGTTTCGTCTCTGGATACCATCGCATCACCGTGTCCGTCTGCAACTTCAACAATCTGCATGGAAGGGTATCTCTCCTTGATCGTATCGCGGAAACCCTTCGTGCGCTCTTCATGATTTTGTTGTCCGGGCAAGGTTAATACCGCGACCTCTCCCTCACGACCCAGCAGTTCAGCCATTTTATCGGCAGCCATTACACCCGACTTGTAATTATCTGTCCCAAGAAAAGAATAGGCCTGGCTATCAGGTGCATCCGCGTCAAATAATACAACAGGGATATCTGCGTCGATTGCCTTGTTAATCGCTGGAACTAACGATTGAGGATCGATTGCAGATATAGCAATGCCTGCGGGCTTGCGAGCGATAGCCTGCTCGATTACCATGGTCTGCTCCTTCGCATCATACCGGGTAGCCCCGCGATATTCTACGGTCACGCCGAGTGCATCCGCGGCATCCTCGAAACCTTTGAGCGGGCTCTTCCAATACTCCAGCCCGGACTGGAATGTAATCATGATATACGTCTCTCCGATATCACCGCGCAACCCCCGGTCCTCCCAAGAACTGTTTACCTGACTGGTGTATTCAAACCTCAATACATACAACGCAAATGCTGAGATTAGCAAAATGTAAACAAGTAGCATTTTTTTCATTCCGTTCACTTCCTCAAGTCGTCTGATCACCTTGTACATCGTCTAAATTGTAAACGCAATCATTCAAAAAGAAAACTCCCCCGTATCTTTTAAAAGCAAGCTCCTGTTGCTAACGATGCACCCGCTGCAATAATGTACTATATGGTTTCTCCCTCTGGACGTATGATCATGGAACTAAACTACAACCAGAGGAGAGCATCATCCTTATGAATCTTGCATCTTTTTTAATCTACTGTATTGTCGTTACGTTCACCCCTGGCCCCAGCAATATCGTAATTCTTTCTTCCGTACAACAGGTTGGGGCGCGTCAAACGATGCAATATGTGTGGGGAGCTACGCTGGCATTTGGTCTGCTGCTTACCGCTTCAGCTTTTCTTAATCAGCTTCTTGCAGGAGTGTTACCCGGAATTCTGAAGGTGATGCAGATTGTCGGCGGCCTGTACATGGTGTATCTGGCGTACCAGATCTACAAGATGGGTACCACCGAGGATGCACCGAAACAAGTTACCGGATTCTGGAACGGTTTCATCATGCAATTTGTGAATCCAAAGGTGGTCTTGTTTACTTTCACGGTCATTCCAAGCTATGTATTGCCCTTTTATCAAAGTTCATTTTCTTCGTTCCTGTTCGTGCTGCTCATTACATTCATTGGTTTTCTGGCCTATTCCAGTTGGGTTGTTTTTGGCACGGTTTTCAAAACGTTGCTGAATCGCCACCAAAAATTACTGAGTATTCTCATGGCACTTTTTTTGTTATACTCAGCCATTATAGTATCCGGATTAATCTAAAGCTTGGGAGGTGTGCTGCATGGAACGGTTTAACTATAAAAAGTCGCAAGACGTGCTGGCACTATCCGCCAGCTTTACTGATTTTGCATACAAAAAACATTGCCACGAAGAGTATGCGGTCGGCGTAACCCTGCGTGGCATTCAACAATACAACCTGGACGGACAATATCAGGCGTCTCACCAAAATGGTGTCATGTTGTTCAACCGTGAACAGTCCCATGACGGAAGCTCCTATGATAAGGCTGGCATTGACTATGTGATGCTGTATTTGAAGCCGGAATTGGTAGAGGAGATTATAGGCAAAAAGGAATTGCGTTTTGGAAGTCCCATCGTCTATGATCCCGAGCTTGCACGTAAGATCCTGATGCTGAACGATGCCGTTCAACTCCGACAGGACGAAGCCGAGTGCAGCGAACGGGTCTTCGATCTGGTTCACCTTCTGGCTCAGAAGGAAATGGACACCAAGCTCTGGTTGCCTCAGGACAGTCTGGTTCGAAAAGCCAAGGAAATCATGTTTTGCAACACTGAAGATGTGCTCAAGCTGGACAACCTAAGTTCCGAATTTGGCATGTCCAAGTTTCAATTTATCCGGGAATTCAAAGCACAAGCAGGTATATCTCCCTACCAGTTTTTCTTAAACTGCAAGGTGGAGCGTGCCCGTCAATCCATCGAAAAGCAGAAGGACGTATATACTGCTGTTGCCGATTGTGGATTCGTTGATCTGACCCATCTGAATCGTCATTTCAAACGGGTATTTGGTATCACAGCTTATGAATACATGTTGCAGCTAAACTAGCTGCATCGGATCGATAATCTCGACTCCAAATGGGTGAAATTTTGACGCCACTCCTGAAAATCCCCGTATGGAACGCGGATGTACCTCGACGTTCTTACGGGGATTGACTTGTTTTTCAATCATACAAACCTTTTGTTATACAATCCAACTTTCAATTTTCATCAGACCTGCAATCAGATTCTTTTCTTTCGTTTCCATATCCACACGATTGCCAACGCTGCCAATAAAATGACTCCACCATATAATATGAGATAGAGAAACCCACCTCGCCCACCACTATCATTGGTTTCTCCAAAATCTTCTTTACTTACAACCTTTCCCGCACCCAGCAATTTCAGATCGTCTCCGGCTTGTTCAATTGGAACATTGCGACTGCACAGATTCGTATGCAGCCTGTTGTCTCGTTCATCCAGACTGGCAAAGATCAGGTAAGACTGATTCTTTTCAAATTCGATGCCACAGGAGTCAGACCCTCCGCCCCTCCCCACAATTTTCATCTTTTTGGCACTGACTCCCTTCCATGCAGAATCTACATCAAAGGTATACTCTCTTACCCCATTATACCGGTATATCTGCGATCCGCCTTTCTTCACCACTTCTCCTGTAAATACCGTGGTATACGTTTCCAATCTCTTTTGAGCATCACTCTCGAGACAACTGCAAGCATACACTTTCTCTCCGGGAAATAGAGCTAACCCAGACGTAACCAACAGTAAGATCAACATGCACATCACCAAACGTCGTTTCATTCCGACCGCTCCCCTCCTACATTCTCTGCTTGAATAAGCGTTGTTAAGGTTACATATTTTTATTGCTACTATATTTATTGTAAAATTATAGCACAATATAAATATCGTTATGTCCAACATACGAAATCAACCATCACGGAGGAACTCAACATTTGATACACAACTGGAAAAAGAATATCTCATTCTCGCTGCTCGTTGCAGCGTTATGCATGATCGCTTTTATAAGCATCGCCCTGTCCATCAGCGACAACCAGATTCATCGATTTGATGACACGCTGATCGGCTGGATTCAGGGGTTGGAATCCCCTGGTATGACACAATTCATGCACCTTTTTACCTGGATCGGCAGCGAAATGCCAGTGGTCTTCATTACCATCATCGCCATGATTGTGTTGTACGTTTGCCTGCGACACAAACGCGAACTGCTCTTCCTGGCTTGTGTGCTTGCAGGTTCAACCCTGTTAAATGCATTGCTCAAACTGGTATTCCAGCGTGCCAGACCTACCATTAACCGGATCATTGAAGTGAGCGGTTACAGCTTCCCCAGTGGGCATTCTATGGCAGCATTCAGCCTGTACGGTGGACTGGCCTTTCTAATCTGGAAACATGTACCCACCGTCACCGGACGTGTGCTGATAATTGTTGCCAGCGCCGTATTTATACTGACCATTGGTATAAGTCGTATCTACTTGGGGGTGCATTATCCAAGTGATATCGTAGGCGGATACTTCTTGAGTGGTTGCTGGCTGTCCACATGCATATGGTTTTATCGGCGGCATTTGGAGCGCATGTCCCAACTGCAAAGCAGAAGGCTGGCCTAGGCGGCCCGCTATGGAACTACACAAAGAAATACCCGGCTTTCCTTAACTGAAGGATAGCCGGGTATTTTTTATATTCATATATAGTAGTCCTGAACTCGTTCAGGACTACATGGACCGCTTGTCCCATTTAAGGGAACAGGCGGGTCTGGTTATTTTTAAGCCAATTTATAACTCTTCACCATTGGATTCAATGACTTTTTTGTACCAGTGGAAACTCTTCTTCGGTGTTCTGCTCAAGTCTCCGTTACCGTCGTTGTCCTTGTTGACATGAATGAAGCCATAACGCTTCTTCATCTCTCCAGTGGATGCACTAACCAGGTCGATACATCCCCACATGGTGTAGGCAATCAGATCTACGCCGTCAGCTACCGCTTCTTTCATCTGTTCAATGTGACCTTTCAGATAATCAATGCGATAGTCATCTTGAATGGAGCCATCTTCCTCGACCACATCGACAGCACCCAAGCCATTCTCAACCACCATCAGTGGAATCTGATAACGATCATACAGATGATTCAGCGTGTAACGCAGTCCTTTTGGATCGATCTGCCAGCCCCAGTCGGAAGCTTCGAGATATGGGTTTTTGATACCGCCCAGCAGATTACCTTCTGCTCTCTCGAGGGACTCGTCCGCACTTTCAACCAAGGACATATAATAACTGAAGGAATAGAAGTCTACGCAGCCTTCAAGCAAAATCTGCTCGTCTCCCGGTTGCATCTCGATCTGGATACCTTCTTCGGCGAAGAAACGTTTGGCGAATCCAGGATACGCTCCACGAACCTGTACATCACCGCAGATCATATTAGAGATTTGGTCTTTCTTCTGTGCAAGCAACATGTCGTCCGGGTTACATGTGTTTGGATAGGTTGTCATGAATGCAACCATACAGCCAATTTTGAAATCAGGGTTGATCTCATGTCCCAGCTTCACTGCTTTGGCACTGGCAACGAATTGGTGATGTAATGCCTGGAAACGAGTCTGTGGATCATCCACTCCGTCGACCAGTGTCTCTTTGCCTTCAAACAGAATACCTGCAGCCATATATGCACCCATCGGCATCGTCAGACAGTTAATTTCGTTGAACGTCAGCCAGTATTTGACCTGATCCTTGTAACGGTTGAAGAGGGTTGTACAATAACGGATATAACAGTCGATGACTTCACGGGAAGCCCAGCCGTTATACTTCTGTGTCAGACCGAATGGCGTTTCATAATGGGAGATCGTTACGAGCGGCTCAATATTGTACTTTTTCAACTCGGCAAAAACATTGTCGTAGAACTGCAATCCCTCTTCGTTTGGCTCCAGATCATAACCGTTTGGATAGATCCGGGACCAGTTGATGGACATGCGGAACATTTTGAAGCCCATCTCTGCCATCATGGCAATATCTTCTTTGTAATGTCCGTAAAAATCAACCGCTTCATGGCTCGGATAATACGTGCCCTCTTCCAGTACTGGCGTAATCCGGCGTGGAATCGTGTGTGTTCCTCCTGTCATCATGTCAGACGTGCTTGGCCCCTTGCCACCCTGGTTCCATCCACCCTCGAATTGATTGGCAGCCGTTGCACCACCCCAGTAAAATCCTTCTTTCATTGTCATGACCAGTTCCTCCTTCATAATTAACTCATTTCGGTATAAAGTGCTTGATATTATGCGAGTAGCCGTTCCGGTCACGAATCGTTCTTCTGATCGCTGTTATCCTCGGATTTCTTTTATTCCCATTTCTAAATGGAAAAATCCCATGATAGCGTTTGCTTCCGAAGTAGCTTTCTTACAGAAAGCTTTTAGCGAACACTTCGTTTCTTCAGAATCGATATCGTCCCCTTCACTACTCCCCAATAAATGAAGAACAAATTATAAATCTGAGTCAAAATGTCTTGGTAAGACTTTTACACCAGTGTACCACCCATACCCTGACACCTATTGTCATGGTATAATCAGAGCATGGAAAATAACCGACTATTTCGAATGTTGCTTTTGTTATTGGAGAAAAAGAAAGCCACTGCACCAGAACTCGCCCGTATGTTCGAGATTTCTGTACGCACGGTGTACCGTGATATCGATCGGTTGAGTGCTGCGGGCATTCCCGTCTATACAACGACCGGCAAGCATGGCGGTATCCATCTGATGGACAACTATGTCATGGACAAGTCCCTGTTGTCGGAAGAAGACCAGAATGAAATTTTGATGGGACTATATAGCATCAGTGCGATCCCACATCTTAACAGTGCCCATATGCTGCAACGGTTAACCGCCCTTTTTGATCACAAGCTGGATTGGATCGAATTCAATTTCTCACCATGGGGCAGCATCCCTCTGCAGGAGAGAGAACTGTTCAATCAGGTGAAACAAGCTATATTAACGAATCAACTGATTACGTTTCATTATGTTAATTCGGATGGTGAGAAGAGCATTCCGACCGTGGAGCCACAGAAACTTATATTCAAAAACAGTACGTGGTACTTCAAAGGATATATCCATGATGACCCTGATCGGAAAGAATTCGAGACATTTAAGATGAAACGGATCACCCAGTTGACTTTTCTGGCGAGAAAACACGATCACTCTGTTACTGCCGGATCAAACGACCCTGAATCAGAAGCAGCTCCTGTCCTGACTCCTCTTACACTCTCGTTCTCCAGCAATATTGCATACCGAGTGTATGATTTTTTCGAACCCACCCTCATTAAAAAAGAGCCTGATGGCAGGCTCCGTGTTTCTCTCGAACTGAATGTAGGGGAATGGCTCTACTCCTTCCTGCTGTCGTTTGGTTCCGAGCTGACCGTAATCGAGCCTGTTCATGTTGGACAGGAATTGCTCAGACGTCATATCAAAGCCGTTGAACATTTGCAGAACGTCATGAACAAACTTCCCAACAATGAATGATATAATATAGACCTATACAACTTTTGATCACAGCTGACTCTCCGTCATCCATCTGCCCGAAGGAGGTTTATCCATGCAAGACATTAGACGCAACAATGTGGAACGTTTCAAAGGTTTTGGTACGTTATACGATCAGAACCGACCAGCTGCCCCCACTGAAGTGGTGGATATTCTAACGACATATCTTGGCAGCACACCGCGTATGGTCACAGATATTGGCTGTGGCACCGGCTTATCCTCGTGGATCTGGCTTAATGAAGCTGAACGTATCATCGGCTTTGAACCCAGCGATGACATGAGGTCTGTAGCTGAATCCAAGTGGGAATCTGCCGGGAAGCCGGATAACCTGCGGTTTGTGTCCGGCTTGTCTCACGACCTCGGACTACCAGATGGCAGTGTGGATGTGCTGACCTGCTCCCAATCGTTTCACTGGATGGAGCCGCAACCCACACTACGCGAGTTTGCACGTGTACTTCGTACAGGAGGCATATTTGCAGCCTACGATTGCGACTGGCCGCCAATGTTAGACTGGCAGTTAGAACAAGCCTATCTGCAGCTGAATAAGGAAGCAGATCAACGAGCAGCCAGTCTGGCTCCCCAGGATAGTCAGGCACACAAATGGAGCAAGGATGGGCATTTGCAGCAGATTCAGCAGTCCGGGCTGTTCCGATATGTCCGGGAAATCGTATTTCATCACCACGAGACATTCACTGCCGATCGATATGTCAATCTCGCCCTGAGCCAAGGCGGCCTGCAAACGGCGTTGAAGCTGGGAGCGGATGATCTATTAACAGCTGCTGACGAGTTCAGAGCGCTGGCTAATCGTGTATTTGATGGAGAATCCAGAAAAGTACTTTTTTCTTATCGCATGCGCCTTGGTATTGTTTGAAAACCGTCCGTTGCTTGTATCTCTCATACATACCAAAATGAAAAAGGAGGTCCTACACGTCATAAACATGATCTGTAGGACCTCCTTTTGTCTACATCCTCAGGAAGAGAATAAGTCACTTAATTGTCGCTCCTGTACATTCAATGCCAACACCAATTTTGTTGGGTCTTGTCTTGAATAGATGATATTAATGATATGACCTTGCTGCACCTGCGGCAGGGCAGATGACAAAATTTCTTTTTGCGTTGTAACATTGAAGGTTTCACCGTTCGTTTTCGTTATACTGAGTTTGAGCTGAAGCTTGATCTTGTTATTGCCACCACTTCCAAGTGGAGTGACATCAAGGATCTTGGCCATTGCTTTTTCCCCTGTTCTTGCAATATCCATCATTTCAGGTGATACCCCTTGCTGTACCATCTTTTCATCCAGCAATTGCTGCATATCTTCCTGTGATAATTGCCCCTTCATATCAAGCCCTACCTTGCGCTCATCCTTTACGGAGACTACTAACGGAATGAAACTGCCCGGCTGAAACTGTGCCATGGAGGTCAGCGGAATGACGGCTTTCATCTCGGTATCGTATTTCTCGCGCCCCTTACGCGACACCGTCAGACCCAATCGAACCTCAGGCTGTTCATTAATATACGTCCCCGTCTGTTGTATAGTCTTAATGACCCCAACTGCTGGTAAACCTGTCTTCACTCGACCTACGCCAAAAATATTGCTCAAAATCGCAGGAACAAAGATCAGTGCAAACCCGGCAAAGATCGTCGGAGTGTACCACCATGCCTGCATAATCATAAACGGATCATTCCACAGCTGCTGTGCCAGAAATGGGGAGAACCCCACCCCGAATACAGTTAATACGCCAATGAATCTCAGGAAACCTATCATATGATCCACCCTTTCTTAATCCTTCTCTTAATATCTCTATCAATATATCTATTTAGCGTTGTTATAAGCATTATATAAATAGATTATGACTGTCTTATAACCAAATACCTTCTAGATGGACATAAGCCCCATGTAGATCAGTTCGGAGGGATTTGCTGGATTTTGACCTAATCCCACCCGATCGCCTACTCGTGGAATCTGCATTTTGGACACCAGTGTCTCTAATGTTCGCTGATACTGGTTGCCATTCGTTTCTGTCACATCCAACACAAGCACAACAATCGGATCAAAGTTGATCAGTTTGCCTGTATCGGTGATTGTCACCACCGTAGCCGTAGCTGTTAAAGGCAGAGAACCACTCGCCGCCAACTGTGCCTGCTTTGCCGAATCCAGACTTTGGTTGATGGCCTCACGATGTTCCTTTGATACAAAGCCTTTCATCATCATGCCAGTGAGTCCTTTATTCATCATTTTATCCGCTTTAGCAATCGTATCTTCCTGTTTGTTCTTTTTACCGAACCATCCCATATCCAGCACCTCATTTGTTTTATTTGTTTTTAGAAGTTGTTCAAAAAGTCCACTTTTGATTACGAATCATGCCTAGCGGCATCATCAGCATCGAATATGAAATTCAGCCGAAATGTCCGTTGCTCACGTAGGTCTCCTACGCTCCGCTACTCCATTTCTAGCTTCATTCCATCTTCTCGGTACTGAAAACCAGACTTTTTGAACACGTATTTATAGTTAAATTATAAACACCGCGGCTTGTCCTTGAATACCCTTCTGGCGGCATACAAAAAAAACGAAAAATCCGGCAAATGAATTACGGGATAATCGTTTCTTTGGTAAAGAATTATGCTAATTCCGCAAAAAAAGATCTGCTAATCCAATCTTCATTTCACGATTGACGGCCATATTTTGTGCCAAGTGCTTTGGCAATGCACAAAATCATGCCTTAATCAGGCTATTGCAAGCCGATTCTCACTCTATTTTTTGCGTAACAGATAGACCAGCTTCCGATAATACATCGCCGCTTCTTTGTATTTCCGCTGATCCTCCGATACTACGGCCATCCCCTCATATAACGGTTCAAGCCGCATGACATGCTGCGCGGATTCAAAATAAGGCAGACACGCAAGCGCCCGCTCCATGAAAACTTCGCGATCTCCATGCGCAAGAGCCAGATGGCTCTGGTAGAAGGTTGCGCTCATCTGCTGGTCCTGTGTTGTTGCACATTTCAAAAGTTGATCTACACTCTGTGCGAGCACACCCCAGTTCTTCCGTGCAAGAGCTACTTCGCATCGATACACACTGACGAGCGGCTGCATTGCGAGCTGAGTTTCTTCCGTTTCCTGCTGCAATAGCGATTCAAATCGTTCAATCTCCGCCTGTGCCTGATCCAGTTCACCTGTCATCGTCAGCATGACAATCCGATTGTTGGCAATCGCTGTCACCAAATCTCCCTGGTTGCCAGCATACACGAGGTTTGCCTCCGCCATCGTTAATGCCGAGAGTGCCTCCTGAACCAGCCCCATCGCAAAACAATAGCCACTATATGCCACATATAACCCGGACAACCGATGGAACATCCGCTGATCATAGACATGACGCATTGTAAGCTCGAATACCTGTTTGGCCTCTTCATACTGTTTGACCTGGATGTAGGCTTCCATCTTGATATTTTGCACAGACAACCAGAATTCACTTCCAGGAAGCGCGAGCTCACTAAGCCTGGTTGCATGAGTTAATACATCCACAAAAGCCATTTTGGAGCGATAATATTGTATTTTATAGAATAAAAGTGCTTTGACTAACGGACGCGGCAAATCGATATCGTCTGGACGACCGTATTTCTCCAGGTAAAAATTGAGGTAGGACGTGTGTATATACTCATGAGCCGTTGCATCGTTTAATTGCTGATAATAGACCGCCTTCATCAAGGCCGTTGTCAGCTCAACGGTCAGCGTGTCATCCCGATCTGCCAGTGCATGCACCGTATCTTCGGATATCGCCGACGCTGGAACAGACATTTGTTCGAAAATAACCTCTGCCCGTTCAATTGTATCCTCGTCCTGAGCCGCAACTTTTAGAATATAGGTAGGGGAT
Source organism: Paenibacillus sp. FSL H8-0283 (assembly GCF_045040675.1). NCBI lineage: Bacteria > Bacillati > Bacillota > Bacilli > Caryophanales > Paenibacillaceae > Paenibacillus > Paenibacillus sp. FSL H8-0283. The sequence continues at coordinate 5,371,329 of NZ_CP150295.1, forward strand.
ACCCCAAGACGCCCGGCGATGGCTTCTGCCAAGTCCTCAGGTAGCGGATAACGATCCGCCAGGATATTGGCAAAGTGGGCCTGCGTGACTAGACCTTCCACAAGGTCTTTACGGGAGATTTGTTTTCTTTTGCTTAGCAGTTCAATGCGTTCCTTCAGCATGGTATCCCTGTCCTTTCTATCCTAACAAGCGAGTACATTCTATTCACATCATCGCAAAATTAGAGATATAACGCCACCCTTCCGGCGAAATCAAACGAAACGGTTTCCGTTTCCGAGGTAATTGTTTTACAATAAGAAAGTATGTGTAAGAGCATTTTATCGAAATGCTGAAACATGAGCTGAATATGAAAGGATGCAAATAAATGATTATTAAACCAAGAACACGTGGTTTTATTTGTACCACTTCCCATCCTGTAGGTTGCGCTGCGCAAGTGCAGGAACAGATTGATTATGTGAAATCCCAGCCTGAGCTGAAAGGACCGCGTAATGTGCTCGTGATCGGTGCTTCCACTGGATACGGTCTGGCGTCACGCGTTGTTTCTGCCTTTGGAGCTGGAGCGAATACAGTCGGCATTTATCGTCCAAGCAGTTCCACAGAGAAACGTACGGCTTCCGCAGGCTGGTACAACTCCGCTGCATTCGAAAAAGCCGCGGAGGAAGCAGGCCTGAAATCGTACAGCGTTACAGGTGATGCATTTGCAAACGAAACACGAGACAAAGCCGTTGAACTGATTCGCAGTGAACTCGGTCAAGTCGATCTGGTTGTATACAGCGTAGCCTCGGCACGCCGTACCGATCCGAACACGGGTGAAGTATTTAACTCTGTGCTGAAGCCAATCGGACAATCCTACACGAACAAAACGGTGAACTTCCACACAGGCGAAATTAGCTCCGTTACCCTTGAACCGGCAAACGAAGAGGAAATTCGTCAGACGGTAACTGTTATGGGCGGAGATGATTGGGAACTATGGATGGATGCCCTGCAACAAGGCGGCGTGCTTGCCGACGATGCAACAACGATCGCTTTCTCCTACATCGGTCCTGAACTTACCCATGCCATTTATCGTGATGGTTCCATAGGTCAGGCCAAGAATCATCTGGAAGCAACTGCACACAAGCTGAATGATCGTTTGAGTGCCAAAGGTGGACGTGCGTACTTAACTGTAGCCAAGGCGCTGGTGACTCAATCCAGTTCTGCGATTCCAGTCGTGCCGCTGTACATCTCAGCATTGTACAAAGTCATGAAAGAAAAAGGCTTGCATGAAGGATGTATCGAGCAATTGCAACGTCTGTTCGCTGATCGCTTGTATGCGGGAGGAGAAGTTCCAACCGATGCCGAAGGCCGTATTCGCATTGACGATTGGGAGATGCGAGCTGACGTTCAGGAAGAAGTGGCGAAGCTCTGGAATGAGTTGACCACAGAGAACATCTACGATCTGTCCGATCTGGAAGGTTACCGTCGCGAATTCTTCCAGCTGTTTGGTTTTGAAACCGATGGTGTGGATTATGAAGCAGATGTTGATCCCAACGTTGAAATGCCTCATCTGGTGAACTAAAGAAGTTTTGGCGTGGACGTGAACCTAGGTTTTTGTTTTCGTTAGCACTTCTAATGTAATGCTAGAGATATGATATTAAAATCAAATGAAGAAGGAGGGGTCTTCTGGCTCCTCCTTTTTTGTCCTTTTTAGATCCTTTACCCCCTCAACAATTCCAATTTCCGTGTCCATACACTCTTTCATGTATCCCCTAATCAAATCGATTTAAGCAGCTTTTTCAGCTCTTTTGGTACCGTCTTCTCGATAGTAATGGAACGCGCTCCATGCATGGACGCAAAGAATTGAAGCCCCTCCCGAAAATCCGTAATCCATTCCTCCACAGGTGGAGCAGTCTCTTCCATCGATAACAAACGAACAGTAAGTACTCCAGTTTTGCGATCAAGTCGTGGGTCCATACGTCCAATTAACCGATCACCGTGAAGAATAGGCATGGCATAATAACCGTAGGTTCTTTTCACCTCTGGCGTATAAATCTCCCATTTATAATGAAAATCAAATAAATCAACAATACGTTCTCTTCTCCATAACAGGTTGTCCAGCGGCGGCAGGAAACGTACCGGGCCAGACGGATCATAGTGTGGCTCTTCCCTTTCCATATGCAGCAGCAAGTCCTCATCTTCAGCACGAATATAATAAGGCGTGGCCACGTCCTCCACCTTAAGCGGGATCATTCGCCCATCTGACACACGGGCAGCAATATCGGCGCGTCGTTCAGCCGCTGTAGATTTTAGCCAACCCAGACGGGGATCACGGGCATCTACGACACGATACGCATGAATGTATTTATCCAGCAGAGCCTGTCTCTGGGCCAACACATCGATGTCTTCTTTTATCGTAAGTCCCTGTTGTTGCAATCCGGATTCGGTAATATGAAAATAACGTTCATTCCCCTGCCGCGCCACCACACGAATCACAGCGGAGTCCAACAGTAGATTCAGAGCAAGTGTGGTATCCTTTGTCTTTGGCACATCCGCACTGTCCCAATAACCACTTACCCTTTCAACAGCACGAAAAGCTCTTGAAGGCAACGGCCCCTCTTCCTTCAAACGCTGCAACACATGCTGCACTGTTTTCTCCAGACCTTGCAAGGACGGAGCCAGACGCTCCCTTAATTGGGCACGTACAGGTTCAAAGAGAGCATAGTCTTCCATTGGAATGACACAGGCAGCATTTGCAAAATATTCAAACACCTTGTGATCACTCAGCAGTGTATTTAAGCTGTCAGCAGTATAACCAGGGTCACGAGCCCCCAGCACCAAATGCTGGTTTCCAGTTACAGCAGCCACAGGATCGATCTGCACGCAACCAAGGGAGCGAATTAAACTCAAAACTTGGTCGGGTCCCGAAGGTAAGGAAACTGCTGGCCAACGTCCAAGTAAAGCTTGCGTTTGCAGCAAAAAACGCCGAACGATTTTTTTATTCATGTGCAGCGCTGTTGTCATATGTATAGGTTCTTCCCTTCATTTAGTGTACAAAATTCTATCGTCTTACTTATCCAGCAATCGGCGCCTCATATATAAAATAAAAAGAAGCACCACCATCCTGGATGATCTGCTTCTTGTGTTTGACCTTTTGCAATTTTTCCTGCTTCGTAGGCATGAGCCGTACATGCTGGGATAACGCGCTATAATCCCCGTTAACTCTTCGGCTCTGTTCCGAGCACCATTGACCTGACCGCTCTGCTTTACGTAATGCTTTTTGTGTTTGTGTACGTGCCATAATGGATCACACACTCCTTTGGTTGATATACACTCAATATATCATGTGCAGCTACGCAAGTGAAGGTGCTTCCAACTGAAATGAGATGTACATCATTAAAAAGGCTTCCACCCAAGTACTTAGCGGGATTGCCGCTTTCGCCGGGACTGCCACGTCTCGATTGGTTCATGATCATCTTCTTCGATCAGTTCCAATGCTTCTTCCACTCTTCTGGCTTTGAATAACAGAATTAATTCCATCAGGTCTTCCCGGTCCAGCAGCTTCACTCCATTAACCGCTGCAAGCGTCCGACAGGCCTCGGTGTAACGGGCGGACGTTAATACAATCGACCGGTCGGCTTCATAATAACGCATCGATGTATATATCTCCTGCACAGCACTCAACCCTACGGGATGGTTCGCACCATATCGCTTCGCTTGTATCACACTTCGTCTGCCGAGTCTATCAACAAACACCAGATCTGCCCCAAAGTCCCGGCTGCTTGTTGTCTTATGCACCTCATCGTACCCGAGCTCTTCGAATAAATGATAGAGATATAATTCAAACTCCGAACCATCCTCCATCTTGTCGATGTCCTTTATTGTGATCTTACGAGGATTGGCTTCACTTCGGATCCGCTGCCCGCGCCCGATAACACGCCGAATAATCCAGGCCAGCAGCAATAATATGATGATACATCCAATGACCCATAGGGTCACATTTTCACTCCAGTTCATAGCTATTCTCCTTGTTTCATTTCCTATGTTCTATCCAATGTCTTACGCAGATATGGCTTGTCACCGCACTAAATATATCAGACTTCCACCTTCATCGAAAGAAGATGAATTCCCTGTAACCGTTATACTTCCCCAAACATAGTCATTTCGACAAACCAATGATAAAAGGTTACAGTGCGTTCGGTTGAATTCAGCTTGACTTTAATGGTAAAATTCAACAATCGGTTCTATTTTGAACCGAAGAAGAAAGGTGGTTTATCACTTGCATACATTGACCAAACACAAGTCCAAAACATGGGCTGCCCTCATTCTCAGCGGCATGCTCCTCTTCACCATGAATACAACAGGTTACGCCGCTGCTTCAACCGAATCCATGCCCAAACCGGCGTGGACGTCATCGTCCCTGATGTTATCTGAGGCTAATACAGAGAAAGATGTCCTGATCAAGGGAATTCATGCCGTGCCATCCAAAAACCTTGTATATGTACATGCCTCCCAGCCCGTGACCAAAACAAGTAGCAAAACAACACTCGACTGGCAACTGGACTCTCTCCAAGCATTCGATGCGACAACTGGACAATTGAAGTGGAATACGATATTCCATGAGAAAAGTGGTCCTTATACCACCTACTCCGATTCGGTATATGCCAGCAACGGTACGGCTTATGTGTATATGGAATATTCGGACAAAACCAAAAAATTGTACTCATTCAATACATCCGGTAAAACCAACTGGGTCAAAACGGTGAATTCACCTGCAAGCATATCCCTATTGGATAACGATACGCTGATGGTTGCTTCAAGTCAGGGCGTGCAATCGAATGGTTCGGTTCGCTCAACCATCTCGTTATATGACAAAAAGGGCAAGCTGATTACTGAAAAAACCATTAACGGTAACGTGCTTAAGGCTGACCATGGTCGAATTGTAGTGGATGCCAGTAAACAAACCAAGGTAGGAAACTTCTGGCAGCAAGCTGCGAATCCCAAAGTAGAGATCTATGATCGTACGTTGAATCGTCTGTCCTTCTATCAATTCCCTGCCAATGCAAATACATTAGGAGATGGCGGCGGTGAATCTCTGGCCATTCTCGACGATGGTTCCATCATTATGCGCGCCAATTTCGAGAACACCGGTAACCGACTGATGGGCTTTGGCATCGATGGCAAGCTTGCTTGGGGACGTGCCATTGCTGGTGATGCCTACATTCAGACGGCTGGCAACGGTTATACAGTCTTTACAGGGCAGAAGCTGGAACTGTACACAATGAAAGGCAAAGTGACTGAGCGTACATTCAAGGACGCACAGCCTGCACTTATGCGTGTTGACCAGACACAGGATGGTCAGTATCAGCTTGATTTTGCCAAAACGGGATACATTCTTGATCCTCAGACGCTGGAAGACGTGCATATCTACACGACCAGTGCCTCGGTTCCTTCATTAGAAGGTGTTTCAACTTATGTGGATGATGTCATCTATTCCATGAACGATGAGACATTGTCCAAATATGTATTAAAGGCTACTGCAAAATAATGAACGGAGCGCTTCTGTATGACCGTCTAAACGGTTGACAGGGCGCTCTTTTATTTCACATTCGCCTGGCTCCCCTTACTTGTCATTTCTTCTCATCCTGTTATACTGGTAACGTTCTCTTGCTTCACCCTAATCTTGATAGGCAAAAGGAGCTTAACCTTCCTATGATTATTCAGTTCATTCGATACAGATAACTTGGGGCATAGCCATAAACCTCTTTTTTGAATTTCGTGCAGAGGTTTATTTGTTATGCCCTTTTCTTCAGTTATCCAAATCTGAATGAATGGGGTGTTATTCCATGTCAGTCCATCGCAGAGAACGCAGCGCTGCGCTTATTAATCCATACATCCATATGTTGAACTGTCCCATCTGTCATAGCCCTATGGCAACCATTAACTCAGGGAGCATTCAATGTGTGTCCAGGCATAGCTTTGATTTTGCAAAACAAGGCTATATCAATTTCATGACACGTTTTTTCAAGGGCAACTATGACAAACGTTTATTTACAGCCAAAAGGAATATCTTATCGGGAACCGGTATTTATGCTCCTTTGACCGAAGTACTACGCAGGTGGATCGCACGTTATTCCGTTGACATCAACTATCCCGTGCATATTCTGGATGCAGGCACAGGAGAGGGAACATTTCTGCAGCAGATTACGCAGAATACTCCAGCCGTTGGCTGGGGCATCGATATTGCCAAAGAAGGCATTGCCATGGCTTCCTCTGCCTACAACCAGCAAATCTGGTTTGTCGGCGATCTGGCATGCAGTCCGTTTGCAGAAGGTCAGCTGGACATCATCCTGAATATATTTTCTCCTTCCAACTATGAAGAGTTTGGACGAATTCTGAAGGATGGGGGATGGATCATCAAAGTCATCCCCCGTGAACGATATTTAATTGAACTGAGAGAAATGCTGTTCCTGAATCGACCTGATCGAGCAGACGGCCGGGAACTTACGCTGGACCGATTCCGCAAACATCATCATCTCATCGCCAGCATTCCGCTGACCTACACGCTGCCCGTCACCGAAAACATGCTGGATTCACTCGTTCATATGACACCACTTTCCTGGCATCAGTCGGGATCATCCCTGGTGAGCATTCAAGCTTCCTTGTCGAAGATTACCATTGACGTAGAAATACTGGTAGGAACAATCAGATAACCATTATGGCTGATTTCAGCCGCCATACAGCCAAAAAGCCGGGCGAGTTCCAACTGGAACTTTCCCGGCTTTTCATGTGATCTGATGCATTATTTCCAATTCTCGTCTATAAATTCGTCCCGTCCGGATAACGCACGGTCTTCCTTATAATGTTTTTCGTTTTTCTTGTGGTAATCCTGATGATAGTCTTCAGCCGGATAGAATATAGCTGCATCCCGAATTTCCGTAACAATGGGTTGAGTGAATCGTCCGCTGGCTGCCAGTTCCTGTTTGGACTGTTCAGCAAGCTCACGTTGACGTTCATTATGCACAAAGATTGCCGTGCGATACTGTGTCCCCCGATCCTGGAACTGACCTCCATCATCCGTCGGATCAATCTGCGGCCAGTATAGCTCCAGCAGTCGTTCATAAGGGAATACATCTGGATCAAATGTAATTTCAACCACTTCGACATGACCGGTCTCCCCGGTTTTGACCTGCTCATATGTTGGATTCTCGACGTGACCGCCGGCGTAACCCGATATAATGCCATGAATGCCCGGTTGTTCTTCAAACGGTGTAACCATACACCAGAAACATCCGCCGGCGAATGTAGCTTTTTCCATTCCGTTCATCCCCTCTTATCTAAACTAGCTATAGAATACTGATGCTAAGTTACGCATACATTCTTATATTTTAAAACAACAAGAGGTTGATTGAAAGCCATGGTTATGGCTCTCAATCAACCTCTTCATTGGTAAAACATTTGGCTGACAACTAATTCAAGAAATTATCTTGATTAAGTTACCCGCGACTACGTCCCATCGAACGGAAGATCAAGCTTACGATGGCTACAAGAACGATCGCACCGATCAATGCAGGCACAATGTAGAATCCGCCCATCTCAGGACCCATATCGCCCAAGATTACTCCACCTAACCATCCACCGATAAAACCAGCAATGATGTTACCAATAACACCACCTGGAATGTCACGACCAACGATCAAACCTGCCAACCATCCAATGATACCACCGATAATTAATGACCATAACCAACCCATATCATTCACCTCTAATTAAAGTTTTTGTTGTTGTCTGTCTACTATTAACCGCTACAGAAGCATTTAAACAATTGGCATAAAAATTTTTGCATATTACCTTTTGTCCCCATGCATCTTCCTCTGCAAAACAAGCCTTAGTCAGGTATGGAACAGTTCGCGTTACTTTCCGGCATCTCACCAGCTCAGGGCTGCGTTATGTACCTCCCGAAAGTCATTGTATGTTAGAGCAGACAAGGTTAGTATCACCAATTGAGGTAGGATTATTTATAAAATTGCGTCATATTATAAGATGGATGGGTTAGGTCTGATCAATAAAAGCCTGCACGGCCCTTACCTGGCTGCGCCAGCCAAGTATGTTTATGGCTCTTGTCCAGCTCGCCACGCATCGACTGAATGACTTTCACAATGTCTGTCTGTCCATTCTGATGCCATTCCAGCGCAGCGCTCACATATAACTCACCTAGCTGTGCAAGAGAGAACGTGTCGGTCAGACGAGCTGCTTCTACCGCGCCTTCTTCACCCGCAAATACAGTGAAGCCTCGTTGACGCAAGTATTGCAAGCGCAGCGCTTCATCTGGCAACGGAATTTCGTAAGCCCGGTCAAACCGCCCAGCACGGTTCATGAGGCCAGGATCTATTTTCTCCGGATAATTCGTTGTCCCGATCAGGAAAATGCCTTCTTTTGACGTAGCTCCATCCAGTGTATTCAGGAAAAAGGAACGGACTTCATCCGGCATCGAATCGATGTCCTCAATGATCAGTACCATCGGTGCCAACCGCTTGGCAGCCTCGAACACTTCACGCACCGATTCACTGTTGGTATACTCCGTAATCTGCCAATACGCAGCCGGTCCCGGAATACTTCCAGCAATGGATTTTACCAACGTGGTCTTGCCGTTTCCCGGATGCCCATACAATAGAATGCCCCGTTTGTACGGGATATCATAATCTCTGTAAAAAGAACGATCCGCTTCGAAGAACTGATCCAGCGAGCGGAAAATATCCTGCTTGATCTGTGCCGAGAGAACAACATCCTCTCTTCCCACGGAGCGAGTGATGGATTCGACGTGACGATCGCTGCCATTACGGGCATCGGTGTAGACCGTTACTTTTTTCATATTTTGCTGACGTTCCCGTTCCCGGACACTTCCCAGAAATTGCTTCATCTCCTCATCACCGATGGCAAAGACAAAGTCTTCACTGTAGATCCCGTTCTCTCTGAAAAATGGAACCCGCACAAGTGCTACGCCCCATTTCGGATAAGCAAATACGTTGTTGCGAATGGAGTAATGCACACCATAAGTAGGCACATCTCCATCATCGTCGTAATGCAAGGTCTGAAGCTCCAGATCTTCGAATATACGGGCAACCAATTCCACTTCGTCACTGCCATTTTGCAGGTCTTCCCGGAGTAACTCCCAGTATTCATTGTTCGGGTCGGAACTGGCATACAGCTTGTACTCAACTCCATAGCGCTGATGAAGTGCCTCACTGATTCCACGAATCAGCCTTGAATAGATGGCGTACCCCTCCACTCGAATTCGGGTATCATGTTGTTCGTCATAAGTATAGATCGCCTGGGTTGGATCTGTTTGTTTTTCGTTTATTGTCATTATTTCGCTCCCTTTACCGCTACAAGCGGTTTGCATTTGGCTACAACTTGAGCCAGGCCTGCGCCGGTAACACTGTCTATAATTTCATCTACATTTTTATAAGCCTGAGGTGATTCATCAATAATGGATTCAAGTGAGCGTTGATTTACCACGATCTCATCTTCTGTACCCACACCCAGTGCCGTAGCAAAATCCTCCACGCTAATCAATCGTTTTGTTGCCGTCCGTGAACGGATTCGACCCGCACCGTGACATATTGAATAATAATTATCAGCACCCTGAGGCTGACCTACCATGATATATGAAGCAGTTCCCATGGAACCCGGAATAAGTGCCGGATGTCCAGTTGCCAGATAAGGCTTTGGATTGTCCGGGTGACCTGCTGGCAACGCACGTGTCGCCCCTTTGCGATGCACAAAAACGGAACCTTGGTCTGCGTGAGATTCCTCCCAGGCATAGTTGTGCATCAGATCGTATAACGTACGAAATTCACATTTGGAGCCAAACACATCCCGGAATGCTTCGCGAATAGCATACGCAATCAGGTGACGATTGACAACAGCGTAATTCAATGCAGAATACATCATGTTCACATAATGACGACCTTCCGCATGCTCAAGTGGAGCAAATACCAGTCTGGGATCGGATGTACCCAGGTTAAGCCGCTGCATGACTTTGGCAATCGCTGACGAACTCGTCTGGCTTACATACCCACCCCATGCACGAGAGCCGGAATGAATCATGACCACGACCTGTCCATCATACAATCCCCAAGCTTCGGCGATTTCACGATTCTCTTCAGCGATCTCAATCGCCTGGATCTCGGCAAAATGATTCCCCCCACCCAGTGTTCCGAGCTGACGATGCGAACGGTGCCATGTCATATCAGGAACGTGGTTTAACACATCCTCATCGTAACTGAACTTGCTGCTTTCCACATGTGTCATCGCGGTTGATTTTTTCGGTGTATAGCTGTCTGGAATATACTTTTTGGGTAAACCATGCAGGCCTTTACGAACAATATGCTCCAGTCTGATATCCGAGTAATGACCTCGCTGGTTCGCCTCCATCGGCAATACTTTCTCAATGGCCTTGACGAGTTTGCGGCGAAGCTTGATGTCTTTCAATTCGTCCTTGTGCAAGTTTGTCATATGCACTCGCATGCCACAGCCGATGTCACTGCCCACGATGGAGGGAGAAACGTATCCGCTCTGCGCATCCCACACGGCTGTCGTTCCGATGCACGTACCTACACCGACGTGTACGTCTGGCGTGTAACTCATATAAGAAATTCCCGGAATCTGCAGATTATTGTTTGCCATCTCAAACACCTTGTAATCGAGCGAGGAGAAGAGTTGTTGCGCCGCATATACGGTTAGATCACCTGCAGGCAATTTTACTTCATGCCGGTAAGCACCTGTTAATTCGTTTGGATTAGTAAATAAATTAAATTCTGTATTCATAAAAGTGTATTATTCCTTCCTGTACGTTCAGCAAATTCGGTTTGCTGATTCATCGGTAAAATAAAACCAAAAAAGCCATAGGCTAGTCGCCCATGACTTCTACTGAATGACAATAACGGAGAACAGAACAGCATAAACATGCTGTGTGTCTGTCATCCATCGCTATAATATAAGCGAAGAACGCATATCGATTATAAAACCTGCTAAACGATATGCCTATCCCCTATGTCGACCGTATGAGGCCAATGAAACGATGAGCCGGATATGCTATTGTGTCTACGTTGCGCCCTGTTTGAATCAAATCATAACCAAGCATCATGTCTCTCGGCCTCCCTTCGTTAATGTTAGTCTTATATTAAGGGGACTAGAATTCATGTGTCAACCCTTTTCTTGGAAATTGGTCCATGGTGTAGATTGCATATGTAAACAAAAACAGGAGATTGTCCTAGGAAAATCTCCTGTTTCCCAAATAATAATGATGTTGTTAGCGTAACATGATTATTACAGTCCTGCTTGTTTTTCCAACTCTTCAACCGGATTTTCGTCTTCTTTTTCAGGAACTTTGGAAGACAGGAACCAACCACATACCGCAATGGTGATCAGTACAATATAGAATCCGAATTTCCAAATTTTATTTTCCGGGAAATGCTCATCCAGAACACCCAATGAAGGGTGAGCGAGTGTAATAACCGCCAGCTTAACTCCTACCCAACCTACGATGACAAAGGCTGCAACTTCAAGTCCTGGACGGGAATGAAGCAATTTCACAAAGTATGAGGCTGCAAAACGCATGATCACAAGCCCGATGAATCCACCGAGGAAGATAACGATAAACTGTCCACCGTCGAGTCCGCCAATTGGAGGCAATCCACTTGGTGGCAACGCCACGGCCAAAGCAACAGCAGCCAGAATGGAATCAACTGCAAATGCGATATCCGCTACTTCGACCTTGAAAACGGTCATCCAGAAACCGGATTGTTTTTTCGGTTTCTTAGGCGTTGAATCAGCTGCTTCATCTGTCTTATTGCGACTACCCAGTATCTTTTTAACGATATGGTTAATCGAAATGTACAGGAGATACAGGGCACCGATCGCTTGCACCTGCCATACATCGACGAGGAAAGAGATCAGGAACAATGAACCTAAACGGAAAACAAATGCACCCATCAGACCGTAGAACAACGCTTTTTTGCGCTTATCTTCAGGCAAGTGTTTAACCATGATTGCGAGTACCAATGCATTATCTGCTGCGAGTAATCCTTCAAGGACCACTAAGACAGCAAGCACCCACCCATATTCTAATAATAATGAAACATCCAAAATTGACTCCTCCTTAATATTCTTATGATGTACAAAAAAAAGGACCTTTACCATCACTGGTAAGGTCCTTTTATATCCACAAAAAGAGACCTTTACCGAGCATGAAAACTTGGTAAAGGTCTCGCTAACAACAAAATTGCTGCCAATAAAGCCGGGGATATGATCCCGAATTGACGACTTTACTGTAAAAGCTACTCCCCTTTAACAGGAATATGTAGTTTTAGTTGGAACGGGTTGTTTAACCTGTACTCATCATATTTCATAACGTTAAATAAAGTCAAGCTTTATTTAGTTGACGATACAGCTTACGGAATACGACAACATCGTAGATCATATTCCCCAGTGGAATGAAAGAAACAAAGAACAGAGCAATTGGACGGCGCAGACGCCATTTCTGTGAGGTGTACATAGTCACCATAAATAACAAATACATTAAAAACAAAAAACCATACAGATTCCCAAACCATGTGACAGCCTGTGGCATAACCCCGGCATCTCTCAACGGAAAAGCAACAAACAGTAACAACACATACGAAATGCCCTGCAACCACAACATCAGCCGGAAGCGCCCCAGCGTAGAATGTAACATTATTTTCCTCCTGCTTTTATACATGTAACGAATTCAATTGTTCCCGTAAAGTATATCACAAAAGCTGAATATCTCGCTTGATGCCAAGCAGCAGATTATTCCTGCACGCTTATGTGGGTGGTTCATCTACCATTTCGCAGGAGCCAAATGCTTTAACTTCTCATAAGATATATGACGAAGATTGTTACAGATGTCGGACAAGGAGGAGCCGGATCATGAAAATAGCTATGGTTGCACCCGAGAAATTGCCTTTGCCCGGTAATGGTTCCGTGGAAATCTGTATCCTGGGCATCGCTCGTGAACTAGCCCATCGCCATCAGGTGACCATTATAAGTCGTCAAATGCAAGGTCTCGCCGCCACAGAACAGATCGACGGTATCACCATTCAACGTGTCCCTGCGTCGAGTCCTGTCATGTACACCAAAGCAGTCATACGTTTGTTATCCCAACAACCCTACGATGTAATTCAAGTGGATAACAGGCCACGAAGTATGGCTACCATCAAACGAGCTTTTCCACGCACTCCCGTTGTACTCTATCTTCACTCATTAACGTTTGCTCAGCCCGGGCCTTCCAAACTCACATTAATGAAAAAAGCTGATTGGATTGCCGTCAACAGTCATTCCCTGCGACAAAGGTTAGGCCGCAGATTTCCATTGGTTAAACACCGGATGAGTGTTGTTCCATTGGGTGCAGATCTAAGCCGCTTCAGACCTGTTGAATCCAGCGAAGAACAGATTCATCTGCGTACACAATTTGGAGTAACTAAACCATTCTCTATTCTGTATGTCGGCAGGCTGATCCCTGGAAAAGGTGTAGACGTATTAATTCGTGCGACTGCCCTCCTTCAGCAACAGGTACCTGTTCAACTGATTGTTGCAGGCAAAGGACCTCCGTATTACATGCGTAAACTTCGCGAACTTGCCCAAAAACAAAAAGTCCATATTTCCTTCCGTGGTCAGATAAACCATGAGCATATCGATCAGTTGTATCGGGCAGTGGATTGTCTGGTCTGTCCGTCTCAAGAACATGAAGCTTTTGGCCTGGTTAATGTTGAGGCGATGGCTTCAGGATTACCCGTCATTGCTTCGGATAACGGAGGTATTCGCGAGATTATTGAATCAGGTATCAATGGATACCTTGTCACCGCTTATAAGCGTCCCCAACGTTTCGCCTCTTACCTGTACAAACTTGCAAGCAATCACACTTTTGCCGAGAAGTTAGGAAAGGCTGGCCGAGACAGCGCAAGGGCATATTTCAGTTGGGCAAGAACAGCCATGCATCTGGAAGCGACCTATACCAGGCTCATCCGTAAATGAGCCTTCTTTTGTTAGGATGATCAAGCTTTTTCACGAAATTGCCATCCCTTAATCAAAGAATCCATCTGTGGAACAGGAATGTGACTCATCTCGATTAACTCCATAATCACCATATCTCTCATCATGAATCGTACTTTGGCACACGTTAGTTGATGAAATACATCGTAGAATGCCGTCCCGGCCCAACATCCATGAGGTACGACCAGCGGGTCATTAACGATATAACCTACGGCTCCAATCGGGGGAATAACAACCTTAATTGCTTGATAATCCAAACGATTATCTGGATCTTTGACGAGATACACGGTATCCCCCACATGTAAAGCCTGTACTCCATGGTAGTGATCCATTCCATACATAGCTGCGAATAATTTGGTGCTCATATTACCTGCTCCTTTTCCTGTATTTCTCCATGATTAAAATTTTTACAATGATACATCGGTTTCATAATGTTCCAACCACTCGACAAGTTGCCTGCGTATCTCTCTACGAAACTCACGAGGTTCAAGTACCTCTGCCTCGGGCCCAAATTGATACAACCATTTCAAAAATTCTCTGCTGCTATTCAGTGTCACTTCAAATAACAATCCCCCATCCGACATATTCGTCATTCGCGGGCGAACAAACATTTCTTCTTCTTTTATGTAGGGGGCCACTTTCTCAGAGAATCTTACCTTGAAATGGATATTTTCGTCGCCACGGTCAATAGACCATGTGTTCTTCATGTACTGCGTTATGTTGAAATCACCCTTGTCGAAACCGGCATTTGTTCGTGTCACATCCAAAAAACGGCTGATCCTAAACAATCGAACTTTTTGCAGCAAATGGCAGTATCCAATCAAATAAAAACGTTGATCACGTGGAATGAGATAATAGGGATCGATATCCCGGACTGTGATCTCATTTCTTGTCAGCGTATGATATTGAGTACGAATGGTTTGCTGGCTTAGAATAGCTTCGATAATAGGAATCAGCAAATTAGGGTCTTTTCCTTCCTCACGATAAGCTGGCGTGCCCATCCGAATAATTCCCGCAATATTCTCTACAATGTCACTGTTTCTTGATTTTAATTTGGTATGAGCCGACATAACCTTGTCAAACGCTGAATCAAACTCAGCAGGTAACTTGGAGGTATCAACTACGGACGGGAGCAAGGAGAAAACCATTGCTTCCTGTTCAGTAAAATCTAATGGATACATCGCAAACTCACCAATAAATCGGTAACCTTTGCCGTATCCTTCATTCATAATCGGGGCGACCCTATCCAAAATCCGGAGATCACGATAAATCGTGCGTACAGTCGTACCGCATTTCAGCGCCAATTCCTTGGCCGAAATTCCAGGATTTGCTTGTATAGCCTGAAGTATACGCAGCAGACGAATTAATTTCTCTGTCATGTAGTTTCTCCCCTTCGATATTTTATCGGCAAGGAAAACTAGTTCCTTTAGTACAGAACTAAATCTTTAGTCCCAATATTATTTTCGCAATTTCACCATTTTTGTATAGTCCAATTGCACTCTTACCCCCTTTTAATATACATTCTCTTACTCGCTTGCGTAAAACATTAACCTAAAAGACCTTAAACCTAAGCCTGAAAGCCTATACAATTTTCTAAAAATAATACAAAAAAGCCCTGATCTCCACAAAGAGACAAGGCTTTTCTCGGAAATACTAATTATTCAACTGTAATAATTGATTCATCACATTTGCCATATGCTCACAGAGTTCAGCAATGTCCCCCATCTGGTCTTCATTCACACTGCGGTCAAAACAAACGTGAGCCATGACGTTATAAATGATTGGCTGTTCATCAAAGATATACTGGATAGTCTGGCATATCCTCTGCTCAGGCCAGCTCTCCTGTAATATCGAACGAATGGCTGGGCAATGCCTATCAGGCTCTTTCATAACCATGCCAAACCGGATTTCCAAACGACAACCTGGATGAGCGCCAGGCGTCTCCAGGATCTCCGCTGCGAGCTCATTTAGGGAACTACTTAACACAACCTCGCCTGTTACTTCCGGACGATCCCTGAGACAGAATTGTAATGTGAACTCTCTGGACATCACTGCCATCTCCAGCCGATCTTTACGCCCCGTAATCTGAATACGTTCGTCCAGGTTATCCATATCATAGAGATAATTCTCAAACCCGACTTTCAGATTGTCATACACCGTTGGATCAAACATTGAATTAAACCTACTTTCTTACCCTTTAACATGTATTGTAGTACATTCTCATTTTTCATGCGAACGATGTGCCTATTGAACTCTCTTGCTCGGAAAATAAAAAAAGCCCAGTCACTAGGACTGGACTTGGGTTAAGCATGAGATCTGGCAAGATCCCGTAGCTTGGTTTATTCTTCTGTAGCTTTTTCTTCAACTGCCGGTTCAGCTTCCTCAGCAGATGCTGTTGGCTCTTCCTCAGCGGCTTGTGGCGGCATGACGGACGCAATGATGGATTCAGGTGATGTTACGAGTGTCAAACCTTTATCGAGTTTGATATCCGCAGCAGTCAAACGATCACCAATGTCCAATCCGCTCACATCCACTTCAATGGACGTTGGCAGATCCGCAGGCAATCCTTCTACTTCCAGCTGTGTCTCCTGTGTCTGGAATACACCGCCAGCTTTCGAGCCGGCCGCTGTACCTTGGAAGTCGATCGATACACTTACGCTGATTGGCTTGTTCTTGGAAATTTGCAAAAAGTCTACGTGCAGCAAACGTCCGTTACGCTCTTGCTGATCCTTGATCAGCACCGGAAGCGTTTTACCGCCCTCCACATTCAGGTTGAACATTTCGGAGCGGCCTGTGCGTGCCACTTTCAGCATTTCTTTTTCATCTACATGTATTGAAGCACCTTCAAGTCCCGGGCCGTAAACGACTGCGGGAACTCGTCCGCCTTGTCTTAACAGGCGCAGTGCTGCACCTTTCTTTTCCGTTCTTGGCGTTGCTGTAAGTTGAGCCATTTTTCCGTTGGATTTCATGATTGAACATCCTCCTTCAAGGGATCACTACATTATATTTGTTAGAAAGCGCTGAGGCTTATCTCATAGACCATGATGGTCTTTTTTCCTTTGGCCGAATCGTGGGCCATATCTATATTTACCCCAATGATAGAGGATCTCAAACACGAAACAGGACAAATAATTTTTTTTTGGCAAGTTATGCGGCTTATAATCAGACCAAAAAAAGCAGTCGGAATCTCTTCCAACTGCTGATTTATCAAGGTTTTGACGAACTACATTCAAAGTTATAAATAAAGAAACTATGCGCTGTTACGATCCTCTGTTTTTTCACTTTCACGAATGATCTGCATCTCGTCTGATCCGCTACGGACAACAATGTGTACATCCCCATCTTCAGGTACAATGTCCACGTAACGGTCTCCGCACGTATCTTTAGCTTCCCATTCGTTCAATCGAATGATTAATCCCAGGTGATGCAGACCCGGAGCAACCCGGAAGCGGGCTTCGGCGGCATTACCGACTTGTTCCAGCCGTACTGCTCCGTCCTCCATACCTGTGCCCCATACCCAGACATCCCAACCTTCATAATGCTGGTCTTCCCGTTCGTATCGAAGCGTGACAGTTCGCGAAATCTGTTTATGAATCGTTACGCCAAGCGTTGCCCGAATTCCTCCAGCCTCAGCAATAATATGGGTTACTCCAGGTGTCATCGCACGTACGATCCCTGCTGCACTCACCGCTGCAAGTTCTGGATGAGAAGAGCTCCAACGTATATTCGAATCCTGAAGCGGCTGACCAAATTGATCCAGAACCAAGGCACTGAAGCGACTGATTCGAGTCATGTACATGACAGGTTCGCCCACAATTTCGATTCGTTCAGCATGACGATAATCCACTTGTAACATACAGCTTGCCGTTATGTCCCCACAGTGCACTGTAATCGAAGCTTCCCCTCGTTCCAGTGCATGGATTGTTCCATCAGGCTGGATCTGAATAATATTCGGATCAGAAGAAGTCCAGGTAACTGGAGCTTTTTCCACCACATTGCCAATACTGTCCCGTACGATCGCTCGTAGTTGAGTGGTCTCCTTCGGACTATATACCTGGCGAGGAAAA
The DNA here is from genome assembly GCF_045040675.1 of Paenibacillus sp. FSL H8-0283. NCBI lineage: Bacteria > Bacillati > Bacillota > Bacilli > Caryophanales > Paenibacillaceae > Paenibacillus > Paenibacillus sp. FSL H8-0283. The sequence continues at coordinate 5,389,448 of NZ_CP150295.1, forward strand.
CTAATCTCCACTGTTGATGGTTCAGCGCCTCCAGCATGCTCTGTGTCATACAGTACCATTAAAGACCATCGTTCTACCTGAACAGTACCACGAACAGTCTCGATCACGTCTGTGCCTGACTGATGATCATTGACCACAACATGCCAGTCCCCTTCCCCCAGGTCGACATGCTGCTCATGTTCCGTTCCGTTATAGATGACCATAATCTGATTCCAGGTGTCCTGATTCGCACCATTCTGAAGTATAAAGGCAACTACATTGCCATCCGCACGAATCACACGTAGGTGATTTCGTACCTGTTCAGCATCAATCATCCGAAAAGCGGGATGGGTTCGCCGCAAATGAATAAGACCACGATAGTAGTCAAACACCGGTCTGAAGCGTGATTTGTTAGCCCATGTGATGGCGTTCACCGCATCCCCGCTCCGATAACTGTTATGATCACCGGCTTTGGATCTGAGCATCTCATCCCCTGAATGCAGAAACGGAATTCCCTGAGAAGTAAGCAGAATGCCGGAGGACAGTAACGAGCGACGAACCATCTCATGATTCAAAACATCATCTGCACCCACATACCGATATGGATCTGCTGCTTTTACCGCCGACTCAGCACTTCCGCCACCCACGGGCTGTCCGTCCTTCCATACGGGAAATCCTAATTCCTGTCTAAGGTTCATCGTTGTCGCAATTTTATCCCACAGATTGAGATTGTCATGGGCAGTTACATAATTGACAACCTCAACAGGTGAAGATGTGAAATCATCCAGTGCTCCCGCTGATCCCCTAATAAGCTCATATTCCTGCCCTCCGGCACCCGTGACAAACCCTCTGCCACTGCCATCACTATCACCCTTGATTGCACTGCGAAAATGATCATTAAATACTGCAAACCCCTGACCTCGCTGGGTTCCTTTTAATGTTTTACGGTCCAAAGGTGAATCTCCACCCATCCAGGGTTCCCCATAGATCAGAAACGCCGGATCGATCTGTTCCTTCAATTCGCGTGTCAATTCATTCATCGTTTCCGTATCAATCAGGGCCATGAGGTCAAATCGAAATCCGTCCACATGATATTCTTCTGCCCAATATCGGAGAGAATCCAAAATATATTTTCGCACCATTGGACGTTCTGTCGCCAATTCATTGCCTACACCAGAACCATTACTGAGGGTGCCATCCTCCCGATAACGGTAATAATAGCCTGGTACAATCCGTTCAAAAGGTCCCTCTTCCACGCTATACGTGTGATTATAGACAACATCAAGTACAACGCGAATGCCTTGTCTGTGCAGCGATTGAACGAGTGATTTGAGCTCCCGAATTCGAACTGCAGGATCACGAGGATCTGTCGCATACGAACCTTCGGGAACGTTATAATGTTGGGGATCATACCCCCAGTTGTATGGTGCTCTGACATTTGAACCCACATCTGCCGTAGCAAGTTCATTCACCGTCTGATAATCCGCCACAGGCAGAAGATGTACATGAGTAACTCCCAGTTCGGCAAGATGGTCTACGCCAATACTATTGCCTGCTCTATCCGTCAGACCGGATGCCGTGAATGCCAGATATTTTCCCTTATACGGAATGTCTGCATGTGGGTCTGAGGAGAAATCACGGACATGTAACTCATATAACACGGCATCGACAGGACGCAGAAAAGCAGGTTTGACATCCAGGTCCCAATCGACCGGATTGGTGGTCTCCGGATCTATAATAGCCGTTCGTTGCCCATTAGCCGTTACCGCTCTGGCATAAGGATCAACAACTACTTCAATCCGCTGATCATCATGGATAATTCGGTACATATAATAATGTCCTGCCCAATCGCCGCTGAGCTTCAGACTCCATATTCCGTCCGCATCTCGTGTCAAGAAATGTTCCTGCCCATTTTCATGATCTTGTACTTTACCACTATCGTTGTAATGCCCTTCATCGTCAAAAATCAATATATAAACCTGCTGTGCCGTAGGTGCCCACAATTTAAAAGTACTTGCTGCACGAGTATATGTTAAGCCAAGATCGTTGCCTTCGTAACAAAAAGAAGTCCATTCCGGCATCGTTCCCACCGCCTTTATATCCATTGATTTCGTGTTGTCCCGATGTTACGGAGTGGGACGTTGTTTGTCAACCCGGGGTTGTCTGTACTCATCATATCGGTCCAATTTGCATATTCAATTAGCAATCGCTTTCAAAATATAGGATATGAAAACAAGCGCCATAGATTGACAGCATTTGTACCTGTCCCGACAAAAAAAATTTGGAATATACAAGAATAAATTACAGGATGTCATTTGGTTGAGATTAAAAATGTACTAACCGGTGCACAGCATAAAGAAGGTCCAGACATGACAATGTATAGCCCTGCGACCAAGGCAATGGTCTCTGACGCATCAACAAATCCCCCTTTCTTACGAGAAAGGAGGATTTGTTTCATCTCAATTTATTTGATTAAATTTGATTGACTGGATATCTTGAACGTGTCCTTGTTATCGATTTTACTAATGGTCTGTTGGCAGCCTTCAATTCTTGGCAAGCTTTGCGTCCATCAGGAATTGGAATACATCACCGTTAGGGATATCGCATTCACATGTACCTGTCCGTCTTGTATGGTACGTATCGTATCAATGCCTGCCTGTCCTTTTTCTACAATCACATTCCATGTCCCTGTGGGGACAGAGATGTCACGGTTTTCTTTTGCAGCATTATAGATGACAACAATACGTTCCCATGAATCGCTGGCTGCTGTACCGTTCAGTTCATACGCTAACAGCCCATTACCTTTTTCGATTAAACGAACATGCTTCTCGATCTCTTCCCGTGTACGAAGCCGAAAGGCTGGATGTTCTCGCCGAAGACGGATCAGCCCACGATAATAATCAAATACCGGCTTGAACAGCTGCTTTTGCTCCCAATGTATGGCATTGACTACGTCTCCACTCTGGTGGCTGTTGGCGTCCCCATATTTGCTGCGAAGCAACTCATCTCCGGCCGCGATCAGGGGAATACCCTGGGAGGTTAAAACGATACCATTGGCAAGCAGACAACGCCTAACGGTCTCATTCTCCAGAATGTGTTCTGGATCGATCTGCAGGTAAGGCTTAGCCTTCTCTACGGCCTCTTCCACACTCTGGCATCCACGAATACTTCCATCCTCGTCATAGGTGAGGAAATTCAAGGTATCGTGGATTCCTTGTGTACGTGCAACTTTGTCCCACAGGTTGAGATTATCATGTACTGTTACATAGTTAATCGTCTCGGATGGACCATCCGTAAAATCCTGAATGGCTCCCCGGACCCCAGTCCACAATTCGTCTTCTTTCCCATCCGCGCCCGTCGCAAATCCCGTACCCATGCCATCGCTGTCTCCCTTGATCACTCCTCGAAAATTATCGTTAAACACAGCAAAACCAGCTCCGCGCTGCGTTCCTTTTAGGGTCATATCATCTCCAAGAGGCGAATCCAGTGCGCCCCATGGTTCACCATATAACAATATGGATGGGGATACTTCGGCGTGCAACTCCGCTGCAAGCTGTTTCATCGTAGTTGTGTCGATCAGACCCATCAGGTCAAATCGAAAACCGTCCACATGGTACTCCTCTGCCCAGTAACGGACCGAGTCGATGATAAACTTGCGAACCATGGTGCGTTCAGTAGCCACCTCATTGCCCGTACCTGAACCATTGCTGTAGGTCCCATCGGCGTTTTGACGATAGTAGTACCCTGGTACAAGTTTCTCAAAAGAGCTGCCTGCCGTATCAAACGTATGATTATATACCACATCCATAATGACACCTATTCCCTTGTTATGAAGGGCAAGCACCATGGATTTGAACTCACGAATTCGTGTCTCCGGATCATCTGCACGTGATGCATAGGAACCTTCCGGTACATTGTAATGGAGCGGATCATATCCCCAGTTATAGTTGGAGGCATCAGACGTATCACCATCCACCCTGGATTCATCCACCGTCGCAAAATCAAATACTGGGAGCAGATGCACATGGGTAATCCCGAGTTCAACCAAATGATCGATCCCCAGTGTGTTGCCCTCCGAATCATGCAGGCCCGTCTCGGTGAAAGCCATGTATTTGCCTTTATTCGTTATACCAGATGATGGGTGAATGGAAAAATCACGTACATGCAGTTCGTACAGGACTGCATCTACAGAACTGGTCAATTCCGGGCGAATATCCTCACTCCATCCCTTCGGATGTGTCTGCTCCAGTCTCACAATTACACCCATTTCTCCATTCATGGTCACTGCTCGGGCGTAGGGATCTACAGCAGTAGTTGAATGTCCATCTTCGAAAGTAGGCTTGTACATGTAACGGTAGCTACTTAAATCACCTTCCAGTTCCATAACCCAGATGCCTTGTTCTTTCTTTTGCATAGGTAGCGCCTGCTGTTTCCGTTGATTGGGCTCTTCCTCCGGGCTCCCCCCTGTCAAAGGTGGGTACAAAAGTAGTTCCATCTGAACAGCTAACGGTGACCAGACTTTGAAGTGACAGGTTTGTGCTCCTAATGTGACACCTAAATCTCTTCCTTTGTATGTATCTTCTGAAATCAATAGTTCCTGCTTATCCTCTTCAATCATATGTGTTGTTCCCCTCTCGTTGAGAAAATTGATGAACATGGATGGTACGAGTGCTCCTTACCCTTTATACCCGTTCTGCTACCCAACCATAATCCGAATTACACAAAAGAAGACAAACGTCATGTAGATTCACATGACGCCTGCCTTCTTTATGGGTAAAACGATATCTCCCTAATGCGGTACCTGGGATTGGAAATCATTCCGGCTGGATTGATCGGCGTGGTACAAAACCACGTCCCCATCTTGCATCGGCCAGCTTCTCCCCTGATTATCTACCGGGTTGTTATCAAAACCTTCCATTTGCCATTGATTCATCAACGGTGCATGAATATATTGCAGATGCGGTGCACTCGTATTGCCACTGCGCAATGTTTCAATATTGAAATTAACCACAATGTAACCGTCCCTCAGAAATACCATTGCCTTCTCATCCAACTGGTTTTGTCTGGAAAGCGACTCGAGATCGGTTCCTTTGGGTACAGCATATACATCTGCTGGCAAGCTATATTCCCCATACCAGCGCTGAATCGCTGCATTCGCCCGATCCACATTAACACTGGAGGGAATATCTGCTTTTGGGCCAATGAGTGTACGGATCTGTGAAGGAAGAATCATCCAGTCATAACGACCTACCCACGTTTTATGATGAGAGGTCTGATCCACGAAACGAACCATATGTTCCGCCATTGTACCCTGATTTCGTTCCTCCGCCGACAGTTCATAGGTATACTGATAACGCGCTGTATCACCTAACTCCGAACCGGGGACATTCCGCAAACGTGAGTTCAGGACAACAAAGCGTTTTTCTAAATCTTGTGCCGATCCAATACGAATGAGTCGTTCCTGTCCTCGATGGTAGTATAAATCCACTCCTTGCCTGGTGGTGCCATCTTTACTCACAAAAGAGAACGTCGGCGTGATTCGGATACCATCCTGTTTCCCAAACATATTACCCTTGGTTTTCAGATCAAACTTGAAATGGTAACCCGTCTTCACTGCAGCATTTCGGAACCCCTGTACCGGATGACTGCCGGGACGAATAGGCAGGACATAGGGAGCCAAATTACCTCGGGCATCTCCGTCTATACTGTTTCCTCCGGTCCAGTAGCTTACACCCGTTGGTTCGGGGCTGCCTATCCGCTTACGGAACACATTCTCCCAGTTGTAGTCTGAAATATCGGTGATGTGAAAATCATATAATCGTCCGATAACGTCTACAGCAACGGTATCTGCTGCGACATGATGAGTCAGATTCGTATTGGCATCCTGTTGTTCTGTGTAGTTTGCAGGTGCATTTTCGGCGATATTTCGAAACTCGATCTGGTAATTCCCTTCATCCACCCATACAGGAAGATAAAAAGGAGTGTCCAACTGATTTACCGGAATATCCACCCATGTCATGGCCGGAATAAACTGACTTCTGGCACCGTTATAGACATCAAATGGGAAACGAACCTGTTTGATCCGGAAATATTTCGCATAATCATGGTTTCCATACCCAGGATAACTTGCTACATCCAAATGTTGACCTGAGGTTGGGATTCGTACAATGAATGGGCGCTCTAAGATAAGTGCAGCTCTGGTCGGATCAGGCATGGTCCTCTGGTTATGCGGCTGATCATCTGACACCCAGGCATAGTTCACAACTGGAGTATGTACTGTCACCGAGTTGATGCCCAGAATGGGGAACTTCTGATCCTGACCTCCGTTAACATTACCAGGGAGCAGTCCATACGTAATCTCACCCGTGGTTGGCTGGTTAGCTTTGTTCATCAATGTATTTTTGATCGTCAGCCGGTTCTGGTACAGAACATCGTCTCCGATCATGCCAGGCTGGGAGATACTTCCCGGTTGCGGAGCGGTTTTGGTCACAGGAGCAGGATCCATAATTGTCGCTCCATTAAAGGTTACCTTGTCATTATTGACGGTATTTTCTCTAACCTCCACTTCAGCTTTGGATTGAAACAATGATGTTTCATCTGGCGTAGGCGGTTCAGCCGAACCACCCGGAACCCCTTTGATGCCAAGATCAATTTCTCGACATGGCGCAGGTTTCACATGATTGGTAATCGCAGTATCCAAAGCCGATTGCAAAGTCGGTGGTGTATATGCATTGGGCATAAGGGTCACGGTATCACCATAACCGCCTAACGCATAGTTAGATACCTTTGCCTCATTTAACTTGTATACCTCCAGGTTATCAATCTGCCAATAGCTATATGTCCGTGTTACTTGCATGGTTTTATCCCCAGGCACATCACGTTCTCTGGGCTGAGGAGGTGTCCCTGGATCCCCCTCACCACTAGACGCTCTTCCCGGGATCGTCCAGGTTTTATGATAAACCCTTTTCACCTTAACGGTGTAAGTCACCGTTCCTGTCATGTTAATCCAACGGTGCTGAAACAGATATCCCTTGGCTAAAACATTGGCATAGAGATCTTCCGAAGTTGGAATACCACGGGTAACATCGAACTTCTCAGATCCACGCTCGTCTGCCTTCAACACACCTCGAACAGACGGGTCCATAACCGATGCTTCAATAACCGTACCTCTACTCGGTGGACTGATGGTCACGGGGCAAGTGTTCGCAGGGTCACCCCCCGGATCGCCATCATTACCACCTTCTCCATTATCCGTGCAGTCCTTCACCTCAAGCACCTGAGTCCCTTGTTCATCCAGTTGCTGAGGAGAATCAAGAAAATGAGCTTTGATGGTAGTGCTACCCACGATCCCTTTTGTCGTGATTTTGCCATCAGCACCGATCGTTGCCACAGCCGGATTCGAGCTCTGCCACGTCAGTTTGGGGTGAGCCGTCAGTTTATGAACAGAGCGATCCAGTTTGGTTAGAACTGCTTCTGCCTGTAGTGATGTCGTATTGGCTTTACAAGCATTCGGCAAATTCACCACGAGTCCTGGCTCAGACGTAACGGTTATGGTGGCTGTATCCGAGATAAGGTATGTACCATTGTTCCAGATTGCACGCACAGTGACCGTGCCCGGACTTTCGGCCGTTAACATCCCTGTTTTCAACTCTATACTCGCAATCGTCTCGTCAGAAGAAAACCATTTGATCTCTGCTTCCCTTCGCGATACGTCGATGCCCCCATTAAAATCTGTCGCACCATAACCCTTTGTCTTCACCTTGGCTTCTATCTGCTGGGTCTGCCCTATGGTAAGGGTAGAATCTGGGGTTACATCGATTTCTTTTTCTTCGTGAATCTTACCTTCCCAGAAGATGCTAACAGGGGTGTGGTATACCATCTTATATTTGGGTTTATTGCCTGGCCTAGTCCCATAAGGTTCCCTTTCAAAGAACTCAAACCCTTTGCCAGTATATGTTCTAAGATCCGCATTTTTTTCACTTGTAACTCTTGGACTACCTATTCCTTCATAACTATTTACCTGCTGATATTTTACACCATCAGGATCGTTCTTTAACTTAATATCAGTTACCATTTCCTTATCAATTCCTATACCTCTATATGGCTTCCAACTTAGTGGCGGCCATCTACTCATATCAACATTATCAGGAATTTCTGTTTTTACAGGGTATGCATCATAATCAGTTCCTCCGTTATCCACATCTTTGTGTGTGCCTTGATATTCTGCCCTAAATTCTCCTGAATCAAGTTGATACCAGTAAACTCCCGGTGTTCCTTGAGTTGGGTTTGCATCAACTGTTACTGCTGGCCCTTTCATGGATTTGGAACCATATTGTTCTTCTACGGCATTAGCTTTAAGAGTATCAAAAGTGCAGTAATAGACTGGTAATATCATAAATATAATTACTAAGATTCTATATAAACTTTTAAAACCACCTAATAGATAACGTTTAATATTAAATTTAAACACCACCAAAAGTTCTATTGATAGATTTGAACTTCTTTACCAGCATCATTCTTCAACATATATCCTCCCTTTACAGGATCCAGAGTATGTGATGACCAAAATTTGGTAGATACCCCTTGCTTCAACATTGCGTTTGAATCGTCTGGTAAAGTAATAAATCCTTTTTCTTTCAAATAGCTCACGTTAAATAATCGTTGAATTGGAATAGCTATATTATCATTCGCTCTAGCAATAGTTAAAAGATTTGACTTATCAAGTTTTGAAGTAAACGTTATCTCAGCGTAGGTAGAGAAGCGCCCCTTTTGTGCCCTAGTCAAGTTATTTTGATCTACAAATAACGTGGCGTACAGTCCCTTGGGCTTAGTCCCTCGGGTATCCACTACGATAAATCTATGGTACCTTACGACCCCCACATTATTTTTCAACGTGTACTCTGTGTTAAATATATCTCCGAAGTTACCTTTAATATATTTGTAATTTGATACTGTCGTTAAATTCGTCCCCGTCGTACCGACCTCTCTCATCTCATTCAGGTCACTGTACTTCCCGGCATCCGTGCCCTCTACGTCCATATAACGCAGTAAAATGGCCGATACTTCTGCACGAGTTGTGGAATCCACGGGTTTCAATGTGCCATCCTGGAATCCACCGACAATGCCTGTCCCACGAACAAGGGCAAGATACGGAATCTGCTCAGCACGAATGGTGCCGCGGTTCACTTCCGGTGTGGGGAGCAGCGTATTTTTTGTATCGTTAAAAGCATCTTGGAAGCTGGTTCCGGACTTGATCAGTCCATTGGCAATCCATTTCATCATCTCGTAACGCGTCAGCTCCGCATTTGGATTGAACCCTTTGGCATAATCATCAGTGTTAATGAATCCTTGTCCGACAAGTTGGCTAACCGCCGCTTCAGACCAATGTCCCTTGAGATCAGCAAAGGGATTCTGTCCCTCTACCTTCTCTAGTCCAGTCGCGCGGGCGAGTATTGTCGCATATTCCCCACGCGTGATTTTGCCATTGGGACGAAACGTTCCGTCCTGGTAACCAGAGATCAGATTTTTTTCATAAGCTTTGGCAATTGTTGCTTGAGCCCAGTGGCCCTTGATATCCTTGAACTTGCTAAGGGCAGTGTCACTTGTTCCCGATGCAGCATTCGCTGTTGACGTCAAATGTACGGGGCCCATCGGTAATAGTGTTGCTGCCAATACTGCTGTTGTTACCAACCCGACGATCCAAACATGACGTTTTTTCTTCTTCTCGTGACCTTCAATTCGTTTATTCAATCTACTCACGCTCCTATGTACCTTAGTATGGGGATGCTTTACTTGGTCAACCTAGTCAATTCTTTTCATAACTAAAACCTAAATTTGCCATAATAATAAATATTCTACCATGTTGTACTAGGCTATTGGTATTATTTTTCGTCCATCCCCATCACGTTAAGGCGTGCGTCCCTCCTTCCATAGACCCACTTCATTCGCCTAAAAACACAAAAAAAGGCCATGAATCCGCAGATTCATAGCCTTATGCTTTAAGGGTGTGGTCTTTCTTATGATATTGAAAAATGAACTCACTCATAGAATAAACCATATCATTCCATTTGATCAACCTTTTTTTATTTCACCCAGCTTTATTTTCCGTTTAATTCTTTGTAGGATGCTTCCAATTCCGTGATCAATTGATCACCACCGGCTTTTCTCCAGCTTGCGATTTCCTGCTCCCAACCTGCATCATCGATTTTACCCATAATGTACTTGGTCTGCGCATCCCAGATCATCTGATCCAACTCCTGACCACGCTCAGTATAGATCGCCGAAGACAAGGTGAGTGCCGGATTGGCAATGGCATACTGCTCATTCTCACGCGCCATCTTTGTACCTTTCATACCAATCGGAACATCAACCAGTTCAGGCACGTTATAACCTTCAATGCTTAATAAATTATCCCGATATGGCTTCACTTCACGCTGATAAGCGTCAAAATCCTTAAGTTCGGTTTTCCCATCCGCAGTCTTGGTGTAGTGCACATCGAGCAATCCACGGAGCTGCAACGCACTTAATTCCTCATCCATCAACTGATCCAGGAACGTGAGAACCTGCTTCAATTGCTCCTCATCCGTAACGGATGCCTTCGGGATGACCAGCATTCCGTAGTTCCCTGGTTCTCCGGCGATGCGAATACCATCGGTTCCCTGGAACGGAGCCACATCAATTTCTCCATCCGGAGCGTTAGGTGTAAGCCTCTGCTGAGAGGACTTTCCGTTCTGGGCCACACCGTTAAGCTTCATGCCAACTAGGCCTGAATCCATTTTTTTGTCCGCATCAGAAGGGTCCAGAGCAGGAAAATCACTATTAATCAGTCCCTCGCTGAACAGTCGCTTGAAGAGTTTCATCGTATCCACGTATTCCGAGGTCAAGAACTCCGGGGTCAGTTTCCCAGCATCATCCACTCCCCATTTGTTAACACCGCCAATACTTACAGCAATCCGCGTCAGTGGGGAAGAGACACCCTCATTATACTTTTTAAAGAGCAGTGCACCGTACGTATCTTCCTTACCATTCCCGTCAGGGTCATCCTTGCGAATAGAGCGCATCACTTCATACCAGTCATCCAGCGTTTTTGGTATATCCAGCTTCAATGTATCAAACCAGTCCTTGCGATATACGATCGCAGTCCGTCCAATATCCCGGAAGTTCGGAATACCGTAGACCTTGCCTTCAATTTTGATATTGTTAAAATAAGCTTCGGATTGGGCAGACAGGTTCTTATAATCCTTCAAGTAAGGCCCAAGTTCCCAGAACAGTCCCGTTTTGGCGGCATTAAATGTGGTCGGTACATAATTCACACGCATAATGGTCGGCATCTCGCCTGAAGCAACCATAACATTCACCTTATCATCAAAAGCAGACTGCGGAATCCACTGTACATTGACATCCGTATTTGTATATTCCTCAATCTTCTTTTCAATCCCGTTCTCCTTGGCCGGTATATCACCTACCTGCATTAAAGAGATGGAAATGGGAAGTTTACCTTCCCCTGCAGCAGGTGCTTTTTCTCCCCCGCAACCTGCAAGCAATCCAGCGGACATTGCACCAATTACAACGATTCCGCCTAAACGGGACATTGGACCTTTTGGACTCATGAACCATCTCTCCTTTTGGATAAGGTTATGTACATAGACCACTCCGATGACAGAACAACCTTCCGATCGCTGTTATCCCCAGATTTTTTGATTCCCTTTTAAAAAGGGGAAAATCCGGGGATAAAGGCGAACGCTTCGCTTCCTCAGATTATTTCTGCCCTCTCCGTTCTCATGTACATGTTAGTTGGACTTGTAAAGTTCAATCTCCACTCCCGCCAAAATGAACGGAGCGACCGACTTCGGATCATTAATCCGAATGGACTCAGTCACATAATACTCATAGGACCCGTCACGATACGGGCTTCCTCCGAGACCTGCTCCGCCGTTACACTGCGTCAAAGACAGTACGCCTTCACGGTCCGTTTGCAGCAGATACTGCACCAGACCCTGATACCCTTTTTCCGCAACCGCTTTGAACTTGCCACTTAGATATCCTTTACGCACACCTTTGGCCAATGCATAGACAAACATTGAGGTCCCGGAAGCCTCCAGATAGTTCCGCTCACGTCCCGGTTGATCCAACAAATGTGGCCATAGTCCGGTCTGCTGATCCTGCACATGCACTAGTGCGTTTGCTACCCGTTCGAAGATACCCACAATCTGCCCGCGCTGCGGATGATCTACCGGCAGATAATCCAAGGTATCCACAACCGCCATCACATACCAGCCCATCGCCCGACTCCAGACATGTGGTGAACATCCCGTCTCACCCGAACTCCAGCGTTGCTCTTTGCTCTCATCCCAGGCATGGTACAAGAGACCGCTACGCGGATCACGTGTACGTTGCTCCACCAGCAAGAGCTGCAGAGCCGCCTTGTCAAACCACTTCTCTTCACCCGTCACTGCGCCATACTGGGTCAGATACGGAGTAGCCATGTACAATCCATCCAGCCACATCTGGAATGGGTAAATCTTTTTGTGCCAGAACCCGCCTTCACTCGTATGTGGCTGTCCCTTAAGCTGAGTCATAAGCAACTCCGCAGCTTTGCGATACTTCTCTTCTCCCGTTTTCTCGTGCAACAGGAACAATGCTTTCCCCTGATTGATCTGATCCAGATTATATTCCTCGATCGTATAGGAGCGAATGGAGCCATCTTCCTGAACGAAATGATCCATCAACTCACGGATGTAGTCAAAATACTTTTGCTCCCCCGTGTGCGTATACAGCTCCTCCAGCGCTTTCAGTAAGCAGCCGTTCTCATAATGCCAAGTGGAATACAGCTCATGGTTGCGATAACTTTCCATGAATTGCTGTGCCATGCGCACCGATGTGAGTTGCAGTGTTTCCTTCATGATCAAGCCTCCGCTTCCGGCTCTTTATTGAGCCTGTTTTTTGTAATCTTCGGCATATTCCTCACGAATCTTGTTTCCACCAGCATTGCCCCAATTCTCAATTTCCTTTTCCCAGCCACTTTGATCGATCTTGCCCATAATGTATTTGGTTTGCGCATCGGCAATCACCTGATCCAGATCCGCCCCACGGTCACCATACGTTGGAGAATATAACGTCAGCGCAGGGTTTGGCACAGCGTGCTCCGCAAGTTCCTTGGCAAGTGCCGTACCTTTTTCACCCAGTTCAGTGTCCTTCAATTTTGGTACGTTATATCCTTCCACATAAGGAAGGTTGTCACGGTAAGGTTTCACTTCACGCTGGAATGCATCGAAGTCACTCATCTCCACCTGATCTTCGCCCACTTTGGTGTAATGTTTGTCTTCCATACCACGCATCAACAGGGTCGCCATCTCAGGGTCCATCAGTTTATCTAGGAAGGAGAGCAGGTTTTTGAGTTCTTCTTCCGATTTCACCGTTGATTTAGGGAATGCTAGAATGCCGGAGTTACCTGTCTGTCCTGCAACACGATCTCCGTTCGCTCCAAGCAAACCAGCGATGTCTACCACACCATCCGGATTGTTTTTGGACAAACGCTCTTGCTGACTTTTTCCGTTCTGAGCAACACCAACACGGATACCCACAACACCGGAATCATACTTTTTCTCCGCTTCCGTAGAGTCGAATACGGCAAAGTCCTGGTTCAGCAGTTTCTCGTCATACAAACGTTTCAGCAGATCCAGTACCTGCATATATTCCGGTGTCATGAATTCCGGCGTGAAGCTGCCATCATCCTCGACTTTCCACTTGTTAGGTGCACCAAAACTTACGCCAAGGCGCGTCGTGAAGGAATATTGATCCTCATTATATTTTTTGAAAAGCATCAGTCCAAACGTATTATCCTGACCATCTCCATCCGGATCGGAGGTTGCCAGGGTTTTGATCGTTTCATACCATTCATCCGGTGTAGCTGGCACCTTGAGATTCAGCTTCTCGAACCAGTCCTTGCGATAGATCACTGTAGCCCGCGCAATATCGGAGAATACAGGAACCCCGTAGATTTTGCCCTCTACCTTGATGTTGTCAAAAAAACGCTCGTTCTGTGCCGACAGATTTTTGTAGTCTTTCAGCAAAGGCCCCACTTCCCAGAACACGTCATTACGCATCGCGCTGGTCACCGTTGGGTTATATTGCACTTTCACAATTTTTGGCATATCGCTTGAAGCGATCATCACGTTGATTTTGTCATTGTAGGCCGAAGCCGGAATCCACTGGATATCCAGTTTCGTATTGGTATACGCTTCAATCTTTTGCTGAACTTCATTACCTTTGCTTGGCACATCACCCACCTGTGCAATGGCTATGGACACATTTTGCACGCCGCCCTCGGCAGCCTGACCCTCGTCTGATCCGCATCCTGCCAGCAAACCTGTCACCAGTGCCAGTGTGCTTAAGACAGCTACGGCTTTCTTTTTTGTTGCTTTCATAACATGAAAACCTCCCTTTTTTTATGCAGTCATACTGAACTGACTTCGAACCATGTGCCGACTCAACCTTTCACCGAACCCAGCATCACTCCTTTTGCAAAGTGCTTTTGCAGGAATGGGTATACCAGCATAATCGGGATCGTGGAGAACACGATAACGGCCATGCGAATGGTAAGCGGCTGGATCTCGGTCTCTTCGATACTTGTGTCTCCGATTCGGCTCTGTGCCAGAATGACAATCTCACGTAGCCAGACTTGGACAGGCCACTTCTCACTATCGTTGATATAGATAACAGCGCTGAAGAAACTGTTCCAGTGGGCCACCGCGTAAAAGAGTGAAAATGTCGCCATGGCTGGCATGGACAACGGCAGTACAATCCGGAACAATACGCTGACATCGTTACATCCATCAATTTTGGCTGCATCCTCCAGTTCGTCGGGAATGGCCTGGAAGAAGTTTTTGAGTACGATCAAGTTAAATGCACTAATAGCGGTAGGCAGCATCAACGACCATAACGTATCCGTAAGATGCAAAGATTTGACGACAAAGTATGTTGGAATCATCCCGCCACTGAAGAGCATTGTGAACAATACACCGAGCAAAATGGGCTGGCGTCCACGCAGATATCTTCTGGAGAGCGGATATGCCATAAGTGACGTAAACAGCAGGTTAATGAAGGTACCGATCACGGTAATATAGACCGATACGCCCAGACTGCGAATCAAGGTATCTGTAGAGAAAATGTAACGGTACGCAGCCAGAGAGAACTCTTTTGGAAAAAGAATAAATCCTCCCTTAGCCACTTCATGCGGACTGGTAAACGAAACGGCCAAAATATACATGAACGGGATGACCGTAACAATTCCAATCAATAGCAGCAATCCGTGATTGAGAAAATCGAAGATCCGGTTGCCCCACGTTTTATCCTGTTGCATCTTAATGTTCACTCCTGTCTGGTGAAGAACGTCTGCCTCCGAGGGTTAGTAGACGCCTTCCTCCCCGAATTTTTTGGCCAGCGTATTGGCACCAAGAACAAGCGCCAGCCCGACAACCGATTTGAACAACCCGACAGCAGCACTATAACTGTACTGTGCCTGGGTAAGACCCTTCGTGTACACGTAGGTATCAAATACCTCGCCCACATCCCGGTTTGTCGGAGTTAGCATCAGGAAGATCTGTTCAAAACCTGTATCCAGGAAATTTCCCAGACGCAGAATGAGCAAAATGACGATGGTACTGCGAATGGCCGGCAACGTAATGTGCCAGGTTTGGCGCCACCGATTGGCACCATCAATCCGTGCAGCTTCATAGAGCTGTGTATCCACACCGGAAAGCGCCGCCAGGAAGATAATTGTGCCCCAACCGACTTCTTTCCAGATGGATTGTCCGACAATCATCGTTCGGAACCATCCGGGTTCAAGCAGGAACGCCACTTTTTGGCCCGTCAGGTTATAGAGCAATTCATTAATCGCACCACCCTCAGTTGTGAACAGCATGTAGAACACACCGACAACAACAACCCAGGAAACAAAGTGTGGAACATAAACAAGAGTTTGTACAAATCGTTTGAAGCGTTCACGGCGAACTTCATTCATCATGAGTGCCAGTACAATCGGCAGTGGGAAAAAGAACACAATGTTATAAATGGCAAGTAAAAACGTATTTCGAAATAATGTCCAGAACTGCGGTTCTCCGAAGAAACGCTGGAAATGTTTGAACCCTACCCAGTCACTTCCCAAGATGCCCTTGTAAGGCGTGTAATCCTGAAAAGCCATCGTGATGCCATACATGGGTATGTATTTGAAAATAACAAAGTAAAGCACACCCGGTATTAACATGATATACAGCCACCGGTTTTTGATAATGTCCCTCCACAGCAGGTTTTTGTCACTGCGGGTAGCGGGCCGTGTTCGAGCCGCCGTTTCGGCTTTCATATTGTCTTCCTCCCCACATTGGAAACGATTACAAAATATCACTTCCTGAATTCATGTCTTCATTGTGGAGGATAAACGAATGACTGGCTATCGTCTCGTTTTAGCCTTTTGTTTTTCCTTATGTAGCAAGGGTTTAGCTCATTTACATCACAGAGTTCAAAGGCGCAATGAACTGCTTTCAACCTCTATATTCCTGTCTTAACTTCATAGAGAAAAGTGGTCTTCTTCCTTCATCCAAACATAAAAAAGCCTGCCTGCCATGGCGGGCAGAGCAGGTTTGTTTTATCGCTGCTGCTCCCGGTACTTGCCGGGGGTGGTTCCTGTGATTTTGCGAAATGTACGGATAAATGCGGTTGGGTTGGTATAGTTTAATTTCTCGGCAATCTCCGATATTTTAAGATTTGTTGTTTGCAGCCATGTCTTTGCTTTTTCCATACGATACTCTGCGAGATATTCCGTAAAATTGACTCCAGCTTCCTTCTTGAATACCCGACTTAGGTAAACAGGGTGAAAATTAAGCTCAGCGGCACAGGCTTCCAGCGACAATTCACGATCATAACGTTCCTCGATCAAACGAATCATACGTCTCGCAATATTCATGTATTGGGATTCTTCCTGCTCTCGCCAGAAACGAATGACGGGCAGGAACAGCCGCTTGCGGAACCAATTGGTCATTTCGTCCAATGTGGACAACTTCAGCAAATGTGACATGGATGCTTTTTCACCCAGTACTTCGGCTACATCTCCACCTTGCTCCTGCACAAGCTGATATACACGAGACAATAACTGAACCATAATGACGGGGTATTCACTGAAATGAAGCTTTTTGTCTGCAAGCAGCCCCAAATATTGCTTAAAGTAGGCGTCCGTCTTCTCCTCATCTCCTTGTTTGAGCGCAGACGCAAGCTGATCCTCAATCATACGTAACTGGGTATACAACGCGGCTTCCATCTGACCACGTGGCTGAATATCCTCGTAATGCAAAATAATACGGCTGCCCAGACTTACCCGGCCTTGCAGAGCCTCGCGGCTCTCCTGAACCGCTCTTGGCGTATCTCCAATACAAGCGTAGGAACGACTGATGCCGATACTTACGGGCAGATTAAGATAAGTTACGACACGTTCACGAATCCAGTCTGCCTGGGTATGCATCCATTCCTTCAGCTGCACCTCATCCGTCAGTTCGGAGGCAAGTACGGTGACCTGAGCATCATCCAGCATGACCGGGGTGAACCGAACTGCCGAAGGAAGGAGCTCACCTACCATATTGTTGACAGCAAACAGCAGCAGATCGCGATCCTGTTCCTCATATCGGGTCCCTTCCAAGGTATCGATCTGGAGCATGAGTACACCAAGACTCGCCCAGCCTGTCGGGAAATCGTACAATTCTCCCTGATATCTGAAATCTTCTTCCGAGATTTTACCTGTCAGCAGTTTGGTCATAAAAAACTCCTGGAGGTGCACATGCTGCCCCTTCATCTGCTCACGCATCGTTTTCTCCGAACTGAACAAGGTTGACAATTGCTCCTCAATATAGATAAATTCATCTTGACGGCGTCCTGACGGGGCAACTGGGGAATCCAAACCCTTCGTAAATTGCAGCAGTCTGGAGATTGGTGAGTACATCCGCCGACTGCCGTATATGGCGAACAATCCCGTTACACATAACATGACCAGTGTAGCGATACCGGTAACCAATGCAATTTTCTGTGACTGGGCCGTGATCTGTCCAAGAGATACAACGGACACGTATAACCAGCCATTGAGCGGAGATTGCCTATAACTAACTGCCACTTGATTACCTTCCACCTCCGCACTGAAGAAACCCTCTGGCTGGCCCGTCGTTTGCACCATTTCCTGAATTTCCTTATTCAGCGCGTCATATTTCCCGCCTTGCTGCATATCGTTCAGAAAATACTTCTGCTCCCGATCCAGAACGTACATATCTCCAGAATTCGTATTCCGGCTCAAGTAGGTACTCAGTTCCGTATCGGCGATATCAATCACAAGAAATCCCTTTGGTTTCACATTGGTTGGTATCATCGGGATTTTGAATACCATACTGACCACATTATCCGATGATATAAGAGCAGGTGCCTGTTCGGTTGTTAGTTCACCCATACCTGCTGACACAGGTACACTTTCTTTGGCTGAACTAGCATTCTGAGTGACCCAGAACAGGCTGTTGGTATAACTTAGGTAGGAGCCAATTCGGTCTCGAATGCTGAAATCATCCAATTTGCCAAAAGAACGCATCGAAACGACCCAATCTTCATCCAGATTAACCAGATAGGCTTGGTCAATGTTCGTAACCGCTTGCAAGTTGTTAAAACCGGAGGTCAGATCACGAATCTCCTGAAACTCGCTGCTGTCTAGTGGTTTCTTCATCGCTTGTAGTACCAAGGGCGAATTAACATACTGGATGGAGGATAATTGCAGGCTGCGCAGAACTTGTTCTACCCTCATTTGGGTCTGATGTAATATCTGAAGATTGCTCTCACGCACTTTCTGTTCAATGTCACGTGATGCAATCGTATACGAGACCGAACCAATAACAATGACCGGAAGGGCTCCGAGGATCAGGGTAAAACAGAGCAAACGCAGTAAATACTTCGGCAAGAAGAGCATCCTCCTTTATACGTATGTTTATTAAAATAAATCGCTTTCATTGGATTAATTTACTATTGTTATTTTAAAACCCATTCTTATTCAAGTCCACTCATTTATTCTAAAGGTTGACTTCAAACCAATTTCCAGTTTATATTGGTTGCATATTCCTCAATCAAAGGAGAGATTTTTAATGTCGGTGAATGTTCTTAACTAACCAAGTTTCATATTCAGGAGTTTGGCCTTTCATTGCGCTTGTGCCCATATGGCATACGTGTATTTCATGATGCGCCAGATCCCTGTACTTAGTTAAGAACAGCGGATATCATAAATCGCCTCCGGGATTGTAATTGTCCGGGTCTATTTAAGCGCTGAGTTCAGCGCGGATTTTTTAGTATAGACCTGTAGTGGACTTTGCTTTCCCATACGTTTAGGGCGGAGAATGACGTTTGTTCATTCTCCGCCCTTTTTGCGTTTTCCAGGAATATGTTTCAGCGCGTCAACTGAAATCCCAATTCAAATTCAAGGAGAGATTACGCATGAATGAGAACACATTAAACAGTTTGGGCTATCCACAAATTCAAAAAAATGTTGCAGACTGCGCCCTGTCTTATCTGGGCAAACGTTATGCGAGAGAACTAAAACCGATGGTAGATGCTCACCTGATCGAGATTCGCCTGGAAGAAACAGCAGAAGCTGCTGCATTGATTCGCTTCGGGGCCAGTATCCCCCTCCCTTCACTCGACGGAATGGAAACCATTATGGATCTGCTTGGCACCGGTTATCTATTCAGTGAACGCGACTTCAGTCATCTCGCTCAGTTCCTGCGGAGCTGTGCACAACTTATGAAATACATGGAGGGCAAATCCGGGGCCGCTCCCACCGTCAGTCGTTATGCAGCATCCATGATTCTAATCGAACCTTTGCTGAGTGAGATCGAGCGTTGCATCCATAGTGGACGCATTCAGGATCAGGCGAGCAAGGAACTGATTCGTATTCGTAAAAAAATAACGGTGAATGCGGAACGCATGAAACGAAAACTTGATTCTCTGGTGAGTAAACATCGCTCCATTATGCAGGAACATGTCATCAGCCAACGGGGAGGAAGTACGGTGCTGCCCATTAAGAAAGAGTTTCGCAAACAGGTGAAAGGCAGTGTGCTGGATGAATCGGGGAGCGGGCAAACCGTGTATATTGAACCCGTTGAATTAGTAAGTCTGCAGATGGAATTGGCTGCTCTACAAGCCGAGGAGTCCCGAGAGGAGATGAGAATTCTCGGTGATTTAACCTCTCTGGCCGAATCGTATAACCGTGAAATCGCCCTCAACACCGAAACGGTAGGTGTATTGGACTTCCTGTTTGCCAAAGCCAAATATGCGGCCACCATGGATGGGCGTACCGTTCGAGTCAATACTCAGGGCCACATTAGCCTTCAACGTGCACGTCATCCATTCATGGGTTCTTCCATGGTTCCACTTGATTTTGCCATCGGCAGAACGTATTCATCGCTCATTATTACTGGCCCGAATACCGGTGGTAAAACGGTCGCACTCAAAACATTTGGTTTGTTAACCCTGATGATGCAATCCGGTTTGCTTATTCCGGTCGAGGAAGGTGGCGAGATGGCTGTTTATAACGAGGTAGCGGTTGATATTGGTGACGGACAGAGTATGGAACAAGCACTCAGTACATTCTCTGCACACATTCGCAATATGATCGGCATACTGGAACAGGCCAATACTTCGACTCTGGTGCTCATTGATGAGATGGCTTCCGGCACAGATCCCGGTGAAGGTGTCGGATTGTCCATCGCCATGCTGGAGGAACTTCACAGCCGCGGAGCAACCGTTGTGGCGACAACACACTTTGGTGAAATCAAACATTTTGCAGCTGCCACGCCAGGATTCGAAAATGCCCGTATGGAATTTGATACCGTATCTCTCCAGCCGCTGTATCGATTGCGTATCGGAGAAGCTGGTGAAAGTTACGCCTATTCCATCGCTTTGAAGCTAGGCATGCCACAGCGAATTATCGAGCGCTCCAAGTCCCTGTCCGATCAAAGTATTTCGAGAGATCGTACATTAGGGTTCACGTCGCCTCCTTCGGAAACTAAGGCCCTGACGCCTGCTCGTTCTGGTACAGAATCAGTCAGCCCAGCAGAGTTATCCAGAAAGAACCAGTCGAAACAGTCAAAGGATCCAATCCGTCTCAACAAAAAGACAACAACCAGAGAGTCGGATTCTCCTGCCCCTGCCAAAACTTTTCGCAAAGGAGATCCGGTGTATGCGGCCTATCTTAATCAGTCGGGCATCGTCTGTGATGTCGAGGATAGCCGTGGAAATATCGGGGTCATGCTGCGAGGACGCAAAGTCAAAATCCATAAGAAACGCCTGACTCTGCATATATCTGCCAATGAGCTTTATCCAGGTGACGATTATGACTTGGACATTGTGCTGGAAACAAAGGAAAATCGAAAGAAACGTAAGTTGATGGGACGCAAACATGTGGAAGGCCTCCAAATCGAATTACCGCCTGAAGAATAGCCGATGGGAGAAACAGATGTGGTGAAATGGAAGTCATATATACACAGTAAAATTCATAATCACCAACACATTTCTGTTATACTGAGACCAGTATGTTCAACTTCAGCTCGTAGCTATTCACAGGGAGGGAAGAACCCAATGTCTGCGGAACAAGACAATCAAGAGCGCAGCAATATCGATGTTCTTGTCTGCCCATTATGCGGGGAAGCTAATCGATGTTCCTATGCCGCAGGACATCCCCATTCGGAATGCTGGTGTAACCGGGCTACTTTCCCCGAAGGTGTATTTGACCGTATTCCGGCAGAGCAGCGCCGAAAATCGTGCATATGTCAACGCTGTCTCAATATCACTTAATACCGTTTACTAGGTTAGAACTAAAAGAATGAACCTGATTGCACATATGGTATTATACCCTCATGGTAGACAGTGAAAAAACAAGTCATGTTACAATCAACTCAACACTGGAAACCAGAGGGTATTTTTTAAAGCCAGCGAAGAACGACGATAAAAGAAGCGGATCGTCTGGGCGAGGAAGAATAAGATTGGGATTAAATGAGAGTTGGATCATCACATCGTTTCGTAAAAGCCAAATCGGAGAAAGTTTTAAGGATTAGCGTGAAAGTCGGACGAAGAAGAATTTTAGTAGCGTAGAAGAAAACGTCTATTTAAAACGCAGGTATAATATCTAAAAAAAGCTCAGACTTGCACGGGGAGGGAAGCTGAATTTTAAAGCCCGGTGTCAGTTTAATCAAGAAATAAGCACGTGGGTTCTTTGGTGGTTTGGCTATGTAGGATTGTTGAAATTTCACGTGCAGGTTATTACAATTGGAAGAAACTTGGCCCTCAGAGAGAAACGAGCAGACCGGGATGCAGACCTGAAAGCACACATGTTAAGCATTTACCGGCTTATCCTTAATTCGGCTACAAACATATCCGAACCGCTTTAGGAAAAGAGACTTCGTGGCCTATTACAAGAAGGCGCGCCGCTTATTCAGATAATTTCAGATTCATTCCTTGACTCGTTCCGTGATGTCTTAAATCGGGAAGGTCGCGCTCTCCTGGGCAAAGCACGTGACGGATATCACATAGGTCCGAATTAGTCATGAGTTTGCTATGTTATCTTTCGTTTGAGATAGATCTGTATAAACAACGAAATTGTGGCATGGGAACTCTCCGAGGGAAATGAACTAAAACCTATGACTGACACGTTGAAGAAACTGCAATGTGGAACACCCTTGCTCCATACGAACTAGTGGATTTATTATACAACACAAGACTAAACCAAGTCGCTTAAAGAGAAGACGTTGACGCGGAGCCATTCCCAACGTGAGAACTGCTTTGACAATCCTTGTTTCGTTCTTTTTCTCACACTTAAAGGAAGGAAAAACTGTATATAGATAAGCCTCTGAATCTAGAGAAAACAACGAGCCAGATTACGGAATATATTTCGTTTTGCAACAAGGAAGGTGTCCAAGATAAAATAGGCGACCTCTCCCTGGTTAAATTCCAGAAAAAAGCCGCCGTTTAATTAATTTTTTCTTTTTTATTGTCTACTTGATGACAGGGCTATAACTATACTCATTCCTTTGTGTCTAATAAAATCATTAAATTTAATGATAGACTGCAGTAAAAATAGTTCTCACAGAGTATGAAGTATGATAAGGAAGATCCTGTATCTCAACTTTCACTCTCAAATTACGACTCGCTGCAAAAATCACTTCGTCTGAAAGTAGAGAGTTGACACTCAGTGCTGTAGCTAGAGAAATTGCACTAACATACCCCCCCAATACAGGAGATACCCTTGAAGCTATCATTGGAGCGATTGTTTCAACTAAGATTGCAGAATTACTTGAAAACCTCTTCATATTCGCTGCCAAATCTTTTACCGTATTTGCATCCATGTAATAGGTTGCAATGGTTTTATACTTTGGTTGGGAAACATCACCAATATAATCACTATTAGCTGAAGCTAGATTTGTGTTAACAGGAAATAATGGATAGGCGGCTGTTGCTAGCATTGAAGCTATTACGACTTTCTTTAACATGTTTTTCATTTAATATGTACCTCCAAATATAATATAATATAATATAAAAAATTAACTCAACTTAATATTCTCCAACAAAAACCATTATATTTCAACATTTAATTAATTTCAACTTATTTTCAATAATTTAGGATGAATAACCTATATGTATATAATTAGATTTCTTTAATACGAAAACTTTAAAGTCTAAAGTACATCAATTTGTATACCTTTTTTACTATTATCTTGTTCGCTGTCTTGTAACGAGGTTCAATATTCTTAGAAGGAATAAGTATTACCAAACTAGTTGGACACAAGTTTGGATAAGGGTAACTAAGACATTTGAAACCATAACGTAACCTTAGTTCTGCATGCTCCAAGAAATTTTGATAACGATATCATCCGTACATAAAACCTCCTTTTTATCCAAGAGCTATAAATCTCCAGGTTCAAAATTCAACAATCAGAAAATATCGACGAGAAAAACCTTAAGAAAGCATTTAGAAGAAGGCTTTCTTAAGGTTTTTCGTTTTAGTGGGCTTCCGTATGTTTCCGATACGCGTCTGCATTCATCAATGTAGACAATGCTGCTGTCAGATCTCCCTCAACACGGATCTCAATCATCCAGCCTTCCTCGTAAGGAGAGCTGTTCACAAGTTCAGGGGAGTCCTGCAACGAATCATTCACCGCAATGATTGAACCAGTGACGGGAGAGAACAAGTCCGACACCGTTTTGACCGATTCGATCGTTCCAATGCTGTCCTCTGCTTTTACATTGGTTTCAAGGTCAGGCAATTCCACAAACACAATGTCACCCAGCTGATGCTGCGCGAACTCGGTAATGCCAATACGTACAGTATCCTCCCCTACGGTTTGCACCCATTCGTGCTCTTCACTGTACAGGAAATCACTTTTCAATTCGCTCATCGATATCCGCCTCGCTTTTCATTAATGAGTACATGCGTTCTTTGACCTTAACCTTTTTCCCAGAACATAGCGTATGATATTTTTGAATCAAATGTCAAGATACCTCACAATTTATTTGCTGAACACCTCTAAATCCTGTAACCGGATTACACTCTTTCTTCATATACTGGTGAATATTAGAATAGTAAGCGTAGTCTTTTTAAATATACGAACAATAACTTAAAAAATAAAATAAATATTCGGTTTTAAATCATTATCTATGATATCGTTCTTGACATCGGTAGTGGATTCACGTTTTAATGAAAGGAGTAAATATGTTTATTGGACTATGTTATACCCGCGGATGAATGTAAAGGGAGAGATTACCCGTGACACCCGATTCGGGATGTACATGAGGTAACGCCGAAGGAGTAAACCACCGATAAGCGGAGGTGAATCTCTCAGGCAAAAGGACTTTTACGGGACGCAACTCTGGAGAGCATCTATTCGCCCTGTGCGGGCGTTATGATCACCCAAGGGGAAACCTGCTGCACAACGCAGCGGGGTAACTCTCAGGTACAAGGGACAGAGCCTTAGAATACAGCGTGCTACTTGGCATGCCGATTCTTTGGCCTGTCCTTTTCCTTTTTCCCAAAAAACGAAAAACAGGATGTAGAATGGCGCTGCCATAGCTGCCTTACCATACTTATGTGATGAAAATATCTAGCTGAAAATTTAAAAATACCCTGGTTCATTGATCCACGATTGTATATCCGGCCGGCTGACGGCCCATGACGAGGTGATTTGATGTCTGATTTGCTTAGAACACCACTCTTCCCACTATATCAGCAATATGAAGGCGTACGGTGCATTGATTTTGGAGGCTGGGAGCTTCCCGTACAATTTAGCGGAATCCAGAAAGAACATGAAGCGGTACGCGAGCGTGCTGGACTGTTTGATGTATCCCATATGGGCGAATTCACTGTACAGGGTGAGCAGGCTGAAGTTTTTTTGCAACAAATGATGACTAATGATGTGACCACGCTGGTTCCCGGTCAAGCCCAGTACACCCTGATGTGTTATCCAGATGGCGGTGTGGTGGATGATCTGCTCGTGTATAAGCTGGAAGATCAGCATTATATGCTTGTGGTTAACGCCTCCAACATCGACAAGGATTGGGCGTGGCTGCAAGAGCACTTGATCCCCGGCGTAAGCATGACCAATGATTCGGAGCAGACGGCGCTACTCGCCTTGCAAGGTCCACTGGCTGTAGACATTATCGGGAAAGTTACAGATACGGATGTAAGCTCGATTGAACCGTTTCGTTTTGTGCAGGATGCTGAAGTATGTGGAGTAAAATTACTGTTGTCCCGTACCGGTTATACCGGTGAAGATGGCTTTGAGCTATATGTTCCTGCAGATCAAGCCGCTGTGGTCTGGAATGGGTTAATGCAAGCCGGTGAAGGTCACGGACTTGTACCGACAGGCCTCGGTGCTCGGGATACACTGCGCTTTGAAGCAAAGCTCCCTCTGTATGGACAGGAATTGTCGGCAACTATCTCTCCGCTTGAGGCTGGTGTTGGCATGTTTGTGAAGCTGAATGCCGGACCTTTTATCGGACACGAAGCCTTGTTACAGCAAAAAACTGACGGGCCCGCCCGCAAACTGGTCGGCATCGAAGTGTTGGAGCGCGGTATTCCCCGCCCCCACTATCCGATTTACGCCGAAGGCGTACAGATTGGTGAAGTGACAACAGGCACGCAATCACCTACATTGAAGCGTAATCTGGGGCTTGCCCTCATCGACAGCAAATACGCTGCGCTGAGAACCCCGCTTGAGATTGAGATCCGCGGCAAGAAACTAAAAGCCGAGGTCGTGAAGACCCCTTTTCATAAACGGACACGTACGTCGAAGACACCTACTCAAGGAGCTGATCAAGCATGAGCAAGCACCGTTACATTCCCATGACTGAACAAGATCAGAGCGCCATGCTCGCAACCATCGGTGTGGATACGCTGGAGGATCTGTTTCAGGACATTCCAAAAGAGATTCGTTATCAGGGCGAGCTGCCCGTATCCTCCAAACTTGATGAATATGCGCTGACACGTCACATGTCCAAACAAGCTGGCGCCAACGCCAATTTCGAAACACACGCCAGCTTCCTCGGCGCTGGCATATATGATCATCATGTTCCTTCCGTCATCAATCATGTCATTTCCCGTTCCGAGTTTTACACTGCCTACACACCTTATCAGCCTGAGATCAGCCAAGGTGAACTACAGGCCATTTTCGAATTTCAATCCTACATCTGTGAATTAACCGGTATGGCTGTAGCCAATGCCAGTATGTATGACGGTGCAACAGCTTTTGCGGAAGCCGGTAATCTGGCCGCAGCGGCAACTCGTCGCAAACAGCTCATCGTATCCCGTACCGTTCATCCGGAAGCCCGTCAGGTATTGCAGGCATATGCGCACGGACTCCGTCTGGAGATTGTCGAGATTGGCTATAAGGATGGCCTCACTGACTGGGATGCCCTGCAAACCGCCATATCAGACGATACCGCTGCTGTCATGATCCAGAGTCCGAACTTCTTTGGTGCCGTGGAAAATGTGAAGCAGGCTGCCGACCTCGTGCATGCGCACAAGGGCCTGCTCGTTGTAAGTGCCAACCCGCTATCGCTGGGTCTGCTGGAAGCCCCAGGCAAGCTGGGTGCCGACATCGTTGTTGGCGATGCGCAGCCCCTCGGTATCGCCGCTTCACTCGGCGGCCCAACATGCGGATATTTCGCCGTATCCCAGCCTCATATGCGCCGAATTCCTGGCCGAATTGTAGGCCAGACCACGGATCGCGACGGCAAACGTGGTTTTGTACTCACACTGCAAGCACGTGAACAGCATATCCGCCGCGAAAAGGCGACATCCAACATCTGTTCCAACCAAGCTTTGCTTGCACTCAGCGCATCTGTGTACATGTCCATCATGGGTAAACAGGGTATGATCGATGTCGCGGATCTGAATTTGCAAAAGAGTCATTACACCCTCAATACATTAACTGCGATTCCTGGAGTTAGCCTTACTTTTAATGCACCAACATTTAATGAATTTGTGATTAAGCTTCCTGAAGGAACCGATGTGGATGCACTTCAACTGAAACTGCTGGATGCCGGCTTTATTGGTGGTTACGAACTCGGACGTGATTATCCGGAGCTTGCCGGACATATGCTGATTGCTGTTACCGAACGGCGCACTAAGGAAGAGATTGACGAATTCGCACGAGCATTGGAGGGATCGCTGTGACTCAGGAAACGACGACGACAACGACAACATCGGTAGACGGACAATCGGATGCGAGTACAGCTGTCTCCACTTCGGCTCAATCTGTGTTAGAAAAATTCAACGCACAGACCTTATCTCCTGCTCCGGAACAATCATTGATTTTTGAACTCAGCAGCCCTGGGCGTGTCGCTTATTCCTTGCCAGAATGTGACGTTCCTCGCCAGTCTGCCGATACGTTGATTCCCCGGGAAATGCTCCGTTCGGAAGCAGCAGCGCTGCCGGAAGTGTTTGAGGTAGATGTTATTCGACACTATACCGCTCTGTCCCGCCGCAACTTCGGCGTAGATAACGGATTCTATCCACTGGGCTCTTGTACGATGAAATACAATCCAAAGATTAATGAGGATGTTGCCCGTTATAATGGATTCGCCAAAATCCATCCGTACCAGCATGAATCCAGCATTCAAGGTGCACTTGAACTGTTGTATACGTTGCAAACCGACCTTGCAGGTCTGACAGGTATGGACGCTGTGACCTTGCAACCAGCAGCTGGTGCCCATGGAGAATGGACTGGACTTATGATGATTCGTGCCTACCACGAAGGTCGTGGCGAACAACGTACCAAAGTCATCGTGCCCGATTCTTCGCATGGTACCAACCCGGCAAGTGCAACCGTTGCAGGATTTGAAACTGTGACGATTCCATCCCGCGCAGACGGACTGGTCGATCTGGATGCACTCCGTGCAGCCGTTGGTTCGGATACAGCAGCCTTGATGCTGACCAACCCGAATACAATTGGTTTGTTCGAGAAAGACATTCAGGAGATTGCATCCATCGTACATCAGGCTGGTGGCTTGTTGTACTACGATGGAGCCAACTCGAATGCCATTATGGGTATTACCCGTCCGGGTGATATGGGCTTTGATGTGGTGCATCTGAACTTGCACAAAACGATGAGTACGCCTCATGGCGGTGGTGGACCTGGCGCCGGACCAGTTGGCGTGAAGAACCGTCTGGTTCCGTTCCTGCCTAAGCCCATGGTTATCAAAAATGATGACGGTATGTATGCATTCGATCGTGAAGGCGATCAATCCATTGGCCGAGTGAAAGCCCACTACGGTAACTTCGGTATATTGGTACGTGCCTATGCCTACATTCGTACCTATGGACCGGAAGGATTGCGCCGTGTATCTGAATGTGCGGTACTCAATGCTAACTATATGATGACCCGTCTCGCACCTTACTACGAGATTCCATATCCGGGTGTATGCAAACATGAATTCGTCATGTCTGGTCGGGGTTTGAAGCAATATGGTGTGCGCACACTTGACGTTGCCAAACGATTGCTTGATTTTGGATATCACCCGCCTACGGTGTACTTCCCGCTCAACGTGGAGGAATGCATCATGATCGAACCGACAGAAACCGAAAGCAAAGAAACGCTGGATGGGTTCATTGATACGATGATACGGATTGCCAAAGAAGCGGAAGAGACACCTGAATTGGTCCTGAACGCACCTTACGGCACACCGGTTACTCGACTCGATGAGACCACCGCTGCCCGCAAACCTGTACTTAACTGCGCTTGCAGTTAATCAAATCATTGTTATCACGAAAGCTCTTGCTGATGTTCCAATCAACAAGAGCTTTTTGTGTTGCCTTCCCTTTTACTGATGTCACTCTTACAGCTCACCATCATCCTGTTAGAGTATTTCTCAACGTTTATAACAAAAAAAGCCGATATCCACAATGAATCGCGGATACCGGCAAAATCGCTGCATCAATGCAGCTCATTATCGGAAAAAGAAAAACCTCAAATCCGGAGGAAACCCCGGCAAAATTACGCTTTAATGCTTTGAACCAATTCAACAACTTGTTCAGCCGTTTGCATATCCAGAGCTTTAGCAGCCAGTTCCTGCATATCCGCACGGGACAGCTTGGTGATCTGACTACGAGCTGGCAGAATGGAGGTTGCGCTCATGCTGAACTCATCCAATCCAAGACCAAGCAACAATGGAATTGCCGTTTCGTCTCCTGCCATCTCACCACACATGCCAACCCATTTGCCTTCACGATGCGCTGCATCGATAACCATTTTAACCAAACGCAAAATGGCTGGGTTGTAAGGTTGATACAGGTAAGCCACTCGTTCGTTCATGCGGTCAGCAGCCATCGTGTATTGAATCAGATCGTTCGTTCCGATACTGAAGAAATCCACTTCTTTGGCAAATTGATCCGCCAGAACTGCAGTCGAAGGAATTTCGACCATGATTCCGAGTTGAATGCTGTCAGAAACAGCAATACCTTCAGCAACCAGCTTCTCTTTCTCTTCGAGCAAGACAGCTTTTGCTTCACGGAATTCACCGAGTGTTGCGATCATTGGGAACATGACACGCAGGTTTCCATGTACGCTTGCACGCAGCAATGCACGCAATTGTGTACGGAAGATATCCAGACGGTCCAAACACAGACGAACTGCGCGGAAGCCGAGGAATGGATTCATTTCTTTTGGCAGATCCAGGTATGGAAGCTCTTTGTCTCCACCGATGTCGAGTGTACGAACAACAACAGGTTTACCTTCCATTTTTTCCAGTACCGCTTTGTAAGCATTATACTGAATGTCTTCGGAAGGGAGCTTGTCTCTGCCCATGTAAAGGAACTCGGTACGGTACAGGCCTACAGCCTCGCCGCCGTTCTCCAGAACACCTGTTACATCATTCGGTGTACCGATGTTGGCTGCAAGTTCAACATGAACGTTGTCCACCGTTACCGTTGGCTCATCACGAAGTTTTCTCCACTCTGCACGTTGTGCATCATACTGTTCCTGTTTGGCACGGTATTCAGCAATAACTTCATCAGTAGGGTTAACCAGTACGTGACCATCCAGACCGTCAACAATAATCATATCGCCTTGTTTCGCTTGAGCCAAGATGTCCTTGGTTCCAACAACAGCTGGAATTTCAAGAGAGCGAGCCATAATCGCCGAGTGAGAAGTGCGTCCGCCAATGTTGGTTGCAAAACCCTTAACAAATTGGCGATTCAATTGAGCCGTGTCGGAAGGTGTTAGATCCTCCGCAAGCACAATCACTTCTTCATTGATCTCAGCTGGACTCATGAAGTCGATACCAAGCAAGTGATTTAGCACACGTTTGGTAACGTCACGCATATCTGCAGCTCGTTCCTGCAGGTAAGCACTCTTCATGTTCTCAAACATGGAGATAAATTGCGATGCCGTTTCGTTCAAAGCAAATTCTGCATTGATCATGTCATCCGTAATTCTAGCTTTAACCGGATCAATCAGTTCCGGGTCATTCAGAATGAGCAAATGCGAAGCAAAAATTTCAGCTTTTTTCTCGCCAAGCTCTTGTAAAGTACGCTCTTTGATCGCCTCAAGCTCAGCCTGGGATTTACCCAGAGCTGAGTCGAGTTTCGCGATCTCTGCGTCAACGTCGTTAATTTGGCGTTTTTCTACAGAGTAGTCAGGATGCTCCAAGATAAACGCCTTGGCGATAGCAATACCCGCCGAAGCCGCGATCCCGGAGACATTAAGCATTAATTTCGCCCAACCCTTCGTTAACCATAACGTCAGTCAAAGCTTGAAGAGCTTCAGCTTCGCCTTCGCCTTCAACGATGATGCTGATAGTGTCGCCTTGTTCCAATCCGAGGGAAAGAACACCCAGGATGGATTTCAAAGTTACTTTTTTACCGTTAGCTTCTGCAAAGGATTCTGCACCTTTGAATTTGTTTGCTGTATTAACCAGGGCTGTCGCCGGACGTGCGTGGATACCATCTTCGTCTGTAATTCTGAATGTTTGTTGCATTACAATCATCTCACTTTCAGTAGTTTGGTTTAGGCATTGCATATATTTACACTTGCTTGCCATCGTCGTAACACTTCTTATTTTATCTCAATGATTGGCTGTTCGCCAACTTTCAGCACTCCGCTCTTCTTCAGAGTTACTGTGGAGCCCTCTGGCAGGTTAGTGAAAATAACTGGTGAAATGATCGAAGGAGCATTTGCTTTGACATACTCCAGATCCACTTCCATAATCGGCTGACCTGCCGATACCAGATCACCTTCCTGTACCAGTACGTTAAAGCCTTGACCTTTCAGCTTCACCGTATTAACACCTATATGAACAAGCACTTCCTTACCACCATCGGACATGATGCCCACGGCATGTTTGCTTGGAAATACATTAAACACTTTACCATACACAGGAGAAGTTATCGTACCATCATGTGGCAAAATTGCGAATCCATCACCTGTCATTTTCTCAGCAAAGACCGGATCAGGTACGTTTGTAATGTCCAGCAATTCACCATTGACTGGCATGACGATATCCTCAGCAACAATGCGCTCGCCTTGCTCACCTTGTGCCTTTTCCTCTTCAGGAGTTGGTTTGGCAGCTGCTGGCGTTGGTGCTGGTGTTCGTCCTGCAATAATATCCTGCATTTGAGATTTGATCGTGTCGGAACGTGTTCCGAAGATGGCTTGAACATTATTACCCACTTCAAGTACACCAGATGCACCCAATTGTTTCAAACGATCTTTTTTCACATTGGATTTCTCATTAACTTCAATCCGCAAACGAGTAATACAAGCGTCCAGATGTTTGATATTTTCCTTGCCACCGAAAGCTTCGAGAATGTTATGTGGCAGGTCATCCGTTGAACCAGAGCCTCCGCCAGATTCGGTTTCAGGCGTTGCATCTTCACGTCCTGGTGTTTTGAGATTGAATTTGCGAATGATAAACCGGAAACCGAAGTAATAGATCACCGCAAGAACCAATCCGACAATAATAACGTCCCACCAAGGTGTACGGTTTGGAATAATCCCGAAGATCAGGAAGTCAATGAACCCACCGGAGAAGGTCATACCGATCTTTACACCCAGAATTTGCATGGTCATGAAAGACAAACCTGCAAAGATACAGTGTACTGCAAACAGGATTGGTGCTACAAACAGGAACGAAAATTCAAGTGGTTCTGTGATACCTGTCAGGAACGAGGTTAGCGCAGCTGAACCCATGATACCTGCAACATACTTTTTGTGCTCCGGTCTTGCTTCATGGTACATCGCAAGTGCCGCTGCTGGCAAACCAAACATCATGAACGGGAATTTACCAACTTGGAATGTTCCCGCTGTGAGGTTCACACCATCACGCAATTGATTGAAGAAGATTTGCTGATCACCACGGATGACATCTCCAGCTTTGTTCACATACTCACCAAACTCAAACCAGAATGGGGAGTAGAAAATGTGGTGAAGACCAAACGGAATTAATGACCGTTCCACAACTCCGAAGATGAATGCCGACAATGTCGGGCTTGTATCTACCATGAAGTGAGATACAGTATTCAATCCATTTTGAATCGGCGGCCAGATAATCACCAGAAGCAACCCGATTAAGAGGGAAACAACCGAAGTGATAATCGGAACGAAACGTTTACCTGCAAAGAAACCGAGGTAAGACGGCAGTTCGATTTTGAAAAATCGATTGTAACACAGCGCGGCGGCAATACCTATGATTATACCTCCGAACACGCCTGTACTTAATGTTGGGATACCCAAGATGCTGGCATAACCCGGTACTTCACCGATCATGGCAGGAGTAACCCCTACTGCGGTACCCAGTGTGACGTTCATGACCAGATAACCGATGATCGCTGCGAGACCTGCAACCCCTTCGCCACCGGCCAATCCGACGGCTACACCGACGGCGAACAGCAATGCCAGATTATCAAATACGATCTGACCTGCGTTCATCATAATTGTTGCGATCGAGTTCACCCAAGGGGTGTCGAGCGCCGTTACATATTGCAAGAAATCTGGATTAACCAGCATGTTACCAATTCCGAGCAGCAAACCTGCCGCAGGTAGAATGGCTACAGGCAACATGAGAGCTTTACCTACTCTTTGCAATACACCAAAAAGCTTTTTGAACATCGCGTCGTTTCTCCCTTTCGTCTAATTTATATGTTGTGATGCAAGCAAGGGAACACAAAAAAAGGCATGAATTAATAAAGTAAACTGTGCCAACCTTGGGGTATAGCATACCCTGTACAAGGAAAGAACAATCACACTTTAATTAACTCATGCCTGATCGAGTCAGTAACACGTCGCTTATGTTTATTCAGTTGCTTGATTACGGAAACCATTGTAGCACCAGTTCTAATCTATTGCAAGCCTTTACACCAAAAAAATAAATTCCACATTCCATCACTGGAATGATCTCACTTATTCTCTTCTTCCTTCCGCTGATTCAGCCTTTGCAGATGAATGGTCAGATAACCTACCTCTGCAGGATAAACCGGCAGTTTCAGTCTTTTCTCCATTACTTTGGTCAGTTTCCATGCAAGCGAGTACATTTCGGGATACTCTAACTTAAGTAGGGAATCCAACTTATGAAGCTCTTCCACTTTGTCTCCACGGCGAACACGCTCAAGGGCGAACCGAAGATGCGTCAGCAAACGAGAGTAATCCAGCGATTCCGTTTCAAACGAATAATCGAGTTGATCAGACACCAGGTTCACCAAATCAGTGATCAATTGTGAATGCTCACGTACCTGGGATATATTTTGATTGGTCATTGCGCTATAGATATGGAGGGCAACAAAACCAATCTCATCCATCCCCAGATCTACACCCATTTTCTCTTTGATCAGACGAACAGCGTATTCTCCCATTCGATATTCTTCAGGATAAATCTCGCGGGTTTCATATAAAAATGGATTTTGTATGATAATGCCCTGCTCCTTGCGTTTTAACGCGAAAGAAATGTGATCGGTTAATGCAATATGGATATGTTCATTCAGAGGAACGTCCGTACGCTCTGCAATATACGTAATAACTTCGTTAATAATCTCGATCAGTGCTTCATCCACCTGTGGAAGAAGCTGTTTGTACTGCTCTTGCTCCTGCTGGTTTTTCAAAATGAACATTTTCTCCACAGCCATCAATGGAATGTGATCACTCGGTTTTCGGTTAAAGCCAATGCCTTTACCAATAACAACGACTTCCCCGTGTTCTGGATGCTGTGCAATGATTACATTATTATTTAGCGCTTTATCTACATGCAAGTTGCTCATTGTTTGCACCTCTTTTTCACACCATCTTAGGTGTGATTAAGTCACACCCTGTTACGAACGAAAAGACACCCGGAGCGGGCAAACCGCGCCGGACGTCTCGCTTAAAAAGTAACAAAAATTCGCCTTAAGGTCAATAGAGCAACCATGCAAGATTCGAAGTGCTTCTTACTCGTCAACTCCAGCTCTTTCCACAATCTTGTCGATTATAGAAGGAGTTGTAACAGCCTCGCTCTGTTGAATGGCAACTGGCGCAGGTGTTTTAGACTTCGTAAGGCCCTTAATCAGCTGCTCTACATCGATGCCGGATACACTTTTGAGCATCTCTGGAGCGGTCGCCATAAGTTCGGTAACATAGTTACTCACTCGTGCTGCACCTTCACCTTTACCTGTATCTACCACCGTCAGTTTATCAATGGATGCAATTGGCTCTGCAATTTTGCCAGCCAGTTCAGGCAGCATTTTGACAATGATATCGAGTACAGCTGCTTCGCCAAACTTCTGGAACGCTTCGGCCAGTTTTTCTTTCGCTTCTGCTTCTGCAAGACCACGCAAACGAATAACTTCTGCATCTGCTGTACCTTTGGCAAGTTCCGCATCCGCCATGGCCTGACCTTCAAGTCGCTTCTGCTCAGCTGTTGCTTTGGCATGTGTTTCGATGGAATACTGTACTGCATCGGCTTCACGCATTCTTTTGGCTTTATCCGCTTCGGCAGCCTGCTCTACCGCATAACGATCCGCTTCTGCCTTTTTCTTCACTTCGGCATCGTATTGCTTCTCACGTACGACGATTTCTTTTTCTTGGAGATCGATCTCACGTTCTTTACGAACGAGTTCAACCTTCATTTCTTCTTCCACCACGGTCTGTCTCGCACGAGCTTCATGGATATGGTACGCCTGGTCGGCTTCCGCTTTGGCTGTATCCTGATCCCGCTTAAACGTGGCTACTTTCAGTTCTTTCTCTTTGGCCGCCTCAGCGATATTGGTATCACGCAGCAACTCTGCTTTTTGACCCTGCTCTTCCGCATTGGCCTTCTGAATACGTGCATCACGCATCGCTTCCGCTTCAGCTATCTCGGCATCACGCTTCACAGCAGCAATTCTCGGTTTACCGAGAGCATCCAAGTAGCCCTGTTTATCACGAACATCCTTGATGGTAAATGAAACAATTTGAAGGCCCATTTTCTTCAGGTCTCTAGCTGCTACGCCTTGAACCTCTTGCGCAAACCGATCCCGGTTCCGATATACTTCTTCCACCGTCATTGTACCGAGGATGGCCCGCAAATGCCCCTCCAGTACCTCCTGTGCTTCGCTTCTCAGCGCTTCTACAGGTTTACCGATGAATTGCTCAGCTGCCGTAGCAACGTCTTCTACAGCGCCTCCAACCTTGATAATAGCTACACCGTCAGCAATAACCGGAACCCCTTGCTCCGTGTACACTTCAGGTGTGGAGACATCCAGCTTGTGGGACAATAAGGAGATAAATTCGGATTGCTGGAATATCGGCAGGATAAATGCACCGCCACCACGAACAATCTTAATTTTCCGTCCAGAATCATCATCGGAGATATTTTTGCTACCCAGGAATGATCCCGTAACGATCATCGCCTCATCCGGTCCAACCGTTTTGTATCTCGCCCAGAAAGCCAAACCTAAAATTAGAATGACACCGACTACAACTATAGGAATCAGCAATACATCCCAATTCAAATTCAAATTATCCATTCCACATCTCTCCCCTTATTCATTCATGATGAGTGCTTAAACTACTTAGGTGATAAGAATACTTTATAAATCTTTAAGAACATTTTCATCCCATTCCGACACACGCAGTACACCATCTACAACATCGACCACAACTACACGTGCTCCCGCCGCAATGGGGAGGTGTTCAAAGCTGGATGCCGTTTGAATCGTACTGCCGGAAGCAAAACGAATCATCACTTCGCCAAAACCTTTTTCCGGCACCGGAATGGTAATTTCCCCAATTTTCCCAGATAACTCTTTCATTGAAAATGCAATCGAGACATCGCTGTTACGCATCGGTTTGATATATGCGAAGAATACCAGCATGGCTGCAGCAATACCTATAAGCAGGGATAATATTAGACCCGACATCGCACTTAATGAACTATAACGTGTCAGCATAATGCCTGCCCCACCGAAGGTTGTAATGGAACCAGCTAACACAACAGGTTTGAAAAAATCAAGACCTGGCATTTCGAAGGCTCCGTCCAGCAAGCCGTCAATCAAGTCACCCAGTACAAGGCTGACAACCGCAAATATTGCTCCTCCGATTAGACAACCCCAATAAATTGTCTCCATCCCCTGTTCCTCCTCTCTCTGCCGCAAATTCATCCTAACTGGGCATTCCACATGTAAATAAATACGTAGCTAACATCAAAATGTTTCAAAATCTTTCCTCAAATGTATTCTGAACCCGATAATGGGTATTATCACGACATTCTGTTCTTCTTGCTTCATGTTCCTCCATCATTCACGTGTACAGCCCGAATACATGAAAAAACCGCAAGGCCCCCATGAAGGAGACTTGCGGTTTATTGGACAACAGGATGTGTCCGTTCACTTGTCAGTGATTATAGAATTACAGAGAAGCCGTGTAGATGGATACAACATCTTCCCGTTGCAGTTTCTTGAAATTACCGAATGGGCCAAACAGCATCGCTTTGTCTGCCATTACGTCGATCTGGCTATCATCGATATCGTAATCAGCCAAACGGTTAGGTGCACCAATGGATGTCCAGAATTTGCTGAGCGCATCGATACCTTCTTCGGCAATCTGTCTGTCCGACTTGCCTTCAGGGTTCACTTCGAATACATTAATTGCCAGACGTTTGAATCGATCCACATTCACGTCCAGGTTATGTTTCATCCAGTGTGGGAACAAGATTGCAAGTCCACCGCCGTGTGGGATATCATACACTGCGGAAACCGCATGTTCAATATTATGTGTTGCCCAATCTCCTGCGAGACCCATATTCAGCACGCCATTCAGTGCCATTGTTCCGCAATACAGAATTGTTTCGCGCAGTTCAAAGTTCTCCAGGTCTTCAACCAGACGAGGCGCTGCTTCCATGACAGTACGCAGAATCGTCTCACAGAAGCCGAGTTGAACCGGTGTATTGGCATCCAGATGGAAGTAATGCTCCAATACGTGGGACATCATATCCACCATGCCGTATACCGTTTGGTCCAGCGGAACAGTGTATGTATTCACCGGATCCAGGATAGAGAATGCAGGGAATGAGTATGCGCTACCCCAACCCAGTTTTTCTTGTGTATCCTGATTCGTAATAACCGAACCGGAGTTCATTTCCGAACCAGTTGCCGCCATGGTCAATACGGTACCGAGTGGAAGAGCATCCTGTGCAACGGCTTTGCGCTGAGCAAAATCCCACATATCGCCATCATATTTGGCACCTACAGCGATAGCTTTGGAGCAGTCCAGTACACTACCGCCACCTACAGCGAGGATCAGGTCGATGTTATTTGTTTTACAGAGGTCTACCCCTTTATGCACCGTAGAAAGACGCGGGTTAGGTTCAACACCTGCCAGTTCAGTCACTTCTGCTCCAGCTTCCTTAAGCAAACCGATCACTTGATCGTACAGACCACTGCGTTTGATACTGCCGCCACCATATACAAGCAGAACCCGTTTACCGTATTTCGGCACTTCTGTCTTTAATGCTTCCAGTTGTCCTTTGCCGAAAATCAGCCGGGTTGGATTATAGAATTGGAAAGATCTCATATCTATTGTCGCCTCCAATGGAGTTTAGTATTTTTGTGCAACTCCAATTATAGTACCCTGTTTATAGAAAAACAAATCGATAGTCACTCACTTTATAACAACCCGTTAATCTCCAAATGAGCTCGAAACATCTCGCTAGATGAAGGCAAATTCTCAGCATCCACCCATGTTTCTGTGGCCCATAATCCAGCCTGTTTGAATGCCCGCGGACAATGGATAAAACACTCTTCCACATCTACAATGACAGCCGCACCTATGGTTTTACCACTCCAGCTCATACTGGCGATGAATTCCTCATCCTTAGTAATGGATGCTGTGCCATTAATACGTAGCACTTCATTCATACCCGGAATCAAAAAGAGCATACCAATACCAGGGTTCGACAACATGTTTAACAACGAGTCTATCCGCCGATTGCCTGGGCGTTCGGGATAAACGAGCCGATATGTATCATAGACTTTCACAAATCCTGCTCCATCACCCCGAGGTGACACATCACTTTTTCCATCACGATCGGAGGTGGAGAGGAAAAATAACGGTGACATGGATAGAAAGTTCTGAACATGTGAATCCACAAATGAAATTGCCTTGTTACGCACATGTTCATGCGGTTCACCCACCATGCCTTGCAGTTCCTCAGCATCTGTAATCAACGGAATATTCAATGCCTTCTTTTCCAATTATTCGTCCCCGTTTCTTCATTGAGTTATGTATTCAATGGCTTTCCACCATTATACATGCGGGAACTGACATCTTCCATTTCTGAGAACGAATATGAGTGCCGTCATTCAAATACCGCGCCCCCATGTCCCCTCGGGTCACCTATTGGAGATTCAGTATTGTTAATATCATCTAACAGTTGTACTGTAACCAAAAGAACTTCAAAATTCTTAATATAAATATAAGGAGGTTATTGGATTGAAAAAAGCAAGCATCTTCGTCTTTGCTCTGCTAATGTTCCTCGTACCCTGGGGACAGATGGTTATGTATGCTGAGCCGAATAAAGAAAAAGACTTCATAACGAGCGCTAATGCTCATGGAATCACAATAAACGACTATGTGGGCACTTCGAAAGATGTCATTATTCCCGAAACCATTGGCGGTCAACCAGTTACTTCTATTGGTGAAAAAGCATTTTACAGCGATCATTTGACTTCTGTAGTTATTCCGCATACCGTCTTCACTATTGGAGAAAGGGCATTTGAAATCAATCAACTGACTTCTATCGTCATTCCAGAGACTGTCACGACTATTGGAGACTTGGCATTTGCATACAACCGGCTGACCTCTGTCGTCATTCCGGACAGTGTATCCACGATTGGGAACTCCACATTCACTAACAACCAACTGGCCTCTGTCGTTATTCCCGAGACTGTTATGTCGATCGGAAATAGTGCATTTACAAACAATAAACTAACTACTGTCGTTATCCCAGAGAATGTCTCAACTATTGGATACTGGGCATTTGCATCTAACCAGCTTACTTCCATTGTTATTCCAAATCGTGTCTCTTCCATTGGACATGCTACATTTATGGACAATCAACTGACTTCTGTCGTCATTCCGGAGAGTGTCTCCTCTATCGGGGCGATGGCATTTGCGGACAATCGGTTGGCGACTGTCTTCATTCCAGCTAGTGTCTTGTCAATTGGTTTCTTAGCGTTTGATGGTAACTCATCCCTTATTATTACGGGTTTTGATCCTTCAGAGGCTCAAAACTTCACTAACTTTTATAGCATTCCCTTTCAAAAATTGAATATGGTTATCTCCTTCGACTCCAATGGAGGGACCCCGGTTGCGGTCACTCAAGCCACTTATGGGCAAACCATTGTACCTCCCACTCAGCCTACCAAGGACGAGTTTTTGTTTGAAGGCTGGTACATGGATTCGGTATACTCCCTTCCCTGGGATTTTGCCAGAGATACCGTGACTGGGGACATCACGCTGTACGCCAAGTGGACAAGTTCAGTGACAACTGCGTTTAAAGATACGATTAAGGACGATCCCATTTCCGCCTTGACCGTCTCTTTTGACTCTCAAGGCGGAAGCCCCGTTTCCTCTACTATTACTAGGAATAATCAAGCAATAGCGCCTCCCACTCAGCCCAGCAAGAGCGGGTTTTCATTTGATGGATGGTACATAGATTCGGCATTATCTCTTCCCTGGAATTTTGACCGAGATACTGTAAGTCGGGACATAACACTATATGCCAAATGGGTAAAGACTGATAGCTCTGAAAACCATGGTGGCAGTCCTTCTTTCTGGACCAGTAGCTCTATTACTGACGCATCATCCCAGGAACCCGATACAGGAACGGAACTTAAAACCGAACCTAAACTTAAAGTTGAACCTAAACCTAAAGAACCAACAACACCTTTGACCCCAGTTGTGTTCAGTGATATTTCAACCCATTGGGCACGCTTGATGATTGAAAGTATCGCTGCACGTGGTCTGATAACAGGATATCCCGATGCCACATTCAGGCCTAATCAGCCAATCTTGCGTAAACACATGGCTGGTATAATCAACGGAGCGTTTGAGCTACCAATAATCCGAAAGGCTACTCCCTTTGAAGATGTAGAGCCGACACATCCCTACTTTGATGCTATATCCCAACTACAAGAGGTTGGCCTTATTGATGGATTCCATATTTCAAACGGCTTAAATGATTTCTTCCATCCGGATGCGGTACTTACACGGGCCGAGGCAGCAAAAATTCTGGTGCTCGCACTGGACCTGCCGCTGATCCAAACGAGTTCTTTTGAGGATGTGCCCTCCTCCCACTGGGCTCACGACTACATAGCCACGCTGGCCGAGACTCGAATGGTTGTGGGATATCACGGACAGTTCAGGCCAGATGACTCCCTAACCCGAGCCGAGCTAGCTGCCCTGATCTATCGTTCAATTCCAACAGAACAAACGACTGGCTCACAACTCCGTTAAAAATCATATTCAAAAAAAACACCAGCCCTTGTAGGGCTGGTGTTCATCGTTCTACATGTCTATTCAGTGTATCCCATGCTGCTTACAAAACGACGGAAAGCCTGGCGTCCTGCTTCATCATATTTGTAGACCCCTGCATGTTCCAGAATCTCGGCGAATTTCAAGCCAACTTCCTGCTGTACAATGGCAACGGCTTGTTCTTTGTCCAGTTTAGGACCAAACCGTTCAATCAATTCTTCCGCCCAGCCCAGATGTTTGTTCAACACATGATCAGAAGCTTTGGCGGCTTCAGCAAGTTTAGCATCTCCAGCGAGGATATCCGCGATACTGTCCAGTTCTTCTTTCAAACGACCTGGCAGGATGGCAAGCCCCATCACTTCGATCAGACCAATGTTTTCTTTCTTCAGATGGTGCATTTCACGGTGCGGATGGAAAATGCCTTCTGGATGCACATCATTCGTGCGGTTGTTACGCAATACAAGATCCATCTCATACCCACCGTCTGCACTACGACGAACGATTGGTGTTACCGTATTGTGTGGTACTTGTTCCCCGTCTACTTCACTGAATGCTTCGATATCCACAGCAGAATCACTGTAGACCTTCCACGCTTCATATACGGCGTTGCCCGCTTCAAGCAGCTCTGCAGGATCGTGTGAAGCCAGACGCATTACGGACATTGGCCATTTCACGAGACTCAACGTAAGTCCAGGTGCATCCGCATGGCGGAAGACCGCCTCTGGCTGTGCATTTTGAATCGCGAATGTATGACGTCCACCCTGGAAATGGTCATGTGTCAGGATAGAACCGCCTACGATCGGCAGATCCGCGTTAGATCCGATAAAGTAATGCGGGTACTCCCCGACAAACGCAAGCAGTCTGCGCAGTGTATCCTTCGTCAGCTTCATCGGCACATGATCATGATGGAAAATGATGCAGTGCTCGTTGTAGTACACATACGGCGAGTATTGGAACAACCAAGGCTCGTTGTTAAGCTCTAGCGGAATAACTCTCAGATTCTGGCGAGCCGGGTGATTCAC
Organism: Paenibacillus sp. FSL H8-0283; assembly: GCF_045040675.1. NCBI lineage: Bacteria > Bacillati > Bacillota > Bacilli > Caryophanales > Paenibacillaceae > Paenibacillus > Paenibacillus sp. FSL H8-0283. The sequence goes on from NZ_CP150295.1 coordinate 5,431,983, forward strand.
TCGACCGGCATAACCTACATTTTCACGACACAGCTGGCATTTTGGATATACCGGTGGCGGAAGCAATTTCGCCATGGCAATTTCCTTTGGACTTTTCTCCGGTTTTGACAGGTTGATGGTAATCTCCATGTATCCATAAGCCGTGTCCTGTGTCCAGTAGACGTTCTTCGAGATCCGATCCATACGGATGTAGTTGGAGTTAATCGACAAGTCATAGAATTGAGATGTGGCTGCCTCAATGCCTTCCGTCTGCTCCATGTGGCGGAATGCGCGTACCACTTCGGATGGGCGTGCCATCAAATGACCCATGATTTTGGCATCCAGCAAATCACGGAATGTATCGCTATTTTCAGGAATGAGTCCAATGGAAAATCCATAATCAATCAACGTATCCAGCATAGCCTGTGGGCCATCGGGCACAGTCGTGTCCAACTCACCGGCATAAGGCTCTGAGAATCCGAATTGTTCCAGCAAGAGGTTGCGGCTATAATCCCAATCCGCTTCCTCGATTAATTGTTTCTGCAAGGCAAATGCAACCAGACGTTCAATGGCATGCAGTGCTTCCTGCTGCTCCGGTGTCCGCTCTGTGGCACCTGCTGCAATATGAGTCTGTGACATAAGGTGTTCGCCTCCTAGTTTTTTCCGTAGCCGTCAGGACGTGATTGGTGCCAGCTCCAAGCGCTTTGAATAACATCTTCCAGATTGGTCCATTTTGGATTCCAGCCCAGGACAGATCTCGCTTTTGCAGATGAAGCTACCAGCACAGCCGGGTCACCTGCACGACGTGGCTCCTGTACAACCGGGATATCGAGGCCAGTTACTTTTTTAGCTGTTTCGATCACTTGTTTCACCGAGAATCCTGTACCATTACCCAGGTTGAACACATTGCTGTTCTCACCTTTGCGAAGATAATCTACTGCACGCAGATGTGCATCAGCCAAGTCGCTCACGTGGATATAGTCACGGATACATGTCCCATCTTCTGTTGCATAGTCGTCACCAAACACGGCGATGTGCGGGCGTTGTTTCAATGCTGTTTGCAGTACCAGTGGAATCAAGTGACTCTCTGGTTGGTGATCTTCACCAATTTTACCGCTGTCATGTGCACCGGCCGCATTGAAGTAACGCAGGGAAACGTATTTGATATCCTGAACTTTATCAAACCATGACATCATGCGTTCCATCATCAACTTTGTTTCGCCGTATACGTTGGTTGGTTCTGTACGATCGCTCTCTTCGATTGGCACTTTCTCAGGCTCACCGTAGGTAGCTGCTGTAGAGGAGAAGACGATGCGGCGTACGTTCGCTGCATTCATCGCTTCCAATAGACAGAGTGTACCAAACACGTTGTTGTCATAATATTTAACCGGGTCTTTCATACTCTCGCCTACGAGTGAGTTGGCTGCAAAGTGAATGACTGCATCGATTGAATTCTCAGCGAACAGCTTCGCCAGAATTTCTTTGTCACGCAGATCCCCTTCATACAACTTACCGCCGAGCAACGCTTCACGATGCCCTGTCTGCAAGTTATCCAGTACAACAACCTCTTCTCCACGTTCCAACAATGCTGCTACCGTATGAGATCCAATATACCCTGCTCCACCTGTCACCAAAATTGCCATTTTACTTCGCCTCCTTCAATTCTTTAACACCGTCGCCTACACCGCATACATAGAAATCACCTTTGAGACGGGTACGCGCTTCATATGCAGCGCCCACTTCACTTACAAAACGCTCGACATCATCTTCATGCACAAGTGATACGGTACAACCGCCAAATCCTGCGCCAGTCATCCGGGCACCAAGCGTGCCTGGAATCCGCTGAGCTTCTTCAACCATAACATCCAGCTCATCACAGCTTACTTCGTACAAGTCACGAAGCGATTCATGAGAAGCGTTCATCAGCTTGCCGAAGGTTTCCAGATCGTTACCCTGCAATGCTTCGACCGAAGCGAGCACACGCGCGTTCTCTTCCACAACATGTTGTGCACGCTGTCTTACTTTCTCATCCTTGATCTGATCCTGTAGCGTTACGAACTGCTCTGGCGTCAATTGAGCCAGATAATTCAGTGCAGGCAGCTGTTCCTTCAAGATGGCAAGTGCCTGCTCGCATTGGGAGCGACGTTCATTGTAAGCCGAATCCACCAGACCGCGGCGTTTGTTTGTGTTACCGATGACCAATTTGTAGGAGCCTGTACGGAAAGGAACCTTTTCGTATTCCAGTGTGTCACACATCAGCAGGATCGCGTGATCCTGAGCACCGTTTGCGACAGCGAACTGATCCATGATTCCACAGTTGACGCCTACGAACTCATTTTCCGCTTTCTGGGACAAAAGCGCCAGTTGAACCGTGTCAATATCCGATACACCCTCCAGAGACTGAATCGCAAATCCGGTAAGTACCTCCAGTGATGCAGACGATGAAAGTCCTGCCCCGTTCGGAATCTCCCCGTGGTACAGGAAGTCATACCCTTTTGTTACATTCACGCCCTTGCCTTGCAGTTCAACCATGACACCAACAGGATAGTCGGTCCATTCTCCGGATTTTTCCTTACCGATGGAGGAAGTGTCTAGTCCCCCTTCATAAGACATGTTCGTGGAAGCCAGTTGCAACTTGTTGTCCTCACGCTCACGAATGATCAATGTTGTTCCGAATTCAAGTGCTGCCGGAAGCACGTATCCACCGTTATAGTCAATGTGCTCACCGATCAGATTCACACGCCCAGGGGCATGAAATACACGGATGTCCGCTCCACTCTCTCCATACTTCTCAATAAACTTTTGTTTCAATTCAGTTACGTTCACTGCTGGTGCACCTCGCCTCGTTGTTGTGGTTTTCTTAATGTTATTATATAAGAAAGCGGTGCCTCTTGTAATGCAACCATGTGTGTTTCATATGGATAAATGTGACCTTAAGGCGTATAATGATCGGAGCATCCCGGAAAGAAGGAAACGACCATGTCAGATCAATCCAACCCCAAGAAAGAATCCCTTGCATCTTCTAACGAAAAAATACAGGAATCACCTTCCGGTAAAAGCGGAGCACTCAGTTATTCGGTTGCCTCCAATCCGGTCTATTATGAACAAGGCGCACTGCATGTCCTGTTTGCCGGAGCAAGCCAGACCCTTCCGGGTCACGCCCTCGGTCCTAAATTGTTTGATTATTATCTGCTGCATTATGTAGAAAAAGGGGCGGGTACGTTCCGTACCGAACTGCACACCTACGAGTTATCCGCAGGTGATTGTTTCCTCATTCATCCCGGGCAACTGGTAAGTTACCAGTCTCACGCCCGCAACCCATGGCAATATCGCTGGATTGCCTTCACAGGCAGCCAGGCGGGCCAACATACCGAGGAAGCCGGGTTCCGCCCGGAGAAGTCCGTTTTTCATGCTGGACCATCCTGTGGGATATCCGATTGGCTATCCGTGATGCAGGATGCTTTTGCCGAGCGCAAAGAAAGCTCCCATTTCACATCACTGGGTACGTTATATATGATTCTAGCCGAAGCACAGAATCACCTTTCGCAGGGTCAAACCTTAATTCCCGGTGAATCCTCCATCCGACGTACGGTGAAACAGATGATTCAATATATGTCTACCCAGTATGCCTATCCTGTCTCCATTGAACAAATGTCTGCGAGTCTCGGTTACAACCGTGCGTATCTATCCCGTATTTTCAAACAGGAAACTGGTCTTTCCCCAGTCACTTATCTGCTAAAACTGCGGATCGATAAGTCGCGCCAACTCCTGAGAGGACGCCCGGATCTGTCCATCGAACAGGTATCTGCCTCAGTGGGACTGCCAGACGCGCTGTATTTCTCCAAACAGTTCAAACGATTTCACGGTGAAGCGCCTAGCTTGTATCGAGAGAAAATACTGTCCCGCCCACTACATCAGGGGTTACATCAGAATGCTCAACAAAACAAACGTTGAGCAACATAACGGACGGAACCACGTACGACAAAAAAAAGGTGCATTCCGCCATTATGGCTAAGATGCACCTTTTACACTTTATTTATTTGTCATCAGGCTCTGGAGACAGGATGGATTCAATCCGTTCCAACTCCTCTGTAGAGAAATCCAGTTGACTGAGCGCAGCCACATTCTCTTCAATCTGGGAAGGACGACTTGCGCCAATCAGCGCGGAAGTTACCCTGCCATTACGCAGCACCCATGAGAGTGAAAATTGGGCCAAACTCTGACCACGGGCTGCTGCAATCTGGTTCAGCGCACGCACTTTGCGGAGCGTCTCTGGAGAGATGTTGTTTTCATTCAGGAATACCGACGGCCCTTTGGCACGTGAGTCTTCCGGGATACCATTCAAGTATTTGTTCGTGAGCACACCTTGTGCCAATGGACAGAATGCAATACTGCCTGTTCCATACTCATCCAGCACGTCCTGCAAACCATCTTCAATCCAGCGGTCCAGCAGCGAGTATTTCGGTTGATGGATTAACAGAGGCGTACCCAGACCTTTCAGAATTTCGGCAGCCTGTCTTGTCTGCTCTGCGGGATAGTTGGATATCCCCACATAAAGGGCTTTGCCCGAGCGAACAATATGATCCAGTGCCATCATCGTTTCTTCCAAAGGTGTTTCGGGATCATAACGATGTGAATAGAAAATATCTACATAATCCAGGCCCATACGCTTCAAGCTCTGATTCAGACTGGATACCAGATTTTTGCGTGAACCCCACTCGCCATACGGTCCGGGCCACATATAATACCCTGCTTTGGTGGAGATCACCAGTTCATCACGATAAGGTTTCAGATCCTGGGCCAGTACCTGTCCAAATAACTGCTCTGCCGAACCTGCCGGTGGGCCATAGTTGTTGGCAAGATCAAAATGTGTAATACCCAGATCAAATGATCGGGTAATCATATTACGACCATTCTCAGCGTTATTGATACCGCCAAAATTATGCCACAGCCCCAGTGAAATCGCTGGCAGTTTCAAACCTGAACGTCCAACGCGGTTATATTTCATCGTTTCATAGCGAGTATCGCTTGCTACGTAGACCATTATGAATCCCTTCTTTCCCCAGGTTCCGCCTCTTGTATCCGGTCTATACCGGAGAATGCGGTTATTCAGTACATACGTTCAACCAAGAAGCTGGTCCACAATATTCATTACCTCGCCAATCGGCTCTGTAATCAGCAAATCAGCCCTGCGGTCGTAAGCGGTAGGTGTAGCGTTGAGCAGAACGGTATGTTTTCCCTGAAAATACGTAATTAACTGGGCCGCCGGATATACCGTCAGTGACGTGCCTCCCACGAGTAACAGATCTGCAGAAGACAGTGCATCAATGGAACGATACAATGTCGTCTGATCCAGCTCCTCTTCGTACAGCACCACATCCGGTTTGATCACACCACCACATGTGGTACAGCGAGGCACGGTATCTTGGGACTGTATAATATCATTCAGCGTATAAAACTGCTTGCAATCCATGCAGGCATTACGATGAATTGAACCGTGAAGCTCAAAAACATTGCTGCTGCCTGCCTTCTGATGTAGTCCGTCGATATTTTGCGTGATCACTGCCTGAAGTTTTCCCGCCTGCTCCAGACGGGCCAATAGTCGATGACACCCATTCGGTTCCGCATCTGGATGAAGCATTTTTCCACGATAAAAATCATAAAAAATATCAGCATGTTGATCAAAAAAATGCCGGCTTAATAACTCTTCCGGTGGATAAGGCGAATGCTGCTCCGTCTGATACAGACCCGCAGCCGAGCGGAAGTCGGGAATCCCGCTTTCCGTTGAAGTCCCTGCCCCTCCGAAAAAAACAATCCGGGAGCTCTCCTGAATCCAGGCAGCCAGTTGTTCTGTTGCGTTCATCCTCTCTCCTCCTTTTATTTACTATATAAATTGAACTAAAGAATATTTACACTGACCACTCCGATGACAGAACAACCTTCCGATCGCTGTTATCCCCAGATTTTTTTGATTCCTTTCCTAAGGGGAAAATCCGAGGATAGCATATGCTTCCGATGTAGCTTTCTTTTAGAAAGCTTTTAGGCGAACGCTCCGTTTCTTCAGGTTATTTCTGTCCTCTCCATTTCGTGTAAATGTTAGTTCAATTTATATAGTCCAATCAGGTCAGGGTGACTTATATAATCACACTTATCTCATTATAATGACGAATACTGGCATGGGCATCAACCAGGTGAGATCCTTGATCTAACTGCGGACCGTAACCGAGCGTATAGGATACCTCTGCGTGCCGCCCCATCTGCATATCCCCATTGCTGTCTCCAATTACAACTGCCTCCGCAGGATCGATATGTAATTCACGGCAAGCCAAGAGTGCTGCTTCTCCATCCGGTTTGCCTTGGGTCACCCGATCACAGCCCACAATGGAGGTGAAAAAGGAACGTATCCCCATCCAACCCAGATGTGTTTCTGCTGCCGCTGTACTGTCTGAAGTGACGACTGCCAGAGGTATGTCTGCTGCCCTGCAACTTTGTAAGAAAGCAAGTAATCCTGGCATCGGTTCAGCCGATTTGCGCTCTCTTACCGATCTCATGGCTACACTTGAAAATTGGCGTATCGTTGTGATTGCTTCATTCCATGGAATGCCTGCTGCATATAGTTGCCCGGCAAGCAATCCCGTGCACTCATCCACAGTCGCAATGGCCAGCGGGCCTTGCGGATCATAGCCGACAATGTGACCTTCTGCATTATGAATGGTGCCTAAGACGTGCTCCCGTTCAACCGTAAATGAAGCTCCAAGCTCATTCATACGTGCTTGTAACTGACTCAGCAACGTCTCTGCCCACGGCCCCCATAGCTGAAGGAATTCCAGCAGTGTTCCATCTTTATCGAACAGGATCCCTTTACATGGGATCTGCACTCCATTCACTTGAAGCATGGTCATCCATATCACCTCCATTAAGTTATGCTATAAATGCATTCAACCCTTAATGCAGAATAATCAAAACCTACTTCATGGTACTTAACCAAGCGAGTACAGTCTTGACCGTCTGATTCAGCTGTTCTTCCCCGCTCACTTCCGGCTCGCCATCTCCTTTTTGATGACCATAATCACCAAACTGGGCGTGGTTACCACCTTCAATGGTGTAATATACCGTGTCTTCTGGAAGATACATCCGTCCACTCTGATACTTCGTAGCATTCACGACTTCATCTTTAGTACCCAGAATAGATAAAGCAGGTATTCCAAGTGACTTTACGCTTCCTTTTTCATCCGGGTAAGATGCCAAGAAGAAGATCCCGTGAAGTGCATCAGGATGTGCGGCTACATAACGTGCAGCCATCGACCCGCCGAGAGAGTGTCCACCCATAACAAATTGTTCGTCCGGATATGCGGCCAGAATCTCATCTGCCAAGTTTGGCTTAAGCACTGCCAGATTAACTGGCATCTTGGCAATAATCGTGTGATGACCCGCAGCAGTCAGCTCATGCGCAAGTGGTGCATAACTTTCCGGTTTTACCAGTCCACCAGGGTAGAAAAGCACACTTTTCCCCGTCGGTTTATCTGGCACAAAATCAATCCAGTTCTCTTGTTCACTCACCGTCACCGGATTGGCTGTTTCCATAGCCGTTTGGGCAGTTTCCTGTGGACCGTATGGTGTGAATAATTTCCACGCAACAAATCCACATCCAATGACAATGAGCGCCAGAAGTACGAGCAGGAATTTCCCGATGCCCCTCTTCTTGCGCCCTGTATTATACCGATTTCTCAACGTTAATCACCTTTCTTCACTTCCGCAGGTGCCGCGGCTCACAGAATTGGGAGCCTTCGATCATCAGGCTCCCTTTCTCCGAATTGAAAAAATATTATTCAGCCTTGGCCTTGCGGTAAGCATCCATATATTGTTCCGCTTTGCGACGGACATGACTCAGGTCACCCGTCTTCACAGCTTCCGATGTCAAGTCGGAGCCGATCCCTACAGCCACTGCTCCACCCTTGATCCAATCTCCCAGATTAGACAAGGATACCCCGCCAGTTGGCATAAAATTCGCCTGCGGCATAGGGCCCTTCATCGTTTTGATAATCGAAGGATCATACAGATTACCCGGGAACAACTTCACAATGTCCACACCGAGTTCCAATGCGCGTTGAACATCAGCAATCGTCATCACACCCGGCAGAATCGGAATTCGATACAGGTTGCAGATCTGAACCGTATCCGGGTTCAGGGAAGGTCCGACTACAAACTCGGCACCAGACATGATAGCCGCTCTTGCCGTTTGCGGTTCAAGCACCGTTCCCGCACCAATAATCGCGAATTTCTCTGGATCTTGTGTGTTCCAATGGTATACACGGCTTAATTTTTCAATGGCTTTGAGTGCACTGGGTACTGTCATCGTAATCTCGATAACTTTAATGCCACCCGCAATCGCTTGCTCGGCCATGGCAATGACTTGATCCGCAGAATCTGCACGCAGAACTGCAACAACCCCATTGTCCGTAATCTTTTGCAACAGCTGAAGCTTCTTCATTTCATTCTCTCCCTTGTCAATGTGGTGGTTGTGTATACAAGCCTTACATTTAAGAACGAAGATGAGCCATATATGATTTCAGCAGCGACTAACGCTCAACATGGGCAACGTTGTTCAGCTTGGCCTCGACCTGCCCCCACGTCGGGAGCGCCTCCCAATCGCCAACAGCCTGTATAACCATGGAACCGGTCAAATTGCCGAGACGGGTTGCTTCCTGCGGGGAGTATCCTTTTAATAAACCCGATAAAAATCCCGCACAGAATCCGTCTCCTGCTCCTACCGTATCCAGAACATTATCCGCCTTAAAGTACGGAACTTCAGTTAGGGTACCATTCGCCAATACGTAGGTCAAATCAGGGCCACCCTTCACGATGCACACAGCATTCATGGCAGATAAACGCTCAAGTACTTTTTGATCATTTTCTTCGTTATATAGAAGTTTCATCTCGTCCAGACCCGGTAAAAAGTAGTCCGCCAGTTCAGCTAAACGCAGTATAACCGGACGGGCCTCATCCGCAGACCATAGTTTGAGACGCAAATTTGGATCAAAGCTTACTTTCACACCTGCCTGTTTGGCAATATGTATGGCAGCCTCTACCGTAGCAAGTCCGGACGGGCTTATCGCTGCCGTTATACCCGTAACGTGCAATATCTTCGCCCCGGCAATATAATCAGGATCCAGATCATCAGGTGTGATCGCACTTGCAGCAGATAGCTTCCTATAATAATGCACCGAGGCTTTCCCGGAAGCGTTCTCACGAATCATCAAACCAGTTGGCTCGTGATCACTCAACCTTACCCGGGATACATCTACGCCTTCACCGCGAATGGCTTTCAGAATCATCCTGCCGATCGGATCATTGCCCAAGCGTCCAAACCAACCACTGGTATGCCCCAGGCGGGATACGCCAATAGCCAGATTGCTCTCAGCACCCCCGAAAGACTTGTCCAGTGTGGTTGCATATTCCAGCCCTCTTGTATCCTTGGCAGTCAGCAAACCCATACTCTCCCCAAACGTAATAATTTCCGGGCTTGGATAGGGACTCGTTGACATGATTTCTTCCCTCCTTATAGTTACATTCCCTCATCTTCTTTTTCTATTGTCATCCTCTATGCAACCGTTGTCAATCCCGTTGCGTTCATTTTGTTGTCACAGCTTTGATAAAAGATAACGCTTACTAATGTGAATTAAATCACAATGGATAATAAACATCCATATTACCCTTATTACAGATGCAAATGACCTTGCAAACAGGGTCTATAAGGGGGCTACACCATGAAAAATCAGACACTGATCCGGAATGATCAGGAATCTTTCTTTTACAATCTGCGCTTTATGCTTATCGTCTGTGTCCTTGCTGGTAATGCACTTGAACCACTCATCACACGTTTTGCAGGAGCGGAAGCTCTGTTCCTGTGGATATATACGTTTCACATGCCACTCTTTGTATGGGTAACCGGGTATTTTGCGACACACTCACTCCAGGGTGAATCTGGGCGAAATGTCCTGAAGCAGATTGCACTACAGTATGTACTGTTTCAGTCCTTATACGCATTGATGGACTTTACCGTATTCCACACACCCCATATGCGGCTATCCTTCTTTGCACCTTACTTGCTGTTATGGTTTCTGGCGAGTCATTTCTGTTGGCGACTGTTGCTTCGTCTGACGATTTCCTGGAAACCGATATATCGGCTGATTGGATCGATTGCGCTTGGTATAATTGCCGGGTATTTGCCCATCGACGGGTTCTGGCTCAGCTTCAGCCGTACGTTTGTATTTCTGCCGTTTTTTGTCATCGGTTATGACTATGGAGCAACCATCCGTTCACGTTTATTATCCGGTTGGGGGCGAAAAACCGCAGCCATCCTCTCTGCAGCACTGTTGGTATGGATTGGGTATGGGGGGTTAAATATTTCATCCGGATGGTTACTCGGCAGCATGACGTACGCCGAACTGGGTCACCACGAATGGTATGCCGGTATCTTCCGGGTGGGTGTCTACTTGCTGGAAATCGCATCGGCAGCACTGTTCTTGGCTTGGGTACCTTCCTTGACTTCCAGACTGACGGACCTTGGACGACGCACACTCTATGTGTTCCTGCTGCATGGGTTTCTCGTTCGTCTCGCGATCTGGTCCGGAGTCTACAGTTATATGGGAAGCTCGGCGTATATTCCAGTCATACTGGTCATTGCCGTACTCTTTGCAGTCACACTGGCTCTGCCGGCTGTACGTCACACGTTCAAACCCGTAATTGAACCGGATATATCCCGCTTTTCTTTCAATCGACATGAGGTGTTTAAACGGTCGGCCTAATGCTCTGACGGATCTCTTCACCATCGATTCTATCCTAGTGAATTGTTTCAGGCTGGAAATAAGGTGGTAAATTAGGGATACGCGCTACAAAAACAACTTATCGTTGTAAGGAGTGATTTGTAATGGCACGTCAACCGACGTCAGAACACAAGATGAGCCGTGAGGAAGCTGGCAGATTAGGTGGCAAAGCGACTTCCAAGAACCATGATCGAAGCTTCTACCAGATGATTGGAAAAAAAGGTGGAGAAGCGACTTCAGATGCCCATGATACTGACTTTTACAAGCAGATTGGTCGCAAGGGCGGCGAAGCAACCTCCGAAACTCATAATAAGGATTTTTATCGTGAGATTGGACGCAAAGGTGGAAGCAACTAATGAATTCCGCTTGCCACATCGAAACATGATCATAGCTTTCCCGTAAATCAAGAAGTCTAATTCCATGAAAATGGTTTGAGGCTTCTTTCTATTGATTGTAGAAATATGACGACGGTTGTGATAGACTCAATAGAAAAACCGGGTGTTCACGGGTTTAAAGCAGCAAAGAATTTCACAAACTACGGGGAGCTCGACACCGGCATGCCGGTCCTTTTTTTTAGAGTACGGATGAAATTAAACGACAGATGCACTGCCATTTACTTTTCCATTCATGTTGCTCAATATTATATATTTGGGGGGAATACACCATGTCAGCCAAGAAGATGCGTTCCGATATGATCAAAAAAGGTTTTGACCGTGCACCACACCGGAGTTTGCTCCGCGCAGCGGGCGTTAAAGAAGAGGATTTCGGCAAGCCGTTTATTGCCGTATGTAACTCATACATCGATATCGTGCCCGGCCACGTCCACCTTCAGGAATTCGGTAAAATTGTAAAGGATGCTATTCGTGAAGCCGGTGGCGTTCCATTCGAATTCAACACCATCGGAGTAGATGATGGTATTGCCATGGGACACATTGGTATGCGTTACTCGCTGCCAAGCCGTGACATTATCGCGGATTCCGTGGAAACCGTTGTATCTGCACACTGGTTCGACGGCATGGTATGTATCCCGAACTGTGACAAAATTACACCAGGCATGATGATGGGTGCGCTTCGCGTAAACATCCCTACCCTGTTCGTAAGTGGTGGACCAATGAAAGCTGGTCGTGACAGCAATGGTAAAGCTCTTTCCCTGACTTCCGTATTTGAAGGTGTAGGTGCTTACCAAGCAGGTAAAATCGATGATAAGAGCTTGCTTGAACTTGAACAGTTCGGCTGTCCAACATGTGGATCATGTTCCGGTATGTTTACGGCAAACTCCATGAACTGTCTGGCAGAAGCGATGGGACTGGCTATGCCAGGTAACGGAACCATCCTTGCCGTTGCTCCTGAGCGTCGTGAGTTTGTTAAACAATCCGCTACCCAATTGATGGAACTCATCAAAATGGACTTGAAACCACGTGATATCGTAACTGTAGAAGCGATCGATAATGCGTTTGCACTAGATATGGCGATGGGTGGATCTACGAATACAGTACTGCACACGCTGGCACTGGCTCATGAAGCAGGTATCGAGTATCCAATCGAACGTATTAATGAAGTAGCGAACCGCGTTCCGCATCTGGCGAAACTTGCACCTGCTTCCGATCTTCACATCGAAGACGTTCACAATGCAGGCGGCGTAAGCGCAGTGCTGAACGAATTACTCAAGAAACCAGGCGCAATTCATGGAGACTGCATTACGGTAACAGGTAAAACGATCCGTGAGAACGTTGAAGGAAAAGAAATTCAGGATACAAATGTCATTCATCACCTGGATAACCCGCATTCCGAAAAAGGCGGCCTGGCTGTATTGTTTGGTAACCTTGCACCACAAGGCGCTATCATCAAAGTTGGTGCAGTTGATGCTTCGGTTGGCGGATACCACAAAGGTCCTGCCATCTGCTTTGACTCCCAGGAGCAAGCGCTAGAAGGTATTGCTAACGGCAAAGTAAAAGAAGGACATGTTGTTGTTATCCGTTATGAAGGACCAAAAGGCGGACCAGGTATGCCTGAGATGCTGGCTCCTACTTCCCAGATCGTAGGTATGGGATTGGGTGCCAAAGTTGGTCTGATCACCGATGGACGCTTCTCTGGAGCATCCCGCGGAATCAGTATCGGACATATCTCTCCGGAAGCAGCTGAGGGTGGTCCAATCGCCTTTGTTGAAGAAGGAGACATCATCGAGCTGGATCTGAACAACCGTATCATCGAATTGCACATCAGTGACGAAGAGTTTGAACGTCGTCGCGCAGGTTGGAAAGGCTTTGAACCAAAAGTAAAAACTGGTTACCTGGCTCGTTATTCCAAACTGGTTACGAACGCAAGCAACGGTGGCGTACTGAGTATCTAATTCACTAATAAATAAAGGGTTGCTCTTCTGCCAAATCTGGCGAAGGGCAACCCTTTTCTTTTGCTGGTTGGTGTGATCAGTCCGTTTAGTTCCGCTCTGGCAGTATCTCTTGTTCAATTAACAACGATTCATCTCTGGATTCTTCTACCGTTGCTGCTACCTGCATCGTATGTTGACCGTAACGTTCCAATAATAGATCCAGCGGCATGGCAATCATCTTGGGTACCAGTTGTTCAGTACGCTGTTTCAAACGTTTGGTTCCTGCCGGGTGGATTACACTTAACAGCAACTTCAAGTATACTTTGGATGCAGCACTGAACGGTCCAGGAGGCAATTCTTGTATGGTAAATCCGAATTTTTCTGGGCCTCTGTTAATCATACTCACACCGTATATCGCCTTGGCAGAGCGTAACTCAGGTTCGAGTGCCACCATGCGTGCCAAATCCGGCAATTGCTGTTCCATCGTCCGAATCATGCGAATAGCCAAATGCATACTGGAACGTGACGTCACTCCAAGTTCAAACAATTTCTGATTGTCAAAATGTAGTTCTATTACCGGATCTCCATTTTGAATGACATGGCCATCATTCATCTCCACCCGTGCTCCGTGATATACACGTGATCTGAAGTGCAGCATTGGGTCCTCTGGCGAAGCCGTCCGTAAATGATATACCCAGTGGAACAACTTCTCCCAGCCCAGCCATAAGGCAACAACGATTCGTTTCCATAGCTTCAGTGGTGTCTGTAATTGCGTTTTGTTCTGAGATTCGCTCACTATGATACCTCCCATCAACGTATCAACGCGTACGCTTTGCAGGCCTAGCCGTTCAGCTTCCTGTAATACGACTTCCAGCGCCTGAAGCATCTGCTCCGGCGCGTGTGCATCAGCACCAAGGGTCGTTCCTCGATCATGCAGTAGCATGACCTCTCCGCCTCTCAGTTCCTTCAGCATCCGTTCAGTCAATCTCTGGGCACCTACTCGGCTTCTCCAATCTTCAAACATGGAAGACCACAGTACAATCTTTCGTTCTTTCTTGCTGAAAAAATCAAACAAATTCATAATCCCCCACGGTGGACGATAATAACAAGTCTTCACGCCGGTTACTTTATGAATAATCTGACCTGTTCGCTGAATCTGATCGCGAACGGTACGTGGCCGCATGAGCCAGTTCGTCTTGTGAATATAATTATGAATGCCAATAAGATGACCTTCCTCATGTATGCGCTGTATGAGTTCAGGATGACTCGCTGCATGTTCTCCAACGACAAAAAATGTGGCTTTTGCTTGATGCTGACGAAGCAGATCGAGCAGTCTTGGCGTATAATGTGGATCTGGCCCATCGTCAAACGTTAATGCAAATTGTGTATCACTTCTTCCCCGTCGAAATACACGAAAACCAAAAAGCCTGCTGATCAAACTTGGAATAAAGGCGTAAAAAGATGAAAGATACAATAACCACAGTAAAATACTATGAAGTATCGTTGTCATGTTGCGAGCTCCCCACTTCTCCTGCTGAATTACGGTGCACTATGGCACTATCTAAAATAAACCGCCTTTAATTTTATCATAGTTCAGACTTTTCTTGAATCCTGTTTTCCCAAAAAGATAGCTATCGTGTACAATAAATACAATCTAATTATTGCCATCAAAGGAGCCATGTCCATGCTACCGCTTTACAAAAAATACGGGCGAACTGTCTTTGACATCGCATTGCTCGTATTAACCGTGTATGTGATCATGTACGGTTTCAGTCAATTATACCATGTGGCTGCACCGGTCTTTCTATCATTCATTGTGTATTGGATGATTGAACCGCTGGCCAAATTTTTACATCGCAAAGGATTGCCCAAGACACTTGGAGCCGCCATCTCCGTCTTGTTGTTTCTTGCATTAATTGTCGCTGCCTTTTTTGGGGTAGGCTTGATTATCATTTCACAAATTTCCAATCTTCAAGATAATTTCCCCGTATACATTGAAATGATACAACGTGAATTCACCAATCTGGTGTTATTCATTCAGGACAAGTCAGACGCTCTCCCTGATGGAGTTATGGAAAAAGCGAATGATTATTTTGCAACACTGACCGGGTTCCTGTCCAAATGGGTAACTAGCGGAGCGCAATTCGTCGTAGGTTTCCTCAGTTCATTCTCTTCGTTTATTACGAACTTCGGAATTGCGATTATTCTGGCATTTTTCCTCAGTATCGAGATTGAGTCCTGGCGCAAGTTCGCCCGTGCGAAAACGCCCAAAACATTAAAGTTAGCTATTGAATTCATGCGTAATCACGTGTTCAAAACAATCCGCTCGTATCTGAAGGCACAGATGATCATGATGCTCATTACATTTGTATTGATTTATGCAGGTTTGTTGATTTTGGGAACCTCTAACGCCTTTACCATTGCAGCAGTCTGTGCGGTTTTTGATCTGGTACCCTTGCTTGGCGTTCCTGTTGTATTTATTCCATGGATCGTCTACTTATTCATTATTGGCAATAGTAGCCTGGCGATTGGCCTGATTGTGATTCTGGCAGTGACGATGCTGACACGGCAATTGCTGGAACCGAAAATATCAGGTAACTCGATTGGTGTATCTTCGGCGTACTTGATGCTTTCGTTTATGCTGATCTCCCTTTCGATCTTTGGCCTGGCTGGTGTAGTGTTATCTCCAGTGCTTCTGATCCTTCTGAAAGAACTGTTACAACAAGGATACCTGCAAAAGTGGATTCACCTGCCAAAAGATGAATTTGAGTCTTCTCCATTAGTCATGGACCCACCCGTTAACAATTCTACCGAGTCTACTGTACAACGTCCCATTCCTGCGAAGGATCATGAGGACTCCGCCAAATAGTCCATCACCTTCCTGAAGAGAGCTGTCGCCTGATGATGGCTGTCTGGAGAGACATTTTGGACAAGAACAGCTACAGCATATTGGGGTTGTTCTACCGGTCCATAACCAATGAACCATTGATTGTTGCGCTTCTCTCCATGTTTCTGTACTTGAGCTGTACCTGACTTCCCTGCAACATGCCACCGCGCACGCTGCAGGGATTTTCCTGTTCCCTCACGAACTACCTTATTCATCCAGGATAACAGTTTATGCGCTGTTGCGGGAGCAATCTGTCCTGATGCTGAAGGTGAATCATGCAAGGGCATTTCCAGCATGGTGCCACCATCCGCATATCGGATGCGCTTAACGAGACGTGGGGCACTAACCTTTCCATCATGTAACAGTGTAACGATCAGATTGGCAGCTTGCAGCGGTGTGACCAAGACATCTCGCTGACCAATTGCTGTCTGTATTTTTGCACCTTCATCAGCAGAAGAAACAGCCTCTGTTCTCACACGCCCGTGATCCTCATGATCAAAGTGTCGTAACACAGGCATTCCTGCCATCTGCTTCCCTTCCCAGCCAATCGGACGCGCGAGTCCCAGACGATCAGCCGTGTTCTCCAGTTGTTCCATACTCAGCCTGCGCGCCGTTTCTGCGAATACGATGTTGCAAGACTCAGCGAATCCTTGCTCCAGATTCAAGTCTCCATGACCATGCTCCTTCCAGCAAGACAACCCATATCTTCCGTACTCACCACCACAATGGAATTCTTCTCCGTTAGAAACCGCATGATACTCCAAAGCAGCAGCCGCAGTGACAATTTTGAAAATGGAACCCGGTACGGCTCCCTGTACTGCACGATTCCCCCAGGCCGATTCTTTAGGGTCCACATGTTGTGGCTGATAGAAAGGACGGGAGATCATGGCGCGAACATCTGCGTTAGCGGCATCTAACACAACAATGGCCCCTTCTTGTAATCCAGATTCTTGCGTCAACTCCTCCAACCCACGCTGTAACTCAGCATCCACAGTGGTTTCCACACGTAAAGGATAATGGCTATTGGCTGGTGCAATGACGTGCGGCTGAATACCAGGGATAATCTCCCCACCACCCGAGACCATGCGTGATACAAGCGTAGGGCCAATTCCCCTTAACAGCGGTTCAAGTGTCCTTTCCAGTCCAGCTGCCCCTGATTTCATGGCAAATGGCTGTTTTATTTCATCCTGATGCCCTGTTAGAACTTTGGAGGACTCAGGATGTTCAGCCAGATAACCCATCCACTGCATTCCTGTATGCCCCTGAAGGTACCTTGTCATCATCGGATAGATGCCAGCTCCTTGCAGGTGCAAACTGCGTAGACGCTCCACCTGAGCAACGTTCAAATGAACAGGCTGATGTGTACCTGCTGTCCAGAAATGAGGTATACTTTCCTGATTCCATTCCTTCTTCAATTGATCCGGATCGGTATGTAATATAGCTGCCAACTGTACCATCTCGGAGCCTTCTAATGCCCCATCCTTGCGTAATGTCTGTAATGGACTTGCCTGTGGAAAAAGAACCAGTCCCCATTGCAGCTTACCGGTCAATGCCTCACCCTTGTAATCTGTAAATTGCCCCCGCCCCGGGTCAAGCATCACCCCGCGTTCACGCTGCAATACAGACATTTCACGTACCGTTCGGTGAAATCCAGGCATCGTCTGATTCACCTGAACGATCTGAACCCATCCCAATCGTAATATAAGCAATCCAAAGACAAGAGTTAGAAGAATACAAGTTATATAGATTCGCCGTTTCGCAAGGAGATGCATCCCAATCTCACCTTTTGTCGTTTTGACATATTATTGCTGATATGACTTGGAATTATCCGGTAAACAAAAAGAAAACCTGTCCCATGTGCGGGACAGGTTCTCCTCATTTCAACCTTGGCTTGTTACACCGTAAAGCGTGACAAGGTTTCTTTCAGTTCAGTGGACACATTCTCCAGTTTGCCAGACAGATTGACCAGCTGGTTACTGATATTTTGCTGTTCACTGCTCAAGGAAGCTACTTCTTGGGACGTTGCAGAAGATTCTTCAGCTACAGCGCTGACATTGCTCATGGCTTCAGACAACGTACCTTGAGATTTGTTCAAATCTCCAATAGAACCTGTCACCATGCCCAGACGTTCCACAAATGCACCCATCTGTTCCTGTACGGAAGCAAAGATGACGTTGGTATCTTTAACCGCATCCATCTGTTCCTTGAATAACGGATAAGCTGCCGACAAAGCATCAACGGTCTCATTCATTTCAGTCATGATTTTGTCTGTAATCTCTCCAACCATCTCAATGGATTGTCTGGATTGAGCCGCGAGCTGACGAACCTCATCAGCCACCACCATGAATCCGCGTCCGGCTGCACCGGCACGTGCTGCTTCAATGGTTGCATTCAGGGAAAGGATATTTGTCTGTTTCGTTATGTTTTGCAGCACTTCAAGCACTTTCAGAACAGAAGACGTACTCTCTTTCAGCGAATCAACCTTATTCACCAGTGCACCAATCATTTCTTCTGTCTTCTGGGTTTTGGTCATCAACTGATTCAGATGTTGTGTTCCTGTCTGACTGGACTTCTCTACATGACGAGCAGAATCACCCATCTGTTCATTAGCAGCGATTACACTCTGCATCTGACGAGAGATATTGTCAGTTAATTCATTGCCACGTTCCGCTTCGGTTGCCAAACTGCCTGCACCGCCTGCGATCTCTTCTGTAGCTACGGCAATCTCCGAAGCAGACACAGCCGTTTTCTTGGATGCACTGCTCAGCTCAGAGGCCGTATCCAATACTTCCTGCGCAGAACGATTGGTTTGTTCAACCAGCTTAGTGATCTGCTCCATCATCAGATTGAAGGCGGTCGAGAGCTGACCAATTTCATCCTGAGAGCTATATGGTGTACGAACTTTAAGATTACCTTTCGCACCTTCCTGCATCAGGTCTTTCAATTTGCCGAGTGGACGAGCGATCATACGCACCATCCAGATCCCGATCAATACTGCAATCCCCGCATCAATCAGCGCCATCCACAGGGTCAGAGTCAGAATGCCTTTTGCGTCCTGAACCAAAACAGAGGTAGGTATCATACCAACCAGTTTCCAATTGGATGTATCCATCGTACTGTATACAGCCAGCATTTCCGTAGATTTGCCATCTACCGTATACTCCGTATTCGTACTACCTGCTGGTTCGGTCAACTCTTTGACAAATGCGAGCTCTGTATCTTGTCCTGTACGATCCGAGATGGAGGATGCAACCACTTTATTATCTGGAGCAATTAGTTGAAGAATAGCTCCTGGCCCCAGATCAAGCGATTTCAATTGTTCCTCCAAAACTTCCAGTTTCAGTTCAATAACCAGAACATACGACTGAGTAGTCCCCTGCAAGTTTTTCATGGAACGTGCAATTTTAAACGTTGGCGTTGAGCCACCTTCTTTGACCTCTGTTGGAAGCCAGCGATAACCGCCCGCTTCAATTAACTCACTGTACCATGCTTCCTGGCGAATGCTGCCCATGGATGAACTGTTGCTGCCGGTACCCATAATGGACTTTGTATCGTCCGTAGGTACCAAATAAATCGCTTCCATAGATTTATTTGTAAACGCAACATTGGACAGTTGCTTGTTGATTGAACTTGAGTTCACGAATGTATCATACGCAGTCAAATTCGTATCTGACATTTTTTGTAGCAAGGACTGCATTTCCGGATCAAAGAAAATCTGTGTGGATGTATCGACAAACCTCTCCAAAATGATGTCCATTTTTTGTTTGGTCTGATCAATGGTCTCCTGATTGGCACGCGAGGCATTTTTCTCTATCGTACCTTTGGCCTTCGAATAGGATAATAGACCTAAACTTACTACAAAAATCATAATTCCCGCAAAAAAGATCAAGAACAGTTTAACCCCTACGGATTTAACCGGATTTGCCTTCTTAATCTGTTGGAAAGAGGAACCTCCAATGTTTTTCCAATCCCGGTTTTTAAATTGTTTCTTCACCCAATCAGTCTTGATCCAGCCCAGCTTGAGCTTGCTGCGGTCAATCTTAAACAATTTTTTGCCACTACCTGTTGTTTTGCTTTTGACTACTTTTTCTTTCTTCACTTTCTGAACCTTCTCAGGATTAACCTGCTCGGCTTTTGTCACTTGCTCCCCACTGTCTTCCTGCTTCTTTTGAACCAATCCCATTCACCTGCCAGTAATTTACTTGTTAGATTTTTCTTTCTCTCCCCTATAAATATGTAGTATTCGACAGCTTTCTTCGTTCCCCTTTCACTTCCCAGAAATATTTTACAACTTTATTCCTATTTTTCTATAAAAAAAAGACCCCCATCTGCCGATAAACGGAGGTCCCCATGTAAATTTCATAACACTATTTTGTTAAATCATAATACAATATTGACACATTGTAGGTATTTGAGCCTATTTCTTTTTTCTCATCATATCGAAGTACGAAACCGGTTGATCTACCTTCATTTTAATCAGTTGCAACGGGTGACGAGCAGCATCTAGAACATTGCCTTCTTCATCCTGTATTTCACCGACGACCTGTTTGAAAAAGTGACCTCCCGGGCCGAAAAATTCAATTTCCTGTCCTGGTTTGAAATGATTGCGCTGTTGAATGGTTGCCATTCCTGTTTCAGCATCATACCCCATGACCAATCCAGCGAAGTCAAAAGGTACAGCCTTTTCTTCCGGTTCATAGATATGATCTTCATGGTCTGGTGTATCATAGAAAAAGCCGGTATTCAGCGGGCGATTCGCCGCTTTGTTCATTTCTTCAACCCATTCAGGTTTCAGAACATAATTTTCCGGGTCTGCCATATAGGCATCAATAGCTTGACGGTATACGTTAACCACGGTTGCCACGTAGTGGATCGATTTCATACGTCCTTCGATCTTGAAACTGTCCACACCCACATCAATCAACTCGGGAATATGGCCAATCATGCACAGATCCTTAGATCCCATGGAGAATGAATTATCCTGTTCCTCGAACAGGGGAAGCTGGTTCTCACCCAGTTTGAATGGTGCAGGTGCCTTCATCTGCATGTCCTCTTCGCTGACCCACACCGTATCTTCTCTCGCATCCTCAAACAGATCATACTTCCAGCGACAAGATTGGCAACAGCCGCCCCGGTTGGAGTCCCGATCCGTAAAGTGATTGGAGAGAACACAACGTCCGGAATACGACGAACACATCGCCCCGTGAATAAAGGCTTCAATTTCGATATCCACATTGGCCTTGATCTCTTCAATCTCTTCAAAGCTAGTCTCACGTCCGAGAACAACACGTGGAAGTCCTTCATCTTTCCAGAACTTCACGGCTTGCCAGTTGAGTGTGGATTGTTGAGTACTTAGATGTACCTCAAGGCCTGGCACAGCACGAAGCGCTACTTCAATAATAGCCGGATCGGCTACGATGATCGCAGAGATTCCCGCATTATAGAGGTTTTGCAGGTACGTTTCGATACCCTCAACATCCTCATTATGTGCATAGATGTTTGTCGCTACGAACACCTTGGCTCCATACTTTTTGGCAAACTCCACACCTTCACGCATCTCTTCAAAGCTGAAGTTATCCGCGTTGGAACGCAGTCCATAGGCTTGTCCACCGATATATACGGCATCTGCACCGTAATGGATCGCAAATTTCAGTTTTTCCAGATTACCCGCCGGAGCTAGCAGCTCCGGTTTGTCCAGACGGTTACGTTTCCCCGAAAACTTCCGCTGTACCGCCACTGTTTCCATTCTGTTCACCTCGTCTATTAATACACTTGTTCTTTATAGAAAAATCCAAACGACAATTCACGTTCAGGGTCCTGTAACTTCCGCACCTCAGCGAGCCACTCTTCAGAGAACGCATATGCATCAGCATCGGCTACATAACTGTCAATCGCTGTCCGATATGCACGTACAACAGCTTCATTGTAGGTGAGTGATTTTAACATACCTTCAATTTTGAAACTGTGCACACCCGCCTCCATCAACAGATGAAGATCTTCGAGGATACATATATCCTCTGAGCTCATAATGTGTGTACCGTTAATATCCTCATAGATCGGGAATTTCTCATCCCGGCGTTCAGCCTCGATCAGGAACAATCCCCGTTCTTTGCCCAGATGTCCCTCAACCGGCCGTCCTTGATGAGCCATATAACTTTGCACCAGACTGCGTTTGGAATGATAAATATTCGTCATGCCATGCACCTGAACCTGAGCCTCGACCTTCAGAAAAGGAACCATTTCCGTCAACTCGTCCATATTCAACTCTCGGGCAAGTACAACGCGACTCGCTCCCTTGGTTCCCCAATAGTTGGCCGTCGCATAGTTCGTTGAAGTCATCTCCGCATTCCAGTGCAGCTTCACATGTGGAGCGTATTCCTTCATGGTGGCCAGCACGGATGGGTCATTAAACTCCACACCATCAATACCGATTCTGCCAAGTGCTTGAACATATTCAGGCAATTCTTTCAACAGTTCGTTGGACATCAGATTAGTCATGGATACATACACACGCGCCTGATGTTTGGCTGCAATGGCAACCACCTCTGCTGTCTCTTCCACGCTAAAGCTGCCTGGAAGACGCATGCCGAATCGATCATCTCCAATGACCAGAGCATCTGCTCCAGCCTGGAGAAGCACTTCTGCCTCTTTCACATTCGCTGCTGTAACGAGCAGTTCATGTTTCTTACTCATATAATCCCCTCCGCTTATTGCGCAGCCTTACTTTTGGCTATATTTTGCTGGTGTTCCTTATACGTTTTGGCAAATAGATGTCCAGACGAGCCATCCTTTTTTGTCACATAGAACAGATACTCCGAAGCTTCCGGATTTAGCGCTGCCTCAATGGACGGAAGACTTGGACTGGCAATTGGACCTGGTGGCAAGCCTTTGTTCAGATACGTATTATAGGGACTTTTCACCTTTAGATCCTTGAAAAACAATCGTTCCTTCGGTCTGTCGAGCAGATATTGCACGGTAGCATCAATCTCCAGCTTCATATCCTGATTGATCCGATTGTAGATTAC
Source organism: Paenibacillus sp. FSL H8-0283 (assembly GCF_045040675.1). Lineage (NCBI taxonomy): Bacteria > Bacillati > Bacillota > Bacilli > Caryophanales > Paenibacillaceae > Paenibacillus > Paenibacillus sp. FSL H8-0283. The sequence continues at coordinate 5,455,029 of NZ_CP150295.1, forward strand.
ACCTGCAACCAGAGCACGTTCCTCGTCCACTACAACTTCTTTCTCCACGAGTGACGCGATCGTCAGCAGTTCATGCAGGGAAAGGTTCTTTTCCTGGAGCTTGGCTTCCAAATCAGGAATGGAATTAATCTTGGTCTGGAATTCTTCCAGCATCCGTTGCATCACATCATGCGTGGAACTTCCCTTTTTCAGCTCATACGTCTCCGGGAATAGATACCCTTCCAATACGTAGCGAAGTTCTTCATCCACTGGAATATCTTTGATGATATCTACATCAAAGGCCGAAGGATCATTGGCCAGCTTGATGAATTCATCCCGATCTACTACATGCTCATAAGAAAGCTTACCCGCCATTTGCAGAACGTTATAACCCTCCGGAATCGTAAATTTCACCATTTCTTCCGGTACAACTTCGCCACTACTCAGCTTGCTAACAATCTCATCATATGTCACGCCAGGATTCATTGAATATGTACCCGCCATGAAATTAGAACCTAGTTTCTTCCACTTTAAATACCCTTTGAAGGTTAACCCACTTCGAATGAGGCCTTCTTCTTGAAGCTGATCCGCGATTTTCGAAGTTCCCGATCCGCTCTTAATCTCGAATACGACCGGTTCTGTAGAAGCTTCCACAGGACGCATCATACTCCATACGTAACCGCCTGCGCCTCCGGCAAGAACTACAATGATAAGCAGTATGACTACAATTGCTTTCCCTTTCAAAAAAGAAACAACTCCTTTACACAACCAAAAAGAGCGGACTTCTCCGCCCTCCCGGTTTCTTCAATTTGAAGCTGATTTAATCTTCGTCAATGGGGAGTGTACACTCATCATACAGTTCCGAGATGTTCTCCCACTCATCGTCATCGTCGATCGTAACTAACTCTGGCATGATCTGGTCTTCACTTCCAGGTGATACCCGCAGAAGTTCAACCTCGTCATAAGGTCGCAACGAACTGCGGAGCACCGCGTACTGTTGACCGTTCACTTCGAACTCAGCCAACAAGTCATACGGTTGTGATTTACCGTTCTCTTCTTCGAGCTCAACATGAGCACCGAATGCCAGACGCAGTGAATCTGTCCATTTCAGGTCTTTGCGGCTATATTCCGTCATTTAGTTCGCTTCCTCTTCATCTTCAGCAAGAAATGTATTAAACGTCTCCTCAACGATATCCCATTCGGCATCATCTTGGATGACGAAAAGTTTAATATCGTCGCCCTCTTCTTCATAACGGAATGCATATACATCCGTTTCGCCATCTTCAGGTTCAACCGGAGCAACCATCATGTACTTGGCCTCCGAACCATCTACTTCAAACTTCATAATGACTTCGAATTCCTCTTCATTACCCTCGTCATCCGCAATGTAAATAATTTCCGCTTCTTCTTCCATACCCAGTTGATCTTCAGCCATTGTTGATCCCCCTCACCTTCTACTATTGGCATCCAAATAATTTTGCAAAATCAAGCTTGCGGCCATTTTGTCCACAACCTGTTTGCGTTTTTTCCGACTGACATCCGCTTCAATCAGCGTACGTTCTGCTGCCATGGTTGTCAGCCGTTCATCCCAAAGGTGAACAGGTAAATTCAGTTCATCCCGCAGGCGATCGGCAAAAGCAATGCATATCTCACCGCGCGGTCCTACGGTGCCGTTCATGTTTTTGGGAAGTCCGACTACGATCTCACTAATCTCATGCTCACGCACAAGTTCGGCAATCCGAGCGAACTCGCCTTCATCACGGCGACGTTCTAGCACTTCCAATCCCTGGGCAGTCCAACCGAAGGCGTCACTCGCGGCAACTCCGATTCTTCGGTCCCCATAGTCCAAACCTAATATTTTCATCCATGCTCTCCCATCCTGGGGCCTGCTCAGGTCGATTACAAATAATCGCCTTCTCAAGCTTCAGGCTGTCTTCTGTCGGTTCATTTCCCGCTGCCTGCAAGGCTGCAACACAGCGGAAGCGGCGTACATTACCGGTGATTGGCCAGATAGGAACGTACAAGCTCTTCAATCAGCTCATCGCGCTCCTTTTTACGGACCAGACTACGTGCGTTGTTGTGACGAGGAATGTATGCCGGGTCTCCAGAAATCAGATACCCAACAATTTGGTTGATCGGATTATACTCCTTATCGACCAATGCATCATATACCGTGAGAAGAATCTCTTTGGATGATGCTTCCTGTTCGTCACCTTTCACATTAAATTTAACCGTCTTATCCATGGAGTCCATTGATGACACCTCGCTCCTGCATGAACATGGGGACCATGTCCTGCCGAATTGATTTCTGTTTATATAATAACATATTCTGACTGCCACAAGTAAACAAAGGATAAGGCAATTGTGTTTTTTGCTTGTCCTTTACTGGCTTCAGCATATTGCATCATTCGATTCCACACGCTCTCGGGTACAAAAAATAAACGAACAGAACCATTTCGATTTATTTTTTGACGATTGAAAGCCGCTCAATGGATTTATGCATTATGCCCGCTAACCAGCGAAACCGCCAGTTTCAGCGCTTCATCCAGCTTGGTCGCATCCTTACCTCCGGCTTGCGCCATATCTGGACGTCCACCGCCACCGCCGCCGCATACTGCTGCGACTTCTTTGACGATTTTGCCTGCGTGTAATCCTTGTTTTACTTGTTCAGCAGGTACTGCTACAACAAAATTCACTTTGCCGTCCGCTGGAGCACCCAATACGAGTACCGCGTTAGGCAATTTTACTTTCAACTCATCTGCCACTGTACGCAGCGCATCCATGTTCGGAGCATCTACGCGTGCTGCCAGCAATTGTGTATTTCCTGCTTGTACCACTTGATCGGTCAATTGACCCGCTTCCATAGCACTCAGCTTGCTTTGCAGGGATTCAGTCTCTCTGGCTGCTTCTTTCAGTTGTTGGTTCAGACCTTCAATCCGTTTAGGTACATCAGCCACATTTGCTTTGAGCAGTGCTGCTGATTGTTTAAGCAGTTCCAACTGGCTTTCCACATACAGATATGCGCCGCGGCCAGTTACAGCTTCGATCCGGCGTACGCCGGAGCCAATTCCACTCTCGCTCACCAGTTTGAAGATTCCAATCTCTGAAGTATTATTTACGTGACAGCCGCCACAAAGTTCCAAACTGTAGTCTCCTACTTGAACAACACGTACAATATCTCCATATTTTTCGCCAAACAGGGCCATTGCACCCATTTCTTTAGCTTCATCAATAGCTTTCAGCTCGATGTTCACGTTCAGACGATTCCAGATCTGTTCATTCACCTGACGTTCAATCTCTGTCAACTCTTCCGGCGTAATACTACCGAAGTGAGAGAAGTCAAACCGCAGACGTTGTGGCTCTACGAGCGATCCTGCCTGGTTTACATGTGTTCCGAGCACATCTTTGAGTGCCTTGTGCAGCAAGTGGGTAGCCGTATGGTTTTTGATAATGTCGCCACGTTTCGCTGAGTCTACTTCGGCATTAATCACATCGCCTACACGCAGTTCACCAGACTCCACATTCACCAGATGTACATGTTGTCCAAGTGGAGCTTTGAACAAACCTTGTACTTTCGCTGATACACCAGCACCTCGCAGCAAGCCCTGATCACTCACTTGACCGCCACTTTCCGCGTAGAACGGAGTCTTGTCCAGAACAACCTGACACATCTGTCCTTCGCCTACAGATTCAACAAGGGCATCACCGGCTACGATGGCTACCACTTTTGCTTCCGTCAACAGGTCAGTATAACCAACAAACTCGCTTTTAACCTCCAGATCAGCAAGTGGTCCGCCTTGAACTTTCATGCTCTCGTTCTCTTGACGCCCAGCACGTCCAAGCTCACGTTGTTTCTGCATGGAAGCATCAAATCCTTCTCGGTCCACAGTCAGACCATGCTCTGCTGCATAATCTTCTGTCAGGTCAAACGGGAAACCGTACGTATCATACAGCTTGAAAGCTTCAGGTCCGCTAATAACGGTGCGTCCTTCGGATTTGGCTGTGCCGCTGATATCAGCCAGAATAGCCAGACCATCTGTTAGTGTTTCGTGGAAACGCTCTTCCTCGGTTTTGATTACTTTGGCGATGAACTCCTGTTTGTCTACTACCTCAGGGTAGTACATGCCCATCACTTCACCAACGGTTGTTGTCAATTCATACAGGAATGGACGGTCAAGTCCAAGCACTTTTCCATAACGAACTGCACGGCGAAGCAAGCGACGGATGACATATCCACGTCCTTCATTACTTGGCAGAACGCCATCACCTACTGCAAAAGCAACCGTACGGATATGATCGGCAATGACTTTCAATGCAACATCAATCTCTACGCTGTCGTTATATTTCACACCCGCAAGAGCGGCTGTTCTTTGAATCATCGGTTGGAACAGGTCTGTGTCGAAGTTGGAATCCACATTTTGCAGAATGGAAGCAAAACGCTCCAAACCTGCACCTGTATCAATGTTTTTGTTAGGAAGCGGTGTGTAGCTGCCGTCCTTGTTATGGTTGAACTGGGAGAATACCAGATTCCATACTTCCAGGTAACGTTCGTTTTCCCCACCTGGATACATTTCAGGATCGCTCATGTCGTTTCCGTAAGCTTCGCCGCGGTCATAGAAGATCTCGGTACAAGGTCCACATGGGCCTTCGCCGATATCCCAGAAGTTTTCATCCAATTTAATGATACGCTCAGCAGGCAGTCCTACTTTTTCGTTCCACAGTTTGAAAGCTTCTTCATCTTCCGGATATACCGTTACGGAAAGACGTTCCGGATCGAATCCGATCCACTCTTTGCTGGTCAAGAATTCCCAAGCCCATGTTACGGTCTCTTCCTTGAAGTAATCTCCAATAGAGAAGTTGCCGAGCATTTCGAAGAACGTATGGTGACGACGTGTTTTACCAACATTCTCGATATCATTGGTACGGATACATTTTTGGGAGTTCGCAAGACGCGGGTTCTCCGGCTTCTCACGTCCGTCAAAATATGGTTTGAGCGGCGCCATACCTGCATTGATCCACAAAAGAGAAGGATCGTTGTGAGGCACGAGCGATGCGCTCGGCTCGATTTTGTGACCTTTACTTGCAAAAAACTCTATCCATTTGGACCGGATTTCACTGGCTTTCATACTGGATGCCCCCATTAAATTATAATAGTCCGTTGCGTATTCGCTCCGGTTGGTCAACATTGTTTTTGTAAAAATAAACACAAAAAACGCCCCTGAATAATCAGGGACGATGTTATCGCGGTACCACCCTGGTTATTGCTGTTTATCCCTTGCTGCCCGGACAAACAAACAATCTCCTCGTTCATGCGAAATAACGGTCGCTCCCGGCAGGGTTGTCCTGCACTCCGAAATTAGCTTTCCGCCGCTTCATCTTTCAAGACTCTTCCAGCCATCAGTTCAGGCTCACCCTGATCCGAAGAAGTCTATTCTCTGAGGAAAGGAACCCTCGGCGTACTTTATTTCATCATCGATTTCATGTTCTCAACATACACACTCATTATATCGATAGCACAAGCGGGTGTCAACGCGGCCTCGTTGATGTTTTACCCCTGATAATTAGTCGGTCCTTCGTTTGATGTAATAGGCGAAAAAGTGTTGCACAATCACCTTCAGCACGGCAAAAACGGGTACTGCCAGAATTAAACCTACAATGCCTGCCAATTCACCTCCGACGAGCAGTGCAAATATAATCGACAGAGGATGCAGATGCAACGTACGTCCCACCACCTGAGGAGAAATAACATTACTCTCCAACACTTGGCACAGTGTGTTCACAATGACAACAAGTAGTACCATTTTAAACGATACGGTTGATGCCATGACCACAGCAGGAGCAGCTCCAAGGAAAGGCCCCAAGTAGGGCACAATGTTAAACACAGCTACAATGCTTGCAAGTAGCAGGGCATACGGCATATCAATGACGATATAACCAATGTAGGCAAAGATACCAACAATGACACAGACAATAAACTGTCCCCGAATGTAGTTCCCCAGTGCAGTATCGATCTCTTTCATCACCGAGACAATCGCTTTCCGACGTGAACGCGGAAGATACGCCACAATGGTGCGCTCAAACACCTCAAAGTCTTTTAACATATAAAAGATCAGAAATGGCACGATAAACACATTGAATAACACATTAATGGTCGCCCCGATATTGTCCATAAGCACAGTAATTCCCTGAGTTAGTCGATCCTCCATCTGAAAAAACCAACTGTTCATGCCTGTTCGCACACTTGGCGGCATTAATTTGTGATCCATATTGTTCATCAGGCTCTGGGCACGCATGGACAGTTCCGGCATATGCTCGTTGAGTTCCCCTAGCTGTTCAATCAATACCGGAATGACATTCATCAGAATGACACCGAGGCAGGTCAGGAAAAAGGCATATATGAGTAGTACCGCAATCGTACGCGGCACCTTGCGCCCTCCCAGCATGCTGACAATCGGATTAAGTACATAGGATATGATAAGGGCTACGATAAAGGGTGCCAGCACTGTTTTCAGGAACGCATATATGTGAAGTAGTAAAGGCCGCAGCAGCCAGATAAAATATAAAATGATCAATCCGAGCAGCAGCCAGATCGCGTAACGGAACAGCTTGTTTTTGGTTAATTGCTCCACTTGCATCTCTCCTTTTGGACTGGCTCTGAGAGTCAGTATATGTAGGAAAGGTAATATTTATTAACACAGCGCAAAAGTGGAAAGGAGTAATCCGAACATTTTTTCTTAAACCCAAAAAAAACGCCTCCTTCATCAGAGAAGGAAGCGCATTTTGCAGTACGGGTTAGCATATAATCAACCATACACCAGCCGAACCACTATGTAACCGCATCTATATACATCTGCCAACAATTAGCGACAGCCTCCCATGACAGACATTGTCATGAAACCGCACATAGAGGAAGTTATTCTGCTTATTAAGAAGAAGCGTGAAGATGAGGGAAGTCTTGTGGCAACTCGTCCCCGAAAAACAGATCATCCAGGGAACTCAGCGTACCGTCTTCTTCCACCTGATATACAGACATTTTCTCACCGTTCACCGTTAATTCAATAAAGCATCCCCAGCAATAAAACTGGTGGGAACCAATTTTCCCGATATCTTTGGAACTACAGTTTGGACATTTCATATTCATTCACCTATCCATTAACAGAATGAATGGCATTTTCCAAGCGTTGTTCACTCAGAGACGGAACCATAATGGCACTTTCCCCGATGGACATATCGCTTGTACATGGCAGCCATTTGCGGCCCTCGATCAGATCGGACACAAAACCGTCCGTAATTTCAATCCCTATTATTGTATTTCCCAACTCTTGGTCAAAATAAACATCGGAGACACGCCCAAGCAGCAAACCTTCTTCGGTGAGCACGGACATCTCCTTCAATTTAGACCGACCGAGGAGGTACGTGTATTTTATGTCGTCGGCTCCCGTCTTGCGGACAGCCTGTTGATTACGGATCATGACGGCATCTTCGCCGTAGGCAACGATATCTTGCCACTGCACGATTTTGACATGATTGGTAAACAGACCTTTGTTCTCAAGCTCAATGCCTTCGATCTCCCAATCATCATTCACAATGAAATCCTGGATTTTACCGACCTGCTTCCCGTCCTCAACATCAAAAACGGCAAGTCCGATCATTTCCTGAAGCTTCATCGCTGGGTCCCCCTCATCTTCTTATCATTAAATAGGCGCGGCGCTATTGCTAGGTATGCCCAAAGTTGATGAGTGGCAATCAGACGCCGATCATCAAAACCGCTTCTATCCAACCGATGAAATGGAACTTCTTCCCTCCTTCTGTTCCATGTGTAAAGTTCCCCTTAGGGTCTATTACGCAGTCGTCCAAGAATGGTTCCAATTTTTTCGGCGGTTATCATGATTTCTTCCGTAGTATTACCCAATCCCCAGCTAAATCGAATCGCAGAGTGTAAAAATGTTTCAGGCAATTTCATCGCTTTGAGCACATGAGAGACTTCAAGTGAACCGGAAGTGCAGGCAGAACCGCTTGCAACAGCAATCCCTTCCATATCCAGATTCATTAACATCGTCTCTGTGGACACTTCCGGAAAGCTGATATTCAGGATGTTTGGCAGCGTATGCTCCAGGTGTCCATTCACGTGAAAGTGCTCCGTCCCCACATGAATTTCAAGCTGTTCTAACAAAAGTTTACGCAATTCCAAATCATGCTGACGATGCGCCTCCGTCTGTGCTGATGCAATCTTGAGAGCCTCTGCAAATCCGGTAATACCTGCGATATTTTCCGTACCAGCGCGACGCTGACGCTCTTGCAACCCACCGTGAGCTCTTGCTTCCAGCACAATTCCTCGCCGTACATAGAGTGCACCCACGCCCTGAGGTCCGTTGATTTTATGCGCAGAGAAGCTGATCAGATCCACAGGAAGTTCCTTACAGGAAATATTCTGGCTACCCAGAGCCTGAACTGCATCGGTATGGAATAGGATATTATGCTGACGGGCAAGCTCACCCACCTCACGGATCGGCTGAATCGTGCCTACTTCATTGTTGGCATACATCATGGTAATCAGCACCGTATCCGGCCGAATGGCCTCTTGCAACTCATCCAGATTTATTCGTCCATGACGATCCACAGATAGATAGGTTACTTCATAACCTTGCCGCTCCAATTCCTGACACGTATGCAAGACAGCATGGTGCTCAATTGCGCTCGTAATGACGTGTTTCCCCTTATCCTGCCTGGATGCCACTGCTCCAAAGATTGCCAGATTGTCGCTCTCCGTGCCACCTCCGGTGAATACCAATTCGTCCGGGAAACAGCCCAAAGACGCCGCAATGACATCCCTTGCTCCGCTGACAGTCCGTTTGGCCTCACGCCCAAAGGCATGGATACTTGATGCATTGCCAAATTGTCCTGTCATGACGTTCATCATCGCTTCTGCGACTTGTGGATGCATAGGTGTCGATGCGGCGTGATCCAAATAAATTCGTTTCATTTATCTTCACCCCGTTATATGTTAAATTTCTATCTCATGGCAAACTGTCAAAATTGGAAACTGAAACGGATGCTCTATTGTCACATCTTCGTGTATAATGTTATATATCCATTTCAAAAAGGAGAGAGAGACATGAGTGATCCCATTCTCGGGCAGATTCTGAATCAGCTTCAACAAATGGACAAACGATTCGACAGTATTGATGGACATCTTGGAAAAATAAACCACCGACTCGATGTTATGGAAGAGAGGCTCGGTGCCGTAGAGAACAGACTAGACACTGTCGATGACAGACTGAATACCATGGATGGCAGATTGGACACCATAGAGGAACAAACTAAAAACATTCCGCTTCTTCAACAAGCTGTTCTGGAAACACTAACCGTTACGAAACGTCTTGACGCTTCCCACTCCGCCTCTGAACGCAAAGTAACTACCGAATTGAATACCCATCAGCACAGCATTGATATTTTGAATCGCCGTCAGTTACGCATGGAAGCTGATATAGAAACCTTAAAAGGTCGCTGATTTACAAGTGATCCAGTTAAGTTCACACTAGACCATCTTGTAAATCCCACGGCTGAATACATAGCCCTACTCAATTAAAATAATCCGTAGAAATTGAAGAACAGAACAAAGTACCCATTGGCATGTCTAAAGCCCCCAAGTTGGGGGCTTTATTGTATCTTCTGTGATGCGAATTAATGATCTTAAATGTAAAACATGTAGCTGTCTTTTTTGTCCTGATCCTGGAAGGTAATCAGGTCTTTCAGTGTTGTGGAATCCAACACTTCCGCAATGCCATCACGAATACGCAACCACAGATCACGTTTCGCCGGATCATCTTCCTCTGTGAAATCTACTGGAGAGATTGGCCCTTCCAGTACACGGATTACATCGCCTGCAGTCACGGTTGCAGGATCACCCGCAAGGATATAACCGCCGTAAGCACCTCTAATGCTTTTCACCAGTCCTGCATTACGTAGTGGAGCGATCAGTTGCTCCAGGTAATGCTCCGAAAGCTGGTTGCGCTCAGCAATGCTTTTAAGTGATGTAGGGCCTTCGCCTATTCTGGCAGCAAGCTCCATCATGATTGTGAGGCCGTAACGGCCTTTTGTCGATATTTTCAAAGGAGTCACCTCTTTCAATTTTCAGAAACGATTGGAAACTTTATATTTAATCCTATGGTCCATGACCGTCTGTTTCACGATCTATCCACAGCGGAGATGCATTGAGATTAGCATAAACCTTCTAATCCTCCGTATTCCGATCATAACCCTCAGCTAATGTTAACATATCTGCATGCTTTATGGAAAAGAAAGATTGACGATATTCCAAAATGTGCGTCTGTGGTGGACACTATCCAAAATTGGCCGGGTGTATCGTATCTTGAGTCCGGTTATGCTAGAATAAGAAACGAAACACATTTATATATAGAAATGGTGATAACGATGTCCAAAACAATTGAAAATACACGGGTCGTCGTTGGCATGTCCGGAGGTGTCGATTCTTCCGTTACCGCACTGTTGCTGAAAGAGCAAGGGTACGATGTCATCGGCATTTTCATGAAAAACTGGGATGACACCGACGAGTTCGGCCACTGTACCGCTGAAGAAGATTCAGAGGATGTACGCCGCGTATGTGAACAGATCGGCATTCCTTACTACACTGTCAACTTCGAGAAAGAATATTTTGATAAAGTATTTACCTATTTCCTTGATGAATATAAGTCGGGCCGCACGCCAAATCCGGATGTCATGTGTAATCGTGAGATCAAATTTGGTGAATTCCTGAACAAAGCTCTGGATCTCGGCGCAGATTATGTAGCTACAGGACACTATGCTCGTCTGATTGAAGAAGATGGCACACTCAAGTTGCTTCGTGGTGTGGACAACAATAAGGATCAAACGTATTTCCTTAACGCACTCAATCAGAACCAGCTGTCCAAAGCCATGTTCCCGATTGGTCATCTGCCCAAACCGGAAGTACGCAAAATCGCAGAAGCGGCTGGTTTGTATACTGCCAAGAAAAAAGACAGCACAGGTGTCTGCTTCATCGGTGAGCGTAATTTCAAAGAGTTCCTGAGTAACTATCTGCCTGCCAAAGGTGGAGACATGGTTGATATCGCAACCGGTGAAGTCAAAGGTCGTCATGACGGTCTGATGTACTACACACTTGGACAGCGCCAAGGTCTTGGCATTGGTGGTTCCGGCAATGGTGAACCCTGGTTCGTTGCAGACAAGAACCTGGAGAAGAATCAACTGCTTGTTGTTCAGGGCGATGCCCATGCAAGCCTGTACTCCACTGGTCTTACCGCAACGGGTGTGAACTGGATTGCTGGTGCAGAGCACATGCCTAATGTGCCATACCGTTGTACTGCCAAATTCCGCTATCGTCAGCCGGATCAAGGTGTAACATTGACCTGGCAGGAAGATGGAAGTGTGGATGTACAATTTGACCAGCAGCAAAAAGCCATCACGCCAGGACAAGCCGTTGTTTTCTACGACGGAGAGGTCTGCCTGGGTGGGGGTACGATCGATCAGGTGCAAAAAGTACCTGTACCCGCAATGCAATAATAGAGCTTGTCCATTAAAATGCGGATTATACACAATACCGTGTATCCCTATTAAAAAAGCCGTCTTTCATGTATACCATGAAGGATGGCTTTTTTCCTGCTTATTTTTGCAAAAAAATTAAAAATAGTTCGTTATGCAGTCAACCAGACCCCTGCCCAGGCGGCCAACACCCCAACTAGAACCGAACTGACAACGTAGAGCGCCGCGCTTGCGTATCGTTGTCGACCCATAAGCCCTAACGTCTCATAACCAAAGGTAGAGAACGTCGTGTACGCACCGCAAAATCCGGTTCCCCACATCAACCAGATTCCATCTGAGATCATTGCAGATACATGCCACCCATATAACAACCCAAGCAACAGTGAACCACTGATGTTGATGATCCATGTTCCCCATGGAAAGGCCATTCCCAGCAAGCCAGAGACCCATTTTCCCAGACTGTAACGCAGTACCGCACCCAGCACACCTGCAAAACCAATCCACAGGATCATGAGGCATCACCCTCTTGTCTTTGTGCTCCCAACATACGATGTCCAAGGCTCATTCCCAGCGCACAGAGCAACAATCCTGCCAACAGACTCACGATCATATAAATAGCGGCACTGATCCATTCGCCCCCTTCGGATAAACGAACAATATCAAGCGTAAACGTGGAGAATGTCGTAAATGCGCCAGTAAAACCTGTACCAATCGCCAGTCGAAGTTGTGGTGTTATTTTGCCTGGAACAGCTATGGTAAAGAACCAACCCAAAAAAAGGCTGCCAATCGCATTGATTAACAGCACTGCCCATGGGAATCCCCCATGGACAGTTGGTATCGCTAACTGTATGGCATATCGGGTCAATGTACCGAGAAATCCACCCGCCCCTATATACAAAAGCTCTTTCATGTTTTGTGCATCTCCCGGATGATCTGTCTGTCCTTAAAATTCCCTGCGCCGCTGTTGGTTCAGCCTGATCTTCGATTCGTTACCCTGCTCCGTTGCCTCATAGAATACTCTCCGTGAGAGCTGCTTTGGCAAATATTCTTGTTTCACGTAATGCCCCGGATAGTTGTGTGGATATTGATAACCCTCATGTCCAAGCTTCACGGCACCCGAGTAATGCGTATCTCTCAAGTGAAGCGGAACTTCTGCCGATTTCACCTCATCAATCGCGTTCATGGCTTTGGAAATGGCGGTGTACACCGCATTTGATTTTGGGCTTTCGACCGCGAACAGAATCGCTTGTGCAATGTTCAGCTTGGCTTCGGGCCAGCCGTTATTTCGGTACGCATCAAGTGCTCCAATCGCCTGAGTCATGGCTTGCGGGTTCGCAAGTCCAATATCTTCACTGCTCGCTGCAATCAGACGCCGAATGAAGGTCATCGGGTCCATGCCGAGCTTCTCCACCGCGTATAGAAACCAAAACAACGCCGCATCACTGGAACCCCGAATACTCTTGTGAAATGCAGACAGCACATCATACTGTGTGGATTCATCTGCCTTCACAATGGGGCGCCGAATAGACTCTTCAGCTACACCAAGCGTGATATGAATGGCCCCATCCTTCTCCGGTGGCGTGGTCAACGCAGCCAGTTCAAGCGCATTAAGCGCACGCCGAATATCTCCGTTGGCCATCGTGGCAATATGCTCTAGCGCCTCATCGTCCGCCTGTAGTTCCATGAACCCCAGACCTTTGTCCACATCACTCAATGCTCTGCGCATTGCAATTAGGGAATGATCCTTGTTCAGCGATTCCAGCTGGAACAGGGTGGAGCGACTCATCAAGGCTCCATTGACATAATGAAAGGGATTCTCTGTTGTCGCGCCGATAAAAATAATCGTGCCCTTCTCTACCGCTGGCAATAGCGCATCCTGACGTGAACTGTTAAATCGATGTACCTCGTCGAGGAACAGAATGGTTTTGGTTCCATACAGCTGTTTGTTCGTTTGCGCCTGTTCGATGACTTCACGCACATCCTTAACGGAAGCTTCCACTGCATTCAGACGTACGAACTGTCCTTGCGTTTGCTGAGAAATAATATGTGCCAAGGTAGTCTTGCCACATCCCGGCGGGCCGTATAACAAGATTGACGAAATCTGATCAGCCTCGATGGCGCGCCGGAGTAATTTCCCCGGTCCAATAATATGTTCCTGTCCAATATATTCATCCAGATGCTCTGGCCGCAAGCGGTCCGCGAGCAATCTAGCTTGTGGTTTTGAGTCCTGTTGAAACGAAAATAAATCCATTGCTCATCACTTCCTTAACGGATTGCCTTGCCTTGAATACTATTACACTTCAGATGGTTCTCCACTCTCTATCATATCATACTCTCGCGGTAACATAGCCATAAATGCATGAAGTGCACTGCTGACAAAGGCATCCTTGCGAGTAATAAAATGAGTCATCATGCGATTCATACCTACGGGGAGTGTATGCGTGCGCAATAATCCATTTTTGATCTGATGCCTAATCACAATCTCTGGTAATAAGGAAATTCCCATACCGGACGTAACTCCACTAATAATCGCTTCAAGGGTTCCGAATTCCATAATTACTGGGCGGGTAACACCACCCACCTCTAACCATTCCTCCAAAACCTGACGATAGGAACACCCCATGCTGTAGACAAGAATGGGTTTACTCTTAAGATCTTCATCCGTAGGACCCATACCAGAACAGACAACAAATAGTTCCTCATCAAATACGGGAATAGAAACGATATCAGGATGATCACAGGGACAGCCTATAAACGCTCCCTCCAATTCATACCCAATAACCTGATCCATAAGCATCTGCGAATTGCCAGTAACCAGTGACAAGGAGACATCTGGATACTGTTTATAATATCTGACGAAAAGTTCAGGTAGTCGCACGGCCGCTGCAGTTTGTGTAGACCCTATTCGCATTGGACCCGATGGTGTGCTCGTCGCCCGAAGTGCCTTGGAAGCATCATTCAGCAAACCAATAATTTTATCTGCGTAGGTCAGCAACATTTCTCCGGCTGGAGATAACGTCATACCTCGGTTATGACGAATGAACAACGTTGTACCTACTTCTGCTTCCAGATGCCGGATTCGTGCCGTTACGTTGGATTGAACATACCCCAGTTTAGAAGCAGCTTTGGTCAGATTCCCTTCCTGTGCAACACACTGAAATATTCTAAGATCCCCGCTCTCCATGGTCCCCCCACTCTGACATCATTCAAAATGATATCCGCTTCATTACCAATCATTATACTTCATGTGTAAACCGGACTACAATTCATGTAGATCCCAAACCAGTCATCTGACTGGATGATGATAAGGAGTGTTCAGCATGACATACTGGAAAAATAGAGTTGCTCTGATCACAGGTGGTGGAACAGGTATAGGACGTGCTGTAAGTGAGTTGCTCGCTGAACGCGGAGCCTTGGTCGCTGTCAACTATTCCCGCTCACAAGATGCAGCAAACGAGACTGTTCAACACATTTTGGATACGGGAGGCCATGCATTCGCCGTTCAAGCTAATGTTGCCAATGATCTTGATGTCCGGCGAATGGTCACTACAATAACTGAAACCTATGGCCCGATCACTTCACTTGTAAATAACGCTGGAATCACGCACCATATCCCCATGCACGATCTGGAGTCTGTTACAGATGACATCTGGAATGAGCTGCTTGATGTGAATGTGAAAGGCATGTTTCATTGCGCTCGTGCAGTGACGGAAGGCATGAGACAGGCTGGCGGTGGTTCTATCGTAAATCTGGGCAGCATCGCAGGCAGTACGGGCTCGGGCTCCTGCCTCCCTTACGCCGTCTCCAAAGCGGCAGTTCATGGGCTGACCTTATCACTTGCGCACGCACTCTCACCACACATTCGGGTGAATGCTATCGTCCCTGGCGCAGTTGCTACAAGGTGGTGGGCTGGAAACGAGGAGCGAATGTATCGTCTCGGTGGAGAAGTGTTATTACAGCATATTGCCTCACCTGAAGATATCGCACACATGATCTGTGCTGCCCTGGAACAGCAATCCATGACCGGGCAACTAATTACTGTAGATAGCGGACAGACGTTATGAGCTCCAGTCATGATAAAGATACCCGGATCATCAAACCATTGAAATATACATTATTGATCATTTTGACAACGTTAATCATGGGCACTTCTTTTCCAGTTGGCAAGATCGGCATGTTATATGCCCCACCTTTCCTGCTCATGGGCATACGTTATATACTGGCAGGTGGCTTGATGGCCTTGTTCCTTCGTAAACGTCCTTTGCCTACTGGATGGCAGTCTTGGTTGAAAATAATCCTTATTGGCCTGTTCCAATCCGCAGGAGTGATGGGCTGCGCCTACTACAGCATGAACTGGATTACATCCGGTGAATCCGCCATTATTACGTTTACCAATCCGCTACTGGTCATTATCCTCAGTGCTCTCTTATATAGAGTGACCTACCGTTTCAGTCAGTGGATCGGTGTTATACTCGGTTTCATCGGGATTATGTTAACCTTTGGAATGCAAATGAGCTTTAGCCCCGGAACCTGGATTGGATTTGGTGGAGCGATCTCCTTTGCCGTGTCCACATTGCTCATCAAACGCTGGGGCAATGGCTACGATACTTTTGTCTTAACAGCCTATCAGATGCTTGCTGGAGGTGCTGCGTTGCTTCTGCTGAGCGTATGGACTGAACAGCCTCACTTTACGATCAATACCACCTCGGTTATGGCGCTGCTCTGGTTAACGCTTATTTGCTCCATCATTCAGTTCTCACTCTGGTTTTATCTGCTTCAGAATAGTGACCCAGCCCAAACCAGTTCGTATCTGTTTCTGGCTCCGTTCTTTGGTGTACTATCGAGTTGGATTTTACTAGGAGAGCACGTTCAGTGGTTTGCATTAGCAGGCGGTTTATTTATTGGTGTTGGCATATTCCTGGTGAACCGTCGCTCATCCAGAATGAGAAATAGCGTAACATAAACTTGAACTCCCCCATCGTTCTTCCTTGGAAGATTAATCATTTCTCGCACAAAAGCAAAAAAGGCATGCGCTTATGGGACTCTCCATAAACGTCATGCCTTTTTCTGTATAAATAAACTTTATCTAGCCAAGCTCTGGCCAACCCTGAATGGTTACGGACTCGCCATCGGGATTATGTGTTGCAGCCGCATAGATCGGCAGTTCACCGTCATGGAACAACCACAATTCGTGCAAGGCCCGTGTACAACCAACGTACAACAGCTTTGCATCACCTGCATTTGGCAAATAATGCTTCTGATCTACGTCTGCCACAATAACGGCATCAAACTCCAACCCTTTAGACAGATAGACCGGTAAAACGGAGTGCCCACCTGTGTACTGCTTTTTGCCACCATCGATCAAGTTTAGATCCCAGCCTGCGGCCTGTAGGTCACGGTGAAGTTCCTCTGCTTCATGCAGTGTACGAGTCAGGATGGAGACCGTTCGGTAGTCTTTGACCGTTAACAGCTTCAAAGCCTGCTCCAGACTCGCCGTCCGCCCGTCGCCTCCATAAGCCAACGTCCGAACCGGATCACCACTACGGAAAACAGGAATCGCCGTAATCCCGCTCTTGACACCACGTTCCAGAATCGTGTTGGCATAATCGATAATTTCCATCGTTGAACGATAACTTCGGGTCAATGCAAAGTATGCATTCTGTTCCTCAGGAAATAAAGAACTCATCTCTTCCCACGCATGAACACCACGGTACTCATGAATGCCTTGAGACAAGTCACCCAGTATGGTGAAGGAATGCCCTTTGACGAACTGATCCAATAACGCCACATGAAAAGGGGAAAAGTCCTGCGCTTCATCGATCACAATATGATCAAACCGCTCCGAGCCCTCGATATCATGGACCAATGTATGAATGTATACCAATGCAGGCAGATCCTCTTCACGGACGATATCCTGTTTCAGATCTGTTGCCGTTTGTTTCATGACTAGTTTTGGAATCAGCCCGCTGAGCGAGGCTGGCACAGAGCCGCCCTTTCCAGCTTTGAACAGCTGTTTGTATAACGTAAGCGGCTCGTATTGAGGCCATTTTTTGGCATAAGCTTTCTCACGAGTAGACGCTTTTTTCTTGCGTTCTTTGCGCACAGCTTCTGGCATCGGTTTCTTAAGTTCCATCTCAATCCAGCGGTGAACCCGCGCCATGACCCGTTCTTTGCGTTTGGCCAGTGGATAATGTTTGTATTCCTCACCGAACCAGTTCTCGATCTCCGTCTTGCTGAGCACCTTACCATCCCATGGACTGAAGTCCATATCCGGTACGGAATCCGCTTCCATCCCCGACAACCATTCTCGAATAAGCTCCATGAAACGGATGGATCCTTTGTAACGCCCAGGTACATCATCATTCAATTCAGGTCGTGCATCAGGTTTTTCGAACCAGGTGTTCAATGTATCCGACGTATTCGCCAAAGGCATATCCAGCCCCAGCAGGTTCATCGCCCAATCCGGGAATGTCCGCTGTTGAATGTCCCCTACTCCAAGTTCCGGAAGCACATCCGAGATGTAATCCAGAAACATGTGGTTGGGCGCAAAAATAACCATTTTCTCTGCAGATACCTGCTCCTTGTACTGATATAGCAAAAAGGCAAGCCGATGCAGGGCAACCGTCGTTTTCCCGGATCCAGCTACACCCTGAATGATCAATGCAGTGTTTCTCGCCGCACGAATAATCAGATCCTGCTCCGCTTGAATCGTAGATACGATATCACGCAGTTTGTTATCCTTGTTCTCTCCCAAACGATAAACGAGGAATTCATCAGATACCGCTGGCTGGTCGCTGTCACGGTTATATGTATCCGCCACACGTTCCAATATCCGCTGCCGAATGACAACGTTTCGTTTCAGATATACGAGACCTTCAATAAGCCCTTCCGGGGCTTCATACGTAGCGGAGGCTTCCCCTCCCGTAAATGAGTAAAACAGGCTTGCGACAGGAGCACGCCAGTCGATGACGAGCGGATGCTCTCCCACCTCTTCGCGGTCTACGCCAATTTTGCCAATATACAGCGGTTTCCGTGCACCACTGCCCTGTTCTTCGAAATCCAAGCGTCCGAAATAGGGTTGCTGCGCGCTCTTGGACAAGGCGGTGCGGCGCTCTTCGCGTCCAGCTTCCAGCACTTGTTCTGTGAAGTCGTGGCCGGTGTATACCGGAATGTTCTGCAGTCGTTCCAGCTGACTATCCACTTCCTCCATCGTTCGCTCTAACCTGTACTCTTCTTCTTGATAGGCACTTTGAAAGCTGTCTGACATGTTTCAGTTACCTCCTAAGAATATGTTTTGCTCTGCATCGCCTAGATCTGGCAATACAAAAGGATACTTACTATATCACATAGGGCAATTGAAAGCCACATCCGTTTTTGTAGGCTTACTTTTGTAATATATGAGGCTCATCTGAATTGATAATTAATGATGGCACTGACAAGCGCACAACAACCAAACAGAATAAACCACCAGGCCCACTTGTTTCTGGCCTGCCTGCTCCTGCTGTTTAATGCGCCGTAAATCCCGATTAGCAGTACGATGGTGGAGAAACTAATCCCTACAATCCAACCAGCCATTATACCTACCGCCCCCTTTGTTTTCAGTACACACGAACAGTCTCTCATTTCCTGGATTTTAGATGAAAAGCTCCTCCTCGAATATCCACTTGGAATTCACTTTTTCCACTTTTGTGTATTAGACAGTTGCTGTCTCCATGAAGGGGAGTCAAATCAAATTCGCTTTTTAACGCTCCTGATCTTCTTTTAAGTAAAATTCGGAAACCTTCGTTATCTGGAATGGAAACCACTACTTTTGATCCTGTGGATACGGAATGCAAGCTCTCCGGCATCTTGAGACAATCCATATTCAATCCTCTGCCTGTAGTTGTATACTGCAAGTGACGGAATTCCCCTGATATGTCGATCTTGGCTGAACTGGATTGAAGATTGAATTTATCTGCACTAAGGTGCTGTCCTTTCACTATCGATGCCAATGCGCACAGTTCAAGCTCATCCATCCTCCCTGATAGGTCTACACTACCTGAGGTGATCTTACATTGACAGCGAGTGGCCAGAAGCCGATTCAACCGGAGTTGTCCTCCTGTGGAGTTTAGTAAAATACGATCAAAAACCCGATCAGGAAGCTGAATCTCCAATGCTGTTCTAGCAATATTTATTCCAACGAGGCCTCTCCTTTTTCTCCCGTCCACAATGCTTAAGGTATCCCCTCGTATGTTAACTTGCATCAGCCTTCGCTTGGAAAAGCACACATCCGCATATTGCATAACGTGAATCAGTTCATCCACACTCGGAAGAACTCTGATATCTCCTGACAACCAATTTAACTGTATATCATGAATGGGTTGATCAATGTCTATGCTCTTGCATATGGCAAGCTCACTACTTTTCAACATCTTTTCCCTCTCCATTTCAAACAATCAGGTATATGTTTATTCCGCCTCCGCATAGCCTCCTGTGCTGGCATGGCGATTCGTAATTCGCTGAATGAGCTGTTCGCTAACGATATCTGCTCCCAAGAGCTTCATCATGTGTTGCAAAAACTTAAGCCTTTCCAATGTCTGCTCCTGATCTCTGCCAAAAAGAAGAGGGTTAATCCAGATATTAACGAGCAACATGAAGATTTCAGCACACTCCAGCGGATATTCGACTGAAATGGACCCATCTTCCTTGCCTTGTTCCATAATATTGGAAATAATTCGTGCATCCTTCAGAACACCTTTTCTGATCCCTCCAAGAACAAACTGCGGATTCTTGATCTGAGTGCTTAGAACCTGATCAATTGAGTTGGACTGGATTCCAGGATCAACGATAATATTTTCCAAAATACTGATGAGCTTCTGCCTGGCATTCGGAGCATGCGTGTTCTGGATGAGTTCCATAAACATGTCTTCTGCCCGCCCAAGCTCCTTCTCCATCACAGCACTAAGGATATCCTCCTTGGATTTGAAATGATGATATATTGCACCTTTGGACATACCTAATTCATCTATAATGTCTTGAATACTGGTTTTTTCATATCCCTTTTCGGTAAACATTTGAGTTGAGACAGTCAGAATCAGGTCCAGTGTCTGCTCAGGATATTTATTTCTGGCCATAAGTTCCTCCTTATACATACCAACGGTCGGTATCTATAATATAGAGTATGTTGGTCTTATTGTAAATATGAGGAATTTAAAGGATGAGCAAAAAGGATCTCCGTTGAAATACCTCATGGGTATTACGGAGACCCTGCATTAATGAGAATTACTCTTCGTTTTGTACTGTAGTTGCATTGCCTTCCTGTGCCACAAACTGTTTCTGCGCTAATTCACGGTATACCGGATGATTGTTAATTAAATCCGTATGAGTTCCTGTTCCGGTAACATGTCCATGCTCCAATACAACAATCTGATCGGAATCCACCACTGTGGACAATCGATGCGCGATCACGATCGTAGTTCTTCCTTCCATCAGGTTGGATAAAGCCTGTTGTACTTCATACTCCGAGGTGCTATCCAGACTGGATGTGGCTTCATCCAACATAAGAATATCCGGACTGCGCAGTAAAGCACGAGCAATAGCAATCCGCTGACGTTGGCCCCCGGATAACTTGATTCCCCTCTCGCCCACTTCCGTGTCATATCCCTGTGGCAACTTGTCTATAAAGTCGGCAGAATAGGCCATCTCAGCAGCTCGTCGGATCTCATCCATCGTGGCCTCACGACCTAATCCGTACGTGATGTTGTCTTTGATCGTACCCGCCATAAGTGGACTTTCCTGAGATACGTACCCAATCTTGCTACGCCAGGAGGCCAAAGAATAATCCGTTATCGCTTGTCCCCCATATGAAATATGGCCTGAATCGGGCATATAGAACTGCTCCATCAAAGAGAACAGCGTTGATTTGCCGCTACCGCTTGGGCCGACAATGGCTGTCACTTTGCGTGTAGGTACCGTCAAATTGATTCCGTGCAACACTTCCTCACCTGTAACATAGGAAAAATGTACATCATGGAATGCAATCGTTTCATTTCCTTTTGGTGCTACCTTAGTGCTGTCATGTGGCTCTTCCTCATCGGCAAGGATCGCTTGTATCCGCTCCGTTGCACCTACGACTTTTTGCAAACGAGAGTATAACGTCGTGAATTGTCCCATTGGCATAATGACCTGGAACAACAACAAAATGAACGCAACCAGTTCACCAGGCGACAACAGTCCAGACGCTACGCGCATTCCCCCCACACCCAGAATAACGACCAGTACGGCGGTCATGACAAATGTAAACAAAGGACCGATCAGAGCAAGAATGCGCGCTTCCTGCAAGCCAAAAGCAAACATTTTACGAATCCGGGAATCTCCTGCTTCCACTTCCTGTTTCTCCGTGCCGTAGGCTTTGACCAAGCGAATCTCGCCAATAACCTGACTGAGCACGGACGTAAGACCTGCCATCTCATCCTGCTGCTTCTTGGAGATCTTGTACATTTTCTTCCCGACCGGCAACAGGATCAACAGCGTAAGCGGCACCAGACTCAGAATAATGAGCGACATCACCCAATCCAAGTAAAATAGTAATGCCACGCCACCCACAACAGCAACGATGTTGGATACAAAGGAAACCAGATAATCCGCGATCAACGTCATGATCTGGCTTGTATCATTCGTAATCCGGCTCATCGTATCGCCTGTACGATTCCGATCGAAATATGGCATTCGCAGCGACAATACCTTGTTCCACAGCTTGGTGCGAAGTGTTGCGACCACCCGTTGTCCGGCGTAATTTAACATATAAATGCTAATACCCGAGGCAATCGCCTGAATCACAAATGCCCCAAGCAATAACAAAATAACAGATTTGTTCAATGCCGAAGTGGTTAATCCATCAATCAGACCTTTGGTCATCAATGGCACGATCAGTCCGGCTGTAGTTTGAATCAGGGTTAAGATGAGGGCCAGAATCAAGATCAGTTTTGGCGGGTTCGTGGAGGCGATAAGCTTGACGAAATCCTTAAATCCCTTTTTTCCTACCTTCGGTTCATTCTGCCCTGCTTGTTGCTGCTCTTCCATTCCCGTTCCTCCCGTTCTCCATCTGCTCACCAGAGATCATACGTATGAACTTACATGACGTTGCCTTTTGTTATTACAAAACTCCATGCAACACAAAGTTGGCTAAAAAGAGGATGGAAATGCCATACATGACCACAGGCACCTGTTTACCTTGACCTGCTGCCAGCTTCGCTAATGGATAGGCAATAAATCCAAACGCCATACCGTCCACGATGCTATATGTAAATGGAATCATGACCATGATCAGAAATGCCGGGAATGCCTCTGTGAAGTCACCAAAAT
Organism: Paenibacillus sp. FSL H8-0283; assembly: GCF_045040675.1. NCBI lineage: Bacteria > Bacillati > Bacillota > Bacilli > Caryophanales > Paenibacillaceae > Paenibacillus > Paenibacillus sp. FSL H8-0283. Next base: position 5,477,889 of record NZ_CP150295.1, read on the forward strand.
CCATATCTTTCACACCTTGTACCATCAGGCCACCAATAATGATCAAAATGGGTGCAATTGCACTGTCCGGAATGTAACCGAGCAGTGGGATGAAGAAAAAAGTAGCCCCGAATAACACGGCTGTAACGAGCGGAGTCAAACCTGTGCGACCGCCTGCTGCAATTCCGGCTGTAGTCTCGGCTGCAGCAACTGGAGGGCTGCTTCCGAATACGCCTGCCAATACGGTACTAATGGATAGTGCGCGTAGACTTCCTTTGAACCGCTCTGGACGACCAATCATCTGTGTCTGAGCGGTAATTAATCCTATATTTTCGAACACCACAATTAGCAGTAGCAAAAATACCGCGATCCAGAATGCGACATCAGCCAGTTTCATCAAAGATAATTCGCCAAACAAGCCGCCGTATTGACGCAGCGCATCCATAGCTGATACAGACTCACCCGGGTTCACTGCACCAAGTACATAGGCAAGGCCTGTCCCGACCAGAATACTGATCAGAAGTCCACCCTGTACGTTACGTATAAATAAAATCAAGGCAAGCACCAGCGTAACGCAGGCTGTAATGACATTGGGATCATTGAAATGCCCAATCGCAACAAACGTGGTCTGATGTGCGATAACGATTCCACTTTTTTGCAAACCGATAAATGTCAGAAACAAACCAATCCCGACCGTAATGCCATGCTGCAGATTTTTCGGGATTGCTTCGCTGATCATTTTGTATAGTGACGTAAACGCAACAATGGCAAACAGTATACCTGTAACGGTTACAACAGCCAGCGCTTCTTGCCAGCTTAATTTCATGGAATGTACAAGTGTATACGTGAAAAATGCATTAATCCCCATTCCGGGTACCACGATAATCGGTGATTTTCCGCCAAATGCCATGAGCAAACATCCTGCAATGGACGTCAGCAGTGTTCCAACCATAGCTGCCTGCAAAGGCATCCCGGCATCGGAAAGAATTGTAGCATTGACCATAACGATATAGACCACGGCAAAATAGGAAATGGCTCCCGCCACAACTTCCTTCTTCCACTGGTCTCCTGGCTCCATGCCAAGACGTCTGGTCATCCATCCGTGTTTCATTTCGTTCTATTCCCCTCTCTGTAGCCGCAAATTCTTTATGTATGTATCATCATTTCGCGCAGCAGTGAATATCATACACGGTTTTGACTTTGAAGTACATGACGTAACTCTGACATTTATCTAGGAATACAGTTCGGCTATCATAGACGATTGACGTCCCATCCGCTCCTCTCTTGCGAAGTATGATCACACAAAAAAGCGCAGATGCCTTATCAGCATCCACGCTTCTTCAGTTGGTAGCAAGTTACAGCTGCTTGTTCTCTGCAATTTCTAACAAATCCTTAATCGCAACACTGACCATAATCAGTCCGGCTACCGGAGGCACAAATGAGTTACTCGCAGGTGGCTGTTTAGCCTTGCGAATTTCCGGAGCATTCTCGGGAACGATTTTTTGTGTTACATCCTCACGCGGTTTCATCGGTTTTTCAGTCGAGAAGACCACTTTCACACCTTTTTTGATGCCGTCTTTACGAAGTGTCGTACGCACAACACGGGCAATCGGGTCCATGGTCGTTTTCGAAATATCTGCAACCTGGAATTTCGTCGGGTCCATTTTATTCGCCGCACCCATGCTGGAAATCATCGGAATTTTACGTTTCAGGCACTCTTTAATGAGATGGATTTTGTAGATAATCGTGTCGGATGCATCCAGCACATAATCCAGATCATATTTGAACAATTCCTCATATGTTTCTTCCGTGTAAAACATATTCAGGGCAATTGCATCACATTCCGGATTGATCAGTTTCACACGTTCCACCATCAGATCCGCTTTTTTCTGCCCCACTGTCGTAGTCAGAGCATGAATCTGGCGGTTAATATTGGTGATGTCCACGACGTCCTTATCAATCAGGATGATACGCCCAACGCCGCTACGGGCAAGAGCTTCTACAGCAATACCACCTACGCCGCCAATACCGAGCACAGCGACTGTACTATTCTTCAACGTGTCCAGACCTTCCGGTCCGATCGCAAGTTCTGTTCTTGAAAATTGATGGAGCATTGAGAATCGATGCCTCCTTTATTTCTTTTCCGCTACCGGTTTACGGGCTACACGGATGTGAAGTTGTTCCAATTGAGAGTCATCCACTTCAGAAGGTGCATTCATGAGCAGATCCGTTGCACTTGCCGTTTTCGGGAAGGCAATGGTTTCACGCAGATTCGTGCGACCTGCCAGCAACATCACGAGACGGTCCAGACCAAAGGCAATACCACCATGCGGTGGAGTTCCATATTCGAAAGCTTCCAACAGATAGCCGAATTTCTCATTCGCTACTTCTGTAGAGAGTCCAAGGGCAGCAAACATTTTCTCCTGAACATCACGTTTGTAGATACGCATCGAACCGCCACCTACTTCATAACCATTGAGAACAAGGTCATAGGCTTGAGCGCGGATTGCACCTGGATCTGTGTCAAACAGATGTACATCTTCGTCTTTTGGACGAGTGAACGGATGGTGTTCTGCCACATAACGTTTCGCATCTTCATCATATCCGAGGAGTGGGAAGTCCACAACCCAAGCAAATTTGAATTTGCTGTCATCAATCAGACCCAGTTGACGGCCGATTTTCAGACGCAGTGCGCCCAGAACGTCAGCAACCACTTTTTTCGTGTCTGCGGAGAAGAGCAACAAGTCGCCATCTTCAGCACCAGTGCGCTCTTTGACAGCTTCGATTTCTTCAGGCGTGAAGAACTTCACGATTGGCCCTTTGAACTCGCCGTCTTTCACTTGAATCCAAGCCAGACCTTTCGCACCGTAACGTGCAGCAAATGGTCCGAGATCATCGATCTCTTTACGACTCCATGTACCACAGCCTTTAGCGTTCAGCACTTTCACTTCTCCACCTTTTTCGATGACAGAAGCAAATACTTTCACACCACTGTTTGCTACGATATCGTTCATTTCAACCAGTTCCATACCAAAGCGCAGATCTGGTTTGTCTGAACCGTATTTACCCATTGCATCTGCATACGTAATCCGTTGGAAAGGCAGTTCCAGCTCAATTCCTTTGGTTTCACGCAGCAATTTGGCCATCAGTTCTTCCATCATTGGCAGCAGGTCATCCTGTTGCAAGAAAGAAGTCTCGATGTCGACTTGAGTGAATTCTGGTTGACGGTCTGCACGCAGATCCTCATCCCGGAAACAACGAGCGATCTGATAATAACGCTCAACGCCACCCACCATCAGCAACTGTTTGTAGATTTGTGGGGATTGTGGCAAGGCGAAGAATTCACCTTCATGCACACGGCTCGGTACGAGATAATCACGTGCACCTTCCGGGGAGCTCTTGGTCAGGATTGGTGTTTCCACTTCAACGAACTCTTCTCCATCCAGGTAGTCACGGAACACTTTGGATGCTTTGGAACGCAGTTTCAATGTTTCGAACATTTCCGGACGACGCAGGTCCAGGTAACGATATTTCAAACGAAGGGATTCATCAACTTCGACACCATCTTCAATGAAGAATGGAGGTGTTTTGGCTGCATTGAGCACTTCGATTTCTGTGATTTGAACTTCAATTTCGCCAGTAGGCAGGTTTTTGTTAACTGTTTCAGCATCACGTTTAACAACTTTACCCGTTACAGCGATAACATACTCGCTACGTACGCGATCTGCGATTTGCAGAGCTTCACCGGAATAAGCCGGGTTAAAGACAACTTGTACAATCCCGCTGCGATCACGCAGGTCGATGAAGAGTACGCCCCCCAAGTCACGGCGGGTCTGAACCCAACCGTTCAATGTTACTGTTTCACCGATGTGTGCGGGTGTTAATGCGCCGCAATGATGACTTCTTTTCATAACCAAACTCCTCATTATGTGAATTTCCGTTCTGTGTGGGCAGTTAGTACCTGCTCTTCAACAGTCCGGTTACGTGTAGACCATGTATTCGAAAAGGCATGTTACCTCTGGCTCGCCAACTTCCGCTTAATTGGAATCGTCGGTGAACCTCAGTACTTTTGCCGGATCAATTGTTTTACTCGAAAGTTTTGATCTTAATGTAACACTTCGTGCTTATTTACCTTCGCGAATTGTCGCTACCAGGTCATCAAGTTTCACGGTTTGTTGCTCACCCGTATCCATTGATTTGAGGGCGATCTCACCACGCTCCAGCTCGTCATCACCAAGGATGGCAGTGTAGCGGGATTTGAAACGGTCAGCTGATTTCATCTGTGCTTTCATCTTGCGACCCAGATAATCACGTTCCCCAGACAGTCCAGACTGACGAAGTTTGAACAACAGACGGTTCACTTCACGATCAGCTGCCTCTCCCAGAGCAACAAAGTACACATCCAGTGGAGCCAGCGTAGTGACCTCAATATTTTGGTGCTCCAGAATCAGTTGAATACGCTCCAGACCAATACCGAAGCCGATACCCGGCTGATCAGGTCCACCGATATCTCCAACGAGACCATTGTATCGACCACCGCCGCCAACGGTATCAATTGCTCCAATACCTTGGGCTTTTAATTCAAAAGCAGTCAGTGTGTAATAATCCAAGCCCCGTACCAGACGATTGTTCACAGCATAATCCACACCAAAATCATCCAGGTATGCCTGCAGCTTGGCAAAGTGATTCAAAGACTCTTCATCCAGGCTATCCAGTATGGACGGTGCCCCAGCGAATTTGTCCTGATCGACTTTACAGTCGAGTACACGCAGCGGATTACGCTCCATGCGGGACTGGCAGTCCTTGCACAGGCTGTCTTTCATCGGTCTGAGGAACCCAAGTAACGTCTCGCGGTATTCTGCACGGCTGGTTGAGTTACCAACGGAGTTGATCTCCACTTTGACATCCTTCAAGCCGAGCTCTACACACAACTGGTAACCTAGTGCGATTACTTCGGCATCAATCGCGGGGTCCAGCGCACCGATGGCTTCTACACCAAACTGGTGGAACTGACGCTGACGGCCTGCCTGGGGACGCTCGTACCGGAACATCGGACCGATGTAATAGAGCTTGCTCAGATCCGGTTCGCCGTAGATTTTATTCTCCACATACGCACGGACAACACCCGCTGTTCCCTCCGGACGAAGAGTCATGCTGCGATTTCCTTTGTCATCAAAGGTATACATTTCTTTCTCAACGATATCGGTAGTCTCTCCTACACCGCGTACAAATAAAGAAGTCTGTTCGAAGATCGGTGTACGAATCTCACGGTAATTAAACCGTCGACACAGATCTCGTGCTTTTTCTTCTACGTACTGCCATTTCTCGACAACTCCAGGCAGTAAGTCCTGCGTTCCAGTCGGTTTTTGAAAAGCCATCTTGATCCCTCCAGCATTGATTTTTTTCTCTAAAAGTTAAAAAATTCTACACGTGATCACTGCGCGGGCAGAAGAACCTTACAATCGCTGTTATCCCCAGATTTTTTGAATTAATTTTATAATGTGGAAATCTGGTGATAGCATATGCTTCCGATGCAGCTTTCTTTCAGAAATCTTTTAGGCGAACGCTTCGCTTCTACAGCTTGGTTCTACAATCTCCGTTTTCGTGTATTTCTTTTAAATCAACTTATATAACAAAAAAATCCCTCGCCCTGTCGCTGTATATACAGCAAACAAAGGGACGAGAGATTGTGTAATATACATTCACCCGTGGTACCACCCACATTCCGGAAACCTGACAATTTAGCCGTTCAGGTGATCTCTGATGATTCAAGATTGCATACAGCACCCTGATCAAGCAGATATTCCGCTCTACGTGTAACGCACGTCCTGCGCAGGCCGGCTACTGGTCAACAGATCATCTCTGCTGTGTTCGCCGTCTGTTCTCGGGGAAGTCATTCGTCCGCTCATCAAGAGAATCCTTACAGCCTTGGGATTCCTCTCTGGTCATGTGGGCACGGAGTACTTGGTCCCGTCATCAAATCAGTAATATAGTTCAAAAATCGACTTGTATTGACTATAGTCAACGTATTATTTTCTGATTGTAATGAACCGCAGTGCTAAAGTCAAGGGTTAACACGAAAAGATAGCTCTAAAAAATTTTACTCACACGCTGCACCGGATGGGGGAGTGACAGAAATCACGGATAATAGAAGCTGGATTCATCATATGAATTCCAACTTCTATTCGCTTCTTATTCCTCTATTGTTGCAACATCCACTTCAACAGATCCGGCGCGCTCGCCCATAAACGGGAATGCATAATGACATATTCAATCGCTTCGTCGGAGTCGCCCATGCCGACAAAGTCAGGGAGGTTATGCGGCAGCCGTTTCAAACCCAACAGGTAATCAGGCACATGTTTGTTCACACCCCGCGCCACACGGTACAGCATTTTGAGCTGGGAGGTGATTCCGTTTTTCTTATACTCTAGAATAATCTTGTCATAAGCAAAGGCCGCTGCGGCGTCACCTCTTCCATACTCCTCCAGCAATTGCTCTGCCTGTTCCAATTGGTTGCTGTACAAATACACAGCAGCGAGCAGGTAACGTGCTCCGGTATTGTCTTCCGTATTAAGCTCTAGCATATGCTCCAGGATCTGTGCTGCTTCTTTGGTATCTCCACCAAACCAGCAGGATTCGGCATAGCTTTTGCATATCCGGATATAGGGACGAGTCTCATGAAGCCCCCAGAAGTCCCCTTTGTTCTCCTCAAAGAACAGTTCGCCCAGTTCACGTTTGCCAGCAGCGATTCCTTCCTTGAGGTAAGATCGTGCATCATTCTCATTGTCCGATTCCTCAGCTAGAATAAGATACGCATCAGAGCTGTCAGGATACATCTCCAGCGCTGTTTCCGCCAGATGTACTCTCCGTTTGGAAGAGCTCGCTTCCCTCGCCTTAGACAGCAGAGCCTGTGCTTTGTCTTTCGATGTGCCTGGACCGTTCAGCATCAATAGCTCGTCCGTTTCACCGCCCATGCCGTATTCTTCGATGTAACTATTCATCTCCTTAACCTTCCGGGAGATCGTGCCTGTCGTTACCTCATATTTATCAGCCAGCTCAGCCTTTGAGACATGGAAGCCGTATTCCTCGGACAGCAAATACTCAATTGCAGCAGAGAACGAGCCTGTCTTCTTCACAGTAGGGCGGGTCTGACGGGAGTAGCCGTTCCATAACACCAGAGCTTCCAAAATTACCTCGGGCTCGTATTGGTTCCTCATGTTCTCAATAGTCTGCAGGGCCAGCTGTTCGTGAGCCGGGTGCTCCCATTTCAAATCGCTTGCCACCATCTTTTTCAGCTTGGTCAAGGTCAGTTTGCTCTCAGGCTGCATGGAGGCTTCCCGAACCGGTTGCTCCGCTGATATTATCCCCAGTATGGATTCTACTGCAGAGGACTCCTTGTTCAGACAACATTTCTTATATTTTTTCCCACTACCGCATGGGCATAAATCATTTCTTCCAACCTTACTCAAAACTAATTCCCCCTTAAATCTGTCTCTAGCCATTCGCATGAGAACTCTGTTGCTTTAGCATTGTAGGTGTCATTTCTCAAACGAGGCATTCTATATAACTTTCAAATTCCATCGATCAAGCAGAAACGGCTGCCCCGTACTTATATAAAAAAGGTGGGGCCGTTTCAGCGAGTATATGTTCATCTGGAATATGACGGATCACTCTGGCGATGAGTTCCTCATACTCTCTGTCATAGGATTGGATTCGCCTGAACCCAATCACTGGAGCTAGATTTACCGTCCAATGTAGCCCAACTATGAGAACAATTCGCTGTAGAATATATAAACCCATCTCTCTATTCTAGCAAAAATTGAATAAAGGGGTAAGCTCTGCCCAAAACATACACATTCTCAGCTCAAAAAAAATAGCCTGCACACGGTGTGCAGGCTCAAAGGATATATAAAAAAAGGGGGTCATGTGTGTTATTATAAGCCCACTATGTTAAAGGCTTATGTATCTAATATTACAGTAATATTACAAAAATGATAGCGCTTTATAAGTTAGTTTTTTAATATCCTCCTGATTAAAAAGCCCTTGCACATCACTCGACTGTGTGGTCGAGCAGTGCAAGGGCCAAGAAGTATCTACACGTTAATTCAAATCTTCCACATAGGCATGGTTGGAACGAAGCTTATGAACAATCTCGTCATAATCCTCATCCCTTACTTTGGCAGACAGAACATAATGCAGATCATCATAATCGGCCGAAGACACATCTGCAGCATTCAGCAGGTCTCCATCCTCATTCACTCTGTCACGAGTATCCCGTTCTGCATCACGGTCCACATTGGCTACTACAGGGATCACATTTTCGCTAGCTGGAACACCAGGGGCTGCACCTACACCCATTGCTCCGTTGGTGCCTACGCCACCTGCTGTATTATAAGGCACCAGTGGCACCATAACACGCGTGTCTCTACCTACCGCACTGTCCAGTTGACCTACTTCCAAATGCTCTGTACGGAACGTCTGAAGTGAAGTTCTTGCTCCCTCTGCCTCGTCCTCGGTTCGAAAATACGCCTGAATATGTTTTGTCATGTCAAACCCTCCTTTTTCGGAATGAAATGCAACGTGAAGTTTCGTAACCCCACGATGTAACGTAGCTAAGATACATCAATATATGTCAGTTGCACTAGCTGAAGTTATATAACTTTTAGCAGTTCACGTACAAACGCTGGCTCATCTTCAGGTGTTCGGGATGTAATATAGTTTCCATCCACAACGGCCTCATGATCCTTGAACTCTGCTCCTGCGTTTACCATATCATCCTTAAGTGGTGGATAGGATGTAATGGTACGGCCTTTCAACAGACCGGCACTAGCCAAAATTTGCGGACCATGACAGATCGCAGCAATTGGTTTCTTCGCACTGTTGATCTCGGTGACAAACTTCAAGATATGCGCATCACTTCGCAAATTCTCAGGGGATGATCCACCAGGAATCACGACTGCATCATAATCTGAAGCGGAAGCATCACCAATCGCCTTATCTGTGGTATAGGAGGCCTTTCCTCCTTTACCTTTAAGGGTCTCACCGGCTTTTAATCCGATAATCTCCACTTCATGTCCAGCTTTTTTTACTTCGTCATACGGGACCTGCATCTCCGAATCTTCAAAGTCATTCGCCAATAAAAAAGCAACTTTACTCATAACGTATGTTCTCCTTTCCGTGTTCGAACTTTCTTTATAAAATCGGGTCTTGCAGTACATTGGCACTTCGTTGTGCCTCGTTTTGTTATTACCCTCACCAGAGCAATTTATAACAATTCAATGTAATTTCATTTTGTAACGAAGTCTTCAAACGAATAGTTAAAAAGATCAACTCACGACAAAAAGTCCTGATTCGGGAAGGAATCAGGACTTTTTCAAAATCTGTATAATCCAAATATCGGATGTTTATATCCCTGTGTAGACATTCAAGATCGCGGAAGATGACTCTGCTTCCCTTTGTCCGAATCCTGAAGTGCCCAGATCGTTGCAACATACTCAGCAGCCGAACGGGCAAGGTGCAATGATTCATACAGGTTGCCAGGGAGTAACAAAGGTTCTGAACGGGTACGTGTTTCTTTCGCAGATTGGCGCATAATTGGATGGATACTCCTTTGATCATGAAATGGTCATCAACGAATTATCCCTTATTATGGCCTGAACCCCATGGAATTATGCACGTGGTTCCTGACGAACCGGACTTTCAAGCATCAAAGTCACGGGTCCCCAGTTGGTAAATGTTACATCCATCATCGCTCCGAAACGCCCGGTTTCAACCTGGATACCTTTATCCCGTAGCAGTTGATTAAACGTTTCATATAACAGTTCTGCCGCTTCAGGTCGGGCCGCAGCCGCAAAGCTCGGACGCTTTCCTTTGCGACAATCTCCGTACAGGGTGAACTGGGAAACAGACAATACAGCACTGCCTACATCAAGCAGACTGAGATTCATCTTCTCCTGATCATCCTCAAATATCCGCAACCCACTAACTTTGTCAGCCAGATACTGGGCATCCTTCTCGGTGTCCTCATGGGTAATGCCCACGAGTAGCATTAATCCGGATTCGATCTTACCTGTCAGCTCGTCTCCCACAGTCACCTGAGCCTCTTTACAACGTTGTACAAGCACCCTCATCTTACAGGCTCCTTACTGCATAATCCGATGCACCGAATAGACATCTTTCACACGTTTGATCCGTTCTACAACGGATTGCAGATGATCCGTATTACGAATCAGAATTGTGACGTGCACCAATGCTAATTTATTTTTATCTGTCCGTCCTGTAACGGCAGATATATTGGTTTTACTTTCAGATACAGCCTGAAGTACCTCGTTGAGCAAGCCATTCCGATCATGGCCTGTAATCTCAATATCCACACTGTAACTTGCTTCGATATTCTCTTCCCACTCGACCTCAATAACACGTGCTGCTTCTTCACCGTCTGCACTTGTCGGGATATTCGGACAGTCACTACGGTGTACGGAAACGCCGCGTCCACGTGTAACATATCCGATAATGTCATCCCCAGGTACAGGATTACAGCATCGTGCGAATCGAACAAGCAGATTATCGATGCCTTTAACACGAATACCGTTGGTTGGACGATTTCTGCGCTCAGGCGCAGGTTTCAGCTCGCGCATCTCGGAATTTAATTCCAGCAAACTGGACTCTTCCTGCTCTTTACGCAGTTTTTCGGTTGCTTTGGTTACAATCTGTGCAGCAGTAATCCCACCGAATCCAACAGCCGCAAGCATGTCATCAATATCGTTAAACGCATATTTTTTGGCAGCTTCCATCAACTTGTCATCCGTCATCCACGCAGAAGGGTCAAGCCCCATACGCTTCAGTTCGCGCTCACAGCTCTCCCGACCTTTTTCAACGTTTTCTTCACGGCGTTCCTTCTTGAACCATTGCTTGATCTTCGCTCGTGCATGAGAAGATTTCGCAATTTTCATCCAGTCCTGGCTCGGTCCGTAAGAATGTTTGGACGTCAAAATTTCGATTATATCACCTGTCTTCAGATGATAATCGAGCGGAACAATCCGACCGTTTACTTTGGCACCAATGGTCCGATTACCCACCTCCGTATGGATTCGATAAGCAAAATCCAAAGGAACAGAGCCGATCGGCAATTCGATGACTTCTCCTTTTGGCGTAAATACAAATACCAGATCCGAGAAGAAATCCATTTTGAGTGACTCTACGAATTCTGATGCATCCTGTGCTTCGTTTTGAAGTTCAAGAATTTCACGGAAGAAGGTAATCTTGTCTTCAAAATGATTTCCGTTCGCAGCGCCTTCTTTGTAGGCCCAGTGGGCAGCAATACCAAATTCAGCAGTCCGGTGCATATCCCATGTCCGGATCTGTACTTCCGTTGGTTCGCCATTGGGACCAACTACCGTTGTATGCAGCGATTGATACATATTCGCCTTTGGCATCGCAATGTAGTCTTTGAAGCGTCCAGGCATCGGTTTCCATAGCGTGTGTATAATTCCCAAGGTAGCATAACAATCCTTGATATTATCCACAATAATACGAATGGCAAGCAGATCATAAATTTCGTTAAACTGCTTGTTTTTGGTAGTCATTTTCTTGAACACGCTGTAGATATGTTTCGGGCGGCCCGAAAGGTCTGCCTGAATTCCCATCTCATCGAGCTTGTTCGTAATTCCATCCATAACCGTATCAATATATTGCTCCCGTTCCGCACGTTTTTTGTGCATTAGGTTAGCAATTCGGTAATACTGCTGCGGATTCAAATAACGGAGGGCGATGTCCTCCATTTCCCATTTGATTGCAGAGATACCCAAACGGTTTGCAATCGGACAGAAAATTTCCAGCGTCTCATATGAAATCCGGCGCTGGCTTTCTTCCGACTGAAACTTGAGTGTCCGCATATTATGCAGACGGTCAGCCAATTTAATCACGATGACACGGATGTCCTGCGCCATGGCGATGAACATTTTGCGGTAGTTCTCGTTCTGCTGTTCTTCCTTGGAGCGAAACTGAATACGTTCCAGCTTCGTCAAGCCGTCAACAAGCATGGCACACGTATTGCCGAAATGATTGCGGATCTCTTCAAGTGAGACCGTAGTATCCTCTACTACATCATGAAGAAGCGCTGCTATTATGGAGATGGTGTCCATCTGCATGTTCACAACAATGTCGGCAACCGCAAGCGGATGCAGAATATACGGTTCTCCCGATTTTCGCGTCTGTCCATGGTGGGCCTGATCAGCAAATTCGTAAGCTTCTCGTATGCGCACCAGATCGGGTTCTTTGATATATGCCCCGGCCTTCTCGAGTAATTGCTCTATGCCCATTCTGATCTGTTCCGTGTCCTTTCTATACCAAATGGAACCCGTGACAGTGCTGCAACACAGGTTCCCCGTAAAAGTAATTTCCTATAATTATGACGCTTCGCCCGTTTCCCGTCAACTGCTGACGAATAAGAGCGCTTATCCAATTTTTATATTGGTGATCTGAATTACTTCTATCTCGTTTCCCTATGACTCACAGGGGATTGGATGTATTTCTTATTTCTTATGTATTATTGCCGTTATTTGCTGAAATAGAAGGAAAATTCATGAAAATATAAATTCCATCGCTTTGCTACGTCAAAAATGTTATTGATTAATTAAGAGAAACTCTGTAATCTATTGAAAGTTTGTGTTTCGGAAAAGGAGATGAAATTCATTGCAACGCGAAATTCAGGTTAATCAAAAGATGCCACTTGGCTCAGGTTCACTGCTTAGCCTTCAGCATTTGTTCGCCATGTTTGGCAGTACGGTACTTGTACCAAACCTGTTCGGTGTTGATCCAAGTATGATCCTGCTGATGAACGGAATTGGAACATTGTTGTACATACTGATGTGTAAAGGAAAGATTCCAGCATATCTCGGATCAAGCTTTGCCTTTATTGCACCTGTCACAATGGTATTAAAACAACATCCTGAGAATGGCTACTCCATGGCACTTGGAGCTTTTATCATAACAGGACTTGTTTTCTGTTTCGTGGCCCTCATTATTAAATTTGCGGGTACCGGATGGATCAATGTCGTCTTCCCACCAGCGGTTATGGGTGCCATCGTTGCTCTGATCGGACTGGAGCTTGTACCCGTGGCTGCCGGAATGGCAGGTCTGATTAATCCCGATATCCTTAAATATCCCAACTGGGCACCTCAAGCCAAACCAATCATTTTATCCATGGCCACGCTTGGTATCACTGTCATTGGTGCCGTAACGTTCCGTGGATTCCCCAAAATCATTCATATTCTAATCGGTATTGTATCCGGATATGTATTAGGCTATTTTATGGGTCTGGTTGAAAAAAAAGCTATTGCAAACGCTGATTTCATCTCACTACCAACCGTAACAACGCCTACATTTGACTGGTCCGTTATTTTCACCATTTTACCTGTAGCGCTTGTGGTTATCGTTGAACATATTGGACATTTGCTTGTAACGAGCAGCATTGTAGGCAAAGATCTCTCGAAAGACCCTGGGCTTCATCGTTCCCTGCTTGGTAATGGGGTCTCCACCATTCTGTCCGGGTTTGTAGGATCTACTCCCAATACAACCTATGGTGAGAACATCGGTGTAATGGCCCTGACTCGCGTATACTCCACATATGTCATTGGTGGCGCAGCAGTCATTGCAATCGTACTCTCCTTCTCAGGAACATTCTCGGCGCTTGTAGCCAATATTCCTGTGCCAGTTATGGGTGGCGTATCCCTGCTTCTGTTCGGGGTTATTGCAGCATCTGGTCTGCGTATTTTGGTTGAACAGAAAGTCGATTTTGCCAAACCGACCAATCTGCTGCTTACTACACTTGTATTGGTCATTGGACTGAGTGGTACAGAAGTTACCTTCTATGGCGTTCATCTGAAAGGGATGGCATTGGCAACCATCGTCGGAATTGCCATGAGCTTGCTATTCAAATTGTTTGAAGTACTGGGCTGGTTGAATGACGATTCGCGTAAACAGCCTATCACTGAAAAAACGCCCGATTAATTTCCATCGTATACACATCAAAAAGCCTGTTCTCCCTAACCTTACGGTTGGAAGAACAGGCTTTTTGATAATCATTAATGCTGTATATTATTTCCCGGGAAACGGAAAAAACAATTCATGTTTCATCACAGCGGTACATGTGGAGATTTCAGCTTAATAATTCATCAATGTGAATACATCGATTTCTGGCAATTTGGCACGACCATTTAGATCAGACAGCTCAATCAGGAAGGCAGCTCCGACAACTTTCCCACCCAATTGTTCAATCAAGTTGATGGAAGTTGCAATCGTTCCACCCGTTGCGAGCAGATCATCTGCGATCAGGACATTTTGACCTTTTTCAATCGCATCTGTGTGCATCGCGAGTGTATCCTTGCCATACTCGAGATCATAACCAACTTCAATCGTCTCTCCAGGCAGTTTTCCACTTTTGCGAATCGGAGCAAAACCGACACCAAGAGCGTATGCCAGAGGGGCGCCCACAACGAAACCACGTGCTTCAGGTCCAGCAATAACGTCAATTTTGAGATCAGAAACCATCACTTTCAGTTCATTGATCGCATTGCGGTACATTTCTCCATCCTTCAACAATGTTGTAATGTCCTTAAAGCTGATTCCCGGTTGTGGAAAGTCAGGAATGACACGAATATAATCTTTAAAATCCAAAATAATCTCCTCCTAAAATAAATACACAAACTTCCATCTAAGATACGCCCTTCATCCGGGATATCATCCATTGTGTCAGTTGCGGTGTGGCTGCATCCAGCATCACCTGTTCTATCTCGGCCATATTTTCGAGCGCCTGATAGTGACGTGAAGCGGTTAGTTCACGCTTAGGCGGGTTATCCACAAACGCAATTTTGCCGTTATCACGGGTAATGAAGGATAACTCTTCGAATACATCCAACATCATCGTAATCATGCGCGGTGAACAACCACACTGACGACTGAGCACAGGAGTAATCTCTTGTTCCTCCACGGGTTCAGCTTTCCATTTCAACACCTGCATATAAATACGCTTAAAGAGTTCTCTGGAAGGCATCTGAAGGCGATCTCGGCGGTTGCCTGATCCGTGCAGAAGGATGATATTCTCAGCTCCACTGAACAAAGCCAGCATGGCATTAAGTTGTTCCGGGGTTTCCGGCGTATCAAACACAAATAACGTCCGGACTTGTTCCTGTCCATAATGCTGTGCAGCAGCATTACACGGAAATAACCCGACCTTTCTATCATATACCCAAAGGCAAGGTTCATACAATGAATTTCCCTCGGAAACATCTGTTTCTTTCCGAACAATAGCACCAACAGAACCAGATTTATATCGCAGATGCACCTCAAGTGAGCTCAAGAAATGTTTCATCGCATTTAATGGCTCGGCATTACCGCGCAAATCAAACACTTGGACCTGAGGAACATGAATGTCCTGAAGCATCAATTGAGGTTTTCTCATCCCATTCCATTCATTGATGGACAGTTCTCCCATCACATCAATAACGGAACCTGGGAGAAGAAACTCTGCTAACGCTCCCTTGCCAAAAGCGACGGTTTCCAGTTGCTGACCATCCTGTTCCAGAACCAGTTTCAGATGGCGTTTCTCTCGTCCCATCGTTCTGGTTTCCTTCACAGTCACACTTCTCAATACAAACCGTGGCGAAGGATTGCTCATTCCAAAAGGCTGCAATCTGTCGATCTCCTGGATCACTTTCAGCGGAACATCACTGATTCTGCATTCATCATCCGCAAGACGTTGAGGTACAAAGTCCTCTTCAGTTAATACAGATGCAGCAAACTCATTCAAACCAGCCTCAAGTTCTTCCAACTGTTCCCGATGCAAGGTCATACCTGCTGCAGCAGGGTGTCCCCCGTAATGGTCCATAGTGTGTTTATTGACTGTGAGTGCCTGATAGATATCCAAGCCCTCAATGGAGCGCGCAGAGCCCTTGCAGACACCGCTCTCTGGATCGATCCCAAGGATAAGTGTAGGTCGGTAATAACGCTCTAGTAATTTGGAAGCCACAATACCAACCACTCCGACGTTCCAGCCCTCACCAGCCAATACGATTACATTTGGAACGGATCCTGAACGAAGCTGTATCTTTTGTTCCAACTGTGCCGTTGCTTCTTGTAATATGCCCTCTACGACTTGCTGCCGCTCCCGATTCAATAGATCAAGCTGGCCCGCAAGCGTATGAGCTTCATCCAGATTCTCGGTGGTGAGAAGTGATACCGCTCTCCCGGCATGATCCAAACGTCCACTGGCATTAATACGAGGTGCCATGGCAAAGGCAATATTAATCGAAGTCACCTGACTCTGATCCACACCACTGATTTCCAACAATGCACTCACACCAGGAAGACGTGAACCACGCATCGATTCTATTCCATAACTGACGATAACCCGGTTCTCCCCTTCCAAAGGCATCAGATCGGCAACGGTGCCGATGGCGGCAATCTCCATCCATTCACCGGGCACTTCCCCGATTAATGCCTGAGCGAGCTTCAAGGCTACTCCCGCTCCTGCCAAACCTTTAAAAGGATACGGGCATCCTGGAAGTTTGGGATTAATAAGTGTAAAGGCTTCGGGCAAAATTTCAGGCGGCTCGTGATGATCTGTCACAATGACTTCGATGCCCAGCGTTGCCGCATAGGCAATCTGTTCAACAGCACTGATTCCGGTGTCCACGGTAATAATCAATGAAACGCCTTGTTGATGGGCCCAATCCAACGCATGGTTGTGCAATCCATACCCTTCATTCGAGCGATGAGGGATATATATATCGTACGAAGCCCCAAGATGACGCATCAAATGGATCATGAGCGATGTGCTGGATACGCCATCAGCGTCATAATCCCCGTAGATCAAAATATGTTCTTCCCGCTCCAATGCCAGCTTGATACGTGGCACAGCTTCATTCATGCCGAGGAGCAGATAGGGATCATGCATCTGATTCAGATCAGGATGCAAAAAACGTTCGGCCTCCTTCTCATTGTGCACTCCTCGACTCACAAGCAAACGTCCAACAAGGGGTGAAACGGAAAGCGCCTGCGAGAGTCCCGCAGCCGCCTCCAAATCGATATTCGGTGTATTCCACCGGTATTGCGAATAAAGCAATGATAACGCTCCTTTCCTGATCTACTGGACCCGCGCTTCACTACTGAATTAATGTCGCTTCGTGATCGGGCAGTTCATGATTGGATTTATAGGGATAACCTGGATCATAAGGTATCGCTTGAATCTGTACTTCTTTCACATGACTGAAACGGGTTAACAGTAGAGTCTTGGCCCGATTAGCAATCTCCTGTGCTTCCAGTATTGAGATTCTCGGATTCACACTAATGACCAGCTCAATCGTAACGTCATGTTCCTGTTCACGTGCAACCAAATGCTCAATGGTAATGATGCCATATACCCGCTGTACGGTCTCCCTGAAATCTGAGGCTTCTTCCTGCTCCAGTTCCTGAACAAGTGAACCATAGACTGTGTCCACAATCATTCGGTAACCCTTGTGAAGCACAAAACAGGAAGCAATCAACGCAGCCGTGGGGTCCAGGTAGAGCAGCATGCTCAATCCCGTCTCTTCACCAGCCATCGATCCTATAATGCCGATTAACACGGTGAGCGAACAATAGAGTGCACGGCGATGTTGCTGTGCATAGGCCAGCGCCTGAGACTGGTTTCGTTTACGGAAATATCTGTACTGAAATTGAAAAATCGCTTCTTTCACAGCCAAAGCTGCAACAGCCACCAAAAGTACCGACTTGCCGGGTGCTTCCGGTTCACTTCCGGAGAGACTACCCAATGCGGAGATGGCAAGCTGTAATCCACCCATGAGAATCAGCACAGATAACAATACTGAGATTCCGGGTCTAGCAACACTTGAATGTTCTTTAAACCGTCCCCTGCGAGCCTTGCTCTTATCGCGTACAGACTTGGAGGGAAAGAGACCAGCCAGGGCAGAACCAGCTTCAGAAGCAGAATACAAGCCGTCAGCGAGCAATGATTTGCTGTTTGCCATATAACCGACTCCCGCTTTGATCACCGCAAGTCCCATATTACCGGCAATACCGCTCCATGTGGCAGCCTGAGCAGATGGGATATGTTCTCTGGTCATGAATATTCCCCCTTAATTCTGTACATAAAGTTGCAAAACCGCGCCTGGCAGACGCGGCTTCACAATAAGATGTTTAGTTAGATTCTTTAGCTACTGTTTTTGGCTTATCCACTTGTTTACCTTTGAGCATCAGCCATAGTGGGGCAGCGATATAGATTGAAGAATATGCGCCGAACAATGTTCCGATAACCATCGCAAGCGAGAACATGCGAATGGATTCTCCACCAAATATGAACAAACAGATTGAAGCTGCAAACACGGTGAATGTTGTATTCAGGGAACGTGTCATCGTTTGAGCCAAACTGCGATTGACTACCTCGCGTAGGTCGGCTTTGGTTGTCTTTTTGGCAAAACGCAGATTCTCACGAATTCGGTCAAAAATAACGATCGTATCGTTGATCGAGAACCCGACAATGGTCAATACTGCGGTAATAAAGGTCAGATCGACTTCCAAACGGAAGATGGAGAACACACTTATTACGACAAATGCATCATGGAAGAGTGCGATAACCGCAGCCAAACCAAAGCGCCACTCAAACCGGATCGCAACATAGATCATGATCCCGATACTTGCAATGAGTACCGCGTAGATCGCGTTGCGCTCCAATTCTTTGGCCATCTCTGGATCAACGGTATTTACTTCATAGGAAGCCGATGCATCCAGTTTGCTAAATTCCTGTTTAAATTTGCTCTCTTGGGTCTCATCCAATTCATTGGAGAAACGAACATTTACACGGTCAGCCCCCGGTGTAATGGTAACATCACCCTCATCAACACCGATGTCCTTAACGATAGGTTTAATCTGCTCCGCTGTGATTGCTTTGGATACCGAGATATCCACATTCGATCCAGCACGGAAATCAACTGCATAATTCAAACCCAAAGCCAGAATGCTGATGATCCCCGTAATCGTAAGAATAATCGAGAAGATATAGGCAATCTTACTACCTTTAACATAATCAAAATTCCAATTAAAGCGCACGAATTTCACTCTCCTTCACTCCGAAGTACTTAGGCTTCTTCAACACGTTAGCCCGTACGAGCAGGGTCAACAGGAAGCGGGAGAAGAAAATATTCGTGATGATACTGGTGACAATATCAAAGATCAGCACGAGTGCAAAACCTTTAACCGCACCTGTACCCAGGAAGAACATAACAGCGGCCGCAATAATGGTAGTGACATTGGAGTCAATGATTGTACGGAAGGAATGTTTGCTCCCCGCTTTAACCGATGACAAAATCGACTTACCACTTCGCATCTCTTCTTTAATCCGTTCGTACGTGATGATATTGGCATCGACCGCCATCCCTATACCCAGGATAAACGCCGCAATACCTGGAAGGGTAAGTACAAATTCTCCCATATAGAAGATCGCAAGTACCAGCCACGTATGTGTAATCAAGGCAAAACTCGCAATAATACCAGGAATGCGATAAAGCCCAATCATGAACACAAGAATAATAACGGAACCAATCAATCCTGCTTTAATGGTCTGATCCAGAGAAAGCTTACCAAGTGTTGCACCAACACTTTGTGAATACTTCTCTGTAAGTTTCAGTGGCAATGCACCCAGGTTAATGGTGTCACGAAGCTGGTTTGCTTCGTCACGTGTGTAAGCACCCGAAATCTGAGCGGAACCATCTGTCAACTGTTGTCTAACGGTTGGAGCAGAGAGTAGCTCATCGTCCAAATAAATCGCAAGAGGTTGTCCGATCAAACGTTTGGTAATCTCGGAAAATTTAGCTTTGTCTTTCACTTGAATGTCAATCATCGGCTCATTCAATTGAGTGAACACAACTTTGGCTGCATTCTCAACAAATTCATTTCCGCGAAGCTCAATTTTGGTGTATTCGCCTTCCTTGTCGTTCTCAGCTTTACTACGGAAGGTCAAAACAGCCGGTTCTTTCATTTTGGCTCTAACTTCAGCCTCATCCGTTACCCCTGCCAACTTCAATCGAATCCGGTTGCTTCCTTCAGTGGTTACCTCCGGTTCGCTTGTTCCGAGCGCATTGGCGCGGCTTTCAAGACTTTTGGCCGTTTGCACCAAAGATGCTTTGGTGACTTGTTGACCTGCTTCGAGCGGCTCTGCTTCATATAAGATCTCGTAGCCTCCCTTTAAATCAAGGCCCAAGCGTATATTTTTGAGCAGTTCCGGGCTTGTTCCCACCATTACCCCTGTGGTGACAAGCACGACCAGAATGAAACTGATAATTCTTTTCATGCCGTTCCTAGATCCCCTTTCGTTCTCAATATTCCTATTATAGCGATGCCGTAAAAAGCAGTCAATTTTCAACAAAAAAGATCCCTTTCGTCTAGAAAGAGGACCCCCGGTATGCAGACACGGTCATAAAGTTCATAAAGCTTGTTGCTTTCAGTGACAAAATGTCGTTCACCAGCTGGTGAAGCGGTGGAATGCCCTGTTTTTCATATTTATGACTGACGCAATTCCAGACATCTTTGCTGGTGACATATTCGTAACCGACAAGCCTTAATTCCTCCGCTTTGCTACGGCAGAGCATCTCTATTGACTGTTCCAACTCCACATCATTCATTTCTTCCAACGGGGAGCCTCCCTTCGTACATCCAAGCCTTTATGCGGCATCAATATTACATGATTCGACTTCGCCTGATCATATTCCTTCTTGCTGAATATGGTTCTTTTTGTTAATCGTGTCCAAGTTGTCATGAGAAGATAAAGGACTGGCATAGGATGAAGAACAACGGCTTTGTCCCGTTTATGTTGATAGCCTGTACTTTCAACCGGGAAAGAGGGGTAGTCTTGAAGAAACAGACATTTATCCAGGGGGCCATGATCCTGCTCGCGGCAGGCATAATTAATCGAATACTTGGTTTCATCCCGCGCATTGCGCTGCCACGAGTCATTGGTGCAGAAGGTGTTGGCATCTACCAATTGAGCTATCCCTTTTTTATCGTACTAGTGACATTAATTACGGGTGGTATTCCGCTCGCCGTAGCCAAGCTCGTAGCCGAAGCTGATACCGGTGCCAATCGTTATTCCCCCCAGCGAATCCTGCAAGTAAGCTTAAGCTTTACGTTGACCCTGGGTGTTGTATTCATGTTTTTGTGCATCCTGTTTGCACCCTGGGTTACCAAGTACGTGCTCACAGATGAGCGGGTGTACCATACGTTCGTTAGTATGAGCCCCATGATTGCCATTATCGCCGTATCTGCTGTCTACAGAGGGTATTTCCAAGGCAAGCAAAACATGATGCCTACTGCCATTTCATCCATTGTTGAAACCATCATTCGTATCGTCTGTGTCATTTGGTTTGCCTGGCTTCTCCTCCCCCACGGTATTGCCCAAGCTGCTGCTGGTGCCATGCTGGGCGCACTCGTTGGAGAATTCGGCGGTATGCTTGTACTCTTGTGGAAGTATAACAGGCAGAAGAAAGAATTACCGCTCGCTAACCAACAGAACATGTCCAATCTCACAGCTAAACCTTTAAACCCAATACCTTCAGTTCTGAAAGAAACCGGTACTCCACAGCCGGGATTAATCCGGCGTTTGCTTGCAATCTCTATTCCTGTTACAGCAGGCCGATTGGTTGGCTCCTTATCCTATCTGGCCGAAACCATCGTTACTGCCCAGAGTCTGGCTCTGGCAGGCATATCCAAAGGACTTGCTACAGCACAATATGGTGCATTACAAGGTATGATTATTCCTCTGTTGCTGCTGCCGGGGGCACTAACCTCATCGCTCGCGACATCACTTGTGCCTTCACTGTCCGAAGCTTCTGCTCAGGGAGATCGCGCACTGATTCACAAAAGAATGCATCAGGCCTTACGCTTGGCACTTGTGACAGGTGCTCCGTTTTCCGTGTTTATGTATGTGCTTGCCGAACCGATGTGTCTTGTTCTGTATAATGATGCATCGATCGGAAGCATGCTGAAGCTAATGGCTCCTTTTGCTTTGTTCATTTATATTCAAGCTCCTCTTCAAGCTGCATTACAAGCTCTTGACCGTCCGGGTAAAGCATTGCTAAATACGTTTATAGGTGCAGTTATTAAAATCACGTTGATTTTAACGCTTGCTTCCCAGCCTGAATATGGCATCTTCGGTGCAGTCATCGCTATCTGTGTGAATTCTACGGTAGTTACCCTTTTACATGCCCAAAGCGTACGTAGCCTGCTACAGTTCCGCTTCAAAATGATGGATTGGGTCAAGACGGGTGCAGGAATGTTTATCATGGGAGCAGCGACCCTACTCGTATACGAAGAGACTGCCATGATATTGCCTTTTTGGGTGAGGATGCTTCTCGCTCCTTTTGTCGGGCTTATCGTGTATTTCATCGTCATGGGCTGGACCAAAATGATTGACTTTCATGATCTGTCCCGTGCTCCTTTGATTGGTTCATGGTTCAAGCGCCGCTCAGGCAAATGATTTTCATTTTTTATCATCTTTTGGACTGACATATATCTTCCCATTGTGGTCAATGGAGCATATAAATACATCTTTGAAATCCATAATTCCGTTCTGTTGAATTTGATTTTTCAGCCAAAATCTCGTTTTCTGGATGATCTCCAGATTCTGATCCTGGACCTTTCCGTCCATAATTAAGGGGAGTGGCAGACCTTCATATTTGATATTTGGAAATCCGTCAATCTGGTTTTTTCCCGTTTTGGTTTTACTGGAAGAAGAATCTTCTGAGTCAGAACCGGAAGAATTGTTGTCGTTAGAAGTATTCTCATCCTTGGGAAAAACGGTCAGCTTGCCTGTGGTCTCCAAAATAGCGAAATCAACCTCACCGATACTGTCTACATTCTGTTCACGGAGTTGTTGCAATAGATCATCCAGATTATATCGTTGCTTCCGCATCTCATCCCGGTGAAGAACCCCTTTGGAGATCAAAACAGTAGGTTTGCCATCAATTATCAGGCGAAGACGCCGACTTTTAAGACCTATAAAGGCCATTCCGATCTGTACAATGATCAAGGTAAGCATGGGGGCAATCCCATGAGAGAGCGGTTTATCAATATCTTCAATGACAAAAGCAGCCATTTCAGCAAGCATAATGGACACAACAAGATCAAACATGGATAGCTTACCTATCTCACGTTTACCCATAACCCTCATTGCACAGTACACCAGAAAGTACATGAGAATGGTTCGAAAGATATGTGATCCGACATCTGGGAAGTTCACAACAGGGGTCCTCCTTCGAAACTGAGTTTTTAACAGTTAGCTGGGTAGTGCAATCCCTATTTTGACCTGAACCTTACATGCTCATGCAGAAATAATCCGTTCATTTAATGGAAAACAGTTCATAAGTCCGAAGGCTTGACCATACACTGTATTAACTTATAACTTGTACAAGGGGGTTGCTTCATGCAATTGATCCGCCGCTTGGTTTCGTTTCGAGTGTCCAATCCGATTCTGTCAGGCCTCTGTCAGGCTTTTGTATGGATGTTTATCGGGGCATTTATTCTCTCCTTGTTTCTCTGGATGAGCGGAATGCGGGAACAGGACCTCTCATTGTATACCTATGTTGTTCATGGCTTGTCATTATTGGTTGGTGGTTTTGTCGCAGGCAAACGTTCTGGTGAAAAAGGATGGTACTACGGAGGGATTACCGGAATCGTATATGGACTGCTTGTGCTGTTGATCGGATTTCTCGCGCTGGATGCTTCGTTTAATTGGAAGGATAGTTTACAACTGCTTAGCGCGTTCTTCATTTCAGCTCTCGGTGGCATGTTCGGTGTTAATACGCATCGCTCCTAACTGACTGGTAAAGAACATCGACCTTCCCTCATAAATCAAAAAAGAGAACCGGGTCTCCAAGGAGATCCGGTTCTCTACTAGGGAATACGCCACAAACGCACCCTCGTTATTCTATGTTACAGTAACTATTCAACAGCCGTATCACGAGCTACAGCCGTGCTGATTGCATTACGGTCAAATGTAAGCTTAGTTACATCGTTTACACGCAATACAACCACATCGTCCGTAATCTCAGCGATCGTACCGTGAAGGCCACCAATCGTTACAATTTTATCGCCCTTTTTCAATTGGCTTAGCATGGAATTCCGTTGCTTTTGCTTTTTGTTCTGTGGACGAATCATTAAGAAGTAGAAAATCGCAACCATGAGTACTAAAGGTACAATCAAAGATACGATCCCACCGCCTTGCGCTCCTGCTAGAGGCATTCCTTGAAACATTCAAACTCCCCCTTATCGACTATACATACAGATATTGCTTGTTACGCCGGTTTCCTCAAAAACTCAATCAGAAACCTTTGTCATTGTCATGAAGACCATATTGATCGAAAAATTCATCCCGGAAATCAAGCAAACGATCTTCCATAATGGCTTTACGTACATTACGCATCAAATTCTGCAAGAAATGAAGATTATGGATCGTTGTCAAACGCAGGCCAAATGTTTCATCTGCTTTGATCAAATGACGCAGATAAGCTCTGGAATAGTTACGACAAGTGTAGCAATCACATTCAGGATCTAATGGTCCAAAATCGGTTGCAAACTTGGCATTACGAACTACCAGACGTCCTTGACTGGTCATCGTTGTTCCGTTACGGGCAATCCGAGTAGGCAGAACACAATCGAACATGTCCACTCCACGAATAGATCCCTCAATCAACGCATCGGGCGAACCTACCCCCATCAAATAACGTGGTTTATTGGACGGCAACAAAGGTAACGTATAATCCAATACACCATACATCAAATGTTTCGGTTCTCCAACACTCAGTCCACCAATAGCATACCCCGGGAAATCCATGGAAGTCAAATCTGCGGCGCTCTGACGGCGAAGATCTTCATGCATGCCTCCCTGTACGATGGCAAAGAGACCTTGGTCATGCGGACGAGCGTGACTTTCAAGACAACGTTCTGCCCAGCGGCTTGTTCTTTCGAGTGATTTTTTTACATATTCATATTCAGCCGGATACGGTGGGCATTCGTCAAACGCCATCATAATATCGGAGCCAAGTGCATTCTGGATTTCCATCGCCACTTCAGGAGAAAGGAACTTTTTGTCTCCATTCAGATGAGAACGGAAGTTAACGCCTTCTTCCGTAATCTTGCGCATCTCGCTAAGAGAAAAAACTTGGAATCCGCCGCTGTCTGTCAAAATTGGACGATCCCAGTTCATGAATTTGTGCAATCCGCCAGCTTCACGGATGATTTCATGTCCTGGTCTCAGAAACAGGTGATAGGTATTACTCAAAATAATCTGAGCATCCATTTCTTTCAACTCTTCAGGGCTCATTGTTTTGACAGTCGCCTGTGTACCTACAGGCATAAAGGTTGGTGTCTCAATAATACCGTGAGGTGTATGTACACGTCCCAGACGTGCACCGGATTGTTTGCAAGTTTTGATATGTTCATACGTAATTGCTGCCATTGGTTTTAATCATCCTCTAAAAGTTAATCGTTATACCGTTATACTAATATATCAACATGGCATCGCCGAAGCTGAAGAACCGGTATTTCTCTTGGATGGCTTCCTCATATGCCTGCATAATATGTTCCCTGCCTGCTAGTGCACTAACCAACATAACCAACGTGGATTTCGGGAGATGAAAATTCGTAAGCATCCCATCGATCACTTTGAAGGAATAGCCCGGATAGATGAAAATGCTGGTCCATCCGCTGCTCGCTTGCAGTATTCCATTTTCAAATTTGCTGCCTACCGTTTCCAAAGTCCGGCAGCTCGTTGTCCCAACCGCAAAAACACGGTGTCCATTCTCTTTGGTCTGGTTAATCAGATCTGCCGTTTCTTGTGACAAGGAGTAATACTCCTCATGCATAACATGATCTTCAACAACATCAACCGACATTGGTCTGAATGTTCCCAGTCCTACATGAAGCGTAATGAAGGCGACATTAACGCCCTTGGCTCGAATCTGATCCAACAATTCATCCGTAAAGTGCAGTCCCGCTGTAGGTGCAGCCGCCGACCCTTCATGCTTGGCATACACGGTCTGGTACCGTTCGCGGTCATCCAATGTCTCTTTGATATAAGGTGGCAACGGCATCTCACCAAGACGATCCAAAATCTCTTGGAAGATTCCATCATACGTAAACGTAAGTGTACGTGCCCCCATCTCGCCCTCTTCTTCAATGATTGCCTTCAATTCATCACCAAATACGATGACTGAACCGGCTTTCAGCTTTTTACCCGGCTTAACCAGTGCTTCCCACTTGTCGCCTTCCACATTTTTGAGCAATAACACTTCCGCTTTTGCTCCGGTATCTTCTTTTGTACCGAACAGACGGGCTGGTAGAACACGTGTATCATTCAGAATCAATGTATCACCGGGATTCAGAAAATCGATAATATCAGGAAACGTTTGATGATTAATCTCACCACTATCTTTGTTCAAGGTGAGCAAACGGGATGCCGTGCGATCAAGCAACGGCGTCTGTGCTATCAATTGCTCTGGTAATTCAAAATCATATAAGTTCACATTCATTTAGTTTCATTCCTTAACAATAGTCGCATTTTGATAATAGTGTTTCAATATTGCCTGGTAATCATACCCTTCATCTGCCATGCCTTTGGCTCCCCATTGGGACAAGCCCAATCCGTGGCCATTGCCCTGACCGATGAACATGAAGGTCTGACCCTGCGTCACCGCTCTCGCTTGACCATCACCACTCATAACCACAAGTGCATTACCGGATGATGTTCCTGCGCCAGAAGAAGACAATACAGAGGCACCATTTGAGCCGGTTTTACTGGCTGTTTTGCCGTCAGCGCCTAATACAGTATAACTTCCGGTCCCTGCAATATCAAATAAAGTGCTCGGTAATCCACCGAGCGCAGAGCGGTATGTATCGGCATATTTCACCGTCATAGCCTGTCCGTTGGCAGTGACTTCAAGTGCTCTTCCGGAAGGTCCACGCTTGGTCACTTCCAAGGTTGAGATTGAAGCAGGAACAGACGCTGTTGTTTTACCCTGAAGGGATTTAACCAACTGGGCAGACGTGAAAGGTCCTCTCACCCAAGCATAATCGTTGGATTGAGCTACTTTTGCCAGTACAACAGCTTCGTTGCCTGGATTCATTTTGGCTACAGGTTCAACGGTGGATTGAATTAACGGAACGGCACGCACATTGGTATTCTGAGCCGTTACCGTCACTTTTGCCAGTCCTGCATTGGTCTTGGTCGTTAATTCTTTGATGTTGTCCTCACGAATGTACCCGCTAACGCCTGTACCCAGCAGCACATGGTACCATGTATGTAATCCTGCCTGGGCTGATGTATCTCCTGAGCTAACCACATTGGTGAACACACCTGCTCCGCCGTTCCATACCTCAGAAGGATGAGCCGTCTGGCCGCCAGCATTGGAGGAGAATACAGCTTCGATGATTTTCCCACCGCTCTTGACCACTTCTCCAGCCGTTGCATCCACTGCACTGGTTACTTTATCGTTCTCCGAACCAATCCCGTTATAGGCTTGGCTGAGCGTTGTATCCACAACATTCGCAATTTTGAAACGTTCACCCTGTTGAAGCGCGTAGGATCGAGCAGCTACGGCTTGAACTTTCAGAGCTTCAGCAGGCCAGGAGGAATACACCTCTGCCCCTACGACAGAGTACAGGTATTGCTCTAGTGGAACAACGTTGACCAACGCCAGATCACCACTTACGATGCTGATTTCCATATCTCCACGATACGTTCGCTGGGAACGTTCCACTACTTTGATACCATTGCCATTCCCTTGTACCAATGCTTTGGATTCAGTACCTGCAATGGTGTAATGCGGAGCTGTTTTGAGTGCATCCGTACTTAATCCTGCATCCTGGCGGATGATGAGCCCTGCATTAGTGTTGACAGGTGAAAGGCTTACCCCCGGAGCTTTGGCTTCCACACTGTTCTTCAATGCGGTTAATTCCGCATCCGTTGAAGCTTCACCCACCCATACCGCGTATGCTTGGCTTCCACCACTCAGTTGAAGGACTGGATAGACACTACTAACTCCTGTTGATAAAAGGGTGGCTTGTGCTGCCTCTGCTTCCTGAATCGAACCATAGGTTCCAGCAGACAGGCGTTTACTTCCCGTTACAGCTGGCTTTTGACCAGCCAATTGAGCTGCTGCTACCTTTTGTACTCGTGTAACAGCTTGTCCTGCCAGTGCCTCCGTTGCATAGTTGCCTGTGTAGAGCTGGTAAATGGCATTTCCATTCACAGACGTTGTGAACAGCAACGGTTTATCTGCGGTTGCCTGCAACAATTTTGCTGCTGCAGATGCTGCCTTAAAGTCCGCTGTTTCCAACACCTTTACTCGGAATCCATCTGCACTGAAACGGACCTGCCCTGCCGGAAGGCTTACATTTGCGCCACTCTCCGATTGGATGCTCCATTGTCCCGTCGATTCAAGCGTAATGAGTGGTGTAGTTGATTTATACGTACTACCCAGATTTGCAAACATGGCTACCCGGATCGTCTGTCCATCATTTCCTGCTGCATACGCAGGCACTTGCAGACAACCCACTGTCAAAAGAGCTGCCGCCAGTACCTTCAATCGACGACTCCACTTCTTCGTTCGTATTGCTTTTCCCACAATCAGACTCCTCCCCATGCATTTCTTTCACTTTATATCGGGTTAACACGTGATTATTTCAATGTTTATGGTGAACCTTCAAATGAGCATGTTCAACAGATTTGATTATTTCCCGTCTCTTGGTGGAACAGGCAAACCCAAATGATGATAGGCGAGATCTGTTACGATCCTGCCCCTTGGTGTACGCTGAATCATACCAATCTGAAGCAGATACGGTTCATAAACATCCTCGATCGTCTGACTTTCTTCACCGATTGTAGCAGCAATTGTATCCAATCCTACGGGACCTCCCCGGAAGCTGTTGATCATAGATTTGAGCATCTTATGGTCAATGTCATCCAGGCCACGCGGATCAATCTGGAGACGTTGTAGCGCTTCTTCCGCCAGTGTCTGCGTTATAATCCCATCACCACGCACCTGTGCAAAGTCGCGTACTCGTTTTAACAAACGGTTCGCGATCCTCGGTGTCCCACGTGAGCGCAATGCAATCTCTTGCGCAGCATCTCCCACAATCTCCACACCTAAAATTTCGGTAGAGCGTGAGACGATATAAGCCAGCTCATCAACCGTATAGAATTCCAATCGACTGATAACACCAAATCGATCTCGAAGTGGAGCAGACAGCAAGCCAGCACGCGTTGTAGCCCCAATCAGAGTGAATGGTGGCAGATCCAGCCGAACGGAACGTGCACTTGGACCTTTACCAATCATAATATCCAATGCCGAATCTTCCATAGCAGGGTACATGACTTCTTCAACCGTACGATGCAAACGATGAATCTCATCAATAAACAAGACATCGCCTTCCTGCAGATTGGTTAACAATGCTGCAAGATCACCCGGGCGTTCAATGGCCGGGCCTGACGTAGTTCGTAAATTAACGCCCAATTCGTTGGCAATAATATTGGCAAGTGTTGTTTTACCAAGTCCAGGTGGTCCATATAACAAAACGTGATCCAATGCCTCATTACGAAATTTGGCAGCTTCAATATATATCTTTAAATTTTCCTTCACCTGATTCTGCCCGATATATTCATTCAGATACCTGGGACGGAGACTCAACTCAACATTTTGGTCCTCCATCATCAGGTTCGCGGAAATAATCCGATCATCCATGTTCATCCCTACCTTTTTTTGCAGGCTACAGCTATATTATAATATGCAATTTGTATTATCCCGTAAACAGCATTTGCAACGCCTTTTTCATCAACACATCAACGGAATCTGCTGTAGTAACATCCTTTTTCAATTTGAGCCATACTTTATCAAGCTCACTGTCAGTATACCCAAGTGCCTTGAGACCTTCACTTGCCTCATCCCAGGCTGAACCACTTCCCGACTCTTCCGATGGAGGAGCGAACAACCCTGTTGCATACGCTGCCGCGCCAAAACTATCCAGCTTATCCTTGAGATCCAGAATCATGCGTTGTGCAGTCTTCTTGCCGATGCCTGGCAATTTGGTCAAGAACGTAAGATTCTCCTGGTAAATCGCCGTAACCACATGTTCTGGTGTACCTCCAGCGAGTATGCCCAGAGCTACTTTTGGACCGATACCGGATACTTCAATCAGTTTACGGAACAAACGCTGCTCATCCCGTGTAACAAATCCAAACAGCAACATCGCATCCTCACGTACATGATGGTGAGTGTACACGGTAATTTCGCCTTCTTGCTTCGCAAACGCAAATGGATTTGGACAGAATACGCGATAACCTACACCATGAACATCCAGCACAATATAATCATTCTCTACATGAATGAACTGTCCTCTTAGAAAATCAATCATTTTCGCAATACCTCATTCAACTTGGAATTTAATGTATAAGAGTGTGCGTGGCACACGGCTACAGCCAATGCATCCGCTACGTCATCCGGCTTAGGAACGACCTGAAGACGCAAGAACATTTTGACCATTTCCTGTACTTGCTTCTTCTCTGCTTTACCGTACCCCACAACAGCCTGCTTGATCTGCATTGGCGTATACTCTGCAATAGGCAGACCCTTCTGTGCGGCAGCGAGTACCATAACGCCTCTAGCCTGACTGACAGACATTGCTGTTGTAACGTTCCGATTGAAAAAAAGTTTCTCCAGCGCTACTGCGTCCGGTTTGTATTTATCAATCAATTGCACCATACCTTCATATACGTGAAGCAACCGTTCCTCTTCAGGGGTATGAGCTTCCGTCTGAATACATCCATATTGTACGGGTACCACCTTACTGCCGATTTTATCCACAAAACCAAAACCAACAATCGCAATCCCCGGGTCAATTCCCAAAAAACGCAAAACCATCTCTCCCTCACAAAAGCGAACATATGTATCGTTCATTTCATTATAACAAAAGATAGACCCTGCGGCAGGAAAAACTTTGTCTAACTGATTACTCGCCTTTATTCGTGAATTTTTTACGTGTTTATACGTATTTTCATGTATTTCAGTTCAAACGACAAAAAGGACATCTCTTCGATGTCCTTCATCACATTCCACGTATTTTAGATTCAATCGCTTGGTTACGTAAACCACCAATGTTATTGCTTGCCACCATCGTTTCAGTACTTCACAATTTTAATACCGTAGGTGAGGACGTTTGGATTACCCGCCATTACGGATTAAATGATGGTCTTCATCCACGGCATAGTCACTGAACGTAGAGATTACGCTATCATATTCATCCTTGTCCTGAATCCGAATACCCTGCTGCAATTGCTCCAGTACCCCTTCTGGCAAAGAACTCTCCAATGTCCCAACATCCAATTGAAAGAACGTACGAATAACCTTCTCTTCTCCAGGCTTACCTTCGTACAAATTAAGGTTCCCTACAGCATCTATGCTGATATAAGCCTGTTGTTTACAAAGCGGTGAAAGGTCATCTACACGTTGCTTCAAATGCAACTCATCTGATGTTCCAACGGTAGCATCCCATTCCGGATGTTGAGCCAGCAGCATCTTCAACTGTGGTCTAGCCATCTTGCCTAACTGCTCTGTTTCCACTCCGCAGATGTACTTTGTCTCCAAAACCACACTTGTTAAATGATCCGGATCAGAATCAAGTTGCTCTACTAACGCCTGAATCTCCTGTTCTGATCTTGTTTCCTGCGTAACAGGGCCCATCACACTGGTTGCCTCACTAAAATTAGTTGTCAGCAAACGCTCTATCGCCGATGAGATGGACAACCCGCTGTAAGCCAATATCGTAACTGCAAGCAAAGCCGCCGTCATCCATACTGTTCGTTTCCACCTTCGCCAGCGTCTCTTGAATTGTTTTCTGAAGTTAAACGTGTTCACATGAACCCCTTCTATCACTTTTTAAACCTATTGTGACCTAAAGATTGAGGCTTTATGCACAATTAACTTGTTGTCTGAAGAAGGAACACACATGTGTTAGGTTAGAGAATTTGTCATAGTGAATACCGGAACCTGCATATATAGAATCTTATATAGATAAATATAAAAAAACACTATCTAATTATAGATAGTGTTTTTAGAGATCGGGATGACACGATTTGAACATGCGACCCCCTGGTCCCAAACCAGGTGCTCTACCAAGCTGAGCTACATCCCGTTATATATACCGGCGAGAGGACTCGAACCTCCACGGTTTCCCACTCGATTTTGAGTCGAGCGCGTCTGCCATTCCGCCACGCCGGCAAATTTGAAGTTATAATGGCGCGCCCTGAGAGATTCGAACTCCCGGCCTTTTGATTCGTAGTCAAACGCTCTATCCAGCTGAGCTAAGGGCGCAAATATTGGAGCGGAAGACGGGAATCGAACCCGCGACCCTCGCCTTGGCAAGGCGATGCTCTACCGCTGAGCCACTTCCGCATACGGTATTAATAAATATAAAAATGGCGGAACCGACGGGATTCGAACCCGCGATCTCCTGCGTGACAGGCAGGCATGTTAGGCCAACTACACCACGGTTCCAGATCACTTTCTCAAAGGAAAGTATAATTGCGGGGGCAGGATTTGAACCTGCGGCCTTCGGGTTATGAGCCCGACGAGCTACCGGGCTGCTCCACCCCGCGTCGTTATAAAAATTTATATGGTGGAGGCTGAGGGGATCGAACCCCCGACCCTCTGCTTGTAAGGCAGATGCTCTCCCAGCTGAGCTAAGCCTCCATCTATATGACCCGTAGGGGATTCGAACCCCTGTTACCTCCGTGAAAGGGAGGTGTCTTAACCCCTTGACCAACGGGCCTTAATGGCTCCCCGAACAGGGCTCGAACCTGTGACAACTCGATTAACAGTCGAGTGCTCTACCAACTGAGCTATCAGGGAATATATGCATTTGCAGTGCAAATGCAATTCATCGTACAACATCAACATGCAGAGCCTGTTTTCTATGTATGATGAAAGAGTTCGCTTGGCGGCGTCCTACTCTCCCAGGACCCTGCGGTCCAAGTACCATCGGCGCTAGAGGGCTTAACGGTCGTGTTCGGGATGGGTACGCGTGGAACCCCTCCGCCATCGCCACCAAACGCGTAGCTTACATTTCAGAGATCGTTCTCTGAAAACTAGATTCGAAACGGAACACGCGAATTACAACTTGCTATTGGATAAGCCCTCGACCGATTAGTACTGGTCAGCTCCATGCATTGCTGCACTTCCACCCCCAGCCTATCTACCTCGTCGTCTTCAAGGGGTCTTACATACTGGGAAATCTCATCTTGAGGGGGGCTTCACGCTTAGATGCTTTCAGCGTTTATCCCGTCCGTACATAGCTACCCAGCGGTGCTCCTGGCGGAACAACTGGTACACCAGCGGTACGTCCATCCCGGTCCTCTCGTACTAAGGACAGCTCCTCTCAAATTTCCTACGCCCACGACAGATAGGGACCGAACTGTCTCACGACGTTCTGAACCCAGCTCGCGTACCGCTTTAATGGGCGAACAGCCCAACCCTTGGGACCTACTTCAGCCCCAGGATGCGATGAGCCGACATCGAGGTGCCAAACCTCCCCGTCGATGTGGACTCTTGGGGGAGATAAGCCTGTTATCCCCAGGGTAGCTTTTATCCGTTGAGCGATGGCCCTTCCATGCGGTACCACCGGATCACTAAGCCCGACTTTCGTCCCTGCTCGACTTGTAGGTCTCGCAGTCAAGCTCCCTTATGCCTTTGCACTCTTCGAATGATTTCCAACCATTCTGAGGGAACCTTTGGGCGCCTCCGTTACTCTTTAGGAGGCGACCGCCCCAGTCAAACTGCCCACCTGACACTGTCCCCGCACCGGATTACGGTACCAGGTTAGAACCTAGATACGATCAGGGTGGTATCCCAACGTTGCCTCCATGCAAGCTGGCGCTCACACTTCAAAGGCTCCCACCTATCCTGTACAGATCGTACCCAAATTCAATATCAAGCTGCAGTAAAGCTCCATGGGGTCTTTCCGTCTTGTCGCGGGTAACCTGCATCTTCACAGGTATTAAAATTTCACCGGATCTCTCGTTGAGACAGCGCCCAAGTCGTTACGCCATTCGTGCGGGTCAGAATTTACCTGACAAGGAATTTCGCTACCTTAGGACCGTTATAGTTACGGCCGCCGTTTACTGGGGCTTCGGTTCACAGCTTCGGATTGCTCCTAACCACTCCCCTTAACCTTCCAGCACCGGGCAGGCGTCAGCCCGTATACTTCGCCTTACGGCTTCGCACAGACCTGTGTTTTTGCTAAACAGTCGCTTGGGCCTTTTCACTGCGGCCCCCTCGTGCTATTCACACTACCGGGGCACCCCTTCTCCCGAAGTTACGGGGTCATTTTGCCGAGTTCCTTAACGAGAGTTCTTCCGCGCGCCTTAGAATACTCTTCTCGCCTACCTGTGTCGGTTTGCGGTACGGGCACCATCACCTGGCTAGAGGCTTTTCTTGGCAGTGTGAGATCATGACCTTCGCTACTATAATTTTCGCTCCCCATCACAGCTCAGCCTTACAATGTGCGGATTTGCCTACACATCAGCCTTACTGCTTAGACGGACATCCATCAGTCCGCGTCACTACCCTACTGCGTCCCCCCATTGCTCATAACGGCTTACGGTGGTACAGGAATTTCGACCTGTTGTCCTTCGACTACGCCTTTCGGCCTCGCCTTAGGTCCCGACTTACCCTGAGCGGACGAGCCTTCCTCAGGAACCCTTAGGCTTTCGGCGGATCAGATTCTCACTGATCTTTTCGTTACTCATACCGGCATTCTCACTTGTATAATGTCCAGCGCTCCTTACGGTACACCTTCAACCCTTATACAACGCTCCCCTACCCCTGATGCAAAGCATCAAGCCATAGCTTCGGTGGTGTGTTTAGCCCCGTTACATTTTCGGCGCAGAGTCACTCGACCAGTGAGCTATTACGCACTCTTTCAATGATGGCTGCTTCTAAGCCAACATCCTGGTTGTCTGTGCAACTCCACATCCTTTCCCACTTAACACACACTTGGGGACCTTAGCTGATGGTCTGGGCTGTTTCCCTTTTGACAATGGATCTTAGCACTCACTGTCTGACTCCCGGAAGTAAGTCTATGGCATTCGGAGTTTGACTGAGCTTGGTAACCCTTGCGGGCCCCGCACCCAATCAGTGCTCTACCTCCACGACTCTGTTTTCCGAGGCTAGCCCTAAAGCTATTTCGGGGAGAACCAGCTATCTCCGAGTTCGATTGGAATTTCTCCGCTACCCCCACCTCATCCCCGCATTTTTCAACATGCGTGGGTTCGGGCCTCCAGTGCGTGTTACCGCACCTTCACCCTGGACAGGGGTAGATCACCCGGTTTCGGGTCTACGTCCACGTACTAATTCGCCCTATTCAGACTCGCTTTCGCTGCGGCTCCGGCTCTTCACCTTAACCTTGCACGGGAACGTAACTCGCCGGTTCATTCTACAAAAGGCACGCCATCACCCCTAAAACGGGCTCTGACTTTTTGTAAGCACACGGTTTCAGGTTCTATTTCACTCCCCTTCCGGGGTGCTTTTCACCTTTCCCTCACGGTACTGCTTCACTATCGGTCGCTAGGAAGTATTTAGCCTTGGCAGATGGTCCTGCCGGATTCATACGGGGTTTCACGTGCCCCGCACTACTCGGGATCCGTCTCGGAGGGAACCAACTTTCAACTACAGGGCTTTTACCTTCTTTGGCGGGCCTTTCCAGACCTCTTCGCTTAACCGGTTCCTTTGTAACTCCATGTGAGACGTCCCACAACCCCAAAGAGCAAGCTCTTTGGTTTGGGCTTCTCCGCGTTCGCTCGCCGCTACTGACGGAATCACTATTGTTTTCTCTTCCTCAGGGTACTTAGATGTTTCAGTTCCCCTGGTATGCCTCTACATAACCTATGTATTCAGTTATGAGTAACTGGAAATTACCCCAGCTGGGTTTCCCCATTCGGACACCCCCGGATCAAAGCTTGCTTACAGCTCCCCGAGGCAGTTTCGTTGTTCGCCACGTCCTTCATCGGCTCCTAGCGCCTAGGCATCCTCCGTGTGCTCTTAGTAGCTTAACCATTTTGTTCCGGTTTCGGTCGCTCGCTTCCCTTGTTTTGCTTGCGCAAAGCCAAAAGTCGCTCTCACCCGATACCATCACAAAAGCAATTTAACTACCTTTATACACTTGACTTGTTTGCACAAGTTCAGCTTAAAGGAATGTTCTAATTCGCGTTTGTTTCGTTTCGATATCTAGTTTTCAAAGAACAAGCTCCATGCAAAAGCAAGCTGTTTGAGAGTTTGAGCTCTCAAAACCGAACAACGAGTGAGTGTTTTGTGCTCTTCATTTCATCCACACCGAAGTGACGGACCGAAATAAATCGCTGTTGCAGGTTCTAAGAACCTGCTTATTTGAATGTTTCCGTTGCAGGAAACGATTCTCCATAGAAAGGAGGTGATCCAGCCGCACCTTCCGATACGGCTACCTTGTTACGACTTCACCCCAATCATCTATCCCACCTTCGGCGGCTGGCTCCTTGCGGTTACCCCACCGACTTCGGGTGTTATAAACTCTCGTGGTGTGACGGGCGGTGTGTACAAGACCCGGGAACGTATTCACCGCGGCATGCTGATCCGCGATTACTAGCAATTCCGACTTCATGCAGGCGAGTTGCAGCCTGCAATCCGAACTGAGACCGGCTTTGTTGGGATTGGCTCCATCTCGCGATTTCGCAGCCCGTTGTACCGGCCATTGTAGTACGTGTGTAGCCCAGGTCATAAGGGGCATGATGA
Source organism: Paenibacillus sp. FSL H8-0283 (assembly GCF_045040675.1). Taxonomy (NCBI): domain Bacteria; kingdom Bacillati; phylum Bacillota; class Bacilli; order Caryophanales; family Paenibacillaceae; genus Paenibacillus; species Paenibacillus sp. FSL H8-0283. The sequence continues at coordinate 5,514,728 of NZ_CP150295.1, forward strand.
TTTGACGTCATCCCCACCTTCCTCCGGTTTGTCACCGGCAGTCTATCTAGAGTGCCCATCCGAAATGCTGGCAACTAAATATAAGGGTTGCGCTCGTTGCGGGACTTAACCCAACATCTCACGACACGAGCTGACGACAACCATGCACCACCTGTCTCCTCTGTCCCGAAGGAAAGATACATCTCTGCATCGATCAGAGGGATGTCAAGACCTGGTAAGGTTCTTCGCGTTGCTTCGAATTAAACCACATACTCCACTGCTTGTGCGGGTCCCCGTCAATTCCTTTGAGTTTCAGTCTTGCGACCGTACTCCCCAGGCGGAGTGCTTAATGTGTTAACTTCGGCACCAAGGGTATCGAAACCCCTAACACCTAGCACTCATCGTTTACGGCGTGGACTACCAGGGTATCTAATCCTGTTTGCTCCCCACGCTTTCGCGCCTCAGCGTCAGTTACAGCCCAGAGAGTCGCCTTCGCCACTGGTGTTCCTCCACATATCTACGCATTTCACCGCTACACGTGGAATTCCACTCTCCTCTTCTGCACTCAAGTCACCCAGTTTCCAGTGCGATCCGGGGTTGAGCCCCGGGATTAAACACCAGACTTAAATGACCGCCTGCGCGCGCTTTACGCCCAATAATTCCGGACAACGCTTGCCCCCTACGTATTACCGCGGCTGCTGGCACGTAGTTAGCCGGGGCTTTCTTCTCAGGTACCGTCACCTTGAGAGCAGTTACTCTCCCAAGCGTTCTTCCCTGGCAACAGAGCTTTACGATCCGAAAACCTTCATCACTCACGCGGCATTGCTCCGTCAGGCTTTCGCCCATTGCGGAAGATTCCCTACTGCTGCCTCCCGTAGGAGTCTGGGCCGTGTCTCAGTCCCAGTGTGGCCGATCACCCTCTCAGGTCGGCTACGCATCGTCGCCTTGGTGAGCCGTTACCTCACCAACTAGCTAATGCGCCGCAGGCCCATCCCCAAGTGACAGATTGCTCCGTCTTTCCAGTTTCCTTCAGGCGAAGAAAACAATTATTCGGTATTAGCTACCGTTTCCGGTAGTTGTCCCAAACTTGAGGGCAGGTTGCCTACGTGTTACTCACCCGTCCGCCGCTAAGTATCAAGAAAGCAAGCTTCCTATCAACTCCGCTCGACTTGCATGTATTAGGCATGCCGCCAGCGTTCGTCCTGAGCCAGGATCAAACTCTCCAATAAAGTATTGAAAAGAGCGATAAGCTCATTTTGAATCTGACGAGATTAAAAATCTCATTTGTGCTCCAGCCGATTCAAGCCAAGGCTTGTCTCAAACTTTCGCGTTCATTCTGCAAGCAGAATGTTTACTCACTCGTTGTTCAGTTTTCAAAGATCAAACTTGTTTCATTACCTCTTATGTTTCCCGTGTCAGCACTGTGTTTCAGCGGCGACTTAAATAATATATCATACGGCTGAATGTAATGCAACAGTTTTTTTCATTTCTTTTCTTTAGTAGTTTTACATTAGCTAGAGCTATCATATCCGTACCCTATCTTGTCCTATCATATTAGGTCATGCTCATAAGGTACAAATATTTTAACACATTCATGAAAGGGTTTACAATAACTTCTTAATAAAATGCTTTCTATTATTTCCTGAGCAACTATCTCCGTTATGTGCAACTCAATGTTCACTCAAGTAAGCGGGAAGCCAGCTCTCTATTACAGAGCTGGCTTCCCGCTTATATAACAGGTCCCTCACTTATTCATCAATCACAATCCTCAGGTTAGTTTTGTATCCATGGATTACGACGCTTTTTATCGGATTTCCGTTGGTTGGAAGTAGCTGCACCCTCTCTGGATGTTTTCCCGGACACGGATACCTTGGATTTATTCTTCAGAGGAGCCTTGCTTGTTCTGCGTTTTGCAGCGGCCGGCTTATTCCCTGCTTGCTTAGACTTCCCTTCCGAATCTGATCCAACCTCTTCAATTGCTACCTGACTTAAGTTAGCGTCTTCACGCCCCCCTTTTTTGCCACCCTTCCCTTGCCCCTGAGGAGGATACATTTCACCAAATGCTCCAAGCGGGGACGGGGGAACCATGTTCTGAGTAGGGTACGGATTCTGATAAGCATACTCAATAGGCTGGTTTGGCATCGTTGATGTGGACATTTCAGGCGGCATACCGTACGAAGGACCATACATATTCCAAGCCGGATCCTGATAACCATGAGAAGGATAAGTATACTGAGGCATATGTGTATGTGAGCCACATCCGCATGGAGGGTACGGAAGCATTGAGTATGGAGATATGAAAGGCGGCTGATGATTCATATGACTAGGTGCTGCATATGTTGGGAATGGACTATTCACTTCGCCAGCTGGCGCAATCGGAAATGAGTTGTTTTGCATTTCTGCGGACAGATTCGGCATAACGTTATTGTGGTTATAACCCTGATCCGCGCCAGTCCACGGACTGTTAGGCAGATCACTGCCACTATAAGGACTAACTTCCGGAATCCCTGGAAACGACGCATTGTTACTCGCTCCAGCCGTGTACATGTCTTGCTGAGCACCATACACCTCTTGTACAGAAACCGGGATTTGAACATAAGGGTGCTCGGCTGGCGCATGATGCAACTTATTACCACAACCACAAGGTTTTTTCGTTGCTGGTGCAACCTCAGTTGGAGACTTTGTATTAGGCATTACAGGCAAAGGCATAATTTCAGGCGAAAGATTAGGCATTGTGTATTTCTTCGATTCTGCTACCGGTTTTACATAAACTTCGGGTTTAACCTCTTCTTTTTTGTGCGTTTCCTTTTCGGGTTTCACTTCAGGAAGCTCCGGTAACTGCGGCAGTACCTCCAATTCAGGCTTCACATTCGGCTTCTCCGTATTGGCTGGTGGTGGAGCAGGAACTGGGACTGGAACTGGAACCTCTGCTACCGGAGCAGGAGGAGTTGGCATAACTGGAGCCGGTGGTTCCGGTTCTTTGACTCCCGTGTATTCCTTACCTTCAGGTGACAACTTTTCATGAGCAGCAATGTTACCGGCACCCGAATTAGATGTGCTGTTTCCTTGTGCGTGCATAGAAGGGATATAAACTGTCTCCCCCACCAGCAGAGCGTTCGGATTTTTCAACTGTGGATTGGCATTGACCATGTCTTTTAAAGGAACTCCCCAGGCTTGTGCCAACTTCCATAACGAATCTCCTTGTTGCACCTTGTGACTGTGGAGCACACCCTCCGGTTTCGGTGTTACTGGCTCTGCAGGGATTTTGACCTTCATGCCAATATCCAGCTTGTCGGGATTTGTGATTTGCGGATTAGCCGCGATCAATTTTTCCAGCGCTACATTGTATTTTTGGGACAGCAGATATAATGTGTCGCCTTTTTTCACCATGTGTATTTTCACAGGGAACTAACCTCCTAGACGTCATACTTGGGCAGTACATTCGCCCATACCGTTACTACATCCTATGCAGAAACCGGGCTAATGACATCAACTAAACAAAAAAAATCCTCCTGTCTCCAAAATCCCCATACACCAGGTATGCAGAATTTTATCGGACAAGGAGGATTCCTGTTCCCTATGTTATGCAATTCTAACTTAAGATTCCCACACTTTATATCCATCTTTGTCAACAATCTGACGGAATGCTTCCAGCAGTCTCAGCGTTACCGGACCTGCTACTCCCGTGCCAATTGTTCTTCCATCGACTTCATATGCAGCGATAACTTCTGCAGCTGTCCCGGTGAAAAAGACTTCGTCTGCGATATACACATCATGCAGGGTGAATGGCACTTCTTTTAATTCAAGCTCCAGTTCGCCACATAGATCGATAATCGCTTGACGTGTAATCCCTTCAAGTGCTCCGAGATAACAAGGCGGCGTGTACACTACACCATTTTTGATGATGAAGATGTTATCACTTGAACCCTCAGTTACGTAACCTTGGGAATTCAGCATAATTGCTTCACCAGCACCTGAATAGTTAGACTGGATTTTAACCAGGATGTTATTCAGATAGTTTAACGATTTAATTTTTGGATTCAATGCGTCTGGAATGTTCCGGCGTTGGGATACCGACACGGCTTTCAATCCAGTAAGATACGCTTCCTCCGGATAGATCGCCAATTGCTCCACGATGATGATTACGGATGCCTTAGGGCAACGTAACGGGTCCAACCCCAGATTACCAGGGCCACGCGATACAATAAGACGAATATAACCATTACGCATATCATTGCGGCGCACCGTTTCAGCCATGACTTCCAGCATCTCATCAATGGACAGCGGAATGTTCAAACTAATGGATTTTGCCGAATCATACAAACGATCCAAGTGGGCCTTACATCTGAAAATATTTCCGTTATAGATCCGAATACCTTCGAAAATTCCATCTCCATACAAAAATCCATGATCATATACCGAAACGGTTGCGTTCTCCTTGGTCACATACTGACCATCCAAATAGATCCATTGTTCTGCCACTGATGACTGCACCTCCATAAAATATCCATTCCCTGTACTCCGAAACGTTATTAACCCGTCCATTGTACACCAAATGACAAGCCATTACTCGCTCATTCTACCCCGACTTATGACAACCTTCTAACATTCCCAAACACCATCAGGTCAATTATCTCGAAGGATATGTATAACAAGGATAGCTACCCAGAACGCGCACCTGACAATTCAATGCTTCAATTTCCGCCATGGCTGCGGTAAGCAATACCGAATCGACCGTTTCCACAACATCAATGTAAAAATAGTAACTGCCCAATCGTTTCTTCGTTGGACGAGATTCGAGACGGGTCAAGTTCAGCTTCCGCCATGCAAAAGCCGACAATACCTGATGCAATGCACCCGGTGCATCTTCTGGCAACGTCACCAGCAAGCTGGTTTTTACATGATCCGGTTCACGTGGAATGTTCACAGGTTCATGGCCAATGAGCACAAAACGGGTGTAGTTGTTGTCATGATCTGTAACCCGTTCAGCCATAATGTCCAGACCATGCTTCTGAGCAGCAAGTTTGGTACCAATCGCTACCCAGCCCTTACCTGGATTTTTTTTCACAATTTCTACAGCTTCGGCTGTACTGTTCACACCTTCAAGATCCGCCCCGGGTGAATGCAACCGAATAAAATTCTGACACTGCGGAATAGCCACAGGGTGAGACATGATCTTGGTAATTTTACTAAAATCATACTCGCCGCTCTCCGTCTTAAATTCCGAGCCATGTCCAATGACATTCTGGATGGATGGGTATACCCACTCCGCTTGCATCGGAATGTCCACTTCATTTACAAGCCAGTCCATATGAAGACTAACGGAACCCTCAATGGTATTTTCAATCGGAATGACGCTGTATTGTGCATTCCCGCTATCCGTTGCTCTAAACACATCCGAAATCAGCTTGGAATGAAGCAAATCTAATGGTTCCCCGTTGAAAAGGAAATCAATTGCCTCATGAGAGACTGAGCCTTCAGGTAATACTGCAATTCGTTTCATGCATTAACTTCCCCTTTGATTCTGTCCAGAAAAGGACGTTCGTCTTGATCAGGCAGCACGGTTACACCGTCCAAATCCGGATCGAGCCACAGTGCAGAAGCAGATATGCCCTCCCGCTCCATAGTGTCCAGCAAATATTGTTCCAATCCCGCTTTCCGGGTGTCATGACGATCTACCAAAGTCAATACGGTCGGGCCAGCTCCGCTCAAGGCAGCTCCCAACGCTCCATGATCAACAGCATGTTCCAATATCTCAGCCATGCCTGGCACCAATGATGCCCGATATGGTTGGTGAATTCGATCTGACATCGCCTTCTGAATCATATCCAGTCGTCCACTCGCCAAAGCGGCAACGAGCAGTGAAGATCTGCTAATGTTATACACCACATCAGACATGCCAAATTGCTCTGGAATTACATTCCTTGCTTTTGAAGTAGACAGCTGGAATTCAGGTACAATAACCAAAGCCTGCAGATCCTGGTGTGGTTCAATACGTATATGATCTACCTGTTGACCATTCCATACAGCCGTAATAATACCGCCATACAGAGATGCTCCCACATTATCAGGATGCTTCTCGAGGGATGTGGCCATATCCAGAAGCTTCGCATCGGATAAAGGAGAACCAATTAATGCATTCGCTGCTGCCAATGCACCAACGATGGCTGATGCACTGCTCCCGAGTCCCCGCGTAAGCGGAATATCGGAATACATGGAAATCTCCAATTCAGGGATGGATACCCCAGCTTCATTGAATACCATCTGTGCCACTTCGTAAATCAAATTCGATTTATCTGTTGGCAGGCCTGTCAAATGATTGCCGTGAAGATGAAATGACGTCTGCTCGGCAGGTTTCATTTCCAACCAGGCATACAAAGACAATGCCATGCCCAGGGTATCAAACCCCGGACCGAGATTGGCTGTGCTTGCAGGTATTTTTACGGTTACCTTTTCACGCAAACTCATACAGATTGCTGCTCCAGTTGTGCAATAGCCGCCATTACTGCTTCTTCCGTATCTTCAACAACAAGTGGCTCAGTCGCTACTGTTTTGATCGCAATATTAGGATCTTTCAGGCCATTACCTGTCAGTACACAAACGACAGTCTCTCCGCCTTTAAAGTACCCTTCACTCTTCAGTTTGTATACACCGGCAAGGGAAGCCGCAGAAGCAGGTTCAGCAAAGATTCCTTCCCGAGAAGCAAGTGTACGATACGCTGTCAGAATTTGTTCATCCGTTACATAGTTGATCTGTCCACCAGATTCCTCAGCTGCAGCTACCGCCGTTTTCCAGCTCGCCGGATTACCGATTCGAATTGCTGTTGCTACCGTTTCAGGTTCAAGGATCGGCTCACCTTTGACAATGGCCATCGCACCTTCTGCTTCGAAACCAACCATACGTGGAAGCGTGCTGGACTTGCCTGCCTCTTTATATTCTTTGAAACCTTTCCAATAAGCCGAGATATTACCCGCATTACCGACTGGAATAGCCAGAACGTCAGGCGCTTCGCCAAGTTGTTCAATTACTTCAAACGCTGCTGTCTTCTGTCCTTCAATCCGGAACGGATTCACAGAGTTTACAAGCGTGATCGGATGTTTGGCTGTGATCTCACGCACAATATCCAGTGCACGGTCAAAGTTACCATTGATCGCGATCACCTTAGCTCCATAGATCATGGCTTGGGCCAGTTTACCCAGTGCAATGTTGTTATTCGGGATCAGTACGATACAATTGAGGCCACCACGTGCGGCGTAGGCCGCTGCAGCTGCTGACGTATTACCTGTGGATGCACACATGATCGTACGGCTGCCTTCTTCCATAGCTTTGGCAACTGCCATAACCATACCGCGGTCTTTGAAAGATCCCGTAGGGTTCAAACCTTCATACTTGAAATAAACATTCAAACCGAGTTCCTCAGACAGATTCTCTGCATGAATCAACGGTGTATTTCCTTCCTGAAGCGTAAGCAGGGGTGTATTTTCATTAACTGGAAGGTGCTCTCTGTACGTTTGCAAAAGTCCTTGATATCTCATTGTGGGTAAACTCCTTTATGTTTTAATAATCTGGAATGATGACCTGTTGAACCGGATATGATTAACTTGTACGTTATAACTGAAATAATTGAGATGCCGTATGGGATAAGGACAATTATCCTTCGACCCGGTAGACACTCTTAATGCGGCGAATGACGCTGAGTGATTCAAAATGTTTTAACACTTTATCCATGCTTGCCTTACTTGCATTATGTGTAACGATAATGATCTCGGCATCCGGGTTGTGCTCATTCGGCTGTTGAACAACCGACGCCAGACTGACATCATATTCTGCGAAAATTTGTGTAATTTGTGCCAATACACCGGCTTTATCGTCTACGTGTAGTAAAATAAAGTTTTTCGACACGATCTGCTCGTCGCTTTGCAGTCGCTTAATCTTATAAGGCACAATTGCTTTGAGACCGTTCACGCCAAGTTTAAGGTTTTTGGTAACCGCCACAATGTCAGCTACAACCGAAGTTGCCGTTGGGAGTTCTCCCGCACCCGCACCGTAGAACATCGTCTCCCCTACAGCTTCACCGTGTACATATACTGCGTTGAACACACCGTTGACTGAAGCAATCGGGTGATTCTGTCTAACCATTGTCGGCTGAACGCTGATCGTGATCTCATCGCCAATACGGTCCGCAATACCAAGTAACTTCATCTCATAGCCCAATCTTTTGGCATACATAATGTCTTCTCGAGTTACGGAGGATATTCCTTTAACGGTTACATCCTTCAACTCCACATTGGTGCGGAAACCGAGTGTACTCAATATCGCCATTTTGCGAGCTGCGTCAAGTCCCTCCACATCGGAAGTTGGATCGGATTCGGCGTATCCCAGAGCCTGTGCTTCAGCCAGTACTTCTTCATAGGATGCACCTTCCTGACTCATTTTGGTCAGAATAAAGTTCGTTGTTCCGTTCACAATCCCCATAATGCGGGTAATCCGATCAGAAGAGAAACCTTCAATCAGCGTACGAATGATCGGAATCCCTCCAGCAACACTCGCCTCATAGAACACGTCACATTGTTTTTCCTGTGCCTTCGCCAAAATCTCTGTACCATGCAGTGCCATGAGATCTTTGTTTGCTGTTACGATATGCTTCCCACGTTCCAACGCTTCAAGAATATACTCCTTCGTCTGATCAATGCCGCCCATGACTTCAACGATGACATCAATATCCGGATGACGAATGACTTCCCAAGGATCTTCCGTAAGCTTGGCACGGTCTACAGCAATAACACGTTCTTTCTCTGTATTTTTCACTGCGATCTTCTCGATGACAATCGGCGATCCAACCTGACTGCTCAGATCCTCCTGATTCCCTTCCACAATGCGAACGACTCCCGTTCCGACAGTTCCCAGACCCAACAATCCGACTTTTACCGGTTTCACTAACGATCTACCCCCTAATGTCTATTCTTGTCCGTCAGTCCTGTATGTTAAAGCCTAATTACCCTTGGCCTACAATACGTGTACGTCTTACTCCAGGCATATCTTGCATTCGATCCAGCATTTCACCAATTTCGCCATGAAGATGTGTCGTTTCCACCGAAATGACAACATTGGCTCTTCCTTGAAGCGGGATACTCTGATTAATCGTGAGTACGTTAGCTCCATAACCAGCTACATGTCCAAGCACACGAGACAAGATCCCCGACTGATGCTCCAGATCAATGGAGATCGTTACAATTCTCTCGCGCTCAAGCTGGTTGATCAGATGAATTCCATCTTTGTACTTGTAAAAGGCACTCCGGCTTAATCCGACCTGTTCAACCGCCTCATGCACTGTTTTAACATCCCCAGAAGCCAGTAGTTCTTTTACCTGCATGGTCTTCACCACTGCCTCTGGTAAAATATCTTCCCGTACTAAGTAATAGCGTTCGTTCACAGAACGTCCTCTCCTCAAAGACTCATGTATTCATATAGTGGACATTATATAGGATCTATGACAAAAGGGCAATACATGACACGCCTATTTTTTGAAATACGTTCCTCACAGTATACAAGTTTATCCCTCTCCCATGTCAGGAAAAAACAAAAAAACGCAGAGTTGCGGGTCAACTTCCCACTCCTCTGCGTTCCTATATCAATCTGTCTCTCCACGGAAGACGGCTACTTAGTAGTAACTGCTGCCTTCCACGAATTCGAATTCAAAGTCTCCAATACGAACGATGGTGCCTTCTACAGCTCCGCGCTTACGCAACTCAGCATCCACACCCATATAACGCAGTGTACGTGCGAGTTTCAGTATAGCCTCGTGCGAGTTCAGTTGCATCCGTTTCATCATGCGGTCAATCTTGGCACTTTCGACAACGAACATTTCATTCTCACGCACAATTTTGAAACCATCGTCTTCTTTTTTGTCCAGACTGTATACTTTACGTTCAGATACATCTGCTACCTCTTCAACCACTCGCTCGTCTGGAGCCTGATCCAGCAGATCAGCTGCACGATACAGAAGTTCTTGAATCCCTTTACGAGTCAAGGATGAAATTGGCATCACTTCAATATCAGGTTGCACTTCACGAACTTGCTGTAAAAATTGCTCCAGGTTCGCTTCAGAGTCTGGCATATCCATCTTGTTAGCTGCTACAACTTGCGTTCTCTCGGCGAGAAGCGGATTGTACAACTTCAATTCGTCATTGATTTTCTGCCAGTCTTCAAAAGGATCGCGTCCTTCCGAACCCGACATATCTACGACATGAACAATAATACGAGTACGCTCGACATGACGCAGGAACTCATGTCCCAGTCCGACTCCTTCATGCGCACCTTCAATCAGTCCAGGCAGATCAGCCATGACAAAGCTTCGGCCTTCTCCTACACCGACTACACCCAGATTCGGTGTAATGGTTGTGAAATGGTATGCACCGATCTTTGGCTTGGCTGACGAAACGACAGAAAGCAATGTGGATTTCCCGACACTCGGGAAACCAACCAGACCAACATCTGCCATCACTTTCAGTTCGAGTACGATGTAACGCTCTTGTCCTTCTTCACCGTTCTCAGCAAGTTCAGGTGCAGGATTGTTCGGTGTAGCAAATCGGATGTTACCTCGTCCGCCCCGACCACCACGAGCAATAACAACCTGTTGACCGTGACGTGTCATATCCGCCAGTACTTCTCCACTGTCTTCATCCAAGATGATAGTTCCTGGTGGAATGCGCACAATCATGTTCTCCGCGTTTGCACCATGCTGACTTTTGTTACGTCCCTTCTCACCACGTGGGGCCTTAAAGTGACGCTGGTAACGAAAATCCATCAACGTACGCAAACCTTCATCCACGCGGAAAATGATGTCAGCTCCTCTGCCTCCATCGCCCCCGGCAGGTCCGCCGTTTGGTACATACTTCTCACGACGGAACGAAATAATTCCGTCCCCTCCGTCTCCGGCTTTTACATAAATCTTCGCTTTATCTACAAACATTGGTTAACCCCTTCTTCCTATATTCCACACGGCATTCTGAATTGTATAAACGTATCCTCAGACGGAAACTGCTCCGTTCTGACTTTTTTTCCTTTGAGTACGGCAGTAAGCTGCCGCAGTGTTTCCGGATCGGGTGTTTGATCCCCGTCCAGTCGGACAACCACATCTCCATGATCCTGTCCGAAGTTTAAGGTCAGTTTGCGAACCTCTCCCCAAGAAGACCGGCCGCCGCCATATTGATAGGCCCTGATTGCATCAGCAATCGCCCCGGTAAGTGACTCGCCATCCTCGGGAGAGACCAGAGCACTAAGCTGCAACTCATCTTCTATTTCCACATGCAAGTCCAGCGCAATTCCACTGGCACGAAAAGACTGAAGATAAAATACGAGGGAAGGAATACCTAATCTGGAGATTCGGCTTTCTTCTGTAACCCGCTCTTTTATTCTTTCCACACATTGCAAGGATTTATCAAGTTTGCCCAGTCGAAGATATCCATATAACACCTGAAGGTCGTTCATCCAGTCGTGTCGATGATGATTTAATGAAGCAATTGCTGTTTTTTCCATGGATTGTATGATGGCTCTGCGTTCCGCCTCCGCCTGTTTCTTCATCGCATTCACAGAAATGAGCAATACTGCGACGGACCACAATGCGCACACGACGCTTGAGATCATCGCCGGATACAACATAACGAAAACCAAAGGAATCAGAAGTGAACATGCCGCAATCCACGGCACTCTTTTCCAAGATTTCATGGCTTCTCCCCGTTCTACAAAACTCGGTTGGTCTACACCCACCGTAACCAAGTATAACATGTCTCTTCTGCCAGTTCATTATCGAATAACCGTTGAATACAAAAAACCTTCGGCAAAAATGCCGAAGGCTCCTTAGGCGGAATGCCGATATTACGCTTCTACTGCTGCTGCTACAGGAGCAACATTAACAGGATAGATGCTTACTTTTTTGCGATCGCGTCCCCAACGTTCGAATTTTACAACGCCGTCGATTTTCGCGAACAAAGTGTCATCTTTACCGATGCCAACGTTAGTTCCTGGGTGAATTTTCGTTCCGCGTTGGCGAACGAGAATGCTACCACCAGTTACAGTTTGACCATCAGCACGTTTAACACCCAGACGTTGAGCATTACTGTCACGTCCGTTCTTCGTGGAACCTACACCTTTTTTCGATGCGAATAACTGAAGATTTAATTTCAACATGATTGGTTGTCCTCCTTCTTTGCTTATTTGAATTGCTGTATTTTAATATACTTCCCGTATGACTCTGCAATATTAGAGAGCATAACCACCATGGATTCGAGTAACAATTGTACCTGGGACCAGGTTTCCCCTCTCTCTAACAAAGGTAAAGAACCGCTTAAAAAGCCATTCTTCATCTTGGCATCCATTTCGACACCGGTCAATGTTTCAATCGAGTTCACCGTACCCACTGTAACAGCGGATACCCCGGCACATACGATGTCTTCTCCCCGCTTGGCAAAATTAGCATGCCCTTCAATGGAAAAACGTTCGATGTTCCCGTCCTCATCACGAAAGATTTGAACGATAATCACTTATCGCACCTTCTTTACGCTTTGATTGTTTCGATAGTTACTTTAGTGTACGGTTGACGGTGACCTTGCTTCACATGGTAGTTCTTTTTAGGTTTGTATTTGTATACGATAACCTTTTGTCCTTTGCCATGTTTCTCCACTTTAGCCGTTACAGTAGCTCCGGAAATCAATGGTGTACCTGCTGTCAAACCTTGATCGTTAGATACAGCCAGGACACGGTCGAACGTTACGCTTTCGCCATCGTTCGCAGTCAATTTCTCGATGAACAGAACATCGCCCTCTTGGACTTTGTACTGTTTGCCGCCTGTTTCAATAATTGCGTACATTTGCCTTGCACCTCCTCATGTCTCAGACTCGCCCGTTCTCAGGTGACAGTGTCCTTGCGGAACTGTTCTTATACCCGGCCAGTGCGGTTACAGCATGTGCAAGACCATTAGGCTAAACACATACTTGAAGATTATATCACGCAATATATCAAAAATCAATGCAAAGGTGAAATATATCTTTTTCCCGTTCCATGGCAGGAAGAACACGGCTCCACATAGGGCAACGTACTTTCTTCCCGCACTTTCTTACGGGTAAGTTCGAGCAAACCCAGTTTGGTCCAACCCATTACAAATGCTTTGGTCCGATCCTTCTTGAGCTCACCCTCCAAGGTTGCTGCGACTTCATGCCGATTCGAAGCTTCCTCCATATCAATGAAGTCGACAATAATCATGCCACCGATATCCCGCAGGCGCATTAGACGGGCAATCTCCACTGCTGCCTGTATGTTGGTCTCTGTCACGGTCTCTTCCAGACTGTCACCGCCTGCTCCCGTATATTTACCCGTGTTCACATCCACTACAGTCAGAGCTTCGGTATGATCAATAACAATGTATCCGCCTCCGGGCAACCACACTTTCCGAGCAAAATCCTTATTCAACTGTTCCTGCACACCATAGGCAGCAAAGATGGATTCTGTTCCCCGATACACCTGTACTTTGGGTTGATGACCAGGACTAATCTCTTCGAGCAATGCTTTTACCTCACGGGCTTGTCCTTCACTATCAGTGATGACTTCGTCACTCCCTGGCGTATACACATCTCTGATGATTCGCTGTACCATGCTATGATCCCTATGCAAGAGGCTTGGTGAAGGCAAACTGTCCGCTTTTTCACGAATCAGATACCACTGCGAACGTAATGTTTCCAAGTCCGACTTAATGGCTTCATGCTGCTCTTCTCCAGATACGGTCCGAATAATAAGTCCTTCTTCATCCCGCCTCAGTTGCTCCCCAAGTGCCTTAAGACGGGAACGATCCCCTTCACGGGCAATTTTCTTGGATACCGCTACATAGTCAGCAACAGGCATGTAGACAAGCCAACGGCCCGGGAGTGAATAATGAGTCGTCACCCGGGCTCCCTTGCCTCCTACCGGTTCTTTCAGAACCTGAACAATGACTTCCTGACCCGGACGAAGCAACTCCGAGATGGAAGGCTTCACCTTGGGCTGTTTCTCCAGATGGGGATGCAACACATCGTCCACATAGAGAAACGCATTCTTTTTCTGACCAATATCCACAAAAGCAGCTTGCATACCTGGTAACACATTCACGACCCGTCCCTTGAAAAAGGAACCCAGCAGTCCACGATCACGTGTACGCTCTGCCGTAAATTCCACAGCTTTGCCTTCTTCCAGAAGCGCCATTTGCATGAGGTTATGTTCATTATGTACTATCATTTGTTTCATGGCTTCACCTCTAGAAGACAATTCAAATCATCCACATCCATTTCAGTATCTTTTCAATTCTCATTGTACATATATTAACCCATTTCAGAACAGGTCCACCAGAACACTACAATTTATTACCATTTTGTTGAAAATAGGAACCGATAATCCGTTGCTCAGGCAATACGGCCATAATTCGACCCTGTCTGTTCATCACGTATACCATATGGTATCTTTCTCTCTTTAATAGACGCAAAATAGTGTCCAAAGGTTTCGCCGGGAATGAGATTATTGGCTGCGCCAAACTGCCAGTAGCCGCGTGACGAGCAAACGCACCCTCTCGATTCATCAGAAAACGAATAAAGCGATAGGGCACATTTCGGTAATCCGTTACGTTGGAATAGAACAAAAAAAGGCCGATTAACAGAATGTTGAGCGGTAGGCCGTAGTCTCCAGTAAACCATCGGCTGATAGCATATAAAATAACCCCTACGCTACACAGAATGCTAATTCTGTAAGTCCACATTAATGTTGTATAGTAAGGTGCCCACAGACTGACAAGTGCCTGAACAACTTTACCTCCGTCCAGAGGAAGTACAGGCAGCAGATTAAATAGGGCAATGAGCAGGTTCCCCTGAATGATATAGTTGAGAAATACCGGATCGCCCAGATTGCCATACTGCAACAGCATAACCACGCCAACCATCAGGATGTTTTGTAATGGACCAGCCAGAGCAATCATGATTTCCCGGTAGGCCGTGATCGTACCTCCATCTTCGATAACCGCAACTCCTCCAAAAGGAAGCATCTGGATCGACAAGACACGATAGCCCAGAAGTGCTGCCGCCGCAGCATGTCCACATTCATGAATGAATACGATGGCAAACAACGTAATAAGTTCAATAAAATGTCCAGTCAGAAGGGAGGCCATCATGATAATTACAAAAAACGGATGAAACGTAATATGGACTCCCCACACCCTAATCAAGGGCAACAACTTCCGCCGGGTCTACGTACTCCTCCCCCTCTTTGACTGCAAAATAGAGCGTGGCCGGTTGTTCACCACCCGTAGCCTTGAGACTCCCCACTGGATTCCCCGCTTCCACCCAATCATTCACGCTCACTTCACTTTCGTTCAGCCGACCGTATATTGCCGTGACATTGCCTGTATGTTGGATGACAACTGTGAATCCACTTGCTGCATCTCCGATAACCTCCATGACACGCCCAGCATCAGAACTTGCGACCTGTATAAGTTCTGCACCTGCGGCATCCGGAACGATCTCAATTCCCTTCATGCTCAGCGCGAATGGCTGAACCACTGTGCCTGAGATCGGTTTGCCCAGTAACTGCCTTACTTTCAATCCGTTCACGGCATCCGTCGTATGTCCGAGGACCGGAAGAAACGAAGGCGTTCCTCCAAAATGCCGTTCATACCAAGCCGCTGCTGAGGCAAAATCCATATCCCGATGGAGTGCATCCGCAATTACTGTTTTGGGTGATGTCGTCCACGATGTATCCAACTGAAATAGACCCCATACTCCGCCAAATATCAAAGCGCTAATAACCGTCCGTTTGAGAAGTGACTTGAACAGGTTGAATCTCGAATGCCCCCCTGGAACGAAATGACCATTCTCTTTTTTCCACAACCATTCCGGATCTCTTTCCTGTGTCCCCTCACTAGGCGGCGTAAATGGTTTTGGGTGTATGATCTCATTCTTGTCCAACAGTGAACCTAATTTCTGCTCCTGTAAGACCTCCACAGTGGCACCATCCATCAGTCGCCGGATACGTTCTTCTCGTCTCTGCTTGATTCTGAGTTTCGTGTTCATGGAATGTCCTCCCGCCGAGGCTTGTTTACTACATCCTATGAAGAGGTGGTTGATAATATGAACAAGCCTGCCCGCAGGTAACAAAAAAAAGCCGGGCTATAAGCCACGGCTGTCATGTAATCAGATAATGAATAAGTCCATTTAAATGAGTTAACCCATTCCCAAGAACTTTTTGAAACGAGTAAAAGCACCCTTTTTCTGCTCCAGCTGCATCAATGGGACCGTATCTCCCAGAATGCGTCGTGCAATGTTGCGATACGCAATTGCCGCAAGTGAATCCGGATTCATGACCGTAGGTTCTCCTGAATTGGCCGCTTTGATGACCAGTTCATCATCAGGCACGATGCCAATCAGGTCAATATTAAGTACTTGTAAAATACCATCGATATCTAACATGTCACCCGATTTAACCATATTATTGCGAATTCGATTCACCACCAGCTTTGGTGATTGAATGTGCGAACTCTCCAGCAGGCCGATGACACGATCCGCATCACGCACTGCAGCATTTTCCGGTGTAGTGACCACGATGGCCTGATCTGCTCCTGCTACCGCATTTTTGAAACCCTGCTCTATGCCGGCTGGGCAATCAATAATGACGTATTCAAAATCTTTTTTCAATTCAAGGATAATATCCCTGACCTGTTCTGGCGACACTGAGTTTTTGTCTCTCGTCTGCGCCGCAGGCAACATGTATAATTCTTCGAAACGCTTGTCTTTGACCAAAGCCTGATTCAGACGGCAGCGGCCGTCCGCAACGTCGCACAGATCGTAAATAATACGGTTTTCGAGTCCCATCACGACATCCAAATTACGAAGGCCGATATCGGTATCTACCAGACAAACCTTTTTGCCGAGCAGCGCCAGCGCTGTCCCGATGTTTGCCGAGGTGGTTGTTTTACCCACGCCGCCTTTACCCGAAGTGATCACGATCGCCTCTCCCATGAGCTACACTCCTTTAAACACATTAAAATCTCGGCGTAACCGAACGATATTGCTCATTTTGTCTATCTGCATCTGATTGTCCTGTAAGTAAGCAAATTCCATTCCGGTCTCTCGGCTCTCCCATTCATCGGGAGGACGACTGATGATATCCGCAATCCGCAGCTGCGTCGGTGCAAATACCGAAGCGGCAATGATCGCTTCCTCGTCCCCACCAATTCCGGCATGAGCCATACCTCGGAGTGAACCCAACACATATATATCTCCGGTACACGTCACTGTGCCCCCCGGATTGATATCCCCAAGAAACAGGAGATTTCCTTCATGATGAAGCACCTGACCTGAACGCACCATACCACACATGGTTACAATTGGCGGTGGTCCTTTAACCTCCGGTTGGAGTGCAGGTGAGTCGATGGATCGAATAAGCAAATTCCCTTTTTGCTTCAATATATCGAGGATTGCTTCTTTCTGGTCCTCTGTCACTTCGCGGGCACCCAACTTGATATCCACATGAACAATCGGTCCGGTCAAAATATTTTGATGGCTGTGTTCCAGCTTATAGCGGAGCTCATAGAGCAATTCCTCGAATTCACATTGATCGTCCAACAGGAAAACCAGGCCGTCTCGGATGCCTTTAATCGTTACGTGATTCGATTTTACCGTCATAAGCCTGTCCCTCCCATCTCATTACATTTCGTGCCCGGGGCCCCAAGTTCCTGCTTTGCGCTCCATAAATGTATTTAGGAAGCTTCTTCTGTCTTGCTCCGTCTCTTGCCGATCCGCTCCAGTTGTTTCCGAAGCGGGACATAAATGATCAAGGCAAACACAAAATGAATGAACAAATTAGGAATCATGTATTCAATCAACGCCCAGTCAAAGGTCACGTGGTTAAGTTGGAAGAGCTTGTACAGGAAAAATAGCATGGTGTCATTAAGCAGACTTCCCAAAATGACAACCGATACCATAACCGGCAGTGGCGCACGCGGTGCTTGAAAAATGAGTCCCATCATATATGCCGATAATCCCATCGAGAATCCATAAGGTCCAATCATCTCGCCGTAGAATACAACGTCATGCAATAGTCCAAAAAATATACCGAGTACTAGTGCCGTGTGACGATGATGATATACAGCGATAAACAAAATTACGATATAGACCAGATTGGCAGAAATACGCATGTGCCAGCCAGAAGGGATGAGCAGCGGCAAAATAGTACCTTCCGCAATGAACAAAACGAATAGTAACAGGAACAAAACTTGCTTGCGCGTTACCATTATTCTTTTACCTCAGGCGGGATAATGACAATCAGCTCTTTCCAGTCAAGGAAACTTGCATATGGCTCAATTGTAGCTGTTTTCGTTAAACCATACTCACTTTTCTCGACACTCTTCACTTTACCAATCCGCATGTACTTCGGAAAATTGTTAATAATTCCGGAGGAGATGATCTCATCATCCTTTTGGATATTAGAATCTTCTGAGATTTTGGTCATCTTGAGCATGCCCGTCTTCGGATCGTAGCTCTCAATCATACCAAATACTTTCTCCTTACCTACTGCCGTTGCTGCAATGGCATTGGATGTCGGATCATTGGCGTCCATGGACGTTAACAGATTAACCGTTGATGTATATGAGCTGACATGACTGATCACGCCGACCAGCCCTTCCTGGGAGGTAACGGCCATCCCCGGCTTGATTCCCGCATTTTCACCGATATCAATGTTAATGGTTCTGCTGTTTGGATCCGAATTAGCACTGATAACCTGAGCAATTCGTGAACCGTAATTATAGCGATTCTTCTGTTCTTCTGTGAAATTGAGCGCTTTCTGAAGTTGCTCATTCACTTGCTCCATATCATTGTACTTCAGCCGATCCCGGGTATAGTGACCCATCGCGATGCGAAGCTCTTCATTCTCATCATATACCGTACGCATGTTCGCTACATCTTTGAAAAAGCCCGCTACATAGGAAGCGGGCTTGTAAAATACGTATTGTACAAATCCAACTGAATCCTTCAGGAATTTCTCCGGCCAGGATAGAGTGGTTCGCGGACTGAGCGTAAAGCCCATTAACGCGATAAATGTAACAAGGCCCACCAGCAAAACAAAAAGTCTTTTGTTGCCTAGCAGTTTAAACAGTTCGAACACCCTCTAACATCCATATTCTCTTCCGAGCCATGCCCGGCGGGGAGACTGTCAGACCTGTAGTCCCTGCGAGAATATCAGCCGATCCTCCCCTGTTAAGCGGGTAATAGCTCATCCCCGGGGTTAACCGGGTCCTCTATAAAGATATCTTGCCACTTGGTCGCTATGCCAAGTTAGGGAAATACCAATTAACGTTTGGAACGAACTGCCGAACTGCTTCTGCTTTTGAACAAATGAATATTCTCAAGCGCTTTACCTGTTCCGATTGCTACACAATCCAGCGGGTTCTCAGCCACAATGACAGGCATTCCTGTCTCACCAGCGAGAAGCTTGTCCAGGTTGCGAAGCAAAGCCCCACCACCTGTAAGAACGATACCCCGATCCATGATATCGGCAGCAAGTTCAGGCGGGCATTTTTCCAGTGTTACTTTTACCGCTTCAACAATTGCATTCACGGTATCAGCCAGCGCTTCACTGATCTCGTCCGAAGTAATCGTAATGGTCTTCGGCAGACCTGTTACAAGGTCACGTCCACGAATTTCCATCGTTTCTACTTGTTCCAATGGCATAGCCGATCCGATGTCCATCTTCAATTGCTCCGATGTACGCTCACCGATCATCAGATTGTATTGGCGTTTGATGTACTGGATAACGGATTCATCCATCTCGTCACCTGCTACACGAACCGAACGGCTCGTTACAATACCACCAAGAGAGATAACAGCCACTTCCGTTGTACCGCCACCAATATCGACAACCATACTACCCGTTGGTTCCCATACAGGCAGATCTGCACCGATTGCAGCAGCAAAAGGCTCTTCAATCGTATAGGCTTCACGTGCTCCAGCCTGTTTGGTTGCATCTTCAACCGCACGTTGTTCTACTGCTGTGATCCCGGATGGTACACATACCATCACGTTTGGATGACGCTGGAACATGGAGCGCTGTTTCTGCGCCTCACGGATGAAATATTTGATCATCGTTGCTGTTGTATCAAAATCGGCAATAACGCCATCTTTCATTGGACGAATGGCACGAATGTTACCTGGTGTACGTCCAATCATTTTTTTGGCGGCTTCACCTACTGCCTCGATGCTATTTGTATCTGTCCGTATAGCGACAACCGAAGGTTCTCGCACCACAATTCCTTTTCCTCGTACATAAACCAACGTATTTGCTGTCCCCAAGTCAATACCCAAATCTTTCGTAAAACCACCAAACATAACATAATCTCCTTTTCTGCCTCATATAGCCGCTCCATTCTGATCCAGAGCGTAATAATTTTATTCCCACGCAATACGTGGAGCTAATATTCGCATTTGTTTTTTTGCATTTGTAAAGTGAACCTATCTTTTACGGACAACGCCGTTAACATTCATAGGAAAACATCAACGCCAACCATTATATTATACTAAGCCCTTCTCCTTCAAACTTACGTACGTTCCATCTCCGATAATAATATGATCAAGCACATCAATGCCAACAATAGCGCCTGCTTCAATCAGTCTCTTGGTTATTTGGATATCCTCCGGACTGGGCGTAGGATCACCACTCGGATGGTTGTGTGCGCACACAATCGATGCGCTGCTACATTTGATGGCAGCCCGGAACACTTCACGTGGATGTACAATCGAAGCGTTAAGGCTGCCCATGGAGAGTGTTTCCTGGGCAATAATATGATTTTTGCTATTCAGAAAGAGACACACAAAATGTTCTTTTTGCAAGTAACGCAATTGTTCCATCAGGATATCAGCTGCATCACGCGGTGTACGAATTGAAGTCGACTGTGTGAGTCTGCTCTTGGCAATCCGATGACCCAGCTCAATGCCAGCTTTCAATTGCACAGCCTTGGCATTGCCGATCCCTTTCATCGCGGTCAGTTCTTCCAGACTCAAATCCATCAACGAGCGAATGCCACCCGCTTCGGCCAGAATCCGCTGTGCCATATGCACCGCGGATTCCTGTCTTGTGCCTGTTCGAAGTAAAATTGCCAGCAATTCAGCATGGCTTAAGGCGCCCGCCCCGTATTCCATCATGCGTTCTCTCGGGCGTTCTTCCTGGGGGATGTCGCGCATCATGTATTGAGGCGACTCCATATGTTCCCTCTTTTCATTTCACAACATTTGGCTTCATTCATGTTCGTGGCAACACATGTACGCCGAACCCGTCCAACATATCACTTAGCAAAGATAGCGGCAAGCCAACCACATTAAAATAACATCCTTCAATGCGGTCGATCAGTGAAGCACCAATGCCCTGAATGGCATATGATCCCGCCTTATCTGAAGGCTCACCTGTCTGCACATAAGCACGGATGGTCGCATCCGACAGCTCTTTCATCGTTACATCGGTCTGGCGGTAATGAACTAACGACTGTCCATTGCCCGCATCAATACAAGCGACACCCGTGAACACCCGATGTACGCGGCCCTGCAGCCTTGATAACATACGTTCAGCATCCGCTTCGTCTAAGGGTTTGCCTAGAATCTCACCATCCAGAACAACAACGGTGTCACTACCAACAATAATGGCTTCCTGCTCGCGGCCTTCAAGCCCACGATACACGGCAAGCGCCTTGCGCAAAGCAAGTTCCTGTACCGTCTGTTCAGGTGTCCACTCTGGTGGTGTATCTTCATTGGCATGACTTGGTACTACATCAAACGCTAGGTGGAGTGATGCGATCAGTTCTTTGCGCCGAGGCGATGTGGAGGCCAGAATAATAGGGCGCTGTTGTGTGTTATCCAAAATGAACGGCTCCTTATGCCACGGCAACATCCTGTCCGAATCACGATAATAGATGTCACTGGTTTAATTTTTTTCGTCATAACTCGTCATTCTCCTACAGTCTGCGATAAAGCCACACAGCGGCAATCATACCGATCAGACTCAGAAGGCTCATTTGAAATTGAAGTGAAATATCATAACTGATAATATCCAGATCAGCCTGTGGCGACCAACGTATGGTCGTGGCTTTCGTAAGAAAGGCTACTGCCTTTACAGGCTGCAGTGCCTTGGCGATCCACGCTCCGGCCATCCAGCCGAGCAGCAGAAACAGCAATAACATGCCGAAGTTTTTTTTCATCGGTAATCTTCCCTCGCCATTTTTTGACACCCACATTATTATACGGGGTTTTGTACGTCAATACAAACACAAATCCGGCAAGGGGAACTATTTCCAGTTCCTTGCCGGATGGGTATTTCCAAGCGTTGTTATGGGAAAGAGCATGTTACTGCTTTATCGCTTCGAGCCATTTTTTCTGCTGTAGTACATATTCCATCAGATCGGACTGCACGGACCACATGTGTACATCATCCGGGTTTTTGTTGTACTCCGCTATAGCCGTAATTGCACTGTTCATTGATTTCTCCATTCCACCAATAATAGGTTGTACATCTGCGGTCAGGCCAGGTGTAAGACTATTCAATCCCGTCAGCCATGACTCGTGCTTATTTTGAATCGCGGTCATCGTTTCTGTAGAAACTGCTGCCGGAACAGACTGTCCCAGCTGCTGAATGGACAAGGTAGATAATTGTTCCACCAGTGCAGAACTGTTTGTGAAGAAAAGCTGCACATCCTCTTGTTTGCCACCGAATATAGCCGGATTGATCTCAGGGTTCACAATCTCCTTGACATACAGTTCAACTCCCTGGGCTTTTAGCCTGGAGCTAAGTAGCTTGGCCTCTTCACGATCAGCCGAAATGCCTGCATATACTCGATTGCCGTCTTCAGGATCAGAACCTGCGGCTATACCTGCCTGAGCGAGCTCAAGCTTGGCCTGCTCAGCACGTTCAGGAGAACTGAATACACCGTATTGAAGTGCATAATACGTGCTGCCAGTCGTAGCTGTCTGAAGTTGCTGTTCTGTACCTGCAGTCCCCTCCTGACCCGTCACAGTAGAAACTGCCTGATTGACGGGCAGAAGATCGCCTGGCTTCGCGGCTCCTTCTTTATTAAAAAACGAAAGAATAACCATACCAAAAAGCGCTCCGGTAACAAGTGCCCCAGTGACAGAACCAATCATTTTCCATCCCCTTGGAGGGCGATTGCGTTTATAGGAATAGTTCTCCGAATCTGCAAGCCAGTCGTGGCCTTGATCATCATGGATATTGGGCAGATCACGACGCTCTTCCTCCGGATTATCGGTGTGATTAACATAACCGTAACCGGAACGGTTCCCAAAATAATGGGCCTCATCCAAGTTCAAGTTCGAATCATGACTCACCCGTTCGTCAGGTTCAGGTACAGTAGAGCTTGTCAGCACCGTCTCTCCCCAGTCTCCGGGGATATCCTCAGGCGTCCATGATGGGGTTGTATCCATCTTAGGCGTTAGCGGTTGATTATGCGGTAATTCTTCACTTAACGTCACCAATGGACTGGACGCAGATATCCTCTTGTTTTCAGGCTTGTCCGACTCATGATCCCCGAAGCGAAACGTCATTCTAGCATTGCTCACCCGTACCCTCTCCTTTGTCCCATTTATATAAGCTATATGCAGAGACTGGAGAATACATTCCATATAACGCAAAAAACGCCTGCTTCGTATCGAAGACAGGCGATTTCTCAATTGATCTATTTCAAACCTTTGGCAAGTGTATCGCCGACTTTCCAAATATCACCTGCGCCCATCGTAATCACAAGATCTCCTGGCTGCAGACGATGTTGCAGATCAGCTACCACTTCTTCTTTTGTAGGAAGGTAACGTGCAGAAGCATTACTGTTTTGAACGATCAGTTCAACCAGTCGGGCTGAGGTTACCCCTTCGATCTGTTTTTCGCCCGCAGGAGAATAGATGTCCGTAATAAGCACCTCATCCGCTTCCGCGAAAGCACGACTGAACGCATCCAGCAGGAAGAACGTCCGCGTATAACGCTGTGGCTGGAATACCGCAATAATGCGTTTGCCCGTTGCTTTGGCGGCACTAATTGTAGCTTCAATCTCAGTCGGGTGATGAGCATAATCATCGATGATCAGCATATCGCGCGCCTCGCCCAATACCTGGAATCTGCGTTTGGCTCCATGGAACTGGATGATAGCTGCCACAATCTTCTCAAATGGAATGCCTGCTTCCAGACAGGTAATCACAGTAGCCATCGCATTATAAACGTTATGCTTACCCGGCACTGATAATTCCACCGTGCCCATAGCAGCACCCTGATGATTCATCGTAAAGGAGATACGGCGATCGCCCAATACAATATCCGTTGCCGTATAATCTGCAGCACGATCAATACCATAGGTTGTAATCCGTGACTTGAGTTCTGGCAAAATCGCTTGAACATTCTCGTCGTCAGAACACACAATCGCTGTTCCTTCCGGACGAATCTGGCTCAGGAACTGCACATAAGCCCTTTTGAGCTCCTCAAAATCACTGTTGTAATTCTCCAGATGATCTGCCTCAATATTGGTTACAATACCGAGCCATGGATGGTACTGCAAAAATGAACCATCGCTCTCGTCCGCTTCAGCGACTACCCAGTCGCCTTGACCGGCCTTCGCGTTGGTACCCACATTCATGATTTCTCCGCCAATAATGTATGTCGGATCTGTATCACATTTATCCATAACAAGTGCAATCATGGATGAAGTGGTTGTTTTACCATGAGCCCCAGCTACAGCCACACCTTTACGTTCGTTCAACAAACGTGCAAGCATCTGGGAACGATGCAGAATCGGAATGTTCAGCTCTGCAGCTGCTACCCGTTCCACATTATCAGCAGGCGCTGCTGTAGAGTAGACAACAAGATCTGCTCCAGTGACGTGCTCTGCCGTATGTCCAATATATATTTTCGCTCCCTTGGCTGCCAACTTCTCGGTCAACTCCTGTGAAGCGACATCCGATCCGGTAACGGTGTATCCCATTTCCAACATAACTCTTGCGATGGCACTCATGCCATATCCGCCAATCCCTATAAAATGAACGTGTTCCGATGTATTTAACAAAACTTTCACCAACCTTTTTCAGAATCGGTTTGATGCAAAAGGGCTGCCCGCACATCCGCAATCAGGTACAGTGTGCCGGAGACCACCCCCAGATCTTCCGCTTCCGTCCGTGACTTCAATAGATCAAGTGCCTTTGCCCATTCGGGCTCGACGATGATTTCCAGTTCCTGCTTCGCAATGGCGGGACGTACCCGTTCGACAATCTGCAGCAATTCGGCTGCATCCATTTTGCGTCGGAAATCTGGCTCGGTCAGGATCAGCGTATCCACTAGTGGCAGTATATGCTGCAAATACGCTTCGTGATGCTTATTTGCCAACATACCCATCATCAAAATTAACTTGTTGTGCGGATAGACATCCATAATGCTCTTGGCCAGTGACTCTGCCCCTTCCGGATTATGTGCTCCATCAAGCACAATTCGGGGTTCATCGACGACTTTTTCGAATCTTCCTGCCCAGAAAGCATTCTCCAGTCCAAGTGCAATATCGTTGTCATCCAGCATAAATGCCATGTATTGTCTAAGCAATTCAAGCACCATAAGTGCGGCCGCTGCATTGTCACATTGATGTGAACCCTGCATGCGTATGCGAACGTCCAGATCACGGAACGGGCCTGTAAAATGAAAAGATTGTCCGTTCTCATTGCTGTCCAGTCTATGATATGAGAATTGATCTCCAGCCAAATACACGCTTGATTGAAGCTGCTGTGCTTTCTCCTGAATCACCTTCACAGCTTCGGGTTGAGTCGCGCAAGTCACAACGGGTACTCCCGGCTTGATAATACCTGCCTTTTCTCCAGCAATCTGCTCAATCGTATCTCCAAGCACATCCGTATGATCCATACCAATGTTGGTGATGACGGACACAACAGGTGCGACAATATTCGTTACGTCCATCCTTCCCCCTAGCCCCGTCTCCCATACCACAACGTCAGGGTAACACTCCTCTGCATAGTACAGAAGCGCCAGAGCCGTGGACACCTCAAACATTGTGGGTGATCCAAGCGGAGTGGAGGCCATTTCCATGACCAGTGGATGTAATCGGTTCGAGAGCTTAAGCAGGATTTCTTCAGGAATATCCTCACCGTTGTATTGAAAACGGTTTGTAAACTTGGTGATATAAGGCGACGTAAAGGTACCCACATCATATCCAGCCTGAAGAAGCACTGACGTCAAAAAAGCGCAAGTCGAACCTTTGCCGTTCGTTCCCGCGACATGAATAAATTTGAGACGTTGGTGTGGATTGCCTAACATGGACATCAGACTCTCGATTCGTTCCAATCCAGGTCGGATGCCAAAAGGAATAAGGCCATTGATCCAGTCCACGGCCTCGTTGTACGTAAGTAAAGGAGCTGCTGCATCTGTCCCGTCTAATTCCGTCATCTGATTCACCTTCGGTCCCGAGTTTGAGTGAAAAAGCGGCCGGATGGCATAATGGCTCTCCATCCGACCCACATATATTAACCTTTAAGTTCCTTGATTCGTGCAATCACTTTATCCCGTTTATCGGAATAATCTGCTTGCTTGGCGCGCTCTTCCTCAATAACTTTGGCAGGAGCTTTGGCTACAAAGCCTTCGTTCGCCAGCTTTTTCTCTACACGGAGAACTTCGCCCTCAAGGTTCTCCAACTCTTTCTCCAAACGTGCCACTTCCTGCTCGATATCAATAAGACCTGCGAGCGGCAAGTATAGTTCTGCCCCCGTAATGATCGCAGTCATTGCCTTATCCGGTGAGTTTAAATCCAGCCCACTATCGAACTCGGACGTATTACAGAAACGTTTGATGTAGTGACTGTTACGCTCAATGATGCTGGACGTCTCAGGACTGTTTGCTTTGACCATCAACTCGATCTTTTTGCTCATCGGCACGTTAACTTCTGCACGAATGTTTCGAACTGCACGAATGGTATCCATGAGCAGGTTCATCTCGGCAACAGCCTCTGGGTTCTCAAGAGCAGGATCATATACCGGCCATGATGCCAGCGTAATCGTCTCACCTTCATGCGGCAGATGCTGCCAGATCTCTTCCGAGATGTATGGCATAAACGGATGAATCAGGCGCATGGTCTGATCCAGCACATAAGCAAGCACGGATTGCGTTTTCTTCTTGGCAACCGGATCTTCCCCATAGAAGGACAGCTTAGCAAACTCGATGTACCAGTCACACAGGTCATCCCAGATAAAGTTATATAACACACGACCCGTTTCCCCAAATTCATACGCTTCGATTAGACGCGTAATATCGCGGGAAGTTTCGTTAAGACGGTGCAAAATCCAATAATCCGCTGTACCGAGCTCTCCGCTGATGTCACGTTCCTCATAGGTGAATCCTTCCAGATTCATCAATGCAAAGCGCGAAGCATTCCAGATCTTGTTGGCGAAATTACGAGCCTGTTCCACCCGTTCCCAACGGAAACGCAGATCCTGACCTGGCGTGCTGCTGGTTGAGATCATGTAACGCATTGCATCTGCGCCGTATTTCTCAATCACATCCAGCGGATCTACACCGTTACCCAGTGATTTGGACATTTTACGTCCATCTGCATCACGGACAAGACCATGCATCAGCACATCCTTGAACGGAATCTCATCGGTGAATTCCAATGCAGTGAAAATCATACGTGCAACCCAGAAATATATGATGTCATACCCTGTCACAAGTACACTTGTCGGATAATAACGTTTCAGGTCTTCCGTATCTTCCGGCCAGCCTAGTGTGGAGAATGGCCATAAGCCGGAGCTAAACCAAGTATCGAGTACGTCTTCGTCCTGTCTGAGCTTGCGTCCAGCATACTCTGGCAGCGTTGTTGGATCTTCAGCAGATACGATGATTTCACCCGTTTCTTCATCATACCAGGCAGGAATACGATGTCCCCACCACAGTTGACGGGAAATACACCAGTCACGAACGTTCTCGATCCAGTTCAGATAGGTTTTCTCAAAACGATCTGGAACAAAATTAACCCCTTCGCCGCTCTGTTGTTTCTTAATCGCTCTCTCTGCAAGTGGCTTCATCTCAACGAACCACTGTGTAGACAGATACGGCTCAACAACAGCTCCGGTACGTTCACTGTGTCCAACCTGATGCGTGTGATCCTCAATGTTGATCAATACGCCCTGCTCTTTCAAGTCAGCAACAATCTGCTTGCGGCAGTCACTGCGATCCAGTCCCTGATACTTGCCTGCCTCAGCATTCATTGTGCCGCTCTCATCCATTACCGTAATCTGAGGCAGATCATGACGAAGACCTACTTCAAAGTCATTTGGATCATGCGCAGGTGTGATTTTAACTGCACCACTTCCAAACTCTTTATCCACATAATCATCAGCGATAATTGGAATTTCGCGTCCAATGATAGGCAGTACAAGTACTTTACCAATCATATCTGCATAACGCTCATCCTTCGGATGAACAGCAACCGCTGTATCACCCAGCATCGTTTCAGGACGCGTTGTTGCCACTGTAACGTAGCCACTTCCGTCTTTGAGCGGGTACCGCAGATGGTACAGGTGACCCTGAACCTCTTTATATTCAACCTCAATGTCGGACAGAGCTGTCCGGTTCACCGGGTCCCAGTTAATGATACGTTTGCCTCGGTAAATAAGGCCTTTTTCATACAGTTGAACAAATACTTTACGAACCGCTTGGGACAGACCTTCATCCAGCGTAAAACGTTCACGTGAGTAATCAAGCGACAATCCCATTTTGCCCCATTGCTGACGAATGGTAGTGGCATATTGATCTTTCCAGTCCCATACCTTCTCCAGAAACTTCTCACGTCCCAGATCATAACGAGTCAGACCTTCTTCACGCAGCTTCTGCTCCACTTTGGTTTGGGTAGCAATACCTGCATGGTCGGAACCCGGAAGCCACAGTGCGTCATAACCTTGCATCCGTTTGGTGCGGATCAGAATATCCTGCAGTGTAAAATCAAGCGCATGCCCAATGTGCAGCATCCCGGTCACATTTGGGGGTGGAATTACAATCGTATACGGCTCGGCATCTTTACGTTGACCGGCTTTGAAATATCCACGCTCCATCCAGGTGGAGTACCATTTATCCTCTGCCGCCTTAGGATCGTAAGTGGTCGGCATTTCTGTTGCAGCTGATTTTTTTTCCTCAGACATGTGTCATTCCTCCGTTACTTCATCATCTTCGCCAAAAAAAACAAAAAAAACCTTTCATCCATCAAAGGACGAAAGGTTAGCTTTCGCGGTACCACCTTTGTTTCACGCCTACAGCAAGATAGACTTCACCCTCTGTACATGACGTGACACTTCAAGCAGATAACGGCTGCTACCGGCCCATCCTACCTCAGTAATAAATGACGATAGATCTCATTCATCCCTTGTATTCAAACAGGCAACTCCCGGGCGACTTCGATCAGTTGGTTCCTGCGGAATCTCACAGCGCTGCAATTCCACTCTCTGAAAGGTCATACTGTCTACTACTCCCGTTCCACGTTGTTCTTCAAAAAACCTACACACATCATACCTTGCTCGTGCGCGATAGTCAACCTGACAACAGCGGATAAAGAGCGCTGGAATGCAGGTTTAGGACGAATCATGCAAAAACCCGCAATCCTCAAGGGGATCACGGGTCGTAACGAAGGCTTTAACTACGGATTAAGGGATGTACAATATCTGACCTTCTTCCACAACCTGCTCAGATAATCGGTTATACAACTGAAGTTCCCTCGTGCTCAATTGATATCGATCTGCAATAGCATCCAGTGTATCTTCTCGCTGAACGATGCAAAGTTTCACCTTGCGGAACGGGGTCTGGTCCACGATCGTTCCCAGGAACAGGTTCTTCCATTCCACATCATCAGCTGGATACGTTTCTTCCTGTACCACACCCGCAGGAACCTCATCGCCTCGCTCCACTTCAGCATCGCGTGCCGCTCTACCGGAGGATAACAAAGAAGAGATACCTACGCCCTCTTCTTGCCGTGGTGCGGATTCTTTTTTGCTGCCAAAAGCAACCTTCAGCTCCGGCTTGTCTTCCGTCTCAGCCACAGGTTCAGGAACAAATGCTTCGTTCTGTACGAACTCGTCTACCCCAGTCGCTTCAAAAGACGGCCGGTCTTCCTCAGCGTTGCCTGGTTCGGACGAAGCAAATACACCTTGCCAGTTCTCCGCCTGTGATTCGCCCGGGACATCGGCAACTGCCTGATTCTCCTGCTGAGGTACAGATCTCGCGGATTCGAAGTGCCATACCTCTGGTGCGTCCGGTACATCCGGTGATGCCAACTCATTAGATGATTGAGCAGTAGGCTCTGAGACTGCTTGATCTGCACTTCTCGAGTTCGCAGGCAATGCATCCACGGAAGGCTCGGACCAACCCGAAGACTCATCTTCCAGAGGCAACAATGGTTCCGACTCAGGGTAAGAAGCTAATCGATCTGCGGTCTCAGCCATAAATGACGAGATCGGAGAAGGTTCGCTGTATTGCTCATGAGATGCCAATTCATCTCCATTCGCTGTCAGAGATGCGGGATCTTCATTTGCATCAGGTTGTCTGTTTTCGTTAACGTACTCCGCACTTAGCTCCTCAGATTGAAGTGGCTCTGCGGATGACGCATTCGCATAATCCTGCTGCCATTCTTCGCTATTCCTTAATGTCTCTTCCCGTGTGGACAGGTCAGCGAATTCCGGAGCACCATATGCAAGTTCTGCTGCATTCGTAAGTCTCTCTTCCTCACTCCGCTGGAGCAGGTACTCTTGTGCAAATGTGTTGGGATCGCTACCTGCCTGTGCTGCTTCATCGGAACGGTTGGATTGCTGAGCATCAGGTGAATGAACAACTGTAAACTCATCTGCTGACCACACTTGTGGCTCTTCAACAGGAAAACCTTCGATACCTCGTAGCGACAACACGCCTGTAATGTTCAGACTGCGATTGGATAACAGATCCACGTCAAAATTTTCGATCTCGATGGAAATATCCTCAATCGATCTGACCCGGTTCAGCGGCACTGTGATCTCCACGGGAATGAAATGTTTGAGCTCCTCTGAAGCCTCATTCTCTCCTCTGTACGCACCTGTAAGTAAAAGATGTCCTCTTAACGTGGCATGATCATCCTGCCCTATGACTTGAATGCGCGGGTATAGTTCAATCTCCTCCAGTTCCTCAATCGCAGGGACTCCCTCAGACAAATGAACGCGCTCATAAATATCGAACCGTAAACCATAAGGTTGATTCAACAAAGGTGGCGTCCTCCTTTCGGCATATGTTCACCATGATCCTTCTCATGGGACTGATCCATGGTCCAAATCCTTCGTTACCCCATCTATATGCCTTGAATGAGAGGAGCATGCCACCTTTTGAAAAACCTTGCTATATATGTTCAACTCATGGTTATTTACACTGTCACTCCAATGACAGAACAACCTTCCGATCACTGTTATCCCCAGATTTTTTTTGATTCCCTTCTTCAAAGGGAAAAACCGGGGATAGCTTATGCTTCCGAAGTAGCTTTCTTTCAGAAAGCTTTTAGGCGAACGCTTTACTTCTTCTGGTTGTTTCTGTCCTTTCCGTTTTCGTGTAAATAGTTAGTCGAACTTATATAGTGTACTAGTAAGCCCCCTCTCGCTCTGCCAATTGTGTGAAGTCGGATGGCCAATGGTCGTTCACTTCAATCATCGCTCCGGTTAACGGATGACTAAACTTAAGCATCTCTCCATGAAGTGCTTGTCGCCCAATGGCATCCGCTCTACCACCATACAACGAATCACCAATGAGCGGGTGTCCCGCGTAACTCAGGTGTACACGAATTTGGTGTGTTCGTCCTGTATCCAGCTTTAATCGTACAAGGGTTGCTCTTTCCCACACTTCGACGGTCTCCACATGAGTAACAGCTTCCTGTCCACCTTCCGAGACACGTCTGCGCTGCTTGTGATGTCTATCCTTGCCAATCGGAGCATCAATTTTGTGGAGTTCAAGGGGAATTTGTCCACCTGCAATAGCTACATAATGGCGACCAATCTCTTTACGACGCATCGCTTCATCCAGTTTGGCGAGGGCAAAAGTATTTTTGGCATATAGGACAGGTCCCGTTGTATCCTCATCCAGTCGATGAACATGGCGTACGCTCGCCTGTATTCCGTTCATTTCATAATAAGAGGCAACCACATGATCCAGCGTGATCGCCTGATCGGTACGGCTTCCATCTGGATGCAGTTTCATGCCTGCAGGTTTGTGCATAACCAGACAGAAATCATCCTCATATAATACATCCACATCAGCCCAGCGTGGCTCAACATCGATTGGCTGGGACGCAAAAAGGGCCAGCCGAAGCCGGTCCCCTGCAAGTTGTATTCCTTGGTTTGCTTTCAGCTGACGGAGCAGTTTCTCCGGAAACTGAAGCTCAGACAATAACCATTGCTCTGCAGCCATCGGTTTGTCCGAGCTGCCTGTTACGGCTTTCCCTGGCATCAGCTCAAGCCATTCCCCGCGGCGTTTCCAACTTTTGATGGTCATAGCGATTGAAGAGCTTTACGATTCGCCTCAATCGTATCGTCAATATCCTGCTCCGTATGCACACCAGAGACAAACATACCTTCGTATTGCGAAGGCGCAACACTCACACCTTGATCAATCATGGCCGCAAAATAACGACGGAATTGATCCAGATTGCTTTCTTTGGCAATATCATAATTGGTTACTGGAACGGCACTGAAGAATGGACAAACCATGGAACCCACACGGTTAATGGTTATCGCAATACCCGTCTCAGCTGCATTTTTCTCGAATCCGGCTTGCAGACGTGCAGACAATGTCTCCAGAC
Source organism: Paenibacillus sp. FSL H8-0283 (assembly GCF_045040675.1). Classification (NCBI taxonomy): domain Bacteria; kingdom Bacillati; phylum Bacillota; class Bacilli; order Caryophanales; family Paenibacillaceae; genus Paenibacillus; species Paenibacillus sp. FSL H8-0283. The sequence goes on from NZ_CP150295.1 coordinate 5,547,609, forward strand.
GGTCATAGACCTCTGGTGTTAACAATTTGAGCGTTGTATACCCTGCTGCCATAGCCAGCGGATTCCCGCTCAATGTACCTGCCTGATAGATTGGTCCTGTTGGAGCAATCTGTTCCATCAGATCCCGACGACCACCATAAGCGCCAACCGGGAGGCCGCCACCGATAACTTTACCCAGACAAGTCAGGTCAGGTGTAACCCCATACCGTCCCTGAGCACAGTTCAACCCTACGCGGAAACCGGTCATGACTTCGTCAAAAATAAGCAGGCTGCCATATTGGGTCGTCAAACTGCGCAGCCCTTCAAGGAAACCGGAAGCCGGAGGAACAACCCCCATGTTACCTGCCACAGGCTCCACAATAACAGCCGCCAGTTCTTCACCATAACGTTCAAAAGCAAGTCTCACGGACTCCAGATCGTTATAAGGCACCGTAATGGTATTCACAGCTACGCCTTCAGGCACGCCTGGACTATCTGGAAGACCCAGCGTTGCAACACCTGAGCCAGCCTTGATCAGCAAGCTGTCTGCATGTCCATGATATGATCCTTCAAACTTCAGAATTTTACTGCGTCCGGTTACCCCGCGTGCCAGTCGAATGGCACTCATCGTTGCTTCAGTTCCAGAATTAACCATCCGCACGATATCGATAGAAGGTACACGCTCACAGACCAGTTTTGCCATCTCGGTCTCCAGCAAGGTAGGCGCACCAAAGCTTGTTCCTTTGAGGGCTGTCTCACGCAAAGCTTCTACAACGTCAGGGTGTGCATGTCCCATAATGAGTGGGCCCCAGGATCCCACATAGTCAATAAAAACATTGCCATCAATATCGTAGATTTTGGACCCTTCACCACGTTCTGCATAGATCGGAGTAAGTCCCACCGATTTGAATGCGCGTACAGGGCTGTTCACACCCCCGGGTATGTACTGCTTCGCTTCCTCAAACGCGCTGCGTGAGCGCTCATCATTGCGACGATTACCTTGTTGTGCAGTCATGAATATCCTCCTCAATGTAATTTATTTTATTTCTCAGCCAACCAGCGTGAAGCGTCTTTTCCGTAGTAGGTAATGATCATATCTGCACCTGCGCGTTTCATGCTGAGCAGGATTTCCATGGCAACTTTTTTCTCATCGATCCAGCCTTGAATCGCCGCCGCCTTCACCATGGCATACTCGCCACTTACATTATAGGCAACAAGCGGAAGATCAAATTGATCCTTAATCGTACGCATGACATCAAGATAGGACAGCGAAGGTTTAACCATTAGCATATCCGCTCCTTCGAGCACATCCGTCTCTGCTTCACGCAAGGCTTCACGCGCGTTCGCCGGGTCCATCTGATATGACTTGCGGTCTCCGAATTGTGGTGTGGAATCCGCAGCTTCACGGAATGGACCATAGAACGCGGATGCATATTTAACAGAGTAAGACATAATCGGAATGTGACTGAATCCATTCTCATCCAGCCCCGCGCGGATCGCTTGTACAAATCCATCCATCATGTTGGATGGTGCAATAATGTCCGCTCCTGCTTTGGCTTGAGACACTGCCGTTTGCACGAGCAGATCAAGTGATTCGTCATTTAACACATCTCCGCAGATGTGACCGTCAATCTCCACGGTGTGTACCATACCGCAGTGACCGTGATCCGTGAATTCACACAGACAAGTATCCGCAACAACCAGCAGTTCCGGGTACCAGGATTTGATCAATCTCGTCGCTTCCTGCACAATGCCATCTTCAGCAAAGCCAGATGAACCCACACTGTCCTTCGTCTCGGGAATACCAAACAATAACACGGCTGGAATTCCCAGCTCGGCAATTTCCGTTACTTCCTCCTGAAGACGATCCAGCGAGAAGCGGAATACGCCAGGCATGGATTTAATTTCAGATTTTACATTTTCTCCATACGTAACATAGATTGGTTGAATAAAATCATCCACGGTTAGATGGGTCTCTCTGACCATATTGCGAATACCTGTGGATTGACGTAAACGGCGATGCCGTACAATTGGAAAACTCATACGTGTAAAACCTCCCTGAAAGTTAAATAGAGCAAAAAGGGAAGCGCGCTGGTATCCTATCGAATTCAGCACGCTTCATATGTTGACATGATTACATGTGTATTAATTTCGAAGAGCGCCTTCTTTGGTGCCTGTCCGTTTCCAGTCGCATAGCACTGTGATCAAGCTATCCATCGTTGCTTCCTCTGCCATCAGTGTAACCTTTAGTCCAGCGGCTTCTGCCGTTTTCGCCGTAACAGGCCCGATACACGCAACCTCAACATCTTTCAATAAAGGCAGTGGGTCTTGCAACCCCATACGTTTCAACATACTCATGAAGTTGGTAACCGTCGATGAACTTGTAAAGGTCACCGCATGAATTCCACCTTCTTCAAGTAGCTTGAGCAGTTCGTCATCATCCTCACCAGCAAGGATCGTATCGTAGGTGATGGCTTCGGTTACCTGAAGTCCTCGTTCTCTCAACTGATCACGTAACCACGTACGTGCCAGATCACCGTGCGGAAGCAATACTCTCTGACCTTCCTTCAATTCGCTTTCAAAAGCCTCAAGCATGCCTTCGGCCTGGAAAGGACCTTTGACAACTTCAGCTACGATGCCATGTTTGCGCAAAGCGTCCGCTGTGGAAGGTCCTACGGCAGTAATTCTCGCTTGATGAACCGAGCGAATATCCTTGCCTTCCTGTTCCAGATGGCGGAAGAAAAACTCCACGCCGTTCACACTTGTGAAAAACACCCAGTCATAGGTATTTAAAGCACTGAAGGCGTCTTTGACACTTTGCTTGGCAGATTCACTGGATGGCATGACCGTCTCAATAACCGGAAACTCATACGGTTCGCCGCCGAGTTCCTCGATGCGATTCACCAGTTCACTCGCCTGACTGCGAGCACGGGTTACCAGAATTCGTTTGCCAAATAGCGGCAGCGCTTCTGCCCATTTCAATTGTTCCCGCTGATTGACGACATCTCCCACCACAATAACAGCTGGTGGTTGGAAATTGGCTGCGATCACTTTCGCTTCTATATCTTCAAGGGTACCTGTAAGGGTATCCTGTTCCGCTCGTGTTCCCCAACGAATCAGAGCTACCGGTGTTTGCGCTGGACGACCATGACGAATCAATTGTTCGCTGATATATCCAATTTTGGCAACCCCCATCATAAATACAAGTGTGCCCGTTGCATTCGTCACTTTATCCCAATGGATACTGCGATCAAGCTTGTCCGGACTCTCGTGCCCCGTAATAATAGAGATGGAAGATGCATAGTCACGGTGAGTCACAGGAATTCCAGCATACGCAGGCACACTTATTGCAGCGGTAACCCCAGGTACAATCTCAAACGGAATTCCGTTTTTGTGCAGCAAACCCGCCTCTTCGCCCACGCGTCCAAAGATAGTTGGATCGCCGCCCTTAAGCCGAACCACAACCTTGCCTTCAAGAGCCAGATCAACCAACAGTTGATTGATCTCTTCCTGTTTCATCGTATGCCGATCCGGGCGCTTGCCCACGTAAATCTTGACTGCGCCGGGTTTCATTTGTTTCAACAATCTCGGACTTGCCAAACGATCATAGACTACAGCATCGGCTTTCCCGATGGATTCCCACCCTTTTACCGTAATCAGCTTTGCATCCCCAGGACCTGCCCCTACCAAAAAGACCTTTCCCACCATGTCTTCATCCCCTAACTTCTGCCAGTATCTGCTCTGCTCCCCGTTCGATCAATCTCCACGCCACTTCTTCACCCAGACGAACCGGGTCCTTGCCGATCATAGCTTCCTTAAGAATCAGTCCACCATCCGGCGTGCCGACCATACCTGTTAATTGTAACGTGTTTTCACCATTCAGGGAATCTGCATCTTGCTGAGGCACCCACACCGCATGAGCACCGATCGGAACCTGACAGCCCCCATTCAATACACTGAGAAAACGGCGTTCCGCCTGTACAGGAAATGCTGTCTCGGGATCGTTATACAGCTGTAGCAAGTGCAATAGTTCCTCATCGTCTTCACGACATTCGATACCAAGCGCGCCTTGACCCACTGCCGGAAGGCAAGCTGTTTCCGTCAGGTACTCTGTGATTCGGTCTTCCCAGCCCATACGGTACAATCCTGCAGCTGCCAGAATAATCGCATCGAATCCTTCTGTCTCCAGCTTCCGCAGACGGGAATCAATATTGCCGCGAATCGATTCCAATTGCAAATCTGGACGATAGGCCTTTAATTGACTCGACCGGCGCAGACTGCTTGTTCCGACTCTAGCTCCTTCTGGCAGTTGATCCAGAGTAAGTCCACCATTAGAGATCAGCGCATCCCGTGGATCTGCACGACGAGGAATAGCACCATTGATTAATCCTTCGGGTAACTCGGAAGGCATATCCTTCATGCTATGCACAGCCATATCAATCGTACGATCAAGCATCGCCTGTTCAATCTCTTTGACAAACAGACCTTTGCCTCCCACTTTTGACAACGTTACATCCAGAATGAGATCTCCCTTGGTAACAATCTTATGTACTTCAAAGTCAAAAGCTAATCCTTCCCGCTCACAAATATCGCGTAAATCCTGAATGACATGGCCTGTCTGGGTTAGCGCAAGCGCGCTCTGTCTACTTCCAACTTTAATTGTACGCATATCTACACTTCCTCCTGATTACGGGATATCCAGTCCCCGATTTCTTCTTCGGTCCACCACCGAAAATGGCCTGTACGAATATCTTCTAATATGTGCATTTCAGTTAATTGCCGAAGCAACGTACTCCTGAGACTTGAAGAAGATACGCGTGACTTCACCTCAGTCCTCATCTGGTGCAAAAACTCAAGGTACGTCTCATATTCATCACCGAACTGTCGTTCGAGTGTGGCACGTATCTCCGCAGCTGCTGCCGGTCCCGCTCCTGCTGTGGATATGGCTATACTTAATCTCCCACGCCTTACCACGCTTGGTGTAATAAAGCTGCTGTGCTCCGAAGACATCGCGTTATTCACCAGTATGCCCGCAGCCTCAGCATCCCGAACCACAGTTGAATTGACCTCTGAACGGTCAGTCGCTGCATATACGAGAAAGGCCCCCCGCAAATCTCCATTGCGGTAGGACCGGTCTATCCATTGAATTCGGGATTCATGATGCAGTTGTTTTAATACGGGAGTAAGCTCCGGACTAATGACCGTAATCTGTGCCTCAGCATGCAGCAATCCCTTAATTTTACGTTCGGCAACACGTCCACCACCAACCACGCAGCACTTTTTGCCTGAAGTATTCACAAATATCGGCGTGTAACGGTCCATCCCCTTCACTCTCCCGTCCAACGATGAAACGCTGAATACGCATTGGATAAAAAACTTATAATGACAAATCCGTACCCGATCAGTGTCCATCTTGCCATGATAATTGTAGAGAACTGTTTCCTTCTCTTGGATACGAAGTACCCCACATAGATGGCTATAGCAAGACCTGTCGCAATAACTTTGAGATCCAAGAGTAGAATCCAGCGTCTTTCCGCCACAATGGATAATACGGCAAGCATCACAGAAACGCCAAGGAGCGGTGTACCTATGAAATTAGCACCATCCATGTATTTGCCGATCACTTCCAGGCTTGGCATCCGCCGCATCGTATCATTCCACTTTTTTTTCTTCAACTTACGGTGCAGGAACAGATATAACATGGCAAATACCGTAGCAACGGTTAACGCCGCAAAACCAAGATTCGCCAAGGTAATATGCATAATGAGTAATCCATGTACCGTTTGCCAGTTATGCAGTGATATCTCTCCGGCCGTAAACCACAGTCGGTTTAATACCGTAACGGAAAAACCTACAACATTCAGCAACAAAATCACAAATTCGGAACGCTGGATGCGAGTCATGACGAGAGACATCAGCACAATACTGAATGAAAATATAAACAAAAAATCAAAGGTGGTATAGATGGGGAAATGGCCTTCAGTCCACATGCGCAATATGACATGCGTTACCTGCAATCCCCAAACAACGACAAGAAACCCTGTGCCTGTCCGCTTCGCCCCCGCATTGCGTCGAATGCAGTCCGAGAAATAGAACAGTAGGCTCAGGGCATACATATAGATTAGAGCTTCATAAACTTGTTCAGCAAGGGTCAAGCTGCCCACCCGCCTTATACGCCTGCCGGAGCATAAGCCGGCACGGGGTCTTGCCGGTTTTCGTTAAGGTGAGCGGCTGGTTTCGCCAGAGCTGTAGCATCACTCTGACTCACTTTTTCAGCGGCCATCTCTACTGCATCTTCCAGAGCGAAAATCTGAGTAAACATGCGCAGAGCTTCATCACCTTGCTTCGTGCCTGCCATTTCCTTAATCCGATTAATCGGATCTGTCGTCATTTGGTTCACAATACTCTTGGTCAAACGACGAATGACTTTACGTTGATGTTCATCCAGCTCAGGCAGTTTATTAAACAGGCTATCCATCGTTTCTTCATGAATGGAGACACCTTTTTCCTGCAAAGCCCGAATAACGGGACGAACACCCAACGTTTTGAGCCAATGGTAATAATCCTCCATCTCAAGCTCAATCATTCTCTCAATTTTGGCAGCTTCCACCTTACGCATCTCCAGGTTGCTCTCCACGATTCCTTCCAGATCATCAATGTCATAGAGAAATACGTTGGATAATTCACCAATCGCCGGATCAATATCGCGTGGAACCGCAATATCAATCAGGAACAATGGACGAGATTGACGACGCTTCATGCTCTCTCGTACCACTGCTGCATCCATGACATAACGTTCAGCTCCAGTGGAACTAATCACAATATCAACTTCATTAAGTCGATCTAGTGCCTGTTCCATGGTACAAGGTGTCCCCCGGAACTTGGCTGCCAATTCTTCAGCTCTTGCGAGCGTGCGATTCGCCACGATGACCTCGGATGCCCCGTTGGCATAGAGATGTTTCACGGTTAGTTCACTCATCTTGCCGGCACCCAAAATGAGCACCTTCTTGTCTGTGAACATGCCAAAAATCCTCTTACCGAGTTCAACAGCAGCATAACTGACAGATACGGCACTCTCCCCGATGGAAGTCTCCGAATGTGCCCGTTTGCCCAGCGTAACTGCCTGTTTGAACAGCATATTAAACCAGGTACCTGTTGATTTCTCTTCCTGCGCTTTAAGAAAAGCCTGTTTCACCTGTCCAAGAATCTGAGTCTCACCAATGACCATGGAATCTAGTCCGCAGATGACGCGGAACAAATGGCGCATGGCTTGATCATCTTCATATATATATAAGTGTTGCGTAAATTCTTCCCGTGGTACGTTAAACCATTGTTCCATGAATGTTCGAATAAAATAACCACACATGTGAAGACGGTCCACCACAACATACAACTCGGTACGGTTACATGTGGCTACGATTACACCTTCCAATACACTCTTGGTCAGCTTGAGCTGCTGCAGCGCTTCAGACAAATCCTTTTCTGCAAATGTGAATCGTTCCCTAACCTCTACAGGCGCCGTGCGATAATTCAAACCAACGACAACGATGTGCATTGCAAGTTCACCTGCCTAATAAATTTCCAATCAAAGTGCTTACTGCATATGTCTATCCATTTATGATTGACAAGGTTAATTATATCACACATCATAGCCATGACCGGGTCATTTTTATGAAATGTTTATGAAATCACCATGTTCATCATCATATGCACTGTCATTTATTGTAGTGTCTCACCAAAGTTCACCGTTATGCGTTAAAAAGTGTCCATTATGAATATTCATAACGATACGCATATTAAAACAAATAGCCATGGAATTATTCCATGACTATTAGAGTTTGGGAGGTTATGTGTCCATCCCGATATGTGAACATTTGTGTGTATGCAATATACTTTTTATTTAAACCCGTTCAGTCTGGTTGTTCATGTCTGGTGTTTCAACTTGTAATTCGCCCAAACCACGTACCAACTTCTTTGCATACGTTTTTTCAGGCTTTAATACGGATACCAGGTAGTCAATAGCAAGCTGTGGATCTACAGTCTCCCCACAAGTGTAACAATCAATCGCTGCAAAACCTCTCTCAGGATACGTATGAATGGAGAGATGGCTCTCAGACAATAGTACAAGTACGGTCGCTCCCTGTGGATCAAACTGCTTGGATTGTACGGACATCACTGTCGCGCCACATGCCTCTGCTGCTTCAACCATTTGGGCTTCCAGATACTCTGCATTGTTCAGTAGATTAAAGTCAACACCCCAAGTATCAACAGCAACGTGTCTTCCGAAAGTTGAATATTCCATCCTTCGGTTCCCCCTTCCTAGGAATAAAATGTTTGAAAAATTTCATCCGCTAGGACCTACGTCATTCACTTCCCGAGGGAAAAATCTCTCGCAACATATAATGTCCTGAGTGAATCCTGGTTCCTATTTTGTTTTCAACGAGATTAAAAATAACATTGAATCAGAGTGAAATCAACCCTTTTCCAGAAGATTGTAAAATAAATATTTCCAATTCGGAATATTCGATCTCACATCAAAAAATTCCCCTGAAACCTCCACATTGGCGAGTGCCACTGCACGGAAGATACAAGGGAATTCATTATATACATATACGTTTATAAACATACAATTTTAAGCTAATAAGCTTCAAGCTCAAACAACCGTTTTTGATGACGAGCAAGGGTCTCATCAATCTGATGGAGCTGATCAGCAGTCGCATCTTTTCTAGTGTCCAGTAGTGAATCGATCTCGGCATACACACGGTTGATTTCGCGTTCTACATCTCTGGCCTGGAACAGATGTTGCAATTCAAGCAACGTATTTTTGTATTCATAGATCACTCGGGTGTTCTCCCCGGTCTTCTCCACAATTTTGCGGACAGTGCCTTGAGCATAAACATACGTCATGGTGAACCCTTTATAGATCCGATGAACGACCCCGTCACCCTTAAAAGTCACAAAGAGCTTCCGGACAACGTTGGTCAGATGCAGATTCACCAGGCGGCAAGATAATTCACAGATATAAAACCCTTCTATGCGGTCAAAAGGGAAATGCACTTCTTCTCCACTTACATCCCCCAGCACAACCTCCTGACAACCATTGTCCAACACCTTAACCCGGTGATGAAGCCTGCCGTCTTCTGTCATGCGCAAAAACTGATGCATCTGGGGTTCTGACAATTTCATAGTGGCCTTAACGTACTCTGTGGCTAACCGCTGAGCCATACAAATCCCTCAATTCTTTCCCGATTGTTTTGCCTTCCTGCACATGTAGCAGTCATCTCAAAATTCTTCAGGCCGGCATGGCCGGTAATTTTGGTACTGTTGGCAATATGCACCTATGCTCATTATACACTACCCTAACGTTATTTTTCTCCAGACCCAGATGATGAATTGTCACGAAATTCCTTAAAAAACCGGATTAATCTGGATCTCATCAAAGATTCATTTAGCATGCTCACTTTCCTGCACTAAAACGGTATACTATCTCGGTTATCCGTTAATTCCGTTGGTTTCTTCCTCATCAGAAGCACCCTCTGCATCCAGCACTGGTGCATACTTATCTATGCGGGCATGGCGGGTAATGATGTCCCATAACTCTTCTTTCCCCAATCCCTCTTCGGATGAAAACGGCACAAACAAATCCCCTGAACGAAGACCCAGTGATTCCTTAATGACTTTGATATATTTGGCTCTGCGGGTTTTTGGAATCTTGTCCATCTTGGTTGCTACGACAACCAATGGCAGTCCATTATGACGAAGCCATTCGTTCATCATCTTGTCCTCTTTGGACGGTTCATGTCTCATATCAACCATCTGCATGACCAGTTTCAATTCCTCGCGTCCCAACAAGTATTTCTCCATCATTTTACCCCAGGCAAAGCGTTGCTCTTTAGAAACTTTAGCGTAGCCATATCCCGGGAAATCGACGAAGTAGAGATCCTGATTAATTTTATAATAGTTGAGTTGCTGTGTCTTACCCGGTGTTGAGCTCGTCCGAGCCAAGTTTTTACGATTGATCAATCGGTTGATCAGGGAAGATTTCCCCACATTGGAGCGTCCCGCCAAAGCAATCTCTGGCAGACCATCCTCGGGGTATTGTTCAGGCCGAACGGCACTGATAATAAATTCAGATTGATTTACTTTCATATTGTATCTTTCCTCTCTTGAACGCCTGTGCTATGCATCACCTGTTGAAGGTATTATGCCATGGATTGTTCTATCATACCAAAAAAACCGTTCCAGCGGACGCCGAAGCCTCCGCAGAACGGTCTAATCTTCATACGAACCTTTCGGATACGTGGATTACAGGTGAATTCCTGTCTGCTCAACAAGTGCATGCTGCAATACCTGATCCATATGGGCTACAGGGACAAACTCCACATCTTCCTTGATGCTGTCTGGAATGTCACGCAGGTCCCGTTCGTTATCCTTAGGCAATAATATTTTTTTATAGCCGGCACGATGGGCCGCCAGTGATTTCTCTTTCAGACCACCAATCGGCAGCACACGTCCACGCAGTGTTATTTCACCAGTCATCGCGATATCCTTGGACACATGTTTGTTCGTCAAGGCTGAGATTAACGCTGTTGCCATCGTAATCCCGGCAGATGGACCATCCTTCGGAATCGCTCCTTCCGGAACGTGGATATGGATATCGTTCTTCTCATGGAAGTCAGGCGAAATTCCTAGCTGTGTAGCTTTGGAACGGGTGTAACTGAATGCGGCTTGTGCCGATTCCTTCATGACATCCCCCAGTTTACCTGTGAGAGTCAATTTACCTGTTCCAGGCACAACAGTCACTTCAATGATAAGGGTATCTCCACCCACTTCAGTCCACGCCAGACCCGTTACGGTACCAATCTGATCTTCCAGTTCGGCCATACCATAACGGAACTTGCCAGGTCCAAGGTAGTCTTTGATCTCATCGGATGAGATGTTAATCTGACCTTCCACACCCGATACGATGTTCTTGGCAGCTTTCCGGCACAACGAAGCCATCTGCTGTTCCAGATTACGCACACCTGACTCCCGTGTATATTCACGAATTACACGCAACAACGCGTCATCCGGGATTTCCAATTGCTCTTCTTCCAAACCATGGTCCTTCTTCTGTTTGGGCAACAAATAGTTTTTCGCAATTTGTTGCTTCTCCAGTTCCGTATAACCAGGGATGTTGAGCATTTCCATCCGATCCAGCAATGGACGCGGAATATTGTGTACCGTGTTGGCAGTTGTTATAAACATAACGTTGGATAAGTCAAACGGCAATTCTACAAAATGATCACTAAACGTATTATTTTGTTCCGGATCAAGTACCTCAAGTAACGCTGCGGAAGGATCTCCGCGGAAATCTGAAGCCATCTTATCAATCTCGTCCAGCAGGAATACCGGATTAAGTGACCCTGCCGTTTTCATCCCCTGGATGATACGCCCAGGCATAGCCCCTACATAGGTGCGCCGGTGACCACGAATCTCGGCTTCATCCCGCACGCCGCCAAGAGATATTCTTACAAATTCCCGACCCAGCGATCTCGCGATCGAACGAGCAAGTGATGTTTTACCGACCCCTGGAGGTCCAACCAGACAGAGAATTGGCCCTTTGAGCTTCTTGACGAGCTTCTGGACAGCCAGATATTCAAGCACACGCTCTTTGGGTTTTTCCAGTCCGTAATGATCTGCATTGAGCACATCTTCGGCTTTTTGGATATCCAGATCATCCGCTGTCATCTGACTCCAAGGAAGGCCAAGCAGCCAATCCACGTAGTTGCGAATGACTCCGCCCTCGGCTGAACTTGCAGGCATTTTCTCCAGTCGATCAATTTCTTTCTCGACCTTTTCTTTCACCTTGTCCGGCAAGCCGAGTTCTTCCATCTGAGTGCGAAGTTCCTCGACCTCACCCGCACGGCCTTCTTTTTCACCCAGTTCTTTCTGGATCGCTTTCATCTGCTCCCGCAAATAATATTCCTTCTGCGTTTTCTCCATCTGTTTCTTCACACGTTGGCTAATCTTGCGTTCAAGCTCCAGCACTTCGCGCTCATTGTTCAGGATATCCAGCAATTTCTCCAGACGTTCCCGAACGTCGATGGTCTCCAGAATTTCCTGTTTATCCTTGATCTTCAAGGACAGGTGACTCGTGATGACATCGGCCAGACGCCCTGGTTCTTCGATGTCAGACACCGCTGCGAGTGTCTCTGGTGTCACTTTTTTGGACAGATTAATATAATTCTCGAACTGGTTCAGAACGGTACGCATCAAGGCATCCGTCTCCGGATGGGTATTCTCCTCTTCAGGCAGCTCTTTAGCCAGTACTTCATAATATTCCTCGTTGTCCGTATATTCAATAATTTCAGCCCGTTCCAAGCCTTCAACGAGTACACGAATCGTACCGTTCGGAAGCTTCAGCATCTGTCTGACCTTGGCCACGGTTCCGATTCTGAAAATGTCCTCTTGTGTTGGTTCTTCAATATTTACTTCGGCTTGGGAACATAGGAGAATCAGATGTTCTTCTACCATCGCTTTTTCTAAAGCCTTGACCGATTTCTCCCGGCCCACATCGAGATGCAGTACCATACTCGGGTAGACGAGAAGTCCTCTTAAAGGCAGTAAAGGAAAACGACGACCTTTCGCTTTGCTCGGTCCCATCGCTTTCGCACCTCCAATGGCTCTCAGGTTGTAGTCATTCATTATTCTATCAAATGTTCACATAAAAAACCAATGAAGGGAAGCGCTTAGCAGCTTCCCGAATCTGTAACCTGTCCTGGACGAGGCACATCCGCACGCAAATAGGAAGCGGATGCCGGTGGAAAAATCTCCGGTGCAGGTGCAACTGTCTCCTCTGCAAGCTTCGTTTGTTCCATTTGTTGTGATTCCGGAACCCAGGCGAACACTTCACGGAATACGTCCTGTACCGTATCTACCGGGATAACGCGCAAGCCATCCAGATTCTCAAAAATGGACTGCCAGTTCTCCGCGGGAATAATAACGGTCTTCGCTCCTGCCTGAAAGGCAGCCTCGACCTTGGCCAGCACGCCACCGATAGGTTTAACCCGACCATGAATACTGATCTCGCCAGTCATCGCTGTCTCATGATCCACAGGACGCCTCTGAATGGCTGATGTAATGGCAGTCGCCATGGCGATCCCGGCGGATGGACCATCAATAGGCGTCCCACCTGGGAAATTCACGTGTAAATCGTAATCATTCGGACGAATACCCATGGCTTTTAATACGGTTAACACATTTTCAACCGAGCCTTTGGCCATACTTTTTCGCCGGAGTGTACGCGAACCGCCTCCAATCTCTTCTTCATCCACAACGCCTGTAATGTTGATTCGGCCTTGATCTTTAAGAGCCGGAACAGCAGACACTTCGATCTCCAAAATGGTTCCCATATTCGGTCCGTATACCGCCAAGCCGTTAACAAAACCCACCTGCGGCTGTGTAGGGACCTTCCGATCAGGTCGCGGCTGAATCTGACTGCTACCCGCCACCCACTCCACATCAGACGCCTGAAGCGTCTCACGCTTCTCTGTCAGCGCAAGTCCAGCAGCCAGCTGGATGATATTGACCGCTTCACGTCCATTGGTTGCATATCGCTTGACCACATCAACGGCATCCGGACATGGACTGAACCCTATTTTCTGAACAGCATCCTCTGCAATTCGCCCAATCTCCTCAGGCAACAGAGGACGGAAATAAACTTCCATGCAGCGGGAACGCAGAGCTGGTGGCAGTTCATGAGGCGAACGTGTCGTTGCTCCAACAAGGCGGAAATCGGCCGGCAGGCCATTTTGAAAAATATCGTGGATATAAGCAGGAGTATGCGTGTCTTCCGAGTTATAGTACGCACTCTCCAAAAACACCTTGCGATCCTCCAACACTTTCAACAGCTTATTCATCTGAATCGAATGTAATTCACCAATCTCATCAATAAAAAGCATTCCCCCATGCGCTTTCGTGACAGCGCCCGGTTTCGGTTGGGGAATACCTGCAACGCCCATGGCTCCTGCTCCCTGATATATCGGATCGTGGACCGAACCAATTAAGGGGTCCGCAATACCACGCTCATCAAAACGAGCTGTTGTTGCATCCAACTCCGTGAATTTCGCATCTGGCTTGAAAGGCGATGTTGGATTCTTCTTAGCCTCTTCCAAAACGACCCTTGCCGCGGCTGTCTTCCCGACTCCGGGAGGGCCATAAATGATAACATGTTGCGGATTAGCACTGCACAAAGCAGCTTTAAGGGCACGCAGCCCGTCTTTTTGCCCAACAATATCGTTAATGGTAGCTGGACGCGTCTTCTCCGACAACGGCTTGGTGAGTGAGATCGAACGCAGCTTGCGCAGCTTCTCCAGTTCCTTGCGAGATTCACGCTCAACGGCACTGCGGTTTGTTTTCTGACCACGCAGCAGGTTCCAGAAATATAAACCAATCACCACTCCAAAAAATAACTGAATCAACATGATGACCATACCAAATTCCATGTCTTCACATCCTCCTATTTTGTCGCTATTCTCATATGAGATCATGCTAATACTTGGTAGTATAGCCTTTTCAACGCGACGTAAACGGGCGATGCGGAATTTGTATGCGAGAAAATAAAAAGCCCGCCATCGCTGGCGAGCTTTTGCTGTAACAAGATATGAATCAATCAGTGCGAACGACCAGGAATAACACCTGTCTCTTCGTAGGCTTCAACGATTTTGTCGATCTCTTTTTTTAATTCCTCAACCATGATTTCTTCAGGCACTTTACGAATCATCTTACCATGACGGAATAAGAGACCTTCTCCACGAGCACCGGCAATTCCGATATCCGCTTCTTTGGCCTCACCTGGACCATTAACCGCACAACCCAACACCGATACTTTAATCGGCACCTTCAGTTTGGAGATATACTCTTCCACTTCGTTGGCAATGGAGAACAGGTCGATGTCCAAACGTCCACACGTTGGGCAGGAGATCAATGTGGCTGCATTTGTAATCAGTCCAAATGTTTTGAGCAGATCACGAGCGACCTTAATTTCTTCTACCGGGTCCGCACTCAGTGAGATCCGCATCGTTGAACCAATACCCATGGACAATAGAGCTCCCATACCTGCGGAGCTTTTGATTGTACCGGAGAACAGTGTACCTGCTTCGGTAATCCCGAGATGCAACGGATACGGAATGATTTGAGCTGCTTTGGTATACGCCTCAATTGCCATCGGCACATCTGATGCTTTGAGAGACACGATGATATCATGGAAATCAAGCTCTTCCAAAATACCAATGTGATACAATGCACTTTCTACCATAGCATCTGCCGTAGGATACCCATACTTCTCAAGGAGATGGTTTTCCAAAGAACCCGCATTTACTCCAATCCGAATCGGAATGCCGCGGTCTTTACAAGCCTTAACCACTTCTTCCACTTTTGCACGTTTACCGATGTTACCTGGATTAATCCGAACTTTATCGATGCCGTTCTCAATCGCAAGTAAAGCCAGCTTATAGTTGAAATGAATGTCCGCTACGAGCGGTATATTAATGCGTTTTTTGATTTCCTTGATGGCTGCGGCAGCTTCCTCATTATTCACCGTTACACGTACCACTTGACAGCCCGCTTCTTCCAGTCGCAGAATCTCTGCAACCGTTGCTTCAACGTCTGCCGTTTTGGTTGTACACATACTTTGGATAATGACTTCGTTACTGCCACCGATCGTTACGTTTCCCACTTTCACGGGACGTGTATCCTGTCTTAAATACATGAGTGATTTCTCTCCCCACAACGTCAAAGCTCCACCCTGACAGAGACAAGAATTCGCCTTCTGCCAAAGTGGAGAACTGACAAGTCTATATTTCAGAGTTCAACGGGATTCAGGCCTTTTATTAGGCGCTCTCTTCCTGCTTATCGTCCTTCGATTGGCTTAGTTCAGGCACGACTCTTTTCTCAACAACTTCTTCGGTAATGACACAGTTCGTAACATCTTCACGTGAAGGCACTTCATACATGATTTCCAGCATGATACCTTCAATGATGGCACGCAATCCACGTGCACCTGTGTTACGTTTAATTGCTTCTTTTGCAATCGCAAGCAATGCAGCTGGTTCAAAGACCAGATTCACATTATCCAGCTCAAGCAGTTTTTGGTACTGTTTGGTAAGCGCGTTTTTTGGTTCGGAAAGGATCCGTACCAGCGTATCTTCATCCAGCGGCTCCAAAGTGGAGATGACTGGCAGACGGCCTACAAATTCCGGAATCAGACCAAATTTCAGCAAATCTTCCGGCAATACCATACCCAGGTATTCACCTGGTTTCAGATCTTTTTGCTCAGAAACGGTATTAAAGCCAATGACTTTTTTACCGATCCGGCGTTTGATCATTTGCTCCAGACCATCAAAGGCACCGCCGCAAATGAACAGGATGTTTGTTGTATCGATCTGAATGAATTCTTGATGAGGGTGTTTACGACCACCTTGTGGTGGTACAGAAGCCACAGTTCCTTCAAGAATTTTCAAGAGAGCCTGTTGCACACCTTCGCCCGATACATCACGAGTAATGGATGGGTTTTCGGATTTACGCGCTACTTTATCAATCTCATCGATATAAATAATGCCACGCTCTGCTTTTTCCACATCATAATCAGCAGCTTGAATCAGTTTGAGCAGGATGTTCTCTACATCCTCACCTACATAACCCGCTTCTGTTAATGACGTAGCATCCGCAATAGCAAAAGGAACGTTCAAAATTTTTGCCATCGTTTGCGCAAGCAACGTTTTACCAGAACCTGTTGGTCCTAACAGCAAAATGTTACTCTTTGACAATTCAACGTCTTCGATCTTGCTTTGTGTGTTGATCCGTTTGTAGTGATTATACACCGCAACAGACAATGATTTTTTCGCTTGTTCCTGTCCAATAACATATTGATCCAGGATATTACGAATTTCTTTTGGTTTCGGAATATCTTTCAGGTCTACTTCTTCATCATGACCAAGTTCTTCCTCAACGATTTCGGTGCAAAGTTCGATACATTCATCACAGATGTACACGCCTGGTCCAGCGACCAACTTGCGTACCTGCTCCTGAGATTTACCGCAAAAAGAGCACTTCAACTGCCCTTTCTCATCGTTAAATTTAAACATGAAACCACCCCTTTAGGAATTGATCGGTCTACTGAGCACCTGGTCAATAATGCCGTACGTCTTAGCTTCTTCAGCGCTCATGAAGAAGTCACGGTCGGTATCCCGCTCAATTTTCTCAAGAGGCTGACCCGTACGATCGACGTATATTTGATTCAGTTTCTGACGTGTTTTAATAATCCATTCTGCGTGTATCTTAATATCCGCAGCCTGTCCTTGAATGCCGCCAAGCGGCTGATGAATCATTACTTCGCTATTTGTCAGCGCATATCTCTTGCCAGGTGCACCGGCTGTCAGCAATAACGAGCCCATGCTTGCTGCCATCCCTACGCAAATGGTAGATACATCCGGCTTGATAAATTGCATCGTATCGTATATACCCATCCCTGCGGTGACAGAACCACCAGGTGAGTTAATGTACAAGCTGATATCCTTCTCAGGATCGTCGGCTGCCAAAAACAAAAGCTGTGCTATGACAAGATTGGCTACATCGTCATCAATCGCACTGGTTAGAAAGATAATGCGATCTTTCAGCAAACGTGAATATATATCGTAAGACCGCTCGCCTCGATTGGTTTGTTCTATAACCATTGGCACCAGACTCATGAGACCAACCTCTTTTCTACATGTAATTAGACATAGGCCACCTGTAAAGCAAACCCAAATTCATTCTAACACTTTCCTGTGACAATGTCATTTTTCACAAGAGGGGTGAGACATCAATTTGTTTACTTTTTTAGCCTGATCATATTTAACCATGTTTTCTATGTATGTGCAAATTGAAGCCATCCTATGCCGTCTTGCCGTTTTTTATTTGCATGAAGTACATAGGTATGTAAAAAGTGTACGCGGATCAATAAAAATAGTGTTCATCCATATAATTACTTCATTTTCTATAAAATGGATGTCATAATTTAAAAATAAGGCACGCAATAATTCACGTGCCTTATCGTTTATTCAACTGACAAGTTGATAACAGCTTGTCTTATTTTTCGTCAGCTTCTGCAACAACTTCTTCAGCTGGAGCTTCAACCGGTTCAACAACTGTGCTGTTCTCAAGGAGAACGTCAATCGTTTTACGCAGTTTTACTTCATCACGAAGGCTGTCCAGGGAACCATTACCCTCGAGGATGCCACGGATCTCATCAGCAGGACGCTTGTAAGATTCAGCCATTTTTTCGAGTTCTTGATTCACTTCTTCATCAGACACTTCAATGTTTTCCGCTTTACCTACAGCTTCAAGCACCAGGTTATTGCGAACACGTTTGGAAGCATCTTCTTGCATTTGTCCTCTCAGGTCAGCTTGTGTCTGGCCAGAGAAGCTCAGGAACATTTCAAGGTTCATCCCTTGGTTGCGAAGACGGTTGTCGAAATCACGCATCATGTTTTGTACTTCGCTCTCTACCATTGCAGAAGGAATGTCCACTTCAGCGTTCTCAGCCACTTTTTCTACAACTGCATTTTCTTGTGCAGCTTTGGCTTCGTCAGCTTTACGGGATTCCAATTGTGTTTTCAGATCAGCTTTGTACTCTTCAAGTGTGTCGAATTCGCTAACATCTTTAGCAAACTCATCATCCAATGCAGGAAGTTGTTTGCGTTTGATTTCGTGAATTTTCACTTTGAATACCGCTTGTTTGCCAGCAAGTTCTGCTGCATGGTAGCTCTCTGGGAAAGTCACTTCTACGTCTTTGAAGTCGCCTGTGGACAGACCCACAACTTGTTCTTCAAATCCAGGAATGAATGTGTTGGAACCCAGTTCCAGGGAATAACGCTCAGCTTGTCCACCTTCGAAAGGTACACCATCAACGGAACCGTCGAAGTCGATTACTGCAACGTCGCCGTTAGCAGCGGAACCTTCGTCAATTACAACGAGTTCAGCGTGACGTTGTTGAAGACGCTCAAGTTCTTCAGTCACTTCTGCGTCAGTTACTTCACCTTTTGCTACAGCAACTTCGATTCCTTTGTACTCACCAAGAGTAACTTCAGGTTTCACAGTTACTTTTGCTTTGAACTTGAATGTTTGTCCTTTAGCGAATTGTTCAACATCTACGTCAGGAAGATCAACCGGGAAGATATCCGTTTGGTCGATTGCTTCTGTATAAGCTTCAGGAAGCAAAATGTCGATTGCTTCTTGATAAAGGCTCTCTACACCAAAACGTGCTTCGAAGATGGAACGTGGTACTTTACCTTTACGGAATCCAGGTACGTTTGCTTGTTTAACCACTTTATTAAAAGCTTTGTCGAGTGCTGCAGTTACACGATCTGCATCCACTTCAACCTCAAGAACCCCAAGGTTCTTCTCTATCTTTTCCCAAGTTGCTTTCATTGTATACTTTCCCCTCCAAAATTCACATGTTCACGTAGGCAATCACGTACAAAATAACCATTTTAGTATAAACAAGATTAGATTCTTTTTCAAGGGGAATCCCTTGATACAGTTTAAGGAAAACGTTTCCGGCCTCGATTAACCATCCAAACCGGCAGATACAAACTGTTTCATAGAACGATAAGCCTGTTCCAGTCGAAAGCGCATCGCGCCTGTCACAGCATACATTGAGCGGGTATTTTCCTCATCATGCGAACCACCCAGACTGTCTGCAACGGTCATATGTAGAGCTGCTGCCCATATATCTGTCATGGGATCATTTTCTTCCAGCATCGATACATAATCACGGGTTCCATACACCGCCATGACATATTGTATCCACAGTTCTTGGGCAAAATAAAAGAGCGTAGGTTCATGAACCTCCGTCTGATCTGCCACTCGTTCCAGAATCTGAACGATTTGGAGCGGGAATTCCTCTGGTCTAAGAGGCACGGTGTCGATCTCGACTTCAACCTGCTCTTCGCCTCTCGTAAACAGGATCATACCTTGAACACCTCGTCGACGCAAGGTTTGCAACACCCGAAATTGAAGCAGTGGGTGAAGCGACTTATCTTTTAACCAACTCGTAAGTGCCTCGTCAATCTTCGGTAGATCAAGATAGGCCAGCTGCTCCAAAGCCAGCATCGTCTGTTCAGACAGCGGCTCCTCCATTACTGTGCGAAGCATCTTATCTGCATAACCATCATCCTGTTCAAGCTTCATTCGGGCATGCTGCCGTGCCATGTCTTCCTCACTAATCTCTTCTTCCTCTTCTCGTTCTCCAAGAACGGCAGGCGAGGTTTCTTCATATTGAGGAAACGCAGCCTGAAGCCATTCGAGCAGAGCCCGCCATTCATCATAATGGCGCTCTTCCTGTCCCTGACATTGCAACAAAAAGTGAAGCAATTTCATCGCTTCACCATACCGTTCATTTTCAAGCATAACTGTCAATTGAATCTGGTAATAGTCCAGCGTCTTAGGAAACAGCACAATATTGTTGTTATGCTCGGTTTCCGGGGTCGTGGATTCCTTAATGGGAGCACCTCCTCTATATCCTGAATCTCCAGTCGGAATCAACATAAATAGATGTATATATTAAAACGATTGTTGATCTATTTTCTGAGTTCTCCTGATATTCTAACATAACCTTAAATATAATGAAAAAAACGTTACTGCCGCCAAATATCATATACGAAAAATAGTTTAAAATAAAATGCTTGATATTCCTGTATGCATATGATAAAATCAATTTTGCTTGAAAAAATTCATGTCTCAGTAGCTCAGCTGGATAGAGCAACGCCCTTCTAAGGCGTCGGTCGGGGGTTCGAATCCCTCCTGGGACGTATTAAAAAGAAGCTTCCTTCGGGAAGCTTTTTTTGTGTTCTGGGGATGAAAACCCCAACGGTTTGTCGGAGCATTCGCTTCGTTACATGCTCTATGTCGTTGCATTGGAGCATCCGTATTTGCTCATTCTATAAGCAACACGTTGAAGTATCGATGTTCTAACGAACACAGGACACTTTATTTGCTCCAAATTCAGCATTGTGGAATTCTAACGAATCTTAGAGAACTTATTTCACCATTCTGGGGTATTAACTCACTTATTCGCACTTCGTAGCCTGATTAACGTCGCTGAGGTTCGTTAGAATCTGAAAATAGCGGTTTTACCCATTATAAGACCTCGTGGATTCGTTAAAGTTCACAGGCTAGTCAAGACACCCAAAGTCCATTGGGTGTTTTTTCATTTCATTGCTCAACATTGACATAGAATGTTATGCTTACGGAGTGGGTAATGTAACAATCCATACATATTAACTTCTTAGGAAACAGGAGATTTTATCAATGTCATCTTCAATACAGCAACACTCATCTATCCATACCGAGGAAGAACATTCTTCGACATCCAAAAGATTCGGCCTGTTGTTAGCAGGCATTATCGTCATCGCCGCTACCATGAGGTCACCGATCACTGCAACGGGTCCCGTTGTGGAGATGATCCGCTCAGATACAGGTATCGGCCATTCAATGGTCGGGCTTCTGACCTCACTTCCTTTGCTCGCCTTTGCAGCAGTCTCTCCTTTTGCACCACGTCTTGCCAAGCGGTTAGGACTCGAATCTGCTCTGCTATTGGCTGTTATGATCGTAACCATTGGGGTGGCATTACGCTTGTTGCCTTCCGTTCTCTCCTTATATGCAGGAACCGCAATTTTGGGGTGCGGCATTGCATTAAGCAACGTGCTTTTGCCAAGTTTGATCAAACGTGATTTTCCATTGCGGGTAGGTATCGTCACCGGATTATACTCTGTATCCATGAATATATTTGGCGCCATCGCCTCAGGTGTGAGTGTGCCCCTAGCAGGAGCCACATCTATGGGTTGGCGTGCTTCGTTAGGCATGTGGGCCCTGTTGTCCATATTGGCGCTTCTCTTGTGGCTCCCCCAGATCGCCGCAGGACGTCAGCGAATGTTATTCATAGCCACACAGAGTGAAGGGACGCCTGTACGTCTACGGACCTCTTCCCTGGCCTGGTTCATTACTTTATTTATGGGTCTGCAATCTCTAATATTCTATACAACGATTACCTGGCTTCCCGAAATTCTTGCTGAGCAAGGATTCAGCCCCACCTCAGCAGGGTGGATGCTATCCCTAATGCAGATGGTTAGTGTACCGGCTACCTTTATCGTTCCAATCCTCGCCGGCCGAACGCGAGATCAGCGTGTTCTAACCGCGATAACGTGCTCTTCTTTAATTGTCGGGTATGCTTTATTGTTAAGTGGTATCGCTTCGCTCGTTACCATCGGTGTCACGTTGGCAGGAATAGGCGCTGGAGCTTCATTTGGAATGGTAACGATGTTCTTCGTCCTTCGCACAAAAGATGCCAGACAAGCTGCCAGCCTGTCCGGTATGGCCCAGTCCTTCGGATATATGCTAGCGGCAGTTGGACCTTTACTGTTCGGTATGCTTCATGACTGGACAAAAGGATGGACCCTGCCGTTGCTAATACAGGTCATTCTGGCCATCGCTTTGCTAATCGCAGGGATTCAAGCCAGCAAAAATAGGATGATCGGTTAGTCATATAATTCATTTACAAAAAAAACAAAACGGCCTCCATCCTGCGAATCAGGATGGAGGCCGTTTTTGCATAGAACAATTCCTTCATTAATTGAATCCATTTTAATCAATTTCAATGAGGAATGAACTTACTTCACTTTTACCTTAATCGTGTCTGTGCTGGTAACACCGCCTGCGTTAATTAACTCTGCCCGATACGTATACGTGCCCGATGTTTTCCCAGACAGTGTAGTCACAGCACTTTGCGCATAAGGTGTAGCCGAACGGAGTTCTTGCGTATCGATCAACTTATCATTTTCATAGAGACGATACTCTGTAGCGTTGGTCCCCCACCACAGGTTCATAGACACCTTATAATTGCCATCGCCATCCCAGTTATCGTGAGAAAGAACCGCTTTGCCTGGCGTTGCGTTGGTAACCTGAACAGTCAACGTCTGACTACGCGTTGTTCCCTTGTCGTTGGTCAGCTCAGCCACGTACGTATACGTGCCGTTGGCTTTGCCCGTGATCTTCGTCTGAGCAAACTGCGCCCAAGGCGCGTTGTAAGTCAACTTCTGCGTATCTACCAAAACCCCGTCCTCATATAACTTGTAGCTAGTTGCGTTCTCACCCCACCACAGGTTCATTGTAACGATATACGCGCCCTCTGGTAGGCCGTTGCCTACCCAGTTATTGTGAGACAATACAGGCGTACCTGGGGCCTTGGTTGCCGGAGTTTCAGGTTCGGTCTCCACGGCTTCCAATTTCAGTGCCGTATTGGCTGTACCCGAAAGCCCCTGTTGGTCTTTTACCGTAAGTTCAACAGCATACTCGCCTGCTTCAATTCCCTCCAAAGGAAGGCTGATGCTGCCATCAGCTTGTACTTCAAAGACTCCTTCTTTATAAACTGATCCATCCTCTTTTTTCACAACATACGTTGCTTCCAGAGAAGCGGCCGGATCAAACGTGATGTCCCATCCGCTGGCAAGCGCAGGAGCTACACGGAAGTACAAGTCTTCCACGCTACCGTTAAGGACAGCAGACTCATCCTCTTTGAACTCCAACGCTTCTGGTGCAGTTACAGCTGGAGCTGTCTTTTTCACCAAAAATGGCGAAGTGTCTTCCTTATAGGTTTTGCCGTCCGTACCAATAGTAGTGATGTCTACCGTATATAAACCATCCGGAATCTCAGTCACTTCATCGGTTGTGTAGTCTGCATATGAGCCGTCCCAAGCAAGGTTGTATCTTGCATTGGCATTGAAGTTAAAATAGTTACCAAAGATGGAGCCGATATAACCATCTTGATAATATCCACCTTCCGGATTAAGACCATCATAGATCTCAATCAGGGCAAATGTCATCGGATTATAGAATTCCATCGCAACATTCAGCGTATCCAATGTACCATCAGCCTTCAATGGATAGTGGAATGGATTTTTCTCAGTGCCTTTTACGGTTTCAATATATTTAACCCCACTCAACGTAACGTTGAAATGAGCAACATATGGCACAGTAAAAGTATTGGTTCCGTTCGAGAACTCAATGTATCCTTGTGCTTCTGTAGTCGCAGTAACCCCACGCGGAACGGTGATTGTCACTGCAAGTTCTTCCTCACCATTCAGTGTGAAGGAACTCTTGTCCACCGCAACGGATACACCAGCGACATTACGAGTTGGATTCACATTTACGGTGTAATCCCCGCCACTACCATTCAGCGCTTCAACTTTAATTGTTTTGGTAATCGTCTTTTCATCTGTGCTCAGGAAATTACCGTAGTTGATACTTCCGGTGATATTCTCCTTTTCAACAACAGAGCCACTTTCTGTGTATTGAGTTACATCAAGCACTTTGACAAAAGCCGCAGGATCAATGGTATTAACAGCCTGAATACGGCCAGCACCTTGATCAAATACATCAAACTTGGTTGTATCCAGCACTTTACTATTGTTCATCAGTGCAACTTTGATATCAAATGGAGTCCATTCCGGATGCTTCTCGATCAGCAAAGCAATCAAACCTGCTACATGAGGTGTAGCCATACTTGTACCTGATTTACGATCATAAGCTTGTGCGTAATCTGCGTCTGGCTCATCCTTGCCGTAGGCAGGAATCGTAGACAAAATGCTTGTACCTGGTGCAACAATATCCGGTTTGATGTCCAGTGTTACCTTTGCAGGTCCACGTGAACTGGATGAGCTCATTTCATCGCCCGGAGTTTGTGAACGTTCAAAATCACTAAAGCTCACTTCAACGGCTTGGCCTGCGTCCAGCTCAGCCTTGATCACATCTCCATCTTCCTTGGACATGCTCAGTGTTGGAATGAGTTCAAAGTTATCGCCCAGACTTACACCGATTGGACCCGGAATGTTGTTATATACAATAACAGCCACGGCTCCAGCTGCTTTGGCATTGGCGATTTTCTCTACAAATGCGATTTCACCACGCTGTATTAATGCCACTTTACCTGTAAAATCCTTACCTTCAAAATCAGTTGGCTTACCCAGTGCTGCATATTCAAGCTCATATTTCCCTGTCAAAACAGTTTCAGGGTCTGCCGACAGGCTCCATCCCATCAGATCCAGACGGTAAACCGACTCTGTAATAGCCAGTGGAGCTTCAGTCGGAGCAATTACAGACTCTTCTTCCACAGGAGCAGCTTCAGGAGAAGCTTCAACGGGTGCAGAAGGTGATGCAGATGGAGTATTTTCTTCCGTTGTAGCTTCTTCTACATTCAGATCTTCAGCTTCGTTAGAAACTGTGTCCTCCACAGCCGCTGCACTTTCCTCATCAGTAGTTGCAGGTACACCTTGCTCTGAAACTTCTGGTGCTTCTGTTCCAGGTGCCGTACCCAGTTCAGGAGATTGTTCAACCTCTGGCACCGGTTGTTGTTCAGGTTGTGCCTCTTCGCCTTCCTCACCAATCCAGAAGTGAGTATCGGCTGTAATCAGCTGGCTAGGTCCTGTAGAGTTACCTACCGTAATGGCCATTGCAGACGCACCCGGAGAACCGAGTGTATAACGGTTAGGTCCACTGTTACCACTTGCCACAACCGCTGTCACACCAGACAACATCGCATTGTTCAGGGCAACCGAAGTGATATAACTCGGGTCGTTGGCGGCGTTACCTAACGAGAGATTGATTACGTCCATGCCATCTTGAACAGAACGATCAATTCCGCCGAGTACCCATGAGGTTTGACCACTACCATACGGTCCAAGTACACGGTAAGCATAGATATCTGCTTCAGGAGCCACACCAACAATACCGTAGTCCCCTGCTTCGCGAGCAGCAACGGTACCCGCTACGTGCGTACCGTGAGATGTGTAATAGGGGCTTCCAAGCTCGTTAAGCTCAGGCTCGCCCGATCCTTTCCATTCTTGATATGTTGTTTCATACGGATCATTGTCGTTTCCAACAAAGTCCCATCCGCCTTTGTAAGCTTCCTGCAAATTAGGATGTTCATAGTCAATCCCTGTATCGATGACACCCACTTTGATGCCATTTCCTTTGTAACCCAGATCCCATACTTCAGGTGCACCAATAAAAGGCGCTGTGTCTTTCATGTACGGGTTCACTTCATCTGTCTCTGGCGCTATTGTAACTTCAAGGTCAGGATATACGCTGACCACGCCAGGTATTTGAAGCAATTGTCCCACCTGGTTTCCTTTAAGCTCAATCGCTACACCATTCAGGGCATATGCATATTCTTCCAATACTTCATGTTTGATTTTCTTCTGAGTGAGGCTATGTACAAATGACTGTTGTTGTTGCTCAACTTGAGTCACAGCCTTTGTTTCCATAGAGGAGGTAAAAGATTTTCCGGAGAGGGTTGATTCACCTTGCGCTACTGCAACAGGTTTATTGGAAAGCTCAACGATTACTCGGGTGTTCTCTCCACCCAGACCTTCCAAGCTTTTATCCAAAAATGGATCTGCTGCAAGTTTTGCTTCCCGTCCTGCAAGAATCTCTCTCCATTGCTTGGCTTCGGCTGTACTGGGTAAGTTGTCAAGCTGAATAACTGAATCTGCGGGAGCGGCTCCAGCCGCGGGGAGAATAATGGAAAAGACCATCAGAACACTTAATAACGTGGATATCAATCGTTTACTCAAGGCTTTGCCCCTCCTTTTAAATGTGAATACGTCACCAAATGATGGGTTCCTGCTGTTTGTGCGTACTGCAATACACACTCCAATTTCACCGCCTATCTGCAAGAAGATTGACCCTTGGTAAATTATTCTATCAAAATACCACATTTTCCTTCTAAATAATTACAAATATGATATAGAAATTACTTATATGGGTCTTCAGTATGATAAAAATATCCATTTGTAATTATTTGTCGTTTGAATATTTCATTTTTGAAATAATGCATCAAAAAAGACCAAGAGCCTCTTTATCCAAAAGAGGCTCTTGGTGTATAGGGGAAGCGTGGTTAGTATACAAAGGATCGTGATAGTTCGTCTAACATCGATAAAATTGCTACGTATCGCGAAATTTCACTTTATTCTGGCTTCACGGCTTCAATACGCAGGCGCTTGTAATCGGCATACATCGCATCATCTTTCCAAAGGTGAGACATCACGATCTGACTGGTTTCATGGCATATTTGTTGTATCTCTTCATGACTGAGACCGGCAAAATAGTCGCCTCCAAAATGAGCCAACCAGCCTACTATACCCTGCTCACCATCTGCCAGTCTGGTAGGACGGTCATAGTGATAGGCATGACGCACCATAAATCCACTTTGCTCTAAAATATGGCTATATTCTCCGATCGAAGGAAAGTACCAAGGATTGCGTTCCGATGCACGAATGCCCGTGTTTCGCTCCATAACCTGCTCTAATGCATTCACAATGGTCTGCACGTTCCCTTTACCACCAAATTCTGCTACAAAACGCCCTCCGGGCTTCAAAGATTTCCATATACTATCCACCACTAATCGCGGGCTTCGCATCCAGTGCAGGGCTGCATTGGAGAAGACGGCATCATATAGTCTATTCGTCTCAAACTGATGACCGTCTCCTTCCACGAACTCAAGTTCAGGGAATTTCTTCCTCGCACGGCGAATCATGTCCGTCGATGCATCCATGCCAATAACTTCAGCTCCAGTCAGAGAAATTTCATGCGTCAAATCCCCCGTCCCACAACCCAGATCAAGAATGTATTCCCCTTTTTGGGGTTGAAGCCAAGAGATCAGATTTTTGCCGTATCCGGACACAAAAGCCAGTTTGTTGTCATACTCATCTGGTTGCCATTGATTTAATGATTTCATGGATACCACCGTCGCTTTCGTTATTGATATCCTCATTGTGACACAGAATTGTTTATTCTTTAAATATATAAACTCTATATTTTTTATAGGTATAACCAATAAAAGGGCTAACGAAGCGGATGCTCCGACGAACCATTGGGGGTTCTCTTCCCTTGAACGAAAAAGAAGAAGCTTCCCGAAGGAAGCTTCTTCTTTTTAACGTCCCAGGAGGGATTCGAACCCCCGACCGACGCCTTAGAAGGGCGTTGCTCTATCCAGCTGAGCTACTGAGACAAATATGTATAATAAATTTTCGGCGCGGTTCTTATTATACTCTGATTTCTATATTTTTCAATAGTTTTATAAAAAAATTAATAATTATACTTAAATGCGGGTTCAAAAACTCCGGTTTTCAGTACCGAGAAGATGGAATGAAGCTAGAAATGGAGTAGCGGAGCGTAGGCAAACTACGTGAGCAACTACAATGTTTCCGAAGGAAACATACTTCGTAAGCTTATGCTTATTAGGCTGAATTCCATATTCGATGTTGATGATGCCACTAGGCATCATTCGTAATCAAAGGCGATAAATGTACTTTTCAGTGTTATTCTCATACTTCAGTCCCTTTGAGAATATGATAGCTTGAACCAGGTTATATTGAGGAGATTGGGACATTTAGAGTAAGATTAACATCAGACATTTTCAATGTCAGAATTGCTGGGTAATCTTTTGCATACATACATTTCAATGATCCATTGAAGGAGAGAATCGTCATGAGACAGCTTTTATCAGCCCTATCCTATTTCAGTATTTTCTTTGCCCCGTTCTTGTTTCCGATCATTATATGGATTGTTGCCAAGGATGATTACATTGAGGGACATGCAAAACGCGCCTTATTCTCACATGTATTCCCCTTTCTCGCTGCCATTCCGTTATTTTATTTCTTCGTGACTGCGCATAGTCTGGGTTCCGCCGTTGGGTTTGTCATTCTATTCTTTGTGATTTACGGATTAAGCTTTGTGTACAATGTGGTTAAAGGGATTCAAGTGCTGCGCGAGTATGCTTGATCACATCTCCACCTGATCTGACCATCGCATAACAAAACCCGCCGTTCAACAACGGCGGGTTTTTCCAGTTACAGATACAGTCAGAGCAACCAGCAACAGCAACAGGTCGCATCTACATATAGCTCAACATCGAACTCTATCCCACTATCGCCACATGTGTTGCTGGAGCGTTACCTGTTAAGCCTGCCCGATCAGATAACGCTGAAGTGTTGGACCAAGCAAACCAAAGGAAAACAACTCACTTTGAAACCGAGCTTTATCTTCTTCTACTGTCATACCTTCGCTGTTCTCAAATGCGGTATCTGTCGCCTCTTCAAACGCAGTATGCATATTATTGTTATACCAGTCGATCGCCGAATCGGAGTGATTGCGTACAATCCGAACAACTTCCAGCGAATTTCCGGGCTGTGTTGAAGCCACGTATACAAGTAACGATGGATCTCCGGCATTTCCAGGTTGCACTTCAACCTCTGCACAAGACAATCCATCCACCTCGGTTAATCTGCGTATTTTGGCATCTTGAATGGCATACATTCGTCATCGCGCTCCTTTTCCTTTGTGCTTATCATGTACTTTGTTCAATCTGGTATCGTGTCTCTGGTGTGCCCAATCGGTAAATCTCTCGATACACCTGTTGTAATACCGTTTCATAAGCTCGGTTTACGGACTCCTCCGGTGTATCTGGCCATGGGAATACCATGCCAGGAAAGGCCTCTTCCTCCTTTTCCTGCATGAGG
This sequence comes from Paenibacillus sp. FSL H8-0283, assembly GCF_045040675.1. Taxonomy (NCBI): domain Bacteria; kingdom Bacillati; phylum Bacillota; class Bacilli; order Caryophanales; family Paenibacillaceae; genus Paenibacillus; species Paenibacillus sp. FSL H8-0283. Next base: position 5,577,182 of record NZ_CP150295.1, read on the forward strand.
CTCAGCAGTCCCAGTAATTGCTCCGCTTCCTGCGGCGTTGCCTGAATGATCCATTCATATGATGTTACCGACGGATCCGGAATAACGGAGCGGCCCATGACAGACACATAATACTTCATACTGTCCATTGCATGTTCTCTCCTTCACAGGCATGTTGAGGCCGTTGTCCCTAGAACTAGTTTCCGAAGAGGACAGACATTTTATGCCTGCTTTCGGCATATATTTGTTACGACCTCTGACGAAAAGACAACATTTGCTGGTTGCCAGTAACTAAGCAGCCATACGGATGAATGACTCGACCAAGAAAGGATGAACAAACCATGTGCGGTATTACCGGCTTCATACAGTGGAATCGGGATTTGACCCAGGAATCAGAGTTGCTGGTCCGTATGACGGATAGCTTGTCGAACCGGGGGCCCGACGCTTCAGGTACATGGATCTCCAATCCTTGTGCCTTTGGACATCGGCGTCTTAGTGTAATGGACCCCGAGAACGGCGCACAGCCCATGCATGCGTTACAGGGAGATACCTCCTATACCGTCGTGTATAACGGAGAACTATACAATGCACCCGAGTTGAAAAAGGAATTGCTCCAGCGGGGGCATCAGTTCCGCACGCAATGTGATACGGAAGTGTTGCTCGCCTCTTATATTGAGTGGGGACCGGCATGTGTTGACCGGTTTAACGGTATTTTTGCTTTTGCCATATGGGATGGGGGACGCGAACAGGTTTTTATCGCACGAGATCGCCTTGGCGTGAAACCTCTGTTCTACAGTAATAACAAAGACACTCTCGTATTTGGTTCAGAGCCCAAAGCTCTGCTTATTCACCCTGATGTGGAAGCCGCTGTTGGCCCGGAAGGATTGGCCGAAGTGTTTATCGTAGGGCCTGCACGGACACCAGGACACGGCGTATACTCTTCACTAAGCGAACTCAAGCCTGCGCACGCGCTGATCTATAACCGAAACGGTATCCGAACCTATGCCTACTGGAAACTGGAAAGCCAGAACCACGAACATAACCTGGAAGAGACGGCAGCAGAGGTACGCTCTCTCTTGCAAGATACACTGGAGCGCCAGTTGGCTTCGGATGTTCCAGTATGCTCTCTTTTATCAGGAGGACTGGACTCCAGCGCCTTGTCTGCATTAGCCGTTGATTATTACAAGCGAACCGGGCAAGGCCAAATCAGTACGTATTCTGTCGATTATGTGGATAACGCCAAGCATTTCCAGGCGCATTCCTTTCAGCCGGGTGCAGATGGACCCTGGATTAAGCGAATGGTGGATGAACTCAAGACCGACCATCACTGGATTGAGATTGAGAACGGAGAACTGATTCATGCACTGACACAGGCCATGTTAGTCAGGGATCTGCCAGGTATGGCAGATGTAGACTCCTCGCTCTATTTGTTCTGTAAAGAAATCAAAAAAGGGGCCACCGTTGCCATTTCAGGCGAAGCAGCGGATGAAGTGTTTGGCGGTTACCCCTGGTTCCATCGAGAAGATATGCTGAACTCCGGTACGTTTCCGTGGTCTGTAGCGCCTGATATGCGAGCAACATTGTTATCCCCGGATATTCGGGAATGGATTCGGCCACTCGATTATTTGGCAGACCGCTATTCGGATGCAGTGGCTGAAGTACCTCTGTTGGACGGGGAAACGGGTAAAGCTGCACAAATGCGGGTGATGTCCTACCTGAACATTACACGTTTCATGCCAACACTTCTGGATCGCAAAGACCGGATGAGCATGGGGGCAGGACTGGAAGTGCGGGTACCTTACTGTGACCATCGTCTGATCCAGTATGTGTTTAACATCCCTTGGGAAATGAAAATAACGGGCGGACGGGAAAAAGGTATTCTGCGTAAAGCACTCGAAGGTGTCCTGCCTGACGATGTGTTATATCGCAAAAAGAGTCCGTACCCGAAAACACATAATCCACAATATCTGGCCGCGGTCAAACAACAGGTACTTGATATCCTGGATGACCCCACTTCGCCGATTTTGCCTTTGATCGACAAAACTCAGATCCGGAATCTTGCGTCTTCACCAGATGCAGCTTCCAATCTTCCCTGGTTCGGGCAGCTCATGTCTGGTCCCCAGTTATTTGCTTATCTGACTCAGATCAATACCTGGTTGCGGACATATAAAGTCGCTATTCGTTAAGATCATGTTATGCATTGATTCAGCATGATGAATTATTTAAGGGTGCCCAAACAGTAACTACTGTGTTTGGACACCCTTTTATTACTTTTTTATAAGAATCTCTGTACGGATGCGCTCGTTCTTCATCCACATTCCACTCAGTTCGATTTATTGCACTTTGAAACGACTGACGGTCTGTTGCAACTGTTCTGCCATCAAGGAGAGATCATTGGCTGCGGAAGCAATCTCCTGCATCGCAGACAACTGCTCCTCAGAAGATGCACTCACTTCTTCTGTTCCGGCGGCCCCCGTTTCGGTCACTTCCATGATTGTTTTCATAGACCTATTAATCTGTTCTACCCCTGTTGACATTTGCTCAATTGAAGCAGAGACTTCCTGTGTTTGCCCCGCTACGCCCCCAACCGCCTCACGAATTTCATCAAATGTGGCTCCCGCCTGGTGAACAAGTGTAATCCCCTCTTGAACCTCTGCGGATACAACCACCATAGATTCAGCAGCATTTCGCATTCCCTTCTCAATCGATGCCACCAATGGAACAATTTGATTAGCAGAAAGCGCAGACTGCTCAGACAGCTTCCGAACCTCTGTAGCAACAACCTGAAACCCTCTTCCCTGTTCGCCAGCTCGTGCAGCCTCAATAGCAGCATTAAGGGATAGGAGATTCGTCTGTGCTGATATTTCCGAGATGCTGTCCACCATTTTCACAATATCCTGAGAGTGTCTGCTCAGTTCCTGGATCACGACCGACAGATTCGACACCGTCCCTTGTATAGAATTCATTTGACCTATCGCAGACTGAACTGACTCGCTACCCGATATTGTTTTTACGGAGACTTTGGTAGCTTCTTCAGACATATGGAGTGTGTTCTCCGTAACTTGTTGAAAGCCTGTCGTTAACTCATTCATCGTCTGGAATCCATCACTCGCCATTCGAACCTGTGTATCCATACCTGTTGCAATCTCACCCATTGTGATGGCCACTTGCTCTGTGGCGGTTGCTGTCTGTTCGGTGCTTGCCGTCAACTCCTCTGAAGAGGCAGCTACCCGTTCTGCACTGTCTCCTACCTGATGAATGAGTGTACGCAAATTTGCAGACATGATGTTAAAGGCTTGGGCGAGATCACCAATCTCATCCTTGTTACGGACCACAATAGGCTCACCAGTCAGATCTCCGTCTGCAATCCGGCTCGCGGATTGGGCAATAGCAGCAACAGGCAAGGATATCATTCTGCCAATGACATACGCCACAAGTGCCCCGATTAGAAGAGAAGCCACTCCAATAATTGCAATCCACCTAAGGACCTGCACAATCTGAAGATTAGCCTCCACAACGCCTGAGTTCATGGCATCTTGTTGATGCGTTTCCATTCCTTCCACAATGCCTTCAAATTCAGAGATCAGACTTGGGGCTGTATCCTTCAGTAATCTTGAGATTTCACTGTTATTCCCCTGTCTTGTCAATGTCATAATCTGCTGCGCAAGTTCATAATATTGGCTCATCGCTTCATCCGATCGTGAAAGGTAATCTTTCATCTTTGAACTTGAAACTGATGATTTTAAATCTTCATTTAATGCTATGTAATCTTCATAAGCTTTATTAAATGCCTGTTCGTTCTCCGCACTGTCTTCCAGAATATAATTTCTCAAAGCAATCTGCTGTGATTTAAGATCAATCGACATATTTTTAATGAGTAATAGTTTGCTTGTTCTATCATTAATTAATTCTGTATACGTTTTCTCAACGGCTATAAACTGCGTATATGTTATAACCGTTATAGCCACCAATAATAACAGCACAGATGAGAAACCCATAAGTAATTTACGGCTAATTGAGATTTTTTTCATGTGTACTCCCCCGAAAGTTCAGATAACGTGCATGATGCTTCCTACCTCCACCCTCCTTTCAATTAAATTGAGACTTTAGACCCAATTAAAAATATAATTCGCGATTATATGTACAAATACTATTCGTAACAGGGTCTTTTTTCCTATTCATACTAACCCATAAAATATAAAATTTGAATCATAAACTTAAAAATATTATTTTTCAAAATTGTCAAGGCCCTTTTAATAAAGAACACAAACACTAACTCTAGTCCGGTAAAACAAAAAAACACCTTCCAGAAGGCAAGTCCAAACCAAAGGTCTGATCCTGCCTATACTAAAAGATGCGTTTGAAGTTACGCTGATATGTGGTTTAGAAACGGATAAACCTATTCCAGCTCCCCAGTGGAATAGCTAAATATGAAATGCCGGTCAACGAATCAATACCGGATTACGTTCAAGCAGCCCGCTGCCAAACGTTTCTCTGAACGGGGAATCCTCCATATGGATATAACCGATGTAACAGCCACATTTTTTCATGCGACAAGGCCGATCCTCAGCCAAAGCCTGCAAACCATCGCGATATAGATGTCCAATGATTCGTCGATCCTTGTAACATCTCTTCACATGCCCGGACCCCTGTACATAAAACACTTCCGAACCGGCAGCACATCGTTTGCCCAAGCTCTCATAATCCTGCAGATTACCTTCAAAAAGCGGATCAAGCCCACGTAAAAACTGAATTTCCTCTGGAGTGTAATACTTGGGCCGATCTTTGAAGGCATTAACCCACATATACACATCATCCGGCAAAGCCTGTCTCATGGACTCAATTGAGGGGAAAGCACTACGGAGTCCGACAGTACCGACACTAAAAGCAAGTCCCATCTGACGCAAGGTCAGACATTGTTTAACAAAAGAAGCCTCTTTTGTCTCACGAGGATGATACGTAGCCCAAAAGGCTGCTTTGCTCGCATCCAGCTCCCTCGCCCAATCCAGCTTGACGGACAGGTTGGTTTGAATTGCAACTTTATCCACATGTGGCATATGTGACAGCTCAACCATCGCTTCCCGGTACCAACGACGCACCAAAGCTTCACCGTAGGGATTGAAGAAAATCGAAAATTGATGCCCGGCACTCTCTTGCTCCCTGACCCAATTCACAAATTGACGCAATTGTTGTTCATCCACTTCCAACGTCTCTTTGGAATCCACGGTTTTGCTAAAAGGACAGTAGGGACAGTCGTAATTACAGGAAGACAGCTTCCCCCGATAATACAAAGTCGCTCTCATGAGAAAACAAACCCTTCCATCTGTTCACGAATTTCGGCAGATATAAGCCAATCTCCAATCGCATCGGAGTAACCTAGTCCTTCTTCTGTCAGACGCAGCACCTGCTTGTCCTCATCACTCTCCAACTCCGCCATGCCCTCTGTCAACAGTTCAGCCAACCAGGCATAGTCGGACATCACATCGGTACCAAAGCGCTGTTGGTAGTCAGACAGTGTCAATCCCTCCCGATGCAGCAAGGCTTTCAGAATAAAGCGACGTCTCTGTTCCTCACGGCTTAACACGATGCCATAATCCGCCACATCGTAGCGCTCGGTTGCCACATAATCGGCAATGATGCTCTGTGTAGCCTTGTAACTCACGCCATACTTGGAAGCATAATGTACTTCACTCGTATAAGATCGTGCGCCACATCCCAGTCCAACCATGCCCTCCTCCTGACAACTATAAGGCAGAAGCACTTTGGACGACGACTGTTCCTTGGCAAATCTGCGCATCGAATATTGCACATAACCTTTACTTTTTAAAGTCTCACGTGCAGCTTTATACAGTTCCATCCGAATATCAGGTCCCTGACGGCGAATGTCATCAGGCTTCACGATTGTATTTTCCCGTGTATACAAGGGATAGATAAAAATTTCGCCCGGTTCGTAAGCCAGAACTCTTTCCAATGAATAGATCCACGATTCCACCGTTTGACCCGGCAAACCATAGATCAGATCCAGATTTAATAATGGGAAATCATACCGAGTAAGCTTCTCAAGCGCTCGTTCAACTTCCTGCGGTTTTTGTGGACGATAGATGGCAGATGCTTCAGCTTCAATAAAACTCTGGATACCCATACTGACACGATCCACACTTCGTTCCTTCATGATGGCCAGCTTGGCTTCCGTAACGGTATCCGGCGACGTTTCCACCGAAATCGATGCTTGCGCAGGGTCCAGCCCCATCACATGTTCAGCAATATCAAACAGACGATTCAACTGAACCTCATTTAATAATGTAGGCGTTCCCCCACCAATCGCGAACCGCGAATACGGTCTTCGAGATGTAATAGGTGCCCACTGCTTCGCCTGACGTTCCAGCGCATCTACATAGCGTTCATGCGTATCATCCCGTCGATCCGGCAGTGTGAACAGATTACAGAATCCGCAACGAGCAGCACAAAAGGGAATATGCATATATAAAAAATACGTATCGGTATTTTCTCGTTCCCACAGTGGCCCTAACGGCAGTGGTGGGTCAAGCTCCCGATAGGCTGTCTTGTGTGGGTACGAGTATAAGTAAGAACGATAAGGGAATGCCAGTACTTCACTGAGACTTGTAGCTATATTGAATCCGGACTGTGTGGGATGGCCTGTTGTTGTATGTTGTATATGTTTCTCCATCGGTTTCCTCCTGTCTCCGGTTGTTGTCCTCATAAAATCAATACATTCTATACTAAAAATTCACGGTAAGGCACCGTCCAGACGACATCATGTGCAAGCCGGTGTCCTTGATACCCGTCTTCACCGTAAGCTGTACCATGATCGGAAAAAGCCAGGCAATACGCAGGCCGGGCGCGTTTCCTCATCGCCTCGAACAATGGTCCAAGAGCCTCATCTACATATCGAAGTGCAGCTCTCTGAGTCTCCACCGAATCCTCCTTCGCTCCTTCCACGAAGTAACGATTGGGTCCATGAATGGCAGACACGTTCAAAAACATAAATATCTTTTCATCCGGCGCTGTCTGTTCAAGTAGCTTTAATGCATGCTGTACCTGATGCTCTGTCGATTTGGGGTTGGTTACCCCAAAGTTCATTCGCCAGTAGCTCTGTTGGAAATAGCCGGGCAATACTTTTGCAAGCGGGTTTTTTTTCGTAAAAAAGATGACGCCGCCAATACAGATGGTACGGTAACCTTCAGCTGCGAACCCGGATACGATATCCGGTGTATCAAACAGCCAGGTGTGCGGATGTGTTTTGAGCCCAGTATTTCGGGAATGAAATAGCCTTACATGAGATGCCTTATCTGTATTGGCAGGAGTCGGCATAAAACCACCAAAAAAAGCATGGTGCGCCGCATATGTAAAACTACCTGGGGTATGACGCTTCTCCCACGGACCCGAACCACACAGATTAGGACAATTCTCCTCTTCCAGCTTGGCTACGTCATAGCGTAACGTATCCAGCGTAATCATTAACAGATCATGGGAGCCCACAATGGTGTTCATATCAGGCATGTTGAATAGGCTCCTTTCGTAAAAGTTCCATTTCCCACTCATAGGTTCCGAGGCCATGATGCTCGACCCTGTATAACAGATCTCCAAATGGATTCACATCCAGCACATAGGCACGCGGATTCGAACCACTAGTAAGCATCACATCAATCCCGGCTGACCATGAGTTGGGAAATGCAGATATGGCTGCTTGCGCTGCCAACCGTACCAGCGACATCCGCTGTTCATCCAGGCCTGCTTCAGCAGGCAGCATACGCTCATTGCGCAGATGCAGATTGGTAATCGGGGTGCGGCTCAGCCGCATAATCGCGTGACCTGCCTGTCCACCTGCAACCAGTTGGCGGATATCATAGGCCCGCTGATCAAGCGTGGCTTTTGGCATCCACCGTTCAATCTGTGCACCTTCTGCACATAACCATTTCATCAGCGTAGCAATCTCTTCACTGCGGGTATACTTGCGTAGACGTCCTTCATTGAAGAAAATCGTCTTGCCCTGTCTCTGTTCCATCCCCATCGTTGTTACAGCAATTTCATCACCCGTTCGAGGATTGACTTGATAGGCAACAACTCCTGAAGCCCCGGAGCCGCACGCAAGCTTCACAAACACACGATGCATCTCGGCAGACTTCATTGAGCTACGCAGGTCCATATAATTACGGATTGGCCGCGAAAATTGCAGCGCCGGAGGTACATCAACTCCATGTGAAGTTAGATGTTGCTGACAAGTTCTCTTGTCAAACATCAATTGGATATCGGCGGGATCATTCATGAATCGGACTTCAGACCATATCTCCCGAGACTCATTGCCGATTCGATCCAAACATGCTTTCCAGCCACGAAACCACTGGGCGGGAGCGTAGATTCTTCCCCACTCCTGTTCCAGCGCAAGTGCCTGTTCTGCGGAAAATGCTTCTGTACCCATCCCAGCCGTTAATGTTGACGAATCATTCATAGCTCCAAGGAACAGTAGTTCACGCTCCACGTCCCAATCCTCACCAGGAGCATCAATCCGAATCAGGGGTACAGGCAGATTGAAATCTACTGTATCAGCGATGGTTCGTCCGTGTCTCCAATTCTGCAGCAATTGAGCATATGGCAGTACAACCGCAGGTTTCAAACCCAATCTATGCCTAGCCTCTTGCAGCCCTTGTGTTCGTCGGTTATCAGGGTTTCCGATCAATAAAAAGGGCTGATCTTGCGTTAGATCAGGTACATCTATTGGTTGATGCAAACTCTCATTCATTTCCTTTACACCTGACATCGACTATTCCGTTAACGATGGATAGCGCCAGTCATCCTCATCACTCTGTTGCTGGTCGCTAACGTCTACAGATATACCCGATAGGTTCCATCGACTGATCATTTCATTGGTCATGTAATGGTAACTTAGATCAAGATGTTTCAGTTTCTTGATCTTGTCACTGGCAAGCAACGCCTCAGCCCCTTCATCGGACAACGTTCCTTGCGATAGATCCAGTACTTCAAGTTGATCCAGAATAGGTGCTTCAGCTGCTACTTTGGCAATCTCATCCTGAATTTCACTGTCTTTCAGACCCAAGTAAACCAGCTTTGGAAACAATCCTTTTTCTAGCAAAGGAAGCACATCTTCAAGTGATCCATTGAAACCATAATTATCCACACCCAGGTACAGTTCCAATTTACGCAATTCAGGCAACTTGGCATGGGTGATTGAAGATAACACTTCTTTCGGGAGACCACCACAAATAATAATCAATTCTTCAAGCTTGGCATGCTGGAGTGGTTCCAGACTGAGGCCGCTACTGCCCATTACAGAGAATGATTTTAATTCTGGAAAGGCACCTAACAGTGGTGTGAGATTTGTCTGGATAATCCACGATACTTCACATTCTTCGAATCCCATATCTCCAATAAACAGTTTCTTCAATGACGGAAAGCTTGGAGCAGACTCGACAAGCGTACCTATGAACTCGTCAGGCGAATTTTCATAAGCCTGTCCCCAATCTCCGATGACCAGACTTTCCAATGAGCTAGCCTCCGGTTTAGCTGCCAGTTCCTTAATTAACTTTTCCATACGAATGCCGTCCTCATAATCATCGTAAGATACAACAAGCTTCACTTCTTGCATGAGTAGATCCCTCCGTTTAAGGTTCATATGTGATTCGTTAGTTTGAATGTTAACCCATACCACACAAGGCTTGCAACTTCTTCCAACTCCAGTCCCAATGAGATTCCCAATCGTGCAATGTAAACCATTTCTCATGTAGGTACAAGAACGTACGTTCCGATGTATAGTCGCAGAAATAGCTATCTTCAATTAGGTATATGGATGGACCTTCACTAAACCCGATCAACACTTCAATTCATAGAAAAAGCGTTAATGGCGGATGAAGCATCCCATCGGAATGCTTCTGTCCTTCCATTAACGCTTTGATGTTCACATATCATGAAGTTAAATCAAGATGTTTCGTTTAGTCTCAGCCTTCAAGTCTGGATACAAGCGCTCTCAGCGCGTGACCACGGTGGCTAATCGCTTGCTTTTGCTCAAGCGTCAGCTCTGCCATCGTCAGCTCGTATTCAGGTACATAGAAGAGTGGGTCATATCCAAAACCGCCAGCACCTGCAGCTTGAGCCGTAATCCAGCCTTCCGCAGTGCCTTCTGATTCATACTTATCACCTGTTGTCGGATCGTACAGGACCAGCGCACAAACGAAACGAGCCGGACTTAGTAGCGGCTGCTCGGTGTCCTCACCGGATTTCAACGATTCCAGCGTCTCCAGCAACTTCGCATTATTCTGTGCATCCGTTGCTCCTTCGCCTGCATATCTCGCTGAATATACTCCCGGCTCACCATCCAACAGGTCTACACATAAACCTGAATCATCTGCCAGAACCGGCAAACCAAGCGCATCACCAACCGCTTTGGCTTTCTTCCAGGCATTCTCCGCAAACGTTACGCCATCTTCTACGACATCCGGCAGCTCCGGATAGTCAAACATGCTCTTAACCTCTTTGCCAAGCGGTGCGAAAGCATGAGCGAATTCACGGACTTTACCCGCATTGCGGGTTGCAACAATGAGGATTGGGCTGTCCAAACTCATCTTAGGCTTCCCCTAATCCACGCGCGCCGATCTTGAGCGCAATCGGTCCAAGCACTTCTTTTTGACGCTCGATCATTTCCAGAATTCCCTGTTCGCCCAGTTCCAACATGGCGTTCAGCTCACGGCGATCAAATGGTGCTTCCTCACCTGTTCCCTGAAGCTCGACGTATTTACCGCCACCTGTCATCACCAAGTTCATGTCCACCTTGGCTTTGGAATCTTCATCATAGTTCAGATCCAGTACAGGCTGTTCACCCACAACACCCACACTTACTGCGGCAATGAAATCCGTAATCGGGAACACTTGCAGTTTGTGCTGTTGGGAGATCTTGTTCACGGCAAGTGCCAGCGCTACAAATGCACCGGTAATGGACGTTGTGCGTGTACCTCCGTCAGCTTGAATAACATCACAGTCCAAGGTAATCGTACGCTCACCAAGAGCCTGCAGATTAACTACCGAGCGCAGTGCCCGACCAATCAGACGCTGGATTTCCATGGTGCGTCCAGTTAATTTGCCACGATTGGCTTCACGTTGGTTCCGGGTATGTGTTGCACGTGGCAACATGGAATATTCAGCTGTTACCCAGCCTTTACCCTGCCCTTTCATAAAGGGAGGTACACGTTCCTCTACTGTAGCTGTACAGATCACCTTTGTATCTCCAACTTCAATCAGTACAGAGCCCTCGGCGTATTTATTCGTGTTCACTGTTAAATTCAGCGGGCGCAGCTGTTCGCTGGTTCGTCCGTTTGATCTCATATTTTCTGCCTCCTACGACTTAAGCATCCTGTAATGTTGAACTTATTCACACTTTTAGAGATTGTTCAAAAAGCTCGCTTTTGATTACGAAAAATGCCTTAAGGCATCATCAGCATCGAATATGGAATTCAGCCGAAATGTCCGTTGCTCACGTAGTTTGCCTACGCTCCGCTACTCCATTTCTAGCTTCATCCCATCTTCTCGGTACTGAAAACCGATCTTTTTGAACACGTATTTTTACGAATCCCTTATATTTTACCAAAGAGTTCGGTTAAAAGCATCCTTAAGCATTCTGCGTTCATTAAATCGGAATTTCGTTGATATATTCAGGCTTGGAAACCGGCGCACTGTAATCCCTGTTGTCGTCACCCATGACCGTTTTTTGGCCGTTCCACTCGATCTGTACTTTGGCATCCTTGCTGGCTGTGTTCTCCGCAGTGGTTAATACGACAGATTGTAACAGCTCGCTTGGCACGATATCCCCTTCGGCAAACATATCATCTTTCAAGGCAACCGTGACCGTGCCATCCTCTGCCGTTTTGACCGATTGCAGCTCCGTTCCGCCTGTCATGACCTCTTCCAGTTCTCCATCTTTGTCAGGTCCTTTGATCAGTTCGTTCAATGCTGCCTGCACCCGATCTTCACCAGGTGTAACCAGACGTGTCACTGGAACATAATATTGGATGCCCGCTGGCGAAGCAGCGGAGAAATAGACCGTTACCGGGCTGCTGTTGGTCACAAACGTATCACCCAGATCCAGATTGATTCCCACAGCCCGATTCAGCGGTTCAGGCAACGGCGTGCTGTTCACAGGCATTTGTGTTAACTTTTTGCCATCCACCCAGATCTGCACATTCTCCACATCAGGTGTTCCCGTCAATGTCCACGTGACAGCTTCTAGCATTTTCCGTTCTTCCTTTGCATCATACTTGGAAAAATTACCCGAGAACTCAACAACCGCCAGCTTGTCATCCGCGTGAATCGTTACATTCTGCACAACCGTTCCCTGCGGGAGAACGCCCTGGAATCCTTCAGGCAGCATACCCGCATAGGCCCCGCCTGTGACAAGTGTATCCAGAGCTGTCTTTGGACTGCTTGCGTCTGTTCCAGAAGGAAGTGTCAGGGATACCGGAGCGAGCAGCCCCTGCTGGTCTTGCAGATATACCGTCGTTAACGGGAGCATTGCGAGTGCTCCATTCCCTTCGGCCGCTTGAATCATAGCTGCTTCCTGGATGGGCGGTGGTGGATCAACAGCTTCGGAAGACTGTGCTCCAAACATGCCGCAGCCTGACAATACCATAGGAATACTCAGCAGCGCTGCTGCCGATACCGTACGCAAAGAATGGATCTTTCTCATGATCACGTTCCCCCTCATCATTTTTACAGTTTGTACTACCATGTATACGAGCCTTTGTCCAAAAAATAACTAAAAGATAATAAGAAAAATGTCTATCAACGCACTTTCACGGAAGGCAGACCGTTTTTAGCTGAAATTTTTCATGTGTTAATCGAATTGTTCAACTTCACTGAAACTTATAATTTTATTATCTTAAAGAAACGTAAACCAGGTTAATAACGTATTAGGAAGCAAGAGTAGGGACATTGCTAACTTCAGAGGAGGAATCGCCCATGGAACATCCTGAGCAAGAAAAAATCCCTTACAGCCTGAATAGCCGCAAGGTGGCGGAGGCAACAAGGGAATGGCTGCATAAGCGGGGCGTCACGATCCCTGAGATCGCAGAGCTGGTCATGTTATTGCAACAAAAATATTATCCAGGTCTTACGATGGAAGAATGTATCGAAAATGTGGAGATGGTTCTCCGTAAACGTGAGGTACAGAACGCTGTTTTGACCGGAGTTCAGCTTGATATTCTGGCAGAACAGGGGCAGCTCATATCTCCTTTGCAGGAGATGATTGAGAACGATGAAGGATTGTATGGCGTGGATGAGATTTTGGCATTCTCCATCGTCAATGTATATGGCAGCATTGGATTTACGAATTATGGTTATGTGGACAAGCTGAAACCAGGGGTGCTTGAACGACTGAATGACAAGAGCCTGGGCCCTGTCCACACGTTCTTCGATGATATTGTCGGTGCGATTGCATCAGCAGCGAGCAGTCGGATCGCCCATCGCAAACAATCCGAGCTTGAAGAAGCACTGGGAGAAAAACCTGTCAGTGATGACGCTGTATAATGTGTAACTCGTTTCATATCTGAGGTCATGTGGAATAATGGACATGTGTATGGATGCTTCGTGAAATAACTGTTCATGGAAATAACTGTTCATGGAAATAACTGTTCATGGAAATAACTGTTCATGGAAATAACTGTTCATGGAAATAACTGTTCATGGAAATAACTGTTCATGGAAATAACTGTTCATGGAAAAAGCGGCCTGATGGCCGCTTTTTTGCATGTGTAACGATACATATTGGATAATCCACATGTTATAATTTCAGATGTTTAGGTCGTACCGTTCCCACCAAACCAAAACCTTCAACCCAATTCTGCTCGGAAGGTGAACCAGATGTTGCACGTTTCGGTCCAATCGTGATTTCCGGGCCTTTACGCTCTCGCAACATGCCACGTAGCACGGTGATACCGAGAATGCTGAGTCCGGTAAATACATATATCATCCGCATGATGATGTTGCCAGAATCCGTTCCGGTAACCATGCCGTGAACCAGCAGACCAATGAACACCGGATAGGACAACATGTGGAACATGAACCACCATTTACGGCCCAGCTTGTTCCGCAGATCACTGGATAACAGGACAATCACTAATCCGTAGAAGGCTAACGTTCCCAGACCACTGCCGATCGGATGTACGGAGGCGGTAAAAGGAATCAGAAGTTCTCCCCAGGTAAATGGGCTGTAATGATCAATATATAACGTTAATGCGTGCACGAGTCCAAGTCCGAAGGCGAGCCAGGTCGTTCGGGTATGCCATTTGAACATGGCTGCTTTTGGTTTGCCTTTGGCCATAGGCATCCCTTGCGCAATACCCAGAAACACACCGGCAAAGAGCAACACATAAGCAGCAATTCCACTAATTCGAATGATATTCCACGTTGGCAGGTAATCTACAATCCATTGTGCCATAACCGGCTCCCCCATATCTGTTAGACTTGTCCTCGTTTATAATAGACTGAAGCGATGATCCGGATCAAAACCGGGCCAGTGCTCAGCAAGCGTATCCGTATTCCCTCTAAAATAATTACTCCCATCCCGTGTCATCCACAGGACGTCATGCCGATCGTAATGTCGGTTTAACCAGCCCACCGCCTCGGCACTCCCCAGAATGCATACCGTCTTGGCAATGATCTCGCATTGCGAAGCATGCTGTCCCAGAACGGTACACTGCAATACGTCCGTATCTGCCGGCTCCATCGTCCGGGGGTCAATGAGGTGGTGTGCAAAGCTTCCATCCGTATTCTGCCATTGTCTGCGGGAAATACCCGAAGTGGCAACAGCTCCTCGCTGTAAACGGATCGCTCCCGACATAGCACCCTGATTCTGCAAAGGATCTGCTACTTGCAAGGTCCATTGGGAATGGTCTGGTGAACCCCATACTTGAATATCTCCACCCGCGTTAATCAAACCCGCTGGAATATGCAATGTTCGCTGCAACCAGTCTGCGATACGCTCTACTGCCCAGCCCTTAACAATGCCTCCTAAGTCCAACTCAGCTCCGGGGTCCAGATGAACCATCCGGCTACCTTCCCGCTGAATCCAGCTCGGACGGCTGTGGTCATATCGATCTTCCATCCAGCCTGATGATTCAGGTGTTCTCGTTCGCAATACACGTTCAATTAATGGACGTTTCAATTGTCGTTGCTGCACCTTCTCGAAGCTTAGATCATATCCCGAAGCCTGAAGAGCCTGCGAGATACCCGGTTGAAAAATCCCTTCGGTCAGGCCAATATATCCATAGGCCAAACTCAAAACTTCATCCATCGCAGCGGAGATGGGCATCCATCCGGTTGAAGCATTCAAACGATTCAGTTCACTGTCTGCAACAAATCGGCTGAAGCGCTGCTCCTGCGTCTCAAACCAATTCTTCACCACGGTTGCTGCATGTTCAGCTTCTTCCCGCCCAGCTGACAGTTGCACTTCAACATCCGTGTTCATCGCACGGAATTGAAATCGGAGCGGACGAGCAACTTGCTCCGTGCGGCTCATGATGCACCTGTACGTGACTGATAGTTGCCACTGCTGTATCCGGAGTCTGTACCCTGGTTATTTTGCCCGATACGCTGAGAATCTGAATAATTCCCCTCGTTACTCGAGCTCTGATCTGGCCGAGCTGCTTGTGTGCTATCGGATGTTCCATTATATTGACTATCATTATTGTCATTGTCCTGCGTGTTCCAGTTGTTGCTGTCCGTTGTACTGTTGATCCATTCATCCATCACATCATCATGCGTATCCACTTGGCTTGAAGCAGTAACGCTTGTATCTGTGCCATTTGCTGCTGCATAGGCCACATCAAAGGCATCCGAAGTTCTTACATATTGAAAAAGTGCAGCCACAGTCAACGTTGCTGCCGCTGAAGCTTGCCATTTTCTCCATTGATTCCGTTTTCTTCTGGTCATCGCTCTTCCCTGCTTTCTTTAGGGTGTGTCTCAAGACATGCCCTAGCGAAGTTCATAGATGTATCATAGGCGCGCTGGCTTAAAAATAGATGAATGAACCGTTAAGAGAGGCTAAAAAGGCCCAGAACAGGTGAATTTCCTGTCCCGAGCCTCTATATAAGATCGTATTATCATTTCATATCGATATCATCATTCCGTTTAGATTTGAAAATAGAACGTGCCATCCGGTTGCTGCTCTTGCTTCACTAGTTCGCGTCGAATTAACTCCTGCAAATGGGCTAACGTCTCACTCATGGCAAACCGCAGTTGATGGGTACCCAGCCGATTGCCAAACATGTGCACACAGATGTCATAAGCATTCGCCGGTGACTCCTGAATTCGTTCCGTCATCTTCTGAAGACGTTCCTCGTGATGAGCCAGCAATTGAACTGTCCGTTCGGTGAACTGGGCAAAAGGATTCCGATGCCCTGGATACGCCTGTTTGACATTCAGCTCCCCGAGACGTTGCAATCCTTCCATATAAGATAATAATGGCTGAGGGTCACTGCCGGGTTGCAGACTAATATTCGGTGAAATCTGTGGCAAAACTGCATCTCCGCACAGAATCTCCATGGACTCCGGCGCATAAAAGGATAAATGGCCTGGGGCATGTCCACCCGTCTCCACAGCAATCCAACGTTTCCCGCCCATATTAAGCCACTCGCCATCTTCAATGGGTGTCACCTTCGGAAGTGGTGTGATCTGCGAAGTAAATGCCTTCATATGTTCATGTATCTGCTCAGTATTGTCTTCCGGCATACCATGACGACCATAATAATCAGGTAATATTGTATTGATGCGTGAATCAGATCCCCACATATAATCGGCCTCTTGGCGGGAGCGTGTGGACATTCGAACGGGTGCCCCCGTCATCTGTTGCATCCAACCCGACAACCCAAGATGATCGGGGTGATGGTGGGTGAGTACAATTTGACGAATATCGCTAAAGGTCAGGCCGAGATCTGCCAGCGCTTCACTCCACTCCTGTTCTGTTTCCGAATTACGCGGTCCCGGATCTATAATAGTTATCTTCCCATCCGATTCTGATAAGACATAACTGTTCACCCATCGTAAGGGAAACGTCATGCTGATCTTGACCCGGTGTATGCCCTCTGTCATGGACATCTCTTCTGTGCGCTTCATGTTATCCCCCTTCCAAACTGTCTCTGTTCACTCCACAGGACGACGACCAACAAAAATCATGCGCGGAGAAGTCTGCTCGTCATATTTCTCTTCGTCATAGCCGCCATGTACCTGATCTACCCGGAGTCCGGCGGCACTTAACATCTGACTCAGTTGTTCCCGTGTGTACAACTTCACACGTTCCTGATATACCCGCGGTTCATGTCCGGATGTGGTATCCGTAATGCGAATTTCCTTTTGCACAAACCCTTCCTCAATCTTGCGATACTCCTCAATACGCTGTCCTTCATCCTCTCGAACGGAGTGCTGCACCAGATGACGCGTTACATAAGCCGTATTCATAAAATCAATAATATAGCTGCCACCTGGGCGAAGCATGCGATGAATGGCACGTAATACTTTCAATTGTTCTCCGTCCTCCAGGAAATAACCAAACGATGTGAACAGATTAACTACAGCGTCAAAGCCACCTTTCAGCGGCAGTTCACGCATGTCTGCGTGACACCAAGATACTCGGTGTTCAGTGTCCATTAGGCGCGCTTCACGTAGAAGCACATCGGACAGATCAACTCCGGTCACTCGCAATCCTGCGTCAGCAAGTGCCATGGAGTGCCGTCCCATACCGCAGCATAGATCCAATACTTCAGAATTGGGCTCAAGCTTCAACCAATTAATCATTTTATGTACTTCCTGATGGGCACCCTGCACATCCCGGTGCTTGTATACGAGAAGATAATCTTCTCCAAAACTCTTTTCATACCATTCCGTCATCCATTCTCGCCCTCCACTTGGTCACTGGCTCTCTATCTGTAGTACGCTATGTACAGGCCTGATCATTTCCACTAGCTTTAATGTATTGTAACGTCTTTATTCTGCAAACTCAAAAAATTCCAGTAATTTTCCAACATTGAAGAGCCAAAATGCACACGAGGGAATACTCTGTTTATTGAATGTACAACATTATTAAAATGTACATAATTAACCTTGAGCACTTAAAACATGTACATAAATGAATAATATTTACACAAATCAACGTTAATAAAAACCCAGATTTAATAGAAAGAACCGTTTGAATAAAGAAGGTAGCCAGAATTTTATTCTGGACTACCTTCTTTTCCTATCTTTATTTCAATTAACTTATAGCTAGCTTATTTTTGAATCGTATTCTGTTCATTAATTTTAAATACACAATCAAAAAAATTCGAGGAATAGAAGTTTTTCCCTTCTTAGAGAGGTTGTTTAACATAATCTGTAGAGGTATCTATTTATAAGTCTCAAATATTGTCTGTAACAGTTAATCTGTTATGGATCTGATTCATGAATTTTTAAGTGGTAACAACGCTTACATTAAAATCAAAGGAAATATCCTCATTATAAATATAATATATAGGTTTAAAAATACATTTACTTTAATTCGATTATGTAAGGTTGCTATTTGATTTGATAAGCTTATATATGCCAATTGAGCAATATTTTTGTAAGTACAAGATTTTCAAAAGGAGAGGGCATAAATTGAAAAAACTTAAAACCACACATAGTAACACTGCGGATGCTGCATCTTCTGTCCGCCTCCCATGGGTAGGGCTAATTCCGCTTGCCTTAGCTGGATTTATAAGTCTCTTAACTGAAATCATTCCGGCTGGTTTATTGCCACAGATAAGCGAAGGACTTGGAATCTCAGAGGCATTAGCTGGGCAATTCATAACGTTGTATGCCCTTGGCTCTGTCTTGGCAGCAATTCCACTAACTACAGCTACACGCGGTTGGCGGAGGCGGCCACTGTTGTTGCTAAGCTTGATTTGTTTTTTCTTGTTTAACAGTGTTACAGCTCTATCTTCCAGTTACACAATAACTCTTGTTGCCCGATTCTTGGCAGGTGCAGCCGGAGGTGTTTTGTGGGGAATGTTAGCAGGTTATGCTAGCCGCATGGTGCCTGATTCGCTCAAAGGTCGAGCTATGGCGGTAGCAGGAATAGGTACACCTTTGGCTATGGCGCTTGGTGTTCCCGCGGGAACAATACTCGGCACTCTTGTAGGCTGGCGTACAGTTTTTGGAATCATGTCAGTGTTTACTGTCTTGTTAATCGTTTGGATACTCTTAAAAGTTCCAGACTTTGCTGGTCAATCAACGAATAAGAGACTTCCCCTTCATAAAGTTTTCGTTAAACCGGGGATTCGCCCTATCTTGTTTGTCGTACTAATATGGGTACTAGCTCACAATATTCTATACACATATATTACGCCTTACCTCGCTCAAGTTGGGCTTGTTCAACGTGTTGACATTATACTATTTGTTTTTGGTATTGCATCGGTTGTGGGGCTCTGGATTACAGGAATATGGATTGACCGCATGCTTCGTCCATTGATTCTATGCAGCCTTGCGGGTTTCGCTCTAGCATCTATGATGTTTGGGATAAGTAGCAGTCAGCCAGTAGGGATCTTTTTGGCTGCTGCATTGTGGGGGCTGACTTTTGGCGGAGCCGCTTCACTGCTTCAAACGGCTGTAGCTGAAGCTTCTGGTGATAATGTGGACGTGGCTCAGTCTATGCTGGTAACAGCATGGAATTTGGCTGTAAGCGCTGGCGGGTTAATTGGTGCGGCCCTTCTTGTAACAGTTGATGTCCTCTCATTTCCATGGGTTATGCTTATTCTCGTACTCATTGCGCTACTCGTAGTATGGAAAGCGAAAGAACATGGATTCACAACAAAGAGTGGATAGATTCATTTTTCAACTCTTCGAGAGATGGAATGATGGGTTTATAATCAATGGGTGAAGACATAACAATTAGAATCGTATACGTTCCATATTTATCACAGTCATTGCCGAACTCTTCAAGTGCGTATGTAGAGTCGGCAATGACTTTCATTAAAAAATTGTGTTCTCCGCTCATACGATGACACTCGACAACAAAGGGTGACGACCGAACAAAATCGAGAAAAACATTACAGTTTCTAGTACTAAACAGGAAATAGGCGGCAACATTTTTTCCGGTTTTTTGCGGAGAAATGATTGTGCGATATTCCTGAATAATTCCCTTTTCCTCCATCCGTTTGACTCTTTCCGTTACAGCAGGTTGGGATAGCCCCACCAATCTACCGAGTTCAGTCATGGAAATCCTAGCTTGATTTTGAAGGTGTAAAAGGATTTGGTTATCAACATGATCCACTCTAAGTATCCTCCTTATAATTGAAAGGTATTATTATATTATCGTTTATACAAATTAATTTATCAATTCATGGACATCAATGCCGTATTCATAAAATCAATTATAAAGCTGCCACCCGGGCGAAGCATCCGATGAATGGCACGTAATACTTTCAGTTGTTCTCCGCCCTCCATTCTCGCCCTCCACTTGGTCACTGGCCCTCTGTCTGTAGTCACTATTGTACAAGCCTGATCATCTCCCTAGCTTTAATGTATTGTAACGTCTTTATTCTGCAAAACTCAAAAAATCCCAGTAAGTTTCCAACATTGAAGAGCCAAAATGCACACGATATAATGTTAGACATATGCCTGCAAATCGGTTAATTATAAGAGGTTGTTCAAAAAGCAACAGGAGGTGTTCTTATGATTCGCATCGGACTTACCGGATGGGGGGATCAGGAAGATCTCTATCCAAACCGTACCAAAGCCAAAGACAAGCTCAGTCTATACGGACAGTACTTCTCCACCGTGGAGGTGGATAGTTCTTTCTACGCCGTTCAGCCGCGGGATCGAATGGCACGGTGGGTTGCAGAGACGCCCGAATCCTTTGCTTTTATCATCAAAGCCTATCAGGGAATGACCGGACATCTGCGAGGCAAACCATACTTCACCAGCACGTCGGAGATGTATAAGGCTTTTCGGGAATCACTGGAACCGGTCATTGAAGCCGGCAAGATGCAGGCAGCCTTGTTTCAATATCCGCCTTGGTTTGAGTGCAATAAAGACAACGTGAAAGAGCTTCGTGAAGTGAAACTGAGAATGGAGGGCATTCCGTGTGCCCTGGAATTCCGTCATCGTAGCTGGTATGAAGGTGACATGCGAGAGCGCACGCTTTCGTTCCTGAAAGAGCAAGGCTGGATTCACAGCGTCTGTGACGAACCTCAGGCAGGTCTAGGTTCTATCCCCATCGTGCCACAGGCGACGGATTCCGAGATGACGCTGGTGCGCTTGCACGGACGCAATGTGTCCGGTTGGCATCAGAATGGTGCGCCTAATTGGCGCGAGACCCGTTACCTGTACCGTTACAACAAGGAAGAGCTGTTGGAGTGGAAAGGGTATCTGGAGCAATTGCAGGAGCAGAGCAAGGATGTCTATGTTATTTTCAACAACAACTCCGGTGGTGATGCAGCAGCGAATGCCCAGATGATGATGGACCTGCTGGACCAGCCAGTGAAGCCTTTCCCTGACCGTTCTGAACCGGAGAAGGAAGAAGGACCGGAGCAGCTGGAGCTATTTTAATACGTGCTATAAACGGAGTTATTCATATTATTGGGTGAAGGTAAGTGTATTTATCATTGCTATTATGCAGAGCGGATTCGATATTGGAAACAAACTAAAAGCGGCAAGCCCGAGGGCATTGCCGCTTTCTTTAGCTGGTAATCTATCTATAGAAGGCTATCCACATACATTCGTTTCGTTGTGTCAAACATCAGCGCTGCGCGGCTGTAACCGAAGACTCGATATGCGCCTCACGGAGCTGCTGGTTCATTTTATGCGCTTCAATGCCTGCCAAGAGCACAATGCCGATCCCATGGGTATCGTTCAGATTCCATCCCAAATCATCGCGATAATACAAGGCGGTAAACGAGTACCCGGAGCCCCGGCATACCCCGTATATATTGCCTTTATAGTCAATCGACAAACGTGTCATGCCTTCCCATCCTTTGCGTACGGCCTCCAGATAAGGCTCTGGCTGTTCCAGCCAGCCTTCCCGAATACCTCGGGCATAAGCGTAGATGAACATCGATGTGCAGGAGGTTTCTTCATATGAATCCGGGCGGTTCAGCACCTGATGCCATAGTCCATTTTCCCCTTGCAGCGCCAAATAACCTTCACTTAAATCACGATAGAACTGTAATAGGTCCGACCGTTTCACATGATCATGTGGCAGGATGGATAACAATTCGGTTAATGAAAAGAGCACCCAGCCGTTCCCGCGTCCCCACGGAATACCTGTAGCCCGACCACGCACAAAATCATACACATGGGACATGATCTGTTGTTCGGGAAGGTAGAGGTATTTACGGAACATCAGGAACTGATTGACCGCATCATCCCAATACGTCGCATCTCCTGTCAACTGACCATAACGCATCAGAAAAGGTGTACTCATGTACAAGTCATCACACCACATCGTTTCCTGACGCATCTCTCCACTGCCGCGAACCCGGTAAAAGGCACCATCCTCCAGACGTTCCTGCTCATCCGTAATGTAGCCCGCAATCCGATCCGCAGTATCTCTTCCCCCACGAATATCACCCAACTCCATCGCAGCAAGCAGCGTAGACCCAAACGAACCGCAATCATCCAGACTGTCGATGGCAGACAGCTGATTATTAATCCCTGCCGCACCGTACCCTTCCCGATCCCACAGACCATAGCGATCAAATGAAGTACTCAGTTCAATATGTTGCCGCACATACTGAATGTAATCATCCCGTCCCAATTCCTGTCCCATCTGTAGCAGTCCAAGCAGGGTAACGCCAAGCGGATAATTCCACTTTCCGTAATGTGTATTTTCCAGGTAAGGACGAACATGGGTGTCGGGAAGATCTACCCGCCAATACACACCTTGTGCGCCATCATCAAATACGGTATCTGTTCGCACGATGTCGACATGCGATGGTTCAGCACCGGGAGCAAACACACCCGTGTACAGCAAGGGGTTAGAACATCCCGCAACCGGATGAGGCGATTTCAGTCTCCAGCCTTTGGAATCCGAACGCTCGGCATATTCCAACGTGAATCCCCATGAGCCGCCGACTGCCTGAATTTCACCTTTCGCCACCAGATCGGATGTACCGTAACGGCGAGGAAGTTCAACGCGGAAATTACCGCTGCTTCCAGCAGAGTATACTTCCGTGCCATCCACATACAGGGTCAAAGCTCCATCATGACGACCTTTTAAAATAACTGGTGATGTTCCTGGCAAAGTTACATCCAATCTGGACCATGCGTAGGCAACAGCGGGCTTTTCTGTACCAAAGATGCGGGCAAAAGAACCCATGCTCTGCTCCTCATCTGTCCAGCCCCTGCGCGGATACCAGGTAAGACCCGTTTCTTCTTCCGTCATGCCGTCACGAGGAAGAGATACTACAGGTTCATCGACGGGTTCCGAATATAACCAGCCCTCCTGACCCTGACGATCTGCCCCAGGAGTGAGGAAGTGCAGCGGGAAATTTTTGAACGAGGCTGTTCCGTAGATACCGCCGAATCCCACTTCTGTTTTGACAAAACACAGCAATACATCATTCCAGCCATAGTTCACGGAAATCGGAATCTGGGTTCTTCGCTCGGGAAATAATTCCTGCAACAGCTCAGACTTGAATACCTCTTCACCGTTCACGTAAATCGTCACCGGACTATAACAGTTCAAGCCCGTATTTAACGTTGTATTCTGCTCGCTCCATAACTTGCCCCATACATACACGTACTGCCCTGCATGCGCCCCAACGCATTTCTCATTCAGATTCAGGTCGTAACGATAATCTCCAAGTCTACGAAAACCTCCCTGATGATAAGCTCTGAACAAAAAGGAATGTTTCGGATGATCGCCAATATAACGCTGAGCCACCGTAGTTAATATATCCGGAATTGAATCGTATACCTTGCCTGCAATCGCCTCGTTCTCATGAAAATAACGAATGATCGTCAGCTCCCTTCCTTATACCTTGATTCGTTCGCTTAGCCGCAATGTTTCTCCACCCTGCACTTCAACAACCTGCTGGTCAGCCGTGAACCAAACCGGGATGGCAGACGGATTATGGATGATGGAGCGATCTGCTGAACACTCCAATCGTTGCACCGCTTTCCAATAGGCAATCACTTCGATGTTCGTGGCATACCAGATATCGTCCCTGCCGCCAATCTGCTCACCGAACTGTTCGATGATCTCCCAGTTGTCGTTGTCATTGAACTCATAACTGTGACCCCAGACGTAGAGTAATAGTGGCGTACCTGTTTTGGAATGTTGGATAAAACGTTTGGCATGCGCCGCCAGATCATGGTTATGATGACACGTCGGATGCCATTCAAGCGGCCGATCTGGCAACGTGTATCTCCCATGTGATTCAACGGTACGGGCATAATCAATGCCAAGCCACTCCAGCTTTGTACTTAACGCACGGTCATACCCTCCGTTGGGATAAGCCATGCCTCGTACCGGATAACCGACGAGCTGCTCCAATGCTTTTCGGTCCTCCGTAATCTCTTCGGTCAGTAGTTCATTCGGAACATAAGGCAGCGTAGGGTGAGTAACCGTGTGAACGGCTACTTCATGCCCCGAATAAAGTTCAGCGACTTCCCCAGCCTCAATGCGGCCTGGATTACGCAGGGTACCGGAGTTCAGATTAAAGGTTCCCCGCAGACCATACCGATTACAGATTTCCACCAGTCTACGATCATGCACCACTCCGTCGTCATAACTGAGCGTTAACGCTTTCATCACACCACCTGGATAGCGGTCAAACTGAATACGATGTCCCATCCCTTACTTCCACTCCTTTATCACAATTCTTCAACAGGTACATGACCTGCATCCTGTAATCGATGATGTTCCGAATCAAAATACGTACCTTCCAGCAGGCCGATCAATGTGTTGGTAATCCGCACTTCAATGTCGTTGTCTCCCGGACGCAACCAGGAGGTCTCTCCCTTCCAACGATACGGAGACCAGCATCTTACACCCGGGCTATGTCCGTTTACCCGCACTTCCACCACATCCTGCACACGCCAATCGCTAAATTCCAGTTCAAACGAGGTAATATCTTCACCTGGCTCATCCAGCCAGAACGTGCGTTTATAACTCATTTCCCCGGCAAAATGGGGATACAGCGGCTGCGGTTCAGGTCCGATGCAAAGGGCCGTGTCCGGTTCCCGCACAAGCGAAACCATGCCTTCATGATGGAACTCCACGCCGAATCTTCCCTGTAGATACAAGGGATCCACGATGCCATCCTCATCTTTCGTTACCTGCACAATCACCGCCATTTCGTTGAGACCGCTGTGCAACAACTCCGTGATATCACAAGCGATATTATTGTGATCGGTGATTTCAATTGGATCGAACTGTTCTTTTCCAAGTGGTTGCCCATTAATCTCCATGGACCAACTGCCCGAGATCGCCGCTCTGTCCATGAATAAAAGGCATGCAGGCAATGCCGTTCTTAGCTCAAATGTAGTCGTATATCGACATTCGATGGGATAGGCTAAGGATGCTTTTTTCGGTGTGCCAAATACCTGATTAAACTGGACTGGCAGATGCTGCTGCTCCGATAATTCTGCCGCCTGATCAATAAACGGTTTTACAGCTACATGCTGGCTTTCCAGAATCACACCATTAACATTGGAAGCCTGAAGATGGAATTGTCCCATTCGCAAAATGTTAGGTTGCACCGTTTCCAGTCGCCATGGCCCTTCCGAAGGGACCATGATCTTACAGGCTTGATTAGCTCCTGCCAATACATCCGTTACGAACGCCGAACCCGTTTTGTCTGTTACATCCACCTTCGTTGTTAATGCCTCTTCCTTCGCAGGTTGTAAAGTAAGACGAACAGCATGCGCTTCATAAGGTGCCAGTGTTAGTGAAATGCACCATTCCCCACCACTGCTCGTATACGGCAATATCTGAAGCCGCCCTGTCTCCAGATCAAGTCGTTCTGCCACAATACAAGCACCCTCTGTCAACTCCGTTCCATCCCACAGCTGTCTGGCGACCAGCTTCAATTGACCAATCAGGTCCTGACCCTCCTGATTGGTCAATTGAAGCTGGTCGCCAGACGACAATTGACGGGTATGCATCAGCAGGGAGGCGCTTTCCTCCTCCATGATCCAACAGATGGGTTCCGGCAATACCTGATCGAGCAGGAGAGAGATTAGCTCCAGCGAAAAGTCATCTCCCTGCCCCGTTCCTGCGGGTAGAAAATAGGCATTCCCCTCACCCTGATGCCACATGGTTTCACGGTTATCGTGATCTGTTGTCACGCTACGGCCCCAGTACACCTCTTGTGGCTGCTCGCCCGCACCAAAGAACTGGGCAGCTTCATCTCCCTCTGGACTTCCCTGCTGAATCGCAATATGCGGAGGCATCCCAACAGAGATGACAGTTCCTCCCTGCCGAACAAATCGCTTCACCTGTTCCCAGGCCACGGCCTCCAGATTCAGCATCGGTGGCAGAATTAATACGTCATAACGGGCAACGCCGATCTGAATGATACCATCCGTTAAGTCAGCTTCCGCCAACAATTCGGGATCAAGGTGATCATAGTCACGTCTGTTTTCGAGCAGAAGTGTCGTGATCCTCATCCAGTCCTTCGTCAGGCGCTCCAGTTGCACCCGTTCTGCTTCGTCCTCGCCGCTATACTCAAATCCATGCAGCGGATTACCCATCAGACTCCAGAATGTCGTCGTTGGGTCAAGTACAGCAATTCGAATGTCTGCTGCTCCAGTGCTCATGAGATAGCTCAAACGTCCGGTGTAATCCCCCAACTGCCGGAAATGCTTCCAGTAGGGATTCTGTAAAAATTGAGATGGCGGTGCGTCATGCTTCGCAAGCCCACCAATCGTATAGAAAAAGGCGTGAAAGTTATAAAAATTGGTGCCCATGGCGGCCATTCGATCAATCATCCACTTGGCATCCTGTAGCGTCATGGACCAGCCTACACTGTGAAAACATTCAATCAGATTGCGGCTTCGGCCCAATTGCCGGGCAAGCGAACTGACCATCTTGGGATTGTCACGCATCTTTTGACCATACCGTTCCAGAATCCACGATAAGGATCGTCCAATTTTCTCATGTGCTGAATCACCACCTGGCATATGGCTGAACAACTGGGTCGTCATCCGTACACCAGGCACTTCAGCCGCGTACTGGATTCCTGCTTCCTCACACCAGTCATGCACCTGTTTGTGATAGGACTCCCTGAGAAGCAGGTGTAGGGACTGATAGTAGTCATACCGAATCCGATGCGCGTCCGGAACATCACCATATAACAGCGCCGGTAGCGAATCGATCAGACTATAACCACAACGCTCGCTGAAATAACGGGGAAGCTGTTGCGACCAAGGGATACGACCCAGCGGTGCGATCTCATCCGAGAACATACCTTTGATTACGCTTTCAAATTGATCTCCAACCGCTGACTTATAACGCTCATGTGTCAGTTCAATAAAACGACTCATCGCTTCCTTGTGGCAAGGATCAACAAAGTTGCCGTAATATTTGAAATCATCGATCTCCATTTCTTGAAATATAATCAACTCCCAATCACCCGGGGGAACATCCCACAACAAGCGGAACGCTGTTCGGTAGGTGAAGAACCGCTTGCGGTTATACGATGTGAGTCCGGTCTCCTGATAGACCTGATCGGTCTGGATATTGCCGATTTTGCTGCGCAGATCGATGGACCCATGCCACAGACGCTTGCCCTGTTCATCCTTGGGAATCGCCTTGGCAACCAAGACTCGTCCCCATGGCAACTCCATATCCACAGCTTCTCCGCCCTGAACCACCAGTTGGTGATGCACGAGCTGTCGTTGCTTCGCTTCAGGGAAATCAAGGGTCACTTCCCCACCAGCCATCCCACTTGGATATGGATATTCGTCATATAACCATACCTGCATGCCGTGAGCAGCCGCCGCTTCCACTGCAATCCGCACCTTATCAAACCACGCTTCCGACAGATAGGGAATTTGCAGTCCCTGACGTGGACAGATGAAGAATCCACCTACACCTTGCGCCGCCATCTCAGCCACTTGCCGCTTAACCTGTTCTTCTTCCATATCCCCGTTCCAGAACCAAAAGGGATGGACCCTGTACTGCGCCTCGGGATTTTCAAAAGCATCCCCGTTCCACATGTTGCCTTCCTCCCTGCGTGTCCAAGAGTGTGTGGTGTCCAGCTTTACCAATAACGTTCATTTCAGTTCAAATAGGTTTTTTTCGATTTGATTATACATCAAAAACCATATTCAGGAAGTCATAATTCCCAGAAAGTTGGATGAATCTTTGTTCACGGATCAAGCCATCACAGCGATAAGAAAAACCCGGCTGTTTCCGCTACACTGAAAGTACGGCTACCGGGCTTTGGCTTATAAGACTACTTCAGTGCAGCGTACAATTCATTGACTTCTTTGACATAATCGTCTCCGCCGTTGTTCTTCCACAGGGCAACAGCATCTTCGAATCCTTTCTCATCAATCTGACCTACGATATATTTGATCCGCGCATCGTTAATGATATTGTCCAGCTGTGGTCCTTTCTGAGCGTAAACATCAGAGATCAGCGGTTCGCCAGGATTGGCAATGACAATCTCTTCGTTGGCTTTCTGCACCTGTGCAACCTTTTCACGGACAGGTGTCTGTTGGACACGAAGCGTTCTGTCCTCCGGCACAAACATCAAAATCTGATTTAAACCCTGCAGGTCGCGGAGCGCAAGCTTGTCAGTGCTCGGTATGATGTAGTCTTCTTTTTTCTCATACTGCTTGCCTTCCAGTCCGTTGTACAACAATGCCTGCAACTCCGGTTCATTCAGCTGATCCAGAAAGCTCAGTACCTTCTTCAGGTCTTCTTCCGTTTTGACACTGCTTTTGGAAATGGCAATCAGGCCTGAGTAACCGGACGTTGGCATATCACGCAATCCCTTTGGACCTTCCATCGCTTGCAGCACATCCACACGTCCTGTCGCATTGGGGTCTTTATCGAGTATTTTCTGATCCATGCGCTGTGCATTATCTGCTACATCCACCATGACACCTGCTTGACCATTCACAAAAGGATCAGGCAGTTTCGTTGCATCCATCACGGCAAAGTCCTTGTTGACCAGACCTTCACTATAAATTTGACGGAAAAATTTCAGAGCTTCCATGTATTCTGGTGTCTCATGCGCCGGGATCAGGCCTCCGCTGCCATCATCTGCCCACTTGTTGGGTGCACCGAACCATACCTGCATGTTATCCCATGGGCCCGTGAACTTGCTGGCAACCAGACCATAGGTATCATCCTTGCCGTTACCGTCTGGATCATCCTTCGTGAACGCTTTTAATACATTGTAAAATTCATCAATCGTCTTTGGCTCTTCCAGCCCCAGATTTTCCAGCCAATCTTTGCGTATTGTGACCCCATTACGTCCTAAGGCGCGTGCCCGGTAGATCCCATAGGTTTTGCCATCGATTGACGCATTGTTGGTGATGATTTCATTCATCTGGCTCAGATTCGGATAATCTTTCAGATAAGGACCAAGCTCCCAGAATGCTCCGGTTCGGGCCGCATTAATAAAACTTGGGGACTTCCCTAACACCACCATAATCTGAGGCAGCTTTCCCGAAGCCAGTGTGATGTTAAATTTGTCTTCGTACGAGCTGCTTGGCACCCACTGCAGGTTCACATCCACCTTGGTCAGTTCTTCAAGCTTCTGGATGACCGGGCTGTTCTCCGGCGGATTCTCCGCTTCAAAGTTCGGCAGCATAATGGTAATTTCGTCTGTGCCACCGGCAGCGCTCCCTGAACCTGTTTTATCCGTGGAGCATGCTCCCAGAATTGTACTCAATACCAGTGACGCAGAGAGTAACAGTGCACCTTTTTTGAATCCCGTTTTTTGTCCCATACGTTCTCCCCCTTGGCTTTAGCCTTTGATTGAACCTAACATGACACCTTTGGCAAAATGCTTCTGCAAAAACGGATACACCAGCAAAATCGGAATGGTACCTACAACGATCACCGCCATTTTAATCGACTGCTCTGGTGGCTGCACAAAATTGGGGTCCATGTTAGCCATATCTCCGACACTGGCTTGTGAGAGCAACACGATCTGTCTCAGCATGACTTGTAACGGCCATTTGTCACTGTCGGAAATGTACAACAGTGCCGAGAAAAAATTGTTCCAGTGGCCTACGGCGTAGAACAAGGCAAACGTGGCAATGACCGGTTTGGATAAAGGCAGAACGATTCGCCACAGCACGCCTAAATCCGAACAGCCGTCGATGCGGGCCGCTTCCTCCAGCCCGGGCGGCATTTGCTGAAAAAAGTTTTTGACAACTATTAAGTTAAAAGCGCTGATCGCGCCAGGAAGCATAAGGGCCCAGTAAGAATCGAGCAGTCCCAGTCCACGAATGACGAGATACGTTGGAATCATGCCACCGCCAAATAACATCGAGAAAATCACCATATTCATCATGACGTTACGACCCCAGAAGTCACTTCTGGATAGTGGATAAGCCATCGTTAGTGTGAAGAACAGATTGACCAGTGTACCTGCCACCGTGATGAAAATGGAAACACCAATGCTGCGAAAGATCGTGGACGATGAAAAGATATACTCATACGCGCTGAAGGAAAACACCTTCGGAATGAGGAAAAAACTGCGTTCGGTGATCTCGGCTTCCGTTGCGAAAGAATTCCCTATAATATACAGGAACGGAAGGACGGTTAATATGCCCAGAATCCCCAGCATGACGTAATTGAAGATATCAAATACCTTGCCGGCAGGGCTGTTGTATAGACGGCTGTTCATGGGAGCTCCTCCTTAATAAATTCCGGGATGGCCGAATTTTTTCGCAAGTTTATTACTGCCAAGCACCAGAATAATCCCCACCACAGACTTGAATAGTCCCACAGCGGTACTGTAACTGAATGCACCTTGCGTAATCCCCACCGTGTACACATACGTATCAAATACGTCCGCCACATCCCGGTTGAGGGAGTTGGTCATCAGATAGATCTGCTCAAATCCGGTATCGAGGAAGTTCCCCAGTCTGAGAATAAGCAAAATGACTATGGTCGTACGAATGGCTGGAAGTGTGATATGCCACATCCGCCGTAACCGTCCTGCACCATCCACAATGGAGGCTTCATATTGTTCCGTATCGACACCTGCGAGGGCTGCCAAGAAAATAATTGTGCCCCATCCCATCTCCTTCCACATCATCTGAACAATAATGAGCGGGCGGAACGAACCCGGGCTGGAGAGTACATCAATGGGCTTGCCTGTAATCCAGGCGATCAGGTCGTATAACACTCCGCCCTGCGGGGTCAGGAACACGTACGTGATACTGGCGATAATAACCATCGATACAAAATGGGGTACATAGACCAGCGTTTGAATCATTCTTTTGAAGAAAGCGACCCGAATTTCATTTAATAACAAAGCGATAATGATTGGTGCCGGGAAAAAGAAGATGAGATCATACAGGGCAAGGACCAGCGTATTACGTAATAGTCGGAAGAAGTCCGGATTGGAGAAAAAGTTCGTAAAGTTCTCTAACCCCACCCAGTTACTCTCCCGGATGCCCAGGAAAGGCTGGTAGTCCTGAAAGGCAATGATGATCCCCCACATGGGCAAGTATTTAAAGATGACAAAGTACAAAAAGCCGGGAAGCACAAGCACATATAACCACTTGTTTCGTTTGATCTGCCTTTTCCAATTGGACTCTCGTCTCATGGGCCTTGTGGCCCTATCCGCTTGGGTGGTTGCAGTGCCGTTGGTATTCCAGTCCGTCTTCCCGTTCATCATGTCTCCCCTCCCTCAACGATGTAAGCGTTATCAATTAACCTGTTATTCAGACTATACAGACGCCTGGTTTCCGGCAACCTTCATTTTTTGCATTGCTACGACATGATGTTCGGAAAGCCCGCTATAACGCCATTTTCACAAGAAATTGCACATAACGTAGCGGGTAGAATTGCACATTTTTGCGGGTTTATCCTTCTTTGTATCACGGTAAAAAAAAGAAAAAACCGGCATCCTCTAAAGCCGAATGCCGGTCTGAAATGACAAAGATATAAAAGG
The DNA here is from genome assembly GCF_045040675.1 of Paenibacillus sp. FSL H8-0283. Taxonomy (NCBI): domain Bacteria; kingdom Bacillati; phylum Bacillota; class Bacilli; order Caryophanales; family Paenibacillaceae; genus Paenibacillus; species Paenibacillus sp. FSL H8-0283. The sequence goes on from NZ_CP150295.1 coordinate 5,609,281, forward strand.
TTATTGTCCAAACCATTGATCGCGATACTGACTCGGGGTAACTCCCTCCTGTTTCTTGAAGATCCGATTAAAATAACTGTGCTGATATCCCACAGCCGCTGCAACATCATTGATTTTCATCGTTGTCTCCCGCAACAATTGCTTCGCCGCATCCATTCTCACACGTGTCAAATAATCAATAAAGTTGATGCCCGATACCTGTTTGAAAGCCTTACTCAGTGCATAGGGTGTCATCTGCTCCTCGTCAGCACAATTCTCCAGCGAAATGTCGCTGCGGTAATGTGTATCGATATACAACATCGTTCGTTCCACCACCAGTTTCAGCGGTTCCTGCGATCGTACCTCAACCTCTTGTATATAAGGTATGAATACCTCATTCATCATCCATTGTCTCATCTGTATAGGTTCACGAATACCGGATAAACGCTCATACATGTTGCTACCACCAAACAGCTTATAAGGTGTGACTCCCGTTTGCAGCATCATGTGCTGAATGCTACCGAGCAATTGAAGCATCATCTGTTGCACCTGAAATTCGGTACTGCCCGTCCGCGTAATCTCACTCATGAATTGTTCCAGCACACGTTCCGCTTCGGCTTGTTTGCCCAGCCTGACCGCCTGTAACAATTCCCGTTCCAACCCAAGCGGATAGGAAGCTGCTTCATTTCTGCGGAAACACGCCTCATCCTCCAGATCGAGAATCTGACTTCCTTCCTCCACACTGCGATAAGCCACGGCCTGTTCCATCTCGACGAATCGTCCGGGCAGTTCCTGTAGTGAAGCTGCCGGGCGACTGACCATCAAGGTCACCTTCATTTTGAGCGTCCGTCCAATGACCTCCACCAGTTCCCGTCCCCATAACAGCGCTTGTGACTTCACAGGTTCGTCCTGGGGAGCGATCACAAGCATGGCGGAAGACAGGTCATGAAAGTTCATGACACTGATCTGCCTGAAATAATTTTTCGCAACTTCCTGTGTAATATTCACTGCTGCAAAGGTAACTAATCCCGTGTCCTGGCTTCCAAATCTGCCTTGCAGCTGCTCGTACCCCGTAAAATACATCTGCACCAACAAAAACTGCTGGCCCTCCAACTCAAATCCCAGATGACGCATCCGCTGCTGAAGATCCTGCTCGTTATAGGCATATAGATGCCCCTGTACAAGTTGTAAGACAAAACTGTCGCGCAGATGGGGAAGCTGCTCCTGCAATTGGCGATGTGCCGTGACATTGCGGGAGGTCAATTCGTTCCACTGTTGCTCCAGTAGCTTAAACTCGTCCAGCTTGGCATCCGTTGGTGTTGTTTCGTTTCTGCCAGGCGTAAGCAGATGCAGCATCCGTGCTACAGGCGAATAGATGCGGCGGGAAGCAAACCAGGATAACAATAATCCCAGGATGAGACTGCCTGCACTCGCAATGACGATGATTTTGGATACCAGTTTGACTGGCGAAGTGACTGAGGTCAGAGGTGCTGCGGAGACATAAGTCCAGTCTGAATCGATCCGGCTCAATGAACCGTATGAGACAGAATAGGTCTGATCCTCATATCGGAACAGGAATGAGCGGCTGCCCGCATGCAGGGCTACTTCTTCTTTTAGCTGCTGCTCAAAAGCAGAAGTCTCTCCCGCCGTTCCCGGATTCCCGGTAACCAGTGTGTTTCCTTCCTGATCCATAAGGAACGTTAAACCTTCGTCATACGGAGTAAGCGTTTTCAATAAACTGGCGACTTTCTCGTTATCCAGCGTGATGATCAGTGCACCAAACGGATTAATGCTCTCCCCCGGTATCTTATGTACTAGAACAAGTGCATTGCCTGCATCCGTATGCAGTGGACTATCGTTGGTCGAAGGTTCGGTATCACTGTTGATGCTGGAAACCCAATCTGTCCAGTACACGTGGTTCCCCATGGAAAGGTATCGATCATATGCTTGTACTTTCGCTTCATCGTTCAATTCGGTATAATCCCGATTAAACAAGATTGGCTTCGGTTCCTGCAAATACAGCTGTGCTGACTTGATCAGTGGATGGGAACCTTGTAATACGTATAAGGTAGTCACAATCTCCTGCGTTTCATTAAAATAGTACACAAAATCCAGCGTTCGCAGTGCATTGCCAAACCTCGGTTCAAAAGCCCAATGGGATAAGTTCATCTCCAGATAAGCCAGCTGGTCATCCACATTACGTGCCCGGTTCTCAATCTGGTTCTGGTGCATCTGATTGAACTCGGATTCCATCCGGCCAACAACCTGTTGATACATGACGATACCTGTGATTAGTCCGGGAATGCTGGCAATGAGTAAAATAAGCATGAGGCTGTTCCGATAAAATCGTCCTTTATGCCTTCCAGCCTTCAAATCGGATAACCACTTGAATCTGCCAAATATTCGATCGCTCCTAGTCGGTTCCATCGTTGCTCACCTGCCTGCTTGCATCGAGTCTGACTGTCATGGAAACTTCCTCAACTCCCCTGAGAATATATGGATGAAATCCTTTTCTTGTATTATACGCACAATCCTCAGGTGAATGAAACGATCTGTAACCGATCATTTTTTTAACCAATGTTTTATTAACATGACAAAATGGATTACAATGAGATATAGCAAACATGAAGGAGGCCTTTTTAATGAAAGAACAGACTTATTTTGAACAAAATAGAGAAAAACACCTGGCAGAACTGAATGAATGGTTGTCCATTCCAAGTATCTCTGCCATTTCAGAGCATAAAGAGGATATTAATCGTGCAGCACAATGGGCAGCAGATGCGCTCACACGTGCAGGCATGGAAAACGTAGAGGTCATTCAAACGGCTGGACATCCGATTGTCTATGCAGATCACCTGCATGCACCCGGCAAACCAACGGCTCTGATCTATGGACACTATGATGTACAACCTGTTGATCCGCTTAACCTGTGGGAGACACCTCCTTTTGAACCTACCGTTCGTGATGGCAAGCTGTATGCCCGTGGTGCAACGGATGACAAAGGACAGATCTTCCTACATATCAAGGCAGTAGAAGCCATTCTCGCCGAAAACAAAGAACTGCCAGTTAACATCAAGTTCTGCATTGAAGGCGAAGAGGAAATCTCCAGCCCGAACTTGCCCATCTATCTGAATGAACATACAGACAAGCTGCGTGCAGACATGATACTAATCTCGGATACGTCCTTGCTTGAAAAAGGTAAACCGGCGATCTCTACAGGCCTGCGCGGCCTTTGCTCGCTTCACGTAGATCTGAACACAGCCAATACCGACTTGCACTCCGGTTCATTTGGTGGTGGTGTACCTAACGCACTGCACGCACTCGTATCCCTGCTCGCTTCGTTGCATGATGAGCAAGGCCGTGTAAGTGTAGATGGTTTCTACGACGGCGTACTGCCACTGTCTCCTGAGATGAGAGAAGAATTTGTGAAACAAGGCTTCAATGAAGAACAGCTTCGTCAAGACCTTGGGCTGGAGCAATTGTACGGCGAAGAAGGTTACTCGTTCGTGGAACGTGTAGGCGCTCGTCCAACATTGGAACTCAACGGCGTATGGGGTGGTTTCCAGGGCGAAGGCAGCAAAACGGTTATTCCGAAGGAAGCTCATGCCAAAATTACGTGCCGTCTCGTGGCGGATCAAGATCCACAACATGTATTGGATCGTATCGAAGCACATCTGCGTGCTCACGTTCAACCAGGTGCAACGCTGCATGTGAAACAGATCGAGAAAGCTTTTGCTTTCAATACCGATCCTTCGAATCCAATTCTGCAAAAAGCAGCAGATGCGTATGAGCACGTGTATGGCGTTCGTGCCCTCTTTACCAAAGATGGCGGCTCCATTCCGATTGTTGAGAAACTCTCACGTGTACTCGAAATCCCTGCTGTTATGATGGGCTTTGGTTTACCGGATGAGAACCTGCATGCACCGAACGAGCACTTCAACCTGGAGAACTTTGATAAAGGGTTGTTGACGATTGTTCAATTTCTGAAGAGTTTGTAATAGTTCGGACTCGTCGTGTTTAAAACCAGTTCATGAGGGCGTGCTGAGTAGACGTTCCGGTGCCGAATCGTTCTTTAGATCGCTGTTATCGTCGGATTTTTTGGATTCCCCTTCTCAAAGGGTAAAATCCGACGATAAAGGCGAACGCTCCGCTTCTTCAGAATCGATTTCGTCCCCTCCACTACGTTGCAGCTTCTCGCATGACTGATTTTAAGATTGAGCCTAACTATTGAATGGTTAGTGTAATGGGGAGAACAAAATGACGGCCTTCGGGTCGTTTTTTTGTTATTTATTTTATTTATTTTTTTCTTTGTTTTTTTGTTTCTTTTTTCTTTGGTTCTTTGGTTCTTTGGTTCTTTGGTTCTTTGGTGAAATTGTAGTTTTTTTGATGGTTGCTTTTTATGATGGAGACGATGGAGGCTTACTTTTAAGTGGGTTAGTGTTTTAGTGATAACAACATGGCAGCCCTATAAGCTTTCTTTGAATTTTGTATCGATCATTACGTCGGAGCCTTAGCGCGGCTGCTTCGAAGGATTGTGTCTCACTTTGATGGGTTAGTGTGATAGATTACCTTAACGATGGGCTACTGAACACTTTTTCGATTTTTTTCTCGATAACTTCGTTATCATTGTTCCTATGACTGATTTTATAGACGAGGTCTCGGTTTTAATGGTTTAGTGTATGGGAGATAACATACGCGACCTTATAGTCTTTTTTGATTCGGTCTCCTTCACTAGGTTTCAGCTTTTACAGCGGTTGCTTTATTGTGACTGGTTTTAGACGACGGCTAACTTTTAAGGGTTTTGATAGAGATAACTCAAGCGTTGGCCTTTGGAGGTTTGTTTGAATCGATTGATATTCAGTATATTCAGTACTTAGAATGAACCTTATGGAGTATGATGTGGATCGGGTAACGAAGATGTTGATAGCTAAAGGGGTTTTGTGGATGGGAGGGTCTTTCGGGATTCCTGCGTTTTGACTTGCTTATGTTCAGCGACTTCGGCGCGGGACTTTGCCATGAGTGTTTACCTGCTGTTGCGCCCCGGCAAGCTAATCCAAAATGATGAGGTGAATGTTGTGTCTACTTCTCACCTGACCAAAAATGCGCTGGCTCACTCGCTTAAATCACTGATGGAGCATACTCCATTGAACAAGATTACGGTCAAACATCTGGTGGAGAATTGCGGAGTGAACAGGCAAACCTTTTATTATCATTTTCAGGATATTTACGCGCTACTTGGGTGGATCTATCAGACTGAAGCGGTGGAGAGTCTTACGGAGTACCGAAGCTACAGCACATGGACGGACGGATTCTATAAAATCTTTTGTTACATCGAGAACAACAAAACGTTCTGCTGCAACACACTCAACTCGCTCGGGCGTACCCACCTGGATGTATACCTCTATGAAGTAACCCATGATCTGATCATGGGTGTTATTGATGAGCTGGCCTGTGGGATTAAGGTCTGCGGTGAAGACAAAGAGTTTGTCGCCAACTTTTATACCCTGGCTTTCACCGGGCTGATCATTCAATGGATGAGGGGCAACATGCAAGAACCGCCAAAACAGATTATTGAGAAGCTTAGTGAGCTAATCGAAGGCAATGTCCTGAGAGCACTGCACAGGTATGAGAATAAGCTGCCATCCACTTAAGGATGCGCGGCTTTTTTCACATGTGATCTATGCCTAGGTTTTAGACACTTTACTACAAGTGACCAAAAATTGGACACTCCCTTTCTTTTGATCATACCTTACGGAACCTGCAAGGTTTACATTAGGGATGTGATTACAGTAACTTTTGGAGGCGAATGATCGTGAAGAAAGAACATGGTAATAAACAGGTCTATTTTGTAGGCGGCGGCATTGCATCTTTGGCGGGTGCAGCTTATCTGGTTAGAGATTGTGACTTTCCCGGAGAACATATTCACATTATCGAAGAAATGCCGATTCTCGGCGGCAGCAATGACGGAGCTGGTAATCCCGATCAAGGTTATATCATCCGCGGCGGGCGAATGCTCAATGATGAGGCCTATGAGAATCTGTGGGAGTTGCTGGCTTCCATCCCTTCCATCGACCGTCCGGGCATATCTGTCCGACAGGAAATCACCGAATTTGACGATGCCAATCCCACACATTCCAATGCACGGCTCATCAACCGTGACGGCAAGGTCGAAGATGTGCTCTCCATGGGTTTTGATATGGCGGACCGGTTGGCGATGGGCAAACTGATTATTACTCCTGAAGACACGCTGGGTAAATTGCGAATCAACGACTGGTTTGGCCCTCACTTTTTCAAAACAAACTTCTGGTATATGTGGGCGACCACCTTCGCTTTCCAGCCTTGGCATAGCGCCGTGGAATTCAAAAGATACATGCTTCGCTTTTTTCACGAATTCCCAAGAATTCAAACGCTGGAAGGTGTCACCCGCACACCGTTCAACCAATATGACTCGATTATCCTGCCATTGCATAACTACCTGGAGCCGTTTGGCGTAGATTTCACCCTGAAATGTACGGTTACCGATCTGGATTTCAAAGACGGAGACGGCATTACGGTAAGTCGGATGCATGTGCTCAGGGAAGGTGAAGAGGAAGTCATTGACATCCTCGAAGGTGATCTCGTCATTGTCACAAACGGTTCGATGACCCAAGGGGCCGATATCGGCTCCATGACTTCCGCACCGAAACTGAACGGCAAGGGCAGCTCATGGAAGCTGTGGGAGAACATTGCCGCCAAGAAACCGTTGCTGGGCAATCCTTCTTCATTTAATGATCATGTGGATGAGTCCAAATGGGAATCGTTTACGGTCACCTTCCAGGATTCGGTCTTCTTTGATCTGATGGAGAAATTCACACGCAACCGGGCAGGTACCGGTGCTCTGATTACTTTCAAGGATTCCAGCTGGTTCATGTCTGTCGTTCTCGCCTTCCAGCCGCACTTCCGCGGTCAGCCGGAGCATGTCAACGTATTCTGGGGATACGGATTATACCCGGATAACGTGGGCGATTACGTGAAGAAAAGAATGTGCGACTGTACAGGGGAAGAGATTATGCAGGAGTTGATCGGCCATCTTCATTTTCAGGAACATCAAGAGGACATCATGGCTACCGCCAACTGCATTCCTTGCATGATGCCATACATTACAGCGCAATTCATGCCTAGACTAAACAGCGACAGACCGAAGGTTGTACCTGAAGGCTCCACCAACCTGGCCTTTATCAGCCAATTCTGCGAGATTCCCGATGACGTGGTATTCACAGAAGAATATTCGGTCCGAGCAGCACGAATCGCGGTATACACTCTTCTCGGAGAGAACCGGCCAATTGAGCCGATCAATAAGTATCAGTATGATGTCCGGACGCTGTTCAGCAGTTTTGTGACTTCGTTTAGATGACCACTTTTCATGAGGATTCAGACATTAGATGAATGAAGGAATGTTGGATGGATCTGTGGATGGGGATAGATCTTTGGAGATATCTATAGAATTCGGTGAGTAACTTTGTGATCTTTAGGAAGCTTTGTTATCTTAATTCTACGGATAGTGCCAAGTTAGTAAGATATGAGTTACTACATGAGTTAGCTTCAGAAGATTGCATCCCCGTTGAACGAGTTAATGAGTGAATATGGTTGTTGCTAAACTGAAGAGTCGTTGTATAAAGAAAATAGAGAGAGTTCCGTCAGCTATGACAGGACCCTCTCTTTCGTTTACTCGTTTACTATCTAAGTCCAACCCATAGCTTTCATCGAGATTGCCAACTGTCGTCTAAAGAACCTCACAAACCTTATTACTTGAAATTTCGCAGGTTTGAAAATCTAACGAATCGTAGACATCTTATTTGCGCTGTAGACATGTTTAAGTAACGAAATATCGTTAAATTGCATTAAATAGCGTGTCTGAGATTCGTTACATTTTCTATGACTGCCAAATCATTGGAATAAGGCTTCACAGATTCGTTAGCACTACGCGGTCTTCGGAGAAAACTACTTATGAGAATGGAATCGTAGTGAAATGTAGTTTTCGAGATCCTAGTCCATTCTTTCTTGAAGCCTAACTTATTACTCTTCCATGTTACTCACGTATACTCTTGTAGTGTTCTTATTATTCTTGGTGTTTATTTTAATTTTTTCGTTGATACTCATTGCTTATGAGTGCCACATATTATACTCTTCCTACTCACGCTGCTTATTACAGCCTACATATCACACTTCGCTTAAGTGCGGAATGTTGTGAACTTCAGCATGTGCACAAGCTTGGATAAATGTGCGATCTCCTGCTGGACTCCAGCGGTGTCCATACCTGCCATTGCCTGGTTTGCTCGCAGCGTTCTGCGCGTGTTCAGCATACCTTCGATCAGTTTCATGACCGTGTTGCGTCCACGATGATCGACAATCATATACTTTTTGCGTGCATCCAGCTCTACCCATACGATGTTGCTAAATGATGTGAACAGATGCCTGCGGTACAGCTCCATATCGGTCTCATTGTAATGCTCACCATAAAAGGCATAATATCCGTGTATGTGCAACTTCTCCGCCAACACTGTGATGAACGGATCATGTTCGAGCATAGCGTTACGTTCCATGTTTCACGCCTCCGTTATGCGTGATCCGCAGATCCCGTCTTTTTGAGATCTATTTTAACATATTGTGCAAGGTGTTGCCTCTACACAGATAAAAGCCAAGTTTTAACTCCGAAGACTAATTCATCACAAATGAGAGTTATTAGCACGATACTAATTTTCTAAATCTAATATGACTCGCCGATCTGTCTGCCCTTCACCCACACACCCTCAATATCCAACTCCGCATTCAGCAAAACGATATCTGCCTGCTTGCCTTGAGCCAGGGAACCTGTCCGGTGATCAATGCCCAGCAGGCGTGCCGGGGTCAGACTTGCTGCACGTGATGCATCGTTCAGACTCAAGCCCACTTCCTGTATCAGGTAACGGAAACCGCGAATCATTGTCAACGTACTTCCCGCCAGTGCGCCGCCGTCCTTCAGTCTGGCCTCGCCATGCTTCACAATTACGGGCAGGTCGCCGATTTTGTACTCCCCATCATCCAATCCCGTAGCAGACATGGCATCTGTAATCAACACGAGTTGATCATCATGTTGCTTCAGCTGAGCGAGGACCGAGATCGCCGCAGGGTGTACGTGAATACCATCGGCAATCACCTCAGCACTGATGCGCGGATCACTCAGCACGGCTCCGGCAGCCCCGGGTAGCCGATGATGTAACGGTGTCATGGCATTGAACGTATGTACTGCATGATGTAGTCCTGCCTCAACTGCCAGCTCCACCTCTTCATAGGTCGCATCCGTGTGACCAAGTGCCGCTGTAATCCGTTGTTCTCGCAGCCATGAAATGACTTCCAACGCGCCTTCACGTTCCGGTGCCAACGTAACTTGACGGATCAGGCAAGGATATTGCTTCTCCCATGCTTCGAGCCAGGATACATCAGGCAGTATGATATGTTCCGGATTTTGCGCACCAGGCCATTTCGGACTGAAAAAGGGACCTTCCAGGTGCACACCCTCAAGCTGTGCATAGGGCATTTCACTCGAACGATAGCGGTCGACTTCGGCAAGTACGCTGTCCAGGCGCTCTTTCGGAGCCGTCATGGAAGTCGCAAGCATCGCTGTTGTGCCCTGTGTACTATGGAAAGAAGTGATCTTGTCCAACACCTCCGGGCTTGCGTCCATAAAGTCTTCTCCGTTCCCACCATGCACATGGATATCAATGAATCCAGGCACAATGAGGCCGCGTTCCGGTACAGACAGCGGCAAAGCCTCTCTTCGAATCTGTTCGGGCAGACCTTCAGGTAACCCAGCATAGAGGATTTTCTCATCCCTCCAAGCTAATACACCGTCTTCCAATATCTCATTTGAAAGGAGCAGCTTGCCCCGAAGAAGATAAATATTTTCATCACGCTGGCTCCCAGGTTCATGGCTATTCGCTCCGGTCATCTCACCAGCCTCCCTGCTGCACGGTCCAGCAGTACCACCACATTTGGATGACATTGCAAAAGCGATGCAGGACAGGCCGTTGTGATTGGACCCATAAAAGCTTCGCGAATAATCTCGGCTTTTTCCTCGCCACGGGCAATGAGCAGAATCTGTTTGGCTTTCAAAATGGTACCAACACCCATTGTAATCGCCTGAGCCGGAACTTCATCAATGCTGTCAAAGAAGCGTGCGTTTGCCTTTCTCGTCTCTTCTTTCAAATCCACGACATGCGTTCGTCCAGTCAGTTCAGTTCCCGGTTCATTGAAGCCAATATGACCATTATGTCCGATGCCCAGCAGTTGAAGATCTACCGGTCCACGATCGTCCAGCCGTTGTTCATAGGAATTGCATTCCTGTTCCAGATCTGCAGCCTGACCATCAGGCACTTGCGTTCTAGCAATATCTACATCGATATGATTGAATAATTGTTCGTTCATGAAACTGCGGTAACTTTCGCGATGTTCTGTTGGAAGTCCAACATACTCATCGAGATTAAAAGAAGAAGCCTGTGAAAAGCTGACAAGCCCCTTCTGATATAACGTGATAAGCTGTTTATATATGCCTACAGGAGAACTTCCTGTCGCAAGCCCCAATACAGCCCGTGGTTTGGTCTGCAACAAGCTGGCAATGAGGCCAGCACCTGTGGCGTTCAAATCTTCTTCATTTTCAAAAATGCGTATATTCATCTTCATCTGTCAGGCACCTCCGTTGTGTTGGACTCGATAAGATTGCACATTGTGATAGGATTGTTCCAGTCTGGGGATAAAACGGTCGAAGTCGGCACTTACCATGCCTGTGAACAAAATATCGACCACATGCAGGAGTGCAATACGGGAAGCCATATCTCCACGCCTCATGCCTTCTTCCAGAGAAGAGGTGAACAGCGGGATATCGGATACAGTTGCGAGCGCGTTACTGCCATAGGAAGTCAGTGAAATCGTAGAAGCTCCGGCCTGTTTGGCACAATGCAGGGCATCGATGGTCTCTGGTGTTTCGCCTGAATAGGATACGGCCATCGCCACATCTCCCTCGGCGAGCGAAGATGCGGATGTAATCTGCATGTGTGAGTCGGAGAAAGCCGTACAGCTCTTGCCGATCCGCACCAGTTTCTGATAGAAATCCTGTGTAACAATCGAAGAGGTGGCCACACCGTACAGGTCGATGCGGCGAGCCTGGCACAACAATTGAACGGCTTGCTCCAATCTGCCCAAATCCAGCAAACGGGTGGTATCTGCAATCGACGCGAGGTGGTTGGCTTCGATAGCTTCAACAATTTTGGATAGTGAATTGCCCGCTACAATATCCTGATACGCCGTTTCATCGGATGCGTGGGACAATTCTGCGGCGAGTTTCATTTTGAAATCGGGAAAACCTTTGAAATGAAACGACTTGCAAAAGCGGGTTACCGTCGCCGCACTTGTGCCACTCTGCTCTGCCAGATGACTAATCGTCCAGCCGGGAATGTCCGATGGAGATTGCATAATGACTTCGGCGATACGTCGCTCCTGAGACGGAAGGTTATTCAGTTCTTGCTGCAACGCACGTAATATGGCTGCCATGAGGACACCTCGCTTTATGAAAATTATTTTTATTTATTTTTAATAAATTAAGAAAATTATTTTTATAACTTTATTCTAATCAAGACGATGATGCAAATCAAGAGGAATTTAACATGACTTTTGCAAGTATGCTGAGCGTATAAAGACCCTCACCTGCTTGATACAAATGGACCAAATCTGCTTAGCACTAGAAATAACTCCAGGAGAATTGATTTCTCACTATACAGCTGGATTAATGATTCATAAGAAAACACCTGCCAAGTTTGAAAACACTTGTTATCGAACTAGATGCCATAATTAACGAGCAGCCTCAAAGTGGAATTATTTTTTTGTGGCATTCAACCTGACTTTGAAAAATTCATTGTTGCTGTAACATTTGAATTTTTAAATAAATTTGAAGCAATGCCTAATAATCATTTTGTAGATTTAGTATTCGCTTATTATGCAATCATTTCTAATTTAAAGGATATTGAATCTCTTCCTCGAGATTTGGCTATACTCGATGAAAACGATGAATCCTTCCATAATCTACTTAACAATGATGAGAAAGACTAAGCGATATAGGTATTAACATTACTTTTTTCTTGTTAAGAATCTCCAAAGTGCTCAAGAAAGTACTGTCTAAAAAAAGAACTTCTGAATCTCAGGGGTTCTTTTTCTGTTTATATTCCTATTTATGTTGTTTTCGAATTTAAACAAAAAAATCAAAATTGCTTATCAATAGGGAAACCTCTCCCTGACTCACTCAGTACACATTGTCACTATATTGCAGATTACTTCGTACTTAATACGTACGAAGCAAAGGGGAACAAAATTTCGTTTTTCTTACTAATGGCGGTGTTTTAAAAACCGCCTCCTTTCGGACCCATCGATTCAGAAGGTCCCAAATTCGAAGTACTCATAAAGTGAGTATGAAAAATGTATCTAACATTCCGATTAAGAAGGTTAGAGTTCCGGATATGGCGAATCACCATGTCTGAGTTCTCCTGAAATTTCAGGAGATTAGCTCGGCTGACTTTTCAGCCCAGCTCATGCCCGTCAATCTGATAGATGTAAAAAAGGACGTCTCAAACTGAGGATTCTTCTTGTCTTGTTTCCTACGGAAGCAATCATAAGAAAAAGGACACCTAGTTTTTACACTAAGCGTCCTTTGATATTTGTTTATTTAGCATCGCTCAGATCAATATCAGAAGTAGGTATAACGACAACCTCAGGTATTACAAGTGTTTCACCAAGTTCTGAACATATTGTTTCGAGATTCTCTTTTGCCTCTCTGACCAAATCATCTTCTATTGGGTCACAACCATATCTAGCTTTCATACTATCGTTATACATTGCTAGATAAACAGAATCTATTTCAGATAGATGACCTGCGATATGTTCAAATCTTTTTGCATGTCTCCTTGAATGCAATCCTTTTACAGCTAGTTTTTTTTCAACTAGATGTAATGCCGTGTAGAAATACATTGTGACAAGCCAAGCATTAGGTGGAGGGTTAATTGGAACCCCTAAAGCTAGATGCTCAATAGCAGATCTATTTTCATTTGATTTACGGAGATGTTCAAAAGCTGTTGGCACAATTACTACCTCCCTACATCTAGCTTAACGCTATTACCAGGGAGATTCTTCCAACCCTCCGAACCTTTAACAACATAAGTTGCTTCAACGTATAATTTAAATTCTTTAAAGGCCCTTACCTGAACTTCAGCTAATTTTCTACCTAATTTAGCGTCACTCTCGTCAAATACGACAGTAAAGAAATGGTCACCGTCTTCTTTGCAATAATAAATTTCGCTCGCGCCTTCCAATCCCATGAATGCAGTAGCTATTGTTTTCAGCATTGCATCATCACCGCCTGAAACCACTATATGATCATCAATCGGTGTATATTCAGGATCTTTAACTCCTAACCTTGCAAGAAGCTGGGCAGATGTTTCAAAACTGTCTCCAAGAATTCGGGCACCTCTCGAAACCGCTTCAACATACCCTCTTGAAGCTCTTGATATAAGCTGTTTCATCACGATTCCGCTCTTACCACTGCCAGTAACAAAAGTGCCTGTCGAGGATACATGACTTGAGGAAACGGTACCTAACCTTATTCCCATAGTTAGTTGTTCGTCCGCTTTTGCAATCCATTCTGCTTTAGTCGTCATAGTAGATCCTCCTCTTCCAGGATGTTATGTAGCAGCCATTTCGCTAACTCTTTTGCTTGTTCTCTTTCCATGGTAACTGTTACTTTCATTTCTCTTTCAACCTCTAGTACATTTCGTGGGTGATTAAATTTAACATCTTCTTCATAATGAACCTCTAGAGGCCTTTCAGTAATCATAAGTGGTTTAATTGATTCCTCGAAGAAATAAATTGAGATATCTCCTTGAGGGTTCACAGTTAGGGAAGCACCGTTTGCATATGTTTTTTTGTAATCACTACTTTTACTATCAATGTATTTAATAATTTGAGTCTCTGTTGCTTCTATCATATATGTACACCACCCTAGATAAATTTAATAAGAGTATAACCACTGCTTACCAGATTTAAAAGAAATATTTTCCATAATCTATATCTAGTTGTATGCTTCTCACCAAGCATCTAAATATAGATGAATCTCTGTACACGAAAGGGATTCCCACTAGTAAGTGAAAACCCCACATATACGAGATATGCTACTTTTTAGGATAGACCAAATGTTGGAACATCCGATAACATAATATTAGCGCTTCGCGAACGTCGTTGCAACTACTTACTTGTCTAACGCAATCAGTCGAGCTTCGAGCTTCGCGTTTCCTTCATCCAAAGTTTTAAATGTTCGATTTGTAGCTTTCAATTGCCGCGAGATAAAGTCCCTTTTCAGCTTGGGTGGTTAACCCTTCAATAATCTTTTCATTATAAACTATTTTATCTTCGTAAACTTTTCTTGCGTCGTTATTAGACTTAATACGTTCCGCAATCTTTGCCTATTGTTCTTCCACGTTCTGCCCCTTTCCAGGAGTTGTCGCATATAGTGAGTATCCTTTATATTGAGAATCGAGATATGATCGTAATAAAAGAAGGAGCAATTCAATGAATCGAAGACAACGGAGAAAGTTCATTCCTTCCACCTGGATTATGGCTACCAAACAAACAGAAGCACGTGCCTATCATGCCCTCTATGCTATTGATTGGAAACGCGGAGGTCGGCTGAGTTGGGAAGGCTGGAATCAACTTGAAGACTTGCTGCAATTTCATATTCCGATCAAACGAAAAGCTGTAGGCCGGAAATTTTCTTCCCAACCTGCCGCCAAGATTGCAAAAAGAGCGAAAAAAATTCATCTGAACGAAGCGCAGTTTGAGCAACTGGAGCAGTTTTTTTATCGGCCATTTTCGAAGAAAAGATGGAGAATGTTCATTCAAACGAATAGGAATCTATAAGTAATGTGGATTCGGTTGTTTCATTTTTTCACGCTAAAACAAAAAAGCCTCTTCCCTTCTTTTTAAATAAAGAATAGGAAAGACTTTCGCGGTACAACAATTCAATTCTTTTGATTCAATTTAACTAAAGTTAACTCGTTCTAGTTGATGCCATCATATCGTTTTAAGAACTTGCTGGCTAAGCTGGGGACAGTCATTTGATGAACCGATTGATTTTCAATCTCCTCTGCCAGATCGTCATCTGTTAGAGAAACAAAGAACGTAATGTCTGCTTTGGCTTGTCCATATCGGGCAAAAACGTCATCTACTGTCTCATTCACAACTTTGGCGATGATTCGAATGATCTCATCTTTATGCTTCTGAACCTCCTCTGTTCCATACAACAATCGGCTGATGTGGTTAAAGTGCGTATCCTCGCCATATTGATATTCGGAGCAGCCCCATCTGTAATAGATCTCGTCCTGCTCGCTGTCGCACAACCCCTGTTCCTTCATATTGGTAATATGTTTGCTTAATGACTCCTCTGTATTTACCGCCAAAAACAGGGTAACCCAATCACTGTCTGTTCCAAATGCACAAGCATATACTTTCTCACGCTGCACCTTAGCCAGCGTTTTTTCCAGATCGGATAGAAAACCCGCTCGAAATTGGTCTTCGAATTCATTTAAAAAGCGGTCCATTTAGCTCATCCTTTCATTATTATTATAAGTTGAAATACCGAATAGTTACACTTGCCACTTCGCTGACAGAATAACCTTCCGATCACTGTTATCCCCAGATTTTTCGAATCACTTTTATAAAGGTGAAAATCTGGGGATAAAGGCGAACGCTCCGCTTCTTCAGGTCATTTCTGTCCTCCACCTTCTAATGTAACTGTGTATTCTAACTGATGGAAATGTGTTTTAAGAACCCAATCGTCCGTTCAAACCATTGTTTCAATTCTACTACCTTATCTTCATATATGTAATCATTATGGTCTACAAAAATTGAAAACAAGCGATGCTACGTTTCGGATCTTCCCTCAATTTATTGTTAACTAACTCATTTCATGGTCCATAGCAGCAAAAAAGCCTTGCCCCATTCTTCATGACAAAGAATAGAGAAAGGCTTTCATGCTGCTACCTAATCCTAACTGTAATTCGCAACTAAATCTTCAGTTCTCAAAGCTTAATCAGCTCGACAACTGCCTGCGAACGACCCTTAACATTGAGTTTCTGCATCACATTCGAAATATGGTTTGAAGTATGCTAAATATGGTCCATGACCATTGTATAGAAATGAACAGTGCAGGCGATGACATATGAAGCTGGAGGATAGTTAGTCAAAATATATCCTTGGTCATTCGTCGGAACATATTAACATTAATAATTTAGCTGAAAATTTATTATAAATACACTGTTTCTCTCCAACCGCTTTCACTATCTTTTTTATTGTATGTGGTTGATGTTTGAGTTACTCTATCTATTAGTTTATGAACTGTATTCGAATGCGTCCAAAAGCATTTATCAATAAATTCTTTTCCCATCTTATTGACCGTTTTTTCAACTATTTGATTTTCGGCATCGTCAAACTGTAAAAACATTAAATCAGACTTACATTTTAACCTAATGTAGCAATCCAATGGTGACTGTTGTCCTCTTGTCGGCCAACTCAGAATTACTTTTCCAAGATAATACCCAACTTTAATGGGTGTTTCAATTTTATCAATAATGCCAAACACAGCATTTTCTTTTGCTATATATTCTTGGCTATATTTATGGCTTTGCAAAAGTCGAATTCGAGAATTAATTATAAATTCGATATGCTTGATTGAAGTATCCTTAATCTGGTCCATAAGACTATTTGTTATCTTTTCCCTGCTCAACATATTTGATATCATGACATTCTGAATAGCGAACTTGTTAAATAAGAACACATTTAAATGCCTGTGTTTGATCCCATCATCAGTGATCTCTAAATCAATATGCTTACCGTAATACTGTGGTATAGCATAAACACTATATTTACAGTAATATAAATATTGACCTTTATTTTGACACTCGTACCAAGCAGCAGTATTTTCTACGACATTATGATTTAATATAATTTTCACCAATCTTAAATATTCATTTTGGAAATCGACTTTCCAACCTAAGGTTGTAATAAAACACCACAATAAAACATCATTCTTAAGTTCCTTTCCTTTATCTCGATCCAGCAAGACAAATTTAATTATACAATACAACACCTTATCATATTCTTCAAAATCCAGATTCCAAAACGCTCCTCGTCTATTACAATTATAAGATTTTAAGTTATCTGAATCAGATAATCCCCACGAATAATGCAATACACCTTTAAAACTAGCGCTTCTTTTAACAAAATTAAAGTTCAATTTTGTGACCATCTGCATTTTGTCATATATTTGTTTGATAATGTCAGCAGTAATACTATCTATTTTCAAATTTGATGGATCTTCTTCATTATCAATACAAATCATATTAATACAGTATTTAAGAAATGCTATTTCATATTCTTCTGCTGGATGTTCATAATCAGCAAATATATCAAAATAATTTAACCAATCGTTATCTACCTTATGTGACCACATTTCAAGTGATTCATCATACATATCAATCACATTTTCATGCTTCAATTGACCAACTCGATGTGTAAGTTTAGCTTTATACAATTCATAATCCTTTAATTTCACACCAGAATTTAAATCCATAAAAAACTGCTCTATTTCATTTTGACTTCCAATGGATACCATATCAAATTTAACGTGGTTTAATAAATAATCGCTACTTATATCCTTATATTTTGGAAGTGCTATTTTTTCCAATAGTTTCTTCATAGAAAATGACGTGAAATCAGTCACTATTATATTATTTATTTGGGATTTTTTTTGTGTTAACAAATTAAAAATCTCATTTGCTTTTGGTCTTCCTGCAAAACTATACCATTTTTCAAATCTAGAAACATCTTGTATTTCAACTCGTAATTTATACAGCATTATAATCATGAGAGTCGTCAATCTTTGTTGTCCATCATATATCTCAAGTGGTGTATTTTCAGTATCACTACAATATGTAATAATACAGCTAAAATCAAAATCTTCTCCACCCTTACATTTTGCAAGTATTACATTCAGGAGTTTAATTAATTTGTCTTTTCCATCTCCGTCTTTTCCGCCTGCCCCCATTACATAATCTCTTTGAATTTCAGGAATCCGCAAGCCCATTTTATATTGCGTTTTCAAATCGAGTAAAGTTATTTTTTTAGACTCACTCATCGCAACTACTCTCCTTAATCCTGTTAGTAAGTTGTTCTATACATTCATGTAACTCATCACCATCCATTCCTCTATTTATATAGCACCAGTCTTCATTCTGTTCTTTGGGTAGATGGTCTGCCTTCTTTTTATCACATTTTTCTGTATAAAGCTGTGATTCTAGAAAATAACTGATATCCCAAAAGTCATCCGAAGACTTTGAAAATTCATACGCCCATTCAAAAAAACAAAATCTCTCTTTTGCCACAACATCTTTTAATACACTATTTTTATCTATATCATTTTGTGTAAATAAATTAAAAAATCTATATTTTTTTTTACATTCCAAAAGTATATATACCGCATTGTATGTGTTCCATATCATATGTTTGTTAGATTCAACATTTTCAATTTCTAATTCACTTACTAGACTTTTCAATATTATTTCGAAATACTCTAACCGTTTAATTTCAGTTTCAAATGAATATCCTTTTGTACTTGTGCCTGCATATTTATCGCAAAACAAAATCTTTAATCGATTAATATCTGGATACTTATCAAAATCATCGTATCTTTGTTTGACAAGTTCCCACATGGTCTCATAATTTGTATTATACAAATAGTTTGCTAGAGAACTAAATATGTTCAAAATCTTATTTCGATTATTCTGATGTATAATTTTTGTTTCATTATCAATATTACCATCTAAAGGATTATCGCTAATCATATTAGCTCTAATATAATCAGATATAACAAAACGCGTCTTATTTTCATTTATATTTAAAAACTCATCGATAGGTAGTGAGGACGTTTCATGATATAACATTTCTACTTTTTCATTAATATATTTAGTCAACCCTTTTTTGCTATCAGATACAATATCCTTAATTCCCAACTCAATTATAACCTTTCTAATTTTACTGCTCCAAATTTTTTGGAATTGATACGAGTATACTGAAATTCTAATTTCATCATTACTTAACTCGTCATCTGTATCCACCATAGAAAATAAATTTTGAAAATTTTCACATAGTTTATATATGTTCGAACATTCATCTTCATCTATATTCATATATAATCTCACTTTATCTAGCACTTTATTATCAATAATACTAGTCAAACGAGGTTCTATAACGTTCTTTGTTAATCTCTCTTCAAAAATATCCTCCGCTTTTCTTGATTCATTTTCAGCTTTATCAAGGCATTGGCCGTAGAACAAATAAACTGAGCGAAATGATATTGGGATTATCATTGAAATAAAATTATCATATAACCTTTTAACATCAACTGACAATGCTATGTCTTCTTTAAAAGTGTCATCTTGTTTAAGATAATAATCTATAAAATGCCTTCTTCCATTTCTTTCATCAATTTGAAATCTCGTTCAAATTCATAATTAAGATTGATTGATTTTCTCTCTAAAAAAGCTAAAAATAACTTCAGAGTTATTAGGCGTTGTTGACCATCTAGTATCTGTAAGGATTGTTCTTTCGAATTGTTGTAGATTGTAATCATATTAAGTTGATATGGCCTTTCTTTATCATTTATATAAGAATCCCACAAATCTTCGGCTAGTTCTGAAGCGCATTCCATCGACCATTTGTAATTTCTCTGAATTAATGGAATATAAGTATACTCATTTTCGATAAAATTCATTATTTGAGCCATGCTTTTCATATTACCAGTAATACCCATTTCACTCCCCCTATCCTATACATAATGTATTGTTTGCACAACAAATAAGATTTTAATTTTCCATAAAGTTGTATTTTTTTTGCAAAAAACATTCACTTATGTATTGTTCGAATAATCAATATGAGAATATTTTCTTTCAATAGCACTAAACAATATATATTTCCATTGCTTTGAAAGCATTTCTGCATTATCGCCTTTATAAACCTTCATATGTGATGGCTCACGATTTTGCTCCTTTTTTTCTCCTTTTCGTCTGGACATATATCTAATTTCATTTTCCCAATCAACCATATTTAATATATTATTGATTTTTTTATGGTCTATACCTTGTAAATCATCATCTATTATTTTTTGATAAAAACATTTATAATTTCCTTCTTCAAAATTTTTAAGTATTTCCAATGTTCTAGAAACAAAACTACCAAACCAATTTTGAATTTCAATCTTTGTCGCGTATTCTTTAAAATACTTATATAGCAAAACACAAAACTCATCCCTACTAAATTCCAATCTCTCAACATTATCATAAAATTTTATATGATCGCATCGCGAAGCATTGGTAAAATTACAGACTACTTCTGCATCTCCAATCGGATCCACAATATCTTTATACCTATACCACTCCTGTTTCCCAAGAAATTCAATTATCCAATATTTTAAATATTCAACACTATTATCTCTTGCATTACTCATATCAATTGTGAAATAAGGCAAACCACTTTTCCCATTTCTCATTGCGCAATTTCTTATATATCGTTGAATACTTATAACATCCTTTCCCTCTTCCGATATGGCATTAATAATGGCTTCTTTTCTTACCTCAATAATTGTATTTAGATTACTGTTGCGTAACGTAGCATACTTATACAGCATTTTACCAAAGCATTTAGTATATGAAAATAATTTTCCAGCTCCACCAGTTTCAATCTGATTCAGGCACTCCTTGAAAATCATTTGTACATGTTCTGAATACTCCAATTCCGTTTCCCCGAATACTCTATCCTTATCTATATCTTTTCCTACACTACGATATAAAAATGGCACCTTATTTTTCAGAAACAAAGCATTCGCAAACATATCTGTACCAATAAAATTTATTTCATTCAGATCATTGTAGAAAAACAATAATTCTTGCAGTTCTTGAACATCTAAAAATTCAAATTTTTTCTTTTGTTTCTCTAAAAACATTTTCAAATTTAAATATCTTTGCTTTAAAATCAAATACTGTAATTTTTCTTCTAACACACTATTTTCTGGGACACTCCACAAACCCAATTGCCTATTTTCATACATTTTCTTTACTCGTTCAAAGATATCTTGCATATGATTTCCCCTCGTTATACTATGTATTTTTAAATATCGTCCTTTTAATTTTACCAATAAATACCATTTTCATCTTGATATTGACTAGAGTATTTGTATTATGTTAGCTAAGGTGATTATTTTGTAATTAAGCACATATTTCATTACGCCTAAAATAACAGCTTACTTCTGTCAAAATCTAAATTCAAGTAAATAATATTCATACCCTACCATATCATGACAAACTCCACATGTACTTCCTTCATTCGAAAGTACCTATACTATAATTCCCCTTTTATTATTCACGAAAAACTGCACTTAGATTAAAAACAAAACAAACTATACTTATTGAGGAATATAGGATATTTAATTTCAAAATTTCTGCAGCAAAAAAGCCTTGCCCCATTCTTCATGACAAAGAATAGAGAAAGGCTTTCATGCTGCTACTTAATCCTAACTGTAATTCGCAACTAAATCTTCAGTTCTCCAAGCTTAATCAGCTCGACAACTGCCTGCGAACGACCCTTAACATTGAGTTTCTGCATCACATTCGAAATATGGTTACGCACCGTTTTCTCGCTGATGAATAACTGCCCTGCGATGTCACGCGTTGTTTTGTCTTGAACCAGTAATTCGAATACTTCGCGTTCACGGTGGGTCAACAAAAATTTGCTTTTATGATCGATACCCTTCAATGTTCACCCCTCCTTGCTCGGGTTGTGTTGGTGTAACAAGGTTAAGGGGATACAGTCAACTCATCTTATGTCAGGTCAAGGGCGTTGGTTCAGTTTTATAAGAAAAATGGGCAGTAAACATGTGATTCATTGTCCAAAGAGAACGTGAGCAGTTGTCTATATATTTGAGATTATGTAAGATAAACATGCCCCTGCAGCAGATGTTGCCATCCGCGCAAAGGCACACTTGTTCATCTGTCTTCAGAACTACCGATTCATTCGGTTCATCATGCCATCGTTATTATTACGGTTCATCAGGCCATCGTCAAGGATGCCATCACGGTGATTCGTATCTGTTCCGTTCGTTGGGAAGATGCGCTCCACCATCGATTGGAACGTATCGATCATGCCACTAACGGGCTTACCGTTACGAATATCTGTGGCATAGTTCTCGACATGCTCCACAAAGTCTGGATTGGCTGATACATATACATTCTCGATATTTGGTGCAAACTGTTTGATTTTGGCTGAAATCTTACCCTTAATCTCAGCTGATGTGTTATCGTCCGTGCTATCTACACGTTGTCCTTCACTTTTCATACCATAATGCCCATCGTCTGTCCCACGTGCTTTGCCGCTGTTTGTCAGACCACGCATCATGCCAACGGCGCCTGTGCCCATGGTTCCATAGATGCTGCGGTCATTCCCCATATGGCTGCGATCCGTTGCCGAATTTGTGTTCAGTCCTGGAGCAATTCCGCTAGTGCTGTACGGAGACATTGTGCCCGTACCGCCATTCACACGCATACCACCCATATCGTGATTCATGTTGCCCCCACGCATGGTATCACTGGCATGATTACGCATCGTTCCATTCAGCATGCTCGTACGACCATTGGACTTGCTCTCCAACTTGCCTGCATGACCATCTGCCAAACGAACTGCCACATAAGCATTACGATCCGTTAACATGACACGGGCGGATTTTACTTCCTTCATCTCCGTGATACGTTTTGCCAGCTCTTCACTGGATTTCAGGTCAGTAACATTGTGCATGCGATAACTTTTCGCACGGATGCCATCCATGCCATTTGTTTCCACACCATAACGGTTAATGCCGTTGGCTTGCTGACGAACACTTTGCGTATGCATATTGTTGGTATCCCGATTCGTGCCACAACCTGTCAAACCGGCCATTACAAAGATTGCAGTAGATAATGATAACGTAATAGCTGTTGCCTTTTTGACTGCTGGCATGTACTCATCCTCCAATGTTTGTTGGTTTTGGTCACAAAGATAGGATGCGCTTCTGTACGTACCGATATGCTGAAAGGATATGGTACCTTACCCTGTAGATTCAGGTATTCTGGTTTTGGTCTTTGTTTATTGATCTTTAGTTTTGATCTGTGGACCGTGAGTTTCTTCGCTATATAAAATAAAAAAAACAGTGCTGCTTGTTCGCAGCACTGCCTCGAAATCATATTTGCATCTCAACACAATAACATCACTTATCTTCCGCCCCGCTCATTTCCCGTCTGTTGATGAGGAAGTCGTTTCGTCCTTTGGAGAACTAGATGACTCTTCTGAAGAAGTTATGGATGCTTTAATTGTATCCGGGAATTTCTCGGCTTCCGTTAGACTTGTCGCATCCATGCCATATGCCCATTGACCATCCGGTGTAATGACCCAGATCTGATCCGATTCGGATGGCACCGTAATTCCTCGATATACATCTCGAACTTGTTGCCCATTGACCGTCTGTTCAACAGACAGGGTGAATCGGGGAACCGAATTCTTCAGCTCGGAAGCTTTGCGCACATCATCTGCTGTCGACAAGTTTTTGATTTTGCCGATAAGAGATACGGCATCTGTGGCTTCAATCGTTTTTCCATTCAATGTCCAGGTCTGTTCTGCCGCATCGTTCTCCAATGTCGTTTTTAACATCCAGGTAGCTGCTTCACCTTCCCACTCCAGAGACCCAACATTTGTCTCATCCATGTTAAAAGGTATAGTGTCCAACAAATCACGACGAGACAAAGCTATGCTGGTAATCGCCTCTGTCTGCACGGCAACCACAGGGCCCGAATCAACACGCACATAACATGCATCATCTGCTGGAAGCTGGCCGCCAATAGCCAGTTTGATCTCCCGATTATCTTTGAGTTTGATATCCATACGTGTAGCATCTGTTCCTAATCCGTATTTATCCAGATCCGTTGGCGCTTCTTCTACCACCAGTTCCTGATTTGCACCACTCAGAGCATCTAACCAACTGCTAACACTGTAACCGTTCAGAGGATAGGCTTTTGGCTCAACCATCTGCCATACGCCATTTTCAAGCGTCAAAGTCGAAGTTGCTGCTGCATCGGATGTCGCCTCCGTTGTGTCATGTATTGTAATAGATTGAACATCCCCGGATTGAATACCAAGCAACTTGGCTTGCACCGCTTCTTCTTCTCGAAAATAATTTTGACTAGCCGCGTACATCCAGCCCACAATTAGTACGATGACCACCAGAATCGTTGGAACCCATTTTCTCATACTCGTCTGCGCCTCCACCATAAGAGTACACCAATGATAACAAAGATGAGTGGGAATGCTACAATAGCCACGAAGAAAATCGTTCTGGCTTGTTCGCCATTCAGGTATGCCATCTCATACCCAGCTTGTACACGTGGGCGAATCGTCAATCCATTTTCTTTCTCACTCAAATAGTTTACCGTATTCAAAATAAAGTCCCGATTGCCACCATTCGCAATTTCCGAATCCTGCATGAAAATGGATGAGCCCAGAATAACTGCCTTCGGTTTACCATCCGTCGTATCGGCTGCATATCCTAATTCAACGGGGCCCTGAATGTCCTCTTCGGCATCATTGGTTGTTTCATTCTGCAATAAGCCGCCGATATTTGTCTCCCCATAACTGTCATTCGAAGAATGCATTAACGGTGAAAGGGTATATTTATCCTGTTCTTTGCTGGTCAGCGCAATCGACAACGACAACATCGGATACAATTGGCTTGCAGCAAGTTTGTCCGTAATTGCATGTGTACCATACTCCGGCACCACCCAGAGTGGTCCCATCGTACTGGCTTGCTGATTATCCACCATGACCGCATGCTCATCAACGACGCCATAGTCAGCCATGAGGGCATCGATGTTTTTCCAACTGGATTTCATATCTTCTACAAATCCGAGGGATAATAACAGCTTGCCTCCATTACTCAGATATGTACGAATGGCTTTCATTTCGGTATCACTGAGATCGCGTTGTGGGCCAATAATGGCGAGTACATCTGCATCTTCCGGAACCTTTCCGGCTTGATTCAGCTGCAACTCTTCCGTCTGCACATTATTTTGTTCCAAGGAGGATTGCAGCGTAGTCATCTGAGCGAGACTCAGCTCTTCATGCCCAGTCAAAAAGACCATTTTGTGCATCTCCGTGGATGACATATTCATGAGCGCCTGCGTAAGTTTTTCCTCACCTGTGAACTGATATGATCCGTCACTGCCGTCACCTGTCGCGGTAAACAAACTGGCGATATCAATCACTTTGTGTTGATCTCCCTGCTCCAGCACAATGGAGCTGCCTGTTATGCCATATTTGGATGCAAGCGCAGGTTCCTGCGTCAGATTATACTGTTTTAGCTTCAACTTGCTGTTACGTTTCGTGTATTCCTCGACCATATCCGTCACCTCACGGTTCAGGACGGTGTTGTTGGCATTTTCGACCGTTAACACCAGAATGTTGACGTCATCCTTCACATTTTTGATCGCAGTAAGAGACTGGTCAGATAACGTGTATTGTTTGTTCGAGGTCAGATCCAGCTGGAAGCCGCCAAGTGAATTCAGGAACAGTGTTAGCAAAATAAAGATGCCAATCACCGCTACGGACAGCACGGTACTGTTGGTATGACTTAACCATTTTTTCATCTTCTCACCTCCACCGCTTCCGTTCCACAATTTGAATGCTTAACAGCAGAAACACACCCGAAAGGGTGACATAATACAAGATATCCGGCCCACTAAGCACACCTTTCATGAAGCTGTCGAACCGGTTGGTCAGAGCAAACGGGTCCAGCCACTGTTGCAAAGCAGAACCTGTATTTCCTGCGAATGAATCAAGCATCCACAAAACGAGCAAAATAATAAAACCCGCCACCGCAGACACCATCTGATGCTGGGATAATGTAGAAGCGAACAGTCCAATCGCCATCATGCTTCCGCCCAGGAAAAATAACCCCAGCGCAGACATCCATACCGTCGTCATATCCAATGTCCCGTAGAACGACATAATGAATGGGTACACCAGACTGCACAGGATGAGCACGACCAGAATGGCCAGAGAAGCAAGATATTTGCCAAAAATAATTTCTGTTACACGTGCCGGAGAAGTCAGCAACAATTCATCCGTTCCCTGTCTAAATTCCTCTGCAACCAGTCGCATCGTTAACAATGGCACGACAAACAGCAGCATGGACAACGTATCGCCCAACACGAGACGATAATCGACAATACTCGGCTGGTAATATACAAAGCTTGAATAAAACAGCAAACTAGTCATCAGTACATACACGGCAAAAGCAAAATAGGACGTTGGTGACAGAAAATAAGCTTGCAGCTCTTTATTACATACCGCCATCATTCGTCTCATTTGGAGTCCTCCCCTTTGTGAGCTTGGGGCGAAGTATCGGCTGATGTACCAACTGATGTTCCCGATATACTCGACGAGTCGATGTCCGAATTTGCGTCTGTGTCTGTTGCCTCGGTTGTGGTCAGCTTCAGGAAGATTTGCTCCAGGCTCAGGTTCTCCTTCTTCATCTCCAGTATCGGTAATCCTGCACCTGACAGAAGGTAGAACAGCTCCTCCCGGAAATCTTCCGAGTTTTCTCCAGTAAGCAGCATTTTAACCGTATTCGCCGAATCTGAATTAAGTGAAGTATCTTTGGCGGTATTCGCATCCGACGTATGAATGACTTCACTCCGCACCTTCTCCCATGGTGTCAGCACATTATGTAATTGCTCCGCAGTGGCCTTCACTTCAATCGACACTTTGAACTGATCCCCCATTGCTGATCCGAAATGCTGAGGTGAACCATCCAGCACGAGCTGTCCCTGATTGATGATCAACATTCGATTACAGAGCGTGCTCACTTCAGGCAAAATATGCGTACTGAGCAGCACCGTATGGTTCTCCCCCAGTTCTCGAATCAGATCTCTGATCTCAATAATCTGATTTGGATCAAGGCCCGATGTTGGCTCATCCAGAACCAGCAGATCCGGCTTGTGAATAATGGCTCCTGCTAGCCCGAGGCGTTGCTTGTATCCTTTGGATAACCCACGTACCATTTGCCTTTCCCGACCCTGAAGTCCAAGTCTGCTAACCATCTCACTGACCCGTAGCTTAACCTCACGTGCCGGGACATCTCGCAAATTGGCTACGAATTTAAGATAGGACTGCACGGTCATATCCGGATAGAGTGGCGGCGTTTCAGGCAGATACCCAATCTTGGAACGAACACGCTGACCCTGCTCATGCACTGATACCCCATCCACCATAATGGTACCCGCGGTTGGATGCACATAACCCGTAATCATACGCATCGTTGTTGTTTTCCCAGCACCATTGGGTCCGAGAAAGCCAACAATCTCACCACGTTCCATGGTGAAATCCAGTTGATGTACGCCGCGTTGCCCTTCGTAAACTTTGCTGACCTGTTTCACTTCGAGCACATCATTCATCCTTTCCCGTTAAAATACCCGTGCAGCATCGTTCGTTATATAAATTCAACTGAAAATATTTACACTTGCACTCCGATGGCAGAATAACCTTCCGATCACTGTTATCCCCAGATTTTTTTGATTCCTTCATTCAGAAGGAAAAATCCGGAGATAGCGTATGCTTCCGATGTAGCTTTCTTTTCAGAAAGCTTTTAGGCGAACGCTTCGCTTCTTCAAGTTATTTCTGCCCTCTCCGTTATCGTGTAAATGTTACGTTGAACTTATGTAATAGATGATGGGCACGGGAAGTTCCTTGTATATTACGGGAGCTATCCTAGCCTCAGCTTAATGACACTTAAAAGACAGCTTAAAAATATATGTCCAAAATGTGAACATTCTGACCAACACCCACACCCTGCGCTTAAAGCCAACGTAACATAGAGTACAGGAGAATGTGCTCCTGACCAAAAGTCAGAGGGTGAATCGTGTGAAAGTATTATTCACGTTTTATGTTCCGAGCGGTGGCGTGGATACGTTAAATCGACTGCGCACCGCTGTTCTGAAACGCCATGGCATTGAAGCGCACCTATTGTATCTCAGCACAGGCTCGGGATTGCAGAACAACAGTGATACACCCATTTTCACCGCGTCCAGTGACGAGGATATCCATCATATCATCCATACTCATCATTATGATGCCATCATTGCCACTTCAGACATCGCTATGCCTGGCCGCTTGAGAGGACTTGGTTATACCGGACGGATTATTTTTGAAGCGCAGGGACTCGGAGCGCGCGATCAAGCTCTGGAAACGATACAGATGGGTGTCCCTTACCTCCAAGCTCATTGTGATGCTGCCGTTATACCTCCCACAGACCACCTGCTGGATATGTTCATTCATATCTGTCCTTGGCTTCATCGGTTTGTTATTCCCAACATGCTGGATACGGACACCTTCGCACCAATCTTGGTGGATACCCCACCCTATCCGGTGCTGGCTTGGGTAGGACGACTTGAACACAACAAAAATTGGCGTGAATATCTAATCATATCGAGTGAAATCGTCAAAAAAAATCCGGAAGCCAGACTATGGTTATTCCACGATCCAACTTTGGCTAATCCAGAAGATGAAGTCATGTTCCGGCACATGCTGGCAGAATACGGGCTTGAGGATCGAATTGGCATTTTTATCAATGTTCCTCATTCTCAGATGCCTGCATATTATTCCATGATTGCCGCTTCAGGGGGCATCATGTTATCCACTTCTCTGCTTGAAGGATTCGGTTATGCCGTCGCTGAAGCTATCTCTTGTGGCTGCCCGGTGCTCAGCACGGATTCGGATGGTGTGCGTTCATTTATCACACATAATAAGACTGGTAAGTTTTATCCAATTGGAAATGTAGAGGCCGCTGTAGCCGAAGCAAGGGACCTCATGAATAACAAGAAACTGCGTGAGTATATTCGCATTCAGGGCAGACAGCATATGAGCTTGTCTTTTTCACCAGATCGATATGCCATTTCTTTCCGTGAAATGATGACAGCACTGCGAATTTTCCATTGAGCATAGCAAAAAAGGCAGTTCAGCAAAATTTCTCTGAACTGCCTTAGTATGGTTTTTATGGTTTTTATGGTTTTTATGGTTTTTATAAAATCTTAGTGTCCCATCATCATCGCGGGATCAGGCTTGTCGCCATTTTGAAGTTCTTCTTCCGGCATCGGTTTTGGTTTCCGCAGAATCAGACTGAGCAAACATCCGAACAATGCAATACAAGCGGCCAGGAAAAACGTATCATTGAAACCAGCTACCAAACCATGCACGATAGCGGTCGGCTCTGTACTCGTTGTATTGTCTGCGATTCTTGAAGTCAGGAAGCCTGTAAGCCCTGCAACCGCAAAGGACACGACCACTTGCTGTGCAGCAGCCGTGAGCGGTGTCACCCGTCCAACCAACTTACGCGGAGCAGCATTTAATACATGCGTATTGAGTGGCATCATGGACAAGCCCATACCCAGACCCATCATGACCAGAGCCGTTATAATCAGGCCAAGACCTGTCTCTGCCGTAATGGAGGACAGAATAAACAATGCTCCTGAGATAATACCCAGACCCACGAAGGCCAGAGGTCTAGCACCGATTTTATCAAACAACCGACCACCAAGCGGCATACCCACTCCGGAAGCCAATGCCTGTGGCAGTAGAATCAATCCTGTTTCCAGTGCAGTGTAACCTTTAATCTGCTGCAAATAAAGCGGGATCAGGATCATCGCACCGAACAGCGCCACTTGTGACACCCATGCGAGAATAATTCCCCGTGAGAAATCAGATGATTTGAATACCCGGAGTTCGAGCAATGGATTTTGATGACGAAGCTCCACAATAATGAACAAAATGAGCGCTACACCACCCACAATGACACCCGTCAAAGTTGTTGCAGACGTCCAGCTCGTTCCACCCTCACTCACACCGTAAGCCAGCATCGAGAACGCAATTGGCGCCAGAATCATGCCGAGCAGATCCAGTGCAGGTGTGCGTCCACGATCTGTATCAGGCAGAAACTTGATACATAGAATGAAAGCTGCAATACCAATAGGCAAGTTAATCAGGAAGATCCAGTGCCAGCTCAGTGATTCAATAAACCACCCGGACAACACCGGACCCAATGCGGGGGCAAGCAGCATGGGAATTCCCAGCATCCCCATGATGGAACCTCTTCGCTCAGGCGGAGCCAGACGAAAGACCATCGCCATACCAATAGGAGCAACCATGCCTCCACCGAGACCCTGAATGATACGGTAAATGATTAATTGCTCAGGTGATTGAGCGATCGAGCATAACACTGAACCCAAGGTAAACATGGCAATGGTGAACAGGAATACTCTTTTGGCACCAAAACGGTCCGTTAACCAGCCTGCCAGTGGAATAACTGCAGACAAAGCCAAGGTGTAACCCGTAACCGTCCATTGGATCGTTTTAAGATCCGTCTCAAAATATTGAACCAGATTTGGAATGGCCACGTTCACCACCGTGCTGTCCAGAATAACCATAATCATTCCGACGATAATTGCCAGGAGTGGCAGTATAATGGCTTTAAGCGAAAACTCTGCCGGCTCCTGGGGTACTGCTGTTTGTTCTTTCACGTTCTCCACACTCTTTTCCAGCCAGTAGATCGCAGGCTTATCCATGCGTCTCACTCAGCCTATATTGACGACTAATTTCAAACTATCGTTTTAAATCGTCGTTTTAAACTTTCGTTTAATACTGATCTAATTCTAATGAAAATACCTTTGCTGTCAAGCTATTTTTTCAGACAATTCTACTATGGATGCACCACAAAAAAATGGAACAGGCACCTTCCCTGCTCCACACGTTGGTAAATCATGATTATGCAATGATGTCCATATCAATCTGCAAGCTTCATCATCTGATATTCTGACAGTATGCCCAATGTCTGACCGTGAATACTTCTGCAATATATTCGAATAACCAGATGCTTCGGTGAAGAACTGTTGCTGATGATCCTCAGTTCATAAGGCTCGGATGACACATCCAGATTATGAATGACCTGATTACCGCCCGCTCCCCCCGAATTTGACGTTAGGTGAAAAAGGTGTCGATACAGTTCTCCGTGAATACTGGCTCCACCAACAAATACATCCGTCCCTTCCTCGCCGCCCACATAGGCCAACTCCACATCCATGTACTTGACGGGAACAAATGTCTGTAACAGATTCTCATGAATCTCAAGTAAATATACCGCCACTGTAGATCCCTCCTTCGGAGCACACGAACCTTCCTGTACATAGGATATGCTTCCTCTCGTCCATTGCCATTTGCATTCACCCATTTTCGACCAATTACACGGAAATGCCCGACCTTCCGGTCCTCTTTTTTCATAGAATAAAAGGATAGAAGCTCGGCCGGTGCAGGCCGTGACAAGGAGGTAGCTATGAAAGTTCTGCTCGTTACGTATTGGGAGCTTACACATATGGGAGGCATATGGACATATGTTAAACAACTGGCCGACAGGTTAATCGCACTTGGTGTAGAGGTTGATATCATGGGCACAAATGGTGCCAATAACGAAGTATATGTTCGTAATCTGAACCGAGCTTTCTCCAAGGATAAGGTGTGGCCCATGTTGCAAGCCAAACTCAATCCGACTGATCTTCCACAATTCACTGCCGATCCTCTCCTCGCTTATTATGAACTGAATAGATATGCCTTCGAGATGGCAGCCGCTTATCTGGGGGTGGAGGACTATGACGTTATTCATGCGCAAGATCCGGTAGCTGCCGTAGCCATAAAACGCATCTTGAACCGCAATATCCCACTGGTTACAAGCTATCATGGCGCTCTTGCACGCGAAGCCTTTTACGATGCTCAAAATTCCAACCCACAGCTTACTCTCCCTTCATATTTGCAATCCAAGCGTGGACGTTATTTTCTCTCATTGGAAGAGCGAAGTGCAGCACAGTCCGAGCTCATTCTCGTGTCAAGCCACTGGATCAAGAGTACGCTTACAGAGCTTGCCGTTCCTGAATCAAAGTTCAGACAGATTCCCTATGCTGTAGATCTCCCAGCCTACCGTGCCTCAGCAGCTGTGAAGTTCCGCCAGCGACCACCTGCGGGCAAGAAAGTCATTGCCTTTACGGGACGACTTGAATATATCAAGGGCGTTCATGTGTTAATCAAGGCCTTAGCCAGTCTGAAAAATAAACGTTCCGATTGGGTCTGCTGGATCGCAGGAGAAGGCAATCTAACCGATGAATTGCGTTCACAGGCCGCGTCAACGGGGATTGGAGCCGATGTTGTGTTCTGGGGCAAGCTGGACAATATTCCTTCCTTCCTGCGCCATGCAGATATCTATGTCCAGCCCAGTCTGCAGGACACCCAGCCGTTCTCCGTTACCGAAGCGCAACTAGCGGGTGTACCTGTTATCGTCAGTGGTACAGCCGGCATGCCTGAGATGGTTGACCCTGGACGCACGGGATGGGTTGTTCCTCCGCAGGATGTCGACTCGCTCCGTGAACTGTTGGATGCACTACTTGAGGATCATGTTACCCGGAGAGCAGTGGGTGCGGCGGCGAAAGCCTGGGCTGAACAAAATCGTTCACTGGAAGTGATGGGATTGCGTACATTTCAAGTCTACCAAGAAGCCATCTACAGAGGAGGACATACAATATGACGTTACTTGTACCAAGTGATCTATACAATCGCTGGTTTTCGACTCCAGTTTCCACACCTCACATCAACGTGGATTACGCTGTAATGAATGAATTGATGAAAAAGTTGCCTAAAGGATATATATTTCCCGATCCTGCATCCATGGCGATCATGAATTCAAAAGATTGAGTTGTCCAATGATATGCCGTCTTTATATAACATACCGAAATATCAAACAAGGGGTGTCCCATCTGTCATATGAATGACTGAGGACACCCCTTGTTCGCTTCAAATGTGTTCTAACGGACCGAGGACACGCTATTACAGATCTCTCTAATCTGTCGCCAACTTGGAATACATATTCAGATCACTGAACGTTTCGCCTACCCTCTCGTATGCTCTGAGAGTACCTTCATATGTGAAATTGAGCTTTTGTAATAGCTTGATAGAATTCACATTATCGGGGTCAACCTTTGCCTCAATACGATTCAGCTTCATAGTCGAGAATGCATGAGCTAATAAAGAAGAGATCGCTTCCGTAGCATATCCTTTCCCCCATTGT
The DNA here is from genome assembly GCF_045040675.1 of Paenibacillus sp. FSL H8-0283. Taxonomy (NCBI): domain Bacteria; kingdom Bacillati; phylum Bacillota; class Bacilli; order Caryophanales; family Paenibacillaceae; genus Paenibacillus; species Paenibacillus sp. FSL H8-0283. Next base: position 5,642,603 of record NZ_CP150295.1, read on the forward strand.
GATCTGGCAATGTCATACCCGATTTCTGCTTTGAGATTGTCAAAATCCAGTGAATTATAACCACATGAACCTATGATTTCGTTGGACTCTTGCACAAGGATAGAGAACCGAATGGCCTTGTTTTCCTGAGCAAGATCATTCAGAAGATTAATCATGGCTATAGCTTGATTTTCATCCGTAAAATGAGTGATATTCATAAATCTAGTTACATCCGGATCAGACCAAATTTTAAACAAGCCGGCCGCATCCGATACGTTCATTTGTCGCAAATATAACCGTTCTGTGTGTAACTCTGTAATCAATACTCTTACCTCCATTAGTTTATTAATAGTTGGGTTTAAGATATTGATATCTGCGCATAGTCCAGTCCCTTCTGTGTATGAATCATTTCATTATACAGAGACTTCAGCAATCGATCACCCTTTGTGTCCACATATCTGTCCATAAAGCAAAAAAAGAGCTTCCACTTATAACACTTAAAAAGTGTTTCATAAGGGTGCTCTCCTGTCCATTTAATACCTATTTCATTCAGCCATCATTACCAAAACCATCTACTTCCAGTACCCGCCAACCTGAAGTAAGTTGAACAGAATAGGCCGATGCTTCGCCTGAACCTGTTCCATCTCGGCAACCAGTGCCTTGAAATGGCGTTTGGTCCCCATCGATTCATGCAATCGGTAACACATCAGAGGTTCATTGTAGTAGAACAGCTCATACATTGGAAACAGCCTCATCCACATCTCATAGTCATGGGTGTAGCGAAAATCAGTGTCGAACAGTCCGAAGCGCTCAAATGCTTCCATCTCTAACATGACAGTACAGCCGTTGATCGGACAACCTTCCAGCAGTACCTGCAACATCTCCAGACGACTTCCCACTTCCGGATGCACCGTATCCAACCATTCACTCTTCTCATTCACATAATGGTAGGCACCATGGCAGAATGAAGCCTTGACCTCGCGCATAAACGTCAGTTGTTTCTCCACCCGATCCAGTAGCATCACATCATCTGAGCTGAGCCAAACAAAGTAATCCCCTGTTGCATGTTTGATGCCCTCATTTAATGCTGTCGCGGTTCCACCGTTTTCTTTGCGAATATAGCGGATGGAATCCATGAATGGCTGTAGCCGCTCCACGTGCTCGGTTGACCCATCATCCACTACGATGACCTCGATATGCGGATACGTCTGGTGAATGGCACTGTGAACAGCCTGCTCGATATAAGCACAATTGTAAAAAGGAATGACGATCGATACTTTTGGCTCCATTCGGGCCTTCCCCTCCTCTTACTGTCTTAGGTAAAATGCTGCGCAAAGAGGGCGTTAATCAGCCATCTTTTGGCTTTCATAACTGCCCTCCCTACGCTACCCGCCAAGCGTCGCTATTCGCTGCAACAGCGGTTCCCGATATCTGGACCATACCATGGATGCCTCTCTGCCGATGACATCCGCATGACGTACCGATCCCATTCCCCCATGCCACCGATAGGCAGTAAGCGGTTCATTCAGGTATGGGAACCGATGACCGTTCAGTACAATACGCATCCAGAGATCCAGATCATGGGTGTAGGGAAGAAGTTCATCGAACAGCCCCACCCCACTAAAGAGATCCTTGCGAATCATGACCGTGCAGCCATTCACTGGATTGCCGTTAACAAACCGTCTTAGTAAATCCATATCCGACATCGGTTCAGGCCCACCATGCATTTTGGTAACTGCCGAATGCTCGTTGATATAATGAAAGTTCGTATGTGAGACGAGCACATTCTCGCGTTGCATAAACTCCAGCTGATAACGAATTTTATCCGGGTACAGATAATCATCCGAACTGAGCCAGGCTACATAATCACCAGAGGCATGGCGTATGCCATGATTAAGTGCCGAAGCCGTCCCGCCATTGCTTTTGCCAAGCACATTAATATAAGGAAGATAGGGTTGAAGCAACTCTGCATGCCGGGTTGAACCGTCATTCACAACAACGATCTCCACATGGGGATACGTCTGGTTCAGCGCACTCTGAATCGCCTGAGGCACATAAGGGCAGTTATAGAATGGAATGACAATGGATACTCTCGGATTCAACTTGTCGTCCTCCCTTGCTGGACACGAACATCACTCAGGATATCCTGAAGTGATGTGGCAAATGGAATCATCGGCTGCCAGCCAAGCTTGCGCAGCAGTGATAATTCCTCTTGTTTCCCCGAACCATCCGGACCAGAAGATGCCCCATCCCAGCGAACAGGAACTTCCGCTTCTGTCATGGACAACAGCAGTTCTGCAATTTCACCAAGACTGCGCTCAACTCCAGACACCACCGGGTATACTGTACCACTGGACCCTTGTATCAAGAGGGTTGCATACGCTCTGACTGCATCCCGCACATCCAGAAAGTCACGGGTATTGTCCCGTCCGGACAGACGGAATGCCTCGGTTTTCCCCGCCTGCTCACAGGCAACAACATGGCGTGCAAGCAGTGAACAGATGCCTGTGGAAGGACCCGCACCAATCAGATTGCCTGGCTCCGCCAGCATGATCTGTTGTCCGAAGAGCGACATCCACGACAAGGACACCATCTCTTCCAGCGCTTTACTGAGGCTGTATGGATGCGGAGGCTGGGGAATCCGGCCAGGTTCCGGCGTATATTTTAACCGCGATCCTACAATAACGGTACGTGCTGTCGGACAACTGCGAAGCGCATCCAACAGATACAGCACGGCCATCACATTCGTCTCCAGGACCAGTAGCGGATCAGACCACGAATCAGGCACTGAATTTTTGCCAGCGAGATGCAACACATAGTCGGGATGCACCTCGCCGATCAGATGACGTACTTGCTGTTTATCGTTCAGATCACAGACATGGACTTGTGCACCTTTTCCGAATGAATACACATCCTGCCTCCGGACTACCGCCGCAACCACTGCACCAACTTCCCGAAAATAAGATACGGCATGTCGCCCGGTAAAACCGGAGGCGCCTGTAATCAGTACGTTCTTGCCTCTCAGCTCTGCTCCATCCATAATGCCAACTCCTTCAGCATTGTAGAATAATCCGGCAGGTCTGTCTTCACATCCTCGCGAGTGGACACCAGCGTACGGTCCTGCACCACACTGTCATCGCGCACAATCGTCACATCCTGCTTATCCCAGGTCTGCTTGAACAATATAAGCAGGTCATGCTTGCTGACAGGTGCCGGATGAGCTAAGTGGATCAGACCACTAACCGATGAGGCCAGGTAATGGTCTACCCATTTGGCCAGCTCAAGGGTGGTCACACCGTTCCAGAATACGCGGGTATACCCCCCAACTTCACCTGTGCTGGACATAAACCATTGCATCAGACCAATGCCGCCCTGGCGAATCTCGGGTCCAATGATGGACGTACGGATCGTCAGATGACCTTCATCCTGAACTTCGCCAAGTGCTTTGGTGATGGCGTAAGCTGAAGTCCCATCCGTAACATCATCTTCCCGGTATGCTCCCCGTTCTCCGCTGAACACACAGTCCGTGCTGATATGAATCAGGCGTGCACCAATCGTATCTGCAACCCGCCGCAGACGATGTGGCAGGAAACCGTTAATATGATATGCAGTAATTTTGTCCTCATCTGCGAAGTTGTTCAACACACCTACAGCATTAATAATCACATCCGGGTGCACAGCTTCTACCAATCGATCAACCATGAAGCTGTCGTTCACATCCAGGAGCAGACCATTGGGGTCCGTTACATCCCGAGATGTGTAGAAGACGCTGTGTACACCTTGACGGCGGAAATAGTCGACCAAAATATGGCCGGCCATTCCGTTTCCACCAAGTATCAGCAGTTTCATGACAAGAATCCTCCGCGTTTCAGAATTTCACGAATCTCCTCTTTGGTCATGAGTTGGTGTTCAGAACTGAAACTGTTAAAGGAGACCGGAGGACAATTGGTATAATGTTCACGCAGGCCCGGTATGCCCAGTGTAGGAAGAATTACCAGGTACTGCTCATCGTAAACAACGGTGGTCATGCTCTCGAATTCACTCATCAATATTTCATGGATTTTCTCCCCTGGACGAATGCCCCGTTCCACAATGCTCACATTCTCCACACCGGAATCCTCAATCAGTACTTCCGCGAGATCAACGATTTTGCAGGTAGGCATCGTCATGACAAAGATCTCTCCGCCGACACTTTCCACCGAAGCTTTGAACAGCAAGGTAATTGCATCCTTCAGCGTAAGAAAGAATCGAGTCATACTCATATCCGTGATGGAGACCTGCCCTTTCTGGCGGATTTGATTCTTGAACAGATGTACCACACTTCCATTTGTTCCCAGCACATTCCCACCCCGTACCGTAACAAACTTGGTATCGCTGTGTAACAAGTTTGCATATACAATTAATTTCTCGCCGATCGCTTTTGTCATGCCATAAAAGTTGGACGGATTGGCAGCCTTGTCAGTCGAGATATAGATTACTTTTTCTACCTTGTTCTCAATAGCGGCCTCAATTACGTTCTGTGTACCAATCACATTGGTTTTGAGTGCTTCGTACGGCTGGTCTTCACACACCGGAACATGCTTGAGCGCTGCCAGATGAAATACATAGTCCACATGCTGGCAAGCCGCCGTCAAAGCGTCCTTGTCACGAATATCTCCAATCCGGAAATGAAGACGCGGGTCTTCAAATTCACGACTCATAGCCACTTGGCTAGACTCGTTCCGGGAATATACAATAATTTCTTTGGGCTGCTGGGGCAGTAGTTGAGCCACAAGTTCATAACCCCATGATCCCGTACCGCCAGTCACGAGTATACGCTTATTTTCAAACATGCATTTTCCCTCCAAGCAGAAATTTAACCACTTTACTGGATACATCTGTGGCTTTGTAACCTTGCGGGCAATCCCAGTCGCTAGACATCTTTGTCATGACTTTCACGCAATCAGCGATGCGCGCGGCATCCAGACCGGAGACTACATTGCTGCCGCAATCGACCGTTTCCGGCCGCTCGGTAGTTCGACGCATCGTTACGGTCGGCACGCCCATAATGCAACACTCCTCCTGCACGGTACCGCTATCCGTAAGTGCACAGCGTGCATGACGTTCAAGCATTACAAAGTCGAAGAATCCAAACGGCTCGTGAAACTCCACCAGCGGGTTCATCTCCAGATGAAGATGCTCCGCAATCCGGATCGCTGTACGCGGATGAATACTGCAGATCACACGCAACCCGTGTTCCTCTGCGACCTGATTCAGCCCTTTCATGATCTCCAGCAAATGAGGGGCATGATCCACATTCTCGGCTCGATGGGCAGTAACCAGGAAGTATTGCCCGGACTTCAGCTTGAGCTTTTTGAGTATTTTGCTGGAACTTACTTGCGCGTCGTAGTGTTGCATGACTTCATAGATGGGATTGCCCGTTAGCACGATACGCCTGCTTGGTACCCCTTCACTGACCAAATGTTTCTTGCTCTGTTCCGTGTAAGGCATATTAACGGTGGAGATGGCATCAATAACCTTACGATTTTTCTCTTCAGGCACATCCAGGTCGAAGCAACGATTGCCTGCTTCCATATGAATAACAGGAACACCCATGCGCTCAGCCAATATTGCACATAATGCGCTATTGGTATCGCCGAGCAGCAGCAATTTATCGGGCTTCTCCTGCAAAATCAGATCTTCCATCTGCGTAAACATCGAGGATAGCTGTCGTCCCAGAGTGGCCGCTTCATCCTGAAGAACGTAATCCGGTGCGCGCAGGCCCATTTCCTTGAAAAAGAGACCGCTGAGACTTTCCGTGAAGTTCTGTCCCGTATGCACCAGAATATGTTTGGACGCGTACTGGTCCAGCTTGGAGATGATCAGGCTGAGCCGTATGATCTCAGGTCTCGTACCCAGCACCGTCATGATCTTCATCGTAATCCCTGCCTTCATCTTGTATTGGAACCCTTGCGCCCTGCACGGCTACGTCCCGTCTTGGCAGATTTGCGTCTGCGACTAGCCGATTTCCCCATATGTGGACGCGGTCCCTTCGTTGTACGGGTTCTCCCCTTACGTCTGCCAGTTCCGGAAGTACGTTTCAGCCCCTCACGGTCTCGGCGAGAATGAGGTGCAAGTGGTTTGCGACGACGTTTCCGCATTTTGCCCCTCTGTTGAATCGGCTTTGCAGCTGTGCCAGTACCTGAGGCAACAGGAGCATCGTGACCCAATGCGATTGGAGGTAATGAGGAATGTGGCAACGCCTGTATGACGGTCAGTGGGAATAATAGTGCCCGAACCGTAGTTGGCTCCAGAACCAGTACAGTGCGTAGTCCTCCCTCCCCATGGGTATACACAGGTCCATTCGGAGGTTGGATATAAGCAAACCATCCGGGAAAACGCAATAACCACTGTGTCACCATCGTATGCAGTTTCGTTCGGTAGGTTTCAACGCCGTAGAGCCTTTCCGCTTCTGTCCGATTACGCCACCCCGTATTTGAGGCCAGCTCTGCATCATTCAGCAAGGTTGTTGCCAAGGTGACAAGCGCTTCGGTATCACCCGGCGGGGCCAGAAATGCATCACTGCCTACGGATTCCATTAATTCCTTCAGTCCACCCTGAGCAAAAGCGATGACCGGTTTGGCAAAATAGAGACCCTCCAGTGCGGTCATGCCAAACCCTTCTTTGACCATGCTTGGGATGACCAGGATATCCATCGCGGTATACGCCAGAGATACGTTCTCTTCAAATGTGGTGAAGGTAAACCGGCGTGAATACCCGGATTTTTTCACCCGTGATACACACTCGTCGTAATACTTTTTATCCGATGCTGCCCCGATGATCCAGAAGCGACAGCGCGAATGTGTTTCACAGATCCTCAAGGCCATATCTACAAAAGGTTTCAACCCTTTGGCATCATATATAAATGAAGAAATATAACCGATACAGGTCTGCGATGATTTGAAACCGAGCTCCTTACGCTTGCGTTCGCGCAGATGAACCCAGCGGTCCGGTGCTGGTAGCGCGGGTTCCCAAGTTGGGGAGATAATGGTCACTTTGTCACCTATGCCGGCTTCGTGGAATGGGGCTACCGCTGTCTCGGATATACCGATAATCCAATCCGCGTAACGCCCAATCATCTGGATCGCCTCGGTTGTATGTTCATTCGTATGAATGATCTCGGTAATCTTCCAGATGACCGGAATCTGAAGGGACTTTGCCGCTACAGCCGGCATCACATTAACGCAGGTGTTCGTTAACACCATATCGGGAGCAGTCTCCCGTATTAGGGAGACTGCTTCCTGATACGCTGGTGTATGACGAAGATGCTCCGCATCATCTGCAATGCCCAGGTAAGGTGTGTACACACCGTGAAGCATCGGCAGAGTGCATATTTTGACCTGAATGCCGAATCTTCGCGCAAGCCCCGCAAGCTTCCCCTCCTGAGGGGCTACGAGCACACATTCAAAGATCGTACCGATCTCTCTCATAAAATGAAGCAGCAACTTCTCGGCGCCTGTAATGCTGCGAGTATTGCACACATGTGAAAATAACATCATCTTTGGTTTCGTTGCCATGGCCGCACGGACCCTGTACACGGTTATCCGATACAGGGTACTGTGCACACCTCCTCCCGGCCAGAATTAAGGGAATATAATGGTTAACATTTCATTAATTCTTTTGCCATACGTGTGGTCTTTCAGTGTACGTTCTAGTCCACGAAGTGCTATCTCACGGCGTTCTTTTTCATGAGTAAGATAATATTCCACTTTGTCGAGTAACTCCTGCGGCGAGGAATATGTCTCAATCTCCACACCCGGTTTGTAGAAACGCGCAATGTCATCCCGGGCGTCGGTCAGCTGTAGCGTCGTGGACGCGGCAATTTCAAACGTTCTCGGGTTCGGTGAAGCTGGCGCGATTTTGAGGTGATTATTATTGACGGAATCATCTTCGTGGGATCGATGCAGGTTGATGACAATTTTGGTGCCATTGTACACATCATTGGTCTCCGGCGGACTCATCCAGCGCCCGAGCTCAATCTTCTCGCCATAGGCAGTATAGTCAGGCAGACGGTCCCACCAGATTCCGTTAAATACCGTATTGTGTGACATCAACTGAGGCATGATCGGATTGAAGAAGTATACCCGGTTCCAGTAGGCCGAGCCGATAAAGCTGACATCCCGTTTTAACGGGGAAGGAGTTGTAATCGGAAAGTAATGATTAGTGAATGCGGCAAAAGGGAGGTAGTGAACGGACGCGCAGCCGATCTGTCGATATAGATCGATACAGTTCAGTTCCAACGTGAAGACATGGTCAAAATGTGTCACAATATCCAGCGTCATATCTGTATAGTACGGGTCATCCGTGAGCCAGATCGCCGTCTGAATGCCCGCTTGGCGAATCGCATCGATATGCTCGATGGGGATATCCATTCCATCCAGCACAAGCACAAGATCAGGACGCGTCTGCAGTGCAATTTCAGAAACCGGTTGACGCGGATCAGAGAGGGTTACTTGAGCTACCATACCCTGTAGCGTGGCCATAATGGCCTCATCCAACGGGGAGTAAGGGAAGCCTTTACCCGAGGATACATACAGCACGTGAAGCTGTCGGAAAGGCAACGGTTCCTGTGCACAATTCACTATATAGTTGGCGCGACCGCGCAGATATCCTTCTTCTTTACCTGCGTCATATCCGGCATGTTGCCCATTTTTGCGTGCTTGATCAGCCAGGCTCAGTACGGGTGCATGAACCTTTTTGGTTTTACGGTGTTTGAGAGACATACCGCCACTCCTTTATTTTTTGGGATAGTGTTCTTGTTGATGCTGCACTTCAGACGGGGATTACAAATGTTCCAGCAACTGACCGATCCGGCGAGTGAATGTATGCTGGTTCATCGTGGTAAGAAGTCCACGCCACGCCATCGCCTGTCGTTCTTCTTCATGCTTCAGATAATAGTGGATTTTGCGCTGAAGTTCTGCTGCGTTGGTGAACGTCTCGATGTCATATCCCGGCTTATAATAACGAGGTAAATCTGCACGTGAATCCGTAATCTGCATTGTGCCGCATGCGCTGATCTCATACGTGCGTGGATTAATTGAGTGACCTTCAAGATGATGTGTATTGCGATTGTCTTCCCCATTCTCGCAAGTCCGGTGAATGTTAATGACAATCTTGGCGCCATTGTAATAATCTACTGTCTCTCCAGGAGCAATCCATCCTTCGTGGATGAAACGGCCTAGTACATCATAGCGTGTCAACCGATTCCACTGGCTACCAGCAATGAATACCTTTTTGTCCGCTAGAAAAGGGGCCAGCTCATCAAACAAGGCAATCCGGTTCCAGAATCCGGTACCGATAAAACAAATGTCGTGCTGATGCTGCGGTGCGGCGCGCCGCGGTTGAAACATGCCTGGATTCACCGCGAGTGGCATATAGATGACCTGGTTCGCTCCATGTCCCAGATAGAAGGGTACGGCGGCCTCTTCATGCGTGAACACGACATCATAGTGCTGGCAAAGGGACGTTGTATCTTCGGTGAAATACGGATCATCCACAAACCACACGGCAGTTCGGATACCGAGTGCACGTATGCCATTCACCTGCTCTACATGATCTGCGGGAAATACATGCAGACCATTCATAACGAGCACAACATCGGGCCGATGCTGACTGGCTTCCTGCAACATCGCTGCTGGCGATCCAACAACGCATTCACGTACAGATTGCTGCAGAGCCAAGGTGACACCTTCATCGATGGCATCGAATCCTTGCGGGATATATAACACCTTCATGTCCCGCAGGGTCGGTTCAAACATCTGCACCCGCTCCATCATGGCTTGACAGCCGCCAAATCTGCGGCCTTCTGCATATCCGCCGCGGTAAGCCGTTTCCGCTTCGGTCAGCGGACGGTGCCTTCGTTTTGCCACATTATTCACCCTGTCTTCCTTCAGGAGATCTCACTTCCAGACTCTCCCCGAGATTGGTCTTCCCTCTAAAGGATATGCCTCGGGGTCAGATGCATCATGGACGGGTGTCCTGCAAGGCGCAAAATTGGCGCATGCCCTCCACATCCGCCTGTACGGGCATGTCCGCTTTTGCGGCGATGCAAATAGCCCGGAGGGATCTGTCCCCCCGGGCTAACATCATTTGTTAGAGGATGTTCAAAAAGTCCGCTTTTGATTACGAAGGATGCCTATCGGCATCACCAACATCGAATATGAAATTCAGCCGAAATGTCCGTTGCTCACGTAGTCTTCCCTACGCTCTGCTACTCCATTTCTAGCTTCATCCCATCTTCTCGGTACTGAAAACCGGTCTTTTTGAACTGGCACTGTTAGTAGGTATCATTCCATGCAGGAATAATCCGGTCTAATCGGTTACTGTGCTTTGTAAGCCAGCTGATGTCCGTCCTCGAATCCCTTGGCGAAACCCGCGTTGAATCCCTCGTTGTACGCCTCGTTGTATCCCTGGCTGTACGCACCGTCCGGGTTCGGATCGGTAGGGGTAGCCGGGACGACTGGTTGTACGGGCTTTGGACTCCGGTGCCGCCGTACCGCACGTTTCTTTTTTTTGAGCCACGCACTGCGTCCTTTAAGTGGGCGTTTGTGAAGAACACGTTTGGCTCTGAGCGCACGCAGTTTGCGAATTTTGCGCAGACGGGCTCCACGGATTAACAAAGCTCTTTTGGTTCTCAGTCGTATTTTCTTTTTCTTTAACATGTCAACATTCCTCCTGTATGTCCCGAACGATACGAATTGCACACCCGGGGTCTTTGAGCCACGGCAAGCCAGGCTCCCCATGCTGGATTCGGGCCAGCCTGATTCCCGTAACCATACGAGACATTTCTGCCTGATAGCGACTCAGCAAACGAATGTTTTCGGCCAGACTGCGGGCGGATACTTCCGAATGAGCGGTTACACTGGCTACACTGTCCAGAATGCGTGCCAGCGCCTGCTGACTGTGTGCAATGGATTCAATGAGCGCCAGTTTGGCTTCCTGCTCACGCCGCATCAGACTCATTTTCCCATGTCTCCCAGATCCATGCCGCCAAACATGCCGCCGTCCATACCGCCGCCATCTTCGCTATCGTTCTGCACCATCACCGCTTTGAGATTGTTGCACAGTCCGGTCTCCATCCGGGTTAATCCTTCCAGCAATTCCACCAGCTGATCATGCATTTTGAGCGGCTCGCCTACCTGATCCCCATGCGTCAGAAAGGTATCCCCATTCAAATGATTCAGCGTCCAGTTCCGTACCTTCTCGGCCTCAATCGCTTTTGCCTCCAGGATCAGGGCAATATTCCACTGCATTTTGGCTGCTGCGTCCAGCATCAGAATGAGGCTCTGTTCTCTACTCATGTTCCTTCACCCGCCTTCCGGGCTTATTCTTCTTCTTGAACCGCGATCTCCCGCATGACTTGGGTCAGCGTTTCGGCTACAGCCTCTTCCAGATCTGCAAGGCCCCCCAAGTAAGAGATAATGCTTTTGTTGATTTGCCCAGAGCTATCCAGCAGACCGTCAACGCCATCCAACTCCGGTTCGATATCTGGCAAATGATTGATGATTTCAGACATGCGTACAGCGACTTGGCGTTTGGCATCCAGCACACGTGCGATCTGCTGGTGAGAGTGTGCAATATGTGTGATGATTTCATCGATTTTGCTCTGCATGGTCCTCCTCCTTACCGTCACGGCCTGCTTCACCCATAGAAAAACCCGGCCTATCAGCATTTGCCTGTTACAGCATATGCCGGGCCGGGATCGTCAGTTACTACAGCTTGCGCCTATATCGTCAGATGACATAACTCCAGTCGGAAGAATATCGACTGAGGAATTGGCGAGTACGTTCCTGCTTGGGACGTACAAACACCTCCTCCGGGGTTCCTTCCTCCACAACGGAACCTCCATCCATGAAAACAACCCGATTTGCCACCTCACGGGCAAACCCCATTTCATGGGTGACTACAATCATGGTAATCCCCTCTTGAGCAATGGAGCGGATGACAGACAACACTTCTCCCACAAGCTCGGGGTCCAGCGCCGAGGTCGGTTCATCAAACAAAATCACTTCGGGATTCAGTGCCAATGCTCTGGCGATGCCCACCCGTTGCTGTTGTCCACCTGACAACATACTTGGATACTCATTGATTTTGGCAGACAGTCCGACTTGTTCAAGCACACGCAAGGCACGCGTGCGGGCATCGGATTTGGACATTTTCTGGGCAATAATTAAACCCTCCGTGACGTTATCCAGCACCGTCTTGTGTTTGAACAGATTATAATGCTGGAACACCATCGCCGTTTTTCGTCTCAGCTGCACAATGTCATGTTTGCGTGCATGCTTGCAATCGACGGTTAATCCACTGATCTGAACCTCGCCCTCATCGGCACGTTCCAGAAAATTGACACAGCGCAGCAGCGTTGTTTTACCTGATCCGCTCGGTCCAAGGATCGCTACGACATCGCCCTGTTCCACGGTCAGATCAATTCCCTTCAATACTTCCTGCTTGCCAAAAGTTTTGTGTATGTTTGTTAGTGTAATCATGACACGCCTCCTTTGCTGTACACGGCAACCCGACGCTCAAGCAGAGCAGTGATCCGCTCGGCAATGATGGTCAGCCCCCAATAGATGAACGCTGCGGCGATAAAGGCCTCCAGAAACTTCAGACTGACGGATGCCACCACATCCGCTTTACCGAGGATGTCCATCTGAGACACGGTAAAAGCGAGTGTTGATCCATGCAGGAACCCAACAAACATACTGCACAGGTTAGGCAATACAGCCCCGATCGCTTGAGGGATGATGATGCGCCTTAAAGCCTGGAATGTGCTCATGCCTACAGCGTGAGCCGCCTCCATCTGGCCGATATCCACAGCAAGAATGCCTGAACGGATAATCTCGGACATATAGGCGCCCGCAGTGAGTGAGAAAGCAATCAGTACAAATACGAGAATTGGAATCGACGAGGATTGGAAAGCCCAACCGTAACGTTCCGCCAGCTTATCGATAATCATCGGAATACCGTAATAGATGAGGAATAGATGCATCAACATCGGTGTTCCACGCAGGAATGAAACGTAGAACTCAGCAATGCGGTGAATCCACCGCACGCGATAGATACGGATCAGAGCCGTAGCCAGACCGATTCCGAACCCTGCAATCAACGGAACAATCGTAATGACAAGTGTCAGTGGCAATGCCTTCAGGATTTGAAAAAAAGATGTATAGATAAACTGGAGATCAATCGACATATGCTCACCCCGCTATTCGTTTCAGTGAGAGTTCAAAAAGTCTGGTTTTCAGTACCGAGAAGATGCCGCCAGGCATGATTCGTAATCAAAAGCGGACTTTTTGAACAACCTCTTTCAGGCGTTTGGCTCGAATTGCCGGTTTGTGTACAACTCTCTTGCGTTCATGACGCTGGAGTCTGCGTTCTGCAAAGGCAAATCCTTTTTCAAGAACAATAACAATGACATAATAGACCACAGACAGACTGATATACACTTCAAGTGCATGCGATGTAGCCGAAATTAACGTCTGCCCTCTGCCCACCATATCCATGACACCAATGGAGAAGGCCAGAGACGTATCCTTTAATGAACCGATTAACGTGTTAGCCATGTTCGGAAAAGCAACAATCAGTGCCTGCGGAACAACAATCCGCCGAAAAGACTGGAATGTGGTCATACCCGCAGCATAGGCTGCTTCCGTCTGACCTTTATCCACACTGCGCACCGCTCCGCGAAAGATCTCGGCAAAGGACGCCGCATCACTAAGCGCATAGGTCACAATGACAAATAACAAAGGGTCGGTTCTCGACAGATCGATGCCAATGGGTTTGAGCAACTCGGGAAGTCCATAATACACCAGGAACAATTTGATCAGGATCGGTGTGCCCCGCATGAATGAGACGTACAGTGTAGCCAACTGGCTTAGTACCGGAATCCGATACAGCCGGGGAACGGCCAGAAGCACGCCGCCCACCAGTCCGAGCACGATGGAACCACCCAGTACAATCAGTGTTATATGCAAATATCGTAGCAGTTCCGGGATGAAATCCAGAACCAATGACAGATCAAATGATTTTCCCATTACCGCTGCACACCTTTCTAGACTACTCTTCAACCGTATAGTCAGCTCCAAGCCACTCTGTGCTCAGTTTGCCTAACGTTCCATCTTCTTTGATCGCTTTGAGCGCTTCGTCCACTTTGGTTTTGAGCTCCTGCTCATCTTTGTTCAGAATGAAGTATACTTTGGAGTTGGAGAGGGCATCTCCTACCGTTTTCAGCTGAGCATCAACCGCCTTATTCTGATAATCAATGGCAAACTGCGTGCTGATGGTGGCATCCACCCGGCCTGTTTTGATCTGGGTAATGGTATCCTCACCCGCTCCGGAATAAACGATATCAATCCCGTTGCCGTTCGCTGCATTCCATTTCTCAGCAAGTACAGCCGCATTACTTGTAGCACCAACAATCAGTTTTTTCCCTTTGAGATCCTCAATCGATTTTACTTCCTCATTTTTCTGACTTACGACAATTTTATTTGGAAAAATATTATAGGCTTCATCATTAAACAGGAACTTGGCCTGTCTCTCATCATTGACTTCCATCTGGTGAGCGATCAGGTCAATTTTTTTTGTTTCCAGACTCAGCAGCAGATTTTTAAAATCCATCGTGCTGAATTCGAATTCATATTCAGGCAAACGTTTGTCGATCTCCCGGATCAGTTCCACATCATAACCTGTTAACTTGCCATTCTCATCAATGAAGCAGACATTTGGGAACTGTGTACCTGTTCCTACAATGATCTTTTTCACTTTGGTGTCGCCTGCTGCCGAAGCAGATTCTGAATCATTACTTGCAGTTCCTGTGCTGCATCCAGCCAGTACCGCCAGCATTGTAATGAACAGCAGTGCTGTCCGGAATTTTTGAATCCCCCGTTTTTTAACCATTCCCAATCTCCTCCACAGGCTGTTATCACAGCAAATATGATGTGTGCTCCCATTCCTCTTCCTGTTAACAAACCATTCTTACTTGTATAGTCGGAATTAGGTTGAACAAAGAATATCATTACAAGTCATCTTAGGGCAATAACTAAACTAATAGGACATCCTGATATGGTTATAGGACTTCTCTATAGTACAAGAAAAAGCCATCCCCCATATCGATTGGCGGATGGCTTCTTCTTGTATGACTCTCACTGATTATACCATTTTGGCGGTGCATCACTTGGTGTGTACACTACTCATCTATCTGCGACTCGCCCATTTAATTTTACGTGCAACTTCCACTCGCTGTAATTGTAAGAGACCGATCCGTTCCTCGAACTTCTTGCGTTCGTCCATGGAATGAGCGGCATGAATCTGGTGGCACAGACCTGTCAGTTTGCTGTTGATGTAATCAAACCGTGTCCATAGTTCCTCTTCAGGTGTGCGTTGCTGCTCCGTCGCCGTCTGAAATATTTTGAGTTGGCGGATAAGGGATTGTTGCCATTCCTGATCCTGAATTTGGATGGCAAAATGCAAAAGATCCAGATAGTCATCAATTTGCAACGAAACGCCGCAATCAGATTTAGTGTTCATCGTCGTCTCTCCTTATTTCAGTACTTGGCTGGAATCCATTACTTCTATCTTACAGGAACAAGCCCACTGAAAGCGAGTACTGAACGATTAAATTTCGGGAAAATTTTTATTTTTTTATGTTAAAACAGCTTTACATTTCCATTAAGACCAATTTGGCAGGATATTGATATTGGTACATATGAAATTGGTAATAAAAAACCGCGTTAAGGAAAAAAGTGCTTTCCTCAAAACGGATTTTTCATCATTTTATATATAATATTAACACATATCAAATTAGTCATTTTTTCCATCTCGCTGCTGTCTGGTCATCAGTAACATGAGAAACGAGATGATGATAATGGAAACAGTCCATGCCCAAGCCATGGTCTGATTGCCCGAATCCACAGCGACATAGATTGCCGTGGGTACCGTTTGTGTTTTGCCCGGAATATTGCCTGCAATCATAAGTGTGGCTCCGAATTCACCGAGTGCACGGGCAAAGCCCAGGATGAAGGCGGTCATCAATGCTCTGCCTGCGAGCGGCAAGGAAATGTAACGAAAGACCTGCCACTCATTCGCCCCAATCGAACGACCCGCATCCTCCAGATCACGATCCACACCACTGAATCCCGATTTCATCGTCTGATACACCAGTGGAAAAGCAACCACCACCGAAGCAATCACCGCAGCCCACCAGGTGAAAATAACCGGTGCGGAGAATATGGCTTCAATCCATTGTCCAAACAGACTTTTACGCCCCAATATGACAAGTAACAGAAATCCAACCACCGTCGGAGGAAGGACTAGCGGCAGCATAAATGCCGTTTCCAGCAGAATCTTTCCCCGAAATGAAGAACGTGACATCTTCCAGGCTATCGCAATTCCGAGCACAGTGGCCACTACGCTGGATAATAACGCTACCTGAAGCGATAGGCGCACCGGTGACCAGAATACGGACCAGTCTATGGCGTTCACATTCATTCCGGAATTGTGAATCCGTATTTCGCGAAGATATCGAGCACTTCAGGGGTTTGTAAATACGCATAAAATTGTTCGGCCTCTGTACGGTGTTTGGTTCCTTCAATAATGCCTATTGGATAGTTGGCTGGTGTGTAGCTGTTCTTGTCCACCTCAAACGCAATTTTCACCTGATCCGAAGTAAGAGCATCCGTTTTATATACAAATCCTGCATCTGCATTACCCGTCTCTACATATTGAAGAACCTGTCTAACGTCTTTCCCCTGCACAAGCTTACTTTCCAGTTCATCCCACAGCTTGGCATTGGTCAGAGCTTCCTTGGCATAGGTTCCCGCAGGAACACTTTCCGGAATCCCAATGGCTACCGTCTTGATGGAGTCGCTGGTGAGATCCGTTTCACTGGTTACTGTGTGGGTCCCATCTGCTGGCACTATGGCCACCAGTGAATTCTGTAGCAGATTCTTCTGATCGCCCGATGCAATCAGGTTTTCATCCACTAGCGCATTCATATTTTTCGTTGCCGCCGATACAAAGACATCAGCCGGGGCACCCTGTTCAATCTGCTGTTGCAAGGTACCCGAGGCGCCAAAGTTAAAATTAAGTTCTATATAAGGATTAGCTAGCTCATAATTGGTTTCAATCTCTTTCATTGCATCGGTCAGACTGGCCGCCGCAGAGATCGTCAGATCTACCGTTTCCTGAGGATCGTTATTTCCTGCTGATGAACTTTCACCTGATGCCGCTGGCGTTGAGGTCGTTTGTTCTGCACCTGTGGATGTATCCGTAGTGCCCGTGTTTGCGCCGCAACCAGCCAATACAAGAGCCAGTCCCAGTGACATACTTCCCAACACATATCCGATTCTCTTTCTCATTCATTTCTCCCCCAACGTTATCTTTAGATATAACTAGTTATAATTGATTATATCTAATTATACACAAGACAAATAAAATGGGAAGGTGATTAAGATCACATTTGATTTTTGTTATCTGTCCTATGCGTTTATTGCGTGTTCTCAGGTTTATGGCATCCCTCAATTAATGATATAGTACAAGAAACATTCATAATAAAACCATAATTGCTCTATACCTTTGAAGGAGGATCTTCACTTATGACGGAGGAGCAATCCTACACAACCGAAGAAATATCCAAGCTGCTCAAAATATCGAAACTGACGGTCTATGACCTAATCAAAAAAGGAGACCTCGTCGCATACCGTGTAGGTAAACAAATGCGAATTGATGCAACCGATCTGGAGGCATATAAACGTCGCTCCAAGCAACTTCAGTCCTCAGGTCAGCGTATCCCGACTCCTCATCAGACCTCGGAATCAGGGACTCAGCCAAGTCCGGGTGATTTTCAGGGAACTTCCTTACAATCGACTACACCCGTTGGGTCTGCGCATGCGATTACTCCAGCGAGTTCTGCTCATGCAATGACTGCTGTACCACGGCATCTGGTCATAACAGGTCAGGATGTCAGTCTGGATATCCTAATGCGCCATATGGAAAAACAAACTCGGGACATTCGTCCGCTACGTTCGTTCATGGGTAGTCTGGATGGGCTTATCTCGATGTATCGCGGTGAGTCCGATCTGGTCAGCACCCATCTGCTCGACGGAGATACCGGTGAGTATAATCTGCCGTACATTCGCAAAATTCTGACAGGACGGTCCTATGTTGTGGTGAACCTGCTATCACGTCCTGCCGGACTGTACGTACAGCGTGGTAATCCGCAGAACTTACAGAATTGGACCGATCTGAGCAAGCCTGAGCTTCGACTCGCTAATCGGGAGATAGGTTCTGGCGCGCGAGTATTGCTGGATGAGCAACTTCGACTGCATGGAATTCCTGCCGCAGGTCTGATCGGATATGAAACCGAGGAAACCAGTCACATGGGCGTGGCTGCCAAAGTCAGTTCAGGCGAAGCTGATGTCGGAGTTGGCATTGAGAAAGCTGCACGACTTGTGGGACAGGTTGATTTTATCCCGCTCATTCAGGAACGTTATGATCTGGTCATGCTGAGGAAGCAAGGTAATGAAGCCTGGACAGAATCTGTACTGCGAATTCTCCAATCGCCGGAGTTCAGGCAGGAACTGCAATCATTCGAGGGATATGACGTATCCCGGACAGGTGAGATTTTGTACGAAGCATAGTTATACCAAATCTAGACAATAACAGCCAATGCTCAACGTGTATTACACATTACATCATGCATATACAAAACGCCTTGCAAGGGCTGCAAGGCGTTTTTGGTGTTTCTTTCTATATATAACGCATGATATCGATGAATGGATTGCTTAATGTGGCAAATCGATCTCAAAAATGAACACACCATACGCGGGCATGTTGATCTCATTCTGAAGTGTTGTACCTGACAGTAACTCTTTTGCTTGCTTCTTAAGCTTAATGGGGACTTGTTGATCCGAGTAGTTGAGTAAAAAGACATAAGCTTTATCCTTACCAGAACGGATACCAAGCTCAACTTCGGACGATACCTCTACCAGGTCACCCACAGGTGAAGATAGCTCTATTTCATCCAGGAGAGCATCTACGACCGGTTCATTGTAAGCCGCTCCATAATACCATACTTGCCCCTGACCTACCGTACGTTTGGTCAATGCAGGACTACCTGCATAATATTCGGATGTATACTCAGCCACAACCTGTACGTCAGCATGCTCCACATAAAGAACTTCGTTAAATCCGGCCGTTGACGTTCCCTCCTGAAGTCGCTCACTCGCCCCATTCCATTGCAGCTCAGCTGCTGGAATGGTTCCTTTGATTAAGGTAAAGTCCTCTACGGTTACACCACACAACTCAGCGACAGCCCCAGGGAACGGTCTCATATAACAATGCCCCCTGAGATCCTTATATCCAGTGCGCGCACCGAAAAACAGCGTGCCTCCTTGACTGACATAGGCTTGCAGAAGTTCTGCTGTCTCGTCTGTCATGATGGCCGGGTGAGCATAGATGATCACCTTATAATCGGATAACTCTTCCAGTGTTGTCGTTGGTTGCAGTGTAACCATGTCCGTCGGAATATGACGATACTGGAGCTGTTTATACCAGGAGCGTACACTCTGTTGCTGAAGCGGGCCGTGCCATTCATCCAACTCTCCATCCCAGATGTTATCGTAATCCTGTAGGATCGCAACATCGGCTTGATATGTAGTGCCCGCAATAACACGCCCGATCTTGGCAAACTCTTTCCCTACTTGTGCAACCTCGCGTACTCTTCTGTTGGGTTGATTATGGTAATCATTGATGCCATGCCAGTACATCTCGGTGCCAAATGTTGCTGTCCGCCAGCGGAAGTAGACGAGTAGATCTGTTCCGTGAAGAACAGATTGATACGACCATAATCGGATCTGGCCCGGTCTTGGCGTACCCATGCCTATACTGTCAACCCAGCCTCCTGGCCCAGACTGTTGTTCCATGACGCAGAAGTTCGGTGACATGTTACGTACGTTCGACAGTTTCATGCTCCAGGCCCGATCTTGTAATGAGTTATCGTCTGTCCCTGGGAAGATCGTGGCAAACTGCGGATACGAATCATAGGAGAAGAAATCCAACAGGTCTTCTGTCATTTCATGATTATCCAAATGTCCAAACGTACCATTTGTTGTGATCCAATGTTCAGGGTCCAATTCGCGAATAATGTCCACCTGAAGCTTGGCAAAAGAAATCGTATTGGCTGAGATAAATCTCTTCTCATCCAATGCCAAATGAGGATTTGGAGATTGGCTGACCATATTTCGGGTAAGGTGAACTTGCGCCCAGTCGGTATAGGTCTGACTCCAAAAAACAGTCCCCCATGCCTGGTTCAGATTCTCCAACGATTCATAACGATTCTTGAGCCATTCACGGAAGGCGACATGATCTGCCTCAGCATAGAAAACATCCATATGACAATTAAATTCATTATCAATCTGCCATCCAATAAGAGCCGGATGATCTTTATAGGCAATCACCATATTGCGCACGATTTTTTCACATTGCTGTCTGAAGATTGGGCTGCTGTAGTTGGTATGACGCCGCATGCCGTGTTGATACAATACCCCGTCCTTATTTGCGTTTAATACTTCAGGATATTTGGATGTTAACCACGCTGGTGGAGTTGCAGTAGGTGTTCCCAAAATAACACTTAAACCGTATTGATGCGCCAGATCCAATGCCTTCTGGAAAAAACTAAAATCGAACTGGTCTTCTTCCGGTTCAAAGATGGACCATGC
Organism: Paenibacillus sp. FSL H8-0283; assembly: GCF_045040675.1. Lineage (NCBI taxonomy): Bacteria > Bacillati > Bacillota > Bacilli > Caryophanales > Paenibacillaceae > Paenibacillus > Paenibacillus sp. FSL H8-0283. The sequence goes on from NZ_CP150295.1 coordinate 5,663,335, forward strand.
AAATTCAGCCATCCGAATAACTGTGATATTCATCTCTTTCATTCTACGGAAATCGTCCTCCCACAACGCTTCCGACCAGTGCTCAGGGTAATAACAGACCCCCATTTTTAATTCATCCAATTGGATTGATTTTGCCACCTTTGATTGCCCCCTTAACCTGCCATATTGCCTCCATTCTATTGGAACCTTCACATATAATAAATGACAAGATTATGCGACTTATAATAAAATATTGTCATTGTCCAAGATTCAAATAACAGTAGGCTGAATCTATTTCAGTTCACTACATAAAAATATTGCGTTTAAATGGAGGATGCACGTGAAAGAACACATCTTTCTCCCCAAGCCGGTTTTCCCCAGACATGTATGCTTTCCCGATTTTATTGGAGGGTACAGTGACTTTCCGAAACATTATGTGAATCGGGAATATCGAACGAAAGATATCAACTTGGATCATTGCTATAATTTGCACCTTGTACTTGAAGGTAAAGGATTCCTGGACACGGGAACCACTCGTTATGAGCTAACACGAGGGCAGGGATTCCTCTACGGTCCCGGTCTCAGACAAACCTACTATTCAGATTTGGATGATCCGTGGAGTATTCGTTGGATTCACTTTTACGGCATTCGTCTCGAAGAACTGTTAAATGGAAAAGGCGTTGACGAGCCCTGGCTGTTTCAATGTTCCAACTTTCCGGTGGTTACCGCGCTCATGGATCGATTGCTGGAGCTAGGCAGAGGCTATCAGGTGGAGGACGAGCACAGTGTGGCAGCAACATTATATGAACTTCTGACCCGATTGCAATCCGCAGCGAGTCAAATCAATGTTTCTTTAAATCACACTTCAGAGCGAATTCGTGAAGCAGGGAATTATATTCGCTCTCATAGTAATGAGCACATCACACTTGATCACGCTGCCGGAATTGCCGGATACAGTACAACATACTTTAGCCGCAAGTTCAGTCAGACGTTTGGCATCTCCTTCCCGGAATTCCTCTTGGAATCCAGGTTATTACATGCGAAACAACTGCTCGCAACAACCAACCTTTCCATTAAACAAATTACGCTGGAAACGGGATTTTCACAGTCAAGCTACTTCATCCGCTGTTTTAAAACCCAGGAAAACGTAACACCTATGCAATTCCGTATGATGCACAATCTTTCGTTATAAGGTACGGGACGTATTCCTTGAACAAGCTGATGCAAAAAAAGACTCTGCATATAACATGCAGAGTCTTTTTCGTTCATTTTTCATAGATGTTCATTTGTATCTTCGTCCTCATCAGCCTTATATTCCAATATATCTCCAGGCTGACAATCCAGTGCTTTACAGATCGCATCCAGAGTGGATAAACGGATCGCTTTTGCTTTTCCTGTTTTTAATATGGAAATATTGGCGATTGTGATCTCAACTCTCTCTGCAAGCTCGGTAACCGTCATTTTCCGCTTTGCCAACATCACATCAATATTGATTATAATGGCCATATATTCACCTCAGACCACTAGGTCATTTTCTGATTTGATATCAATCGCTTCCTGTAACAATCTTTGGAGCACCGCTGAAAACACTGCAATGACCAATGAAGCAAAAACAGGAACCATTCCCATAAGAATGAGGCCTGGGGCATCATCTTTCTCTGCTACAACATAAACAAATGGCAACATCACAAAATAGAGACTACTGATTACAATAGCACAATATTTTATTGTTTTTAAGGATTTCACTGACATTAGAGAGAACGCTTCATTTTTGTCGATGTAGCTCAGCAGACGGAATGCCTGGTACAGTGCAACGATAAACGGAATAACGGACACATACATAATAATCACTATGGGGTATAGTGCACCTGCATAATTCGGATTCACCGGATTGTTTGCTAACCAGGGTATGCCGAATATACATAAGGCAAGAATGGGAACACCAATAAGCAACACAGCCAATTTTAAAAAGATGGTTGTACCTCGCTTCACAAAAAGCACCTCACTTGTTTTAAGTGATATGAATTTATCATAATATTTATCGTTTTACAATAAATTTTTATTGTAAAACAGATTTTATTTATTCTTTTTCCCATTAAGGAAGGCAGACCAAAAGATCGCCCCCCTCTTTGCTTCAATGATTCTTTGACACAAAAAAAGCCCGATGCTAGCCACTGTTTCGCTAGCTTCGAACTCGCTCACGTACGCCAGAACAACCCCGCCTCATCCCGTTCCACCTGCTCGAGCACATTCTCAAAATCGGAACAAGGTGTAATAACATCTACCGGATTCCAGCTGCTCTGTTCATCTCTGGCATACACTTTCCACTGATTTTCTTCCCAGTAAAATCGGGCAATATGCATCTTATCCCATTGATAACGTTCCTCGGCGGGTCTTTCTTCGGTCAGGATCAATTCATTGTCATTCATCTCATATGTCAACTTCACCATCGTACGCAGTGGCGCAGGTACCTTCTCGTGAATATATCCGTTCATTACGGACTGAATTCTTCGTAACGTAAACAAGTCCAACATGAGATGCACATCCTTTCAGCAAAATACCACCTCTGTTCTACGCACCACATGCAGCTCCAAGCACACAACAACCTGCCTTCATGCAATGGTGGTCAGCTACATCCCTTGATCATTTTACCAGCTGGATTTTGTTACACCAGGAATCTGTCCTTGATGAGCCAGTTCTCTGAACTTAATTCGAGATACCTTGAACTTGCGTAGATAACCCCGCGGGCGACCTGTCACTTCACAACGGTTCTTTAGTCTGGTCGGAGATGCATTACGCGGCAATTTCTGCAATGCCTCGTAATCCCCTTTTTCCTTCAATTCCCGGCGCAGGTCCGCATATTTTGCCACGATCGCCTGACGTTGCTTCTCACGTACCACTTTAGATTTTTTAGCCATGAATTACAGCTCCTTTATCCATTAAATTTATGTTTAGAACATCAACTTCCGAGTTATACCGCTTCCACAGGCCATGGCAGTGGATTGTCGAAATGGCCCCAGTCTCCCAGCATTTCTTCATCACTGAGCAGGCACTGGTCCAGCTCGTCTTCAATGCTCGCACGCTCCATTTCGATCCCAATCATGACAAGCTCCGTCTGACGATCTCCCCACTGGGCATCCCATTTCTCCAGAACATCCGGCTCGTTACGTAAAATCTCTTCTTTGTCCGCTTCCGGCAACGCAGCGACCCAATGTCCCGCAGGACCGAACTGGATGGATGGCCCTGCCTGACTGAGGCTTGCAGCAACATCCCCTTCAGCCGCAAGCCATACTAAACCTTTGGCACGTACCACTTCTTCCGGCCAGTAACTCATGAATTCAGCCAGACGGGAAGGATGGAACGGCTTTCTGCGGCGATATACAAAGGAACCAATGCCATATTCCTCAGTTTCCGGTGTATGCGACTCCTTCTCCAGCTCCTGAATCCATCCAGCGGACATGCTCACCTTCTCAAAATTAAAGCGGCCTGTATTCAGAATCTCGGACGGATTCACCTTTCCATTCTCAGTCCGAATGATCTTGGCGTTAGGCTGTAGCTTCCGGATGATGCCTTCGAGCTTGTTCAGCTCGGTGTCATCGACCAGATCACATTTGTTCAGTAGCAGCACATCACAGGTTTCGATCTGATCAATCAACAAGTCTACAACGTCACGGGTGTCCTCATCTCCGGTCGCCTGATTACGATCCAGAAGACTCTGTCCTGATCCAAAATCATGCCAGAATCGATTGGCATCTACTACCGTTACCAAACAATCCAATCGGGCCAGACTAGTCAGGTCAATACCCGACTCGGCATCGGCGTATGTAAAGGTCTGTGCAACTGGAACAGGTTCACTGATGCCGGTGGATTCGATCAAAATATAGTCATACTTCCCTTCGTTCACAAGCTTCTCAATCTCCTGCATCAGATCATCCCGCAAGGTGCAGCAGATACAGCCGTTGGACAGCTCCACCAACTTCTCTTCCGTTCGAGACAAGGTTGCCTCCCCCTTAACCAGCGCTGCATCAATATTAACCTCACTCATGTCGTTAACGATCACAGCAACCTTAAGCCCTTGTCTGTTGTTGAGCACATGATTCAAAACCGTCGTTTTCCCTGAACCGAGGTAACCACTTAGTACGGTTACCGGAACTTGCTTTTGTGTCATAGAAATCTACTCCTTATATTTGCAGTCTGTGTAATTTAGACTTTAATAGTAATTATTACGATTAACAACAATGACTATAATCCTGTTGCACGGTCGTTGTCAAACTATTTTTGATTTCAACCTGCAAAAAAAACAAAAAAAGGCTGACGACCAGCCCTTGCACTTTCGCATCCTGAGGATACGTTTTGGCAAGAAGTGAGTCATAAACCTCCTCTGTAAATGTTCTTTAGTTCAATTTATATAGTCACTCCAGATCTGGCCTTATTGCCCGCTTCCATCCGTTGCCTGAACACCAACACCAGTACCATCGCTGCAATAGAGAGCAACGTGCAGATCATAAACATGGTCGAATACGAACTCACTTGCACAATGAGCCCCATCGCCAGTCCACCCAGAGAGAATCCGAGGTCATACGAGGACATGAAAATCCCTATGAGTACATATCTGGAATCCGCAGGCAGCACAAAGGACAGATATGTGGTTAACGTCGGGTACAACAGTGCCAGGGCAAAACCGCTAAACACCGCGGAGAGATACACCAATGGCCCGATGATCTCCATTAAGCTGAGTAACTGGGTTCCCAGTGCTGCACACAGCATTAACCCTGCCATCAGCCAGGTATTCCAGCTACCATCGGACGGAATTTTTTTTCGCAAAATAAACCTGCACAAGATCACAACCAATCCCTGTATCGTCAGAAATACCCCTGCACTCGCCAGTCCAGTGGATACCATATACAGGGGAAGAAAGGTCGCTGTCGCCCCAAAGACGCAGGACGCAAACAACATCACCACACTGCTAATCAGCAGTGGCGTACTGCGCCAGATGCCGCCGAATGAACGAAACATATCGCCCAAGGTGTACGATTTGTTCTGCACGGTACTCCGCGGCAGATCCACATTATATCCAATCAGAAGTGGCAAAGCCGCCAGTCCGATCATCAGCAGCGTAAACGCCAGATCACTGGCATTTTCCCAGATTTGTATGGCAAGGATCGGAATGACCAGTGAAGGAACCATCGTAAACAGGGTGTACATGGACAGCCCTTGTGCCCGGTCCTTGTCCTCCAGCTTTTCCACAATGCCTGCCTGCATCGTCATGGAGAAAAAAGCCGTAGCCACCCCTTGCAGGGCCCGCAACCACAGATACGTCTCCACACCAAAAACAACAAACAGCAGCAGCGTTCCGGCATGCAAAATCAATAACCATTGCATCACACGAAGCGGCCCATGCTTACCCAGCAGCTGTGCTGCAAAAGGTCTCAAGAGCATACAAGTGAACATATATGCTCCCATCATCAGACCAATCTCAGCCTGATTTAATCCCGCAGCCTCACTTCTCAGGGGCAGAATAATCGTCAAAGCTGAATTTGCCGCAAAAAATAAAAAGGCCAGCATATAAAACCGGATAAACGAAAAGGATACCGGATTTAATTTCCCATTGGATGTTGCATTCATCGAAGACTTCAAACGTTCGTCACCACTTTCTCTTCTGGCAATCAACTCACAGATGTACCTGTCCCGGGTCTACGCCGTTCATAGGCAAAAACGATCATTACCGCTCCTAGAATAGCACAGATCATGTACATAAATGAATAGGAAGAGAAGTCAGCGACGGGTCCCATAATCACCCCACCCAGAGAAATACCCAGATCCGCCATTGCAATAAATAACCCGATCAGAACGTTCCGATTCAGCTTAGGCAAGACAAAAGATAAATAGGTCGTGAGTGTCGGATACAGGATCGCCTGACCGATTCCCATGAATACAGCGCCCGCATAGAAAAAGACCACCCCGCCTGTCACGGCAAAACTGACACATTGCGCAGCTACGGCGAGCAGACACATCGTACCCACGATGAAAGGAGAATGCCAACTACCATCGGACGGAATCCTTTTTCGGAGCATAATTCGAGCCAACACCACTGTTCCTGCCTGAAGCATCAGATATACACCCGCATTCCCGTCTGGTACTTGACTTGCATACAGCGGAATAAAGGTGGTAATCGCGCCAAATACAACCGAAGCGGCGAGCATTAACACACTGCAACGAAATAAATGTGGATTCTTCACCAACTGACCAAAGGATTCCCACATGCTCACGTTCTGCTCCGAAAGATTCTCAGCAGGTTGCTCCTTGTTTGGTTCCATTTTGGCGGTATATCCGAAGACGCCCGTACAGACGGCAATACCGATCAGAACCACTGTAAAATAATCCATACCACCCGTCTGCCAGATTCCTAGCGCGATAACAGGCCCCACAATCCCCGGTATATAACTAAACAACGAATAATACGAAATTCCCTGTGACCGATCTTTCTCCGGAAGTGCATCAATAATGCCAATCTGCAAAGCCATAGAAAAGAACGCTGTCGATACCCCCTGCAAAATACGAGCAACCAAATAACCTCCGAGTCCCGTAAAGGTATATAAAATCAGCGCAAATCCATTGATAATCAGAATTAGACGCAATATCTTAATCGGACCGTGCTTTTGAATAATCCGACCTGCCCAGGGTCTGAAAAACATCGTTGTGAACATATAAGCGCCCATGATCAGTCCAATCGTTGTACCGCTCGCACCCAAAGACTCCCCTTGTAATGGGATGATCACGTTAAGAATGGCATTGGCACTGAAATATAGAAGAACCAGTATGTACAAGCGCAGAAAAGGCCAAGACATCGCTCCACTCACAATGGGTGTTCCCCCTAAAATGTAATTAAATGCTTCAATAATCGCTTCGCATAGTCGGACTGTACGTCCTTGAGTTGCTTGGTCGGAACGATCTCTACAACCTGTCCCTCTCTGAAAATGATTACCCTGTCACAGATATAGGCTGCCGCCTGTATATCATGTGTGATAAAGACATAGCTCAGCTTATAGATTTCTTTCAACTCTTTCAGTAATTGCAACACCTGGATCTGAACAGACACGTCCAGTGAACTGATCGCTTCATCGAACACAATAAGTTTTGGGGCTGTCGAGATGGCCCTGGCAATGCACACTCTCTGAGCCTCCCCGCCGGATAGTTCATGCGGATATTTGGATCTATAGGAAGGGCCCAGTCCAACTTGGTTCAGCAACAGATCTACCTTCTCTGAGTTTCCCTGATGCTTTCGCAGCTTTTGCTGCGCTTGCATCGGTTCCATAATGGCAGTTTCCACGGTAAGAAATGGATTGATGGAGGATGTATAGTTTTGAAAAACAGCGCTGAGGTTTCCCATCCGTACACGCCGATTCTGTACGTCCTGACCATCCAGCAAGATCGTTCCAAGATCTGGGCGTTCAATGCCCAGAATCAGACGGCCCAACGTCGATTTACCGCTTCCGCTTTCACCGATGATACCCAGACATTCACCCTGTTGGCATTCAAAGGTAACCTGTTTCAATACCTGTTGTCTGTGCTTGGAGAACAGTCCGCCTTGGTTATATGATTTTTCGATACTTTCCACCTTTAGCATCTATAAGTCCCCCTGCATCAACGCCTTAAAATGATTGCTCAACTCCAATCGGGTAGAGACCAGATACTGCGTGTAGGCATGCTCCGGTTCCGTCAAAACAGAATGCATGTTGCCACGCTCTACGATGTTTCCGTCTTTCATGACCATCACGTCATCTGCAATCTTCTGAACGACGCCGAGGTCATGGGAGATGAACATCATGGAACAGCCCATGCGTTCGCGTAAATGAATCAATTGCTCCACCACTTCATATTGAGAGATCGTATCCAGCGCCGTTGTCGGCTCATCCGCAATAATCAGATCAGGCTCAAGCACTAATGCCAGTGCAATCATGATTCGTTGCAGCATTCCACCGGACAGCTGATGTGGATATTGATTCAGAATCTCGCGCGGATGTCTGAGCATGACGCTTTCCATGGCATTGATGATTTTCCGTTCACTCTCGCGGGTATTCCAGCCAAAATGCTGCTGAAGCGTCTCCCGAATATGAACACCAATGACACAGGAAGGATCAAATGCACTCATGCCATTCTGCAAAATCATACATAGATGCTTGCCCCGCTTACGCCGCATCTCCGGTTCCGAAAGCTGGTTCAGGTCTTCGCCCTGAAATAACATCCTGCCCGATTGGCGAATCCATGGCTTGTTCAGTCGCATGATAGCCCTGCACGTAACGGACTTCCCGCTACCACTTTCCCCCACGATGGCCATACAGCTTCCCTGCTTAACTTCGAATGAACTGTTATGAATGATCACTTTACCTGTATTGGTATCCCATACTTTCAAATGTTCAACCTCGACTATATTCATAAGTGGCCTTTCTCACCTCACTTTCGTAAGACTTGTCAGACTTACCTTGAGAGGTCATCAATTTGGGGTCCAGAGCCACTTGAAGGGCATCCGATAGAAAATTAAAAGCAGACACGACCACCACAATGGCCAGGCCCGGTGCCAACATTAATTCTGGTCTGGAGAACATGACTTCCCTCGCCTCATTGAGCATCATCCCCCACTCCGCATGCGGAGCCTGAATGCCAAGCCCCAGAAAGGAAAGGCCGGAGATCTGCAACATCATTGAACACATGGAACCACTCGCAATGACGGCAATATCGGCAAAGGTAACCGGAACAATATGTTTGGTTATAATTCTCAAATTGGGTGTGCCGGAGGCTTTGGCGAATTTTACATAATCCATATCAGAGAATTGCATCACAGATGTGCGAATAACACGGGCAAACCAGGCCCATTTCATCCACACAAAGGCAATCAGTATATTCTCCAGTCCTGCACCCAAAATGCCAACCACCGCCAGTGTCATCACGTATCCGGGAAAAGACAGCATGATATCACAGACTCTCATGATCCATGCATCCACTTTCCCCTTAAAGTAACCTGCGATGAATCCAACAATAGCCCCGATCAGAACAGATAGACTGAGCGCAACCAGAACCCATAACACACTTGGACGGATGCCATAGATAAGCCGGGATAATACACATCTGCCCAGATGATCATTGCCTAATAGATACTCCCAGGACGAGGAGGCATATCGAAGCTTCATGTTCACTTGTCCAGGATCATGCGGCGCAATAAGCGGAGCCAATATGCCCGCCATAAGCGTGAACATAATCACTACCAAAGAGGTCATCGCAAGCTTGTCTTTGCGCAGATTTTTCAATATTCGCATCAGTATTCCTTTCTCAACCGGGGATTCATCGCCGCATTAATGATGTCGGATAACGTGTTAAACAAGACAAAGGTGACAGCCAACATCAGAACATACGCCTGAATAATCGGAAAATCCCTGCTTAAAATGGATTTCACGCTGAGCCTCCCGAGCCCCGGCCAGGCAAATACATTTTCAATGACTACCGTACTGCCCAACACAATTGGGATCGCCATGCAAAAGATGGACACGGCCACCTGTAATGAATTTCTCAGAATATGCAGGGTTACTTTCTTCTCACTCAGACCGCTTGCCCGTGCATATAACACATAGTCCTCATTCATATTGCTCAGCATGGAACTTCGAACCGTTCGGAAATAAATGCCTGTATAACTCACCGTGATCACAATCACCGGTAGAATATAGCTTCGATACGAGTCCATGCCACTGGTAGGTAACAGGTCCAGCTTGACGGAAAAATACCAGATCATCATGGCTGCAAGCCAGTAGGACGGCATGGCTGTAAGGAAAAATGATACGCCTCTGACCGATCGATCCAGCAACTTGCCTTCTCTCATGGCACAGATCACACCCAGCAGAATGGACAGCGCAATAATAAATACCGATGAGACAAGCGTTAACTTCAATGTGTTCATAAAAGCCGGCCCCATTAATGACCACACAGGTTCACCAGATACATAAGAGTTGCCAAAGTCCAACTGTACAACAGCCATGATCCAGTTCGCATACTGGATCATGAACGGCTGATCAAATCCCAGCGCTTTATTCGTTTGGGCGATCAGTTCATCCGTGATCTGCGGAACTTCCTGTGCCTGTAACACAACAACCGCCGGGTCCAAGGGAGATAGATTAATCAGAACAAACGTTATAAATGAAATGATAATCAGTAAAGGGATGGTTAACAGAATCCTTTTGACGATATAACTTCCCATATCCATCTCCGCTCTATTTAAATTGAACTAAACAATATTTACACTACACTCCGATGACAGAACAACCTTCCGATCGCTGTTATCCCCAGATTTTTTTGATTCCTTTTATATAGGGAAAATCCGGGGATAGCGTATGCTTCCGATGTAGCTTTCTTGCAGAAAGCTTGTAGGCGAACGCTCCGCTTCTTCAGGTTCTTTCTGTCCTCTCCGTTTTGTGTAAATGTTTAGTTCAATTTATATATTTAAAATTCATTTTTTCAAATGGCAGTTCATATTGGGTCTGCTTGAATGAGATTCCATCGAGATTCTCAGGAGCGACTACGGTGACACGTCCGTTGGTAATCGGGATGAAGACTGCTTCATCATGGACAATCTTCATAATGTCGGCATACAGGGATTGGCGTGAAGCCTCATCTGTGGAAACCATGACCTCATCGATTTTTTTGTACAATTCATCTGCTTGGGCAATTCCGCTTGTTGTATGCTTGTATGCCGAATCTGATGTAAATGCAGCAATGGTACTCTGTGGATCATAGGCCAGTCCCCAGGTTTGATTAAAGAGCAGATCATATTCCCCGGTGGCTCTCCGATTTGCGATGGAAGTGGACTCTTCGCCCACAATCTCAAGCTGAACACCCAATTCTTTCATGGAATACTGGATCAATTCGGCCTGTATTTTCTGTGAAGACGAGTTGCTGTCATAGTATAATTTCATGGCTAGAGGCTGACCGTTCTTCGTTCTCACCCCTTTACCGTCTGCCAATGTCCAGCCTGCTTGATCCAGAAGTTTTTTAGCCATTTCCGGATCATACTCCCGTTTCTTCAGGTCCACCTTGGCGTAATTGACATTGGCTGAAAATAGCGTGTCCGCAACAGTCTGCGTACCGTTAAAAATATCGTTACTGATCGTTTCCCGGTCGATGGCATACCAAAGCGCTTCCCGCACTGCCGTTTCCTGAACTGGACTATTCTCGCGACTGCTATTGGCTACGATCATATTGGTATTCATTGCATCACTTCGGATCACTTGATAATCACCGGATTCAGCCAATTGGTCCATGGCTTCGACATCGATACTATCTGCTCCCCGGTCATCGGTGAACACAAAGTTGATTTCTCCTTTTTGCAATGCCAGGAATGTTGTTTCTCCAGCCGGAAGAACCTTGGATGTGATTTTCTTGATTGCAGGTGCACCACCCCAATAGTCTTCATTGGCTTCAAACGTGGCATTCTCTTCAACTTTATGAGCAGTAAGCTTGTAAGGTCCTGTGCCGTGGAAACCACTTACTCCGTCTTTGGTTCCCCCATCCTTGAAATCCTTGGGTGATATGAAGACGTAAGGTCTTGTCATGGACAATTCCACCAGTGCCGGATAATAGGCTTCTGACAGTGTCAGCTCTACCGTATGCTCATCGATTACCTTTACACTTGTGATTTTGGTAGACAGCTTGATCCAGGCATGTTTTTCGGCATTCGCCTGTACTGCATCGATATTTTGTTTAACCGCCTCTGCGTTGAATGGCTCTCCATCATGGAATTTCACATCTTGTCGCAGATAAAAGGTATAGGTCTTGCCACCCTCCGAAATATCCCATGATTCAGCTAGCAATGGCTTGATTCCGTCAGGTGTGTTTTCCACCAGAGACTCATACATCATCCCTTGCGCAGGCATGGAGCCTGTATACAGATGGGGGTTCATATCATTAATATCTTTGGCAGAAGCATAGATAAGTTCCGTTTGTACTTGGCTATTGGCAGGCTCCGTTTGGGCGCTCTCTTTCTCTTTTGTGTTCTGAGCGCATCCGGCGAGCAGCGCAATGGCTGACGCCAGCAATAGTATAGATGTAAAAGTAAGACGCTTTTTCACAACATTTCCTCCTGATGAGCAAATTAAAATTCAAACTTTACACAAGACCACTACGTGGTCAGAACAACCTTCCGATCGCTGTTATCCCCAGATTTTTTTGATCTCTTTTCCAAAGAGAAAATCCGGTGATAAAGGCGAACGCTTCGCTTCTTCAGGTTCTTTCTGCCCCCTCCGTTACTGTGTAAAACAAAATTTAATTTGCATTATTTAAATGTAATCAGACCCTATTACTCAAAGTCCGGTGCAGATCATGCGGATCTCCTCGTCAAAGGATTGGATCGCAAAGGCTTCGGACAAGCGTTGATCCGGGTGTGCGTCAGCCACTTCCTGAATCTTCGCCTCATACCTGGCGATAAATTGATCAATCGTTGGACAGCTCACATCAAGATGTCTGGCAATGCCCTGAATGATTTTGATGCGGTAGTAATCTTCCTTGGGCATACGGGGGATGTCCAGTTCCCCTTCGCGGTTCATGAACGTTTGACGGAATGGGACTGCTGAAAAGTCGAAATATTTCCCTTCCGAATCGGGTTCCGAGAATGGATCAATCAATAATGAGGTGTATCGTATGTATAATAAATACTCTTGATGAATGACCTGCAGCTGATTGAAATTCTCGATATCCTGGCGTGATATACTCTCTAATCGAACCGGATAGTTGTCATCCGTCATGAATTGAAGCAGGTTCACTCCCTGGATATGGAGTCGGTCCGTAATATTCATAATCTCCTGCCACTGTGCCCGCATTTCTCGCATTAAAACTTGTGTAATCGGACCTTCAGGATACATCTTGTATATGTATTTCTGAATATCCGATGCTCCAAAGATGGCTTCTAATGAGAAGTCGTTCATGAACAAAGGTGGATGCACGTACAACGAAATATTTCTCGTTTCCGCCTCCAGTGGAGATCGCATCACTTCCAGCACAATACCCAAACGCTCATACATTTGGCATAGTTTACTGACCTGTTCAGACGGGGAACGTGTGGAACCGATATAGACCTTTTTCTTGACCCCTGTTGTGATCACATGATTGGACGGATGTTCGTGCATCCAACGAGTATCTCCGAGGTAGGTAGAGAAACTGATCACTTCCGGCGCTGCATTCCGCTCTCTCATATAATGGGTTACCAGTCGATTGGACCCGAACGTTGGAGAAATCAAAATGATACATTTCAGTTGTTTGATGAATAAATCATTCATTTGTTCCAGTACATCGATATACGCATCGGTGGTAACCGCCAAAATGAGTGTATCCCATTTACCATCAATGGTGTCATATCCCTTGAACACATGATCAACGTAACACTCACCTGCGAGCGATTGATGTTTCTCATTTTGAATGCTGACCTGAATACGCCCATTGCTCTGTTCGAGGGCTGAGAATACGGACGCTGAACGAACCGATTGTCTCCCCGTAATGCCTATACAGCAGTTGAGATGATCTTTGAGCGTTACCGCAAGCTGAATGGATGCAGGTCCGGTTCCGAGTATCAGAATTCGCTGAAGATTGCTCATATAAGCCTCCTTAATTCAATGTTCAATCTGTAATCCATTTGGACGCACTTGGATGCACTTGCATACCTATGCTTTTTGATACAACGCAATATCAAACACATCATCCGGGCGCAGGATCGTATCCACCAGCTTCCATTTGCTGCTGTCCGTCTCTCTCATCGGATAATTGAACAAGGACTTCAACTGATCACCGTATCTCATGGCTACAACCACCTGTGCATTCGTCAGGGCATGCAGTTGATCAAGCAGCTCATATTTAGGGGCCACCGTAGAGCTGAAAATGATATGGGTTGCTTCCCTGGTATAATCCAGATCCTCAAGCAATGTTGACTCCAAACGAATCTTCAAGTCCGTTCCCAGTGTCTCCACTACTTTTCGCCCGAGTGTAATGGACTCTTCGTCAATATCGATCCCGACAACCTGTGCACCTGTTCGCTTGGCGATGAGTAATGGTGTCATGGGGAAGGAACCGGAGCCTACCAACAATACGTTGGAATCGGAGGTGACATGGAAGCTGCCGAATTCTTTATCGATACACTCTTCTATATTTTTGAAATAATCGGCAATCTGAACATCCCCGTTTTCTAACTTTAATGCACGATATTTCTCCATGATCGCCACACACTGGGCGGATTTATTTCTTAACTCCCACACAAGCGAATCCAGTTCTTCCAGCTCCGAATGCTCCAACTGTTCCCAGGCTGCCTTATTGTCCTGATCAGTCACAAAGCGGGAGTAGTCATTGATCACAGCCTCCAGCTCTGCACTATGCTGAATCGTATGATCATACTTGCTTGCGAGCTTATCGAATTTCTCTGCAAATTCACTCAAACATGTCTGAAAATGGACCAATGTGATCATTTCTTTTCCCCCTATACGTTGTCTCGATCATGTATCATGTACCTCATGCGTTTACAACGCTCCATTCTGCTGGAGCATCTATGAAGGCTTTGCCCTGAGCCACGATGCCAACAGATCCCTCAATCGTAATACTCCCAAGTTCTGCGCCATTCCACTGGGCTGCCACTTTGATCGCCCCACCAGGCTGCTTGATGTACTGCGTAATCTGCCTCTGCTGGCTCCATGCGAGATACGCTCCGACGGAGGCCGTACCCGAACCACACCCTCTCTCCCAGATCAGACTATCCAGCTCCGGAACATAGATGAGTGGGGCCATTTCTTCCGAGTGTGATTGATATAACAAGATACCGATCAGCTTATCTCCCAGGGTTAACCCCAGTAACCTTGCAAGGGTCTGTGCCCTCTTCTTCATCGTATCGTTGAAGTCATCGACTTCGATCACGATATGGATGAACTCAGCGTACCGGATGATCACCATATCGAGCTCGATGCCTTCGTATCGGATTGTTCGTTGTTCGATCTGCTTTGGTATCGGCATGGTTACCTGACAGTCATATTCGTTCTGCTGCTTCTTCACATGGCACATGATCAATTGATCGGTTCCGGAAACCTCCAGCATGATATCCATAAACTCCTGTTGTGCCAGTCCTGCTTCAGATGCGTGGTGTGCTGCAAGTGCCATACAGGCATTGCCACAGAACTCTCCTCCGGCCATTTCCAGACGTGCCACAGCTTCCGGTCTCCTCGTTGGTTCTATGAATCCCACTTGTTCAGCGTAAACGTTATCATACGACATTAGACGAGTTGCAATATGATTGTATTTCTCGGCAGCATGATCCGTTTTAACCAGAATCGTCATGTTTTGAGTGGGACTGAACTTGATAAAATCGATCTCCTGTTTCATCGCAGCGACTACTCCTGTTCTTCTTTTTATCTAATAGTAATTATTACGATTAAAGGTCGAGAAAAATATAGCACATCCTTTTGGGGAGCGTCAACAAATATTTCCATTTAAAAAAATAAAATTTCATAATACCTTTAGTTGCCCTTCCTGTAAGAAAACCCAAACAGAGCTGACGCTTTTGCCCAACCCTAGCTATAACTACACCATATATTAAGATTCAACGACTCGTCGTTCCGAGACCGCTCTTATCAAAAAAATACGAAAAACGGTTGCCGTCGAACGGGACCGTTTCGATCTGGATATGATCCAGTGATTCACTATACTCATCACTCTTGATGTGCTTACACATTGTGCAGTGCTTTCTCAGCCAGTGCAGCCAGAAGATGTGCTCCCAGCGGCAGAGCCCGTTCATCCACATCAAAGCCAGGGTGATGCCACTCATGCGGGCCAGAGGTACCCAGGAAGAGGAACAGGCCCGGAACTTCTTTTTGATAAAAAGAGAAGTCCTCACCTGCTGGAGAAGGTAGCGGTCTAACACTGTTTAATCCAATCTCACTTGCAACTTGCTCCGCCGCAGATGCCAGAGACTCATCGTTGACCACGGCAGGAGGTCCCTGAATCCAGCGGACCGTAGCCCGTGTGCCATAGGCTGCCGCCACACCGGCGACTACCTGATTGAAACGCTCGCGAATCCGTGCACGCACTTTCTCATCAAAGGTACGCACTGTGCCATCAAGGATCGCTTCATCCGGAATAACGTTCCAGGCTGTGCCACTGTGGAGCTTGGTGACACTGATTACAGCACTCTCCTGTGCTCCCACATTGCGACTCACAATGGCCTGTAATGCCGTAACAATATGTGCGGCAACCACAATTGGATCAATGCCGGCTTCAGGCACAGCTGCATGGGTGCCTACACCTTCCACTTTGACAACAAAACCGTCTGCTGCTGCCATCAATGCGCCTTCTCGAATGCCCACCGTACCTACCTGGAGATCAGGCTTGTTATGCAAACCAAATACGGCCCGAACATCGGATAATGCGCCGCTCTGGATCACTTGCCGAGCACCCGTTGCTTTTTCCTCCGATGGCTGGAATATCAACCGTACTTTTCCCGGTAGAATGGACTCGCGCTGTTTCAGTAATCGTGCAGCACCAATCAGAATTGCCGTGTGTGCGTCATGTCCGCATGCGTGCATCTTTCCATCTACCTGGGAGGCAAATTCCAGCTTTGTCTCTTCCTGAATGGGCAACGCATCAATATCTGCTCTTAGGGCGACAACAGGACCGTCCCCTTGACCCACTTCAGCAACAAGCCCTGTCCACAGCGCATATTCGTCTGCAATACGGACACCTTCCTCTTCCAGCCAACTGCGAATGGCAGCTGTCGTCTCCTTTTCCTCGCCGGACAATTCCGGGTTACGAT
Organism: Paenibacillus sp. FSL H8-0283; assembly: GCF_045040675.1. Taxonomy (NCBI): domain Bacteria; kingdom Bacillati; phylum Bacillota; class Bacilli; order Caryophanales; family Paenibacillaceae; genus Paenibacillus; species Paenibacillus sp. FSL H8-0283. The sequence goes on from NZ_CP150295.1 coordinate 5,680,136, forward strand.
GCAGATGTCGCCGAATGGTGATTAATCTTTCCACGAATTCTTCCACCCGTTCACCGTGAAGTTCATGCTCGGGGCCCTGTACTTGTTGGTCAGAATGCTGCTTGGGCTGTTCCAGATCACTTTTCATCACATGGCCTCCCATTCGTATATATTCACTGCTATATTAACTGCCTAACTCTATCCGATTGCAGCTTCCTGTTCCTTGGATTCCAGTGCAAATTCACTGAGTCCCTGCTCTGCCAGAATCTCACGCAACAATTCGAATGAACGAATTCGCTTGGTAAAGTCCCGTGTAGCTGTAGTCACAATGAACTCTTCCACAGCAAACTCCTGCTGGAACTTCAGCAGTGCCTGACCTACGCTTTCCTTCGTACCCCGGGTCACACTTGGCTCCAAAATCTCGATCCGATAGGTTTCGTTTGATTGACGGCCGAATTCTTCCGCCTGTTCCACAGAACCGACAGTGAGTACTTTCCCACTCTCCAGATGGATCTTCACCAGCATATGCTCGCTCGCAAGTCCTTCCGCTTCCTCCTCACTCTCGGCCACAATTAACGATATGGCTAGTGCAGCGTAGGGCTCTCGTCCCTGGGAACGATCAAATTGTTCACGATATACACGGATCGCTTGAAGCGCTACCTCTATATTACTGTTAATGAACAGTGAAAAGACATATGGGAGTCCCAGTTCCGCAGCCATGCCTGCACTATCGACACTTGCTCCAAGTACGTACAGCTCCGCTGGAATGTCCGACACTGGCGAAGCGCTGAGACCTGCAAGTGGATGCGACTGATCTTCAAGCGGCTCATTGTGGATGTATCGTTTCACTTGAACAATTTTCTCTTGAAGAGATGCGGCTTCCTGAATACCTTCCTGCAACGCCTGTGTCGAACGTGGTAACCCGCCTGGTGCACGACCGATTCCCAGGTCAACTCTTCCTGGTCCGAGCACTGCGAGGATATTGAAATTCTCGGCGACTTTGTATGGACTGTAATGCTGAAGCATTACTCCGCCAGACCCCAGCCGAATCCGCTTTGTATGCGCAAGCAAGTGGGAGATGAGTACCTCTGGGGAGGAACCTGCAACATGCCCTGAATCATGGTGCTCCGACACCCAGAATCGATGGAATCCCAGCTGCTCTGCCCGCTGTGCCAGCTCAATCGTATGCCGAAAAGCATCCACCGCCGTTTCCCCTTCATAGATGGGAGTCTGATCCAAAATGCCAACACGAATACTCATATCCTTCTCCTCCTTGATTGTGCTGAACCGCTGTTCTTGAATCTTACAAACAATCTATAACTTCCGCAGCAGTTCCCCGAAGGGCTCTGCCAATGGCGAATATTCTTCTTTTAAAGTAACGACGCTGATCTGCAACGATACACCTGCTACCTCATGTACCTGAATGGGGAACAGCTCCTGATTTTGCACTTCCTTCTTCACCGTGAGTCCCGGGAGAAAGGCAATGCCTGCCCCTTGCATAACCAGTTTCTTCGCCGTCTCCGAATTATCGACATGGTATGTAATATTCGGCGGATGTTCCAGCGAGTCGAAAGCCCGGTGAATGCGAAGCCAGTCCAGTGAACCACATTCAAAAAAGACCAGTTGCTCATTCCGGATAGCTTCCATGCTGACATGCCCGCTCTCAATGAATGGATGCCCTTTATACACATAGAGCTGGATCGGATCTTCATAAAAAGCAACCGTACGGATCGCAGGATGCATGACCTTGCGCACAAAAGCAAGATCGATCTCCTGACCAAGCAGTTTGGCAATCAGCTGATCCGTCGTTGCGGTCGTCAATTTGATATTAATTTCGGGGTAAGCTTCCTTGATCTTGGGTAAAAAATCGGGAATGACATAGTTGGAAACCGATACTGTACTACCAAGTCGAAGAGCATCCGGTGTTGATCGCCGTTGCTGAATCTTCTGCTTGCCCTTCTGAATCACTTGCAGCACTTGCTGCGCATATGGCAGGAATTTCCGACCTTCATCTGTCAGCACAATTTGTTTGCCAAGCCGATCAAACAACTTGCAGCCCAGCTCCCTTTCCAGTGACTGAATGCGAGCTGTGACCGAAGGTTGGGACAAGAAGAGTACTTCGGCAGCCTTATTGAAGCTTCCATAATGATTGATATATACAAATGCTTCAATATTCTCGATATTCATGAGCGCCTCCGTATCCACGTCCGCAGACGTTTGATCTTATATTGATTTATCCAATACACTTACTTGGTTTTATGATATCGTAATCCCATCCTTTTCCAGTGTCAATATCAATTCATCCAGCGAGCGATCCAAACGTGTGGTAACATCTGCCGAGAGTACAAATTTTCCATCATCCAATCGCTCAATTCCCTGATCCACAGCATACACGCCACCCAAGATATGTCTTCCACCAAGGGCTGCCAGAACAGGTTTCAATGCATAATCAATGGCGAGCAGATGAGCTATAGAGCCACCGATAACGAGCGGAAGTGTCAACTTGCCCCGCAACCCTTCTTGCGGAATCAGATCCAGGATCAACTTGAGCACTCCTGAGTACGATGCCTTGTATACTGGCGTAGCCACAATAACGGCATCCGCCGCTTCCACGACAGCAAGTGCATCACGAATGAATGAGCTGTCAAACCGGGCTTGCACCAGATCCTCAGCAGGTAGATCCACAACGTGAATGACTTCAACAGTGATGCCTGCCTCCGTTAATTTTTGACTGCTGTAATCCGTCAGACCTGTCAAACGCGAACGTTTGGAAGGTGATCCTGCAATAATGACAACATGTGACATGAATATCTCCTCCTCAAGCGTAAACGGCTGTCGCCGTCCTCTCGTGGCACAGCTACCGTTTCGCAGTGAAATATAAAAATGGATAGGGTGAAACTTATAAATTCTTATATTTTGGAATAGCGGTCAAGCCGCTCCTTTTACTTTGGGGTCCAGCCGATCGCGAATATCGTCTCCAATCAGATTAACCGCCAGTACAAACAACGTGATCGCCAGACCCGGGAACGTACAGATCCACCAGGCAACCGTCAGATAACCTCTACCTTGTGAGAGCAATGCGCCCCAATCCGGTATTTCCTTCAACACCCCAAGTCCCAGAAAACTGAGTCCGGAGCCCGTCAGGATTGATGTCCCTACGCCCAGCGTAGCCATGACCAGCAAGGGTGACAACGAATGTGGCAGTACATGTTTCCAAAAAATACGGGTATTGGAACCGCCCAGTGAACGTGTCGCTGTAATGAAAGGCAGACCTTTAACTGATATGACCTGCCCACGCATCACCCGTGCGTAGCCCGGAATGGAGGAAACCGCAACAGCCAGTGCAATGTTCATCAGTCCTGGCCCAAGAGCAGCTGCAACAGACAATGCAAGGAGCACGCCGGGTACAGCCATCAGAATATCGACAGCCCGCATCGTGACAGTATCAACAATTCCTCCGGCATAACCGGAGATAATACCAAGCGCACTACCGACAATACCGCCCACTAGAACGGAAGCAAATCCAATGAGCAGCGAATCCCTGCTTCCATGCACAACCACACTGAAGATATCCCTGCCAAAATAGTCCGTCCCGAACAGATGCGTAGCAGAAGGAGCCTGCAGTATGGCATCCGTCATCATCTGAGTTGGATCATAGGGCGCAATCCAGCCCGGTACAATCGCACATGCCACGGTAAACACCACCACCAGCAATGCTGCATAAAAGAATAATCGGGATACCGCGAATGAGACGCGATAACGCCAAGGGCGGCGATTCCACAGATGGATACGTCCTACACTGCCGGCCCATGCTTTTTTGTCACCAGCCAAAGGTTTCATGCTCATGAGCAACAACTCCTCCTTTCATACTCCGTGTCAGGACACTTCTGACTGTTCTATCCGATATCATGTTCGGACTGCACGCCGAACCCGGGGATCAATGTACGAATACGAGATATCCACCAGCAGGTTCAAGACCACATAGATAATGGATGTAAAGAAAACAACGCCTTGCACCACTGGCAGATCCTTGGCCATTAGCGCATCCGCAATAATTCGGCCGATCCCCTGTCTGGAGAAGACGGTCTCCACCACAACGGTTCCCGCAAGCAGATCACCGATCAGCATGCCGATTACCGTTACAGCAGGAATAAGCGCATTACGCAGTGCATGGCTATACATGATTGCACGCTCCGAAAGTCCTTTGGCCCGTAATGCCACGATAAACGGTTCATTGATGACTTCCAGCATGCTGTTCCGCACCATCCGTACGATAAACCCTGCACCCACGAGACCCAGCGTAGCTGCCGGAAGAACCAGTGAGCTGAATCCGTCGGAACCCATCGCCGGGAACCAGCCAAGCTGTACTGAAAATAAAAGGATGAGCAGAATCCCCGTCCAGAAGGTTGGCATGGAGATGCCAAACAGTCCAACGAGCCGGGCGACAAAATCAATCACGCCATTGCGATGAATTGCAGACAATACACCAAGTGTAATCCCAATCGTGATGGCAATGATTGAGCTGAGTGCGGTCAAAGCCAGTGTGGCTGGAAAATGTTCCAGTATTTTTGGCAGAACTGGCTCGGAATTGATCATTGATTTACCGAAATCCCCACGCAGCATATCACCGAAATAGTTCGCAAACTGGATGTAAAACGGTTGATCCAGTCCAAGCTGAACCCGCAGATTTTCGATCATCTCCGGGGTAGCCGAGGATGGGTCCAGCATGAGCAGAACCGGATCACCCGGCAGAAGATACATGATGCAGTACACCAGCACCGAAGCTCCGAAAATAACCAGAAGCGATGTTGCAAGTCGTGACAGTATCGTTTGAACCATACCGGGATATCTCCTTCCTCAATCTGGATTGGCCGTTCCTATAGTGCGTGTTCAAAAAGACCAGTTTTCAGTACCGAGAAGATGGAATGAAGCTAGAAATGGAGTAGCGGAGCGTAGGAAACTACGTGAGCAACTGAAATGTTTCCGAAGGAAACATCCTTCGTAAGCCCCCCGCTTATTTCGGCTGAATTTCATATTCGATGCTGATCATGTCATTAGGCATGACTCGTAATCAAAAGTGGACTTTTTGAACAACCTCTGTTAGGGCTGAATGCGGACGTCGTTAAAGAGTGGATAACCTAATGAATCAAACTTGATGCCTTCGACCTTTTTGGATGCAGCGACGGTATACGGGAATACATAGATTGGCAGAATTACCGCTTGCTCAATCAGGTATTGCTGGATTTGATTGTAGATCTGAACACGTTTATCAGGATCCGTCTCGACCGCTCCCTGCTCTAACAGTTCATCGATCTTTGGATCAGACAAACCGGACAATGTGGGACGCTCGCCCTCTGCACTCGTATGGTAGAAAGCGTACAAGGCATTTGGGTCAGAATTGACCTGACTGTTGCCATAGAGATCATAATCCCAGTTCTGATAGATGACCGTTGCTACGTCTTTTGTAATTTCCACTTCAACCGCAATGCCAACCTGTTTCAACTGTTGCTGGATAATGGCAGCAATGTCATTGCGTTTCTCCCGATTGGGCGAACCATCGACATACCGCAGGGTCAGTTTCTGGCCGTCTTTGGCACGAATTCCATCAGCGCCTTTCACCCAGCCTTGTTCATCGAGCAGTTGATTGGCTTTATTGATGTCCGGGTTGATGCTTCCTTCCAGCGATGCATCATAACCCAGGATTCCAGGAGACAGTGCGGACCACGCACGTTCGTAGTTGCCCAGATACAATGTTTTGACAATCGATTCCACATCTACAGCGGATTGTATTGCCTGCCTTACTTTCACATCATCCCAAGGCGCTTTGCGCAGATTGAAAAAGAGTGTGTACGGCAGTCCAACCGTATTGGCCTGTAACAATTGCTGGTTCGGATCGTTTTTTAATGCAGCGATATTCTGCGGTGGAACCGTCTCGGCAGCGAGTACCTGACTACTCTGTACACTTCCGATACGCGTTGCTTCTTCCGGTACAATCTTGAATGTGATCGTATCCACATGGGGCGCGGCTTTATTTTCAACCGTCTCAGGTCCCCAGTTGTAATCCTTGTTTTTGGCAACGACTATATCCGCATTTTCATCCCATTTTACAAAGGTATACGGACCTGTGCCCACCGGATTTTTACCTAGCTGGTCACCATATTTTTGGGCAGCTGTTGGGGATACGATCCCCAGAAGTGCCTGGCTCAAGTTACCGAGAAAGGCTTGCGATGGTGATTCCAGATTTACCTTGATGGTATATTCATCAATGACTTCGGAGGAGCTATAAGGTCTAATCAGGGCCAGAGAATTGGCAGCTTTGGTGGCCGGGTCAATCACCCGGTCCAGATTGTATTTCACGGCTTCCGCATTAAACGGTGTACCATCATGGAACTTCACACCTTCACGCAGCTTGAACGTATAACTCTTGCCGTCTTTGGATACGCTCCATTCCGTGGCAAGCCAAGGTTTGATAGAACCATCAGGCAGCTGCACGACCAGATTGTCGTAGATCGTTCGGATGGCGCGTACCGTTACGGCAAGCCCACTGCGATGAGGGTCCAGTGTATCCGGTGAAGTGGCGAGTGCAAAAGTCAGGTTGCCTCCTTCGGCTCGCCCGGCCTGCCCCCCGCCTGATGCCTGTGCCGTACTGTTCGTGCTGCCTCCCGCCGCTCCGCAACCGGATAATACCATCACCAATACTGCTGCCAATGCCATATATTTCATCCATGAGATAGACCTGTTCATATCGCTTCCCCCTCTGTGTATACAGGTGTCATAAAATTGATGTTTATACCAATACTATATATATCCTATAAGTTAAGTCGGTTTTAAGATAGTACGAAACGTAGTAATTACTTTATTACCGTTTGGAGAACACAACAGACAAAATCAGATGCTCGTTCGCTCCCTATCCGTTATGCCAAATCAGATACAACTTGCTTCTTCGCAGCCGTATAACGGTTAACCGGAATCTGTACCCCAAGGTTACCTCGCAATGTATCGTGTTCATAGTCCGTACGATACAGACCGCGTTCTTGCAGAATCGGAACAACCAGTTCCACAAAATCAGACAATCCACTTGGCAGCTCCGAAGCAATAATGAAGCCATCCGCTGCTTCCGTCTCAAACCATTCCTGAATCTTGTCAGCGACCTGCTCCGGTGTGCCCAAGAATTTGCTGCGTGGTGTTGCTGCCCGCAGAGCCACTTCACGCAAGCTCAATCCTTGCTCTTTGGCATCCTTTTTGATCTTGTCGGTTCCACTGCGGAAACTGTTGCTTCCAATGCCATTCAGCTCCGGGAACGGTTCATCCAGCGGATATTGGGAGAAATCATGGTGTTCGAAGAAACGTCCCAGATAATCCAGCGCTTTATCAATGGTAACCAGGCTTGCGATCTCCTGATACTTCTGTTCCGCTTCCTCTTCGGTCTGTCCAACAATAGGATTGATGCCTGGCAGAATAACAATATCCTGTGCAGAACGTCCATAGGAAGCCGCCCGTGTTTTCACATCCTTATAAAATGCCTGTGCATCTTCAATCGTATCGTGTCCGGTAAAGACAGCATCCGCTTCTTGCGCCGCAAGCGTTTTGCCATCTTCCGATGAACCTGCCTGGAAAATCACCGGCTGTCCTTGCCGTGAACGGCCAATATTGAGCGGACCTTGTACGGAGAAAAACTCTCCTTCATGATTAAGCGTGTGCAGCTTGGATGGATCGAAGAATACACCGCTCTCTTTGTCTCTTACAAAAGCATCATCTTCCCAAGAGTCCCACAACCCTTTGGTTACCTGTAAATATTCCGCGGCAATGCGATAACGTTCCGGATGCGAAGGGTGACTGCTCTTACTATAGTTCTTCGCTGTACCTTCCAGCGGAGAAGTCACGACGTTCCAGCCTGCACGGCCATCACTGATCTGATCGAGGGAACCGAACTGTCTGGCTACGGTGAACGGATCACTATAGGATGTCGAGAGGGTGCCTACCAGTCCAATACGTGAAGTAACGGTAGCCAAAGCGGAGAGGATACTGATTGGTTCGAAGCGATTGAGGAAATGCGGAATGGATTTCTCGGTAATATACAGACCGTCTGCGATAAAGACCAGATCGAACTTGCCTTCCTCCGCTTTCAGTGCCTGACGTTTGTAGAATCCAAAGTTAACGCTGGCATCCGACAGAACCTCCGGGTGTCTCCATGTGGTGTTGCTTCCTCCAACCCCATGAATAATGGCTCCAAATTTCAAACTGCGTTTCGCTGTCATATGCACTCCGCCTTCCTTGGATTAGAATCTTCAAAAGAATGATCAAGGGCCAACTGAACTGATTACGTATGCAAAATAACTTAAAAGTTAACTATTCCTATGAGTTTGGTTTGTTTTAATTTCACAAATCTTATCACTGCCCCGTAAAAGGGTCAACAGCGTGACTAATAGATTTTTTCTATATGAACATTGAAGATGTAAATAAGACCATTTACATTCCAAGAGAGCCATAACTTATGAACGTTCCAGCTGCTGTACAAATGCGATCTTGCATCATGCAGCAGCCGGAACGGCTTGCTCCAAAGGTATATATCAACTCCCGTTAGACTGTTGCCGCTTCGTCCGCTCGTGCCAGAAGTTCCGCCAGCTTCTCCAGATCAGGTTCCAGCAAGGCTTCAAACTTGCCGTCCCCTCCCACTTCAATAACGGGTACATGCCGAATGCCATATTTTGCTTCAAGCACATCACGCAGCACGTCATTGCCCTGCACTTCAATGTTCTCAAAAGGCTGGTTTCGCTCTGTCAGAAATGCTTTCACTTCCCCGCAGAAATGACAGCCTGTTTTGCTCCACAGCACGACTTTTTTGGTTGATGATGACATCGACATACCTCCTGATTAGTTTTAAGATCAAGATCTGGGCGATTAAATATGAATATCCTAGACCTTCAATTCCTATCTGTTAAATAAGAATTATGGCTCTAAATGTACTCCTGTGCCCTTCCTGCGTCAATGGATCTGCTAATAGAATAAACCTATAACCAAATAGAAAGATTAAATTATAAATTTGAAAGATCGCTTATTTTACAGGAATGAATCGATATTGCTTCAGTAGTCTAGCTACCAACTCATATGTAATATTCGGATGCGGAATGAATCAGAGCGATTACACAGGGTACCGCTACATTTTCCATTCCGCATCATGCTGCTGATTCGCATAAACAGATCGCCTGACATTACAGATCGGGGTTCAAGAGCTGAGGTGGGGCGATAATGGGCCAGCCTTCTTCCATCGCATTCAGTTGGTCCGCAGACACGCTGATAATATGCCCAGAATGTACACCCCAACGTTCTGCCGCATAGACCGATACAAATCGTCTCCGCTTGTCTCCGCTGATCTGATATCGAATCTCGGGTGCATCCACTGCGGCAATAATACTTCCTTCTGCCCATCCATTGTGAGAACCATGAACCGCTGTCGTATGCACCTGTTGTGATTCCCTCGGCCATCTTTGCACGTCCCCCGCTGATATCAGTGCTTCTCCGGCAGGAATGGCGAGCAGGTCCGGTTTGGCAACCTGAACAGGAGATATTCCACGCGGTACAGGGATGTTCAACTTACGCCGCCGACCGCCAGTTAAAGTATAGACCTCTCCTTTGGCATTGGACAGGAACGAACCTTCCGGGTAGAAGTCATAACTGTGTCTGAACTGTAATGCTGGATCTTGGCTGCCCTGCGTCGAGATTGGCTGACGCGGATCCATTGGGTTTGTGTCACCCTCCTCTTGTTGACCGGATGGGGTACCAGAGGTTTGTTGTCTAGCCAAGCGGGAGGTTTCGGCAACCAGCGCATGGGGATCTCCCCACTTTTGGCTATAAAACTGCTCGTTATCCTTATTCACTACAGCAAAGTCTTGCTCACCCAAGGCTTTCATACTGACACTTCCGAAGTGGTGGATAAAAGCATCCCCGGCTACCGCAAGCTGGTATCCTGCCAGCTTCACCCGGATGATCCAGTCATCATCTTCGAAATTGCCCACCGCGTACCCTTCGTCCAGATAACCTACCCGTTCCAGCAGCTCCCGTGAGAACAACCAGCAGAATCCGACCAAGCGATCGGTTATTCGATGTTTGTCTGCATCCGGACGATTATGTGTGGCGGCAAAAGGCCACATCTCTTCTACCTCACGGTACGGAACCTGAATCTGCTGATCCCCGCCAATATAGTTGGTCACCGGACCCACCACACCAATCTTCGGATCACTGGCGAGACAAGTCATCATGTTATCCAGCCAGCCCGGAGTAACGAGCGTATCGTTGTTCAGCACGATGATATGTCGTCCTCTCGCCATCATCAGCCCATGATTGACACCTCCGGCAAACCCCCGGTTCTTATCCAGGGATGCCACCCTCACCATGCCGCCTTTGCGGAGCATGGCCTCGGCAGTTCCATCCTTGGAGGCATTATCCACAACAATGATTTCGAAAGGGGCAGGGGTATGTTTCTCGATACTGGACACACATTGCAGCACATACTCCCGCTGATTGTACGTGGGGATAATGATGCTAACTCCTTCAAAAACAAGACCAAACGAGCTCTGTCCCTGGCGGACACCTTCGTTGTATCCTCTGGTATACCCCTGTTTGTAGAGCCTGGCGCCTTTGGGTGTGCGCCTGCTTTTGCCTTTACGTCTGGATTTCCGTATTGAGCGACGACCTGCTGCATGCAGGACTGCCATGTCAGATCGCGAGACATCGTGTTGTGTGGCACGGCAGGCCGCTTTTTTTTCGCTGCTTATGCTGCCATTCCGGTTGTTTTCACTGCGGCTGTTGTCACTGTGAGTGCTGATATTTGGAATGATGTTCAGATGACTGTGACCCTTTCGACGGACGACGTTTCGAGCATTAACCTTGTTGTTATGACCATGACGTCCTTCCCCGCGCTGTTGATCGGGTGTGTTCATGTTGCTCCCTCCATTTCCACTTGTCCGTGAGGCCAACACGCACATGACCAGCCCCCGGACGGTCCACTAGAGTTGAAGCTCTCCTGTTACCAGTTTGTCAGCCAAATGTCCAAAATCCAGAGCGACCTTGCCGAGTTCACCTGCAATTCGCCGACACAGAATGACCGCCGGAATTCCCGCCGCCACCAACGCGATATCAAAAGCATGTTCTGCGGTTTGCTGCATCACCTTTGGAATATCCATGACTCCCGCCACAGAACCAATGATACCTGTGACATGAATCCCCCGGTTATGCAGCAGTGCCGCAAGCTCTGGTGCCTGGCTGCCTATGAGCAGAACCCGCCGTCCTTGCAGCAAGGGCAACACCAGGCCGGACTGATGCAGACTGTAATTGATCGTGGAGCTGGTCAATTTCAGCCGGGACCAGTCGATCCCGAAGTGGCGCAACACCGGGAATAACAGCCCCTGGAATGTCGGTGCCCGCGAGATCGGCACGCCAACCCAGTCGGCGGCCTGTATGGCTTCCGCAAGCATCGCGCGGATGTCGGGGGTTGAGCATGGCACCCCTGCATAGGGCAGAAACGGTGCCAGCTCCTGCACTTCCTGACCTGGCAGCACCGTATCGGCTGCCAGCGTGAGCAGTTCGCCATCTCCGAGGCGAACGACAGACAAGGGGCGCTGCGCATCCAGCGCCGCCGTGATGTGTCCAGCCATCTCATGAGGGCTGGACAGCCGGGCCAGGCTGGGCGCGTATTGGCGGAATCCCGCCGCGATCAGATCTGCCGCCGCCACGGCAGGCAGAATGTGATCCGGCGGGATGTGCTGCGCCACCAGCGCCTCCCCGCCGGCGAATACGCCGTCGCGGTAGCCCTCGGCGTAGCCGCCGGGCACAGCCTCCGCCTGCACTGCCTGCTCCGCGGGCGGAGGCGGCAAGCCCTTCGCGTTGCCCGCATTCGCGCCGGCAGCGCCTCCCCGCCCTGCGGGGGCGGCACCCTTCGGGTGTGTCGCCTGGCGCGGGGCGGGGCCAGCACCGCTGGCAGGCATCGCCTGTGGCGTGCTGGCTTGCGGTGCTGGCATGGGCGCACGGCGCATCTCCGTGCGCTGCTTGGCGCGGGCAGCGGCACGCCGGCCCCGCGCTGATGCCGGCCTGCGCCCAGCAGTGGCCTGGCGCAGGCCGGCTTTGCCTTTGCCGGTGCGGCTGGCTCTTGCCGCTCTGCTCGCGCCCGCAGAGCCAGCTTTGCCTGCTCTGCCAACAACACTGCCTGTGCTGCTGGCTTTCCTTGCAGCAGCCTTATGCGCTGCGCCTGCAGATGTACCCGCTTTGGTCAGGGTACTACGTTTCCCTGACTTCACACCTCTGACTCCAGCAGACCCTGTACCTGCTGCTGCCGGAGTGCCACTGCCCATAAATACGGCCGGGTGGATGCCCCGGGGTTTACCCGACACGGAGGCCTTAGCGGCCCCGGTGCGTGTCACTACTCTCACGCCATTCCCTCCTTTGGCATGCACGAGGATTGTCGCTGCGCAAAGCGCCGGAGCATCCTTCCAGCTCCGGCGCAGAGTGTTCTGCTCCCATGGGGCACCGCACAGCGGCAGCATCAGTCGCATATATTTTAGGGTAATTGTCCTTTCATACGGACAGCTGCTTCCTGGAGCGATTCAAATGTACCTGCATCACTCCAGTATTTCTGCAAAATGTCGTATTCCAGTCCGCCAGCAGACGCGTAGTGATTATTCACATCCGTAATTTCAAGTTCTCCACGCGCAGACGGCGCAATGTTGCGAATCAGGTTAAATACATGATCGTCATACATGTATATGCCCGTCACACAATAAGAGGTTTTCGGCTGGCTTGGCTTCTCCTCAATGTACGAGATTCGCTCTGGATGCTTTGGATCAAAAACAGGCACCCCGTAACGTCGTGCATCATCCACCTCTTTGAGCAGAACTCGTGCTGTGCCAGCAGGCTGCTGCATGTAACGATCCACATAAGGCTTCAGATCATCGCTGAAGAGATTATCACCGAGAAGCACAACGAATTTTTCGCCAGGAAGGATAAATGTGGTCGCCAGATCCAACGCTTCCGCAATCCCGCCTGCCTTTTCCTGAATGCGATAAGTCAACTTGACCCCATGATCCGCTCCCCCACCAAGATACTCTGTATATAACCCGGCGGAATGTTTGTTGATCACAATCAATAGTTCATCAATGCCTGCCTGACGGAGCCTGTCGATGCCATACATAATCATCGGATGTTTACCGACTGGAAGCAGATGTTTGTTAATGAGCCGGGTCAGCGGATACAGTCTAGTTCCTGTTCCGCCGGCAAGAATTACACCTTTCATTCCACGTTCCCTCCTTCATCGGATATGTCCATATATTCAAGCGGATCGACATGCCATTTGTTCATAAAAATCGAACGATTACGCTCAAGCAGCTGTTTCCACGCTACCGGATCTGTCTTCTGGAAGCTGGCACTTCCCTGATGATGCACGAGAACATCTCCACATACCAGCAGGCGATATCCCTGCAATCTTGCTCTATAACAATAATCGTCATCCTCATAGTGTCCCGGAGAATATGCCTCGTCAAGCAGCCCAACTGATTCCACGACATCTCGTTTCATCAGCATGCACAGACCGACGATCCGGCGTACTTCCCTCCACCTTGAAGAATCCGCAACATTATTGGAATTGGCCAACTCCTGAAAATGTTCCATGTCCCGAAACTGCAGTTTAATCTGCTGGATGCCGCTTGCATAATTCGTAACAGGACCCGTGATCCCAATACTTGCGTCACTGTACAGAGCCGTTCGCAGGTTCTCCAGCCAACGGGGCGTGACCGTAACATCATTGTTCAACAGCAACAACTCATCCCCGCAAGCTGCACGAAGTCCAGCGTTACACGCTGCCGGAAACCCCCGATTGTCCGGGAACCTTACAAATCGAATTCGCTCCAGCGCACAATATTCAGCCGTTCCATCCGTCGAACCGTTATCTACCACGATAATTTCATATGACGCAGGATCGCCCGAGTATTGACGTATGGCATCGATGCAGGGCCTGATCAGATCCAGCCCATTGTAAGTTGGGATAATCATACTCGTCAGTGTCATTAGGCGTTCCTCCTGTAAGCGACTTCTACACGGGAGAGTGTATGTGCCTGGGTTGGATTCCAACCTGTACCCAGCAATGTAGCCAGTGCCTCCAGATGATCTCCGATGATCAATTTGGCGACATCATTCCCACTTCCCGTGTTACCAGGACGCAACCGATTGGAACGAATAACATCCACCTGACTTGGTGCCGAGACGTTCATTCCATGCTGAATAGCTAGACTTTGTGCCTTAGGTGGAACGGCCAGTGATGCTGGCTTCACGGTCTGAATCATACGACGAGACAATGCATGAGGCACGGCTGTCATGGAATTGGAACCCAGATCTGCCCTGCCTAATGTCCGGTTCAGATATGCTTTGATCCGGCTTACCTCATCCTGGCCTGCAAACGCAGGCAGCAAAGACGTCAGATTATTCAACGCCACATCCTGTCCCCAATCAACCGCGAACAGAAAGGGTGCAAGCTGTTCAGCCGAGACGACCATATCTCCATCCACAAAAAGTACCGTCTCCGCATCCGTCATCTTGGCTCCAAGTGCCCGGCCCACATCATGTCCTGCCCGATCCGGTTCATAGATTACTGTAAGTCCCGGCTGCCTTAGTACCTGCTTCAAACTGTCATCTGTCGTTCCATTCAGTACCACAATAATATCCGTCAGAGGCAACCGCTTTAGTTGCAATAACACCTGCCCCAGTGTGTGTTCCTCATTACAGGCACAGACAACAGCAGCAGCCGAATGACGAAGAGGTAGTGGCACAATCTGGAATGAATGCCCCGAGGCCTGAGCATAACCCTGCATAAATGCCTTACCTGCCTTCAGAGCTAGCTCGAAGTTGCTTAGCTCCGCAACGTTCACCGCGTGTGCATTCCATACGAGACGTGCATGTTCTTCTGATAGTGTGTTGTTCGCCTTTGCCTCCCTTCCTGCAACTTGCCCCGCTTTCCACATCAAGTGTAGATCTACTTGGCCAGACTTTGCTCGGCTTCTTCTTTTTTTTTGAATATCTACATGTTTCTTGTTCCTATGACGCTTGTTCATTACTGTTCTTCCTGCTGTCATTTGTCTACTTGTTGTCCGCCTGCGGCGGACAACCCCTGAACGTCCCTTCATTTCCTCACCTCCAGCATGTTGCATCATCCGATGCGACATGCTTACCTCGCCAGGTTGCGAACACGTTGCAGATCGGTATAACCTCCGCGGGGACCGAGCGTATCCGTAATCCACTTAATCGCTGCCATATGATCATTCAGTACCACTTGACTGAGCGGATCAGGTCCTCTTCGCTTCTTGATTCGTACTGCATTCATTCTACCCACAGGTACGTGATGAACAGCGCGTACCCGAAGTCCGCCGATCACTGCCTTCGCTTGTGCGAGTGGCGGAACTTCCAGTGAGGATATCCCCATGACCTCAAGCCCTTTTCGGCTTATTGCATGTGGAATTGCTGTCATGGATGCCCCCCGGAGATCGGATCTTGCGAGTATGCTGTTCAACATGTGTTTGGCCTCCACTACCGGATGAACGGGATGATGAGTGACCGGCCCATGGTAGTCGTTAAGCGCCACATCCGTTCCCTTCAGCACAGCCTTCACGTAAGGTGCAAGGTGCTCTGCGGGAATTACGATATCTGCATCAGTAAATAACAATACCTGACCGCGCGCCTCCGCTGCGCCTACTTTTCGTCCTCCATCATGCCCCAGTGCTTCGGCATACGTGAGCACTCGTGCTCCAGCCCGTTTGGCTGCGTTAGCCGTACCGTCTGTAGAACCATTCACAATGACAAGCACTTCAGCATCACGGCATATCCGCAGCGCTTCACGGACAACTGCACCAATCCTTTTCTCCTCATTCATAGCAGGGATAATGACCGAGAGCATCGGTCGCTGAGACCCCCCCCTGTGTGAAGGAGCATCACTCATGCCATTTTCCGCTCCATTCTCTACTCCATCCTTAGCCTGTGACATCAGCTGTTTGGATGGAATAACGAACGTATAGGCCTTTGTACCCTTTTTGTGTCCAGACTTCCATCTTCGTTTCTTCAGCACTGTTTTTCTTCGTGTCACATTGGTTCGGGTTGCATAACGTGCTGTGGTACGGGTTTTGCGCAACAGTTTCACCTCCCGCATTCGATCATCGGCATGCCAAGGGAGTACACGTTATTCTATGTATTCGTGGAGCAGTGGAAACGGCGTTTGTCCTTGCACTAAGCAGGTTCTCCCTGTGAACACGAGGGTACAGGCCTTGCTTTTAGACAAAATACGTCAAAATATGTGAAAAACGCTACCTCTCCCCTACTTCAGACACAAATTTAACAAAAATCTAAAATTGTATCTTTTCCAAAGTTTTACATTGTGATAATATACGTTCCAAGCAGTTTTATTTACAAAAATAACCTTGTGGTGAACATAAGTTCCCCTATATTTTTTAAATCAATTTATTGACCTTAGGTTGATTAGATTATGACCTCATTCACAGATCTTGTTAAGCAGATACATTCTACTCTTGAGAGGAGTGATGCCGTTCAGAACATACTGCCTTTGTCATTTACGCAAACCCGGATTGAACACCCCAGTTTTCCGTGAACGTATCTTCTACCTGCGCAATTGGACAACCCCCGGCTTTCTGAAAGAGGAACACAATAGACGATTCAACCTTCGGGTTGAACTGAATAAACGGTTATCCTTTTTGTTTGGTGTCGTGCTTAACACTTCCCGAGCTAAGGCCAAGCCGATTTTGTTCCAATCGTTTCTTGTCTCATTCCACGCTTCAGGTCTAGCCCCACGCTCC
Source organism: Paenibacillus sp. FSL H8-0283 (assembly GCF_045040675.1). Classification (NCBI taxonomy): domain Bacteria; kingdom Bacillati; phylum Bacillota; class Bacilli; order Caryophanales; family Paenibacillaceae; genus Paenibacillus; species Paenibacillus sp. FSL H8-0283. Next base: position 5,696,959 of record NZ_CP150295.1, read on the forward strand.
GCGCTGCCCAAGTTGCAGACGGAATTCCAACCGAGACTGGCATGAACATTTTCCAACCAAAAATAAGTTTAAGAATGGGAGAGTTTACTATGAAATTTGCCAAAGTTATGCCAACAATTCTTGGAGGAGCTCTTTTGCTCGCTTCCGTGTCCTCTGCTACTGCAGCTCCAGTGTCTGATCAATCCATTCCACTTCAGGCCCCTTATGCCTCTGAGGAGGATATTCCATTGAACAGTGGAACAGATGACACTATCTTTAATTATCTTGGACAGCAGGAACAATTTCTGAATTCCGATGTGAAATCCCAGCTCAAAATTGTCAAAAGAAACACAGATACATCTGGCGTAAGACACTTCCGCCTGAAACAGTATATTAAAGGTATCCCGGTTTATGGTGCAGAACAGACGGTTCACCTGGACAAAACCGGAGCCGTGAGCTCCGCACTTGGCGATCTTCCACCGATTGAAGAGCAGGCCATTCCAAATGATGGTGTAGCCGAGATCAGCGGAGAAGACGCGATCCAGATTGCAACCGAAGAAGCAACCTCCCGGATTGGAGAGCTTGGTGCCGCGGAAATCACACCTCAAGCTGAATTGAACATCTATCATCATGAAGAAGATGGTCAGACATATCTGGTTTACATTACGGAAGTAAACGTACTGGAACCTGCCCCTCTACGGACCAAATATTTCATTAACGCAGTGGATGGCAGTATCGTATCCCAGTTTGACCTCATTAACTTCGCTACTGGAACAGGTACAGGTGTACTCGGTGATACCAAAACCCTGACAACCACCCAATCCGGCAGCACCTTCCAACTGAAAGACACCACTCGTGGCAATGGCATCCAAACGTATACGGCAAACAATGGCTCCTCACTGCCTGGTAGCTTGCTTACAGATTCGGATAATGTATGGACCGATCGTGCAGGTGTAGATGCTCATGCTCATGCCGCTGCTACGTATGATTTCTACAAAAACAAATTCAACCGTAACGGTATTAATGGTAACGGATTGTTGATCAGATCAACCGTGCACTACGGCTCCAATTACAATAACGCCTTCTGGAACGGGGCACAGATTGTCTTTGGTGACGGAGATGGAACGATGTTCCGATCCCTGTCTGGTGATCTGGATGTTGTGGGTCATGAATTGACGCATGGTGTTATTGAATATACAGCCAATCTGGAATATCGCAATGAACCAGGTGCACTCAATGAAGCCTTTGCCGATATTTTCGGTAATACGATCCAAAGCAAAAACTGGCTGCTTGGTGATGATATCTACACACCTAACACTCCAGGAGATGCGCTGCGCTCCCTCTCCAACCCTACGTTGTATGGTCAACCTGACAAATACAGCGATCGCTACACAGGCTCACAGGACAACGGCGGTGTCCATATCAACAGTGGTATCATCAATAAAGCCTATTTCCTTGCTGCTCAAGGCGGAACACATAATGGTGTGAGTGTTACCGGAATCGGCCGGGATAAAGCGATCCAGATTTTCTACAGCACACTGGTGAACTACCTGACACCAACGTCCAAATTTGCCGCTGCCAAAACAGCTACCATTCAAGCAGCCAAAGATCTGTACGGAGCAACTTCCGCTGAAGCTACTGCTATTACCAAAGCGTATCAAGCTGTAGGCCTGTAAAATCTTATTTTATTGTAGTTGAACTTATAATGTACTCATCCTAATGGTAACAAAACGTTCAGACACCCCTCACCGTCCGAACGGATTAAGCTTATATCAATCAAAAGCGGTGTCCCGGACAACTCTGGACACCGCTTTTGTCATTTGTTTATTACGGATACAATCCTGCACTATCCTTGCGAAGGTCCCGCAGCAATCCATGACAACAATCCGTACGTATGCTTGCAATCTGCTGTACGTGACACTTCAAGTACCGCTTCATCCTCACTCTGCGAGAGCAAGGAAATCTGGAATCCCCGATCATTACTCATGCCCACAATCACATAATGTTCTGAAGCAAATGATTCTTCAAAAACAACAGTTACCTCTGTGCATACTTCACTCTCTGGCAGTACAAAAGCTTCCATTCCGAATTGTTGTACAACCGGTTGTTTGCTTACGCTGCGAACGGGCTGGAAGGCCAGATGTTTGGCTTGAACTGCCCCCGATTGCAACTGGTTGCTGCCCACGGCATCATCACACAGATGCTCCTGTTTAATCGATTGTTCACTTAACATAAACTCCGTAGTTCCAGCGATCTCCTGTGACTGTTCAAGCTGTGGTTGCTGAGCCTGTTCTGCCGGCTCTGTCGTGAACAAAGCTACCGGTAGTTCGCCAAGCTGATCTGTTTCGGATATCAGCTCTTGTTGTTGCTCCAGACCAGCACTCGGTATTGCCTCGACGATTACCTGCTGTGATTGCTGTACACCTTCATTTTCTGGTTGAAGCAATCCCTCTTGTCTTTTGATAGCTGCCAGTTGCTCCAGCGTTTCTCCACTGAACTGACGGATCGCATTCCATATCTCTTCGCTCAGATGCGCTGGACCTACAATCCCCGCATTCAAATGATTAGAGGTAATACTCTGCTCACTCAGCTTGCTGCCGTTCACGCTGCCATCGGCCAATTTGGCACTGGTGACGGACCCATTTTGCAGATGAACCCCGCTTACTGCTTCCTCTTCCAGATGAGTTGTGCGAATACTGCGTTCTTGAATATGATCAGCATGAATGGTTCCATCCTGGATATGACGTGTTTGCACACTCTTGTCGGCTATGTGGATAGCAGATACCGCACCTTCAAGCAATTTATTACCGTTCACACTGCCGTCAGCCATTTTGGCACTTGTTATGGAACCATTGTGCAGATGAATCGAACTTACCGATTCCGCTTTGAGGTGGGAGATTCCAATGCTTCGCTCTTGAATATGGTCAGCATGTATGGCTTTCTCTTGGATATGACGCGATTGCACACTTCCATTGGCAATATGGACATCCGACACCGCATCTTCAAGCAGTTTGTTGCTGCTCACACTGCCATCCGCCAGTTTGGCACTCGTTACAGATTCATTTTGCAGATGAACCGCACTTATTGCTTCCTCTTCCAGATGGAACGTACCAATGCTGTGCTCCTGAATATGATCAGCAAGGATCGCTCCTGCCTGGATATGGCGAGTTTGCACACTTTCCGACGCGATATGGCTCCCCAATACAGTATCTTCGAGCAATTTGCTGCCACTAATGCTACTGTCAGCCAATTTGACACTTGTTACGGACCCATTTTGCAGATGAACCGCACTTACGGCTTCCTCTTCCAGATGGGCTGTGCCTATGCTTCGCTCCTGAATATGACCAGCATGAATAGCTCCTGCCTGAATATGCCCGGATTGCACACTTTCCGATGCGATATGAACCCCGGATACCGTACCTTCGAGTAACTTGCTGCCAGTTATACTGCCATCCGCCAGTTTGGCACTCGTTACAGATCCATTTTGCAAATGAATGGCACTTACAGACTCCTCTTCCAAATGTGCTGTGCCGATGCTCCGCTCTTGAATATGATCAGCATGAATGGCTCCTGCCTGAATCTTACTGGATTGCACACTATCGTCTGCAATGTGGATATCTGATACTGCACCTTCAAGCAACTTGCTGCCGGTTACACTGCCGTCGGCCAACTTGGTACTTGTTACAGATCCATTTTGCAGATGAATGGCACTTACTGCTTCCTGTTCCAAGTGAAGCATGCCAATGCTGTGCTCCTGAATATGGTCAGCAAAGATTGCTCCTTCCTGAATATGGCGGGATTGCACACTTTCCGATGCGATATGGATTCCCGACACCGCATCTTCGATCAACTTGCTGCCCGTTACACTGCCGTCGGCCAGTTTGGTACTGATGACAGACCCATTTTGCAGGTGAATCGCACTTACTGCTTCCTCCTCCAGATGGGTTGTGCCGATGCTCCGCTCCTGAATATGGTCAGCATGAATGGCCCCTGCCTGAATATGCCCGGTTTGCACACTTTCGGACGCAATATGAACCCCCGATACGGTTCCTTCAAGCAATTTGCTGCCGTTGATACTGCCATCCGCCAGTTTGGCACTTGTTACAGATCCATTTTGCAAATGAACTGCACTTACAGACTGCTCATCCAGATGAACTGAGCCAATACTGCACTCTTGAATATGATCAGCAAGGATTGCTCCTTCTTGGATATGATGGGTTTGCACACTTTCATTGGCAAGGTGAGTAGCCGATACGGTTCCTGCAGCTAATTTGCTGCCATCCACACTACCCGTTGCTAGTTTGGAGCGTGTTACAGATTCATCCTGCAAAATAATCGTACTTACCGCTTCTTCTTCCAGATGAGATGTTCCGATGCTGCGTTCATGGATATGATGAGGAAGAATTTCACCATCTTGAATATGACGGGAATGCACAGCTCCTTGCTGCAGGTGAACAGCACTTGTCGACTCTGCCTGAAGATGCAAACCACTGATCAAACCTGGCTGAAGGTGGGCCGCTGTAATGGATAAAGGTGCCAGATGGTCTGTTTCGACAGATCCGGGTGCCAAGTGATGCGATGTTACCACCTGTTCAGCAATATGCTCCTCATGAATGATGTCTGGCTTCAGATGCTGTGAGCTCACTACTTGAGTCCCCAAATGGTCAGATTTCACGCTGCCTTCAGCCAGATGGACGGATTGTACAACGGATGGCTGCAAGTGCTCGCTACCTACAGCATCCTGTTGCAGTTCTGTCCCGGATACCGAGTCTGCTGTCAAATGGTCCGCACTTATGGAGCCATGTTGAAGTTTGTTGCCGGTAATACTACCATCAGCAAATAATTCCGGCGAGCGTATTTCTTCCGACAAATGTTCCAGGGAAACGGCATGCTGCTTCAAGTGATATCCGCGAATGGTTCCTGCTGGAATATGTTTGGCGTTAATACTCTCTGCCATAATCTTGGAAGAAGTCACGCTGCCGTCTGCCAATTTAGCTGACGTGACAGCAAAATCCGCCAGTTTATCTGTGGCAACACTTTCTGGTGAGAGCTTGGGGGAGGTAACCGCATGATCTGTTAGATGAGGCGGAAAAATGGACCCGCCAGCCAGCTGGGCTGAAGTTACACTATCAATAGCCAATTTGTCTGTTGTGACCGCGGCCCGTGCAATCGCATCCGTTTCAACACTGCCCGGCTGAAGATGAGGTACACCTACGGCATGTTCTGTCAAGTGTTCCGATTTCACTGCATAAGGTCTCAGGGCCTCGGAACCCACGCTACCTGGAGCCAGATGTGTCCCTGTGACTCCACCACTCGCAAGATGCGAGGATATAACACTTCCCGGGGCAAGCGCTCTGCTACTCACCGATGCCGTTCCAAGCTTTTCTGTTGTCACACTTCCATCCGCGAGTTTAACGTCTGTAACGGCAGCATCCTGCAATTCATACGTACCCACGGCCGACTCTGCAAGATGCCGCTCACACACCACGTCGTCTGCAAGAGCGTCTCCGGACACACTTCCGGCAGATAGATGAGCTGCCTCGATGCTTCCACTTGCAATGTGAATAGAGTGAATTGCGGAATTGTCCACATGTACCGGCGTAATTCCCCGATTCGCAATGTGTTCAGCACGAATGGCCCCTTTGGCAAGATGTTTACCCTGTACGGCTTCATCCGCAATTTTGGAAGAAATGACGCTCTGATCAGAGATCTTGGATGCCGTAATGGACTGTTCCAGCAATTTTGCTGTTCCAACAGACTGGTCTGCCAGTTTGCTACTGGTTACTGCACCTTCTGTCAAATGCTCACTGCCCACTTCTCCATTACCAATCTGCTCCTTGCCAACGGAATGAGCTCGAATCTGACTTGATCCGATTGAACCGTCCAGCAGATGTCTTCCAGTTAGTGAACCCTCAGCTAAATGTCTTGTTTGTATGGATCCATCCTCTATCTGGTCACTTCCAATACTGCCATTTAATAGTTGTGAACGACCGACAGAACCTTCTGCCAGATGTGTCTGTTTAACAGCACCTGCCTGAATATGGTGAGACTCGATGGAGTGTTCTTCGATTTTGCTGCCTGTGACAGCAGCTTCACGAATTTTGGTTGTAGTCACTGCATCGTCAGCCAGTTTAGAGGTATTCACAGCTCCTCCCGTGAGATGCCTTGTATCCACCCCGCTAATCGCGATCTTGTCTCCAGTTACGGCATGATTCTTGATTAATTCTTCCGTTACCAGCATGCGGCTGAGATGTCTTGTGCTGATGGAGCCGTCGGCAATTTTGGCCGAATCGATGGCCTGGTTGCCAAGCTTCTGAGAAGTAATACTGCCATCTCTGATTTTCTCGCCTGCAATAGAAGCATTTCGTATTTTGTGACCAGACACAGAACCGTCAATCAGGTGCTCCTCAGATACAGACGCTTCCGCAAGTTTTGCTGAAACAATGGCCCCGTCTGCAATGTGAATGCTGGTCACCGCATAATCCTGCAATGCTTCACTGCCGACCGCATCCGGTTTCAGCTTGGAGGCATCTACAGAGAAAGGAGCCAACTTGCTCTCCGTAACAGCAAATTCACTCAAGTCGTCCGTGTAGATGTAATGTCCGGTATGACCCGGCATCTGGTTCTGGTTCAGGATCTGCAGCCGGTCCTTGTTTGTTGTTTCTTGTTTGATGATACCCACCTCTTCTTCCAGAACAAGCGGAGCCACGCTGCTAACCTGAATCTGCTTATCCGAGCTATCTTCTGTCTCGATTTCCTTGCTATCAGACTCTACGGGTTCCGGCTTGATTTCGGCTTCGATCTCCAACTCTTCCAGCTCGTTTGTTGAAGAAGGTAGCTCCATTGAGTCGAATAGGAATTCTTCCGACTCCTGAACAGCTCTCGAATCCCTTTTATTCGTATTCAAGCGTTCTTCCCTATTCACAGTGAAACCTGAGTTTATCTTGTCTGCCCGGCGATCAGTCAGTTCCAATTCCTTGTATTTCGGGCTCACATGCCGCAGTTTCGGCGTCGGAACCTTCTTTTTGCCATTTTTACTCATGCAGCTTGCTCCTTCCTCTAACGTTCGTCTCCGGCATCATATGCTTCCATATGGGCATCTGCCACTTCATTTATGACTTTTGCGGATTCCAGAGCACGAATGTACAGGCGTCAAGACAGGAAGGTTCGATGATCTTCGTGGAAATAGGCGTGTCAGGGCAGCAGAGGAAAGGCGGCTGTCCACGCCCCCGTCCCAGTCATGTCATAGGATATTATATCTAGGTCGTGTCTGAAAACTCGCTGAAATGCATCTTTCACCGTCTTTTCGCCCCCTGCTGTGTCACTTTCCCTTGACGTGCCCCGGCACGCCTGCGGAAAACTTCCTTGCTTGGAACGAAGATTCGGCAAAACCTGCTTCCTTCAGAGTTTTAGACACGCCCTGAGCAAGCACTAGTGCTTGGCGATGCATCTTACACACCGGTCTGCGTTATCGCGATGTCTGAGCCATGCGGTGACAGGCCGGCATTCCATGAATGGACGATCCATGGTCGCGATAACATCGAAGGAGGAACGGTCATGCTCCAAGAAACGATCGGCATTATGTTCGATTCACGCATGTACCAGGGGATACCGGCCGGAAGGACCGGTCAGGAATCACTCGCGAATTATGAACAGGCAGCGGCCAGTTATGGATTAACTCCCTGCTTTTTGAGGCTGGAAGATATCGATTCGGATCAAAAAACATGTCTTGCCTATGTAAAAAAAGAAGGCAGATATGTTCGCGAGCGCATGCCACTGCCCTCCGTCATTCATAACCGCTCACTCCAGCTTCGCCGGACGGAACAGCATCAGATCACCAAGCTGATGTTGCAGGGTATCCAGGTATTCAACGTTCGCAACCGGTACCGTAAAGATCACATTCATGACATGCTTCATCAGGACCTCGCCTTGCGAGAACACCTGCCCCGTGCAGTCAAAGCTACGCCAGAGTCTCTGGCCTATATGATGGAACAATATGATGACCTCGTCATCAAACCATGCAGCGGTAGCATCGGTCATGGGATTCTGCGAGTCTTTGAGCGAGATGGACAGTGGAAACTAACCTGTGAGACGAAGGCGGCACGCAAAGGGTGGGCTACCTTCCGATTGAGCAAAGGACAGCTTCCTTCCGCCACCCTAAGGCGGATCTTTCGCCATGCCTACCTCATTGAAGAGCGTATCCCACTGGTACGTTATGAGGGCAGGCCGGTAGATTTGCGGGTATCTGTACAACGTGGCAGCGATGGTCTCTGGGGAATAACAGGCATGTTTGCCAAAGCGGCTCCTGCCCATACGTTTGTCAGCAATATCGCCCAGGGCGGTAAAGTCATGAAGCTCGCAGAGGCCCTTGGATTAGGGGAATCTGGCTTCGACCTGGCTCGACTGGAATACAGAATCGGACTCGTTGCCCTTCGAATTGCCCAAAACCTGGCGGCCAGTCTTCCACATCTGGCTGATCTGGGTCTTGATCTCGGGATAACGCGCAGCGGCCAGATCTATTTTATTGAATGCAATGGACGGGATCAGCGTTACGGTTTTCGCAAGGCGGGAATGTCGGAACACTGGAAGGCAACGTACAGCAAACCGATGGCTTATGGGCGTCTGCTGCTGGAACAGAATTCAAGAATTCCGAGACAACCGCAGACATACGATAGGAGACTATATTGATTTCGTGTGCATTCTGTGTCAATATTATGCAGAACGGCCGGTCTTGCCGGCCTTGAAGTTCGCATTAACCCTAAGGGGGATATTCATGGCAAAAACGCTGTTGCGATTAATGACCGAGCTTTCTTCGCGCAAATGGATCTCCCGGACCGTGGGAGCCTTCTCCAAAAGCCGGGGAAGTAAGGCATTTATCCCTTATTTTGTCCGGACCTACGACATCCCTGTTCAGGAGGCCGAGAAAGACTGGAAGGAATACCGTTCACTGAACGATTTCTTTACCCGCAAATTAAAGCCGGGCATGCGCCCGTTGGAACTTTCAGAGCATGCACTGATCAGCCCGGTAGATGCCAAGATTACGGCAGCCGGTCCAATATCTGCAGGGACACTCCTGAATGTTAAGGGACAAAATTATACACTTGCTGAATTATTAAACCATTCTCCCCATCTGGAGAAGTACAAGCACGGGTACGGGTTCGTCCTCTATCTCAGCCCTCGCGACTATCACCGCATTCATGCACCTGTCAGCGGCCGCAAAATAGAGAGCGAACACATCAAAGGCAAAGTTTATCCCGTGAATGACTTTGGCCTGACCCATATGAGATCCGTGCTTAGTCGAAACGAACGACTCATTACGTATATCGCACATGATTACGGTGAAGTGGCGGTTGTCAAAGTAGGTGCGATGAACGTGAGTAGCATACAATATGCTGATACGGACATAAGTACCTGGGCACAAGGCGATGATCTGGCCTATTTTGAATTCGGTTCCACCGTTGTTCTGCTGACGCAGAGTGGCACATTCGAACCAAACCCGGGCTTACAGCCAGGCGATTCGGTCAAAATGGGAGCATTGCTTGGTCGTTTAAAACCGAAGAACTAATGAGTCCATACGCAAATAAAGAGGATGGCGCAGCACCTGTAACCAGGTATTGCGCCATCCTCTTTATGAATTCATATTCATCCATATATACATGCAATACGAAGCTTCGCTCCGTCGTTATTGGTCTGCTGAGTTCTCCTCAAAACCACACATCTTGCAAGTCCTCTGCCGGTTTGAAGCGACGCAGACGGTTCCGGAAAATATTGCATCCCTTCGTAGAGCATCCCCGGTTGCGGACCCGACGTTTTCCGTTCATCACAAGTTCCCCCTTTTGGTCATCTGGAATGCTAGATAATTACCCTTGCATTCCAGACTTGAAACGGTTTCCTGTTTTTCTCATCAGAATTTTAACGAATCTCGGACGGGCTTTTGCCGGTATACTGCTTGAACTGACGACTGAAGAAGAAAATATCCCGGTAGCCCAGAGCATCCGCCACTTCGGTCACATTCATGCCGGTATGCACCAGCAGATGTTCCGCCCGTTCAATACGCATGCGGATAATATAAGATTGCACCGATGATCCCACCAGTTCCTTGAACTTAATCGAGAAGTATCGGGGCGATAAGCCAGCCCGCGCAGCCAGATCTTCCACCCGATGCGTAATCCCGGGATGCTGACGCACATAATTGGCGACCTCCTGGATCACATCGGACAACTGGTTGCTCACCTTTTTCTCCACAGGTTCTTCCGTATCGGCGCGCAGCAAATGAATCATCAATTGTTTCAGAATCAATCGGCTCTCTTCATCACGTCCGTACACATCCGATAAGAACAGTCTTACATAACGTGCCAGCAAATGCTCAAACTCCACCGTTTCCTGTACCTCACGATAGGACTGGGGAACGTCAGCAACAGGCACGTCCACATCAAAGTGAATATACGTAAGTACCAACGGTTTTTGCTTATTATGTGTTGCAGTAGGATGATCTCCTGGCCTGAACAAAAAACAACTACCCTTGCCAACTTCATACGACTGGTCATTCAGTACAAGCGTTCCTTCACCACTCCATACATAAAATAAATCATAGTTTTGCATCGGTTTTTCCCGTTTCTGCCACTTCCAGCCCGGTTCACAGACAATTTTGGCGACAGCGGGCAAAATAACAAATGATGACGGCGATGCCTGCAGCATGTCGCCACTCCCCCTTGATAGTTAATCTCTCTGCATATGGCATCATTCTGATCTGAATCTCACTTCTTCAATCCAGGCCATATGTATTTCAGTATCTATAGAAATTGAACTAAAGAACATTTACACTTGCCACTTCGATGACAGAACAACCTTCCGATCGCTGTTATCCCCAGATTTTTTGATTCACTTTTACAAAGGTGAAAATCTGACGATAAAGGCGAACGCTCCGCTTCTTCAGGTTATTTCTGCCCTCTACGTTTTCGTGTAAATAATTAGTTCAACTTGTATAGCATGATTAAATACAACTTGCTCATATATGATCTCTGCTCCTACAGGAGCGAAATGTCTTATCCCATTATACAGCGGAATTCACCGAAACGAAAATGTGCACTTCTCCCAGGCTAGCCGCATTCGCCGGATTCCCTCTGTCATCTCTTCTTTCTCCAGATGTGCAAAAGCAAAACAGGCCGCCGGATGACCTGAAGTCAACCGATATCGCTCTGCATCACGGAACAATATGCCATCCTCCTGAGCAAGCTTTTTAAATCGCTGATAACTGTCCACATCGCCATTCCAGGTAGCGTAGATATGCAGTCCTGCATCACCAAGCTGCATCGTGAATGCTTCCGGCCACTGTAGTTCCATCTCTCTGACAAAAAAATCATGCCGTTCCCCATATAACCGGGTTAACCGCCGTAAGTGTCTCAGGTAACCTCCTCTGGTCATAAACTTTGCCAGTGCGCGCTGCTCCAGCAGTGCCGGAGGTACCGGTTCATACAACGCCTTGGCGGCAAGCAGAGGTTCTACCAGACCAGGTGGCAGGACGGCATAGCCAAGTCGGAACGAAGCCACCATCGTTTGTGAGAATGATCCAACATAGATGACACGCTGTTCACGATCAAGCACTTTGAGGGGTTCAATCGGTCTTCCGCCCCATCGGAATTCACTGTCATAATCATCTTCAATGATGACCGCATTCCGCTTTGAGGCCCACCCAAGCAAGGCACGTCTTCTGTCCAATCCCAGCACGGCCCCTGTTGGAAACTGCCGGGTAGGGGTGACAAATAACGTCTGTGCCTCCCAAGGCTGAGGAATAATGCCTGCGCCATCCAGCTCTGCCGGGATGATATGCCCACCACAGGACTTGACGGCATGAGCGATGCCCGGATACCCCGGATTCTCTAATACAACTGCTGCCCCCTCTGCGATCAACAGCTGGGATAGAAGGGTGATGCCTTGCATTGAACCGCTGAACAATACAATCTGAGATGGTTCAGCCTGAATACCACGTGTCCATCTGAGATGGGAGGCGATGGCCTCACGCAGCTCCGGATCACCGGCTACACCGCTTGATTCTCGCCAACCACTGCGATGAACCGCAGCGAGTGCACTCTTCCACTCCCCTAACGGGAAATGTTCCGCAGGCATGCGCTGCATTTGAAAATTAATGACGGACGGCTTCGGTGAAGACATCTGAGTCCGCAGAACTTCATGTTGCGTATTCAACCTCTGTACCCGCTCACCCCAGGGAGACAGGTTGAGAACGGCTTCCTGTTTTTCATTTTCCTGAGTGGATAATGTTTCGGTGACAAATGTACCTCTTCCCCGATGTGCATGGACATAACCATCCGCAAGCAGCATGTCGTATACCTGAGCTACCGAACCACGTGACATCTCATATTGCTTTGCCAACTCACGGGTGGAAGGAAGCCGCGTGCCTCCCACCAATGTGCCTGCATGAATGGCATCACGTAACGCATGGTACAATGCCTCATACTTGTATCGATGCTGAAGTTCATAGGTATCCATGGGCAGCCACAATTCCATCATGCACCTCTCTTCATTTGTCTTCATCTGTGATCCCTGACTAATTGGCCTACTAAAGTGAATGTAAATTGGATCTATTTCATTGTCAATGTATGAACTATTGTTATCCATAAGATATGGCGTTTTATTATACATTTCAATGATGGGGGAATACACATGAGACGGAAAGAATTCACAGTAGATGAAGAACAGGAAATTACCGCATTTCTGGATCAGTGCTCCTTCGGGTTTCTAGGAACGGTCAGTCCGGACGGACAACCACGGGTTACACCGCTGAACTTCGTATATATGGACGGTTGCTTTTATTTTCACGGCAGTCTGGCTGGCGAGAAGATGAAACAGATCAAACAGGATTCGTCGGTCAGTTTCACAGTAGCTGAAGAGTTCTCCCTGATTCCATCCTATTTCAGTGATCCTGAGCTGGCTTGTCCGGCAACTTCTTTCTTCAAAAGTGTCATGGCCTTTGGTCAGGCTGAACCGGTTAAAGATCTGGACATCAAAGGTAAGGTACTGCAACGATTTATGGAAAAACTCCAGCCACAAGGCGGATATGTACCCATTGACGCTACTGACTCGCGTTATACAGGAAACCTCAAAGCTGTAGCCGTAGTCCGAATTAGTCCTGAACGGATCAGCGCCAAGTTTAAATTTGGACAAAACCTCTCCAGTGAACGATTCGATCATATCAGTGGTCAGTTGGAACAGCGTAATGAAGGAAGAGATACTGAAACTGCTGAAATGATGCGGAAATACTGTCCATTTCATCAGCAATAAGTTTCATTTCTTGAGGATTGCTCCAAGGTTGAATTCAACGATAACCCACCCGAAAACCCTCTGCAACAACGCGGTAAAGCGATATAACTGTCATATTGCGTAATTTCCGTGACGGGGGCATGTCAAGGTGATATAATGTTAGGCAGTTGAATCACAAAGACTTGGAAGGATGAAAAGAATGAATCCACTGGCTGAACAGTTGAACGAAAGTATTCAGACAGGCAGCAGTCACGTCTACTCCATGCTGTCACAGCTTGGCAAAGAAATTTATTTTCCTAAAGAGGGGATTTTGAGTCAATCTGCTGAAGCAGCAAGCTTGGCCAAGACCCATAATGCCACGATTGGTATCGCCCTGGAGGGTGGTGTGCCGATGCATCTTCAGGTTATTCAGGAGAAGCTGTCTGCATTCCAACCAAAGGATCTGTATCCTTACGCTCCACCTGCAGGCAAACCTGAATTGCGGACCGTTTGGAGAGACAAGATGCTGAAGGAAACGCCTTCTCTGGAAGGCAAAACGTTTGGCAATCCGATTGTAACCAATGCATTAACCCATGGACTAAGTATCGTAGCCGACCTGTTCGCCGATGAAGGGGACGCTGTCATATATCCAGATAAAAACTGGGAAAATTACGAGCTGACCTTCGGAATTCGTCGTCATGGCCAGTTGGTTCATTATCCCCTGTTCGATGATCAGTTGAACTTCAACAGTGATGGTCTTCTTCAGGCTTTGCTTGATCAAAAGGACAAAGGTAAAGCCATCGTGCTGCTCAACTTCCCGAATAACCCTACAGGTTATACGCCTGGAGCCGAAGAAGCAGATGCCATTGTGAACACGATTCTTCAGGCAGCTGAAGCCGGCGTTAACGTGGTTGCTGTAACAGATGATGCCTACTTTGGACTGTTCTTCGAAGATTCTATTCATGAATCCCTGTTTGGCAAACTTGCCAACATTCATCCACGTGTGTTGACCGTAAAAGTGGATGGTGCAACCAAGGAAGAATTCGTATGGGGCTTCCGCGTTGGATTCATTACGTATGCCCATGAAGATGCAGCCGTTCTGCATGCATTGGAACAAAAAACACTCGGTATTATCCGGGCAACGATCTCCAGTGGCCCGCATCCTTCCCAGACTTTTGTACTGGATGCGCTCAAAGCACCGGAATTTGAAGCACAGAAACAGGAGAAGTTCGAGATTATGAAAGGCCGCGCCAATAAGGTAAAAGCCATTCTCGATAGCGGCAAGTATGGAGATGCATGGGACTATTATCCGTTCAACTCCGGTTACTTCATGTGCCTGAAGCTAAAAGAAGTTGGCGCTGAAGAACTTCGAAGCCATTTGCTGCACAAATATGGTGTGGGTACAATCGCGCTGGGTGAATCGGATCTTCGAATCGCCTTCTCCTGTATTGAAGAATCCGGGTTGGAAGATCTGTATGAAACCATCTATCGTGGAGTTCAGGATCTGCGGACGACTTAGTTAACACAGACCTGTACCCTGAATGTTATAAGAACCCTTTGTATAACGGCGACGCTTCATGTCACTGAATATACGAAGGGTTCTTTTGTGTTTTACAATTCGTCTGATACTACTCCACTCCCCCGGACAGCAGCCCAAAAGCTTTAATTTCTGGCTTTACCGGGCATCGGCCCAATCAGCCTACCCCCACGGCACATAATATACGATGTACGCAAGGGCGTGCCAAACAACCACTTGAAAGGGGAATGACCATGTCTGGAGTTGAAGATACAAGAGGCGGTTATGGATGCGGCGGTTACGGAGGATTTACTAATACAGGTGCCATTCTCGTTCTGTTCATCTTGCTCGTGATTATCACTAAATCGTTCCTCTGTTAGTGCCAATACACACTTGCGCGAGAACCCAGTGATCTGATTGCATGATTCCATTACAGCACAAAGAAGGGTATACCGGGACACAGCCCGGAATACCCTTCTTTTGTTATCTTTTGTACCTCTCACTGGTGAACCCAATGTAATAATCCGAGTTGGTCCGGTGTCCGATCGTTTACTCGTCCTCTTCTTCCTTCAACCACTTGTTACCTTGCGAACGCCGCATGATCACAATCACCAGTATACCCAAAATAAGTGCTACTCCGGTGACAGTCAGTCCGCTTGCTCCGGCAGCCAGCATAGGCAACCACATGAGTAACGCAGCCAGTGCATGTAGATGGAATATGAATCCCAACACCTGAGAACGACGACTCTCACCCGAGATTGGATAGATCATAATCCAGAACGATTCACTATGACTGCGACGCAGCGCACCTAACTGAACACCTGCAAGCAACAGGAAGAACAGATACACCCCGACACCAAAGTAGCTGCCTGCTGTCCACCAGGATAGTAACATGCCCAGTACAACTAGGCGTAACACGATTGAGAACACTTCGGTTCGAACAAACGTTTTGGTTATCAAGTAACGGTAAGCTTTCCCTGCATTCCAGGGAAGACCACTCCCCAATTTGCTAAGCCAGCGACGCGAACTTACTTTCTGTCCGGATGAAGGTACATCCACAAACCAGCCAAGCGTACGCATGACTCTGCCAGCCTGCCCCTGTTCCACCTGAATCAGTCGTTCCCACGCTACCCGATGTTTCACCGGTATACGCAAGGCGACGATGTAGACAACAGCCAGCAGTAGCAGGAACCAGACGCTACGCTGCGGTGGTTGCCACAGCCAAGCGCCAACCGCCAGCACTGCCAGAGCCCATCGCAAGAGACGATATCCTCTTGCTGCCCCGACCTGAACCATTCTTAGCTCTTGCCACGCTCCATAACTGGACAACCCTTTCCACAGCAACAGGAATACGATGAACCAGCCAAATGGCCGTGCATCCAGATCTGCTCTGACATAGAGCGGCCACAGTGTAACAAATACAAGCAGCAAGCCCAGAGTTTTATAGATGATGCCCCGGGCAAAGCTGTTCTTCAAATATTCCTGCATCCGGTATTCCTGTGGTCGCAGGAACACAATATCTGCCGGAAGCAGATATGTACGATAACTGCTAAACAGCACTTGCGGTGCCAGCAGCAGCAATGCAACCCAGCGAATCGGAAATTCCGCCGGAATGTTCTGGACAAACGATGTATACCAGGCGGAGAACGCAATGACGAGAAATAAAAAGACCATAGCTACACCGCTCTGGATCACATAACCCAGATAAGGAAGAATTCCGTTCCAGAATCCTGTGCGTCTTTGCTTCCATAGCAGCTTGAGATCCATGCTCAATCCCTGCCTTGTACGAGGGAATAGAACATGTGCTCCAGCGTGGCATCGGATTCCCCGAATTGGGAGCGCAGTTCATTCAGCGTCCCTTGAGCAATAACCTGCCCACGGTGCAGAACGATAAAACGGTCACAGTAATTTTCAATCGTGGACAGAATGTGTGAACTGAGCAGGATGGATGATCCCGAAGCTTTCATCTCCAGCATAAAATCAAGCAAAGAGCGAATACCCAGCGGGTCCAGTCCCAGGAAAGGCTCATCAATGATGTACAGTGGTGGTCCTGCCACAAAAGCACACATGATCATGACCTTTTGTCTCATCCCCTTGGACAGGTGAGTCGACAGACTTGTACTTTTCTCATTCATACGGAACAGTTCCAGCAGTTTCTCCGTACGTTGTTTGAAATCAGCCTCCGACACATTGTACGCTCTTGCCGTAAACTCCAGGTGCTCCATCACCGTCATCTCATCATACAGTTCAGGTGATTCCGGTACAAATGCCATAGCCGATTGGTAGATCTGCGCATCCTCGTCCCGCTTCTTGCCCATCACTCGCACTTCGCCCTGTTGAGGGGTCATCAAGCCGAGGATATGTTTCATGGTTGTGCTTTTGCCAGCACCGTTTAAGCCGATTAGTCCGACCATCTCTCCACGTCCAACTTCCAGATCGATGCCGTGAAGGACGGGCCGTTTGGCACTATAACCTCCGCTTAACCCGCTGATTTGCAGAACAGGCGATTGAACGTTTTCCATCTATCCCTGCACCCCTTTCGTCAGATTCTATTCTTCGGAGCGTGGCATTTTATCTTTACTCCACTTGGGTGCTCCTTTGTTTTTACGATCCTGGTCGCGCTCCGTGCGGCCTGTATTACCCGTTGGTTTGCTACCTGCTGGACGCGAATTGGAGATTGTAGCTCTGGTTCCCCCATTACGATTGCCCTGACCTGGTTTGCGATCTCTGGATTGTCCTGGTTTTCTGGAGAACGAATGTCCCTCAGGCCGCGTGTCCGGACGCGGGTCAGCCTCCAGTACTTTACCGCCAAAGAGTACACGTTCTGACAGTTCGATTCCGAGTTCGCGTGCGAATTTACGCATAATAAAGATCTGTGTTTCATCCACAATGGACAAAACGATACCCGAGCGTCCCATCCGGCCTGTACGACCTGCACGGTGAACATAGTGCTCCGAGTCAAAGGCAGGGTCATAGTTAATGACCATTGGCAAACCTTCAATATCCAGTCCTCTGGCAGCCACTTCGCTGGCAATCAGCAACTGAAGTTTGCCATTACGGAAGGCAGACAATACGTTACTGCGGGTCACTTTGTCAGCATCTCCATACAGCGCAGCAGCGGACAAGCCCAGATGATTCATTTTTGCTTCAACTTCACCAATATCTTCGGTTGCATTCACAAATACGATTGCCCGATCCGGATTGTACTGTCTAACCAGACGACGCAGCATGTCAATTTTGTTACGGTTTTCTTCTACAAAATAATAATGCTCAAGGCCCGCAGCCGTAGCTCGATCCGGCTCAATTCCGATCTGCACAGGCTCTTTCATCTCACGCTTTGCGAGTCCAGCCGTATGCTCATCAATAGTTGCTGACAGGAAGATCAGCTGACGGTCCCGCAATGCGCTCTTAAGTACAAAGTTCACGTCACTTACGCCGCCAAGTTGGAACACTTGGTCTGCTTCATCGATAACAATCGTAGAGACGTTGTGCATTTTTAGTTTTTTGAGTGTAATCAATTCCTTCAGTCGTCCCGGTGTACCCACAACCAATTGTGGATGCTCACGCAGCTTCTCGATCTGACGTTTAGCCGCTGCGCCTCCAATTAGACCCAATACGCCAATCTTACGTTCTTCCGCATAACGCTGCGCTTCACGTACAATTTGCATCGCCAGCTCTTGCGTAGGTGCAATAATGAGTTTCTGCGTACCTTTGATATCCATTTTGATGGATTGTAACAGTGGCAGCAGATATGCCAGCGTTTTTCCTGTTCCCGTCTGGGATTTGGATACGACATCTCGGCCTTCCAAAATAACCGGGATCGTCTGAGCCTGTACAGGTGAAGGTTCGTTAATGCCATGTTTCGCCAAAACGGCCTCCAGATCCTGTTCCACGCCAATTGAAGCAAATGTTTGATTCGTCATGTATGTCCATCCTTTTAATTTATTCATTTTGATGCTAGCCTTGCTTGTACGGATATAAACCGAAGCCTGTCATCACATTACCTTTCATTATATGCGAAAAAAGCCCGTGTACCAAATCTTATTCCAGAATTGTATGTATACACGCCAAAAAAAAGAAAAGCCCCTCGGCGGAGCCTTTCTTTCATTCCGTATATGATGCCTCGTATCACATTTACTTCTGATTCATTACACCGTGCGACAATCGATCTGCAAGACGAGGAAATAGCTGGTACAACCATATGCCAGCAGAAGCAAGTCTTGGCAGATTCACTTCTTCCTTGCGCTTTTTCATCGCCCGAATCATATGACCCGCAACGTCTTCCGGTTTCAACATCATCCAGCGTACATTATTCACATAATTGCCAGAAGGGTCAGCCCGATGGAAAAACGGTGTATCAATCGGACCTGGATTAATCGTTGTCACCATGACTCCAGTCTTGCGAAGCTCCTGACGCAGCGCATTACTAAATCCGAGTACAGCATGTTTCGTAGCTGTATAGGAAGCGGATTTGGCTGTACCGATTTTGCCAGCCATGGAGGCCACGTTCACAATCTGACCTTTGCCACGTTCCAGCATTTGTGGAAGCACTGCTTTGGTGCAGCGGACAATGCCCATGTAATTAACGTCCATCATCTCATCGAATTCCTGTACAGACATCTCTGTCATCGCTGCGAATTTCCCGTAACCTGCATTGTTCAGCAAAATGTCGATTCGTCCGTATTTATGCAATATCGCATCCACAGCTGCCTGAACCTGCTCACTATCCGTAACATCAAGTGTGAGTAATTCATGCGGCCCTTTCAGCGAGGCACCAATCTCTTCCAGCTTGTCCCGTGAACGGGCAGCCAGAATTGGGATGGCTCCTTCTTCTATCAGCATCTGCGCACACAGCGCACCGATACCACTCGATGCACCTGTGATAAACACTACCTGATCTTTCAGCATCCGTGATGTCCTCCCGTATTGAACACATATTGCCTTTTGAGGCGTATGGTTCTATTCTACGAGATCATGACCTGAATATCCATCTCACCAATGCCGTCCATCAGCAAAGGAATACTCAGTGCTTTCGTTGCACTAAATGTAGTCAGATGTTCGGACTTCATCACTTGTGGAGGTGTAATATCGACCACAACACCCTGGTTTGACAGGATCGTGCTGGCGTTACCACTGATCATATTCCCCAGTTCGGAAATCGCACTTTTGCTCATTTCATCCATTTCTGTAATGACAAAACCACCCATCATCGCAGATACAATTTTCAATGCAACTTGTTCATTAATTCCAAATACAATGTTTCCGCTAAGTTGTCCGGTCATTCCGATCACGATCCAGACATGGTCTGCAATGTACTCTACATTTTTCACGCCAAGACTCCCGGTGGAAGGCGAAACCTGGATGAGCTGTTCGAATACGTTCCGTGCCGATTCCAGGAAAGGATTAATCACTTCCGCTTTCACTGTCTATGTCCCCCTCGCACTGGGTTATTGGTCACACACCAAAAGTCCCATATTCATTAAATTTATTATACTTTATCACGTACAAGAATTCATTAAGAATTCGTTAAACCATGTGTACTATAATTTATCGTCATCCGTGGGGCAAATGTTTATAGCTGATTCTAGCGAATAAACAGCGCTTTTCACTTCTTTTGAAGAAAGCATTTCGATCATCGTGCGTGGCAAAGGGCATTTAGGACTTTATTACTGCTTTCTCACAACTGTAAAAAAAATCAAATTCTTGTATTCGCGTTTTTTTCACAGTCTCTTGAACTACTTTTGATCCTGATCATTACCTTCATTGCTCTGCTGTCCTGAATCACCTATAATTTAAGATAACGGAACAATAACCAGTTACGGGGTTACATCACACTAAACACTACATAATCAAGAAATTTTGCCTGCAAGGAGGTCACCTATGAACATAAGCCAACTGGAGACACTGATTACCATTTCCAAAACGATGAGCTTCCGCAAAGCGGGAGAACTTCTGAACCTGACCCAGCCTGCCGTCTCGGCCCAGATCAAAAGTCTGGAGGACGAATTCAGCACCGTTCTTGTGGATCGTAACCAACCCGTTACCCTGACAGACCGTGGACAGGTATTCCTGGAGCACGCTGAACGGATGCTCGATATCGTTGATGAGTTGAAACAAAAATTGTCCGATCTCGATGAAACGCCTCAGGGACGTATCGTGTTAGGCACAACAACTTCCATTGCTATTCAGATCTTGCCAAGGGTGTTATCCTATTTCCAAGATCAGTTCCCGCTGATCAAAACCAGTATCCAGTCCCTTCCTTCATCACAGATCTATACCCAGGTCGAAAATGGTCTGGTTGATATTGGTATCGGTTATCTCACGGAGCGTAATCCCAACCTGAATACATCTGTGCTGTACTATGACACATTTGAACTCGTGGTATCTCCTTCCCATCCGCTGGCGAAGAAGAAACATGCTGCAGTCGATGTGCTCCGGAGTACACCATTGATTCTGCTGTCCCCTGATACCGTAGGACGAAGGTTTACGGAAACTATCTTCAAGAAACATAATATTGAACCTAATATTGTAATGGAGTTGTCGAGCAGCGAAGAAGTGAAACGGATGGTCGAGATTGATCTCGGGGCAGCTGTCATATCCAAACAATCTGTTGCGCATGAGTTGCGTCAAGGTACATTGCGAATGATACCCTTAAGTGAGCTGGAGGTCAGTCACCCTGTTGGTGTCATCTATAAGTCCAGTCGATACCTTAACTCAGCGATGCAGCAGTTCATAAGTGACCTCAAAGGTATGCCGGAAACCCAATTCATCAGTTCAGAATGACAATGAGCCATGAGAAAGGAAGGATTCCATATGAAATTTGATCTTCATACACATCATTTTCGTTGTGGTCACGCAGACGGCAACATCCGCGATTATATAGAGGCAGGTATTAAGGTAGGACTTCAGGCCATCGGTATCTCGGATCATACGCCGTACTTTGGCAGTGAGCTTGAGCAGGCATTTCCCCGGATCGCAATGGGCAAGTCGGAATTGCAGCATTATGTGGAAGAAGTCCTTGCTTTGAAAGAAGAGTACGCTGGTAAAATCGATGTGCTGCTCGGCATTGAATCCGACTACTTCCCTGTTCATGCAGAATTGTACCGTACCACACTGGGACAGTATCCTTTTGACTATATTATTGGTTCAGTTCACCATACCGAGGATGTGAGTATCTTCAACAAAACCCGGTGGAATGGCCTAAGCAATGCTCGCAAAGTTGAAGTGAAAGAAAGTTATTATTCATTAATTCGGGAATCGGCTCGCAGCGGTATGTTCCAGATTCTTGGACATATTGATGCGATGAAAGGAAACTATCCACCTTTCTCCGATATTATCGCTGATCAGGCCATTGATGAAACGTTGCAGGTCATTGCAGGATCCAACGTAGCGATCGAAATTAACACATCTGGCAAAACCAAACTCAGCGGTGGCTGGTATCCCTCGGATGCCATTCTGGAACGCGCCCATCATTATGGAGTGAAGGTGACATTTGGATCGGATGCTCATAAACCACAGCGGGTTGCAGACGAGCTGGATGACGTTCGTACACGTCTCAAGGAGATCGGATTCACCGACTGGGTATACTTCAAGCAGAAACAGATGCAGGTTGTTCCACTGTAAAAAATAGCAAACACAAAGGCCCCCACAGCGCGCTTGTTCACGCCGTGGGGGCCTTTTATTGCCCTATATAAGGAAATATAATTATATTTTACACGATAACGGAGAGGACAGAAATAACGTGAAGAAGCGAAGCGGTCGCCTAAAAGCTTTCTGAAAGAAAGCTGCATCGGAAGCATACGCTATCCCCGGATTTCCCCTTCAAAAATATGGAAATCAAAAAAATCCGGGTATAACAGCGATCGGAAAGTTATTCTGTCATCGGAGTGGCCAGTGTAAATATTCCACAGTTAACTTATATGGACAAAAAAAATGAACCCGCTCGCGCGGGTCCCAACAGCATTATCTATTATCAAAAAGGGGGTCATGAGATAAGTTTACCCCCTGTCTGTTAGAGTTCAATTGCAGCTATATTTCAATTGTGTAACAAATGATTGAAGTTCGATTCATTCACGTTTGACTACTCTTACTCTATGTCATTGCGGCTTGTCAGATACCAGAGTTTGCAGGTCTTTTTCCTGAAGCGGGCGTACGTATTGTTCCCGATACATGCTATACACTTTAACATCCATCAGGGATTCTGATCCCTCGTCATCCTCATCATTCAGTCCGAACGAGGGAAGACTCCGCTCATAGGACATCCCTATTTTGCTTAGCACCCGTTGTGAAGATACATTGGCCTCATAACAACGTGCTTCCACCCTCCCCAGATGAAGATCGTCAAATCCAAACTGCAGCAGCCGCTGTACCGCCTCGGTAGCCACACCTCTGCCCCAACAGGACCTGTTCAGGATATAACCAATCTGTGCGGTACCATTCTGATCATTCCAGTGCTGGAATGAGGTGATCCCAATAACTTGTTCCTTGCCTCTCCAGCAGATCCCATAATGTAACGAATCCAGCTTGGCGCTGCTGCTCCGTATCTGGTTCAATAACCGTCTCGCTCGGATTGGCGTGGGCTGGCTTCCCCTATTCACATATCTTATGACTTGAGGATCGGAAAAGAGTTCCGATAATGTGCTGTAATCACTTTGACGTAATGATCGCAGGACAAGACGCTCTGTCCACAAAGCCGGCAGACCTTGAACCAGCATTTTTCGGGTAAGCATGACAATCGCTCCTTTTGCCTAAACGGGCTCTAGTCCGGTAAGACAAGCATGCTCTGATGATGATCCGGCGTAATACCATTTGAACTGATCCACGAACTTTAGTATTCGCATTTTAGTATTAATATATTGCATCATTCAATTCCTCACGCTAAAAGGTCCAGATGCTGACTACTCCTGCAGCCCGCGATAGATACCCGTACGAATCTCACGAATATAGAAATCCAATGCAGGAACATTCGCCGACTGTGCAACCTGTACTTCTCGCTCAATATCATAAGGCATCCGCACGAATTGAACATTGAACGGGGTATTGTTATCGTTGCTGTCTTCACCCTCCAGAATACAGTAGGAAGCTTGGGGAAGATCGAGTGGATTACCAACACTGCCTGCATTAAACAGTAACTTGCCGTTCATATACTGCAAGAATGCGTTATGCACATCCCCATAACCTACAACATCTGCAACACCTTGCTCAGGCTCATCAGCCGGAGGATCAAACATTGCCAACCTCTTTTCCATCGCGTCCCACGGCTGTACACGATGGTATACACTTTGAGGTGAAGCATGGACCAGACGGATGGTGCGACCGCTCAGTTGAAATTGATGACTGAAGGGTAGGCCCGCCAAGTACGCCAATCGTTCCTCACCCAGCCGCTCTGCTTGCCACGTAAAGTTCTCGTTGTCTTGGTTAACCGCAACCAGTTCATCCCAATTGCCACGGATAACAAGTTCGCACGTCGCTCTCACCTGATCCACAACCTGTACCGGTTCTGGCCCCTTGCCCACGAGGTCACCAAGACAAAAGATTCGCTCCACGCCACGACTTCGGATATCTTTTAACACTGCTTCCCAGGCAGTCATGTTGCCATGAATGTCGGATACAATCGCAATTCTTTCCATCTGGATAACCTCCATTCATGTTCAATCCTTTATGTTTTAAATTCATCTTATATTCTTTTATGTGGTTGATCCTTTAAGCTCAAACACCGTTAATTCTGGTCTGCACAGAAAACGAATGGGCAGTTGAGTCATGCCAAAACCACGATTCACATACACCGGCATCTGTGTCTGGGTGGTGTAATATACCCCCTGGACATCCGTGTAATACAACCCTTGAACATACTTGTGTGAACCTCGTGGAGTTGTCAGTGCCCCGATCCAAGGAAAACGTACCTGGCCACCATGGCTATGACCGGAAAGTTGTAATCCGAAACCATAGGGAGTGGCAATATCGGCATAATCCGGTTCATGCATAAGTAACAATTTCCACACATCATGATCCAAACCCTTGATGGCTTGGGCAGGATCAGGACTGCCTGTAAGTGCGTCATCCAGACCAGCTATGGCCAGACGTTCGCCCCCTTGTTCAATCACCACATGTTCGTTCCGTAACAAAGTGAATCCAGCTTCACGGAACATGGTTGTCACTTCATTCTGCTGTCCGCCCCGATAATCATGATTCCCCAAAACAGCAAATTTGCCATACTTCGCTTTCATGGAGGCGAGTACCGGAATACATTCACGCATCGGCTCTGCTTCCCTCTCGACGATGTCTCCGGTAAAACAAATCAAGTCCGGTCGTTGCTCCTCAATCGTTGCTGCCAGCTTCTTCAGCTCTTTCACCCCGGTATGAAAACCAAGATGGGCATCGCTGAACTGAACGACACGCAAACCGTCAAATGCCTTTGGAAACTTCGGAAGTTTCAGCGCCACTTGCTTGATCTCCAGACGACGCGGTTCCCATAACCAGGCATAACCTCCTGTAAGCAAACTGGCACCCGCTGTCATCAAAACCATACGCAATAAGAAACTTCGGCGAGAGGGATCATGATCCTTTTCTTCTCCAGGAAACACAGACTCTTCTGCACCTGATGCTTTGTGCGAGCGCTGGGACGGCGAGTTGTTGCTGCCCTGACGCGGTGTCTCTGCCATATCTCCCCCTCCTTCTACGCTCTTAATCCATCCCCTTAGTATATCATATTCTGCATGGGTAGCCCGGTTCCTCTGCTTCATTACAAAAAGAAGCCGGGATCTCCGGCATGTTGCTGCACGGGATCACGACTTCTTCTAAGTTGCAGATTACACTTCTGCACATGTTATGACGAGATTATACACCCAACCAGCGTTTGAACATATGCTTGGTCGTTTGTTTGTTCATTTCGGCAATGGAGGTTGTCAGTGGAATGCCTTTTGGACAGGATTGCACACAGTTCTGTGAGTTACCACAGCCCTCAATGCCTCCGTCTTCCATCAACGCTTCCAGACGATCGTCGGCGTTCATCTCCCCTGTTGGGTGAGCGTTGAACAGGCGCACTTGGGACAGTGCTGCTGGACCGATAAAGTCTGTTTTCTCATTGACGTTCGGGCATGCCTCCAGACATACTCCACATGTCATGCATTTGGACAGCTCATATGCCCACTGACGCTTCTTCTCAGGCATCCGTGGACCTGGACCGAGGTCATAGGTACCATCGATCGGAATCCATGCTTTTACTCGTTTCAGGGCGCTAAACATCCGGCTACGGTCGATGACCAAGTCACGAACCACTGGGAATGTCTTCATCGGTTCGATACGAACAGGCTGTTCGAGCTTGTCGATCAGGGCTGCACATGCTTGACGTGGCTTGCCGTTGATGACCATGGAGCAGGCACCGCAGACTTCTTCGAGACAGTTGGAATCCCAGCACACGGGAGCAATGGATTTGCCATCTGTATTGACCGGGTTCCGCTGAATCTCCATCAGGGCGCTGATCACATTCATGTTGGGACGGTACGGAAGCTCAAATTCTTCGTTGTACGAAGATGACTCCGGGCTATCCTGACGGGTGATGATAAACTTGACGGTTTTGTTGGCTGTAGC
Organism: Paenibacillus sp. FSL H8-0283; assembly: GCF_045040675.1. Lineage (NCBI taxonomy): Bacteria > Bacillati > Bacillota > Bacilli > Caryophanales > Paenibacillaceae > Paenibacillus > Paenibacillus sp. FSL H8-0283. Next base: position 5,723,300 of record NZ_CP150295.1, read on the forward strand.
TTGTTCCGCCATATCGTAGTCCCCTCCTCTGGTGACGATGATTGGTGTTGCTGATGCGCAAAGTTAGTCTTTTGGTGCACAGGAGACGCTTCGTCAGCGGAATGCCCCTCTGATCGCTGTTATCCCCGGATTTTTTTGATCAACCCTTCACAGGGTTAAAATCCGGTGATAAAGGCGAGCGCTTCGCTTCTTCTGGGCATTTCCGCTTCTTCCGCTATGTTGTGCACTGGGTAACTTTGCTGGAAAACTGCACTCCATTCATGCTGGAGGCAGTATTGAAGTTCTGAAGCATCGCTAGGGCTTTGCTTCTTCTGGGTCTTTCCTTCACTTTGATGGCAGTAACTTTGAAGAAGCTTTGCTTCTCCAAAGTTCTCCTGCCTTCTTCGTTCAGGTGCTTAATATTTAACCTTATAAATAAATCCGTGATATTTAATCCTTGGAGTAATCCCGGATACGTGGTGGGATCAAGGATACGTCTACTGGCTCGTACGAGATTTTCGGGCCTTCCTTCGACCAACTTGCGATAGTCGTTTTCAGGAACTCTTCGTCATTACGTTCCGTGAATTCCGGTTTGTAATGCGCGCCGCGGCTTTCGTTACGCAGCAGTGCACCGAGAGTCATTGCTTCTGCCAATTCAATCATGTTCCACAGTTGGCGAGTGAATGCTGCGCTCGGGTTATTCCAACCAGAGCTGTCATACATGTTGATTTTGCCATAACGCTCTTTCAATTCCTTGATCTTGCCAATCGTGGCTTCAAGCTTGTCGTTGTAGCGCACAACCGTCATATTGGCTGTCATCCACTCGCCAAGCTCTTTATGGATGACATAGGCATTTTCCGTGCCCTGCATTTTCAAGATGCCTTCGTACTTGTCGCTTTGTTGTTTGGTGTGTTTCTCAAATACGGAAGATGGGATATCAGCGGACGATTTTTTAAGTCCTTTGATATATTCAGCCGCTTTTGGTCCAGCCACCATACCACCATAGATCGCAGATACCAATGAGTTTGCACCCAGACGGTTCGCACCATGGTATTGATATTCACATTCACCAGCTGCGAACAGCCCCGGAATGTTAGTCATTTGATTGTAATCTACCCACATGCCGCCCATGGAATAATGGACTGCCGGGAAGATTTTCATTGGGATTTTACGCGGGTCATCACCCATGAACTTCTCATAGATCTCAATGATTCCGCCGAGTTTAACATCCAGTTCCTTCGGATCTTTGTGCGACAGGTCGAGATAAACCATGTTCTCGCCGTTCACACCCAGACCCATATCTACGCAGACGCTGAAGATTTCACGAGTCGCGATATCACGTGGAACCAGGTTACCGTAGGATGGATATTTTTCTTCAAGGAAGTACCAAGGTTTTCCGTCTTTGTACGTCCAGATCCGTCCACCTTCACCACGCGCGGATTCAGACATGAGACGTAGCTTGTCATCCCCTGGAATGGCTGTTGGGTGAATCTGAATGAACTCCCCGTTTGCGTAATTTACACCTTGTTGATACACCGCACTTGCCGCTGTACCTGTGTTAATTACAGAGTTGGTCGTTTTACCGAAGATGATCCCCGGACCACCACTCGCCAGAATAACCGCTTCTGCCGGGAAGGTCTGTACCTTCATCGTTTTCAGATCCTGAGCCACGATCCCGCGACATACGCCTTCATCATCCAAAACTGCCTGCAGGAACTCCCAGTTCTCATATTTCGTAACCAAGCCAGCTGCTTCCCAGCGACGTACCTGCTCGTCTAATGCATAGAGCAATTGTTGTCCTGTTGTCGCTCCGGCAAACGCCGTACGGTGATGCTTCGTTCCCCCGAAACGACGGAAATCAAGCAAACCTTCCGGTGTCCGGTTGAACATTACGCCCATACGGTCCATCAAGTGAATGATGCCAGGTGCTGCTTCGCACATCGCTTTAACAGGAGGTTGGTTCGCAAGGAAGTCACCGCCGTATACCGTATCGTCAAAGTGTACCCATGGGGAGTCACCCTCACCCTTGGTATTTACCGCTCCATTAATGCCGCCTTGTGCGCATACAGAGTGGGATCGTTTAACAGGAACCAGTGAAAATAAATGAACATGGACTCCGGCTTCAGCCGATTTGATCGCCGCCATCAATCCCGCGAGACCGCCGCCCACAATAATTACATTCGTTGATGCCATTGCTGTTCACTCCCTTATAAGTCAGCATTTATACGCTAAATGCTTAAATTAGAACTGTTTTTACTGCGTCAATCATCGAAGTAGCTGTTTGGAAATCAATGCTCCGGAAAGCAAATAGTGAAGCAATAAACATGATGGAAACAATAGCGAACAAGCTCATACATACGTAAGAGGATACACGTTGCGCACGCGGACCAACCGTAATTCCCCAGCTAACGAGGAACGACCACAGACCATTGGCAAAGTGATATGACGCCGCAACCACACTGATCATATATATCGCAAAGGTTATCGGATTCGTCACCGCATCATGTATGACGCCGCCAATCTCTTCATGGGATACATTACCCAGCGCAATCTGTACTCGCGTCTCCCATACGTGCCAGATGACGAATACAAACGTAATAATACCGCTTACCCTCTGTAACGTGTAGCGCCAGTTGCGCTCATTACCGTAACGCCCAACATTAGGCTTGGCCTGATAGGCAATGTAAAGACCATAAACACCGTGATAGAACAACGGCAACCAGATAAGTAATGCCTCAATTACAATAACAAGAGGCAAACCGTTCAGAAATGCAACGGCACCGTAAAAAGCTTCTTTGCCGCCTTCAACTGCCGTGAAGTTCGTCACCAAATGCTCAACAAAAAACAAACTGAGCGGAATGACGCCAAGCAAGGAGTGCAGCTTTCTGGAGTAAAACCCTTTCATAAAATGTCGATCCCCTTTCGCTAAATACAACGTTTTCATAAATGATTTCACTTATCATGACACGAATCCTTTTCCATGAAAAGGTTCGACAAATTGTTCCGTTTTCCCCAGGTGTGAACAACTTGTGTCACGGTTCATGTTACTCCTTTTTTTCTTATAAGGGAATTGCAATATAATTATTAAATGTTATAACCTATAGGTATAAGCAGTGAAACATTGGGTTTACAGGCTATACAACATGGAAAACGATTGAGCAAGGGCAAGAATCACATTCATGGAAAAGAGGTTATTGTTCATGTTTGAGGAGTTAAATGCATTTGCAGCGGTCGTGGAGCAGTCCAGCCTGAACCGTGCATCCAAGTTACTGAACTTGTCCCAACCTGCACTCTCACGCAAAATCGCCAAATTGGAGGATGAACTCGGAGTTGCCCTGTTCCACCGCCGTGGCAAACGGCTGGAGTTAACCAGTGTAGGCCAGTTCACCTATACCTACGCTGTAGAACAGAAGCAGCAACAACAGAAGTTCCTCACCATGCTGGCCCAGTATAAAGACGAAGAACAGAGCACCATTACACTTGGAGCCAGTCTGACGACGCTTCAAACTACGTTACCACCTCTCGTCAATGCCTTTATGGAGAAACATCCAAATGCCGAACTGAAACTGTTGACGGGTAAAACACATGAGATTGTCTCGTTTGTGCGTGACAAAAAAGCCGATGTGGGCATTGTCGCCTCCTCCATCAGCGAAGTGGGGCTTAACTGTGTGCCGCTATTCGACGATCACCTAGAACTGGTTGTGCCTCTCACACACCCCTTGTCCGGTAAGGAAGCCGGGATGGAACATTTGCAGGATCTGCCGATGATCACGTTCTCCAAAGGCACCTGGTATCGCAAATTAACGGACGATCTCTTCCAGCGCTGTGCCGTGATGCCGGATATTCGCATGGAGATTGATTCCTTCGAAGCGATCATCCGACTTCTGCCTTCCGCCAAAGCTGCTGCTCTATTGCCCAAGTCATATCTTCGTCCACAATTGCTCGCGGACAATGATCTTGTTTCTGTTCATTTGCCTCAATTACAGCAGACCCGCAGAACAACTTGTATGATCTATGGGGAAAAAGAGGACCTCAGCGAGACCTCCAGACAATGGGTCAAGGAGACGGCTGCACTCTTTACAGCAAAGGCGCCATTGCCCTCACGGAGGGCTACGACGCCTTTGCCTTGATCTGAAACAGCCAGGCTCTAACGTCTGGCTTCCATATTTAACTCATGATAATTATCAGCTCTCTTGGCTGATAACCTCTTCTTCAAATCGGTCGATATCTGCATTATTACCAATAATGACCATGATATCCCCCATTTGAAGCGAATCCAGTGCCGTCGGAGCGATAATGACCCCAGCTTCTTTCTGTAATGCCACAATGCTGCAACCAAAACGTACACGTGCATTCAGGGTCGAAAGGGTTTTGTTGTGCAGACAGGCGGGAACCTTCATCTCGACAATACTGTAATCATTGGATAATTCAATGTAATCCAGCAAGTTCGGGGTAACCAGCTGGTGGGCAACCCGAATACCCATATCCCGCTCAGGATAAACGACACGATCAATCCCCAGTTTATCCAATGCGCGTCCGTGAAGGACGGATATGGCCTTGGCCACGACCGTCTTGACGCCCAGCTCTTTTAACAGAATCGCGGTGAGAATGCTCGTCTGAATATCATCCCCGATAGCAACGATACAGCAGTCAAAATTTCGAATACCCAGGGAGCGTAGCACTTCCTCATCTGTGGCATCGGCTACAACGGCATGGGTGACCAATTCACTAATGTCTTCGACGACTTCTTCATTTTTATCGATCCCGAGCACCTCGTAGCCGAGTTCCATTAATTCCTGTGCCAGACTGGAGCCAAACCGCCCAAGCCCAATCACCGCAAACTGCTGTGTTTTCATTGTTCTTCACGAACCCCTTATCCAAATCAATTTCAAAACTCACTAAAAATAGATTTATCCAATAATCATTTTGCCTTCCGGATACCTGTATAACTCTTTACCCTTTTTCTGCCCAAGTGCATACGCTAATGTGATCGGTCCAAGCCTTCCTGCAAACATCGTAAAACAGATCAGGAGTTTGCCCAATGTAGTCAGTTTCAGCGTCAGTCCGAGCGATAATCCAACGGTACCAAAGGCCGATGTTGTTTCAAATAAGATCATCATAAAACTGGCGTCTTCTGTGGTACTTAATGCCATCGTTACAGCTATGATGAACAAGAGTGCCAGCAATGTAATGGTAAGCGCCTTGAAGATCCGTTCCTGTACGAGCCGGTAGCGGAAAAACACGATATCTTCACGTCCACGCATCATGGCGATGACCGCTCCAGCCATAATCATAAATGTCGTTGTTTTGATCCCGCCTCCGGTAGAACCCGGCGAAGCACCAATGAACATCAGAATGATCATAAAGAACTGTGTTGCCTGTCTCAGCCCGGCAATATCTACCGTATTGGCTCCTGCTGTTCGCGGCGTAACGGACTGGAAGAATGAACCGAGAATTTTGCCACCCCAGTTCAGGCCACCCAGTGTCCGTGGATTGCTGAATTCAAATACGAAAATGACAAGTGCACCAAACACAATTAACAATCCAGTCATTAACAGTACAACTTTGGAGTGCAGAGACAGCTTCCGCGTTTTGCGGTAATCCACCAGGTCTGACAACACTACAAAACCGATACCGCCAGAGACAATTAGGAACATTGCTGTAAAATTAACCAACGGGTCATACACATAACCGGTCAGACTGCGGAAATCCCCAAACATATCAAAGCCCGCATTGTTGAACATGGAGATCGCATGCCAATAGCCATAATAGATCGCCTGTCCAATCGGCATGTCGAACGACCAGCGAATGGCAAACAGTGTGCCACATATGCCTTCGATAATGAGTGAGTAGATCACAACTTTACGGATCAGCCGGACGATGCCCTCCATCGTGCTCTGATTCATCGCTTCCTGTAGAATCAACCGCTCTCTAAGCGAAATCCGCCGTTTGAACGCAATGGCAACCAATGTGGACATTGTCATGAAGCCCAGTCCGCCAATCTGAATCAGAATGGCGATCACAACCTGACCCAGCACCGAGAAATGAGTCCCTGTATCGACCACAACCAAACCAGTGACACAAACAGCCGAAGTTGCTGTAAAGAGCGCATCAATAAATGCAAGACTGTCACCGTTACGGTTGGATGCCGGAAGCATTAACAACAGTGTGCCTACCAATATAATGCCAGCAAACCCTAACACAAGAATACGGGGTGGCGATAATCGCATCCATTGCACATTCAGTTTCACTTGAGTATCTTCCACCTCTTCTAAAATGAAAATAACTCCACACCCGTGGAGCCTTCTTCATTTGAAATGCTGTTCCCAAACGTTAAACAAGTATGATTCAGATTAAAACGACATATATAATGAAGTTGGAATATATCCTATTCGTTCCCTTGTTGGGCGAAAGACATGCGAATCATTGCACATTTGTTTCAAAATTATAAGCGCTGCGACGTTTGTAGACAAAACGTTTTTTGTGTAAATCGGATCGAATTCAGCCAAAAAGGGAAGAACTCAGATATGGCGACGGATGGATCAGATTCTTTCGGTCCTTTTCATTCATTTTCAAGGATTTACACCTGTTTTCGTTACATCATTGGCATTCGGTGCTTGGCCTGTGCTATGTTAACTTTAATATCCATATTAGTGCGTGTTCAAAAAGGGCGGTTTTCAGTACCAAGAAGATGGGATGAAGATAGAAACTTTTTGAACTACCTCTATCAATAAAGGAGGAACACCATTACATGAATCCCTTAGGGCAGCCTTTGCAACTCAAGGCTAACTTCAAGCGGCTGGGGTTGCTTGCGGCGATTGGCCTGATTCTATTTTTTGTATTTCAGATCTTTCCTGCTACCTCATCACAAACGACAGAAATTTCGTCTACGTCCTTCATAACCAAGGAGCAGGCGAAGCAATCCGCACGATCATTCGCAGCTTCTGTGAATGACTATACACTGCCAAATGATGATGCAAAAACCCTGGTCACCTACCAGACACATTCGGATATCTACGGGTATATGGCCAAAACCAAACAACTTGATACCTATAACCAGAAATGGGAAACAAGCTATCCTTACGATGTATTCCGCGTTCGTTTGCCTGATCAAGACAAGGGCGGTTATCTTAATGTTGACGTACATATGAAAACAGGAAAAGTCGTCGGCTTCAAACGAGAACTACCTTCTTCACTCTATACCGCCATTGAGGCGGAGCAGGTTAGTGGACGAGTGACCACATCGCAAGTACTTGCTGAAGGCAATATGTCTCTGGACGAGAAACAACAGCTCGCGGCTGGCGTTCTGACCGAATTCGGTTATGAAGTGCCGGTACTTCAACTGGAGACTCGCGATGGTGAAGCGGGACTGAAGTATGTGGATTCTGAAAAAGCCATTGGAGACTCTAAGCTTGAATTGAATTTTACGTTTGAAGAGGGTGCGGTACGATCCTTCGATCCTGGATTCTCTGTCCCTGAATCCCATACCGATTATGTGAAAGATCAAACGCGCCAAGCTAATTGGATGACCTATGGCGGCTATGCATTCCTGACCTTTGTTCTGGGCGTGCTGGCAATCATCTATAGCATTCTGACCCGAGCACATACGTCTTTCAAACGCGGGATCATTCTCTCGCTGGTGTATTTCGCAGCTTCGGTAATTGGTACGCTGAACATGATTCCACTCTTTCAGGCACAAGGGCTCTCCAGCTTCATGTTAGCGTTCCTGATGTTAATGCAGGCGGGAATTACACTGGTCATGAGTGCAACCATCTATCTGTCTCTTGTTGCTGGTGACGGCATGTGGCGCAAAATAGGTCTGAACCCATGGCCTCGTGCCAAAGAACCCGGATATGGAAAATATGTACTTCACAGCATGGTTGCTGGTTACCTGTGGGCATTCATTCTACTGGGTGTGCAATCCATCCTGTTCTTCATTCTGGAGCGAAGCATTGGCACATGGTCAACGACGTCAGCAGATCAATCTACATTTAATATGACCTATGCCTGGCTCTTCCCGATCATGGCTTGGATGGCCGGTATTGGTGAAGAAACTGTTTATCGACTGTTCGGCATTCGCATGATGCAAAAGATTGTGCGTAACACGTTTATTGCCTGTTTGATTCCAACCATCATTTGGGCACTTGGACACACATTGTATCCGATCTATCCAGTAATCACCCGTCCCATTGAGCTGTTGGTGATTGGATTGCTGTTCAGTCTGATCATGCTGCGTCACGGCTTCATTGCCGTTGTATTCGCCCATGTGATCTTCGACAGCTTGTTGATGGGACTCAGCTTGGTCTTTATGGGCGATGCCCTGAATATGACAGCTGGACTCTTCTGGATTGCACTGCCGGCCATCGTTGGATATGTGGTCTACAAATTCAATCCAAAACAAAAAGAGAAGCCGTATGTTACGACTCCTCATCCCGAAGTGCTGCAATAATCTGATTTGCCAGTTTGTCACCAATAGATAGAGGCCGGAAGTCTTCAACGCTGGCCTCTTTTATTTTGCGCAAAGAGCCAAAATGCTTCAACAGCAACTTACGCCGCTTTTCTCCAATACCCGGAATGGCATCCAAACGTGATGTCACCATCGATTTGCCACGCTGTTCCCGGTGGAACGAGATCGCAAAACGGTGGACCTCTTCCTGTATCCGCTGCAACAGGTAGAATTCCTGACTATCCCGTGGCAGGGAGATGACTTCCGGTGGATTACCGATCATCAACTGCGAAGTCTTATGCTTCGCATCCTTCACCAGACCACATACCGGAATAAACAGCCCCAGCTCATTTTCCAAAATATCGACCGCAGCCGAGATCTGTCCTTTACCACCATCGACCACAATCAGGTCAGGCTGGGTCAGGTTTTCTTTTAATACCCGTTCGTAACGGCGCCGGATGACCTCTCTCATCGTTTCATAGTCATCCGGCCCTTCAACCGAACGGACCTTGTACTTCCGATATTCCTTCTTATCCGGTTTACCATCGGTAAATACGATCATGGCAGATACCGGGTTTGTACCCTGAATATTCGAGTTATCAAACGCTTCAATACGGTGAAGCTGATCCAATCCAATAAAACGTCCCAGTCCTTCGGCAGCTTTGGATGTACGTTCTTCATTTCGCTCAATCAAACGGAACTTCTCTTCCAATGCCACACGTGCGTTATCCACAGCCATCGTGATCATCTGGCGTTTCAATCCACGTTGCGGAATGAGCACTTTGATCTCCAACCACTCCTGTAAAGCAGCAGCAACCTGAGTTGGGTCTTCCAGTCCTGATGGAAGCTTTTCATTTGAAGCAGTTATATCCATTATTGATTCATCCTCTTGCATACTATCAGGTTGTTCACCTTCTGCATCTGTGGAACCTCCGTAAGCTGCACGAGTCTCAGCAACCAGTGGCTGGGAAGCGTTACTGCGCTCCACTTGTCCCATCTGCTCGAATTCTACCGTAACTGCGGCAGGCACCGATCCCTCAGCATCAGATACTGTATCCAAACTTTCGTTATCCGTTGCAAGATCCTTGGGCATTTCCGGCAACAAAATTTCTTGTGGCAATGCCGGATTATCGCTGTAATACTGTGTTACATAGGACATGAAGTCACTATACGCCTCACCGTAAAACGGGAAGGTTGATACGTGACGTTCAATCATTTTACCCTGACGCATATATAGAATCTGGACACACATCCAGCCTTTATCAATGGCAAAACCAAATACATCACGGTCTCTGGCATCGGCCATCGTAATTTTCTGTTTTTCCATCATCGCATCGATGGCGATCACCTGGTCGCGCAGTTCCTTGGCTCGTTCAAAATAAAGATCTTCCGCGGCCTCCTGCATCTTACGCTGCAAATCCTTCTTGATCTCTTCGTGACCACCGCTCAGAAATGAACCAATCTCTTGGGAAATCTGGTCGTACTGCTCCTTCTCCACTTCCTTCACACAAGGGGCGAGACACTGTCCCATGTGATAGTACAGGCACACTTCTTTGGGCATTACACCACATTTGCGCAGTGGATACATGCGGTCGAGCAGTTTTTTTGTTTGGTGTGCCGCATACGAGTTCGGATAAGGTCCGAAGTATTTGGCTTTATCTTTCAGCACACGCCGGGTTACTTCCAACCGGGGGTGCTTTTCATTGGTAATTTTAAGATATGGGAATGTCTTGTCATCCTTGAGCAACACGTTATACCGCGGCATATGTTTCTTGATCAAGTTACACTCCAGAATGAGTGCTTCCATGTTACTGCCCGTCACGATATATTCGAAATCACGGATTTCGGACACCAGACGCTGCGTCTTTCCGTTATGACTGCCGATAAAATAAGAGCGTACGCGGTTCTTCAACACTTTGGCCTTACCTACGTAGATAATGGTGCCTTCACTGTTTTTCATCAGGTAACATCCAGACATGTCTGGCAGCAAAGCGAGCTTGTGACGAATCTGCTCCAATGCCTTCTCCTGATCCTGCAAATCATTGATGAATTGGTCCATAATTCGGTGAATCCTCCTTCCCGAAAAAGCTGAAATCCTCACGTTACATGAAATACTCCGACGACAGAATGATCTTTCGATCGCCGTAATTCACACGAACACTACGATAACAGAACAACCTTCCAATCGCTGTTATCCCCAGATTTTTTGATTCCCTTTTACAAGGGGAAAATCCGGTGATAAAGGCGAACGCTTCACTTTTTCAGGTTTTTTCTGTTCTCTCCGCTATTGTGTGAGTAATTAATGCAATACATATTAAAAAGTGAAACTCGGATAAAAATTGCAACGGCTATGCTTCTACAGTTCATTTCTGTCTTCTTCGTTAAACATGTAAATTTCCAGTTTCATTTTATATAAAGAGTATACTTTATATTGTCCTATATAAAGGTATTCGACGCAAAACGCCCCCGGCATGTAAACCGGAGGCGTATGTGTAAGCCTGTAAATTATTGGTGTTTTGCGATAATTCCTTTGAGTGCATCTTTCGAATTCAGACCAACCACTTTATCTACCGGTTGACCGTCTTTGAAGAAGATCAAAGTTGGAATGCTCATTACGCCAAAGCGGGAAGCAGATTCCGGATTTTCATCCACGTTAACTTTAGCAATTTTCACTGCATCGCCAACTTCTGTGGACAGCTCTTCCAGGATTGGAGCGAGCATTTTACAAGGACCACACCAAGGCGCCCAGAAATCAACAAGAACCGTTCCTTCGCCTTCTACTTCAGCGTTGAAGGATTGATCGGATACGTTAACAATAGCCATGAAATTGTCCTCCTTATATATACTTACGGTTTATTTTAACCTGTAACGTCGTGAACGACACTTCCAGTATAACACAGGTACGTCAAACTTGTGAATTGAACGCTGCAATGTTCATCTTCCCAACATCAAATCTTCACAATTACAGGATGTAACATACTAACTGCAAAATCTTTACAAACGCTTTCTTTTCCAAGTATACTAAAATTACTCCGGGTTTCAGCCCCCATACGGGCAAGCTGTTTCCCCATAAGGAGGCAATAACATGGATGCAAATGTGCGGATCAGCGACCCGCGTGAACATGTGAACGAGGAACCCCGCAACGATCTATTTGATCTGATCGCGGGTGTTGCCGGCATGGCTGGCCTGATGACAGTGATCTTTTTCGGTATGGTTATCTTCAAATTCCTCACCGAATAGGACACTCACAGGTCTCACGCAGGACCAGAAAAGCCCGGTTTTCGCGACAATGCGAAAGCCAGGCTTTTTTTGGGACTACTTTAGCTTTTGATTACAATCAGCTCAGCTTCTAAATCGTAAGCTCCACCGATAATTTGAAGATTAACCTTGTCCAGAACCTTTTGGTTCAATTAGATCGGTTTAACGTTTACCGCGCTGATTCTCACCCCGAACGGAGATAACATCCACAAATGGACGAATCCGGTCCATGAGACGCTGCCCTTTATTCATTTCCTCGCCGTCCCGGTTGGTGAAACTAAGGTGTTTCTCCAGCCCATCCAGATTGTAATTGGACGTATAGAACGTAGGTTTACGATTCATCCGATAGTTCAGAATGGACCCCATCACATGATCCCGAACCCAAGGGTTCAGATTCTCTGCCCCGATATCATCAAAGATGAGCAGATCACAACTTTTCAAAATATCCGTCATTTCCTTCAGCTTCTGTCCTTCACTGATCATGGATTTCAGATCCTCCACAAAGTCAGGCATATAGATGATGACACCCGTGTGACCTGCAACCGCCAGTTCATGCAGCAGATAACACATCAGAAACGTCTTACCCGTCCCGAATGTTCCTTCCAGAAACAGTCCTTGCGGAGATAATCCATTCTCCTTGGTCTCCCTAATATAACGAAGCACCTGATTTACTGCCGGAGCACGCATCCGATCCTTGCCCATAATCTCAACGTCATTGTATCCGGCACTGAGCGCACGCTCGTCCACATAGAAACTGCGAATGCGTTGCTTAATAATATGTTCATTTTGCCGGGCGATATGTTTGGAACAAGGCGCTTTTATATCTATGATTTCGGGTTTACCGTTAAAATGTTCTACTTCCAGTTTGCAAAAGTGGCCCTGAAAATCGTTAGGACAGTTGTCGAGTCCCGGACAATTCGCACAGTTCTTAGAGTCTTTGGCGTACTGAAACAGCTTGCTCAGATCAGTCATGAGCTGTGCATCTTGCAGTTCAGGATGACCTGCGCGGAATTCGCGTACGTACGGATTTTCCATCAATTCCGCCGCAATCCGCCGCGATTGCTCACGAAAGGCAGGGTTCAGCTGCTGAAGCAGTCCTCCCAAGGATTCCATGGCTTCAAGCCCCCTTAATGTTTCAATATAGAATGAACAATGAAGTGTACCTGTGACCATCTTGATGGCATAGGAACTTTCGATCATTTGCAATTCTACTGTTCATTCTATAGAAAAACAACCAATAACTCAACTCATAGATCTGGTAAATAGCGTAACCCTTCTGCCACCGTACGTAATGCCTAGTTTATAGTACACTTGCAGTCCTGTACCTTTTAGTGTGTGTTCAAAAGTCTGTTTTTCGACTCTTTAAACAACTTTGATCAGCGGCGCAAGCCAACAGTAACGATCTCGCATGAATCTGTCTGTATGTTCCATTCCTTGGTGGCAAATGATAATGTTGATGCCTCTTCTATGCTGTTGAGATGAAGTATTTCGCCCTCTTCCTCCAAGATGTTGCTTTTGTATGCCGTTTCGAATGGCTGCGGATTCGCTTGTGATGTTGCAAGCTTCAACGTGGCAGAGTCGGTGGTCATATTGAACCAGCGTAGCATCACATCACCGGAATCCTCATTTACCTTGAGTGAAGAAAACGCCAATCCTTCCCCTTGCCATGCAAACGGTGTGTTGTTAGGTGTCAGATAACCTGGGTGTACTTCGGTTTGTGCCAGCGTCCAAGGAACCTGGAACTGATACGCCTCAATATATGCACCTGATGCTGCACCATTTCCATCATGCGGAATGATCCCGATCTGAAATGTATGTTCACCAAGGCATTGTGCTTCCGGTGTCGGGAACAAACCCCAGTCTCCGAGTTCGCCCACAGCACGAAGCAGCGTTACGGCGATGGTGTTACGTCCATCTTGAAGGACTTCATATTCATTCAGACCCAGATTGGCTACGACCAATCCCGCCTCTTTTTCACTCACATCCACAAAATTCTGTTGATGCTGTGTATTGCTTGGATTTTGCCACTCCGGTGCAGGCTTGTTATCACGCGTTGCAATTTCGAACATGGAATCCACATGATGAACAGCAGATACAAGATCCGTTGGGAAAAGAGCACGCACCCGATGATCCTTCGCCTGATTGTTGAAGGTTGTTTCCATTTGTACTCCTTTTCCATTACGACTCAGTGATATCACTGTACGAATCTGGAGCGGAATCATTTTAGTTGAACGCTGGGCTTTACGGTATGGATAATAAATCAGCTCCCGTTGTTCCTGATCCAGCATCTCATCCGCTGACTCCGGTATTTCCCAATGATGAATCACTTCAAACGAGGCCAAGTATGATGTATCCTCAAGGACCCGAATCTCGGCCTGAAGCTCGTGTGTTGTTCGCGCCACTTCATTCTCTGGTTGCTTGAACATGTATTCATTACCGATATCGCCCACATTTTCGTACACGCCAAGGTCCTTGTAAGTCCGGCCTGTTCGTTTGTCTGTGAGTGTGAATGAACCGTTGTCTGCAATCGTGACGATCATATGTTGATTTTCCATACCACGTTCACCACGCAACAAGGTATTTATTTTCGATGGAGAGCCACTCTTTGAATGATCCACAAAGTTGACCAATGCATAGGTTTTCAGGCCAAATGCAGCTACATTTTCTGTTTCAAAACGAATACGAACGCGCCGACAGCTATACGGCTGACGGAAGCGATCATCCGGCAGATCATAGCCGAATTGCAGACCCAGATCCTCCACCGTACATGGAATGTGATTACCATCTTCATCTACCAGTATGCGATCTGACAGGTCAACGGCTTTCATCTGTGCCGCCATTTCCTCCAATGTATGTCCATCCCGGAAATACAACCGAGTCGCGTCCAGTTCCATCTGAACTACACCGCTGCGTTCCCACCCCGTTGTATTAAACACTACAACAGGCCGGGCATTTTCGCCGTAACGCTCAAATATGGAGGTATCGACAGCTGTAGCAATCTGGCTGGTGCTCTCTTCAATTAAAGCCTCTGCTACATGACGGCTCTTATCAAACCGTGTCACCATCTCGCGGTGCACCTCATCCACACTGCATCCACAGATGCTGTCATGCGGGTGATTTTGCATCAGCGTTTTCCAGGCATACGTCAGTTGGTCATGTGGATAGGCATGTCCAAGCAGATAGGCGTAGGATGCCAGGGGTTCAGCCACTTTTTCCAGCATAGTCTGGCCCAGCTGGTTCATCTGTTTCAGATACACACGAGCAGAGGCGGTGTTCACCAGAGTTCCCCAGCCATCGGTACGCTGGCTGCGCAGTTCTCCTTTGACCGTGGACAGTTCATGTTCAGACGATGCTCTCAAAGCTTCCAGATAATCCGGAAAGTTTGAGTGAATGAACTCGATATCGGGATGTAATTGTTCAGCCATGCGAATCGCTTCTGGCAGATCTCGCTGAATCGGCTGGTGATCACATCCGTTCATGTACAACAACTCATTGGTCGATGCATATTTCTCGGCATCTGCAAGCTTGGTTTCCCAGAACTTGCGGGCCGATTCCTCGTCTACTGGAACTTCATTTCCGTTGGAGTACCAGTTGGCAAACAATACGCCGAGCACTTTTGATCCGTCTGGTCCTTCCCACATCAGCTCCGAGAAGCTTGATTCATATCCGGCATCCGATACCGTATTGTTAAATCCCGTCGGCTTCACACCACGTCCAAAAAACACATTATCAATGCCTGATTGCTGCATCAGCTGTGGAGTCTGCCCGACCAATCCGAATGTATCGGGAAAGTAACCAATTTTCGAAGGGGTGCCGTAACGTTTGGCGTCCTTATGTCCAACCTGCATGTTGCGCACATTGGCTTCTCCGCTCGTCAGAAACGCATCCTGCAAAATGTACCATGGTCCAATCACAATCCGCCCATTGCGAATATGCTTCTCCAGTCGTTCCTTCTGCTCCGGGCGAACCTGAAGATAGTCATCGATGATAATCGTTTGTCCATCCAAATAAAAGCTTTTATAGTCCGATCCCTCATCAAGCTGATCCAACAGTGAATCGACGAGCTGAATAAGACGCATATGATGCTTCTCATACGGCAAGTACCATTCCCGATCCCAGTGGGTATGCGAAATAATATGTGCTCTCTTTTTCTTGGTCATCGTGTTATCCCACCTCTTTCATCTTGTTGTACAATCTCAACCTCATCAGGGCGATACATCGTAGTCAGCTTTCCGGAAGCATCCGTGGCAAACAGCACCGAACGATTTTTTTCCAGTTGGAACGCATACGATACACCTGTACGTTGATCTCTCACATGAACTTCATGGTTAAAGGCAAACTCCGATACAAATACATACAGATTTCCTTTTGGAAAACTCAGCTTCCGGCCATAGATCCCTGCGATATCTCCGCCAGATATCCATTCTAACTCCTGTTCAATGCCCGAAATTTCAGTCGCATAACGATACAATTCAGCAAGTGGCTCGTCCCGTCCATTTAACTCGAGCGGAAGTGGAGTCCAGATTAATTTCCCTTTACCCAAAGGCAGAACGTGTACTTCATCTGCTGTACCATTATCTCCATGAAGCAACGTCTCCTTTGCCACCTCGGCGATACGACGCCGTCCGTAGGTCACCCGGTGATTCACGCCGTTAATATTCAGCAGTTCTTCCCGCTGTACGTTACCCAGACTGCGTTTACCTACGATATGATCGGCCCGGTCAGTTGCCTTCCAGTATGCGTCCAGTCCCAGCGGCCCTGTAATGAGCAGGCTCGTGCCTTCCTTCTCCGCAAACGTGAGCAATTGTTGAAGTGCATCGCTCTCCATATTGTGCGGACTCGGTACGATAATCAGCTTAGGTGGTTGCTGCTCCAACGCTTCCAGATGATATTCGGATAACGCACGGAACGGAATTTTTAGATCATAAGACATTACGCGAGTAAGCTTTGTTGTGGCATCATAGGCCAAGGCACGGTTGGAGAAGTCATTGGAATAAGGGAACACCACTGCAATATCTTCCAGCTCACGGTCTTCAAAGAGATCACGAATGCCATGCATGAATCGGCCAAAATCATAAGACACATCCGCCTCGGGTTTCTCCGTACCATCTGCACGAAGGGCCCCAATATGGGACTCATTGGCATTATCCATATAGAAGTTGGTGTTCCAGATCCATTGCACGGCGCCAGCGCCGCCTGTCGAGAAAGCATAGGCGTACTTTCGTTCGAGAATACCACGAAGCTCCTCTTCCGTACGTTTAGCTCGCCCATCGGGGGTTTCCACATACATGATGCCCGTCTCCTGAATGAGATTCGGTTTGTATGGCGTTTTGGCGAAAATGCCATCCCAGATCAGATCATCGTTCAACCACCAGGAATGCACGGTTGTATAATCCACTTCACGTTCATAGAAGAACGGAGAAGGACGCTGTGCACCAAGGGCTTCGTCCTGTCCCACGGTAACCAGATGATCGGGAACCAGGTCTTTGATCGTACCTACAAGCTTTCTAGCCCAACCATTGTGCATCTCCATGGAGAAGAGACAGTAATCGAGCCAGCGTGTTCCCTTTTTGGCCTTGTGCATGTCCTGTACATCAAAATTAATCTCTTCCGCCTCCGGGATCACTGCGGCTGCAAAGTTGGGGAGCTGCTTCGGCGACATGTTCCATGCCTCCTGCAACGCTTCAATCGTCTCATGACGCTGCTGAAGCCAAGCGATATAAGCCTGCTGTTCATACGAATCCCTCGCCGAGCGTGGGCCAGCTGAGAAGATACGTACTGGATCGAACATCGATGGCTCATTAATTAGATCCCAGTCCACATGTGTTGTATGCGTGTGACGACTGACGATGCTGCGGATGAAACGTTTCTGTGCTTCGACACTCTGCGGGTCCAAATACGGATTCGTGCCTTCCCATGTCTCTGGTGTAAAGGAGAAGAAAGTGAACGTGACCTGTAAGCCGTGGCGTTTCGCCGTTAAAATAAATGCATCAATGGCACGAAGCACATCCTCTGCCATATGTCCGTCCACCTGCATCATGTTGCGATAGGCGGTCCAGATTCCTGTCCGAATCCAGTTGATGCCGGCTTTTGCCATCTGGGCCATGTCTCGATCCCAAACATCCGCATTCGGCAGAAACAGAAATTTCCGTGCCACATCGGAGGTCATGTAGGTCATGCCCACAACAGGGAGAGGGCGTCCGTCTTTTACAAAATAATCCCTGCTGCGGGTAATCACTTCCCCTTCTGCCAGCAGTGCAGCATCCTGTCCCCAGAAGCCTTGACGCAAGGTCCGAACTTCACCGTCAGGAGCCTGCGCGTGGCATACGATCCGATACAGCCCACTTTCAATGGATACCGGGAGAAGTATACGTTCGAAACGCTGCTCACCGGAAAGTTCCATCTCCAGTCGATGGCTCCATACCTTCTCCGTCGTGCCACTTGTGCGATCTTCATGCTCGACTGTTATGTCGAATGCCCACAGCTCGGACTCGGTAAGTCTGTTCCCTGCTCGCTGTAAAATCTGGCCTTGAAGTGTGAGTATAGCCCGCTCATCTGGCTCATACGAAGCATAATTCGTTTTGAGGGATAACTCGGTTACACCTTGCGCACAGAATTGCGCCCATTTCACAATCTCGGCAGCGCCATCCTGCGTCCAGAATGAGGTGGTCAGCGGCAGATGTACAAACATCCAGCGTGAACCTACGAAAGTCCCGCGCGAGTTTTCCCACAGAACGATCGGAGCGGCGACACTGCGCCCGTCTTTACTCATGCCACGAAGCAATGGATAAATCTGCGTACTCATCGGTCCTGATGACCCCATCTGGTGGGGCAGATCACTTGTTTTGGTTGTATGTGGAACCAAATTCCATGTATCTGCCTTCTCGAACAGCCCCTCTTTCCCAGTGAGAAGCGGGATCTGTTCGGATGAAGTGTACGATTGCACATTGGCAGAAGATACGTTCAGTGCCTCATGAATATAGAGTTCCTGATGATACGCGGTCTGCTCGGACTCTACAACCCATGCCCCATTTTCATATCGAACCGGACGTTTGAAGGGTGCGCCCCCCACACTGATCAGGCTTCCGCCCTGATGCAAGTAAGCGGCAATCTCCGTCCAGGCGAACTTGGGAAAATAGGGTGCATGCAGATTGACCAGACATCCTTCACCTGCTGTGGTCTTCAAAGCCTCTGCGAGTTCTTCGGCGTTTACAACGGTGATCTCTTCAACTGCTTTCCATGTATTCAGAGCCTCATGAGTTGGAGAAGCACCTTCCATCGGAAACGCAGGATCAGCGAAGATAATCAGCTTTTTATCATTAGGTTGGATACTCATAACAGGCCATCCTTCATCGATCTGTAGACCAACTGGGAGAACAGGCTGTTGGACCATGCAAACCATTTTCGTGTAAAAATCGTTGGATCATCGGCGTGGAAGCCTTCATGCATATAACCTGTATCTGCATCCGTTGCTTCGAGCATGCGAATAATCTCCAGTTTCTCCTCGGCAGACTGCGCAGTCAGTCCTTGCATGGACAATCCCATATGCCAGATGTAATCGGGCGGTGTGTGTGGGCTACCAATTCCTTTGGCAACCTTGCCTTCATAATAAAATGGGTTCTCTTTGCTCAGAGCGAAGCGGCGGGTATTCTGGTAGATCGGATCATCTGCTGTGACGTAACCCAGATATGGAATGGACATGAGTCCCGGTGTACCCGCATCGTCCATGAGACAGTGGTTGCCATAACCGTCCGTCTCGTACGCATAGATCGGTCCAAATTCCGGATGACGATAAATACCATACAACTGAATGCCGTGATCCACGTCCTGCTCCAGATCCTTCAATTCCTGCAAAAGTTCCATATCCCGGAACACCCACTCGGCAAACTCCTGCATTTGGCGCAGAGCGACAACCGCGAACATGTTGCCAGGGATATTGTAGTGGAAATCACACGCATCATCACTGGAACGGAAACCGGACCAGATCATCCCCGTGTAGTTGACTGGCATACCTTTTCCGTGATTGCGCAGGGAATCTGTTGGGATGCCGTTATTACGAGTGAAGCGATATGGAGATTGTTCCATGTGATGCTGTTCGACTTTGAACAGGTCCACAATTTTACGCATCGCTGCTTTGAAGCTTGAATCAAAAATGTCGGTCAGCTCGGTTTCCTTCCAATATAAATACGCCAAACGTACAACAAAACATAATGAGTCAATCTCGAATTTGCGTTCCCACACCCAAGGTGACATCTCGGTCTCGTCCGTCGTGTTCCAATGCCAGTCGTTAGCAGTCTCATTGAAGGCATTGGCATATGGATCGATGTGAACATATTGGATATGACGTTTGATCAGCCCGCCAATAATGCGTTGCAGGTCCTCGTCTTCTTTTGCAAACGGAATGTAATGTACCACCTGCTCCACGGAATCACGCAGCCAGGAAGCCGGAATATCTCCTGTGATAACAAAAGTCGTACCGTCCTCCATCAACTTAGTTGTTGTTTCTATAGTGTTGGGGAAGCAGTTTTTGAATAATTGAAGTAGTTTTGGTCGGTGTGCCAGTTTCTGTTCTGCTTCTTCGAGCACGGCCTGAATGGATTGTGGCAAAGCAACAGGTGGCATGGGTATTTTGGGTAATCTGAACTGTTCCATGGATGAGTGCAACTCCTTAAACAAATTGAATGGTGTAGCTATACAGGATCAAGCTGAGAACATTCACACTAGACCACTACGATGACAGAATAACCTTCCGATCGCTGTTATCCCCAGATTTTTTTTGTTTCCCTTTTCTAAAGGGTAAAATCTGGGGATAAAGGCGAACGCTTCGCTTCTTCTGGTTATTTCTGTCCTCTCCGTTAACGTGTGAATAAAGAGCTTGACATGTATAGCTCAAAAATATTTCAAAAAGGTTTACCGCAGTAGCACGGTTTGTATTTCGTAAGGTTTAAAGGATAGTGTAATCTGGCCATTGGTATGGGCCAGTGGTTTGATCGGTTCTTCCAGTGCGTTGGAGTGATACGCCTGTTCAAAGGCATGTGGCCATTGCAATGTGATGTTGTCGCGTTTGCCTGATGATTCATAGAAACGAAGGACTGTTCCCTGCCCATCCTCTGCCAATTTGACGGTATCTAGAATCACGTGGCTACTGTTGAAGTTAATCCAGGAGCCTGTTGCCGGGCGTACAGGTGCCGCATTAGCAGTTGTATCTGCAGTTGGATTGTTGCCAGCTCCTGCGCCCTGGTGTACCTGCTCTATCTGTTGCTCTTGTTGTAAGTGACCCTTTTGTTGCACTTGTTTCACTTGCTGTACTGTCACCTCATGATTCAGCTCGGCAGCCTGACGTACGGTGTGTGCAGTTCTCCAGTCACCGTCGTGTGGGTAGAGGGAATAGGTGAATTCATGTTCTCCCAGATCGGCTGTGCGATCCGGCCATTTTGGTGCTCGCAGCAAGGACAAACGAATGGTGCTTCCCTGCACGTCGTACCCGTACTTGCAGTCATTGAGGAGGCTCACGCCGTATCCATATTCGGATACATCTGCAAAGCGATGTCCACAGACTTCATACTGCGCTTGTTCCCAGCTTGTGTTGCGATGTGTTGGGCGTTCCAGTGAGCCAAATGGAATTTCAAATGTTGCCTTGGAGGTCACCACATCAATCGGGAAACCAACTTTCAGAAGTTTGTGATTTTCGTTCCAGTTCACCTGTGTCTGGAAGTCGATACGTCGTGAATCATGATAAAAGACGATATCTTGTGTGATTTCCGATTGATGTAGCTTCCAATGGAAACGCAGGACATCTTTCGTTGAACCCGCAAGCACCAGCTTTTTCTCCAACAGTTCCACTTCGCCAGCAATCTGTTCCTCATAACGACTGTCGATATCCCATGCATCCCAGAGCGTTGGACGATCGTGGAAGAAGTGAAGTTGATTGCCTCGTTCACCCGGCTTCAGCATCTCACGCTCTGCGGTTTTATCCCACAGACGGGTGATCTCCCCACGTTCGTTGAACTGCACATGATAAAAGGCAGTATCCCATGTATCATTAAAGGTTGTTTGTGCGGCAAGGGTGGTCATTTCCCGTACATTCGTTTCCCTTGTATTTTCCGGTACAAGCCAAATCGTCTTATATCCAAACGCCGGAATGTCTGTCACGAGAATAGACATGCTGCCATCCTCCCAATCCATCCGCAGCCGTTGGCCTTCTTCATCGATGCCGTAGCGATCCAAGCCCTCCTGCACAGGAAGTTGAACGACTGCACTCCGTTTCCAGCCCAAGCTGTTGAATACAACATAGGCTACTGAACCTTCTGGTCCCTCTGTATTGATACCCGTTGTCAATGCTGCAATGCCTTGATCCAGTCCGGTTCTGCCTAATTTAAATACCTGTACATATTCCTCATTCGAAGTGACGTAGGACTCCGTAATCGCCGATCCCGGTATAATATCGTGGAATTGATTCAGCAAAATTAATTTCCAGCCTTCATGCAGATTCGAACGCACTTCAGCTTCTGCATCTGCCTCCATATCTGGCAGAGCGAGTGTATTCCACAGCTCAGCTTCTCGATACAGAACCTCCGCTTTCCGGTTGTTACGCTTATTGCGCGCATGGGTCGTATAGGTTCCCCGATGTAACTCCAGATACAGATCGCCATGCCACTTCGGAAGTACAGGTTGCTCCTTTTCAATTCCGTCAAAGAAAGCTCCAGCTGTGCTATATCGGCTCGCAGGCTGACCTACCATCAGGTCTGCGCGATCCACATACTCCAGCATCTCGCGTGTTACACCACCGCCGCCATCACCGTGTCCGTATAGAAGCATATGCTCCGGATGAGTTGCTTTCTCACGGTAGGACTGCCAGTGATCATGAATGTCCTTCGGCAGGGTGTGTTCGTTAACCCCATGATTGAGGTAGGACAGGATCGGTGTGCCGTCAATACCCACCCAATGGAAGAGATCGTATGGAAACACATTTGTGTCATTCCATCCGAGCTTTGTTGTCATGAAATACTCCACATTGCCATGCTTCAAAATCTGCGGCAGGGAGGCACAGTAACCAAACGTATCCGGCAACCATTCAATCTGTGATGTCTTGCCAAACTCCTCCATATAGAAACGCTGACCATATAACATCTGGCGAATCAGGGACTCCCCGCTCGGGATGTTCAGATCCGGCTCAACCCACATGCCGCCAACCAGTTCCCACCGGCCTTCTACAATCCGCTGCTTCACCCGTGCGTACAGCTCGGGATCATGCTCCTTCAGAAACGCATATAATAAGGGTTGGCTCTGGGAATAAACATAGTCCGGATATTCATTCATGAGTGCATCCACGGTGGAGAAAGTACGGCTCGTTTTGCGTACCGTCTCACGTACAGGCCACAGCCAGGCAATATCAATATGGGACTGTCCCACCATATGCTCCAGACCTTCCGCGTTTCCGCCAATCTCACGCACATGATGCTTCAGATTATTCTCAATCTGACGAATACCCTCTCCCTGCTCAATCTCTTCTGCTGACATGCCTACAAATTGATCCATCGCACGATACACCAGTTCTAACAGGCGAACCCGCCGAAAGTCACTTTCCGGTAGCAACACAGCCGAATCACGCACAATAATGACGGTATACATCAGACTACGAACCGCTTCATTGGGTCTCACCAGCAAGCTCGTAATTGATGTGATTGGCGGCTGAATAACCGCCTGTTGATTCAACGGGTCTACAGGTTCAGGTACCGGATCAAACATCTCGATCTCCAGTTCTGGAGCGTTTCCGACTTTGGATGGATCAAGCGTGACGTAGGTATGATTGCGGTCAAGGCCCTGATAAGAGTGCCCATTTACCCGAAGCAAGCCTTCTCCGCCTGTCTCAAATACAAGCCCATAAGGTGTTTGCTGCCATGTAGCAGGAATCTCCAAACGTGTTCTGAAAAAATAAGTCGTTCCCTGTTTGCTCGGAAAACGCTCAAAATCTTGCCCTTCGGGGTACTCACCCTGATCCTCATACT
Source organism: Paenibacillus sp. FSL H8-0283 (assembly GCF_045040675.1). NCBI lineage: Bacteria > Bacillati > Bacillota > Bacilli > Caryophanales > Paenibacillaceae > Paenibacillus > Paenibacillus sp. FSL H8-0283. The sequence continues at coordinate 5,746,992 of NZ_CP150295.1, forward strand.
GTCCTGGCACATGATAATAAGCGCGGGTAATATCCCAGTTGCGCAGCTGTAATTGCTCCAGCCACTGATGTTCGGACAACTCGCGAATAAATCGTCTGATACGTTCCAACGTCTTACGCCTCCCTTACGGTCAGTTCGGCTATTTGCGTATCGTTTACGCTGCTGCCGATATGAATATGGAATTGTCCCGGTTCAACGACAGGCTTCAAATCACGACAAATATACTGCAGCTGCTCGGCCCCGATGTGGAATTCCACGGTCTGTGTCTCTCCCGGCTCCAGGTTCACTTTTGCAAACCCCTTCAGTTCCTTGGCCGGACGAGTTAGTGAGCTGACCACGTCAGAGATGTACATCTGTACAACTTCTGCACCTGTATAACGGCCGGTGTTGGTCACGTTCACCGATACCGTAACTGAATCATCAGTTGTCATAGATGCAGCACTCAGCTGCGGTTCACTGTACTCATATGTGGTATAGCTAAGTCCGTATCCAAATGCATAACGTGGCTCCAGATCCTCTTCGAGGTAACGTTTGCCTCGGGAACGTTTGCCGTTATAATAGATCGGTAATTGGCCGACATGCTTCGGAAGGGAGATCGTCAATTTGCCTGACGGATTCACATCACCGAATAAAATATCTGCAATGGCACGACCGCCCTCTTGACCCGGATACCACGCCTCCAGAATTGCATCGGCATGTTCATCCACCCAAGGTTCAGTGATGGGACGACCATTAATGTAAACAACGACAAGCTTCTTGCCGAGCTTGTGAATCTCCTGAATAAGTTCCAACTGTACTCCGGCAAGACCCAACGTCATCCGGTCGATCCCTTCGCCACACTCCATATCATTCCAGGAGTTATCCGACACATTGGAAGCCCCCGTCTTCAGATCAATTGTTCCTTCTCCAAAGTCACGTGCACTGGAGCCGCCAACCACCATAATGACCGTATCCGCTTGACTGGCAACTTCGATCGCACGCTCGAATCCTTCTTTCGAATCACCTTTGATCCGGCAGCCTGGTGCATAAAGAACCTGATCTGTACTGCTGTCACCAGTCAAAGCACCAACAGAACTCTTCTCCGTTTGCCCATCCACATGATTAGCCAGCTTAATGCGAATCCCATCCAGTACCGTCGCCACTTTCGACTTCGGTTGCGGAGATGTGTAATCACCCAGTTGATTGTAGGCCTGATCCGCATTTGGGCCGATCACGGCAATCCGGCCCACATTTGCTAACGAGAGAGGTAACGTGTCAGCCTCATTTTTGAGAAGTACAACCCCTTCCGCAGCCAACTGGCGTGCCAGTTGAATATGCGCTTCACTTCCAATTACTTCTGCTGCCCGATCGGCATCCACATAAGGCTGTTCGAATAAGCCCAGTCTGAACTTCAACGCCAGCACGCGAGAGGTAGCCTGATCCAGAACCTGCATATCAAGCTTGCCTTCTGCCACCGCCTGCACCAGATATTGCCCAAACATCTCACCGGACATTTCCATATCGATGCCTGCCTCAATCGCCTGTACGGAAGCTTCCATTCCATCTGCCGCGACATCATGCCCACTTTCCAGCATGTTGATCGCACCACAATCCGTAATGACCAGACCGTCAAAGCCCCAATCCTTACGCAAAACATCTTCCAGCAATTCCGTATTCACGGTGCAAGGCGTGCCATCAATTTCGTTATATGCTGGCATGATCGACGCAGCGCCCGCTTCCACCGCTTTGCGGAATGGATATAGATCCACTTCCAGTAGCTCGCGCCAGCCCATATGTACAGGCCCTGCATTACGTCCGCCTTCTGAGCTGCCATAACCAACAAAATGTTTCAGCGTTGCCGCTACTGTATCTCCACGGTCAAGACTTTCACCCTGAAGCCCTTCTACGGAAGCAACTGCCAGCTCTCCAATGAGAAACGGATCTTCACCGAAACATTCCTCCGTACGTCCCCAGCGCGGATCACGCACAACATCCAGTACCGGAGAATAGGTGACCGCACCACCTTGAGCACGTGTCTCCCGTGCTACTGCCCGGCACATCTCCCGATACAGATCCACATTCCAGGTGCTCCCCAGTAAAAGAGGGACAGGATAGACCGTTCCGTCAATAGCCATATGACCATGCGAGCACTCTTCCCCGATCAGAATGGGAATCCCCAGTCTGGAATGTTCTATTGCATAACGTTGAATCAGATTGACCGCCTCAGCGCCTTCTCTGGCGGATAGTCCATTTTCCAGCGTAACGCCCGTCCACGGATCTGCGCGAAGTGCACCATAGAGGGAGCCGACGCCCCCATTTTCCACTTGCTGTTTAAAGGATTCGTTTAACGTGATGTTCCCTTGATCATTCGTATAGGTCTGCCAGCCAAATGGCTGCGTAAGTTGACCTACCTTTTCTTCCGTAGTCATCAGGCTAAGCAGGTGTTGTACCCGTTCCTCTACGGATTTGCTTTGGTCCTTATAAGTCATCAATCTGCATCTCTCCAATCCTATAACGTGATCCGGTTATTCTTTGACCGCGCCTACCGTCAGACCCTGTACGAAATAACGCTGGAAGAACGGATAAGCGAATATAATCGGTAACGTAGCAAGCACAACCATCGCCATTCGGGACGTATCCTGCGGAATGGACTGCATGGCTGCCAGACTCATCGAACTGTTAGCAGAGTTCTGCTGGATAAATTGAATACTCGACTCAATCCGCATTAACATAGATTGCAGTGGTACCAGATTCGGATTATCGATGTATAACAGCGCATTGAACCAATCATTCCAGTAACCGAGTGTACTGAACAACCCGATGGTTGCCAGTCCCGGCAAGGAGAGTGGAACCACGATTTTCATAAAGGTATAGAACTCACCGGCGCCATCAATCTTCGCCGATTCAATGACTGCATCCGGTACACTGGTGGAGTAGAATGTACGCAGGATCATAATATAGAAGGCATTCATCGCCAGCGGCAGAATAAGTGCCCATAACGTATCTTTCAACCCGAGCAGCTGGGATACGACCATATAGGTTGGAATCATCCCGCCGTTGAACAGCATGGTAAGAATTGCAAAGATGGAGAAAAATCTCCGATATCTGAAGCTCTTGCGGGAAACCGCATACGCATACAGCGACATGAGAATCAGACTGATGATGGTACCAAGTACCGTTACCAGGATGGTAACTCCATACGCCCGCAGTAGCGTGTCCCCACTCTGCCAGACAAACTGATATGCCGCGAGACTCCATTCTGCCGGAATCAGACGATACCCATCACGGGCCAGTGCTTTCTCGTCTGTAAACGAGATGATGACTACAAATATAAAAGGAAATACACAGATCAGAGCGAATAGACCTGCGATGATGTTCATGATCACGTTCCAGCCGTTGGATACGTGGTGGAAGTCGCGTTTTTTAACAAGCCCTGCTTGAGCCATAGTGGTTCACTCCTTTCCCTGTCCTAGAATAGGCTGCTGTCTTTATCTACTTTGCGAACAACATAGTTGGAGATAATAACAAGCACAAAGCCCACCACGGATTGATACAATCCCGCTGCTGTACTCATGCCGATCTCACCACTAGTTTTCAAACCTCGATATACATACGTATCAATAACATTGGTCACGGAATAAAGCGTACCCGAATCCCTTGGCACCTGATAAAAGAGTCCAAAGTCGGCATAGAAAATGCGGCCTACGGCCAGCAAGGTCATAATCGTGATGATGGGCGACAGCAACGGAATCGTAATATTGCGAATCTGCTGCCATTTGCTTGCTCCATCAATCATGGCTGCTTCATACAGTGATTTATCAATCCCCAGTATGGAAGCCAGATAGACAACGCTGCTATAACCTATGGTTTTCCATAACGCTACGAATACCAGAATATACGGCCAATATTTCGCCTCGGAGTACCACTGAATTGGTTCCATCCCAAACCAGCCGATAATCTGATTCAACATCCCGCGGTCCATGCTCAAGAAGCTGAATGCGAAGTAACCAACAATAACCCATGAGAGAAAATACGGCAGAAACATGCCGGTTTGATACAGTTTGGCGAGTCGTTTATTGACTAGTTCCGAAAGCAGGATTGCCAATGCCACAGCAAACACCAGTCCCAGGAAGATAATGGCGATGTTATAAAAGAGGGTGTTGCGTGTAATGAGCCATGCGTCACTTGTGCTGAACAGGAATTTGAAATTGTCCCAGCCAACCCATTCACTCTTCATCAGACTTGCCCAGAACCCTTCACGGCTGAATCGATATTCTTTGAAAGCAGCCACTGTACCCACGAGTGGCAAGTAGGAGAAGAAGAAGAACCAGATGGCGCCTGGTAGCACCATGAGCAACATGACTCGGTTTCTAATCAGGTTTTTCAAAAATGTAGTCATTGTGGAGATCCTCCTTCAGGCTTGAATGAAAAAGGACCGGACGCGATAAGCAGCCGCCCGATCCTTACGATGTACTGTTACTTGTTTTCCGCTCTCCAGGCATCCAGCTGGCTTTGGGCTTCAGCCATTACTTTCTCCAGTCCGGCTTGATTGAACTTCTCAATCACTTGATCCAGATTGGCTGCCGGGTCCAGTGTACCTGTCATCAGTGCTGCCCAATATTGCTCTTTCACGTTCTGTACCGCTGTCAGTTCGGACGATACATTGCTTGCATCAAAGTTAAAGCTGAGGATCGGGGAATTGACACCTTCAGCGTTAAACTTCTTGAACTCATCCCATTTGTTATCCGGGTCATTGCTGTTCAGATAGAGCAGCATGTTGTTCCCAAGGGAGTATGAAGGCATATCGTAGTTTTTCGATTCAGGCAGATTTTCCATATGCGTGTCATCCACTTTTTTGTAGTGTGTGCCCTCAATACCGGAGTCCACCATATTACGCAGCACAGGATCTGTATTGAGCAGGTTCAGGAATTCCATCGCTTTCTCCGGATATTCCGAGTTCGCCGAGATGGCCATAATGGAGCCTTGTACAGATGTATTTGTTATAATTGCTTCACTTGCAGGTGTTGAAACGACTTGATAACCGTAACTTGCAGACCATTGATTGTCCGCAAGCGGCTGAGTCTGTGCACGATCCAGGAACCAGTTACCCGATGTTGTCAGGTCGTTCGTGGAACCTGTTGTTGCCGCTTCTGCCGATACATAACCAGCCTTGTAGTATTTGTGCATTGTGGTAAGTGCTTCTTTCATTTCAGGTGTTTCCAGTATGTTTACAAGCTTATAGTCTGTTGTATCCAGCTTGATTGCCATTGGCAGATTCTGAATGACATAGTCATAAGGCACGTAAGGAACATAGTTTTTATCCATGGCAAATGGTGTTACACTCGCCTCGTTTTCCTTAATTGTTTTGAGCAGAGGCTCCAGACTGTCTAACGTACGAACGCCAGAAATGTCCAGCTTGTATTTATCAACCAGCATTTGGTTAAAGCGCCATACCTCTTGTTGTGGTAGCTCTTTGTTGGCTGGAATTCCGTAATTGTGTCCATCTACTTTGGAACCGCTGAGGAACGCAGGATCAATGGTCTTGGTAAGATCCTGACCGTATTCAGCAAGCAGGTCATCCAGTTCAAGAAATGCACCTTTTCTAGCATTTTGTACATAATCGAATCCACCAGAAGAAGTGAACAGAATGTCCATTGGCTCACCGGATGCTACGTTAACCTGCATCTTCTGCGGGTAGTCACCCCAGTCAACCATCTTCATCGTTACCGTGGCATTAATTTTCTCTTTGGTGTACTTGCTCACTTCTTCCATCACTTTATTGACGTCTTTCTGAGGGGTACCGATGGTATACCAAATCAACTCTACCGCATCATCTCCAGCTCCCCCGGATTCTGAAGCATCTTTGCTTCCTCCACAGGCACTAAGAACAAGTGTAACGGCCATTAACAATGCAAGAACGAGTGAGAAGCGTTTTCTTTGTTTACTCATTTCTTTGATCCTCCCTTTTCGTGTTCCCTTAGGCTCTACTTACTAACTGCTTTAACCTTATCGAATGAAAGCATTTACAAAAAGAAGATAAACTTAAGTTTTCGAGGTACAAATTAAAGAGAAATCGTCCTTGGGCCACTATTTTGTACCTATTTAAATAAATCGCTTACATAAAAGAGACATTTCGGGTAACGTATGCCATGATTTTCTACCATGCCATTCCTGTTCCCGATATGTCTCTTGGCTCTCTGTCCGCATGGTTGGATCTACCCGTCACCGAATTAACCAAACACCTTGAAATCAGTCGGTGAAATCCCTACATATTTGCGGAACTGTTTATAGAAATACCCCGTCTCCCAATACCCTACATTTCGGGCGATCTCATGTACCTTCAGATTGGAATTGCGTAGTTGCTCCTTCGCACGTTCAATTCGGTATTTGTTGATGTATTCGGCAAACGTCTCCCCTGTCTCCTTATGGAACAATTGTCCCAAATACACCGGATGCAGATGATAGTGGGCACCCAATAGCTTCAAGGAGAGCTCTTCTGCGTAGTGTTTGTCGATATGCTGAAGCACTTGGTTTACAATTGGATTTTTCAGATCCTGCAATAGGGATTGGATCGTCTGCGACCCAACCTGCTGAAGCGCCCGCACGAGCTCATCAAAAGTGCCACTGTCCAGTACAAGTTGAAGCCCTTGTTGGTATATGGCAGACTCATCCGAGTGTTTGATGCTCTCCAGTTCCATTTTGAAGCGAATCACAACTTCCAGTGCGGTATTCTGTAACTCCCCAGGTGTAAGCCCATTGCGATGCTGTTCAAAATCCATGCGAATCCGGTCAGCAAGTTGTTCAGTATTGCGGGACAGAATGAGTTTGGCATACTCCCTCCATTCAATGAAAAAGGTCGCCGTTGAATTTCCGCACCTTTCCAGCATGGCATGGTCGATGACTTTAAGGTCGGGATAAATCATCACATACTGGAGTGCTTTTTTGGCCTCGGCATAACTGGTCGGCGCATGGTATAACCCTTTCATCAATCTGCCTGCTCCAATGCGTGCCGCCGGATGGGTTACGGTTATCTCATCAGATAATGCCTGCAAGCCATCCATCAACTTCTGTTCCTCGTCACTCGTACCCTGAATATTGGCAATAATGACGATGTCTCCATCGATATCATGAAATACGTTCAGATGGCGTCTGTCTCTAAGCATCTCTTCTACACGTTCAAACATGCCGGGTACTTGTCCTTTGTCACGCAGAATGGCCACAGCAACGTCCGGTGCATCCAGCGAAAGGTTCATGAACTGGGCACGTTCTTCAAATTCAGTAGCTGCAATCTGTCCCGTAAGCCATCGATGAAGAATGTTATCTTTCAGAATCTGGATGCCATACGCATCATTGGCTTGAGGTGATACCATATGATCCAGCTTGGACGCGGTGTTGCTCAGCGTGGATTCCAATTCCTCCACATTAATCGGTTTAAGCAAATAATTTTCGATTCCCAGCTGCATGCCTTCCTTCAGATATTCGAACTCATTGAAACCACTGAGGATAATGACCTTAATCTCAGGTTGTACTCGCCTTGCTTCCCGAATCAGGTCAAGACCATTCATGAGTGGCATGGATATATCCGTAATCAGAATGTCCACAGGCTGAGAAGAGAGCGCCTGTAACGCTGCTTGCCCATTACCTGCATGGCTCACAATTTCCATACCAAATGAAGACCAATCCACAATATCGTATAAACCTTCAATGATGAATGGCTCATCGTCCACAATAAACACCTTGTACATATTACACACCTGTCCCTTCTGTATGTGGATAACGCACCCTGATTCGTGTTCCTTCTCCGAGGGTGCTCTCTATGGTGATACCGAACTCTGGCCCATACAGGAAGCGCAATCGACTATGGACACTGCGCAGCCCGAACATCTGACCAGACTCTTCAGGACGTTCCAGTTCTTCAAGGATTTCCGTCAGGCGTGCCGGATCAATGCCTTTGCCATTATCTTTGACTTCCACTTGCACCACATCATCTGTCTCTTCCACAACAATGGATAATCGGTTATCCGAACGTTCTGTCTGAATGCCGTGTACAACATAATTCTCAATGATAGGTTGCAGCGAAAGTTTGACCACAGGGTGTTGATAATATGCAGCATCGATCTGGATCGTATATATGAAAATATCCTTGTAGCGGATTCGGAATAACTCCAGATACAAACGGCAAGCTTCCATCTCATCCTTCAGCGTATAATTTTTCTTTTGCTGTACCAGGCTCTTGAACAATACGGATAAACTATAGATCATCTCGCCGACATCTCTCGCCCCCTGGGATATCGCCCTCATCCGAATCACTTCAAGCGTATTGTAGAGAAAATGAGGGTTGATGCGCGCCTGTAATGCGACCAGCTCGGTCTCCTTCTGTTTGATCTCGGCCTTGTAGACCCGTTCAATATACAGATTCAGCTCATCCAGCATGTCGTTGAAGCTATGTGAGATCTGCCCCAGTTCATCATCTCGCGGATCGTCGATGCGAGCCGTTAAGTTGCCATATTTCACTTTTTGGGTGAAGCGAATAATTCGACGGGTTCGTTTGGCAAAGTTAATAATGAAAAATGCCGGAACCAGCACGGCAAACAAAATACATACGATACTGATCGAGATGATGGTATTGCGAATCCCCGCATAGGTTTCAGCCATCTCTTCTACCGGAACGGTGCCAATGACCACATAACCCTGATCCGCGGAGACAAACTTGTTCACGTACATGTTCTGCTCCTTTTTCATTGAATCCATATCCGTCTGATCAAACAGGGAATCGGCCACATTCACGTAGGGATACTTCTTCCCGTAATAATGATTGTTGGAGTCAAATAACACTGTCCCTTTCGCCGATAACACCACGATGTCTCCCTTGAGATTACTCTCGTAGTTATCCAGCGCATTACCGATTCCTTCTGAGTCAAAGAAGACAAGAAATTGGCCCAAATTCCGAAGAGTCTGTGTATTGTTAATTGGTACGCGGATGGAGTAGAGCGCAGCGTCCCATTGATTAATCTCTTTGCGAATCCAGTAGTTGGGTGCACTGATATTGGGCGTTTCCATCGCCATCACGTCCGGAATATAGGAATGAGCTACATTGGCGTCCAGCTTGCGGAACTGCTTGTGTTGATTAAAGGTAGACAGATCCTGCTGTTCGGCACTATACAACATGAGTTGATTAATCTGCGAATTGCGATCCATAATATTTTGAAAATGTTTCAATACATCGGCCGAATAGTCATCCTGATTGGCGTAATATCCATTGGTCATGTGCTGCACATATTCAGCGTACGAATGATTCATCAGGTACGTAATGTTAGCGGACAGCGCCTCATTCTGATGCATGTCCCTCACCATGTTTTGTACCGATTCATACTGCTGATGAATGTACCGGTCTACATGTTCCATCGCCGCTTTCTGGATCGCCAGTTCCCGGCGAATCGTGGAGTCGGACACCGACAGGAAGATGATATAAGATAACGTAATGATCGTGACAATCGATATCATCGAGAAAATCAGGAGCATTTTCATAAACATATTATTTTTGAAGAAATTATTGTAAACGCTAACAATTTTCAATTCGCATGTTCCCTCCGATGCTGTTTTCCTGACTTGAATTATACCATCAGGCTTCTGACATTAACTTGTCACCTGCAACTTTTCTTTAGTTTATATCTGTGTTTCTTTAATTTCACCCTATTTAAAAACGCTTTCATCCACTATCGTTAACCATAAGTTTAGCTTTGTGTAAAAGAATACCTTACATTCATTCCACTTGAAGGAGGAACAGCATGACACGCAAACTCAAAGCAAAAGGCATCATACCCAAGGTAACCGCCATGGTCCTGACTACGGCTCTGCTTGGACAAGTTGTTGCATCATCCGTTTATGCCGGAGACACGCTCCCTTACACCGGTGAAAGTGCCAAAGGGGTGAATCAGCCCTATCAACATGGATACACCTCGGCCCAGATTCTGAACTGGACACCGGAAAGTGATATCCATGGCGATTTACTTCGTGCCCATGTTCCCTTGCAGCCCCGTAATGAAGCGTTTGCTGCCACACAGGCTTATCCTGAGCTTAGTCCGGACACCCAGTTATTCACAATGAGTGGCGATTACGGCAATGCATTCTTCGATAGCACACCTTATACCAATGAATTCAGCCAGTATCTATTTAATTATTGGCAATATACAGACTACTACAGCTATTGGCACGGCATGGCCTCTGCGGGAGTACCTGAGGAGCTGTACGATCCGAGTAAAGAATGGACGGAGAAATACTTCGAGTTTGGCATTTTGAACATTCCGAATCCGGCCTACACCAATGCAGCCCACAAGAACGGCGTTAAGTCCATTGCCAACATCTTTTTCTCGGACAATGACCGTGGGCCACAAACCTATAAACAAATGCTGATCCAGGATGAAAACGGTAATTTCCCTGTGGCCGAGAAACTAGCCGAGATGGCAGAATACTACAACTACGATGGATATTTCTTCAATCAGGAAGAGGTTGCCCGGGGTGTAGCCCCTGAGGATATCGCTTCCTACAAGAAATTCATGAAATATCTAAGAGATAAAGGCCTGTACGTTCAGTGGTATGATTCCACCATCAATACAACAGGTAAAATTCAATACCAGAACCAATTTAATGGACTTAACAGCCCCTTTGTGCAGGATTCCGTTCTCGGCAGAGTCTCGGATTCCATCTTCCTGAACTATGTATGGAACCACAAGATGCTCCGCGATTCCCGTGATCATGCCCTTAGCTTGGGACTGGATCCACTGGAAACCGTATTTGCTGGTGTCGAAGGTGGACATGACAAATTCGGCCGCTGGAAGCAATCCTATGACCTGCGCCATAACCTGGATGAGAACGGTCAACCCATGAACAGCATCGCGACATTAGGTGCCGACTTCACCCACAACGCTCTGGATGAAGAGATGGGCGATGACAGCACCAATCATCGTGCGGAAGATGAGTACCAGTGGATGACCTTTGTACGTGATCGTGCCTGGTGGTCTGGTCCAAATCAAGACCCGACAGATGCACGTCGTAATGCGTCTGCCGATCTGTCGGATGTGTATGCTTCCGGTGCAAATTGGGATGGAATTGCCGCTTATCTTACCGAGCGATCCGTCATCAACGGCTCCAATTTTGCGACCAACTTCAATACGGGCCACGGCCTGAAATATTATGAAGACGGTGCTGTCTCGAACGATAAAGAATGGTCCAATATCAACATTCAGGATATCCCTGTCACTTGGCAATGGTGGATGGATAGTGAAGGCGACAAGCTCAGTGTTGATTTTGACTATGGTCCCTCTTATGAGAAAGGCGCAAGGTACAACTATGACTCCATTGGCGCGTTTAATGGCGGCAGCTCTCTCGTGGTGAACGGCACACTGAACGCGGAGAACTTCCTGCGCCTGTACAAGACCGACCTGTCCGTCAACGGGCAATCGAAACTGGAACTGACGTATAACAAACCGTCGACTAGTGACGCTTCCTCCCTGCATGTTGGGTTGATCTTCGAAGATGATCCATCCAACGTGGTCAACGTAAATGTGCCTAATGCAGGCCAGCATACAGAAGGCTGGAAGACAACTTCGCTGGATTTGAGTGCCTATCAAGGCAAAACCATTGCCGCTATGGGATTATCTTTTGACCCGAATGGCAAAGCAATTGAGAATTACCAGATGAACATTGGCGAGATCCGCATTTCCGACGGTTCAGCGGCTGTACCGGATGCACCGACCGGATTCCATATTGCCAAAGCACTGACCAACACCGATGAACTGGTTGTTGCATGGGACATGAAGGACTATTCAGAGGTCAAACAATACAATTTATATGAAAATGGCGCCTATGTAGGCGGCGTGTATGATTCCACTTTTTATATCAAATCGCTAAAACAGCCATCTGGTGAACTGTCTATCCGTGCGGTTGGTGCAGATGGTACCGAAAGTGAAGCAACCGTCCTGCCTTACGATCTGAATGCAGCCGTTCAGGATATTGATGTGAAATTCAAAAAGAATGGCGATGCTATTGTAAGCTGGAAAAACCCGAAGAAAGTGAAAGACTCGGGCAAAGACAAAGATAAGAATACGGATAAGGACAAGGATAAAAATAAAGACAAAGGAAAAGGCAACGAGTCTATTCAACTCACACTAGAAACAGAATACACAAAAGAGCCTTTCACCAAGTCGCTTCAGGTCAAAAAAGGAAAACAATCTGTCGTCCTGACCGGACTTCCGACCAATGGTGAACATTACGTGCTGAACATCGCCATTGGCGGGCAGAATCCGGTTACCCATACCGGACAGCTCGCAGATCTTCAGATTACACCATACGCCAAGGAAAAGGTCACGGTAAAAGATGGAAAGTACACACTTGCCCTCCCGGATCTGGAGGACTGGTACAAGATTTATGTTTATGAAAATGGGGTGGCACGCGAGTTCGGAGTCACTTACGTATCGCAAAAATTCCCGTATATCATTCGGGGAAGAACAAAGCTGAGTGAACTGACCTTCACGCCAGCGTCCAGCAACAGCTCTTTGAAGCTGGTCATTGAGGATTATGCGGGTAATCAGGCCACTACGATTTTGAGGTAACACTACGAGGTATTTTCGTGCCCGCCTGCATACCAGTTGAGATAAAAACAGCCCTTCACTTCCAAAAGGAAGTTGAAGGGCTGTTTTTGTTGATCTAACAATAATTATTCTGCCCAACAGCTATTAAACAGCATTCCCGTTAGCATAGCCCTTCGGATGAAATTGAGGATAGATGCTTGCGCAACTGCTTTTTGTCTATTTTATCCACGGCTGTTCTGGGCAAAGTATCCACAATGAACAGTCGAGTCGGCCATTTGTACGGAGCAAGGTGTGGCTCACAAAACGTCCGCACCCGCGTCAGATCCATATTTTCATCGTCCCGTAACACGATGAAAGCGACAAGTTCCTCGCCTTCATCGGGATGAGGATGTCCGATTACGGCCGCCTCGCTTACCGACTCATGGCTCACAATAACATGCTCCACTTCGGCACAAAACACATTGGAACCGCCCACAATAACCATATCCTTCAAGCGATCAAACACATAAAGGTAACCTTCGGCATCCAGACAACCGACATCCCCAGTTCGAATCCAGCCATCGGACATGGTCTCGGCAGTAACCTCCAACTGGCGCCAATACCCCAGCATGGTCTGTTGACCTCGAACAACGATTTCTCCAGCCTCGCCCGTAACTGTCTCACTTCCGTCCGTATCTAATATCCGAACTTCAAAGGCCTGCTCACCCTGGGCAGCCAAGTCAGCAGGACGACCTACGGATCGAAGGCGATGAGGATCGCCCATATGCTGAACAGGAAAAAGGCGGCTTATGGACATTCCACATTCCGCTTGTGAGTAGTTGTTCACAATGATAACTTCAGGAAATTGCGATACGACCTCCTGTAGTGTATCCGGGGAAATAATGGACCCTCCGCAGCCAATAAGCGATAGACTCTTCAAGTTTCTACCTCCTACGGATGCCTCGCGGGTAAGATCACGAAGCAGTTGGCCTACTGTGCTGAGTTGTGTAATCTGATCACGTTCAATAGCTGCCATAATGCGGTGTACATCCGCCGGGTATTCGTCTAGAAATACAAGACAGCCTCCGGCAGCCATGGTCGCCCACAGCTGGAACTGACCTACCAGATGGGATAAGTTGAGCACTAACACACGACGCTTGAGATCATGACCGAAGCCTGCAGAAGGCGTAAGTTGATTCCAAGTAGCCATACCACGATGCGAATGCATGACCCCTTTTGGCCGACCAGTTGTCCCACCCGTATAAATCAGGACTGCCGTATCGTCTACACTTCGTTTGAAATGGTCTTTTGGAGAGAACGCGGGTTCCTGCTGTAAAAGAGTAGCGAGCGAACTGTTATTCGTCCCTTCTTCGTCTGTCGTAAACAGTTTTGGACAATACCCAAGAAGCTTTACCGTGGCAATAGCTGCTTTAGCATGTTGGTCATCATGAATAACCATATATGGTTCTGCATCCTGAAATATGGCAGCAAGTTCAGGTACTGTTAGCATAGGAGAAGGAACGAGTGGTATAGCACCAATCTCAACTGCTGCATAAAACGCAACAACGAGCTGGGGATCTGGATCACCTAAAAGGGCAAAGCGATCACCGGCCCGGAGTCCTTCAACATACAGGGCATGACTGAGTCTTTCAACTAGACCGTAAAGCTCCCCATAACTCATCGTTTGCCCATGTCGCATTAACGCAGGTTCCTCAGGGTACAGACTTGCTGCAATTGGCAATCGTTCGGATAGAAGCAAGCAATTACCCCCAACATTTAAATTTCCATTTCTCCGTTAAGAAAACTATGGAATAAAAAGAGAGTAGCATATATCTGGAATAATAAGTAATCATTATCCTCTATTAAAACCATAAATTCTCCTGATATTACAGTTCTGCTCACAGACGATCCTTGCCGTTAACCTACTTGCTAGCTTAATTAGGCAGATCAAATTGGGCTTCTTTCTAAACTGAAATACAACATTTCTGTTTATCATTACGTTTATTTAGGAAACGAGTACCCAGGAGGGGATTGTCATAAAAGTAAAGACAATGCATTTTATTTTCAGTGTTGTAGCGTTATTTTTACTATCAGCTTGCGCAGGTGTTGTTACTGGCTCTAGTCAGCAGAATGAACTAGGTGAACCTTATCGTATGGCGTTGGAGGAGTTAATTTCAACAGATACGGCTCTTAATGAAAACATGGAGTATATCTCATTAGATTTTGATAAAGGAATTCCATTAAAGGATTCTGATAAGAAAAGCATTGAGGATTACCTTCACAGCAAATATAACGTAAAAATTTATAACCTAACCTATGAAGAATTGATTGAAGAAGGACTGTCAGAACAGTCTGAAAACACGCTAAAAGGGATTTTACTGAAAATTGAAAAGCAGGAGAAGCAATCAGATAATAACATTGCCATAGAGGTCAGTAAGTATCGTGCCAATGAGGGGTCGCTCTCTGCAAAAATAACTTTAACCTATGAGGAAGGTAAATGGAAAGTTGCTACTCATACTCCTACAAGGGAAAGTTAAGTATGTAATTTTTTTCCAGTTAGAGTACTAGGAAAAGTTTACTATGACAATTATCGAAGTAGCCCTTTTGGGCTTTTTTTGTCCGTATTTTCTGGAGTACATCCCCCCCTAAAGGTATACCAATAAGGATCCTTAGCATTTTGCAACGATCCCTATTGTCATCCGTTAGTTCTAAACCGCAGTTGATTACGTCGATTCTTTGAGCATTAAACTAACGTTTCTCGTTAGTATAATGAACCTCAATTATGCATTTGAATAATTAATCGAGACCACTCCTGTTAACTACGGAACGAAGGAGTACCCCAAGTACCCGAAGAAGAACTTCGGCTCGTGCTCCTAGTTTGTATCCTCCCATAGTTGAACGGAAAAGAAGTATCTTTATATACTAAAAGTGAGTCCTTTACATCTAAAGTAATCTTCATCTCGTTTAACAAAAAATTCATAACGTCTCTTTAACCATTTAAATGACCTACTCATGATGTTGATGTTTGTAATTATACGTGTATGAGTCACCCGGTAGGACGTCCAAATTTTTTAAAAAATAATCCCAACCTTTATTTCGTCTGGCACACTATATAATTGTCAGGAATTACAGATGCAACTATGGAGGCAAAAGATGGATTCAATTGGTAAAAACGGAAAAGAAGCGGCGGAAGCAATTCGGAGCTATGTCAAACCGATTTTCGGTTTTGCGTTAAACCGGGTCAAGCAGCGGGCCGAGGCGGAGGATCTGGCTCAGGAGATTATGTTGCAGTTGTTAAAATCCTTCTCCGGGGTGCGGGACATTAGAAGCCTTGACGCTTACGTCTGGACGGTTGCCCGATACACTTGGGTGAATTGGTTGAAAAAGCGTGCGCACGCTCCCCAAGCGATCGAAATCAACGGCATGTCCGAACTGTCGGCCGCCCCTTCCCGAGAGCCGCTTGACCGGTTGCTGGTAACCGAAGCTTACCGCGAGCTGCGCCGAGAAGTCGCGTTTCTGTCCGACATCCATCGCAGGATCGTGGTCATGCATTACTACGACGAGCTTAAAATCGGCGATATCGCGATTGCTCTGAACATTCCTGTCAACACGGTGAAGTGGCATTTGAGCGAGGCCAAAAAGAAGTTACGGAAAGGGATGAAACGTATGCGTGCAACAGGAACTTTAAGTGTCAATCCGGTCAGCATGGGGGAAATGGGCCATTCCGGTTCGGCCGGCAGCCTGGGCGAAACCAACGATTTTCTTGGACGCGCCTTGGCGCAAAATATCGTTTACGCGGCTTATCATAAGGCGCGTACCGTACATCAAATCGCGGAGGAGCTCGGAATGCCGCCGTCTTTGCTGGAAGGCGAAGTCCGGCACCTGGCCGATTACAATTTTCTCATCCAAACCTCTCCCGGCAAATATCAAAGCAATACCATCGTCTGGGACCTCTTCGAGTTAGCCGTAGCTGGTCATCAATTCTGGCAAGATTGCGCCGCCGAAGTGGCCGATGTTCATTTCGACGCAATAATGGAAGTTCGCCGGCAAGTCGAGGATAGCGGAGTTTACGTTCCGGACGGCGACTATAATTTCCTGCTCTGGACCTTGCTGCCCAAGAACATCGAGGAGCAATCTTGGCGGAGCATGCCGGCTGGCGAAAACTTCGATGCGGTCGCACCAATGCGAAAGGACGGAGGTCAATATATTGCCTATGCGGCGTTAAATCGGAGCCACTATGCCGATCCGGGTTTTGATATGAGTAGTTACGTCACCTTCGGTCCGTCGCTCCGCTACGTCGAAGACTCTCCTTTATACTTGTGGCAATTCAATACGTACTGGAGCGACCGCCAGATGGATTGGCGTTTGCTGGAATATCGGAATGTCGAGATTTGTCATGCGTTCCAACAAGGGGAACTGCCCGACAACGAAGAGAACGCTGAGCAATATTCGTTCCTGCTGGAGAAGGGGTACATCCGCAAGACGAAGGAGGGGTACAAGTTCAATGCGGTCTGGATGGACTCTCCGCAAACGTTGGATCGGTTGAACAAAGCAATGCCGGATTTGTCCGCTCTGTATGCGCCTGCTGTCGGCAAGCTCTACGACAAAATGCTCAACCTGTTCCTGCAAAATCAGCCGAAGCATTTGGAGCCGCAGCTTGCTTACATGGTGAGAGGCAACACCGGCGGAGGCCGGCTTGTCGCTTATATTTTGAAGCATTTGATCGATAACGGGAAGTTGAAACCGCCGTTGCCGCACCAGCAGAAGACGATTTCAACCTGGATGGGGCCGGTCAAGTAAGTCAGTTCGGAAATGTATACGAAGAATAGCCGTTCCCGGACGGTGGCCATTTTTACACAAAACTCTGTCTGTCCTGTCCAACGAAGTGATTAGGACATCGCTATTTCACACGGCCCCCTCCTGAACGTATGGAAATGATTAAAAACTACCCATGACGCATATGCGTCATGGGTAGTTTTTAATCGCAATCGTATAACGTTTCCCGTTAGCTTAATGCTCAAACTTTATGGTTCTGTATTTTCAGTACCTTTAGAAAAGCGAAAGGTTACCTCTAAATCACTTTCCCCTCTAATTTCATCTATAGTTTTTGAAATCATATGGGAGTACCTCTGATATAACCAGTCTGTGGCAAACTGATCTTGACCTGAAATAATGAGGGTGTTGTCAATTTGAATTGCTGTAGCACTTGTAAACCACCTATCAAAGCTTGGCTGAGAGATTTGGTCTTTTATTTTTTCTAAAACTGACTTCCAAATGTCATTCTTGTTATTAAGTATATTCGTTCTAGTTGCATGAGCATCATTCTCTTCTTGAGTTAGGAAATAATCTACGGTATTATTAAAAATCTTGGATAATCGAACTAATATATCAATATCAGGTAAACAATCACCTCTCTCCCACTTTGAAACAGCCTGATGACTAACTTTTAAAACCTCACCAAGTTGTGTTTGCGTCATGGATAACTCTTTACGGTTTCTTGCTATGATCTCCCCGACCCTCTTAATATTTATCATCGTTCACCTCCTACAATGAATATTAGTTCAGGAACTTATTTATGTACATCTAATTGTGGTTGAAACCCTCTTCAAATTGCAACTCATAGTTTCATTAAACTATCCTGCCCGTTAGCTTAATAAGGAGCTCATCATCCTAATATAATTTTTCGTGTTCTCTACTTTCTGTAAAGGTATACCAAAAAGGATCGTTAGCATTTTTGCAACGATCCTATTGTCAGTCCGCTAGTTTAAATAAGTAACTGATCACTCTGACACCCTGCCGACTTTAGGTCCTAGGAATATTAAGATTGCATCTATTTACAAACTCATAGAAAGGAGACCTGAGATAATTCGCCTATTAGCCATGATTTTATACACCAAAAGGAATTACTTATGTAAGGTCATAGCCACTCACCCTAATTAGAGCGTCTCAACCAACTTCTGAATCTTTGAGTGGGAAATTAAATATACAGGTCCCATTATTTCTATTTTGCCGTCCTTTACACGTATAGCGCTCTCCTGTTCTGCCGCATAAATATCAATCTCTTCAGACAAGGGGAACAGGTAGCCTTGAACAAACGTGGCGTAATCGCGTTGAGAATGAGATTCGTAGGCAAAATGATCAAAGCCAATACCATCATAAATAGTACTTGTTTCAACTTCATCAGTGTTATTCAAGCTTAACCATTTTGCAGCCATGTTTAACGCACCGGCGCTTGCACCCATTATAATGGCATTGCTATTCTTAATAACATTGGATAATTCATATTCCGCCAAAAAATCATTCTGCAAAACAGGATATCCACCACATAAAAAAATGACAGAAGCGTTCTGAATGAATCGCTGAGCATCTTCTTTCTGCATACGGTAATCGATGAAATGATATTCATCAAAAATAATGTTAGCCTCATTCAACCATGTCCATTCAGAAATATCATCAAAGTTAACTTGCTCATCTTTATAACCAGACGGATTAGCACTAATCATAACAAGCGATTTTCTGTCTTGTATATCCTCCTGCAAACAATGGACCAGCTTCTCAGGAAAAAAATGATTAAACCAACTGAAATAGTAGTGAGTTTTCAAACTTAATTACCTCCATATGTATTATTTACATTCATCCATAGGATTCATAGACAACCTCTTTTTATATGCATTGTACAAAATAATCCAATTAATTGATAGTACATTTAACATAACTATAACCCCGTTAAAAAAGGCCCGGTTCTTCCCCCGGGCAACATACATTTTTGTATGGGTTACTTACTTATAAACTCTACCATCTTCTGATGCAATTCCTTCTCGGAACATTGAAAGATACCATTAAAATCCTGAGGGTCACGGATCAATTTGTTTAACTGGTCTATTCCATATTGTTGAACAACAAACTCCACAAATAGGAACGAAAACTGAAAACCCTTCATCGTTTCGAAATCCCAGGTATCATTATCTAATTGTTCGAACGTTGGGATCTCTAAATTGTGGATAGCCTCTTCTGTTGTACCTTCAATATAGTCCTGAGTCATCAGCTTGGCTTCATATCCACCAATTCCTTGCCTTATCCATTTCGGAGCCTTCGGATTGATTTCACTTATTAGCCACATGGTGAACAAGTGAACCGTACCTTTAAGAATCGATTGATAGGTATGCTCCGGTCCTGGATTTAATGGAGATACAATTTTAAGAATACTCCCTTCATAGGTACCCATGAACCAATTCGGAGCATCTGCTTCTCCGACCGCTTGGTGAAACGATGGCATATCAGGATATACTTCAATCGTTACTTTTCGCGATGGATGATAATTGTACTTTAACGAGATTCGTTCAATATGATCACTTAGTTCATTGAACAAATCATGGTGTACTTTATTAGGCGTATTGTTCAATCCCTCGTTTTCACCCTTATTAACAATTGAAATCAAATCTTGAATAGACATGATCGTAACGCCTCCCCATTCTTTCAGTTCCTTTTTAAGTTTTTCCAAAGCTCTATAGAGTCTGTTCTTTACTGCACTCTCACGCATCCCGACAATCTTAGAAATTTCAAGCAATGTGCAGTCCACAAAAAAGCGTAATGCAATGATTTCCTGGTCGGTTTCATTTAACTTTTTCAGCGCAACTCCGATATCAATTCGAAAATCAACATACTTCGTAAATTCAAGGGAGATCGACTGTGATTCATATCCCGTAAAATCAAACGGCGTTTCTTTTTTTCGCGATAATCTTCGATATTCGTTTTTCACTGTATTCTGAGCAATCTTGAATATCCATGTAAATAAATTTGATTTCCCTTGGAATCGGTGAAGATTCTCGACTGCTTTTAAAAACACCTGTTGAGTCAAATCATCTGCAACCATCGGGTTCAATTTCAGGGAAAAGTAGTTGCAAATTCTTTGACGATACAGCTCATAAGTGTTTTCAAAGTTAGTGATACGTTCCTGTTTATCCGGATAAACAGGTTTTGTGTCATGAGCTCCTGACATGGTAAGAACCTCCTCTTGATTTACAATGAATTAGACACCAGAGAGGATCAGAAGGCCACATAAATATAAAATAAATATGTATTCAACCTTTCAGGTTTGTTACTTACAGGACTAATCACCCTTTTTGAAATCTCATTTCATATCATCTCTATGATTTCATATCTTTACAAATTTATAATGATAAGCAAAGATTGGAATAGTTCTGGAGGGAATCACATCATGTAACCGCCTTCCCAAAATGAAGGAGAGATAATAATGAAATACACCAATGTTTTATTATCAAGCGTCATTGTTTTAGGTAGCTTAGGCACGTTATCAACTGCATCATCTTCACTTCATACTTCAGATAAAATAGCACATATTGCTGCTAACTCAACATCTGTGAACTCTTCGACATACCAGAGTATATCTAAGTTTGAAAAAACAAAAGGCTCAAACAAAATTGTCTGGAGAGGTGACGACATCACGATAACCGCGAACACCTTAAAGCAAGATGCTGCTGATTTCGAGCAAAACATCATTGACACCATTGTAGTTACTCATGGTAAAGAAAAGCACACCCTACAAACGGGAGATTTTGAAGTTAGATTATTGGATATCACTAGTGTTGCTGTATCTCCATCGAATGAATGGATTACTATCCAAGTAGAAAAAAGTGCTGGCAGCAACCTCATTCTCATGAACCTTAAAACAGGAAAGTACACGATTATAAACGAACGTCTTGAAAAAGCAGGTAAACAAAATGTAGAAACCATTTCATCATATAATTGGTCACCAAAAGAAAACATTATTGCATTTTCTTATGGAAATACGGAGAAAAGCACTTTGGCAATGTACGATACTAAGAAAGACCGTTTTATTTATCTCCCTCGGGCAACCAACTATATTAGTACCGGTTTAATTTTATGGCATAAGAACGGAGAAAATATGGATTACATTAGTGAGTATCCTTCAGATCAATGGATTCTTTTCAGATACGATACAGGAAGCAAAAAAGTTAAGCCTGTAAAAAGAATCACAAAAAAGGAATTTCAGCAGTGGTTTAAATTAGATAAATATCCTACAAAATAATAAAAAAAATGGATTAAACGTAAAATACGTTTCTTCAGTTCAACTTATATAGCAGAAAGGCGAGTCTCCATTAATCGGGGGACTCGCCTTTTTGCTATATAATAAATATTTAAGAAGTTCCTTTTTGTTTACTCGCCTGCATCTGCTGGGCAAACCGCATCATCTCTTCGAACTCTTCCTCGGATACGGCATCTCCATCGGTGCTTATGTCTTGTACAATCGGAATTTCGGGCTTGGCTTTGGTTCCTTTGCCGTATGTACGGGTACGGGTTCCAGCTGCACCAGCAGCCTGTTTGCCTTTGACCTTGGCCTGATCACGAATATATTGAACAGCTTTCTCGTAGGAGTTAACCTGCTTGAGCAACATGTTGGAGGCGATCGCCTCAACGAAGTTACGGTTAATCCGCTGCTCGCCGCCGGATACAAGCAATGCCATCAAATAATGAATCAATACATTGATGACTTCACCAGGCAACTTGTAACTCAGATCAATTTTCTCAAATATATCGATCAGATTGTCCGGTACTGCACCAGGGAAGAACGTCTGCAGCAGACGCGTATACGGCTCATTCCGCAACATCATATTGTATTGATGAATATCACACTTGGTCATAAATTGTGGAGGCACTTCGACGTAGTACTCCATCTGCACTCCATGCTCAACAGGTGGTTCACCAGAGTCCTCTTTCCGTTCAGGCTCCTCCATATGTTGTCTCAGTGCCACGACCTTGGCTGCCTGTACAGTCTGTTGCTCATGGCGCTTCTTGGTCTGCCTGAACTGCATGCTCGCCTTATGCTGAAGATCATCCAGAATCAGCTGGCCCTGTGGACTGAAGATATCATCTTCATCCAGCAGACGGCATACATCCTGCACACTGAGGTTAAACTTGTTTACTACATAATTTACAATGCCCAGTTGTTCATGATCGAACCGCAGCTGTTCTACATGACGACGATTGACCGACTCCCGTGGAAAACGCAAAATAATGTCGGCATAGTTCAAACTATTTTCTTCCGCTGTATCATTCGTGCCTGTCCGCTGGGCCGTAGTTGATACTTCCGACAATGCTTGCTCCAACTCGTAATCAATTACATGGGTATTCAATTCAAATATATCGTAAAAGGGAACGGAAATATTCTCTTTATTGGCTGCCGGATAAGGCGCGTCCCCATTTTCCACTGCCGAGAAACCGGAACGCAAGGAAAGTACGGCGAATTTGCCTATCTTGTCACGAAGCAACAGTGTCAAATGCTGTGTCCGGAAAAACTCTGCCGGAGAAAGCGGCGGTTGCAGCTCATATTCGTAGATGTAATCATCATTTTCCGGTATATATAGCCGTGAAGTCTGAAGTAGTCCCACTGCCTCAAGCTTGGATGTCTGCTCTAACAAATATTTGCGCCCTTTCTCACTTGGCTCCAAGCCAAGTGTCATGAACAGCCTCCGTTGCTGTTCAAGCGGCGAATAACCGACCTGTTCACCGGGAAGATGCTGAAACAACAGCCGATACAAGCCAACCGCAAAAGCACCTACCATGGGCTGATATGCTCCTGTAAGCATACGGTCATCCAGGGCGCTAAGTCCAAACTCCCTGTATACGCAGTAGCGATGATGTTCAGTATAATGGTGCAGATTCTTCATGCGCATAGCCTGATCTCCTTCTCCCCAAAAGTATGTTTATCTATTCTATCATAAATGTCTGATCCTCAAATGCTCAAAAACAGGTAAAAAGATGGCCTGTTCTCGTTCCGTTTCGTCCTAGGTCGACATCATTCACGTTTTCGCCGAATTCAGCAAATTTCTAAAATAAAATGTCGAGAGCCGCTAGAATACTATAAAAGCTGTAGCCGCAGAATACAAGGGAATATCTAAAGAGAATGTTCTCCAGATGTATATGAAGTACAAGTGTACAATAATCCTTCTAATATAAATGAATAGCAAAAAAGCCTTCCCTTTGTACTCGTAAGCGTTTACGACAAAGACAAGACTTTCACGCGATTACAGTGGCATGTGTTGCCTCTTTCCAACAATCTAAAACATTCTGTACCCACCCAGTCGCAACTTCTGGATCGTCCAGCCACTGATTATCGCACCAGCCAGTCCAGCGATGCCCGTCATATAGTCTACAAGCTGGAAAGAACCCAGATGTGACATCAGAGATGACGACTGATCCCATAGAGAGTACACAACAATAGGCAGAATTACAATAATGAACAGATAGGAAGGAAACCAGGTTGTCTTCATCAGCATGTTCAGAATGAAACCGA
Organism: Paenibacillus sp. FSL H8-0283; assembly: GCF_045040675.1. NCBI lineage: Bacteria > Bacillati > Bacillota > Bacilli > Caryophanales > Paenibacillaceae > Paenibacillus > Paenibacillus sp. FSL H8-0283. The sequence continues at coordinate 5,770,875 of NZ_CP150295.1, forward strand.
TACCAAACATCATAACGAAAAATAATACCATCAATACTAACACAGGTATAAATTGCATCGGGCGACATTCACCTCTTCTTTCACACATTCAGGTTTCACTTCTGGATAGTAGTTAGTGTACCGCAAAAAATGTGGCGAAGCAACGAACTTTCTGGACAAATTTCCCTATATTTATACTCTGTTCATTTGCCCTTCTGCTTCATGTTGGGATACAATGTAAACGATAAAGCACTCACCCGTCCCTTATAGTGCGTGTTCAAAAAGACTGGTTTTCAGTACCGAGAAGATGGAATGAAGTTAGAAATGGAGCAGCGGAGCGTAGATAGAGCTACGTGAGCAACTACAATGTTTCCGAAGGAAACATACTTCGTAAGCATCCACTTATTTCGGCTGAATGCCATATTCGATGCTGATGATGCCACCAGGCATGATTCGTAATCAAAAGCGGACTTTTTGAACAACCTCTTATAGGGATTTGGAAATATACCTTGCAGGAGGAACACAACCAATGAACGAAGCCGCATCAACACTGGAGGGCTGGTACGCCCTGCATGATTTTCGCTCGATTAACTGGGCCGCCTGGAAAGCAGCAGATGATGAAGAACGCGCTGTTGCACTGGACGAGCTTCAGGAATTCTGGAAAGAATGGAAAGAAGTCGAGGATTCATCCAAAGGAAGTACCGTTGTATATACGGTTGTAGGTCAAAAAGCAGACCTCGTCATGATGCACCTGCGTGAAACGCTGGAAGATCTGAAGGCTGTTGAGAACGCGTTTAACAAAACGATGTTTGCCCAATACACAACCAAATCGTATTCATACGTCAGTGTAGTGGAACTGAGCAACTATCTTGGCAAAGAAGGCGAAGACCCGATGCAAAATCCGGATATTATCGCCCGTCTGAAACCTGTTCTGCCACAACGACAATACATCTGCTTCTATCCGATGAACAAAAAACGTGAGCTGAATGACAACTGGTACATGCTGTCCATGGACGAGCGTCGCACCATGATGCGTAGTCACGGCATGATTGGCCGTAGCTATGCGGGTAAAGTAAAACAGATCATTACCGGCTCTGTTGGTTTCGACGATTGGGAATGGGGCGTTACGCTATTTGCGGATGACGCACTTCAGTTCAAGAAACTTGTCTATGAGATGCGTTTCGATGAAGTTAGCGCCCGTTATGGCGAATTCGGTTCGTTCTATGTGGGAAGTCTGTTGAACGAAGGAACACTGGAAGACATGCTTAAGCTATAAAAATAGTACAAAACACAATAAAGCACCGCGACATCTCCTGTAAAGGATACTGTCTGCGGTGCTTTATTATCTATCTATATTCTACTACCTCAAGCTTGATTTAGATCTATATTGTTTGAACTATTTATTTACACAAAAACGGAAAGGACAGAAAAAACCTGAAAAAGCGAAGCGTTCGCCTTTATCACCGGATTTTCCCTTTAACAAAAGGGAATCAAAAAAATCTGGGGATAACAGCGATTGGAAGGTTATTCTGTCATTGAAGTGTATGTGTAAACATCTTTAGTTCAACTTATATCGTCTCTAATCCTCGTCCTCATCATCTACCGCTTTCAGCGATTCGAGGAATTCGGCTGTGGCCCGGTCACGGTCACGACCCTTCTCTTTAAGCCGCTCAATCGCAGGCATAATGAGAATATCCACTTCTTTCTGCACGATGTAGGCCAGATCATATTGATCCTGTTCCTCCAGATAACCACCGACCTGCATCAGGGCGTTGTAACGATCCAGCTCTTCACGTGTTAATAGTCCCCGGACCTGAACACTGCAATGTCTCATCCAAAAAACCGCCCTTTCTTCAGGACTAACGGAATACCACCAATGATGAACAGATAACGCAGATCTACCAGCTTCTTCAACTGAGCCGCTTTCCAGCCCTTGTATTTCTTGCCGCCCACAACGGCAATAGCTTCACCTTTACCCAGTGATGCAACCGTGCCTTTGCTCGTAAATACAAAAGGTTGTGGCTGTTTCTTGCGAATGGATGCCACAACGTTCTTGGCGCAGTTCACACCCTGCTGCATCGCAATCTGGGCTGTTGGCGGATAAGGCCGTCCTTCCGCGTTGAAGACAAGTGAATTATCACCAATGACATAGACATGCTCATGCCCTGGAGCACGCAAGTAGTCGTCTACTTTCACACGTCCTCGCATCACTTCAAGACCTGCCTGTTCAAGCAGTGAGTTACCGCGAATACCGCCGGTCCATACGACTGTAGCTGCATCGAGCTTTTCACCTTCACCCACAATAACCCCGTCCGGGAGACATTGCTTGATTGGAACACCAATTTTGAAAGTAACACCCTTTTTCTTGAGCACATTCATTGCATGTTCTACCAATTCCGGGTCAAATCCAGGCAAGGCCGAAGGCGCTGCCTCTACATTATAGATGTGCACATGTTTCGGATTCACGTCGAACTCCTTGCACAGCTGTGGAATACGATCTGCAAGTTCAGCTACGAATTCAACACCACTGAAACCCGCTCCACCTACGACAAACCGAATACGATTTCGTTTGTTATCGTTTTTGTACATCGCAAATTGATATTCGATGTGTTCTCGAATCAGTCTGACCGAGTTAATGCTGCGGATTGTCATGGCGTGATCGAGCATCCCCGGAATACCGAAGGTCTCAGGCTCACCGCCTAGTCCAATAATCAGATAATCATAGGATAACGTGCCGTCCTCCAGAATAATCTTCCGATCCTGCAGACGAATCTCCTTCACGGAAGACTTGACCAGATCAATCTTGAACTCATCAATCAGCTTGGAAATGGGCACTCTTGCATGCTCAATGGTATCCGTGCCGGCTGCCGGCATATGTAGATGTGTAGTAATATAATGATAATCATGCCGATTCACCAATGTGACGTCGGCCTCGTTATAGTTCAATTCCTTCTGCAGCCGCTGGGCTGTCAGAATCCCGCCATAGCCCGCGCCGAGGATGACGATTTTGGGAATACTGCTCATGTCTATACCCCTTCCGGTTTCACTTGCATCAGCCCGATCTTGGGTGAGATGCAAAATGCACATACTTACAAATATTGATGAGGTCTTGCCCATTATGACGACAAATGTTAACTTCGCGAATTTATTTAAACGTTTGCATCAATTTCATAACTCACTAAAAATGGATTTTATGAAACTAGATATCGACGTATCGAACCGTTTTGATCTATATCTAGACTTGATTGAAGCAACTAAAGGGTTTATGAAATTGATACGTTTGCACGCAAGTTATCGTTTCAAGTTGTGAAATTAACCACAAGATTCTACAAAACACGGGATCTGTCTTCATATTACATATTGACTCTAAATTAGACAAAAAAACACATAGTACAGGTCAAGGATATCTGTATTTCTAGTAAAGATCAAGGTTTTTTTTGTTATTTTTCATAACCTTTCATTTCCAATTTCATCCTATTCTCATCTGATCTTCATCAATTGTTCCCAGTTTCGTGACGCCGCTAACTTTGCAACCCTGAATACACCGTTTATAATAGGAAAGACAGTTCAGCACCCATGCCGGTTACGATACGTAGCCTGCACATTCTTTCTGTTAACTACCTATTAAAATATGAAAGGTGTTGTTGATTCTTGACTGCACAAAATTCCAGTCATGATATGACTGATTTACTTATTATCGGTGGGGGCCCTGCGGGTCTGTTCGCCGCGTTTTATGGTGGGATGCGTCAGGCATCCGTTACACTGGTTGAAAGTATGCCACAGCTTGGTGGACAGCTTGCCGCTCTTTACCCGGAGAAATACATCTATGATGTAGCCGGATTCCCGAAAGTAACAGCTCAGGAACTGGTGAATAACCTCGTTGAGCAAATGAATCATTTTAACCCGAACATCCGGCTTGAAGAAAAGGTTGTATCGGTGGAGAAAAAGGATGAGCAACATTTCGTCGTGAAGACGGATGAGAATGAATATCATGCCAAAGCCGTCATTATTACAGCTGGTGTAGGTGCATTCGAACCACGTCGCCTGGAGCTTGAAGGTGCTGCCAAGTTCGAGAAGAGCAACCTGCACTACTTCATCAGTGATCTGAATGCCTTCGCTGGCAAAAAAGTACTGATCAGTGGCGGCGGTGACTCCGCGGTAGACTGGGCACTCATGCTGGAGCCTATCGCTGAGCAAGTGACACTGATCCATCGCCGGGACAAGTTCCGTGCACATGAGCACAGTGTCGAAAACCTGATGAATTCCAAGGTGAATGTCGTTACACCGACCGAAATCACGGAACTTCATGGGGATGACACGATTACCAAGGTAACCCTTTCTCATGTGAAAACCAAAGAAACTCAGGAAATCGAAGTAGATGACGTGATCGTTAACTTCGGATTTGTCTCTTCTCTCGGACCGATTGCCGAGTGGGGTATCGAAATTGACAGTAACTCCATCGTTGTTGATTCCCGCATGGAAACATCTATTCCAGGAATCTTCGCTGCCGGAGATATCACAACATATCCGGGTAAACTGAAGCTGATCGCTGTCGGATTCGGCGAAGCTCCAACAGCCGTCAACAATGCGAAGGTGTACTTCGATCCGGATGCCAAGTTGTCCCCAGGACACAGCAGTAACATGAAACGCTAGTTTTGCTGAAATAACATATATTGATACAAAAAAGGGTATCTTACTCCTGAGTGAATCCATATCAGGAGGGATACCCTTGTCTTATATATGCCCGCTGTGTAACGGTCTGGTTGTACCGGAGCAGGCTTGCCCCCACTGCCTTCAGGGACTGTTAGAATGCGGCAAATTGGATGATTACACCGGACCATACAGCCCCTACGTATTCCAACCTTCCTCTGACACGGCAGACGAAGTCGAAAACGTTTGCAATCATGTGATGTACTGTCACCATTGTCAGACGAGCACGCCATGGCCAGTCTCACTATGGGACTTGTCCGGAAACCTGTAACATTGCCTGCAATGAGGATCTCTAGTGAAGAATGGCAGATACGTCGGTACCCAGTTTGCGCTTATGGATTTCTGCCAACAGCAGTGCGATGAAATCTCGTTCGAGATTCAACTCAATCGCTTTATGGTAGGAATCCAACAACATCTCATCGGATAACATAGCCATTTCCCGCCACAACCTTTCCTTTTTTTTCCTCAAAACTATCATATCAGAGATTCATATAGAGAACAAGCGTTCTTGTTATCCACAACGATATGTGGAAATCCTGTGCATAGTTTGTTGATAAATGGAAAAAATATAGAGTAGTCAACGTGTATAGTGTGGACAATATTTATGCACAGGGAGTTTGTACTACTATCAGAACGTTTATCAGCGTATTTTTTTTGGAATAAATTCATAGTTTCAAGACTTGTTGCGAGTAAATTACCCGGTAATGTAAAATTTCAAACGGTTTTCATACCGTTTTCTTCTATATATTATCGGTTTTTCTTGAATTTTCTTGAGTTTTCCCATTCATTTTCTATTGGGGTCTGGTATTCACTTCCAGAATCCAGATCTTGCCTGAATAATCCAGTCCATAATCAAATCCAAGCTGACCTACACCAGGGAACTGACTTTCCATAATGTACGTACATGTCAGTGTAAGGGAACGCATCTCCCGGCGTTTGTGCCGACCGGATATATGTGGCAGGGATAAACCAAGAGCTCGCCTTCCGGATAACATGGTGCCACCCTTGCTCAGATTCGTCACACAGAGTCCGGGACGAGCGAGTCGTCCTACTAATGAACGGAATACCCAGCCTCGTTGGGTTTTGACAACTTTGACTCTGTAATCAACAGGTCTCCCTTGAATTGTTGCCAGATGAATGCCTTGCTGGATCAAGTACTTGCGTCTAGCCTTTACACGCACCAGAGAGCGATACATCTGGCTGAAACTGGTGAAAGAACGGGTTGTTTTCATATGGGTGTATCGATAAGCTCCACCGCTGGCCGATACCCGGATAACACCGTAACCTCCGCCTCCTACAATAGGTTTGACATACACCATTCCATAACGACTGAGCATTTGCAGCAGATTACCCGAGTTGAATGCCTTGGTCTGTGGGATATGGACAGCAGCTACCGGGTATTTCATCAGAGCCGTTGTCTTCCGCCATTTGCTTGCAAGTTGTCTCGACATGGGTTGATCTCCTTCCTTGAAACAGTAGTCCTTCCTTATACATACTCAACAGAAGCCTTGCTTTCTTGGATGTCTGTCCACGGCAAAGGCCCCTTTTCCATGTAACCTGTCCCAGGGTGATGGCGGAAACGGGAACACGCGCCCGGTTTGCTTTTCAAACAAGTCAATCTGTCGTATGCTACTAAGGAATGGCTTGGAAGGGCTTAAATATGAGGATCTAAGGAGCGTTAAGAACAAATGGAAGCATTTTTCAAATCACTTTATGGCGTAGCCTATTTTGCAATGTCGATCGTTCTCGTAGCTGTTACGGTACTTCTCTTTGTCACAGGTATTCGACTGTTTATGCAAAAGCGTAATCGCGGCTTTGCCGTGAGTTGTCTTATATTTGCCTGTTTCATCGTCTTTATCATTGTTGTTATGTTAACTACGCCCTTCTCTGCCACACCGCCGGGTTCACCGGAAGCCATGGCTGCCCTTCTTCACTTCGGGTAGTTGAACCTCTGTAGAAGGAGATGCTTATGACACGTACTAATGAAACCTTAGGAATTATTGATATCGGCTCGAACTCCATTCGTCTAGTTATCTATGAACTGGATCAGGACGAAGCCTATCGCATCATTCATGAAGACAAATACGCCGCTCGTCTGAGCAGCGTTGTTGAGTCCGATGGAACCATTCTGCGCCATTCTCTGGATAAAGCCATCACCATCTTGAGTCAATTCAAAGCGACCTGTGAAGCGTACCAGACCAAACTGATTCGTGCAGCAGCTACCGCAGCTATTCGTAATGCAAGCAATGTCCTGGAGATTATCGAATGGCTGGAGACAGAGACGGGGCTTACCATTGAATGTGTATCGGGAGATCGGGAGGCCTATTATGGGTTCCTTGGTGTCACTCAATCCATTGATCTGGCAGACGGTTACGTCGTGGATATTGGAGGCGGCAGCACAGAGATCACGGTCTTTCGGGATCGGAAAAGGTTACATAGCATCTCCCTCCCTATTGGTGCTGTGAATTCACATGCCCGTTACGGGGGCGAAGATCAGTGGACTGAGGAGAATGCAAATGCATTATGCAACGAAGTCACTGAGGCTCTCCGTGGACAGGATTGGATTCGTGAGCATCCTGGTCTGCCACTCATCGGACTTGGCGGCACAATGCGTACACTCGCCAAAGTGGAACAGAAGCGCACCCAGTATTCTTTGCCTGTCAGCCATCATTATGAGATCAGTGAGGAAGCGATGGAGAACATCGCTCGCTCCTTACCACATCTCACCTCGGCACAGCGCAAAAAGGTACCTGGGCTCGCCAAAGATCGCGCTGACATCATTGTGCCCGGCGTGCTGATCCTACGAACTGTCTTCCAGATAATACAGGGAGATCGTTATGTGGTTAGTGGCGCGGGTCTACGAGACGGGTTGTTGCGTGATTACATGGCTGGAGGGCAGCCGGTCGTTCCAGACGCGCTGAAGGACAGTATCCGCAACTTTATCCATTTTGGTCCACCTATTCCAGAGAAACGTCTGCAACGGATTCATCAGGATATGGTTACCCTGTATACAGCATTACAAGGTACCCCTCCTGATCAAGCAGATGCCCGAATCCTGTATGCATCCTCCATGCTGCACATGGCAGGTAAACAGATTAACTATTTCCGTTATACACAGCACTCGGCCTATTGGATTATGAATTCGAGCATTTATGGACTTTCTCATCGGGAGACCATTCTAAGTGCCAGTGCAGCTGATTATCATCCCAAAAAAAGAACGCCCCAGCTGCTGAATAAGCACCGGGACATTCTGAAAAACTCGGATGAGCGGCATGCTCATCGTTTAGGCTCTCTGCTGCGCGTAGCTGAAGCCATCAATCGATCCGAAAGCATCGCTGCGATTGAAGCAACAAAAGAAAACGACTCGCTGCAGGTGCAATTCACCTGTACAGCTGAGCCGTTACTGGAACTTGATGGCCTGGAAGAGGCCGTCAAGGATCTGAAGGAAGCCTGGGGAGTTACGTTAACGCACTCCATTCAGCAGGCTTCCAAGGGATAATACCCATGGCCTCCGTCTGACTTCTCAGCGGGGGCTTTTCATTTTCTACAAATACATAATTGCCTCCAGGCATAAGTTGTCTCGCTTTGACATTATCCATAAGGGACAGATTAAGGATATCCACTAGCATCTTTTTCAGCTCGGGATCAAATACGGGACACATCAGTTCAATTCTTCGATTCAGGTTACGTGTCATCCAGTCTGCACTGGAGATGAATACATCGGGGTTGCCGCTATTTTCAAAATAAAACAACCGTGAATGCTCCAGAAAACGATCCACAATGCTAATGACCCGAATATTCTCACTAAGCCCCTCTACCCCCGGACGCAGACAACATACACCACGCACAATCAGATCAATCTGCACGCCAGCTTGAGAAGCCTCGTACAATTCATCAATCATTTCCTGATGGGATAAGGAGTTGATCTTGGCAATGATTCTGGAAGGTTTGCCTTTCAGCGCATGCTCTGTTTCTCTACGAATCAGTGCAAACAACTCATCCTTCATACCATCTGGAGCTACGCGGAACGCCTGCAATGCCTTCGGACCGGAGTATCCGGTAATCTCATTGAACAATTCGGATGCATCTTCCCCAATAATCGGATTAGAGGTGAACAGTCCCACGTCCGTATACACTTTGGCTGTACTCTCATTATAGTTACCGGTTCCTACATGAACATAACGTCTCAGCCCCTGCTGTTCTCTGCGTACGACAAGAATAATTTTGGCATGGGTCTTCAGTCCAACCAGTCCATAAACCACGTGACAACCGGCCTTCTCCAGCTTACGGGCCCAAGCAATGTTGCGCTCTTCATCAAACCGGGCTTTCAGTTCCACCACAACCGTGACCTGCTTACCACTCTCAGCTGCAAGTGCAAGTGCCGGAATAAGGCGTGAATCGCCATTGACCCGATATAATGTCATCTTGATGGCCAGAACTCTTGGATCTTCCGAAGCCTCCAATATAAAATCAGTGACTGGTTCAAACGATTCGTACGGATGATGCACCAGTACATCGCGTTTGCGCAGCAGCTCAAAATGACTTTCTCTTGGCAGAAACTCCGGTGGATAGACCGGCTTCACCGGACTGTATTTCAGATGTGAAAAACTTTCCAGACTGTCCACGAATCCAGCCAGAAAACTCAGATCAAGTGGTCCATCAATTTCATATACCGGGTCCTGAATATCAAATTCATCCTGCAATTCCAATAAGGCATCCGGACGAAAATCCTTACAGACTTCCAGTCGTACAGGAGCCCCGCGGCGTCTGCGTCGCAATTCTTTTTCAATGGCCTCAAGCAGATCTTCCGCTTCTTCTTCATTAATAAACAGATCCGCATTGCGGGTCACTCGAAATTCCTGTGCAGCAAGCGAGATATATCCGCTGAAGAGCGTATGGATATGATGTTTGATAAGATCTTCAATCAGTATGAATGTTTTCTTTTTGCTATTCGCCCGAATGGGAGCCTGAACTACCCGCGGCAGATTGGAAGGCACCTGAACAATAGCCATAAACGGCTCGCCCTCTTGCTCCCCTTCCTTCTGTAACATCACGGACAGATAGACAGACTTGTTGTGTACCAGTGGGAACGGACGACTCTGGTCAATCGCCATCGGTGTGAGTACCGGAAAAATAATTTCATGAAAGTACTGGTCCATTGCGCGCTGCTGTGTCACATTAAGATCTGTATATTCCTGAATGTTCACGCCTTTCTTGGCGAGTAGACGAATGAGTTCACGATACGTTTTATACTGTTCGGCGACCATGGTCCCGGTTCGTTTGATCAATCTGCGGTACAATCCCGAAGGCGTGTATCCTGTAAAATCTTTTTGCGTGAATCCGGCCTTGATCTTCTCTTTTGTCTCCGCCACCCTTACACTGACGAACTCGTCCAGATTACTAGCGACAATGCCGAGAAATCTCATGCGTTCCAGCAGAGGCGTTGTTGGATCCTGGGCCTCCTGAAGTACGCGCCGATTAAATTCAACCCAACTCAAATCACGATTAACGTAGTTGCCTGTTTTGACGTCTCTATGCATGTATGGCCTCCGAATGTGTTGCATATCTATTCTTGGTTAGAAGTTCTCATATAATTGTACTATTCGTAATCAACATCAAGCGTCAGCGCAGTGTAAACGCTACGTAAAATTTATGTAAATGATACCTCATGGCCGCAACTTTTTCCATCCCTTTACAAAGGTCAATAGACAGAGTAAAGTGAAGTACAGTGTGATTTGGTCCGGTTGCTTGTTCTCATTCCAAATATAGTTGATTAAAGGAGTATATAATGAAATCCAACAAACCTAGAACGTTACAAAAAAATATAGAGTTTTTCACGGCTGCACTATCCCAATGTATGGTAAGCGCATGGCAGGAAGACCCGGCTGGCGTCTATTGCGAGGTCGGTTGTGGCATTGTGGAGCGGATCAGTGAAGACAGTGTGCGCATTCGAAACAATGACGGAACCAAAAGCCATTATGCACGAGATATTACGATGTTCCAGACTGAAAAATAATTTTGCTTAAATACGTAAAAAAGACTAGCTTTCCGAAACAAGGTGTTGTATACTCTTGCCACAAGGAAAGGAGGTGCGTCAACATTTCTAATGTCATGTTGAACGTGTCCCTTACCCGATCCACTAGCTCAAATTAAAAGAGTCTGGTGGAGGCGCGGGATACGGATCAATGTTTCAAAAAGCGCCACGGGTAGAAAAGCCGTCTTCGGACGGCTTTTTGTTTTCTCTTTTTCTGTAGAGAGGTTGAGAAAACACCCAAAATATTGGAAATGGACCCTTTAGTAGAGCAAACCAGGATGGCTATAATTAGGATGCAACTCAACCTAAATCCGAGGAGGCATCTTGTAATGTTCAAAAATGTAAGGGGTTTCAAGACATCCATCATGTTGGCTTTTGTTTTGTTATTCACCTCCATCATGTTGCCCGCAGGTCAGCATGCCAGCGCAGCACCAAGTTTCGCCAAAGGAGCCGACATCAGTTGGGTTCCCGGAATGGAAGCCCAGGGTTACAAATGGAAAGATAAAAACGGCGTACAGCGCGACATCATTGATATTTTGAAAAAAGACTATCAAATCAATTCCGTTCGCATTCGGGTATTCGTTAATCCTTCGAATGATTATGGGAACGGTTACATGAATAAGGATCGTGCGGCTGCACTCGCACAACGTGCCAAGAATGCTGGCATGAGTGTGATGCTTACCCTGCACTACAGCGATTCTTGGGCAGACCCTGGTCAACAGACCAAACCTGCTGCCTGGAAAAACTATACGTTCCAACAGCTCATGGATGCGGTATGGAACCACACACGTGATGTCATGACTGCGATGCAAAGCAAAGGCGTTACCCCTGACTGGGTACAGATCGGTAATGAAACAAGCAACGGTATGTTATGGGAAGATGGCAAAGCATCCACCAACATGAAAAACTATGCGTGGCTGGTGAACACAGGCCATAACGCAGTGAAGTCCCTGAGCAGCGGCACCAAAACCATTGTGCATCTGGCAGGTGGAGATGATAACGCCCTGTATGTATGGAACATTGGTGGTCTGATTAATAACGGAGCTAACTTTGACATGATCGCCATGTCCCTCTATCCTTCAGCTTCGGGCTGGAACACCGCTGTGACAAATACGGTAAACAACGCCAAGGATATGATCAACCGTTATGGCAAAGAGATCATCATCTCCGAAATTGGCATGGACAATAACCAGGCTGCAGCTGGTAAAAGTTTTGTTGCCGCGATGAAAAACCAAATTCGCAATCTGCCAAATGGCAAAGGTAAAGGTGTATTCTACTGGGAGCCTCAGGCTACACCAGGTTATAACAGTGGATATGGTAAGGGCGCTTGGCAGTCGAATATGATGCCGACTGTTGTCATGGAAGGATTTATTGACTAGGTACGTTGGGTAGAAGTGCGGGCTTTGGGGGGCAGCGTGGTGGCGTTCCGGTGGCGGATCGTTCTTATGATCGCTGTTATCCCCAGATTTTTATGAATTCCCCTGTTAAGGGGAAAATCCGGGGATAAAGGCGAACGCTCCGCTTCTTCAGAATCGATTCCTCCCCCTCCACTACGTTGCTGCTCCTTGAGACACTTCTAAAACCGTGTGTAGGCAAATGGATTAGGGCAATGAAGGGCATAAGGCGCTATTCCTGGTGGGAGTAGCGCCTTTTGGCGATGAAGTGCGTTGAGGGGGTAGCATGGTGGCGTTCCGGTGGCGGATCGTTCTTATGATCGCTGTTATCCCCAGATTTTATGAATTCCCCTGATAAGGGGAAAATCCGGGGATAAAGGCGAACACTCCTCTTCTTCAGAATCGATTCCGCCCCCTCCACTACCTTGCTGCTCTATGAGACACTTCTAAAACCGTGTGTAGTCAACTGGTAAGTAGTAAGGTAAAACAAGAGCTTGAGGCGCTGTTCCCGGGGGGATTAGCGCCTTTTGGTGATGAAGTGCGTTGAGGGGGAAGCGTGGTCGGCGTTCCGGGATCGGATCAGGCATTCTTAAAGCATGTCGCAATCAATCGAGGAGGGGTGCATCACTCGGGCTGGAGACTGATGTTCTTTTGGCTTACATATGAATATAATAAGTTTATTGAGATAACACATAGGATCAACTTCTAATAGGAGAGGAGGCATAAGGATGAGTTTTTTAAAAGGGTTCGGTCAGTTAGCTGGGGAAGTTACCGGGAAGGTGTTGGGCGGCAGCGTGAGGGTTGTTGGTGAAATCGCGGGGAAGCCCCTTTATCAAAGAAATCGGGAACGGCGTAGAGAAAGCCACAATTAATACAGGCAAAACCGTTGGACAACTCGCTAGCGGAACTTATGATCTTGCCAGTGGTGCAATTCGAAAAGATGATACTGCCATAGACGCGGGGCTTGCCGATATTGGAGGTGCTGTAACCAATACTGCAAAAGGTGTAGCGATATCAGCAAAGTATGTATATAACAGCGGTAAAGATGTTGTTGTGGGCATGAAAGAGGAAGATAAGGACAGAGTGAAGCTTGGTGCCAAGAATCTTTTAGCTGCTGCTGCGGTAACAACACTCGCTGTCGGTGTCATTGATGCAGTTGATGGCGCTGAAGGTGTAGATATTTCGGAATCTGTGGGTTCCACGGATATCAGCTAAACCTTGCTTATTGGCCCCCGAGATATAAGCGGCAGACCAGTCGCTGTCTTAAGTGCGACCGTGGTACACCGTTTAGGAACAAAAAAAGCAGAACGCATATTGTTTTGCTACATAATAAAAGACTGATTCCAAATATTAAAATATAGGAATCAGCTTTTCACGACATTCCGTATTATTCTCGAATAAATCCGCCTTCCGAGTTGAGGACCTGCTCCGTGATCCACTCTGCTTCCTCACTCGCAAGAAAAGCAATCAAACGTGTGGCATCATCAGGTGTCCCAATACGTCCCATCGGAAATTTTGGCAACAGATCCCCTCTGATTTCATCATTCATAAATCTCTAATCCGTTGGACCTGGATTCACGGCATTAATGGTAATTTGGAGCGGTTCAAGTTAGTGAGACAAGGATCTGGTAAATGCGGAAATGGCTCCTCACAGAGTCGGGATTCCCTTTCCCAATACATCTCATAATTCATACTAGTTACTTCTTCAAAAAAAATTTATTGATAGAAAAGCTTTATCTAATCCCTCGTACTAATCCACCGTAGCTTCAGGAGTGGCTTTGTGCCGAAAAGCCCGGTAATTCAGCAAGCCCACAACGATCGCTAATATAGTCAATCCGGACGCAAACAGGTAGAGGTTCACAATGCCGATATATTCGGCGAGCCCAGCCATACCGAGCAAGGAAATGCAAAAGACCAGATGCATAAGAGATGCCTGGGCAGACAATACTTTGGGCAGCAAACGTTTGGCCACGCTACTCTGAATCAAGGTACGCCGATTAATCATGGAAAGCTCCGCGAACGGCCCCATCAGCATAACGAATATGAGCGCAATGAAAGGCTCTGTGTTCAGTGCATAAAATGCAGTCAGTACTCCATAACCTGCCATGCCGATCATCATCACGGCGAAATAACGGTTGCCAATTCTTCGTGCCAGAGCAAGGACCAGCAAGCCTCCACCTATGGTTCCAGCAAAATATGCAGCATTAATGAATCCCCACCATTGCTCCCCTTGTCCCAGTGCGACTTGAACAAAAGCCAATGTAAAGGCACCTACCCAGATTGAACCGCCAAGCATGTCGATCATATCCATAAACGTAAGCACCCGTAGACGAGGCGTATTCCATATCATTTTCCAGCCTTCGGTTAAGGTGTGCCACCTGCTTGTTTTAAGTACAGGCAAGACATCAGAAAAAATGTGCAACTCCTTTGCTCCAGCTTGCTTCTCCGTTGGTTCGTTGACGCCAAGCGTAAACGCTGCGGCCAAACCATAAATAGCGGCCGTCAACAGCAGCGTCGGGCTAGCCCCGATCAGGGCGACCACAACACCGCTTAGACCCCAACCTGCAAACTGTACAACCTGATCGCTGACACTCATAAGTCCGTTCGCCTTAAGAAGACCTTGCTCGTGTGTCACGAGACGTGGAATAAGGGCATTCCGAGCCGGAGTTGTCCAGCCGTCGAGAAAGGACATGACAAATACGAGTGAAAATACGAACACCAGGGATGCTGCCTCTCCGTTGAGCTGCAAATAAAAAGCCAGACAAGCGAACAGCAGAAATTGCCCTGTTTGTGACAGTAGCAGAAGCCTAGACAACTTGAAACGTTGAATCAGCAAAGGGGCGATCAAGCTGCTGAGCATCTGTGCCCCGCTTCGCATCAGCGGCAAAAGCGCTGCCGATATTAGCGAATCGGTCTGGTTAAGCACCATTACCGTAAGCGCCATAATATATAGTACGTCGGCTGCATTCGCAGCCGATTGCGTGGTCCACAGGAAATAGAAAGGACGCGTTAAATAGGATGATTTCATGAACAATCGTTCTCCGTTTCTTAGCAATTATATACAAACAAAATTACAGTCCATCGAAAACCATTCTATAATCCATGTTACAGCTGTTTATGGAATAGAGTTAAGGAATATTCTTTTTGGGAGACTATATGCTCCATAATCTGTCGAATGGCTCCCGGATCTCGTAACTTTAGCAAGTTGAATCAACAAACCCTCAGGAGCTACCCACATCGAATCTATGATCTCCGTTGTATCTAATCAAAGAGCACCACCAACAATTGTACCCTTGAAGTGGAACAAAACAACTTGATGATTGGTACTGCTAATAAAATTGTAAACCCCTGTAGTAGCTGTAAGTGTCACATCAAAACCAGTTTCTTCCTTGACTTCTCTTCGTGCTGCTTCTAAAATATCTTCACCATGTTTAACTCTGCCTGAGGGGAAATTCCATGTATGTTTAACCGATGCTTTGTTTTCCTTAATCATATGTATCTTATCATTATGTGTTATAGAAACACTCACAACCATCACAATCCGGTTTTGTGTCATTCTTACGGACCCTCATAGCTAAAAATAATCACTGCATAAATTACTGTTGTAAATGAATAATTCATATCTCGTTACACTGAACTGCTCGTTTGGTTAAACAAAAGCAGCCGATCTCCTTGATCGGCTGCCTTCTTGGTGTGTTCGAATCTCTCCCCATCCATTGGAGGTGAACGCCATTAGAACTTCACCTGTTACAAGGATATGTATGCCTTCAGCTTACCTTAGCGAGTCTCGTAGCACGTATCGATGCGGTAGCGTATACGATAAGCGCTGTCCAAATGAGAGCGAAACCAACAAGCAGAACTGGCGAGACCGTTTCCTTGAACACAAACACACTCAGGATCAGCATGATTGTCGGCCCAATATACTGTACGAAGCCTAGTGTGGACAATGACATTCGAGCAGCTGCCCGTGCAAAGAACAGCAACGGCAACGCCGTCACCACACCGGAAAGTAACAGTTCGAAGAACATCGGTGCAGGCAACGTCCATGCCGTTGCTTTTCCTACAACGGCCAAGTAGATCCAGTAGCCGAGTGCGACGGGCAGAACTACAGCTGTCTCCGAAAATAAGCCCACTGAAGCGTCTTGCTTGATCTTCTTCTTCGCTAGACCGTACAAGCCAAATGACACGGCCAATGAGATCGCAACCCATGGGAAACGTCCGTAGTCGATAGCGATGATAAGCACCGCGACACCAGCGATGGCAATCGCGAGCCACTGTCCACGGTTTGGCTTTTCATGAAGAAAGACAACCGCCAGTAACACGTTCAGCAACGGGTTCAAATAATAGCCCAGACTTGTCTCAACGACATGACCGTTATTAACCGCCCAGATGAAGATAAGCCAGTTAATAGCAATTAGCAGCCCACTCGCGGTAAGGGACAGCAGGGTCGAACGACTGGTCAGAATGCGCTTCATGTCACTCCAACGACGTTGGACGGCAACGAAAATCCCCATAAAGACAAATGACCAGACAACCCGGTGCGATAAAATCTCGCCTGCCGGTACATTTTCAAACAACTTCCAATACAGCGGGAGAACTCCCCACATGATATACGCAATGATCGCGTTGATTAATCCACTATTCATAACTGTATCCCCTCTTATTGCTCTGATATCTCAACGGATTATACGCCTCGATCCTCGTTTAAGTAAAGGGGGTAATAGGTCATACAGGAATCCATTCCTAGTTCAAATGACTTTTTCTTTGAGCAAAATTCCCCGTTTAGCGCTACCAAATTATACTTTGTGCTTTTTCTTTCTTACTCTCATGATGAAGGTAAAGATCGCCGCAAATACGACCACACCTACGATAAACAAATCAATATCTTGCTCAAACATAAACCACATTTTGTGTTCTAAGTTTACTTGTTGTTTTGGTGGAAAGCCTTCCCCGAATAGTTCAGTTGCTTGATTAATATTGTTCATTTCGATGGTTGAACTGCACGGACTACTACTTAATTCACCATCCACTTCGCTAAAGTATATTAAGTATTTGTTACCTTCCTTGAAATCAAATCCCCATGTGAAGTTGGTTGCGATAATTAGTTGAGAGTCAACTTCAGTATTCCAACTCCTCTCAACTTCCACTAAAATATATCTAATTTTCTCTTTGGTTCCCGTAAACCCCTCTTGCTTCAAGTCGACCTTTACTTGCTTTACTTCACCATAAACAGCTCCATCATATATTTCTAACTGTTCTTGGGGGCCTCCCGATTCAACACATGACAAAGCGTTAACATCTTGTGCATTTGAGATAAAGAACACGCTAGATATAAAAAAAATTAACGTGATTATACGAAGCTTCAGTTTTTCCACCTTCTTCTCATAATGTTAATTGGTACATCTTTATTGACCTGTTTAACAGGAAAAATGTTGCATTTTCCCTGGCCGTTAGGTGAATGAACAAAGAAGCAACCAATCGGACACAATTGTTTGCTCCATTTGTCTTTATTAAGTTATTATTCAAGACTAATCTAAAAGAAATAAAACTAAGATATTTTTCTTACAGCAAACCATAACTCAACAAAATTCAGTCCATCTTTAACTCCAGTAATTTCAAATTCCATTCCGTCGACCTGTTCATATCCTGTAGTAGGAAGCCATTCAGAAAAGAATCGTCTATATAAGGTTTCAATGGTTGCATCGAATTTATCCCATGTAAAGGGATCAGAGGAAAAGATCGCCCACGTATGTGCTGGTATCGTTATACTTGTGTAACCATCGGGTTTACTTGTTTCACCTTTAAATACACCCAACATGTATGGGAAAGTATCTTCCCCAGTTTTTTTGTAGCTACACACAGCATGCACTTTATGATAATTCGAATTCAAAGAGTTCGGTAGATCACCGGCATTTGTAGCAAGTCTTTCAACCTCGCCATTTTCGTGGCTTTGCTTCCATAATTCTGCTGGTGTCTCTACTCCGTTTAATTGAAACACTTTCTCAATTCCAAATATTTCGAAAGATTCTTTTGTTTCGATACGATAGTTCATAGGCTCTTCCCCTTTAATTGAGATAAGGAAGGAAAGCCGAGGATAGGCTTTGAGAGCAGTCCCTTCTTCACGAGCCATCGCTGGATTAACACCATGCAATGATTGAAAAGCTCTTGCGAATGATACCGGTGATTCATACCCATACTTTATGGCAATATCAACAACTCTCCTATCACTATTCTGCAATTCAATTGCAGCGAGAGTCAGCCGTCTTCTTCGTATATATTCCGCAAGTGAAACATTGGTAATGAACGAGAACATCCTCTGAAACTGATGTGAAGAACAATAAGCACATTGAGCAATTTCCTTCAACTCGATCTCGCCGACCAAGTTCATTTCAATATAATCCAATGCTCGATTCATCCTCATAAGCCAATCCATCTCATCCCTCCTCTCAACAAAAGTATAGTTTCGTTAGGTTTTCGTATCGCAACTATTTGTGCGCAATTAAGTTTCGTATCCGTCGAAAGATATTATGTTGTAAATATCCTGTCCGTTAGCTTTGGCTTTTTAAGTCCCGTATTTCTTTTCCCATTCTTCACTCCATTTTTGAAAACTTTTCCCCGTTACTTCTTCCAATGTTTTTCCATCCAATGAATATGGTGCCCCATCCATTGCTGTATTCGGGAAGGATGTTCCCCCTATAACTTTGCCTTCACAAAGTAATATTGAAACTTTGGATTTACTATCGTCAAACGTTCCCAGAGGATGGTTTGTTACTGTAAAGCTATATACCGATATTTCCATTCCGAAATACTGTTCGGGTTCTACTTTTTGAACCCCCCAGGCCTGTCTATATGGTATCGTTTCCGTTATCCCGTAGAGTAGTTTATCTTTGTTTAGAGTGTATTTCTGAACTTGACCATCGTACGAAGAAATTTTATAACCTTTTGCCTTAACATATTCTGTGGCAGTCTTTTGATCACCTGTAATCGTGAGTTCATCTGTACCCATCATCGTGACCTCGTTATTGCACCCAGCAATGATAAAAAAAACTAGCCCCATTACAATACGGATGGGTTTAAAATACATCAAGTTCCCTCCAATGTGCAGAAGTATATTCATCATTTTGACGATTCGTTCATTAACTAGTTGCGTTATTCTGCCATTACATAAACAAGGAAACAGCCAATTCCTTTGATCGGGAGTTTCCTTGTTTTATTGAACTAATGCTCCTGTTATTTGAATCGCTTTACTTTTCAGTTCCCAATTGGATGTCTTCAAATGGTACGTATTTATTCAGTTCAACTTCTTTATATACGCGTACATAATTGACATCAAAGGTTGGAAAAGGAGCCAATTCCTTAATTGTTAAGAGCTTCATTTCTTCCATCTCAGTCTCGTTCATACCCCAATAGGTTTGCCCCAAGGTTAAATGAGGATGATATTTATCCATTTCAAAGTAACGGTCTAAAAGTTCTTGTGATGGAGAAATCGCTTTTACCAAATTACGATGTAACTCTATGATATTGCTCGTTTCAACACTAAGAAATGTAACAGCACTTCCAAACGATCCCGGTTCTGATAACGATAATTGAAAACTTGGCATTAAAGAGCATGTCTGTCTCACACTTTCTAACCAATGAAGATCAACGGTAAGACCACCCTGCGCTTTTACAGTGATATGAGGCTCGACTACATCATTAAGACGATTACTGGACCAACGATCACGAAATGCCACAATTTTTTCTTTATAATCATCTGGAGGGGTAATTCCAATGAAGTATTTCATATTACCGCGTCACATCCTTTAGCAGACTAAATAAATATTAAAATCAAAAAGCAGCCGACCCTTTTGATCAACTGCCGAATGGTGTTCATTTCAGTAACGTTTCACTTTCCTCCAACATGAAACACACCAATTACGGTTTCACCATCTTTGTCATACAGGGGAATATCACGACCGTCTGGTGATCTGCTGTTCTGTATCGCAATAGCTTCTTCAGGTGTTTTTGGTTGCTCGCCATCCATGTCTTTTTTCAGCAGATATCCGTCTGTACCATCCACACCAGTAGCCAAGATTAAATCAGGTTCCGTTTCCGGAGAAGTCGCATATGCGGCAGAACCATATGTCTGTCCATTCTTATTTTTCGGATAAAGAGAAGTGATGTGAAATTGATTCATCGTATTTTTAACGTTTGTATATTGGGATAACCCTGAACCACTCGATACACTAATCATAAAAACCACAAAGATCAATAATATAACTCCTTTAGAATACATCTTCAGAACTGTTCACTCCCTTATACTTTTGAACTCGCAGAAATTCCAATGAAGAGAAGATGGTTTTCATATAATCACATTTCCTTTCCATCTTTAGAATAATATAACATAGATTCAAAGGAGTAGTTGGAAGTTGAACAATAATCATCTGACCTGTCTAACGTTATTGCAGAACTTCCCTCTTCGAGAGCATAAAAAAAACGGACACCGATCTGTGGAGATCAGCGTCCGTTTGTATGTTCCATATTATCATTTAAAAGTGTTACTTCACTTCGCCAACAACGGTAAAGCGCTCGTTTTTGTGTTGTGGGTTCTCAATCTCATCAACCAAAGCAATCGCATAGTCTGCATAGCTGATGTAGCTGTTGCCTTCGCTATTCACGAGAATAACGTCGTTGCCTGCTTGATATTTGCCGGTGCGTACACCTTCTGGATTAAAGAATCCAGCCGGGCTCAAGAATGTCCATTGAATACCCGAAGATGCTTGCAGATCCTGCAAGTTTTGGCCTTGGTTCGTTGCAGTTGCTTTGTAAGCATCCGGGAATCCTGGGGATTCAAAGACACGCAATGTTTTGGACTCATCTGTGAACAGGCTTCCTGCTCCACCCACCACGATCAGACGAGTGTTTGGTGCATCTTTCAGGATGTTGATCAACGCTTGTCCTACTTCCACATGCAGGTTTTCTTTACCAGCTGGCGCACCAAATGCATTTACAACCACATCGAATGCTTTAAGATCTTCAGCTGTAAGATCGAATACATCTTTCTCCAGCGTATTCAGGCTTTTATCTTCCAATTTGGATGCATTACGAACGATTGCCGTTACTTTATGCCCTCTGTCTGCTGCTTCTTTCAAAATTACACTTCCTGCTTTGCCTGTTGCACCAATGATTGCAATGTTCATCATGATCTCTCCTTTAAATTATCGATATTGTTTATATTTGAACTTTATATTGTAACTATAGTTGTTACAACTAAGTTTGTCAACCATGATACTTTCAGTACACGCAAAAAAGCCCCTGATATCATGCCCGTGCTAAACGGATACAATTCAGAGGCTATCTATTAAAGGGATTGCAAACTACTTATTTTCAAAACAGAATTGGGAAACCGCTGTAACTACGTTTCTTAACAATCCTTATCCGGCACACCCGCGTCTTCCTTCGTACGGAAAGAAGATCCACAGCCACAAGTCGCTACCGCGTTCGGATTATGGATAGTGAAACCACCCGTCATACCGGACTCTTCAAAATCAATTTCGAGACCATCCAGATACTTCAGGTTTTCCTTCTCGACTACAACCTTCATACTCTGAATATCCATATACAGGTCCTCATCGGACTCTTTATCGTCAAAGCCCATGGCGTACGAAAATCCGGTGCAACCGCCCGGTGCTACGCCAAGACGCAGGAACATACCAGGTGTTTCTTGCTGTGCAAGCATCTCTTTCAATCTGTCAGCAGCCGTTTCGCTGATGTTAATCATGCCAGGTCACTCTCCTTTTCATTAACTCTTCTTTAAATTATACTCCACCCCGTCAAGGGTCTCAAGTCATGTTTGCCTCTTTCCGCGTTCCCCCTGAACTCCTTTTTCTTCCCAGTGTATTGAACCCCCGCGACACGAGGTTTATAATGAATAGGTGGTCGCACTGAAATGTCGATATTTTGCCATGACTTATTCAGGTGACGATCATATATAGAGTTGTAATTTTTTTCACATTTCGAGACTGTCCGCAGTCCCCAATGCATATAGAGTCTCAAGACTCACTTTAATGAAAAAATTAGCTTTACGTACGCAGCACACGCTGCACCGGGTAAATAAGAGTTAGTCCATATAAGAAGGCGGCAGTTGACCGCATCTTTGCTATGTAGTTCTGTATGCAGATCCTACACACAACTCAAATCCGGTTAAGAACAGGAGGAAACAGTATGTCTACATTGGTAACACCGTTCACAGACAAAAGAATGGCTGAAATCGTTGAGAAAGTGCAGAACGGCGTAAGGCTGAACGTAGAAGACGGCGTATATCTGTATGAAACAGATGATCTGCTGACTTTGGGCCAGCTGGCCAATGAGGCCAACTTGCGGAAAAATGGTAAGAAAGTATATTTCATCGAAAACATGAGTCTTTATTTTACGAACGTATGCGAAGCCCACTGCGCTTTTTGTAATTTCCGTAAAGACCAGGGTGAAGAAGGCTCCTATACATTATCCGGTCAGGAAATGATCGATTATGTGGAACAGCATATTCATCCAGGCGTACGTGAGTTCCATATCGTAGGCGGACATAACAACCATGTTCCTTTTCAATATTATGTCGATTCCCTGCGTGCTTTAAACGAGAAATATCCGGATGTTACACTGAAAGCTTACACAGCAGCCGAGATTGATTTCTTCACTCGCATCAGCGGACTGAGTATCAAGGAAGTTCTGCAGGAGCTGCAAAAAGCAGGTCTGAAAACATTGACTGGTGGCGGCGCTGAGATTCTGTCGGATGAATATCGCAAAAAAATGCGTGTAGACAAAGCGAACGTCGATCGTTATCTTGAGGTGCACCGTACTGCTCATAACCTGGGCATGCGTACACATACTACGATGTTGTATGGATCGATCGAGTCCTATGAGGACCGCGTCAACCATATGGTGCAGATCCGTGAATTGCAAGACGAGACCAACGGATTCATGGTCTTTATCCCGCTTTCCATGCAGCCAAAAAGTAAAAACGCAAGCATTATGCGTCGTAACTCGGCTTATGAGGATCTCAAAACAATTGCGATCAGCCGTCTGATGCTGGATAACATCGATCATATCAAAGCATACTTCATTAACATCGGTCCACAGCTAGCTCAAGTTGCCCTTGGATTCGGTGCTTCGGATGCACACGGCACAATCGTTCGCGAACGGATTAGTCATGCGGCAGGTGCACTCACACCTGAAGGCCTTACACGTAAAGAGCTCATATGGCTCATTAAAGGTGCAGGACGTATTCCGGTAGAACGTGATACGTTCTACAATGAAATTCAAGTGTACGAATAGGATATAACTCCATCCACAACCAATATTGCACCAGCACCACTCCAGAACGCAGCTTTCATTAAAGGGAGACGTTTGAATTCGAGTGGTGCAAACTGCTGAATAATATCTTCAATTTTCAATGTCTACTTTTCAATTATTCAAATCATAACAAAAGGAGCAGCTATGTTATTGCATAGCTGCTCCACAGTTTACAGCCCCATTTCAGTGGGACTGATGCAGAAAGGAAGCCGAGTCATGAAAAATTTCGTCATTCTTGGAGGCGGTTATGGCGGCCTCACCATCATCAAGGAACTTCTGGAAGGTAAAATTCCATCCGATACACAAATTATTTTGGTGGACCGCAGCCCCTTTCAGGGATTAAAGACAGAATATTACGCACTCGCAGCAGGAACCGTATCTGATTATGACCTGCGTATCCAATTTCCAGTGAGCGATAAAGTCACTTACCGTTATGGAGAAGTTACTTCGATTGACCTGGAACAGCGTCAGATTGAATTTGAAGGCCAAGACCCGCTCGTGTACGACAAACTTGTCATTGGACTTGGTTGTACAGACCGTTTCCACAACACACCAGGCGCCGAAGACTACAGCTGTACCATTCAGAGCTTTAGCAAAACACGCGAGACCTACCTGCGCCTTAATGAAGTCAAAGCCTATGGCAATGTGCATATCGTAGGTGGCGGATTAAGTGGTGTCGAGATAGCAGCCGAACTTCGTGAGAGCAGACCGGATCTGAACATCAGCATTTTGGATCGTGGTGAACGTGTATTATCCGCTTTCCCGCAACGTCTATCCGTGTATGTGCATGAATGGTTCAACGAACATCAGGTAGAGACACGCGGGCATATCGCCATTTCACGCGTTGAACCTAATGCCATCTATAACCGGGATGAACAGATTCTAACAGATGCTGTCGTATGGACTGCAGGCATTCAGCCAGTAAAAGTGGTACAGGATCTGGACGTAACCAAAGATCCTCAGGGACGTGTCGTCTTGAATGAATACTACCAAATCCCGGAATATACCGATGTGTATGTCGTTGGTGACTGTGCCAGTGTACCTTATGCACCTAGCGGTCAAGCTGCGGAAGTACAGGGTGAGCAGATCGCCCATATTCAGCATGCCCTCTGGAAAGGCGAAAAGCCCAATCCACATCCACTCAAGCTTCGTGGCACACTGGGTGCACTCGGCAAGAAGTCTGGGTTTGGGCTGATGGGCAAAACGTCCATGATGGGACGTGTACCTCGTATTTTGAAAAGTGGTGTGCTCTGGATGTCCAAGCGCCATCTCGGTTAGTCGAGATCAAGCTCGTCCCAGGCATCGGCTTCGCCAATTTTGGCCAGAATGGCGTTATATAGATCTTCCACTTTGTCCGTAATGACAACTTCGCCATTCACCAGTGCAAATGGAGTCATAGAACATTGGCCGCAGTTGGTGAGGCAGCCGTATTCAATCACGTCGTAGTCTGGATTTTCTTCCAGTTGATCCATGACTTCATCTGTGCCAAAATGCATATTATTGGCACAAAATTCAATAATCGGTCTCATATAGGTTCACCTGCTTTGTTTGACCATTTTAATTTGTGGCCATTTGTAATATAATATAGGGGAAAGGAGTTGAAAAAAATGAGCGAAAACGCACAAAGCACCATGTATGATGAAGTAATTGATGTGCTTGACAAACTTCGTCCGTTTCTGCAACGCGATGGCGGTGACGTGGAACTGGTCGACGTGGAAGACGGCATTATTAAGCTGAAACTGGTCGGTGCCTGCGGCAGTTGCCCAAGCTCCACCATTACCTTAAAAGCCGGGATTGAACGTGCCCTTCTCGAAGAAGTTGAGGGTGTACAAGAAGTCGTACAAGTATTCTAATCAATCCTTCACGAAATAAACCTCAAGAGCCTTTCGCTTCGCATGAAGCGGAGGGCTCTTTTTTTGTGTGCATATGCAGAGAGTCCATTTCATCTGTCCCTTTTACCAGATTCCACGTACAATCCTTCAATTCACCTTTTAAGTATCCTCACGCTGTATGGTCGGACGAATCGGATCAAGTCCTCCAGATACATCCATAATGTTACCTGTTATAAAATCGGAATGATCAAGGCACAGATACGTAATCACTCGTGCAATATCTTCACCGCTGCCTGGACGCCCTCTTGGTGTTTCCTCGTCGATGATGCCTGCCATTTCATCAATCGTTTTCTCTTTGTTCGCACCACGAATGTCACCTGGACATACCATGTTAACCGTAATTCCATACGGGGCTTCTTCAACCGCGAGTGTCTTTGTAAAAGATACCAGACCCACCTTGGCAGCCGCATATACGGCGCGATGAGGCCAAGATCTCGCTTCTCCAGCATGACTGAAGCCAAAATGGATAATGCGTCCCCATTGCTTGCGTCTCATCTCTGGCAATACACGCTGATCCAGTAACATCGGTCCCAACAGATTTCCCTGCACGAGCATCTGGACCTCAGCTTCAGAATAATCCGCAAATAATCGTCGTTCACGGATAAATGGACCTGCGTTATTCACCAAAATATCAATGCTGCCAAGGTTACCTTCCACCTGCTCAACCAATGAAGAGATATCTTCCACCTTGGATATATCAGCCTGGATGGCAATGCACCGCACACCCTTGGCTATAATCTGAGCCTTTAAAGCCTCAGCTTCTGTTCTGCTGTGTACATAGTTCAGGGCAATATGGCACCCTTGATCTGCCAGACTGAGGGCCGTCATTTTACCAAGACCTTTGGCACTTCCCGTTATGAGGGCAATCTTTCCCTTCACGTTCATCCCCCTCTTCAAAGAGCAGTCACTATCCAGTATAAAAGATTTATCGTCCTCCTACAACTCGCTTATCCACAAGGGATTATTCACCTTTAATTCCAAATATATCTTGATTGAAATTAAACACCTATGGTACTGTCGAGGATATAACCTGAAAGGACCTCTACACGAATATGAAGAACAAAAGATGGATATTATTTCTTACACTTTTAATGTTGAGTTTATTCACAGTCTCTAGTGCCTTACAGGTATCAGCGGCAAGTGAGAATGAGCCAGCACCAGATGAGTACGATTGGATTACTGGACCAGCATCTGTCTCTTTGGACGGTAAGGCCACCCTGGAAGTCCCTGAAAGCCATTCCTATCTGGATAAGCCCAATACCCAACGCTCGATACTTAACAGTGATGGAAAGCCTAATGGGAACGAAATCGGAAGCCTAACCAGCAATAGTGAATTCGGCTCGTGGTATGTTGTGTTCGAGTACGTGAAGACAGGTCATATCCATGATGACGATCAAAATTTAAGTGCCGAAGAGCTGTTAAGCAGTTATATCCGAGGCACAGAAGAAGATAACAGAGAATTTGATCCTGAATATAGAACGTACATAACGGGGTGGGAGATCGAACCGACATATGACAGTACCAAACATCAGTTGGTTTACTCCCTCGGTTTTAAGAATGCTGATCAGCAAGCCATGGTCAATTACAATGTAAAACTCCTGACACGCGAAGGGTACATCACAGCCATTCTGGTTACCGATACGGACAACTTTCAACAGAGCCGCCAGGTATTCGAGGAAACTGTCCTTAATCAACTTAGCATCAATGCAGGATATACCTACGAGGAGTACAATGCTTCGACTGACAAAACATCCACCATAGGGCTCAACAGTCTTCTGATGGGCGGGATCGGGTACACGGCTTCCCAAAAATTCAGTGCTCTTCTTTTGCTCAAAAAAGGATGGGCTTTGATCCTCGTTGTCGTCCTTGGGTTAATCGGTTGGATCAGATACAAAATCAAAAGCTCACACGGAGAAGAAGAGAAACTCTCTCCCTCCGAGAGGACGTACCTGCAAGAAGCCGATGAACAGCAGTATGCTGATCAGAATGAATTATCCTACTACCTCCAATCTGGGCATCATTCTGACGTGGATAAACCGGAAAAACTTTGACTTATGTTGATCCCCACGTCAGTACAGATTAGGAAACATAAAATAAGCCGTATATCTCTTCAGAAGAGATATACGGCTTATTCTTAATAGCTTCACATCATATCATACATATCGTGAATTATTCAGTTGCAGGTTCAACTGCTCCTTTATAACGTTCTTTGATGAATGTTTTCACTTCTTCGGAGTGCAGAGCAGCAGCCAGTTTTTGGATTGCATCTGCATCCTTGTTGTCCTCACGGGAAACGAGGATGTTTGCGTATGGGTTACCTTGCAGATCTTCGATCAGCAAAGCATCATTCGCCGGATTCAGGTTCGCTTCGAGCGCATAGTTAGCGTTGATAAATACCAGATCCGCTTCATCCAATTGACGAGGCATCATGGCTGCATCCAGCTCGATGATATCCAGGTTCTTCGGATTGGCTGTGATATCTTGAATCGTAGATGTAATATTTGTGTTGTCTTTCAGCGTAATGATACCTTCCTTCGCAAGCAGCAACAAAGCACGTCCACCATTGGATGGATCATTTGGAATTGCTACTTTTGCGCCGTCTGCCAATTCATCCAAAGACTTAATCTTTTTGGAGTATCCACCAAAAGGTTCAACATGAACAGGTGTTACAGAAACGAGGTTGAATCCACGTTCTTTATTCTCTGTGTCCAGATATGGTTGGTGCTGGAAGAAGTTTGCATCCAATTTTTTGTCAGCAAGTTGCTGATTGGGTTGAACATAGTCGTTGAATGTAACGACTTGCAGACGGATACCTTGTGCTTCCAGTTCAGGCTTGATGCTTTCCAGAATCTCTGCGTGTGGTGTAGGTGAAGCTCCAACTTTCAATTCAACTGTACGAGGTGCACCTGCTGAATTGTCTGCGCCGCTATCGGCGTCCTTGTTGTTTCCGCAAGCTGCGAGAACCGCAATCAACATAAGACTAAGTAGAGCAAAAGACCATTTTTTCATGTGTAAAACCCCTTCTCTAATCATTTTGTCATGTGGCATCTGCATTAATGCATATCCATCATGTTATCTATGTGTTATTTCCTGGTGAAAAATGTAACCAAGCGATCTCCAGCCATCTGGAGAATTTGCACTAGAATGATCATCGACACTACGGATATGATCATAATTTCATTTTGATAACGGAAGTATCCATAGTTGATTGCCAGTGTTCCCAGACCTCCACCGCCAACCATGCCCGCCATCGCCGTATAGGAGACGAGCGTAACAATGGTGATCGTTATACCAGCAAGCAGTCCAGGCAGTGCCTCAGGCAACAGCACCCGTCTTACGATCTGTCCGGTCGATGCACCCATCGCCTGTGCCGCTTCAATGACACCACGATCCACTTCACGCATTGTTGTCTCTACCAGTCGAGCGAAGTAAGGAGCTGCCGAAATAACCAAAGGTGGTATAACACCAAGCACCCCTGTAGCTGTACCGACGAGCGAACGAGTGAATGGAATAATAGCAACAATCAATATGATAAATGGGATCGATCGCAAAATATTAACAATCAGGGACAGTATAATGTACACCACCCGTGATTTGGTTGAAGCAGATCGGGCTGTCATGAACAGCAGCACCCCGAGCGGTAAACCAAAAATTACGGTAAACAAGCCTGATGCACCCAAAATTTGCAGTGTCTCAATGGAAGCTTTACCAACCTCTTCCCAGCGAACTGTTGAAAAATCCATCTAACGAAGCACCTCCACATCAAGTCCCTCAGCGGTTAATTCTGATATCGTCCGATCAATCGCATTTGAATCACCCTCGAACCGAACGGTCAGCTGCCCATAAGGAACCTGTTTGATCGTAGAGATTGTACCTTGCAGGATGGCAAAATCCACGCCTGTCTTACGTACCGTTCTAGACAAAATCGCTTCATACGTTTTGTTACCCAGAAAGGATATCTTCACAAGTTTGGAAGCAGCACCTGCCTGCAATTCAACGCCTGCATTTGCCAGAGCGGTCTCTTCCAGAGCAAGTCCAGCTTCATGGTCACGCATCATGAAGTCCCGCGTAATCGCATGCTGCGGCTTCAAGAACACGTCTGTTACAGGTCCTTGTTCCACAATGCCACCTTGATGAATGACAGCCACCTTGTCACAGATGTTCTGAATGACATGCATCTCATGTGTGATCAGCACAATCGTAAGGTTGTACTTTTCATTAATGTCGAGCAATAACTTCAGGATTGAATTTGTCGTCTGCGGATCAAGTGCCGAAGTAGCCTCATCACAGAGAAGCACATTTGGATCACTTGCAAGTGCTCTCGCAATCCCTACACGTTGTTTCTGTCCACCCGATAATTGAGCCGGATATTTGCTGCTATGGTGCTCCAGACCAACCAGTGCGAGCATTTCCTTCACTTTGCGATCAATGGCTTCCTTGGGTGTATTCACAAGCTTTAGTGGAAAAGCTACATTGTCATATACCGTTGCCGAAGATAACAGATTAAAATGTTGAAAAATCATCCCGATCTTGCGTCTCTGTTGCTGCAATTCGGTTTTGCTCAGTTCAGTCAAGTTGATTCCGTCGACCCATACCTCACCCTCCGTAGGCCGTTCCAGCAAATTAATGCAGCGAATCAATGTGCTTTTGCCCGCTCCAGAATGGCCAATCACACCGTAGATTTCACCCTTTTGGATGCTCAAATTCAGCTCAGATAACGCTGTTGTAGATTTTGCCCCTTTGCCGTACGTTTTCGTTAAACCTTTTAATTCAATCAATCGCACTTGCCCCTTTCCAACCACCTACATGTATCTTTACCCGATCTAAAGGAAAACTCCCCTTAAAGTACAAAAAAAGAGCCCTTTGCAGATACAAAGAGGGCTCTTCACGTGAAAGAATATACCTTCTCATCTGCCAAAATCGTGTCTTGCACCATTTTGTAGGAATTAGCACCTAACATCTATAACGAATGATACATGTATCATGTCGTTACAAATCGGTTGCCGGGCTTCATCGGGCCTGTCCCTCCGCCGCTCTCGATAAGAAATATGTTGTTGTAGGATTTTATAAGTTCATGTAGTTTATGCTTTATAATGTGAACGTAACTTCCGAAATATCAGTTATATCCATGTAACATTCGATTGAAACTCAGTATATTCCAAGTATTCCGATTTGTCAAAGGGAATTATTTCTTTTCCATATTTTATTGATATAACTATAAGAGGCTGTTAACGTTTCACAGACCATATCCACGCCCTGACGCATTTCCTGCACATGCTGATTCAGATCCTCCAATTTCACTTTACCTTGCAAGGTCTGGTGTAACTGCCACAGGTCATCGTGCATTTCTGAGTTCATGTAGTGAATTTCCATATTACGTCGCTTGCGCAGCTTGCTCATCGGTTCACGATAAGAGTCCTTGATCTGTATTAATTGCAATGCAAGATCATGATGCTCCCTTGCATAGTCGAACTGCCTTAACATAGTAAAATAAGAAAAATGCGCTTTGGTATTGGAAGTATTCAGCTGGAATATTTCATTTAATACTGTGCCGACTTTATCCAGAATGGCAAAGCAGCGGATAAAGCCATCTTTGTAGAAATACACATAACGTGCATACTCGGCTTTTTCAGTCGCCGTCATATCATCCGTTGAGCCTGCAACGACCTTTTTACGAAAATGAGCAGCAGCGAAACAGCTTTGCTCCAGTTCATCCAGTGAGGAGATGAGTCCCTGAGTCCACACATACAGTTTCCGATAGTCATGCGTGGGATCATGGTCCACATGCATTTGTCGTTGAAATAACTCAAGCGTATGCGCCATTGCGTCCATCGCTGCCTTCAATTTACCTTCGTTTATACGTGGCTTTTCCCCCAACAACGTTCGCAGCATATCTAACCTCCTCTTTTCCAAATCAACAAGAATTCATCACCGTAAACGAATCATCATTCATTCCGTGTAATTGCTGCTTGCCATAGGTTGCCCTGATCCCTCTGACATCAAACAAAGTCCACCTGTCCAATGATGTACATCACTGGATGGTGGACTTTCATATTTAAAAACGATTAGCCGGGCGATGTAGCTTGTACACCAGGAAACTCATATACGTTAAGACTCCGAACAATATGGCGATATCCAGCATATGAGCAAGAGCTACGAACATGTATACTTCCGGACGGTTCATTGTCACCATCATGAAAATACCAATGACTACTTGCATCAGAATAAGAACAACGGATACCACACCCAGAGTACGCATTTCCTTGTTGTCCGGATGATTACGGTAAGCGAAATGACCCAGGATTGCGATAACAATCACGAGCGACGCAGCTGCTGCACGGTGAGCAAAAGCAACCGCTACCCCACCCGAAAGCTCAGGAATAATCTGACCGTTACAAAGCGGAAATCCAGAACATCCGCCGGCAGAATCCGTGTGACTCACAAATGCACCTGTGTATACCACGAGATATGTGTAAATGGTGGAGAACCAGACCAGATTCCTGAATTTTTTGCTAACCCGAGGGTATTTATTCAGGCGCTCCAATCCGCCATCTTTGGCCTCCTGCCTTATGCCCAGCGCCATCATTAGAGAACTCGCAAAAGCAATCAGTGCAAAACCAAAATGCAGTGCCATGACTGCTGAAGATTGGGAGAAGACAACGGCAAAAGCCCCCATGATTCCCTGGACGATAACAAATACCAGAGTTAAGAAAGAAAACAATTGCAGGTCACGGCGTGATTTGCCAAACCGCAGAAAAGCAACAAACGAGGCAATGGACAACAGTCCAGCCAGTGCACTTACAGCGCGATGGGAATATTCAATGAGTGAAGCCACAGTATGTGCGGGAACGAGTTTTCCGTTACATAAAGGCCATTCTGTTCCGCAGCCAAGGCCTGATTCCGTTTTGGTTACGATGCCTCCACCAAAAGTAGCCAGAAACATGACAAGACAGGTTAATACGGTTAACCATTTAAACAAAGTTAAGTGTTTCAATTTTTTCTCACCCGCTGTTGGTTTAAGATGGCGAAGAATATTCTCCGCTTGTTTCGGTACTTTGACACTTATTTCACAACTAAATTCATTATACCGGATAAAATGTTCATTGACGTCGCGCTTTGTGACAAAATGTTAACGTCTGGTGAAATAATGACCCACAGGTCATTTGGGATATGTACAGAAACGTTTCTTACATAGAACGTGTCGAACACACAAACGCCATTTCCCTATTTCAAGAGAAATGGCGTTCTTTTTATTATACCCTTTTACAACATGAACCTGTCATACTTTTATATAAGTTCATGAAACATTTACACAATAACGGAGAGGACAGAAATAACCAGAAGAAGCGGAGCGTTCGCCTTTATCCCCGGATTTCTCCCCTTTATAAAAGGGATCAAAGAAATCTGGGGATAACAGCGATCGGAAGGTTATTCTGTCATCGGAGTGTCTGTGTGTCTGTGTAAATATTCATTTATCGAACTTATATAACATTATTTATGGATCGTGTTGTACACTTCAACTGCGCGATCCAGGAACTGCTCAATCTCTTCTCTGGACTTGCGCAGCTTGTTCACATACCGTACGAGTTCGCGGCCATCTGTATACGCCACAAAGCTCGGAATGCCAAGAATATTCTGCTCTTCACTAACGGTTCCAACCTGATCCACGTCGACCTCAATCAAGGTCAATTCACGTGCATATTTCTCTTCAACCTCAGGCATAAACGGATCGATGTATTTGCAGTCACCACACCAGTCTGCCTTGAATACGGCAATCGTCAAACGTGGGGATTGGATGGCTACATCAAAAGCCGGTTTGGAGGTAATCTGTTCCATTCGGTTCATCTCCCTTTCTGTACCTTGTCTTACCCTAAGTGAAGCAAATTGGCGAGTGGAAGTCAAATAATCAGCGCATACTTAGAATAACCACATGGTCTGTGAAAATAAACCCAGAACATCATGAAAGGATGTCACATCATGACTTCCACCAGAACCGATTCTTCCAGCGAACAACATCACGGGTCCCTTCTGCAGATTGTCCGTTCCATTCCGGGTGCTGCCCGTGA
Organism: Paenibacillus sp. FSL H8-0283; assembly: GCF_045040675.1. Classification (NCBI taxonomy): domain Bacteria; kingdom Bacillati; phylum Bacillota; class Bacilli; order Caryophanales; family Paenibacillaceae; genus Paenibacillus; species Paenibacillus sp. FSL H8-0283. The sequence goes on from NZ_CP150295.1 coordinate 5,804,278, forward strand.
AATCTGGCGTGGCAAACAGGCTGCATGGCAAGCTTCAGCACAGCTTCGTCACCCATTGCGTGACATCGAGTGGGATACCGATACGGCAGCTGCCTTACAGTCTGAGGTGGAGCGTTTGTTACCTACCAGCAACAAATCTTTTACACGCACGGACCAGGTTCAAAGCGCACTCGTCTGCGAAGAAGATTGCATCATTCTGGAAGAGATTAAGACACTGACTCAGGAGCACAATCGGAGTAATATCACCCGCACGGCAGCCTATCTGGAATGTTATGAGCAATATCCCGAACTGCATTGGGCACTACTGGCCCATATGGTCTCTCGCAACGGCGGATATCACATGACAGATCTTCAGAGTGACTTAATGCATAATCTACAGAATCAAAGCGATCGCCAGCATATGTATCGGCTGCTGGAGCGGTGCAATGCACTCATTTTCCAGGATGCCTATCCCCAGCTTCTGCTGTATATGAACAGTCGCCGGATCGGACGTAGCTGTTTCCATCTCTTGTCGCACTTTCACGTATCGGCGTTTATGACGCCGTTTTGGGAACGCTTTTGGCTGGAACGATGCAGTTCACTGCTAAGTGTGGCATTAATTATTAATGAGCAGAACTATATCGAGAGCCGGGTGGTGCAACATCCTTATTTTCAAAAAGAAGTACTTTCCAAACCCGCATTCCATCTGCATAATCTGGCCGGTCTGAATCATATCGTCTTTCCTCTTGGACAGGGAGCAGGACTCGCAGGACGCGTCATTGAACATTTTGGCAAACTAGATGAGCGAATCATGTTTGGTAAAGGGCTATATGCCCTGTTGTTTGGCGTGGAGCAAGTACACACACAAGTGTTGGAGTTCGCACGCTTGGTTCCCCATCGTTGCTCGCGCGCTGAATATTGGCCTGGGCTGTTTACCAATCGTGAAGACGAGGCAGGGGAACATACACTTTATGCTCAGGAGCTAATGGATGAAGAATGGCTTCCAGAAGGGCAACGATTATATAGTCCGGAACTGCTCTCCGTATGGGGGGACACGCCTTATGAACCGATCACCAGACAGGACTGGCTTCAGACTCGGGATTGTCTCGGTTATCTGACGGCACCGCGTCGCCCATGGCTGTTTGAGATGAGTCACGAACACCGGTATGGCATGCTGAAAACAGCACTGGCTCATGATGCTAAAGCTATCACACACTAATGCTGAAGACTATATAGAGCAGGCAAAGACGGATGATGTGATATCCGATGTACCGCTAATCCTCGCTTGCTGGGCTAATGTCGAGTTCAGTCGCTCAGCTCTCCTTAGCTAAACAAAAAGCCCTGTCCGCTTCAATAGCAGACAGAGCTTGTATCGTATTTTCACAAAATATTGGAGCATGGATGATGCTCCTTGCATGTTTAACCTCTTTGCCCAGCTCCACGTTGAAGACGCATAAGTGGACGAAGAATTTTTTGCAGAATACGGGGGTAACTGCCCAGCTCGTCCTTGCGCAGTACACGCAGCACAACCATGAGAACCAGATACACCACAACAACAAGCAAACCAACCACAAGGCAGGTAAGCAAGAAGGATACACGCGCTGGCAGGAACAATCCAAAGATCGTATTGCCAATCCAGTTCGTTGCAAATCCTACACCTGCTGCAAGCAAGACCGTAATGATAAATCCTTTCCAACGATCTCCCATGATGGAGAAATCAACGATTTTGCGAAGGACCCGCAGATTCAGGTACGTGATGACCAAGAAGCAGAGGGCCGTTGCAATAATAATGCCGTAAATGCCGAAGATCGGCGCCAGAATCAGACTTGCGATCAGTTTGATCACAACACCTGCTGCGACACTGATCATCGTAATCCGCGGTTTCCCTACCCCTAGTAAAATAGAGTTGGTGGTCATCATCGTAATCTGGAAAATGGTACCGAATGTTAACAAGGCAATGATCGGCGTTCCATCCAGATTGGTAAACAGCAATCCGTTGACCGAATACGCTGCCGCACAAAGTGCAATGACAATCGGCATACCAGTCAGAATCGAAATGCGCAAGGCAAGTGTAACCTGACTTTTCAGATGCGCTTCATCCTTGCGGGCAAATGCTGCCGATATGACAGGCACCAATGATTGACTCAAAGCGATAGCCAGAATCGGAGGAATACCCGCAATACTTTGGGCTTTCGCACCCAGGATCGCAAGTACACCTGTCGCTTCTTCGAGTCCGATCTGGCCACTAAGCAGTGGTACCACAAGGGATGAATCGATGAAGTTAATGGCTGGAACCGCAAGTGAAGACAGCACAATTGGAATAGACAGCTTGAAGATATCACTGTAGATACCTCGCATCGGTAACTGCTCTGCACGCTCGTAATTCAATTGGGCCGCACGGTCGCTACGACGTAGCTTCAAGGTGAAGTACAGCATGACACCGAAGGCACCCACACTTCCTAATACCCCACCAAATGAAGCACCTGCAGCAATCGTCTGGTCATCATAATTCCATTGCAGCATGACATAAGCCACGATAATGGCTGTACCTACACGGGCGAACTGTTCAACAATCTGTGAAATACCACCAGCTGTCATGTTGCCGCGTCCTTGGAAATATCCACGCATCATCGCAATAGCCGGGAAAAGTAGTAACGCTGGAGCCAAGGCGCGAATGGCGCTGACCGACTCCGGTACTTTGGACACATACGTAGCATAATAAGGTGCCGCGAACCACAACAAAGCAGACATGACTACCCCGGCAACAGCGGCAAAGATCAGGGCTGCACGGTAGATCTGTTGAGCTTCACCCGCGCGTCCGAGCGCATAGCGTTCCGATACCATCTTACTAAGTGTACTCGGTATGCCCGCCGTTGCTACAGTTAACAGCATTAAATATACCGTATTGGAGATGGTAAAAGATGCGTTACCGATATCGCCGAGGATATGCTCCAGCGGCACCCGTTGAACCAATCCGAGTACTCTTGCGATCAGTGCAGCGGCCGCCAGAATGAGCGTACCCCTAATGAATGTTTCTTTCTTAGACAAACGAATTCCCCTTCTTTCCTCCACACCGGACGTGCATCCCGTTGAAGCTAATCCTGAACGTTTAGGCGAATCTTACCACCCAGATAATAAAGAGAACAATCATGACGATTTGCAAAATAATTTTCATCACAGTACTCGTAAATAGCCCCACAACGGAACCAAATCCAACTTTCGACGCTTTGGAAGGTGAAGACCCTCCGATCAGTTCCCCGATAAATGCACCGATAAATGGTCCCAGCACCAGTCCAAATGCCGGAATGACAAATGGGCCAATGATAACACCAATGGTACTCAGCGTTGTTGATAACTTGGAGCCACCGAACTTCTTCACGCCCCATGCACTGACGACATAATCAGCCACAAACAACACAACAACAATCAGAATCTGAATGATCCAGAACCACACACCAAACGGATCAAAGCTGAAGAACCAGCCGTAGACCAGAAACGCGAAGAAAATCGCTACAGCACCAGGCAGTATGGGATATACCGTTCCAGCCATCCCCACTGCAAACAGCAGCACAATTAAAATCCAGGCAACGGTTGCGAGCAAAGGTTACTCCCCCTTCAAAATATGTTCACGGATCACTTCGACGATGCCGTCTTCATTGTTACTCGCTACGATCAGATCAGCCGCTTCCTTCACCTGCTCCTGCGCATTACCCATCGCTACACCAAGACCCACGGCCTCAATGACAGCCAGATCATTCAAACTGTCTCCGACAGCAACAACTTCGGACATCTCGATGCCCAGCAGCTTGCAGACTTCAGCTACACCACTGGCTTTGGATACGCCGGCAGGGTTGATCTCAATATTAACGGGTGAGGAGTTGGTCATTTGCAGACCGCCCATTTGTTGCAGTTCCATCATGATCTGGTGACGCACTTCATCCACTTCCGTATTGAAGCCGAATTTCAACCATTCCAGACCTTCAATGTTGTCCGTCCAGCGGTCACGATTGAAGAGTTCTTCCACGGAGTATGCCCAGTACCAGCTGTTATATTTCTCACCAATCTCCTGCATTTTGCGAATCAATGCCGGGTCCATCAGATGACGCATATGCAGGTCATGCGGGGCTTTCCAGACCTCACTACCATTAACAGTAACCATCGGTGTCTCCAGCCCAAGCTGGACCGCATAAGGCATGGCGTGGAATACCGCTCTTCCCGTAGAAAGGCACACATGTACACCCCGACGAATGGCAATTTGAATCCACTTGGCGGTCTCCTGTGTAATTTCATGATTATCGTTAAGTAATGTTCCATCCATATCCAATGCAAGCAATTTGTATTTCAGTTCACTCATACAGTAGTTCCTCCTAGGTTGTCTCTCTATTTCTCCCTAATTTTAAACATTCTTTCACAACAAGATCGCCCGGCACCCGTAACAACGGACGCTCCGGACGTCACAGCTAACGACATTTTACCACAGATCATCTGTATGCAACAAAATAACCCGTAATCAGCAGGATGACGCTACATTATCAATTTATATTGCATATGTTATATCCGGTCGCCCTTGTCAAAGTAATACGACCAGACACGCAAAAAAACCGCCTGCGATGCAGACGGCTTCTTATAATTTTATTTATTCACCTGTTATTCACTTAAACTTCCATTACCTTGCCGCGAATTTGCGACGAGCGTAACGGAATACAATGCCATGTTTCGGTGACAGCAACAGTGCGAGAACAAACAAAATTCCAGCAACAGCTACCATACAGCCCGCGATGGAAGCATCCAGAGCGTAAGCCATGATGTAACCTCCAACCGAAGATGCTGCTCCGATCAGAACGGCATACAGAATCATTTTGCCCAGACGATCTGTGAGCAGGTAAGCCGTTGCCGCAGGTACAATCAGCATGCCCACAACGAGAATCGAACCAACACTTTCAAATGAAGCTACGGACGTCATCGAAACGAGTCCCATGAGCAGATAGTGGAACAGCACTACTGGAATGCCGCAGGCCGCAGCCAGCGCCGGATCAAAGGCACATAGCTTAAACTGTTTGTAGAACAGCCCAATGACGACAAGGATGACTAGCAAAGTAATACCCAGCATCCAGACCGCCCTCGGCCCGACATCCGTACCTCCAAGGGTTAGTGTATCCCACTGTACATAAGCGATCTCACCAAACAAGACACAGTCCAGATCCAGATCAATATGCTGGGCGTTCAGACTAATCAAAATAACACCTACTGCGAAGAGTGCAGTAAACACAATTCCGATCGAGGCATCAGACGACAGTCCTCCCGCCTGCAAACTCTGTATGAAGAACACCGTCAGTAGTCCAAACACCGTTGCACCAATTAGCATCCACAATGAATCTCTGGAACCGCTCCACAGGAAAGCAATCGCAATACCAGGGAGGACTGCATGGCTGATCGCATCACCGACCAGAGCCATTCGCCGCAGAATCAGAAAACAACCGAGGATGGCGCAGGCGGAAGAAACCAATACGGCCGTTAAGATAATCCAAAACGTTGCCATTACATCTCCCCCCGTTCCTGCTGATTTCGCTGTGTGGCGAGAGTCTGAAGTGTAGCCCGCTCTTCACGCATATAAGCGGACTTTGCCTGAATGCTGCGCAACCGTCGAGCTAATAATCCACGACGCGGAGCCAGCAAGGCAGATCCGGCAAACAACACCGTAGCCGCAAGAACGGTTACAGGTCCTGTCGGCAGATTAGGTACAAGCGTGCTGAAGATGGTGCCTGTTGCACCACTCAATGCACCAAATATACCGGCCAACACCACCATCAGTGCGAGTGAGTCGGTCCAGCAACGTGCCGCTGCTGCCGGAGTTACCAGCAAGGCTGCAACAAGCACCACACCAACGGCTTGAATCCCGGCCACCACTGCGATTACCGTCAAGAGCAGGATGAGCTGCTCCAACATCGCAACTGGCAGTCCCATACCACGTGCAAATCCCGGGTCAAAACTCACCAGTTTGAATTCCTTGAACCAGGCAAGACAGGCAATCAGTAATACGAGACATACGCCACCCATGACATACACATCCGTCATGACCATGGATGCCGCCTGCCCAAACAAATATTTATCGAGTCCACTTTGACTTCCGCTCGCCCCATGCTGGATGCGCGTCAGCATCACTACACCAACCCCGAAAAAGACGGTCAGCACAATTCCCATCGCCGCATCCTGCTTGATTCGGGAGTAGCGCGTAATCCACGAGATTCCGAAGGTAGCGACAATGCCAGCCACCAGAGCACCGAACAGGAATAATCCGACCGACTTCGTTTCCGTCAACATAAATGCAATACAGATCCCAGGCAGAGCAGCATGAGCAAGGGTGTCCCCCATCAGGCTCTGTTTACGAAGAAAGGTGAAGGAGCCAATAATTCCGCTACTGAATCCTAACAACAGACAGCCAAGCAATATCCAACGTGTATTGGGGTCAGATAAGATGGCAACGATCCAGTTCCACATGCACTACACCTGGCCTTTCTCCGTCCGGCTTCCGATCATCGCAATCCGGCCTCCGTACGTCTCTTGCAGTGTATCCGGTACAAATACTTCACTTGTCGGTCCACCTGCCACCAGTCGTCCATTGAGCAGCAGCACATGGTCGAAGTATTCCTCGACTGTCGCTAGATCATGGTGAACGACCAGTACCGTCTTGCCTTGTTTCTTCAACTGTTCCAAAAGCGAAATGATCGCTTTCTCTGTGGTGGCATCCACACCTGCAAATGGCTCATCCATGAAATACAGATCTGCGTCTTGCACGAGTGCCCGCGCCAGAAAGACACGTTGCTGCTGTCCACCGGACAACTGACTGATCTGGCGGTACATGTAATCACCCATGCCGACTTGCTCCAGGCAGTGTGCCGCCAGGTCTCGCTCCTTTTTCCCCGGACGACGGAACCAGCCTAGATGACCATACCGTCCCATCATCACCACATCGAGTGCATGCGTTGGAAAATCCCAGTCCACCGATTCCCGTTGGGGCACATAACCGATGTGGCGACGTTGTTCCCTGTACGATTGACCGAAGATCCGTACCTCTCCATGCATCTTCGGTACCAGTCCCAGAACAGCTTTGATCAGGGTAGATTTCCCCGCACCATTCGGTCCGAGGATTCCGATGAGCTGTCCTTCCGGAATATCGAAGGATACACTGCTGAGCACCGGCTTTTTGTGATACGCAACAGCAAGATCCCTCACACTAAGAGGAGCCGATGTTGGCTGCGTTCCCTGCAAGTGACTATTGTTCAGTTTCGTAGGAGTTTGTTTCAATAAAGTTGTATCTTCCATAATCCTGTACTCCTCTCTTCATGTGATTCATTATTTCAGTGCTTCTACAATCGTCTCAACATTGTGGCGAATCATACCGATGTATGTGCCTTCTTCCGTTCCCTCAGCCCCCATGGCATCCGAGAACAGTTCTCCACCAATGCTGACCGTATGTCCTTTTTGAGCTGCTCCGGCAATGATGGCTTCCATCGCTTTTGCAGGTACACTCGATTCAACAAATACTGCTTTGATATGGTTATCTACGAGATAATCCCGCAGTTCGCTAACATCTTTTGCGCCGTATTCGGCTGCTGTACTGATGCCCTGAAGCCCCATCACTTTCATGCCATAAGCCTGACCGAAATATCCAAATGCATCATGCGCCGTAACCAATACCCGGCTTGCTTCCGGAATCTCCAGAATCTTCTCACGCACCTCTGCATCCAGTGCTTCGAGCTTCGCCAGATACGCCTCTGCCTGAGCCTTGTACTCTTCCGCATGGTCCGGGTCCGCCTCCACGAGCGTATCGCGTACGGCTTCTGCCGCATGCATCCAGTGGCTGACGTTAAACCAGACGTGTGGATCATATTCGGTGCCGCCTGTATCTTTGCCTGAGTGTAACTCCTCGACTGGAATAGTCTCTGTAACAGCAGTAACCAGCTTGCTTGAGGACATTTTCTCCAAAATGTCTGTCATTTTGCCTTCAAGATGCAGTCCATTATAGAAAATGACTTTTGCTTGTTCCAGCTTGCGAATATCACCTTGGGATGCCTTGTACAAGTGGGGGTCAACTCCCGGGCCCATTAGCCCGGTAACGTCAACATATGCCCCGCCTACCTCACGTGCTACGTCAGCGATCATTCCCGTTGTAGCTGTTACTTGTAACTTGCCACCACTGCTCGTCTCTGCATTACTGGAACATGCCGTAAGTACAACAACCAGAACCAGAGCGGCTAGCGTAATGAACCCCCTCTGAATACTCCTCATTTTCACCATTAACAATTCAACCGACCCCTTTCCCTCTCCTAAAATACTTGTCTACATCTAATTTTGTTGTACAAGGTATTAAGTTTTAATCAAGACTAATAATGTTTCCCTTGTGCAAATTTTATCCGAAGCCAAAAAAAAAGGCAAGGAATTATTTCCCCTGCCTGTCCAAATTCATATATTGTTCACTTCATTAACCTGTTAGATGTGATGTAAAAGCGCTACATCTGCCGCATTTCTTTTACATTACTCGTTGTCTTTTCCTTCGTCTTTCTTACCTTTTGGCGTTCCATCGAGACCATACACTTCATCGTATGCATCGAAGATTTTCCGTGCAATCGGCGAGGCACTGACTGACCCGAACCCACCTTCCGGTACAACAACAGCAACAGCAAGCTTCGGATTATCTCGTGGTGCAAAGGCAATAAATACACCATTCTCTTTTTTGTTCGGTCCGGTCCCCTGCTCTGATGTTCCTGTTTTCCGAGCATAATCGTAAGGGAAACCGTCAAATGAACTTACTTTGGTAACCATTCCTTTGTGCACTTCATTCCAGTGCGCATCGGCAAAATCAACTTCATTAAGCACCTTAGGTTTGATCTCTTTCACCACATTGCCGTCCGCGTCACGGATTTCCTTCACCAGATGCGGTTCCATTCGTTTGCCCTTATTGGCAAGCATGGTCGTATATTGGGCGAGTTGCATCGTGGTGTACTTGGCTTGCTGTCCAAAGGAGGCAAATGCCAAACGTGTTAGAGCTGATTCATGATCTTCTTTGTATTCCAGCCGACCCAAGAACTCGTTAGGTAAATCTACTCCCGTCGAGACACCCAAGCCAAATTCTTGCATGTGTTTGTGCCAGACATCGATGCCTTTCTCTGAGCCATAATTACGTAACAAACGTTTACCCACCATATCAATCATGAAGGCATTGGAGGATTTCTCAATCGCTCTTCTCGCCGTAATAGAACCATTATAAGCAGAATGCGAGTTCTTCACTTGTCGCCCGTCTTTCCCCAAAACCGCATATCCCTGATCGTGATAGGTCTCTCCTGCTGTAAATAATCCCTCTTTTAATCCAATAAGCACACTTAGCGGCTTGATTACTGATCCAAGAAGTACAACGGATTCCGCCCGACTAGGCTTGTCATCATTCGGTGGGAACGACTCGGTGGTTCCATTCCGGAACACATATTTGATTTTGTCATAATCCCAATCGTTCGGATCATAATCCGGCATACTCGCCATAGCCACCACATTCCCCGTATCCACTTCCATGGCTACTGCGTATCCGGTAATTGCCTTAGGGAGTCTTCGTAATTCGTCCGTTATTGCTTCTTGTGTGGCCATCTGAATTTCCTTGTTAATGGTGGAAACCAGACTGTAGCCTTTCTCTGGCGGAGTCTGTTTCATCGTGCCCTCTGGCAAATTACGTGAATTAATATCAATGGACTGGTAACCGCTACGTCCACGAAGCTCTTCCTGATATTGTAATTCCAGACCATCGACCCCCACTTTTTCTTGCTGGGTATAGCGCAGTCCAGGATCACGTTCTGTTGCCTCCGCCTTGCTTATTTCTATATATTTATCCAAGTTTTCCTGTTGACCTTTGAACTCTCTTGTATATCCAATCACCTGGACGGCAACTCCATCCGGATCATATTTTCGAATGTTTTCTTCCAGTACCATGGCACCTGGATACTCCGCCTTCTTCTCCATAAAATAAGCAATTTCTTTCGTGTTTAGATCCGACTTCACTAGGCGAGGGGTATACCCATGTGCCTTCTGAGATTTGAGATCCAATCGTTTGATGATCTCTTCCGCATCCGGCTGCTCTTTGTCCCCTGGATTAAACTGCTTAAACACAGCCGCCAGATCATGAGCCAGTTCCTCTGCTTCCTGTCTACGTTCATCATTCCGATAATCCTCATATAACAGCACATACAGGGACTGTACAGGTTCGGAATAAGCGAGCGCGACTTCCCCTGTCGCATCATAGATGGGACCACGAACAGGTGCGAGTGGAATGTCTTTGGTATTACGACTCGTTTCCATATACGTCAGTTCAGGACCCTCGACAAATTGCACAAAGGCTAATCTGAAAATAAGGATACTGAATATGACAAATGCCGCGAAAAAAAACAGATTCAGCCTTGCGGTGGAAGGCTTGTTGACGGGTGTATCTTCCTCAGTCATGGGTTTCTTCCTCAATCGGTTAAACATGTTATAAGCCTCTCCCGTTCCTTTATAAAAATAAAATATTTAATCCGTCTTGTGAACGTGTTCAATCCTATATTTAATCCTTTCTCATACAAGTCTACCAAAGGTTAGCTGTCACGTCTTTCAATATTTGGTTACATTTTCGTAAACAGAACCATTACACTACCCCATCTACCGATTTCAATGTAAACACTGACATATCAACGTTGTCCCATTCTTCAGATCGCGTTTACCCTTCTTTTATATAAACGTGGTACAGCTCATATGGTTACATATTAATGCAACTAATTAATTCACTCTTACGATCCATTCTCCACGTAAAAACAAAAAAGAGGACCCATGAAGGGTCCTCTGTAACCAATGCCTCACATCACTGTGTGCCTGATCCCGATTCTGAATCTTTATTTTTGTCTTTTTTCGGTACACCGTCGAGACCAAATTCCTCGTCATAGGCATCGAAGATCGCACGTGCAACCGGAGCCGCACTGCTCGATCCAAAGCCCCCTTCGGGGATAACCACAGCGACAGCAAGCTTTGGATTATTACGTGGTGCATAGGCGATAAATACACCGTTATCCACCAGTTTACCGCCTACTACCTGTGTCGATGTTCCTGTTTTTCTGGCAAAGTCATAAGGGAATCCGCTAAATGCAGATACCTCGGTTGCCATGCCTCGTTGTACTTCATTCCAGTAGGCATCGTTAAACTCCACCGTGCTGAGTACCTTAGGTTTTACTTTCTCGACCACGTTGCCTTCCGAATCCCTGAACTCTCTAACCAGTTGTGGCTCCATCCGCTTTCCTTTGTTCGCCAGCATTGTCGTGTACTGTGCTAACTGCATAGTTGTGTATTTTCCCTGCTGTCCAAAGGAACCATACACGAGACGAGTCAGCGAGCTTTCCGTGTCGTTCATGTAATCCCGTATCCCCAGGAATTCATTCGGCAGATCAACCCCTGTAGATACCCCAAGGCCGAACTGCTTCATGTATTCATCCCATTTGTCAATTCCGGTCGCACCGTATTTTGAGTACATCTTCTTCCCAATCTCATCAATCATGAATACGTTCGAGGAATGACGAATCGCATCACGAGGATACATTGCACCATAAACATGCCCTGATGAGTTCTGCACTCTGCGATTGTCCCCACCAAAGGTCGTTGAACCTCTATCCGAATAAACCGTATTGGTAGTGAAGAAACCTTCTTTCAAACCGATCAAGACACTAAGCGGTTTGATGGTGGAACCGAGTAACACGATCGATTCAGCTCGCTTTTTAGAGTCATCCGGAGGGAATGAACGAATCGTACCATTTTGATACACATATTTGATATCATCATACTGATCATTTGTGATACTGCCTGTTCTCCAGATGTTGGTATCATAATCTGGCATACTGGCAGCAGATACGATTTTCCCCGTATCCACTTCCATCGCAACCGCAAACCCGGTCTTGGCATTTGGATGCAATCGACCGGAAACCGGATTCCGATGAAGCCAACTCAACTGATCCAGAATGGCCTGTTCTGTTTTCACCTGAACGTTCTTGTTAATGCTGGAAATCAGGTCGTACCCTTTCTGCGGCGGGGTAGAACCAGCTACACCTTCAGGCAAGTTACGCAAATCAACATCAACGGATGTATATCCGCTTTTGCCGCGGAGAGCATCCTGATATTGCAGTTCCAGTCCATCAAAGCCTACAAATTCATTTTCCGTATACACCAGGCCCGGATCCGTTTGCGTTTTATTGGCCTCGTCCACCTCTTTGTATTTGTTCAAGGACTTCGAACTTCTGAACTTCTTCAGATAACCGATGGTCTGAACCGCTACCGTATCCGGATCGTAGAATCGCACACTCTCCTCGACGATCTGAATACCTTTGAACTCGTCCTTGTGCTGTAGGAAATAAGCAACTTCTTCCTCGGACAGATCACTCTTGATCAGACGTGGCATAAAACCGTTCGCTTTGCGGGAGTTCAAGTCCATCTCTTCAATAATTTTCTCCACCGTAAGTGGCTCTGAGTCCTTCAGCTTGTACTGTTCAAACACATCATGCAACCGGGTTGCAATATCCTGCACTTCCCCTATGTTAGGACTTGGTTTCCCATCAACATCCCCATAGTTTTTATAAAGCGTCAGGTAGAGAGACTGAATGGGCTTGGAGTAAGCCAACTTCACCTCACCTGTGGAATCATAGATCGTGCCTCTCACAGGAGGAAGTGGTACATCCTTGGTAATGTTACTTGCTTCTTCCTGACTAAGCTCAGGCCCTTCGACAAATTGTAAAAAGGCCAAGCGTACAATAATAACGCTAAAAATAACAAAGGAAGCGAAGAAAAATACGTTCATTCGGTAACTGAAGCGCCGTTTGTCCGTAAGTTCATCCTTCTCATTGGAATGTTTTTTCATCCATCCTACCTCTTTCATGACTTGATGCATACCGCTCAAACTGATTCTTCGCGGCATGATAACCTGGCAACGTCGTCATATTCCGGACCAGTGTCCGTTGTAATGTTAAGCTGACTGATCCTTTAGATGGGTGTCGGCAAAATTCGGAGGATTAAACCAGTCTCCACTGATCGCCCATGTCGGGTCAAGCGGAACCCAGCTCTCGGAACCACTCAAATACACCTCATTCCACGCATGCGGACCGTACCCTCCCTGGCCGTTATAACCAAGTCCTGTAACAACTTTGACTTCAAGTCCTTGTGAACGGGCCATCACGGCATAGAGACGGGCATAATCAATACATACGCCTTTGCGTGTATCAAATGTATTCTGTGGATTTTGTTCATGCCATATGCCCTTTTGCTCATAGTCATCCACTTTACCATAGTCATACTGAATACGTGAACCTACCCAGTCGTATAGCGCTCTTGCTTTGGCTTCATCTGTCGATTGGCCTTTGACAATCTCACTCGCTGCTGATTCAATGTCCGTCGGAATATTGTGGTCGATGACTTCATATTTGCGTTGCAGGATGCCGCCCAGTTCCTTCTGCACAGCCTGCGTAAAGACGGGTAGCTTGTCCTTGATAAACGTGCCAGACAACGGTTCGATAACCGATTTGGCCCCTTGCATATAGATCGGGGACGCTTCCACATATCGGCTGAACATGCTTCCAGGGTAAAGACTGACAATCATGAACAAAACTGCGATGACAATCATTCCGCGGACGGAGCCTATGATCGTGCCAATGAATGCACCCGTCAAGCGACTAAACATACCTTTAGGCGCACTTTCCTCGGCTGACCTCTGCCTGCTGCTAAAAATAAATGAAGAGAGAAACCCGAGAATCAGTCGGATGAGTCCATAGCTAAGTACAAATAATACAGCGAACCGCATCAGCGGAAAATCTGCAATCGCCGTAACCAACGTATAATACATCTGTTCCCACCGGTTCAACTCACGGTTAGGCATGGCTGAAGCATACTCAGACAGCCACTGCTGTACATATGGCGCAAGCCACAACGTTAAACCGATCGACAACAGAATACCAATGACCGCCATAATGCCATCCATCAGGAACCCAAAGAGTCTGCCTGCTGAACGCGAAGCCCCTCTGGACCAACCCTGCAATAATGAAGCAGCCACAATCAGCAACAGCATAATCGTGATGCCATTCAATTCCTTCAGGCTGTCCAGCCAATTCTGCAGCACGTACCGATTCCCCCTTTACTACGATGCTGGTGCTGTTTTGTTCTCCTGTGCCTGTTCGACAAACGTACGTATAGTTTCATTGTCGAGTTTCCATTCGCCAAGTGAAATTCCGCGGAAGGTCACATCAACTTTATCCGATTGAGTTCTGCCCTTAATCTCCACATTGGGACTTGTGATGGTGAACGCTCCATCCTGTCCTTTGACGTATTTCGCTTTGGAAGCCTCCTTAAGCATCATGCTGGTTGCTTCCTTCTTCAATGTGTCCATCGTGCTGGATTGTACGTCTGTCACTGTCTGTTTGATCTGATCAATGGAGATGCCGCTGTATATCAGTAGAGCCGCAATAATGATGATGGCAATCGCCCATTTCAATACGGTTTTGACCACATTCAGAACAAAGAACAATATGATCAATGCAACCACGATCACCAGCCAGTTCTGCATCACAAACTCTTTGATTACTTCTATGTTCATGACTACACCTTCCGTATTAGAATTCATTCGTAACACTCCCGAATATTATACATGATTTCCGAAGCTGCTGTCAGCTAAGCCCTCTCCCTTAAAAATAAACGGTCTAAGTTCGTCCCGCCGGGCGTACAAGTAGTACCATGAGGTTCTGCCGGGCGAACGGGGAACACGTTCAAGACCTGTAGTTTGAACATGCATCGCTTAACAAGGAGGGGCTTATGTGAAAACGGCCATCTGGCTATACCTGTTTTTGTTCCTTGCCGTATTTGATTTGCACGCCCAGTATCCCATTCTGACCCCTTTTGCCATCTCGCTGGGAGCCGCCCCTACTTTCATTGGCTGGATGATGGGCATCTATTCCTTAACACATCTTCCTGGCAATCTGATTGCTGGAACACAAATCGATAAACATGGCAGTCGCCGCTACATTGTATTCAGTCTGCTCGGAGCAGGATTCATCCTGCTCTTACAAGCCTATGTCCAGACACCATGGCAACTGCTGGCGTTGCGTTCCATCAGCGGGTTTGTACTGGCCTTCCTGTCTCCTGCATGTCTCGCCCTGCTTGCACAGTTATCCAGCGATCCGGTGAAACAGGGTAAGTATATGTCGGGTCACGGGGTAGTGCATACCCTCGCGTCTGTGGTATCTCCAGCAGCCGGTGCGATCATTGTGGGTTCCATGGGATTCTCTGCTACATTCTCAGGATTGGGCTATCTGCTTATTCTCACAGGTGTCATTGCTTTCATGACCATGCCTCGTGGTATCGTCAAACAGCATGAGAAAGTAACGGTACCTGCTAAACCTGACGCTTCACCCGCAGATGCCACAAGTGCATTCCTGCCGGTGTCCTGGCGATACTTTGCCTTGCCTCTGGTGATTGCCTGTGCCCAAGGGATTCTCTTCTTCGAATTACCCCTGCGGGGCGGAGGACAATCGTCCATCATGTCTACTGGACTGCTGTTCTCTATTATCAGTATTGGAGCACTCTTCACCCTCAGCATGTTATTTCTCAACCGGTATTCCCCCAAGCTGCGTCTGGTTGCGGGCGTGCTATTAATGTCCTTGTGTTTTTTTGTGATGGCAGCCATTCCGCAAGTTCCGTTGTCTACTGTATTATTTGTACTTGGGATGTCCAAAGGCATCATCTTTCCAGCTATGGCAACCCTATTTATCCGTCTGAGCGGAGGAAGCAAGTTGGGCCGCATTTTCTCGCTGCAATCCATAGCCACCTCCATCGGCTCTTTCATCGGCCCCATCACAGCCGGACAACTTCGTGTCGGGTTATCACCCTATTTCATCGCGTTTCTTTTGTTAATGATTGGTATGTTGCTGCTTCCATACTATACATCCAGACACGAAGCTTCTCTGTCCGATCCAAAAAGTATATTAAATTAAATTCCGATCAGACTCTGTGTCCTTACCGTAACGGCATAAATTAGGCCAGTATTTTCATTAGCTTTGCATCATTCCCCCATTTACAGCTAAACTATATAAAATGGACTAACATTTTACACGTTAATAAAAGCTAACTGGGAAATCTATCTTTTACAATCACCGAAGGTTTTATCTTATTGAAGATCATTAAGGTTGAACAATTAGCCAAAAGTAGTGAAGGGGACGGAATCGATTTTGAAGAAGCGGTAGCGTTCGCCTAAAAGCTTTCTGTAAGAAAGCTGCTTCGAAAGCATAAGCTGTCTCCAAATATTAACTTTATAAAAGCAAATCAGAAATATATGGAGACAACAGCGATCGGAAGAACGATCCGTAACTGGAACGGCCACTAAAGCTATTACTGACCTAATGATGCATTTATGAAATAAGACCTCAAACTTGATGTGTTGTTCTATCCAGTTAGCAGTCGTGTAAAGAAAGGAGTCCATTTTATATAATCAGTCGATTTTCGCTGCAACATTTCCCGGGGAATGTCGACATAAGCTCTCGAACAAGAGGTGAATATCATGCCTATTCATGTCATTGTGGAAGGTAAGAATGACCGAAGCAAACTGAAACGTCTGGTTGGACCCGAAATCAACATTCTATGTACGTTTGGAACACTTAATTCCCTCAAGCTGGAGACTCTGCGCAAGCAGGTCGGTTATGATGAAGTCTTTTTATTTATGGATAATGACAGTTCCGGCAAAAAAATTAGAGGTGTACTTCGGGATGCTTTCCCGGATGCAGTACAGATGTATACACGACGAGGATATGCGGGTGTGGAAGGAACACCTGATGAGTATATCATTGCCCAGCTGGAGAAGGCCGGGTTAGAGACATACATCCAATACCCTGAACATCCTTCCTATTAAAATGAAATACCAAAAGGCTGCCTTTGGATTGATATCCAACCAGAGGCAGCCTTTACAGTATGATGGTCAGATGATTATTCCTTAATCAGATTGCGAATATCCTCGGCAATGACAGCAGGCACAACGTCCTCTGTATTAAATGCATTATATACCTTGCGTAGCTGGTTGTTCTCATCCACCAGACCAATCATATTCATATGGGCAAAATCATCCTTACTCTCCCCATCGATCAGGATCTGGAATGATTCCCTGGCAAACTGTTTGGTTTTGTCCATATCCCCTCGCAAGAAGTACCATCCGGAATAATCCGCGTGGAAGCGGTCCGCAAACGTCTTAATCTTCTCTCTTGTATCGACTTTCGGGTCGAATGAAATAGATACAAATGAGACATCTTTACCAAAGGTGTCGTCCTCTTTCAACAGATCCTGCACCTGGGATAACGTAAAGGTCGTAATAGGGCAGACATCCGGACAACTGGTGAAATAAAAGTAGAACAAGCGGACTTTCCCTTGAGTATCCTCCAGCGATACTGTGCTGCCATCTACATTTTCCATAGAAAAGGATTGGATTTCACGAATCTCGGGTAATTTTTCCTTACTAGCAAATACGGTGCCCCACATCAGATACACAGCCATAATCAGTGCGAGCCCGAGCAGCATCCATGTCCATTTGTACTTTTTCAGCATCTTCCTCGTCCCTTCTGTATCTCCTCTTATGAATACGCATACATATGTGAATCCAAAATCACGTCCGTTTCGCTTTATCCATCTACTGTGACATATGTATTCAAAGAAACCTACTTTTTATGAGATTCTATATTATTGTAACGGTTTAAAGGAACAATGCCCATAAATTATTTTAGCATTGTATATCATTCGAATAGTATCGTACGTTCTCTGGCGATTTTCTCACTGTATCCGATATAAAGTTTATCATAGGAAATGCCAAAATAGTTTGACAAACTACGTACATTTATTGGGTATGGCACAGGAAATTGTCATAACTTTGAAATTAGGGATGTTTTGCATCCTGACAAACGGATATTATACACTATATATGGGTATCACCTAGATAGAGAAGTAATATGCCTTAGAACGATATACCACACAAAGGAGACGTTTATGGATACCTCTACACATTTTGTCATGGGGATTGGTCTAGCCGGTCTGGCTTATGTCGATCCTGTCGTCGCGGCGAGTCCCATGCTTGCAGCTGCGGTAATGGTTGGCACGATCGCCGGTTCCCAGGCCCCGGACATTGATACTGCGTTACGTCTCAAAAGCAACTCGCTTTACATTCGGAATCATCGGGGCTTGTCACACTCTCTGCCATTTCTCCTGTTATGGGTTTTGCTCATCACCGGCGTCATTGCACTGATATTCCCTGGTGTCCCTATTGGACACGTTGCCACCTGGACCGCTGTGGCCGTAGGCTTTCACGTATTCACCGATCTGTTCAACACCTATGGAACCCAAGCCGCCCGGCCTTTTACGGAACGCTGGATCGCCTGGAACATCATTCATATTTTTGATCCGTTTCTATTCACTACACATGTCATAGCTATCCTGTTATGGGCCTTTGATCTGATCGCCCCTGCACCACTCTTCGTTACGTTGTATAGTTTGACCGGTTTATATTATATATGGCGAACGATTGCTCGTGCACAAGCAGTCAGAAAAGTTAGACGTCTCGACAACAGCCCAGAGCAGGCAAGATACATCGTCATTCCAACGATATCCTGGAACCGCTGGCATGTGGTTAAACGAGTTGAGGACGGCAGTTATGTGATCGGTAAAATGGATGGTTCTAATCTGGTATGGAGTCTGCACGCTTCGTCTTCTACTCATGCGGCCGTTGCTGCTTCACGCAAATCACCGGAAGTCAGTGCCTTCCTCTATTTCACCTCCTATGCGGTGGCAGAGGTTGAAGAACTGCCTGCTGGTTACAAGGTCCGCTGGGCAGATGTACGTTATCGACACCGGAAACAATATCCATTTGTCGCTGTGATTGTGATGGATCGGAATTTCGAGACGATTGATACGTATGTAGGCTGGTTAAGCGATGAGAAAATGGATAAAAAACTTTTATCTGCACGCCCTTGACGAAGTGAGCATGTCAAGGCACAATCAGACATAGGAACTGATACGCGAGAAAGCCCGGAGCGTTTCCGCTCCGGGCTTTCTGTTTATCCTGTTTTGTTGCTGTTGGTTAAAATAAATTATTTGCCAGACCCAGCCAGAGACTGCTCAGCGATTTGTACCAGACGTTTGGTGATATATCCACCCAAAGATCCTGTTTCACGGGAAGTGTAGTTACCATAGTAACCGTCTTGTGGGATAGTTACACCCAGTTCCTGTGCAGCCTCGATTTTCAATTGTTGCAGTGCTGAATTTGCCTGAGGTACCACCAAGTTGTTAGAACGAGATCCTTGAGCCATATTTATAATCTCCCTTCAATCTGTGTCTGTAATGTAATTGCAAGCTTGCAAGATTATTATGGCTCGTAGGCTACAGGTTATACGGAGTTTTACTAAATTTGTAGATGGAGGTTTTTCCCAATGAGTAAAGGCTTGTCTTTATGGTTCGCATTCTCTTCGATTATCTTGTTAACGGTTTCAGCAATTATGATCTCCTACTCCGGTTGGTTTGCTGCACTACTGTTTGTCCTGTCCATTGCCAACATTGGCTGGGGATTTGTGATTCGTGCCAAAAAAGAACGTCAGGAAGTTCGTTCGGCTGCTTCAGAGCCCACTTCTTGATTAGGTCATTTGATAGTTCAATAATGAACGCACAAAAAAGAGGAGTCCTTCAATAGGGCTCCTCTTTATTTATGTTAACTATTCATTGCATGAAATGAAGATCTTGTTCAGGGCTACTGTTTACGTCTCGGAACAAATCCCATACGTTCTTTCACTGCATCCAACGTTTGAGCAGCAACTTCTTCTGCACGACGGGCTGACGTATCCAGAACATCCGCCAATTCGCCAGACTCACGAATCTCATTATATCGTTGTTGCAGCGGTTCAATCACAGATACAACCACTTCAGCCAGTTCCTTTTTGAACGGACCATACATCTTGCCTTCATAACGCTCAGCTACTTCCTTAAGCGTCATACCTGCACATTCAGCATAAATACTCATCAGATTGCTGACTTCCGGTTTGTTTGCCGGATCATATACGACTTCACGTCCCGAATCTGTAGTGGCACGGCTGATTTTTTTACGAATCACATCCGGCGGATCCAGCAGGGCAATATAGCTGCCAGCGTTAGGGTTACTTTTGCTCATTTTCGAAGAGGCATCATCAAGTGACATTACCCGTGCACCCACCTGCGGAATATACGGATCTGGAATGGTGAAGTACTCCCCATAACGGTGGTTAAAACGTCCTGCCAGATCACGTGTCAGTTCCAGATGCTGCTTCTGGTCCTCACCTACTGGTACAAGGTCAGCATTGTATAACAAAATATCAGCCGCCATTAATGATGGATACACAAACAGTCCGGCACCAACGGAATCTTTACCGGATGATTTATCCTTAAACTGAGTCATGCGTTCAAGCTCACCCATGGAGGTCAGCGTTGTCATCAACCAGCCCAATTCCGCGTGCTGCGGTACATGGGATTGCAGAAATACGTTAGATTTCGACGGATCAATGCCTGCTGCAATAAACAGCGCAGCTACCGCTTCCGACTGTTCACGCAATGCTGCTGGCTCCTGAGCCACGGTGATGGCGTGAAGATCAACCACCATGAAATGACATTGATAGTCATGCTGGAGTTTTACAAAATTTTTGATTGCACCAATATAGTTGCCCAATGTGAGCTTACCGCTTGGCTGAATACCTGAAAGTACTGTTTTCATTACACATAACGCCTCCCTGATTGTATATAAAAAACTCCTGCCATTCTCTGCGAACGCAAAAAGGCCCCACATCCGCAAGGGACGTGAGACCGTGGTGCCACCCTTATTCGCTTTTCTTCGATTGCTCCTGACCCTGAAATCAAGTCAAGCTGAAGAAATGCCTTCATTGTTCCGTAACGTGGATTATACGGCAGACTCTAGTGGGGCAAGCCCATCTCTGGCTTAACCTGTTCAAACCTACACTCAAGGGTCCATTCGGTAAAGAGCTCACACCGGTTCACATCAACCACCGGCTTTCTGGAGAGGATTCTCTTGGCCTACTTATCCCTGTCATCGATTTCATGTCATTTAATTCTAATAAATGCTTTCAGAGTTCCATCTTAATGCGCACAGGCGTGAATGTCAAAATGAGTTGAACTTTTTTACCCGAGACATCAAAATCTGTTATGATGGAATTGCTTATCCTGTTGCCTGCTTCACACGAAATAGCGCAGGAAATAGCTGGCATGTACACAACGACACGCCTGCAGCAGTAGCTTCATCACAACTGCTTGCAGACAGATTTCAAGTGGGAAAAGGAGCATCGATATGAAACAAGTGACCAAAGGCCAATGGAATGGTTACGACACGTATATCCTACATAGCCGTGAATTGGAAATCACCCTGCTGCCGCGTCTTGGAAATAATATTATTTCTATTCGCGATTTAGTGCAGGACAGAGATGTCGTCCGCCGTCCGGATGAAGACGATCTTGCCTTTTATCTGCAGAAGCCGTACCATTTTGGCGTTCCTCTCCTGATTCCACCAGGGCGCATTCATCGTGGACAATTCGAATATGAAGGCGTTCGTTACCAGTTTGATCAGAACACGGCGAATGACAACCATATTCACGGTCTCCACCGTACCCAATCCTGGTGTGTCAGTGACATTGAGGAAGATGAAGACGGCTGTGCAATTACGACTGAATTACTGACCGAAAATGAAGAGCATTGGATGGCCCAATTCCCGATTCCCCTAAAACTTGAGATGACGTTCAGTCTGCAAAACGCTGTATTTAGCCAGCGTCTGCGAGTCACCAATCTGAGCTCAACACCTGCTCCTTTTGGGATGGGATATCATACATGGTTTTTGTTAGACGGCAAACCTGCCGACTGGACACTGCAACTGCCTGTTTCCGGAATATACGGACAGAATGAAGAACAACTACCGACAGGTGAACTGGAATCCCTGGGTGAATGGTCTGCTCTGAACGAAGGCATCAATTTGCAGGGACGTAACTGGGATACCCTGTTGAAAGCTACCGAAGGTGAACCGGCTACGGCTTACTTACGCAGGCAAGATGGGTATACATTGAAATATTCAGCAGATGAAACATTTTTCAAACATTGGGTTCTCTTCACCAAAGGTGAATCCGATCAGTTCTTGTGCATTGAACCGTACACTTGGCTCCCGGATGCACCTAATTTGGCTTTATCGGATGAACAAACCGGGTTGATTCGCTTGGAACCGGAACAGCCTGTTGAGTTATTTACACGTATTGAGGTTATACCTCCTACAGACTAAGCGAGCTGATCATGCTCTACTTTGCTTTTACGCATATCACCCTATATTTTGATATCCAAATACAACTTGCCGACCCGCATTGGGTCGGCTTTTTTATGTGTCCTGTGCACTGATATTTATCCATATTTTCCCTTACGCCATATCATGTATATTTCCGTATTCTCTAACCATACTAACATCACCAACCCATAAGGAGGTGACACATATGTACGGAAATCAAAACCAAGGTAGCGGTAGCCGCTCCAACAACCTGGTCGTTCCCCAAGCAACAGCAGCATTGCAACAATTGAAAATTGAAGCTGCTCAAGAGCTGGGTGTAACTATTCCACAAGATGGTTACTACGGTAACTATACTTCCCGTGAGACAGGTTCTCTGGGTGGATACATCACTAAACGTCTGGTGCAAATCGCTGAGCAGCAATTATCGGGTCGTTCGTAAGCTCGTAATTATTGCTTGAGCCTAAGCAGAATCCAAAAGTAAAAGCGGCCTTCTTCGGAAGTGCCGCTTTCTCTTGTGCAACTAATTAGGAGGTCGACTCCATATCTGAATCCTTGTATGTATTGGTTCTAGGGTAACGAATCATCAGGCTCGCCATATTGTAATTAGACTCCATCGTTGCATCTACCAAAATCATACCTTGTCTTACTGTGAAGTCGTACGATATTTCGCCATGTGTCCAATTACGTTTGAATTTCAACGTCTCCAGTGCCATTGCCCGGAAAGAAGTTCTCTGGGTTTCGTTTAGCCCTCCTTCCTCCACATCCATCTGCCCATCTCGTCCAGCTATCGGATTATGTCGAATACCGAATTTCCCAATTACGTTGTTTCGTATTTGCACAAAAACTACCCCTGAATCTAACCCTGATAACTCATTATCAAGTTCTTTGAATACCAGATCCAACTGTCTCGCTAATGAAAGCTCATCAATTTTCATATTAACACTCTCCTTATATGCTTATAGTCCTATAAAGCAAGGACTTACGACTCATTATATGACATCATATGTGCTCGTTCAACAAAGAAAGGCAAAGTTGGGTATTTCTAACTATGATTTGCACAATTAATTGCCATTCCACTCCCTTAAACTGAGCTTTTTCAATTAATTACGACAAAATCTTCGAGAATCAAAAATGAGGATTCTGTACAAAAAAAGGCTGCAATCCTGTGTCTGTTAACACGGAATTGCAGCCTTTTTATATATATTCAACCTATTATATTCAACTTATTTTTCGGTTGCTGTCATCTGCAGAAACTGCTCAATATCGGCAATAACCAAGTCCGCAGCATTTTGCCAGAATTCCGGTTGTGTCAGGTCCGTACCCAGATGTTTCTGAGCAAGTTCTTCAACCGTCATACGCCCTGTATCCCGCAACAAATCATCGTATTTATCTGCAAATGCCGTTCCTTCTTGCTGTGCTCTCGCATAGATTCCCGCACTGAACATATAACCGAACGTGTATGGGAAATTATAGAATGGCACACCCGTCAGATAGAAATGCAGTTTGGATGCCCAGAAATGAGGATGATCTGATGCAAGTACACCGCAGAACGCTTCCTGCTGCGCCTCCACCATTAATTTGGATAATTCATCCGCGTTGACCAGACCTTTTTTGCGTTGTTCATAGAAACGATTCTCAAACAGGAACCGGGCATGGATGTTCATAAAGAAAGCCACACTTCGCTGTATCTTGTCTTCCAGCAAAGCCAGCTTCTCTTGCTCATCTGTTGCCGCCTGCACCAGGGCATCTGCTACAATCAGTTCAGCAAACGTGGACGCTGTCTCAGCCACATTCATCGCATAACGTTGATTCAATGCAGGCAACTCTTCCATAATGTGTTGATGATATCCATGCCCAAGTTCATGCGCAAGAGTCGACACATTAGATGGTGTCCCGGAGAAGGTCATGAAAATTCGGGTTGCTTTGCTAAGTGGCAAAGACGTACAGAATCCGCCTGGACGCTTGCCAGGACGGTCTTCTGCTTCGATCCAGCGTTTCTCAAAAGCCATCTCTGCAAACGAGGAAAGTTTAGGACTGAACTTGGCAAACTGTTCAACAATATTGATGGCTGCCTCATCGTAAGTGATTTTGCCACTTGATTTACCTACAGGTGCATCTACGTCGCTCCAGCTGAGCTTGTCTACCCCCAGCAGTTCTGCCTTGCGCTCCAGATATTGAACAAGTGCAGGTTTGGCACCATTAATCACATCCCACATCGTATCCAATGTCTGACGTGACATCCGGTTGATGGCCAGAGGTTCTTTGAGGATATCATCCCAGCCACGTTTCTCATATAACTTCAGACGGAATCCCGCGAGGTGATTCAGCGTGTCAGCACAGAAATCTTCGACATCAGTCCAAGCTTGCTCCCAGTTTGCGAATACCGTCTCGCGTACATTCCGATCACTATCGCTCAGCTTGTTGGCAGCCTGTCCTGCGGAGAGCATCACCGTTTCCCCATCTTGCTCAAATGGAATGTTCACCTTGCTGACAATCGTGTTATAGAATTTGCCCCAACCATGGTAACCATCCACACCCAGATCCAGTGCAAGGCCTTCCAGTTCAGGCGACAGCTTCTCACGAGCCAGCGTGCGACTCTCGTTCAGTACAAATGCCAGCGGCTGAATATCTTCCCGAGCAACCCAAGCGTCCCACACCAAATCCGATGTCTGACTGAGTGTATTATCAAACTTCGATTTGCTGCCGTTCAGCATCGCTGCAATAGAACTGATGGCGCCCTGAAGCTGCGTTGCCTTTTTGTCCTTCTGGTTTTGCGATGAGAGGCAGGATACAAACGCAGATCCTTCCGATATGCGGATATAACAGCTTTGCAGCAGTTCCAAAATCGGATCAAATGCAGCCGTCTCTTCTAATGAAGTCGGTGCAGCTGTTTCGTTCAACAGATGTTGCAGTTTACGTACATCCTCTTCCAGTTCAATCAGATACGTAGCAAATGTCTCGGAGGAAGAACCTCCACTAAAAATGGACTCCAGGTCCCATACGGGGTGTAATGGCGTTTTCATTTAATAAGGCACCTCTCTCTATAAATTGGATGGTTAGGATTGAATTAAAAACTGGTTTTCTGTCAGCCATATCTCTATACTAGAGAAATACTTATAGCAACCTTCAGGAGGTAAACGTATGAAACCTTTACAAGTATCGGCTGATACAGCCGTCAAATTAGCAGAATCCCTGGGCGTACCTTTGGAGCACCTGATGCACATGCCCCAACATATCCTGATGCAGAAGATTGCGGAACTCGCCAAACAAGAAACCTCCAACCCTTCCGCACCAGAAGGCGAACAAGAATGATTCCGTTTGAGAACAGCTGGCCTTACGATATTGTGATGGGAGACATCTATGTACAGCAATGTCCCTACTGTCACGCAAGCAACGTGCTGCTCCCCCTCAAACCCAAAGAGCTTGTGCTCATTCGCGAAGGCAAAAAGAAATTACTGGTCTTTCCCTGCTGTAATACAAGCATGACCGTGATCGACAACGACAGTGACTATTTGTTATCCAGCCGTCCTGTCCGTAACTAATGTAAGATCAACCTAGAGGGGGCTGCGCTTTGCAGCCTCTTTGTCTGTTTCCAGCATCTCTTCAGGGAGTTCCAACTTACTTGAAATCATCTGCTCACGCAGCACGGCCCACTGTTCCCTTGAAGCACGAATCATGGCCGCATCTGTGATCCGCTTGTCATGAATGACCTTGCTGAACCATTGCACTGCTTCATTAAACCGGCCTACCCTGCGGTTCAATTCCCCGAGCAAATACAACAGTTTGGCTTCATTGCCACCCGTTCCTTCACGTTCGAACACCTTCACATAGGCTTCCAGGCTAAATTCAAGAAAACGATGTTCCTGTGCATGGTCCTCCATATAACGATACAACCAAGCTATATGATGCAACAGACCAGCGACGACACGATCTTTCTCCCGGATAACCTGTGCGCACAGCAAGGCAAGCTTGTACGTAGCCAGCGCCTGTTCCAGTGTTCGTGCTCCGCTATAATCACGTTTAACCCAGCGGTTACCGATCTGTTCCTTAAATGCCTTGCGCTGAGCATCATTTAAATGCTCCGTTGCGTTCTCCGTCGTGGCAAACCCGCACTGCGGACAGATGCGAACCACATAAAAATCTGGATTCTCCAGCTTGTAGTAAGCACAAAAATCCGAATCCGTCCGGTAGGGCCTTTTCAAACTCGGTCTTACCCGTGAGGTTTCATACTCGGTTTCGCAATAATGGCAGGTCACTTTCACCTTATACAGCGGCTCTAATTCCAATCTCTTCCATCCCTCTCCCGTACGCTTGTAATCATATTCGGATCTACGGTGTATTCACAAAATGATGTGCAGGCCCGGATAAACGCTGCAGGATAAACGCATGCAAGGGCTCCTCCACACCAATCTGTGTTAAGGCTTGATCCATACATGCCAGCCACGCCTCAGCCCGTTCAACCGTCACTTCAAAATGCATATGACGGGCACGCATCATTGGATGTCCAAACGCCTCGGAAAACAGCCCTGGTCCTCCAAAAAACTGAGACAAAAACATATACTGCTTGTCGATGACCGGCTGAATATCTTCCGGGAAAAGCGGAGCCAGCTGCTCATTCTGCTGAACGATCGGATAGAAAGCCTCGACCAGTGCGCGAACACCTTTCTCACCGCCAAGATTGTCATAAATACTCAAACTGGGATTCATTCGTCTGATTCCCCTTTCTGATGTCGAATTTTGCCATATATTACACGTTCCGTGAACATTGTGAAAACAGTAACAATATCCAGGCCACAAAAGCCTCTATCTCCATTCTATCAAAAAAAACCAAAAAGTCCTATATAACATGAAATCATCAGGACATGTAACCTGCCATCTGTATATAGGACCTTATTCGAAACATAACACAAAAAAAGCGCCAACCGCTTGGGTTGGCGCACTAGATATTTCATTAATAACTCCGCCAGTCCTCTTCCTCAGAGCGTACCAGCGAGGCACGTATCACATATACAAAAGCACAGACCAGGATTCCGGTGACAAGACTCATGATCATCACTCCATCCGAATTGAATTCCACCTTGGAGACAATTAGGTGACGTTCAGGCGTTTTTCTCATTTTAGCACACATCACTCAAAAACACAGCCACTTTTGCAAGCGCTTTCTACGTATAATTTTGTACTGTTTGTCCACTTTTTTTCATATATTGATGGCAATAACATCACAGACTTCCGCACACCGACCATTCCAAATATAAAGGAGAAGAATTCATGGCTGCTTCACAACGACTCACCCATGTTCTGGTCACACTCGCTCTCCTGATCCTTTGTGTGTTAATGGTCTTGTATCCAGCGGAAACCTGGCATGCAGGTGTACGTGGACTGTCCATCTGGTGGGACGTATTGTTTCCCTCCCTTTTTCCTTTTTTGGTGCTGTCCGAGCTGCTGCTCGGCTTTGGCATTGTTCATTTTCTAGGTACCTTGCTGAATCCACTGATGCGTCCATTGTTTCGTGTTCCCGGAAGCGGTGGTTTTGTATTTGCCGTGAGCTGTGCATCCGGTTATCCTACAGGGGCGAAACTGACCGCTCAGTTATGGGAACAAAAGCTGGTTACCCGGGAAGAAGGAGAACGGCTCGTTGCCTTCACTACATCATCCGATCCGATCTTCATGATTGGAGCGGTATCGGTTGGATTCTTCCATAATGTCGCCATTGCTCCAGTATTGGTTGCGAGCCATTACGCTGCAGCTTTTCTGGTGGGTATGCTCATGCGTTTTCACGGGGGTACAGCAAAAGGCTCACACCCAGACAGTTCTTCTGGATCTCCATCGGAGGGGATACCTAGAAACAGACTGGTCCGGGCCATCTATGCGATGCATGAAGCAAGAAAAGCTGACGGACGGGCATTTGGTGAACTGCTGCGCCAGGCAGTCTCCTCATCCCTTCGCCTTATTATTATCGTAGGAGGGCTGGTTGTATTCTTCTCGGTCATGATGGAGCTACTTGTCCAGACCGGTTGGCTTGGCGGATTATACGGGATAACCGAGCAATTGTTACGACATAGCGGACTGCCTCCATCCTTATCTCCTAGCTTGGTCGGTGGGCTGTTTGAAGTAACGCTGGGGAACAAAGAGGCTGGGAGTGCCGGGGCATCCATCCCACTCGTCTATAAAGTAGCAGCAGCAGCCTTTGTTCTCTCTTGGGGTGGATTATCCGTCCATGCACAGATTATGAGTGTTCTTAGCAACACACCCATGAGATACGGTCCATTTCTATTTGCCAGAGCAATCCATGCGCTAATCGCACCTATGCTGGTCCTGCTGTTGTGGACACCCCTGATGGGGCGTTCCTCTTCACCCGTTCTCATGGAGCCCGGTTTCATCCCATCGTTATCAACGTATACACCGGACTGGGGACTGATTTTCTTATCCGGAATGATTGTTTTTGTAAGCCTCATCGTGTTGTTGTTATTCCTTGCGATATTAAGTTCCATTCTCAAGCCTAGACGACATACCAAAAAATAAGTGAACGATTCATCTATATTTAACTGAATATGCGCCCAAACGTTGTGTTCTTCCGCGGAATTGATTATCATCGGTAGTATAATGACCACAAAGGAGCTTTCATCTTGAGATACTATGTTCAAGACCGCGGAGACCAGTTATCGATTG
This sequence comes from Paenibacillus sp. FSL H8-0283, assembly GCF_045040675.1. Classification (NCBI taxonomy): domain Bacteria; kingdom Bacillati; phylum Bacillota; class Bacilli; order Caryophanales; family Paenibacillaceae; genus Paenibacillus; species Paenibacillus sp. FSL H8-0283. The sequence continues at coordinate 5,833,298 of NZ_CP150295.1, forward strand.
ATCTCAGTCAGCAGTTTCACGCGCTGGCGAAGGAAGAAGGGTTCAAGCTGGATGCAGAATCGCCGGAGATTGTTATCTCCATCGGGGGCGATGGTACGATGCTACAGGCATTTCACAATTTCATCGACCGTATTCCGGATATTGCTTTTGTTGGGGTTCATACAGGCCATCTCGGCTTTTACGCCGATTGGAAGAAGGAAGAATTACGGGAGTTAGTCAGGCTGATGAGTGGCAAGGGAGATCCGGAGCGTCTCAAACCACGTATTGTACAATACCCACTGTTGGAGCTTGAGATTCGTAAAAAGTCGGGGAATTCCTCTTACATCGCCCTTAATGAATTTACGTTAAAAGGTGTAGACGGTACCGTCGTAGCCCAGGTCGATATTAACGATGTGACATTTGAGATGTTCCGTGGGGATGGCATCTGTGTATCCACGCCATCAGGCAGCACGGCATACAACAAGGCCCTTGGCGGTGCCATGGTTCATCCAACCATCGAGGCGATTCAGATTGCGGAGATTGCATCGATTAATAACCGGGTCTATCGTACACTTGGTTCACCGGTTATTTTGCCCAAGCATCATCATTGTGATATTTTCTCCCGCAAGGATCAGCGGTTATTGATGACGATTGATCATGTGAATGTGATGGTGGAGGATCTGATCTCCGTCCGTTGTCAGGTATCCAGTCACAAGGTCAGTTTCGCACGTTTCCGCCCTTATCCATTCTGGAACCGGGTTCGCACGGCATTTCTTGACTAAAATAAACACACCAAAAAAGCGGTCCTTCTCAGGAACCGCTTTTTGCTTTGGCTTGAGGTTGATCCTTGCTCTTCTGAAGCACAAAGTACGCACAGCCAAAGTTACAATATTCATTGATATAATCCACCATACTGGCAATCGTGGAATCCTTCGTTGCTTTTGGATGGTTATCACGGTAAAAACCTTTTAACCTCAACTGGCTATAACCCCAGTCTCCGATAATATAATCATAACGCTCCAGCACTTCACTGTAACGATCACGGAAAACCTCTGGATTCCAGCCCTCTTTGTGGTTCTGGACGATTTCATAATTTTTGCCGCCGATCTGTACAATGACCGGTTCTTTGGGCTTTTCCTCAACTGATTCAACAACTGATTCCTGAACCGGCTCCTGGATCTGCTCCTGAAGTTGGTCCTGAATCTGTTCTGTGATTTTTTCTTCTTCCAATCCGGTATCCTCCATCACGCGTGTGTTGCCGCCTGTTCAGCATGTTTGGTAGCCGATTTCACCTGTTCATGCGCATGGTAGGAGCTGCGTACCATCGGGCCGGATTCGACGTGGCTGAACCCACGTTTTAATCCTTCCTGTTTCAATGCAGCAAACTCCTCTGGCGGATAATACTTTTCAACATACAGATGTTTCTCCGATGGCTGCAAATATTGACCAATCGTCATAATATCACAGTTCACCGCACGAAGATCATCCATTGTTGATAAAATTTCATTATATTCCTCACCTACACCAAGCATAATGCTTGATTTCGTAGGGATGTTAGGTTGCATTTCTTTGGCACGAGCAAGCAATTCCAGTGAACGTTTATATTTCGCCTTGGCACGCACTTTGTCTGACAACCGCTCAACCGTCTCAATATTGTGATTCAGAATGTCCGGTTTGGCATCCATTACAATCTGCAAAGATTCCCGATCGCCCAGAAAGTCTGGAATGAGTACTTCAACGCTACACAATGGCAACCGTCGTCTTACGGCCTTCACGGTCTCTGCAAAAATCGTAGCTCCCCCATCCTTCAGGTCATCACGGGCTACACTTGTAATTACGCAGTGTTGCAGATTCATCTGCTCTGCTGCTTCCGCCACACGTTCTGGTTCCTGCAAATCAAGCTCCGTTGGCAAGCCTGTATTCACCGCGCAAAAACGGCATGCCCTTGTGCAAATGTCGCCCAAAATCATAAAAGTGGCCGTTCGATTGGCCCAGCATTCATAAATATTTGGACACCGTGCTTCCTCACATACCGTATGCAGCGTTTTGGAACGCATCATCGTTTTCATTTCCTGATAGTTATCGCCGGTTGTCAATTTGATCCGAATCCAATCCGGCTTCGGTTCTTTAACACGTTTAGCCAATGCATAAACCTTCTTTCTACTGAAGTTAGGCTGTTGCTCGGAACATATTATACCATGAAAGCGCTGGAAAAACCCCAATTTGTCACATCTTGTGCATTCATGCCCGATATGGACAATTTGTATAATTGGATTCCCCCCAAAAGCTTACATGGATAAAATGAGAACTTTTGAAGAACGCTAACCTTTAGCTTGGTTCATCGGGTACCTTGTATCATTCTAATGGAAAGGGGTTGCTTCCCAGTGCAACAACGCTTGACCTTCAGGCACACGTGCCGCTTTTGGATCAAAACATTACTTGCAGGTACTCTGCTTCTCCCATTCTTGCCTGTTGAAGTTTACGGTGAACCCGCCCAGGCCGCTCCCAAACCACAGGTTGCCGAATTAAAACCCGCAGAAATTTTCGCTGCACGTCGCCATTTATATGAAACCATCGGTCAGATGACCCAGATTCCTTGGTACAGGCTTGCTGCCATTGATCAGTATGAACGAACGATTACTCGTGCACACCCAAAGGATCGTAAGCATCCAGAGCGACTTACGGGTATTTTCATGACCCCTCCGGCCTGGAGAGGATGGCTAAATCCCGATGAGACGGATCAACATCCGGAATCCATTCTTTTTTTCAAAGGATATGGACGTGATGGTTCAGGAGACGGTATAGCGGATGCCAACAATGATCAGGATGTGCTGTACAGCATGGCTTCTGTTATTCAAGGTTACGGGAACAAGCAAGAGGACTTCAACATTGCCTTGTGGGAATATTACCACAACTCCCGTGCTGTGCAACGGATACAGCAATTCGCGAAGTTATATGAGCATTTTGACAATCTGGATCTATTCGGACATGCCTTTCCGGTCCCGCTCGGAACCAACTACTCCTATCGTAGTACCTGGGGGACAAAAAGAAGCTGGGGCGGTTATCGCATTCATGAGGGAACAGATATTTTCGCTCCGCATGGACTGCCTGTGCGCAGTACCTGTTACGGGGTCGTGGAAATCAAAGGCTGGAACCCGTTTGGTGGCTGGCGCATCGGAATTCGGGATTTGAACAACCATTATCATTACTACGCCCACCTCTCGGGTTTTGACAAAAGTGTACGCATTGGTGAAGTTGTGATCCCCGGTCAGGTCGTAGGTTGGGTGGGCAGTTCAGGTTACGGGAAACCTGGGACACAGGGTAAATTCCCTCCACATCTGCACTATGGAATCTACCGGGATAGCGGACTGCACGAATGGTCGTTCGATCCTTATCCACAGCTGAAACATTGGGAACAGGATGAACGCAAACAAAAGAACAAGAAAAGTAAGTGAGACGAGGATATGCACGATCAGCAAAGCGAAAAAGGGACCTCTTTAATAGAGGCCCCTTTCTTTGCTTTGCAATTCAAATTTGTGTGTATCATGGGTGCGCGTCCTTATTGAGCTGCAATCCCCCATTCACATCAGGCAGATCATCCGGCTCAATTTCAAGTTCATTCCCTTGCAAATGGTCTGACGGCGTCTGTTGCTGATTCTGGCCAGGGGGATTCGTAGTTACTCCATTACCGCTTGATACACCCGTATGACCTGATGGCAGCGCAATAGCTGGGGCATTACTACCGTTACTGCCCACTGGCTTGCCCTGATTATCGTAATAATACATTGGCACATCCCCGACAACCAAAAGGTAGGAAATCGGGATTTCCGTATCGACCGTTTCGGGTTCCATGTCGAAGGGCACCACGACCGCGACCTCAGCAATGATGTGAATGTACACTTCCACCAAAATCATGTTAATACCCGCATTCTGTTGACGGGTGTTCAAATCCACTTTGACAGCACCTTGGGGCTCAATACGAACCGGTATACTCGGGCCAAATGAAGCCAACACCGGACTGCCCAGCGCCTGCCCCAGCGGGATTTTTTCTTTTAACATGTGTACATTCTGCAACGTAGATTGCACAATATTCATCGTACTTGCAGTGATTCGCATATGCTCATTGTAGTTCAGCATGAAACCGGACACTTTCCCGGCGGTATCCGTCTTCCAGTCAATCAGTCCTTCGTTGGTTTTGCCATCGGCAACCTGTGCTGTAATCGCCTTATTGATCGCTTCGGTCGCAATCTGCTTCACTCTGATCTTGGCCAAGTGCATGATGGGGGGCTTCATCTTTTTATCCACATAAGCAAAGCCCTGCATCAAACAAAACGCGGTGACCAATAAAATGATCAACCACATTTTGCGTTTGCCGCTTGGCGGCTTACGGCGTCTCCGGCTTCGCCATTTTCTTCTCATCATCGAAGTGTCCCTCCCCTACGGGATGAGCTATAGGCTATATGTTAACCTTATGCACCGTTGTCCCGAAAAAGAAGGACAGTACATGGACACTGGATAGAAAGTAACAACAACATGAAAGGGACGAGTACTCCTCATTGGCTAAACTAACTCGGAAATCGGAAACACATAAACAGAGATAAAAAAACCTTTCGCCCGCAGATTAATCTGCAAGGCAAAAGGTTTTATGTTCAGACCACCCAAAGATTCAGGCCATGTCTATCCTTTTATTTCGGAACAGATTCCCAGTCTTTCAGGAAACGTTCAATCCCGCTGTCCGTCAGTGGGTGTTTCCAAAGTGTCGGCAAAAGCGAACCCGGAATGGTGGCGATATGCGCACCGGAAAGGGCTGCATCCTCTACATGTTTGATATTGCGAATGCTTGCTGCGATAATCTCGGAAGGTAGATCATACATGTCCAGAATAAGACGCAGATCACGAATCAATTTCATACCATCCACCGCAATATCATCCAAGCGACCAACGAATGGACTGATGTAGGTTGCACCGGCTTTCGCCGCCATCAGGCCCTGTGCTGCGGAGAAAATCAGCGTGACATTGGTTTTGATCCCTTTTTGCGTCAACTCATGACAAGCGTACAGCCCATCTTCGCTCATCGGCAATTTAATGACTACATTCGGTGCCCATTCTGCAATTTCATAAGCTTCCTTCAACATATCCTCGGCTTTGAGACCGATGACTTCAGCACTGACCGGGCCTTTAACAACGCCACAGATCTCCTGAATGACTTCTTTAAATACGCGACCTTCTTTGGCAATCAAAGACGGGTTAGTCGTGACTCCATCCACCAGACCCAGACGTTCGATCCGTTTGATTTCTTCCACATTCCCTGTATCCAAGAAAAATTTCATGATATGTTACCTCCACTTGATGAATTCGTAAACACGATATAAGTCATTACCCGATGTTGACCATATGTTAACAGTTATATATAAAATTAATTTTTCTCTACAGCGTGACCGCCAAATTCATTACGCAATGCTGCTACCACTTTACCTGTGAATGTGTCTGTTTCCAGGGAACGATAACGCATCAGCAAGGACAAAGCGATAACCGGTGTAGCGGTTTGAAGGTCAAATGCCGTTTCTACCGTCCAGCGTCCTTCGCCGGAAGAGTGCATTACACCTTTAATTTCGTCGAGGTTTGCATCCTTGGAGAAGGCACGTTCTGTCAGCTCCATCAACCAAGAGCGGATAACGGAACCGTTGTTCCATACACGAGCCACTTGTTCGAAGTCGAAATCAAATCCACTTTTCTCCAATACGTCAAAACCTTCACCGATGGATGCCATCATACCGTACTCGATACCATTGTGAACCATTTTGAGGAAGTGACCGCTGCCCGCTTTACCTGCATACAGGTAGCCGTTCTCTACGGAAGTATCTTTGAATGCCGGCTCAACGATTGCCCAAGCTTCCGGGTCTCCACCGATCATGTAACATGCTCCATTACGTGCGCCTTCCATACCGCCAGATGTACCTGCATCCATGTAGTGAATGCCTTTAGGTTTCATCTCTTCGTAGCGACGAATAGATTCTTTGTAGTGGGAGTTACCCGCTTCAATGATGATGTCGCCTTTGGACAACAATGGGCTAACTTCAGCCAGTACAGCATCTACCACGTTGTGGGGAACCATGATCCACAGTACCCGTGGGGATTCGAGTGAAGCCACCATCTCTGCGTAAGAAGATACGCCTTCAGCGCCGTATTCTTTCATTTCTTTTACTGCTTCAGCGTTCAGGTCAAAAGCAACCACTTCGTGTTTGTGATCAATCAGGTTTCTACCCAGGTTCAATCCCATTTTTCCTAATCCGACGAGTCCAAGTTTCATTTCAAAATCCTCCTGTTATGAACAATGTTTAAATTTCATTTGTGTTCAAAATTAAAAATAAGTGCTTAACGTTTGGCGAAGTATCCGTTCCGGTCACGAATCGTTCTTTTGATCGCTGTTATCCCCAGATTTTTTGAATCTCCTATTTAGGAGAAAATCCGGGGATAAAGGCGAACGCTTTGCTTCTACAGAATCGATTTCGTCCCCTACACTACATTCTCAGCGTTCAAGCCAACCCATTTTAAAACTGAACCGCTAATCTATATTCAAAAATTTTCACGGCCTTCCGGCAATCATAACCGGAAGGGCTTATGCAAAATTGGAACGGTATGATTCATAGTAGATACAGTGTTTATATTAGCAATTTGCACCATTCGATTTAACTCGCTTACAAGTACAAGCTCTAGCGAATATAAAAATTTCGTTCTATACCTTAATGATCGGAAGGTTCTTTTTAAATTTGTGCAGAATGTTCATTTGTGAGCAGAATGGATTGTACCGTTCTTTTTTCTTGTGCTTACTCTTTTACACTTACCACCAACGATAACCGTCTGCTGCGGTCAGGCGATCTGCTGACTCTGGTCCATGCGAACCTGCGCTGTACGTATCCAGTGGCACGCTGCCCGCTTCGAATGCTTCCTGAATCGGTTGCACCCATTGCCATGCCAGCTCCACTTCGTTCCAGTGAGCGAAGAAGGTGGAATCTCCACGCATCGCATCAAAGATCAGATTCTCGTAGGCTTCCGGAATGTTACGTTTACCTGAGTTGAAGGTCATATGCATTGGTTCCACTTCACCATGGTTCAATGGATTCTTCGCATTTAATTGAAGCGAGATGCTTTCTCCCGGACCAATTTCAATGGTCAGCAGGTTAGGTGCCGTTGTATTTTCGGATTCATGACCGGTCTTCAGTGGAGCCTTGAATTCAACAACGATTCGGGTGGATTTCTCAGTCAGGCGTTTACCTGTACGGATGTAAAATGGAACCTCACTCCAGAATGGATCATCGATCCACAGTCTTGCGGCAACATACGTCTCGTTCTGAGATCCGGCAGGGATGCCAGGCTCGTCCAGATATCCAACAACCGAAGCACCTTGCAGCTCACCTGCTGCATATTGCGCACGAACAACTTCAGAAGCGACGTTTTCTTTCGTCAAAGGACGAAGTGCTTCAGCAATCTTTTGTTTTTTGAATTGAATCTCTTCCGGTGTGCAGCGTTTTGGCAAATGCAAACCAATCATCATCAGCAACTGAAGCATATGGTTTTGGAACATGTCACGAAGAGCACCACTTTGGTCGTAATACGCGGCACGTTCTTCAACACCCACCGTCTCACTTGCCGTAATCTGTACATTGGCAATATAACGGTTAGACCACAACGCTTGAATCACCGGATTTGCATAGGTGAGCGTCTCAATATTTTGAACCATCGGTTTACCGAGGAAATGGTCAATGCGATAGATTTCTTCTTCCGCAAAGGTATTGCTCAGTTTTTCGTTCAAATCACGAGCTGATTGCAGGTCGTGTCCGAATGGTTTTTCTATAATCAGTTTCTTCCAGCCTTTGGTGTTACCCAGGCCACTTTCTTGAATGTTCAATGCGATTGGCTCAAAGAATTCCGGTGCCACCGACATGTAGAACATGCGGTTTTCGGGAATGTTAAGCTCTTGTTCACGCTGTTGAACCAGTTCCAACAGCTTGGTGTAATCTTCAAGCTTCGTATTATTTAAAGAACAATAACGGAAAGCGCCAATGAAATCACGAACTTGTGATTCTTCTTCCGGCGTCTGACGTGAGAATTCATGCAGTGACTTTTCAACATTTGCCTGGAAGTCCGTATCCGACAATTCACGTCGTCCCAATCCGATAACGGAGAAGGATTTCGGCATTTTCTGATCCATGTACAAGTTATATAATGCAGGGTAAATCTTGCGTTTGGCTAAATCGCCTGTTGCCCCGAACAGGACAAATGTCATTGCATCCATTGGAGTGCCTCCTGTGATCTGTGCAGTATAGTATATGATGTTGCAAAATGTTCAAATCCAAGCATGACAAAAGACGGAATAAGTGGGTGTGTTCCCCGCCTTGCCTCCGTTTATATAACAAGCCTGAATTCAACCATGGAACATTCCTTCTCTCCACAACCTGTGTTTAGGTTATAAATTGTAACCATTTGAATTAACGTTACCCATATTACACCTGTCGTCACAATTCGTCAATAATCGTGTCGAACCTGTGAACTCCAGTGTTTATAGGGTTTTTATTTGATGATAACGCTTTATGTGGTAACATTAAGAACAATTGGTATGTGACATTTTACACATATGGCCTGTGGACAAGTAGGTTACAATAAGTATACTAATGATATTACAAGCAATACTAAACCAAAGGAGTACAATCATGAGCGATGATGAGAATGCCAAGCAAATATGTACAAAAGTGGAACAATCTTATCAGATCATTGGCCGAAAATGGGTAGCCCTCATTATCCATGCGTTGATGGAGGAACCCAAACGCTTCAGTGAGATTCACGCTTATATCCCTGACTTGAGCAAACGTGTGTTAAATGAGCGAATGAAGGAATTGGAGGAAGAAGGACTTGTGGTTCGCCATGTGGTCACGGAACGTCCAGTTCGGACTGAATATATGTTGTCACGAAAAGGAACGGAACTGGGGAGAGCGCTAAGCGCCGTGGAACGTTGGGCTGATAAGTGGTTGTAACAGTTTGAGGAATCCTTAATGTTTATTTAGCTTGAAGGTAACCGATGTGCAATCCCGGAGGTGTAGTAAGGCATTTAGCAACTGGCTAGTGCAATCCGCATCCGGGATTTATTTAATTCAAACGGTAAATACTAATTGTGTATAGAGACGTAATAACGCTATTATTTTGCAAACCAAAATTAGTGCCTACTGTTCCGTTCAAATGTTGCCGATACTGCAGCGGGGTCGTCCAGGCAGATTTGCGAAATAACTGGATAAAATACGGTCCATTTGGAAATCTGGCTCGTCTGCTAATCTCATCCAACGAAATTTGTTATGTCAAGGAGTAGAAAGCCTGCTTCAATCTTCGGGCTTTGATGTAGTTCTTAATGTTGCTATCTATCTCTTGATGAAAAATGCGGGAAGCATACGATTTGGACTGGTGAACATCTACCCCTATCTGGTCCAATCTGATCTCATATTTGAAATGCTCTTCAATCCATGACATCATCTTCTTCGAGTGTCTCAAATGACGTGAATCCGCTAACTGCGAAAGCGCTACATTTGCAACCTCTTTCTGTTGAACCAACACGCTCAAAAGATGAAGCTAAACAGCACTGATTCTGCCTATTCTCCCTCACACAACTACGAGACTGATTGTAGCTCTCATTGATCCAATCCCTGACTATGGATTATGATCTTGAAGCGAATACGAGTTACATAGATGGAAAAACCAAGTGTATTGATTTTTTATGGTGATGTAGGTGTAATCGACCTAGTACAAAAAAAGATGCCCATCCTCACTTATGTGAGGGGCATCCTTTTCACGGAAAACACTACGAATCCAACTTGCTCCCGAGTGTAATACTCGAATCCTCGAAGTTGTCCACCGTCGTCTTTTTTTCATGAAAATGTACGGCATGTTGCATAATTCCTTCTCTTGTGTAAAACGCGTCTTCCGCCCCTAGTGGGAAAACAACCTTTTCTCCCGTACTTGCCGACTTATAGATACCCACAATCAGTTCAAGCGTATTCCGACCGCTTTGGCCATCCACCAGAAGGGGAGATCCTGTCTCAATAGCATTTAACACATTCTCAACTTGCCCAGCGTGACCGACATGAATAACATCCGGTAATTCGTCAGCGAGCTTCTGAATCTGGTGTTCCAACTCTCGATTCGGTTCCGGAAATCCGTTATTCCGGGCGGTAGAAGCAACGACTTGCCAAGGTGCAGATACCCGGGCTTCTTTGCCCTGAAAAATTAACTGCTGATCCTCTCCGTGATGTACGACGGAACTGGTAATCATGCCAAGCGCCCCTTCCTGGAAGCGAAGCATCGACATGGATATATCCTCAACTTCGGCATTATCATGTGCCGTATTTGCCATCATGGCCTGTAATTCCACTGGAGGTCCCATCATCCAAAGCATGGCATCAATATGATGCACCGCATGATTAAGGGTACAGCCTCCTCCTTCTTTTTCCCATGTCCCGCGCCACCACAGATCATAATAATTGTGGCCCCGCCACCAGAACGAATCAACCTGCACATGTACAATCGGTCCCATCCGTTTACTGTCCAGCACACCTTTTAGCTTCATCATTGGTGTCGTAAAACGATTCTGTGCTACTACGGATAACAACTTACCACTTGCTTGCGCTGCCCTCAACATCAGATCCGCTTCCTCCAGGGAAGATGCCATCGGTTTTTCGACCAACACATGTGCACCTGCTTGCATGAAATCACACGCAATGGGAGCATGCGTATACGGTGGTGTACAGACTGATACCAGATCAATGTTTAGGGCAAGTAACTCTGTGTAATCCGTGACAGCTTGTGCACCTTCCAGAACATATTCATTAATTCGCTTCTGTGCTTTTTCCACGTAGATATCGACCACAGCAACAATCTGACATCGCTCAGGGAACGCCATATATGCTGAGATATGTGCTCCACTAATTGCACCTGCTCCGATAATCGCCACTTTTAACATCGTTGCATACCTCCCTTATTCCCTTCACAATACACAATAATAAAGCGCTTTTATGCGTTCATCTTGTGCTAAAATAAAACTATCTTGCGCATGATAAGGGAGGCATTCATGAAGTCCATCTTTCTGGGAGAACAATTTAATCTGGTCTGTCGTCGTGCATCCAACACTACGTTTCGCGAAGTGTTTCATGCTCATTCGCAGATGGAGATAACATATATCCATGAAGGATATGGGCAGTTGATAACCGAAGGTCAGGTTTTCTCCCTTGAACCTGGTATGCTCATGATTTTTCGACCTTTTCAATTGCATCACGTCCAGATTCAAGTATCCAGTCAGCAGCCTTTCATTCGAAATGTACTCATGGTTGAGCTTGATATATTGAAGGCACTTTGGTCGCATTTTGTGGCGACTCACCACTTCATACAGGATCTGCTGGGAGAGCAATCCCCCATTCAGCCGATCCGACTTGCTGACACTTCCCCACTCGTTCAACGAATGGAGCAATATGCAGATACGTATCCAGGTCTGCTTCCCCACGAAGTAGAAGAGGATACACACCTCTTTTTATTGGATCTGTTCGCACAGCTTCGCTATCTGTGGCAAGATGGGCAACAGCGCCGCTCCCAGGATGTACTCTCGTCCAGTGCAAGCGTTCTTCCACCTCATGCCGAAGCCATCATGCAATGGATTGAACAGCATTACCATGAGCCTTTTCGTTTGGAGCATATCTCAGATACACTTCATCTATCCTCCTATCATCTATCTCATGTATTCAAAAAAGCGACTGGCACCACCATCGTTGCTTATGCTCAAGCCACCCGCATCCGTCATGCCTGTGTGCTGCTCACCCGTTCCTCGCTCACCGTTCCCGAAATCGGTCACCGTGTCGGTATGACCAGCCCCTCCTACTTTTGCAAAGTATTCCGTACTGCCACAGGATCTACACCACATCAATATCGGCTGAAGGTGCAGGGGAGGAAGTAATGGATCACAACAACAAGAAAGAAGCGAAAGAATTCACTTCTCCGCTTCTTCTCGTACAAACCGATTTCACTTGCTTCACCGCACATCAAGCCCCAACTTCTCCAAATACGGAATAAGTCGCTCTCTTAATTGCCTCAAATCATCCTTCTGTTCCACTGACAAGCGCTCATCATGAATGCTTCCATCCTTATCTACCACCATCACTTCATAAGCCTTCATTTGTTTATACACAGATTTGAACTCGGTAAACTCCTCTTTAGTTAACATCTCCTCCGCCCGCGCCAACTGCTCCGTCCAGAATTGTTGCTCATTCATAGGATCCTTTTGTGAAGCAGTACTCACAGCTTCCAGCTTCTCGAAAAACGGTTCCAGCTCAGCTACAAGAAGGTTATATCGCTCCTGCTCCACTGTACTCCACTGCTCTGGATGAATATTGCCCTGAGAATCGGCATACTTCACGGCCATTTGCCCTAATTGCTTCAGCAAGTCCATATATTGAACAAATTCTTCTTCGCTGAAATAGGCCTTGGCCGTCTGCAACTTTGCTTCCAACCTCATATAATCCTCAGCTGTTCCCCCCATAGCTTTGATATTCTCCTGCGAACCATATATTCCGTCTGCGAGATAGGTGTATCCTGCGTAGGCTCCGGTGGGAATAACGAGCACAACAGCTAATAGCCCGGTGACCAGCCATTTTTTCCGATTTTTTCTGATGTGTGAATCATTTCGAATACCATCCATCATTTTATGTTTAATCCTCGTAGGAACGGACCAGTCTTTGGTCTCTTCCTGGTAGGCTGTTCGCAACTGTTCATCGAGTTTCATGCAGATCCTCCACCTTTCCCCGCAACCTTGGATTCATCTTCTCTTTCTGTCTTAACTTCGCCAGCGCCGCATGTATGCGCGATTTCACGGTTCCAAGCGGAATCTCCAATATGCCAGCAATCTCCTCTTGCGTATATTCATTCAAATAATGAAGTGTAACCACCTGCTGCAGCTTGTACGGTAAACGGCGCACCTGTTCCAGCAAAGGACGATTTGCCAGTTTGTTGACCAGATCAGTGGAAAAATCATATTCTAGTCCCACGTCAGATTTTTCGATCCGCTTACCAAACCGAAACTGCATCAATCTTTTGCGTCGATAACTCTGAACCTGTCGCATCGTCACCCCCATCAACCAGGGACGAAAAGCACGCTCCGCATCATATCGCGCCAATGATCGATACGCCTGAATGTAAATCTCCTGTACTACATCCTCCGCATCAGACTTGTCCTTGATGAGAAATCGCACAGTTTGATATATCCTCGTCACTGTTTTCTCATATAATTCTCCATAAGCTTCTTCATGCCCCGCCCGTATTAACGTTACAAGTTCTATGTACTCATCTTGTTCACTCATTATCCATCCCCCTCCTCCTTACACTATATATTGGCATGCCAGCATCATATCGTTCGATTTATTTATTGAATGAGTAGGTATGGCTGAATCTGATACAAAAAGGTCCTCTGGTGTTTATCATGATATAATATACCTAATTTTGATATAATTGGAGGTTCTGCATCCAGAATTTACTTCGAGGCCTACGCCACGGTATACAGACTTATTGGGATATTGGTTATCTTATCGTCTCTTTTTCTTTCGAAAGCGGAAATAAGGGAGTAACTTAGCAGGGGTGGTCACTACTGTAATGAAACTTTTCAGCAAATTGTACTCAGAATATCTCCTGATTCCACGACCTCTACGTTTGTTGTTTTTATGGGGATGGATTGTTTTGTTTATTGTTGCTGGTACCAAATTCAGATGGTTCTACTTCCTACAATAAGCTGATTCAAAGAAGTCTGATCCCCTGGGACATCAAAAAAGAGCTGAGTCGTCATTATGACGTCTCGGCTCTTCTTTGATCATCCTCTTCCTTACAGATAAAGATATAGGTAATCAACTCGAGCTAGCTTATACGTTCCTTTTTGAGGCAAACTTTATTTGATATTCAGAAATTCATATCACTTGATCACCGCTCCTAAATATGTCTACCTGTTCAAGTCTTGCCAGTACGTTGGCAAGGCTTTTTTCTCTTAAACATAAGTTGTTTGGCTTTGCTTATGTATTCTTTAGATTTTCTTTAGATTTATGCTCATTAATTCCTTAGTTTTTTTAATTAAGATTGCTATATCAACAAGAGAGGAGGCAAAACAATGATCAGTAATACGATCTTAGAGCTACTTCATCAGTATGGTTATCTGATTTTTTATTTTGCCTTCTCATTAGGGCCTTTCGGTATTCCAATCCCAAATGAAATCACGATTATCAGCGGTGCCATTTTGAGCCACACAGGAGTTATCAATTCATGGATCACATACTTCTGTATTTTATCAGGACTATTAACAGCCATTACCTTTGCTTATTTTGCAGGGAAGTTATTTGGACCCAAGATAAAACACAGATTCCAACATCATAGACACTTCGTTAAGGCTGAACTCATTCTGAATAAAAGTGGCAATTGGGCGATGTGCATCGGTTTGTTCATTCCAATCGTGCGATATATTCTCCCTTTAGTGATGGGACTCAGTGGCGTGCAGTATAGAAAATTTGCTCTTATCTCCTATTCCAGTGCTTTGTTATGGACCATAACGTATTTTACAGCGGGAATTTACTTCGGTGGCCCCATTCTATCTACGCTTCATTTATTACATTTCTAACTGGTTTGGATAACATACCATCACATTATGGAGGAACCCTATGAATTCCAATGAACCTGTTTTATTTTTGAAAAGCTTTCTGCAAAGCCCTAAACATGTCGGCAGTATCATACCCAGTTCCCGGTTTCTCGCCAGCAAAATGGTGAAGCAAGCCTCTTGGCTAGAGGCAAAAACAGTCGCCGAGCTTGGATCGGGTACAGGTCCGATCACTCGTTATATTCATCAACAAGTACAGGATTCCACCAAAGTCCTATTGTTTGAGATGAACGAAACGATGAGGAACACTCTTAAGACGACATACCCGGAGTTCTCCTGTTATCCAGACGCCGCTCGATTGGTAGAATCTATGAATCAAGAGGGCATTCAGCAACTGGATTA
Source organism: Paenibacillus sp. FSL H8-0283 (assembly GCF_045040675.1). Lineage (NCBI taxonomy): Bacteria > Bacillati > Bacillota > Bacilli > Caryophanales > Paenibacillaceae > Paenibacillus > Paenibacillus sp. FSL H8-0283. The sequence goes on from NZ_CP150295.1 coordinate 5,848,341, forward strand.
CATTTTTAGCGGATTGCCGTTTTTCAACTTTGAACCTGAATTAAGAAATACGTTGGTAGACCAGATCCATAAGGCACTCAAACCTGGAGGATTATTCATCGCCTTTCAATATTCACTTCAAATGAAAAAAACATTATCCGAACACTTTATCATCGAAAAAATAGAATTCGTGCCTTTGAATATACCTTCTGCGTTCGTTTATGTCTGTCGCAAAAAGGAAACAATTTAAACATTCCGGACGATCGTTTACACTGATGTTATCCTAATTTTTAAGGAGTGTTGAATTATGAATACCGTTCTTGTTGTTGATGATGAACCCGATATCCGGGATGTCATTCATGTCTATTTACGTAACGAAGGATATCAAGTCATTGAAGCAGCCAATGGTGAGGAAGCACTAAATATTATCAAAACAACATCGGTCCAACTCGTAATACTGGATGTTATGATGCCCATCATGGACGGAATCAAAGCCTGCTTCAAAATAAGAGAAGTATCACCCACTCCCATTATTATGTTATCCGCTAAGGAAGAAGACATTGATAAAATCACGGGCCTGACTACCGGGGCTGATGATTATATGGTCAAACCGTTTAATCCATTAGAGTTACTGGCTCGCGTTAAAGCTCAGTTACGACGTCAAACACTGATTGGCAAAGCCGAATTCAATTCACTTATCCTGATCAAGGACCTTGTCATTGATACAAGTAAACATTCTGTGAAGCTCAAAGATAATGACATTTCGCTTACACCACTGGAGTTTTCCATTCTGGTGCTGCTTGCCAGCCATCCTGGACAAGTATTTAGCTCCGAGAAAATTTACGAAACCGTATGGAAGGAACCTTACGGGTATTCGGATAATACGGTGATGGTTCATATTCGTAACCTGCGAGAGAAATTAGAAGTAAATCCGCGGGAACCTCATTACATTAAAACGGTATGGGGAGTGGGATATAAAATTGATTAAACGATTACCACATTTTAAAAAAAAGATACAGATTAACATCCTATATCAAATGTTGATCAGTTTATTGATTTCGTTTGTTGGCTCTGTGGGTGTCAATAATATGTTGATCATAGCTGCCGCAAAAATTAGTGAAAGATTTAATTGGCCTTCGCTCCTCTACATTTTTCCTTACGTTCTAACACCAATCTTCATCGTAATTTTCACGTTAATTTTTTTGTTTTCCACACGAAAAATTGTGAGAGATCTCATTACATTAGAGAAAGGGCTTCAAATCATATCTGAAGGAAATCTGAATTACAGGGTGCCCGTTAATCGACAAGATGAACTTGGACGCGTTGCTTCCAACATCAATCATATGACAGAACAGTTAAAGCAACAGATTGCTAAAGAACGTGAATTGGAGCAATCCAAGATGGACATGATCACTGGCATCTCACATGACCTGCGTACACCGCTTACCAGCATAATTGGCTATATTGAGCTTCTCAAATCAGAATCATTTCAAGACAAAGCAGAGTATGATCGTTTCATCCAAAATACCTATAACAAAGCAACACATTTGAAGAAGTTACTCGATGATTTATTTGAATATACGCGTCTTAACGAAGTGAACACCCAATTGGATTTGAAAAATATTGACCTCTGTCAGCTATTGGACCAATTGTTGTTTGAATTCGAACCTTTAGCTCAGGAGCATGGGATTCGTATTGAAAAAACACTCGGTAATGCTCCAATCATGGTTTCCCTGGATAGTGATAAGATCGCTCGAGCTATCGACAATCTCCTCATGAATGCACTCAAGTATTCCTTTAAACCGGGCACGATTCATGTTCGAATGAGTGTGCAGCATAATCACGTTACCATTGAAGTAGAGAATAAAGGCATACCACTAACGATAGAACAAAAAAACAGACTGTTTGATCGCTTTTATAAGGTGGATTATTCGAGGAATAGCGAAGGTATTCAATCAGGATCTGGTCTGGGACTTTCTATTGCGAGAAACATTGCGGATTTACATCAGGGGACTTTAACACTAAAACATACGCGTAACGTATTTATATTCCAACTAAGCTTGCCTTCTAACATCCAGTGAAACATCAATAGCATTGATAATGGAGGATACCGAGATGAAAACATTCGAACCACTTCTTTTCCTGCAAGGATTTCTGAGGAACCCCAAACGAGTAGGCAGCGTCCTCCCCAGCTCCAAATATTTGGCTAAGAAAATTGTCCAGTCTGTACGATGGGATGAGGTAAGAACCATTGCTGAGCTGGGGCCAGGAACAGGGGCCATCACCCGGCTCATAAGATCACAATTACCGAAATCGGCAACCGTGTTTTTATTTGAAAGAGACACCAAAATGAGAAGTAATCTGAAGAAAACATATCCTGAATTCATGTTCCATTCCAATGCATCCTATCTATTAAAAAGGATCAGCCAAGAACATATGCATCAGTTGGATAGCATCATTTGCGGACTGCCCTTTTTTAATTTTTCCAGAGAAATGAGACAAAACATCCTGTCACAGATCGATACAGCGCTCCGACCTGGAGGCACCTTAGTGTTATACCAGTACTCACTTCATATGAAGAAACGATTATCTAAGCTATTTGAGATGGAGAAAATTCAATTTGTGCCCTTCAGCTTCCCTCCTGTTTTTGTATATGTTTGTCGTAAAAGACAAGATGAAGGACAACGTGTAACGATCGACTTGAGGAAGACTTGATTTATCCTCTTTATATGTTTAATGTCCTGTCTTGTCCTGTGAGGATCTAATCATGCGAGTCATCATCTTACGCGGCAACAACCGCGGCATAAACGCGATGAATCGATTTCGAGCACCAGGCATAATTAATGTCTTGCCACGCAAAAAGCCTCGATACCCTTCTTCGGCCACCTGTCCGGCTTCCATGATCGGGCCCTGCAACATCTTCGAGACACCCATACCCGAACGATCAACAAACCCGGTGGATGTCAGGCCTGGGCACAGTGCCGTTACTGTAACGCCAGTTCCGCTTACTTCATTCTCCAAAGCCTCAGTGAACGATAGTACATATGCCTTTGTTGCATAATATACCGACATCATCGGTCCAGGGAAAAAACCTACTAACGAGGCCACATTCATCACACCGCCGTGCCCACGTTGGATCATATCCGGCAAGAATAGCTTTGTCAAGACGGTTAAAGCCTTGATATTCACGTCAATCATATTAACTTCTTGTTCCATATCCGTCTCCATAAACGTCCCGAACAGACCGAAGCCTGCATTATTGACAAGATAGTCAACAACAATGCCCTTTTCCTTCAACTCATTATAAATCTCCTGTGGTACCCCAGGTACTGCTACATCTTTGGCAATAACCGTCGCCTGAATGCCATACTTTTTCCGATACTCCTGAGCTAGATCCTGTATTTTACCCTTGCTTCGTGCTACCAGCACAATATGATGTCCACCTTTGGCAAACCGATTTGCTAACTCTTTACCGATCCCACCCGATACCCCTGTGATTAGAACTGTCTTTCTCATATCGTGACCTGCCTCTCTTTTCTATAACATATGTTTCATCTGGAACATCAATTAGAATGAACATTCTATAATAGTGAAAAATGGACTACCTTAGTATGAGATCCATGGATAGCATCGCTATACGAAGCAGTTTTTCCTTGGTCATCGAAGTCTTGGCCATCCCCCTTAACCCAATGCTTACGTTATGCAGATATTCCGCCAATACCTCGGCGTTGTACTCCGTTGTGAATTCACCTTCTTGCTGTCCCCACACCATAATGTCCTTGATTAGTTTCTCCGTATTTGCAAACATCTCCGTCGATCGGTGGTTCATGTCTTTATCACGTGCCGCCAATTCTACCGTCGAATTAACAATGAAGCAACCTGATGCTGGAGATTCCTCTCCATGAATTAAAGAAAGAAATATAAACTGAAGTGCTTCCGTTGCCGTTTTAGAACGCTTTACGCCTGCTGCAAGAGCGGAGCTGATTTTGTGATCATACAGATCTACTGACTTTAGAAACAAGGTATGTTTGTCACCAAATGTGTCATACAAGCTTTTACGATGAATTCCCATATGATTAACCAGATCCGTCATAGACGTCTTCTCATAACCTTGTTCCCAAAAAAGTCTCATCGCTTTATCCAGTACAACAGACTCTTCAAACTCTTTGCTTCTCGCCATTGGCTTTCCTCCTGTTCAGAAAACGAACATTGAAAGCATAAGCATGATCTTAACGAGCCTTTATAAGGTAACAATGACTTTGCCCTGAGAGTGACCCGTGGATACTTTGATCAATGCCTTTTCAATGTCATCAAACGTATACGTAGAATCGATCGAAGGTTTAATGTCTTCTTTTTCTACAAGAGCTGTAATCTCTTGCAATTGAACTCCACTGGAGTGCACGAATAAAAAACGATATTCATTTTGATTCTTACGCGCTAAAGAATCCAGGCGTGCACCTACGAGACCAAATAATGCTCTTTTCCACAACGGGAATTGACTGTCCACTGCAAAGCGATAATTGGGTCCTGCCTTCAAAGAAACTAATTTGCCATGTGGTTTCAAAATGCTCAGTTCAGCTTTGATCTCATCCGCACCCAAGGTGTCGATCACATAATCGATATCGGACAGAATGTCAGCATACTGCTCAGTCTTATAATCAATGAATTGATCTGCTCCAATGGATAGAGTACGTGCTCTGCCCCTCTCACTGCCACTTGTAATAACCGTTAATCCCATGGACTTGGCAATTGGGATAGCCATCGCACCGAATCCCCCGGTTCCGCCAGGAATAAACAACTTTTTATTCGGTTCCGCTCGGAGCACATCATGCAATGCTTGATACGCGGTCAAGGCAGTAAGGGGTACTGCAGCAGCTTCGATAAAAGACAGATTTTCAGGCATCATGGATAAAGCATCCTCATGTACAGCCGCATATTCAGCAAAAGCACCAATTTTATTCAGAGGTAACCTTGTATAAACCTTATCACCCACTTTAAAATTCAAAACATCATCACCGACAGCTTCAATGACACCCGATAATTCATTCCCTAAAGTTAAAGGTAACGCATAGTCGGCAATCATCCGAACACTGCCATTCATATTCAAGATATCCAGTGGATTTACACCCGCTGCTTTTACTCTGACAAGAACCTCATGGCTCTGGATCTGAGGTGTCGCAATATCATTAATTTCCACCTGGATTTTTTTAGAGTATTTCTGTATTTGAGCTGCTCTCATCATTTATCCTCTTCCTTTGCTTATAGACTACATAAGTTGAACTAAAGATTATTTACACTGATACTACGATGACAGAACAACCTTCCAATCGCTGTTATCCCCAGATTTTTTTGATCCCCTTTCTAAAGGGAAAATCCGGTGATAAAGTCGAGGTGTATGCTTCCGAAGTAGCTTTCTTTCAGAAAGCTTTTAGCTTCGTTTTTTCAGGTTCTTTCTGTCCTCTCCGTTATCGTGTAAATAATTAGTTCAACTTATGTAGGAACAGGGCGCGCAATCTTCAGTTGTACGCCATGCTCCATACTTGTGCTAGTGTAGCCCCTCTTGCGACTTTAATTCTTCCAACGTAGGGTAATCCGTGTAGCCCTTACTTCCCAATCCAAAGAATGTTGTCGGATCTGCTTCATTCAGTGGCGCACCTTGTCGAAGTCGTTCCACCAAATCTGGATTAGCTAAGGACCATACACCTACAGGTACCACATCAGCGAGACCACGATCTAAATCGACACTGAGATCATCCAACGTTCTTCCAGCCCGATTGACCAACAATGGATTTTGCCAGATCGAACGAATGTCTTGGAGCAGTTGTTCATCTCCAAGATGCATAACATGAAGGTAAGCCAAATCCAATTGAGCCAATTCTTCTACAAGATAGCGATAGAGTTCAGGGCCTTGTTCGCCATCTTGAATTCCACCCAGCGGTGTCCCTGGTGAGATACGGAAGCCAGTTCGTTCTGCGCCTATTTCCTCCACGATGGCTTTGGTTACTTCAATCGCAAAGCGAGCACGATTTTCAATAGATCCGCCGTACTCATCTGTGCGTGTATTCGAATTTTCTCCTAAAAATTGATTGATCAAGTAACCATTGGCTCCATGAATTTCGACGCCATCCGCCCCTGCCTCGATCGCTGCGGCTGCTGCCTTTCGGAAATCAGCGATGGTCGTTTGTATATCCTCCCGACTCAATTCCCGGGGAACGGGGATATCCTGCATCCCTGTAGCCGTAAACATTTCTACACCCGGTGCGATTGCAGATGGAGCAACCGGTTGACGATGATGCGGGGTATTGTCCGGATGTGACATGCGACCCGCATGCATTAATTGGATGTATACATATCCGCCAGCTTCATGCACCGCATCCGTTACCTTTTTCCAACCTTTAATATGCTTGTCCGTGTAAATGCCAGGTGACCACAAGTAACCCTGTCCATCATCAGAAGGCTGTGTTCCTTCTGTAATCAGGAGTCCCATGGTCGCACGCTGAGCATAATAAAGTGCCGCCAACTCTCCAGGTGTACCATCTTCTTGTGCTCTACTGCGTGTCATAGGTGCCATCGCTAGTCGATGAGACAATTCCATGTTACCAATCTTCGTTTTACTCCATATCTTTTCCATTTGGATGTACTCCTCTTCTTATTTGAGATTTTGTAGATGTATCCTCTAGATTCTGCTGTATTAATTCAATTCTGAAATGACCGGGTAGATTGCGCCTGTCAGCTGAAAATCATAGTTCTGGTCTACAATGCCTACAACCACTTCGTGGTGATCATACAGATCGATCATGAAGCCTGCCATTTCTTTAGCTGTGTGATATTTGGACATATTCGCTTTGTAATCAAATCCTTCAGCATCAATTGATTTTTGTACAAACTCTGTTTCCGTGATCGCTGGTGCAAGCACCTTCGCTTTTAGTTTTGCACCCTTCAATTCCAATTCTTTGGCAAGGCCCTCTGTGAAGGCACTAACGTAGTATTTCGATGCAGAGTAAGCAACACTGCCTACAGCAATGGCATATCCAAGTGCGGATGAGACGTTAATCAATTGAGTGCCTTCCACATTCGCATAATCTCGCACATACAGTGTAGATAGAATGGTCAAAGATTCTATGTTAACACGCAGCATGGTCTCCACTTTATCCAAATTCTGTTCAGCAATGAACGAGCCTTCTCCAAGCCCTGCATTATTGATCCAAGTCTCAATTTCATATTCCTTCAAATCGTTATATAGCGTGTACGCCTCTGCGGTAACAGACAAATCGCTTGTATGAACGATAACATTTACTTTAGGATCGATACCCTGAATAGTCGATTTAAGTTCTTCAAGCTTATCCAATCTTCTAGCTACCAAAATCAAGTTTTTACCCCGTGCTGCAAATGCCAATGCTGTTTCATATCCAATTCCTGAACTTGCTCCTGTAATTACTGTGTATTTCATCATATTCTCTCCCTTATATTCTTTAGATTAGTGTAATTTCAGTTTTGAGAACGATCGTTCTTAAATGTGTAAAAAAAATGTAGTTAGATCTAACTTGCAGTTAGCATATCATTTTTAGAACGAACAGTAAAGAATTATTTTATATATAGAAAATATGCTTGGAACATACTTAAATGAGAATAAAATCACGCTATATAAACCATTTTTATATCATAAATTAAGAATTTTTATATCATTTTATAAGTTCTTTCATTGAATAATCTAATGTCAGGCCAATGGCCACAAGTATAACCATCAACCTTTCTTTTTACGCTAATCTGAATTCGACATCATCCATGCCAGAAATTCTCCAAACGAATCGGATACCTTTTCAACCTCTTCAAATTCAGGCTCACATCCACGGACAATAGCTCCACTGTCAGTTGTTAAGTCAATGGCATAGAAGGAATATCCATCTTCCACAGACATTACGATCGGCAAGTGATGATCCCACCAAGCCGTTATCTCTGACTGCCAAATAGAATCACCCTCTGCTGCCTCCAAACTAAGCATTTCAAATTCATTCCATTGGAATGCGGTCTCCGTGCTATTGTTGAACTCAGCCTCACAAATAAACCAGGTTTGCTCATCCGGTGCAACGCATTTTTCAACTACATTTAGAAATTCTAAATATTCATCTGGAAGTCCTTTATATCTTGAAGTAATGCTGCTGTTTAAATGTGACTGCGAACCGGATTTACTCATTATGTCCCAGCCCTTTTCCCCGGCCCAAGCCATAAATTCCCTAAGGTGAGTTTTTTCTTTTCCATTATTCATTTCCAATTTATACACCTGCCTATAAGCTTAAGAAATAGAAACTATATCACCTATTCGGGATTTGAATGGAAAATCCCTGCTGTCGTGCTTCAAAGAGAAAAACAAAAAGACTGGAGAAATGGTTGGGAAAAGCGGCAACCAACTTCCAGTCTTTGGTGGTTTGGGGACAGTTAATTTTAGTTAGGGACGGTAAATTTGAAATTGGACAGGAATCATTTATTTGTTAAAAATCCTGTAGAAAACTAAAAATAACTGTCCCCACCTCCAAATCCCCCAATCCCTTACCCCACAAGGCTTCACCACCATTTCCGAGATAAAATAACTGTCCCAAAAACGCTGAGAAACACACCTGAAAACTGGAAAGAAACTGGTTCAATTGTGAACGAAAACAACTAATAATTCGTGTCCCTGAAGGGATAGAGAAGTGCCTGAGAAAAGTAGGGATTGGCATTTAAAACGCCTGAGTAAGAGCCTGGGAAATGACTGAGTAAAACCGCCCCACCTATCGAAAAGCCTTGAGTATCCTGGGTTTCTGCTTGATTACCTATTCGGGATTTGGATGATAAATCCCTGCTGTAGTGCTTTAAGAGGAAAGAAAAAGACTGGAGAAATGGTTGCGGAATAGCGACAACCAAGTTCCAGTCTTTGGTGGTTTGGGGACAGTTAATTTTAGTTAGGGACAGTAAAAATAAAATTAGACAGGAATTATTTATTGGTTACATGGTAACCTAAGTCACATTAAATTTTGTAAATTCAATTCTCAGAATGTTTAGTAACCTCGAGTAATAGAGTATCTTAATCAAATATTTTCAACTCCTCGACCGACAAGTACATATATTTATTTCCAATTATTCTCTCCCGATTTCTTTCAATCACTGAAACGAAAGCTTCTGTAAATGGTAAAATAGTCTGATTGGCTTTTATTATAATATCTGCTGGTATTGCTGAATTCTTTTTCGCATCATAATCATTTTTAATATGCTTTCTGACTTCATCTGTAGTAAACAGACGTGCATTTCTCGTATCCACAGTATAAGTATGGTTATCTTCAGCCCACCAGTTCATAATATTTTGATGGAGTGTACGTGGTACATTAAGAAGGTAGTACCCGTCTAAAATTAGTTCTTTCTGAGTTGATTCAGGAAAAATCGCACAATATATCTGTTCAAAGTCATCCTTTGAAATGTTATCTGTAAAAGTAATCATCTTTGTTTCAGATATAATAGTTAAAAATTCTGACATCATCCGTTGAATTGATTCTAATTTTCTTAACTCACTAATTGCACTTAACTTATTTAACTCATCGAGATACTCTACTTTATCTTTAAGTTTCTTGTATTCTTCTTGCCAATATTCAATGTATTCAATCCTTCCAATTTCAGTGAATATGCCTGTTTCTTCATGGACTACTGGTATCCAACGTTCTCTGAAGTTATCATCCTTCAAAAATTCAGTTAACTCAAACATACAATTTACTGACTTTAAATAAGCTTCACTTATAACTAAAAGTACATAATCTGATTTCCTTATTTGCCTCATAAACTCTTTGATACTCTGTCTGTACTCAACGTCTCGTACATCTCTTTTTATTATGATACTTTTCTTACGAAATAAATTATCTAATACATCCGCAACATTTTGGTTTTTCCAGGAATATGACAAAAATACATTCATAAATACACCCCTGCACTTATATATTAAAAAATTCAAATGTTTTACACCCAACTGAAATGACATGTTCTTAGAAAAAAACTCTTATTATATAGGATCTACGTAATATTCATTGCTTGACAACTTTTATCCAACAAAATTCAGCTACCCAATCATCCTAAAAATCAACTTTTCACAAAAAAATGAACAAGAATTATTATTTCAGATAAAAAGAAATTGTTCTATTAATTATAAATATGAATCATGAATAAGTAGTGTTCTCTATTATAGTTCGAAATCATCAAAAAAGTTAATTTGTTGGTGTGCTCCATCTTCTTTTTTTATTTCGACATCGTTTTGTTTCTCAATATAGGCTATATGTCTAAATTTTTCGATTGATGACAGGGCTTCTTCTAACAAACCCAGTTTTTTCAAGGAAACAAAAAGTGCCACAGATTTTGCCTGACAATTAATTGACTTGTCTGGATTGAATTCAATATCAGTGAAGGCATCATAGTTTACAACTTCTCTGCTCAAATCCGTATTAAGAGACAATGCATTAGTATATAACCAATCATAAAAAAATGTCTTAGGTTCTAAATCCCATTTCCTACCGAAGTATTGAAAACACAATAATCTTCCACTAATTTTAAGTCTTGGATCTTTCTTGGCTTCTTTCGAAGATTTATCGTACAAATCAATAAATGGACCACCAAATTCAAAAACCTTACTTGCCTGAAAAGCTGTTTCAACACTAAATTCTTTATCATTCTTCGTTTTAATTTTTAAGTTAAATGCACTTAGTGCTACTCCCAATTCTATGTTTGATTTGCTCGATATTTCTAACACCTTCAATGAGGGTTGTACTTTTTTTATATTAGTATGAAATGAATCAATTGACTTTTGTTTCTGCTTCACGGAAAACCCAGGAAACCATTCAAACTTAATATTCTTGACATATACGTAACCATGTTCTCTTGCACCACTTATAAATACGGGTCTCTCAGCCATATTTCCCCCTTACTTACTTCCAATGTTCGTAGTCATCCCTTGGTTCAAATAACCATTTCTGAACTTCAACGTTTATATTCAAAGGTACTAAGTGTTTATATTTATCACGTACAATAGTATTTTCAAAGCAAACCGAATAGATGTATGTGGGCTCGATTTTTCCAAAAACTAATACTTCAGCTTGTGGATTTGTTGGTACAGCGGCATTCAATTTTAATGAACTTCTTGTGGGCTTATTGGGAGACTCGTCATACAATCTTTTTAGAGCCTGAACTCCTTTTCTTGATTCAATAGTAGTTTGAGTAATAGCTCTACTTGCCGCATTCTCAACGCAAAAAGCACAATCCTTCTCCCATATTATATCTTTCCTCACCCCTAAAACAACCCATTCACTTTTTAGGTTCTCTATTCTATATTTATAAAACATTTTATAATTTGGAACTTCAATGGAAAGACATGAGGCGTTGGGGAAACCATCATACCTATAGGCATCATTCCCAATGTAGTTCATTCGTTGTTGATTCATCTCAGCGATAGGTAATATTCCATGTTGCAGTATACTATGTAAGTTATTCGCTTGTGTAAAATGTAACAAAAATCTTATGCCATATTGATTTACAACACTTTTCATCTTACGTCCCTCCCACATAATTATTCATGCTTAACTTGCTTTGTACCTTTAGTTCTTCGACATTATGAGTCTATCTACTCTATTTTCATTATTCATATAGGTAATACAACCCAAATTATATCATTTATTAGTTCTTTGTAACAGAATTTATGTTTCAACGGTTAGTAATATGTGCATTATTGCTCACGATCTCCCTTAACAACTTCTTCTTTTAGTATCAATGAGAACAAAAGCAGTAAGATGCTGGATAGATGGGAAATTTTACCTTTACATAAAAAGACCTTCAGACTCTCTTATGAATTAACGTTTTTCCTATATGTTTAAATGTCGCTCACGATGAATAATCCAATATCGACTCTACACCATACCTTCAAGTACATAACAGAGGTTAAAAATATGACTCATATTATCTATACAACCTTCTTGAATATCAGAAAGTGTTAAACCCGAAGAACTTTGCGGCCTGTAATCTTACAATATTCTTTGGTTACAGACATGATTTCAAGAGAATTAATAAGTACGCAGGGTATTCAATTTTTGTACCATTAGTGGGCTAATTATCTCGTAATGTTCAATGACTGAGTTTTTTTCAAACTCCCTCGTCTCTCGGGTATTGCGTGCAAAAAAATGTTTCTCTTGTCCTCGACGAAATCTTGCCGCGAAATTGAAAAACAGAGCTATTTGATAGTTCTGCTTTTTTATGTCTTTATAAATTTATGATTCTGTTTGCCCATTCATCTAATTCTTCCACATTTGTGAACTTACGCATAAGAATTGGAGGGCATTTAAGTATCGTTTTTCAATAATGACTTCTTTACTTGGGTTTTGATTAAGTGAATCTCTCATAAATGGAGAATTATAGGTTAGAGAAAGACTGAATTTTTTGTGTAAAACAAAAAGCCGAACGAATAATCAGGAATAAACACCTGAAATTCATCGACTCGACAATCAACTTATTATTCTTATGGACTTTCTGTAGAAGAAAACTCCATTATAATTGAAATTAACTTTAACAGCCAATAATTGGTTCAAGAACATCCTCACATAAATGCTGTAGCCCTTCTAATTGTAAGCAATTAGAACGATGATTAAAGAATAATGTAAGGATAATGGTAAGTTTCTTGTTTGGAAGAATTAACTCAGCTATCTCATACGATTTCCCATTTCTCAAAGTCTTTTTCGTGAATGTTAAATTTTCATTTCTGAAAATGAATTCCAACAGTTTCTTCTTGGCGTTCATATCTCCAACACCGATTAGTGTTGAGAAGGGGAATGTAACAAATACTTTCCTAATCAGCTCAGCACGATTCCATAGCATCTTGGAATACTCGTCGAGTTCTTCTTTTGCCAATTTACCGTTGCTTAATTCAGTTATTTTTTTCAAATTTGCATTAGCTAATTTGAAAGCTGAAATGTACTTCTTTTCGTCAATTCCATCGTATGGCCAAACATCCTCTGTAGGGCGAGGCAAGGGTCTCCAGTCTACTAATCCTGCCTTAATTTTAGTCTTGTTTGAATATAAGTGTTCTTTCAACTCTTGTATTTGATTCCATTGATTATTGAGAAGGTTTTTCTTAACATTGAACCAATTTTGATCCTTTTGTTCAAAATGCAATAGCATCCTTGCTTGGAATTCTAAGAAAGGAGATGCTGGAGGTGGAGGTGGGGCAACAGGTGACAATCCACTTGCAGTTCTTATTTCATTTGTTATCCTTCCCAGGTTTAAGTACCCATCATGGCTTGTTTCATCCCAATACCCAAGTCTCCAATCATTATCAATCCACGTATTTGGATTATATCCGTAAAGCTGACACCTTCCTAAAACTGCTTCAATTGGATAGCCACCCAGTCCTTCTTCATTTCCAAAAAAGACTACTTCTGCTTCATTAAAATTTCCATACCCAAACCAAGGAATTAATCTTTCAATATGATGAGAGTCCAAATTCACTAAATGTTTCTCCTATTCTAAGTAATATTTAACTACTGAACACATTTCGACACATGTCCAAAATATCCCTCCTAAGTTAGGTTTGCCAAGCATAACTACAAAAACTCCTGCAAATATTCTTCTGGAATTTGACTGACCCCAGCCTTCAATTCGGGATTTGGATGAAGAATCCCTGCTGTGATGCTTTCAGGGATGAGAAAAAGACTGGAGAAATGGTTGGAGAATAGCGACAACCAAGTTCCAGTCTTTGGTGGGTTGGGGACAGTTAATTTTAGTTAGGGACGGTTAATTTGAAATTGGACAGGAATTTTTTATTTGTTAACAAGTAAGTCATCCTGCTTACACTGAACTTCTTATAACTTAGAATTAAATTCACTTAGATCTACTGGTAATAAGATATCTTCAAAATTTTTAATAGTTCTATGATAGCATGTAAAGTAAGCCAAACACTTGTTCTTATACAGGCCTTCCCTCATCCCAACATTAATATTAATAAAATTAAATCCTGTAGTAATTGAAATGTACATCACTCTTTTTAACTGATTGTTTCCATCTATTAATTCTCTCATTACCTCAATCAAGTTAAAATTCGGAATTAGTTCGTTATGATCATAAAAATCATAGTCTTTCAATATAATTTGATTCAATTCTTCTAACTGGTTATATATCTGATTAATATGAACAAAATTTTCGCTTCCATTAGGAAATAACGATTTGTTTATATCATCAATCGTATCAGTATGTATCAACTCTTGATACTCACACGTCTCTTCACACTCAATATATCTTATCGATTTTAATTTCAACCATTTATTAAAGTAAACTAATTCATAATCATTATTATACGTATAATATTCATATTCGTACGAATCACGCAAAATATCTGTATTAGGACCACAAAATAAAACATAATTATAAGTACCTGAAGCAATACTGCTCTCAAATTTAATCCCATCGAAACCTAATTTTCTAATGTATTCAGATAACAATTGCGTTGCTACATATTCTATGTTCTTTTCATTCTCATTAATTGGTTTACTAATTTCTGCAATGAAATTAGATATGAATTCATTAACCCAATTATCATTATGATTGTAGTCTTTTCTAAATATGCTTTTAGTTTTAATTTCTATTTCTTTTGTTAGATCTAATATATCAAGTTCAAATATCGGTTGTAATTCTCCAATTAAAACATGATCACCTTTGTTGGCACGAATTTCTTTTAATGTGGTTTCTATGTGAGTTGCTAAATAGGTATAAGAAATACCAGCAGGACTCATCCTGTTATTGACAGCATATTTAGCAGGTGCTGGTGAAATTTCTCTGTACCAATTTTCATTTTTATCTTTCATTTCATATTTTCGTGCCCTAAATAAAACTGTATTTATCTCAAGTTTTCTACCCATTAATTGAAATAAATCACCAAGTTTATTTAAAAGATCTTCTCTATGTGTGTTTCCTGTTCCAACATCAAAATATCTATTATAATATTTACATAAGTGCTTAAAATTTTCCCATGATGAATACTCGGATGTCGACTCTACCCCAAATAAATCATTTTTAAAGACAAAACAAGGGTTAAAAATATCACTCAAGTGATCTATACAACCATCTTGAATATCAGACATTGTTAATCCTGTTGAATCAATTAATTCACTTAGCAATTTACTGGCGCTTTCTGTATCATGCAAATCTGAAAAAATTGGATTCTCCCAATAAAGAATATCTAATACTGACCCTCCAGCTTCCTGCCCGTTACCACTGATATACGATGAGTTTTCTGAATCCCACATGGCTCCTGTAAATTCTTCTACATGTTCATATGCTCTTTCAAATCCTTCTCGAATGAATAACCCCAATTCCTCAACAGCAATCGTATATACCGATTCACTATCACAAAAGTCACAATTTTGAATATCGTTTTTTTCTGCAATTTGTTCAATTATCTCTTCGTCATTAAAGCAGTTAACACAACAATTCATTTTTCCTCAGCACCTTTTTCAAAAAAAGTTTTCTACCTATTACTAAACAATCAACATTACAAAACTCAATTAGCCCAAAATGACACATTTTCTACAATGACTTTCTGCTATACAAATTGAGAACACCTTTATCGTATGAGCATTTACTCAAATTTCATCTCTTCCTTAATCTTAATCTCTGAAGCCGATTTAAAAGTCCCGATGCATTTATTAGTTCAAATCCCCCTTTTGTAAAGTTCGATGATCTAAAGACAACAAGTTCATCACCCAATTTAGTTTTCAAGCGATAAACTTTTGCATGAAAGGGGATGGACTCTAAAATATAAACCGTTGATATCTTAAATGCTTCGTTGAGCGTTTTACCATGTTGTTGATATGAAAATAGCGGTGACAAAAATAACTCAACTCTATCCCGACTTAAATTGTTTTTTTTGTTACCATATCTTTAATAAGATCTAATCCAAATTTAGAAAATAAGCAGAAGCTACTCTCAATGATTGAAGTTCGTTAAAGCTCTTCCATCCATCTAACATTATATTTCCATGCCAATAATATTTCATTGACTGATGACCCCTTATATCTATATCAAATTATACATGAAAAGGAATGACAAAAATCTGGTTAAAAAAGAAAAGACGCTGAAATTCATCTGCGTTCTCACATGAATTTTGAAACTCAAGAGAAGCCGCGGCAAATGAAAAAAAGACTGAAGCAAGGATCGGGTAAGTTAGCCGATCCTTTTCCAGTCCTAATTCTTGTTTGTACTACTAACAATTCACCAATTACTTGCGAATTGTTTTAGTTTTTACTTCTTGAGTTTCATAACGACTTCTCTTGAACTTATTTTCGATTTTACTCACATAAAATTCTTTTTCACGCTCGATATCATTCTTCATTTGTTTTTCATAGCGATACTGTGTCAGTTCACTGAGTTTCTTATTCTTGAGTTCATACTTGTCTTTTAATTTATCTGTCAGATGGTTAGTTACGATTTGAATCATTTGATATGACGTTTTCTTTTTGAATAAAATGTCCAGTCCTACGAAATCAAGATTGGGATGTGCCGCTTGATTACGAATGTCTACCAATTCATCTATAGCTCTATCCAATTTAAGCTTCTTCTTCATATAATCTTTAAGTGTTGACTCATCGAAAAAATTAACTGCCATTTCCAGGGATTGGACCAAATTGACTTGATATCCCCATAAGGCATAGCAAATCAACTGATACTTTCTTCTCCGTAGTAATTGGTTTCGCTCTTGTAAAGCACTTTGAATTTCTTGATGGAAGTAATCGTGAAAATACTCAAGATCCTCTTCCAAGATTCTCATCTTTGCCAAGGTTTTTATCAATTTCTTAACTTTCTCATCTTGATTTTGATACTTTTTTTTAATGTCTGTCTGACCTCGATTTTTTCTCATGTTTGATCACCCTTTCGTGTCTAATATTCATCATCATCTGGATCAATAAATAGGCAGCTCTGCAAAAAAGGAATATGACTTATGTATCCTTCTTCAACAAGACTGCGAATGGCAAGCGATACCGATGATTTGTCCATATCCAATTCTTCAGATATTTCTTTTTGGCTAATTTGTTCTAATCTCTTTGATGATGCAATTGTGAGCAAATAAAGCAATACCCTGTAGCTTTTCTTGGTAAGATTTTTATTTTTTGCACAATCGAGCAAAAAATCATGAGTTACCTTTACCGAATCCTTGTTCTTAGACTGTTTAACTCCCACCCGCTAATCCCTCCTGAATCTAACTACTATGGTACAACAGCCCTCATGAAATGTAAACATGTTTAATATAAAGAATTAAGTTTGCGTATATTAGAAATATTAGTTTTTTTCCTTAAATTTATTTAACATAAAAAGTAGCTCTTTTCAGAATAAAAAGAGCCACTCAGTTGAGAATTTTTTTGGGTTAAGAAGTGTATCTAAATTTCGACAGAAAAGTACAATTCCCTCCATTTGAAAGAAAAACAACTTAGCTTTTGCTAAGTATAGGATAATCAAATAGTAATAATTCCTCAAAGTCGTACCACGCTTTTCCGTGCTGTGGAAATTTACCATAGCTTAGCTCTGTGCCAACTTTAAAGATAGGTCGATTTTCAATAATACTCAAAACCTTTTTTATTCGTTGTACATAAAGTTTATTTACCTTTTGTTGCCCACTTTTAGAAATTTTTTTTTCCTTATTGCCACTTATTTTTGGATATCCCCCCCATGCAAGTATGATTCTATCCTCCTTAATGGTCAGTGAATTAAGAACTTTTTTAATCACTTTATCATTTTGGGAATACCCTCCAGTTTCACCTGTTAATTCTCTAATATTTTTGATCGCAATGTTTTTAAAAGTTGAACCATATATAGGAAAGAGGTTAAGTATAATAAGCTTTGAAAACTTCTCCTTTCTTTTATAAATATAATCACATACTCTATAGATGGTGTCATCAGACAACAACTTTTTGTTATCTTCATCAAAAAAACCAGCTTTACTTGGATTTTTCATAATAACAACAGCAGTTGGACCGCTACTCCGTTCCTTAAAGGGAATAGTTAATGAATACCTATATCTATCGAGATTCTTGTTCTTAATAGTTTTAGGGATTGTTTCAATTCTTTCAACATCGACAAATTGAGAAAAATATACACTTTTGCCCATTCTTACGCTCCTTCCGAATTTTCATTTTATAGACTGGGCCACGTAGCTGAGAAAAAGGTCTCAGGCTTCACTCCACTTTTATAGTCTTTACCATAAGGAAACGGATGCAGCGTATCCCCAACAACTATTCCATCGTGATACACACTTTCAGAACAAAGCGCACTCCATATTTTATGTACCTTTAGCTTATTGTTCTCGGTCTGCCCCTTTGCATTATTCATAATCGGTTGTACCACAGTAAAAGCTGCATTTCCATCCCAACTTCCCCATTCAGCAATTACGCCTATAGTATTTGAATTAGTATTAGTTGGCAATCCACTAAGAATAATACTAATGATCTCTTCAGGTAGCGGTGATACTGTAGCTGGGATCATTTTTCTTGTAACCATGTGATCTAAACATAATACAATAATTCCAGGTGACCCCTTATCCTCAATTTGTTGAACTCCCTTTACTAAAGCCTGAAATAATGCTAATTTTGATGCTGGTGCTTTTATCTCAAGTCTTATATCTTCTTCGGTAAAATAATCTGGATCTCCATTTTGATCATCACCACATGTAACATCAATCCCACTTTCTACAAGTCTTAGACCTACTTGAGCTTGAAGAAGGAAATTTTTAAAATAATTACCTTCTTCAGTGGAAAGATATGCACTCGTATCTCCATATTCACCACCCTTCTTAAATCTACGGGCTACTCCATCAATAATATGCAAGTAGCCAAGTTTTTCTAAAGCCCAAATTGTATAAGAAATTTCAAATAAATCCCTTCCTATTCCAGGATGGTGTTCAATTGAACCACTTCTTATTAATGCTTTTACAAATTGGAATTGCCCATAAAGGCCATCATTACCTGATAGTTCATTTTTTTCACAAAATGTTTCAATAATATGAAGATGTTCTACTACACTTTTTCTACCAAATTCATGAATTAGATCATTATGATTCATACTTATACATCCCCTAATTAGTAAAATGATTCTGATATAACTTCATTTATAATATAGCGTCTTAATATTAATCCGACTTTCGCATATTTACGTGTAAAACTCTGAGTTTAATCAATTCAAAAATATCTTCCCTATTTGAAGGTTTTAAATAATATCACTCTTATCTTAATTATCAATTCGACAAAGTTGAAGCTTACCCTTTGCTATCCACTTCATAATTTATTCCGAAAAGGTATCTTTTCGGAATATATATACTTCAATAAGTAAAGGCCTGAGAGTATTGCACTCCTCAGGCCTTTACTTATTTGTGTTTTGGAGCTATCACAGAAAACTCCTGCAAAAATTCTTCTGGAATCCTACTTACTCCAGCCTTCACTTTAACCCTATTTAAAGTTAGTGATTCATCGTTCGACTTCAATTCCCCGATTGCCCACAATACTCTACGTTTTTGAAACGCTTCAGCATCTTCTACCACCTGCTCAAGAAAGGCTCGAGTACGTGGCATCTTCTTCAAATGCTTGGGCATTAAACATTTGCTACCTATAATCTCCTGTATTCTTTCCAAAGTGATGCGGCGTGGCTTTCCTCCTTCACTCATCAACTGTTCTGCAATCTCAGTAACTTTTTCAAGAATCTCCAGATCTCGCTTTTCCCAATCATGACGTGTTGTACCAGCCTTCGGTGGCAACTTTTGGGGCATGTGATCCATAAGAAATTCTCGGTCGTACAGATAGAGCCACGCATATACCTTGGGATCAAGCTTCCTCAACTCCAATCTACCATGATGAGGATAATCATTTCGCATTTGTAACCATACTTCTCGTCTCTCCCTTTTGGCTTGCTCTCTATATTCTTCAGTCATTGTTTTCTTCATAATTTTTCTCTTTGGAGGAGATGTTTTACTCTCATGACCATCTATTTCAGATGGATCGCTATTAAAAACTTCATCCAGTGTCAATTCTAAAAATTGCATGACCAACAGATGGCGAATAGGATGAAACCCCTTTCGATGCCTTTGGAAAATTAGCTTTAACCAGCTACTTTCACCATTTGCTGATGATTGGAGAATCTCCAGCAGTTCAACTCCGTAAAAATCAATAAATTCTGCTCTTAATCGCTTATAATCAGTTCTTCCCTTATCTGAGGCGTAGCCTTTCCGTATCAACTGATTTATATAGTGTTTATGAAACCAATCCATTGGACGATGAGGATATTTAAAATTGAGCAACTTCTCAATGTTGTTCACGATGCAACTATATTGGCTCAACATTTCCTTATCAGTAATCTCTCGAACAGAATGATCAGTGCAATTATCCTGTGTTGGAGCTATGAATGCATACTTCGTTCTTTCTCTCGTCAAAACTGAGCTTTCAGAAAGCCATATGCCATGTTTGATACAAATTCGAACACCTGGGATTTGAAATAGCCGCGTCCAATATAGTTCTCCATGCTGTCTTATGCTCTCCTGATTGCATAAGGAGCAATATTGAAAGTGAGTATTCGGTTGGACTGATGATGACATTAAACCAATGGCATTATGCAGATCCCTTCCATGCTCATCAAGCATACTGATATATATGGCGTGCGCCTGTTCTTCATCCCGAAAAGCGTTATAAAAGAGGTACATCGTATTCTGGTAGATGAGTCGCTTTGCTGATATTGTTGATCCAATAGGTAAATTTGAAACTATATTGCTGATGCCTGGTTGCAATTCCAAGCAGGCTGTGAAGCTATCTGTTCCGAATATGTCCATCAAGATAGCCCTTTTACTTATGTTGCCACTTCGAATCCCAAATCTGGCAAGCAAACTATGCAATAATTCGTCCTCGTAAGGAATCGGAAATTGAAGCATCATTCGATTTCACTTCCAGCGTCTATTGAAAAGTCTGATGCAATATATCCAGCATCTTTAAGCACCTGATAGGCAGTTAAACCATTCTCCTTTCCTGCCTTAACCAACTTCCGCAAATCACGTTCATCTTCGATTTGCGGTCGTGTCTTGCTTGTAGCTTGCATATCTTCAGTTAGACCAAGATGAAGCTTATAAGCTTCCTGTACAACCTCTTGAACGGTTTGGACACGTGGCATTTCCGAGAGGATTTTGCCGACATTATGTTTGGCATCTTTTTCTGGAACCCCTAATAGTGTTAATCGCACTACGGCATCCTGTTTCAATCGCTCAGCATGCACCTGTTGTTCTTTTTGTGTTTTCTGAAACGTTTGAAGCAAATTTCCTAAATCCAGCTTGGATTGCTCCGCCGCTATAAATCCATCGATTGGAGCAATATTGATATCGCCAAACCTGGCAATGCCGTTCAGGTTGCCTGAGCGAAGCGCGTTCAACATCGGCTCAACTAATTTCAGGCTATCTTTAACGACACCCTTGATGATCTGTGGGGTTATCGTTTCTGTCCCTGATGTTATCGCACGTATCTGAGAGAACATAAAAATTTTAACGGCAATGTCCGTTATTCCGCAACTCGCTTCATATATCGTATCATTCAACTCTGTTGTTAATTCCGTTGGATTTCGAACCCACTGATAGTCCCAAATCCCTTCGATGAAAAGCCTCCAACTCGGCTCAGATTTCTTCATTGGTAGCCATGCTACGTCACCCTGACCGCTACCGCGTCGCGCAATGCGGAAATCGGAGAAGAGAGTTTGAGATTTTGGTGTTCCGATTAAAACCGCTGGGAGATCGATGGAATTCGACAACGCAACAAAGAATGATAACATTTTTTCCGCACCACCACTTTTAGCTACAGATAAGTTTTGAATCTCGTCAACAACAAGAAGCCCCAAGTTACAGCTCCTTGCGATTTGGGCAACAATCGGCATCAAGGAGGCGGCAGATAATTTAGTGTTTTTGCCAAAGCGATCCATGTAATTTGTCCCGAGGAGTTGATCCAATTCCACAAAAAAATTGTTGATTAAGCCTCTGATTGAGCCATCTGGTGGGCACTCCAAGCGCAAATAAGTAATTTGATATGCACTTAGCTGTATGCTGTTGTATTCCGAATGACTTACGATCTGGGGCATTAAACTCAATATACGATTAATAGCTGTACTCTTACCAATCCCGCTAATACCGACAATGGTCATTCCAGAGGAGAATGCTTGTACACTTTGGCGAATTTGTCCACTTTGAATATCAGCGTGTCCTTGAACCATCCGACTCGCATAGTGTGGCTTTAAAGGATTTCGATTGACATAGCCTTGCCGAATCAGTCTCGATATTCGATTTTCAAGGTCAATATGCAGAGGCATTACTTGAAAGTAACCAAGCAGTTGCTGAATCATGTGGAAACGATAATGACTGTCGGCAAATCGTTCTTCCTCATTGAAGTGAGGATAACTTGATAAGACTTGAACAACCTCTTCTTTAGACATTATTGGGGGGAGTGCCTCGATAAGCAAATTGCCTTCGTATTGACTCACGAATTGTGAAGAATAGTCAGCCACCTGTGCCAAAGCCCCGTTAGGGATCTGTATCCATTCAGTCATGCTATTCCTCCCCTCGTTTCCTTCTCAACAATTCGAAATCATCAAAATAATCAATGTTTTCAGTGGAATCTGCCCTGTCTTCAAACTGAATTGATTTTCCGAACCCAAGCTGAGCGTGTATGGATTCCTCATTTCGCATGAGTTGCTTTTCAAAATTCCGATAGTCTTGAATTCCACGAAGTTTTTCAGCTTTTGTACCCGAGACATATTGCTCTTTCGTTTGCTTTTCCGCCTCAAGTACGATAGCCTCGATGTGTGTGATGAGATCAATTTGAGGTTGTAGCTCTTTTTCTGCTTGTTGTGCCTTTTGCATACGCTCAAACTCCTGCAAATACTCAATCTCCTCCTGGGTGCGACCGTTATACTGATTGTACTGGCTTAGAAGATAGCATGGTTCAAACCCATTCTCGCCCACACCTCTCAAATATATTGTCCCTAAATTTCGTGGATCGTAGCTGACAGGAATCTTCCAGGTTTCCGTGCGTGCTTTCTCCATCCACCTTTCTTTGAGAGCTGTATGACTGCTGTAGAACAAGCCTTTGAATTTTAAGCCTTTGTAAGTCACCAGGCACTCAGCGAGTGGAAGCAGGTTTAATAAGACGACCGACTTTGGGACTTCCCTCAATTTTCCCGAACGATATTGCACTCCCCACTGCCAAATTTTCGAGGGGATGCTTTCTATGTCATCGCTAATCATCATTTCCTCACGAGGGTAGTTGGGCAAGTAATGATTATTGTGGTATAGCACGCAACGGATAATAATCTGGGTGAATTGATAGAGATCTAATTTTGCATCCAAGCGATAATCGCGGCTGTTTGGACCTCTCTGCCTAAAATCAGGATTGATGATCCCAGGCAACATCATTTTCGTCAAATCATTTGTCGTTCGGAAATGTCGCTCAAGAATTGCTTTCAAATCCCCACGATACGATGAGGTATTCTCAATCTTGACATGCAGATTACTTATAAGGGTCTCTGCATCCTTTGTAAAGAGTTCCCCACGATCCCCAAGAATGGTTTCGGGTAGGTGCTTTGCCTCCCATTCTTCTGGTCGGATATCGATTCCATATTGCTTGCAAAACTCTACTTTATCTTCGCAACAATTTGCAATTGCCATTGCCGCAGAGAGCCAGCTTGTTTCCAAAGTGACATGGATCGAAGTGATGCATCTGCTGAAGACATCCTGGGTGTATACGAGGTAGGGACGTCCGATTATCCAGTTCCTATTAATTCTTGAAACCAAATATACATCGAAAGCAGTCGCATCGAACAAGTAGCGTGACCCTGGTCCAATGCTTTCTGCCGTTGCACTCCCCAACACAGGACGGTGAAGCAACTCATATTTTTTCGAACTAAACCTCGTTGAGACTTCCTTCTTTATGTTGTTTTCCTTCTGGAAGAAGTATTTAAACTGCGCATATGTCGGCAATTCATTAGCACCTTGGATAATAGGCATCTTTATGCCATTCTCTATTTTATGCTCCTGACTATAGAACTCCTGAATCATCTTTTGAAAAGCAAACTTGAGCGGTGCTTTCTTCGAGGTATAATAATATTTTTTTAATGATACTCGAAATATACGTTCAACCCCCTCGTCAACATTAATTCCCGTATCCTGGCTGTATTTTCGCGGTCTTCCCCGTTTGGCTTGACCTGAAGTTTTCGTCTTTCCAGCGCCTCCTCTTTTGTCGAATTCAGGAGCCAAAGCGTATTTGACCTTTCCTTTGACCCAAAATGACTTCAAGTATCGTCCAATAGTTTTTGTGCTTAGTCCCGAACGCTCTGATTCCTCCTGAATGAATTGATTGCGAAACTCCGTGTCAAAAATGGCTGGCTCCTTGTCCACTAAATGTTTTACAGCCTCCCACGCATTCTCCATCTGCACTCTTGCCTTTTCAGATAATAACTCCTCACAGACGAGAGAGAACCATTCATCGTCAACAATACGGAAGATCTCTTCCTGCAACCCCTGCTCAATATCCTGGAGTAATCGCAGTTCTGGAAAACGATTATCGAAGATATTGATTGTGTAACAATGGACTCGTCCTGCATCGATCCACAAGATTCTTTCGATTTGCTTTGGATCTCCACTACATTGAAGCAATGAGTTAACTACTAATCTTAGCACCTGCATCACTTCCTTTGTTATCCACAATATCAATGCTTTTAGCAGAATGATTAAGGTCAATAGGCTTGTCCATATCGATTTTGATTTGCTTAGTCGCAAGCAAATGCTTTAGCATTAACAATCCTTTCCCTTGCTCTCCTGAAAGCTGACTATCGAAGCGTTCAATGGCGTTTTTTATCGTTCCTTTTCCGCCGTTCAAAAGTTCCATTAATGATTGGCTCTCGCCTGCAATCTGCTGTTCTGAGTAGCCCCAATCGCTTAACCTTCTTGCGGCGTGCAACCATTCAATGTTCTTTGCCCATGCCGCATTGATTTCAAAGGAGCTAACCAGTCCCCAAGGAATACCTTTTTTGTGCCAATATCGGCGAATGACCTCATAACGTTCAATGACTGAGTTTTTTTCAAAGTCCCTCGCCTCTTTGATATTCCGAGCGAAATGTCGCTCTTGCCCCTGCTCGTTTTTCATCGTTAATAAAAACGTGCTCGTTAAAATATGTGGAGTACCCGTTTTTCGATCCATTAGTTTTTTCGTTAAGTCATCATCTAAAATATCAGTCATCTCGTACAAATCCATGAGGGGATAATGCTCGCGGATGTCGATCACAGCATCTGACCACTCGCATAAATAGAAATAGCGCGTCTCATTATCGGATAGAAAATGATGCACCCTGCCCGTTTTCCAGCCCGAAACTCTGCTCACTCTTCCGCGGGATGCAATGCTATGGACATTTAGCCATGGCTGGTATTCTGCCCCACGCCCCTGACCTCTTCCTTCCTTAATGAATCGTTGTAATTTGGCATCAGAAGCATCGTAGTTAAATTTAGACATCAGATCTCTCCCCATTCTGCAATCTTAAAGAGATATGATAGGCGTCCGTCGCTTCAGCATGTTTTTGACCATATGTGTAATTCGTCAGTATTACGCTGTTCAATGTGTCTCCTGCAAGCATCTCCTCAACACTTTTGACATCCCACTGCTTCAAAACTTTGTTTGAAATGAAGCCTTGAATAGCATCGTTTCTGAAATTGACGCTAAAGTTGTTACAATCGATGAATTCTATTTTAGCTCGAGAAGTGATGTCACCGTGGTAAAACTCAGCCAACTTTCCGATATTTTCATCGATAAATGCAATCGTTTTGATTGGTATATACATAGACGGGACCGTTAAATGTTTAAGTAGGTTCCGAAGCGATCCTAAGTCCAATAGAAAATCAAAGATGATCACAACATCTGTCTTATAATCTTCACCAAAATTGTATCTGACAACTTTGCAACTATACTCAATTTCCATTTTCCAACCTTCTTTCTTCTAATTTAAAGCATAAAAAAATGCATTGCCTATATGCGACGAGTCTCCTTTTTTTAAAAGGAAACAGCATATAAGCAATGCATTTAAAGTTGGTGAAAGTGTTATTGGCAACATTATAACTCATAACGAGCTAATCAACAACCAACGATCTTCTCACACTTTTTGGTCAAAAGCACGATTATATGCAATGGAGAAATCTATCATATAGAGAGATTAAAATGAATGGGGAATGATTAAGTTCAAAAAAGTACAGGCAGGAAGTTAGGCAGTGAGATGTATACAAGGCAAAATTAAAAACAGGAGCATGTTGACATGATTAAAAACACATTGGGCTATATCTTGGTTATTGCATTTATGGGATCGATTTTGGCATTTGCCGTATCGATGTTATTAAACACTTTGCTGTATGTAGCAGTTTGCGTAGTCATTCTTCTTCCGCTCTGGGGAGCTTTCCGTCACAGTAAGAATTGGACGCATGAGGGAGTTGGATTGAGGAAATGGCTGAGAGTAATTATGAAGGTTTTCAAAATGGGCAAGCCACGTTTAACATTTTATTTAATAGCGAGTATTATTGTTGGATTGAGCTATGAGCAAATCGCAGTAACAGCAGGATATGTGGTTTGTGGGATATTGCTTATGCTGGTTTTATGGGAGTCGGCTCGATATGCTCTGTCAAAAATAAAAAAGGTCGCGATTATTTCATTTTCAAACGCAATGAAAAGTGTCTGGTAGTTCATAACGACGAGGGAGAGAGGATTAGATTGCCTCTCTTT
Source organism: Paenibacillus sp. FSL H8-0283 (assembly GCF_045040675.1). Classification (NCBI taxonomy): domain Bacteria; kingdom Bacillati; phylum Bacillota; class Bacilli; order Caryophanales; family Paenibacillaceae; genus Paenibacillus; species Paenibacillus sp. FSL H8-0283. The sequence continues at coordinate 5,875,139 of NZ_CP150295.1, forward strand.
TTTGTCGTGGAAAATGTACGCCTTGAGTGAGTTTGCGAAAAATTTGTAAATAAATGGTTGCATATATTAAATGTCTTAAATTTATCAAGCTAAAATACAAATAAAAGTGTTATACTACTTCGCAATCTTCTTATGTGCGTCCCTACGGACGCTTAGCGCAAAACATGGTTACAATATTCGCCTGCGCGATAAACCTTGGTTTTTATGCAAACTCCTCATTAGTGATACGCGTAAAAAACTAAGCATCCCATCTCAGGGATACATGCTTGATATAAGATTGAGTTCCTCCAAACATGAGATACACAACTTTAATGCGTTAAACCGATAACTGTAGTGTAAATTATATAAATTTATAGCTATTAAAATGGAATTGGATCATCTTCAATATCGATTAGGATGTCTTCTGCATCATCAACCAACGTAGAATTATCTGCTGAGTTAATTTTCTTCACGGTATATTCAGCTAAATACACCTGATTTGCTCTTGCTTCTCCAAAGTGCTTACTCACTTTCTCCTTTGTAAGTAAACTTCCCCATACGCCAGCGGCTTGCAGTATGATAACGACCTTTTCTGCCAATTGCAATGTTTCATTACTATACTCTGGGATTGTGTAAAACGTAATCCTTTTGCCTCCTATATAGCCCTGATTCATCCGATAACTCAAAATCGCATCAGATATTTCAAGCATTCTGCTTGGAAGTTTTTGATGCGGAATTTTTACAATTAATCCTGATAGCGCGAGCATATTAATGGATCTGGTCACGGTTGATTGACTAATTTTCAATTTTTCCTTAATTCGATTGGTTGCGGAGAAAAACACATGCTGATTTTCGTAGCTGAAGACCCGATATAATTTATCCTCCTGGTGATCGTTGAAATACTCTAAGATGGCATAGTATTTTTGAATAAATTGAAACACTGCGGGATATGCTTGCTCCAGATCCTTTCTTTCTCCACGTATGTATTGCAGATTGCTCTGATACTTTTGAGCTTGTTGTAATACCCATTCGTCCTTTAGTTCCAGTTCAAACAAATTGGCGAGTAGGCTCCGAGCGCTCTGGAATGCGTTCTCCGCATCATCAGCGTTTCCAAGAACAATTTCGACGACATCAAATATATTAAGGCTAATCGTGCCGCCCAATTTCGTCTTGGAGAAATAGCGATAGACCCCTGCTTCATCTTTGGATATCCAGGCATCGTTGCCAGATACGAAATCGCAATAATACCACTCATCTTCCACCATGTCCAAGTTACCAAACACTTTGCCAAAAGCGTTCTGACTTTGGATGTAGTGTTCGAATTCTTGTGTTGTCGTTATAGCAGAGAAATCCTCGTTGTCTATATAGCTTCTGATCTGGAAGTGCTGTATGCGATCAGTATTGTGCAAATATTGTCGAATAATGTTCTTTTCAATTGTATTGGGCTTGACGCTCCCACCCGTAAATATACTGTTGATGTCCATATGCTCTCCGATTATTGTAAAATATTATTTACATTTATATCGGCTCAGAAGAGACATTTCAATACAGTTTGAATCTAAACTCTATTGCTACAGAATAAAAAGCAAGGGAGCAAACTGCTCCCCCACCCTTCTCCTGTTGTATTGAATTCTTTTTGCTTTTAATCTAAAGCCTTGTAGGATTCGATTAGGAACAAAATGTTTGTAGCCGCGAGATGTAGAGCATATGCAACCAAATGAGTAGGCAAATGGACTATACTTTCACCCTGCCCATGACCGCTGTTTTTGTTACGAATGGTGGGTAATCCGCTTTCCAGTGTATCCCTTAAAGAACTAAATTGTGTTTGGAGACTTATGGATAGCAATCCATTCTGAAATAGTGTATTTATCAGAGGTTTCGCTGTTGCATTATCTCGAACTTCCCATCCTTTGCGCTTGCAAATCGTTTTCATGACGCTCTCGAAAGCCTTCAGAGCATCTGAAATTGCTTCTTTATGTCGTCCCTTACGGAAGTGTTCGTGAGCAGACATGAACTCCTGAGATGCCCCCTCAAACCCTTCTTCAGACATCATACTAATTGCTGGCTGGACAGCTTCTTCGTAAATATACTCCGAATCAACTCTGACAATTTGCCCTTCGATATACTGATAGCCAATGGCATGTTCGCGGAAACGCTGATTAAGCTCCTCAATAGCATCCTCAGCTCTTTGCGTTATATTAGCATTTTGCAAAACTGAATCATTCCAGTTTCGCACCACCTCGTCGATCCATAAGAAACTCATTTCAATAATATCCAAAACTCGTTCAGTAGTAGCATTTTGGATGAAATATTGGCATTGAGTATATGGATTATCACCCTGTTCGCTAAGAGAAAAGATGCCATACTCTTTACATAATTGCTTATGAATTTGGAGCCAGATCTTATTAGATGGGCTGGTATGCGTCTCTCCGTAAAAATTAGTCTCATGATACCACCTGCCAATAGCATCAGACCATAAATGTATGACCTGAATTCGAAATTCTGCGGGGAAATTGTCGTATATAAACATCTCTGTATCAGGCTTCTTTCCTCTTTTGGAAAAGAGATCAAAAATCAAGTTGGCTCACCTCCATCGTCATTTTGATTATATCAAATTGCTAAAACAATATCTTCCTATTTCACGCTTTCTATTGCTACTCATCTAATGCAATAGAGTTTAAATATTAACTCCATCGACTGATCAAAAATTCAAAAAAAAGGAGCCAATTTCCCGCTCCCCCCACTTCTCACTGTTTAGCTTACGGCTTGTTTAAAATCGTCAATTATCTCCGATAGCTGATACATCTCTCTCATTTTAGATGTCGGCGACCATTCGGCATGATCAATAAACTCAACAATACGTATAAGCGACTGTTTAGCTTCAGAACTAAGCATACCACTCCCTAAAAAATAGCTATTCTGAATCAACACTTCCGACAAAGAAAATGATCTGTCCTCTTCATCTAATTCGCAAAACAAGGTTGGAACCAATACCTCATTTCTAATCCGTAAAGCCTTTGCCAATGCAATTATCTTGTTAATGCTCGGAGAATTTCGCTCTCCGCTTTCCAGTCGATGGATATAGCCCGCACTAACTGATCCACCACTGGCATTTTCAAGATCTTTCAGCGAAAAATTGCGTAGCTTGCGGTAGTGCTTAATCAGAAGTGCGAATTTATCAGAACCGCCTGTTCCTTGTTCAATCTTTTCTTCTGTCATGTGTCCCTCCATTATTATCCTTGTTAGGAATCCTGATTTGTTTTTAACTCTACATCATAGTCGCCAATAGGATTGATCATAATTTTATGGAGAGACGGTTAACGATTTTTCTTAAACCCTACTGCTTTTCCAGCTTAGTTTCATCTGATTCTTGTAATACGGTCTCCTTTGTAACAGTATAAAAAGGAGATCAATTCATCGTTTTTTGATTCTATCTCCTTTTTAGCCTTATACTGATTTGTCCAGCAGATAAGTTGTCCATTCATTCATTTATACTTTTAGCCTATCAACTACGCTAATGACGGCATGAATGTTATTCGAATACTGTTCACTTAGCAACTTGATTGACCTACTAATTTCCTCGCTTTCCATACCCCGATTAATCATCATACCGCCGTCAATTTAGTAGTAAACAATTGAGTTGTGTAATGTTTAGGGATTTATTCTCAATCCTTACTACGACTGCCCCTATATAAACGATAAAGATCCTTTACCATCTCCAAAGCAAGTTGAAAAAGTGACAACTTGCGAAACATATGCATCGTCGCAACAAACATGAGAAAGAACACAATTTGCATAAAAGGTCTGTTTAGCAGATCGTGACCATACATTTGATAGATACTTCGGTTTAAAAACAATAAACCTCCTCCGACCATTAGCCGAACTGCCAGAAATAGCTTCTCTGGTTCCATATTTCGTTCCCCTCCTATAATCAGCGATCTGTTTAGTCTGATTCCTTCCCTTTAACTCCCATCAAACAAAAAAAGCACAGATCCCCCCTAAGGTAAGATCGGTGCTTCCGATTTGAAATATTCGATTCAGTTGCCTCCATTATACTTCATTACTTTGATTCAAGTAAATAAACCCTTATAGTGATTGAGTATAAATTTGTCGGTAGCTCCCTCGCCATCTTAATGTTTCTTCTGCTTCATTTTAAATCATCAATCTCAACTGGAATTTGAAATCGATACTTAATTGCCTGCAATGCAAGTATGCTGTTGCGGTCATCAAGGGTATTAAACAAAAAGCGAACCTCGCATTCCGCCTCCGAGCCGTACAGACTAAATGCCAGGTCAATCAAGCTACGAGTGCCGCCAGTTAGGAAAGCTTGATTGTAAGCCTCCAGCCTTATAGTATGATCCTCAAAGTCGTAAAGCATTTCGATATTTTTGTACAACAGTTCTGTTCCTGAGAAAATGTAAAAAAGTGAGCACCGTTCAATGTCCTTGATATTCGTTTTGTCTCTTTCGCATAAATCATTGAATCGTCTTTTGTGCTCGTCTGAACGAAATTGCATACATATGCCTCCTTGATAATTGGTTTATATCTTATATGCATGCAACCTATCAAAAACAAGTATCGAATCTATTAAATTGAATCAATGTTGTATCGAAGTTTTAAGTATTGTTTTCCTTATTCGCATCCTCTCACTTCTCTCCTCTCCTGTTTCTATTATTATTGTGAATAGATGTCGGTTAAAACCTTAAACCCCTTATAAAACAAGGGTTTTCGGCTCCTCCAAGTATGTGAATAGATGACGGTTAAAAATTGATAGAAAACAAAAAACCTGGAGCTTAGATTTGCTACAGGTTTGATGTATTAGAAATTCAAATTATAAATAGAATGCTTGATCCCGTTCCTGTCTATTGTTTTTTTTGCAATGAACCCCTTCTTGTGAAGACTCGCTGTCATTTTGGAAATTGAATCATGACCCTTCTTACCAATTTTTTGAGCGATGTACTTTTGACTTGCCCAGCAATCAGCTCCTTTCTGAGATACAATTTTGCTCAGAAAGCTGTACAATTTTAACTCCCCATCAGTAAGATCATTCAGCATCAATTTAACCGTTGCATTCTCAAGGGTAGTAAAGCCAGAAACGGAATTAAAGAAGGGATTTAAGTAATACACATACCCTTCGCCAGCTCTACGATTCCCTCTGCGTTTAGTGACATGTCCTTTTAAAACTAACTCCTTCATATTTCGCTCCAGAGTTCTCTCGGAAATTTGAGCGTACCTTTGGATGTCCAACTTGCTAAAGTTTTTGATTCCCTCCAGGCTTTCTCCAAGCTTCATAGCCAAGTAAATCCGCGTTGCACAATCAGATAGAACGCTTAGATCATCGAAAAAGTCATTCGAAATGATGAGTTTGTTTTTCTTCGTATAATTTTCAAACTCTAAATACCCATATGCACCGCGAAGCTCTTCCGTATACTTGCCATGTTTGCCCTTAAAGTCTTTTGCATATATTCTGTCTGTGTCTTTGAAAATGTGGGATGCATCCAGACTCGGTGAGCATCTTTCTCCCCAGCAAACCATAACGTCCTTAATCGTCTGGATATTTAAGCCAAGGCTGTTCCGCAAAAACGGAATGATGAACATCATCACTTTATTCCTCAACCCTTCTTGGCTTCCAGCAAGCATCCTTTGTACGGCATCAGGAAGCCGCTCGAAGTCCAGCATGCTATAAACAGCTTTAAGAGTTTCAATCTTTATCTCCCCAACCGCTTCAATTTCCCGTTTGCTCCTCTCCTTCTTTCCTCTCCTGTCCGAACCGTTCAGTGGTGCAGTAGGGATAGATTTCATCTCGATCTCGCTCAAAGGCTCTATCTGCCTAATCACTTCGGGCAGGCTGTTCAACTTCTCGAAAACCTCAGTGACGTGATACCGCTTCTCCGTCCAATAAACATCCGTCGTTGCAACAATCTCTGGGTTTGTCGCGCTGAAATATTTACTATTACGATCAAGAGCCTTGCAATTGAAGGAGTATGGCATTCTTAGGACTCTGGCGGGGTCTTGTACTGCCTCATCAACCTTGAAACCTTTTGCCAACATCAAACCTGTAAACTTCTTGTAGATTTCCTTATCTGTAACCCTATGATTTAGCAGTATAAAACTTTGATAGCCGTGCCCCGAAAAAATATCAATTGTTTCAATGCCCAAATCTATTAGCCTTTGTTTCTGAGCCTGGAATTCTTCTGCCATTATGCCGTCAAAATCCATTGGCAAAATACTCGTGAACAAGGCATTTTCATTATTCACCTTTCCTTTTTCATACTTTTTCCCATCCTTCTTGAAAACTTCCAAGTCATAGTCAAACGCAAAGCTCGAAAAGTATAAGTCTACTCCTTTGGCATTCATAATCTGGAGAAACTTTTTTAGTTCGGAGGTATCCTTTTCATCAAGGTGCCATGTTCCGAAGCTCCGTAGATACTCTCTTATTGATGGATCGCGCTTGACTGGTCTAAGCTCGACTCTTCCCTCATTCCAATGTTCGTCCGCAAGTTGCGGATGTACTACCTTCATAAAACGGATCTGTTTCTCTGCTTGCTTGTCTATCTGCCCATCCGTCAAGACTGGCACTTGGTTAAAAATCTTCATTTCCTTCATTAGAAATAGCCCCCTTTGCACAGGAGGCTTCAACTGACCCATTCTCTCTTTCATCCAATTGTCGAAGAAAATATCAAACCATCTCAAGCGATTGCAAGATTATATTTCCTGTCAAATCGTAGTATAATCATTACATAATGTGAATGAAGAGAGCGCTTGTAGTAAACACAAACTTGGCAGGGAGTGTTGAAGCCTCTCTTTTTTTTGTTTTTTTATTGTTGTAGTCGAGGGCAACTGATTTGATAACTATTAATGCCTGCAAGCAAGTCTGACCATTAATCAATTTTAAGATGCTTGGTTAGCTTCGATCTTCATGAACCGTTTCAGCTCCACAATGTAGTACCAACCCGTAATCGCCATATCCTCTCTCAAATCAGTCTCGTCAACCATCAGCTCATTCGCCAATTGCTTAAGCTCCCGATATTCCTCTTTCTTCAGCTCTTCGTTTAAAAATTTCGCACGATCGTTTGCCGATAATTGATAGATTTGATGCCCATACATATACCGCACCCCCTTGGTTATAAGTTTTTATATTTTATGCATAAAATGAGGGATGCAATCGAATTATGTTGCGGAAAACTATATATAATATAGAGTTAAAAACAACAAAGGATGAGCAATTATGTGTATCAAACAGCAACTTTAAGGAGGATCGCTGAGGCTCAAAATCGAGAAATTTTAGAAAAACATATTTTATATACGGGGGTATTTCGAAATGGAAAAATTGGTAATGTATAAGGACAAATTCTTTTTTTTGCAATCAATTAATTTTGATAAATATGATATGGAATTTGGTATTTACAACCTTGCTAATGAGCAGATTGGGAGCACATTTTTCGGATTTAACGAAGGCGCTAATCCTTTTGATAGCGAGATTGAAACCGATGAGTTCATGGAATGGGTACAGGACGAGTCTCACAAAATTGAGGCGGAATTCAAGTTTTTGTTTGAGTTTTTTCATCCTGTCGAGGCGGCGGACGAGCTTGGATTTTCAGCCGCTGAGTTAATGGAAATGATGAAGGAAAAATGGGGCATCCCCTATCCAATAATGGATAAAATTCTACCGTAAAGCATGTCTGAGGTAGCATTCGATATTAACTACAATTAAGACTTCCAGAACTTTAGGAGGTCTTTTGTTATGTCATAATCTTCGACGCATATATGGAAGTTAACTAAATAGGTAAAACAATCATTAACGAAATAGACAATTCATTAACCTCGCATTAGAATAGAATGTACAAGGGGGATGTGGATGATGAATAGAACGGTATATGATTACACCCATGAGCAAATTGGTTATGGCTTCAATGAAAAAAATTCTGTAGTGATTCAAAAAGAGACGGATTATATCCTATCCAAAGTTTTAGCCAGTTTTGCAACATTGTTTCACGATAAAGTTGTAGGCATCAAGATTTCGAACGAACAATTTACATACACGGCAGAATACCTCTTATCTCCGAAGCACAAAAAAAATCTGATAACATGGCTGGATCGAGTGTACGAAGTTAAATCGCCAGTTAGTGATTTAGATTTTGGGAAATGGAAGATTGACCTTGACACTTGGTATTATGAATTAGGCGGTGTGTCTATTGAATATATCTACCATGACGACTACCTACTTACCGCTGCGGAAGCCGCAGATCTACTGGGCATTTCAAAAGTGACGTTACGCAAGTACGTAAATCAAGGTTTAGAATGTCAGGACAACAATGGATCTCATAAAAAGATTCCTAAACATGCAGTAGAACTCATGCGTGATACCGTTTATTCCATTCGAATGCAAATGAACTATCAAACAAAAAAACGATTAGAACAAACTCCTCAAGAACGTCTACTTGAAATTAATCAAGAGCTGACTGAGTTGCAATTGCGGTATGGTAAGAAGACTTACCAAGAAGCATTTGAAGGAATAGCGGAGGGTGATTTGGATGATCCAATTGATTATTATCGTTGGGAAGCCTTGACTGAGGAGATGGATGAAATACTTAAAATTGCGGGAGGAACTAAAGGGAATTAAAGTATATTCAGAATTAAGGAGGGACTAATTATTTAATTCTGATGACGAAAAGCAGTGCTGATGGCGGCTCTGCTTTTTTGTATATTCACACTGAAATGTTTATAAAACAAAAAAACAAGCCGTTAGGCTTGCTTCTTCTTTGTTGGGTTTTTATACCCTTCCAATCTTTGTCGGAGTTATTAGCTCCATTCTTCTTTGTTGGGATTTTATACCCTACATTCTTTAACAGAGCTTCTCGCTCTATTCTTGACTTCATTATAACATGATGTACTTTTTAACGCAATGCCAACTTCTCTCCCTCATGTATAGCCTCATCAAAGATACATTGTATGCCATCATCAATGTACTTCTTTTCTAAAGAAAAGGATATGTCTTGTAATGTTTCCTTAATCTCATTTTTTAACCTGGAAATTTTATCTTCATGGTTATCATTTGACCTCTGCAATTCTTTAATAGTATAGGCCAAATCCTTAGCCTTTATTACACGTTCCACTTCATAGGCTTTTTTCAGAATTTCGATTTTATCGTCCTGAGACACATTGTAGACAATCTCCTTAATACTCAGTAGCAATAAATGAGAAAATACTTCTTTTTCTATCGGACATTCAACAACATCGCCTCCCTGCTTTAAGGCGATGAAACGACTTGCATTTACAGTCCTCAGTTGGTTGAATACAGCATATGTAGTATTCCCTTTTAATGATGTAGGAAGAGAGGCGATCGGATTCAGCTTAATTTTGTTAACACCATCACCACTTGTGGCAGTAGTAAAAGGCATAACAATAAAAGTCTTTTTATCATTATTTTTTTTCAAAACTACTGCCAAATGTTTACCATCAAATTCACAATCTCTTACTGGATCAAAAATCACATTATAAATATATCCTACCTTAACATCACTAAATCGCATTTTTATCACCTCAATTCAATCTATCAATTATATTTGAATTTTCAACTTTCGACAATACTAAGTAGTAATAGTCGAAAATACTATAAAAAGAAGGACTTCTACGAAGTCCTCTTTTCCTATTGCGTGATATGGCTCTTAATATCATCGCTATTCGCACCGATAATATAAATTGTTATTTGTCTTGAATCACACAAGTATTGCGATTGATTTGGCTTGTAAGAATTACCATAAAAATATCGATACGTACTTACGACCATATTATAGCTTCCGTCAGAAGCCGTTTCGTTCACAAAAATGGATCTTGAGTTTTCGAGATTAAATGCATTACGCATCGGCATTTCATAGACTTGGCTGAGATTATCCCATGAACCTGATTGAGTTGGACTCGTCAAGCTGTACGTAACGTGATTTCCAAACTTATCGGCAAATGGCATTTTAACACTAAGCGTAGTAGGTGCTGTTACAGTTCCGCCATACTGACGAGTTACTGTTCTAAACGAACAATCGCCAGGCCAACCTTTAGGCGAGTTACGATACGTGTTTGTATCGAACTTAACGATATATTTGATTTCAAATCCATATCCAGCTTTTACTTTCGCTTGATCTGGTCGAGCTAAGATATCAACCCAACCATCTCCACCAAGTTTATCTTTCGTCAGTTTGCTTCGGAACATGACATTGGTTATCTTGTATTCCTCGTAATAGCTTCTTGTATCAGTCCACGTATTATCATATGTGGCGATGCAATAACTACCCGATCCCCAACGGTTTGACCAGTAATATCGATAACCTTCACGATCATGGATATAGTGAGTTTCTGACCACGTATTGCGGTTGTTTACGACCAAACAAGTCTCTGGGTTAGAATTCGTCATATACGCCATTACTGCACTCGTATCGATGTTATCAGCATACGGGTTCGTTGTGCTTGTAGATGTTTCAATTATCCGCCTTGGTGGTGGGTTGATCTCTACTATAAAGGCATTTGAAGTACCATTGGATCCCGCACTTAGCGAAACATTGGGTACAGTCCATGAGAATGGATAATCAACGTTTGCTGGAAGCGTAACGATCTCTTCCTTAACAACTCTACCATTCCGATCTCGAATTTCAATTTCAACATCTCGATCCGAGTTTTCAGGGTTAATGTTCGATGCTATGAATTCGAATGTCAGCGTCTCATTCAAAGTAGAAGATGGACCGATAACCGATGTGGGAACAATTGTGAAATTGCTTACGCTCAGATTGTTCGTGGATCTCCATACTTTAGATGCTTTATCGTTCGAAGGATCAGAACTTTGATTACCGAAACTTGCCGATGCGTTAAACCAATGGATTTGGAAGTCCGCCTTAATGCTCGGTACAAGAGGTGTAATCGCATCTCTAATCTCGATTACTGCCGTATCCCCTTTAAAGGTTAACGCCTTCGTTGCTGAAACCTTGTCATGGTCAATATAGACAGTTCCAGTGTCGTTCAAAGCGATAGAAACAGCCGCAAATGGATTGTAATAATCGTTTGGATCACCAACCAGTTTATTACCAGTGACTTTTTTCACCGTGATTCTCACACCATGAGTCATTCCTGGTACAACATCGTCAGTAACGTTTCCTTGATTATCAAGAAGCTCGATAGAACTTGCTACAAGTCCGATATCTTCTTCTTTAATTTTGAAGCGTAGTCGCCCATCGTCGTCACCCGTGTAGATATTGTCATTGTAGAGCTTGAATCCTGGAGAAACCTCTGCCCCCAAAACAAATTGTTTTTTTACGTCAGTAGGTACTTTGAATTCCCATTGTAGAATCTCTCCAGATGAATCGTTCTTTGTTTTATCAAAGGTAACAACCTGACCTACATCGATACCGCTGATTCGAGTTGCTGGATCAGCATTCACTCCAGGAATGACATCCTCAGTTATGGCAGTATTCCATTTACCAAGAATTAGAGAGTCTTCGTCAAAAGAAGCCATCTGAATCATTCGAACAGGTGTATACTTTGTTTTACGACCATTAAAGTTTGCTTGAACCATGTTCTTAACTTTGGCTGTAACGACTAATGTATCGCCTACAGCAACCTCTTGGTTGTTTATTTCCCATTTTCTCAAGATGTTGTCGTTATTATTTGCATCAGCAGTCATTAAGCCAACGACTTTACCCGTTTTCTTATCCGAAATTTTAAATTCCACAACTCTCAAATTATTTCGAGGTGGGGATTTCAAAACAAAGGTCGCATAATAGCCAGCCCCATGCCAACCTACGACAATCCCTGTTGAAAGCTCAGGACTATTGATCAGACTAAACTTTTTTGCGTAAAACGTAGCATCTTCTCTTTCACTCTTACCCGATCTTCTCAGATTTTCGTTCGCTGGCAAGAGATATTTTATGAACCACTGCACCTTCTGCTCAAATCCCTCGGGGTCTTCATCTGGAGAAACATCCCATGCGGATGCTGTTGTTTTAGCAGGATGCCCTTCATTAGCCAACCACGGATAGTCCCACCAATCCTTTTCGAGCGGGTTCCAATCAGATTCATGATCGCCAGATGGCACATCGGACGGAAAGTACGGATTGCTGATTGGAATTCCTGCGTCCGAAACGCCGAGGTATCGGAACTCATAATTCTTGCCGAAATATGAGCCCAATTTGTTTGTATTAACAATGTTAGTCGTTCCACTATTGTCTCCATTATAGTGATCCCTTGTCTGATATCCTGGATCCATGCTGCCAAGCTTTAAGTTCTGCCAAATTCCTGTTGCACCTTTTCGTACCAGGTAGGCGTAATCCGTCCCGTTACGCACCAAATTGTTCTCATAGATTAACGAGTGATCAGTGCTCGAATTTTGCATTAATGCAGGCACTTGCTCTGTTGGGCTATACCACAGAAATTTGTTTTTGTGGTACTCCTCGTACAGTTTCGTGATGCCTATGGAGTCATAATAATTTTTTTGCGGTGAGTTATTGTAGGTAAGATATACTGGCGGCTCGCTGATATCTCTGACTATCTTCCCTGCGCCATCATCCCAATGAGCTGTGACGAGATCGCCGCCGAAGGCAAATGCCCTTTCCACTACATTGGGCTGGTAAACCTGATGTAACAAGAACCCAACGATCAGGCTTACCACCGCCAATCCACCAACAAATTTCATTACTTTGTATCTCTTCATGCTTTATCGACCTCCTTTCCATTTAGTTTAGATTTTTTGATTGTGTTAGAAAACACAAAAGCTGTTTTACCTTGCTCTACCTCTTTTACGCAACAGGTGCGAGATTCATAATTTGATACAAGAAAAAAAGAGACGGATGTCCGCCTCTTCCCTCGTTAAATTTCTTTATTTTTTCGAGATTTTAACCGTAACGCTCCGTTCATTTTCAGTGATCGTTATTTTGCGTCCGTCAAGCTTAAAAGATTTATTGATGTATTTGGAGATATCCTTTCCGTTGTATCCATCATTCATAACCTTAAAGAGCTTATCGTATTCTTTCGGCAGATAGAAGCGGAATAGTTCGCGGCTGACATACGGTATAGTGTTGCTAACATGCTCCTGATTTTTGTCACCATACCAAGCAAGAAAATCGATATTAGCGATAGCTCCTTCCGCAAGACCCACCCTTACTTTTCCTAAACCTTCGTATGCATCCTGCCCATAGGGGTTATACCAAATTCCTCGCTGGAATCCCAACTCGTCTTCCAAGATCTTTCTGTTTGTCTGATAGTCGCCTGTTGCTGATGATTTCATTTGCGGCAAGACCCATTCTGATGGCACAGGATATGACAAATCCAGTTTCTTAGTCTCCGCACCAATCAGTTTGATATCATAGCCAAAAACGGTCTTTGCCGCTTCCAATGGAACGTAGAGTTTTCCATCTATAATAGATGATTTTTCTCCGCTCGGAACAATAACATTATTCATCGTTTTGGTGACAAGGGGTACACTCTTTCCATTTAACTTTATAGTAGTTTTGTTTGCTGAAATCTCTATAACAGCATCCTTTTGACGGATTATAGCCGTTTGAGTATTATTGTTCCATTTAATGCTGTCTCCAGTTGCTTTGACTATCGGAGCGATAGGGACACTGAGGCTATCAACCCCTTCAGCTACTACCATTTGTTGTGTTAGAGTCGTTCCATTAACCTCAATCGTGTATGCGTTTTTGGTCTCCGCCGCTGAACTTGTCTGTACGCTTACTGACATTAACAGCATTGCTGATAGGCACGATGCGACAATTTTTATTTTTTTCATTTTAATCCCCTCCACTTTCCTTTTTTTCTTAATTTTATACGGAATAGTCCATGCAATATATGGATTTTGTGTCGAACCTTGTTTGAGCTTCCGTTTAAGATGTTATACACCGTTTATACGCATTCATTCATACAAGTTCTGAATATATGCATAAAAGTTGTGAAGTTGTTCTTAACTTTTATGAAGATGCTCCCATTCTCCAGTCCTCTTTCGCCAAAATGTCAAAAAGGAGTTCAAGTCCTTATTGAATTCTTTCAGTGGATAGCCCTCCACTTGTTGATTAGCCATATTTAAGTTAATTTGCAAAAGATCGATCAACTCTTGTTTCACTGGCCTTTTTTCTCTTTCATGAAATAAAGCGGAAATGATAATGTCAAAAATATAGCCGATACCCAGCTCTTCTCTCATCTGATAATACAAATAAAACGTCTCTCGATTCTTCAGCAAATACATAGCAAAAAAGCGTCTGGCTCGATGGTTATTATTAATCTTGGCTATAATCTGGCTGAGCGTGTTTGTCTCAAATAGATGCTCCCACATTTGCTCCAGATACTCGCCGAATGCTTCTTGATCAAATTGCATCCTCTTCTTCCCCTTTCAGAACTCAAGCTCTTCAGCCCCCGACTCAATGGCTTTTCTAACTCTCTGGGCAAATCTCAAGCTATCAGGACCCGTTGTAAATGCTTCTTGGCAATCAGCGCAATAGTATACAGGCACATTGTATATTGTAACGACTTTATCCTTTATTCGCCCTTGCTCGTTCTTATATTGCAACCGAGCCAGTCCTCCGCATACACATATCGTTTTCATCAGCTATCATTCTCCGCTGTCCTGATGATTATCTTGTTTTGCTCAGCAACGACTATACACTTGTCTCCAATAGCAATGTTCGCTTGTTTCAATATGGCAATCGGGATAATAAATACGCACTCTTCTTCATCGGCGATGACTTTAATAAATTGTTGTTGATAGTCCACTGTTTTCCCTCCCTTTCACTCATTTATTTTTATAATGTTTAGATGTGAACCCTATTAAATAAATCAAGCGCTCAGTCATCTTCTGACCGAGCGCTTTAAAATGACACAGTTTTAATTTCGCAAATACACGTTAATCATTGTAGGCATCTCAAACAGATTGCTATAGAAACAGTATATTATTTTTGAATGTATATAACAAACATTTTTTCTATATTGTTACTTTTATAACTGTATTGAAGACTTATACTTCAATAATAGGTATACAATCTGTTCACTCTGGAATTTTAATTTTTGTAACCAATTTGGATGGCAATGCCGAACTCGCTATCAATGATATTAACAATGCGTCCATCTAAGGTAAATGGCTTCCCAACATACTTAGAGACATCTTTTCCGTTAACTCCATCGTTAATGATTGTAACGAGCTTCTTGTACTCGTTAGGGAAGTAAAACTTAAACAATTCCCTTGCAACATAAGGGGTTTTATTGCTATCATTTGCCTTTGTCTTATCTCCATACCACGATTGAATGTTAACAGTTACGTAATATTTCGAGTGCGTGTCGATAATAAGGCTTGTGCCAGCAGTTGCATTTTTCCCAAATGGGTTGTACGAGTAACCACCCTTAAACCCAAGCTCTTCTTCAAGGAATTTTTTATCCTTTTCAAAGTTATCCGTCGATGTAGATTTAATGCGGTCTGGTGTCCACCCAGAAGGAGGGAGATACCCAAGATCTGGTTTCCACGTTTCAGATGGTGTTGGTGTTTCCTTATTGGGTTCCAAACCGCCAGTAGGAGCCTTACCTGCCACAACAAATTCAGTACCTCCTTCTTTTTCAGTTGTTACAGTGTAACCCATCACCTCTTTCAAGAATTCAGCAGGAACATAGAGTTTTCCGCTGATTTGTGCAGGCTTCAATTGTACAGGAACAGCTAACGTTTCAATCACTTTTTTCGAAATTGGTACGGATTTACCGTTTACAGTTGCAGTAGATCTGGTCACGTAGATGTTGATTTTCGTTCCATCCTTCTTCGTAATCAAAGCGGAGTACGGTTTGTCAATCCAAGTGAGCTTGTCACCCATGCCTTTTACGATTGGTACGACTGGTACGTAGATCGTTTCAGTCCGTTCAACTGGCTGCCCTTCTGTCTTGGCAATCTTCACACCGTTTGTATAGGGTATTCGTAGTACCAGCGTTTCCTTGCTCTGCAACTGCACTATAGACATTAGCCACAAGGGACAACATGATCACGATCAGTATTATCAATTGCTTTCTCTTCAATTTTCAGCAATCCTTTCTGCTCAATTAATAAAAGCTCGGATACTATGACCGAGCTTTTAATCAGGGTTATTAAAGACGTAATGGCGGCAATTCGCTTGGATTTGATGGCTCAGTCGGTCTTTCAAGTAGCCCACCGATGCCATATTCCACGAAATTCTTAACAAACTGTACAGCTTCTGCACGGGTTAAAGCTTTATCTCCCTGAAAACTTGCAAGCGTTACTTCATTGGGATTGGAACCTTCGGCAAGACCAAAAGCCAAAAGATAATGAATTGCATTTTCACCGCTAAAGTTCACACCTTCTGTCGAGGATATCAACTCTGCCACCTGTTTGCGGAGGATCACTTTATTCCTCGAAGCAATGTCAGTGTAGCTTTTTACTGGATAATCCAGCTCTTTAGCTCGTTTGTAATAAACTTCTGCCCAATTCTCCGATTTCGAAGAAGAAAGCGTTGGTTCAAACGCACGTAGCATCATCGTCAAGAATTCAGCTTCGGTTACGCTCTTGTTTGGCTTGAACGTTCCGTCTTCGTATCCTTTAATCATGTCCTTAGAGATTGCCCAATCCACCGTTGCTTCGTACCATGCCCCTTTTTTTACGTCCGAGAACGCAACCTTCTCAGCGGCATCTACGCTTTGTGGAATCGATGTTGCGATGAGCGCAATAAATAGTGCGATTGTGAGGAACTTAAACTGCTTTTTGAACATATGTACACTCCATTTCCCCTTTATTATTATAGGGGAGTTGCATTAACAACTCCCCCTGTTGTTTAGCGAGTGGTAAACTCAAGAATCAGTGGGTTTTTCAGCTCAAAGGTTTCCTTCGAGTCTTTGCTCGCTTTTCCTTTTACCGTGGAATCCAAAATGATTGTGAACGTTTCTTTCGAATCGAACTTACCATTTTTCGGAGTAACAATAATTCGATTGAACAACACTTTGACTTCTACGTCTTCAACCAACTCACCTTTGCTATTTAGAACAAAGACAGTTTTCCCTGGTTGAATGGAAGCTTCATCAATGTACTTATAATTCTCACTTTTCATTGCTATTTGCAGGCTGATACCAACTGGAACAAATGTGCGAAGCTCCTTTTTCGTTGGAAGATCTTCGATTTTCAGCTCTTTTTTGAGTGTCTCCAATTCCTTTTGAAACTCATCACGTTTCTCTTTGTCAGTCATGGAGTCAATTGCTGACTTTGCACCAACATAATCAACGATAGTCAACGATTCCTTCGCTTTCTCAAGAGCTGTTTTCACTTCATCAACCGAAGATGCTTTTTCTGGAGCAGGGGTTACGATAACTGTATTACCACCGCTACCACTGCCACTTGGAGTTGGAGCTGGTGTTGGATTCGTAGGAATCTCTACAACATCGTCGTCTGGATCTGTCGGAATGATTGGAGGCGTTACTACAGGAACCGCTTGAGTTCTTGCATTAAGCGTAGCACCACCAGAAACATTGCCACTTGCATCTACAGATTTTACAACAATTGTGTAAGCTGTATCTGCAACCAATCCTGAAAACTCATAGGATGAATTCATAGTATCCGCAATGAAGACTCCGTTAACAAACAGCTTCACCTTTGCAAAATCACTATCTGATGGATTGATCCAACGTGCTGTGATCGTTGTTTGAGTTGTAGCGTCCGTTACCAATCCCGATACTTCCGCAGGAGCAGTTGTGTCAACTGGAGGTTGCGGATCAACTGGAGGCGTTGCTTTCGTTCTGCCTACAATCGAAGTGCCGATGGATTCATTTCCGCTTACGTCTACTGTTTTAATAACAATAGTGAAAGCATTATCCTCTGTCAGACCAGCGAATTCGTAGAACGAGTTCGTTGTGTCAGCAACAAAAGTTCCATTTAGGTAGACATTTGCTTTCGTATAATCTGCATCCATTGGATTTACCCACCGAACACGAATGGTATTAACAGTCGCATTAGAAACTTCCAAGCTCGAAACCTCGCCAGGAGCCGTTGTGTCAACTGGTGGCGTTACAACAGGTGTTGCTTGCGTTCTGCCCACAATTGAAGTACCGATGGACTCATTACCATTTATGTCTACCGTTTTCACAACGATCGTGTAATCCGTGTTCTCTGTCAGACCAACGAATTTGAAGAACGGGTTCGTTGTGTTAGAAACAAACGTTCCATTTAAGTAGACGTTTGCTTTCGCAAAATCTACATCTAATGGATTTGTCCAAGAAACATCAATGGAAGAATTCGTCTCTCCGACCACCGTAAAGTTGCTGACTTCGTCTGGTGCCGTGTTGTCAACTGGAGGTGTCGTATCAGGTACAGGCTTCGTTTTCGTCATAACATAACGACCAGACGATTCATTGCCATTAGCATCTACTGTTTTCGCTTGAAGAACATAGTTCGTATCAGCGGTCAAACCATTGAATACATAACTTGTTCCTGGTGTTTCACCAACGAGCGCTCCATTCAAATACAATTTCGATTTAACGAAGTCTGGATCGGTCGGATTAACCCAAGATACTTCTGCTGTCGTTGTTGTCACTTCACCAACTGTCAAATCAGTTACTTCGGCAGGAGCAGTTGTGTCAACCACTGGAGGTTCAGCGTTTGTCGTTACTGTAACGGTTTGACCCGCAGATTCGTTGCCCGAAGCATCTACTGTCTTAGCCGTAAATACATGTGCTGTATTTGGGTTCAGTCCAGTAAATACATACCGTGTACCCGAAACATCGCCGACAAAAACATTGTCTTTATAGACGTTAACCTTTTCAAAGTCTACATCGCTCGGATTAATCCAAGTGATTTCGGCAGACGTTGTGGTTACTTCACCAATGTTCAGTCCAGAGACTTCGGCAGGAGCCGTAGTATCGACAACTGGAACATCATCTGTTGTCACCGTTACCGATTGACCAGTAGAAACGTTACCTTCCATGTCTTCGGTTTTGAAATCAAACACATAAGTCGTGCTTGGAGTCAGTTCTTTGAACTCATGTTCTGTAGCCGTAGTATTCCCCACTGACGTTCCGTTTTGAGTCAAATTAACTCTTAGGAAATCTGAATCAGTTGGGTTTTTCCATGTTATTTTCGCTGATGTTGTAGTTTTCTCAGCAACAGCAAGGTTACTTACTTCCGCTGGAGCCGTAGTGTCTGCATCTGTTGTTTCTACAACCACTTCACCAGCCGATTCATTTCCGTTTTGATCCACAGATTTGACCGCAATGGTGTATGAAGTATTCGATTGAAGGTTTTCCAACGTAAATACTTCGCCATTTGTCGTACCAACTTTTACATCGTTCGCAAAAATATTATTCGTTGCGAAGTCTACATCTTGTGGATTCTTCCAGGTAAGTGAAATGCTGTTTTCGGTTTTATCAGCAATAGCAAGATTCGTTACATTTGCAGGAGGAGAAACATCCTTATTGAATGACAGCGAACCAAATCCGAATTCGATATCACGTCCTGGTGCTCCCAAATCAACGGCATATTTTTTAATTTCCTCACGAAGCTCAACATTGCTCATGTTTGGATACTTTTGCATCAACAGAGCAATCATACCTGTTACGTGTGGGGCCGCTTGTGAAGTACCGCTTGATTTACCATAACCGCCAGTGCCATCGGCTTTCACATACGTTGAAATGATATCAACGCCTGGAGCCGCAAGTTCGACTTCCTCACCAACCGAAGAGAAAATCCCGCGTTGATTCAGACTGTCTACTGCCCCAACTGCAATGACACTATCGTATTTTGCTGGATATTGTATGGTGTACGTATCTAAAGGTATTCCTTCTTGCTCATTCCCTGCCGTTCCCACAATAACGATTCCTGCGTTGTAGGCATTATCAATCATTTCCTTTAAGAGTGACGAATCTGTATCCATACCAAGGGAAATGTTGATGATGTCCATTCCATTCTGAATAGACCATTCAACTCCTTCAAGTACGTCAAGTATCGTTCCTTCGCCGTCTGCTCCTATGGCTTTCACAGCATAGATTTGAGCGTCAGGTGCGATCCCTACTATACCGCCATTTCCACTTTTAGCGGCGATAATACCAGCAACATGAGTACCATGTCCTCTATCATCGTTATAACTTGTCGTGTAGTCTACGGTCGAAACGCCGCCTGCAATCGTTAATTCGCTGTGCGCGAAAATGCCCGTATCAATAACTGCGACTTTAACGCCTGCTCCTGTGTAGCCTTCATCCCACCTTTTCGTAGGTTGAATAGCTTGGAAGTTCCATTGGCTTTGCTCCGCTGGGATGGAAGTAACTTTGATATCTCCACCAGTGATTCGGAATTTAGTGTTTCGTTCGATATACGCAATATTCGGATCACTCGCCAATTCATGTAAATCAGCACTCGTTACCGTAGCGGCTACTGCGGGAATCGTTTCGAATTCGTGTTTAATATCAATACTTTCTTCGATTATGGCTTCCTTGCCATTTTCATTTTTGTACACAATAATGACTTCTTGCACGGTTCCCGTCAGACTACCCGCATGTGCCAATCCTGCATTTAGCAGAAGAGATAATACTACGGTTGTGGCCATTATGCCTTTATGTCTCCCCATTTTCTCTCTCCTTTGAGTCTTCTTCATGTTTCTCGTAGTATTTTTGAGAGAAACATAGAGTTTGCAACAAAATCAATGCATATTCTTGATTTGCGTCATCAAGCGTGCTAAAAAGCGAGTTTAGCTCGGCAATATTTTTTGCCTGCTTATTTTTTGGAGTCAAAAACGCACCTCCACTTCCTAAATTGTGTTATAAACACAATCTACCATTATTTAGTTGTGTTGTAAACTCTTTTTTGGGTTTTTATTGTGTTGACTGTAGAGTTTTTGTGTTGTACATTTAGGTTATCTGTAGTTAACACTGGAGGTGTGTCTATGCACGACAGAATCAAGGCTATCCGCGAAGCCCTAAAAATGTCTCAACGCGAATTTGGAGAGCACCTGGGAGTCAGCCGAGATGTCATTTCAAATCTTGAATATAATAGAGTCCCGATAAAGGAGCTAATGATCAAACATATTTGTGAAAGATATGGAGTTGACGAAAACTGGCTTGTTACAGGCGATGGCAACATGTTTTTAAGTGAATGGCAATCCAATAAGAAACTTGATGAAGCGATTGCCATTTTCAAAGAATTGCAACCCGAATTTCAAGATTTTGCTCTGGAGCAGATCCGCAAATTAGCAGATTTGCAGGCAAAGCAAAAATTGGATTTAAAAATTTGAATCAATACAGTTACCTTTCGAACATTAAAAAACACTCAGGCACCAATTAGCCTAAGTGTTTAATTTGTTTTGACAGCAATCGTATTTTACAGTCAACGGAATTCTCCCCCTTATAGTTCTACCTCTTCAATACCGCCCACGATAGTTATCTTTAATATGACGTCTTCCACATCCATTCTGTCTATTGAAGCTCCTACTACATTCTGTGCCGCACCGTAAAATTCTTGCATTGCAAATGCACCCAATGCAATAACTAAACCCGCAACGATTACTGTCTCGATTGAGACGTATCCCTTTTTGTTTCTCATCCATTTTTTCAACATATAAATCCCCCTCTCTTCTCGATTTCTATATTGTTAATATAGTAAAAGTTCCATTAATTCATAACTCAAAATAGGTTTAATCCCTCTCAGTCTATGAATGCTCGAAATGCCCCCGATATGGCTTGACTCGAATTGGAGCGTACCAATTTTTCCAGATAGCAAAGAAAGCTATTGTAGCTCTCCATCAGCAATTTTCCCTCAATGAAAATTAGAAACAATGAGGTATCTACCTGAGCCGTCTGCCATGGCGAAATCTCGATACTATCGTGCACATTGTTGTGCTGGAAAAAGCGAAATTCCTTTTCTTCCGCCAGCTCAATAATTTCACCAAGCGATTGCCTTTTTGCAATTTCTGAGAGGGCTTCAGAAAAATCTTCTTTGTAGACCTGTTCGTAAAGCGCGAACTGCTCGCTCAAAAACATATGCAATTGCTCTTGCACAACCGATTCCTTGATGATGAAGGAGACATTCTCCTCTGATTCCTCGAAATCAAAGAGTTCCAGGTTTACTAACTTGCCAAGTTCTCCTTTGATATTATCAATCGTTGTTTTCCCGATTTCTCTTTTTCCAATCAGCATTTGATGGCAAATGCCCATTTGCAGATATTGTCCCATATTAATACTCCTCCTCGTTTCAATGATGTTGCGTTCATAACGACATAAAAAAAGTCAGCCTAATTTGGCTGACCCTTGGCACAATCTATGCAGATATAATCGATTAATGGTCCTTGCATTGTATTGCACCTCGCTTAACATTGTTTTGAGCACAATCATACAGCTAAACCTAAAGACCGTCAACCATAATTTGGAAGGTGTTACCTTGTAAACAGTGTAGGAATGTCTCATGCAATTGAGCACCATTAGTGCTAAAATCATTTCCAAATATCGAGAGGGATTGAATATGTCGGAGCATCTGAAAAGCATTGAAATTTATGGAGTGGCTGTTAATAATATTGGAGTGAGTGCTTTTGAGTCAGTTGAAATGTTACATAGGAGATCAAGTCTGGACAAAGTTTTTGACGAACTCAATCATGAAGAACAGCTCAAATTGCTAAGTAATAATGTGCAACTGATACAAAATACGAAAAAGATGTCTGAGCATATTGCTGAGGTTTACGATTTTTCGTTGTCTGAAGAGCGGCGAAATCACCCTGCGATTAACTCCTGATATCGTTTCGGGGATGACATTGTAATGTTCCTACCGAGCCAACTGTTTGGTTGCAATTTGGCTAAGTATCAGTTACTTTGCCTCTCTTCTACTTGCAGATATTTCGATTCATCTTATGTTATCTAAAAGGGTAGAAAAAGCTTTCGTATACTTGAAATCTATCATAAAATAAATAAAAAAAGGGGGATGCATCTTGATTAAATATCTGTTATCCAGTATTGACACACATGCCGATAAGGGGTTTGGTGTTACCGCTGAAGCTTTTAAAAAAGCGGCTGACCATTTAAACAATTCCGATTTCAAGGATGGGATAATTGCGCAATCTGAAATGCCTGTTCTTTATTTATATAGACATTCTATCGAGCTCTTTTTGAAATCTCTAATTATGCATATCCACGAAGAGCTAAATATACCATACTTGCTTGTTACATCCAGCGAAAACCATCAGTTTATGGTCAATGATAAAGGAAATCCGTTATATATTGAAAATTGTCATTCCTTACAACTACTTTTTGAGTACCTTTGCAAGTTAATCAAGGAGAATGATGAGGATTTAAAACTACAAGCTCCGAAAGCAAATTGGCTGATCACAGGTAGAATTAGAGGCTACATGAAATCCATTTATGAACTTGACGATAAAAGCGATTATTTTCGCTATCCGATTTCCCGTGATAAATCGAAAGATAAAGCTAAATATACAATGAAAAAGGTTAAGAATAAGGATTTTAGTCGCTTGGTTGGTAATTCACAAGGAAAGATGATGTTGGCCACTAAGGATCGAAATGGTGAAATTCAAGACATTTACATGAGGGATGAGAATGTTCTCAAGGAAATCACTACTGTTCTAACTAAAACGACTGACTTTTTTCACAATTTTCATATCATGACCCGCATTGAATTATGTAATGGATGGTAATTCCATCCGAAAAAAAATTAGCGTCTAACAAGGTTCGCGTGCTTGATGCCATCTAAAAACTGATTTGTTATATCATAGTCCACAAATTGTACTTCAATTTTCTCCTGATTGAATCGATTAATATGCCATTTATCCAAAATATGAGTAAATCTTGAGTCTCTTCTCTCTTTTGAAACAAAGTCGATAGTTACCGATTCAGCCTGCGACTTTAGATGATTAGAAGCGAACTCGTCAACGGATACAATACCAACCTTCAGCTCAATCTCATCCTGGAAATAACGAGCAAGCATGTGATACATACACGCAATATGGGTCGCTATCTTATAAATGTTTGATCTATTGAAAATATCAAAAATAAGAGCCGTAATTTTAACCTGCCCCTTGTCGATCCTTATCTGTGCGATATATGCATTGAAAGATAGCATCGTATCAAAAGTATACTGATGGACTCTTTCTTCCTTGCCTAACTCCTGGCTTCGCTTAGCAATATTATCAATGCGATCCATTGAGGAGATTTCAGAAAGATGGAGTCGCCCCCTCCCTTTCCCTTCCGATGCTTTCGACCCTTTCCTCAATCCCTGTCCCATTCTCTGCTTGATTTTCTGCATTTTATTGATATCTTGCTCGACCGATAGCATGTCCAAATACTTTTGGAGGGTTGCTTCATTTTTCATTTTTTCCAGGAAGGACAGCCCTTGATTCTTGCTGTATAAAATCGTGCTGTTGTCACGTTCCAATAGATCAATGATTGTTCCAAGCGTTACCCTTGTACATTCCTTTTGAATGCGTGGGATAACTTTGTTCAAAATATATTGGTTTTTAAAAATGCTGATCAAAATCCTTTCATTTCCCAAAGCTTTCTTGACAGATGCAACACTGTAGCTGTCTGGCTTTTCCTCTAAAAAACGGATAGCATATTTCTTCATGACAAGCATTTGGAGTTGGGTTTTCTTGCCGAAAGCCGTGAATGACTCTTTTCTTAAAACATCGTTATTAATAAGTTCAGTTATCGAGCCGTAAAATGCCGAGAAGCTTCTTGCTATGCCCATCGTTTGAGCATAGTGAAACAGTTGCTTCATCAGCATTATTTTGTTGCCGAAACGGTAGATAATCTCAAGGTATACTCGATACTTCTCGCAAACCGTTTGTTTATTAGCATTCGATATAGTCATAATTTTAATTCCTCCTCTCAAACTCTAATTGTTTCGTATTGGCATCCAATCATGCTGACGAATGTTTCTTTAGACCTCATTTCCTCGATCCCATACGAATTGGTGATGATTTCAATCCCTACTTCGATTCCCACGCTATTGATATATAAGCCATCTGGCATTGATATTAGTTTCTCTTTGATCATATCTTGATATAGCTTTGCTTCCGCTTCGTTTCCTTCTTTTCGCATATCGGAAATTTGATCTTCAAATTCTTTTCGAACCAGAGTTTCTGTTTTCCAGCTTTCTCGTGACTCCTCTGACAAGCTAAAGTATTTATCTGCAATTGCCAAGTCGTGTATGGGGCTTTGAGCATGGTATGCATAACTCAATCCCCATAGGCGAGCGGCTGTTTCCCGCCCTGACTTCGTAAGCTTATAACATTCCTCGCTTTTCCCTTTTTGCTTGTACGCGACTTTTTCCATAAGACCATCTCTTACAAGATTTTGAATGCGCCTGTCGGCTAAGCCGCACAATTGAAGATGATCGGAAGAGACGTGACCAACTCTGTGCATTGCGCTAAATGCGAGTCTGTCTCGGTTAAAGAATTGGGTAACAAGTGGTTTGCTTCGTCTTGCCATTTGTAATGCACCTCCTTTTGGCTGTATGAATGATTAGTTCGCGCTGGCAATGTTTATGTGACCATCTTAGATGGTCAGTGTGGCATTTGCGTCTTGGAGAGACGCTTGTCGCGGCGAATTTATGCGACAACATGCTTTATTGCCTCATCTTAGATGAGGCAATGCCTTTTTGTGTTTCGTAGAAACACTTGTCCCATTGGCAAATGGGCAACGGCTTTTCCCAAGGGGCGAGTTTCAATGGCTTCGTTTTGCAGCGAGTGCCATAGGCCGAGCGGTCGGCGATAGCCGAGCACAACGGGGCTTGGTGGTTCTTAGTGAGCCGATTTTCCGCAGGAAAAAGGTGAGCTTAGAACCCACCCATTGAAACGAAGCCCCTTATCCCGCAGATGTTTGATTATAGATTTTGAAAGAGGAATTATAACCTTCTCTCGATTAATGCAAAAAAAGGCTCCACGCCTTTGGGCGTAGGAGCCTCTTCTCGCTCGCGAGAAGCATGGTTTTATATTTGATGACAGCGAACAATCCAAACTATAGTAGCAAACGATGTGCACAATTAAGTTGCAAAATTGGGCATGCAATATTGGAGTAATAGCCGCCTCCACACCGTCTTACACGGAGCAATTTCGGTATATTCCTATTTATTCGATCCAATTCAGTCGATTCTCCTGTGGCTGATTTATCAGACATACGTGTTGTTTTTCGTATTCTTGTCGTGTTTTCCAAGCTAATCTTACTTTACCAATATCGATTTCACGAAAATCTTAAACACCTTTTAACACTAATCTACAGACAATCTGATGTGTTGCTATCAATTAGCGTTTTGGAGATTTCCAAAGGCTGAGGCTCGGTCATTAGTATCAATTTACCACTGGATTTTATCTAATTTGAGATTTCTCCTTCAACTTTAAACAGACACAACTCTGTTCAGGGTTCCTCAGTAACTCCAATGCTTCTCTCATTAATTTGAGTTCATGTCGTCCAATCAACGTTGTCTTCATTTCATATTTTATATTTCTGTTTCTGTTATGCTTACGATTTACTTTAACCATATAACATCCCCCCATTCGAGTCTGAAGGAGCAGTCACTTGTACTACTAATGCTGATTTTGATGGTAAGTTTACCGTTAATATCCGTAAAAAGTCAACACCAAAAGAAAGTTAATTATTTTATCACAAATCAGCATCAAAAGTATATAAGAACTTATCACACATTGTATGAACATGTTTCATACAACCTCATAAATGTTATGAACAAGTTATGAACATCCTCACATCTATTCGGTAACATGTTCGTAATTCTTATGAATTTGTTACACATCTATCCATAAACAAAACCGAGCAACAATCAGATAGTCTATTTGAGTGAGCATTGTTGTCGGCAATGAAAGTTGCTTGCATATTGGAATTTGAAATATAGTCAACTGGGCATGCTTTTGATAACGTCCTTATAATTCCGTGCCACACAATCCTGCGCGGTTTCCCTTGCCTCTTTTAAAGATTCCCACAATATCTAAACCTCCTCCTCTCCTGAACACAGATTTCAGAGGAAGATGTCGATCTGTTACCCAACTCTTCTAAAATCTCGCCTTTCAAAGTAAAAGTACCGAAGAATCGGCTATATTCACCGATATCGACGGTACTTTTATTGATTAATTATCTTTTGATTATTCTTATACATTTGAATACGAAATCTCAGGGATGGAGAAAGCGTTCGTTATACTCATCGCTTTAATGACAGAAAACCTACCTTTTCACAACCTGACAACTCGCATTTTATATTTCAAGCAAGTTTAACGGAGATGGAATTGATCATATTTCTTATTTATTTCATCACATAAACATAATCGGTTTTCCTCGCGTTATTTCAGCGTTATTCTGCTATAATTCTCTAACTATTTCTTCATCCAACATAGCTTTTCTCTTTTCCCAGTCGGGCATAAACGAATAAAGCATATTATAGAAGCCGTCTTTGTGGTCATTATATTGAAAATGAATCAATTCGTGTAGCACCACATAGTCAATGCAGTGCTTTGGTGCTTTAATAAGCTCGGAATTAAGAAGAATAGTGTTTGAATCAATGAGTGCTGACCCCCAACGTGCCTTCATAATACGCAGGTCAATCTTTGGTCTTTGAATACCGTATTTTTGAACCAGCGGATATTGCTTATCTAAAGACTGTTCAAAAGTTTTGATCGCTTTCTCTCGATACCACTCATCCATCAACTTGGCTTTTCGGACAAGATCAGTCGGGTCTTTTACCATGAGAACGATAAAGCCTCGGTAGTACTTAACCATCTCTTCTTCAGAAGTAGTTTCTACACGCAAACGGTACTGTTTACCTAAATACTTGTACGACTCACCGCTTACATATTCACGTTCACTTTGTTTATAAGGCTGAACCTGTTCGAAGTTCTTGAAATTCTTCAAGATCCAGCTACCCTTACTTGTTACAAAATCGTATATAAATTTGAGAGGGACTTTCTCCGAAGCCGATACCATAATTGTCATGTTTGGCTTGATATTGAGATTTACATTTTTCACGTTTTTTCGTTCAATGAAAAATTCAATTACTCGATTGGCATATACTATTTGATGTTTTTCCATTTTTCCACTACCTTAATAACGACGTAATGCCACTGTCTTTATCTGCTCAATAATTTTATCAACTTGGTCAAAGCCCAGACTGACATTATGCTCTTTCGTAAAGTCAAAGATAAGGTCATCTAATTGCTGTGCAATTCGATTGTGCACTTCAATGTTATCATGCCAATCCACTTTGGTGTAAGCACGAATAATGTCTTCCATTTTCACTGCTAACTCAGCCAATAACTCTTCACTCATCATTTGCTCTTTCATGATGTCTTTCGTTACACCATAGAAAGCCTGAGCATTTACATTTTTCCTAATGCTATCAGGATAATCCTCAACAGGCTCCCCTTGCTGATATTCCCTCTTTAGATCATTCATTCTATGCAAATATTCTGCCTCAGAAATACGTTGTTGCTTATAGGCATCAATTGCTTCTTTGATCCGTTCCGAAAACTTCTTATAATAAGCAGGATTCTCATCCCATTTGGTATTGATACTTTTTGTCAGACGTGTACGAATCGCATCTGCCTTTGCTCGTTTTGATTCTAATCGATCCAGCTCTTCTTCAAACGCTTTTTCATTAAGAATATCTACTGGATTAGTAATACGAATGACCTCTTCGGCAGAAATATAATGATCCATAAGCTTCTGCATTTTGGCTTCATATTCCTTATGATCAATGGAATCGGAATAGCGTAGCTTAACAGCCTTACGAAGTTCCTGAAAAAACTTCAAATCCTTCTTGTACTTTTTCAATTCTTCTGGAGGCAGAGCATTATAGATCTTCTCAGACTCCAGTGCTATTCCAAGATTTTTCCCGAACTGAGAAAGGACACCGTAGAACTCTTCCCTACGCTCTTCATCTTCCAGCCATACTTCATACTCTTCCGCATCTTGCTTGTTCTTAATTAGAGCAAAGATTTGAAGTAAGTCTGAATGGTACTGCCGTAGTGAACCGATCACACTTATTACATCGTAAATGGCTCCTTGCAAGTCCTTTGGATCAAATTTCTCAAGACCTGCACCTGAATACATCTCCAATGCTTGATCGAGCCGATCCAGCAACCCTCTGTAATCGATTATGAGCCCATAGTCTTTGCCGTCATACAAGCGATTGACCCTGGCGATTGCCTGTAATAATGTATGCTCTCTCATTGGCTTATCAATATATAAAACAGTTGCCCTTGGTGCATCGAAACCTGTAAGTAGCTTATCAACGACAATTAACAACTCGATCTCATCACCCTCGATGAAATCCTCTTTTATTGCATCTTCATAAGATTCGTCATCACCATAACGATTCATCATTCGGTTCCAAAAATTTAGAACCTTATCTCTGGATACCTCATCAACAACCTCATGTCCTTCTCGTTGATCTGGTGGAGAAATCACAACAGCACACGTTAAATCACCAAATTCTTCGAAAGCCTCCAAATATCGAATAGCTTCGATCTTGCTGTTGGTTGCGAGCATGGCTTTGAACTGACTTCCCTGTGTTTTATAGTTATCCAGAAAGTGCTGATTTATATCAAATGCAATCATACTTATCCGCTGATTAGATGAAGCAATTCGCTCGAACTGACTCCACTTTTTCATGACTTCATCTTTCTGCTTATCATTTAAGTTGCGAGTGATCATTTCAAGGCGGGTATCGATTGCTTTTTGGTTAACGGTTTGATCGACCATTTTCCCTTCATAAAGGAGAGGAACAATCGCCTTGTCTTTTACGCCGTCTGCAATCGTATATGTATGAATCAACTTACCGAATTTAATCATGGTGCTCTTTTCTTTCTTCATCAGAGGTGTACCTGTAAAACCTAAATAACAGGCATTAGGAAAAACCTTTTTCATTTTGATATGAAGTTCACCATACTGTGTTCGATGAGATTCATCGACCAATATAAAGATATCCTTGGATTCTATAGGCTTTAGCTGTGTCGAAGCCGTATCGAACTTGTGAACCAAGGTTGTTATAATATCCGCATTGTTGTCTTTAATAAGATCAACAAGATGTGGCCCTTTAGTTGCTCTACTTGCCTTTAACCTGGTGTGCTTAAATGTCTTTTGTATTTGTTTATCGAGTTCAATTCTATCCGTAACAATTACTACTTTAGGATTAACCTCGTTCATCTCGGATAGGATATACTTCGCCAGCATCACCATCGTCAAGCTCTTACCTGAACCCTGGGTATGCCATATGACGCCAGACTGACGATTTCCACTTTCGTCATAATCTTGAATCGTTTTAATGATTTCTTTAATGGAAAAGTATTGCTGGTAACGAGCAACCTTCTTTACATCCTTATCAAACAAAGTAAAGAAGTGCGTCAATTCCAATAACCGTTCAGGATGAAATAGCGATATGATGTTTTTGTCTTGCATAGTTGGCATGCGATCGCTAACTGTCTCACTCAGCAAAGCTTGCAACCACTCTTCCTTCTCTTCTTTCCAGACTGACCAGAATTTCTTTGGTGTGTTGCATGTTGCATATTTCGTCTCATTTTTGTTCGTTGACATGACGACTTGTACATACTTAAAAAGCTGAGGAGCATAATCCTTCCCTTGGTTACGAATCATTTGGCTAATTCCTTGCTCCATGGAGATCGATGCCTTTTTACATTCAATAACCACAAACGGGATCCCATTCACGAATAAAACAACATCGGGGCGTACCGTACCGCGCCCATCCATCCGTTCTACAACGAACTCTTCAACCACATGAAAAACGTTGTTCTCGAAATTATCCCAATCGATATACTGAATTGTGAATGACTTTTTTGAGCCATCTGGCAAAAACTCCGTGTAGCTTCTCCCCAACATTAATGTTTCAAAGATCTTCTCGTTCGTCTTAACAAGTCCATCCGTTAATGGTTCATTCAAATCACGAATCGCTTGCTCGATACTATTCTGACTGAACTTGTACGTCACGCCCTTGTATTCATATGAGTTGAACTCTTTCAACTTTTCTTCCAATACAGTTTTAATTAAAACTTCATAGAAACTGCCACGCATAGATTCTGCTTGCTCAGGAGTAAGAATCTTGTAATTCAATCCTTGTAAAACCTCAAGAGCAGGTTGCTGGCTAATATATCGTTCATCGTAGCTATTTGGCCGTTCCACATTGACACCTCCAAGTAAGGTATTGAAAAAAAAGGCAAAGGTTAGACCTTTACCCGCACTTTTCCTGTTAGTAAAAGTTGCATAAGACCCCTTTTTTGTTGTTTTAAATATCCGAGATCTTTTTCAATAAGTTCTATGTGATTATCGAGTCTTAACAAGATTTCTGCGATGGCTTTTTGCTCACTAACATCCTCTGGAATTCTTACTTTAATCCCCTTAAAGTTTCCATATTTTAAACTTAGAGTATCGTCAACTAATCCCTGCGAATATCTTCGAAATAAATTGATTATTTCGGGAGACTTAAATAGAATCCCAAAAAAATTGGAGTCTACTTGGCTATTAGGTTTCAAAATAGTATACGCAGGACTTACTATTCCTTCGTATTTCGAAACCCCTGAAACACCTTGCCACATACGCATAGTATTATAGCCAATATCAAATGGCACTATCTTTTTATACTTTGATTTATCATCACTCGAGTTATCCTTAATATCAATTTCTGTACGGCGTACAATCCCCTTTTGAGATGTAATGGCTAATAATTCAAGATTACTATTCCCAACATCCCTTCGTTCTTTAAACAGGTCACCTAACCTTACTTCCTTCCACTCTTCTTCACATCCAGGTAGCCTAACTTTTCCCGTAAGCAACTTCTGCATTAAGGCTTTCTTTTGCACTCTTTTTTGCTCAATATACTTTTCTTTTAGAGCAATTGCTTCCCCCCATGTATTAAGAATTTCGACGATTTTACCTTGTTCATTTATAGGGGGTAAAATAATGTCGATATCCGAGAGTAATTGCTGGTTTAAGTTATTAATATTTGACCCTCCGCCTTTAGTCATAAATTGCTTCTTAACTAAATGTGAGGAACAAAACAATGCACAATATTCGTTTAAAACGACATTGCTCTTACTCCTGGCTCTAATAGTAAACCCAGAATGAGTTACTTTCTTAGTAATATTCTTTGCGAAAAGCACTCTTCCAATAAGTTCCTTACTCCCATTCGATCTAACAAACACAAAATCCCCATTTTTCATTAGATAATCATCTGGAATACTTTGAACATTAATTGTAGAAAGTCTACCTTCATCTATTAAAAAATTATCTTTAAATTCGGAAACCCCTACAAGAAAAATTTCCTCTCCGATATCACCTACCCTATAATTAAGCCCATTTTTAAATTCAAGTAAGTCCCCTAACTTCTCCACTTTCCAATTTAGTGGGATAGAACTATTGTCATCTACTTCTTCATAAGGTTTTTTTGATATATGCATATTTCCACCTACAATCCAAGCTCTTTTAAGTATTTATCCATTATTACTTCAACTTGTTCAATTTCCTGCTTTATAGCGACAATTTTTTCTTTCACCTGTTCCATATTCACTTGAGCCTCTTCTTCAAACGTATCCACATATCGAGGAATATTCAAGTTGAAGTCGTTCTCTTTAATCTCGTCCACTGAGGCAACATACGAGTATTTATCAATAGTCACGTACTTTTCATACGTTTCCAGAATCCTGTGAAGATCTTCTTCTCTCAAATTATTCTGATTTTTACCCTTTTCATAGTTGTCTTGACTTGATACATCAATAAAGATTACTTCTTTGCGTTTTCGATCTTTTCTAAACACCATAACACACGCTGGAATTCCTGTTCCAAAGAATAGATTTTCAGGCAATCCTATTACGGCATCTAACAGATTCATTTCGATAATTTGCTGACGAATCTTTTCTTCACTCGACCCACGGAATAAAACACCATGCGGCAGGATTGTCGCCATACGACCATTCTCAGCCAGTGAGTAGAGCATATGTTGAACAAATGCATAGTCGCCTTTAGATGTCGGTGGTACGCCCCACTCAAATCTTCTATGCTGGTCGAGGCTTGCTTCCATCTTAAACTTCTCATCTGTATTCCCTTCACCCGCAAAGCCCATTGCCCATTTGTCTAAAGAAAAAGGGGGGTTGGCAACAATTGCCTGAAACCGCATCAACTTTCCATCTTCCAAGTGAAGTGGGTTCGATAACGTGTCTCCCCATTCAATCTTTGCATCATCAATGCCGTGCAAATACATATTCATAAGTGCTAACGAATGCGTTTGTCCATTTCTTTCTTGACCATAGATCGCAACTTTCTTGCTCGGCACTTGATTCGCTACCTTAATAAGTAAGGAGCCTGAACCACAAGTTGGATCATATATACGATCATTCTCTCGTGGCTTTACCAGCCGAGCAAGGAGTTCGGATACCATTGAAGGCGTAAAAAACTCGCCTCCTTTTTTCCCCGCATCTGAGGCAAAACGTTCGATCATGAATTGATACGCATCACCAATGACATCTTCGCTACCGACAACAGAAGGCTTCAAAGTTAGTTTATTAAAATCCTCTAACAACGCACGAAGCATTGCATTTCTTTCTTTCGCTTTTCCAAGGGTTGCTTCGCTGTTAAAGTCGATATTGCGGAATACGCCACGTAGTTTCCCTGTGTTCTCGTTCTCCAACCGTTCCAATGCTTTATTAATGATTTCACCAATTTCAGCATCAGTCCGTTTACTATATAAATAATCGAAAGTGGATAGTTCGTCTAATACAAAACGCTCCCTGGATAATGCACGTTGAATCCGTTGCTGATCCCCATCATAGCGTTTCGTGTATTCTTCGACATGTTCTTTGTACGCATCGCTCAAATACTTGATAAACAGCATAGTCAGGATATAATCCTTATATGTACTGGAATCGATTTTACCACGGAATGTATCCGCCGCTTGCCATAAAACCGCATTTATTTGTTGTGATGTAACTTGTTCACTCATCTTTGTTCCTCCTACGAACTATCTCTTCTATTATTCAAACATCCTGTACTTCAATTATACATGATAAGGAAGAGAGCGAGTATCCCTCCCCCCTTAACAATTATCGGGATTAATCAACCTTTACATAAGAATCGGAGATACCCATGAGGTGATAACTTTCATCATAGTGTTGCTCATGTTTCGTTCTTGCCTGTTCTATGACCGCTTGATACTCTTCGTCCGATCGAAGTAACAATTGTGCGATATCACGTTGCTTATCAAGCGTAAGCTTCGGCAACTTAATCGACGCAACATCCTTATGACTCAATACAGTGACGGTTGTTCCACGCTGATAGGCTTGTAAGTAATACTGCCCTACTGGACTTTCAAGAAAAGCCTTAATGAAATATGGATCATATCCATTTGCGTCCGATACACGAACTCGAAGGAAATTCTGTGAGAATACAAACGACTTATCTTTGAGATCCTCTGGCGTTATCACAGTCATTTTAAGCGTAGTGCCACGACTGGACAGTAATAAGTCACCTGGCTGAAGCTCATACTCTCGTGCTCTTTTAGGGGCTAATGTGATTCCCTTCAATCCATCTGGTATGATCTTACCCTCTTGCACATCAACAAGATTCACCAAGTAGTGAGTCATCTCCGCATCATCGGAAACATCCTTTGTGGGATTAAGCCCTCTATCGACATCTGCAATATCCCCTAATTCAATCTTCGGTAGATCCGACTGTTCATATTTCCTGCGGTTAATGTTCGTTCTGCCGATCTTTGTTTCGACGTCTGCCTTCTCAAAATATCTCAAAGGGGAAAGACTCCAGTCATTCGTTGAAATTTCGCTTATGGAAATACTTCTGCTGTAGCCATCAATGTGTGAATGATTACGATATGCACTTACAATAGCCTCAATATCAGAGTCACGAAGTTCGTTTTGATTTCGCATTGCCTTCTTAAAACCATCTTCTGCATTTATGAACAATATCCGATCTCTCATTACGTCAGGTTTATTCTTATTGATAATTAGTACAGCAACGGGGATACCCGTACCCATAAATAGGTTAGATGGCAAACCAATTACGGCTTCAATCAAATCTTCTTGAATTATGTTGGCACGAATCTTAGCTTCGGAAGCAGTCCTATGAAGAACTCCATGCGGAACCACAATGACCGCCTTACCGTCTTTTTTGAGAGAGGCAACACTATGAAGGACAAAGGCCATATCACCATAGGCCCTACTCGGCAATCCGTAGCGGAAACGACCGTATACGTCTTTCTCGGCTTCCTCGTACCCCCAACCACTCACTGCGAATGGCGGCGAAGTAAGGATTCCATCAAACTTCAACAAGTGTCCTTCTTCGTCCTTCCATTGAGGAGCGGTGATTGTATTACCGAGTTTCACGTCAGCCACTTCTGGATACATACCATGTATAATTAGGTTCATTATCCCTAACGCACGGGTTTGGGCATTGATTTCTTGTCCAAATAGTTTCACTTCTCCATGGTTCAGTTGAGCATACTTATACGCATCAATTAAAAAACCATTCAACCCCGAAGTATGGTCACATATCGTACCACTTGTTTTATCAAGAAGATGTGGAAGAAGTGAGCTAACACTCTTTGGACTACCTTTCTCTCCTCCATGAGCACCTTCTCTTGAAATGAAAGTCTCCAGTAAACTGTCTAAATATCGTGTAACTGTTCCTGTTAATGGATTTGAATCCTCATATAAGGCACGATTGTAAGACTGGCGATTTAGAATAGTTTCGACTACCTTATATAGACTTAGAACATTGCGATATCTGTTATAGTCGTTTAATGTAAAGACATCCTTCAAAGATGGATTCAATCTCTCCAGCTCTTGAAAAGCTATGGACAGCCTTTTTCCTAAATCTAATCCATTCGATGTAACCATCTCCCAGGACTGGTTATTCGGGATATTGAATCCATGATCGGTGTTTTCACATAAGAGCTTATAAGTCAGCATCGGTTGCAAAGTAAGCCTCATCTCGCTGTTTTGCATCTCGCTTCTCCAATTATCCCCAATAACCCATGCATCTTTCTCAGCCTCATTAAGACCTGCGTTTCTCATTCTAAACACCCTCCTCGTTTTTGCAATCATATTAAATATGTATTGACAATACACATTAAAACCAGTTGTGTACGTGCTGTATTTCCTTGTTTTCTATAATAACTAATCCATGTCAGTCTGTAAAGAGTATTGCCAATATTCTTTTTTAGTATTTACCTGTTACTTTTTTTGGTTTGACGACACATTAATCTACATGTACTCTCACTATAAAAAAACCGCAAATAAATGCGGTTCATCGACTTGCCCAATACAATTTGGGTTCCATTGCCACGAGCATCTCATCAAGAATGTAAGCCAGCTTTCTTATCGTAGCGTCCAAGTCATCTTCTGGTTTAAAACTAACTCCTATCTTCCGATTCTTCGCCATAAATTCAGGGTGAACTGTTCAAAGTTCAGTAACTTTCTCTTGACTCGAGGTATATAGTATTTCCTGACATGACTCGAAGTGTAGATATATCGAGGCCAGTCCATATTTATTTCGAGTACTCACTCTAAAGTTAACGCCACTTCGACCTCTGCCAATCGAGATCTGACAATCATAACTGTTATGCTTCTTAGCTTTCCACACATTGGTTAAATAGGGTACGTGATCTCTTAGCTTTACAAGCATATATTGCTTAACGTCTTCAACTTGCTCAAAATTATAATCTGTGACAGCAATTGCTCGTCCAGTATGAGTTGACGGAACTTGTGAATAAACGTCAAATAGCTCCAGCGGCGGACACACGAGAATCCCCTATTCATTGTAACTTTCCCATACATCAAGCTTGTACAATTCGTTAAGCTCCTCTACCTTAACGACGGCTTCATCTACACCCAAGGCATAAAAATCGTTGTACTTATTTTTTGGCTTCTCATGTATGTTTTTACTCGTTCAAGATGACCCTCATGGAATCCTGAAAAAATCCAAATGATAGTTCTTTCCGATATTGCATTTAATATTTCAAGCACTTTCTCTAAGTCGTGTTTATCAGATTGGTTGATCTGTGTTTCAACAAAAATTGGTAATCTCCGAGACGAATTAATCGCATACATATCCACTTTCCTAAATGAAAAAAGCCGAAGTAAACCAGATAAAGGCCTGATCTCTTGGCTTCTTGCAACTCAGAATGCTATGGAGTGTTATAGTAAGAATATAATATAAATGTTTATTACTCATTCCCAAATCAACTGCCACTTTAATTATTAAACACTCTTATCGTTCTCAAGGTTTATCGCTAAATACGTTCTTCTCAGATATAACTTTCAATTCTTACTCACTTTTTATAATACATCGAAAATACATCCAAAATCTGCTCCAGTCCATCCAGCGCCTCTTGAGCCAGCGCACTTCTTTCTGTTTGAGCGGGTGGTGATGGAAACAAATTGGGCTTGGGTGTTATTTTCAAGAGATCATACTCCGCGAAGTTAAATCTCCGATTGATTTGCAATATGTAGGCGTTATATGTCAATGTATCAATATTCCCCCTACCTTGCAGTAATAATTGATCAATCGCCGTTCTGGGTATATTCGTTAACTTTGCAAACGTTGATCTTGAATACCCTTTTTGCCGCATGAATCCAATTATGGACTCTTTAACGGTTTGCTGATGATTATAATAGTTAACCATAGATATCGCTCCTAACCCTATTTTCAACGTCCTAATTTGTCCTACCACAATAGCTATAAATTCTTCATACACCTGTCTATGCCATCTCCCCTTGATAATTCCTTAGGAAGTGAATTTAAAAATGCTTTATATCGTTGTTTCTCTTTCTCTATGGTTGAAACGGCATAAACCGAGAATCCATTAGCATCTTGCTTTTCAAGAAATTGAATATATTCGTGTTTATTCTCTTTTTGAATGACAAGAGGTACAATTTGATTTTGTAAGAACAAATGCATCATAAGCAATCGACCTGTTCGTCCATTTCCATCGGCATACGGATGGATTCGTTCAAATTCAATATGGCTGGAACAAATCGAAAGAATAATATCATCAGATGAATTCGCTTGTTGAATTTGATTGTTCAGATTTAGAAGCCACTGATCCATGAGAGAAGGCGTTTCTTCGGGAGAAGCTGTATGGTTTAACGCCCCGACTATCGCATTTTCCTGGGATTTAAATCGACCTCTTTCGTGATGAAGCCGCTCCAATAATAAAGAATGAATGTCGTGAATTAATGATATCGTAAGTTCTTGATCAATATTCTCTATAATATAGTTGAAAGCTAACCGATGATTTTCTAATTCATAAAATTCATGAACTGAGATTTTACCAGGAATCACTCGACAAAGTAGGATGGAAACAGCTTCGCTAAACGTGCTCGTGTTATTCTCAATTGCACAAGAATGATGTGTCATACGCACTAAAAGGTCATCCAAATAATCTTTTGGAAGATGCATCATAAATCACCCGTTCCTAAAAAGCTTGGAGATTTGTTTGATATGAACATACACAAGCATATTAATTCCGTCAATAAAAACTGGATGGTGTTGCAATTGTAACCACATTGAAAATAAATCCAAACTCCATCTTGCTTTATGCTCAAAATAGGATTATACATGGTATAACGATCAGACGGAGGGGTGAAAACGATTGGAGGAGTTGACCGATCTTGAAAGCTTAACAAAGGAATTTATATTTGCCATAAAGTTAGTGAAAAATACAGACAAGTCAGGAGAGCCAAGTTCGGAGGAGATTCAGAGAGCAACGATTATATTTATCGACGATACCATGCTATATGTTACCGAACATCTCAATAAGGGTTATTGGTATGATTGGGTTTCGAAAGATGGGAAGTTGCTGTTTCATCACGATCATGAGAGTACAACTCAAAACTTCTACCATCGGGATCTGAATTCGATAATAAGAGGAATTGTTACTTTTCACCTCTTGATAGGTGAAAACCATGAGTAGTGATTCAAATCAGGCTTTGCTTACCTTTGGTCAATTGTGCTGGCTAACCACTCATTGAAGATTGCATAAAAGTCTTTTCGCAAATGCTTTTTATTGAACCCTATACGCTGGAATCAGCGTTTCTTTAGGTTATAATTGCAGAATACTTATCAGATGAACGCCTTGAACAACCCTATAGTTGCTTGCAATGTAACCATAGCGTAGGCTCGTTTCAAAATTAGACTGAATTCATCAAACCTTTATAGTTGGTCGGAACCTAATGATGAATAAGCAACTTTCTTCGAGGATGGCATGCGTAAAGCCGATAGAAGAACTTTTTGCCCCTATATATAGGTTTATTGTATTCCGAAAGTTGTTTTACCTCATAATTGACGGCTTTCCCTTCGTCTGAAATACCGTTACAAAATATGCTCTCCAATAAAAAAGAAGTCTCAGGAATACTCCTCGACTTCATTCCTCTGGGGTTCGAGAAAATCGCTTCATCCTGCTGGCTTCCCCCAAGCCCCTTATCAACTTACAAAAAACGAGCTGATGTGAAGACATGATCAGCGAAATGCTCGACTTCGATACGTTTATTACTCTGCTCGTAAACAACTTCTTTAATAGCTTTCTGCTATAATAATCATTGGAGGGAGGCAGTTACATGAAAAAGATAACTTTTGAAAACTATTATTCTGCTGATGAAGCCATTCAATTTTTCGGAAGAGTTAACACTGAAACAGGAAATTTAGAACCGCTCACAGAGAAAGACTACATTGCATCCATTCAAGACATTTGCCTTAATGAACGGGTTCCAGAAAAAATCAAATCATTATTTGATCCAGCATTAGCATTGTATGCCTATGGATATTTATACTGGACTTTTTTCACTTTAGCAAATGAACAAGCTATTAAAGCCTTTGAAGCGGCTATAGCATATAAGCATAAAGAAGTTATAGGTACAAATGTAGATTCGAATGGAAGAGAAGTTGGGTTGTCTAAAAAAATTAATAATTTAGTTAGACGGCGAGTAATAGATGGAAACAGAAAAGATTACTACCATTCATTGCGGATGTTTAGAAATATGGCTTTCCACCCTAACGAACAACATATATTTGGACACAATAATGAAGCGTTGAGAAATATTGCAACCGCAATAAATGAGCTATTTGCATAATAATGCGCCCTGAATATTGAATCATTTTTAAGTATGTATCCTTACGATCTGACTATCGCAAAGTTTGCCCCTCCC
Organism: Paenibacillus sp. FSL H8-0283; assembly: GCF_045040675.1. Classification (NCBI taxonomy): domain Bacteria; kingdom Bacillati; phylum Bacillota; class Bacilli; order Caryophanales; family Paenibacillaceae; genus Paenibacillus; species Paenibacillus sp. FSL H8-0283. The sequence continues at coordinate 5,915,290 of NZ_CP150295.1, forward strand.
CACTAAAACTCCTTTATCCCACGTCCCACAAGACCTCCGCTCCACCAATAAGCACAAGAGTTTATCATATACAGTGCTCTAAACACCTGAATACATCGAGAAACTGAGGAGAATTCGAAGAAAGAAAGAGGAAAACGCTCAAAATTAATGAGAAAGAATCCCTCTGTGTCATGGATTTATGATAAAAAAACGCAGGAAGGAATATTTAGGTTCTTCTCTGCTCCCTGAAATGGCCTACTCGTATGTATTTAAAACAAATACTTTATAAATTCCTTTTTTACCTTAAAACCAAAAACTTTATATTCTTTAATCATGATTATTATCAGGAGGATCCATTTGTTCAATTAAAATGCGTTCAATGTACTCCCGTAGTGAGCACGGTTCTATGAGGATGTACTTCACAGCATACATATACTCAGATTGTTTGTTTATCTGATATGCTTTATGATTAGTTTTCGAATCAGGTGTATAAAACAAATGTTCGCTTAGTCTTTGCCTGACCGATTTATGAACGCCAATATATTGCAAAGTCCAACTGTCATCATCAAATGTTAGGGCTTTCTGCCTGTATATAAAATAAACTCCGCATTTACAAGGTACCTTTCCATCTCTCCCCACACCCAAATCATTTCGTGTAGAAACTTTAAGAAACGATTCTTCTTGAAGAGTTTGCTCTATTCGCTTTACTATATTTAATTTACTTAATTCAATTTTTAAATCAATCATTTGTACACCTTCCTAAAGCCACTCATTAAAATGTTCTTAATCTTCTTTTGGTATGCACTAACTATTTAGATGTTTAATCAATATCTTCAATTTAATCTACTTTTATTTGATTTAACAATATAATTTTTTCTACCTAATGCAATGTTTAAGCTGTTAAATCCAACCTCGTTTAGTCGCTCACTTAATTTGTCATAATCATTTATTAAAAATAAATGCACCCCTTGCATTGTGGGGTTGTTTACAATTTTTTCTGATTCTATTTTATAAATTGAGTAACTTTTAATATCTAACTTTATATGCTTTTCTATTTCATTAGAGACTTCTATATCTTTTTTATTGTATATTGGCAACCAAATCAAGAAAGACCAATTCGGTTTACTATTAAGCTTTTCCGATAATTCAGTAATTATTTTCTTACAGCCCTTCATATCATTATCTTTGTTTTTGCCCCAGTAAGGATCAAAAAAAATAACTCCTCGCTCAAATGAATCTATAGCTTCAAGGTAGTCCTTAGTAAGATCATATGCATTTGCAATTTGAAATGTAATATTAACTCTAAATTTATAGTTCTCGGGTGAACTTAGACAAGACAACGAATAGATAACATCACAAAGCTCATAGCTATTGTATTTTACTCTATAGTTTGTACCTGAATTGATAATTGAAATTAGTTCCAGTATCCACTTACTGGATCCATAGTAATGTTCACCATAAGAATACTTCCACATCTTTTTCATTAATCGATAGTACATAGATTCTTTAAGAGATTCTTGTACCTCCTGTTTATCATTTTTAGTATTTTTTTCTAAAAAATTATAAAACTTTTTCGCTTCAGCTGCACATGTATTTGATATGAAATTTCCTCCAAATGCATCAAAAAAACAAATTGGTGTATGTGAATCTTTTAACTTCAAATAAAATAACTCTAAAAGAAAAAGGTGTTTTGGAACATCACCAAGATTCCCCGCTTTACCATTCATCGACATTTTATCCCACCTAACACAAATAATTGTATTTAAAAGATACACTATAACAGTGTATCAGCCTGCAATATAATCATATAATTCTGGCTCGATCTAAAAATTAGTGGTTGACACTGAAAATAGATCAGTGTTCTATATTACTACGCTGTTGTGATAGGCTTTTCAGGAACGAATAAAGATCAAATGTAGTCAACCACTAATTAGGGTTTTGAGCCATAATTTAATCAGTAAATTTATTCATTATCAGTTCCCATTCAAACCAAATGCCCGTGACCCCAACTTTTGCTTATATTTCTGTTCGAAACTAACAACCTCAGTTTGAGTTAATGATTTAGGAAGTGTTCGTAAAATCGAGTATTGAAAATTCTTGTAACGCTCTGGCTCTACCTGTAATAATGTCATCAATTTGATATTTCCTCCATGCTTCGTTTCTGCATAGCTTCTCCAGCGCCCCATAATACCCAGTTTCCCTGATGCCGACCCAACATACTGATTTCCATCGGTCATATCAGTTATTAGGTACACACCTGCAACGGAAGAAAGCATGGTATGCCATATTCTATTTGGATCAGGACTATTTACAATGGTTTGAAGCTCGTCAAAGGTTATGATCATATCTTCAAAACCAGGGAATTCCTTAACATATCCAGCAGGAAGTATTTCAACTACTCGCTTCGGATTGTCTTTTTTTAGCCACTGAAACCAAGCCCTCGTCGATGATCCCCAATCAATAACAAGCCGATCAACCAGATCATTTAGTAGATCTATCTTCTCAAATTCATAATGAAATAATGGTTGCTCGAATACCTCCATATATGGGTAATCAGGAGGAACATTCGCCAATGATTTATTGAAAGTTGACTTTGCAATTACTTTGTATGCCCCAATGTAGATTGCTTTCGACTGCTCATACCCCAAAAACGAAATGAGATACTCACAATTCCCAAACACATCCTTACTTTGAATGCTTTGATAAAAATCAAGCATGCCACGCTTATAAAGATATTTGGTATCATAATTTGGATCTTGATGCCGAACCAACTTTATCGATTTAGAAATATCCAGATCTCTCATTGAAAGCAATTCACTTAGAAGCACCAGTCTCACCTTACCTTGTCTTTAGCATCGTTTGATTATCAATCTAACTACCGCTTGCGATATCCACTTTTCAGGATAAACGAGCTTCACAAAAGCTTTTTTCAATGATTTATAGGGCAAGACAGCATCCCTTTATTCCTGCCACTAAAAAACTTGTTACTTTGTAGAAAACTAAAAATAACTGTCCCCACCTCCAAATCCCCCAATCCCTTACCCCACAAGGCTTCACCACCATTTCCGAGATAAAATAACTGTCCCAAAAACGCTGAGAAACACACCTGAAAACTGGAAAGAAACTGGTTCAATTGTGAACGAAAACAACTAATAATTCGTGTCCCTGAAGGGATAGAGAAGTGCCTGAGAAAAGTAGGGATTGGCATTTAAAACGCCTGAGTAAGAGCCTGGGAAATGACTGAGTAAAACCGCCCCACCTATCGAAAAGCCTTGAGTATCCTGGGTTTCTGCTTGATTACCTATTCGGGATTTGGATGATAAATCCCTGCTGTAGTGCTTTAAGAGGAAAGAAAAAGACTGGAGAAATGGTTGCGGAATAGCGACAACCAAGTTCCAGTCTTTGGTGGTTTGGGGACAGTTAATTTTAGTTAGGGACAGTAAAAATAAAATTAGACAGGAATTATTTATTGGTTACAAATCCGCTGTCTCATCGCCTCAAATAACAAAATCGTTGCCGCCATTGCCGCGTTAAGCGACTCTGCCTGTCCCTGCATCGGGATCGTAATCGCATCATCTACCAAACGTGCCGTAGCGTCCGAGATGCCTTTGCCTTCGTTACCGATCACAAGCCATACCGACTGCGTAAAATCATAGCTATAACATGAATGCTCTGCCTGCAAAGAAGTACTAACCAGCTTCACGCCCGCAGCCTTCGCTTCGGGAAGCAAAGATTCCAACTGGCCCTCCACAATGGGTAAATGAAACAATGACCCCATCGTCGAACGAATCGTCTTTGGGTTATACACATCAGCACAGCCCGCGCCAAGTACAACCCCCGCGGCTCCAGCTGCGTCCGCACTACGGATGATCGTCCCCACATTCCCTGGGTCCTGCACACCATCCAGCACCACGACAAGCCCACGTGCTCCTGCGATCAGGCTTTCCAGTGGCTCACTGCCTTTACGCACAATTGCGAATACAGGCTGCGGTGTCATCGTATCCGTACATTTGGCGATAACCGCAGGAGATACACTAACCCACTCCACACGCTGTAGCGCGTTCTCAAGCCCGGCGAGTTCGCTAGGTACACCTTGCTCTCCGTCGTACACAATGCACTCCAGATCTGCTCCGGCGCGTAATGCTTCCTGTACCAGATGAATGCCCTCAATGATATATTTATGTTGACGGGTACGATGCTTTTTCTCCAGCAACTGCGCCCATTCTTTTACACGTGTATTTTGCGGTGATACAATATCCATCTTTCCATCCTTCCCATCTGCATCCATCACTTCGGATACGCAAGCTCCATTTTCGTCAAATGATCCTTGTGACCCACAATGATCAGCACATCTCCAGCTTCGATCCGGTCCTCCGCGTACGGCGAGATGTTCATCGAATTTCCACTGCGAATCGCCATCACGTTACAACCAAAACGTGCACGGATGTTTAATTCCATCAGGTTTTTACCGATCATTTGCTCGGAGGCTCTCATCTCCAGAATGCTGTAATCCTCAGATAACTCGATGTAATCCAGTATATTAGGCGAGGTCAGATGATGGGCTACGCGTAGTCCCATATCCCGCTCAGGATAGATGACTTTATCCGCCCCAATCTTCTGCAATACCTTACCATGAAGCTCATTTTGAGCTTTTACGATCAGCACCGGTACGCCCATATCTTTCAATATCAGGGTTGTCAGAATACTCGCCTGAATATCTTCACCAATCGCCACAACGACAACGTCGAAATTCCGTATGCCCAGCGCACGCAGCGCTTCTTCATCTGTTGAATCTGCCGATACCGCATGGGTCACCACATTGGACATTTCCTGAGTCCGCTGCTCGTCCGCATCAATTGCCAGCACATCGAATCCCATGCCACTCAGTGCATTGGCAACACTTGATCCGAACCGTCCCATGCCAATTACGGCATACTGTTTCTTGGCCATTAGGGTCTTAACCTCCCGTTGCTCTTCAGCATGACGCATCATTACGGATACCCATGCTAACGTAAATAATCCTTCGTAGTATACCACAAAGCCTGATAAACTTGAATGCGCTAGCGCTTCCCAGGGAACAGTATTAGAGCAGCCGAATATACGAGGAGGGAATTGCGATGCCCATTACATTAAGCCTGCGTGAAGCGATTGTTCATAAAGTTCATGACAAGAGTGATGATCAGCTCCGGGAGATGATTGAAGGTTCAGTAGATGGACCGGAAGCTGCATTACCTGGACTTGGCGCCATTTTCGAGATGATCTGGAAGAACACAGAACCTGCCAAGCAGGAAGAACTCATTCAAATCGCGCAGGAGCATCTGCACACCATTCCCGTTCAACCGCTTCGCTAAGTGAAGCATTGGAGGGGAAGGTAACCATCATTACGTTTGTTCTGTCTGCAAAAGAAAGCTTTCCCTTATTCGGCTGGATCATACCCGCCTCCAGGTAAGGTGTATAGCAATAGATCCCTCCGCCAATTGGCGGAGGGATCTTATTTTTAACAAGCTATCTCATCACATGAGCTTGTCACGTTTAACTAATTTTTTAACAATTCCCACGAAATACTTTTGTCTTCACTTAAGGCGCAGTCTCCAGGAATTGAGCTGTAGGATTTTTATCCATAGCCGTTCTCATTGCGTACTCATTTTCGAAGAGCACTACATAATTTCCTTTTTTATCTTTTACAAGCGCAGAGTTAATCCGGAATTTGCTTGGGTCCAGATTCTCGTCCACGATCCAGCGAGCGAACTGATAAGGCATGCGTTGTAATAGTACGTCTACCCCATACTCGCCTTTCATCCGGTATTCAAATACCTCGAACTGAAGTTGACCAATTACGCCGAGGATAGTCTCGTCGAAACTTGCCGTCTGGAACACCTGAATGGTTCCTTCCTCCGTCAACTGATCAATTCCCTTTTGGTACTGTTTATGTTTCAATGCATTTTTCACAGTAACTTTGGCGAAAATCTCTGGCGAGAACGTTGGCAACTCCTCAAAGATAACCTCGCTGCCTTGGCTCAGTGAATCGCCAATCCGGAAGATACCCGGATCGAACAAACCGATAATATCGCCAGCATATGCCTCTTCGACAATATCCCGGTCTTGTGCCAGAAATTGCTGTGGCTGTGACAGCTTGATCTCTTTGCCCACACGAGTATGCTTCACACTCATTCCACGTTGGAACTTGCCTGATACAATTCGCAGGAACGCAATACGATCCCGGTGTGCCGGGTTCATGTTTGCCTGAATCTTGAACACATAACCGCTGAATTTCTCATTTGTTGGCTGAATCTCTCCTGCCGTACTGCGACGTGGTTCAGGTTTCGGTGCCAGTTCCAGGAAATTCTCCAGGAAAGTCTGTACGCCGAAATTATTAATCGCACTACCGAAGAAAATAGGGGTCAATTCACCGCGTTGAACTTTCTCCATGTCGAATTGGTCGCCCGCAATATCCAGCAACTCCAGATCCTGACACAATTGATCATGCAGGTATTCTCCTGCCATCTCACGGATAATCGGATCTTTGTAGCCATCTACCTTTTGTACTTTAATCGTCGAGTGATCGTCCCCTTGGAACAATTCCACCTGATTTTTCATCCGGTCATAGACACCACACAACTCGCGACCTGTACCAATAGGCCAGTTCATCGGAACCGAACGAATACCCAGTACATTTTCAAGTTCTTCCATCAGGTCAAATGGGCTTTTACCCTCACGGTCGAGTTTGTTGATGAATGTAAAGATTGGAATCCCACGCTTCGCACATACCTGGAACAACTTGATCGTTTGGGCCTCGACACCTTTTGCCACGTCAATCAACATTACCGCGCTATCGGCAGCCGTCAGTGTACGATACGTATCCTCACTGAAATCCTGGTGACCCGGTGTATCCAAAATGTTGACGCGATGATCCAGATAATCAAATTGCATTACGGAAGAGGTAACCGAGATCCCCCGTTGTTTCTCAATTTCCATCCAGTCACTTGTTGCGTGTTTGCTGGCTTTCCGAGCTTTTACCGTTCCCGCAAGGCGAATCGCGCCCCCGAACAGCAACAGTTTCTCGGTCAATGTAGTTTTACCCGCATCCGGGTGAGAGATAATGGCAAACGTCCGGCGTTTGTCCACTTCCTGTTGAAGAATATCATTTGCAGCTTTGCTCATAGGTTTAATCCCTTTCGTCCGTTCATTCACGTTAATCCGGCATGGCCGGTCCATCATTCAATCTTTATGCAATCCGGCGAGGCCGGTTGATTGTACACGAGTTTTTACGTACTAGGTATTTACACACTAGATTAATTTTACACATTTACAATGGAGTTCATCCTCCTCAAATCTGTGCTTTCATGTATACCGTGAACTGCTTCTTAACCCAACTCTCCTATTGTACCATAATCTGTACCGAAAATAACCGATTACTACCGCAGATTCTTCTCTTTTCACTTGCAAAAAAAAAAGCACCCTTCAGCCGTTTCCATGGCATCCAGGCACTCCTCATTCATTTTTATTTATCGTTTTTAGAAAATCAATGCATCCAGCGCGTATTGTCCGCCACCTGTCAATGCCAGCGCTACACCAATCACCAGAATCGCGAGATTATATTCGAATCCGTTCTGCGTGGACCAGTATCCGTTCGCACCATGGACTTTCACAATCGCAATGACCATCGTCAATGCAATCAGAATGCCACCTACTGGTGTAAGCAGACCCAGGGCCAGCAGCAATCCGCCACCGAATTCCGCGAGTCCAGCCAGTAACGCCACCAATGCACCTGGCTTCATGCCCATCGACTCAAACCAGCCGCCTGTACCCTTGATCCCGTAACCTCCGAACCAACCAAACAGCTTTTGAGCTCCGTGCGCCATGAACGACAATCCAATCACCAAACGAATCAACAACAACCCTACATCCAACATCATTTTCTTTTTCCTCCATTCGATATATACAAAATAGTATTCTTAGATTAAAGATATTATGCACATTTTTTCTTCATGATTCTCTGTGACGCAAACCCCTTCAACTGGTTTACATTTTATCTCATGAATGATAACTTATCCGAAACGTTTGCCCGAATGAAGTTTGTCATTTGCGTAACTCTTTAACTCATGTGTTGAGTATAAGTTACATACTTACTTTTTGTCAACAACTTAATTTAAATTACTTATTTCCTTAAGATGGATACCTACCTTTTCACCGCTAAAAAGCCTGGGTACACCGCAAAATTTGCGATTTCCCCAGGCTCAGTCATGTTGTGTATGTTGTTAATACTGTTGTTAATGCCCTTACCCTACCCTAACCATTCACTTGCCAGATCACGCTGTCCTCGTCCTGACCATTCACCGGCCACCAGTGGAATCCATCCTGCTCCAGTAGCTTATCTGTCGCTTCTGGTCCCCAAGTTCCAGAAGGGTACGTATGAAGCTCTCCTTGATTCTGCCCCCAGGCTGCTGCGATCCGATCCACAAAAGACCAGGCTGTTGCCACTTCATCCCAACGGGTAAAGTACGTAGAATCGCCCTCTGCTGCGTCGTGTATCAGACGTTCATACGCTTCAGGCGAGTTAATTCCAATCATGCAGCTCTGACAGAAATCCATTGCGAGTGGCTGAATCTCGGAATCCGAGCCTGGTTTCTTGGCATTGATTTTGATATATATGCCTTCCATCGGATTCACCCGAATGACTAGCAGATTCGGTTCCAATTTATACTTTTTCCCAAGGTACACGTTGTTTGGCATCGACTTGAACTCAACTACGATCTCGGTTGTTTTTACCGGAAGACGCTTGCCTGTCCGAATGTAGAATGGCACACCCGCCCAGCGGAAATTATCCACGAATACACGTGCTGCAAAATACGTCTCCGTATTCGACTGCGGATCAACCTTGTCTTCCTGGCGATACCCCGGAAGCTGCTTGCCACGGTACTCCCCTTCGGCATACTGCCCCCGCACAACGTTGTTGCTCACTTCCTCATCCGAGGTGAACGCCCGTAGAGAGCGCAATACCTTCACCTTCTCATCCCGAATGTCTTCCGGGAATAGGCGACTTGGTGGTTCCATCGCAATCATCGTCAGCATCTGGAGCATATGATTCTGCCCCATATCACGGAGTGCTCCGGAGTGATCATAATAACCGCCACGTTCTTCCACGCCTACGGTCTCACCAAGCGTAATCTGAACGTTGGCAATATGTTTGTTGTTCCAGAGCGGTTCAAAAAAAGCATTTCCGAAGCGGATCACTTCGATATTTTGCACCATTTCCTTGCCCAGATAATGATCAATCCGATAGATTTCCTCTTCACGGAATACCTCACGAATCTGCTCATTCAGATGTTCGGCCGATTGCAGATCATAACCAAATGGTTTTTCGATCACCAAACGGTTCCATCCCTGACTTTCCAACATACCACCGTCCCGCAAACTGTACGAGACACTGCCAAACAGCTCAGGTGCCAGTGCCAGATAGAACAGTCGATTCCCCGGCGTGTTAAACTTTGATTCCAGATGCTCCGTCTGCGCACGCAGCTCTTTGAATCCTTCCACATTATTGATATCCAGTGCTTTGTATTCAAAATGATCGACAAAAGCGTTCCACTCATCAGGTCCCCCCGCTGGATAACGGCAGAACTCTTTAATGGATTCATAGATTTCTTCCCGGAATTCTTCTGGGGACCTCGGACGACGTGCTACGCCAATAACCGCAAAGTCTTCGGCAAGCTTGCCTTCACGGTAAAGACTGTAGATAGCCGGAAACAGCTTCCGACGGGCCAAATCACCCGTTGCTCCAAAAATGAAAAATACTGCACCTGGTGTCTGTACTTCATCTTGCAATTGTTTTTCAACCATGGGCTCCTCTTTCTTCCGGGAAGATAACCTTTATGCTCTCCCCGAGCTATGTAATGGTGTTATATATGCACGACATACAACTGTCAATTACCAGCAAGTTCCTTCTTGGATGTGATGCCATTTTAGCATATCAACTGAATGGATGCACTATTTCAAACTCATTTTTCTGATAAAGATTCTCAATATTGGGTCCCAATTCATGAAAAATCCATCCCTTAGTATTCAATCGTAATCACCGGAAACCCCACTGTAATTCGATTATCGACCTCGTCCCCAACCTGGTGAACTGCGAGTTGCATATTCAACATGTGCGAGCCACTCTTGATCGATAGGGGCAGCTCAGCCGCCTTATAAGAGACACTTGCAGTGCCTGCATCTGTATAACGTTCGACGGAGGCGATATCTACCTTTGTGGACAGCTGTTTTTCGATCAGTTCCAGTTGCTGACTCGCATCATGTTCAGTAGCAGTAACTGCTGTACCTTGCACAGACATATTCCAGCTTGCCTTCATCCCTGAGTCTACAAGCAGTTGACCGATCTGTTCATGTACTATCATTAATGCCTTCCGATCCATGTGTGCATCCCCTGAAAGTTGTACAATGGCGTAGTATCCGTTGTCTCCTGTATCGACGACATTGACCAACATGCCTGCACCTCCAGTAGCCGTATCGACAATCTCTTCACTGCGGTAAACATCATGGCCCGTCTGGCGTACCCGCACAGGTGGTTCAAGTCCCAAGTGACTTGCCAGTAACACGGCCTGCGCTTGTGCATCTCCCTTGCCTTCTCCTTGCCATTTAATAACTAGACGATCCACATTATCAATCACACTGTCAGCAGTATAGATTAACTGTTCCAGTTGGGCAGCTTTGGATTCGTTCTTCTCTGCGTATACCTGTGTCACACCAATAAGAATTATGATAGCTATTGCCAAGATACCTGTTGTCATCCATCGATTTAACATTTGAATCCCCCGCTTCTTTCTTGCATTCTATGAATCTATCAACAGCATGCCCCTTTCGCATATTTGCTATACTTCTTCTGCACACAACAAAAAAGCCCCACCCGCCACTTGCATGGCACATCGGAGCTTTCATTTATAATTTTCTATATAAATTGAACTACACAATATTTACACTCGCCACTCCGATGACAGAACAACCTTCCGATCGCCGTTATCCCCAGATTTTTTTTGATTCTTTTTATAAAGGGTAAATCCAGGGATAAAGGCGAAGTTTATGCTTCCGAAGTAGCTTTCTTTCAGAAAGCTTTTAGCTTCGCTTCTTCAGGTTCTTTCTGTCCTCTCCGTTTTGTGTAAATCTTTAGTTCAATTTATATAAATCATCTCTTATCTATAACTTCCGCACATTAATGCACGGTTCTTTGGCTTAATGATGTTATTGCATATAGTTCTTGTTATTACTCTGCAAGTCCATTTTTATAAGCATAGATCGCGGCCTGTGTACGGTCGTCTACGCCTAATTTTGCCAGTAGGTTTGTAACATGGAATTTGACCGTCTTGATACCAATGATCAGATCATCAGCGATGTCCTGATTCGATTTACCTTTGGCGAGCAACCGGAGCACATCCATTTCTCGGTCAGTCAATTCATCATGCAAAGGAGCTGCTGCCTGTGGCTGCCGGAAGCGATTCATCATTTTCGAAGCCACCTGTGACTCCAGAACGGATTGCCCGCGAGCTGCTGCGCGAATCGCATCTGCCACTTCATTGGCTCTTGATGTTTTCAACAGATAACTGAATGCACCTGCTTCAATGACAGGATACATTTTTTCATCATCCAAGTAACTGGTCAATACAATGACTTTGCACTCTGGATACATTTTAAGTACCTGACGAGTAGCCTCAATGCCGTCCATTCCTTCCATAACCAGGTCCATCAGAACAACATCAGGCTTATATTCCTGTGCAAGCCGAATGCCTTCCTCTCCACTACCTGCTTCACCAACAACTTCAATTCCATCTTCGGTATCCAGTACCGCTGCAAGACCAATACGTACCATCTCATGATCATCCACGAGCAATACTTTGATCGACGTTTCCGTCTCCGTTTCGACTTCCGGTTCCATTGACATGTTCTTCCTCGCTTTCATCGTTCATCAAAGGTATCGTAATCTCAATCCGCGTTCCCTTACCAGGCGCTGTTACAAAATGTATGGCCCCGCCAATCTCCGTAACACGTTCACGCATGTTAGCCAGACCGTAAGAAGCTTGTTTATTCTCATCCAGATCAAAGCCTTGCCCATCATCACGAATCAATACCCGGATCGCATCAGTACGGCGCTGGATCCGTATCTCCATTTTTTCCGCTTTTGCATGCCGTAACGTATTGGACATAGCCTCCTGAACGATCCGGAACAGATGATTCTCGATGCCTTTGATCAGATCAATGTCTTCGTCCATTTCGAGCACAATGTCCATGGGTACTTTTGTTTTCAGTTCCATCACCAGATCACGCAGACCTTGTTCGAGATGTTTACCCTCCAGATAGACTGGACGCAGATGTAACAGTAACGCACGCATCTCGGACTGGGCTACCGAAGCCATCTCCTCAATCAAAGCCACCTGCCGCTGAGCACGTTCAAAATCCTTCTCCATCTTCCGTCCAACGGCCGTTGCTGTCATGGATATCGCAAACAATTGCTGCGATACCGCATCATGTAGTTCCCGTGCCAAACGTTGCCGCTCTTCCACAATAGCCGTAATTCTGGCTTGTTCAGCAAGCTGTGCATTATGAGTAGACAATCGCTGGAGCGTAGATATCTGATCTTCCCACTTTTTGCCGATTCGTCCGAGTTGCTCACTTAAACGGCCCACATCATCATCGCCCAGATCAGGTACAGTGCGTGATAGAGAGCCCTTCTCCCACAGTAGAAGTGTTTCCCGCAGCAGTTCAAGCCGGCGTTTAACCCGGTAACTCTGATAGAACCCAAAGACCGCACCGATCCCAATCAGAAGTAGCAATAAGGCCAGACCCGATTGAATCAGATGACGCCAACCTGTAAACGGAGCAAGATAACCATATGTATACAATACATACAAAATAACAGCGAGCACAATGAAAACCAGGAGGATCCCTTCACCCATACTTCGGGTTACCATGTCGGTATGTCGTTTTGTCTTCATCGGGGTCTCCTCCTTCTCTTCATCTATTTTACTACGGATTACTGATGTTTAGGTCGCCAACAATATAAGAAATGACAAATTTTGCTTTATGTTCACTGGATTCATATCCAGGCGTTCTCCATACTAATTTGTTCATCATGCCGCTATCTTGTTCTCCAAGAAGATTAATCCGGCCGAAAAGAACCGATGCTTCAATCTCCACACCATAATCTTCTGGTAGTGTAAGGCGAACATTACCCATAACTCCTTGCAGCAGCACAATTGTTTGTTTCTCCTCCGGAATCGAAAGAGATAGATCCGCGTTAACCTCACCTATGGCATGCCACAGACTCATACTACGTAACGTCCAGGATGATTGATCCCAGTAGTACCGAGCCATGAAATTCTGTTTCTTCATAACGCCTTCGTCCAGATGAATCTTTTTGTTTTTTGAATAAAAATAAGCTAAAGAAGCAAGTACAATCAAAAATACAATCATTAAATTATCCAGCAATAACAGTGCCGCACCAATGCCAAGATACCGATGACCTTTGCGGGTATCCCCATTGCGGACTTGAAGCATTCCAACCGTTAACAGAATCAGTGCGGCAGCGGTCAGGAAGTTAATATTGTCATTCAATAACATCATTGTGCCAATAATCATAATGACAACTGCAAGCCATTTACTCTTTTGATTCATCCCCGCCGCACCTCCTCTGTAAGTTAATCTCTCTTTATTCAACGGAAAAGCCATACCAGGCAATGAAGTCCTGTATGGCTTAACTTTTGTTCTACCAACCGTACATTATACACGATTTATAGAATATCATATTGTCCACTAAGCGAACAGTTATTCTTTTGAAGTTCCGTTCGCTTCATTCTTGGAACCATTGCCCATTTTATTTTTGAGGGCTTGTAATTGCTGATCCACTTTGAATTGTTTTTCCACATCTACAGGATTCGTATACGTGGATGATGTGTTGCGATAAGGTGCACGAGCTACGTCAGCCTCAGCTTCCAGCTGCATGATTTTCTCTTCCATGCGGTGGAATCCAAGTGATGCGCCGCCACTTTCGATCGAATGCAAGCTGTTGATGGAAGACATTTGTTTTTTAGCTTTTGCCATTTGTGCACGGGATACAAGTTCATTACGTTTGTTACGCATTTTGTAGAACTCATCTTTCATATCATGCAACTGTTGCAACAGATCTTTTGCTTGTGCTTCGGACTGTGCATGCAGTTCGCTGTACTCCGTAATTTTTTGATCAAAGTAGATTTTCTCTTCCAACAATTTGCGTGCCACTTCTTCCTGACCGTTAGACAGAGCAGCTTCTGCTTGGGACTCACGTTGTACCGAAGTACGCTCCGCTTCATCCAAACGTTGTTTCATGCGGCGCTCATTTGCCATTTGTTTGGCAACAGTTACCTCTGCCTCATGAATCTCAGCCTCCATATCACGCAAGTACTGGTTCAACATTACAATCGGGTCCTCTACTTTATCCAACATATCATTTACCGATGCTTTCGTCATATCCTTAATCCGTTTAAATACTCCCATTTTACTTTTCTCCCTTCTCGTAACGAGATAATTTTTGGCGAAGCTCTTCAACTTCTTTTTTCAGTGCTTTTTTCTCGATATCTTTCATCATGGAATCAAGTTCACTTTCTTGCGGTGCTCCTGCTCCGTAGGCGTTGTTGTCATAAGAACGGGGACCAGATTGAGGTCTGCCGTTGAATCCAGGGCCGGGACCGAAGTTACCAGGACCTTGTTGGTTGTGATTATTTTGAAAAGGACCTCTTGGTGGCTGATGATCATAGTTGTCGTATCCTCTGCCAGGACCAGGGCCTTGGCCCGGACCGTAGCCATATGGATCATAAGGCGGATACGGTTCTTTTGGTACCACCAGTGCTGCAATAAAGTATATTAACAACGACGTGCCGCCAGTTACGAAGATACTGATAACAAAGATGATACGCAGCAGGGTGGAATCCATTCCGATGGTTTCGGAAATTCCGCCGCACAAGCCGGTTAACATCCGGTCACGCGTTGAGCGGTATAATTTGCTCATGTGCTTGCTCCTTTCGTTTACTTGTATCCTCTTACGTTGGAATCATAAGCATATGGATCAACGTGATTGGATTCCTTTGGTACCACCAATGCAGCGATGAAGTAGATCAACAATGATGTACCTCCCGTAGCGAAAATACTGATGAAGAAAATGATACGTAGCAGCGTGGTACTCAATCCGAGATTTTCAGAAATGCCACCGATCAAACCTGTTAGCCTTCGATTACGCGCCGAGCGGTATAATTTATTCATTGTGACTACTCCTTTCTGTCATTGTTCAATTTCTGTCTTAAGCGTTCCAGTTCCTTATCCAGCGTAGAGGATGACATGCTGCCAGTCACTCCTGAACCATCTTGATTCATCCGCCGGATATCGCGGAGACTTTGTGCTTCATATTCGAGATCAGAGACTTGGTCATCCAGTCGGTTAAACATACGGGGTACATTCTGACCGTTGTGATTGCCTCTCTGGTTCATACGTTGCTGTAACTGAATCGTCTGCATACGAGCGTAGTAATATTGGCGTTTGCTGTATACATTCTGATATTCAACCTTCAGCTGGTCGATCTGTTCATCCAACTCCTGTAATGCCGCATAACTTTGTGCATACAATTCATTGTACTGTTCCATTTTTTCCTCGTGGAGGATTTTCTCCTGCAAGGCCAGCTTAGCGAGATGTTCTTCCCCTGCTTTCAGAGCCATGGAAGCCTGTTCTTCCCGTTTGTTCACCATACCTGCTGCCTGATCGGCTTGTTGTTTCATTTGTCTGGTATGGCTTGCATATTGATGACGAAGTTTCTCGGCTTCACCGATGTCTTGGCGGGTCGAGACCAGGAACTGATCAATCAGTTTGACTGGGTCCTGACTTTGCTCCAAATGTTCGTTCAGATTAGCTACGGTAATATCCCGCATTCGACGAAATACACTCATTATGTTCTGTCCCTCCTTTTCATAATCGTGAAAGCTTAGTACCGACCACGACGACTGCGGTTATTGCTTAGCATTGAGATACCAAAGATGATTAACCCGATCGCGATGATCGGTCCGATCAACCATGCCAGTTTACCCATCAGTGAGATGATACCGATGATGAGAACAATCCAGCCAAGCATCACATTCCCTCGTTTAACTCCGTAGTATCCCAGTGCAATCATCAGGACCGGAATCAGATAACCCATTAAGTGTCCAAGAAGTGGAGTTAACTTTCCGAAGAGGAGTAGTGCACCCAGCGCAATCAATACAATCGCCCAGCCATTTCCCTTATTCAATCTCATAATTGTTGTTCACCGCCCTTTCCATTCGTTCCTTTTAATGTGTTGAGTCATTTGTTCGTTTGTTTCTTGTTTTTTGTTTCCGTGTTTCTTGTTTAACCTTATGTCCTTATTCTAGGGGATTCCGCGACTTTTCAAAACAGACCGTGGACGGTTTTTCATCCTAGACTCAGGTCGGGGATCTAGTTGGACCTTTGTCTGTCCCTATATAAGACCAACGTTCCACCTAAGCTGAATAGCACTCCAGATACCTTCTATTACCCGTATTCAGGCTACCCTTTAGCAGATGTCGACCTGTAGAGAGAATGTTGTCCATGTCTCTATTTACGTTCACACTGCAATTTCGTTTCTCATGATTCCGTATTGGATAGTCATTCCAAGCCGTTTCTCTAACCTTTTCTGCAAAATCATCTATCAGCAATCCCTTATCTCTACTTCTATACTCTCTTGTAAAATTACTTATTTATCCAAATAAACAAAATTTAGATTGTTCTATATGTAAGCGTTTACTAAAATAGAAAGTGTTACTATTTCTAATGTCAGGGGTGGAACTGAAACTGTGCGACCAATCAGCTATCTCCATAAAATGATCATCTTCGGAATCCTGTTAAGCACCCTGCCCATTTTGTTAACGGGAATTGCCGCATTTATCTATTCATCAAACCAAACAGAGCTGCATCGTACGCAGGCTAACAGACAGTTGCTGGAACAAATGCAATCCAACGTAGAACACAAACTCGCTACAGTTAGTTATATGCTTGATCAGGCCGTTCGCTCTCCAGTAACCCTCCGCTCCCTGTCTGCTTCTTCTTCACTAGAAGGGAAAGGGCCTTTGCTTGCCGACAAACTACAGAGCGAATTTCAGAATATGAGGTCATGGGAACCTTTGCTGGATATTACTCTGGTGAATCAATCTCAGAATTGGCTTATTGATCATGCCGGATTATATCGTAATACGGATTTTCCACTGGCTCTTCCCATGAAGGAATTGATATCGGATACGTTAACCTCTGGATGGCAGCTCTCCCCTTCATCGGTGTTCAGTAATGATGAGCGCTCACCCGGTACAGGCTGTATCTATCATATTGCCCTTGCGAGATCTATTCCGAATCTGAATACGTCATCCGATGCTGCCTTGATTGCCGGAATTCCTGCATGCTCTTTGCAAAATACACTAGGAGAAGCCTCCCTAGGCAATGCTGCCTCTGGACTGATCATTTTGAATCGGGAACAACGTATCTTGGTGCATCCCGATCCCGTATACATTGGACAACCGTTGTCTGCCATTGGATTACAGGATCGGGATACGGAAGCCAACATAACCAAACTATCACCCATCACATTTTCAACAGGCTTTGAAAAACGGGAAGTTAAGATCGCCGATACACATTATTCCCTGACGTATAGCCCTTCTACCTTAAAGGGATGGACTTATGTGCTAATCTCACCTACCAATATTCTGACACAAGAATATATCGATATCGGATTACACACCTTGTATATCAGTATCTTCTTACTTTTACTTTCATTATTACTCGCCTGGCTCGGCTCCAAGCGAATGCATGTCCCGATTCGTAAACTTTTAACCCAACTTGGTGACAACCACCTGTCCAAAGAAGGAAACACGGTAGCTCAGCAATCACCACCATTTTCTGATGAGTTCGAACAGATCAGAGCAGGGGTCTCACAATTATCTGCCTCTCGCTCCCAATTAGAGAACACACTTAATGTGCATCTATTGCAGATTCGCAATCATTTTATGATGAATCTGTTCCAGGGTAAGATCCCTGTTCATACTCTTCATGACGCCCTGAATGAATATGGCTACACGCATCAGGTTCGGGAATGGCAACAAATTGCTGTTATTACACTACAGGCCGATCTTGTTAATCATACAAAATATAGAACTAGTGATCGTGATCTCTTATTATTCGCTATTCAAAATATATTGGAGGAAACCGTTGTGCATAACCAACAATTGCTTCCCATTGTGCTGGAACATACGGTAGTCACGGTGATTGGGAGCGTTGAACAGGATCAGTTTATTTTTTCACAGCAGCTATATGTATTAACAGACCAGTTACAACAACAGATGGATAAGATTCTAGCTCTTCAAGTCAGTATAGGATTCAGCCAGCCGCACAGCTCTCTATATCACATCTCTCAAGCTTACACAGAAGCCATGGAAGCACTAAGGCATCGGATGAAGCTGGGAACAGGCATTATTTTTCAATATGAGAACATAGATCATTACGCTCCCACTTGGTCCATGACCTACCCGGAATCATTGGAATATTCGTTGATCCAAGCTATTCAAAATGCGGACGAAGTCCAGGCATCTGCTCTTCTGAAACAACTGCTTGAAGTGATCTTTGGTATGGAGGTTACACCGGAGGAGTATGAGGTGGCTCTTACGAGGCTACTCACGCATATTTTGCAAATGACTCAGGAATCCGGCATACGACTCGGACAGATCTCCCAAGGTCGTGGTTCGATGTTTCATGAACTTCATAGTTTGCAGTACGCTGCTGAAGTTGAGGATTGGTTTAAATATCAAGTCATCTTGCCCGTCATCCAGGTTTTTAAAGCGAGACAGTACGCCCAGTATCAGCATATATCTGAGAAAATGATTGCCATGATTCATCAAGATTATGATAAGGATCTGACGCTTGAGGAATGTGCTGTTAAGCTTCACTACAATGCCAACTACTTAAGTAGTGTTTTCCGCAAAGAGACAGGCTGTGCATTTAGTGAATATCTGACCAAGTACCGATTTAACATCGCTAAAAAATGGCTGGACGAAAGTGATCTAACCGTTAAAGATATCGCAGCACGACTTCGGTACAATAATCCGCAAAACTTTATCCGATCATTCCGTAAATGGGAAGGAATCACCCCCGGCCAGTATCGGGAGCGTAAGCAGAAAGCAGAAGTGTCGAACATCTCTAAATAAACGAGGGTCTGGTTCAAAGCGGTTGATGAATTAGTGGCTTCAAAAAAGAGGGAGCACATAACCTGCTCCCTTCACTTACACCTTCACTTCTGCAATCTTAACTTCATATGTTTCAACCGTTCATCTTTTGGCACAGCGTTGTGATGCTTCCTAGTGCCATCTTAGACGTTAGACTACATTGTCTCAGTCTCAATTCCTGATTATCATTACACGTGCCACGCTTATGCGATTTATCGCTTATCCTTAGTGCGAACTGTTTTCATATTGGGCTGTTCAAGTTGAATTAGAATTTTACCAAATCTTCCTCCACGTGAGAAGGTCACAGTACTATCCTTGTACGTATCGCTAATGTAATCCTCAGCCAATCTGAGGGAATCTTCATCCGATGGTAACTCATACGTATTAAGCCATTCTGGCAGCTTCTCGATAATCTCTTCCACCGGTACTTCAAATGAGTTAACTTCTCTCGTAATGATCATCGTATAAGAATAACCCTTCAAATACAGCAACTGTTGGATATACCCCATATCATCGACCTTGTGTGAAGAAGTTACACCCAGTACATCCTTAAGTTCATCCATTAGTGTGTGTTCCTTCTGTCCCGCCATAGTACTTATATACACATACTTCCGGGCACAATTGATCGCCTGCTCAATCGTTTCCCAATCCGACATCGCCGGACACATGGATGCAAATGCAAAGTCATATTTCTTCTCCCAGCCTTTATCCTGAATAGAGATTTCCTCATATCGTTCGTTTACGATTTCGATTTTGGATTCCAGAGCTGGAGGTATCGTCTCTTTCATAAGGGAGACAAGCAACTCAGAAGGCTCAACTGCCGTCACACTTGCCCCCTTTTCCGCAAAAGGAATGGTAAATATGCCTGAGGCCGCTCCAATGTCCAATATGGATAATCCTGAGAATTCCACACCCTGGTTTTCAATCCAGCCCATAATGCGTTCAGAACGCTGCTTTCCTTCTTCAGTGAACGACTGTGCATGATAATCCCTGGCCCATCGCTCAAAAGCTTCTTCTATATTAAAGGGGGCGCTTTTCTTCTTATATTTTGAACTTCTCGGACGATTCTTCCATGCCTCTTCCCATACAGAAAGATCAAATAACAGATCGGTATCCGATACATTTTTTCCATTAGTCACTCTACTTCACTCCTCCATATTAAAGACTTTACTTATCTACAATATACTCAATATAATCATACGTCAATCTTTATTAACGTCCATCTTCTCTTACTCTAGATTTTCTTACTGCACATAAATCGTTTCATATAAAATAAAAATAGCCCTACACATTGCATAAGCAACATGTAGGGCTATTCAATATACCGGCGAGAGGACTCGAACCTCCACGGTTTCCCACTCGATTTTGAGTCGAGCGCGTCTGCCATTCCGCCACGCCGGCATATGCTGGAGGCGCCACCCAGATTCGAACTGGGGATAAAGCTTTTGCAGAGCTGTGCCTTACCACTTGGCTATGGCGCCATATTTTGGAGCGGACGACGGGAATCGAACCCGCGACCCTCGCCTTGGCAAGGCGATGCTCTACCGCTGAGCCACGTCCGCATAATGGCTGGGGATATAGGATTTGAACCTATGCATGACGGAGTCAAAGTCCGTTGCCTTACCGCTTGGCTAATCCCCAATAAAAAATGAAAAAACAAAGGGGCGATCGAGGGGAATTGAACCCCCGAATGCCGGATCCACAAACCGGTGCGTTAACCACTTCGCCACGACCGCCATAAAAGGTTAATTTCTAAAAAGTTAATTGGCAGGGGCAGCAGGAATTGAACCCACACCAACGGTTTTGGAGACCGTTGTTCTACCTTTAAACTATGCCCCTAAAAACTGGTGGAGGATGATGGATTCGAACCACCGAACCCGTACGGGAGCAGATTTACAGTCTGATGCGTTTGGCCACTTCGCTAATCCTCCAGGATTACATGGTGCCGGCGAGAGGACTTGAACCCCCAACCTACTGATTACAAGTCAGTTGCTCTACCAGTTGAGCTACACCGGCTTATTAAATTATTTAAAAATGGTGGCTCGGGACGGAATCGAACCGCCGACACGAGGATTTTCAGTCCTCTGCTCTACCGACTGAGCTACCGAGCCATAATAAAGTCTAATCTTAATTCCTTACACTTTATATAGGGCATCAGTGCCATACAGCAGATGTAGTGAACAGTTTGCCTCATGTAAAGATTAAATGGCGGAACCGACGGGATTCGAACCCGCGATCTCCTGCGTGACAGGCAGGCATGTTAGGCCAACTACACCACGGTTCCAGATCACTTTCTCAAAGGAAAGTATAATTGCGGGGGCAGGATTTGAACCTGCGGCCTTCGGGTTATGAGCCCGACGAGCTACCGGGCTGCTCCACCCCGCGTCGTTATAAAGTTTATATGGTGGAGGCTGAGGGGATCGAACCCCCGACCCTCTGCTTGTAAGGCAGATGCTCTCCCAGCTGAGCTAAGCCTCCGAACAACACATTTATGATCATACCATAATCTTGTTGTAAAAATCAACTTCTTTTTTTGAAGTTATTATGACCCGTAGGGGATTCGAACCCCTGTTACCTCCGTGAAAGGGAGGTGTCTTAACCCCTTGACCAACGGGCCTTAATATTATGGCGGAGAGAGAGGGATTCGAACCCTCGAGACGCTTGTGACGCCTACACGATTTCCAATCGTGCTCCTTCGGCCAGCTCGGACACCTCTCCATATGGCTCCCCGAACAGGGCTCGAACCTGTGACAACTCGATTAACAGTCGAGTGCTCTACCAACTGAGCTATCAGGGAATATGCTTCAGAGATCGTTCTCTGAAAACTAGATTCGAAACGAAACATGCGAATTACAACTTGCTATTGGATAAGCCCTCGACCGATTAGTACTGGTCAGCTCCATGCATTGCTGCACTTCCACCCCCAGCCTATCTACCTCGTCGTCTTCAAGGGGTCTTACATACTGGGAAATCTCATCTTGAGGGGGGCTTCACGCTTAGATGCTTTCAGCGTTTATCCCGTCCGTACATAGCTACCCAGCGGTGCTCCTGGCGGAACAACTGGTACACCAGCGGTACGTCCATCCCGGTCCTCTCGTACTAAGGACAGCTCCTCTCAAATTTCCTACGCCCACGACAGATAGGGACCGAACTGTCTCACGACGTTCTGAACCCAGCTCGCGTACCGCTTTAATGGGCGAACAGCCCAACCCTTGGGACCTACTTCAGCCCCAGGATGCGATGAGCCGACATCGAGGTGCCAAACCTCCCCGTCGATGTGGACTCTTGGGGGAGATAAGCCTGTTATCCCCAGGGTAGCTTTTATCCGTTGAGCGATGGCCCTTCCATGCGGTACCACCGGATCACTAAGCCCGACTTTCGTCCCTGCTCGACTTGTAGGTCTCGCAGTCAAGCTCCCTTATGCCTTTGCACTCTTCGAATGATTTCCAACCATTCTGAGGGAACCTTTGGGCGCCTCCGTTACTCTTTAGGAGGCGACCGCCCCAGTCAAACTGCCCACCTGACACTGTCCCCGCACCGGATTACGGTACCAGGTTAGAACCTAGATACGATCAGGGTGGTATCCCAACGTTGCCTCCATGCAAGCTGGCGCTCACACTTCAAAGGCTCCCACCTATCCTGTACAGATCGTACCCAAATTCAATATCAAGCTGCAGTAAAGCTCCATGGGGTCTTTCCGTCTTGTCGCGGGTAACCTGCATCTTCACAGGTATTAAAATTTCACCGGATCTCTCGTTGAGACAGCGCCCAAGTCGTTACGCCATTCGTGCGGGTCAGAATTTACCTGACAAGGAATTTCGCTACCTTAGGACCGTTATAGTTACGGCCGCCGTTTACTGGGGCTTCGGTTCACAGCTTCGGATTGCTCCTAACCACTCCCCTTAACCTTCCAGCACCGGGCAGGCGTCAGCCCGTATACTTCGCCTTACGGCTTCGCACAGACCTGTGTTTTTGCTAAACAGTCGCTTGGGCCTTTTCACTGCGGCCCCCTCGTGCTATTCACACTACCGGGGCACCCCTTCTCCCGAAGTTACGGGGTCATTTTGCCGAGTTCCTTAACGAGAGTTCTTCCGCGCGCCTTAGAATACTCTTCTCGCCTACCTGTGTCGGTTTGCGGTACGGGCACCATCACCTGGCTAGAGGCTTTTCTTGGCAGTGTGAGATCATGACCTTCGCTACTATAATTTTCGCTCCCCATCACAGCTCAGCCTTACAATGTGCGGATTTGCCTACACATCAGCCTTACTGCTTAGACGGACATCCATCAGTCCGCGTCACTACCCTACTGCGTCCCCCCATTGCTCATAACGGCTTACGGTGGTACAGGAATTTCGACCTGTTGTCCTTCGACTACGCCTTTCGGCCTCGCCTTAGGTCCCGACTTACCCTGAGCGGACGAGCCTTCCTCAGGAACCCTTAGGCTTTCGGCGGATCAGATTCTCACTGATCTTTTCGTTACTCATACCGGCATTCTCACTTGTATAATGTCCAGCGCTCCTTACGGTACACCTTCAACCCTTATACAACGCTCCCCTACCCCTGATGCAAAGCATCAAGCCATAGCTTCGGTGGTGTGTTTAGCCCCGTTACATTTTCGGCGCAGAGTCACTCGACCAGTGAGCTATTACGCACTCTTTCAATGATGGCTGCTTCTAAGCCAACATCCTGGTTGTCTGTGCAACTCCACATCCTTTCCCACTTAACACACACTTGGGGACCTTAGCTGATGGTCTGGGCTGTTTCCCTTTTGACAATGGATCTTAGCACTCACTGTCTGACTCCCGGAAGTAAGTCTATGGCATTCGGAGTTTGACTGAGCTTGGTAACCCTTGCGGGCCCCGCACCCAATCAGTGCTCTACCTCCACGACTCTGTTTTCCGAGGCTAGCCCTAAAGCTATTTCGGGGAGAACCAGCTATCTCCGAGTTCGATTGGAATTTCTCCGCTACCCCCACCTCATCCCCGCATTTTTCAACATGCGTGGGTTCGGGCCTCCAGTGCGTGTTACCGCACCTTCACCCTGGACAGGGGTAGATCACCCGGTTTCGGGTCTACGTCCACGTACTAATTCGCCCTATTCAGACTCGCTTTCGCTGCGGCTCCGGCTCTTCACCTTAACCTTGCACGGGAACGTAACTCGCCGGTTCATTCTACAAAAGGCACGCCATCACCCCTAAAACGGGCTCTGACTTTTTGTAAGCACACGGTTTCAGGTTCTATTTCACTCCCCTTCCGGGGTGCTTTTCACCTTTCCCTCACGGTACTGCTTCACTATCGGTCGCTAGGAAGTATTTAGCCTTGGCAGATGGTCCTGCCGGATTCATACGGGGTTTCACGTGCCCCGCACTACTCGGGATCCGTCTCGGAGGGAACCAACTTTCAACTACAGGGCTTTTACCTTCTTTGGCGGGCCTTTCCAGACCTCTTCGCTTAACCGGTTCCTTTGTAACTCCATGTGAGACGTCCCACAACCCCAAAGAGCAAGCTCTTTGGTTTGGGCTTCTCCGCGTTCGCTCGCCGCTACTGACGGAATCACTATTGTTTTCTCTTCCTCAGGGTACTTAGATGTTTCAGTTCCCCTGGTATGCCTCTACATAACCTATGTATTCAGTTATGAGTAACTGGAAATTACCCCAGCTGGGTTTCCCCATTCGGACACCCCCGGATCAAAGCTTGCTTACAGCTCCCCGAGGCAGTTTCGTTGTTCGCCACGTCCTTCATCGGCTCCTAGCGCCTAGGCATCCTCCGTGTGCTCTTAGTAGCTTAACCATTTTGTTCCGGTTTCGGTCGCTCGCTTCCCTTGTTTTGGACTACGTCCAAATCCAAAAGTCGCTCTCACCCGATACCATCACAAAAGCAATTTAACTACCTTTATAAACACTTCACTTGTTTACACAAGATCAGCTTAAAGGAATGTTCTAATTCGCGTTTGTTTCGTTTCGATATCTAGTTTTCAAAGAACAAGCTCCATGCAAAAGCAAGCTGTTTGAGAGTTTGAGCTCTCAAAACCGAACAACGAGTGAGTGTTTTGCAGCTAAGCTGCGTATTTGAATGTTTCCGTTGCAGGAAACGATTCTCCATAGAAAGGAGGTGATCCAGCCGCACCTTCCGATACGGCTACCTTGTTACGACTTCACCCCAATCATCTATCCCACCTTCGGCGGCTGGCTCCTTGCGGTTACCCCACCGACTTCGGGTGTTATAAACTCTCGTGGTGTGACGGGCGGTGTGTACAAGACCCGGGAACGTATTCACCGCGGCATGCTGATCCGCGATTACTAGCAATTCCGACTTCATGCAGGCGAGTTGCAGCCTGCAATCCGAACTGAGACCGGCTTTGTTGGGATTGGCTCCATCTCGCGATTTCGCAGCCCGTTGTACCGGCCATTGTAGTACGTGTGTAGCCCAGGTCATAAGGGGCATGATGATTTGACGTCATCCCCACCTTCCTCCGGTTTGTCACCGGCAGTCTATCTAGAGTGCCCACCCGAAGTGCTGGCAACTAAATATAAGGGTTGCGCTCGTTGCGGGACTTAACCCAACATCTCACGACACGAGCTGACGACAACCATGCACCACCTGTCTCCTCTGTCCCGAAGGAAAGATACATCTCTGCATCGATCAGAGGGATGTCAAGACCTGGTAAGGTTCTTCGCGTTGCTTCGAATTAAACCACATACTCCACTGCTTGTGCGGGTCCCCGTCAATTCCTTTGAGTTTCAGTCTTGCGACCGTACTCCCCAGGCGGAGTGCTTAATGTGTTAACTTCGGCACCAAGGGTATCGAAACCCCTAACACCTAGCACTCATCGTTTACGGCGTGGACTACCAGGGTATCTAATCCTGTTTGCTCCCCACGCTTTCGCGCCTCAGCGTCAGTTACAGCCCAGAGAGTCGCCTTCGCCACTGGTGTTCCTCCACATATCTACGCATTTCACCGCTACACGTGGAATTCCACTCTCCTCTTCTGCACTCAAGTCACCCAGTTTCCAGTGCGATCCGGGGTTGAGCCCCGGGATTAAACACCAGACTTAAATGACCGCCTGCGCGCGCTTTACGCCCAATAATTCCGGACAACGCTTGCCCCCTACGTATTACCGCGGCTGCTGGCACGTAGTTAGCCGGGGCTTTCTTCTCAGGTACCGTCACCTTGAGAGCAGTTACTCTCCCAAGCGTTCTTCCCTGGCAACAGAGCTTTACGATCCGAAAACCTTCATCACTCACGCGGCATTGCTCCGTCAGGCTTTCGCCCATTGCGGAAGATTCCCTACTGCTGCCTCCCGTAGGAGTCTGGGCCGTGTCTCAGTCCCAGTGTGGCCGATCACCCTCTCAGGTCGGCTACGCATCGTCGCCTTGGTGAGCCGTTACCTCACCAACTAGCTAATGCGCCGCAGGCCCATCCCCAAGTGACAGATTGCTCCGTCTTTCCAGTTTCCTTCAGGCGAAGAAAACAATTATTCGGTATTAGCTACCGTTTCCGGTAGTTGTCCCAAACTTGAGGGCAGGTTGCCTACGTGTTACTCACCCGTCCGCCGCTAACCATCAGAGAAGCAAGCTTCTCTTCAAGTCCGCTCGACTTGCATGTATTAGGCATGCCGCCAGCGTTCGTCCTGAGCCAGGATCAAACTCTCCAATAAAGTATTGAAAAGAGCGATAAGCTCATTTTGAATCTGACGAGATTAAAAATCTCATTTGTGCTCCAGCCGATTCAAGCCAAGGCTTGTCTCAAACTTTCGCGTTCATTCTGCAAGCAGAATGTTTACTCACTCGTTGTTCAGTTTTCAAAGATCAAACACGATTTGTTTTACTTTTTTCGTCTCAACCAAGTTTCGGCGGCGACTTAAATAATGTAACACATTTCGTTTGTTTTCGTCAAGAACTTTTTTTAATTTCTTTTTTGAAGCTTTAGTTCTTCACTTTTCCTCTGAAGAATTTATCGTTTGTTGGCGATAATCTCGTTTGAGGAACGAAATATAATGTATCATATATCGTGAATGAGAGTCAACATCTTTTTATAAATTATTAGACAAACAAAAAAGGAAGGTTTCCCCTCCCTTATGTGATCAATATAATGTCAGGCCTCTGGAGAAGGTTATGCCTCAATCCAATACCGAATTTCCCGACCCTCTCCTCCGATTGATGGCCATCCTGCCGATTCTTTTACAATAGAACGAAAGACCAGCTTACGTATTACCAAAGGCAGATCTTCTCGAACAAATCTTAACTGTGGATGATGAACAAGTTCATTCATGCTCCACGGCTCCTTGCGACTTCTTAACACACGCAACAGCAGTTCTGAGCATTCACTCATTTTGGACATTACTGAAAACTCACAGGCAAGCAGGACAAGCTCTACTCGCTGCTCCAGCGTCTCCGAGCTTACGGTAAGCTCTTGATAAAGTTTCCATAAAGCGCGATCCAGATTCTGCACATGTGTCCAGACGGCATGATCCGGGTATATCCCCTGTTCAATCAATACAATTCTTGCCCAGTTCCCCAGAGCCTCTAATACATTGTAGTAGGCGTCTACAACATGACCTTCCTGAATATGACGTTTGGCCTCCACATACATTCTCAAGAAACTGGTGAATTCATGAAGCAGCTTCTGCTCACGCAATTCTGCCCCAAAGGTAGACAGTTCTTCTCGCAAATCACTTAAGGCGCTGTCCGCTTCCCAGATAATCTCACCTTCAATCAGACACTGGGTGAGATTATTATGATTCCCGGTTACTACACTACTCTTTAATTCATGACGGCTCGCATAGATCATCTGATAACGAAGATCACCATATCTGTAATGTCCGACCGTCGACTTCAATTGATCATCATTATGAACAACAAGTACTAATAATTCGAAATCTTGAATTAGGGAGCCGTGGAATCGCTCTCCCGGGTGGGAATAAGCGATAGCCCCAACTGCCCCTGTCTCTTCCGACTGTTCGGACAAAAAAGCAAGGTTCTTTAATTCCACGATTCCCTCCATACATTTCATGGCAGATAAGCGCCAAGTCAGTTATAATGTAATTCTACATCCAGACTGAAGTTTCCTTCTTTTCCAGGTCCAATACTACTCATACGATAGGAGCATTTTTCATGATTTTTAAATCAGCAAAAATTAATGCTTTTCGCACTTGGGGATTACTACTGACCATGCTAGGTATGGGCCTAATGATACTGGGAACAGCCGGGATTGTTTTTTGGGGACATGCAGGCAAGGTCTTCGCAGCTGTAGGACTCGTCATCGGCCTGATTGCCATGATGGCCAGTCTAGCCATTTATTTCTGGGCGGGTATGCTCTCCACCAGTGCAGTACAAGTCGACTGTCCGGAATGCGGGAAGTTAACCAAAATGCTTGGCAAAACGGATCGTTGTATGTTCTGTCATACCATCCTCACCCTGGACCCTAATAAGGCCAACATGACCAGTCAACAACTGAAAGCGCCTTCTACACAAGCTCCCCCCACCGATGGTTAGCACGATATGATCTCCAACCGCTAAATGTCTTTTCCCTTAATTTCATTGAAGAACAAAAAAAAAGGCCCGGTATGTTTACCGGACCTTTTTGGACTTGGCTTGTAAGTAAGCCTTGTTGCTGTTATCAATGCTAAGATATGAAGTTAAGTTATAATTTCTATGACTAATAAAATGATAAATTACATGTAAGATGGTATCAGACGAGGGCAACTTCTGACTTTTGCAAAGCAAAACAAGAGAAGAGATCCGTCGAACACGGAGCATGAGTAAATTATTTCTGGTACCCAGCCTGCTTCAATACCTCCCATGCAGAAGCATTAGCAAAGCTTCGATTCCATGCTGCTACTCCGCCCAGCTTCAGCGAAGCAATCAAATCCACACGCGCCTGAAGGGACACGGCATCTTCGATCCATATTTTCTTGGTAGCTCCGTCTTCCTTATATTCCACATAGTTCTGTCCACTTGCCTGATCCAGTTCAGGTTTGAGTTTCTTCTCTTGGATCAGCTCCACAATGGCATTCATGCCCACCGCTTTGGAAGACACTTTAACCTCACCCTGATCATTCGTCTCTTCCGTCCATATCCGGGTATAGAGCGGAACCGCCATGATCAACTTGTTAGAAGGGACTTCATCCTCCTCAAGTATGCGTCTCATGGAAGCCTCGGTCCAAGGCAGAGATGCTACCGAACCTGCCTTGGGACTGGCCGCCCAATGTTCATCATAAGCCATCACAATAACATAGTCTGCAAAAGAACCTAATGCACGGCGATCCAGAAAGGCAGACCACATCTCACTGTTTGATTTTGGTGTTACATCAATTGATAACATCAATCCATGTATACGAGCCATCGCCTTGATCTCGCGCACAAACTGCGTAATATTCGGCCCGTCATCGGTATACACGTTCTCAAAATCGATGTTGATACCATCCAGTTGATACGTCTGTGCATACTCTAACATCTGCTCAATAATATGAGTGCGTGTCTCGTAAGAAGCTACAGCTTCTTTTGTAACGTCCGGATCAAAGCTGTTATCCATGAGTCCCCATACTTCCATACCCGAACGGTGAGCCCAGTTCACATAAGCTTGGTTTCCCTTGCTTTTCACAGTGCCCTGTCCATCCGTAATATGAAACCATGTGGGGCTGACCACATTCACACCTGGCATTTTACCGATAGAGCCCACATCAGGCTGACGATTGTACACGGCTTCCCAAACCAGATTTACCGGTTTATTCTGCCACTTCTTCTCTGCTGCAGTCAGCGTATACTTGGGCAAGTCCACCTTCTTTTTCTCGGTGAGGACAATATAATCATTATCTACATATCCGGCATATCCATTATCGAGTTGAACAAAACTCTGTTTATCACCCGTCTGCCATACACGTACCCGTGCATCCTTTTCCATGTCGGCAATGATTGGTGAGGATTCTCCACCACGTTTATATAACGGCACCGTTTTGTCGGCTTTGGATGATAACGTATCAATCTCTGCATACTGTATCATGTCTCCACCACGCATCAGCAGCACAGCACCTGTTACTGAATCTTCCTGTACGGTTATGCCATATACTTCTTTCAAAGGTTTGAGCGGAATATAGGCTTCTCCGTCCTTAACCTCAGGCTTAACTGTCATAGGATAATCTTTGTGATTAAGTTCTGCTTGTGTGCTTCCATCTTTCATATGAAGGACTCGCTGAGGAGAGGCAATAATGATATCTCCCGATTCTGATTCATAACGTATGCCTGCATCAATCGCTTCTTGCAGCACATCTACAGGCAACTTGAGTTGATCTCCTGTACCCAGAGCGTCTCCATCCATCAGTTGCCCATCTACAAAAATAGGCTGGCTTCTTCCTACCCAGTCGGGGTCTTCATGGGTCTGGTTCAACCATACATTTGTTATAAGCCAGTAAGCCCCCCCGGCGATCAGACAAGCCCCGAGAAAACCGGGCCAAAATGAACGTCGCTTCTGACGTGTATATCTGCTTTTTCTACCCAAACGTCTACCTCCGTTAATTATGCTGATCATAAGGATGTGCGCATAAGTTGTTATAAAGATGAGCATTTTGCATAAATGCTAAAAAAAAACGTGAAGAATCCATACTGAATTCTGCACGTTAATATTGTAATTCAACTCTCTTAATCCCTGCAACTTTTGCAAACGCCATATACTTCCAATCGGTGACCGTGTACTTCGAATCCTGTACTAGACTCCGCCTGAAGCTCTACACTTTTGAGTGAAGGATAGCTGAAGTCTTCAATCTTGCCGCATTGATCACAGATAACATGATAATGATCCGTCACATTGGCATCGAAGCGACTTGAATTATCTCCGTATGTCAATTCCCGGACCATGCCAGCTTCCAGAAACATCTTCAAATTATTATATACCGTTGCCACGCTCATACTGGGAAATTGGGGTTCAAGGGCTCGGTAAATTTCATCGGCTGTCGGATGCCCCATGGATTCCATCAGATAGTTCAATATGGCATGACGCTGGGGTGTAATACGGACACCGGTCGTTTTCAGATGCTCCAACGCATGTTGGACACGTGTTGCCATAAAACCCACCGCCTTACCTTTCATTCTCTGGTGAAGAGTAAGTTACCGTCTCCTCGCTCAGAGTTGATTCCCGGCCATTAAGAACGACAATCCATCTTTCATGCCGTGTAATCTTGCCAGTGTACATTTATTGTACGGCGATTACAAGTTTATTGTCAACGCGGCAGTCAAGGAACCTCTGTAGAATCCTCCTGGGAATTTGCTCCGTCTTCGGTTGTCTGTTCCAGATTCTCAGCCGTATCTTCAGAATCAGGTGTAACTGTTTCAGGCGTAGATACAGCCGGATTACTCTGAATGGTGAGATCACTGTTGCCTTCAATTTTCACCCTGTACTCGCCCTCACCGAGCTGGCCTTCTATGGTTTTATTCTGTACTTTGAACGGCAAATCCGTACTTAGATCTCCATAACTGCTGGAACCCGCAAGACTGTAGTCTCCACGATCAGGAAGTAATACGTTAATGGCTCCCACCGCACTGTACACATCCCAGTCCCCTCCGACTTTGGTAGATACGATGTTAATACTGCCATTAAGCGATTGGGCTTTGATTCCCAGATTGGCTCCATCCAGCGTAATATTGCCGTTGCGTGTCTCTGCGATGAATTCACCAACGGAGTCCGCAATACTGATACTTCCCACTTGTGTAGCAAGATCTACATCGCCGGAAATACCGCGAGCCTTCATATCTCCACGGTTACTGTCCAGATCGACATTACCTATGGCGTTGGCTACAATGACATCCCCGTTCAACGTTTTCCCGGAGATATCTCCAACAGCATTGGTAATCCGGATACGTCCGTTACCCGTTTCGGCCAGTATGGTACTAATGGCTTCCGGACGGTTTAATAATATGGCTCCATTGGAAGTTCGAATATCCAGATTAAAACGACGATCTTCCGGGATCGTTATGGTAAGATTCATACGCGGCTGCGTTTTTTCATTGTCTCCATACGTCTTGCCTGTAGCTTTGATATAAATCACTTTTGTACCATCGGCCTCTACAAAAGAGGCTGCTGCAACGGCCTTTGCCTGTACTTCCGTCGTCTGATCTACCCAGATCACCGTCCGTACTTCAATCTCATCCGTATCTCCGCGTTGTACCGAGATATCTCCGTTGACACCTTCAACCACTAGGTCTGACGTATCCATGCGAACAGGTACACGAATCGTGCCCTTATCCTCCATATATCCTGCCGCTTGACTGTAGTCCATGGATGCCGCTCCGAGATTTAGACTCACTCTATTCCATAAGTGCATGTAATGATCCTGCTCGGTAACGATAAATACGGAAGCTGCCAAAATCAGTGAGGTTAGAATGCCTTTGGCATCGGGTCTGAAACGTACTTTGATTTGCTCATCAGGATTGCTCGGGTTATCCGATTGCACCTTGTTTCTTCTGCGTGTCCACAGAAACAGCACAATATATTCAACACCCAAAACAACGAGCAAAAATGGCCAACAGTCAACCATCTCATATACATAGTCCGTTCCCCACCGTTTATCCAAAATCAACAGCACACCGACCGCTATGATTAAGGCGGCAGCCGTATAGCGGCCAACCCGGACTTTACGGTTCATCACGTTCCCTCCTTGTATTGTTTCCACTACATTTTTTTCTTGTTCAACATCACCCAGAACTCACGACCAAACAGAAGCAAACCGCCTACGATCATGAGAACCGCAAATGAATATCCGCCGTACATGGCGAGAAGCTCTTGAAACCAACGTGGTTTGCGGAAAAAAAGTACCATTAAAGATCCGCCCACAATCAGAAGTAATCCAAACGATATGCCTCTCTCCCAGACCATCATTGCATCTCGTGTAGAACGTTCATTTATCGGCTTGTCCGAAGTTGCCTGGGTTACGGCTCTACGTCTGCGCATCATGACCCAATCTGCAGATTGCAACACATCATATACATTGTAAAAGTAAATAACCGGAATACACAAAGCCAGCAAGATGAGCAATGGCACATTGATCTGTATACCAATAGATGAGAAGTACAACACTGCTGACAGATCAAGCAAAACAAGCAGCATAAAGGTCAAACCCCTCATGTACAATCTCAGATAAATATGACCCAGGCCAGGAATAATGGCACTCAGTAATCCCGCAATAAACTTGTGAGTCCGATTTCTGACCGGTTTGGTCTGAACTGTACGAGTCTTTTTGTTCAATTGACGTCTCCGTTTCATAACATACTCCTCTCTTCTGATCTGACCTTCCGCTCTTCATGCATTTGGTTAGATAGTACCCTAAAGAGCAAGGAGAGTAACTGGAAGAAATATGGATATGACCAAAAACCCTCCGGCACTACTGGCCTGGGGAGGGTTGTAATTCATTATTCGATCGACACCTTGGTAACGTGTTCCCATTGTCTTAACTTGGATACCAAGCCTACCGTTTGGAAATCATGCGGTACCTGAACATGCAGCACAATCTCAATTTTGCGTTCAACTGACACCATCTCTGCATAAGCCAGATCTTGTTCATTCACGGTAATTTTACGGATTTTGATCTTCTCCTGCTCCATACATGAAGACAGTTGTTCGAGAAAACCGGGTTCTGACAAGGTATGAAGTGTAACAACATGCAGTTTGTTCCCTCGTAGATACCTTAGCTCTAATTTGTTAAATACCCAGAGATTAAGCAATACCAGAACGGTGGATACGATAGAGGCAAAAAAGAATCCCGCACCTGCTGCGAGCCCAATGGCTGCAACAACCCAGATTGAAGCAGCTGTAGTCAGTCCGGTAATGGATTTTCCCGTGAAGAGAATTGTCCCTGCTCCCAGGAATCCGACACCAGTAATTACAGCAGTAGCCAAACGCGCTGGATCGATCCTTACATTTAATTCATTAGCAAAATCTTTAAAGCCATAAACAGATAACATCATGATCAGTGCAGAGCCAAGACATACCAAGATATGGGTACGCAAACCGGCAGCATGATTGGACCGTTCCCGCTCCAGGCCTACGAGCCCTCCAAGCAGCATAGCCAGCAATAATCGTAATAAAATGTGCCACTCATCAATGAACCAGGGATCGCCCAAAGTCGGTATTCCTCCTCAAGTTGTTAATATTATTAAAGTTTATTCTTGTGAAAAGTCGTTAATTCCACTCCAGGTGCAATCTGTGTGACTTCCACAGGCGTAAAACCAAATTTGGTGTACAGATTCACTGCGGGTTGATTCAGCGTTCCTGTGGAGACGATATAACGCGGAAGATCCGCATGCTGTTCCAACACATACGTCATCAAAGATGCCGCAATTCCCTTGCGAAAGTGATCCGGGTGCACCATCATTCGTGTAATGGTCAGTGTGTTCTCCTCTTCCTCCGCTACAGCGACAGCCCCGATAAGATCTCCGTCATCATGGATACAACCATAAAAACTCTCTCCACAATCCCGAAGTGTCTCCATCGTATCCATCAAAGGAGGAATCTCCTGAAATCCGATGATTTCGGCTTCCAATCGATAGGCCACATGTTGTAGTCTCCATAACTGTCCCAACGTCTCCAGATCACTCAGTGACAATGGTTGAATGTTCATATCCGTTCCCCCGTCCGAAATACATTTGTATCTATCAATACCAAAAAGAGGCTGTCACAGGGACGAGCCTCTTTCTGTCCGGCCTCACCGGAAGGATTAGCGGTTCAGTACATCTGCAAGCAGTTGGTTGGCTAAAGCGGGATTCGCCTTGCCTTTACTTTCTTTCATAACCTGACCAACAAGGAAGCCAATGGCTTTTTGTTTACCAGCTTTATAGTCTTCCACGGATTGAGGATTATTCGCCACAACCTGCTCAACGATGGCAAGAATGGCACCTTCATCACTAATCTGCACAAGACCCTTCTCTTCAACGATCTGCTGTGGAAGCTTGCCGCTCTCCAGCATTTCCTTGAATACCGTTTTGGCGATTTTGCTGTTGATTGTGCCCTTCTCCAGCAGGCCAATCATCTCACCCAAGCCTTGACCTGTCAGTGGAACTTGAGTCACTTCAAGGTTGCTCGTATTCAGGTAACCCAGCAAGTCGCCCATGATCCAGTTGGATACGGACTTCGCATCCTGAGTGTATTTCAGACTATCTTCAAAAAGATCTGCCACAGCTTTGGAGGAGGTAATAACCTCTGCATCATAGCTAGGCAATCCATAATCAGCCGTGTAACGCGCCTTGCGCTCGTCTGGAAGCTCAGGTATGGTAGCTCTGATCCGCTCTTTCCAGGCTTCGTCAATATGCAAATTCACCAGATCCGGGTCTGGGAAATAACGATAGTCATGCGCCTGTTCCTTACCACGCATCGACAGTGTTTTCCCTTGAGCTTCGTCCCAGCGACGCGTCTCCTGAACCACTTCGCCGCCATCATCCAGAATCTCAGCCTGACGATATTGCTCATATTCCAGACCACGCTGAACACCACGGAAGGAGTTCATGTTCTTCAGCTCGGCTCTTGTTCCCAGCTTCTCCTGTCCATGTGGACGCAAACTGATGTTGGCGTCACAACGCAGTGATCCTTCTTCCATCTTCACGTCCGACACATCACAGTACTGCATGATTGCACGCATTTTTTCAAGATACGCACGCGCCTCTTCCGGAGAAGAAATCTCAGGTTCGGATACAATCTCCACAAGTGGAGTACCGACACGGTTAAAGTCCACCAAAGACGCGTATCCGCCATCAATATGTGTAAGCTTCCCTGCATCTTCCTCCAAGTGAAGACGCGTGATGCCGATTCGTTTCGTTTCACCATTCACTTCGATATCAATCCAGCCGTTCTCACCGATTGGTTGATCAAATTGCGAGATCTGATAGGCTTTTGGTGAGTCGGGGTAAAAGTAGTTTTTACGGTCAAACTTGCTGACATCAGCAATCGTACAATTCAGGGCCATCGCTGCCTTCATGGCGTAGTCTACCGCCTGACGATTCAATACAGGCAGTACACCCGGATGTCCGAGACAGACCGGGCAGGTATGCGTATTCGGCGGAGCTCCAAAAGCTGTGGAGCAGCCACAGAAAATTTTGGAGTTGGTATGCAACTCCACGTGGACTTCAAGTCCAACGACCGTTTCATATTTAGATGCGGACATTTCTATATTCCTCCGTTCCGGGCAGTCTACAGCTGCGGGCGCTGCTTGTGGAATTCTGTATTTTGTTCAAACGCATGCGCTACACGCAATACGGTTGTTTCATCAAAGGCTTTACCGATAATCTGCAGGCCAACAGGCAATCCATCCGAGAATCCACATGGAATGCTAACAGCAGGTACACCAGCAAGGTTAACCGGAATAGTCAAAATATCGTTCAGATACATCGTAAGTGGATCATCCACCTGTGAACCCAGTTTGAACGCCGTAGTTGGCGCAGTTGGTCCGATAATCACATCATATTTGGCAAATACATTGTCGAAATCCTGTTTGATCAATGTACGTACCTTCTGTGCTTTCAGATAATAGGCATCATAGTAACCCGAGCTGAGTGCATACGTTCCGAGCATGATACGTCGTTTCACTTCCGGACCAAAACCTTGACTGCGGGACTGATGGTACAGATCCAGCAAGTTATCCGGATTGTCAGCACGCACGCCATAACGTACACCATCAAATCGAGCCAAGTTGGAAGAAGCCTCTGAAGATGCCAGCAGGTAATACGTAGCCACCGCATATTCGGTATGCGGAAGGGATACTTCTTCCCATGTTGCCCCGAGCCCTTCAAGAACTTTCAATGCAGACAAAACTGTCTCTTTCACTTGTGGATCTACGCCTTCACCGATGTATTCCTTCGGAACGGCAATGCGAAGCCCTTTGACATCACCTGTCAGTCCGCTCAAATAATCCGGGATTTCTACTTTTGCAGATGTCGAATCTTTGGCGTCATAACCAGCAATGGCTTGCAATACATAAGCAGAATCTTCAACATTTTTCGTCAAAGGACCAATCTGATCCAGGGATGATGCAAATGCAACCAATCCAAAGCGGGAAACAAGTCCGTACGTCGGCTTCAATCCAACAACACCGCAATACGAAGCAGGCTGTCTGATGGAGCCACCTGTATCTGATCCAAGCGTGAAGTATGCTTCTCCCGCAGCTACAGCTGCTGCAGAACCACCGCTGGAACCTCCTGGAACACGATCAAGTGCCCATGGATTACGTACAGGGGAGAAACTTGAATTCTCATTGGAGCCGCCCATGGCGAATTCGTCCATGTTGAGTTTACCAATAGTTACGGTGTCCGCAGCTTTCAATTTCTCGACAACTGTCGCGTCATACACCGGGTCGAAATTACGAAGGAATTGGCTACCACACGTCGTGCGCAGTCCGTTCGTAACGATGTTATCCTTAATACCTACTGGCAGACCAAAAAGCAAACCTTTCTCCTCGCCACTAACCAGACGGTCATCCAGTTGACGTGCACGAGCGCGTGCTTGTTCTTCATCCAGTGCCAAATATGCCTTAACTTTATCGTCATGCGCGCCAATGTTCTGATACGCCTGATCCACCAAATCGCTGACCGACAGCTCTTTGGCATGCAGCTTGTTATGTAACTCAGGCAACGATTGTTCAAATAAACTCACAGTTTTTGTCCTCCTTCCGGTTATCCGTTATTCCATTACTGCAGGCACTTTAAACTGCCCGTCTTCTTCTTCCGGTGCATTGCGCATCACCTGTTCAATCGACAGGCTTTCTTTGGTCTCATCTTCACGCATAACATTGCTTACGTGCAGAACGTGAGTGGTGGGCTCGATGTCTTCTGTATCCAGCTCATTCAGCTTTTCTGCATATTTTAAAATCGCGTTCAGCTGACCTGTCAGGGTCTGTTCTTCTTCAGCAGTCAAGTTGAGCCGGGCCAGCTTGGCCACATGCTGAACGTCATTATTCGAAATACTCATTAGCGGATGCCTCCTTCATTCGTTCTGATTCCCGAAACGACCTGAAACGAATCGCTCGTTTAACGGGCTAAAGTCTCAAGATAACTTTTTTCATTATAGGTGAGATAGTTCGACAATTCAATGCAAATGACCTGACAGGCTTCCGGGAAGCTAAAATCAAACTTATAAAATAAAAAAGAGCCGGCATCAGCCGACTCTTAAAATTCTAAATCCATGCACGCAGATTAACCTGCTTTATAAAATCCGCCTGTGACATAACATCGTTCGCGGTTTCCTCTTCCTCTTCCACAGCTTGAAAATCTCCGTTCATCAGATAATGAAACAGCTTCTCATTGTGTGTCGCAAGGGCGTAATCTATCAACGCTTCTCGCTCGACCCGCTCAGCTTCCTGCTTCAGCAGAACCTCTTCCAGATCGACGTCGCCGGATGGAACAAAAAAGTTCCGGTTCACCTGCGGCACTCGAAGCACGTAATCGAACGCATTGTCCGGATTCCGGTCATAAGCGATGATGAAACCATATTCCCCCACAGGAAGATTCTGCTCAAACGCATCCGCGACGATGACAACCTTCTCTCCTAATCGCAGCATCGTCTAACCTCCTGGTAGTCTATCATTAATATTTATTTGTATAGTCTACTAGAAAAGAATAACGATGTCTAGGAATACTAGAATTAAACAACATATTTGTGCAAAATCTTTTTTCCATTTTTAAAATGATGTTATTTCTGATTCCGTGCACCTGGCTTGCGCTGTGATCGAATCACGACAAACCAATATATTATAAGTGGCGTGGGAAATCCTGTGATTCCCCATAATCCCCATAACCAAGGGAAACGTCCACGTCTGCGTGCGTCCTGAAAGATCCATGTGCCCTGAACCAGAAGGAAAATGCCAAGCAATGCCAGCCACAGTGGAGAAATCTCATCCAATGAATAATGTATTTTATTCATGATGAACCTCCTTCCGGCGCCGTCCGGCCCAAATCACAGCCAAAATCACCGCAACAGCTGTACCAAGAGCCTGGATTCCCAGATAAAGAGCTGGAGCAGATACAAAAAATAATGCCCCAAAGGTTATGGCAAGCAATCCAACCAACCAGAAACATATCATCTCGATCCAATTGGCTCGACGTCTAATCTGTCTCCGTTCCCTGACTTGGGCTTCAAGTGCACCCAAAGAAGGAATACTTGTCGGCTCAAATGCATCATCGAGCACTTTCATGTGTTGCTGCAATCGTTCTACAACTTCTTGTTCTTGTGCATCATCTGATCTGCTCATCCTTATTCCAGCTCCTTTCTTAACTGACGGAGACCATAAGCTGTGCGTGACTTCACCGTTCCCGCAGGAATACCCAGCATTTCCCCGATCTCGTCATATCCGTATCCATAATAATGCTTCAGTAGCACTGCAACACGATGTTCGGGTGTCAGTCTTGTCATCGCATCCATGACATCTGTCCATTCTTCATTCCGAGTCTCAAGCTGCCAGCGGAATCGACGTACAGCCTGATCCCGGATGAGAGCAAGCCAGTTCTGTTCTCTCTTCTTACGTCTTGTCTTATCGATATAGATGCGGGTCGCAATGGTGATCATCCATGATGAAAAGGCAGACGTGCCATCATATCGATGGATATTTTCCATACAACGAATCATCGTATCTTGCACCGTCTCTTCTGCGAGGTTAGCGTCCATTGTCACTTTGACAAGATACTTATACACAAACGTGTAGTGACGTTGCAACAACGCTGCGAGTGCGCTATCGTCTCCCGATACTGCTCTGCGTACCTCTTCAAGCTCAGCTACCTTTATCATGAAATCACCTGCTTCCCGTTCAATCTGGAGTTAATACGACAGGCTCTGCAAAAACGTTCAATGGAATCAAAAAAAAATTAAACCCGACAATTTCCCGGGCAATCAGACTTGATTCCGGTAATCTTGCAGCTTGTCGAACCACGGTTGGTTGCGGGCTCCGTTTCTTAAAACACGGCTTGCCCATATATTCTGCTGAGACTTCACCACTTCATTGGTCACGCTAGGGTTATGTATTAAAGCTCGCTCAGTACCTGTTTCTCTTTTCCCACTTTCCAATATGCGACGGTTTTCTTCAATGATCGGATACTCGACACGCTGATTCAACGGAATAACTCTTGTTTTCTCCACTTTGATATTCCCCACTCTCATGATCTATATAAGTTGAACTAAAGATTATTTACACTGACACTACGATGACAGAATAACCTTCCAATCGCTGTTATCCCCAGATTTTTTGATTCCCTTTTCTTAAAGTGAAAATCCGGTGATAGCGTATGCTTCCGAAGTTGCTTTCTTGCAGAAAGCTTGTAGCTTCGCTTTTACAGGTTTTTTCTGTCCTTTCCGTTATTGTGTAAATGATTAGTTCAACTTATATACTATTTTTCTTAAACTCATCATTTCTAAATCAATCTGTACTTGCTGCTAACTTGCTATTGGTCTCAAACTGGCTTGTGATGAAGCGCATCTTGCATCTCTATGTAGCGTAAAAAAGGCTAATTCTGTGATAAAAAGGGGCTGAAAACAAAAAAAAGAACGCAAACCGGGTATAGACCACAGTCTGCGTGCTTCGCGAGGTTGGGTGTTTCTTGGTAATGCTTCAGTTAGATGATGCCTTAACGCTTGTAACAACTAATTGCTATTCTAATGAAAAAGTTGTCACTTGTCCAGACTTTCTTCACATATCATGTCGGATTATCTTGCGGACACGTAAGGATTGTTCTGTTTCTCATAACCAATGGTCGTTTTGGGACCATGACCTGGATATACTTTCACTTCATCAGCAAAGGTGTAAAGCTTGTTCTGGATTGAATCAATCAGATCCCGTTCACGCCCTCCTGTCAGGTCCGTTCTGCCCACACCCATGCGGAACAGCACATCACCGGCAAACAGGTCGTTATCACAAAGCAAACTTACACTGCCTGGTGAATGTCCAGGTGTATGGAACACTTTAAACGTATGACCAATCAGATTCAGCTTCTGCCCTTCGTCCATGGCATATTCAGCAGGATCTGTCGAAAGCGGTGGTGTCGCCTGTGGCCAATTCAAAGATCCATTTAATTTCGGGGTGGTGAGCCAGTCACTCTCCAAGTCATGAAGATAAACGGGACATCCCTTCAATTTACGGATCTCATCTACCCCGCCCATATGATCAAAGTGAGCATGAGTGAGGAGAATGGCTTCGATCTCCAAGTCTTGGATCGCCTTAAGTAGCGGCCCTGGATTCATGCCTGGATCGATAATGACGGCTTTGCCCGGATCATCTCCTTGTAAAAGGTACGCGTTGGTCTGAAGCGGGCCTAGTGTAAACGTACGAATGTTAAGCATATCGGCTTAGTAACCCGAAATCAGTTCACGCAGCTCACGGATAATGGCCGCATGTGACTCCGTTCCTTCCCCATAACGTTTACCAATCTCTTGACGCGCTACAGCCAAATTTTCTTGATAATCTGCTGCTTCACGATCCGGATTAAGGCGTTTGAATTCAATCATGACTTCCTGTACATGCTGCGGACGAGGTCCCCACTGACCTAACACATGACCACCTGTATCTGCAAAAATAACGACTGGCACGGAACGGCCACCCATCGTCAGGAACTCATCCATCACTTCCGGATGGTTCTCCATAATCAGAACTTCTGTTGGAATTCCTGAGATTTCAAGCGCCTGAAACACAACCGGAATATTACGGACAACATCCCCGCACCAGTCAGCAGCCAGAATTAACACACGCAGATCATCGCGATGGTTCAGACTCTCAAAGAACTCACGATCCTCTTCGTTCGACCAAGTAAAGCTATCATAGTTGGCCTGGAATTCACTTTGGTTCTTGGTCATACTCTCGATAAAATCTTTCGGTGGAAGACCTTTACCGAATTTGTGAGACAAGTTGGGTTTACCCATGACTAGACACTTCCTTTCTTTTTACGAACATTCATCCATTTAATAAGTACATAAACGATCATAAGGGCGAGAGCGACAAGCAAAATAGGCATAACATATGGTGCCGCTTTCTCATCAATATGCTTCCATTGATCTCCAAGAATCATCCCTAAATATATAAACAATGCAGTCCAAGGTATAACAGCGAGTGTAGTAAGCAAGATGAATTTGCCTGTGTGCATTTTCGTGATGCCAGCCGGGATGGAGATTGCATGTCTTACCACCGGAACAAAACGCGCTGTGAAAATGACACCTGTACCATACTTGCGGAACCACTCCTCGGAATGGTCGATGTGTTTTTTCTGGATGAGTATGTATTTACCGTAGCGTTCAAGTACAGGTCTGCCGCCATAACGGCCAATCCAGTAAATAAATAACTGGGCAATCACACCGCCCACAGTACCAAAAATCATAGCACCGAAGAAGTTGATATTACCTTGTGAAACGAGAAAACCTCCATACGCCAGCACAATTTCGCTTGGGATAACTTCCAACATTAATCCAAGCATGATTCCAAAGTACCCAAGACTTTGAATCCAATCGAACAATTGGCCAACAAGGTT
Source organism: Paenibacillus sp. FSL H8-0283 (assembly GCF_045040675.1). NCBI lineage: Bacteria > Bacillati > Bacillota > Bacilli > Caryophanales > Paenibacillaceae > Paenibacillus > Paenibacillus sp. FSL H8-0283. Next base: position 5,958,019 of record NZ_CP150295.1, read on the forward strand.
ATGAATAAAGTCCATCTCAACCCTCTTTCTCCATCCTGATTGGCGGTGCCCCTCCGCACCATGGATGTTCGTCCCTATTTTATCACAGGGCTGTGGACGTTGCTACTTCACGAGGTTGGGATAGTGTCCCGTTCGTAGCAGTCGGCATATGGTATGGGGAGAGGAGCGTGAGAAGATGTCACACAAGTCAATACCCGGTTCTCCGCCGGTCAAACATAAGCAATCTGGTCAAAACCTTCCTTCCGCCAGAGGAATTCGCAGAGCATGCAGCAAGGAATTGTACCGGACAGCCAAAAGGCTAAAAGTATATGTCTCTCCCGAACGAATGAAACAGGCGGAAGAATATTATTACGGTAAGGTGATTACAAATCTGCTCTGGATTGGGGAGAATCGCGACAACCGCAAGAAATTATGTGAGTGGTGGAACACAGATGTCAGTGCAGAGATCGCCACGATGTGGGAAGTAGACGTTGAACCATTAAAAGATGCGTTTCAGCACGCATTTGGCGGTTATCGTCTGTAGATTATGGAGGAATGAGGCAGATAGCTGTGTCTTCAAACCTACTGAAAAACGGAGCAATGGTTGAAGCTAATCTTAAGCGAATCTGAACATGTTAGGAACATGTTAGGAACGGGTAAGGGCACGGGCACTGTGTCCTTACCGTGTGATGTTAATGCCTTCTTCACGTACGAGCAAGCGATTGAGACAACATAAATGGGAATTGCTCATTTATGATGTAAAGCTTCGCTCCAGGTGGAATGCAGGGCGTCCTCTGGCTTGCGGATCGAGCAGAGCATGAAGCCGACCACCATGGGGAGTATGAACATAAGCTGAGAGTATATTTTCATGCTCATTCTCATACTCAAGCCCAAGCCCATGAGCGGTAACGAATCTGAGGCGTCTTATTCAACGATTTGAAGCGTCTGCAGAAATCTAAGGAACCTGAGACACGTTATATCGGAATTTTTGACCTTTTATAGGTTTTTGTTAGGGAATTTCCGGAAATAACGTGTCTGATGTTCCTTACAATTTAAAAGGAGGAGCTAAAGGCCAAATAAGACGTCCTGTGTTCCTTAGAAAATCGCATACCCATCCGCGAGGAGCAACCGGCTTGGACTCCCAGAATTTTTAGACGTTGACATCCATCATCATATAGCTTGGGTAAACGTCAAGATCCAGCAGTGATTCAAGGGCTCCGCTTGGTCAACTCTGGAGTAAACGGATGAGAAAAAGCTGAAGCAAGCCTGCGCAGGTTCTCTCCATAGCCTGGAGCATGTTCTTCCAGTACAAAACGACGATCATTGCGAACGTTTCCTGCTTCCACTTCCTCAGCCAGCAGTTGATACCGTTCATACATCTGAACACCAGCGGCGGCAGTCTGTTGGGCTCGATCCGTGAATCCTGCCTTCCATTCCCGCCTCGCTACCTGCTCCATCCAATACAAAGCCGAGGATTGGCCAATGCCATCATACCGATTCAATGCGATCGCTTGTTCAAAATATTCTCCAGCCTGCTGTCCTTCGCCGAATTGGGCTACCAATCGTCCCAGTTCGATGTAAATCTGAGGGTGCATCGGGGAATGGGACAAGCTGTTCAAAAGGAATGATTCTGCTTCTCGTCCCGGAAGAGATCGTGCAAGGGATATCACGATATCCGGTCGATTCGGGTTAGACTGAAGGGCAGCCACAAGATGCACCTTCTGTGCTGGAGTGCCAGCCGGTTCAGACATCGCCTGATGGTACTGCACTTCTGCTACGGCATATCGGGAGGTCAGCCAGACTGTTCCACCAATCCAGGAAAGGATGATCATCACTGTGGATACCCTTATTAGCCAAGCAGTTACTCGCTGAAAAATATGAAAGAAGGAACGCATCGAGACAGCTGATGGGTGGGATTGGGTTGGTAAATATCGCAAGAAAAGAGATCTGGATCTGGATTTAGATCTCGATTTGAATCTGATAGGAGTGTATTTCACAGTTACGCCGGATCGCTGGACCCCCTCTGTTTCCGTCTTTAATGCGACTGCCCAAGCACCGAGCCAGATGAAGAGCATCCAAAATAATGTAAAGCTCCAGTCAAAGTCCATCACCCCATGCAGGCCAAAAACAAGCACGGATGGCATGAGCTGCGGTGCAAAATAAAAGATGCTTCGCAGGGTGAGGAGAAACCACCCTGCGACAAGCACGATGCCGATCATGCCCGTGTCCAGGGCGAGATCGAGCAGGCCGTTGTGAACCTCGCCTCCAACATAAGGCGAGGATTGAATGGCGCGAAACATGTTGCGCCATGTATCTCCCCCTTGGCCGAGCCATGCGGCCTCGGTCCACAGCTGGAGGGCATCCCGCCACATCTGTAGGCGGGACACCCCAGTGCCGACACCCGCCGCGAGGCGATCGGCGGTGGAGGCCACGGCCATTAGTGCGGCGGCGGCTCCCGCCAGCACAATGGCCGTCAGGGCAGCGGCGCGTGGAGCCTTGGCGGCGCCGCTGTGCCATAGACGGCACAGCAGCAGCGTGCCGAGCAGCGCAGCTGCCCATGCCCCGGCCAGTGCCAGCAGGCCGGGCACGGGTGCAGGCGCCAGCTGGGCAGCAGCCAGCTGGCGGTACAGCCAGGCCGCGCACGCCAGTGGCGCGGCCATGGCCAGTAGCAGCGGCAGGCGGGCACCGCGCCGCTGCAAAGCAAAGGCGGCGACCGCGGCGCAGCCGGTCGCCAGCCAAGCGCCGCGCGACTCGCTCAGCAGGAGCGCGGCTTGCGCGGGCATGAGCGGCAGCACTGCCGCGATGAGTCGCCCGGCCGGCACAGGCCGGGCTATGACTCGTGCGGCGGCTGTCAGCCGCTCCAATGCGTACATGCCAACAACGGCACCGTACGCATTCGGGTACTGCAATAGTCCGCCGAGCCTTGCTCCGGCGGAGCTGATCTCGGGGTCAGCAGTTCGCATCACCCCGAAGGGCAGCGGCAATATCCCGCATACGGCAAGGATGCCGCTTAGCACAAGCAAGCCTCCTGCCATCTGCCAACCGCAAGCTAACCAACGCGCACCATCCATGCGCACAGCCAGTATTGCGGTGAGCAGAGTAAACATCGCAAGCAAGCTCCACCGCAGCATCTCATCCATGCTGCCCTGTTTACTCACCGAGCCTACCCATGCATGTAGCCCAAAACATGTCATCATCCCCAGCGGCCATAATACCCGCCACATTCCTGGAAATCGAAAAATTTTCTCAACGATTCGTTCGAGTCTCCCCCGACCCTGTCCCAATGATATGGGTATTCGTTCACTCGCCTTCTGTGGACGAATACCTACAAGGAAAAGCAAAAACATAATCAATATGCTTCCTCCTGCGATCAAAAGGACAGGGTACAGATCCGCTGAATAGTACAGCCCTCGACTCAGACATCCTGCAAGCAGCAAGAGAATGGAGAGTATGCCTACCCCAACAGTCCAACCCCATCCTGAATAACGTTTACACCTCAAACTTTGAGAAAAACTCCCTGACGCATCGGTGTGAATAGCTCCATTTGAATTATTTTTATCCTCTTTTTTATACGTATCATCTTTGTTGTATGTATCTTCCCTATTATATGTACTGTCTCTACCGTCCCTCTTGCCCCCATTACATAAGTCCTTGTTATCTACAGATTCTGTACCATTTGCATGGTGAGACCTTTCAAACGCCTGTTCCATCACTTCCTCATTCGCCTCATACCCTCGTCTATACCCTACAACACCCTTATCCATTGTCCTATTCTTCATCCTTATCCACCCTCCTTCCTTCCACCGCTCCATATGCATAACAAAAAGACAGAAGATCCCGATAACGGGTCCTTCTGTCTGATATACATCTGACAGTTATAATGTTGATTGCTACGAAGTATGTGCATTGAATATCATTTTACATTCAGGTACCCTAGTTGCAGTATGCCCCTGGATTGTCATTGGCACACTCAGCAAAGGTCGCAATTTGCGGAATCCTGAACGGTTTCTTTGCTCGAATTTGATTTCCCGTTGGCCTGCTTGCCATCGCCAGGAAGCAAATCGGCACAAGCCCGCTCCAAATATGGATCGGCATGAATGAAATCACGGAAAGCCGTATATTCATTCCACATCTCCGTCACTTCGCCGGCCTGACCGCGAACAGCACGAATCAATATGTTTTTAGGCGTATTCTCCATATCGATGAATTCAAGCAATTGTGTCTTGTAACCCATCAGATCAAGCAACTTGGCACGAATCCCATCCGTAGCCAGTGCGGAAAAACGTTCCTTGAGAATACCATGGGACAACAATGGATTCATCACGGAAGCCTCTACTTGATCAAACAGTTCATGCTGACAGCACGGAACAGACAGAATAACAGAAGCCCCCCAACGAACTGCCTTCTCCAAAGCAGCATCGGTAGCTGTATCACAGGCATGCAGCGTGACAACCATATCCACTTCATTTAATTCATCATAGTCCGCGATGTCTCCAACCAGAAACTTCAGATCGCCATAATGCAATCGATTAGCCAGATCATTACAGTGTTCAATCACATCTGCCTTCAAGTCCAACCCAATAATCTTGAGTGAACGCCGTTGTTGTACAGACAGATAATGATATAACGCAAATGTCAGATAAGACTTGCCGCAACCAAAATCAACGATGGTCAGTGGACGTCCCTCCGGCAGATGCGGAATAACATCCTGCACCATTTCGAGGAAACGGTTAATCTGTCTGAACTTGTCATACTTACGAGCCAGCACACGACCTTCTTCGTTCATAATACCAAGTTCAACGAGGAACGATACAGGTACGCCTTCTTCCAATACATATTGCTTTTTGCGATTATGCGACAGGTCCACCGCAGTTTTGGAAGCAGATTTGGTCAGAATGGATACTTTATATTTTTTGCTGATCAAAATTTGATAGTCTGCCTCGGTCGTACAGAGCAGCCCTTGACGAAACGTCTCTTCGCATAACAAAGTCATGCGCTCAGCCGCTTCAGCCGGAGTCAAATTCTCGTGCAGCACTTTGTTGTTATAATGAAATGCAAATTGATAATGCAGCTGATTCTTCAGTGTCACCGGCTTGACTTGCACTTTGGTATACGAGACATTGTCCCGTCTGCGCAGCTGGCTCCAGGTCGCTGTAATCAGCGAATTCTGTTCAAAGATGTCTTGTATAAGCTTTCGCAATGAATCCACGGGGTACATCTCACTTTCGGTTTGGTTTGGTCAACCGTTACCATACCACAATTCCGTTCCCTCTCCAAGTAAAAGGCATGTAACATGCCTTGATCCAATCCATATTTTATGAGTTCATCTCTTGACGACTTAGTTCAGCTAGTCCCTCTTCAACTTCGTTCCGTGGCAGACCGCCCTGCTCCAGTTGTTCATCCGTGAGTGGGCTCAACCTTTCATAGAACGCCTGTACATCATCTCGGTAGCTCACCGGGAATTCAGCACCAAGCTGTAGTAGCCTGTACCAACTGTTCTCTGCCTGGTCATAACGTCCTTGTTGTTCACGATACAGGGCAAGCTGTCTTTCGGTTCGAGCAGGAAGTTCATATTCTTTCGTAAGCCCCAACACACCCTCCACCCGTTCCGGTGCGTCCAACAACTTAGGATTAGCGCCATGATTCAATGCATACAAGTAAAAATGAAGTGATCTCATCAATCGAATGAGGGCGTCATCCTCTGCGTCCATTCTTTCCTGATCATCAATGCCTTCCACTTTGGCCTTTTCTTGATAAATATATGCCTCTTCTTCAATTAGCCTCGCGGCTTGTTGCAGATTATCTACCTCAATCATTCCGCGAAAACGGAACATTTCAATAACATCCTCTGCTGGCAATGAGTTCAGTAGAGATAAGTTCAACCCAAACTGCCTGCGCATCAACTCATCCAGTTCAGACAATGCCTCGGTGTGCTTACGTTGCTGTTTGAGCGTGAACACTTTGCCTATTGCTTCAGTCATTTCCTCCATCATGCGGAGCAGATAATCTTTTCTGAACATGCTGTATGCCCCCTCATCATTCGACCCTATACATTCAATCGTTCTCATATCGTTCCTTTATATTTATTTTAATTCATGCCATCACAAAAAGCCAAAAACAAGACACACGTGTCTTTGCTCTGGACCTGAACACACAAGCCCCCGCCTATCCCAAAGGGACGTGGCAGGGGCTCGGTTGAAATGGAACTGGGTACTCCTCCTCCACAAGAGGTTGAATCATCCAGAAACCAAACTATATTTTAATAAAATCAACATAAATCACTTCATCAATTACTTCGATAATCCAGCCATAAATTGTTTAATGACCTGAATTAACTCTTCAGGAGCTTCATACATGCTCATATGACCTGCACCCGCAATCACGGCTTGCACGATATGTGGCTTGTCACTTGTAAATGTACGTTCTGGCGGGATAACAGCATCCTTCTCTCCCGCAACCAGCAATACAGGTAAAGGTGTAGCCGATAACACATCGCGGCGATCCGGGCGTTCTCGCATAGCAAGTGCAGCACCAACAGCACCTTGAGGAGCAGTCTGGTATCCAATTTCCTTCACACGTGTTACATGCTTAGATAACGATTCCACATGTTCCGGTGCAAACAGTCCGGGAACCAGTCCATCTACAAAATTTACGATACCTTCGGTCTGAATGGTGGATACAGCACGAAGGCGTTTTTCCTTGGCTTCTTCACTGTCCGGATAGGCTGTCGAATGAATCAGACCAAATGCATTCAAACGCTCCGGGTGACGTTGTGCAATCGAGAGCGCAATGTATCCCCCCATCGAGTGTCCCAGAAGGACCGCTTTTTCCACATTCAACTCATCCATCAACTGTAATACATCGTTGCCCATCTGTTCGATGGTATAACTTCCTACAGGTGCATCTGTTTTTCCGTGTCCACGCAGATCAGGTACGATACAGCGATAGCTGCGTGCCAGTTCAGGTACGACCTCATCCCAATACGATGAACTGCCACAGTATCCGTGGAGCAAAATGAGTGCTTCTCCCTTACCTTGTTCGGCATAACAAATCGTCGTTCCATCACACATCACTTTTTCCATATGAATCCCTCTCTCTGCGCGAATTAAATAATTCAGGTTGTATATTATTAAGCCTACATATCATGAATGAAACGTTTGTCTCCATTTCCATGCTTCAATTGCGGCGTCTGCAATCGTTCGGGACATCCCCATGACCAAGTGGAGCGAGGTCATCTGCAAAATGGAATAGGGCCTTGGTCCATTCGCATTAACCACAGCTGCTACACTGTATTGTCCAACAGGGGGTAGCTTGCCTCCGACCGATTGGGCCGGAATGAGTGGGTTATTCGAGAGATAGTATGTACCTACCGCCTGCTTTGGACCCAGACATGCATCAATCGCTATGATGGCATGGTGCGCAGGAATAAGTGCCAATTTCTTTTCCAGCGTATCTGCATCACAAGGGGAAGACAGCGTGCCAATCACGTTCTCCATTCCGCTCTCTTGCAGTAAACTTCCTGTCAGTGGACCCAGAGCATCCCCGGTGGAACGATCAGTACCAATGCAGACAAACGTGATTTCAGCTGGAGAATGAAGTTGAACGATGTTTTTGAAAAATAAGACCAGATTCTCTGCAGGCACGCCTTTGCGGACTTCCCTTCCTTGATGGCGAACCATTTCTCGCTTATACGCTGCCAAGCTGTATTCCCTCCAGTGCACTCAGGTTTCCGTTAAATCCTGTTGTTGTATCCATCATTGTAACCGATGCTTGGTTTCCTCGCAAAAGCATTAGCCTGAGCACTTCCAATCATGATACAATAACAAGAGTTTCCGATACGGAAGGGATGAACTTAACGATGGATTTAACACAAGCAACAGCAGCCAATATGGAATATATGATTGAAGCGATCAAAACCAAACTTCGTATGGCAAGCGGTGCCGCCATGCAAGCTTCTTCATTCCCACTTGAGAAATATGAAGATCTGTTTGACCTGTATGAAATGATTTTGAGCAAGGAACATCTCAGTATCTCTGAAGTGGAAGCTGTCGCTTCGGAACTGGGTAATCTTCGTAAATCTTAAGCCAAAAAAGGACCTGTTTTCCACATCACCGTGGGAACAGGTCCTTTTTCACATGTTTATATTTCCAGACTATCTTTTACGGAATACATCCCATCCTTAAGGCAGGTCAACCAAAACAAATTCGGCAGGTTCACTGTCTGTACTCGTGATTTGCAGATCACAGCTTTTGCGAATTCGTGCGGTATCCCCCGGCTTGAGGTTGAAGTTACCATCCGAACAATGAATCTCCACATGTCCACTGATCAGGAAAAGATGTGTCCGTCGATCTTCGTGTTGCGGGTACATCAACTTTTTCCCGGACTCCAAATGGGACAGATAACAGGTTACATCCTGGGAAATAGGCAATGCGCCTTCGCTTCCCTCGCCCCCTTGCCCGGATACAATCGGACATAGACGATTCAAATGCTCCTGCGGCTCTATTCTCCGATTCGTATAGGAAGGTTTCAGCATACGCTCCGATGGCAAAAACCACATCTGGAGGAAACGTACCGGTTCATCCGCTGACGGATTGGTCTCGGAGTGTTCCACTCCCGTACCCGCACTCATCACCTGGACCGTTCCCGGTTCAAGCAATTGTTCTGTTCCCATACTATCCGTATGTTTGAGTGTACCTGATATGACATAACTGACGAGTTCAAGATCATGATGTGGATGTTTCTTAAAGCCTTCTTGCGGCATCAGCGTGTTTTCATTATGAGCCAACAGACAGCCAAAATGGGCGTTGCTTGGATCATCATAATCCGCAAAGGAAAAGCTGAATTCACTGTGTATCCAACCTCGATCCGACGTGTGCCTTTCTTCCGATGTCACCACTTTAATCATGTTCATCCACCTCCAAGGGTTTAGAGCTGCCACATTACCGCGGCAGTCCATGCGTGTATATGAATTGTATAGATGAATACCAGTTGGTATGTCATCTTTACCCGGGGTCCGGCAACTCTAATCACGCCCCTTCTTAAGGTTATACGCTATCTTCAAGTGAGTGAAGAATGAACTCACTATCTGCATGACCTACAAGGGTACCCGCATCATTTCGGATGTCCGAAGGGAACACTTCAGCCAATCGTGCAATGGTTCTCTCATTGGAATAACCAATCTGTCTTAGGATGGATTGAGTGATGAAAGCCCACTCTTCCTCGGAACCATCAAGCACCTTGAAGGTGATTCCCAGTCTTTCTTTTTTCAGACCAAAACCGAATACCCCCTTGAATCCACCCTTCGCTACAATGTTATTGTCTTCCAGCAACACTGAATCGACACGCTCCGTGCCACCTACCATCAACGGATGTTCATTCATAGCTGATGTTATGGTCTCTACAGCTGTTCTTGTGGAAGGATCAGCGATAAGATCCGGACAAGCGAGCTTCAGATAGGCGTTCGACAATGCCGACAACGGCAAAGAAAATACCGGAAAGCCGCAGCCATCCGTCCCAAGCTTAATCTCTTTTTCCTCAATACCTGCCAGGTCGGCAAAGGTTTCAAGAATTTCTCGTTGTACCGGATGATCCGGTTCAGCGTAACTGCCCAGATCAACCTGCTTCATCTGACTGTACCCCAGAATTCCCAGATGTTTTCCGGAGCAGTTGTGCAAGATGCGCCGTTTCTCTCCTTGTCCACGTAACCATTGATTACGGCTTTCTTCATTAAGCGGATAACTTGGTGCACAGATCAGGCATTCTTCTCCCAATCCGATCTTACCGGATAACTGCTCCAGCACCCGAATGTGTTCCGGTTCCGAACGATGCGAAGAGGACATAATGGCGATCTCCTGTGCTGATAGGTCATAGTGACTGGCAATTCCTGCCCGAATACCTGGAATGGCTTGAAAAGGTTTGGCAGATGAGCGAGTGAACGCTCTAAATTGAGGGTCACCAGCCGAGTATACGATTCGGCCATACTCATCCGTAATACTTATGTGTCCGTAATGGGCGCATTCCATAACGCCTGCACGGTATTCTTTAATTAACAAGGCACTCTCCATGCGAGTTCTCTCCTTTGTGCTCCCGATTTCATCTCTGCTTTGCGTCATGACGCCGCATGGGATATCTTAAATAGTATAGTACAAAAGCGACGTTTTTACAGTTTTTTCGACAGGCATTTCGGGTATAGCTTTATCATCTATGTCCATCTACTACAATAACTGAAGGAGAAACTCATTATGCCGCGCAAAACGTATTCACCAGCCTCATTCAGTCCAAATTCCGGTACGTTATTACGTCCACTCCTCAACTGGGGTATGGCTGGTCTGGCCCTCAGCGCATCGGTCGTATTTATCCTGGCAGGTCTCGGTGCCTGGTTGGGTGCTGATGTTATTATTCGTCTGGATGATCAAATTCAGCAATTATTTTATCTGAATTCAGATTCACGTCTTCATCTATTCCCTTACACTGCATTCATAACCGCACTGGGTTCATTCAAAATCTCTGCTGTGGCTGCAGGAGGGTTTGCTCTTCTTTTCTTCATTCAACGCAGTCCAAGGTTTGTTGTATATGGATATGCGCTCACGGGAAGTTTTGCCATGATGTGGATTCTGAACACGTTATTGAAGGAATTTTTCAGACGAAGCAGACCTGAACTCGATCATCTGCTGGTCGTTCACGGGTACAGCTTTCCCAGCGGACATGCCATGATCTCCATGGGCTTCTACGGCATGCTCTTTGTAATCTGGGCCATTGAACGACAGCGACATAACTCTTCCGGTGTGTGGCTTCCTGTTCTATGTGGTATCAGTTTTATTTTCTTGATTGGCCTCAGCCGGATCATGTTGGGCGTTCATTATCCTACGGATGTATTTACTGGATTTACTGCTGGATTGGCATGGATCTTCTGCATGGTTAAAGGCATTAAACAAAGCCACTAAAGAACAAATCCCTCTAATTTCCAGTTCATTCATCCTCATCTTTATTGTTTCACAGGGTTGCACAGGGTTTATATACGAAGTAAGCAAACGCGAACAGACAACATCCTACATCAAGTTTAAAAGGAGGCGGTTGTTATGTGGGGCATCATTATCAGCATTGTGATGGCTGTCATCATCGGTTTGATCGGAGATGCACTTGCCGGTCACAACATGCCTGGAGGCATAATCGGTGCAATGATTGCCGGATTTGCCGGAGCCTGGCTAGGAGCACTTTTGCTTGGTAACTGGGGACCAGTTATCGGTAACTTTGCCATTATCCCTGCCATCATTGGTACAGCGCTCTTTGTTTTCTTGCTGGGGCTTGTGTCCAGACTGCTAAGACAGGCTGCCTGATTCGGGCAACAAGGTGTTCGTTGTTTCGTATTTGTTTCTTAAATTGAAGAAGGAGTGATTAGACATGAATAAAGCAGAAGAGCAATATCCTGTACAGACGGGTTCCACTTTCGCAAAAGGTATTTTCATCGGGGGTTTGCTGGGAGCTGCAGCAGCACTACTCTTTGCGCCTAAACCGGGACGTGAATTGCGTGGTGACCTTTCCGAGAAAGTGGGCATCGTTACTGACCGCACCAAAGAAGTGGCAACTGTTGTAAGTGACAAAGCCTCTGAACTGGCAAAAACGGTCTCTTCCAAAACTTCAGACATTGCAAAAACGGTAAATCAAGGCCGCAATGATGTAATGGACTCTGTGAGAAAAGCGTCCGCTGATGTGGCTAATGAAGCATCCCGTGCATCTGATGAAGTGGCTGCCGCTTCCGTTGAAGCGAAGGAAGATGCACGTAAAGAACTTAACTCGACTAGCCTGTAAGGCGATACAGATCGAGACACCAATAGCCAGCTGCACTTCAGCTGGCTATTTTTTATCCAATGAGAGTTGAGGAGGACAAATAATATGAGTAAAGTTACAATCAATGGTAATACTCCAATTACGGGAGGAACACCGGCACAGCAGTATGATACAAGCGAGCATCCTTTTGAATTGCGTCATGAGGTAAAGCGATTGAACACCCGTCTGGACCAGATTGCGGACAGTCTGGAGAGAGCACAGATCAAGGATATTATTGAGAATTACAGCAGTCCCAAAAAGCGGATTATTACCAATTTTACAGTGGGCATGGCACGAGGTCTCGGTCTGACTGTGGGTACCTTTGTTGTTCTCGGTTTGCTGGCATTCATTCTCAGCCAATTCGTGAATATGCCAATTGTGGGCCAATATATCGCTGACTTGCTTGGTTATATTGAAGATTACAAAAACTAAGAGGACTAACCAACAGTAGGCTATCCCTTACGTTTTTCCGTTGCTCCTTTTTTCTCTGTCTCTTCAGCTGAAGGCTGTGAGGATTTCACTTTGAGCAGATCTCCTGTCCAGCCTTTCATCATCAGCCATACATACATGCTGATCATGCTTAAGATAATGACAACAAGGACCAGTACAACTCCCCATGATTTGTCGATAAAGGGCAGGTTCTCAAAGTTCATCCCCCATATCGCGCCAGCTGCCGTGGCAGGTATGAACACAGCAGTAACAATGGTCAGTGTCTTCATGATCTCATTGCCACGTACACCGGAGATCGCATTATCAATGGAGATTAACGTATCGATCTCTTTCTCGTAGTGACTAAACAAACGTTCCATTCGCTCTACTCGATGTTGGAGCTGCTGGAAATATCGATTTTCGTTGATTTCACTGAGATAAGCCTCATGGGCAGCGGCCATCAGTTCCGAGTAGGGGATAAACAGATTGCTCCAGTATAACAGTTCAAATCGGGCGGCCAAAATCTGGTCCATTAAAGTTCGGGCATTGCGGGATTCCATCTTCCGTTCCAGTTCACGCAGGTTCATCTCAAAATGATCCATCCCCACATGGTAGTAATGCAGTATAGCTCGAAAAAGTACAAACATCCCGTCCCTGGCTTCACTACATTGCTGTAACATATGGGCACGTTCATCCGTCTTCATAATGCCTCGTGTATTGTCATCCATATTCAAGGTAACCAGGTTATTGCGATCGACATAGAAAAACATCTGATTATCTTGACGTTTGTCATCTCTCTCATTTTTGACCGCATACAACAATGAACCAAATATGACTGGTTCTGTACCATTCATGAAACGGACGGACAAATAATTTGATTCCACTTCCGGAATCTTATGAAGCCAATACCGCATATCCGGAAACGCCTCTGTCAGCTCCTCCAACGCATCCTTCATGCTATCGGTGTCAGGCGGCGCAACCCAATCCCACCATTGCCAATGGTCCGAGCAAGATAACTTGTCACGGCGAGCTTCCAACTTGATTTGGTTCACAATCACTTTATCCACTCCTGCACTCATGTTCTTCATTGCATACCCATATCTTTTTGATCCCAAAAAGGACACGTATGCATTTCAGCGCATTGACGTGTCCTTCTTTATGCCGTACTCAACAACATTAGGGTTCCATTTTTCATAACATTGAAGCATTAGACATGATCTGTTTCAGTTTCTCTGTAGCTCGCTTCTGAATCCGAGATACACTCATCTGTGAAACACCAAGCTTTTGGGCAATTGCCCGCTGAGATTGGCCATCCTGGAATGCTAGAATAAGTACCTGCTGTTCTTGTTCCTTCAATTGTCCCAATGCCTGTTGCAAGTCCATCCGTTTTTCGACCGAATCATAGTCATTCACATCTGCACTGATCAGTTCTCCCAATGTTGCTGCACTGTCATCCTGAGATAAAGGAGAATCCAGTGATACATAGTGGTAACATTCCCGACCAGCCAGAACTTCAATTGTCTCTTCTGCAGTCAGATCAAGGTATTCAGCAATTTCGTTCACACCGGGTGAGCGCTCCAGCTTAACGGTTAACTCATCAATGGCATGTTGCACAAGGGCTCCCTTTTCCTTAATCCTCCGGGGCACCTGAATATACCAGGATTTATCACGCAAGTAGTTCTTCATATGACCGATCATGCTCTTCATGGCATAAGGTTCAAACGGAATACCCAGGTTGATATCGTATTGCTTAAGCAAACGAATCAAAGCCATCTGCCCGGTCTGATACAAGTCTTCGTATAGATCGGGGCGATTCCGAGCGATTTTACCTGCTGCCATCTTGACCATTGGTTCATATTTACGGATGAGAACTGTTGCAATTTCATTATCTAGGGTCTGCTGGTATTCCCAGATCAAACCTATAGCTTCAGACATGGACTCTGGGGGAGTCACTTTTTCATTCATACTTTCTCCTCACTTCTTGCAAGACGTTTTACGAGTACTACTTTCGTACCTTTGCCCGTCTCACTTTCCACACTGACATCATCCATCAAGGCTTGCATCAGGTAGAACCCAAGTCCGCCAATCTGTGCTTCCGTCAGTTCTTTGTCGTGTAGACCGGCACGTGACACAGCAGGGTTCATGTTCTCGAAGCTGGCACCTTCGTCCTTGACAATAATGGACAATGTTTCGCCATCCACTTCGAATACAACTTCAACCATGCCGCCTTCGTGTGAGTAGGCATACAATACAGAGTTGTTACAGGCCTCGGATACAGCAACTTTCATATCCTCAATGTCTTCGTAGGAAAATCCCATTTTGGATGCTACTCCATAGAGATTGAGTCTTACAATATCAACGTAATCAGCTGTCGCAGGTAAATTAAGGGTGACTCTTTGAACTTCTGCATTCATTCCTTTTTCGATCCTTTCCTATTGGGAATTCTTCTGTGTGACAAAGAATTTGGCGATGCCCGTCATGTCAAAAAGTTTCTGAATCTGCGCAGGAACTTCCTGTACTTCAAAGCGAGCTTCCATTCCATGTCTGGCCTTCAGAACAGATAACAAGATACCAATCCCTGTACTATCGATATACTTCAATTCTTTCATGTTAATCACAAGATCCTGTTCCTTGTTATCCACGAGCGGCTCCATCACCAAGCGGAAGTCAGGAGCAACCGACAAATCCAGTTCGCCAGTCAGATACACCGTGCACACGCCGTCCTGAGTTTCAGTTCTTGCATTGAATTTTTCATTTTTATTTGTATTCATTAGACATCTCTCTCCTGATCAATGGTTTCCTTACCTAATAACCCAACTTCAGCATGAGTGAATCAGAAAGAAGTTTGGAAAATGTTTCAATTGGCCTGATTCATGGCTGAAGGGCCTGGTTCTAACATTTGTCGTTGTTTCTGAAACTGGGCTATTTTCTGTTTTACATTGCCCATTTTCACCGGTTTACTAATATAATCATCCATGCCGGCAGCAATACAGCGCTGCTGAATACCTTCCATCACGTTAGCAGTCATGGCTATAATGATTGGCTGATTAGACTGGGACAGACTCTCTCGAATCCGCCGTGTACATTCCAAACCGTCCATCACAGGCATCTGCAGATCCATAAACACATAGTCATAGGGATAACGGCTGCCGTTTACCATATCGAGTGCGCTCTGTCCATCTTCAGCAATGTCTGAGAGCAACCCCAGCTTACCAAGCATAATCGCCATCAACTTCTGGTTGATCGGATGATCATCCACAATTAATACCGTAGGATATTTATTCTCATTTTTCACATCCGTTGGTTTCTCTTCCCCGTTCCCCTGGACCAGTTCAGTTTCTACATAACGTTTCGCCTGAATTGTAAATACAAACGTTGCTCCCCGTTGCTCTGTTGTATCCAGATAGATCTGTCCACCCATCATTTCAACCAGAGTCTTGCATATTGCCAGTCCTAAGCCAGTTCCACCGTATTTACGTGTCATGGATGTATCCAGCTGGGAAAACGGCTGGAACAGGCGATCAACTTTGTCTGAAGCGATACCTATCCCGGTGTCTTTAACGGCAAACTCCAATGCCATTTCTCCATCCTCTTCTTCCTTAACTGACACGATCAGATAAACTCCACCCTGATCGGTAAATTTGATCGCATTGGCAATAAGATTCAAGAGAACCTGACGGAGCCTTGCCATATCTCCATAGATTAATTCAGGCACAGAATCTTCCAGGAAATAATCCAGTTCCAGATTCTTTTTGCCTGCTTCTGCAGCAAACAATCCTAACACTTCCCGAATACAGGAGACAATCTCAAAAGGATGCTCTTCCAGTTCCATTTTGCCGGATTCCATCTTGGTAAAATCAAGAATGTCGTTGATGACCGTGACAAGTGCATCTGCGCTGCGACGAACGATGTCTGCATATTCCTTCTGATCTTCCCTCAGTTCCGTTTCCATCAGCAGATCAACCATACCGATAACTCCGTTCATCGGTGTACGAATCTCATGACTCATCATTGCCAGGAACTCAGTCTTTGCATTGGCTGCAATTTCTGCTTCTTCCTTGGCCTGAATGAGTTGTTGGTTCATCTTCTCCAGTTCCTGTGTCTTCTGGTGAAGAAGCATGGTCTGTGTCTTCAAACGTTTATTGGTGATAAACATCTCCACAAAGCCCTCGATTTTGGATTTCAAAATCTGAGGAATAAATGGCTTAACCATGTAATCAATGGCCCCGGCTGAATATCCGGCAAACAAGTGCTCCGCTTCTCTGCTATTGGCAGAGATGAATATAATCGGCACATCCTTGGACTTGTCCCGTGCCTTAATTAACTTTGCTGTCTCAATTCCGTCCATTCCAGGCATCTGCACATCGAGAACGATAACCGCAAATTCGTCTTTTAGCAGACAGCGGAGTGCCTCTTCTCCGGAAGTTGCCTTAACGAGTTTATATTGTTCCGATTCCAGAACTGCTTCAAGAGCAAGCAAGTTCTCAGGGCGGTCATCTACCAATAATATGTGGATTGGTTCATTGAGCCCCATGGCTAACCCTAACCCCCTATTTGATCTTCCGGTATATTTTTTCGGTCCGGTCTAACGGCTCATAGGTATCACTGAACTCTGTAAAATGTATCGATTCTTTCGACCCCAGAACCAGAATACCAAAGTGGCTCAAGCTCTCATGAAACAGCCCATGCACATGGTTCCGCAGTTCATCATTAAAATAAATCATGACATTACGGCAAAAGATAACATTAAACTCGTTAAATGACCGGTCTGTTGCCAGGTTGTGCTCGGCGAAAATGATGTTCTTCCTTAGAAAGGGATGAAATATCACCGAATTGTATTTCGCTGTATAGTACTCGGAGAAGGCTCTGGTACCCCCTGCCTCCAAATAATTTGTAGTAAATAGTTTCATTTTCTCAATACCGTATACGCCTTCTTTGGCCTGTTGCAAAGAGCGATCATTCATATCCGTTGCGTAAATTCTTGCCTTGTCATACAGTCCTTCCTCATGCAACATGATGGCCATGGAATAAACTTCCTCTCCCGTAGAGCATCCCGCATGCCATATTCGGATATACGGGTAGGTTCTCAGGATAGGAATAATCTGTTCCCGAAACATTCGGAAAAGCGAAGGATCTCGAAACATTTCCGTTACAGGGATGGATAAGTTCTGTACAAAACGTTCAAACGCGGAACGGTCATGAAGAACACGCTCCTGCAAGCCGGATATGCTCTTAACACCTTCAGCATGTGCATGATGCCAGATTCTTCGTTTCAGGGATGGCAGTGCATAGTTTCTAAAATCATATCCATATAAACGGTGCATGCCTTCCAACAGCAACTCAATCTCGATCAGCTCGCGTTCTTCATCTTGCGGCATACGGACCAAATCTGCCCCCGTCTCGGTAGGTTCCCACGGTGTCATAAGTTCTCTCCACTTCTTCATTTGTTACTTGCGTATTCGTCGTATTGTCTTTCATTACCCAAACAATGAACATACGAATAATGAACTTACGAATACAGCCATACGCGCATTAAGGATAACAATTGATCTGTCTGGATCGGTTTTTTCACATAATCAGATGCTCCAGCCTCAATACATTTGCCGCGATCCTCTTTCATGGCTTTGGCCGTAAGCGCAATAATCGGCAACTTTTCAAACTGCGGGATCTGTCTGATTCGTGTCATCGCTTCATAACCGTCCATCTCTGGCATCATCATATCCATCAGTACCAGATCAAATTCCGGATTTTTGTCTAAAATCTCCAAAGCCTCTCGGCCGTTCTCAGCAAACGTCACATCCATCCGATAGCCTTCAAGAACACTTGAAAGGGCAAATACGTTACGAATATCGTCATCTACAAGTAATATTTTCTTGCCTTCAAACAACGTTTCTTTGTTGTGTAGTTTCTGTAAGATTCGACGCTTGTCTTCCGGCAAATTCGCTTCTA
The DNA here is from genome assembly GCF_045040675.1 of Paenibacillus sp. FSL H8-0283. NCBI lineage: Bacteria > Bacillati > Bacillota > Bacilli > Caryophanales > Paenibacillaceae > Paenibacillus > Paenibacillus sp. FSL H8-0283. Next base: position 5,976,202 of record NZ_CP150295.1, read on the forward strand.
CCCGATGCAGGAACAAAGTGGTCTCATCCAGCAAACGTTCCGGTGACTTCACATCTTTGATAATGATGGATTCCGCATATTTGCGCAGCTTCATTTCTTCCTTGGAATCTAGTTCTTTGCCTGTATAAATTATAATCGGCAGATCGTTCAGATATTCATCATCGCGAATCTGATCGAGCAACTCAAACCCGGTCATATCCGTTAACATCAGATCCAGTACCATGCAGTCATAACGCTGGCTGTGTAATTCATTCAATGCCTCACTACCTGTCGATACAGCGGTGATTGCAACATCATCATGACCAATCAATTCAATAATGGCTTTACGCTGAATTTCGTCATCTTCGACGATCAACAGTCGTTTCAATTGATTCTCAGTATATGATTTGATATGCGAGAATGCTTTATCCAGTGAATCCTTGCTCGAAGGTTTTTTCAGATACGCAATGGCACCCATCATCAGACCTTGCTTCATATCATCAATGACTGAAATCACATGAACCGGAATGTGGCGTGTTGCCGAACTGCTCTTCAGCTCGCCCAGAATGGTCCAACCATCCATCACCGGCAATTGAATATCCAGGATAATGGCATCCGGCAAATATTGACGTGCCATTTCAAGTCCTTTATCACCTTGAAGGGCAACAAGTGCTTTGAATCCTCTTCCTCTCGCCATATCCATCAAAATATGTGCAAAGTTCACGTCATCCTCAATGATGAGGAGGATTTTGTCACCTTCCATCAGATTCTCCCGATCATCTTCGATCTGCGTGACATCTGGAGTATGGGAAGGAGAAAGATCTGTACCCACGCTACGCTCCGGATCAGGAGAGAGTATGGACTGATGACTTGAAAGCATGGTCCGTGCTTCGATGGACTTTTCATAAAGATCCTCTGAGGAAACAGCCGCTTCTCTTGAAGCACCTTCCTCCGCCAAGGCTTCCTCTTCATGATTATCCGGCAGGTATAAGGTAAAGCAGCTACCTTCTCCCTCGGATGATTCCACCTGTATTGCACCACCAAGCAAACGTGCCAATTCCCTGCTAATGGACAATCCCAGACCAGTTCCACCGTATTTCCGACTTGTGGTCCCGTCTACTTGCTGGAACGCTTCAAAGATCAGATCCGTCTTGTCCGATGGAATACCAATGCCGGTGTCTTTTACACTGAATCCGAGATATTCCTGATTGGTGTTCATATAACCCGGCAGTTCTTCCGGTTTCATCCGTCGTCCAATTAGACTAACCGAACCTCGATTGGTGAACTTAAATGCGTTCGACAACAAATTCCGTAAAATCTGTTTGACGCGATGGCTGTCGGTGTACACCCATTCCGGTAGATCGCTGTCGAAATCAATATTCAAGTTCAGTTCCTTTTTGTTCGCCATCGGTCCAAAGTTCTGCTGAACAAAGCTGGTCAGCTCTTCCATTCGTACGGTCTCATAATTGATATCCATCTTACCTGCGTCCACCTTGGACAGATCCAGAATCTCATCAATCATCTTCAGCAGATCCGCGCCCGACATGTAGATGGTTTGCGCATATTCCTGCTGTTTGTCAGTCAGATTTCCACCTTTGTTCTCAGACAATAACTGGGACAATATGAGCAGACTGTTCAATGGTGTACGGAGTTCATGTGACATATTCGCTAAAAATTCGGACTTGTACTTGCTTGTCATCGACAGCTGTGTAGCTTGCTGTTCCAACTGTGTCTTCGTTTTCTCAATTTCGTCATTTTTCTCTTCAACTTCACGCACCTGCTCTTCAAGCGCCCGCGTCTTGGCAATGAGTTCCGTATTAAAATGTTCCAGTTCTTCCTGCTGACGCTGTAGCAACTCCTCAGATCGTTTAAGCGCCTCTGTCTGCTCCTCCAGATTCTCATTGGAACGACGAAGTTCTTCTTGCTGTGTCTGCAATTCTTCCGATTGAACCTGCAGTTCCTCAGTCAGTGCCTGGGATTCACGTAGCAGCTCCTCCACACGCAAACGACGTCGAACGTTGTTCAAAATTACGCCCAGGTTCATAATCAGTTGTGTGAATAACTGCTTGTGCAGTTCATTGAAACCTTCAAAGGAAGCCACTTCAACTACACCAATCAGTTCATCTTCAAACACGACAGGATAGATCATGATACCCGCAGCACGTGTTGAGCCTGAAGCTGAACCAATATGCACGTAATCTTCGGGCGTATTTTCCAGAATAATCGGTGTCATATCCAGCGCGGCTTGACCAATCAGGCCTTCCCCGATGCGATACATTTCCTTACCAACATCTTCGTTCTCTTCAAATGCGTATGCACCGTAACGTCTCAGTTCGTCGGGATGTTTCTCCTCATCGATCAGATAGACGACACCCAACTGAGCACCAAGCACAGGTGTGAACTCACTGATAAACATCTGTGAAATTTGGCGAATGGAGCCAATCCCCCGAAGCAGCTCCGGGACTCTTGCGATGTTCGAACTCATCCAGTTTTGATCCTGCTGAGCCTGCACATAAGCCCTCTCGATCTCCAGTTTTTCTTCCAGATCACTGGATACATCTTTGAACACACTGGCAATCTGACCAATCTCATCGGTTGATTTGACCTGTATGCGCCGAATGGTTCGGTAACGCCCTTTACCAAAGCTGGTAATCATCATAGATACAGTGTTCAGACCCCGTGTAATACTCGGCAGCACCCACAGAATGACACCCAATGCAAGCAACAACCCGGCAATCATGATACTTATCGTGATCTGTACTGCTCTCGTATACGCTTCGTTAGCGTTCTTGATCTCAGCATCAATCTCTTGGTCCTGATAACGTGAAAGAGCATTCAAACTATCCACAGTTTCTTTTTGCACCGCGAGTCCTGTTGAATTGCGGTAGTTATTCGCATCTTCTACCCGGTTTTGGGACATCAGGTTGATCTGTCTCGTTGCATAAGATGTATAAGCGGTCCACGCCGTATTCACACGATCCACCAGTTGATGTTCAGGTGCACTGTCTGCCCGGTTTCTCACTTCTGCGAGGTAACCATCCCCCCGATCCTTCATCTCCTTCAGGTCACCCTCAGCAGCATTAATCGAATTGTTCGGATTCAATAACAAGTTAGCCAGCACTTTGGCAATATCATTGACCTCTCCACGTGCAGCAGAAGTGAACCTTACTTTGAGATAACGTTCCTGATACATCTGATCAATCTGTTGATTACTGCTGTTTAACCGTTCATAACTCACAAACGTGAGCACGATCAAAATGGCCATCAGAGCGGTAAAACCAATCAGCAGTTTATTCCTGATCTTCATTCATCCCCCGCCCCTTTATTCAAAGTAATCCAGACCAGACATTTATCATCATCCCGCTCTTGGGGAATTTCGTCGTCAAAAAACATGGCCTGCATAGCAGCTTCATTCCACTGATGTGAGCCAGTCAGTTTTTCGATCAGGAATTCATGTTGTTCTTCCTGCCCGCCCTGAACAGCTTCCAATAATCCATCCGTATAGAGTGCAATATGCCCGTCACCCTCATAATGGATCGTTTGTGGTTCAATATCCATCTTGTCAAATAAACCAACAGGACAGCAGACGCTGTCAAATGTGGTGACACTGCCGTCGTTTCGGAAAAATAAAGCAGGTGGATGCCCCGCATTAACATAATCAATACGTTTCATCCGTGTATCAACGACCAAATAAATTGCCGTGAAATAATACTGCACCAATTGTTTTTCCAGATGGAGCTGGTTAAAACGACGGTTCAACTCCTGAATGACCTTCTCTGGATCCACATAAGTGGTAACCGTATCTTTTAACACAGAAGCGATAAACATGGTAAACAGGGATGAAGATATCCCGTGTCCCATCATGTCGAGCAGCAGTACTCCGTAACGGCCTTCCCCAAGGGGGTACCAAGAATACAGATCACCCGCAAGCTCAAAGGATGGTTTATAGATGGCATGCACTTGGAACAACGGGTCCCTAATTGCCGGACTTAATACAGCATTTTGGACCATCGCTGCCAACTTGAGCTCATCCTGAATACGTTGATCACGCTCTTTATGCCAATCCTTCTCCTGTTTCAAACGAAGTGCGAGTCGAATTCTGGCCATCAGTTCGACTTTATTAATCGGCTTGGTCACATAATCAGATGCACCAGCATCCAATGCTTCGGCAAGTTTCTTGGAGTCTCCGATGGCAGTCACCATAATAATCGGTATATCCTTCAGATTCTCAAATTTCTGCACAATACTGCAGGCTTCGATACCGTCCATCTCAGGCATCATCATATCTAGCAAAATCAGGTCAATATCCGACGGTCTTGGACGAAGTTCGTTGCTTTCCTCCCCAATTCCTAACACTTCAAACATTTCCATGGCGGAACTCGCCGTTACAATGTCACGATAGTTTTCTTTTTTCAGAATTTCTCGAATGATAATGACATTCGTCGGATTGTCGTCAACAATAAGTATTCTCATTGATATCTCCTTATCTGTGGCGTCCGGGTTTGTCGATTCTTATTAGGTTAAAACAAACGTTGATTATACAAATTTTGCATACAAAACGGCAGTAGACATAATAATTCCTAGTATAACTATAATCGTAAAAACAAAAAACTTCTATCAGTAAATGGCACCATCGTAGGGGAATATCCCCGCGACTCACCCTGTTTTTGCAGCGTCCTGATCCCGCTTCCAAACTTGCAAAAACATAGATAAGGAATGGGGGTTTCCCCATTCCTTATCTATGTTTTTGATTAAGCATTTTACATAAATGATTCAGAAGCTTGTCCATGTTCAGCAAACTTCAACTTATCGAGTTAATCTTTCTTTTTAGCAATAACGAGTACTTTACCTTTGTCGAGTTCACTCTCGTAGAAATCCGCTTCGGCTTCGGTAAAGCCCATCGATACAATTTTGGCCCGGAGTTCATCACCACGTGAGCGGAACAGATTCGCCAAGGAATCAAATACGCCCTCTTCCTTTATGCCAATTTCTTTGGCATCTGCTGTATCGGCAATTCGATCTGTACGATCCTTCTCATGGGCGAGAACAAAGATTTGATCAGCAAGGTATCCGGTAATCTGCAATTCTTTCACCGCTTCTACCGCCTGGACTCCGTTTTCTACCACTTTTGCATAAGCTTGCTCATTGGTTGAATTCATCGTTTCCACTCTCCTCTGATTTAATCTTCTGTATCGAGCTACTTAGTATATAACCATACTATATGGGTTTGAAACGATTTGGTAATAACCAATCCTAGGAAACTGTGTCATCAAAAAGATCAATGCCTTCAATCTGATGAGAGCCTGACTTCATATATACCTTCAGAGCCTGGTCTCCACGGAGAAACACTTCTCCGTCCTCTGCCACATAATAAGGTTTCCCTAGAGCATGATGGATCGCTTCAATATTCATCTCAATTCTCTTTCCGTTTAACATGATGTGATTCTCAGATGCATCGATATGCACATATTGAATGACATCCGTATCTTCACACAAGCCAACCTTCACATCATGAAAGTGATATTCAGGACACCCCAGATAAGGATCTTCCTGCTTATACCCCGGCTGGCCCTTCTTGGCCAACAAATCATCCATGGTGTCATCCAGAGAAATGCCATTCAGAGTCCGAAAATGCTGGAAAGTCTCGGATCGATCAACAGCCAGAGTTACCTCTGACGCCTTCTCTTCCATTGCCGTCCATTGCATATCGTGAGCAGCGGGTACCGCTGCCGGTTGAACGGAAAAGGGAGAAATTACGCTAAACATCACAAGCAGTAGTTTCATCATGATTCTCACCCTTTCATCAGGTTCATCACCGCTCTGAAGGCTTCTTCATGGGTTACAAAGCGGTCATGTTACTTGCGCATCCGTTGCCATACATTCGCTGCAACATCAATATACTTCATCCAGTTTTTCCCGCCCTTAGCTTCACCATTATATGTAGCTTCATAGGATTGCAGGGTACGATCCGTTGATGTAGCAGGCGGTGCAGTTACATGAACCGCTTCAGCATGCTTGGTCTGTTCAGCGTTGTTACGTTTGGTCTGAAATTTCGCCATCAGCGTTGTGGAGACTTGTTTGGCTGCTGCCGTCACTTCATTCAACACTTCTCCCAGATTCTCAACAGATTCCATAACAGGATCAATTTTTTTCATTTTGTGTTGTACATCCACCGTAATATCATTGGCATGTCTTACCGTCTGCTTCACTTCATAACTAAGTTCGTCAATGGTTTTCTGTACCTCCTGCAATGTCTGTGAGACATTGTCCAAAGAACCCTGAGCGGATTTCAAGGTACGAATTAAAAAGAATACCAGTACTGCAAATGCCACTGCAATCAGGGCCACGCTAATTTGATAGATCATAGAAGAACCTCTCTTTCCATATGTGCATCAGTTTGTTATTGCTATAGTTACCCGGCGATTTCCCGGACGAAACAATATGATATATCCCTTCATATATGCCTTCGCTTGGAAAAAAAACCAATGTTTCAAGCGGTTAGCACTCGGTTAAAGTTAGACTACACAAGGCGGTGAGGTGAACACAACTCACTCCACAATCAATTATACGAAAGGATGAATACTTATGTTGAAATGGTCTGTATTATTTCTAATTATTGCACTGGTAGCAGGTATTTTTGGATTCTTCGGTATTGTTGAAGCAGCTGCTTCAATCGCGAAAGTACTCTTCTTCATCTTTGTTGTACTGTTCGTAATCTCCCTGATTACGGGACGTAGCCGAATGCGATAACCTCAGGCTCTGATATGACTGAGTGTTTACTAAACGATTACATACAAAAGCCGATCGTGCTCCCAAGCCGATTGGCTTTTGTGCGTTCAGGCATAGGTCAACTTTTCTATATTATGTATTGCACTCCCTTCTGCTTTATTCCAATCCGCTCTCGTATGAATCCCAAAAAAAACAGGACCTTTTTGAGATAGCCAACCCGGTTTTATCCCACTGAAGTATGATATTTACAGGCTTGCTATATACCCACATATGAGCCAGTTGACACTGGAGAATGCAAGAAAATATTGTTATAATTTGTGATTCATAAGGGTGCTTGCTTGGTTACTTGTAATCAGGACAACATTTTACATACCTACCGAGGAGGAAAAACAAAATGAAAAAAATCGTAAGTTTTGCCGCTGCTTTAACGTTGATGGGTTCGATGGCTGCCGCTGCGGGTGCGGAGGAAGCGGTTACTGGAACGGTAAATCCGGAAACAGGAACTGAGGCTACAACAACACCATCGACCACAACAACTCCGGCTGTTGAAGTGAACAAACCTGCTGTAGAAACAGTAGAAGGTACTGCTGAGACTGTAACAGGTACAACAGTAGACACTACAGGTGCAGAAGGTACTTCAACTACAACTGAAACGCCAGCTACGACTACAGATGACAAAATGTTTGAAGAGCCACTCGTAAAACCAGGTGATGAAGTACTGGCACCAACGATGTTGCTGAACCTTCTGGAGCGCACTTGGTTCTATGATGCACCTAACGGTAAACCAATCGGTGCATTAGGTTCCCAAGTCATCGATACAACAGGTGAAGTGGTTGATGGATTCGATGGCGGCGAGTGGGTACAAGTATACACTTGGAAAGGCAAAGCGTGGATCCACGTTGCCATTCAATAACATCGTATAATCGTTCTAACGATAAGTAAAGAGGACAGCACGCACAATCGCGGCTGTCCTCTTTTCATTTTCCAAGATGTTCACTCCCTGTTCAAGGGTTCCTTGTGACTTCTTCCGTCTTTGGTTCCACATGTACATGTACATGCATGATGTTATGCGATCGCTTCAACCGCTCTTCAACACGGTCACAGATCTGATGGCCTTCAATCAAGCTTAGGCCTCCGTCCACTTCAATGACTACATCCACAAGTACATGACTGCCGTGCACACGTGCCTTCACGTCCTTGATCATCTCAACACCGGGAACGCGTGCTACGGAGGATCTGAGATCCGTCAGTTCCTTCTGGTCAAATCCGTCGGTAAGACGATGTGTAGAATCCCGAAAAATCTCCCAAGCCGTTTTGCAGATCAACAGACCTACAGCAATGGCAGCTACTTTATCCAGCCATGGAAGTCCAAACTGCGCACCTATAATTCCAATTGCAGCGCCTATGCTGACCCAGGCATCGGAACGATTATCTTTCGCCGCAGCCATCAGAGCCTGACTATTAATTTGTTTTGCCAGACGGTGATTGTAACGGTACACGCCTAACATCACCACAGCACAGACTACAGCCACCGCTGCCGCCCACAGGTTTGGAGCAACAAAGGCTCCTTCATACCAGGAGCGAACGGCTTCAACCAATACTTGCAGCCCAACCATAGCCATAATAAATGAAGCTACCAAAGCAGCAACCGTCTCCGCTCTAAAATGACCATAGGCATGATCCGAATCAGGTGGTTTCTGGGAGATCCGAAGCCCAATCAGTACAGCAATGGATGCTACAATATCTGTAAGGTTATTAAAACCATCGGCCAGCAAGGCGCTGGAAGCAAATAAATATCCACAGATCAGCTTAAAAGCGGACAAGACGAGATAGGCTACGATACTAACCCAAGCCCCTCGCTCCCCTTTTCGAATTTCTTCATAAGCGTTCAAACCGGGCGACACCCCTTTAACGTTTCGTATTACGGTTTTTCCATGTTACCAAATGCGGAGCGTGTGGGTCTACAGAAACAGTGTTGCCAGGTTGCATTGCTGTAGGCAAGCCGAAACAAAGTTGCCAGACGGCAGGGCTGTAGTTATTGAGAAAAAATGTTGGCCTGGGTAAAACCAAAGGTTTTGAGCATTTTATCAGGTTGCCCTTGTGGGGCTTTTATAAAACGTATAAAATAGGTACATCCCGTCCAATCTGGACGGCTCACTGTAAGACCGGGAGGGAAATAACGATGAGCGAAAATAACGAACCGAAAAAGGTCAGTTTGCAGGATGCTATACGCCAAAAACTGGCGCAAAAGAAAGAACAAGCAAATTCTGGTAACCAATCCAGCGCCTACTTTGAAGGCGGACCTAAAGCGATGAAGAGTCAAAACAACAAAAAGCCTAACAACCAACGGCGCCGTACTGGTGGATCTTAGGTCTTAAAGCCGCCGAGAAACCATTGAATTACAAAAAGAACCGCAAGCCCTCTTCACAGAGGCTTGCGGTTCTTTGGTGTTCCTATAATCATGTGCCGCAGATGATGCTTAGATTAAGCTTCTACCGGATACATTTTATTGCGCAGTTCTTTGATTTCATCACTTTCCAGATATTCGTCATAGCTCATTTGGCGATCGATGATGCCTGTTGGCGTAATTTCGATAATCCGGTTAGCAATCGTTTGGATGAACTGATGGTCATGGGATGTAAACAGCATTGTGCCGTCAAAGTCAATCATACCGTTATTCAGTGCTGTGATGGATTCAAGATCCAAGTGGTTCGTTGGCTCATCCAGAATCAGTGCGTTTGCACCTGTCTGCATCATTTTTGCCAGCATACAACGAACCTTCTCCCCCCCGGAGAGTACGCTAGCCTTCTTCTGGGACTCCTCACCGGAGAACAGCATACGGCCCAAGAATCCACGCAGATACGTTTCATCCTGATCTTTCGAATACTGACGGAGCCAATCCACGAGAGTCATGTCTACACCGTCAAAATACTGAGAGTTGTCTTTCGGGAAATAAGCCTGAGTCGTCGTTATACCCCAAGTATATTCGCCGCTATCTGCTTCGGTTTCACCCATGAGAATATCAAATAACAGTGATTTGGCATTTCCGTTCGGGCCAACAAATGCAATTTTGTCACCTTTGTTCACCACAAAGCTCACATCATTCAACATTTTCACACCATCGATGGATTTGTCAATACGATCTACCGTCAGCAATTGTTTACCTGCTTCACGTTCAGGCTTGAAGTTGATAAACGGGTATTTACGGTTGGATGGACGAAGGTCATCCAATGTGATTTTGTCGAGTGTTTTCTTCCGGGAAGTCGCCTGTTTGGACTTCGAAGCGTTCGCAGAGAAACGTTGAATAAAGGCTTGCAGCTCTTTAATCTTCTCTTCTTTTTTCTTGTTGGCATCCCGCTGCAGAGCAAGTGCCAATTGGCTGGACTCATACCAGAAGTCATAGTTACCTACGTACATCTGGATTTTACCGAAGTCAATATCTGCGATATGCGTACATACCTTGTTCAGGAAGTGACGGTCATGGGATACCACAATAACGGTACCTTCATAATCCATCAGGAAGTTCTCCAGCCATTGAATGGATTCGAGGTCCAAGTGGTTGGTAGGCTCATCGAGCAACAGGTTGTTTGGACGGCCAAACAACGCTTGTGCCAGCAATACACGGACTTTTTCGTTTCCGCTCAGCTCTATCATTTTTTTGTCATGCATGTCACGTACAATGCCAAGACCGATCAGGAGCGCCGCTGCATCTGGTTCAGCATCCCAGCCGTTTTGCTCAGCGAATTCCCCTTCAAGCTCACCTGCACGCAAACCGTCTTCTTCTGTGAAGTCTGCCTTCGCATACAAAGCATCCTTCTCTTTCATGATGGAATACAGACGAGCGTGACCCATAATGACCGTTTCGAGAACCGGATACTCATCATATTCAAAGTGGTTTTGCTTCAAAACGGCCATACGTTCGCCCGGGGTGATGTGCACCTCTCCCGAGTTGGCTTCAATCTCACCAGACAAAATTTTCAAGAATGTTGATTTACCGGCTCCGTTGGCGCCGATGAGGCCGTAACAGTTTCCTGGTGTGAATTTGATATTTACATCTTCAAAAAGTGCACGTTTTCCGTAGCGGAGCGTGATGCCGCTTGTACTGATCATTAAGCATACCATCCTTTATTGGTTAATCTGCATACTGCATGAATAGCAAGTTGCGTAAATCATGGATTCAATATCCCGATGCCTATTCTGGCACCATATTATAACACAAAAAAGCGGCAAATTCGAAAATTGGCCGCTTTTTACTTATTAAAGATTTGGTAAATGTACTGTTCATGCAGGCATATCCCTACATTAACATATTTGGCTCACTTTTGTTAGCCCTGTTTACCTTCCTCGTGATGAATGCGGAGTGTTTCGCCATGACCAAGCACCCGAATCCGCTCTTTACCAATGCCTAAACGTTCACGTTCAACTTCCAGCCGATCCAGCGCTTCCTTGGGCGTATCATCCGCCAGCTTGAATGTGCCGTAATGCATTGGCACCATGAGCTGTGAGCCGGATTCAACGAACCCCTGCAGCGCTTCTTCGGGTGTCACATGCTGAGAAGTCATGAACCATTCCGGATCGTAGGCACCGATGGGCATCAGGGTAACCCCAATGTCAAAGCGTTCTCCAATCGTTTTGAAACCCTGGAAGTAACCTGTATCACCCACAAAATACAACACAGGCGGACCGCCGGATGTTTTGGATGTTTCGTCCTTCCCTGATTCCGTGGATGATTCATCCTGATTGTTCGTTGTTGTAGCACTTTCCACTGCTGAATTCGTTGCCGAATGATTCGATTCCAATACATAACCGCCCCAATGAGACGTATTGGTATCAAACAACGTTCGGCGCGTCCAGTGCTGTGCAGGAACAAAAGTTATTTTGACTCCGCCAAGTGTCATATGATCCCACCATTTCATCTCCTGGCATCGATGGAATCCTTTGCGAATCATCTTGCGTTTTAGACCATCGGGTACGATGAGCAACGTCTTGGCTGTAATCAGCTTACGCAAGGAAGCCAGATGCAGATGATCATAGTGGGAATGGGATATCAGAATCACATCCAACGGTGGAATATCCTGAATCGGAATGCCGGGGGCACCGAGCCTTCGTTGAAATCCCATTTTTTCGGCCCACACCGGGTCAGTCACGATGTTCAATCCATAATATTGAATGAAAAACGTGGAGTGTCCAATCCAGGTAATACTTGTGTCATCCCGGTTGGCATGCAGATAATCCAGTTCAGGCGGGTGTTTGGGCACGGTGTAGGTGTAGTCCTTCACTTTGCTCCGCCGTTGCTCCCTCCATTGTTTGAATTCCTTCAGCGTTTTGTCCGTACTTACATTATCGATATTGTTATAACGGATTTTCGGCATGAAAGGGCCCTCCTCCCTTCCTCATTTCTTAACAACAGATTACCCCAAACGGGAATGGACGTACCAACCAATCAATCCTTTGGGTTCTTATATACGGCCAGATATATAAACAGAAAGACAATAGCAGCCGCAATGATCAGTGGAGGGGCGTACATAATGGTGAATGTCTCAAAAAAGCTCAATCCGGTTATACCGGGTATCCCCGTGACTCCCTCAGTAGATAGTGGATCCAGCAAGGGAGTCATGAGTAAGAACATGTTTGGGTGCATGAACAGACTCATCCTTTCTTTTTACCAGAATTACCGCGCACATAATTGGCATCAAACAGGAACAGCTTCATAATCAGCACAAGCGAAGGAATGAGCACGAGTAACCCCAGACTAAACGCTGTAATGAGCGCAATCCCCATCGTGCGATTCGTAAAGCCGTCGTAAATATTGATGTAAGGATACAATATGTACGGAAGGTGAGATCGCCCGTAACCATACCAGGCAAAGGCAAACTGAAGCATGACAGCAACAAAACACCAACCCAGATATTTACTTTTCCACACCAGCGACACAGCAATGACAAAACAAATAAACGAAGCGATGAACATCCACGAAATATTTACCATCTGCTCAAAGTGTTCGGGATTCTGTTTGTTAATCTGCAGAAAAGCCAGAAAGCTTGCAAAAATGGTAGGCAAACTCCAGAGTAGCGCGTACTCTCGAAGCACCTCATATGCCGGCTCATCCCCCGCCCGTTTTGCATAATAGGAAAGAAACATCGCCGAGATGTACAGCACACTAACCAGTGCAAGCAAAACAACCGACCAGGTATAGGGATTCGTCAAAAATTCACGCCAGCGAAAAAACACCTGATCGCCCACCTCTTCAATGATCCCGCCTTCGGATATCGCCAAAATGGTGGAAAATACCGCCGGAATCAGCAATCCCGTCGCCCCGTACAATGCCATATAGATCCGGCTGTTCTGCCCATGATTGCCATAGGTATTGTAGGCGTAATACACGCCCCGGATCGCAAGCAGTACAATGGCCAAGGAACCTGGAACCAGCAAAGCCGTCCCGTAATAAAAGGCGCTGTCCGGATAAAACCCGACCAGTCCGACCACAAAAAAGATCAAAAATACATTCGTCACTTCCCACACAGGAGACAGGTAGCGCTGAATGATGTTATGAATTTTGTTCTCATGCCCGGTCAAAATGCTATAAAAGCTGAAGAACCCGGCGCCAAAATCAATCGACGCAACGATCAAGTAACCGAACAAAAACGTCCACAATATTGCGATGCCTGCAATTTCGAAACTCAATGCACGATCCCTCCTTCAAGCCCCAGAGACTCTAGTTCCTTCTCTGCTTCCTTGTTGCGGAACAGCTTGCTGAGTACCCGAATGCACGAGAAACACAGGATCAGATACAGCAAGATGAACAACACTAACATCCATCCTACCGAAGTTGACGTCGTGGCCGCTTCCGCCACCTTCATATATCCGCGTAAGATCCAAGGCTGCCTGCCCACTTCAGCGAACATCCACCCCAACTCGATCGCAATCATGGCCAGAGGCCCCAGCAAGACGATGCCAAGCAACAGCCATTTGGGGTATGGCTTACGCCCTGGCAACCAGCGCCGCAATACATATAACACAGGAATCATCAGGATGATTACTCCCGTTGTGACCTTCAGGTCGAACATATAATGAATGGACAGTGGTGGCCTCAGATCCGCCGGAAATTCTTCGAGACCTTTCACTTCCGTATCGGGACGATTCCCCGCCAAAATGCTAAGTGCATAGGGAATCTCAATCGCGTATTTCACTTCATTGTTCTCATCCAAAATCCCCCCATAAACGAGCGGTGCCTCTTTCATCGTCTTGAAATGCCATTCTGCGGCAGCCAACTTCTCCGGCTGATATTTCGCAAGAAATTTACCGGAGGAATCGCCGATCATGACGGTACTGATGGCAAATACGAGCGCAGATACCGTCGTGAGTTTCAGTGCTTTTTTGTAATACACATGATCCCGTCCCCGAAGTAAACTGAAAGCGGCTATCCCCGCCAGAATACCTGCACTCAAGGTGTAGGAAGAAGCGAGTACATGGGACACTTTGGTTGGCGTTGCCGGATTCAACATGGCAGCAATCGGATGAATGTCTTTCATGATGCCATTAATCAGGGTGAATCCCTGAGGCTGGTTCATGAAGGAGTTCACCGTTGTAATGAAGATCGCAGATGCAGAAGAACCGAGAGCTACCGGAATCAACAGCAGCATATGCGTATATTTCTTTTTGAAACGATCCCACGTATAGAGGTAAATTCCAAGAAAGATCGCCTCTATAAAAAAGGCAAACGTCTCCATGAACAGCGGCAGGGCGATTGCCTGACCCGCTACCCGCATAAACATCGGCCACAGCAGACTGAGCTGTAATCCGATCGAGGTGCCTGTAACGACGCCAACAGCAACGGTGATGACAAAACCTCGCGCCCACCGGCGTGCCAGCAAGGTGTAATGCATATCATTGGTTCGTAGTCCTCGCCACTCGGCCAAGGCAATCATAAGTGGCACGCCTACACCAATAGAGGCAAAAATAATGTGTACAAACAGGGTAAGACCGGTTAGTATCCGGCTGAGCAAAACAGGGTCCAGGGATGACATGGTTACACTCCTCTTTCACATAATCGTTATGTACGACAGCAGTTACTCTGCTTGAACGTGTATCTCAATAACTCATGATTCGGATGATGCTCTTCACAACGGCATACAGCACAACCACAGCTGCAACCAGACAGACGATAATGAGTGTTTTCTCTTGTTTACGGAACATATACCTGCCGTCCTCCTTTTGCATGGGATGCAAATTATGGCTCTATAGACAGTTTGCAAAAGAAGTTGTTTTTTTATCCGGGGAAATTGAAAAACAAAAAAAGCCTTTCCCCTTATCACGCTCACGCGCTGAAGGGCAAAGGCTCTATTCGTAGGTCTCGTACATAAACTTGGTTCATAAAAAAAGTGAAATACATTTCTTCATCCAATCTTAAATTCACACCAATACGTCCTGCTTGGGCAGTCGGACCTTGAACGTACTTCCTTTGTCCGGTGCAGATATAAAAGTCAGCGTACCCTTGTGATCCTCTACAATTTTACGGGAAATGTACAACCCAATTCCTGTTCCACCAATCTGCCGATGATCCGAATTATCGACCCGATAGAATTTATTAAACAGCATGTCCTTCTCTTGCTCCGCAATACCTATTCCGTAATCACGCACATCAAGACATAACCATTCCTCTTCTTCCCATAACGTAATATCAATACGATCGGCTCCCGGAGAATACTTAACTGCATTGCCCACCAGATTATGCAGAACCTGAACCATCCTGTTCTGGTCCGCATAAGCAAAGAAGTCTCCATTAAACGTATGCACGTAGATACGTTGGGCAGACTTCATATTCCACTGTTCGGCAACCCCTTCTACCAACTCCACCAGCGGTACATACGTCATGTGATAAGTCATACCTTCGTTGTCGAGGCGCTGAATATCAAGTACATCATCGAGCAAACTGCTCAGCCGCTTGCCCTCCGAAGAGATGGTCTGCATGAATTCCCGCTGTTGAGCTGCCGGAAGGTCATACATCATCATAAGTTCCACATATCCCATAATGGTGGCTACAGGCGTTCGAAGCTCATGAGATACCACACTGATCAGCTCATTTTTCATCCGATCCAGCCGTTCTTCTCCTGTTCGGTCACGGAACACCAGCAGAAACCCATGGTTTTTACCGGGGACATCCATCTGCTTCATGTACAAGGAAAATACACTTTTATCCACATTATTGAATATAAATTCGGTCTCGATAAACGCCGTTTCTCCATTCAGGAATGCTCTCGTCTGTTCCATCAGATTGAAGTTGTCCGTTAATACCATCGTATCAATCGCCTGCGCCAAATCCTCAATGGATCTGCCCATAAAATCACCCAAACCAAACATCTCTTCTATCCTTCGATTGACGATGGTTATGGTACCTGATCGATCAGACATCACGAGCCCTTCTCGTACGGATTCAATAAATTGCTCACTGATATCTCGCTGTTCCTGGATGGCAATCTTCTCATTGAACAACTCCGAGTTCAGCTTCTCCAGCGCAAGGGCATGACGTACACGATCTTCTTCTGCTCTGGTCCGCTCCGTAATATCCTTAATAAACAGGTTATATAATGTCTCATTTTTGCCCAACTGGATCTCAACAATTTTGTACTCAATCGGAAATACGGAACCATCCCGTCGGATACCTGAAATTTCTTCAACGATGGTGTATCTTTTACCTTCAACATATTCAAATCGCTCAAGCAAATTCTTGATCTCCTTGCAGCTGGCCCCTTGAAAAAGAGATGGCGCTTCCTTGTGCAGGATCACTTCTTCCCGACGCAATCCAAACATTCTTTCAGCCTCCGGATTAAACTCAACGATCAGCCCATTGGAGTCCACAGCGATAATCGCATCAATAGAGGATTCAATAATGGCACGTTTGACCTCTTCACTATTCTTGAGTTCCTTGGTACGCTCGATAACCCTGTCCTCCAGCGTTAACTTGTCGTGACGAATCTGTTCGAATTGTTCCAGCAGCACATCGGCCATTTTGCGCAAATTACCAATCAGGATCTGTACTTCGGTTACATGGCTGGTTGGCCACTCCATCTTCCCATTTCGAAACAGCAGTCTCGGAAGAGAGCCTGTCATTCGGGTCAGTCTTAACAGCGGGCTAACAACCTTACTGCTGAGAGGAGCCGCTACGATCATGGAAGCCACGATGATGATGAACAGGGATTGTAGCGTGGTCAGATAAATGGATTCGATTCGGGGGTAATACTCGGACGAGTCAGTCACAATGAATACCCGATAAGGTGTTAACCTTGTCATTTCTGCTTCATAGATAAAAGAGGCTTGTTTCCAATGATTCAATACATCGCTGTAATGGATATTTGCGGAACTTAACAGAATGAGGTTATCCCTCGACTTCAGAAGACGGAATCTGTCCATGTCCAGATACTCGCCCACCTGTAGTGTATTCAAACCAGAAGCGACGACTGTATCATTGCGATTCAGCAGAATCACATTCACACCCAGTAGATGATGATAACGCGCCATATTCTGATCCATATTCTCAGAGGTAACGTACTCTTCATCAAGATCCTGAACAACCGCAGTTGCTGCATATTTCATATCACGTAATATGGCATCATTCATTTGCCCCAATTGTCTGCGGCTATCTGCGGATAACAGTACGAGAGAAACAAATACCACAAAGGCGACTACGTATTTAAACGCAATTCTTGTTAGTGGAATGGTTCCCATGCGTTTTGACTTGTGTTCACCCGTGGTGATCCAAAAATCAACTACAATTCCCGCAATCAGCGCATTCACCATACCAATCACAGCAATATACATATACTCATACTTCAAATCGTCTATATTTAAACCCAACATAAAATGCCCGGCATAGATAACAGGAAGTAACATGACTACCCAAAAGACAGCATTAGCCTTGATTAAGCTGCCATTCTTCCAGCGGATCTGCCAAACGAGCATCCAGATTAATTCCATGAAGTGGGCAAGCATGACAGTTAAATTGTGCGGCACAAAGCCGACAAAGACGGTATTCAGGAGATGGATAACTGTAAGGGTGACAAATCCATAGATGGCCCCATGCAAACGAAGAGCAATTAGTGCTGCGGCGCTACCAATCATAAACTGTACACCATAGAATAAAGTAAACGGAAAAATAGTGCTTAGTGTGCCCAGAATGATCAGAATGCTGGTCCCAATCCAGGGTATTCTCAGTTTCAACACGACCCAATCCAGCATTTGTCTTGCCTTTATACGATCCATAGGCAATTGCCCTCATGGATCATTTTTTCTTCTGTTTTCAACAACAACGTTGGTTCCCCCTATAAACTTAAGCGGATACAATATTACTTTTTTCCCCTTAACTCGTTCTGATCCATTATACTGTAATTAATACTTGGTGTAGCTTTGGGAAATTCTGATTGATCGGCAACCAAACTGCATTCATGCTAGAATATTGAAGTTCATTCAAAAAGCGTATTCTTTCTCTACATATACATCCTATATTCTGGGATAGAAACATTAAAAAATTTGCGGCATTTATTCGCAATTCACCTTGTTTTTTTAGCATTTTCTTAACATATTATTTTCACCAGGAGTGTGACCCTATGACTATCAAAGTACTTCTTATAGAAGATGAGAAAAATCTAGCCGACATGATTGCTTTCTTTCTTGAGGAGGAAGGATACATCACTGAACGGGTTCATCATGCCCGCGAGGCACTTCAACTGTTTCCACAATTCCAGCCGGATATTGTTGTAACGGATCTCATGCTTCCTGAAATGGATGGAAATGATCTCGTAGAAGCCTTTCGCCAGCACTCCACTGTGCCCATTCTGATGATCTCGGCAAGCACCATGCTGAATGATCGACTTCGTGCATTGCATAATGGTGCGGATGACTTTCTGTGCAAACCATTTAGTTTGAAAGAGTTGGATGCCCGGATTAAAGCACTGCTGCGAAGATCAATCATTTCCTATCAGGATAAACCGGTAAAAGAAGACAAGCAGGCAGAGGTTACTGGACATGTGAATGTGAATGAGTATAGAAGAACCCTGTTTGTGGATGGCGTTGAAATCGAGGTCACTCATATTGAGTTTGAGATTATGAAGGAATTGTACCGCAATCCGGGTAAAGTGTTCACCCGCAATGAACTGATGGATCGGATCAAAGGCTCCGAACGCGCCTATCTGGATCGTACCATTGATGTTCATATCTCAAGTCTGCGTAAAAAAATTGAGCCTGACCCCAAGAACCCACGTTATATTAAAACGGTTTGGGGAACAGGCTATAAATATGTGATCTAATACGATCGTAACGATTAAAAAGTTAAACATCTTTGGCCATATCTCTCTTTTATCTCATGGATAAGATGGGTGGTATGGCTATTTTTGAGTTATGGATAGACGAAGAATGAAACCAATTTTCCATATCCTTGATTAGTTGATTCGGGTCTTGCTCGTTCCAGAGAATCATCTTCATCTCACCCGTACCTGTAATTTCTTGCAGGTGACGCTTACGAATAAGGGATTGGAAATCCGTAATGACCAGTAACGGAAGTTGTGGCATAAAAGCCCGAATGGCATTTGCTGCTGACACCGCTTCTTCGGCAACCTGATAATCAACAATACAATAACGGGCATTTTCCCAACTTCCCCGATGTGTTTCTATCGCAGAACCAGATGTTGAGTCCTCAATCCAGTTCCTGAACAATTGAATAATATTCTCATATGCAATACGACGTTTTCCATCCGAGAGCACGGTAATGGGTTCCATAGGTATACCTCCAGTTGATTCTTATCTTTATTGTGCCAATTTTCGTTTAAAAATGTTTGTGCGTGAACATGAAAGAAGTGTTAACAAATTTCGCACTTCTTCACATTAAGTGTTAGACACGTCCACTTCACTTCTGGATGATTTCGCAGATTCCACACATTGATGTAAAATAGAGAAATACCCGTGTGATTTAATTTACGGGAAGTTAAAGATGAATCTGGTACTATAGGAGGTTACATTGATGAATATTGTTTCCATTGAACCAACACCGAGTCCAAATACGATGATGTTACATCTCGATGAACGTCTGGAGGACGGAATTCGCAAAACATATACACTGGACAACGAACGATCTGCTCCGGCGTTCATTCGCCAGATGCTTCATATTCCCGGTGTAAAGAGTGTGTTCCACACAACAGACTTTGTCGCACTTGATCGTAAAGGGAATGCCGACTGGTCCGTTATCTTGGGCGAAGTCCAAAATCGCCTTGGACAGCACGGCATCGATCTGGACTGGATTGAATCCGAAGATGGTTCAGGCGAGCACTTCGGAGAAGCACAGGTATTTGTACAATTCTTCCGAGGTGTACCGATGCAAATTAGGGTCAAGGCCGGGGTCAAGGAAGAACGAATTTCGTTGTCAGACCGCTTTGTCAAAGCCGTAACAGAAGTCGCCAGTGCAACGATGATCAAAGAACGTAAACTGAGTGATTACGGTGTTCGATATGGTGAATTGCCTGATATTGCACGTGAAGTCGAGCAGGAATTGGAAGCCGCTTACCCGCCGGAACGGCTGGAGCAAGTCATTAAACAGGCCATTGAACATGGTACCAAATCCGAAGAGTTCGTCGAGCGCCGCCGTGAATTGGATGGAGCCGAACTTGAAGAGGCTCTGCAAAACGAAGACTGGAATGTTCGCTATGCGGCATTTGACAGCATGGAGCCTACGGCAGAAAGACTGCCTCTCGTAGCCCATGCCTTGCATGACAACAAAATGCAGATACGTCGCTTGGCTGTCGTATACCTGGGTGACATTCGTACACCGGAAGCGATGGAATTGCTGTATGAAGCACTTCAGGACAGTTCTCCTGCGGTACGCCGGACTGCCGGGGATACCTTGTCGGATATCGGTGATCCTGCCGCCACTCCAGCCATGACAGCTACGTTATCCGATAAAAGTAAACTTGTACGCTGGCGTGCAGCTCGTTTTCTATATGAGGTCGGAACAGAAGAAGCAGAACAAGCCTTGCGCGTTGCAGCTGATGATCCCGAATTCGAAGTCAGCCTGCAGGCCAAGATGGCTCTGGAGCGGATCGAATCGGGCGAACAGGCTGCTGGAACGGTATGGCAGCAGATGGCTGGCCGTAACAAAAAAGAGGAATAGTCGTCTCTAGACCTCACATCCAACAATTGTTATTGCACTGGAAAACCATGCGCGTTATACTGATTGTCTGTTTACTAAACAGAACACACGGTGTTAAGTTGTGTTGTTCATAATTTCATAGACAATAGATACACCTCATCCATTGATGGTGAGGTAGAGGTCGCGGGTGCGATCAGTACGCTGATGGAGGCGCTAAGGAGCCGCTTATGAGATCAGCCGAAAGGTGTACCCGCCGAAGCTCGCTGGACGTTCCTTATACGGTCCGGTGAGCTGGGGCTGCTGTCGAAAGGCGCAGAACTGTCACGGAAGTACATTTCCTTTATATAAAGGTATGAATTCTTCTGTGTTGAGCTATCTTAATCATCTGGGACATGGTGCGGACATTGAAATATTAAAGACCGCAGGCTGATGCCTGTGGTCTTTTTGTTTATGAATTCAGGTATCGCAAACATCAGTATATCGAATGAAGGAGTGTTTCCATGCAAGACCGCAGTAACCCAACAACAACTGGACCTTCCCTGAAAAAAGGATTACGCGCACGCCATATGACGATGATCGCCCTCGGTGGCTCAATTGGTACCGGGCTGTTTCTCGCAAGTGGTACCGCCATCTCAACCGCAGGCCCTGGTGGAGCATTAATTGCCTATGTGGCCGTTGGCATCATGGTTTATTTCCTAATGACCAGCCTTGGTGAGCTTGCTACCTTTATGCCGGACTCCGGTTCATTTAATACGTATGCCGCACGTTTTGTCGATCCTGCTCTCGGGTTCGCCATGGGCTGGAACTTTTGGTACAACTGGGCGGTAACCATTGCAGCAGAGCTTGCTGCCGCTACTGTACTCATTAAATACTGGTTCCCCGACAGTTCATCCATGTTATGGAGCTTATTGTTCCTCGTGCTGATCTTTTCCTTGAACGTGTTGTCCGTTAAAGGTTATGGAGAGTCCGAGTACTGGTTCGCCATTATCAAAGTCGCTACTGTGATCATCTTCCTGGCCGTTGGTGTGCTCATGATCTTTGGTATTATGGGCGGAGAAGCCGTTGGTTTTAGCAACTTCACCATCGGTGATGCGCCCATCCATGGCGGATTCTTCGCTGTGCTTGGTGTGTTCATGGCTGCTGGATTCTCATTCCAAGGTACCGAGCTTATCGGAGTAGCTGCCGGTGAAAGTGAAAACCCGCGCGAAAATGTTCCTCGTGCAATTCGTCAGGTATTTTGGCGCATTCTGATTTTTTACATCTTGGCGATTACCGTGATCAGTCTGATCATCCCGTATACTCATCCGAATCTGCTCAAAGGTGACCTGGAAAATATCGGTGTCAGCCCGTTCACACTGGTGTTTGAGAAAGCTGGCCTCGCCATTGCGGCTTCCGTCATGAATGCCGTTATTCTGACTTCTGTACTCTCTGCCGGTAACTCAGGCATGTATGCTTCAAGCCGGGTTCTCTATGCCCTTGCCCGTGACGGTAAAGCCCCTCGTTTCTTGGGCAAGTTGAACAAAAAGGGTATTCCAATGAATGCACTTTTGCTTACAACAGCCGTTGGTATGTTGGCATTCCTTGCCTCGCTGTTCGGTGATGGGATTGTGTACACGTGGTTGCTGAATGCATCCGGTATGTGTGGTTTTATCACTTGGCTGGGTATCGCTATCAGTCATTATCGCTTCCGTCGTGCATACGTTGCACAAGGCAGGGATCTGAGCGATCTGCCTTACCGTGCACGCTGGTTCCCGTTTGGTCCGATCTTTGCCTTTGTCCTGTGTATCATCGTGATCATCGGACAGAACTATCAGGCATTCACGGGTGATCAGATCGACTGGAGTGGAGCCATCGTTGCCTACTTGAGCGTACCCCTGTTCCTGGTGTTGTGGCTCGGTTACAAATGGATCAAAAAGACCAAAGTGGTGCCGCTACAGGAATGTGATTTCACACCTACCGATTCACCAGCTGATAAATAGTGGCTATTTAATAAAACCTCCCCGTGGCGTTGCAGTTTTCCTACTGTAGCGAAACGGGGAGGTTTTGTTTTGGTTCGACTCTCCCCCTTCGAACATTTCTGTACATCCTTTCGTCCCTGTCCATATTTTGTATAGATCCGTAAGTAGAATAGAGAAAGGTATACTATTTTTCTTGGACAACGGGAGTTGATGTATAATGAAAAAATTCTCTATCCTGCTCGTTCTACTGGGCATCCTGATCATCAGCTTTCCTTTCCTGCGGGAAAAGTATTATGACTGGCAGCAAACCCGTGTCATGAACGATCTGGAGCAATTGCAAAACGGCTTGTCTAAGCTTAATCACTCTTTCGAACAAGGCATGCAGGACGCAGCTTCCGCCGAGCCGACTACTGACAATACAGCTACAGTGCAAGAGCTCTCTTCGGATACGTTAGGGATACTATCAATTGACAAGATTGATGTCCGCTTACCGATTCTGGAGGGTGCAACGGAAGCCAACATGAAGGTAGCTGCAACCCATCTTGTTGAAACCACCAGTATCGGGAACAAAGGTAATGCTGCGATAGCCGCTCATCGCGCCCACAAAAAAGGACGACTGTTCAATCGTCTGGGAGAACTCCAGATTGGTGATTCAATGGAAGTCACCCTGGCAGATCGAACGATTATCCAATATAAGGTAGATCAGATATCCGTTGTGGAGCCAACTGACTTATCTGTGCTGGAGGATCCTGGGCTTGGACAGGTCCTTACCTTGATTACCTGTGATCCACTCGTCAATCCAACACATCGCCTAATTGTAAGAGCTATTGCAGTGAAACCAAATGTTACGGGGACCTGATCCTCCCTAAATATCACCAAAAAATACCCTCTAGCATATTCACACGTCGACGCTAAGTCTTCGTAGTGATTGCTAGAGGGTATTTCTATCTCACACGATGAATTTTAGATACTGCGTGTTTCGATCTAGCGATGAAGCTGTTGTCTGCGGCGGAAGTACATGAATCCCGCGCTACCTAGCGCCATCAGCATCATGCCCACAGCAGTGTAAGCCATTGTGCTCTCTTCACCTGTTTGTGGCAGCATTCCCTGAGATCCAGAATTTCCGTTTGGCTGTGATGCGGAATTTCCATTGCCCTGTGATCCATCTGTATCCGTTCCAGCAGGAGGTGCAAGTGCACCATCCCCATCAGGTGCATCTGTATCCCCAACTGGAGGTGCAGTATCGTCACCGTTGGAATCGCCTGGTGTCGGTGTCACTACCCCGGAATCTTCATCTGTCGGACTTTCGCTTCCTCCCCCAGACTCTGTAGGTTCAGTTACAACCGTGCCTGGAACCGACGGATTTGGTTTTCCTGGTTCCGGAGTTACTGGTTTCTCTGGATCTGGTGTTACACCCGTAGTAGGTGTTCCCGGATTATAAGGTCCACTAGACCCACCACCCGATACCGGGATAGCCTGATTCGTTTTTTCCACAACTACAGCTTCGGTTTGTATGTTCGTAATTTCGAATGGTACTGGTGTTGTTTCCAACATGTACCCGTTAGGCGCTTTTATTTCAACCAACTGATATTTATTGATATCCAAGCCTTCAAGTACAATTTCACCTTGTTGATTGGTTGTCAGTGAAGCTTCATCTAGACCTGTTACCTTGTGGAATTCCCAATTCCCATTTGCATCCATCAATGCAGTTTGAGCTCGTAATTCAAATACAGCTCCTTGAAGGTGCTGAGTTCGGCCCGCATTGGTTTTAATCAATTTAACAGAACGATCATTTTTTTTATTTTCAATGGTTATTTGAGTTTCTGGTTTGATAATAGATGCAAGGGTCTCCGGCTGTTCAATAACAAAGCCTTCTGCCTTGGTCTCTACCAATGTATATGAACCATAATCCAAACCATCGAATTCAATGACCCCATTTAGGTCGGTTACTTTTGTATCGATGACAATGTTGGAACGATCACGCAATTCGAATTCGATTCCGCTTAATACAGACTTATCCTTGGCATTTACTTTGGTAACGACAAGTTTACCACCTGCACCCATTGCATTAGACTTCGTCAAGGTAATACTCTCCGTCTGATTCTCTACAATGGTAAACGGAATTGGTGTAGCATCCAATTGATAAAACTCAGGTGCCACGACTTCTACCAGCTCATAATCCCCTGGCGACAGTCCACCTTTGGCGATCTTCCCATCTTCCCCTGTCGTTAACTCATCGATTTTCTCTCGCGTTGCGCCGTCCTTGGAGTACAATTCGAAAGTTGCACCCTTAAGTGTCTTGGAGGAGTCCACCGCATCTACCTTGGTTAATTCAAAGCCTTGGCGAATCTTTTTATTTTCAATTTCAAAAGCAATATCCGCATCCTTAAATTCAATCGTTTGACCTGAGGCAGAGCCATATTCAGGATCAACCAAATATCCTGCCGGTGCAGATAATTCTTTTAACTTATAAGGTACACCGTTGGTTAGATTGTTTAATCGATAGTTTCTGGAGCTTTCAACCACACCATTCTCGTCCGTTGGTTTCAATGTTTCCAGAAGCGTAGTTCCAGACGCATTATAGATTGCAAATATTGCACCCTCCAGCGGAACTCCTGTATCACTGACTTTGTGAATTCTGATTTTGCCCAGACCTGTAGAGGCTCCTCCACCAGCTCCAGCCAAGGAAACTTTGATTCCCGACTGATTACCTTCTCCGATTACCGAGGAAGATTGGCCTGCAAATTCAACCTTATTCTCAATTCGGGCGCCATGATCGGCATTAATATAAGACTGATATTCCAAAATGAATGCAGTATGGATATCTTTCTTGAAGGTGAAGGTAAATGTATTGCCCTCCACGTCCAATTCATAATCAGCCGGATCAACAAGTCCAGCTTTGGTGGATACATTGCCTGAATTGTTGGCAGGTAAATTGGTTGCATATAATTTCAATGAATCAGCCAATAAAATCTGGTTCTCTGACAAGGTATCTGTTAATTGGTTACCCGCAGGAATGAAAGATTGACTTGGATTGATATTTACCGTCCATGATGCTTTATCCGTTGTACCTTCTTGCTTCCCTGTTTTGCGCACGTATACACCACCGTTGGCAGGTGTAACACTGGCTGATCTATTAAATCGTATTGCACCACCCTCACCATCCGTCAGAACAGCCTGGTTGGCATATGCGCCTGCTACAGAATATGGTCCATCCAGACTTGTTTGGTACTGAATGCGATAAGCCATTTTGCCCATGTTACCCAGATCCAACGCAAAACCTTTACCGTCCGGGTTCAACTGGAATTGACCAGGTGTGAGCAGAACCTCGCTACCCACAGCAGTAACATTATTGGCTCCCTGCAACTCTAACTCATGAACTTTCAATGAGCCGTCTACGAAAGATTGGTCTCCAGTGTAAGCATCCTTAAGGATTGCATCCTGAATATCAAACAAATTGTAGTTTACATCGATTGTCCAGGTGATCTTTTTATCTTTGGCGCTATATTCACCCTTTTTGTTACCATTTTGAATTGTGTAGTCTTGCGGTTTGACCGCAGCAGTTTTGGTAATCGCAGTCTGTTTTACATCAGACTCTTCCCAATCGATCTTGGCTGAGTTGCGATATTCATCATTCGTTGGCATACCCGCTGTGGGATCAAAGCTTGTTTTATAAGTAATAACATGCTCCGTACTGAGCGTTACGCCGTCCTTCAAGCGAAGTGAGAATCCGTTTTCATACGTTGGATCAGCCGGGTCTGGAGTCAGTTCAAAGTCGTCTTTGTTAACACCACTCACTTGAAGACTACCCGGAATCAGTTTCATATGTCTGCCTTCGTAATTGTCGGTGATGACGATATCCGTCATGTCCTGCAAATCACGGTTCACAACAATCTGCCATTCGATTTCTTTTGTGTTGAAGTTTTCACTTTTTACACTCTTTGCAAAAATGACTTCCTGGATGTCTCTTCGGCCTGTTTTGGAAGTACCATCATACATGTTCACTGTGTTCGTAATGGTGTCGTTTGTATACACACGATGAATAGATTGAGTATCATATTCGATCTCATAGGCCTTTGTAATATCGTTCTTAAAATGTAATCTGAAGCCATTATCGAACCCTGTACCCATCGCTTCGAGTGTGTATTCATTCGGATTGATCAGTGTTCTGTTGGAAGCCGCTCCACTTGCATTAATGTCCACTTGATACACTTTGACGGAATTGTTGATCAGTTGCTGTTTTGCCGTATCAAAGCGGTCTTCAATCCATGCATTCGTTTGCATAATTTCTTGCTGATTGTAGTTATATTGCACTTTCCATGTGATCGTCTGGGTTACCGGATCATACGCACTCTCTTGCCCTGATTTGTTCAAAGGCTCATTAAAACTCACACGAACTCGGCCAATATCTGTTTCGTTGTGCTCACTCTGATCCGTTGTAAGCGCAACCTGGTTTTGATACTCCACGTTGGTGAACGGAGCAGTGGTTGGTGCTTTAACACTTGTCGTATAGGTTACACGATAGGCCTTATCTGTATCTCCCAATTGAATTGGAAACTGTGGTTCCGTTTGAACTACTGGGCCTTCTTTTACAGATCCATTCAATTGCACTTCCAATTCGCGAATTTCGATATTGCCCTTGAGCTCCAGCTCTGCTGGGAACGTGTCTGCAAGAACAGCATTTTTCATTGCCTTCTCGCCTTGGTTAAAATCTACAGTCCATTTAATTTCATCCGAGTTGAAGTTGTCTTTGTTTGCGCTTCCCGATTTCTTCAACTTATCTACGGCTGTGTTGGCAAAATGTACATCAATGATGCCCTGCCCTACGGAACTAAAGTCTATCTCCTGTTTCAAGCCATCTTCCATCTTGCTCTCATCGAACTTAATCCACACGTAGAAGTTGCCTTCCAGCTTCGCATGATCGATCAGTTCATTAAAGGTAAAGATGATTGTGCCATCTGGATTCACCACATACTCCCCAACACCGCCATCCAGATTACCCTTAAGCTGCGATCCGATGATGAATTTATCAGGCAAGTTAAAGGTGAACGTAGAGCCATCGCTGTAGTTGTGGTTGGCATCTGCAAGTCCCCATGTAAAGACTACAGCCACCTCATCCTGGATTCGTGGTCGAATATCCTCAATTTTATCTCCTTTGACTTCAATCGTGCCATTCCCGTTGTCTTCTGGTGCCTGATTGTACATCTGCACACTGGTAATCAATTGATCTGTAATTACCGGGCCTGCAGCTGCGATTGCTAAACTGCTCTGGTTGAGGTTTCCCTCCCCCTCTTCTTCCGGAGTGGCAGCAACGTCAACGTTGTTAACCTCTTCCGAACCTGCCAAACCTTCTTCTGATGCTGTATCGCTGATTGCACTGGCTGGCAAATTAGTTAATTCATCCTGAGCATGCATTGTTGGTGTAAATATCCAACCCTGCATCATTTGCGTGACCAGTAACAGAGCAATGATCACTATGCTCACTTTTTTCCTCATTGTTTGCATATCCTCCTCGTACGTAGTGTTGGCATACGCCGAAGATTAGAATAGCAAAGCTACATATACAAAAAATAGACAACACTAAAATCCTCGTTTTTGAACACAAAATTGAACACAAAAAAGGATACTCCTCAAGCGGAGCATCCTGTTCAAACGGTTGTTATAATGTCCAGTTAATTTTGACGCGCAGATCCGTAGTACCTTCCATTTTGGACACATAATAAGATATCGATTTCATGCCAAGTTGGTACAAATCCTGCAAATCTTCAATCAGTCCAGCCTCCGTACCCTTGTACCTGAACGTGAGTGAGGTTCCGCCTTCCTTCAGCTTACTCTGAACTTTGGTCTTCAGCGCAGCATGGCCTTTAACAGCATCCTGTTCATCATACAGGGAATAGTCCAGAGCGTGGTACAGCTTCTGATAAGCGGCTTTTTTGTTATCTCCGGCCTTCACCAGCTTTAATAAAGCTTCTCGATATGGGGCGGGCGCAGCGGGGTACTTGCTTTTGCCTGTCCAGATATGGTCACGTGCCATCTCATCATCACTCAGCAAATAGTAGCTGTGGCTAACCTTACCTTTGCGGTCAGGGGTAGGATCATCCCAGGTAGTGTCCATGTGATACCACTTGCCGTCCAGGTTCACGATATTCCAGGCATGAAGCTGCCCGCCCGCTGTACCTTCCACAATCCGGTTATCGATACCTACTCGCTCCAGCATCCGATATGCCAACAGTGAATATCCCTGACAGACGGTACTGCCTGTAACAAGCCCGTCGTAGGCCGTATATTTCTTCAACGAAGTATCGTAAGAAAGGTTAAGCACAATCCAGTCGTGGATGACCTTGACCTTCTCATGATCCGTCATGCCTGGTTTGATGATTTCTTTCAACACGTTTGTGACTTTACGATTCACATAATCGGTCTGCTCCTTGGTCTCCCGATAGGAGAGAGTCACATGCACCTCGGCCGACACATTGGAGCCTTTATAATTAAATGCATAACTTTTAACGGTATATTGGATATAGGGGTCACTCTTCATTGCCTCATCGATGGAGGTTTGTAATTGTTTTTTGAGGCCCTTCACATTGCCTTTGTATGTAAAAACAAGTTCCTCCGTTCGCTGTGACATTGCGGTAAGCAAGGTCTGGCGCAAATCTGTTGCCGTGGATATATCTGATGTCCCTGATGCAGCATACAATTGATCCAGATCAACCGTACGTGGTAACGCTACAGCAATCAGACAGCCTGCCAGCAGTATGGTGATAATTCGTTTCCCGTTCTTACCCATGAAAGGAACCCACCCTTCTTTGCAAAGTTCTCACGCCCTATTGTATCACAAAAGGCTCTGTCGTCATTCTTCTAGTTTTGTCAAAGCAAATCAAAAGAGACCTTCTATGGAAGGTCCCTTTGATCTTTAGTTCATTGAATCACGATTACCCGTTATCTTCATCCTATGTTTCGTTTGGTCACGATATGAGTGATTCCTCGTCTAATACAGGCGATTACCACTCATAAACGTATCTGTTTTACCTTGAAGCTTCGCCAGCCGTTCCAATACCTGTGACGCTTCAGCTACCGTCACTTTACGTGCAGGCATGAATCGTCCTTCAATCGAAGGAAGCAATCCCAGCTTCAGACTCAGGGAGACCGCTCCCTTACTCGTAATGGCACTGGCATCCGCAATGTTGGGAAGATCCGATGGCAACGTATAGAATCCGGCCAGCTTCTCATAGCGTAAAATACGTACAAGCAGCACTGCCAATTCTTCACGTGTCATCTCTTCCTGCGGATTCAAATTCTGTTCAGGGTCCGCTCCGGCAAGCCAGCGCTGATCGATTAATGCCCGAACTGCCTTATAATACGGGCTGTCAGGTGTCACATCAGCGTATAACTTGTCATCTCCGTCCCCACTGTAGTACAGATCCATATTTGGATTAATCGCTCTTGCCAGATAGTTAAACCAATCCCCTCGGGTGATCACACGATCCGGGAATACGCGTCCCTGTTCATCAGCAAGCAATACGCCATGCTGTGTCATATTGCGTAGAGCTGCTTCGGCCACATGACCCAAGATATCCGTAGGTTCAGCCTTGGTTGCAGAGCTTGTGTCCCCGTATAAAAGCTTCCACTCCCCTGTGTTCGCATCCAGCGCTTCATAGTTGCCATAGATCGAATTCTCATCACGTGTAGGCATATAAGCAAGGTTCACCCCCGCTGGGATGACTTGACCACCGTTCATACCATATCCGCCATAACGGGAATATGCGAGGATCAGCTTGAATTCCTCCAGATAGAGTGCCTTGGCCTCTTCATAACTGATGGCTGGCTTAACATCTGCTGGCAGTTGTTCAGGCGTTGCCGCAATACGTGTATAGAACTCGTTAATCGTCCCGTTGTTTAACACCTGTACTTGTGCCGTATCTTCCTTAACCGGAATTCCGTTCAGATAACGCTGGAACAAAAATGTGCGAGCATCATCCACCTCAATCACGTTAGCCAGTCGGAACTGCTCCGTTGCGTCTGGAACTAGCGCAATCACCGTGTCCATCGCCAGTTTCTCAGCCTGCTTCCGGGTTACCAATTTGCCTGCCTTCTCCTCAGCCGGCTTCTCCTGTTCCATCTCCGGTCCCATTCGTTGCATCATCGTATAACTGTAGATCTGCCCGGTAACTGCATCTACCTGTGCTGAGATATCCCGCATGAACATATAGGACATATTGGCACTTCGATCGCTCCAGCTCAGACTCCACACCTGATTGTTCGGACTTGAGTAATATCCCTTGCCCAACTGGTTATGCTCCAGCTTATATCCCTTGGGAATATCAAAGTTTGTTGCGACCCGATTGGCGGCCTGCTGCACATTTAACCTCGTACCATTGGCCGGGACAAAAGGCGTTACATCACCTTTTAACTTCGTATCCTGCTGCAAAGAATCTTCATCTACAGCTTTACCTGTTAATGTATTAATCCGTTCCAACGTATTGGCTTCAATCGGAATGATACTGATATTTTTTGGTGTATATGCAAGGTAATACTGCTGACCCTGTTTGGAAGATAGACGATCTTTGGCGATATAAGCCAGCTCCACATCGAACTGTTCTTCAAACTGCTGTCTGGCCTTCTCTTCTGAAGCTGCCGGTTTCGATGAGGGATACTTGGCTTCAATAGTACCCCGTGAGTAACCTGTCACCAAACCACTTTCATCCACATTAATGTAGACTGTCTCTGCGTCAGATAACAATCCATCATGTTTTAACTGGTACCCGTATCGATACTCTGTTCTGCCAAACAATGACTCTTGTTCGATGGAAGAATACAGATCTCCAAGCGGAGCATATTCATTGTCCTTAAGACCCGGAATCGCTTGGTACAACAGTGTCACGGCCTTTTCTTCAGCTTGAGCTTTGGTTAACTTCACATCTGATTCCGAGACATGTTTATCCAGGATATCCGACGGCAAATGTACACTTAACACTTCCCCTGTGCCTGCATGTACAGTTCCACTGAATCCCGACGTATGATTACCTTGTGTAATCTGGAACCCGATCTCCCACGCCTTGTAGTCTGGCGGTGGATAGGAATTAGGTGAATCGAATCGTGCAGATGAGATCGTTGCTTTTTTTAATAATGGAAATAATTTCAGTATATTTTCACTGGCTTGCCTGGATGAGATTTTCGCTCCCTCAGGCACGTCATTGCTCGTTGCGTCTAGTTGTTCATTTTCCCCCGTTGTCGCTGCGGTCAACTGCTCTGCTTGCGCGGCTGATGCACTGCCTGCAAAACCTGGTGTTTGCGAAGCAAGCAGCAGTGTTGCCATCGCTGCGGTTGTTGCTTTGGTTGCGAACATTTTCAAACGTAGATTAAACTTCCAATTCAAACTCAAATCTGGACCTCTCCCTTCAATTTCATACAAAGAAGCATAACAAATAACCTCGCATGAATATTGCCAGTCTATTCTATGATACCATAAGCTTCCTTTTTAATCGTCGTTTTCCGGGCAATTTTACAAATGTGAATTTCTGCATATTGCTAGTAACAGCAAAAAAAACGCCAATTACGTTGGCGTTTTATCTGTTAGCCTGCACTCTTATGTAGGCTGAATCTACCTTGTCAACTACTCGCTTTAGACGAATCGTTCAACTTCGCCTGACCTTGGACATGGGTTTTCAAAAATGGAATAACGGTGTCCCAGAAGGTGGGATCTTCCTCAGAACAACTGTGTCCTCCGCTGTTGACCCATAGATGTTCAACAGGCGGATCGGCTTTGGACATAAAATATTCAAGCTCACTCGGGGGAATGAAATTATCTCCCTTGGAGTGCACCATAAGCATCGGCAGTTGCATCCCCCTGCGCCGTTCATTCAGCATCATCACCGGATCACGCTGACGATAAGATTTCAGAGATTCACCCAGTCGCCAGAACCAGATTCTCGGAATTAACTGGGCCAGTGGAAACAAGGGCAGACGCCGGCGTCTCAGCTCTGCACTGACGATTACTTCAAATTGCGATGGCATCGAGTCCGTAATCACTGCTGATACAGGAATTCCCTCCGTCACTGCAAGAATCGTACCCAATCCCCCCAAAGAATGACCAAGCACTCCGATGGCATCCGCATCAATCTCTGGTCGTGCAGTCGTATACTGCAACGCCGCGAGCAGATCATCCCGGAACAAGTAGGCAGATGCAGCACGAACCGGATCACTAGCCCCATGACTACGCACATCATACATAAATAAGGCATATCCAGCTTCCCAGATCGGACGTGCGTAACGAAGAACACGGGAGCGATTGGAGCCCCAGCCATGTGCAATAATAACGAGCGGCCATGGTTTCGGAATGTCGGCTCTGGCCGGGATGAACCAGCCATGCACCCGACCTCCCCCACTGTCAAAGGTCACATCCTCAAATGGCATTGGGGGTGTGAGTGTGATTGGAATCTTCTTGGGGGTTTGGCTCTTTACCGCTGCCTTCCATAATCCACCTGCCGTTACTGCGGCCACGGCGAGCATGCCGCCTATCATTGTTTTAGCTTTCACAGGGCATCTCTCCTCTCCGAATTCCGGCATACATCCATCATAAAACAATAGAATGAACGGCACGTTAAGCGACATGGGTTTTTATGATAAAGATTAATCCAACAACTAATTTAAAGGAACCATCATATATATACCCAAATATACATATTCCTCATCTGATGCTGGAATCCTAGGCTTCAGCTGCTTCCACAAATCTCCGTGCACATGCTGCAATCTGCTCATGATCTCCTGCCACAAGAGCTTCTCGTGGTAAAAGTGCACTTCCCAGACCCACTGCAGCAGCGCCTGCTGCGTAATAATCAGCAATATTCTCCAGTGTGGCACCACCTGTTGCCAGCAGTGGAATATGATTCAGTGGAGCTTTGATCTCCCGCAGATACGGTATACCCAGACTCGCCATCGGAAACAACTTCACAACTCGTGCTCCCGCTTCATGGGCAGCGACAATCTCCGTAGGTGTCATGGCTCCAGGCCAGATCTCGACACCATGTTCTACAGCATATTCAATGACAGACAGATCGACATTGGGAGATACCAGAAATTGTGCTCCTGCAGCGACGGCTTCCTTCGCCATCTGCACATTCAGTACCGTACCCGCTCCAACATAAGCCTTTCCTTCATGCCGCTCACGCCAGTCTGCAATAATATCATGTGCTCCAGGTGTGTTCAGTGTGACTTCCATTAGTCGGATGCCGCCACCTGTCATACCTTGTCCAGCTGTTACTGCCGCTTCGCGGCTTATACCGCGCACAATCGCAACTAGCCTTGACTCCAATAGTACTTCCGTCAAATTCATATCCAGTTCCCCTTGCTTCATCAATTCGGCAGCCGAAGACAGGCAATCATGGTCACCGCTTTTCCGTTATTCATTATTGTAAGGCATATCCTCTCCTGGATGAAATCATTTGATCCAATATTCACTTCTTGCTTTTAAAAAGACATTGAATTCAACTTGGTTTTGTAGTCAACCTGAAGGAAACAAGGGCAATCGCCAACGCCAACAGCAGGACCATACCACCAATCCACCCCAAATTTTGAACGGAATTGTATTTCACAACTACACCTCCCAATCCGGCACCGAAAGTCATACCTATGTTCATTACTGCCGTATTGTAACTCAGGACTGTTTCAGAAGACTGTGGTCTCAATGTTATCAAATAGAACTGATTCGCGGGCGTTGTTATCCAGGCAGCTGTGCCCCAAATCATGATGGTCAGAAGAATACCTATTGTGGAACCTGCTGTGATTGGCAAAATAAAGAGGGCACCAGCATGAATAATCAAACTGATTGGAATCGTGCGAACAGGTCCCCATCGATCTACCGCATAGCCACCAAGACGGGAACCTATGAATGCAAATATACCCAATACAAGTAACGCCGTACTAATCATTTCTATTGAAAAATCGGCTACAGAACTTAAAAGTGGAGCGATATAAGCAAATACCATGGTGTAACCCAGAATCCAGAAAACAGTCGTTAATAATCCGGTGATAACCTTTTTATCTTTGATAATCAATAATTGTTGCTTCAGGGAGAGAGACGGGTTACCCTCCATTCGAGGAATAAATCTGTACAACAGCATGAAATTAATAAATGCGATAATTGCAATCATGATATAAACGTAGTGCCAATCCATGTAGGCAGCAATGAAGGTACCAATCGGCACTCCTAATACCAATGAAACGGTGAATCCTGTGATGACAGTTGCAATGGCACTACCCTGTTTGCCAGAAGGAGCTAGTCTTGCAGCATAGTTCGTGGCTAGGACAAAATATAGACCACCACTCATGGCCAATACGATGCGTGAGAACATAAGCATGCCAAAGTTCAAACTGAAGAATGCAATGATATTTCCCAAGATAAAAATAAGCATGGAATACAGAAGTACTTTTTTACGTTGTAACTTGGAAGTCAGCATGACCAGAGCCCAGGCACCCAATGCATGAGATAGTGCATATACGGTGACCAATTGTCCCGCTAATGAGATCGAAACCTGTAAATCGCGGGCAATGATATCTAAAACGCCAGATACGACAAATTCGGCTGTTCCCACAACAAAGGCTCCTAAAGCCAATAAATAGATAATAAATGAATTCATTTCAGTCTCCTTTATTCAAAAGAATAGTGTGTGAAATCTTCTGAATATATTCGTTTGTTGAAATTTATAATAGATATAAAAGACAAATTATATCTATTACAAACACAAAAAAATACTTAATACATCATTGATATTTTACCGGCAATCGAAGATAATTTTCGATTTTTAAACACTTCTTCCATCTGTCCTTCGGCAGTGATCATGGTTTCTTGAATTAAGCATCCCTGTTTATGATTAGAACAATTAAACAGAGAGGTTGTACCCTCAATGGCCTGTATGATATCCAAAAACGTAAGATCCTCCCACTTCTCCTGAAGTGTATACCCGCCATGGGCACCAGATGAAGAATGAATCATCCCCTCTTTCGTCAATTTGGTTAAAATCTTGGACAGATATGTGGGTGAAACATTCTGCCACTTTGAAAGCTGCTGCACACCCACAGGTTTATCTGAATTGGATGCCGCAAGAAAAAGCATCGTGTGCAGGGCGTAATTGGTAGCTTTGGAATACTTCATCATCTCATTCCTCCCTAATAAAAGACTTAATATATCTACAATAACTCCTTTAATACAATTACGTCAATAACCCCCTCTCATAAAAGTGGCACATTGCGTCCACTCTTTCATCAGAGGAGGCTCTTGTTACAAACAACTGTTCCAGCAATATCTATACCTACAGTTCCAATCTATATGCATGCTTTAGGCATTTTCCAATACGTTATCCTTCTCCAAATCTTTAAAGTATCGATCGTTATATAACATGCTTGGATGTGTTGGATGATAGGCGAGTGCGATATCATTATGTTCCCGGGCCTTGGCACGGTTACCCATCCGGTCATAACACACACATAGTTGCAGATGCGGCATCCAGGTCCAAGCTGCTTCATTCAGCACTACCATAGGGTCATCAGGACGTACAGCACGAGTCGCCTGTTCGTACCAGAACAGGGCCTTGCGATAATCTTCACGGTCGGCAAAATAACCACCCAATCGACAGCAAATCTCGGCTCTTGGCAAATCATAGGCAAATGATCGGAACAACGCCGTGACTTCCTGTTCCGGATGTTCAAGTGCAGCTTCACAATCCGCAATTTTCTGGCAAGCAGCGATCTGATCTTCCACCCAGCCCAGTCCGGTATCCAGAAACTTCTCATAGTACTTCACCGCATCCTCATGCTGTCCATGGTCCTTCAGTTCATTACCGAAATAGTACAAGTCACGCGGCCCAAATTCCTCTCCGGCCTGTTCCCTTTTACGATAGATCCGCAGATTCCGATCGGTATACTCCTTATCTTTCTTGTGGGTAACCGCTATATCACTATGCAGCAGATTGCCCGCTACAGCCAGATATTCATGCACCGCGCCAATCCAGCGAAATTGCCGATCCCGACGCACCAGACGATTCCGGCGCAGGCTGTAGGCTACCTTGCCATCTGCTGTGAATGACAGATTGTAATCCATCGTCACACTATCAACATCCGGGTCCAGCGAACGTTTCAAGGCGATCAGTTTCGCCCGATCTTCCGGTTCGAACACATCGTCTGCATCCAGCCACAGAATATATTCACTCTTTGCCTGATCGAAGGCATAGTTGCGTGCTGCTGCAAAGTCATCCACCCATTCAAAATCAACGATACGATCCGTATATCTGGAAGCAATCTGACGGGTACGATCCGTTGATCCGGTATCCACGATTACAATCTCATCGGCAATACCGTTGACCGAGTCCAGACATCTCGCAAGGGAAGCTTCTTCATTTTTCACAATCATACACAGGGTAATACTGATCGTCTCCTCACCTCTTCTCGCCCTGCGATTAAAGGCGGAAACCCCCGGCAGTTCGGACAATCGATAGATGTGGTACGCAGGGAAATGAGTATCAACGAACAAACGAAAACCCAGTGCTTGAGCACGGATGCAGAAATGACGATCTTCGCCCCAGAAGGATACATTGGGAATCTGGTCATATGAGACTCCTGCTGCCAGAACATTTTTGCGAATAAGAGTACATGCCCCTAGCCCTCCAACTTCATAACAACCCGGGATCCGCAGCTGATTTAGAAAAGCAGTCGTTTGCGTGCCCTCGTCCTCCGCCTCGGTTCCGTCTACTGTTTTGCCACCGCGGCGATACAAGGCATACTCATCTTGCAGCCATACCTGCGGCATTTCCCTGGCATCCGGCTGCCAGCGGGTCCAAAAAATATTGGATACAATGTCTTTGCCACTCGATACAAGTTGCTCCAGCGTCCGTGGATGCAGCACCAAGTCAGAATCAATCAGGAACACCGCATCGTAGTGATTGTCGCGTGCATATTGCAATATGCGATTTTTCAAACCGGCTACACGCCAAATCTGCTCATCCTGCCAATAGTGTCCTCCCTCATCCTTGCTGTACACCCCTTTGTTGTCAGGACTACCGCTACCATGTTCATCTGCTTGAATAACCGTCCCTTCATGCTGAAGCACAAATTCATGCAATATATTCGATGCGGCTTCTTCCACGTTATCGTCAACAAACAGATAATCCGTCTTCACTGTTGTTCGTTCCAGTGCATGCAGAGAATACAGAAATTCACGGAGCACCGGAGTTGTCTGGCGAACCGGGCTGGCGATCAGTATTCTTTCCTGGCCAGGCGCTTCAAGCGTTTCCGATTTGCGGGTTTCCAGCGATTTATCAGAAAGTCTGGGCGGTCGATGATTACTCTGGCTCTCTTTCTGGCTCTCATGTTGCTTCTCTTTTTGATTTTCTTTCTCATGTGAATTCAGCTCTATTTGAGGTTGGGATTCTTCTTGCGATTTGCGTAAAGGGTCTTTCTTCAATGTGCTCACTCCCCCTCTCCTTATTCGAACCATGCCAACAGTCGTGGCTCTTGATCCAATATCGATTCGTACTGTTCCTTCCAACCGTATCTTGCTTCAGGGTCCAGTGCTTGATAGCGTTCATATTTGCGGATACGGTCTTCTTCCCGCGCCCAACCATAGTGCTTCACCCGGGGAGCATGACATCCATAGGACCAATGCTGGATCGTTAACGGAAAACGACCACAATGCTGGGGTGTCTCCTTCCATTCATAGTTCATCCCCGGGTGATAACGAATCAGAAATGGCCGATAATAGGCATGCGCCTGCCAGAACTCATCTTCCCGGTAATGCGTCTCACTCCACATATCAAACAATCTGAAATAGATCGCATCTTCTTTACCACTGAGCAGCAGATCCCGTACCAACCCAAAGTCACTGGTTAGAATCTCATCCGCATCCAGATTCAAAATCCACTCCGGATCGGTTGCCACCGTCTCTTCCCATTGTTGTTTTCTCAGGCTTACCTCGTCTGCAAAACGTGAAGCTACGTTCTCCACTAATACGAGTGGAATACCGTCCAGAAGTTCCCTGCACAGTGCGACCGTTCCATCCGTGCTTCCGTCATCAATGATTACTGCGCGATCAATCCAGGGACGATGTCTCTCCAGTGCCTGCCTGAGATAACGATTTTCTTCATTACGAACGATCATCGACAAGGTAATATGTGGTCTTCCATGTTCCTCATGTCCATCCAAAGCTTCACCCCCATGCTCAAGCTTCTACCTATTTAAAATGTCGGACACACGATGCCTGGACGAATCACAATCCTCTATTTCCAATCTATGCAGAGCCGGAATACGGATATGCAGGCCAAAGAAACCTTTCATGGGGTTAATCTTGATGAACGACAAAAAAAGCACCCGCCTTCGCGGATGCTTTTAAATGTAATCACAAGATTAATGTAGTGAAATAAATGAATTAACGGTATTCAGCCAAACGATCATTGAGACTACGTGTCTGTCCATAGACTTCCTGATACAGTGCGAACAGTCCATCATAGACAGCAACCGTTTCCGGGTTCGGCTCATAGGACTTCGCTGGACGAATAAACGCTGTTGCACATTCTTGCAAAGACGGGAACCAGCCACAGCCATAGGCAGCCAGCATCGCTGCACCCATCGCTGGACCCTGTTCGCTCTCCAGCTTCACAATCGTGGCGTTAAAGACATCAGCCTGCATTTGCAACCAAGCTTCGTTCTTGGCGCCGCCACCAATGGAGATGACTTCATTGACGGTTTTGCCTGCACCACGCAGAATATCAATGGACTCGCGTAGCGAGAAGGTAATGCCCTCCATCACCGCACGTCCAAAGTGCTCCAGCTTGTGCCCTGCATCCATACCGATGAAGCTGCCACGGATATTCGCATCCGGATGAGGTGTACGCTCCCCAACGATATATGGTGTGAACAACAATCCGTTGCTGCCCGCCGGAATCTGATCAATGCCCTGCAAGAGCACATCAAATGATTTGTCCGCTGCAAACGTATCCTTGAACCAGGACAGGCTATATCCTGCCGCAAGCGTTACCCCCATAATATAGAAGGCATCTTTCTCTCCGTGGTTAAAAAAGTGTACTTTGCCTTCGAAGTCGAGATCTTTACGCTCTTCGTAGGAAAGCACAACCCCGGACGTTCCGATGCTGCACATCGTCTGTCCTTCACTCAGAATGCCTGCGCCAATGGCACCACACGCATTATCCGCACCACCTGCGTATACTTTTGTTGCAGCCGCTAGACCCGTTTGATCCGCAATCTCAGGCAGCAACGTGCCCACTTCCTCAAACGATTCCACAAGACGTGGACAAAGAGAGATTGGCAGCTCGAAAGCTTCTGCAATCTCGTCGCTCCACTGTTTGCCTGCAACGTCCAGCAGCAAAGTTCCCGCTGCATCAGAATAATCCATAGCGTAATCCCCGGTCAGGCGATAACGCACATAGTCTTTAGGCAACAGGAACAAGGATGCTTGCTGTAACAATTCAGGCTCGTTCTCCTGAACCCACAGAATTTTTGGCAAGGTAAACCCTTCCAGTGCACGGTTCCGGGCAATACTTAACAGCTTGCCATCCAGCACTTTTTCGATGCGACGGCACTGAGCCGTTGTGCGTGTATCGTTCCACAGGATTGCGTTACGCAGCGGTTTACCTTCTGCATCCACCAAGACCAGTCCATGCATCTGGCCCGAGAAGCTCAATCCTTCGATTTCCGAAGGCTGCACGCCAGATACTTCAAGCAATTTACGCAAGGAAACAATGGTCTGCTCTACCCAATCTTCGGGATTTTGTTCACTGTATCCAGCCTTGGGCTGGTACAACGGGTATGCCTCGGATGCTTCAAATGCCACTTTTCCTTCGCGATTGACCAACACGGTTTTGACCGCGCTGGTTCCAAGATCGACGCCAATTACGTAACTCATAGGTTAACTCCTCTCGTTTATCACAGGTTATATCCACGAAAGATCCAAGTACGCATGAAAGTCACTCCGTGATCAGAAAACCCTTGGATCGCCGTTACCCCCAGATTTCCTTTATACCCCTTAGCAAGGGTGAAATCCGGGGATAAATGCGACCGCTTTGCTTCCTCGGGTCCTTTCTGCTCACTCCGTTTTGCATGCATGATACTGGACACACATGGATATGAAACGTGTAAAACATACTCGTTCTTATAACAGAAAGATTGATCCAATGACCTTGATTCGTCATTGGTTATAAATGAAACCTTGATGCTCATGTGGTCACTCCGTGATCAGAAAACCCTCGGATCGCCGTTACCCCCGGATTTCCTTTAATCCCTTTGACAAGGGAGAAATCCGGGTATAAGCCTATGCTTCCGAAGCCAGCTTTCTTTCAGAAAGCTCTTAGCGAACGCTCCGCTTCCTCGGGTCCTTTCTGCTCACTCCGTTTTGCATGCACCATCTTAGACAACCATTTATATCAAAAAACTTAAAAACCATGTTATTTGTTTAACCAAAAAACCGCCCCCGTCTTCCCAAGGGAAAGTCGGGGACGGTCCGAATGTCATGCTTGTTCAGGCGTTCCATGGTACAAGCTAATCTTGTGCATAGGCAAGCTTGGATACTAATGTCCAACACATATAAGTTGAGTAACCATCGGTGGTCGACGTGCACCAACCCTGCCTAATGCGCTATTAGTCAGCCAAGATGTACTGGTTGAGTTGTGCTCTCAGCAATTCCTGACGTCCGGATTGGTTTTTGCGTGGGCTTTCGTTGTTGAGTGCATACTCAGCAAGGGAAGCCAGTGTTGCTTTACCTGCAACTACATCTGCACCGATACCTTCGCTGAAGCTGCTGTAACGTTTTTCGATGAAGTCATCGAATACGCGATCTTCAATCAACTTCGCTGCTACTTTCAGACCTTTTGCATACGTGTCCATACCTGCGATGTGTGCCAAGAACAGATCATCAGCTTCGAAGGAACCACGACGTACTTTCGCGTCAAAGTTCACACCACCACGGCCGATACCGCCGTTTTTCAATACTTCATACATTGTCAATGTAGCATCGTACATATCAACCGGGAACTCGTCCGTATCCCAACCGATCAACATGTCGCCTTGGTTCGCATCGAGGGAACCGAGCATACCGTTTGTACGAGCAACGCGGATTTCGTGATCGAATGTATGACCAGCCAGTGTAGCATGGTTCGCTTCCAGGTTGAGTTTGAAGTGTTTGTCCAAACCGTATTTTTGCAAGAAAGCAATGGAAGTTGCTGCATCATAATCATATTGGTGTTTCGTTGGCTCTTTTGGTTTAGGCTCGATCAGGAATTGTGCATCAAAGCCAATTTCCTTCGCGTAGTCTACAGCCATGTGGAACATGCGAGCAATGTTGTCTTGCTCCAGTTGCATGTCTGTATTCAGCAATGTGTCGTAACCTTCACGACCGCCCCAGAATACATAGTTTTCAGCGCCCAGACGTTTACCCACTTCCAGACCTTTTTTGATCTGTGCTGCAGCGTGAGCGTACACGTCTGCGTTGCAAGTAGAAGCCGCACCAAACATGAAGCGTGGGTTCGAGAACATGTTCGCCGTGTTCCAGAGCAGTTTTTTGCCGCTGGATTTCATATGATCTTCAATCAGATCAACAATCGTATCAATGTTGCTGTAGAACTCACGCAGGTTGTTGCCTTCTGGTGCAATGTCCACATCGTGGAAACAGAAGAACGGGAGATTCATTTTTTCCAAAAATTCAAATGCCGCTTCCACGCGTACTTTCGCGAGGTCCAGACCCGAGTATTTATCCCACGAACGAACAGCTGTCTCCGCACCAAACGGGTCACTGCCGCCTGCAGTTAATGTATGCCAGTAAGCCATGCCAAAACGGAAATGTTCTTCCATCGATTTGCCGGCTACCACTTCTTCCGGATTATAATGTTTAAAAGCAAAAGGATTCTTGGAATCTTTACCTTCAAATGCAATTTTATTAACGGATTCAAAATAGGCCATGTGTAAAATGCCTCCTCAATAGTTTTAAGAAATCGTTTACACCGTTATCCTATCACATCGAATTTACTTTGTCTATTGGTTAAACAAAGTAAAATAAAATTGTTTTTTACATGGTTGTTTACGCTATAATAGTCGAATAACTTGTTTCGGATGTGGGTCAGAACCCTTTTATCAGAAGAATAGGAGTGCCTTAACCATATGAAAATTACCGGAGACCAGATGCTGGTCAAAAAAATAAACAAGTCGATCGTTCTGGATACGATCCGGCGCCATGCCCCTCTTTCTCGCGCACGAGTGTCCGAGGTTACGGGGCTGAACAAAGCAACGGTATCCAACCTGGTTGCTGATCTGATCAGTGATGACCTGGTGCAGGAGATTGGCCCTGGGGAATCCAGCGGCGGACGTAAACC
The DNA here is from genome assembly GCF_045040675.1 of Paenibacillus sp. FSL H8-0283. Taxonomy (NCBI): domain Bacteria; kingdom Bacillati; phylum Bacillota; class Bacilli; order Caryophanales; family Paenibacillaceae; genus Paenibacillus; species Paenibacillus sp. FSL H8-0283. The sequence goes on from NZ_CP150295.1 coordinate 6,019,368, forward strand.
ACTCATGCTGCTGTTTCGAGGGACATCAGGCTATGCAGTCGGTCTGGAACTCAGTGTGACCCACTTGAAAGGCGTGCTTACAGATCTGGAAGGACACATCATTACAGAGTACGCAGTGACCTTGGAACATCATGACGTGTCCTCTGTACTGGAGCAATTGAAATTGGCAGCAAAGCAACTCATTGAAGCAGCTCCTGCTTCCCCTCATGGAGTCATTGGTATTGGCATCGGGGTGCCCGGCATGGTGGATGAGGCAGGAACGGTCCTGTTTGCACCCAACTTGGGGTGGGAAAAGGTAACTCTGCGCTCGATGCTTGAAGAAGAATTTCAACTGCCTGTAACGATTGATAATGAAGCCAATGCTGGTGCCCATGGAGAGTTGAATTTTGGAGCAGGTATCGGTGTACGTCACATGATCTACATCAGTGCAGGCATGGGGATTGGTTCAGGCATCATGGTAGATGGTGAATTATACAAAGGCGCGTGGGGCTACGCAGGAGAAACAGGCCATATGTCCATTGAAGCGGAAGGTCTGCCCTGCTCCTGTGGTAATCGTGGTTGCTGGGAGTTGTACGCATCGGAAAAAGCCTACGAGCACCCGGATCACCAGCTAAAATTACCTGCTTATACCACACGAGAGCTTATTCATCATGCGGAGCAAGGCCACGATGCTGTTCAAGAATTATACAACACGATTGGACGCAAACTGGGGATTGGCATTACCAATATCGTTAACAGTTTCAACCCGGAACGTATTATCATTGGCGGTCCGCTCTCTGAAGCAGGTCCATGGATTGAAACAGCGTTAAAACAAGTTGTCGAGGAACGTACATTACCTTATCACCGCCGCAGTTTGCAGATTGAATGGGCAGCTCTGGGCAGCCGTTCCACCCGCGTTGGTGCCGCTTACTCTGCGATATCCCAGTTTTTAGGTAAAATTAGGGTGTCTGTCTAATAACAGATGAAAATTGACATCATTTCGCCCCATTTCCTCCCTTTTTGTTAAAGAAATCCAGATGTATAATGGGGTTATGTGATTTTTGTCATGGCTGTGTGAATCAAGCTGTGTTAATTCCGATAACGAAACGGAGTGAAAAAAAGCGTGACCTACGTGGATACTTCAGATATCTCGGCGCAAATGTTTGTCACCGTCCTCCTGTTCCTGATTGTGCTTGCGCCCCTGTTCAGCCTTGGCATACTCCGATTGTTCCAGAGCAAAAAGAAGGCTGGTTTCATGTACATGCTGTCAGGATTGCTGGTGTATGTTGTATTTCAGACTTTCATGAGTATTTTTTTCTAGATGTAATTATTTGTTTTCATGCAAAATCCCCTTTCGCAGTAATTCATGGGTACACGTTATCATGTACTCTGAATTACAGACGCAAGGGGATTTTTCTGCATATTTTTGCCCATTCTTAACATCGATGCTGAATTATGGACAACTCGAACTTTCTTTAAATCGTTCTTCAATCATATAAACGATATTCTGGATTGAGTACCTATATATTTAATACGTTTACGTTGTTTTGAGATCTGACCTCTGCAGAAGATAAGCAATGGAGTTTTTTGACTTACTCTTTAATCCTAGTTAACGGAACAAAAGTAGTCAAACCAGTATGTTTTTTTTACTTTTTCAATGTAAAATGATTGTTGGTTGGAAATTAATATTGGATTTACCACTAGATTAGAGAGGAGCTTTAATATGCTTAAAAAGACATCTGGTTTCCTGTTTGATTTTATACTTTGTTCTATTCTTTATTTTATTGGTATAACCCTACTATGGGGTATAGAACTGCAAGTTTATCCTATGATGAGTGTTAATCCAAAAGATTATATTTTGATATTCTTTGTAATTAATTCTTTGATAACTTTTCTTATTCATTCTAGATTTTATAATTTTGGAAATTGGTATACCTCACGAAAACTAATGATCAAATCCCGAACTAATAAAAAAGTAATGTCAGTTATTATTATAATGGCCTTAATTCCAGTTGTTTTAACTAGTATGTGAGAATGGATATCTCGTATACTCGCCTGTTCCCAGAAGCGAAAATGCTCCTCCTGATCTATAATCATGCTGCTTGTTCACCTCAATTATGCTCTGCGACTCAAGAAAATGATATCGCACTTCTGTACATCGGACAATTGCGAATGATGTTTGTGACCAGATACCAATTCATTCGAGCCACTCATAGAAAACGCACAAAAAACCGTACCCTTCCGGGTACGGTTCTTTCTATATCCTAACGGCTCGCGAAAACCGGAATTGCATATGAATCGAAAATTTCTTTCAACACATGATGATTCAGATAATCAGCCTGATTTAAGCGTCCAATGCTTTGGCAAATTGGGTTTTGTTCATACCCAGAATGCGGTGTTCACCAATGACAGTCAATGGCACGGCACGTACACCCATGTCCCATACTTGTTGTGCAAATTCATCGCTAGTTTCGATGTTGCGCTCTTCATAAGAGATACCTTTGTCAGCCAGGAACGTTTTTACGGATTTGCAGTTCGGGCAGTTCGTTGATGTATATACAATTACGTTTTCCATGTTTAATTCACCTCATATGGTTTTATATTAATCTATAGTTTGGTTGGAATCAGCTCATTCTATTACAGAACAACTGCGCTGTGCTCCAAGCTCTCAATGTATTTCTCTGTGTCCATGGCAGCCATACATCCGCTACCTGCAGCTGTAATCGCTTGTTTGTAACGTGTATCCTGAACGTCACCACATGCAAATACGCCTGGGATGTTTGTCTCGGATGTACCTGGTGTAGTCAGGATATATCCATGTTCGTCCGTAGTGATCTGTCCGCCAAGGAAACCAGTGTTTGGTGTGTGACCGATCGCTACGAATACGCCACTTGCCGGAATCACTTCTTCTTCACCTGTTTCGTTGTTTAACACTTTCAGTCCGGTTACGCCGTTGTCGCCAGCAAGTACTTCGAGTGGTGTACGGTTCAAAGCCATTTCTACTTTTTCGTTGCTCCGTGCACGATCCTGCATGATTTTGGAGCCACGCAGTTCTTCACGACGGTGTACCAACGTTACTTTGGAACCGAAACGGGACAGGAAGCTTGCTTCCTCAAGAGCAGAGTCACCACCGCCGATAACGATGATTTCTTTGTTACGGAAGAAGAATCCATCACATGTTGCACATGTGCTGACACCGCGGCCTACATTCGTTTCTTCGCCAGGGATACCCAGGTATTTAGCAGTTGCGCCTGTGGACAGGATCAATGTTTCCGATACGAGTTCACCCATACCTTCAACTTGAATCTTGAATGGACGCTCGCTCATGTCGATGTTGTTAACCCAGCCTGTACGGAATTCAGCACCGAAGCGCTCAGCTTGTTTACGCATGTTATCCATCAGTTCAGGACCCATAATTCCATCAGGGAAACCTGGGAAGTTCTCCACTTCAGTCGTTGTTGTCAGTTGGCCACCAGGTTGTGGTCCTTCAATAACGAGTGGGTTCAAGTTGGCACGTGCCAGATAGATTGCTGCTGTCAGCCCTGCAGGGCCTGTTCCAATAATAATTGATTTATACATGTATAGTTCCTCCCCCGGGTTCTGCAAAAAGGTTAGACCCTCCGGCATCAAAAGCTTAGGCTTTTGCATACACTAGAACGAAAAGCCCACATCATGTCCACAAGACCTGCCTGTGATATGACAATGGCCCTATGCAGAAACGGAATTCTAATTTATAATCATTCTAATCTGTTGTTCATTATGATCTCTTTTATGTACGGTGTCAATGCTCGGCAGCGATTATGAAGAAGTCTTCATCAGGAGGGAAAATGGAAGCATGAACGATGCACTCATTGGCAGTTTTATATCAGCCATGTCTACCGGCCTAGGGGCCGTACCGATTCTATTTATGCGTAAAATATCACACCGTCTGCGTGATATCTTGCTGGCATACGCCGCAGGTATTATGACCTCAGCCTCGGTGTATAATCTCATTCCGGAAGCGCTTGGCCAATCGAATCTCTTTGTACTTGCATTTGGTATTATGCTTGGTAGCCTGGTTCTACTGGTGCTGGAGATGAAGATTCCACACGTCGATCTGGAGAATCCCGAGAAAATGCCTTTTAAAATTGAAACCAAAGCCTTCATGATTATTGCAGCCATCACCATGCATAATCTGCCGGAAGGGTTATCCGTTGGCGTCAGCTATGCAAGCTCGGATGAGAACCTGGGCAATCTCATTGCCTTTTCCATTGGATTGCAGAATGCGCCGGAAGGATTTCTGGTGGCCCTTTTCCTAGTAAACCAGAACATTGGCCGCTTCAAAGCGCTGGGTATTGCCACCCTGACCGGAGCGGTAGAGATTATTACAGCTATGATTGGTTACACCTTGAGCAGTCTCGTAGCTGGTCTTGTGCCTTATGGTCTGGCCTTTGCAGCCGGTGCGATGATGTTCATTGTTTATAAGGAACTTATTCCCGAGAGTCACGGCGATGGCAATGCACGTGTGGCGACGATGTCCTTTTTACTCGGGCTCATCACGATGATTGGTCTGACCGAACTGTTTTAATTGAAGACTAAAGAACCCGGCGAACAGTCCAAGACTGTCAACCGGGTTCTTTGTTTAGCCACAAATGAAGATTCCATGAAATTACTGGGATCGTCTGTCAGAGGTATTATGCCCTCTCCTGATCAGGATTGGATGAAACGAATCAATTCCGAATTGAATTTTTCCAATTCATCATAAAATGCACCATGACCACTCTCTTCAAAAGCAATTAGTTGAGACGAAGCGATGCCTTGGTGCATCTGCTCGGCGAACTCAAACGGACAGATCTCATCTTTTTTCCCGTGCAAAATGGCTGTTGGCACCTGTATGGAACTCAGGTCACCTCGCAAGTCCTCATCCCGCAACGCAATTGCACTGCGAATGGTACCATAAGATGAAGCTTCCATGCCGAGGGCGTGGAACCAATCCATGAATGGCTGACTGTGTTTCTTCGCGAAGAACATGCCGCCAAACGTCTCCAGCAACTTCGGACGATCTGCAAAGATCGGCTCAATGATCTGCTCGTTCAGCTGCTCTGGAGTCAATCCGTACGGATAACCTTCGCGCTGTGTGAACACAGGTGCTGCCGCAGATAACAAGGCCAGCTTGGAGACGCCATATCCCTTATGGCGAGCCATGTAATGTACTGCGATCGCTCCACCCATAGAGAATCCTGCGAGTACCGCGTCTTTCAGCTCCAGATCATCAATAACGGCACGAACATCGTCTGCCATGCGATCATAATCATATCCTGTGGAAGGCTTATCCGATAAGCCATATCCTCTAAAATCTATCGCGATGGCACGAATGCCATGGTTCGGCAGTACGTTCAATTGATATTCAAACATTTTATAATTAACAGGCCAGCCGTGCAAAAAGACAACCGGGGTTCCTTCGCCTATATCTTCAACATATACTTTTACATTTGGTTCCACTTGTACATAACGTCCCATATTTCACAGCTCCCTTATTATCGAATCGTCTCTTCGAATCATTACCCGCTGACCCAAGGTTCAAACGTAAGCCGTTCAACCAGCCGCATATTACCAGCGAAACCAATTAGCCATTTTCCTCTTCTAATCTGATTACCGTAGCAGCCTGAGCCCATTCAGAATAACCAGAATTGTACTGCCTTCATGACCTACCACACCCAGAGGCAATGCGACGTCTTGGAGGAAGTTACCCGCAATTAAGGCCAGAATAACGGTGATGGCAAAACACATATTCTGTTTCACCGTACGCTGAGCTCGCCGGGCCTGCCCAATCACCCAAGCAATCTCTTCAATGTTATCGTTCATGAGTACCGCATCAGCCACCTCCAGTGCAGTTCCGCTGCCGGACAATCCCATCCCCATACCCACAGTAGCTGCTGCAAGTGCCGGTGCGTCATTGACACCATCCCCTACCATTAACACAGGACCATACTGTTTGCGGAGCGCTTGGACCTGCTTCACTTTATCTCCAGGCAGCAAGTCTGCATAGACCATGCTTACTCCAGTTTCACGCGCAATTACAGAAGCTGATCTGGCTCGATCTCCTGTTAACATGGCAACTTTTACACCCATCGCTTCAAGCTTTTTCACTGCAGCTGCTGCCTGTGGCCGTACCATATCCCGCATCGCGATCAGCCCGACTAATTCACCAGCAGCCATAACAGCGGATACGGTTTTTCCCTCCCCTTCAAGACGAGAGCATACATCGCCCCACTCAGAAGATACCTTCACAGGGTTAACATCATGTTCATCTGGATCAACGTTGCTGCCTGTCATCTTCTCTGACTGCATAGATCTCAGTACATCTGTTTTGCCAATGCTCCAGACCACATCGTTCACAGTTCCTTCGATGCCCCAGCCTGTTAGAGCCTGTACGTGCTCCGCTTCCTGAAGTGTAATGTTCTCCTTGTTCGCCTGATCTACGATGGCACGAGCCAAAGGGTGCATGGACAGGTTCTCAATCGCCGCTACTGCAGCTAACAGCTGGGCACGATCTACATGTTCAGCCGTAATAATATCGGTCACTTGTGGGGTGCCCATTGTCAATGTACCTGTTTTGTCAAAAGCCACGACCCGCGTGCGAGCCATATTCTCCATATGGGCACCTCCCTTAAAGAGAATGCCTCGGCGGGCGCTGCTGGACATCGCGGACAGCATGACAGGCATGATGGAAGACACCAATGCACAAGGTGAAGCAACCACCAGAAATACCATCGCTTTATAAAATGCCTCATTCCATGTCCACCCAAGCAAAAGTGGAGTTCCTGCAATCACAAGTAAAGTTACCCCTACAACAATACGTGCGTAAATTCCTTCAAACCGCTCCATAAAACGCTGGGAATCCGGCACTTCTGCCTGCGCTTCTTCCACCATTTTAATGATTTTGCCGAACAGTGACCCTTCCGCCGATTTTGTGACCTCTACGTATAAGGCGCCCTCCCCGTTTACCGTACCTGCATAGACTTCATCCCCCGCAACTTTGTCCACAGGCAGGGATTCTCCAGTAATGGACGACTGATTGATAAAAGAACTCCCCCGGTACACCACGCCATCCGCAGGAATCAGTTCTCCCGGTTTGACCAACAGCAGATCACCCGGCTGCAGATCATCAATAGCCACAAGGTTCATCTGTCCATCCTCAATACGCAGTGCAGTCTCCGGCTTCAGCGCCAGTAAAGATGAGATATCCTTATGACTGCGCTCTGTCGCATAACTTTCCAACGCACCACTGAGTGCAAAAATAAAGATTAGCATCGCACCTTCATTCCAGTAACCAATGGCTGCTGCCCCGAGGGATGCTGCAATCATCAGCAGGTTTACATCCAGATCACGTTCCTTGACCAGTGTCTCGATGCCTTCCTTCGCTTTGGTCCAACCGCCTACGGCATACGCCACAATGTAGAGCATGATGGATAAGGTACCAAAATAAGGTGCAGTTCCCCAGGCAATCAGCATCAACAGCCCGCTGCCCAATGCAGATTGCATCTCTTTATTCTGCACCATGGCTCGAAAATCAGGCTTACGTCCCCGGTTTGGGCCTGGTGTTTGGGATAAGCGCTGTTCCGCTTGTTTCTGTCTGTGTAGTGGTTGATGTATCGCTTGCATATGAATCACGTTCCTTTCGAATGGTAGGTTTGCGGATGAAGAGTCTGCTAAATTCCGCTCCCAAAAATGAAGTTGTATTGAGAATGAGAGCCATTGTTAATGCCCTAAAAATGACACATGCTGCTGCGGGAATCCCGCAGCAGCATGGTTTTGTGAATGATTTTGACATAATCTCGAATGAGAATGATAATCATTTTTGCACTTATGCAATTGTGTTTACTCAATACAACTTTTAATCAGTATATGCCTGCGATCCACATTTGTAAATGGGCTTTTTTCGATGGATAGTCATACATGCGTGTTCAAAAAGAAAAAAAGCCGCTGTCCCGGGGGACAACGGCTTTAACCATCTATTGATATTCATATGACCTGTTTATGGCATATCACTTAAGTGATTGTTTACACATCCACCCAAATGCCATTTACGCGCCTACGCTTGCTCCCTGACTTGCCTTGATGGCTTGCTCCAGATCATAGATAATGTCTTGAATGTTCTCGGTACCAACAGACAAACGAATCAATTCCGGATTAACCCCTGCTGCGGTTTGTTCATCTTCGGTCAACTGCGCGTGAGTTGTACTTGCCGGGTGAATAATCAGTGACTTGGAATCGCCCACGTTTGCAAGGTGAGAGAACAGTTTGACACTCTCAATCAACTTGCGACCCGCGTCCGCACCACCTTTGATTCCAAAGGTCAGAATCGCACCCTGCCCTCTTGGCAGATACTTCTGTGCAAGCTCATAAGAACCGTGGCTCGGTAGACCTGCATAACTTACCCAAGACACATCCTCATGTTTCTCAAGGAATTCTGCAACCGCAAGGGCGTTGCTACTATGACGCTCTACGCGCAGATGTAATGTCTCGAGTCCTTGCAGCAACAACCAGGAGTTGAATGGAGAGATCGTTGCACCCAGGTCACGCAGAAGTTGTACACGAGCTTTGATAATATAAGCAATCGGTCCAACCGCTTCCGTATATACAACACCGTTATAACTGGAGTCCGGTTCCGTCAATCCAGGGAACTTGCCACTTGCTTTCCAGTCAAATTTCCCGCTATCCACGATAACACCACCAATGGATGTACCATGACCCCCAATAAATTTCGTTGCAGAGTGAACGACAATATCTGCGCCATGTTCGATTGGACGAAGCAGGTACGGACTCGGGAATGTATTATCCACGATCAAAGGAATTCCATGTTCATGAGCGATGGCTGCCACCGCTTCAATATCAAGTACATTCCCCTTCGGATTACCGATCGTTTCGGCATACAATGCTTTCGTTTTCTCCGTAATCGCTGCCCGGAAATTCTCAGGATCACTGGAATCCACAAATTTTACGTCCAGACCCAGTTTCGGCAAAGTCGTCGAGAACAGATTGTATGTACCTCCATACAAACTCGCCGAAGATACGATCTCATCACCTGCACCAGCAATATTCAGAAGTGAAAACGTAATCGCTGCCTGACCAGAAGCTGTAGCCAGCGCTCCAGCTCCGCCTTCCAACGCCGCAATCCGTTGCTCAAACACGTCGGTTGTTGGATTCATCAGACGGGTATAAATGTTGCCAAACTCTTTCAAACCAAACAAGTTAGCTGCATGCTCGGTGTCCTTGAATCCATAGGATGTTGTCTGATACAAGGGCACAGCTCGTGCGTTGGTGGTTGGATCAATCTCCTGGCCTGCATGAATTGCCAATGTTTCAAATGAAAGCTCACGTTCGTTTGACATAAATCTGAATCCTCCCTCAATATATACGTTCTTTAAGTTCCTGATGTCTTCGCATGGTAGCGTATGTTTTCCATATTCTCTCACAAGATGTCGCATTTGAAAAGAATTATTTCCGATTTTTCCGATAAGAAATATTAAATATGTATATTATCAATTTCTGTACCAAAAAAACCTCTGCACTCGCAAAGGTTTTTCAGCTACGTTGGCTTCGGTATGCAATACCTCATCCTGGGTTTGGTTAGACCCGAACTGCACTCCATACTTCACGCAAATGTTTGGCCGCAGGTACAGCTTCCTCCGCAGTTACGCCTTCAAGTGAAATATCGATATGTGGCTTATACGTTTTTAACAATTCAAAAAATAACGGGTAATCCAGTATCCCTGCCCCAGGTACCGGATTGTACTTCTCTCCCTGTGCATCAAAGGCTACATCTTTGGCATGGATCACAATCATGCGCTGATACAGCGATTCCATCACCTCGCGCAAGAAAGCCCCTTGATCTGTTGCATGTGGTTGTTTGATCAGATTACACGGATCGAACAGCATCCCCAGATTCGATGAAGGAATCTCTTCAAACAAACGTGTCATATGTTCATGGGTATGAAGAGTATGTGTGGACACAGGCTCAATCGCCGCATGCACGCCCCATTTCTCCGCTTCCTCAGCCAACTCCTCAACCGTTTCTTTCAGCACACTCCACGCCTTCTCTTCATATCCATCCGGATGTGTATCCTGATAGGTGTCCAAGCCCCCGGTCTCCGTTGCAACCATGCTGCAACCAAAATCCCGGGCATAACGCAGATGCTCCTTGAATCGATCAATGTCCGCACGTCGTCTTACCGGATCAGGGTCAATCGGATTAATATAACAGCCCAGTACTGCAATCTTCACCCCGCGCTGTGCAAATTGATCTCCGATCTCATTCGCTAGCCCTGGGCTCAGCTTGCCATTCGATGAGTCCACATCGGATAATGCTTTGGCCAGCGCCAGCTGTACGGAATTAAATCCGTTATCCGCAATCGTCTGCGCAAGCTGTGCTGTAGGCTGTTTGCCAAATGTATGTGCCAGAATACCAAGTTTCATCTCACTGCCTCCCTATGCTAATCCGATTATCAAACGATTAACGTGCCATCCAGCCGCCATCGACATTCAGCACATGACCATTCAGATAATCCGAAGCGGCAGATGCCAGAAAGACAACCGGGCCTTTCAGATCTTCAGGTGTTCCCCAACGCCCAGCAGGAATACGGGCTGTAATATCCCGGTACCGATTCTCATCCGCACGGATCTGGGTAGTATTATCGGTTTCCATATAACCAGGTGCGATACCGTTAATCTGGATTCCTTTACCTGCCCATTCATTAGCGAGTGCTTTGGTTAAACCGGCAACGCCATGTTTACTGGCTGTATACCCTGGCACGTTGATCCCACCTTGATAGGACAACATGGATGCAATATTAATGATTTTGCCACTTCCGCGTTCAATCATATGTCTGCCTGCCAATTGGCTTAGGAAAAATACAGTGTTCAGGTTCAGACCAATTACATCATGCCAGTCCTGAACTGCATGATCAGCCGCAGGTGTGCGACGAATGATTCCGGCATTGTTGACGAGAATGTCAATTCTGCCCTGGAACGCAAGCGCCTGTTCGAACACAGCCGACAACTCATCTTCACGACTTAAATCCGCTTCAATCACATAAGCTTTGCGTCCGAGTGCTTCAATGGCACTTGCCGTTGCCGCAGGCTTGGAATAAGAGACCAGCACCACATCAGCACCTGCTTCTGCCAAACCAATGGCCATCCCTTGTCCAAGTCCTCCCGAGGTACCTGTCACCAGTGCAACTTGTCCGCTTAAATCAAATGGGTTCATGAATGATTCCTCCGCATGGTTTTGATATGCAATCCTTAGATCCGTCCGTTCTTTAATCCCATGAATAATGAATGAGGTTAACTTTGATAATCCACTGTGACACCGCTCTGCTCGTATAAGGCAGCCGTCTCTTCATCCAAACGACTATCGCTGATAATATAGTCCAGTTGCGAACACTGGGCGAAAGTTCGCAGTGCAAATTGTCCGAATTTATAATGATCCACAACGCCGTATACTTGCTGCGAGGCAGATATCATTGCTTTTTTCAAAGGAACCAGATCTCCCGTGTATATGGATAATCCAAATTCCGGATGAAGGGCTGTCGTGGATATAAAGGCTTTATGAATGTTAAGACTGGATATAAACGCAGCCGTATCATCCCCAACCAGCATATTCCGTACACGCGCCCCGCCAGGCACAACCAGTCGCACTTGCTCCTTTTTGGTCAACTCCGCAATAATGAACAGGTCATTGGTCACCACCGTCAGCGGTTGATTATCGAGACGTTTGGCCATCTCCAGCGTAGTGCTGCCACCATCGAGAGCAACGATATCTCCAGGTCGAATGTAAGCAAGGGCACGTTCAGCAATCTCCGTCTTCTCCGAATGATGCTTCTCGGTAACTCCGCGGCTATTCAAGATGCCATACTGGTCATTCTGAGCCAGCATAGCACCACCATGGACACGTACGAGCAGTCCCATACTCTCCAACTTGTCGAGATCCTCTCGCACAGTCTTCCCCGTCACCTGCAACAACTCACTCAGATCACTGACGGTTACTTCCTGGCGTTCCAGCAGAGCCTCCATAATTTTTTCATGTCTTTTCAATGGATTCATCATAATCAACTTCCTATATTACCTGAGTCAAATGAATGAGTGTTCTAGTGTCTACCCTGTCAATTTAACTCAGACATCTGTAATTTATTATTTCAGGTCTTTCATCGCTACGCCGTCCATATCTTCGAACGTCTGGTTCTCACCAGCCATCGCCCAACAGAAGGTGTAATTGCTTGTACCCACACCACTGTGAATGGACCAGCTTGGGGAAATGATCGCCTGGCGATCACGTACAACCAGATGACGTGTTTCGTTTGGCTCACCCATCATATGGAATACAACACCGTCTTCAGGCAAGTTCCAGTACAAGTATACTTCGGAACGGCGGTTATGGGTATGTGCAGGCATCGTGTTCCACATGTTACCCTTGTTGAGTTCGGTAATGCCCATCACCAACTGACAACTCTGAATTCCGCCTTCTCCTTGGTGAATGTAACGATAGATCGTACGCTCATTGGAAGTTTCGATGCTGCCCAGATGATTTGGCTGAGCTTGTTCTTGTGTTGCTTTTACTGTTGGATAGGTGTGATGAGCCGGTGTGGATACAAAATAGAATTGGGCAGGTTGAGCCTTGTCACTGCTTGTGAACACAACTTCCTTCACACCTCTACCGATGTAGAGACATTCCTTCGCTCCAATCTCATAACCTTGTCCGTCCGCTGTCACTGTTCCGTGACCACCGACATTAATGATACCGATTTCACGACGCTCCAGGAAAAAGTTCGTTCCGATATCTTTCAGGTTCACTTCAAGGGTAATGTCCTTGCTCTCAGGTACAGCCGTTCCCACAATATAACGATCCACATGAGAATACACCGTTACCAATTCATCGGTTGCAAACAGTTGCTCCATCAAAAATTCCTCACGCAGGCGAGATGTATCATACGTTTTCACTTCATTGGGATGTGCAGCATAACGATTTTCCATTATTAATCCATTCCTTTCGTCATTTAAATTAGTTGGGATTGAGTTTGATAATGTTCATATAAGTTCATTTTAGTTCATTATGTATCTTTTGTGTACCTTTATTTTTGAAAAAGTAATTTATGTGATAATGAGCTTAAGACTTTTTTCCAAGTCTTATGTACTACTGTATTAAGAGAACCTTCCCCTCGATACCCGATTCAGCCGCTGTAATAGCCTGTTGTACATTCGTTAGTTCATACGTCGCCCCAATGTTTGCCATGACAAGTCTCCCTGCTCTGACCAGCTCCATCACCTCATGAAATACCTGTTCCCAGCGTTCTTGCGAACAGCGTTCCACCCAATGTTTTAACCAGAAAAGTTTCACATGAACTTGTGTTCCCCGGGTTACTTCATGCCATAACGGTGTGATCCCCGAAAGCAGTCCTACACTGATGACCGTCCCATTTGGTTTAAGGCAACTCACCAATTGTTCCCCGTCTGTCCCTCCAATACAATCCACGGCTGCATCAGCACCGTATCCCTCTGTTAATTCCGTAATTTTAGACTGTAGCAACTCTTTCGTTGTATTGATAACAGAAACTGCTCCAAGACGATACAGTTCAGCAGTATGACAATCATCTCTCGTAAGCGCAATCAATTTAAATCCATAAATTTTTGAGATCTGTGCAAAGATTCGCCCGATTGCAGATCCCCCTGCATTCACAATCAGGGTATCACCATACGTAAGCTTAAGCACCTCTGTACAGATCAACCAAGCCGTAACCGGATTAATATAGAGCTGGCTGGCTGAGTGATCATCGATATCATTCGGCACAATAATTGTATGTCGCTCCAAAGTCTTCACGACGTCCTGCCAAGTATTCTCGCCTTTTAGTGGCAAGACGCGGCGCCCCAACATTTGATTGGATACTCCCAATCCTACTGCTTCTACTATCCCCATACCCTCAAACCCGGGAACAGCTGGTAATCGGGTACGATGCGGGTAAGCTCCTCGAACAGGAATAATATCGGAGGGATTAATAGGCCGAGCATACATCCTCACTGCTAATTCACCGGGTCCAGGGGGTATCACATCTTTTTCTTCCATACATAACACTTCACTTGGTTCGCCAAAACGATAATAACGGATTACCCTTGCTTTCATTGGTACATCTCCTAAAATAATTTTTCTAAAATTTCTCTAACTAAAATATTGAATATATTTCCAGAGTGTATGACAATAGTATCACTGGTAAATTATTTCATAAACGACTTATTAAGATATAATACAACTTTTTCATTAAAATATGCGATAACTTCTGATTCGAAAAAAAGAGCCCCACAACCTTGAATTCCAAGGTCGTGAAGCTCTTCATCATGTGAATTAATGTGCAACAGCGTTGTTAAGCATGATCCAGATCGAACCAATCACGATAGTCATCATAATCAGTAATCCGAAAATAAGTGCCATCACATTCCAGCGTGGTTTCCCTGTTTCACGGATATGCATGAAGAAGAAGAGTTGAACCACAAACTGAAGTGCTGCTGTACCAAGAATCACAACGAGTGTTCCTGTTTTGCCCATCATGTCGTTCAAAACCACCACAAGTGGAATGATTGTCAGTACGACGGACAGAATGAAGCCGATGACATAAGACTTCAGTGAGCCATGTTGTTCATGGCCGTGGGAATCATGTGAGTTGTGCTCTGCCATCTACATCACCCCCATGAGATAGACGATCGACAGGAGGAAAATCCATACGACGTCCAAGAAGTGCCAGTACAAACTGATGACGTTGATTTTACCGCGAGTAACATCAGTAATACCACGTTTTTTCAGTTGTAACATAAGTCCAATCATCCAGATCAGACCAAGCGATACGTGAAGTCCGTGAGTTCCCACAAGGGTGAAGAATGCGCCAGAAGCAGCACTCGTTGTAAAGCTGAACCCTTCGTGAATCAACTCAATAAACTCATATACTTCCAGTGCGATAAAGCTTGCACCCAGAACGGCTGTAACTGCCAGCCAACTGATTAATTGTTTTACTTTGCCTTGATTCATCGCCAGTACGGCTAGTCCGCTCGTGAATGAACTTGTGAGCAAGATAAACGTTTCGGCAATAACACCAGGCATTTTGATCAATTCAGACAAAATCGGTCCGCCCGCCGTATTGTCACGCAACACAATGAAGGTTGCGAACAATACGGAGAACAGGATAACGTCGGAAATCAGGAAGAACCAGAAACCGAGAATTTTCATTTCCTGTGGATCATGATGTCCATGGTCGTGACCATGTGCATGATTCTCACCGTGCTTAGCGGCTGCTTGAGCCATCTATACCGACCCCCTTAACGACGCTTCGGTACGTTTAATTTCGTCGACCGGAATGTAATAATCCGTATCATATGAGAATGAACGGGCGATCATACAGATCCCTACGCCAGCGAGTCCGAGAATTGCCATCCACAACCATCCGAATACAAAGCCGAAACCGGCGATGAACCAGAAGACAGACATGATGAACGGAATTCCAGAGTTCTTCGGCATATGAATCGGCTCAAGCGGTTGCTCTGCCGGATAGATGCCTTTGGCACGACGTTCTTTCTCTTCCCACCACTCATCAATATCATCTCCGCGCGGTGTAACGGCGAAGTTGTATTCAGGAGCTGGTGAAGGAATTGACCACTCCAGCGTACGGCCATCCCATGGATCGGCGGAAGCTTTGAGTGATTTGTATTTGCGAATACCGTCTGCGATTTGTGCAACTTGGAACAGGAATCCGACACCCATCAGGAATGCCCCGATTGTGGATACGAAGTTCAGTTCCCACCAGCCAGTATCCCAGCCGTATGTGCTCAGACGACGTGTCATACCCATTAGACCGACAGCGTACTGCGGCATGAAGCAGACATAGAAACCAATATTCCAAGTCCAGAATGCCCATTTGCCCAGTTTCTCTTCGAGTTGGAAACCGAACATTTTAGGCCACCAGTAGTACAGACCTGCGAAGTATCCGAAGACAACGCCACCGATCAATACTTGGTGGAAGTGGGCAATCAGGAAGTAACTGTTGTGGAACTGGAAGTCAGCAGGAGCAACGGATAACAGAACGCCTGTCATACCCCCGACAATAAAGCACGGGATAAAGGCAAGTGTCCACATCATCGGAGTCGCCATGCGAATCCTTCCTCGATACATGGTAAACAGCCAGTTGAATATCTTAACCCCTGTTGGAATAGCAATCAACATCGTAGTTACGGCGAAGAATGCATTCACGTCTGCTCCGGAACCCATCGTGAAGAAGTGATGCGCCCATGTGAAGAAGGACAGGAAGCTGATGATCAACATCGCGAATACCATCGATTTGTAGCCAAACAGTTTTTTCCGAGAGAAGGTACTTACAATCTCGGAGAACACACCGAATGCCGGCAAGACGACAATGTATACCTCAGGGTGACCCCACATCCAGATCAAGTTGATATACATCATTGGGTTACCGCCCAGATCAAGTGTGAAGAAATGCGCCCCGGCAAACCTGTCGAGGAATAACAATGCAAGTGTCACAGTCAAGATCGGGAAAGCAAACAAGATAATGATACAAGTGGAGAATACCGACCATGTGAACATCGGCATTTTCATCCATCTCATGCCTGGCGCACGCATTTTAATGATGGTAACCAGGAAGTTGATACCGGTAGCCAAGGAACCGATACCCGATATCTGTATACCCCATATATAGAAGTTCTGTCCTACCCCCGGACTGTGTGACAGCTCCGATAGAGGCGGATAACTCAGCCATCCTGCATCCGGTGAACCACCGATAACAAATGACAGGTTAAACAGCATTGCTCCCAGGAAGAATAACCAGAAGCTCAGTGCATTCAGGAACGGGAACGCAACGTCCCTTGCTCCGATCTGTAATGGCACGATAACGTTAAATAGACCAAACATAAATGGCATCGCCATGAACAAGATCATGATCGTACCGTGAGTTGTAAAGACCTGATTATAATGCTCAGGATTCAGAAATTCATTGTTAGGCATAGCTAGCTGAAGGCGCATCATTAGCGCATCCACACCACCACGGAACAACATGATAATGGAAGCAATGATATACATGATACCGATCTTTTTGTGATCGACAGTCGTTAACCAGTTACGCCAGAGCCAGCCCCATTTTTTGAAATAAGTTAGCACCGCTACAATAGTAATCATGGTAATTCCGATAGCTACCATCGCACCATAAATGAGCGGATCACCGGTTACGAAAAACTCCGATGCAAACTCTTTAAGTCCCTCTAACATTGGGGGCCTCCTTTCGAATCTTTAGTTAGCACTCTCGTCCTCGTCTTGATTGGACGTATCAGTTGCATTTTGAATGGCTCCAGAAGCTTCTTTTGAAGTTCCATGCTTACTGTGAGCACTTTGACCATCTACTACATACTTGGTCACAATATTTTGGAACAATCCTTCTGGGAAGGCAGAATAATAAGCAACGTTGCTTGTGCCTGGCTCAGCCAGTGCTTTGTAACCTTCTGTAGTCAACGCCTGAGAACTCTGTTTCACTTCAGCTACCCAATTGTCAAAATCTTCGTCCGATGTAGCATTCACATCAAAACGCATTTCTCCAAAATGCTCACCTGTGAAGTTAGCGCCTGAACCCCAGTACTTGCCTTCATGATCTGCCTGCAGATACAAGGTCATCGCCATACCCGACATCGTATAAATCTGTCCTCCAAGTTGCGGAATCCAGAATGAGTTCATCGGTGAATCCGCAGTGAGTTCAAATTTCACGGGCCGGTCTGCCGGAATATTCAACGTATTAACCGTTGCAATTCCTTGTTCTGGATACATAAACAGCCATTTCCAGTCCAGTGAAGACACTTGGATGGTAATTGGTGCTTTCTCGTGAGCCAACGGCTTCGAAGGTTCCAAAACATACGTGTAACGAATCGTTACAATTGCAAGTATTCCAATAATAATAATTGGAATGGTCCACCATACAACCTCCGCTTTGGTGCTATGAGCCCAGTTAGGTTCATATGCTGCTTTGTTGTCCGGTTTCTCACGGTAACGCCATACGATTACGGCAGCCAAAATGAGTACTGGCACAATAATGACAGCACACAAAATTGTCGAGATGACAATCAAATCTCTCTGCGAAGCGCCAATTGGCCCCTTCGGATCCAGAACAACGTACTGTCCGCCTGCCAGCATTGGCCAGACAATCAATGCAATTGTAACCAACGTCAGGACAACCGGAATGATAATCCGGATTAGCGACCTAGGTTTCTTGTTCATTTTGATCCCCTCTCCTTAAATTCGCTCATACTGAAAAATCAGTATACTACTCTCTTCCTACTAAAGATATCAGAAATGAACAACTTTTTTGTTCTTGTTAACAAATTTGTCGATTTTACACCTTAAATGTGTGAATTTTTTCTCACAAATCGCTTGCATGCTTGATATTTGTACTTCGTAATCTTTACACATCAAGTCACAAAATAAAACCCTTTGCAGTCCCGTTGAACAGTGTCAACGAATCCGCAAAGGGCTTTATTGACTGGATTCCGGGAACTCATCCAGTCTTATTATGAACGAATTAACGCAGGATTATAATCAATCAGCGCCTTCGTCTTCCCGGCGTGTATGAACAAGGCCAATCGCTTTGGCAATAACGTAAATAAACACACTACCTACAAGGAATCCAATACCAACCATCAAGCCAAGATTACGATCATTAAATTCGTTCAGATTGATCAGACACATGATCACTCCCGTAATGAGTGCGACCCATGCCAGAACTGTCATCGTCAAGACGGCGCGCCGCATATTTTTGTCTTTGCGCTCCAATTGGCTAACCATTGCTGTCTTCGATGCCATAGTAAACACTTCCTTTTCCCTTTTTGTAAGTGCTTTCCTTATACCAATATACCACATCAGTATGATTTTTAGTCAACAAATGTTCAAATTTTATTCGCAATTTGGACACTTTATTTTCATTTCGACCATTGACAAAACATTATTAAATTCTTTCATACTTCTTATAACCCAAAAAACGTCTCTTCATAACAGGAACTGCACTTGACCTTATGAAACCTTTATGAACTACTCCTTTCCAACGGTAAAAACACAAAAAAAGACGGCACATTGGAATACTCCAATGTTACCGTCGTTCTCAGCTTTAATAAGGGAACCATATATAATGAGGACCTGCTTTACCCTTGAAACCTGCCACCCAAACTATTGGGGATTATGTTCGTTCCGTGTCTCCAACCAATTATTCTTGATAACGTTCTGATACCAGTAATAACTCTCCTTCGGTGTTCTCACGAGTGAACGATAGTCCATATGAACAAGACCAAAACGCATACGGTAGCCTTCTGCCCACTCGAAATTATCCATCAGTGACCATGCCATGTACCCTTTCAGGTTAATGCCGTCATTAATGATGCGGTGAATTTGAGCCAAATGCTGCTCATAATATGAAATCCGGCGATCATCGTTAATTTTTCCGTTTTCCAGGTCATCATTGATGCAGGCACCATTCTCTGTGATATATACATCCACATTGCCGTACTTTTGCAAGTAATGCATAAATTCATACAAACCACGTGATTCTACGGGCCAGCCAATATCAGTTTTGGTGAGGCCCATATCAACTTCTTCCGATTGCAGAGCACCTGCCTCCGGATTGAAGCGATTGATCCCCATCGTGTAATAGTTAATGCCGAGCAGATCGATCGGTTGCGAGATAATCTCCATATCGCCTTCCTGAATTGGCACAGTAGCCCCCGCTTCTGCAAACCAATCCACCATAAACTGCGGATATGAACCTTTGTAGATTGGATCAAGAAACCAATCGGTATTAAGCGCAATTGATCGGTCACACGCAGCTTGGTCCTCGGGAGATTTGCTGT
Organism: Paenibacillus sp. FSL H8-0283; assembly: GCF_045040675.1. Classification (NCBI taxonomy): domain Bacteria; kingdom Bacillati; phylum Bacillota; class Bacilli; order Caryophanales; family Paenibacillaceae; genus Paenibacillus; species Paenibacillus sp. FSL H8-0283. The sequence continues at coordinate 6,039,258 of NZ_CP150295.1, forward strand.
ACGGCTCAGCCCAGCACACGTTCGGAGCAATACCAATCTGACCGGTTGTTCCCAAGCGACGGAAAGATTGAACGGCTTTACCATGAGCAACCAGTAATCCATGTGCCACATTAATAGAAGTTTGCAGGTCTTTGTTTCCTGGCGCATGAATCCCCAGAAGGTTCGACAGGAACGCGATACACCATGGTTCGTTGAATGTCAGCCAGAAGTTGATTTTGCCCGAGAATTCTTTGAAAATCACTTCCGCATATTTCACAAAAGCATCCACAGTTCTGCGGTTGCCCCAGCCTCCGTCATCCTCCAGCGTTTGCGGAAGATCCCAGTGATACAGTGTGAGGAACGGTTCAATTCCAGCTGCGATTAATGCATCCACGAAGCGGTGGTAGAAGTCCAGACCTTCCCGATTGATCTCACCATCTCCGTCAGGAATAATACGCGGCCACGCAATGGAGAACCGGTACGTATTAATCCCGAGTTTCTTCATTAGTTCGATGTCTTCCTCGTAACGGTGGTAACTGTCACATGCGACATCCCCATTGTCTCCGTTATATACCTTGCCAGGTGTGCGCGCAAACGTATCCCAGATGGATACCCCGCGTCCACCTTCCTGTGCAGCTCCTTCTATTTGATAGGAAGCTGTTGCTGTTCCCCAGCGAAAATCTTGCGGAAATTTAAAAATCGTCATGGTTGGCTCCTCCGTCTCATAATGACACGCGGATCGTCTGTCCTGCGGTCATGGTTAAAATAATTACATAATCGCCCTGAGGCGTAAGCTCTGCCTTGGCTTGTTCGTTTCCTTCCACACGCAGCGGATAAGCACTGCGAACGGTCAGCGTGTCACTTCGTTCTGCTTTGATGACTGCTGACGCAAGCTTGTTGTCCGCCCATGTTATTCCCACTGTATAACTACCTCTTGCACGAAGCCCTTCAACTCGACCTTGAGTCCAGAGTTCAGGCAGTGCCGGCAGTAAATGTAACTCGTTCAAGTGACTCTGCAACAACATCTCGGCTATTCCAGCCGTGCCTCCAAAGTTACCATCGATCTGGAACGGCGGATGATCGTCAAACAGATTCGGATGTGTGGATCGGGCCAGCAAGGTGCGCACAAACTGATGTGCCTGGCTGCCATCCAGCAGTCGTGCATACAGATTGATCAACCATGCACAGCTCCATCCTGTATGCCCACCACCTTGTGAGATACGACGTTCAAGCGATACCCTTGCAGCTTCCACAAGTTCTGGTGTGTGCACTCGATTGATCTGCTCTCCCGGATACAGTCCATACAGATGGGAGACGTGACGATGCCCTGGCTCGGATTCGGCAAAATCCTTAAACCACTCCAGCAATTGTCCTTCGCTTCCAATTCGGAATGGATAGAGTTTCTCCAGAGCCTCACTCCACTCGCTTGCCAACGACTCATCTATATTTAGTTGCTTCGAGGCCTCAATACAGCGGCTGAACAGTTCACGAATTAACGTCATATCCATCGTTGAAGCCATGGATATACTGCGTGCCTCCCCAGCATCTGTGAGAAACTTATTCTCTGGTGAAGTGGATGGAATCGTAACCAGATAACCATCGGGCCCTTCCACCAGCCAATCGAGACAGAACAGCGCCGCCTCTTTCATGATGGGATACGCACGTTCCTCAAGAAAACGCTGATCCCCGGTAAATTGGTAATGCTCCCATAGATGCGAGGTCAGCCACACGCCACCCATCGGCCAAAAAGCCCAGCTTGCATCTCCACCTGTCGGTGTAGAGGTTCTCCAGATATCCACGTTATGATGGGCAGTCCATCCACGGGCTCCATACAGAATCCGCGCCGTTCTTCGTCCTGTATCACTGAGATCGGTCAGCATATCAAACAGTGGCTCATGACATTCACTGAGATTACAGACTTCCGCTGGCCAGTAATTCATCTCCGTGTTGATGTTGATCGTGTAGTCACTGTGCCATGGCGGCTCTACCTGATGATTCCAGATTCCCTGCAGATTGGCAGGCTGGCTGCCCGGACGCGAACTAGCCATTAACAGATATCTTCCATATTGAAAATAAAGTGCCTCCAGTCCAGGGTCTTGTTGCCCTGCCTGATAAGCCTGCAGCCGCTCATCTGTAGGTAATTCGCCGTTAGCCGATACCCCTAAATCAATAGAGACTCTGTTAAACAACGCGCTATGATCCTGAATATGTCGGTCACGAAGCGCTTCCGCGCCATGTGTGGTCGCTTTGGAGATCATCTCCTTGCATTCCTCTTCCAATACAAGATGATCCTTCACAGGTAACACATCGTAACTCTCAAAGGAGGTAGCCGCTGCCAGATAAAACACAACCTGATCAGCACCCAGAATATGTAACTTGCCTTCCGGATTGGAGACCTTCACCTGGTCACCAGATGCCGTAAATGCTAGACGGACAGCATAAGCCGTTCCCCGATCCTCTTCATAGAGAACGGATTCCGGGTGATCTCCGAAGTAATTGGACTCCACATGACTTGGGCACCGACTGAACATGGTTAGAGCATCTCCCGAAGTCTCAACGCGATAAGGATGGGGACTGTCTAGCGTAACACTTACACTCACAGCGCCCTTCTGATCAGCAGTTAATGTGCAGACCATCAGATCATCCGAAGCACTTGAATACACTTCACGTACGTATTGAGTTCCTTCCAATGAGTAGGTTGTGGTTGCAATACCCGATTCCAGATCAAGCTCCCGTTCAAATGCATCATATGAAAGATCTTCCAGACCCTCATGGTGCAATAGAAAATGACCCATCGGCTGGTAAGCCTCCACATCACGACCAAGCATTTCACGGTTCAACAAATCCTCAGCTTCACCATACTGCCCAGACATGATCAACTCTCGCGTCTGCTTCAAATACCGCTGACTGCTGTATTGAATCGTATCCCGTGGAAACCCTGACCATAATGTATCTTCATTGAGCTGAATTCGTTCATCTGCTGCGCCACCGTACACCATGCCTCCAAGACGGCCGTTTCCGATGGGCAATGCTTCTTCCCAGCGTTTTGCCGGTTGTTGATACCATAGACGATTGATTTTAGGTTGGTTATTGTGTTGGGACATGATTAGCTCCTGTTCCTGAATAAGCTGTATATTTCTTATGTTATAAAACGTTTTCGGTAAGTGCTTACAATAATAAAATTATATGTGATTTCAAAATTTGCGTCAATGCAAATCATCACATCATTCCACAAAAAAAAGGCCCCGTATAGGGCCCTTTCCTTGTGTAACCATGGATCACAGACAATCCATATTATTTTACGTCTTTTCCTGTCCACAGAGAGACACGTTCCTTAACCCAAACCGTAAATTGTTTCTCCATTTCAACTGCACCCGCTTTGTCCAAATCAGCCAGTAAAGCATCATAGGTTGCATCAAAGTTTGCTGGTGTAGTCAGAACAGCTTCCGGAATCCGTTTACGGATGATATCCTGCGTTTTCTGGAACGTTACCTCATAGTCTGTACCGGAAGGTACGGACATGTTATACGCTGCGCCCCAATCCTTAACTGGCAGATCTTCTTCAGCCGGATAGAACTCTTTCCAAGTCGTGATACCGTAAGCTTTCAGCGTTTCTTTCTCTGCAGCCGTGTAACCAGCTACAATCTGCTCAGGGAAGTTTGTTGTGTAATAGTTATCCGTAGAATCTTTTACACCATCACCGTATCTTGCGCTAAATATGTTATACATCCCAATTCCTGTTTCCTTGCTGAAATTGGAGTTGTCATTCGTTTTGCGGTCCTGTACGTCATCTGGAATCACGCGTTTACCATCTTCTACGTTGTAATGTTCACCTTCGATACCCCAGTTTCTCAGAACTTGTCCTTCATCGGAAGCAAGCCAATCCATGAATTTGATGATACGCACTGGATCTTTGGCCGAAGTTGTAATCCCGATGCCATAACCGTCAAATCCGGCTGGTTGGAACGTGTGATCCACAATCTCATCGTTAAGTGATACAGAGAAGTGAGCGTATGTGGCATCATCCTTACCAGATGATTTAAGCGCGTTCTCCGCTTCTTGATAGTTCCACTCTTGGTCAATCAGACCGAGGACACGGCCACTGGCAATTTTGGACTTGTATTGGTCATCCTTTTGAACAAAGGCATCTTTGTCCAGTAGGCCTTCATTGTACATTTTATTCAACCAGCGGAAATATTCTCTTTCCTCTGGACGTTTATAGTGCAATTTGGCTTCATACGTTTCAGGGTCAATGTAATATTCACCATCATCCGGTGCACCTGTTGCCTGGAAAGCCGGGTTCGTTACCGTGATCATGATTTTCCAATCATCTGCATTCAATGTTAATGGAATGGTTGGTTGACCATCAATGGTTGGATGTTTTTCATAATAGGCTCTAAGTACATTCTCGTAATCCTCAAGTGTCTTCACTTCAGGATATCCGAGCTCTTTCAATACTCTTTGCTGAATTTCAAATCCACCTGTAGCGTCAAACGTAACATTATCAACACCCATATTGGTTGGAATGGTATAGATCGCTTGATCTTCCAAACTGTATTTCAAACGGTTCATCTGTTCCCCATAGATTTTTTTCAGATTGGGAGCATGCTCCTCAATCAGATCCGTGAGATCCAGCATCGCGCCTGCATCCACAAGCTTAGATAAGTTACCTTTAGGGTAGATCATATCAGGAAAGTCACCACTGGCAGCCATCAGTGCAATCTTCTGGTTACCACCATCGTTTACATCATATTCAGCTTCAATTGTCACGCCTGTTTGTTCCGTAATCTTTTTACCAACAGCATCTTGCATCTTGTTCCAGGTCGGACTAGCATCCCCCCCGAAGAACGTAACTGTAATTGGTTCGGTACCGCTGGACTCTGTAGTCTCTTTGGTTCCCGAATTCCCACAACCAGCTGTAACCAACATTGCACTTGCGAGCATCAACATTGCAAACGTCTTGGGTGTATTGCCTTTCATTTTGCCTCTCATTGTCTAGTTCCCCCTATTATTTATGAAGGTTTTATCTGTATAACAGGCTTTATGCCTGAGGATACCACTTTTTTTGAATGCGCTTTCGGTATCGTCTATTCCGACGTGTTCACTAAAGCTGACGTTTCGATTCTGCAAAAAGAAAGATTCTTCTTCTAACAAACGTAAAACGTTTTCGGAAATGAGATAAACCGCTTACTGAAAGTGCTTACATGATAGATTATAGGCTATCCATCACCTCACGTCAACAATAAAAAAAGCCCTTGAGAAAGGGCTTTTTTTGCTATGAAAATCCTTAACTTTAATGCTTGGTTTTCAAGCTTATTTCACATCTTTTCCAGTCCAGAGAGCTACACGTTCTTTGATCCAAACCGTGTATTGTTTCTCCATCTCCACTGCACCCGCTTTATCGAGTTCAGCCAGAAGACTATCATATACGCTGTCGAAGTTCTCAGGTTTGGCAAGGATCGCTTCTGGAATACGTTTACGTACGATATCCTGTGTTTTCTGGAACGTTACGTTGTAATCCGTGTCAGATGGTACAGGCATGTTGTATGCTGCGCCCCAATCTTTCAGCTTCAGATCATCTTCGGAAGGATAGAAATCTTTCCATGTTGTAATACCGTATGCTTTCAACGTTTCCTTCTCAGCGGCAGTGTAACCTGCTTGAATCTGTTCAGGGAAATTCGTTGTGTAATAGTTATCTGTGGCATCTTTCACACCATCACCGTATCTGGCGCTAAATACGTTATACATGCCTACGCCTGATTCTTTGGTAAAAGCAGAGTTATCATTGGTTTTGCGATCTTGTACGTCATCCGGAATGATGCGTTTACCATTCTCTACTTGGTAATGTTGGCCTTCAACACCCCAGTTTCTCAGGACCTGACCTTCCTCGGAAGCAAGCCAATCCATGAATTTGATGATACGTACCGGATCTTTGGCCGAAGTTGTGATTCCGATACCATAACCGTCAAATCCTGTCGGTTGGAACGTATGATCCACAATATCCTTGTTCAGGGATACGGAGAAGTGGGCATATGTTTTGTCGCCACCGTTAGATGATTTCAAAGCATTTTCCGCCTCACCATAGTTCCACTCTTGGTCAATTAGACCAAGTACACGGCCACTGGCAATTTTGGATTTGTATTGGTCATCCTTTTGAACAAATGTATCTTTATCAAGCAGACCCTCATTGTACATTTTGTTCAACCAACGGAAATATTCTTTTTCTTCAGGACGTTTGTAGTGTAGAACGGCTTCATACGTCTCAGGGTTGATATAATACTCACCGTCATCCGGTCCACCCGTAGCTTGGAATGCAGGGTTCGTTACCGTAATCATAATTTTCCAGTCATCTGCATTCAATGTTAACGGAATCGTCGGTTGACCATCAATCGTTGGATGTTTTTCATAATACGTTCTCAGTACGTTCTCGTAGTCCTCAAGCGTTTTTACTTCAGGGTAGCCAAGCTCTTTCAATACTCTTTGTTGAATTTCGAATCCGCCCGTAGCGTCAAATGAAACGTTATCTACACCCATGTTGGTCGGGATCGTGTAAATGGCTTGATCTTCCAAACTGTATTTCAGACGGTTCATCTGATCACCATAGATTTTTTTCAAGTTGGGAGCATGCTCCTCAATTAGATCGGTCAGGTCCAGCATCGCGCCTGCATCCACAAGCTTAGACAAGTTGCCTTTAGGATAGATAATATCAGGGTAATCACCACTGGCAGCCATCAAAGGAATCTTTTGGTCACCGCCATTATTCACATCATACTCAGCTTCAATTGTAACTCCCGTTGCCTTAGTAATTTCTTGACCGACAGCATCCTTCATGTTATTCCAGTTCGGACTCGCGTCTGCACCAAAGAATGTAAAGGTCACTGGACTGGTTGTATCTCCGGAATCAACCGGTTTCTCTGAAGCGTTAGTTCCTCCTCCACTGCCGCTGCATCCTGCTGTAATTGCAAGAGCACTGGCTAACAGAAGCATTGCGAATGTTTTTGGTGTTTTGCCCTTCATGTGTAATCCCCCTTATGGATATTAATGAAGCTGTATATTTGTATAACAGGCTGACCTGCACATACCGTGACCAGATGAAACAAATGTAATTTTCTTGTTTTTATAACATTAGAAGCGTTTTCTTAAAAAATAAAAAAATGTTCTTCTTTCCTTATTTCCTCTTCATTCTGCAAATGTTTACTTTGAGATTCAGGTGTATGCCACGTGTTGTACAAGCAAATGTAAGTGCTTTCATACTTGAATAATAATCGCTCCTATATCCCTTGTCAATAGTGAATTTATAAAATTGAAAACGTTTTTTAGAAAACGTTTTAGATAAAAAAAGAACCCAAATATTCTGGGTTCTTTTTCGTTTTAGATCTGAATTGCTAATCGTTTATTTAGCCTCTTCACCGCTCCACAATTGAACACGGTTTTGAACGAGTTCTGTATATTGTTTCTCCATATCCTCTGCTCCTGCTTGGTTCACTTCTGCAATCATGCCGTCATAGATCGCATCGAACTGTTCAGGAGTACTCAGAATGGCTTCCGGGATACGTTTCCGAATGATATCCTGTGTTTTCTTGAAGATGACGTTGTAGTTGGAGTCACCTGGTGTTGGCAGATTGTATGCTGCTCCCCATGGTTTGATTGGGAATTCATCTTCACTCGGGAACAGATCTTTCCACGTCGTAGCACCGTAAGCTTTGAGTGTTTCTTTCTCTGCATCGGAATATGCTGCCACGATCTGTTCAGGGAAATTCGTAGTGTAGTAGTTATCCGTTGAATCCTTCACACCGTCTCCATAGTGACCGGACATATTGGTGTACAGTCCAATACCCGTTTCTTTCTGGAATACGGCTGCATTATTGGTTTTCTGATCCAGAATGTCGGCAGGAATGACACGTTTGCCGTCCTGCACTTCATACTGTTTGCCCTCAATTCCCCAGTTCATCAGCACTTGCCCTTCTTCAGAAGCCAGGTAATCGAAGAATTTGATCGTACGAACCGGGTCAGGATTCGATGTTGTAATCCCTACACCCCAACCGGATACAAAACCAGGGTCTTGGTAGGCATGATCCTTGATATCCTCGGACAGGGTTACTGGAAAGTGTGAATACGTTGCTTCAGTCTTACCAGCGGATTTCAATGCATTTTCTGCATCGGAATATCCCCAATCCTGGTCAATGACACCCAGAACACGTCCACTTGCAATTTTGGATTTGTATTGGTCTGTTTTCTGGATAAAGCTGTCCTGATCCAGCAATCCAGTGTTGTACATATGGTTCAACCAGCGGAAGTATTCTTTTTCCTCTGGACGTTTGTAATGCAGACTTGCTTCATACGTCTCTGGATCGATGTAGTATTCACCATCATCCGGAGCTCCTGTTGCCTGGAAGGCTGGGTTCGTTACGGTAATCATGATTCTCCAATCATCCGCGTCCAGTGTTAACGGGATGGTTGGCTGACCATCAATTGTTGGGTGTTTTTCTTTGTACGCCTTCAATACATTCTCGTAATCCTGAAGTGTACGTACTTCCGGATATCCGAGTTCTTTCAGTACACGGTGCTGAATGCCAAATCCACCACCTGCATCAAAGTACTTTTGGTCTACCGCATAATACGTTGGCAGCACATAAATAGCCTGATCTTCATTACTGTATTTCAACCGGTCCATGTAATTACCATACAGCTTCTTCAGATTGGGAGCATATTGGTCGATCAGATCTGTCAGATCGAGCATTGCTCCGGCATCCACCAGTTTGCTGAGTTCTCCTTTGGGGGAGACAATATCCGGATAGTCTCCGCTCGCCGCCATTAAGGATATTTTATCTTGACCACCACTAACGGCAAATTCACCGTTAAGGGTTATCCCTGTTTTTTCCGTAAGGACTTTACCTACTTCATCCTTCATGCCATTCCAGTTCGGACTGGGGTCAACGCTGAAGAAATCAAAAGTAAGTGGAGTTGTCTCTGCGCTTGTATCCTTGAACGACGTATCACTGCCGCTTCCTCCACCGCAACCTGCGAGTAAAGACATTGCAAGCACTGGTGCCAGTGCAATCTTCATTTTGGAACTTGCCATAATGGTAATCCTCCCTGTTTCATATGTCTGTTTGTCCGGGACTTTTTTGTCCCTGTCTATAGCTTCATGAATACCACACCGCAGCCCTATACGGTGAAGCACAGACCAAATGGCTGCGCTTCGGGTATCCTGATGCTTCATTTGTAGATGTACGGCCGCTCTATGTGGCAGCCTGTACCCTATTGTTTAACCTTTTACTGCGCCCAGTGTCATACCACCAACAAAGTACTTCTGAAGGAATGGATATACAATGAGGATTGGAACCGTCACAACGATCGTAATCGCCATTTTGATCGATTCCGGTGAAATCTGTGTCATTTGCTGCGCCATATCATTGGCATTTCGTCCAGCACCTGAGCCCTGCTGTGTACTTTGCAATACTTTCATCAGCTCATATTGGAGCGTGGTCAGATGTGCCTTTGAACCATTATACAGGTACGTATCAAACCACGCATTCCATTGACCTACAGCCAGGAACAATGCGATGGTAGCAAGCACTGGTTTACACAGTGGCAAGATGATTCTGTAATAGATTGTAAAGTCATTCGCTCCATCCAGCTTCGCGGATTCCTGCAATGAGTATGGCAGGCCATCAATGAATGAACGGATGATAAACACGTTAAATGCACTGATCATGCCAGGCAATACATATACCCAGAATGTACCGATCAGGTCCAAGTCACGCATCAGGATGTATACCGGAATCAGACCACCGGAGAAATACATCGTGAGTGCGAGTGTTGTGGATACAAATTTTCTAAGTCCAAAGTCAGGTCTGCTCAGTGTAAAGGCGATCATAGATGAACTGATCAATCCGAGCACGGTACCTACAAGTGTACGCAGAATGGATATCTGCAAACCTTGTAACAATCCATCATATTGGAAAATCGTTTTGTAGTTCTGTAATGTGAATTCGCGAGGCCACAAGTAAATTCCGCCACGTACTGTATCTGTCGAGTTATTGAGTGAGATGGCTAGTACGTTAAGGAATGGATAAAGTGTTACAACCAGCACCATGGTCATCGCGAGGATGTTGAATATATCGAACAGTTTATCGCCCCGAGTAGCATTGAATGCTTTGTTCGCCATAATGTCGTCCCCTCCCTACATGATGCTTTCTTTTGTGAATTTTTTGAACAAGCCGTTCGCAGTAAACAGAAGGATGATACTGACAACGGAGTTGAATATACCTATGGCTGTACCATACGAGAATCGTCCCATATTCAAACCATAATTGAGCGCATATAGATCAAGTACTTCCGAGTAGTCTGTGACCAGACTGTTTTGTAGCAAAAATTGCTTCTCGAAACCGATACTGATAAGATGTCCAATCGACATGATGAAAAGTACAGAAATCGTGGTCCGTATGCCAGGCAGCGTAATATGCCACATCTGTCTCCAGCGGTTGGCTCCATCTACACGGGAGGCTTCATACAGCTCATTGTCGATACCTGTAATCGCCGCCAGATAGATGATGGCATTCCAACCGGTTTCCTTCCACATATCTGAAGCGGTTACAATGTACCAGAACAAGTTCCCCTTGGCCATGAATTGGATCGGCTGATCGATAATGTTCAGTCCTACCAATAGATCATTGATAATCCCTCCATCGGTGGAGAGCATCTTCGTAATGATCCCGGCTACAACAACCCAGGATACAAAGTGAGGCAGATATGATACCGTTTGCACGGCACGTTTGAAGAACATGCCTCTCATTTCATTCAGGAGAATAGCGAAGAATATCGGTACGATAAAACCGACAACTAGTCCCATCAAGCTCATTGCAAGCGTATTCCGAAGTACCAGATAGAAACGATCATCACTGAACAGCTCTACAAAGTGTTTAAAACCAACCCACTCTTGATCACCAAATGATCTGGCAGGTTTATAATTTTGGAAAGCCATCGTCCATCCCCATAGTGGCAGATAGTTAAATACGAAAACCCAAGCTACGAATGGCAATGACATGAGATAGAGATATTTCTGCTGTTTCATTCTGTCCCAAATTCCGTTCCGCCGATTCTTTAAAGGCGGTTTGGGGTCACTGCTTCTGTTCGCGGAAGCGGATTTTTTTGTTAGCGTTTCCATCTCCGTTCCCCCTCCTCTGTTTTATAAAATAATCATACTCGATAGAGCGTTTTCAAAATACCATCTGGATTTTAGAGAAAATCATATAAAAATTAGATATAGACATATATAATCAGACATTAATTCGTTAAAATCAGTGATAAATTCTACTTTCAAATGATATAAAAGTAATATTAAGGTAAAATAATATCTAAAGTGGTAAATATCGAAAACGTTTTATAGTAATCGTTTACTTCAATTACATGGCATACAAAAAGGACCCTTTCGGGTCCCTCTGATTACAATGTAAATTGAATGGTTTGCAGTTTAACGATGCCGAGTAATTGCGCTACAGATATGGAGGTTGCTGGACGGAATTGATCTCCATTCAAATACGCAAGTATCTCCTGAAATAAATAGGCGGCTTCCGGACGCTTCATTACAGCCAGATTGGCAAACGGAAGTGAGGATATCAAAATCTTGCCCTTCCCTACTTTTGCCTCAAAGGCATAAGCAAGTCGTTTGGCCCGATGGAAATGGTCCACCACTTCAATCAGCGGCTCCACCCCAGGCAACGTATCCAAACATATCGCTGGTGTACCGTTCACCAAGTGATACCAATGCCAGTCCGAAGCCCCATCATGCGGGAAGGAGCCTAGTAGTGCTAGCTGATCTCTCAAATACATGCCCATCGTTGCACCAGGCTGTGTAGCAAACATCAGGTAATTCCAGAATACAGGCAGATACTTGGTCTCCACTGAATCATATAACCCTTCTGCGGTTGCCTGTAGCCAAACACTTCCCCCGTTGACCACATAATCAACGACATTGGGTGTTAACGACTGAACGATAACCAAGTCAATCTCCCGATTTTTCAACAACTGGAATCCATCGATGCGATCTACGCAATCATCATGCGCTTCACCCAATAATGGCTTCAACTCTGCCACGGTATTCCAGAACCGATTCGAATCCGGATGAGACTCGTAAAAAGGAAACGACCAGCCAGTCCATACATTCGCTACAGTTCTTTCCGAATCGCCTGATATCAGCTCCGCCTCGATCCGAAAAGCTGCTGCCCCTTCATGAGGAGCGGTAGCGACGATGCTTCCCAGTGACATGACAGACCCACATTGGATATCTCCGGTCTTCCATTCTCCTTCAGTGAGTATCACATCATCGCTTATTAACCTCCACTGAATGACCGCGTCCTCAAGCGGCTCCTTACCGTAGTGAGAGATGCGTACATCGACATGAATGGATTCTCCGGCGTAAAATGTACGCTCTTTGCAGCTTAACAACAGCACCACATCTGCGTTGAAACACATGAATTCTTCTGGTGTTGTAATGCCTTTGTCATCCCAAAATACATCCAGAATGCCCGTCGTAGCATGTCCCTGTCCTGGAAAATCGCGAATGTCCAGAAGCTGTACCCCCGCAGCGTCCGGTGTTCGCCGAATTCGCTCCATGGCTTCTTTTAAGGAACGTACCAGATGGGTACCACTGACCTGTTGAAAATGCTCCAGGTCCTCGATCATGCCTTTGTTTGTTAACGATTCTTCGATCGGTCGTAACCAGCTAGGACGCAATACGCCAGTATACTTCGCTCGCTCTTGGGGCCGCACATACATGGTGTACTGTGCATGTTCGTGCCCAATGACGGGATGCTCCGCGAGCCGAGTGACTGCATGATAGTCCAGCGTGGTATCCGGCACAGCAGAATATGCAGATTCCAACGGGGGATGCCAGTTCAACGACTGAATATAATAATCACCTTCCCGCCCTTGCGCCGGAAGCTGTCCAAAACCTGTATTGTCCGTATATAACCGGGTCGGGTCCATATCCCTTGCCCTCGATACTAATGCATTGAGTTCAGGGTGGCCATTCGGACCAATGAGTTCATTCCCCATGGAGAACATGACGAATGAAGGATGTCTATGCAGCGACTGAAGCAGCCCGTCCAGTTCTTGTGTCAGATAGGACAATACTTCAGCTGGCGCAGACTGATCCGATTGCTCAAAGAAACGAGACCAATGGGGAAGTTCTGCCTGTACCAGCATGCCCGCTTCATCAGCCGCCTCCCAGAAAGGCTCCGGCGCGCTCCACCCATGCAGTCGGACATGGTTGAAGCCATACGATCTGGCGATTCGAAATTGCTGAAGATAATGCTCCTTGTCCCAGACGGGATAACCCGTCAGTGGGAAGATACAGCAATCGACGTACCCACGCAGGTATACTGGTATTCCATTCAGTTCAAGCTGCTTCCCGTTTGATGCAAAGGAGCGTACACCAAATGATTGCTCCAGCCGATCCAGCTCCTGTTCACTGTCATGGAGACGGATCACAGCCTTGTATAATTCAGGAGATTCATCCGACCATCTTGCGATAGACTTCTCTGTTCCAAGTTCCAATCGCCACTGATCTATTACAGCGTTGCTTTCAGTTACACCTGCTGAGCTAATATCCACATGTGATGGATCACTCAGATTAACATTACAACTATATCGATCAAGCCATGTGCCGTCCGGATGCTGGATATCCACATGTAATTGCATCGATCTAGCGGAATCATTTGCGGGAGCGCTTACAGTACAATCAACCAGAATGGTTCCGTTCTCAGCATCTGGTTGAATACGTAACGTCTGTAATCGGAATGGGGGAAAGCTGTCCAGATAAACACCACCCGTGATTCCACCCCAGGCTGTGGCCGTATGTAATGAATGAATATGGCTACCTGCCAGGGGAAGTTTCATCGTATTATCCACGCGAATCTCTATCCGATTCACTTCCCCCTGCTTCACCAGAGAGGTAACATCCCACTTCTGTAGATTCACCAGACTATCCTGCTGCCCGGCATACTGTCCATTGATCCAGAGATGCGTTGTCCATCGGACACCTTCCAATCTGAATACATAGTGGCATCCGGGATCGTCTGATGGAACATGAACATCCTGAGCATACCAGGCTGAGCCTTCATATTCGCGTACCTTGGTCCAAGTATCGAGCCTTTCGTATTCAGGCTCATCTCCGTATCCTTGCTCTTCCCATGAACCGGGAATCTGAATGGTCTCCCATGATGTATTTTTACACTGTGAAGGCGGTAATATCTCTTGTTCAACGAGTATATCGGACTCCTGATCCAAACAAAACTGCCATGTTCCATTTAAGTTCAATGGTTGACGTACAGCGCCTATATCAGACAAATTCATATCGTATAGCCATCCCTTCATCTGGATTCTTGTAAATCCAGTCTAAAATGTGAAGCATTCGGTGACCATTGCTTATCATGGGAAGTGCATGGACAATATGATGAATCTGGAAATTTCTCAGGAATATCGAAAACGTTTTACACAATAGGTAGGGGCAAGGCCCAGTACTCCATACTTATTCCTCGTTTATATCCGTAGCCGTTCCTTTAATTGATGATTGGGTTCTGGCCTGTTTGTAAGCGGAGGGGGATTCCCCTACATATTTCTTGAACTTACCGTGGAAGTAGTCCACATTAGCATATCCCACTCTCGCCGCGACCTGATGGACCTTCAGTCCTTCGTCCAGCAATTCCTTGGCCTTTTCCATACGAACCTTGTCCAGAAATGCATTGAAATATTCTCCAGTATGATTCTTGAACAACTTACCCAAGTAACTGCTGTTATAGTTAAACACTTCTGCCAGCACTTCGAGCTTGAGATTCTCGCCAGGGTTACGCTGGATAAATTCAATCATCTGTTTCAATACAGTATCCTTGCTTCCCCCACCCATACGTTGAATAAGTCGATTCAAATGTTCCGATGCCATGACTTTGAGATCAGACATCGTAAATTGATGATAGACTTCATTAATCAGAACCGAATGTTCCTGCATAATGGAGTGCATATGTTGATTCGTCGCTGCAAGTTTGTTGAACGCCAGGGAAAATACCTGTGAGAACGCCGTCTTAATCGCTTGCTCTGTTCGGTGATATGGAACCAGGCGCTCTTCCATCTCACCCAGCACCCGCATAACGGACTCACTACTGCGGATGTCTAACGCATAATACAGCTTGTCCGCGAGTTCGTCCTCAACTGGCTCATGTGCTCCGTCCACAGCTTCAACTTCTGGTTTAACAACGCTTTGGCCTTCGCTGCCTTCAGTCCACAGAATGATGCGTTGCTCCGTGAACAAGAAGCGTTCCCCGAGTAAACGATTTGCCTGCGTGTATGACTGCGCAATTTCAGAAGTGGAGTGTACGGGTTCTCCTGCAGCACCATACATGTGAACCTCCCATTCTCCCAGCAGTCCTTCCAGCTCATCATACAGATTCCTTGCAGATGACTCGGATGTGATTATTTCCTTACTTAACAGTCCCAGACCAGAATGGAACGAGAATACAATGCCTCGGTCTTTATGGTCAAATGCTTCAATCAGTTTGCGTTTCATAACACTTCCCCGTTGCAGGTCGGGGGTTACATGCATCTCAAGCAGCACAATCTGATAGTGAGGCCAATGTAGCCCCAGACTATCTTCTTCCATGCTACCCGCACCCTCCAGACTGTCAAAGAGCAAAGCCTCGATCTGATGCTCCCGAAAGACGATATCTTCACCAGCATGACGTGCCATTGTCTCTCGTTCACGGGTCAGGATTGTAGCAATACGCTCCAGTTCACCAATAATCTCTTCTTCATCCACCGGTTTGAGCAGATAACCATCCACACCAAAACTGATGGCTTTTTTGGCATAATCAAAATCCGCATAACCGCTCAATATCAAAAAGTGCGAATCCGGATGATTCCGGCGCACTTCTTCAATCACATCCAGCCCGGTCATACCGGGCATGCGAATATCAATAATCGTCAGATCAGGCTCCAATTCCTCAAACCGGGAGATGGCCTCACGCCCGCTGGCAGCTGTAGCAATGACCTGGAATCCGTATTTTTCCCACTCGATAATGGTTGTCAGTCCCTCACGTATGCTCGGTTCGTCATCCACCAAAAACACTTTATACATGTTGGTCCCCTCCTGCTGGCAAAGTGAAAGAAACCTCTGTTCCTTCCCCATATACACTCTTAATCTGCAATCCATATGGCTCCCCGTACGTCAATGTTAAGCGTTGATGTACATTACGCATGCCGATCCGACTCTTCTCCTGCTCCTCCGGTCCACAGATAAACTGCATCACCTCAGCCAGTCGTTCTGGCGTTATGCCTGCACCATTGTCATCCACACGGATCTGCACAATGTTCTCTACTAAACGAATACTTATGTGAACACGGACTGTGCCCTCTTTGTTCTCCAGCCCATGGACAATCGCATTCTCAACCAGAGGTTGAATAATCAAAGGCGGAATGTACATCTTCTCCACCTCGGGATCGATATGGATCTGGAATGCAAGGCGGTCGCCGTAACGAAATTTTTGAATTTCCAAATATGAACGTACCATTTCAAGTTCAGCCCGGAAAGTTGTTTTTCCACTGCCAATCTCCAGACTCTTGCGCATCAGCTTGCCTAACAGCCTGACGATGTTAGCAATCTCTGCTTCTCCCTTAATATGCGCTTTCATCCGAATGGACTCCAGTGCATTAAACAAGAAATGTGGATTGATCTGGCTCGCCATCATTTTCAGTTTAATCTCTTTTTGGGCGATTTCCAATTGATTGTTCTGTTCGGTCGCTTCTACCACCTGCGTCATGAGTTCATTGATACTTTTCACCATATAGTTGAACTGTCGTGACAGTTGTCCAATTTCATCGTTTCCATCAATTCTTGAAGTCACGTTCAGGTCGCCTAATGCAAGCTTGTTGAGGTGTTTACTCAGCCGGAGCAATCGGTTCGAAGTGAGGAACGAGATGATATATACGAATAGTAGGGCGATCACCAGCACAAGGATAATGAAAATCATGCCAATCAAGCTGACCGTGTTGGCGTCTTTGACGATATTTTTGGTGGCAAAAACCGAAATCACCTTCAGGCTATTCATACTCGATCCAGGGCCCAGCTCATCAATAACAATATTAGACGGTTCCCCCCGGAAATCACCCTCTATGGTGCCTTTCGCCTGATTCTGCAGATTAACACCAAAATCAAGTTCGTCCAGCGTTTTACCCACCAGTTCGGTATTCTTGGCTGCAACCACATACCCCTGCTCGTCCGTAATCATCGTCTCAAACTGTTCCTGACGCAACAATCCATTCAGCTCATCCTGATTGATCACAATCATCAACACACCCTCTGTCCGATACTCGGCAAAAGGTACTTTGCGCACCAGACTGAGCTTGTGTACAGGATTATCTTCCTTGTCCGGAATGTAGAACCAACCGATGCTGGTTGTTTTCAGTGCCTGTTGGTACCAGTAGCTCTCTTCCGTCTGCTTGTCTACCGGGATGAACTCGAGGTTGTTGATCAATGTTGGGTTAGTTGAGTAAAAACGAATGCCCGCTATCTCACGGTACAAACGCCTGTACTCCTGAAAGTCTTTGTATGCAAGATACGCTGAGGTTAACTCCACAACGCTCTTGTACCGTTTATTCACGATCTCCTTGAGATCCGCATTAAACATTAATAGATTTGATATATCGGTTGGTACACGAAGCATGGTTGCCGTCTGGCTCTTGATTTTGTCCACATTGATGATCGTCTGTCCTATCGCATTGTCCAGGGCTTGCTGGCGAAAATAACTGGTCACAGCAAGACCAACAATCAGAACCGGAATCATGACAACCAGTACATAGGAAATGAGCAATTTATGCTTTAATTTGAGATTATTAGTGGTTCGTATCAACCTTTTCAACATGTCTGCACCTTCCGTCATCTGTATAAGCGCTTACATATAAACAGCAGGATCAGGATGTTCTGTCCTCAGAATTAATCATACCACATAACCGTCAGAATTCGGATTGTCATTGCAATGGGTACTATATTGCCAGGCTGTAAGCCAACCTACCTCTAGTAGAAGAGGCCGCCATTAACATGGCGACCGGGCTTACCGAATTATTTTCTACTGACAGAAGTTTAGTGACTCCTAGATGGGCGAAATCCCTGTTGAAGTGTTGGAAAAGCCAAAAAAGGCACTCCCACGATTGGAAGTGCCTTCTCAGTATAAGAGATTTACTCATATGTTATTAAGGACGAGGTGTACTTACCCCATTGAGGATCAGTTTAGGATGAATATCGGCGCTCAACGAAGCGGAAACTGCACAATATTTTTCCTCAGCCATCTGGATGGCTTTCCAGATGCGATAATCCGGGATATCGCCATCCACTTTGAAGATCAGATCAATGGATGTGAAGCCTTTGGGCATCTCTTCACTGCGTGTGCCTTGCGCTTCAATCTCAATCGACTCAATTTTGTCCAGGAAAGCGTCCAGAATCATCGTAATATCGATTCCCATACAGCCCCCGAGACCCGCCAGTAACAATTCCATCGGGGTCGCACCCTTGCTGTCACCACCATAAGCAGCAGTGGCATCCATGCCAACCGCGTAGCCAGAGGGTCCTTCGGAAGTAAACGCACGTTTGCCTTTCCATACGGTTGTTACATTCATGATGTTATCCTTCTTTCTCACAATAGTTTAAGTTCAAGCGAAAAAGGTTTGCACTTGCCACTCCGATGACAGAATAACCTTCCGATCGCTGTTATCCCCAGATTTTTTTGATTCCCTTCTTCAAGGGAAAATCAGGGGATAAAGGCGCACGCTCCGCTTCTTCAGGTTTCTTCTGTCCTCTCCGTTCTTGTGCAAAAAGTTTAGTTGAACTGATATCGTCACGACCTTAAATACCCGCTCCGGGTACGTTCGTTCTTCCGATCGCTGTTATCTTTATCAAAATTCAGTAATTTGTTGCAAGAAACGGCGGGTGCGTTCTTGCGTTGGATGTTCAAAAAAGGCCTGTGGACTTGCCTCTTCTACAATCGATCCATCCGCCATAAAGACGATTTTGTTCGCCACATTACGGGCAAACTTCAATTCATGTGTCACAACAAGCATCGTCATGCCTTCCTCTGCCAGCTCCTTCATGACGGAAAGCACCTCTCCGACCAATTCAGGATCAAGAGCTGAAGTTGGCTCATCAAACAGCATCACTTCCGGCTCCATCGCAAGTGCACGTGCAATGGCTACCCGCTGTTGTTGCCCACCAGACAATCGGGACGGATACTGATCTTGCTTGTCCGACAGGCCCACCCGATCCAGAAGAATCCGGCCGCGTTCAGCTGCTTCGTCACGCTTGATTTTTTTTACCGTAACGAGACCTTCCATCACATTACCCAACACTGTCTTGTGCGGATACAGATTGAATTGCTGGAATACCATGCCGGTCTGGCGACGAATCTCCAGTACCCGGGCACGTTGGACTCGCAGCGGATCTGCGCTGTTGACCACAATGCCGTTCACTTCGATCTGTCCTCCGGACAACTCTTCGAGTCCATTCAGACAGCGCAGCAAGGTACTCTTGCCTGAACCACTTGGGCCGAGCAATACAACAATATCTTTGGCATCGACATGAAGATCGATGTTCGTAAGTACTTCATTTTGCTGAAAACGTTTGGTAAGTCCAGTTGTTGTAATCATCGGTTCTCTCCTCCCATCAGTAAGCCCGGGCCAACCGGCGCTCCACTTGTTCCAGAATGGCCGAGAAGCCGATACTCATAATCCAATAGATCACACCAATAGCCAGATAAAAAGGCATATTCAATGCATATTGCGATACCAGCAGTTGTGCTGAACGCAACAACTCGGTAACACCAATCGCCGCCACAAGTGATGTTTCCTTCAACATGCCAATAAACGTGTTCCCCATCGGCGGGATGGCAATGCGCACAGCCTGCGGGAAGATAATGCGTCTCATCGCTTGAGCCGGTGTCATTCCCGTTGCATATGCAGCTTCTGTCTGTCCTTTAGGCACAGCCTGAATGGCTCCACGGAACGTCTCCGACAGAAATGCACCTGCATTCAGACTCAATCCCAGACATGCAGCCGTGAGTGATCCCAAGGTCACTCCATAATCGACCAATCCGTAATAAATAACGAATAATTGCACCAGCAGCGGGGTTCCCCGCATGATGGATACATAAAACCTTGCGATCAACCTAAGCCACATCGGTCCCTTCAGACGAGCAATCGCAACAAGGACTCCGATGATGAACGCAAAAAACATGGAGATCACTGTTACATACAGCGTATAATAAGCCCCCTTCAGAAAGAAGGGGATATTCTCAAATACCAGTTCCATGGGTCAAATCTTCCCTTCGCCTTGCAGGTTCATTATTGCGCAGGCTCTTCACCAAACCATTTTTTGAAAATGGTATTGTACGTGCCATCATCTTTCATGCCTTTGAGAGCATCATTCAGTGCTGCTACGAGTTCCGGATTGTCTTTGCGAACAGCAATACCTGCCTGGTCACTCTTAATAGCTTCACCTACAGCTTTGATATTCAATCCGTTGGCATCCACAATCGGTTTCAGAGCATACATATTGTTGATTGTTGCGTCAATCCGCCCAGCATTCAGATCTTTGAGTGAAGAGATGACATCGTCATAGGTTTTGATCGTGAAGTCTCCCACTTTTGGCAACACTTCATTACGCAGATATGATTCATCATTTGTACCCAGACCTACGCCAATCGTTTTACCTTTGAAGTCTTCCAGTTTGGTAATATCGTTATTGTCTTCTTTTACAATAATTTTAACTTGGTTCGTAATATACGGATCACTGAAATCCAGTACTTTCTTACGATCATCGGTAATGGTCATCTGGCTGATAATGGCATCAAGCTTCTTCGCTTGCAGACTTGGTGTCAAACCGGAGAACTCTTGGGATACAAATTCAACCTCAACCCCAAGACGCTTCGCAACTTCACGTGCGATATCGGCATCGTAGCCGTCCATTTCTTTCTTATCGTTCAGGAAGTTGTACGGTGCGTATGTGCCCATCATGCCCACTTTGATAACGCCAGCCGACTTGATCTGTTCCAGTTCATTACTTGCCTGTGCACCATTTGTGCTTCCACCATCTGTTGCCTTACTTCCACAAGCACTAAGTACCAGCACGGTCATCAGCAGAATTGCTGTCAAAGACCAGCCTTTACGAGTTTTCGATCCATATGTGTTGTTCATTACGTTAACTTCCTCTCAGTCGTGTATTAATCTGGATGTACATTGGGTTACTTTATTGTGACTAAACCGCAGTTGTACCCATTATTCCCTGCTATTTGTTTAATCATGTGAATCTTATGTGCCTAGCAGTCCGTAAAACTCAAAGCTTGCTGCCTCAGCTGCCAACGATGAAGCTGTCATGGCTGAAAATTTGCTGTGTAACTCATCGGAACCGAACAACCAGCGTGATATCATCCCTTCAATCATGCTTACCAATAGCGCTGCTCGAAGTGGAACATTCATGCCCTTAGGCAACATGCCGAGTTCGATGGCACGTTCCATATTGTGACGAAACGCAGTTTCCACAGCATTACGTGTCTCCTCAACCAGGCGTTGTACGGACTCTTCCGTCACGATGCCTTTGAGCAACAATTCCATAAAATAACGATTCTGCGCGGCAAACAAAAACAAGTCAGTGAACAGCCTTTCCGATGCTTTCACCATATCTTCTACCGATCCTGCATCCTTGCGGTACCCTTGTCCAATCGACTCAAGTAACTCCTCCTTGCCCGTTAAGACAATCTCCGAAGCAATAGCTTCTTTACTCTTGAAGTGCCAGTAGAACGTCCCTTGCGCCACACCAGCCTCGCGGACGATATCGGAAATTTTCGTCTGATGGTAACCTTGGGTTGCAAAACGCTCCATCGCTATGCGTATTATTTGGTCCCGGCGTTCTTCACCGGGTTCCAAACCGTTGATTTTGGTCATTCATGTAACCCTCCCGATTGATCAGTCAGTCAGTTAAGTTATATCCTATGGGATAACTAGGTTTTTGTCAATATAGTTTTAAACAAATGGTTACAAGCATAAGTTGAAGTTGAGTGCATTTGTGATCATAATAGGTGATAGCCTTGTTCAAATGAACAGGCATGGTCAAGCAGGACAGCCTGTGCTGTCACCTGCATTTCAAGGAGGAAGAGAATTGGACATTATATCATCCATTATTATGGGCATCATCGAAGGTTTGACTGAGTTTTTGCCCGTGTCCTCTACTGGACACATGATTCTGACTGCCCACTTGCTGGGTTTATCGGAGGACAACGAGTCAGTCAAAACGTTTGAGGTGGTTGTTCAACTCGGAGCTGTACTTGCTGTTGTTGTACTGTACTGGAACAAATTCATTGATATGTTCCGCTTCACCGGAGGGAGCAGACCTTACTCCCGCCGCCTCAATCTGGGACATATTTTCCTGGCGATGGTTCCTGCCGTAGTCATCGGACTTGTATTCCGCGACTGGATCAAGGCACATTTGTTTGGTCCGGAAACAGTGCTGTACAGCCTCGTTATAGGTGGTATATTGATGATCGTAGCCGAACGCTGGAGCCGGAAGAGTGGGCGGATTACTACCCATGATGTCGATGATATTTCCTACAAACAGGCATTCGCGGTGGGTATATTTCAGATCTTGGCGTTGTGGCCAGGCTTCTCCCGTTCCGGGTCAACGATCTCAGGCGGTCTCTTTGCAGGGGTAAGCCGTGTAGCCGCTGCGGAGTTCACATTCCTCGTGTCTGTGCCAATTATGATTGGTGCTACGGGATATGACCTGTACAAAAGTATCGATCACCTGAACGGCAGTGATTTCCCAATCTTTGCGATTGGATTCATCGCTGCTTTCATCGTCGCCATGCTTGCGATCAAAACGTTCCTGTCCATTTTGAAAAAATTGAGCCTGACCGTCTTTGCTGTGTATCGCTTTGTCTTGGCAGCCGTGTTCTTTATTATTTTGATGTAAGCATTACAATTCAAGTAATTAGACAGGCAAAATCAATGGCGGCCTCACGTTCCCTTGGGAAGCGAGGCCGCCATATTTTATATTGCTATACTTCCGTTACTTCATGTTTCTGTTGCTTCACAATTCTGTTGCTGCTTCAGAGACAGCAATACCCGTAATTAGAAGAAGTCTGATTCTTCATTACTTCCTTCTTTGCTGGGTTGGTTCACTTGTGATGCCGACTAGGTTTACTATGTATCATGGACAACCATATTTATGTTCACTTCTGAAAAGCAGCCTGTCTAATACCACTCTTTTACTTGAAAGTTCCGGTGTTTCTTTCGATTCTTTAATCTCTCACGCAGATTATATCTATTCTCCTTTTGTTCCTGTAGCAATTGCTTCACCCCGATCATCAACAATCGGTATCTTCGGTCATCATTGTGACTTAATTGGTGCATTTCTTCAAAAATTTCATTCTTCATACGGATCTTGTTCACTCCAAATATTCAGTTTGTTCTCACAGTATACATGGGAGCACTGAACAAATTCTAAACAAGCGTTGTTTCTCAACTTCAGTTATTCGAATGCACATTTGAATGCACATCATGCGTGCTGGAATGAAACAGAAAAACCCCTTCCTGTCGCGAGACAAGAAGAGGTCTCCTTAGCTAAATTAATTAGACAAACTGCTGAGTCTCGTACGCTTAAACTTTGGATTCAAGCGTCTCCAGATACTCGGAGATTTGAGTAGGTGTTTTAGCCCATTTGCTATGCAGATGTGCGATTTTCTTGCCGTTCTGGAAGACGAGCAGGCTTGGAATGCCGCGTACACCATTCTCTTCGGCAAACGGCTGGAACTTTTCTGCATCCAGGGCATAGAAGGTTTTGTCCGTATGTTGGTCGATAACATCCCCGATAAAACGATCCAGGTTTTTGCAATCCGGACACCAGGTTGTATCAAATTTAATGACGGTAAAACCATCAGAGTTAATTGTATCCAAATATTGCTGTTCACTTTGAATTCTTTCCATATGTCTTCTCTCCCTTATAAGTTCCTTTTTTGGCTGATCTTCATTGTACCTCGTATAGTTACAATTGAAAATAGGCTTAATGGAGTTAACGATGCTGCTTGTACAGATTAGCGGGACTGAGTTCTCGTATTTCCTGAATTTCCGCAGGGGTGAGTTCAGGCGAATTCGAAGCAACAATATTATGCAACAACTGTTCTCTTGAACTGGCACCAGGGACAACAGCTGCTACGGCAGGATGGGATAACGCGTAGCGAATAGCCGTCTGAGCCATACTGCGTTGGTCTGTAACAAGACGACTTAACCCTTGCCGAATGGTATATAGTTGCTCTGGCGTATAGTCCAGATAACCTTTGTCTGCCTTGGCAGATCCGGAATCGGCAAGCACACCGCTAGCTACTGGTCCACGGGCAATTACGCTGATCCCCTTTTGTTCCAATAAAGGCAGCACTTCTTCTTCCGCTCTGCGGTCAGCAATGCTGTACTGGTTCATCACACTGACGATGGCTGCCCTCTTTACATACTCCCGAATCACATTGGGACGAATGGAGGAAATTCCGTAATATCGGATAAGTCCTTCCTTCTTCAGTTCATCAAACGCTTCGATCGTCTCTTCGATGGGGTCGTCCAAGGTCCCGCCATGTAGCTGATACAGATCGATGTAATCGGTCTGCAGACGCTTCAGACTTTCATGTACAGCCTGCTTAATGTAGGCTTTGGACGGGTCCCATGACCAGCCCTCTTTGCCAGGCAGACGACGATTACCTACTTTGGTCGCCACAATGACTTGGTCCCGACGCCCTTTAATAGCTTGTCCTACAATCTCTTCATTACGCCCTTCGTCATACAGATCGGCTGTATCCAACAGATTGACCCCATGATCCAGAGCCTCATGAACCAGACCCACAGCGTGCTCCATTTCAGTTCCAAGTGACATACATCCCAGCCCAATCTCAGACACCATCAGTTCGGATGTACCCAGACGATTTTTCTTCATATGTGCATCTCCCTCCATACGTTCTGCAAGTATCCATTGTATCATTCTTGCTGGCAAAAATCGCATGCCTCACCGAAACAAAGGGTAGTTTTCAACTGCACAAAAAAACCTGGAACGACTTCATCTCCAGGTTTCTCGTGATCATCATTTAAATTCAATCGATAAACGAACTATCGCAATCTATTTCACTTCCACACGTGGTCTGGTTTTACTTGTTCCATTGGACGAATTGGGGTTTTTCATCATACCCGAGACAGTGCTAAACAGCTTATCTCTTGCTTGTTTGTTCCTCATCAGATAAGTCACACCTGCGCCGATAGCCGTCATGAGTATTCCTCTTCTTTTAGACATGTGCTTCTCCTCCTTCAGGATAAATGTACATCGTGTCTTGTTTGACAATTACCCTGTGGGAGCAAAACGAAACGAAGTACAGGCTTGATCGCAGAAAAAAAGATGACCTCCGAATTCAATTCAGCGGTCATCTTTCAATCGTCCTGTTGAAACATCAACCGAACGAGATAAATCATACAAGCTTTCGTACAATCAAGACATACGTCCATGTCCAATTAATCAGATGGCGTTGCCACATGGGTCATTTCTTCATGTTTGTAGGTCGAACCATCGGCGGTCAGATAAAAGTGTCCGATGGGATGCAGATCTTCATCCAATTCGTAGACAAGCGGAATGCCCGTTGGGATATTGAGCGCCATCACGTCTGCTTCGGACAATTGGTCCAGATGCATGACGAGTGAACGGAGCGTGTTCCCATGCGCAGAGATCAGCACTCTTTTGCCAGCAGACACCATCGGTTTAATCTCCGCATTCCAGTACTCCAGAACACGCTTCGAGGTATCCATTAGGTTCTCCGTAAAAGGGATGGTGCATCCGAGCCGCTTGTACTTGTCCAGATCCTGCACATATCGGTCATCTGTTTCGTCCAGTGCAGGGGGAGATACGTTCACGGATCGTCTCCATTCCTTTACTTGGTCTTCCCCGTACTTCAGAGCAGTCTGCTGTTTGTTCAGTCCTTGCAGTGCACCATAATGGCGTTCATTCAGCTTCCAAGTCTTCGTAATAGGAATCCACATGAGGTCCATTTCATCCAGCGCAATATCGAGTGTTCGGATAGAACGTTTCAGCACGGATGCATAGGCGTAATCAAAATCAAATCCCTGTTCCTTCATGATCTTCCCTGCTTTACGTGCTTCTGCGTAACCATCCGTCGTCAGATCCACATCAGTCCATCCGGTAAAACGATTCTCTACATTCCACATGCTCTGTCCATGGCGAATCAAAACAACTCTGTACATAAATGTGAACCCTCCTTCCATGGAAACATTACCCACAAGTCAAATTAATTAGCACAATGAAACGTTCATCACATTAATAATATGGTGCCATCATCAGGTATACCACCACACCTGTAGAACTGACGTACAGCCAGATTGGCATCGTCCAACGTGCAATTTTGCGGTGTTTCTTCAATTGATTCGTCCAACCCCATACAAGTGTGAACAACGCCAATGGAACAATCAGGGCTGCCAGTATACTATGGGTAATCAGAATGAAGAAATAAATGGAACGAATGATGCCCTCGCCGCCGTATTTGGACGTCTCTGGTGAGAGGTAATGAAACGTCAGATAGGTCACGAGGAATAACAGTGTTGTTGAGAATGCAGCAAGAATAAATCGTTTGTGCAGCTTCACATTTCGCTTGATAATCGCAATAAGCGCTGCGAGCAGGAAGATAAAGGTAAAGCTGTTAAACACGGCATTAAACCGCGGCAACACCGTAATATCAAAGGTTACATCACCTTTGTAACCAATTGACGGTGCGAAGAACAATAATAAAATAATGACATTAGCGAGAATGGAAATCGTGATAATGATGCCTGCGAAATTTTTATTACTCGTCGGGGATGGAATGTTCTGCTCCCCTTTGTTATTTTTGCCCAATGCAAAATCCTCCTCATATCCTAACTTCTATGTTCTATATCATTATATCTCGGCAATTACGGGCTGTTAAGTGACAACACTCTGAACAAAAACCGCTGCACTTCCCTATAAAATGCCCCTTTGCGGCCGTTTTCAATCAAATCCAAACCGGCTCCCATTTACCCGAGTCTACATTTGTGGTATAATTAATGCAATTAATCACATACGCGTTGAAACTGGAGGAGCCTGTCACCAAGGGCCCCTCTTTGTCTTTTTCAGGCACAGAACGGCACTTTCCTAATGCCTTTCTGTGCCTTTTTGTCTGTTTGAAGCGGAGGATGGATCGCCCTTGGGTTGGTTAACCTATAGACGCTACTACTGGAGGGAAGAACAGCTATGGAATTTATTTTGGTTCTTGCACTTATTTTAATCTTTACCAAACTCGCTGGTGATCTATCCGTAAGATTGGGTCAACCATCCGTTTTGGGGAAACTGATTGTAGGTGTCATCCTCGGACCTGCGCTGCTCGGTTGGGTGGAGAAGACAGATTTCGTTCATTATATGGCGGAGATCGGGGTACTGTTGTTGATGTTCATCGCCGGACTGGAAACCGATCTGGAGCAATTAAAGAAAAACTGGAAGGCGGCCTTTGCTGTGGCCGTCGGTGGTGTTATTTTACCTTTTGTAGGGGGATACGGTTCGGCCATAGCATTTGGTATGTCGCAGACACACGCGCTGTTCTTTGGACTTTTATTCTGTGCCACTTCCGTCAGTATCTCAGTTCAGACGTTGAAGGATATGAATCAACTGAGTTCACGGGAGGGTACAACAATCCTTGGTGCAGCCGTTGTGGATGATGTGCTCGTTGTGGTTCTGCTCGCCGTCATGATGAG
The DNA here is from genome assembly GCF_045040675.1 of Paenibacillus sp. FSL H8-0283. NCBI lineage: Bacteria > Bacillati > Bacillota > Bacilli > Caryophanales > Paenibacillaceae > Paenibacillus > Paenibacillus sp. FSL H8-0283. The sequence continues at coordinate 6,067,077 of NZ_CP150295.1, forward strand.
CTTGCTCGGCACAGGTGGAGGGGATGTCTCTATTGGATTGTTGATTGGTAAGAAACTTTTGTTCTTTGTCATCATCTTTGCAGCAGGCTGGTGGCTTGTGCCACGGGTCATGAAATGGATGGCACCATTGCGGGTCACGGAAACCGTGATTACGACAGGACTCATTATCTGTTTCCTCTTTTCATACTTTGCAGAGTGGATGGGAGTTGCTGGAATCATTGGTGCATTTGCCGCTGGTATCGCGATCTCCCAAACCAAATTCAAACATGAGGTTGAAACTAAAATCGAGCCGATTGCTTACGGAATATTTGTCCCGGTTTTCTTTGTCAGTATCGGCTTAAATGTCACTTTTGATGGTGTGGGTTCACAAATTTGGTTTATTGTTGTTATAAGTCTCATCGCTATTGTTACCAAACTTATCGGTGGTGGAGCTGGTGCCCGGCTGACCGGGTTCGACCGTTCCTCTTCTATTGCTATTGGTGCAGGCATGATCTCCAGAGGGGAAGTTGCTCTAATTATTGCTTCGACCGGACTTGCTTCGGGCTTGCTTGATTCAGAGTATTTTACCAGCGTTGTGATCATGGTTATTGTGACTACACTGGTTACTCCGCCACTCCTCAAAATCACCTTTGCACGTAAAAAAGGGGAGGAGCGGGTTGAAAAAGGAATTGAAGAATCTCATTTGAACGGGTGAGATATGTCTCAGTTCAAAACTTAACAATAAAGATTCCATTGTGGCACTCTGAACTCTAGACTTCAGTTGTGTCCCTAGAATTACTATGAGTGTCTTGCGACTCAGGTAAGCTGTGTCTTGATGATATGCTGCACTTTTAGCTTTTCGCATTTGGCACACCCAAGGCATCCAGTCGTCACACATACTAACACTGTCTTGAAGCATCAACGGGCGTAAAATTCCTGAAATGTAGGCCGGCTGCGCCTTAAGAATAACCCTTCATTTTTTCTAAGGAACCCAGTACGTCTTATTTGGTCCTCTGGCTCTCTTTTTCAATTGTAAGAAACATCAGACACCTTATTTCCCAAATTTTCATAACAAAACGCTGAAAATGGCTGTACATTCCGAAATAACGTTTCTCAGATTCCTTAGCTCTTATTGCCCGCTCTACGCTTCTTTCCAAGCATGAGCAAGAGAAGACGCATACCCGCGGTACGAAGAACTTAATTTAAATGTAAACAGCCTTGAAGGCGAGAATAATCTACTTTTACAGCGTCTATATCGCTTACTCGCACATTAAGGGACGCGTTCTCACACATTTAAAGTGTAGCACCTACTAGCTCGGAATACGTCCAGTCTCGTTCTGGCATTCAGACCTTGGCTTGAGATATCCTCTATTGGAAAAGGTATTGAAATCATTCCATATTTAAAGCTATACTTGATCTAGAAATGTAACACATCGGTCGTGAAGCACACGCCGCTTTGATCCATTCTCCCCTTCAACGCGAAGGTTGGAAATGGTCAGAGCGGCTTTTTGTATTTTGACATGACGACCTGAAGCCTGTTCACGTTCGTTTATTTTATTTTTAGAGGAGATGAAGACGATGAGCATTGATTTTGAGGAGGTTTACGATGTTTGGATGCACTCCCTTCTGGAGAAGGAAACGAACCCCAGAGTACTGTCCAGACTAGAAAATGGACTTGAACATGGCACGTTGGAATTTTTACGTTCAGTCTGGTTTCCGGTGATGAAAAACTTTAACCATTTGCAACCCGAATAGGAAGTTCGAGACTTTCATAACGGCTATCGGTATTTGGATCTTGCATACATGCCAGGTAACGGCGTTAAGGGAGGTATTGAGATTCAGGGATACGGGCCACATGCCCGTGATCTGGATGTACGGCGTTTTAAAGATTTATGCTGGCGGCATTGTCTGCTAACGCTTGATGATTGGATTTTTCTGCCGATCGCGTATCTCTCCATTAAAGACGAACCGAAACGGTGCCAACAGCTTGTGCTCTCTTTTATGGGAAAATTCATTGCTACGGACGTTCCGACATCCTTAAATTGGCTAGAAGCCGAGACTGTTCGTTATGCCAGACGCATCATCCGTCCATTTGCCCCCTCGGAACTAGCAACACACCTGCGAATCACGGATCAACATGCTCGAAGAGTTCTTCACAGCCTGATTGATCAACAAGTATTACATGTCGCTAGTGGCGCTCAACGATATCGAACGTATATCTTACGAACATGAGACACTCTATTTCGCCGATATCGTACATATCCATTTTTTAACGAACTCAGGACATCTTATTGTGATGATATGAAGTAGATCAGGGCACTTTTTCGGGCCTTTTCGTGAAATAAGTTTGCTGGGATTCGTTAGAATTCCAACATGCCTCTTATCTCGATAATAAGCTCACCTGAGTTCGTTAGAATTTTAGAAATGACTCCGAAACTTTTGGAGTTATTATTATAACTTTTGGAGTTACTACTATTAAACCTAATTGCGAACCAGTTTAGATACTGGAGTGTCAGATACTTTCATCAATATCGAGTTTACATGGAGATTTACACGGAGGAATAGCTCTGAGCTAGAATTTACTTGAAATAGCTTGCGGGCTAGCCGACAGCTCCAAGGGTAAGTTACTTGTAGTCGATTAAATTACTTAGAATGAGGTCTCCGACCATATATAGAAAAACAAAAAAAGACCACCTTACACTCAAGAGGTCTTCGATCTTTGCCTGTTGTTACAACAGGCTGTCCCATTTTAAGTTAACACGCCAACATAAAAACCAATCGAGATAAAGACAACACACCAGACGAATGCACCAATGCCCGATACAACTACGTACCTGCCGATGGCCATCTTGCTAATTCCGGAGAAACAACACATCAGATGACGAATGCCTGGAATGAAGTAACCCAGGATGATGGACCAATACCCATATTTGAGGAACCACGACTCCACCCTGCTGAATCGTTTGGCATTAACGCCAACCCACTTGCCGTATTTTTCAACCAGCGGCCTGCCCGCTTTTTTGCCAATCATGTAGCTAAGCAGCCCTCCGGTAAATGCGCCACCGAAGCTGACGGCGATGGATACGGAGTAATTCAATACCGAGATGGAGGCGAGATAACCGACAAACGTCATCATCACCTCATCCGGAATTGGCATTCCAATAACGCCAAGAGCCAGTAGTCCGTATATTGCGAAATAACCATATTGACCAATAAATTCTTTTGCAAATTCCATACTGACTCGCTCCTTATTTCGGTTCCACAATATCCTTCTCATGTGAGGCTAACACTTGTTTTAGAGACGGGAATCGGATTTGGCTCACCATGAGACTGGATAATACAATAATGACAAGATAGGCTACACCATGTGTGAAATAAGGACTCCAGAGTGCGAAAAAGGACATCAGACCTCCCGCAAATGTAATCGGCATTCCGACAAAACCACTGCTTGCTGTCTTCTGACAGTTATAACGGGCCAGACGTAAAGCACCGCAAATCGGAAACAATGCAGTCAGTGCCATCCCCAGCACACTCACTTCAATCATGGAATTCAGGTACAGAATCAGCACGGGTGCTGTTCCGAATGAAACTACATCCGCAAGCGAGTCCAGGGACTTGCCGAACTCACCCTCACAATGCAATTTGCGAGCCGCATACCCGTCAAACAGATCAAAGAACATCGCTACCCATATCATCATCACAGCCAGGGCAAATTCACCATGAATAGCCATAATGATTGCCAGCATGCCTGAACTCAGATTCCCCAAGGTTAATATCGATGGTAAAGATTTCATAAGATTTGACTCCCTTTCGTACTAGGCTTTAGGAAAAATAATATAAAAACGGACTCCATCCGGTGTATTCTCCACTCCATAACTGCACCCATGCAGATCAAGAATCTGCTTCGCAATGGCCAGACCAAGCCCGGTACCACCCATTTTACGATTACGTGAGCGCTCTACCCGATAGAACCTCTCCCATATATACTGCCGCTCAGCTTCAGCTATCTGCTCGCCCTTATTCTCAATGGAAATATGGACAAAACCTTCACGCCTGCTAATCTCAATAGTTATATCGGTATGTGGTATCGCATGACGTATAGCATTCATCATGATATTGAAAATAACTTGCTCCAGCTTGCTTCGGTCACCCTCAACCGTCTGTTCTGTTGTGGATACAAGCACCACATCCAATCCTTTGTCCTTCAGTTGCGGACCCAGACGGCCGGCGATATCTTCAATCATGTCAGCCAGTGCAACAGCATCCGTATTCAATTGAACCGCTGAGGATTCCAGTCGCACCAGATCCAGCATCTCTTCAACCATCGTTTCCATTTTGATCGCCTCATCGGCAATGATCTCAATGTAACGCTCCCGTTTGCTCTCACTCACGCCATCCTTCAGCCCTTCAGAATATCCCTTAATAATGCTGATTGGAGTCTTAAGTTCATGTGATGCATCGGCAAAAAACTTGCGCTGACGCTGTTCAATCTCCTGCTTCATTTCCATATCTGTACGCATCTGCGTGTTGGCCTGCCTCAGCTCTTCCAGTGTCTGACCCAAGGTTCCTGATAAGGCATTAAGGCTGTTAGACAGACTGCCGATCTCATCATTACGCCGGATGGGTGATTTCACCGTGAAATCCAGCGTAGACATTTTTTTCGCGACATGGTTCAAGGCCAAGAGCGGCTTCGTTATAATTCGGGACAGGAGTAACGCCAGCAACAGAATCAATATAAATGCCCCAATGCCAAAATACGCATAGAACAAACGTGTTGCCTCATTCGCTTCCCTCATCTCCTGTAGAGAGGTGAGCGAAAAGATCAGTTGTTGCTCGGGTCCGGAACGATGCACTGGAGCAATGGTGATGACATTGCGAACACCGCTCCAGCTATCCATCCATTCTTCATTGAGCATTTTGCCATTCGCCAAGGCAAGTTGGTCTTCGGTGGATAATGGGAACCGGCTATCCAGTGCTTGCACCAGCAGTCCCTGCCTTTGACTCCACGTTGCCAGATTGGGAAGAACTACCTCGGTTAATACGCCTGACCATTCCTTTACAGGTTCAATTGATTCCTGAAAGCTTTCTGTTCCCCATGCGGCAGAAGTGGCATCCTGGATTTTGAATGGATAGACCATGGATTCGCTGGCCGGACCTTTCACCGTCAGTTCTTGCCCATATTTTAGATGGGATGTAATCCAGCCAGCATTCTCACTATTGATAAACAAGGACAAGGACACTTTCACGTGACTTCCATCCTCTTGAAGCAACGTAATGTGGAACGGGTCATTAACCAATCTTCCGGTATTCGTCAAAATGACCAGATGTGATTGATTCTGACGCATGAACTTCCCGGTCTCCTTGGCTAGCTGTAAATCACTCCAATGCCCATTGGAGTATTGCTGTTCGAACTTGGACAGCTTTTTCTTCATACTGCTGACCTTTTGATGCTGATAGAAGTCGGGGAACCAGAACAACTGGGCAAAAACCGTCGTCCCATATAGAAGAACCAGACATCCTGCCATGACCAGGAAAAGCTTCATCGTTACGCCATTTCTTCTCATGCTTCTGCCTCGAAACGATATCCAGTGCCAATCACCGTCCGGATACACTTGGCTTCATCACCCAGTTTGCTGCGCAGCTTCTTGATGTGGGTATCTACAACACGTGAGTCCCCTTCAAAATCAAATCCCCAGATCCGATTCAAAATGGCATCCCGGGACAACACAATGCCTGCATTACGTACCAAATAAAGCAACAGATCATATTCCTTTGGTGCAAGTTCCACTTCAATTCCGTCCTTCTCCAGACGTCTGGCCCATGGATCAAGGGTTACCTGTCCGAAACGAATCACACCCTGCTCTCGTCCAAATGCACCTTCAACACGCTTCATTAATGTCTCTGCACGTGCAACCAGCACACGTGGACTAAACGGTTTGGTAACGTAATCGTCTACGCCCAGCTGAAATCCATGAATTTTATCGTCATCCTCGGACCGTGCAGTCAGCATGATAATAGGTACGGTGGATTGGGATCGAATATGCCCACATAACGTCCATCCATCCATTTCAGGCATCAAAACATCCAGAATAACCAAATCCACCTCATGCAGAGCCAACAGTTCCAGTGCCTGTACTCCATGTTCTGCTTCTATGACGTTCCATTGTTCTTTTATGAAATAATCGGCCACAATCTCACGAATGCGGCTTTCATCTTCCACCAGAAGCACTGTTCTGATCATGGCCGACTCTCCTTTTAGATTTCTGATGATAACATACCTATTCCATGTGTCGTTCATGTGTCCACACATGTTTTGGAATGCTCCCATGATATATACGATTAATATAAGCCAAAAGTTACTATTTTTTATAAAAATTCGCATAAAAAAGAAGCCATCAACGAGCAAGCTCCTGCTCATTGACAGCTACTTGAATGAAATCGAAGTGTGTTATCCAGAATTGATGCGCTACTGCGCGCTCCCTGGCAACACTTAACGTTGTTGCTCCAGACGGTGTGCCACATGCAGTGTCGGGCCAACAAAACGGTTTAGCGGGAATCCGCCGGCAATCGCTTTGGTCACGAAGGCTTTACCTTCACGAACAGCCTCTTTCACTGAAAGACCACGAGCCAATCCTGCGGTAATCGCCGCAGACGTCGTGCAACCCGCACCATGCGTATATCCGGAGCCGACAACATCGGCTTCAAACCATTCGTAGTTGGTTCCATCATAGAGTAGATCCATTGCTTTACCCGGGCTAATGACACCTCTGTCCTTGATCAGAACATGTTTCGAGCCATGGGCATGAATTGCTGCTGCCGCTGCTTCCATCTGTTCCTTGGAGCGAATCGGTCCACTCTTCGCCAGTTGGGATGCTTCGAACAGATTAGGTGTAACCAGATCGGCACCTGGCAACAGGAATTCGATCATCGCTTCCGTATTTTCCGGTTGCAGTACTTCGTCTGTACCTTTGCATACCATTACCGGATCGATAACGATCTGTGGCAGACCGCTGCGGCGAATATGTTTTGCTACCAATTCAATAATATCTACAGAACCGAGCATACCTGTCTTCATTGCATCAAAACCGATGCCGTCCAGAACCGTGCGAAGCTGCGCTTCAACCACATTTAATTCAACAGGAAAGACCTGGTGATCCCATGTTTCGGGCTCCATTGCCACAACCGTAGTCAGTACGGTCATGCCATACACACCCAGCTCCTGAAAAGTTTTCAAATCAGCTTGAATACCTGCACCGCCGCTCGTGTCCGAACCAGCTATTGTTAATGTTTTTGGAATCGTCATGGTAGTTGCATTCTCCTTCGTGTCTCAGTTGACATTATCCTATCCCTTGTACGAGCGGATGTCAATGGCATCTGAAGCCATACAGAGCATGGTTTTCCGAATGATTCAGTTCACATCTTTTGTCTCCAGACGAACCATGGACATCGAAGCAATCCATATCCCTATTGCTCCAAGGGTCAGAGGAATAATAATAAGAGAATGAATGGAAACTTCCGACCCGTTGAATCCGGAGCAGACAATCGAAACCAGCAAAATGGACGAGACCATTGTAGTTGTAACAGAATGCTTACGCATACCGAAGAATAGGGGAATGAGTGCCATACACGCAGCCGATAAAGAACTTATACTGTACTTCACCAGAAGTCCCAATATATCCCGATTCGTCAGTGATTCAGGAATGAAGGAGTAGAATTGATTAACAATCAACAATAGTGAGCCCATGAACAGATCGTTAACCATAATCATCACAAATGTAAAACCAAACACGATAATCAATTTGGCAGCGATGATTTTATGACGCTGGATGGGATAGGTGAACATGACGTTCATCGTTTTATTTCTATACTCACTGATCACCAGCTTGGATAATAAAGCTCCTGCAAATATGATAAAGGTCGCTCTCACAAACGTATCAATAATCATAAAGGCGGTCTGGTAATCGGCATAGGCATAATCTTCTGCTCCCACATCCACGAATCCAATCATGATCAGGAAAAGAAGAATGGCTATGCTGGCAATACCTGCACCTGCAAAATTACGTGCAAAACGGTGCTTCCGCATCTCAAGTCTGATTAGTTTAAGCAACGTCTTCATCCCCTTTCACAAGCTTCATGAAGTGTTCTTCCAGGGAATGAGCCCGTTTGGATATCGATTCGATCTCAATGCCGTTTTGGATCAGCTTGGTGTTCAGTTCTGATGGAATAATTCCCGGATCATAGATGCGTAACGTTTGGTCGTCAACCAGTTTATAATTACTCAAACCAAGCTGGTGTTCAATGACATAGGTCGCTTTGCGGATATCCACCGCCTGTAACTCGATGTACTCATTTTGACTTCCACGAATGCTCTCCATCGATACTTCCTCCACCAAGCGACCGCCGCGAATGACACCAACTGTGTCCGCAATCTGCTCTATCTCGCCAAGAATGTGACTGGAGACCAGCAGGGTAATGCGATACTCATTGCTAAGGCGCTTGAACAAATCTCGCATTTCCCGGATCCCTACAGGATCCAATCCGTTGATCGGTTCATCCAGAATGAGCAGTTCAGGTGTGGTTATTAGTGCACGAGCCAGTCCGAGCCTTTGCTTCATGCCCAAGGAGAAGTCTTTGACCGGTTTCTTGCCCGTATCCTTCAGCCCTACCATTTCCATCGTGTTGTCGATGATCTTTTTGTTGTAGAATCCCATGTATTCACAGTGAAGTTCCAGATTCTCGCGAGCAGACAGTCTATTGTAGAAAAAAGGATATTCAATAATACTGCCCATTCGCTTCAGCACTTCATAGGAGGTCGGCGTTAGCTTCTCCCCGAACAGTTCTATCTCCCCTGTGGTTGGTTTGACGAGATTGGTGAGCATCTTCATGATGGTTGTTTTACCAGCACCATTCGGACCTAGGAATCCATAGATCTCACCTTGCTTGATATTCATATTGACGTTGGATACAACCTCCACCCCTTCATATACTTTAGTCACATCTATTGTTCGTGCGATATAATTCATCGTCCTTGTTCTCCTTTACGTCCCCTGTCCGGGTTCCTATATCTATATTGTAAAGAGAAAAGTCTTCTTTTTTATTAATCAAATCTTACAAAAACCTTAAGTCTGACCGGACACGCCAACGCAGGGTCTACCAAGCCTTTAAGGTAACCGAGAATACAGTCCGTTGATGTGGCACACTATGCAAGTGAATACTTCCACCCATCCGCTCAACTAGCCGTTTCGTAATGGTCAGACCCAGGCCACTGCCTTGATAGAGTCGATTGCGGGAATCCTCCAGTGTATACATGCGTTCAAACACACGGCTATGCTCGCTCTCAGGAATCCCTTTTCCCTGATCCCAGATCTGTAACGTCACAGGTGCACCTATTGAATGATCAAGTGAAAGTCCCAGTACCTTACCCTCTGCTCCATATTTCATTCCATTGGTAATGAGATTATCCAGCACACGGTCCAAGGCTTCTTCATTCGCTTGCACGAAGATATCACCATCAGGTATCTCCAGCTCCACGTGCAACCCCAGATTCGTCAACATTTCATAAAAGGAAAGCATCTTCAACCGGCATAATTCGCTTATATTCACCCGACTAAGCACTAGCTCCGTATCTCCAGATTCCAGCTTCGCTAGATCAAAAAAGGAATGGATCAAACGCAGCACTTCCTGCGCCTTATCTTGTATTTTCTCCGTCATAATCTTCCGTTCCTGATCGGTCAATGATGGGCTGTGCAGTAAGGTCTCACTATAACCCAGCACAACGGTGAGTGGCGTTTTCAGATCATGTGAAATGTTGGAGAGCATATTACGCATCTCCTTCTCCTGGTTTGCATAACCGGCCTTTGCACGGTGCGCATGATCCAGCAGCTGGTTCATGTCTTTCAAAAGCTGACTGACTTGGTCATCACTATTGAATACGAGCAAACGCTCAAAGGTGCCTTGATCTAGAATTGCGGATATTTTCTGATGAATATAGGACAGGTGTTGGCTGCGTTTCCGCAATCTCATCCACAATCCAATGACAGCAATGGCCAGAATAGCTGTTGTACTGGCAAAAATCAGTGTCATCCCTGTTCCGCCTCCAGCTTATACCCGATGCCCCAGAGTGTCTTGATATACTGGGGAGCCGAAGGATCTGCCTCCAGTTTCTCACGCAGACGACGCATATGTACGTTAATGATATTTTCGTCTCCATAATATTGATCGTTCCAGACAGAAGCGTAAATCTGAGCCTTGGTGAACACTTTGCCAGGATGGGTAACCAACAGCTTCAGAATTCCAAATTCCTTGGATGTCAGCTTGACGGGTGTACCTTCACGCTCCACCTCGTACGTCTCCATGTTAACTATGAGTCCTCCGATATGAATACGCTGATCTGTAGCCACTTCAGCCACAGGCGGAGTCGTATAATTGGCGCGGCGAATCGCAGCTTTGATGCGGGCAGTCAGTTCGATTAACGAGAAAGGTTTGCTCAAGTAATCATCTGCACCGAACCCCAGACCTAGTGCTTTGTCCACCTCCCCATCCTTCGCAGACAGAATGAGCACAGGGACCAGACTGACTGCCCGAATGGTTTGCAGCACATCCATCCCACTTTTGCGGGGCAGCATCAGATCCAGAATAACCAGATCATACCCGGGTTGTGACTGGCTGAACTGACGTTCTGCCTCTAAGCCGTCATATGCATAAGTGACGTCGTAGCCCTCTTTTTCCAAGTACGGCCCGACCATCTCACTAATTGAACGATCATCTTCAACAAGCAACAAGCGGTGACTTAACACATGTTTCCCTCCAACATGAACAGTTTTCTTTATTACCTCACAGTTTGTTTGAATTGGCAATGACATACGAAAAAACCTGACAGGAGCACCACTTTGGTATAAGTGTGTTTCCTGCCAGGTCTATGAGTGTCTGTAGATCAATGCTGGTGCTTCTAGTCTCTATATCCGTTCTCACTGTGGATCCAGCACAGTCCAATGGTTCCTGCACCTGCATGAATACTCACCACAGGAATAAACGGCATGATTTCGGTCTTTAATTTAGGGAGCAGATTGGCAATCTGCTTCTTGATCGTGACGGCTTCTTCCTGATTGTTCGCATGCATAATGCACACATGCTTTACTTTCTCCACATCCAGCTTGAGCATATCCAGCATGCGCTCTTTTGTCCGCTTGAACGTGCGAATTTTCTCATTCACAACCACTTTACCCTCTTCAAATCGAAGCAGCAGATGGATCTTGAGCAGTTGACTGATGATCAGCTGTGTACCCGACACCCGGCCACTGCGGTGAAGATGTTGAAGACTGGCCGGTATGAGGTAAAAGGACATGTTATCAATCATCTGTTCAATGTTTACTTTGATCTCGGCAGCTGAACATCCCTGCTTCTGCCATTCCAGTCCTTGCATAATCATCTCACGGTGAGGATAGGCACCTGCCTTCGAATCAATTGCGGTCACCGTCACTCCTGCAATCTCTGCAGCCTGCATGGACGTATGCAGCGTTCCGCTAAGCTCTGTAGAGCAATGAATCGTAATAATCTCATCGTACTTGTCTTTGAGCGACTCATACAGTTCAATGAATTCGCCAATAGGTGGCTGCGAACTGCTCGCACGTGAAGCCTCCGCAAGTTTCTCATAGAACATTTCAGATGTAATGTCATCGGTTTCCCGGTAACATTCCTCTCCAAATACGATGCGCAGCGGTACGATGTAGATATGATTTTGCTCCGCAAAAACGGGATCCAGTGTACTGGTACTATCGGTGACCCATGCAATTTTCTTCATGACATCCTTCTCTCTTGCCGGATTGTTCGTTCTGTATCCTCAATCGTCAAGCACAAGCCCGGCGGTTTATTTAAAATTTGAATATTTCACATTGTAAACGTTTGCGATACTACCTCTCAATTATAAATGAACGGACAGACCGTTGTCTTGTGGCGCAATCATGAACACCCCTGTTAATACCATTATTAGCTAAAAAAATGTCTTGCCTGTGAAGGAATAAATTGGTATGCTGTTGTCCTTCTCTCTTTTTCGCCTTGACTGAAGTGAACGGAAACGCCGTTCAATCCACTTATCGGAGGTGTCACATGCTTTATTTCACTCTGGCTTCCAAAGCCTACTCCCGGAATCTGCAATACCGCGGGGCACACATGGTACATAACTTGGCAAGCGCCATGTTTGGTTACATGTATGCCTGCCTCTGGATCGGCATCGGGGCCGACCATACTCTCGGAGAATATGGGACACAGGGGATGATCAGTTACATTGCGTTCACGCAATCCTCTCTCTGGATCTCGGGTTTTCTCACGAACGGATTGGGTATTCCCTTATCCGTCAGGACAGGGCAGATCGCACTGGATCTGATGAGGCCTGTTCATCTGTTCACCCACCTGATGGCACGCGAATGGGGGCAGATTGCCTACCAGTTCGTGTACAAAAGTATTCCGATCTACCTGCTCTTCTCCATTGTCTTTTCCCTGCATTGGCCCTCAGACGTTTCAACACTATTCTATGCCGCACTTGGTCTTGCCGGCGCCGCATACTTATCCATCTGTATGAACTACATCATTGGTGCTACGTCGATGTGGACCACGGAGTCCTCTTGGCTTCACTGGGGCAATCACGCGATGATGAATCTGCTGGCTGGTTTTTTCATTCCGCTGGAATGGCTACCGAACTGGCTTGAACAACTTGCCTGGATATCACCCTACCCTTTCCTGCTCTATGTACCTACCCGAATCTATCTTGGTTTCGAAGATGGCTCCTTGTTATGGGGAACCTTGCTTTGGTGTGTCTTTATGACGTTGATCTGTCTTGCCATCACCCAAGTGTTACGTCGTAAAGTGGAGGTACAAGGCGGATGAAACGGACTTCCTGGTTCAATTTATATAAAATGCTCATTCGAACAAGCATCCGCAGTCGGATGCAATACAAGTTCAATTTCATCATGGCGTCCGTACTGGCCGCTTTAATTCAGATCTCCGAGTTTCTGATGGTTGCTCTCGTGTTGCACAAATTCGGAGCAATTAAAGGCTGGTCCCTCCATGAGATCGGTTATCTCTTCGCCATCATGACGTTATCCAAAACACTGTATCGAACATTCGGAAACGAAGTTCATCATCTGGAAAAATATCTGGTTAATGGTGAGCTTGATCAACTGTTAACACGTCCCATGCCCGTATTGCTGGCACTGCTGCCGCAAAACTTCCGCATCATGGCTGGGGAAGTCCTGCAAGGCGGGTTCATTCTCTGCTGGTCATTGGCAGGCATGATGCATAGCGGACAGATTGGCTGGATAGCCATTCCCTTCTCCCTGCTCATTATCCTGACGGGCGCAGTCATTCTCTTTTCCATCGGACTCGCTACTGCCACGCTCGGATTCTGGACCACACGCATCGAGGAATTACAGACGATCACTGAAGATGCCGCACGAACGGCTGCCCAATATCCGCTAACGTTATATCCCAAATGGATGTCTGGTATTCTGCTGACGGTAATTCCCGTGGGATTCGTCAACTACATTCCGTCACTTTACCTGTTACGGGGTGAAGGAGGAGCGTGGATTCTTGTTGCTGTTGCGGCGGTTGCCGTACTGAGCTTGGTTGCAAGTCTGCGTTTCTGGCAATTCGGCATGACCAAATATCAAAGTACAGGTAGCTAAGGAGGCGAAACGAATCATGAACATGATCACAGCACGGCATCTGCAAAAGGAATTCAAGACTCCTGTTATTCGCGAAGGACGTTTCTCCGGTCTACGTACGTTATTTTCACGTGAATATGTGTCCACAAGGAAGCGGTACGCGATATCAGTTTTGATATCGGCCCAGGGGAATTTGTGGGTTACATCGGTCCGAACGGGGCTGGAAAGTCTACCACGATCAAAATGCTGACAGGTATCCTGCACCCAACCTCGGGTGAGGTAAAGCTTGACGGTATGAACCCACATCAGGACAGGCGCAGGACCGTTGGTCGACTAGGTGTTGTGTTTGGACAGCGCAGTCAGCTCTGGTGGGATCTGCCCGTGAAAGATTCATATGATATTCTGGCCGAGATGTACGGCGTTCGTGCCGAGGATAAAAAGAAACGGCTGTCCCAGTTCGCCGAGCTGCTGGACCTTGAATCGTTCTGGGCCACGCCTGTCCGCAAGCTCTCGCTTGGGCAACGCATGCGTGCCGATCTCGCAGCTTCCATGCTGCATGATCCGGAACTGCTTTTTCTCGATGAACCAACGATCGGACTGGATGTGAACGCAAAGCGGAACATTCGTCAATTTCTACGTACATTAAATGAAACGTTTGGCAAAACGATTTTGCTGACCACACATGACATGGACGACATTGAGCAGTTATGCAGCCGGGTCATGGTGATTAACCATGGTCAACTGACATATGACGGCACGATCTCGTCACTTCGCGAAACCATCGGACTACCTACGCTGATTCGGGTAACGTTCCGAGGAGCGTTTTATATCCCGGATGTTGTGTCGTCCGCGATACATATTACTGGAATGGAAGGACAGATTGTCACCGTCGAAGTGAACCGGAAGGAATGGAGCACAATGGACATTCTGAAACAGTTGGAGCACTGGGGTGAGATTGAAGATGTAGAGATGAAAGAACCCGATTTTGAAGATATCATTCATCGGGTATATTAGTCGGCCCATTTTGTGAGGAAATAGGATGAAGACCTGTTCTTACGCCGTTACATGAAAGAGGGACATGGCGTACTGTAATAACGGAGGTGAAGCGTCATGCTTGTGACCAAACATGTCCTTCTAGCATCCACCGTACACGCTACTCCCTACTTCATTGTACGTGGCATGATGCCGGGACCCGTGATGTTCATTACATCCGGGGTTCACGGGAATGAAACGGCGAGTATGGCCGCTGCGCAAAAACTCGCAAATGATATTGCGACAGGTCGTCACGCCATTCAGCGAGGGCTGTTAATTATCGTGCCACGCGTGAACCAGCAAGCCTACGCTAAGAAAATCAGAGGCAAGCCAGATCTGAATCGTACGTTTCCACGTCGTATGTCAGGCAAGGCCAAGCATCCGCTCGCTGCGGCAGTTTTTCAGCTGGCGCGTGAACATCGGGCCGACTGGTGGCTTGATCTGCATGAAGCTAACGGCCTGTCACAGCTTAGTTCACGGGTGCTTGGACAGACGTTGATCACTAATCCCGGCAGTGGGACGATTCCAGCTTGCAGAAGAGTTATCGAACGGATGAATCGGTCGATTGCCATTCATGATCGTCATTTTAACCTCAAGCAGCATGAATTGCCGGGATCTGCCCGTACAGCGGCTTCAAGACTATTACAAGCCCGTTCCGTCACAGTGGAGACCTGTTGGAGTCTGAAACGCTCGACCCGTATCAAGTATCAGACGAAGATTGTGCACCATTTTCTGCGTGAAGCGGGTATGTCATGATCAAGACTATTAAGATAGAACGAAAAAAAACTCCAACAGAGAGCGCCGAAGTACATCCTCAGGTGATCTCTATTGGAGGTGTTTTTTTATCCCTGCATCATGACTTCCAGTATTTTATTACCCACGGGATCCAGCGGCATGAGTGGATAAAGGTCTTTTTTAGTTATAAACTTGAATATCGCATCCAGATACTCATCCACAATTGAGGCTGATCCAAAACAATAATTGGACAATAATACGATGCCTATACCCTGTTCCTTGTTTAAGGCTAAATAACTGCTAAAACCAAATGTCCCCCCATTATGCCAGAGAATATTCTGATCTAAGAGCTTATCCTTATGCCATCCTAAATATAAGTCCGAATCTCCAATCATTATAGGAACATGACTTTTTTGTATTGCAGAGGCTATCGGATGATCATCATTAAGGTTGGCCTGAACAAATAAACTCATATCGTGAACAGATGACTTGATCGCCCCAGCCCCTGCATGTACACTAAGATCCCAGTGAGGCATCTTTTTCCCCGTTGACGTATGTCCATCTACAAATCTGCCATTCTGTTCTGCATTCAGCATAGCTGCTGTCTCCGTCATGTTTAATGGACCTGTGATATATTTTTTCAGCAGATCGTCATATGTACTGCCTGATACTTTACATAGGATATAGCCCAGTAAGCCCACGCCGGTATTGGAATACTCAAATGAACCCATCTGATCCGCAAAGTCAGCATCCGATAAAAAAGCAAGTAAATCATCCTCGGTATAATCTGAATACGGATTCAATCGGTTTTTCGTGGGGTTCAGATTTGTGGCAAGTCTAGGCAATCCAGAGGTATGCGTAGCAAGACTTTTTAAGGTAACCTTATTCAAATAATCGTTTTTAGCGTTGTATATGTACTTGCCAACCGTGTCATCCGTAGAAAGCTGCTGTTCACGTTCCAATTCTAACAGAAGGATCGATGTAAAAACTTTGGTTACAGAGCCGATTTCGAACAACCTGTGTTCAGGAGAAGCCATGCTCTTCTTTTGGGGATTGCCCAATGAATGATATTCGATATCTCCCTTTGTAATAACGCCAATCTCAAGATGCAGATGTTTCTTTCCTTTGATGTAATCGGATACAAAACCTTGCAAATCCCTCATAGAAAATGTTACTCCTTTTGTGGTGTGAGTTTCATTATTGAAATTATTGAAATCACGTTAAACACCATTATGTATTGGCAAACTACACTATGTATTCTTTCTAAATCTCCGATTCCCTGCTCGTTAGTCAACTCCTGTTTTCTGCTAAACAGGAAAAGAGCCGCGATTACGGCTCTTTCTTTTGCACCCTGAACGATTGAATATAATTGTCGATATCGTCCTCCGGTGTATGCAACAGTCGTGCCAGATTAATCTGCAGCTGTTCCAGATGGTCAATATGCTTCTGAATGTCAGTGATGCGTTCGCGTACAAGGGTTTTTAACGTTTCCTTTTCCATGTCTTCCTGACTGAGTAACTGTAACGTATCCTGTATTTCCTTTAGAGAGTAACCCAGCGACTGGGCATCCTTAATAAATTTAATCTTCACCAAATAATCCTCAGTATACACCCGGTATCCGTTGGAGGAACGACCGGGAGCGGGCAGAATCCCGCTGTCCTCATAATAACGGAGGGTTGCCATACTTACACCGGTACGCTTAGCCAGCTCTCCTCTTGTCATGGTTTCCATAGATACCCTCCATCCTTCTGCTGGGTTATTCCGCTTTTTGGTGACGTAGCTTGGTATACTTGGTATCATAAGTGGCCTCAGGGAATTTAGATGAAGGGCCTTGCAACAACGGCTGCTCCTCCCCCTTCAAATAATGATCAAAGAAGGCCAGCGTATAGGATCTGGTAATATCCACATTATGTTCTGGCGTCATACCTCTGGCAAACATTTTTGGTGAAATTAACGAAATATCCGTAAAGCTTTGATGAAATAAATTCTCCACTGTCAGATAATAGGTATCATTAAGACTGTTTGACATCACCCGATCCAAATCAGGCTCAAACTCGGGATAAAATACTTTATCCTTGGCAGTGGCGTCCGGGTCCAGACTTTTGGCTGTCCCACCCGACATGATATACATAAACGGCTGTTTCAAGGCTGTTGTGGATACTTTACCCCAGAAACCGCCTTCCAAACTAAGTCCTGCTTTGAAACGGTCATCCTGAGCCAGCGCTTCCGCCGTGGTTGCACCGCCGTAGGAGTGACCAAAGATACCGACAGAATCCAGATCAAGCTTGCCTTCGAGCAATTGATTCGGATCATGTGAATTCCACTGTGTGAGAGTGTCCAGTACAAAGCTAGCATCCTCTGCACGAATACCTATACCTTTTATATTATATTGATATAGTTCTTTGGAGGTTGGGAAGTCAGGGTCAGCCTGATAGGAGACTGCACGTCCATCGGGGAATGTCACTTGTGCTGACGTATAAGGGTGATCTATCCCCACCACAATGTAACCGTGGCTAACCAGCTCCTCAATCATCGTCATGCTCTGAAAACGGGCTGAGCGGATACCCGGCGAGAATAGCAAAACCGGATACTTGCTTTGGACGGCGGACATCTCAGCTCCTTGCACCACATGTGTTGGAATGGTATCCAGATAACTGAACACCTGAGACGGAATGCCAAACACCAGACTGATCGCTTCTCCCAATTCACTAGGGTAATGCTCCAGCGGCAGCCCTTGGGCGGTTTTCTGATCCACCGGATACCACACATTAATCATAAGTTCCCGCTTATCTCCTGCCTCGGGTGTTTTGGTCTCTTCGCGAGATTCATCCACCAGGTGTTGAGAGAACGTGCCAATGGCATATGTGCCGGTTGGTTCAGGCATCGTAAAAGCAGGTAAGAGCCAGGTCAGTATGATTGAACCTGCACTGAAGGCCAGAAGCAGAATCAATATCAGCGTCATCTTTATTCTTGAAAGACGGTTGGGTCTCCGCACGCTCTGAACATAACGATCACCGCGGTATGATTTCATGAGTTGAATGATTAACGTAATGAATAATACAAGTGTAACGATATAGGTTGGTATCATCTGCACGCGAAATGAATTAATCAAGCCATGCAGAAGCACTGCCAGAACCAGAGCTGTGAGTATGCCCACTGTTATTGCCCGGCGCTTCGGAAACACTAGCATGAGTACCGTAGCAGCTACGGTTACCAATACCAAAATCCATTCTAAAATTCTCATTATTCAGCCTCCAATATTTCTTGATAAAAAAAGAATAAACCTTGAAGCATACTTCAAGGTCAAGGCTGTATTTTAGAAAAGATTTTATCGAGGAATTCGTAAATCCCATTTCCGAAGTTCGGTCAACGTGCACGTTCCGGACGAGAAAGCCTTAATACCTGTTGAGTTCGGCCCAGGATAGATCCGTCCTGTCATCACTTGCTCCCCCTGCTGAATGAACACCTCAATGGAGCTGACATCCATAAAGATATGAAGTTCCAGTTTCCCGTCAAGCAGTTCCACTGTTGCAGCTCGTTCTCCGCCCGGCCCTTGTCCGGCCTGCTCGCGATTCAAGCATAAACGACGCTGCTCTACATCATAGGAAATCACGGTTTCTTCATCCTCACCCGTGCGCAGCTTTAACCCAAAGTGTTGTGCCTGTTCCGCTTCGAATACAGCATACAGTTCGTAACGGTCTCCACTGATTCCAAGATCAAAATCATGTTCATCACCATTTAAATGTATACCATACTGCTCGGTGCCTTCCGACCTGTACTGTATAAGTTCGGAAAGAGGCTGGAATATCAATCGTTCTCCCCTACGAATCAATTGTCTTGGCAACGTCATCGCTCCAGCCCAGGCATGGGACTGTTGTGTCGGGATTTCCGTTTCCCACGTATCCATCCAAGCCACCATGATTCGTCGTCCCTGTGCATCCTCCATCGTCTGAGGTGCGTAAAAGTCGAAGCCACAGTCCAACGGAACGTACTGCTCGTACTTCAACACACCCTGGTCTTCATCCAGCGTTCCCATCATATAAACGGTCGAATGCAAGTTGCGATAGTTATCTCCCTGAGCAGGCATGCGTTGCGGAGACATGATCAGAATATCTCGGCCATCCAATGTGAACAGATCGGGACATTCCCAATTGTCGCCAAGCGTCCCGTCACTCTGGGCCATAATGTTGACATAACTCCAATCCAGCAAGTCCGTTGAGCGGTATAACAGAATGACACCTTTGCCCGCAGCATCATTCGATCCAAGGACGCAATAGTACACACTGTTTCGTTCAAACACTTTCGGATCACGGAAGTCCTTCGTACTCGTATGCTCCGGAATCTGATCCAGCCGAATGACCGGATTGATCGTGCTTTTGACAAAATCAATCCCATTGTCCGAGACAGCGATATTCTGTGTCTGCAAGTAATCGTTATCCTTGTCAGGTCCAGTCACGACATGTCCCGTGTACATCAGCACCAACTTGCCATCCTGCACGATTGCACTTCCGGAGAAACAACCTCCACTGTCGTAGCTCTGATCGGGCGCCAGTGCAACAGGCAGGTAAGACCACGTAACCAAATCACGGCTCACCGCATGGCCCCAGTGCATCGGCCCCCATACCGGTTCATAGGGATAATGCTGATAGAACAAATGATACATCCCACCGAAGTATATGAAGCCGTTGGGATCATTCATCCAGCCCACCTCTGGCATCAAATGATAGGCCATTCGATAGGTTGGATCAACCTGATGTCGATGCTCCTTGATATATGCGTTGGCCCGGGCGAGTGTATACCTCTCCTTTGTTTGAGCCGAAGAACTCGTCAGTCCAAGGTCTGTCTCTTGCCTTGTGTCTATTTCCTGCTTCTCGTGTCGTTCCTGGTTCATATGTCCTTCACTCCTGTCTCTCTATATCACCCGACTGAACTTATTTGATTGCCCCTTGCATGACCCCCTGAATAATGTACTTCTGCGCAAACAGATAAACGATCAGGACAGGTAGCAGGGTCAACACCAGACCAGCCATCAATGGACCGTAATCCACTGTATATGTCCCATAAAAATAAAACGTGGACAACGGCAGCGTACGCTGCTCGGATGAAGTCAGTACCAAGGATGGCAGCAAAAAATCATTCCATATCCACAATACATTCAGCACGCTAATCGTTACGGTTGTTGGCAGTAACACTGGCAGTACGATACGGAAAAAGGTCTGCACTCTGCCGCAGCCATCCATTAGAGCCGCTTCTTCAAGCTCCAGGGGAATACTTTTGATAAAGCCATGGTAGATAAATACGGCGAGCGGACTGCCAAAGCCAATATACATGTAGATCAGCGACCACTTGTTATCCAGCAGGCTGAGCGAGCCGTATATTTTAACCAGTGGAATCATAATGGCCTGGAACGGAATAATCATCGCAGCTACCATCAGGAAAAAGAGATACTGATTCACCTTGCTTTTGTGACGAACAAAGTAATGGGCTGTCATCGCCGCAAAAAGAGCAATCAGTAATACACCTGCAATGGTAATGAGCAACGAATTGCTGAATGCGGATACATATCCCATTTTGTCAAACGCATTGACGTAATTATCGAATTGAAAGGAGCTTGGCAAGCCCAGCGGATCGGAGGTAATTGCCTGGTTAGCCTTGAACGAATTGACGATTAGAAGCACAAACGGAAATACAAACAAAATCATCACAATGATTAATGCAATAAACTTCATCCAGTTGAGAATGCGCGATTGTCCAGCCATCATGCCTCGACCTCCAGTTTTTTGCTGAAATAGACCTGGAGCAATGTAATGGCGGCTACAAGGATAAACAGAACAAAGGCTTCTGCCTGACCCAATCCGTAGTCACGAGCAAGAAAGGCCTGCTCATAAACATGCATGGATACCATCTCTGTGCTCTTGAAGGGCCCGCCACTGGTCAAAGAGACGTTCAGATCATACACCATGAATCCCCGTTGCAGTGACAAAAAGATGCATACAATAAACGAAGGAACCATCAGTGGCAATACAATGCGCGCCAGCATTTTGCGATTACTTGCCCCATCAATGCTGGCTGCCTCCATAACATCCTTCGGCACATTCATCAGTCCTGCAATGTAGATAACCATCATATAACCGGCATACTGCCAAACGGTCACCACAACGAGAGCCCAGAACGCTTTATCCGGATCAGCCAACCAAGAGGTGGAGAACAGCGTGAGATTCATTTTTTGTCCTGCAAAGACGAGTACCTGATTAAAAATAAACTGCCAGATGAAACCAAGCACGATTCCGCCCACCAGATTTGGCAGGAAAAATCCAGCCCGAAACCAGCCCTGTGCCTTCATTCCCCGAGTTACAACGTAAGCGAGCAGGAAGGCAACCGCATTGGTCAGCACAACGGTAATAAATACGTACTCCAGCGTCATCCCAAATGATTTCCAGAACACGGTGTCCTTGAACACACCGATGTAATTATCCCAGCCAACAAAGTTTTGATCTATGGCAATGCCATCCCAGTTCGTAAACGTCAAATAAATACCATACAAAAATGGAATAATCATCACCGTAGCAAACGCAAATAATGTCGGGCCAGTAAAGATCAGGCGGGTGCGCAGACGTGTCCATAATCCTTTTTCGGTCAGCATTGTCAACCTCCACTCTATCCAAATGATTAGCCTGGCGGTTATACCGGAAACAAGTCGAACAGACCTCGTGTGGAAGCTGTATGTTCACCATCTCCGGCGTACCGCAAGTCTCTCTCTATGTGCTGCACAGGGCTATGATTAATTCCTTTATTTCACGTTGCTCCAGTATGCCTGAATTTCACTGGCAAGTCCGGCACGGTCAATGACGTCAGCCAAATATTTCTGCATGGATGCACCCAGTTTGGACCAGTGATCCGCAGGAAGTGTGCTCATTGATTCCTCGATTTTGCCTGCCTTGATGTATTCACTAATGGATTTGCCAAGTGGATCGGTTGGCTCCAATGTAATGTTGCTGAATGCCGGAATAATACTGGCTTGATTCACCAGGAAATCCTGACCTTTTTCGTTATAAACGATCCAGTCCAAAAATTTCTTCGCTGCTTCCTGCTGCGCTGGTGTGCTCTTTTCCTTATCCAGCAATATTCGTTTGGATACGGCAGCAGAGATTTGCGTATTACCGAAATCATCTGGATTATTGCTCACAGGTACCGGGAGGAAGCCATATTTTCCATCTGCTGTATCAAAGCTTGAAATTTGTGGCCATGCCCAGTTGCCCTGGAACCAGATACCTACCTCACCCTTGCCAAGCACTTCAGGTCCACGCTCATAGGTTCCGGACAGTGGAGAAGCCTTGTCAATATTGTAGGTTTTCATCAGATCAAATGTATCTAACAAGCCATTAAACACGGCATTGGAAGCAAGGTCCACTTGACCTGCCTTCAGATCAGTAATGAATTGATCCACCTTCGCACGGTCTGAAGACTGCCCGCCATATGCAAGCCCCAGATAATGCGCACCAAGCGACCAATCCATCGGAGATACAATCAAAGGTGATTTTCCAGTAGCAGCGATCTTTTGGAACAACTCATCAAGCTGTGCAGTGGTCTGTACAGACTTTGGATCGAATGTCCCACCTACCGCCTGATCCAAGACATTCTGGTTATAGATGAATCCATATCCTTCAATAGAGAACGGGAAGGCATAATTTTTGCCATCAAACGTTGTAGCCGCTGTACTGTTCTCCACAGCATCCTTCATCCAAAACTCGGATGTGAGATCCAGAACACGATCCTTGAATTTCTCGACATCTCCTGTATCCAGCATCATCATCGTTGTAGGGCTGCCGGAGGCATACAGAGCAGACGCTTTTTCAAACGGAGACTGTCCACTGCCTACAGGTACAATTTCGAGTGTTATATTTGGATTTTCGGCATGGAAGTCTTTAGCTGCTTGTTCCAACTGACTGTTAATTTCCGACTTGGAATTAAGCAAGGTGATTTTTACACTCTCACTGTTGCTACCCTCTGAGGAGGAGTTGGACTCCGTCGCTGCTTTACTTCCACATGCCGACAATACAAGCATCATAATCAATGACAATACCGATAATTTCATCCATCTCTGTTCTCTTTTCATCTTGTTATGGCCCCCGATCAATAGTTTAAAAGGAAACGCTTACAAATCGAATTATAATGTCAAAGGTTTGACATGTCAATCGTTTGACATACCATTCAAAAAAAATTTTTCTCGACTTCATTTCTTCGTGGCAAAAGAACGAATAGGAAAAAACGACCTGTATCAGGTCGTCTCTCTCTCCACGATGTTAACTGGCAAAATATGCTCCATTCCGATCTTCTCTTCCGCGAGCTGGCGCCGAATCAGATCAATCGCCAGCTTAGCCATGGCCTCCACCGGCTGCCTGATCGTTGTAATGCCAGGCACCGTATACGCTGCCGCACGACTGTCATCATAACCTATAATAGCAATATCGTCGGGTACCTTGCGCCCACCTAACACGATCTGCTTCAGCGCATGCACCGCCATCAGATCACTCGTTACAAAGAGCCCATCCACCTCGGGGTGTTGTGCAAGCAGCTTATCCACCAATTCCGTATACTGATGCTGATCAAACACATTCAGATCGGTTTCATGAATCATGACCGGTTTGACTCCATGAGCCTGCAATGTATCAACGAAACCTGTCGTCCGGCGATTGGACAGCATTTGCAATTCCAAATTACCGCAGATATGTGCCAAATGTCGTCTGTTCTTCGAGAGCAACAATTCAGCAGCCATAACCCCTCCCTGATAGTTATCAGATGAGATAAACGGGATGTCTTCACCGATCTTACGATCAAAGGTCACGATTGGGGAATGCAGATTCATATACTCATCAACTTCCAGTGTATGACTTCCCATAATAATGCCATCCACGCGATTACCCTTGAGCATTTCCACATATTCACGCTCTTTGGAAGGGTCCATGTGGGAATTGCATAACATAATTTTAAATCCATTCTGGTAAGCATGATACTCAACATAGCTAGCCAGTTCTCCAAAAAACGGATGGGATACATCGGGAATAATCAAGCCTATCACATTGGATTGCTTACGCAGAAGAGAACGGGCAATTTCGTTGGGTCGATAGTTCAGTTCGTCCATGGTTTGATACACTTTGTCCCGAGTCTTCTGACTGATATATCCCCGGTTGTTTAATACACGCGAGACGGTAGTTACAGAAACTCCTGCCCTGAGTGCAACATCATGAATAGTTGCCATAACAGCCTCTTTTCCTACAACATTCTTCATACCTTTAACATTATAAACCTATTGCTAAACCTGAACCAAAGCCTTGGTACCCGCCTGCTGCTTCATTCCGCTACAATTCTCGCTCTCGGCATGCTATGCATAGCTCCGTGCGTAACATGGACCTGTACCACATACGTACCTGGTTCTTCAAAGGTATGCTGGATTTCATACTGCCCTTCCTCTGCCTCCTTGGCAGTTATAGCCCCCTGATTCTCCAGTTCGTCCGCTGTCATCATACCTTGTTCCGGAGATACAGAAGGCGGATCATCAAGCTCATTCCAGATCTGGAATTGCACATGGTCAGCATGACTTAACGGTGCATCTCCCTGTGTAAGCTTCACCTGCAACCGTGTTGGTTCATGAAGAGAAGCTTTCTCTGGAACGTCAAGTTTCACTTTGATCATCTCCGGCATCTCGCCCGATTGTGACTGTTCTTCATAAGAGCATCCCACCGTCAGGAGGAGCAGAATAACGAAGGGCATGAACCAACGAACTTGTCCGCTCATCACCATCTATCCTTTCTTATTAAGAAGATTTTGGTGTTTTGCCGATACCCCACAGCATCACGATGATGATAATAAAGGCGATCAGTGCCAGTAATGGAATAGTGATGAAACCAAACCAGTTCAAATAGTCGGTATAACATGGAACCTTACCACATGCGACGGCATTACCTGTAGCCGAAAAAATACGCTGAATCGTTACATGATATAACGAAATGCCGCCACCGACGAAACTCAGTGGGAGCACGTATTTCGTGATGCCCACGTCATCCTTAAAGTAGGCAATGCCCAGCAAAATCGTTAGTGGATACATGAATATGCGCTGGTACCAGCACAGATCACATGGAAGAAAGCCCTTGATCTCACTGAAATAGAGACTCCCCCCTGTTGCGATAACGGAAACGGCCCAAGCGACAAATAACCGGGTATCCACATTTCTCGCTGGACGCTCCGATTTTGATGATGTACTCATTCCTCTGTCCCCCTCTTCATTTTGCTTATACCAAATTATCATACATCATTCTAGACTCCATCGGCTATTCAAGCTGTTATGTAGGTCATTACTCGATGATTATACCAAATATTTGAACTTTTGGGTGAATACAAAAAAGCTGCCGTATGGGGCAGCTCTTTTTGTTTTAATCTTGTTTCACTCTACTATTACATCGATTTCGTCAGCGTAATGGAGCCATCTTTTTGTGCCCATTTCACGTCCCAGTTCAGAAGTTCAGCAATGAAGCGCAGAGGCACTTGCGTACGTCCATCTTTATTTACAAATACCGTTGCACCCACGTTTTTCTTCACACCGTTCACTTCCATAACGTTGTTGTTCACCCAGAATTCAAGGGTATCATCGCCAGCCATTACCGTTACTTGTTGTGCTTTTTTGTCCCATTTCACCGTTGCACCGATACCTTCACTCAGGAAACGCAATGGAATGTATGTTGTGTTTTTCCAAAGCACTGGTGTGGTATCCATGTTGGTTGTTTTATCGTTAATTTTCAGCATTTTGCTGTTCAGTTGCATCCACACCGTTGTCATATCTGGCGCTGGTGCTGGTGTTGCTGGCTCTTGGAATTTGTCGTTGAATTGAGTCACGATGGCGTTACCCAGAGCTTGACCTACACCAAACATCACTTTGAAGCCTTCACGATTTGTTGTGTAAGAAGCATCATAGTTACCTGCTGCATATTGATTCAATACGTTTTGTACTTGATTTTCATGCGTTGTCAGCGCTTGTTGTCCTGCTGCTTTTGGCAGATTGCCAGCTGTTGCTGAATCCAGGAATGTAGCAAATTCTGTTGTAAATCCATCAATACGTTTCTCTACTGTTGCACGAGCCGCAGCATCGTTGTTTTTAACAGCTTTTACATAGTCGCTTTGTGCGTTAACGTGGTTCGTTACCCAAATTTTCTCGAAAGCATTGGCACCATCGTTACCGTAAACGGAAGCAATCGCTGCTTTGAAGTCAGCTGTGTTTCCAGCTTCAGCTGTAACCAGTGCGTTGGAAGCTGCTGTGCGTCCATCGAATTCCTCTTGCATTTGCAGAGCCGAAAGTGCAAAGTGTTCGGAAGCCAAGTGGTTAAGTGCAGATCTCAGATCAGCTGCTTTTGTATCCGCTTTGGTATTTTCGAATTTCTCAGGCATTTGTGTCGTAATTGCTGTGGAGAGTGCTTTACTTACGTCGAACATTTCTTTGAAACCTTCACGGTAAGCCTTGTATGCATCAGCGTAATCTCCAGCTACATACTCATCAAATACTTTTTGCACGAGATCTTCATGTACTTTCAGCGCCTGTTTGGCTGCTGCTTTTGGCAACTTGCCTTCGGTAGCTGTGCTCAGGAATGTGGAGAACTCATCCACGAAACCGTTGATGTTTGCTTGTGCTTGTTTGATTCCAGCCTGGTTGCCCATTTTGGTTGCTTTCACCAGATCATCTGTGTATTTGTTATGAGCGCGGAAGATGCGTTCGAATTCTTTGGCACCTGCGTCACCGTATAGGGAAGCGATTGCCGGTTGCATATCCAGTGCATTCTGGTCGAGTGCTTTGTAGGCTGCATCTGCATCTTTTGCTCCGTCATATGCTTTGGCCATTGCCGTTACTGCGAGTGCAAAGTGCTCGGACAACAGGTGGTCCAGGTTTGCTCTCAGGTCAGCCGCAGGTGTGTTCACGGATGCTTTCATCATGGTCATTGGTGTCTGTGGTGCGGCAGCTGCTCCAGCGATCCCCGGCATCAACAGTGTCATGCTAAGTACAGGTGCGATAAACTTCTTCATCTTCATTTTCATTACGTGTTCACTCCTCGATTATGTTGTGTGTATAATTTCTTTCCTCGTCGTCGTCTTCATAGGGTGTAACGCAGGGTTCTCTATTCTGGATCACTCTGTGGACAAAAAAAATTCACAGCCTTCAGTGAAGAAAGCTGCGAACGCCTGTTGTATCAAGGTTTTTTTGAATTAAAAAAATATAAAATTGTAGTGATCTTTCCGATCCAAGACCACATACATACTGTAATATAGATACTTCATTTTCCTTTATTTCTCAACTAAAGCTTACATCAAAGGTCATCCTGAAGTACAATAAGGACATAACATATTATCCGCGAAGGAGGTCCATTCATGACCTGGTTGCCTTATGTTTTAATTGTGGGTATCGCCTTGTTTGGAGGTATTGCTACCATGATCATCGGAAATTCCAAAGCCAATCAGACCAGCAACCCCGAATATGACCGCCGCACAAAGCAAAACCTAAGCAAACTTTCCTATGTATACGTTGGTGCGATTGTCCTTGGTTTTGGCGGACTAATCCTCTATCTTTTTAACTAAAATGTTTCGATTCGGCAAAGAATACGTTCAAACACGCCAAGCAACTTCAGTTTTTGTTCTACATTCTCCGTATATATACACATGTTTACAAGTTGGAGATAATTCAGAATTATTCTGGATATGTTCGGGGTTTAATATAAAGCCATAAGGGACAGCGAGCCCATTAAACAAAACTAACCCCCAACTTGAAGGAGAGATATATGATGAAAAAAAACATGAAGAAATCCGTAGCAACGATGATGGTACTGGGCATGACATTAACAGGAGCAACGGGTGTATTTGCCGGAACGCAACTGGAGAAAATCTCTGCATACCTTAACCATGGAATCAGCTTTAATGTCGATGGCGCGGCTTACTCACCAACGGATGGCAATGGCAACAAACTTGCGCCAATTACTTATAACAACTCTACTTATCTGCCCGTACGAGCGCTTGCCGATGCACTGCATGTGCCTGTATCCTATGACGGCAAAAAAGGACAGGTCATTATCGGCCAAGCAACAAGCAATCCATCAGCTTTGACAAATGTAACGTATAGCGCAGCACAAAAAGAGGCGATCCAAAAAGCTTTTGCACAATTCGATGGGTTCGAGACCGCTTATGCACCTCAGCAGATGATCGCAGGTGACACGTTCAAAAGTGTAGGTGCGGGTGGCGACGGCGTCAGTTTTGTTTTCAACCATATGAAAGTGGATGTGTCTCCAAGAGATTATTCGGACGGTTATACGAGCAAAGACGTGAAACTGTCCAATGGTGTTATTGCCAAATGGTACACACCAGATCAAACGGGCATGCTCACATTCCAACTGGATGATCGCTACGTTACCCTTAGCTCCCCGGATCATAAGCTGAGCCAAGCTCAGTTGCAACAAGTCGCTGTCTCTGTTCAAAAAGCCAACAGCAACAATGATCAAGGGATCACTGCATTTGCAGATGTGAACTATAGCAAACAACAATTGGATAACATTCGCAAAGTATTTGCGAAGTTTGACGGGTTCACAACAGCCTATGCCCCACAACATATGGTTGCTGGAGATACGTTCAAAAGCGTAGGTGCGGGTGGTGATGGTGTAAACTTTGTTTTTAATCGTATGAATGTAACGGTATCCCCTAAAGATTACTCGTTCAGCTATGATGGTAAAACGGTAAAACTGCCTAATGGCGTATCAGCCAAATGGTATACACCAGACCAAACGGATATGCTCACATTCAAGCTGGATGATCGTTATGTAACAGTCAGCTCGCCGAATAACCAATTGACTCACACTCAACTGGAGCAAATGGCGGTATCTGTACAAAAAGTAAAATAAACAAAAATAAACACACATCATTTCGGTCCCACTCTATGAGTTGGGGCTGATTTGATGTGTGTTTTGTATGCTCAAGCTCTGCTACAAAGATCTCTTCCTGTTCTTCTGTCCCTAATCTGCAATTAACTCTCTGCCTTATTAATGACCTGGCGAAGCCAGTAATACCGATGCAAGTCCATGATAAAATGAAATACCACAAAAGCCAGCATAATGTATACACACATTAGCACAACAGCCACAGTCTGCTGTGTAACAAAGGCCAGTGAAATATTGGCCAGAAGATATGCTCCGCCCGTAATCATCGTAATTGTGGCAACAGGCACACCCGTGCTTTTATCCCCTTTTTTACGCTGAGGGGGCTGCTTAAGCTTACGCAAATGAAACTTCACGTACTGGAACAAGGCAAAACCATATACCACAAATGATCCAATGGCGTACCAAGGTGTAGATAGACCAAGTATCCCGTAGGCAAACTTCTGTATAATCACCATAAATCCCACAGAACAAACAATGCCAAATACGCCTCGGAACAATACATAATTCAGTTGGAGTCTGCGTGGGGCAGCAATCAGGGCAAACGCCCATATATTCATAAAGGCTAGCGGTGGCAAGAGAATATACGCATACAGCGATTGGAACGGGACACTGAACACGGGAATAAGCAGAAATACGTTAAGAAAAAACAGGACAAGTATGCCTGCACTCAGCCGAATACCATCTACTGCATAGATGACATAAGGTGAATCCTCATACGGATTTGAACGTTTATTGTTCGCCATTATAACTCTTCCTTGATAGATACGTTTCGTCATGACTACAATGCCAGTTCAGCCAAACGAACAACCCTGCGATAGACCATCGCATCCATCAAATCCTCCCAGTCAAGTTCACTTGCATTAACGTCTCGATAATAGACCGCAGCAGCAGGCAAGAAACCAACCAGCGGCCCTGTTCCACCACATATCAGGCTCCCGCCGTCTCCGCCTTTGGGCATCACATCCCCAGACGAATCGAGCGTAAGCTCATACTTGTAGGGATCACCAGCAAATTGCACCCCGAAGAAATTTGGCATTTCCAGATCATAAGGACAATCATCCTTTTCTTCAACCCGTGAAGAGGCCGTCTCTGCCGATCCATCCACAATCTCATCCACGCCTTCCAGACTTCCAAAGTGCTTCAATCTCATCGTATAGTCGAAGCTGTCACCCCAGGGAAATAACGTGCGACAACCACCGCCATAGATATACTCCCATTCGTCTTCGGTCAGCAAACCAAAGCCCGCCGCGGCTTCCTCCCTCACAACGTCTTCCAACTCTATTCCTTCGTTGAACCACAGGATTCGGACTTCATTCTCACTTTGGCGAATCAGACGAAACTGTTGATGCAGTTCATATTCACGGATCTCCGACTGCTTAAACTGCTCCAGTGCTGAAGGGAAATCAGGATTTTCCTGTGCAAATGCTTCCTCCTTGGACACTTCAATCCAGCCAAGTGAGATCAGTTCACATTCAACAAGCATCGGCGCAATGTTGACCGTTCTTACAGGTGACATTTGACTCGCTAGAAACGAATCCACGTCCTCCACACCATACTCACTGACCGTTTCATGCAGGTCGGCTGAGGTCTCTTCGTTCATACCATGCTGCCAACGATCCCAGCCGAGTGTTACTTGATCCCCAGGCACAAACACAAATCTCAGCCCATCCTCCGTAAATACACCTGTCTCCATCCGCTGACCGAATCGTTCAAATGTCTCGAGACCCTCATATACCATACCGTCTGGTAACTGACGAACAAGCTTACGCATCCAAGCCTCTTTGTCCTGAGCATTCAACGCCTGCCACATGTCTCGTCTCAATGCCTCCACAACTTCCCCCACCTTTCCTTATGCACTTTCACTTCACTAAAATACTTTACTAGCGAAGCACAATCTTACTTGTGTTGTTTACATTTTTATTTCTCTGCGGCCTGCAAAAGCTCCATCAATAATTCCTTCCGTCTTCCTTCGACCTTGCGAGCAAGCGTTGAGAGCTTCTCCACTTTGCCAAAGATCGGATAGAGTACACGTTCCGCTTCATAATGCTCAAGTTTTTGAATCTGTCTAACCAGCAGTTCGAGTATTTCCTCATTCTCCAGCTCGGGCTGAATCTTCAGCTTCAGACTATCGGTCGAACGACGCAAGCTGGCGACTAACGCAGGTATGGATTGAGCCGTTACACCCTGTTTTTCCACAAATGCCGCAATGAACTTATCCTGAATCAACTGATGCTCATCATCCACTTCACCCATGTAATATTCAACCAACGGGAAATACTGCTCATCCACAAGCCCCAGTCCAAAGGTTGCATAACTGCCCGGCATACAGCTTTTCTCTCCCTCGGTATCCTCGTAGAACTCAAACTCTTGGATAGCCTCACGCGCATACTCTTCCAGGAGTGGATGCAGCTCCGGGTACTCCAGTGCATTGGCAAAGAATCGGTGGGTATCCGACTTCGCAAGTCCTTTGATCGGCAAATACTGCTTTACGCTGGACTTGAGCTTGATCTTATAACCTTTCGGAAAGCCCTGTTTCAATAAATGAGTGATAAAGGTAAGTGCCTGTTGATAGGCACCAGCCTCTTCCTTACGAATGTGAATGGTCATCAGAGCAAATACATCATTTGCTTTGCATTCCACTTCTTCCGTTTTCACATGAATATCGTCCTTCGCATACGTTCCGCTACCTTCTGTCATCATACGTGCCGCACGTTTGCTACCGAGTTGCTTCGCGAGCTCCAGAAAAGTCACACCTTTGGGTTTACTATAACTCGGCTCAAAACGTAGAATCATGACCGCCGCGTATAATAGCAGATCGATTGGTTGAGTTTCGGATGTTTGCGCCTTCCCAGGCTCGTCCAAATGTTGGCCTTCCTGTGTCTCAACGTTCGACTCCAGTGTTGCTCCGGGCTTTAGTGAATATTCATTGGTACGATAAGGCGAAGACTGAACATCATAATACTGTGGCAAAAACTGATTCTCCGCCCATGCCGTCACTGCACGAGTAATCTCACCACGATGTTCCGCAAGTGCCTCCGGACGACCCTGATTCAACTCTTGAATCCGGTCATACTGCCCGATCGTCCATGCTACATCCAACTCCGGGAACAGCTTTGGATCGAGCAGATGACTCGTCAAAAAGAAGGATTCCAATGGCTTCGTTGGATATGTACTGTTCTCCAGCCTCTTGTCTACATAGGTATGAATACGCTCAAGGAGCAGCTTTCTTTTCTCTTCGTTGATCCATTCCAATAAAGTCAGTTGCAGCTTGCCTTCGGTTGTTGGGAATTTCCCTCGCAAGGTGAAGCGGTAGTCAATCAACGGAGTATCTGCCAGCTTGTCCAATCTTCCCTGAACAACCTCTACAAGCTTAGGCCCGATCTCGTTCCGTACCTGTTCCTCGGTAAAGGCTCCTGCCTGCTTTGATTTCACATCATCATCATCCAAACCCAGATCCAGGCTGTCTACCGTGGTCCGTCCAGGTTTGTAATCCAGTACAATATCATTAAAAATACCCATTTGCAGCGTGGTTCGCTTCACAACACTTTCCAAGTCATCCCGCTTTTCCTGTTCATCAAACCATTCATGGATCGTCGTAATCATCTCTTCCATCGCCTGATCATAAAGTGTACTCATCTGATCTCCTGCCTTCCCATGCATCTTATGATGTTCATCAACCACACTTGAACCTCTATGAATCCCGGATTAATCCGGGGCATCTATGTTATAAATACGTATTGATGTTCGTATATTACCTATTATTTTACTCTCTCAAGTACACCCGGAACAATAAGGCTTATGCACGGTTGTTTGCTGGTCAAAGAGATCTACGGATTCCTTTTTTTTCATAACTATGTACGCTCTCGGTATGCCCTCGCTATCATCATCCCCACGTTGTATAATCATTGTATTCCTTTTCAGGAGGTCTGACTAAATGAGCTACAGCAAATACTTCCCCTTGGAAAACTATTTGAATCAAGTTTCAATCACCCTTACATATGCAGAGCTTGAGGAGATTCTTGGATTTACGTTACCCCCTACAGCGTATAATCGCGAACAATGGTGGGTGAATAATTCCAATAATCATACACAGGCACTATCCTGGTTAAATGCCGGATGGAAGGTTGAGAATGTGATTCTAGGAAAACAAGTAACTTTTGTCCGCTGCGAGTCATAATCGATCTGTACGATATAGATTAATAGTTATAACTCCAAAGGTTCTATTTTTCCATAAATGTTATTCGAGACAAAAAAAGCAGGGTAGACTGATGAATTCATCAGTTCTCCCCTGCTTTTTAAATTAATTGACTGTCTTATACCACTCGTTCACTTCGGCGGTAATATCATCCCCGCCCATGGATTTCCACTTTGTCACAAACGCATCAAATTCCTCAATGCCTACCTGACCATAGATGATCTTGCTGAACGTATCTTTCTCCAACTTGTCGATTGCGTCCTTCTTCATTTTCATCGTCTCGGTTGGTGCCCCGGTGAACTTATTCTTAATGGCGTTATCTTTATTCGCAACGACCACCTCAGCGGCTACAAATACTTCCGGTTTGTTGGCAATCTTCGTATTTTTCTCAAAAGGAGTCTCCGGTTCTTTGCCCTTCGCAAGTTCCGCCAGCGTATCCATCATGAGATTCGGAATCCGTGCACCATCATACGTAATCGTATATTTGAGTGGTGATACGCCGTCCTTCACTTCAGCTTCACCAACGACTTTGCCATCCACGATGTCATAATCATATCCTTGTGCGAAGCCATGTTCGAACTCGCTGCCCACTTCCGGATTAGCAAAGTTGTCGAACAGATAATTTTGGTACGTGAAGAAAATCTCCGGGTTCGCCATGTCTTTGTTAATCAGTACAACGCCGTTACTTGCACCAGAACCATGCTGGTGGCTCTCACCTGTTGGTCCTGTAGGTAAAGCAATGGCCTTGTACGTGGCACCGTCCACATTTTTCTTCACATCATCAATCGGCCAGTTTGGCATCCAGTGTGGTCCCACGATAATGCCTGCTTTACCTGCGGTGAACAATTCTGCTGCCTTGATCTCGTCATAGACGCCTGCTTCTTTGGGCAGGTAACCTTTGGACAACCAATCTTTCATCGTAGCAAGCCCATCCTTCACACCTGGCTGAATGGAGCCATATTGCAGTGTTCCGTCTCCGGCATCATTCCACTGTCCAGGCATCGTGTTGTACATGCCGAAGATCCAGCCGGATTCCGTCATCCAGGTATTGAGCGCATTTTTCATGCCCACGGTCAGACCATACGTATCTTTCTTGCCGTTCCCATCCGGGTCTTGATTTGTAAAAGCATCCATGACCGTAACCAGCTCATCCATGGTTTTTGGTTCTTCCAGTCCCAGCTTCTTCAGCCAGTCTTCCCGGATAAACATGACCGAATCGCCGTTGTAGGCATAATCGAAGATTGGAATGCCATAACGCTCGCCCTCATACATGTATGGATACCATTCCTCGGATGCTGATTCGGATGCCTGTTTCCATGTGTCCGAAGCGTATTTGTCAAACAACTCGCCTGCATTGGCAAATTTGCCGGACTCAATTAATTCCCGGACCAGATTGTAGTCTCCCCGAATGGAGACGATATCCGGCAGTTCTTCGTTAGCGGACAGGGACAAGCGTAATTTCGTGTAAAATGCATCATTGGTCACCGATACAGCCCATGGCGTAGTCAGATCGATGCCAAGCCGTTCCTTGGCCCATTTGGTATGCACATTGTTCTGGGCTGTTTCCCCGTTCTTGAATTTCGTATCATCATTCCAGGCCCGCAAATAACTCATCTGTACCGCCGGTTCATACTTCCCATCTTGCAGAGCAAGTGGTGCAGCGGCTTCCTTCGCCGGTTCTTCCTTGGCCCCCGAACTACATGCTGTTACAGCAACCATCGTGATTGCGAGCAATGCCGTCATCATTTTTCTATACATGAACTAACCCCTCCTCAGGTAACTTGGATACCCTTATGTGCCAAATGCACCTTACATGAAAAGGATAGTGCAGCCGGGGAGGCAAACATATATCACAATTTCAATGTTCATATCGATTTGTTAACCGTTCCGAAAATCCTGCGGGGTCAGTCCGTAATGTTTGCGGAACACCTGAATGAAATAAGGTGTATTATTGTACCCCACTTCCTGACCGACTTCATAGATCTTCATCGCCGTATGCTTCAGCAAATGAACCGCACGTTCCATTCTGGAACGGATAATATAATCACTAATGCCTTCACCTGTGGATTGTTTGTACATTTTCGACAGATATACGGGGTGCAGATGCACCTCTCCTGCAATGACTTGTAACGATAAATCCTCGCCAAGATGATGGTCAATCCATTGCTGTACCTGCCGAATCAGCGTTGATCCGGCATCCTGTCCCGCATCGCTTGTGCTCTCTGCCCACTGCTGCATTACAGACCGAGTCCACGTTTCCAGACTACGCAGCGAGATGCCATAACCATCCTTGAGCAGCTGCTGGTATTGCTCGCCAAGCACTTCGGCTAACTGTCTTCCTTCCCGATGAGCCATATAGGAGAATGCTGCCGCCAGATAATGAAATGCCACATACACATGCTCCGGGAACACACTGTTCGACAGTTCGGCAAAGATCTGATCAATCTTGCGGTGTGCATCCTCCATGCGCCCGGCTTCCAGTAATGTCGTCAGACCCGGTGGTTCATACAGCGCTGCAAGAGACTTCAACGTGGCCCCATTGGTTCCTGCCGCCGCATTCAGATGTAATCCTTTGCCCGCCTCGGCCTGCTTGCGAAGTGCACTCACAGCTTGATGATATAGCTGCGGCACCTGATCTGGGAAACGCCCAATACGACTAACGGACAGGGAAATGGTCGCGTTCAGATACTGCCTCACACTGTGGATCAACCGCTCTCCAAGTCGGCCCATTAACATTTCTGGTTCGGCCTGAGTTTGTTTGGGACTGGCCATGAAGACCAGATCATCATAGGCATCATCCGTATGGCAGAGATGATAGGTACTGCCGCAGATCTCTTCCACTACATTCGAGATGGCATACTTCATCAGTCGAAACGCTTTATGTGTAGGTTGATGGTCATCATACCGGATGAGCAACAGTTGCATTTTATCCTGTGGACGGAACCCGATCTCCAATTGCTCCAGCTTGCCTTCGAGTTCAGCATCCGCAAATTTATGCCCTAACAATACATCCTTCATCAGCTCCGCTCGCTTCTCAGGCAAATGTTCCCTTACCGAATACATGGCCCGCTGATGCAGCAATTGTTTCTCACCCTCCAGGCGAATCTGCACTACAGCCTGTTGCACGGATTCGATCAGTTCCTCGTCCCGGACCGGCTTGAGCAGATAACTGACTGTCCCATGTTTGAGTGCCTGCTTCGCATAATCGAAGGAAGCATGCCCCGATAAAATAATACATTTTGTCTGTTCCCACTTTTGGCGGATGTGACTGACCAGATCCAGACCGGACATACCCGGCATACGGATATCCGTGATAATAATATGGACCTGATGTGATGCCATATGTTCCAAGGCTTCTTTGACAGAATAGGCTTTGAATACCTGACCAATCCCGTGTTCTCTCCACGGTATCGAGACAGCGATCGACTCTACTGCTGAATGTTCATCATCCACGACCATCAGATTCATCATGCGGTTGTTCCTCCTCAAACCATCGAATTTCTACACTAAGTCCACCATAGGGAATCGCTCCAAAATGAAGCCCCGACGACAGCCCATATCGCGTAACGAGACGCTGGTGCACATTCCACGTGCCTGTTCCAATCTCCTCACCCATCGGTTCATTGATCTCCCGTTCCAATTCCGCAATCTCTTCCGCTGTCAGCGTGACACCGTCATTGTCTACAAACAGGCTATATCTTGTATATTTCCGACCCTCAATATGTTCGGGTACCGCCATCCCCGTTACGACGACATGCCCACTGCCCTCCATCGGCTCAATGCCATGGATCACCGCATTCTCTACGATGGGTTGAATGAGCAGTCGCGGAATGTGAAGCAACATCAGTTGCTGCGGTACGGCAATCTCGTAGGTCAGCCGGTTGGTCCGCATCTGTTGAATGGACAAATAATGGTCCAGCAGCCGGATTTCTTCCTCTACTGTCGTCATATCATTCTCGCCCCGCGTAATGTAGCGATAGTAGTCTCCCAGACTTAGCGACATGGCAATAACCGCTTCCCGGTTGCCAAGCTGGGTCATATTTTTGATATAAAACAGGCAGTTGTAAAGGAAATGCGGATTGATCTGTGACTGTAGATGTTTCAATGTGGCTTCCCTTGAACGGATACGTTCCTCGTATACCTTCTCGATCAGTTCCTGAATCTGCTCTGCCATATGGTTGAAGCTCTGGGTGAGATACGCGAATTCATCCCGAGAGTGATCGACCGGAATCCGTGTGGACAACTGGCCTTTGCGAATCTGTTGCAGCCCTCTCATCAAACGATGGATGGGCACCTGAACTTTTCGATACAAAAGCAGTGCGGCCCCGATACTCAGCACGAGCAGTAACAGAATGGAGGTAATAAACATATTTCGGCTCTTGTCCATTGGGGTCAGCAAATCATCTAATACCACAGGGTTCACGTATACCGCTTGCAGTTGTTTGGAGTGCACGTAACTGACCAGATATTGTTTACCGCCCACCTCCAATTGATGATTGCCTTCCCTCTCCGGCCCGTTAAAAGGCATAT
Source organism: Paenibacillus sp. FSL H8-0283 (assembly GCF_045040675.1). NCBI lineage: Bacteria > Bacillati > Bacillota > Bacilli > Caryophanales > Paenibacillaceae > Paenibacillus > Paenibacillus sp. FSL H8-0283. The sequence goes on from NZ_CP150295.1 coordinate 6,105,170, forward strand.
CACGCATGATCGCTTCGACCAGTTCGGGGTCCGCCGTACGGTTCAGCAACGGATCGTTACCTGGTACCAGCAAGAAGGGATCTCCTCCCTGCGTTTCTTTAAAATCATCCAACATGGCAACCACGTTCATCGGGTCAAAATTAATCTCCATCACCGTTCGCACGCCTGTATTCATCGGTTTTTCATTCCACTCGTAGTTATCCGTGAAAAAGTAGGTGAAACTCCCCTTCTCCAGCTGCCATTGGCCAGGTTGCGGGAACGTCAACATCTTCTCATCGTAGACCGTCCGGCTGGACATGGTGGATAACACAAGTTCCGCTTGTGGCAGGACAATGGTAATATCGTTCTTCCAGCGGCTGGTGGACTGGTACAACGATAATTTGTCGAGAATATCCAGATAGATACTGTTCTTCTCATATTGGCTGGTGGAGTCCGTCATGTAACGGTAATGCAGGATACTCGGATCTCGCAGCAATGTCAGGCCATACAGCGAGAGCTGCTCGATATTTTTATCCACCTGCGAACTGAAATAATTGAACTGGTTCAGACTCGACTGTTGTTTCTCTTCAACGACCATGTCCACATTTGCCTGGTTCGCGTATGTATACAGCAGCAGAATGGGTACGAGCAGGCAGATTAAGAGAATGACCGTCTTCGCAAATACTGTGAATTTCATCGTTTCACCCTGTCCCTAAATTTGGAGTCGTTCTACACCGAAGTCCTATTTTATATTGAAAGCCCTTACAATTCTATATGATTTTTTGTTCTCCCGTTTTCCTGTGACTTGAAGACCTCTATTCCCATCAACAAGTTAATATTTCAACATCCGCATTGAAATGTTGTTCTATAGTCCGCCCTTTTCCGTTGCTATAATTCAGTTGCTCCACTCTGTAGAGAGGCTTACTCGCCTCACTTTCAGGGCTGGACGAGATAAAGGAGGGACCCTGATGGCTATAGAACAACCGTTAACAACCAATACGCCGGTGCGAAAAATGACACCCCATCCACGCAAACGTACCCGCTGGAATTTCAAACGCACATGGCCGTTGCATCTGATGCTGCTGCCTGCTGTACTGCTCACTTTACTGTTCGCCTATGTGCCCATGGGCGGCATTATTATTGCTTTTCAAGATTTCAAACCGTGGCTGGGATTCACTGGATCCAAATGGGTGGGCTGGGACAACTTCCGGTTCATGTTCGAATATCCCGACAGCGTTCAGGTCATCTGGAACACGGTGCTGATTGCTTCGATGAAAATTGTGGCCGGACTTGTGGCCCCCGTGGTGTTCGCCATTTTGCTGAATGAGGTTCGGAACTCTACGTTCAAACGTTTCTCACAGACCTTGGTGTATCTGCCCCATTTCCTGTCCTGGGTTGTCCTGGGCGGCATTCTGCTCGATATGTTATCACCGGAAGGTGGACTGGTAAACCAGGTGTTAGCGGCGGCTGGCGTTGAACCGATCTTCTTTCTGGGGGATGGCGACTGGTTCCGTGTAACGGTAGTTGTCAGTGATGTGTGGAAGGAGTTTGGATTCGGGACAATTGTATTTCTGGCAGCACTTGCGGGTATTAATCCCGCATTGTATGAGGCTTCCGAGGTGGATGGGGCAACACGACTTAGACAGACATTGCACATTACCCTGCCTGCACTCGTGCCGATGATTATCGTGGTAGGTACGTTATCGCTGGGCAATATCCTGAATGCAGGCTTTGACCAGATCTTCAACCTGTACAATCCGCTGGTATATGAGAAAGGCGATATTATCGATACCTTTGTCTACCGGATGGGAATTCTGAATGGCAAAATGAGCTTTGCGACCGCCGTTGGACTATTCAAATCATTTGTCGCGATGTTTCTGGTCATCTCTGCGTACCGGATGGCGTACAAAATCGCCAATTACCGTATTTTTTGAGGAGGAATCAAGGTGTATCACAAAACAACCGGGTACCGTATATTCAATGGTTTCAACCTGATATTCATCGCGGCCGTCTCAATTCTGTGCATCCTGCCGCTGGTCCATATTCTGGCGGTTTCCTTCAGTGGTAAAGCGGCAGCATCCGCCAATCTGGTGACACTTTGGCCCATTGATTTTACGGTGGACGCCTACACCAAAACATTTGGTAACAGTAACTTTCTCAGTGCACTCTGGATTTCAGTCCAGCGTACTGTTCTGGGAACACTGCTCAGTATGACACTTGTCTTCCTGACGGCTTATCCGTTATCCAAGGAGAGTCTGCACTTTAAAGGACGTTCGTTATATGCGTGGTTTTTCATCTTCACGATGCTGTTCAGCGGGGGATTGATTCCGTCCTATATTTTGATCCAGAAGCTTGGATTGATGAATACGATGTGGGCTCTCATTTTGCCGGGAGCGGTGGCTGTCTGGAACCTGATTCTCATGATGAACTTTTTCCGCAACGTGCCAAAAGAGCTGGAAGAAGCCGCATTCATTGATGGAGCCAACCATATCACAACTCTGTTCAAAATCTATCTGCCTGTTTCCATGCCCGCCATTGCCACGATCTCCTTATTCACCATGGTAGGTCAATGGAATTCCTGGTTTGACGGTTTGATCTATATGAATGATGCTTCCAAATATCCACTCGCCACGTTAATGCAGACCATAATTGTACAGCAAGATTTCTCCAACATGAACGTGGATGCAACGCAACTCCAGAACATGTCTCAACGTACGGTGAACGCGGCTCAGATCTTTATTGGGGCTCTGCCGATTCTGCTCGTATATCCGTTCTTGCAGCGTTTCTTCGTAAAGGGGATTGTGCTCGGGGCGGTAAAAGAGTAAGGCAAACACACGAAATTCCTTCTTGGAATTCTTTGTTCAGAAAGATCATGATTTCAGTTGATTCGAGATCGTTCTCCCGCGAGTTGCATTGTTATATTCATTAATTAACTCATCCAGCACCATGGATTGGCGAATAACCTCCGGATGCCATAGTTCCGGGTATTGAGCTGCAATCTGGTAGAGCCTTTGCCGTGCATGTTCGATACATTCCTGAATGGTTTCCGGATTATGTACCATACTCCCGCCCCCTGTTGTCCTTGAATATCATCATCCAAAAAAGACCATCTAATATAATATTCGGAACAAGAAGGGATTTGGATTACCCCAAAATTAAAATTTTGGTTATTTTTTCTTGTAAAAATTATGATTAGCGTGGATCACATGAGTTGATGTGTATATATGTTCAATACAAATAAACCGGATCGGCTGCACCTGTCCGGTTTTATTCCTGCTGAGTTCTTCAATTTCCTCTATCATGCTCCAATTATCTTAATCCAACATCCTTAAAACGATTACCTATCGTCTCTGGAAAGGCACGTTTAATGGCATCAATGGCACGTTTTTCCGTAGCCCCTGCCTTCCATATAAGCTCAATTACCCTTTGCACACATTCCGGTTCTCTCGAATCCCAAGAGATGGCGTTGTCTATTTCCTCAATGATCATTGTGTACAGGTTTGCGAGTAGCTCATACTCGTCTATGACCTGGTCCATTTGAATGGACAGATGCTTAAGACCTGCAACATAAGAGGCAATATCCAATCTTGATTTGGCATAATAGCGAAGTACAGTTGCCGCTTGTTCAGCGTCATATGTTCCTGACTGCAAAGCAGCAGCAATAGCGGCATACGCAGCCGCTCCACAGGCGTAATCTTGGGGCGGCAGCATATAGTCATGGGTTTCCCATTTGTACACGGCCTGGATTAACGATTCCTTGCAGACTTCCCATAAATCGATAGGTGCACAGTCTTCCAGAACCTGATAATACCAGTAGGGTGTACTGTTCCTACCAAACGAATCATAGGGCAGACGAATGATTTCATCACCTTGACTTTCACAGATGAATAAGACCCGTTCCACATCATCATATCCAGTAACAATGACAAATTGATCGTGCCAGAGAATCGCACCTACGCCCCGGTCAATGGAAGCTTTGATATCCAGCAGAGCCTGCTTCTGATAGAGCGGAAAAGTCGGTTCAAATGAAAATCCACCATGTTGTCCCGTTGTCACACCAATGAAGTCTGCTGCGACAAAGTTCTCTGCCATCCAATTGTATGCGGAGATTGACTCTGACGTCAGACGCCGATCCACCACTAATCGGAATGCACTTGCTGTCATACCTGCAATCATGTGGTGTGGGAAAACCGTCCACTGTTTATGTAATAAAATGCGAAACAACGCATCTGTATATGCGCTCACACCGCTCCATGATCTATATTCATCAGCAAAACTCGCAGCTTGCGGGGATTGAAGCCAGTCCTGCAATACTACTTTTGTCGCCATCATCCTTCACTCCCTTCCCCTCTCATCCTATCGTGCGGAATGTGCTCCCCACCGTGGTATAGTGGACCTTTTACGGTCAGGATACTTCCTGGATATCACTCGAAAATAATCAATGGCCTGCTCTTCCAGTGCTTTCGCCTTCACGAGTACTTGTGCTAAATCTTCTGTGGTGTCTGGTCGCAAGGCACGTCTATTCTCCTGCTGAACCATATATCCTTTCATTTGGTCAATTAACGTCCCAAGTTGTTCATAACATGCACAAGCCTGGTCCAGTTCGTTCCATATCCCTCGAACACCCTGCAAATACATCCTTATTTCGGTTCGCGAATGGCAGAAGGATTCCAAAATATAACCTGCACCGGTTTCATCGAAATCCCCACTCCGCAGGGCCTCCACCCACACATCATATGCCTTTCTACCTGAAGTAATATTCTGATCAGGTAACAGACGATAGGGAATATCCCAATCCTCAATCGCCAGTCGCAGGGATTCCAGCAGCATCTGCTGTTCAGGGATGCGGACCTGATCACCAAACACCTGACAATACCAAAATCCAGTAAAATTCAAGCCGAAATTGTCATACAACAAAATCTGCGGTTCCTTGCTCCATCCGTCTTGCACATAAAAGATGCGGTCACTGTCATCATATCCATGAATAACACCGAACTCAGGAATCCAGTAAATTACACCCGTGCCTTCATCAATACTCCGTCTCACCCAATTCACTGCATCCTGCTGATAATAACCGAACGTGGAATGACGTGTACGTCCCCCATCCCAGATCGTGAATATCCCCAGGTTATCAACTCCGGGACGATGCGCTTCCCCCCATTGTCCATACGCTGTAACCGACATGGGAAGTAGTCTGCGATGTACCGACAGCTTGAAAGCCATGCCCGTATATCCGGCAAGTACAACCTTGGAACCTTGAAACTGGCCTGTATGGGTTAGTATCGCATGCAGACTATCCACGTACGATTTGGACTCCCGCTTCATGATGAGGTTATCTAAAATGTTCTCAGCCAAGGATGGATCTTCTCCTCTCTACACTGGTTTATTCCACGTTTTGCTTACCTTGTATCGCGAGCCTGTCAATTAATCCTTCTGCGCTTTGCTGAAGCTTGCGTCTAAGCCACCCAGGAGACAAAAGTTCCTCCCATTCACTAACAAACAAATGCTGTAAGAAAGCGTCCGTGTCATAAAATTCAATTGAATAAATCTGATCTTGCCTAGCCCGAATACGATACCCTTCCCATAGGTCCATTTGCTGCAATTCCTTCAAGCGAATCTCAGCTACAAACGGTTTACGCACAGGCAGTGTTTCTTCCCATCCACTTAGGAGAGCATCTGACTTGTACTCAAATCTCTCATTCAAGATCGATACATGAACAATGCCCTCCAAGCGAATGGCCACTTGCTGTACAGGGTCTGCTTCATAACCCACCACGTAATCGGCGTTAAACTGGGATATCATCTTTAATGGACACAAGGAAAACTGTCGTTCTCCATCGTGATCCCTGTAATGAATATGTACTCTGCGCAAGTCAGTTATGGCGTGGGACAACAATTCAAAGAATTGCAGTTGCTTCGGTTGCGCCGAAAATACTGGGAGCTCACTACTTCCCATCTGTTGTTCCTCCAACGTAAAACGCTCCAGCAAATGTGCTACACGTTTCACCGCGTCCGATTGATCATAATCGTAATGCCGGTAACGATGCGCCAGATATTTCAGCACACGCTGCTCTTCTTCGGTCATATACAAATGGGGCAATCGAAAAGTCTGATCCTCATAACAATAGCCCCGATATTTTGCCATATACACCAAAGGGGCTCGCAAGGAACTTGCCATATATTCAATATCACGCTGAGCCTGACGACGGGAGATTTCAAATTCACGGGCAAGCCAGCTGCTATTCGGAAAACGTCCACCCCGAATCTGTTCGTCAAACCAGTGAATCCGATGCATGTTACTCATCTTCCCGCCCCCATCTCATCCATTCCTAATATATTCGATTATATCAAAAGACATGGCCCGTTCCGAAGAACAGGCCAGTTATGTTATACATGTGCCTTATCCACTCTGGATTGCACGGCTTTGAAGCATTTCTTGCATACTTTCAGACTTGTACCGTCTGTTTTTGTTTGCGTATACAACAATTTAATTCGGGTACTGCTACACACCGGGCATGTTCCCCGGCCCCTGGAAGGAAGACTCCACAAAACGCGTCCTCTTTTAGTTTTTGCCAATGGTTGTGAACCTCTTTTCGATATGGTTTGTGTGTTCACCGTTATTATATAGGGCATGATACGACACAGAATGTCGCATCAGTATTAGAAGTATTTCAAAAAATAAAAATGTCCCCTCTTCGACCTGAAGAAAGGACAACCTTTAGGAAGGATCTGTGCTCGACTGAGTTGCGGCCTGCAATAACGGTTGCAGGAGTCCTGGAAAGCGCGTTTCCAAATCATCGGATCGCAGGGTGAGAAAATGCTGTGTGCCCTGCACTCTGACCCGAATGACTCCAGCTTCTCGCAGGGTCCGAATGTGATGCGACATCGTTGACTTCACAACAGGTGCATGAAAATGACTGCACGGTTGCTCCCCACTTCTGGCAGCTTCGGCAACAATCCCAAGACGGGTCGGGTCGCTTAACGCATACAATACGGAGGAAAGTTCAATATCTGACACCTGTGGATGATGTAAAATCTTCATACTGTAGTCCCCTTTTCTCAGACTATCCATTGTATTTTAACACAGATCCATGATATATTTCTAATGTTCGACACCAATCGAACTTTAATGATTTCGTTATGTAACCCCTGCCTGTTTGGCACGGGATTGACATCATACTACATTTTGCAAATGTTACACACCGTTTCTGAAATGTTGCGAAATACACATCACTCTAGGAGGTTTTTATGAACAACACCGCAACCGCATCATCAGGGGAACGGACCGGAATACAGGAAGGATTAATCGTAAGCTTGCTTGGCTTCACCGTTGTACTCGTTGTTATGAATACAATGATGTTTAATCTGGCCCTGCCCAAAATTGCAGCCGAATTTATGCTTACATCCGTCGCTTCCTCATGGATTGTTACAGGGTATTCCATTGTATTTGCCATTTCCTCGATTACGTTCTCACGTCTATCGGATTTCATACCTATTCGTACATTATTCACGACCGGGCTTACGTTACTTGGTGCGGCATCGGTTCTCGGGTTCTTCAGTAATCATTTCATCATTTTGCTCATTGCACGTCTGATCCAGGCTGCGGGTGCTGCATCGGTTCCGGGGCTTGCCATTGTGCTGATTACCCGGTACATTCCACATGATCGCCGGGGTAAATCGATGGCTGTCATCATGTCCGCCAGTTCGCTGGGGCTTGGACTTGGTCCCGTCATCGGCGGAAGTATCACACAATTTCTGGGATGGCATGATCTGTTTATCGTTACAGGATTAACGTTATTCTTGATTCCTGTATTTTTCAAACTGCTTCCTCGGGAAACACCGCAAAAAGGTTCATTTGACCTGCTGGGTGCCGTGCTTCTCGCCATCGGTACTACGGGTGTGCTGTTATTCCTGACTTCCCGTCAGTGGTTCACTCTTGTTATCGGTGCTGCGGCACTGCTTCTGTTCTGGCTCCGAATTCGGCGCGCGGCAGATCCATTTGTTCAACCTGCTTTGTTCAAAGACAAAAAATATATGATGCTCAGCTCGCTGGGGATTGTATCGTACATCAATAACTTCTCAACGTTGTTCCTGTTACCTCAAATTTTAGCGCATCTGTATGGACTGACACCTGCTCAATCCGGACTTGTCATCTTCCCCGGTGCAGTCGTGTCTATGCTGCTGTCAAACCGGATCGGCCGCATGATTGACCGACATGGCAATACGTTGCTATTGAAATTTGCACCATGGCTGCTACTGGTAGCTGCCGGGTTATTCGCCTTATTTGCAGACAATAACATCTACGCCATTATGGCTGTCTATGTCTTGCTCAGCGTAGGCTTCTCTTCCCTAACCACCAGCGTGTCCAATGAATTGTCTGGAAATCTGACTATGGATCAGGTGGGCGCAGGTATGGGGCTGTTCCAACTCAGTCAGTTCTTCAGCGGTGCTTTCAGTGTTGCTGTTACCGGCGTAGCATTAACGGCGATGCAAAACATGCCACTGTCCTCAGCGTACACCAATATTTTCTGGGGCATGACTGTGGTCGCACTGGCATCCGTTATTTTCTCTCAGGTGTATCTGAGAATGCAGTCACGGAAAGTCACGAAAACAAGTCATCAGATCTAGAATTTCATCCTAACCTGTTATATCGCTATCAAACCCAAGAAACCAGGTAAGGGCCACGACGGTCCAGACCTGGTTTTTCAATGTATATCAAAAAGGATCGTCAGCATTTCTGCAACGATCCGTATTGTCACTCCTCTAGTTGACAACAGCTCTGCTAATCAATCTGACCGGCTTCCTTCTTGTCTTTTATTGAACTAGTACTCAATACGTCGCTTTTGGAGCAAACTGACCTTGATTCTTTAGAGCATAGTCAAAAAAACGAAGGATGAGTTCATTTTGAGTTTCAATCGCGTAATATTTATCTATATTTGCTTTTCTGCCTTCATGCAACAGGTCTGCCAATATAGGCGAGAATAAAGGTAGATCGGTTAAACTTAAATGTTTTGCGCCTTTAAAATGAACGTTGTATGCATCTTTAAAATTTTCATTCGAAATACGATTCGCGATATACGGAGGACTGCTGTAGAGCTGTATCCACACATCATCCGAATAAACGTTTAGAAGCGGGATGGTGAAAGCTTCGGATTTTGCATTTATTTCGTTCGTAACTTTATCATACACAAGCTCGCTAAAGAACGGAGCATCTATATTTACTACGGCGTTAATGTCATCGCGTTCTCTGCTCAGTGCCACGCTTGCTGCACCCCCCATAGAATGACCGAAGACACCTATTTTCTGTGTATCGATGCGTCCATATACAGAATCTTTCTTTTGCTCGGCTTGTTCCAGAATCGTATCCATGACAAAACTCATATCATCCGTTCTCAATTTCATCCATTTTTGAGTAAGCTCGTAAAACTCACCAAGTGAATAAACCCCATCTTTATTTGCATTGTTGACTTCTTGCATGTATTCGGGATTAATCGTCACGACTTTTCCATCCTCGGAAACGGTATAAAATGAATGATAGGGATGGTCAATCGAAACGACGAAATAACCATGGCTCGCAAGTTCTGTAAAGGTAGAAGTGTTGCTTGCTTTAATACCGAATGCTCCATGGGAGAACACAAGCAAAGGATAGGTTACGTCTGCCTGTTCAGGATACCAAAATTCCACGTTAACAGACCGCTTGTCTTTCTGATCCGTAAATTCTTCGATTCGATTCTTGTCCATATAGCTGTATGTGGCAGTAGTCACTACATACGGACCTGTCACTCGCGGCAACCTAAACTGTGGAAAAAGTAAAACAGGAACAAGGGTAACAACTACGGTCAGTGTTAACAGAAGGGACTTCCATATCGTAGAGAACGCTTTGTAACGTGCTGGGTTTGTTTGTTTGCGCAGAAGTGCAACTATTTCCTTGAACGCTAATATAAAGAGCAAGCATGCAAACAGCCCCCAAGTGTACTCCCATACGACAACCTTCCCCAAGCTTAGCATCATGAATCCTATAAACATTGCGATTCTCGTCCAACTCTTTATCTTGCTGCGGCTTTGCTTGGTTGCAATGGAATAAACCGCAATTGCCAGCTCAGAGACCAAAGTAACGACAAGTATTAAAATCTCCATAAGGCTTCTCTACTCCTCCTCCAACTTTTTATGAGTTCATCATAATAAATGGCAGAGCAGGTGTATACGCATAAACGATAAGCTGTAGTTGAGAGCCAATAAGTTGTAAAAACAACGCAATGAAGTGTACTTACGCTACAAATACGACTTTATTTAGGAGCAGTTTGTGTATATCTTCTAAACCTTATTTTTAAATGTTTGTAGTCTTTCATTGATCTTTTCAGCTTCCTTTTTGTCATTCTTATACGTTAGTAGGCGAAGGATAGCGTATACTGTGGCAATTTGCAAAGCCAATAATAGTATACTGAAAGTACCGTTTACAAGATTCAATATGACAGCCAGAGAAATTAATAGGGCTTCCAGAAAAAAGAAATGTAAAATCACTCGGATGCGCATTTTATTCTCGCTAATCGCATGCGGCGTATATAAAATAATTCCGGTCAAAGTACCCAGAAAAGAGAAAGCCATAATTGTAAAAATAGTCTGTAATTCGAAACTTGCATCAGGAGCATAGATTTGCCGTAAAATAGCGATGATTATCATTATAGAAGCGAATATAATTAAGAAATCTCTAATCATTTCTTTTATGAGCTCGGAATACTTCATATAGGTCCCCTTTTATAATCCAAGTATGTGTTTAAGCGTTGGCACATACTGCCGTGATATGACTACCTTCTCCCCATTATCCAATATTGCTTGAAAACGGCCACTGATGGACGGATGAACACTGGAAATCTTAGCTATATTTAGAATGGTGGATTTGGAGGCCCGAAAACAATGTTTCTCTTGGCAAAGTTCCTCCAGTTCATAAAGCTTTTGTTTGACCTCATGAACGGTGTTCTTACAATACGCAAACACTTTTCCGTCAACAGCTTCAAAATAATAAATATCACTAATTTTGATGCGGCTAATCTTATCTTCATGATAGCCAAGTATCATGAGCGTTTCGGTTTTTACTTTATTAACGAGCTCATGTATTTTTTCGTCTACTTGGTGACACCTGATGCGGATCTCCTCTTCTTCTGTGTGGTCTATTACTTCAATGAAAATTTTTATAAATATCACCCTCGAAAATTCGAATTAAAACTTGTTAACATTTATAACGTGAATCATATAACGAAAAAGCGTAAGCTTCCACTTAAATAACTTAATTCCATACATAGGACATTTCCCAGTGGAAGATGACGAACTACGAAGCCCAATTGGTCGAGAGCCCGTCTGGGAGCGTGCCTTCTAGGGCTCGTCGCCCTTTGTATTCATTCCACTGACCTTTCACACAGAAGCAAAATACAAAACAACCCCAAGGACGCATCATCGTGCTCCTTAGGGCTTCTATTAGTAATAATTTTTTCTTCTCTAATAATTTATCTACTATTCAAACAGGTCCAAACGAAGACGTTGCAGACTTGTATGTTTGATGTACCACTGGCCGTCGATTTTGACAAAAGTTTCGTGGTAGTGCCCAAATCCGTGGAAGGATTTGTTCTCATTGCCCTCCGGGAACGTAACCCAATCTTCCATTGGGGAGATGACCTTTGCTTCGTTCTCAGATACAAATTCAACTTCGGCGCTATGAACATGATGCACGGTTACGGCAACATCCACCAGATCACGGAATACTTGTACGATCGTATCACGGCCTGTTAATACCGGAATTGGGTTGCCCTCTGTACTGAAATCGGCCACTGCATCCGGAGCAAACACATCGCCCAAAGTATCCCATTGCTTCGTATCAATATAGCGGCAATAACGTGCCTTGGTGTTCCGAATGTTTTCAAGCGCGAGCAATTGTTCCAGTCCTGTGATCGTTGATTGGCTCATGTGTTGTCCCTCCAGAGATGTAAAATGTGATGTAAGATTAGGATCATGTATGTATGCATACTATACCTTCCTTATTGTACCATTCGCCTTCTATTAGGTACAACGATACAAAAAAATCTTTCCTTACCTCTCACGAGGTTGGGGAAAGATCACTTCTAGTGCAAGTTACAGGGAATGTGCACCCTTCATCTGGGAAGCCAGTTCCGACATTTTCTTATTGTTCAAAAAACTCTCCATCTCTTCTTCCGCCTGCACCATCACCTGCTGGATCAAACAGCCTGCGTTATGATTCTGGGAACATTCGAACAGGGACGCTTGACCTTCAATCGCATGAATGATCTCCAGGAAAGAAGGATCTGGATTTTTACGACTAAGCCGGTAACCACCATTGGCGCCAGAAGTTGATTCGATCATGCCCGCCTTAACCAATTTGGTCAATATTTTGGACAGATATGTTGGTGATACCTTCTGCAATTCTGCAAGTTGGTGTACACTAACCAGTTGCTCAGGGGCAGTGCTTACAAGATGAAGCATCGTATGCAAAGCATAATTTGTCGCTTTTGAATATTTCATGAGGGCACCTCATTATATACGGATTTAATTTATCCATAATAGACTTGATTGAGCTCTGTGTCAAACCACTATACCTCAAGCGCTGGCAACATCGAAAGGATACGGGTTAATTGTGATACAATCCGCGGTAATCCGTAGGTGTCATCCCCTCATGAGCCATGAACTGGCGGTTAAAATAACTGGCATTGGGATACCCCGCTTCCTCCGCGATTTGTCCAATGTTGGCCGTAGGCCGTTCGAGTAACCATTGCTTCGCCATCTGTAGTCGTGAACGAGTGATAAATTCCATGGGCGTCATCTCCACAGCACTCTTGAACATTTTGCAAAAGTAATACGAACTCACACCTGCAAGATCCGCCCAGTCCTGTAACAGGAAAGGTTGACAGGCCTCCTGCTGCATCTGTGGAAGAAGTGCAAGAACCCGACTCTCCGCCTTACTTGTGGTACGTGTACTCTTTAAAGGTACTGCATGCTGCACGAACTCGGCGAGTACAGCATAGGTCAGTGTGGATAGCTGAGCCGGACGCAGCATGGTGTTCTGTTCCGCTTCATTGAGCAAGGCCAGATGAGCCTCTTCCCAAGAGCTGCGTTGCCGCAGTGTCCACAATAGATTGCGATGTAACCCCCGCTCGATCATATAATCATGCAGACGTTCACCGTAAAAATGAACCCATCGTACATCCCATGGATCATCTTCACTACTATAATAATGCTGCCGCTGCTGCGGAAAATAGAGAAACGCCTGACCTGCGCGAAGCTCATGCACCACCCCGTCCACTTCAACATATCCCTTGCCCGAAGCGACATAGTGAATATTAAAATTGTTCAGTGCGCCAGCCTCACGCAACACGGCATGCTGGACGTGGTCCATATAATGTCCAACGGACTCGGGATAACAAAAATATGGAATATCCTGCAGGGTAAGCAATACGGTTTGTCTCATCATAGCCGGTTCTCCTTGATCAACAAAATTGTGTTAACTAACCTCAATATATTATCATTTTAATTCATTGATCTATTCTTTATAATCACAATATACATTCATAAACGGGAGGATACAACACATGAATTCAGTTCAAAAATTGCGTTGGGGTATTCTTGGTAGCGCTAGCATTGCTGTGGAATCCGTCATTCCAGGCCTGCAGCAATCCGAGTTAAATGAAGTAACCGCGATTGCCAGTCGAGACGAAGATAAAGCCAAACAGACGGCCGAGAAACTTGGGATCGACAAGGCTTATGGCAGTTATGAAGCTTTGCTCGCTGATGATTCCATTGATGCCGTATATATCCCACTGCCGAATCATCTTCATCGGGAATGGACGATCCGGGCTGCTGAAGCAGGCAAACATATTTTGTGCGAAAAACCACTGGCTCTGACAGAACAGGAAGCTCAGGAGATGGTTCAAGCTTGTGCAGATGCAGGTGTGCATCTGGCTGAAGCATTCATGTACCGCCATCATCCAAGATATGAGCAGATCCGAGATATCATTGCCAGCGGTGAGATTGGTGAGATTCGTGGTATGCACAGCACATTTTCATTTAATAACTCCAATGCATCCGGCAATGTCCGCTTTCGGCGGGATTGGGGCGGAGGTGCACTGTATGATATCGGATGTTATTCCATCAGTGTAGCACGTCTCCTGCTTGGTCAAGAACCAAGTGCAGCCACTGTTATTGGCATGTTCTCCCCACAGCATGATCAAGTCGATATGATGGCTTCCGGACTGCTGGAATTCGATAATCACATCGGCGTGACGTTTGACAGCAGTATGTGGGCAGCCTTCCGCAACACATTGGAGGTATTGGGATCCGACGGTATTATTGAAGTCCCTTCAGCATTTATCAGCGGACAGGACCGCAGTTCCAACTTCTATGTAACGGCTGGTGGTGAACGCAGAGAGATTGAAGTCCCGCAAGTGAACCACTACTCTCTACAGGGAGATGATATGGCACGTGCTGCACTTCAGGGCAAGGATCTGCGCTTCGCCCCTTCCGATGCGGTAGCTAATATGAAAGTACTGGAAGCTTGCCTTCGTTCAGCGGAAGAACGTACACGAATTACACTATAATTGAGAGGATGAACTGACTTATGGAATATATCGAAATTGCTGGTACAGGTAAACGTGTCTCCAGATTGATTAAAGGAACCGATTATTTCGTGCATAATGCCTACGATAAAGCAGCTACGAACATGGATGCTTTTCTGTCGATTGGCGGTAACACTGTAGATACAGCACATATTTATTGTGGTGGACAGAGTGAAGAAGTTCTTGGTCGTTACATGAAGGAACGTGGTAACCGCGACCAGATCGTCATTCTCACTAAAGGCGCGCATCATGACCAGAATGGGCCACGTGTGAACGCTGATGCCATCCGCAGTGACTTGATGGAAAGTCTGGAGCGTCTTCAGACAGATCACGTAGAGATGTATGCCTTGCACCGCGATGATCCCAATACCCCTGTCAGTGTTATTCTTGAAGCACTGAACGAACATATTGAATCCGGCAAAATCGGCGCAATTGGCGCCTCCAACTGGACCTGGCAGCGGCTCGAGGAAGCCAATGCATACGCTGCGGCAAATGGACTGAAGGGCTTCACATTCAGCAGCCCAAATCTCAGTCTGGCCAAAGCAAACGAACCTTTCTGGGAAGGCTGTGTGTCAGCAGATGCAGAGACGCTGGCATGGCATGAGCAAACCAAACTACCATTGCTATCCTGGTCCTCCCAAGCGCGTGGTTTCTTCACTGGAAGATTCACACCTGAAGTTCGGGATAACGAAGATCTGGTGCGTGTATTCTACAGTGATGATAACTGGGAACGCTTGCGTCGGGCTGAACAATTGGCTAATTCGAAGAAAACATCACCCATTCAGATTGCACTCGCTTATGTATTGAATCAGACGTTCCCAACCTGTGCGCTGATCGGTGCCCAGAATCAGGCGGAGCTGCTGTCCTGTGACGAGGGGGCCCGCATCACGCTGACTCCTGCTGAAATCGCATGGTTGGATCTGGGCAGTAATGTGCCAGCTGGCATCTAAAGAGAGTTAAACATTCTATCATTCAATTTAATGACTCCAAGAGGCTGATATTCCGCGATAGCGCATAATATCAGCCTTTTCTGTTATGCAAAAGCGATCCACTATTGTAAACCCTATTGCACACTTACCGTATCCCTGTTCACTTTCCCCCCACTTGTCTGGGAACAAATAAAGAAGGACTTACCCCAGAACACTTCTCTGAAGATAAGTCCCTTATATCATAGATTAAGCCATTTAGAATGTTAGAAATTACACTGTCATTCGGTTGGATTACAGTTTAACGATCTGACCTGTTTTCTCGGATTCGAATGCTGCCAAGATCACTTGCAGAGAACGCAAGCCCTCTTCCCCTGAAATCGCTGGAGGTGTTTGAGTGACAATCGACTCTACAAATGCGTCAATTACACCACTCGGTACTTGTTTCTCGTTGGTAGCCATGGCACCAACTTTGTACGTCTCAACTGTACCATTGGTCAGCTCAACGATAACTTCATCGCCTTCCACTGTTCCGATCTTCATAACACCATTCTCACACCACAGCACTGTACTGTTGTCTCCAGCTCTATATTGTGTCCAGCTCGCTACGAGCGTTCCGATCGCTCCGCTCTTCATACGCAGCAAACAAGTTGCGTTATCGTCAACTTTAGTGCCTTCTTTGTGCAGTGTGCTGATGAAACCAGCCACTTCAGATACCTCATCATTCAGCAGATAACGGATGAAGTCGGATTTGTGCACGCCCAGGTCGCCCATTGCGCCCATAATCGCTTCTTCTTTACGGAAGAACCAGCTTTCAGCTCCGTCCACACTCCAGCCTTCCGGACCCGGGTGACCAAATGATGTACGGAAATTCAGGACTTTACCGAGTTTGCCGGATTCGAGAATTTCTTTTGCTTTTACGTGAGGAGGCATCAAACGTTGGTTGTGTCCAACCATCAAATACACGCCATTTTTCTTGGCAGCTTCGATCATTTGCTCGCCTTCTTCAGTGGATACTGCCATTGGTTTCTCAACCAATACATGCTTGCCTGCATTTGCAGCAGCAATCGCCATTGGCGCATGCAGATAGTTTGGTGTACACACACTAACGGCATCCACTGTTTCGTTTGCAAGCAATTCTTCGTAACTGGAATACGCTTTACCGCCGTAAGTTTCGGCCATCTTCTCCGCACGCTCCACAACCGGATCGGCAAAAGCGACAAGTTCTACGTTCTCATTGGCAGCGTACTCTGGAATATGTCTGCGCTCGGCAATGGCTCCACAGCCGAATACAGCAACTTTAATTTTACTCATGTACATAAGTCTCCTTTGACAAATAGATTAGCATTTTTCATGGTTCGATGGTCCATTAGAATTGATTCAAGTAGTTTTCTTTCAACCAGTTGTAGCTATTGGATACGCTCTCAAGCGGAGGATTCTGACATACGTCTTGTTCCACGATCAGCCATTCCACGCCTGCATTCGTAGCGCCTTCAATAACAGCTGGCAGGTCAACCGAACCTTGTCCCAATTCCAGTGTTTTCATCTGGCCCTGTTCGTCTTTGCTGAAGTCCTTCAGATGAAGCAGCGGCAAGCGACCCGCATATTGTTTAATATACTCGATCGGATTTTGTCCCGCAAATTGTACCCAACATACGTCCATTTCCACTTTTACCGCTTCCGGTGATGTTTGAGCGAACATGGCATCAAAGGCATTGGCATCGCCAACCTGGCCGTGGAATTCAAAGTCATGGTTATGGTAACCGAAGATCAATCCTTGTTTCGCTGCTTCAGCTCCATATTGTTGTAACTCAGCGAATAGCTTGGTCCAACCTTCTGCATTCTCAGGACGATCTTCTGGCATCAGGTAAGGGCAAATGATATATTGTGCACCAATTGTTTTCAGGTAATCGATTTGTTTTTGCAAGTCTTCGCGCATTGCATGTAGTGAAACGTGGCTGCTGAATCCTTTCAGTCCAAGTTCATCTAGTAGCGCTTTCATTTCCTCAGCTGGAATATCGCCATATCCGGCAAACTCCACACCTTCATATCCAAGGGCCGCTACCTTACGCAACGTACCACGAAAATCTGTTGCAGTTTCATCACGGAGTGTAAACAATTGCAAACCAATATTAAGTTTTTTCATGTAGGATACACCTCTGTTCTCAAATTTGCTTTCATTGCTCTATCTGGTATCATCCTAACGCAAAACAGGCTAGAATGAACATATACAATATAGTCAGAACATGAACTATCTGATCAAATTTTATTTCCATCATTTTGCATCAATTGAATGGAGCCCATTTGAATGCATGCAGGATGTACATATTGGGGGATTTTATCTTTGGATACGTTAGAGACATCTGTACTGATCTGTGACTACTCATACCACTATAAAGCGTTCACTCATAATATGAAGGGCGAGCTGCAAACCTATCTGTTCCGTCTGCAGACCGAAGGCTCGTGCAAAGTGTATGTACAGGATGAGGAATTCAGGATGACGAGCGGGGACTTGCTGCTCTTAAAGCCTGGTGACGACTACCATCTCGTTGTCGATGAACCACATAAGGAAGGACGTTTGTCCAGCGGAGATTATTATCTGTTCTGCGAGGGCAGCTGGATCGAGAACTGGTGGAAACGGCAGCATCGATCTACCGTGAGCCGAATTGGACTGGATGACAAACTCATCAGCCTGTGGAGAAATATGTTACTTGAGAAACGTCGCGGGCCTCTTGAGGAAAATGCGGAGCTAAAGGATGCGTTACTACGCGGATTATGTCTGTATATCGACCGGGCAATTAAAGAGAATATACAGACCGATCGGGCAGTTTCCTCTGCGCTGAAGTTAAAACGTTTCATTGAGGAGCATGCCACTGTTACGTTCAAGCTTGATGAAGCGGCTCGTTATGCGGGCCTCAGCCTGTCACGTGCAGTTCGTTTATTTAAGGAGCACTACAATCAGACCATGATTCAATATGCGATTGAGATCCGTCTGAATGCGGCGCTGGAACGAATGAAATACAGTGAAATGACACTGGAGCATATTGCCGAATCCTGCGGTTTTGCAAGTTACTCCTATTTCCACCGGGTATTCCGGGCACACTTTGGTGTGTCTCCGGCGGAATATCTCAAATCCAAGCAGCATGAGCCTATCGATGATCTGGAGCATGTATGATGTTCAGTATCAGAAACCCATGACCTTAAAGAGGTTCATGGGTTATTTTGATACATTGAACTGTAATCGATTTTCAGTACGACTGGAAGTCAGAACGTTTTTTATAAGAATGAAGTTCACTTCAATATTTTTTCATGTGACTCCCACAGAACAAGACTGTACAATTATAGAGACAGTTTTTTTACAAATTCATACATATCCATTAAATCAATATCTATCATACTGGAGCGATACATATGCTAACCCACCAGCGCAAAGTCCTCATCATTGAGGATGAATCAGATATTTCGCGCATTCTGCGAGATTATTTAACCAAAAATCAATATGAAACCGCCGTGGCAGCCACTGGACAAGATGGACTTCAGATTATGGAGCTTATTCAACCAGACTATATCATTCTGGACATTATGCTTCCGGACATGGACGGGATCGAGGTCTGTCGAGAGATCAGAAGGCGCAACAATATCCCCATCCTCATTCTAAGTGCCAGAGGCAGTGATACCGATAAGGTACTCGGTCTTGGCTTTGGAGCAGACGACTATATGACCAAGCCCTTCTCGCTGAGCGAATTGTTAGCACGAATTAATGCCCACTTCAGGCGTTATGACAGTATGACATCCGTTGGAGACAGAACAGATCTGTTGCATCTTGGAAACCTGGTGATTGATAAAAAAGCCTATAAAGTTACATTAAACGGATTGGAAGTTTCTCTGTCTGCCAAGGAATTCGAATTACTTCATTACTTGGCAAGCCATAAGAATCAGGTATTCTCCAAAGCCCAGTTGCTCGACGCCATCTGGGGATATGCAACCTACGGTGATGAAAATACCGTAACCGTATACATTCGCAGACTGCGTGAAAAAATCGAGGCAGATGCCTCGCATCCGACCGTTCTGAAGACGGTATGGGGTGTCGGTTACAAATTCAATTACGAATAAGTGAGATTGGAGGCTCCCACATGTCATTGAACAGCTGGTCCAAACGCTGGTTGTTAACAACACTTGGGCTTCTCATTATTATCGTTTTAAGTATCCTTGCACTGTCGATGATGTTGTTACAAGATCGAAATTCAGGCGAATCCAATCTATCCTTGAATCAGGTTCGACTCAAGGTCAATCCGATCTTACTCGCTTTGGAGCAAAATCATCAGCATCTTAATGAACAAAATATTCGTGGAGTCATACGTTCCACCGCCAGAGAGACCGGGGTTCTGCTTACCTATCTAAACTTGGATGGAAAAGTCATTCTGTCCTCCGACCCCACCTCTGAAGGGACGCAAGTTAATCTGCGTTCAGCTCTCCATTATGATCTGCATCATGCCACGCAGGCCGCGGACGGTAACGATATGCTTGATATCGCGTTTCCCGTGATGGACGGACCGATGGGAAGTCAGATCGGCAATGCTATCTTTTCCATCCCCCAAGCCATGGTTACGGTTCAGCAACCGATGAATTTTCCGGTTATATTGATTAGCGCACTCATGCTCCTATCACTGATTCTGAGCTTATTTCTATTCTGGATGAAACAAAAACTGGACAAACACCTGCTCTCTCCCATCCATCAATTGAAGCAACATGCGGAATCCATGCTTAAAGGCAATTATGAAGAAAAAATCCAGTACAACCGGAACGATGAATTGCTCGAAGTATATGCTATGTTTGATCTAATGCGCACGGAGATTAAACATTTGAGCGAGCAGCGTATTCAGCAGGAACAAGCACAAAAGGAACTCATCACCAATATATCTCATGATATTAAAACACCAATTACCACAATAAAAGCATACATAGAAGCTATTGAGGAAGGACTATGCAACGATCAGGAGACGCTGATGGAATATATGGGAGTGATGCGAACCCATACGGATAAAACAGCCCGCCTTGTGGAGGATCTGCTAGTTCATGCACTTCAGGAATTGGGGCAAATTTCGGTGGAAACCCGTGAGTTGTACAGTGGGCCTATACTGGAGACGATGTTGAAACCTATTGAACATGTTGTCCTAACAAAGGGGCTTATCTATAAAGGACCCAACTACATCCCCAATGTGTTAATCGCTATCGACCCCACTCGAATTGAACAGGTGATCTCCAATCTTGCCGCCAATGCCCTCAAGCATACAGCTCCAGGAGACACGATACGTATAGATATGGAACTGGAATCTGAGCATTTGAATGTGACGATCGCCGATTCGGGTCAGGGAATACGTGTACAGGACATGCCGTTTGTTTTTCAGCGTTACTTCAGAGGCCAGGCGAGTCATGCAGAACAACGTGTTCAGGAAGGTACAGGGCTGGGCCTTTCTATCTGCCAAAGCATTATTGAAGCACATGGAGGCCATATTTCCTTTACTAGTAAAGAAGGACAAGGTACAACCTTCCGGTTCTATCTGCCGATCTGCTGAGCCCACACTCAACAGCTGTAATACTTTATTCATAATTTGATAAGGCTTCCTCAACATCCCTCCTCTAGAATAAATCCTATATTACACTCGGGAGTGATTCGAATTGTCCAAAAAGGTGATTATCCGTGCACAGAATCTGTGCAAAACGTACAACAGCGGAAGTGAACAACATCATGCCATCCGTAATGTTGATCTTGATATCTATGAAGGGGAATTCACGGTCATCATGGGTAACTCTGGTTCTGGCAAATCAACCCTCTTATATCTGCTAAGCGGACTGGATCAGATTACAGCAGGTGAGGTCTATTTTCGCGACCAGCGGATTGACGCTTACAGTGAACGTCAAATGTCCGATTTCCGCACCCGCCGGATCGGTTATATCTATCAAAGTATCAATCTGGTCCCAGACCTTTCCATCAAAGAGAACATTGCTTTACCGGGATATATTGCAGGAAACAAAAAGAAGGACATCCTATCCCGCGCTGCTGAGCTGATGAATGCCATGGATATTGATGGACAGCGTAACCGCCTCCCATCCCAAACTTCCGGAGGACAGCAGCAACGAGCTGCGATTGCACGGGCTTTGATCAATTCGCCGGATATCATTTTTGCGGATGAACCGACCGGAAGCTTAAATATGGAACATGGCACAGCCGTTCTCGATATCCTTACAGATATTCATCGAAAAGGACAGTCTGTTGTTATGGTGACGCATGATATCAAGGCCGCCTGTCGGGCAGATCGCCTGATCTATATTCAAGACGGCAAGATTGGCGGAATCCTTGAGTTTGACACCTATGACGAACATCAAATTCAGGATCGTGAAGCGATTATCTTCGCTTTGGTTACGGGGAAGGAATAACGATGGCAGTCATATTTAAACTTAGCTTGTCGTATCTGAGTAGGAACAAAATACAAAATGCGTTGATTGCGCTGCTCCTGCTTCTCTCGACACTTCTTGTATCTACAGCTACTGTCATTCTGGCGAACACCGGCAATCAGTTTTATGAAATGCATACCCGAACCCATGGATCTCATCAGATCCTGACGTTTGAAAAAGGACTGAATGACCCTGACGCTGTGCACAACTGGTGGGCTTCTCAGGATGGAGTTCAGGTGTCCCCTTTGCTAACGTATCGTACATTTTCAGGCATCATTTTGAATGAAACTCACATCCCTAACATCTACCTGTACATGTTTAATACGCCTCCACCGCCATGGGGTGTGGATGAACTGATTTTCTCAAGCGGGACGCCCGACACAGTTCCCGAACAAGGCTCCGTCTGGATTCCAACGTCCATGGCGAATGCTTATCATATCTCGGTAGGTGATACCATTGGCTTCAAAACCGGCTCAAGCACACTTGAATTGAATGTATCGGGCATTGTCATCGATGTACCATACGGGGCACCCTTCTCCAATACAGCACGGGTCTGGATGAATCCTGCCGATTATCAACATGATCTCGCTACACTTGCTGGCAACGAGAATCGTATGATGGGCATCCATTTTAACGATTACAGCATGAATTCGGTGTATTGGGAACGGTACAATCGTGAGACAGGTATTCCGTTTCTGGAATCCAAAATGGAGTTCGAGGCCATTGCCTCTTTTTATCTGATCATCAATCAGGTTATTGGATTCATCATGATATTCATGGGTGTTGTCATGCTCTCTATCGCCCTGATGACCATCGGATTTACGATTGCGGATGCCATCCTGGCCAATTACAGAACGATAGGAATCCTCAAATCACTAGGTCTGACTTCCCGAAAAACGATAGGCACCTATGTTATTCAATATGCATTGATATCCATCGTAGCCATTATCCCTGGACTTGCACTCAGTATATGGATATCCAAATGGATCATTAATATTTCTGTATCCTCTCTTCGAGTGGGGAATCAGAACATTCCAGTTCAAGGATTGGATGCGGCCATACTGGCCGGCGTACTACTATTTACTCTAGTGATTCTGTTCACTGTGTTACATGCCAAAAAGGCACGTAGCATACAGCCCGTGCAGGCTATTCGTTATGGTATGTCGGAGACAGATCACAGCCGGATGGCTGGCAAAATGAATTCGCCATTGGCGCACTGGATCGGGTTCACACGACTGCCTGTGACCGCCGTGCTTGGATTCCGACATGTGTTCAAAAACACCAAAAGCTCTGTTCTAACAATCCTGCTGACTACCATGGCTTCCTCCGTACTAGTTTTGGGGTATGTTCTGCTGACCAGTATAAACGGAATTGAACAGACCGCAGCTAAATGGGGGTATGACAATGCCAATATCGCAGCAGTCGTAGTGAACAAAAGTAACTTCCCCAAGGCTGAACTAAAGCACGTGTTAGCGCAGGATTCGAGGATCAGCAATGTAGGCTGGCAAGGGAACACAACGGGTGTAATTAGCCCGGAGTCTTTGGCAGCAGTAGAGGGCCAATCCATCAGTCTCAACTTGAGTGTACTGGACGGGAGTTATCAGGAACTTGGATTCGAAACGTTAAAAGGGGTTAACCCACAACATGCGAATGAAATTGCCATTGGTGTAAGTGTAGCCAAAACATCAAATAAAGATCTCGGTGATCTTATCGATATCTATATTGAAGGAGAAAAGCGTACATTCCTCATCACAGGCATCTATCAGGCGTTCGCCAACATGTCTGTTTCAGGCAGAATCACCATTGATGCCATGAGAAGTGTGAACCCGGATTATAGTGAATTTGATGTTATCTTCATCAATGTGAACGATATGGCACAAGCGGCTAAGGTTGCCTCTGAATTAAATGAGCAATTTAAAGATTTTGCTTCGGTATTCACTCAGAAGACTTTGCTTGATTCGGTTTACGCGGAAGCCGCTAACATCCTGATCTATCCGATGAGCCTGATTGGATTGCTGTTTATCATTGTGACGTTCATCATTATTTTCAGTACCTGTAGAATCAATATCCGTAAAGAAAGCAGAACGTACGGGATATACAAATCGCTGGGAATGACATCTCGTCAAATCCGGTTGTCGCTCACCATGGGAATGTTCATACTGTCCTCCGTGGGAGCCATACTGGGTATTTTCGTCGGCGTATACCTGCTGCCTCTTCTACTCGAAATGGTCCTTTCCGGTTATGGTATCGTACAGCTTCCACTGATCCTGCATTGGGGTGGAATGGTACTGTTCACCTGTCTAAGCATCATTGCAGCCAGTCTTGGCTCGTGGTTCTCTTCGAGAATCATTCGGGAAGCATCGCCACGTATACTGGTTATCGAATAATGTAATCAGAATGCCTTAACACAATAAAACAAGCCCTTCCATACCTCTATAGGATGTGGAAGGGCTTGTTATCATGATATGAACTAATTCCGCCATTTCTTCGCAAGTGCACCAATCTGATGTGGCGTTGTTCGGCAGCAGCCGCCAATAATTTTCGCGCCCGCAGCAACCCACTGCTCCGAAGCATCACTCATGCTGCCACAGGTACCCTGTCCGCTCCACGTCTTCGTTGCTGCATCATATACTTCTCCCGAGTTCGGATACACAATAACAGGTTTATCGCTGGTACGGCTCAAAATACCCACTGCTTCCGTCACCACTTCCATCGGAGCACAGTTCAGGCCAATCGCCGCAACCTGCGGCTCGGAGCCAAACTTCTGTGCACATACCTCAAGCGGTGTGCCCTCGCTGATGCTTGTCCCGTCTTTTAAAGAAAAAGATAACCAAGCATACGCATGAGGGAACTCCTTCAGTACATCAACCAGCACCTGTGCTTCCTGCAAGGAAGGAATCGTCTCAAACGCCAGAATATCAGCACCTGCTTCAAGCAGCGCCGCCATACGCGGACGGTGAAATGCGACAAGCGTCTCATCCGACACGCCGTAATGACCCACATACTCAGAACCATCCGCCAGATAGGCGCCGTACGGTCCAACGGACCCGGCAATAATTGGACGTGAACGAAGACAGTCTTCTTTGCGATCCCCTGTACGATCTGTTAAATGCTCCTCATTCTCCACGTTCTCGGAACGTACCGAAGGAGCTTCTACAGGCTGACCTGTTGAGCTTTCTCTCTCTACTAAACTACTCTGAACTTCTGCCCACACGTCATCTCTCGCCTGTACAGCCAGTTCCACCGTCTTGCGGATCAGCTCCAGTGCAGCCTGTTCATCAATCCTTCTCTTGCGGAAACCATCCACCGTCGCCTGATAACTGGATGTAATCGCACAGTCGGCTCCTGCTCGAAAATAATCTGCATGGACCTGAACAATAACATCCGGATTCTCAAGCAACACACGAGCAGACCATAGTGGATCATCGAGATCACATCCATGCTGTTCGAGTTCCGTAGCCAACGCTCCATCCAGAATCATGACCGGATGTTCACGAAGGATCTGTTCCATGGGGTTAGTCTGTTGTTCTTGCGTCATGTACTTGTCCTCTTTTCTTATTCACACGTTCTGTCAGATAATAAGCAGCGTAACATACTGCGATAAACGGAACCCCACAATACAGCGCAATTCGCTGTGTCGGGTCAAAGGCAATACCTATGCATGAAGCCAGGCATAATATAAATGAAACAATTGGTACCACCGGATACAGTGGTGTGCGGTAGACCAGATCTTTGACCGCATGTCCTTCCCGGATATATTGTCTGCGGAACATGTATTGGGAAGCGCTGATGCTCATCCATACCGCAACGACAGCCAGACCTGAAATGGAAACCAGCGTAATATACACCGTACCTGGCGCAATGATGCTGGACAGCAAGGCCAGCGCACCACCCACCATACTAATCAGAAGTGCATTCAGCGGTACTCCGCTTTTGGTCAATTTGGCAAACCACGGAGAGATCGTTCTTTTGTCAGCCAGAGACCAGAGCATACGTGAAGATGCATACAGGCCTGAATTGGCAGCAGAGAGAATCGCCGTCAGAATAACAAAGTTCATAATGTCTGCTGCATAGGGTACACCCACCCGCTCCATTACCGCTACAAACGGACTTTCCAGTACACTGGCATCCGACATGGGCAGCAAGGCCGACAAGATAATAATCGTTCCGATGAAGAAAATAACCAAACGCCACAGCGTTGTATGAATAGCCTTTGGTATCGTCTTTTCCGGGTTCTCCGTCTCACCGGCGGCAATGCCGATTAACTCGGTGCCTGAGAAGGCAAAGTTTACAGCAAGCATGGTCATCAATATCGCTGTAGCCCCATGAGGGAACCACCCGGATGCGGTAATATTCGATAGAAATGGAGCCGGTTCAGAATCCGCCATGGGAATGAACCCAAACATGGCTGCGCCACCGATAATAATGAAGATTACGATAGTCACTACTTTTACAGATGAGAACCAGAACTCGGATTCCGCAAAAAATTTCACCGTTAGAGCGTTAAACAGAAAGATCATCAGTGCAAAAACCGCGCTCCATATCCATACGTTTACCGATGGGAACCAGCGCTGCATAAGCAATCCGGCGGCTGTGAATTCGGAGCCAAGCGCAACAGTCCAGGTTAACCAGTATAACCAAGCCACCGTGTAACCTGTTGCCGGTCCGATATATTTGGCTGCATAACTATGAAATGCTCCCGTCTCTGGCATATGAACAGACAGTTCACCAAGACAGAGCATCACCAGATATACAACGATGGCTCCGATCAGATAGGACAGAATGGTTCCCAGTGGTCCCGCCTGCTGAATGGTGTAACCTGAGCTGAGGAATAATCCCGTTCCAATGACTCCTCCGAGAGAGAGCATGACCACATGCCGTGCCTGCATTTTCCGCTGAAAATGCCCTTTGTCGTTGTTGTTCTCCATACCTGCTGCTCCCCTACTTCTTCATCCAGAAAAAACAAAAAAGACCCACTCTGCCTAAAGAGTGCGCCGTTACTGACAAATAAAAACAAACGCTCCTATCTATCAGGCTTTCACCCGCTGGAATTAGCACAGTATCCTTCAGATCTGTTGCTGAGGTTTCTAAGGGCCAGTCCCTCCACCTCTCTGGATAAGAAAATGATTTTTTACTAATATAGCGATCTATCATGAATGTGTCAACAATTAAATAATATATGGCACACCTCGCTATTCGGTGGAAGACCCCGGATTCGTGATGGTGGTCTTTACCTCATAGGTGATCGGCACGGTGCTAAAAATTTTATCCCAATCGTCTTTGACTTTTTTCCATGTTTTAGGTTCTTTAATACGCAAGCTATCCCGAAAATCCGCAACATCTACTTTATAGGTATGCTGCAGTTTGTATAACAACTGTCGAATCTGTTGTTTGGCAAGTTCAGCAAATTCTTTTTCCAATTCACTGAGATACGCACCTTTTTCCTCTTCCTCGGGAGCACGCCAATCCTCCATCAACCAGCCTTCGGATTCAGTTTTCACATGGAATGAAATATCATCGCCAACCACTTTTGGAATTATTGTTGTTTTTTTCTTCTTCATTTCATATACAACAGTGAACCCCTCTTTATTGTATGTCTTCAAGATACCTCCTTTTTCTTTAGGTCTGAGCCAAGATAGCCCTTCTAGATCCGTTTGGCTGAGTTCCCCGATGAATTTTGTTGTTTTCCCATCAAAGATACTGGCACCGGAGAACTTGTCCTCTCCATTGAAGTTCAGTACATTCTGGAGCAAAAAGCTGGAACCGGATTGCATTTGTGCATCTAATTTGGAGAGTAGAACGGGGTCCAGGATTTTATTGGACAAGTATGAATTACCGGTAATACCTGTAAGATAAAATGCTGGAATCCGGGAAGGATCATCTGAAGTCAGTACATCAACAGCGCGATGATGGCTAATCAACACCAGACAGTTAGGACGAATATCGTTATCCCGAAGTACAAAATCCAGCAGCTGGTCCAGACCATACTTTTTGGCGATATCCTTGGACACAACGATAACCTTCAGATGATGTCCGATGAGCGGATGATCTCGTCTCAGTGCAAACTGACGAAAGATTTGCAGCAAGGAATCTCCGGTAAGCTGTTCATTGGAATAGGACGTTTTACCAGAAGCAGGCGAACCGGATTGTTGGCTCTTCTGACTGCTGGAATTACCGGGAGCAATCTGTACCGTGGCTGTCACATTGTTCTGCTTGGAATACCCTCCTCCCTGATTGGCGATGTTCTCCTCAAATTCCGTCTCTTTGCCGATATCGATCCCAAGACCAACGTAGACACTTAGATCCTCTATCTCTCGACTGCTCCAACATCCGGATATCGTTAAGAGAATGCATAATACAGTGGCTAAGCGTAACAACATGCGGAATGTAATCATGCATGCTTGCCTCCTTTTTTGCGAATCAGACTTAACAACAGTAGTACCAGAGGTAAAATGCCAAACAAAAATACGGACACATTGCCTAGCATATCTCCTAGTACGAAGGTATCATCCACTGTTTTGGGTATCATTGCTGTCAGATAAATGAACGGCAGCAGGCCGTACATGATGCCTTTGATTTTTTTGGAACGAAACAAATCACGAATACCCACCGAAGCGCAGTAATGTGTAATTGCTGTAGTCGAAAAGATTTGCATAATCCAGATGACCAGCAATAAGGATTCAAAACGCTCGAATATCAGACCCTGGATTTCGAAGCTTCTTACCAAATCCAGCGTTGGCCAGGTTCGAGTTTTGATGCCATCGAGCGATAAACTGCCTATAACCATCACCACCGTGATCAAGTAGATAATAGTGGATATGAGTATCCCCCAGGTCATCGCTTTATTGCTCTTCTTCGGATTTTTCATATAGGCAGTCATGATTAACATCACCTCATAGCCTGTATAAGATAATAGTGAAGGCTTCAACCCTTGGAAAACCGGCATGACCCCATCACCGAGTACGGGTCTCAGATTGCCAATTTCGAATAGCTGATTACTAAGCAAAATTTCAATCACAAATATAATAATCGTAATTGGAAGGATGATCTCAAACACGCGTACGATAACGCCAAGCCCGCCTGAAATCATATATACACCGATCCACATGAAGACCATCACAATCGCCCAGGTGGGGGTGCGTTCGAGCAGATACATCCCAGTTACTTCAGCCATAACTCTGATTTCGAATGCGGCAATAACTATGAAATACATAATCATAGACAATCCCAGTATGTAAGCAATCCAGCTGCCCGTAATCTCACGGGTGAACTGGAAGACGGTTTTCTCCGGAAATCTGCGACACAGGGTAACCAGAATTATTCCGACACCTATGATAATGAATCCAGATAGGATAATGGAAATCCAGACATCCGGTGTTCCGACAGCTTTGCTGGTCGTTCGAGGTAGTGTCAATATCCCGGCACCAAGCATGTAATTGACAATAATTACAACGGCCTGTGTCGTGGTTAGCTTTCCTTGGGAGCCATTCACTTAGTTCACCTCCAGACCTTCAGTAGATGGAATTCCATTTATTTTTTCCGATCATCATCGATCGGATTAGTCATTTTGGGACGCATTCTCATCATATTTAGCGGTGCACGGATAACAAAATCCTTCCATTCATTCATGTGATAGGGAACGGCTGGTGCAACATAAGGTACGCCAAAGCTTGAGAGTCGTGCCAGGTGTGTACACACAAGCAGAAAGAACATAACCACGCCAAACAATCCGAGTACGGCTGCGCTGAACATAGCGGCAAATCGTAGAATCCTTAGCGTTAATCCCGCACTATAGACCGGAATCGTAAAGGAAGAGATGGCTGTTACCGCAACGACAATGACCAGAAATTGGCTTATTATTCCCGCTTGCACGGCTGCTTGGCCAATAATCAGACCTCCTACGATACCCATCGCTGGCGCAATCGGTTTGGGCAAGCGTATCCCGGCCTCCCTCAAGATTTCAATTGAAAGCTCCATGATGAGTACCTCAATAATTGAGGGGAATGGCACTCCGGTACGCGTTTCAATAATCGTCAATACCAGCTTGGTTGGAATAAGACCCGGATGGAACGAGATAAACGAGATATAGAGCGCAGGAGCAAGCAATGCCAGCATCGCGGCCATAAAACGCAGCACTCGCAAAAATGTTCCAGGAATCCAGCGTTCATAATAGTCCTCTGGAGACTGAAGCAACATGCTAAAGGTCACCGGTACAATTAATACAAATGGCGTTCCATCCAACAAAATTGCCACTCGGCCTTCCAGAAGGGCACCCATCACTCGGTCAGGTCTTTCCGTATTCAGTACCTGCTGAAAAGGACTCAGCGTATTATCTTCGATGAGTTGTTCCACATAACCTGATTCGAGCATTGAATCCATATCCATCTCTTCGATTCGCTTGCATACTTCTGCAACGAGATTTGGATCGGCAATATCCTGAATATAGGCTATCGCCAAATCTTTTTTGATCCGTGAACCCACTTCATACTTCTTAATAAACAGGCTCTGATCACTTCCATAACGACGTAAAATGCCTGTATTATCGCTTAATTGCTCTGTAAAACCAATACGAGGCCCACGAAGCAGTCCCTCTGACAAGGGTTCATTCATACCTCTTGTTTTGATCTTATGAGCTCCAATTAATAAAGCACCTGGCAAACCATCAACCAGCAGTGCATTTTTCCCAAACAACACACCAACTGCGAGTTCTTGGAGGGACTTCGTCTCCTCAACCAGACTGACAGGAAGTAATTGATCTTGCAGATATGCCGACAGTAAGTGTGCGTTGTCTGGATGAAGGAAACCCTCCTGCTTAAGTAGAGGAACACCTTCGAACATCAACGGTGTAATCAAGTGATCATCAACTAAGTCTTGATCTACCAGGCCTTCGGTATAAATGACCGCAGCCCGTGTATTCGTTCCCCTAATAATAAATTCCCGAATATGCACGTCTGCATTGAGTCCAAAGCTTTCTTTCACACTCGTCAGATTTATGCTGTACTTTTCGGTTAATTTAATATTGGCATAGTGGCCTGTTTCGGTCCCTTCACCCTGCCCTTTGGCTGCTGGCGAGATATCCTTCGAGGATATGGACGATGGCTTCGAACGAGAGAAGCTTCCGCGCTTAATGGCAGCATTGATCCAGCGCATGCTCAATGTAATACCAATTGGAATGATGAAGACCAAGAATGCCTGAATCCATATGGACCAATCCGGCACGTAGGATACAATTGTTGACCACATGTTCCCACCCCAACATTTCTCTGCATGACATAGCTGCAGGTATTCCCAAGTATTGTGTCCCCGTTTGATCACAATAATTCCCGTTTTTTTGAGTACTGAACGACAAAAAAACGGTTCCTGTGAAAGGAACCGCTATTACTATATATTGTTATACGATTCTGGTCACATGCTCCGCTTTGGCATCCAACAAGTGAGCTGAAGCAGCAATTGCTGTAAAATCATTCAATGCGATCTCAATCTGCTTCTGGCTCTGCTCCACATATTCTTCTACTTTTTTGGTGCCACCTGTGATATTGCCAATTTCCTTGGTTATTCCAGTCACGCTATCTCGAATCTCATTAATCGAACTCTCCACCATTGCGGATAGTTTCTTAACTTCCTTGGCCACGATATCGAATCCTCGTCCGTATTCTCCTGCATGTGCAGCCTCAATGGCAGCATTCAACGCGAGCAGTTGCGTCTGAGACGAAATCTCGCGTATCGTTCGTACCACGCCCTGAATCGATCCGGCCTGTTCCTGCAAATGAGTCAGCGTTGCACGGTTAGAAGTTGACACCTCTGAGATATAGGAGATACTGGACATCAATTCCTGACTGCGTTCAATACCTACATCTGCCTGCCCATTCAGTTCATGAGACATCGTTTTCAGCTCATTCACTACGACAGAAATGTTGTTCTGACGGTTGGTAATGTTGGTGGCGATTTTGGAGACACCCAGTATCTTCTGATTCGTCTCATCGTACACCG
Source organism: Paenibacillus sp. FSL H8-0283 (assembly GCF_045040675.1). Taxonomy (NCBI): domain Bacteria; kingdom Bacillati; phylum Bacillota; class Bacilli; order Caryophanales; family Paenibacillaceae; genus Paenibacillus; species Paenibacillus sp. FSL H8-0283. The sequence goes on from NZ_CP150295.1 coordinate 6,137,139, forward strand.
GCATATATGTCGCTTCAAGCCATACAGAATTCCCCTTTGCATCCTTGCGTTCAACCTTGTCCTGGAAGCTGACACCATTAAATATGCTATTCCAAAAAGCATCATATTCCGGAGTATTTGCAAATTGACCGAAGCACAGTTGCTGATGCTTCATGCCGTACATCTCATCTACCGTATATCCCATCGTTTGGGCAAAGACTTCATTCACGTAGGTTACCCGGCGATCCAGATCGAATCGAATGATAGCAAGACTTTTCTCCATCGCCTTGATGACCATTGCATCGGTGACAACATCTTTCTTTTCCATATCTAATATAGACACTTGATAACCCCCACAGTTCATTCCATAATAGACAGCCTTTAACTAGCAAAAAACAATCATAACAACATATGTATCCATCAGGTTCTAGATGGCTCTACTATGGATACCCGATTTGCAGCATTTTGGATCACCTGTTGTTATTTATTTTTATTGCAACCCTGTGAAGTCAAAATATATAGTTGTTCCTTCGTTTCAATGCTTCTTCAATATCCTGGATAAAAGGGTTCCATCAACATACTTTCGGAGTATGTTCATCATCCAGAAAAGAGACGTTATAACTTATCTTATCCGTAAAATATCTCTGTATCTACTTGTACGTATCGTAACATAAGGCAAACCAGTATACACTTCTGTATTTGTAACGTATTTGTAACATAATTTCTGTTTTTTAGTGACCGTTTAGCCCCTATATACAAGAAAAACAGAACGATTTGTCGTGCATCGTCCTGTTTCTTATCCAGTCTCATCTATATTATTTTTTTCGTGGTGTCCAGCGCTTCGCTTCACTGTGATTCGGATACTGGATGCCCGCAGGGTAGGAGATCAGCTCGATCAGCATCCCCCAAGGTGTCCTTCCATACACAAACTGATTGCCTTCCCCGCCTTCAATATGATCGGTCAACGCCCCAGGCTCTGTTAGCAACACCCCGCCCGCTTCTTTGAAGTGTCGTGCAGCTTCTTGCATATCGTCCACATACAATGCCATATGTTGCAATCCGTAATCTGATGCCCTAACTGGCTCCGATTGCGCTGTATTCGCGTACTGAAATAACTCTATACTGGAGCTCTCCCCTAGCGATAACATCCGAATATGAATAACCTTTGCTCCTGAACGCAGTCCTAATTTACACTCTGCCTCGGGTCCTTCCTGTGGGGGATCATCCGGCGTTATATGGTCATAGGCAAGTTGAGCTCCAAACGCCTGTTGTAGAAATAGTGTCGCCTGCTCCATATCCGGTACAGTTATTCCAATATGGTCGATTCCTCTCGTAATCATGTTATCCCTTCTTTCCTTTATCCAATGAACTTGCTTGTACACAGCGACATCCGTACCTATATGATTTACACGAAAAGAGGGCCGCTATAACCATTCAGCTGTCTCACTTATCTGATGGTTGTGCGAACGACCTTGTATAAAAACCGAAAAAGAAGAGCGCATGATATCCATGGCTCTTCTTTTTTTGATGTTTTTAAGTTAGTTACAGGTTTACATAACGAGTGCTTAACCGGGGGCCTGAACTCATTTTAAAAATCATGCACAGTGACACACAGCTGAATCGCAATGCCAAATGGGTCCCGTACAATACCGTATCCTGGGCTGAATTCATTTTGTTCATACGGTACCAGTACCTTCACGCCCTCATGTTGCATCAGAGAATGATACAGTTGATCGATGGTATCTTTATCTTTGGACTGAATACATAGTGACGTGCTGTTCCCCAGCTGCCATGCTCTCTCCGTGTCCATTGCTTCTTCCGCAATCATGACTTTGTTAACCCCAATCTCCAGCACCGAATGTGTAATATACTCATCTTGACCGGCAGGGTACTCGAAACCCGGGTTCATTTCCTTCATCTCTTTATAACTTTTCTTGAATATCACCTTGGCGCCCAGAAACTCTTCATAAAAAGCAATGGCTGCCGCCGCATCCCCGTTCATCGACAAAAATGGTATCACTTCAAAATTCATTATATTGCCTCCTTGTTCCTATTGGATTACACTTATCACTATAACAACGAAAGGTGCCAATACATGGCACCATTAAGAGGGTTTGATATGAAAAAATCAGAACGTATGAACCAGATGCTGCGCTTCATTAATCAAAAACAACAGTTCACCCTGCAAGATCTCATGCAGGAGTTCCAGATCTCCAAACGAACCGCGTTAAGAGATATCACTTCATTGGAAGAGTTAGGTGCGCCCATCTATGTCGAATATGGACGCTACGGCGGATATCGACTGCTGCAACAGATGCAGCTGCCTCCCATTTCGTTTAATACGGGGGAGCTTCATGCCCTTTATTTTGCGATGCAGGCTCTCCGCAGCTTCTCCAGCTTACCCTTTCAAGTCTCTTTCCGGACCATTCATGAGAAATTTATGAGCGCGTTATCCGACAAGCAACGACAGGATATTGAGAACATCCAACACCGGGTTTACTTCCAACATACCGAGCAGATCCGCGACAGTGCACATTTGGAATTTCTGTTGATGTCTGCTGTGCAGAATATAGTGATTCAGATTACGTACGCTAATCAGCGTAGATCCCCTGATCAAAAGCCATCTTCTGCAAACACCAATATCCGCACCATTCAACCCATCGCGCTCTATGCCAGGAAAGGCTATTGGTATTGTCAGGCCTATGATCTGCATAAACAAGCGTATCGTGTTTTTCGCTGCGACCGCATCATTTCAGCCGAAACAACGGAGATTGAACCTTTAACTCATGTAAAGGAACTCTATTCACAGGATGCCCAATCTTTATGGAAACCATCGGAACAAGCAATTCCATTCAAATGCCTGATTGATGAAGCCGGAATGGAGCTATTCCAGCAAGAACATTTCCCATCTATGCAGATCATCGAGAAGAGGGGACACATGTATCTTGTCGGTTCATATGAACCTCACGAGCTTGATTTCATAGTGAGATATCTTGCAGGCTATGGTAAATCGATTAAGATTATGGAGCCCGTCATCTTACAGAAAGCATTAAGGCAGTACTATCTGGACTTGTTGGATCATGTCTAAAGATCATATTTCTATATCCATTTTACTTCACATGCCTTTTAGCTCTGCTCCCGGCTAACTTTTAAACTTTTTTTATTGCCAATAGCCAATTGAACGATAATCTGCAACACGATGATGATAGCCAAACCATAAAATGCTTGCACGAAGCTGCCTGTTAGATCGCGGAGCCAACCAATCGCCAGCGGTCCAAGTGCTCCAAGAATGTAGCCACCAGATTGAGTCATAGCCGACCAGCTACTCGCTTCCTGAGCATTGTTTGTCTCATCAATCGGCAACATGAGTGCAATTGGGAACAGTCCACCTGCACCAATACCGAGCGGGATCGCCGCGAGCCACGGACTGACAGAGAGATTCAGCATCAGGACACCTGTTAACTCCAACATCGCACATCCAACAAGCCAGAAGACACGCCTTTGGTATCGGTGTACAAGCATGGGAATGAATAACGTTGAGGGCAGTGATATCAATGTAAATAACGTTTGGATGTTGCCAGCAGTCTCTTGGCTATATCCATGGCTCTGAATGGCTGGCGCAAGCCAGGCGGTTAATGAATAGAAGATCGCGGCCATCAGTCCGAAGAACAGTGTCAGCACCCATGCACGCCTGTTCTTCACCGGAAGTGGTGCATGAATGACAGCCGAAGTTTGTCCGGATTGTCTCTCTGTACGCGCAGACCAAGCTAATTTTAACCAGATCGGCAATGCAATGGCTGCGAGTAATGCCCATGTAGCCAAAGAACCTCTCCAAGATCCACCCAACGTCTGCTGAAGCGGAACCGATAATCCCACACTAATGCTTGCCCCCATCACCATTGCTGTAGAGTAGATGCCGACCATGGCTGCCACTCGGTTAGGAAAATACTGCTTTATGAAGCTTGACAACAGTGGCCCTGCCAATGCAATCCCTACACCTGACAGAAAAGAAGTGAACATCATCAACGGAGTTGCGCCTACGAACAATCGTAAACCCGTACCTATCCCGATGAGGATTAAAGCCAGCACAATGGCTCCTTCATTCCCCCACCTTCTACTTAGTCTTACAGAGAATGGAGCGAATATGCCCATACATAATACCGGTAGTGTAGTTAACAGACTGGCGGTCATGCCGCTCAAACCCAGATCATTCTGTATGGTACTCATCAGAGGAGAAATGGAAGTAATCGGCGGTCTTAAGTTCAGTGAAGCCAGAATAAGCGCCAATACAATATAAAAAAGTTTCATTATGAATCACCTCATGGGAGTAGTCTCGTTGCCTTCACCAAAGATCCTATTCTTTAATGACAAGATCTTCGAGTGGTGCACGAATTAAGTATAGGATCATTATAATGATTGAACAATACTATTGTTTCTATTAAAATGATTAATAAAACCAATGATTAGAGGTGAATTCATGGAGATTCGTCAAATGGAAAACTTTATTACAGTGTGTGAGGAGCTTCATTTTACACGGGCAGCTGAGAAACTTGGCATATCTCAACCTACGTTGAGTCAACAAATACGTGGGTTGGAAGATGAACTTGGTGTTCCTTTGTTTGACCGCGTCGGCAAAAAGATTGTGATGACCCAGGCAGGTACTCTGTTTCTGGAGCACTGTGTACAGATGATCCGGCATTTACAGAATACCCAGGATGCGCTAGCTGAATTTCGGAATGATCAGCGGGGACGATTGGTTATTGGTGTTCTTCCGTCGGATTTGGATTACCGTATCACTCCGTTACTCGTTGATTTTCATGCCCGATTCCCCAAGGTGCAATTGAAGGTTATCTCTTCGATCTATGTCGTAAATCAAGTGTTGGAAAATGAAGTCGACATCGGCATCGAGATCACGTCTGCCCCGGATAGGCGGCTTGTGCGCATTCCTTTGTGCAGTGAAGAATATGTACTCGTCGTATCCGAGAATCATGATTGGGCTGAACGAAGCACAATTGAAATTCAGGAGTTGCGTAATATCCAAACGGTGATGTTTCCCGAAGGATTTACAGGCAGAGAATTGGTCGACGGCTATTGCCGTAAATATGGATTTAGCCTAAATACCATCATGGAGACCAGTTCAGCAACCTCCATCATTAGCCTGGTCAAAGCCAACGTTGGAGGAACACTGTTGCCTTATCCTCTGATCCAAGCCATGAATGAGCCCACGCTACGTTGCATCCGAATTACAGACGATCCGCCATACCGGCACTTTGAGATCATCCATCGGTCCGACCGTTACCTGACGCAATCGGCCAAGGCATTTATTGAGAAAACAATCGAGTATTTCAATCAAAGGTGAGATTAAAGGAGGATAATGAAATGATAATAAGAGAAGTTGGTTTGTTGACACATCAGGTCGAGGCCATAAAAGAGTTTTACGGTACACTACTGGAACTGGATCTTGTGGAGGATAATGCAACATGCGTTTCATTCCGTGCGGGGAACTCGGTCCTCTCTTTCAAGAAGGCGCCAGAACAAGAAAAGCCCTACTATCATGTAGCATTTACGATTCCAACGAATAAACTTGCTGATGCAAAAAGATGGGCTCAAGACCGTAACATTTCATTGCTATCCAAAGATGGACAAGATGAATTCTATTTCCCCTACTGGGATGCAACAGCCTTCTATTTTTATGATCCAAGCGGCAACTTGATGGAATTTATCGCTCACCATTCACTCGATAATGGAGTTGATGAAGCTTTCGAAGCGAAGCATCTGTTATGCATTAGTGAAATCGGTCTGCCTGTCGATGATGTTCCTGAGACGATGAACACATTGAATGAGCATTATCAACTTGAACCATTTGCCGGAGACGGAAAACAATTCTCCCCCACGGGTGATGCAGAAGGTATGTTTATTGTCATTGATAAACAGATGCCCTGGTTCCCAGACGGACGTATGCCTGGTGTATTTGTTACAGAGGTGAAGGTGGAAACTGGGCAGCCCGGTAATCTGCGTATACAGGACGGCCTATACTCCATTGTATCTAATTAAAGGAGAACAACTAAAAAAGCCGAATGAACTCAGGAATATGATCCTGACTTCACTCGGCTTCTATGACTTGACTTTAAACTCGTCTGCAACGATTGGAAATAACTTCTAATAATTAGAAAATAATATCAATAGCCTCTAGCTCATCTTGCTCCTGTTCGGATTGCCCGTTCAGGGAAATATCCTTGAGCAGCAACGAAGGCTGTTCGCCAATTTGGGTGATGATCACGAGCAGGTCCTGAGCGAAATTGTCGATCAGATTTCGCGTAAACAACTTCGTCGCATATTCAAACTGCCCGTTCATTCCCTCATCCAGCAACGAAATGACCAAGGTAAGATCAAATTGAGAAACCGCATGCGTTTCCGGATAAGATTCGATCTGGATATCCCCGAAGCTTTGAACGTTATCTTCCTTCGTTTCCAGCGCAAACATGACATCAAATACAGGATTGCGGCTTTGATCTCGCGGCACCTGCAGCTTTTTCACAAGCTCTTCAAACGGATAATCCTGGTGGTCGTAGGCCCCCAGCATCGTTTCTTTGACTTCGTTCAAGTAAACAAGGAATGTCTTCTCCCTGGATGGATAATGACGAATCGCCAACGTGTTGACAAACATTCCGATGAGCGGCTCCAGGTCGGCATGTGTGCGGCCTGAAACCGGTGTGCCTACAATGAAGTCTTCTTGTCCCGAGTACTTGCTGAGCAGGATTGAATAGGCCGCCGATAACACCATATATAGGGTAGCACCGTTCTCATCGGCAATGCGCTGCAAGTTGTCCGTCATCTGCTTGTCGATACTGAAAGGCAGCACATCTCCCTCAAAGCTGCGAGCGGCAGGTCTGACAAAGTCCGTAGGTAGCTCAAGCGTTGGCAGTTCACCTTCCAGCATGTCCAGCCAGTAGGCTTCCTGGCGTTTCAGCCGTTCTTTTACAGGTTCGGACTGCTGCCAAGTGGCAAATTCCTTGTATTGAATCCGAAGCGGTTCCAGCGTCTCACCGTTATATAGGCGTAGCAGCTCTTCGATAAAGATACCCATCGACATGCCATCCGTGACGATATGATGAATGTCCAGCATAAGCAGATGACGTTCCGCTTCCCATTCAACTAAGCCCACACGCAGCAGCGGCGGCCTCTCCAAATCAAAGACACGTACAAAGGCATCCGCAATGGTTTTCGTTTCACTTTCCGTCGCCTGTGTATACTCGACGGCAAACTCCAAGTCCGAATAAATCCGTTGTACCGGTTCGCCGTCGACCATTTCGAAGCCGGTTCGCAAAACTTCGTGACGAGCGATTAATCCTTGGAGCGCCGCCTCGAATTGATTCTGATCCAAGCGCCCGACAAGAACCGTCATGCCGGACATGTTGTAGTTAAGCTCGGCGCCTTCCATCTGCTGCTGGATGTACAGCCGCTTTTGCACAGAGGAAAGCGGATAATACTCCCTTTTATCCAGAACCGGAATGGAAAGGAACTCCTGCTGCTCCAATCGGCTAATCACTTCAGCCATCGCTTCAATAGTCGAGTACCGGAATACATCGCGCAGTGGCAGGTCCACGTGCAGCTCCTTGTGCACCTTGCTGACCAGCGTCGTCGCCCTCAACGAGTGACCGCCGAGGTCGAAGAAGTTGTCCGTCACACCAATCGTAACTGACCCAAGCACGTCCTGCCAGATGGAGACCAGTTTCGTCTCCAGATCGGTGCGCGGCGCCACGTATTCGCGTCCTGCACTTGCTCCCTCTTCCGGCGTCGGCAGCGCTTTCCGGTCGATTTTCCCGTTTGGTGTCAGAGGTAAATGCTCCAGCTCCACAAAGTACGACGGGATCATGTAACCTGGCAGCTCGCTGGAGATCGCTCGTTTCAGGTCGGCCGCCGTCAGTTCGATATCCGTTGTGTAGTAGGCGCACAGCGCCTTTTGACCGTTCGCATCACTTCGAACCAGCACCACCGCTTCGCGTATACCTACCACCCGCAGCAGCTGCGACTCAATCTCACCCGTTTCGATCCGGTAGCCCCGGATTTTCGCTTGATTGTCGATCCGGCCGATGAAATCCACGTTTCCGTCCTCCATCCACCTCGCCAAATCTCCCGTGCGATATAACCGCTCACCCGCGGTGAAAGGGCTATCTACAAACTTCTCTTCCGTCAGCTCTGGACGGTTCAAGTACCCACGTGCTACGCCAACGCCGCCGATGACCAGCTCGCCCAGCACACCGACGGGTACGGGATTCAGATGTGCATCCACGATGTAAAACTTCGCATTCAACCACGCTTTGCCAATCGGCACATGGCCTGTCTGCGGCAGTTTCGCCAATTCTTCGTCATAGAAACTCGAGTCGATTGCCGCTTCCGTCACACCATAGGCGTTAATGATGCGGAACGACGAGCCAAACCGCTCCTGCAAGGTACGGTAATCCGCTACACTGCAGCTGTCCGAGCTTGTGATCAACAGCTCCATACCGCTTAACTTTAGCCTCTGCTCATGCACGTATTCCATAAACGGCACGATCAGTGCTGGTGTTGATTCAAAGATCGTCACTTGCTCCTGCTCTATCCAGTGGTGCAGACGAGACGGATCAATCCGGTCGTCCTTCGGTACAATGACCATTGTGCCTCCGTTATACAACGTGCGTGCGATATCGCCCACGAAAACATCAAACGAGAAGCTTGCGAGTTGCAGCAGTCGCACCGGGAACTGATCCAACCGGTATTCCCGTCGGTAGCCCGCTGCCGTGTTCACTAGGCTGCGATGCTCGATCATCACGCCTTTTGGCTTGCCCGTCGTTCCCGACGTGTAGATGACGTACGCCAGATCCTCCGGACGGGCTTCAGAGAAGCTGTCCCTACCGACAACATCAACATCATTCGGATGACTCTCGCCACCACCGTTCACAGCCCCCGTTAGCTTGCCGTTGACTCGATCGGGAGCACTGTTGGAGCCTTGGCCAAAGTCCATTGACACATTGCTTCGTTCCTCGCTGTATGACGTTTCGTCGTCGAGATACAGCACCGTCGCCAGTGCCAGTTCCTCTTCACCGAGCCAGGCTTCGGCACGCTCTCGCAGCGGCGTTTGTGTCAGCAGCACCTTCGCTCCGCTGTCTTCGAGCATGAACCGCACACGGTCCGCCGGATAATCCGGGTCAAGGGGTACATACGCCCCGCCTGCTTTCCAGACGGCCAGCACGGCCACCAACAGGTCCACCGAACGCTCGGCGAGAATGCCGACGATTGACTCCCGGCCGATGCCGCTTGTGCGCAACGTGGCCGACAGGCGGTTCGCCCGCTCGTTCAGCTCCGCATACGTCAGCCGATCGTGTTCGTAAACGACAGCTTCAGCTTCCGGCGTGTGTTCGGCCTGTTCCTCGAACAGTCGATGGAACGCTGCCATAGGAGCCTGTTCCGGTTGCGCCGGGTTAAACGCGCCGACAATTTCTTCTTTTTCCGCTAGTGTCAAAATATCCAACTCGGAAATCGTCGCTGAAGGGTTGCGGAGAATGGATTCAAGCAACTGCAAGTAGTGGACAGCCAACTTCTCCACCGTTTCGGTTTTATATAGAGCCGTGGCGTATTCAAACAGATATTCCAAGCCGTCCTCAATCTCCGTAACGTCCAAGCTGAGATCGAATTTGGAAACAATTTCTTCGCTGGCATACGTCGACAGATGCAGTCCCGGAAGCTGGATTTCCACGTTTTCTGTATTCTGCAAAGCAAACATCGTATCAAACAGTGGATGACGGCGTAAATCACGAGCCACGTTTACCTTATCCACCAGTTCCTCAAACGGATAATTCTGATGTTCAAAAGCACTCAGCGTTGTCTCCTTGATCTCCTTCAAGTAGTCAAGGAACGTTTTACCGGCAGCCGGGTAACTTCGGATGGCCAAAGTATTAACGAACATCCCTATCAGCGGTTGAACGTCGCTATGATTTCTGCCCGCAATCGGCGTACCTACCACCACGTCTTCCTGACCTGAATATTTATGCAGAAGCACGTTATATGCCGCAAGCAAAACCATGTAAAGCGTTGCGCCGTTTTCAGCTGCAAGCCGTTTCAGACCTTCGCTTTTCTCAATATTCATAAACAATTGCAGCGTGCGGCCCTCATAGCTCTGCATAGCCGGGCGCGGATAGTCCGTCGGCATTTCCAGAACTGGCAGTTCTCCGCGGAACATGTCAATCCAGTAGGCTTCCTGCTTGGCAAGCTGAGTTTTCTGCTCGTCCGATTGCTGCCATACTGCATAATCTTTGTACTGAATGCGGAGTGGCTTGAGCGGCTCCCCGCTGTACAAGTGCACAAACTCTTCGATCAGTACGTCCATTGAAACGCCGTCCGATACGATATGATGTGTATCGAACATCAGGATGTGCCGGTCCGGCGCGAGTTCGGCAATGCCCACCCGCAGAAGTGGAGGCTTCGCTAGATCAAACGCACGAACAAATTGGCGCACCGTTTCTTCCGCCTGCTCCCCGCTGATCTGCACATATTCCACCTGGAAGGTGACTTCTTCGTAAATCCGCTGAACCGCTTCGCCCTCAACCATCTCAAAGCTGGTACGCAGCGTTTCATGACGAGCTACAAGCCCGCGGAATGCTTCTTCAAACCGCTGCCGGTTGAGCTGCCCTTCGAGCAGCATAGCTCCCGGTATATTGTAGCTCAGCTCGCCTCCTTCCAGCTGGTTCAAGATATAGAGACGTTTCTGCGCAGAAGAGAGCGGATAATACTCGCTAGGTTCCGCAGCCGGAATAGCCATAAACGAGCCGATCTCCAAATGCTCCATAGCCACAGCCATTTCCTCAACTGTCGAGTAGCGGAATACGTCGCGAAGCGGGAATTGGGCGCCCAGCTCCTTATGCATTTTGCTGACAAGTGTTGTCGCCCGCAGGGAGTGTCCTCCGAGGTCGAAGAAGTTGTCCGTTACGCCTACCGCCTTATCCCGAACAAGTACCTCCTGCCAAATGGCGGCCAGCTTTGCCTCCAGTTCGGTGCGCGGTGCCACGTATTCGCGGCCTCCTCCTGCTCCCCCTTCCGGCGCTGGCAGCGCCTTCCGGTCAATTTTCCCATTTGGCGTTAGAGGCAATTGCTCCAGTTCAACGAAATACGATGGAATCATGTATCCCGGTAGCTCGCTGGAGATCGCCCGTTTCAAATCTGCCGCCGTCAAGCCTTCTTCCACTGTATAATAAGCGCACAACGCTTTCTGCCCTTCTTGATCTTCCCTGACAACAACGACCGCTTCCTTCACGCCACCTACACTCAGCAGCTTTGCTTCGACTTCGCCCGTCTCGATCCGGTAACCCCGGATTTTCGCCTGGTTATCGATCCGGCCGATGAAGTCCACGTTGCCATCCTCCATCCACCTCGCCAAGTCTCCCGTGCGATACAACCGCTCACCAGCGGTGAAAGGACTGTCTACAAACTTCTCTTCCGTCAGCTCTGGACGGTTCAAATACCCGCGCGCCACACTGACTCCGCCGATAACCAATTCGCCCAGCACGCCGACTGGCACCGGGTTCAGATGTGCATCCACGATGTAAAACTTCGCATTCAACCACGCTTTGCCAATCGGAACATGGCCTGTTTGTGGCAGTTTCGCCAACTCCTCATCATAGAAACTGGAGTCAATTGCCGCTTCCGTCACACCGTAGGCGTTAATAATGCGGAACGACGAGCCAAACCGTTCCTGTAAGGTTCGGTATTCCGCCACACTGCAACTGTCTGAGCTTGTAATCAACAACTCCATACTACTTAACTCTAGCCCCTGCTCATGCACGTATTCCATAAACGGCACGATCAGTGCCGGCGTTGATTCAAAGATCGACACTTGCTCCCGCTCTATCCAGTAGTGCAGACGAGACGGATCAATCCGGTCGTCCTTCGGTACAATCACCATGGTCCCTCCGTTGTACAGCGTCCGCGCGATATCGCCCACAAACACGTCGAACGAGAAGCTGGCGAGCTGCAACAGCCTTACCGGAAACTGATCCATCCGGTATTCCCGTCGGTAACCCGCTGCCGTGTTCACCAGGCTGCGGTGCTCGATCATCACGCCTTTTGGCTTGCCCGTCGTTCCCGACGTGTAGATGACATACGCCAAGTCCTCAGGACGGGCTTCATGGAAGCTGCCCATACCGACAACATCAACATCATTTGGATGGCTCTCATTACGGTCGTTCACAGCACCCGTCAGCTCGCTGGAGATCAGACCTGAAACCATGCTGGAGCCTTGGCCGAAGTCCATTGGTGCATTCGCTCGGTCTTCGCTGTATGACGTTTCGTCATCGAGATACAGCACCTTCTCCAGTGCTAGTTCCTCTTCGCCGAGCCAGGATTCGGCACGCTCTCGCAGCAGCGTTTGTGTCAGCAGTACCTTCGCTCCGCTGTCTTCCAGCATGAACCGCACGCGGTCCGCCGGATAATCCGGGTCAAGCGGTACATACGCCCCGCCCGCTTTCCAGACGGCCATCACGGCCACCAGCAAATCGACCGAACGCTCGGCGAGAATGCCAACGATGGTCTCCCGGCCTATTCCGCTTGCACGTAGCGTGGTCGACAGGCGGTTCGCCCGCTCGTTCAGCTCCGCATACGTCAGCCGATCGTTCTCGTATACGATGGCCTCCGCTTCCGGCGTGCGTTCCGCCTGTTCCTCGAACAGTCGATGGAACGCTGCCACAGGAGCCACTTCCGGCTGCACCGGATTAAACACACCGACAATTTCTTCTTTTTCCGCCGCCGTCAAAAGCTCTAACTCATGTACACGAACATTCGGATTAGCCGCAACCTGCTCCAATGCACGGGCAAAATGACCGTGGATCTGCCTGATGTCTTGCTCTCTGAATGTCAGTGTATTGTACGTAAACCGCAGCAAAATATGCTCTTCCGGAATGACGGTAATGTCCAGATCGTAGTTCGTTTGTTCCGGCGATTGGATATTAGCGATTTTCAGCGCTTCTTGTCCTCCGCCGACAACCTGCTCAATCTGTTCTTCCATCGGATAATTTTCAAAGACCATAATATGGTTGATCAAGTCGCTCTTTTGCTCGCTAAGCGACTGAATTTCGAAGAGTGGGAACGTTTCGTAAGCTCCCGATGTCAGCGCTTGATCCTGGGTTTTTCTCAAAATATCGGCTACCGTCTCCTCGGCTTTGCCTTGAATACGGACGGGGATCGTATTAATAAACAGACCGATCATGCTTTCGATACCCGGAATCTCCGCTGGACGCCCGGATACAACGGAGCCAAATACAACATCATCGCTGTTGTTGTATACCTGCAGAACCAGTCCCCATACGGTCTGCATAAATGTATTAAGCGTCACCTGATGCTGGCGCGCCACCCGCTCGATTTGCCCAGTCAGTTCCTTGCTGAGTTCCACATCGATCTCAGCTGCTTCAAAAGCGCCCTGCTTCAGCCCTGTTTTCTCCCGAGGCAGCTTGGTCTGCTGATCATAACCCGCCAAATACTCGGACCAGTAACGCGAAGCTTTTGCGGCATCTTGAGCTTCCAGCCATTCGATATACCGAGAGTATGAGGTAACCGGAGGAAGCTCCAGCGTCCGTTGCTCCTGGAACGCGAAGTAGGTGTCGAACACTTCCTTGATCATTAAGGACATGCACCAGCCGTCCAACAAAATGTGATGGTGACTCCAGATCACTTGGTAGGACTCGTCGCCCGTACGCAAAACTGTAACGCGCATCAGAGAGCCTTGGGCCAAATCGAACTTGTTCGCTTTATCCGCGCTAACAAAATCGGCTATCGTCTTCTCCGGGTGTTCATCTCTTGCCGAGCGAATATCTTCAAAGTACACTTCACACTTCCGCTCGCGGAATACCACTTGAATCGGCTCGTCTCTCCAGCCGGTAATAAAATTGGTCCGCAGCGCCTCATTTCGCTGTACCAGCGTATCCAATCCGCGGGTGAAGGCTTCCACATTCAGGCTTCCATACAGATCGAAGGTCACCTGTTCGAAGTAGGCTTCCGAATCGGCATCCAGCAAGCTGTGGAACAACATCCCTTTTTGCAGCGGAGTCAGGGTGTATACATTCTCCAGTTCGCCGAGTGCCGCCGTATGTTCGGACAGCCGCTCCAGTTCCTCCACCGTTACATCTTGAAGCAGTACGTCACTAGGCGTAAGTTCCGGCCGCTCTTTCGATACGCAATGCCTGATGACTTCACGCAAGCTCGATTGAAGCAGGGTGCCCAAGCGCTCAACCGTCTCCCGTTGATACTGGGTTTCCCCATAACGGATCGTGAGTTCCAACATGCCTTCCGACACCATACCGTTGATATCGAGGACATAATTCATCACAGCATTCGGGCTTGAATCGGAGCCCGGACTGAACGGAGACGGCTGCGAGCCGCTGCTTTCGTAATCCTGGTCGAACTGACCCAGATAGTTAAAACTGATCTCCGGCTCCAAAACGAAGCGCTCTCCGTCACGCGGCGCCGACAAATAACGCTGAATGCCGTAGCCGATTCCTTTGTTCGGAATGCGGCGCAAGTTTTCTTTCACCTGTTTCACCTGATGACCGAGTGCCTGAGCGTGGCCCGGCTCCAGAACAACAGGGAATTGGCTTGTGAACCAGCCTACCGTGCGTGTAATGTCCACATCTGGCAAAAGTTCTTCCCGGCCGTGGCCTTCGAGATTCACCAGCACGCGTTCTTGACCGCTCCAAGCTTGTACTGAGAGGCCCAGCGCAGCAAGTAGCAAATCGTTCATTTCCGTATGGTAAGCACGGTGTGCCTGCTTCAGCAGCTGTTCGGTTTCCTCCGCCGTCCAGCGGACGGTCACGACCCCGCTGTCCTTCAGCTTGGATCTGCCTTGTTCAAAATCTTTCGGAAGCGGCTCATAGGTCAATTGCTCGATATGCTGCCAATACGCTCTCTCGCTTTCCATCGCCGGACCGTTCGCATAATCAGCGAGCTGTTTCGCCCACGTTTGGAATGAGTCCGTTTTGAGCGGCAGACGGATCAGCTTCCCTTGCAGCGCCTGCTCATAGCCGGCAGCAAAATCCTCAAGCAGAATCCGCCAGGATACGCCGTCTACGACCAAGTGGTGGATCGCGATCAGCAGATGATCTCCATCCGCACAACGGAACAAGCCGAGCTTCAGCAAGGGCCCTGCCTGCAGGTCAATGCTGCGCTGAAGCTCGTTCGCCTTGGCTTCGATCGCCTGCGCGCAGTCCGTCATTCCGCGGAAATCGATCACTTCTAGGGTGTAGAGCTCGCCGTCACTTTCCTCGATGGCCCGGTTCCATGCCGCATACCCGCTCTCGGTCCAGCTGAAGACGAGGCGCAGCGCATCGTGATGCTCGGCCAGCTTCCGCACGGCCTGACGAAGCGCCGCTTCGTCATAGCCTTCCTCCCGGTACAGCATCACCGCCTGGTTAAAGTGGTGCAGCTCGGCGAACAACTGCTCGAAGAACCAGCGCTGAATCGGCGTCAGCCCCGTCTCTCCCGTAGCTGCCCCCTGATCGGCGCGTCTTAAGACCGACTGGAGATACGGGCTTAATTCCGCTACGGTCGGATATTTGAACAAATGCTTAATTTCCAGCTTGTACCCGGCCTGATGTAGCCTGGACGACACCTGGATCGATTTAATTGAATCCCCGCCTAGTTCGAAGAAATTGTCCATCACGCCGATCGGACGACCCGTTCCCAGCACCTTTTGCCACACCGCAACCAACGTCTGCTCCGCCGCCGTCCGGGGCGCCACGTATTCCGTTCCAACGAGCATACTGCTTTCCGGTGCGGGCAGCGCCTTGCGGTCAAGCTTCCCGCTGTGTGTGAGGGGCATCCGCTCCAGCTGCACGAAGTAGGACGGAATCATGTACGCAGGCAGATCCTCCGCCAGCGCGCTTCGCAGCTCGCTCGCCGCAAGCGGCTTGTCCGCCACGAAGTACGCGCAGAGCTGCTTCTGACCGGCTTCGTCCTCTCTGGCGATGACAACCCCCTCTTGTACGGACGCCGCTTTCAGGACCTGCGCCTCCACCTCGCCGAGTTCGATCCGGTACCCGCGGATTTTCACCTGATGGTCGATCCGGCCCATATACTCGATGTTGCCGTCCGGCAGCCATCTGGCCAGATCGCCCGTCCGGTACATCCGCCCGCCCGGCGCGAACGGACACTCTACGAATTTCTCCGCGGTCAGCTCGGGACGGTTCAAGTAGCCTCTAGCCAGACCTTCGCCCGCGATGCACAACTCGCCCGGCACGCCGATCGGCTGCAGCGCTGTCGTCCCTTCCTTGACAATATGCAGCCGGATGTTCGAGATCGGCTTGCCGATCGGCACCGATACATACGCCTCTTCCGGTCCGCAATCGTAGTACGAGACATCAACCGTCGCTTCCGTAGGCCCATAAAGGTTGATCAGCTGCGCTTGATTCACGGATGACGAAATCCACTGCCAGAACCGGCTCACATGCGACGTCGCCAGCGCTTCCCCGCTTGCAAACACCCGTTTCAGCGAAGACAGCTTGTTACCCAGATCTTCGCTCGGCTGACGCTCGACATATTCGAGGAAGGCGTGCAGCATCGACGGCACGAAGTGCATCGTGGTGACGGCTTGCCGTTCGATCGTATCCAGAATCGTCTCGGGATTCTTCTCTCCGCCCGGCGGCAGCAAGCAAACTTTGGCCCCCGTCCAAGCCCACCAAAACAGCTCCCACACGGAAACGTCGAAGGTGATCGCCGTCTTTTGCAGAATCGTATCCCTGGAGTCGATCGGGTATGCATTCTGCATCCACAGCAGCCGGTTGATCACCGGACGGTGCTCCACCATGACGCCTTTGGGCTTGCCTGTCGAGCCCGATGTGTAAATGACGTAGGCCAGATGCTCCGGTCCGCTGGCCGGTTCCAGATTCGAGCCGTTTTCGTCATACGCGGATGGATCGTTCAGATCGATGAGCGATAGACCACCAAGTGGCTCGGTCCCGGCAAATGACGCGCTTTCCCGCAAATGGCTCTGAATCAGCAGCAGCCTAGCGCCCGAATCTTCGAGCATGTAGCGGATGCGCTCCTGCGGGAATTGCGGGTCGATCGGCACGTAGGCGCCCCCGGCCTTCAAGATCGCATAGATGCCTACGATCATCTCCAGCGAGCGCTCGGCCATGATCGCGATCGGCTGATCGGCCTGCGCGCCAGAGGCACGCAAGGATCGCGCCAGCCGGTTCGCCCGCTCGTTCAACTCCCGGTAAGTCAGGCGGCTGTCCTCATAGACAACGGCCACCTGCTCCGGCGTTCGCTCTGCTTGCTCCTCGAACAGCTCGTGGATCGTTCTCTCTCTCCACGACTCATCCGCTTCCAAGCCTGGACCCTCTGAGGCGGATTGCTTCGCCAGAGCCGAAGACGACACGGCAAACCCGACCAGCAAATCATGCTTTTCGCTGTCCTTCAAAATATTCAAATCCGAGATCCTCGCACCCGGCTGAGCCAGGATCGATGCCAAAAGCTGCTCGTAATGACCCGCCAGCCGTACCATCGTTTCCTGTCTAAACAACGAGGTAGCGTACTCGATCTTGCAAACCAGCTCGTTACCCTCTTCCACGATATCCAGGCTAAGATCAAACTTTGCTCTCTTTTCCTCGATGTCAAACAGCGACCATTGCAAGCCTTCCAGGGCTAAATCCAGGCTTTCGTGCTTTTGCAAAGAAAACATGGTGTCAAACAGCGGATTCCGGCTTAAATTCCGGCTCACCTGAAGCGCTTCTACCAGCTCCTCGAACGGATAGTCCTGGTGCTCGTAGGCTCCAAGCGTCGTTTCCTTCACATTCTGCAAGTAATCCAGGAACGTCTGCTCTGCCGTCGGACCCAAGCGAAGGGCCAGCGTATTGACAAACATGCCGATAATTGGTTGCAGGTCGGCGTGAGAACGAGCGGCAATCGGAGTGCCGACTACGATATCTTCCTGTCCCGCGTATTTATGAAGCAATACGGAGTAAGCAGCCAGAAGAAGCATGTACAGCGTCGCCCCCGAATCTCCGGCAAGCCGTTTTAGAGCTTCGCTTTTATCCGCATCCAGCGCGAACGTGAGCGTTTGACCGTCAAACTGCCGGACGGCTGGGCGGGAAAAGTCAAGAGGCAGCTCAAGAACCGGAAGCTCGGAGCTGAATACCCCGCGCCAGTATTCCTCCTGCCGTTTGATACGCTGACATTGCTCGTCGGATTGCTGCCAAACGGCGTAATCCTTGTATTGAATCCGTAGCTCCGGCAATTCTTCCCCATTGTAAAGCCCCACAAATTCGCGTAGCAGCACGTCCATGGAAAGACCGTCGGAACCAATATGATGCATATCCAGCGCAAGCAGGAATTTCTCTTTCTCAAGTATGATCAGCAGGGCGCGCAGCAAAGGCGGCTGGGTCAAGTCAAAAGGCTGAATGAAACCTTCCAGAATGGCCGCGACCTGATCTTTGCTTGCTTGAAGCTTCTCGACCTTGAAATCTACGAGCGGATGAATACGCTGAACCGGCTCTCCATTCACGATTTCGAAACCGGTGCGCAGCATATCGTGCCGGGCCACCAAAGTAGTCAGCGCCTTTTCCACTTTGGCCTCGTTCAAAGTCCCTTTCAATTGCAAGGCGCTCGGGATGTTGTAATTCAGCTCCGAGCTATCTAGCTGGTGCAGGACAAACAGCCTTTTTTGCGCAGAGGAAACTGGATAGTACGCTTTCTCTTCCGCTTTTGGAATCGAGCTGTGCCGTGTTTCTTTCAAGCTGGCAATAGCCTCTGCCATCGATTCTACCGTCATATAGCGGAACACATCGCGCAGCGGAAGTTCAACGTTCATTTCCTTCCGAATCTTGCTGACAAGGTTTGTCGCCCGCAAGGAATGCCCTCCGAGCTCAAAGAAATTGTCCAGGACTCCAATGCCGGAGTTGCCCAGCACTTCCTCCCAGATCTTCACAAGCTGGGACTCCGTAAGGTTACGAGGAGCTACGTATTCGACGCCCGTTTGCAGGCTACCTTGCGGCTCCGTCAGCGCTTTGCGGTCCACTTTGCCGTTAGACGTCAGCGGCATGCGCTCCAGCTGCACGAAATACGACGGGATCATGTATCCCGGCATTCCCTGTGCCAGCGAGGTTCTCATTTCGCTGACTGTCAGCGTCCGGTCTGCAACAAAGTAGGCAACAAGTGCCTTCTCTCCCTCGTTGTCCTGACGGGCGAGCACCACCGCTTCTTCCACGCCCTCCACGTTCAGAAGTTGCGTCTCGATTTCGTCCAGCTCGATCCGGTACCCACGGATTTTGACCTGATGGTCGATCCGGCCGAGGTATTCAATGTTGCCGTCCGGCAGCCAGGCCGCCAAGTCGCCTGAGCGATACAGTTTTTCCCCCTCCGCAAACGGGGAATCAACGAACTTTTCCGCCGTCAAATCCGGTCGATTCAGGTATCCTCTTGCCAGGCCTTCACCGGCCACGTACATTTCGCCTGCTACTCCGATAGGAACAGGACGACGGTTTTCATCCAGAACATACACGCTCAGCGTCGGGATCGGCTTGCCGATATTACTCTTTGCCGCCTCCATCTCGATCCATGTAATTTCCTTATACGTCACGTGAACCGTCGTTTCGGTAATACCGTACATATTGATCAGCTTTGTCTCCGGGTACTTCGTCTTGAAACCCTTGAGCAACAGCGGGCTGAGTGCTTCGCCGCCAAAGATGACGTTGCGAATCCTCAGATTGTACGGATGGTCCGCTAAAACCTCACGCAGCAGTTGGTAGAAATATGTTGGCGTCTGGTTCAAAATCGTGACCTGTTCGCGGCTCAGCAGTGCCAGGAACTCGGCCGGATTTTTCGCCGTAAGCGGCGGTACGATAACCAGCTTTCCTCCATTCAGAAGTGCCCCGTACATCTCCCAGACGGAGAAATCGAAGCAGAACGAGTGGAATAACGTCCACGTATCAGACGGCCCAAAGTCGAACAGGTTCTTGTCGTTGAACAAAAGGCGTACGACGTTTTTATGCTCAATCAACGTGCCTTTTGGTTTGCCGGTCGTTCCCGATGTGTAGATGACATAAGCCAAGTTACCCGGGCCAGAAATTGGCTCCAAATTCGAAGCGTCCAGCGCACCAGCGGAGTCCGCCCCTTTGTCGCCCCAAACGAAATCGTCCAATTCAAGGCGCGTTCCTGCAAAGTCGGTCTTCTCATGCAAATGCCTTTGAATCAGCAATAACGGTGCGCCCGAATCCTCAATCATGAAGCGTATGCGTTCCTCCGGGTAGTCGGGATCGACAGGCACGTAGGCTCCACCCGCTTTGAGAATCGCTAGAATGCCGACGACCATATCAAGCGAACGTTCGGCCAGAATCGCTACCAACTGATCCGCTTCGACTCCTGTCTCCCGCAGCTTACGCGCAAGGCGGTTGGATCGCTCGTTCAGTTCGTGGTAGCTCAACTGCCGCTCATTCATGACGGCGGCCACGTTATCCGGATAAAGCTTCGCCTGCTCTTCGAACAAGCCATGAATCGTCTGCTGACGCGGGTAGTCTGCCTCCGAATCATTAAAACCGCGCACCAGTTCACGGATTTCCTGCTCCGTTAGCATTTCCAGCGAAGCAATATCCCCTTCCGGCGCTGTTGCGATAGTTTCGAGTAGCTTGTCATAATGTCTGGCGAACCGCTCCGCGGTCTCCTGTTTATACAAAGCCGTAGCGTACTCCAACCGGCATTCGAGCTGGCCATCCAGTTCCGAAATGTCCAGAAGCAGCTCGAACTTAGACGTTCGGTTTTCCAACGGATAAAACGATTGCTCCAGCCCCTCGATGACAATTTGCTCATTCTCCGTATTTTGCAGGGAGAAGAACGTATCAAAGAGCGGATTCCGGCCGGTCGCGCGCGGAATGGGAAGACTTTCTACCAAATCTTCGAACAAATAATTTTGGTGTTCAAAAGCCCCGAGTGTGATTTCCTTCATTTCTTCCAGGTACTTGAGGTACGGCTTGGAACGCTCCGGATGGCTGCGAATGGCAAGCGTGTTGATAAACATACCTACGATTGGCTGCACTTCTTCCTGCGTTCTTCCGGCAATCGGCGTTCCCACGATCAGATCTTCCTGACCCGAATATTTATGCATAAGGATCGAGTAAGCAGACAACAGCACCATGTACAGGGTCGTGCCCGTCCGTGCGGCCAGTTCTTTCAGCTTCTCCGTCCGTTCTTTCCCAATATCAAACTTCACGGTCCGGCCGTCAAAACTTTGCACCGCAGGCCGCGGGAAATCCGTCGGCAGTTCCAATACAGGCAGCTCGCCCGACAGCTGTTCCAGCCAGTACTCCTTCTGCGGCTGGATCAACTGCCCGTAGGCTTCGGAATGCTGCCAAACGGCATAATCTTTGTATTGAATACGCAACGGAGCCAGCTCCTCGCCCCGATACAGGCGGCTGAACTCGTCGAAAAGCAACGCTGTCGAGATGCCATCCGAGACGATATGGTGCATATCGAACAACAGGATGTGGCGATCCTCGGCGACTTCGATCAGGCCGATGCGAAGAAGTGGCGGCTTGGTCAGATCAAACGGGTGATAGTATGCTTCCACCACTTGGTCCACTTCTCGCTCGCTCGCCTGGAAATAATCTACAGCAAACTCCACCTCGTCATAGATGCGCTGCACAAGCTCGCCTTGAACCTGCTCGATCCCGGTACGCAGCGTCTCATGGCGCTGAATCAACGCCCGGAATGCGTACTCTACGCGCGTGCAGTCCAGCTTGCCTTTGAGAAGAAGCGCCGCGGACATATTGTAGCTACGCTCGGCCGCGTCAAGCTGGCGCAGGACGTACAGACGCTTTTGCTCGGATGAAACCGGATAGTACTCGGTCTCTGCCGCCTTTGTAATCTCATACGTTTCCTGCTGCTTTAAACCGCTAATTCTTTGGGCAAGCTGCTCGATCGTGGTGTAGCGGAAAACGTCCCGCAGCGGAACCTCGACTTGTAGCTCTTTTCGAATCTTGGAAACAAGCGCGGAGGCCCGCAAGGAATGACCACCCAGGTCAAAGAAATCGTCTTGGACTCCAACTCGCGCAATACCCAGCACCTGCTGCCAAATAAGAGCAAGTCTTGTTTCCAGCGTTGTGCGAGGAGCCACATACTCACGGCCGGCTTCTATCTCTCCGGTCGGCTCAGGTAGCGCTTTACGGTCAATCTTGCCGTTCGGTGTGAGCGGAAGCTGATCAAGAGACACCAACCGGGCCGGAACCATATGCGCAGGCAGCTCTTGTTTCAATTGGGACAACAGATCGCTCAGTTGCAAGGAAACATCCCCCGCCACGTAACCGCACAAATACTTTTGCCCCTGCTCATCCGTACGGTCAGTCACCACAGCCTGCTTGACCCCCGGGAAGCTGAGCAGGGCCGTTTCAATTTCGCCGAGTTCGATCCGGAACCCGCGAATTTTCACCTGATAGTCGATCCGGCCGATGAAGTCAACGTTGCCGTCTTCCAGCCAGCGGGCCAAATCTCCTGTCCGATACAGACGTTCTCCAGGCACAAACGGGCTGTCTGCAAACTTCTCGCTGGTTAGGTCCGGACGGTTCCAATACCCGCGCGCCACCCCGGCGCCGCCGATGACAAGCTCCCCCGGAATCCCTACAGGAACCGGCTTTAACCCGGCATCTACAATGTAAAACCGGGCGTTCAGCCAGGCTTTGCCGATCGGCACATGACCCAACGATGGCAGCTTGTCCAGCGGCTCATCGTAAAAGCTGCTGTCAATGGCCGCTTCGGTAACGCCGTAGCTGTTGATGATGCGGAATTGTCCGCCGAATCTTTCCTGCAGCAATCGGTAATCGGTGACACTGCAAGCATCCGAGCTGGTAATCAGCAAATGCATGGAGCTGACGTCCAGCCCTTCTTCATAAATATGCTGCATGAACGGTAGGATGAGCGCAGGTGTCGATTCAAATACCGTAATGTTTTGGTCCCGAATCCAGCCGTATAAGCGGTTCGGATCAAGCCGGTCATCCTTTGGCACAATTACCATCGTTCCTCCGTTATACAGCGTCCGCGCGATGTCTCCAACGAACACGTCAAACGAGAAGCTCGCCAGTTGCAACAACCGCACCGGGAACTGATCCAACCGGTACTCACGGCGGTACGCATCCGCCGTATTCACGAGACTACCATGCTCGATCATGACGCCTTTTGGCCGTCCCGTCGTACCGGAGGTGTAAATCACATAAGCCAAGTCATGTGGGGCACTGTCAGCGGATTCAAATTCCACGGCTGAGGTATCCTCGTTATACATCTGTTCATCGTCCATCGCATAGACAGCTTGAAGCTTCAGCCGGTCATCGGCCAGCCAACCTCCGGCCCCCTCCAACAGATGACGCTGCGTAAGCAGCACCGATGCTTCGCTATCGCTGAGCATGTACTCAATCCGCTCCGCTGGATAATCGGGGTCCAGCGGTACATAAGCTCCGCCGGCTTTCCATACGGCGAGCACACCGACCAGAAGTTCCACCGAACGCTCTGCCCAGATCCCCGTAATCGTCTCCCTTCCCACGCCCTGTTCACGAAGGAGCGCAGCCAGCCGCTCAGCGCGTTTGTTCAATTCGCCGTAAGTCAGCTTTTTGTCCATGTAAACAACTGCCGGGTGATCCGGAATGTCTCGGGCAAACTTTTCGACATACCGATGAAACGCTATTCCCTCGCTCAGTGCTGCCACCGGCGGGTTAAACACCTCCAGAATACGGTGTCTCTCCTCATCGCTCAACAGAGAAATCTCGCGCACCCGCAGTTCGGGAGTCTCAAGAAACTGGTCCAAAACGGTTACATACTGTTCCATAATGCGATCAATCTCGGTCGTCTCGAACAGGCCGGTACGATAGGAAGCATGGAGAATGACATGGCCTTCATTCAGCATATGGTCGAAGCGCAGCAGTAGATCGTCCATCTCGTGTCTAGCAAAGTGAGCCTCCAGACGTACCTTGATTTCTTCGTACTCCACGATTTTCAAAGGTAGATATTCCAGAGACGTGCGGAACAACTCCGAAAGATCGTTGCGGCCGTGTTGTTCGCGTAAATCCTGAATCAATTGGTTATAAGGATATTTCTGATGCCGCAGATCCGCCGTATTTTCCTTGGAAACCGTTTGGATCAAGGAAAGCACGGACTCAACTGGATTCAGGCTAATCCGCGTAGCCACGGTGCTGACGAACATACCGATCGTTTCTTTTTCCTTCTTGCTGGTGCGATTGGCAAACACCGTGCCGACTGGAACATCGGTGCTGTCGGTCAGCTTATACAATAAGACGTACATGGCGGACAAAAATAACGTATATAAACTAACCTGATATTGTTCGCTAAAAGCCAGAATGCGGTCATAGCGGGAACCATCCAAAGTGATGGAACGTTTATTCGATTCGCTGCCAATCGAGAATGGCGGAACCGATTTAATGCCGCTCGTTTCAGGCAAAGTGTTGTACTTGGTCAGCCAATATTCCTTGCCTTTTTGATAACGCTGCGATTGCTCATATTCATGCTCAGTTGAAATATAATCCAGATAGGATGGGGCCTGGTAACTCCTGAAGATGCCATTGCGAAGTTCCAGGTATTTTTCCATCACCGCATGCAGCAAAGCAGTGACGGACAAGCCATCGGCGATGATATGATTTATAGTCAAATTAAGCCATACTTGGCCGTTCGCAAAATGGATCATCGTAAATTGGTAGAGGTGTTCGTCGAACACACTGGCCGGTTTTTCGGTTACTTCTTTCACCCAAGCATAGAATTGTTCGGTCGTGCCTATTTCGAGGTGGCTTATCCTGGTTTGGACATTCTCCAGCTCTTCGAACCACTGCGTTGGATTTTGCATATCCCCGCTAATGCGGATTCGGAAAGCGTCATAGGTTTTGACAATCTCTGCAGCCGCTTGCTCAAGCAGCTTGGTGTCGATCTCGCCCGTAATCTGGTAGGTCGCGGAAAGCATCGTGATGGATGTGCCCGGATTCATAATTTCCATGAACCATATCCGGCGCTGGGCTTGCGTTAATCCATATTGCTTGTTCGTATTCTCTCTCACATCGACACACTCCCGTATTAGAGATTGTTTGTAGATAGGCTTTATACCTGAATATCAGCAGGAAGCCGCCCGCCGTAAAGCGGGTCTAGCCGTACAGCCGCGCGTAATAACCTCCGAGCGCCAGCAGGTCCTGATGGCGGCCCCGTTCCACGACCGTTCCTTGATTCATGACCGTAATCAAATCCGCATGTTCCACAGTGCTGAGACGGTGGGCAATCAGAATGGTGGTGCGCCCCTTCATCAATACGTTCAGGGCTTGCTGTACCCAATGCTGGGATTCGTTATCCAATGCAGAAGTCGCTTCGTCCAGCAGTAGAATCGGGGCGTTTTTGAGAATCGCCCGGGCGATCGCAATTCGCTGCCTTTGTCCACCTGACAACGACGCTCCTCTCTCTCCCACCGGCGTTTTATACTGTTCAGGAAGTTCCTGAATAAAATGGTGAGCGTACGCCGCTTTGGCCGCTTCAACCACTTCTTCATCCGTTGCATCCGGATTGCCATAGCGGATATTTTCCTCAATCGTGCCGGTAAACAAAAACGGCTCCTGCGGAACGTATGCAATCTGCCTGCGAATTTCGTCCAGCGTGTAATGGCCGAACGGTTTGCCCTGGAGCAGAATATCTCCGCTGTCCACAGGATAAAAGCCGAGCAGCAGCTTGATCAGCGTACTTTTACCGCTGCCGCTGGCTCCTACAATCGCAGCGACCTGACCAGGAAACACTTGCATGGACATGTCGACAAGTACCTTTTTATCCGCCTGATAGGAAAATTCCACATCGCGAAACTCCACCGCAGCCTCCGATAAAAGCTCGCTACGAGAAGATCCCAAACGCTCCGGTTCCTCTTCCTCACTTAGTACCTCTTGAATCCGGTGAGCGCCCGCGAGCGAATTTTGGGTCATCGACAGAACCATCCCCAGGTTCAACAAGGCGTGCGTCAGATTCACTTGCAAAACTGCCAGAGCGGCGACACTTCCCATTCCCATCAATCCGTAAGCATAAAGAAGACTGCCGATGACGATGATGCCGCAGAACGTGACGTAGCTGATAAAATGGTTCACCGCAGCCTGCATACCGTTCTTTTTCGCCGTTTGCCGAAGCGTTTGCGTCATTTGCTCGTTCAACGCCTCGTACTGGCCGTAAATCGTGCGGATGCGAAACAGCTTCACAATTTGAATGCCGCCCATAAAATCTTTAAATTTTTCGGTCATTTTACCGAGCGTACGCAAGCCTTGTTCGGACAAAGCGCGGATATCCCGTGCAAATTTCAGGCTGACCAGAGAGGACAGCAGCAGAATGACGAAGGATACGCCAGCAAACCGCCAATCAATCACCGCCATAGAGACAATGGAGCCGATGCAGAAGACAACTTGAAGCAGCAAAACGAAGTAAACCTGCGAGAATGTAAACTCAACGGTCGTTACGTCGTTGTTCACTCGCGACAGCAAGTCCCCATGGTGGTTCTGCTCCAGGAATCTCGGCCGCACCCGGCACAGCTTGTCATAAAGACGTTTGCGGATATTCAGCACAGTCAGCTCGACACTGCGCTGGTATAAGTAAATGAACCAGGGAGAAATTATATTTTCCAGGAACAGGGCCGCGCCCAAAATAACAAAAGCTTCTACCATCAGGGACGTATCTCGGGACACGGCGAAATCAACCAAGTTATGTACGACCAAGCTGAAGGCGATCAGAAACAATGTCTGGGTGAGCGCCGTTACAGCAAGGCCAATCGCGTACTGGGTTTTGCGCTTGCGGTTCATAAACGTCAGCAAGTAGCCGAGTTCTTTCACTTGTGATAGCCTTCCGCCCTTTTTCATGTGTACGACACCTCCCTGCGTTCGGCAGACTCGGTAAACTCCTGGTAATACGACTGGGCGTACAGTCCCTTCCTCTCGAGTAATTGTTCATGAGTGCCCTTTTCGACAATACTTCCTTGTTCCATAACCCAAATTTCATCGGCGTTTTGTACCGTAGAAAGCCGGTGGGCAATAACCATGGTCGTTCTCTTCTTCATCAATACGCCCAACGCTTCCTGAACCGCGCTTTCCGACTCCGGATCAAGTGCCGATGTGGGCTCGTCCAACAGCAGAACGGGAGCATCCTTCAGGAACGCCCGAGCCATTGCAATGCGCTGGCGTTGCCCACCGGACAAAAACCCGCCGCGCTCTCCGACATACGTCTGGTAACCGTCCTCAAACTGCATAATGAAAGAATGAGCCTGAGCGGCTTTGGCGGCTTCGATAATCTCGTCCATCGACGCTTCTTGCCGCCCATAGCCGATATTTTCGGCGATCGTACCGCTAAACAAATATGAATCTTGGGTTACCACGGAAAAATGCGACCGAAGCTGCTCGGGATCTGCACCGTGGATCAGGCTTCCGAACACGCGGATCTCGCCCTGATCCTCCGGAAGTGGATAAAAGCCGCATACCAGCTTAAACACCGTACTCTTCCCTCCGCCGCTCGCTCCGACAAGTGCAATCGTCTTGCCTTCCGGCACCGAGAAGCTAACATTCCGCAGAATCGGGGAACTCTCTTCATACCCGAAGGTTACGTTCTGAAACTGGATGGGGGCGGCGCTCGCTTTTGGAATCAAACGGCCATTTTCCATTTCGGTCGGCTGCTCGACGATTTCGGAGACCCTTCTCAGGGCACCGGTCATTTCAAACGTGCGCGTGATGAGCTCGGGAATATGCTCCAGCGGCTCCAGACACAGATTAAGCAAGTACAGGAAGGCGATCAGTTCTCCCGCGCCTAGCTGCCCGTTGTAGATCAAATAGCTTCCGTAACTGACGGCGAAAATGATCGGGCTAATCATCAGCGTAGAAAGCAGCGGGTTGACCCAGGCTTCCCGCTTTTTCACGGCCAGCTTTTTTTGAGCCGTCAATTGTAGCAGCACTTGGTAGGAGCGAGATAACATACCGGATAGCAGGTAGCTTTTTACAATAGGCATCCCCCCAAGCGTATCCTGGAGGTTGACGTTCATTCGGCCCATGTTCGCCTGGGCTTCCTCCGTCAACTGTTCCAACTGCTTGCCGATCCATTGGGAAACCAGCAGTGCTACGGGAAATAACAGCAGGCTGTACAGCATCAGCTCCCATTGGAGATACATCAAATAAGCGAAACAGCCGATAAATAATAGCGGATGATAAAACCACTGGGCGAGGTCCCGAATCATAAATTGCTGGATGAGCTGCAGATCGTTGTTGATCCGCGACAACACGTCGCCGGAGTGCTGCTTTTCCAAATAGGGGACCGGGAGTTTGCCGATATGACGCATGACATGGTTGCGGATATCCTGCACCGCAGAGGCACTGCTTCGCTCCACACCAAAGCTCATGAAAAACTTCGCCGGCACACCGATCAAGATGACCACAAAGACCGTGTACACGATCTGCAGAACGATAGGCCCCGCCCCATTCTCGGCCTGTGTGGTCAACTGCTCGACCAAACGTCCCGTCCATATCTCAATAACCGCGGCGGCAATTGCGGACAGGATACCGACGATCATCCAGCCTTTGTGACGGCTTACATAGGACATCAGCCAGCGGAACGCTTTCCAGGTGGCATAAGCGGTTCGGCGCTTGGAAGGCACCGCTGTGCCTTGTCCTTGAACAGACGTCTGCCGGTCAGCTCCCATGCAGGACCCCTGCCTCCGCTTCGATCTGCTGCTTGATTTGCACTAAGATGTCACGGATGACAACGGCCGTTTCGTCCACGCGCGCGAGTTCCAGTAACTCCTCGTGTGCGCCCTCCAGCCGGTAATCGGCGTAAGCTTGCGTCGTTGCCCTATGCCAAGACGGCAACTGGTGCTCCAGGCGGAACGCTTCACTGTCCTTCGCAATCAGTTCGTAAATCCGGGCAGTTATCGTTCCTGAATTAATAAGCTGCGCTTCGTACGTCAATGTGGCTTTGATCTTCCGATGAACACGCTCCCGCACGAGCGGATTGCTCATTAATTCCTTCTCTTCTTCGTCGAAATCCGCAAGCATCTCTTCAAGCTCTTTCTCAGACGTTTCATAAGGTGTGAGTGTGCCCTTAATCCACGAGTCCACCATGAGCACGTCCGTTACGGAATACCCTCTTCTTTCCATCGATTTGGCTACCTCGAACGTCAGGTTGCCTCCGAAGCAGTAACCGAGCAACACGTAAGGTCCTTCAGGCTGGATACGAACAATCTCATCCACATAACGGTTCAGCAGGGCCTCGTAATCGATGACATCGTCGATAAAATCAATGCCGTAAAGCACGAATCGGCCGTCTAGTCTGCTTGCAAGCTCTCGGTAACCGATGCCGAAGCCGCTGCCTGGAGGGAAGCAGAACACGTTCAGATCCCCTGTTTTATTTAGCTTAATGAAGGAGTCTCCCCCTTTATCCAGACCCAGATCCTCCTCTCCAAAAGCCATGGCTTCAACGGTTACATGATGGAATTGGCGATTCAGCGGTATCTCGATGCCCGTTTCATCGTAAACGGCTTGAACGAGCCTAATCAGACTTAAGGAATTGCCTCCCAACTCAAAAAAGTTATCCTTTACGCCGACCTGTGGAATGCCAAGTGTATCCTGCCAGACACGGGCGATCTTCATCTCGAGCAGTGTTCTCGGCGCAACATATTCCGTTCCTCCAGTGGCGGCTTCCTCTGGTGCGGGTAGCGCTTTGCGGTCGATTTTCCCGTTCGGGGTCAGCGGCATCCGCGAAAGCTGCACGAGGTACGAAGGAATCATATATCCCGGAAGCTGCTTGGCGAGCTGCTCCTTGAGTTCATGCACCGCCAGCCTCGTTTCCGCAACGTAATAAGCGACAAGCTGTTTATGGCCGTTTGCGTCGTCGCGGGCGAGCACCACCGCTTCTTGCATGGCGGCGATCTTCAGCAGCTGCTCTTCAATCTCGCCGATTTCGATCCGGTAGCCGCGGATTTTCACCTGATGATCGATCCGCCCCCGGTATTCGATGTTGCCGTCCGGCAGCCAGCGGGCGAGATCTCCCGTCCGGTAAAGGCGTTCTCCCGGCACAAACGGATGTTCCACAAACTTCTCTGCCGTTAGCTCCAGATGGTTCAGGTAACCTCTCGCAAGCCCTACGCCTGCCACGCATAACTCGCCGTCCACTCCCGGAGGCACAAGCTGCAGGTGGGCATCCAAAATAAAAATCTGATGATTAGACAGCGGGCGCCCGATCGGAATAACTCTGCGCTCTGGCTGCTGCTCATCCGCATCCCAAAGCGTTGTAACAATCGAAGCTTCGGTAGGCCCGTAAGCATTGAAATAGTGGACCTTCTCCTTCCACTGCTGCACAAATTCGGCCGATACCGCCGAACCTCCCGTTACAAGCTTCGTTAAGCTGGGAAGGCGGTCCGGGTTCAAATATGCGCTGTACGTCGGAGGCAAAATCGCCGCCGTAATCGTATGCTCGTTCATATAATTCTCGAACAGGCGGTTGTCGAGAATCGTCTCGGCTGTCGGGATGTACAAAGTCGCGCCAAAATAGAGCGCTTTGAACACTTCCCAGCAGGACGCGTCGAATGACAGGCTGGCGAATTGAACGATCCGGTCATGCTCCGTGATGCCCAGCCTGTCCGCGAACATCAGCTTCAAGCTGACCAAACCACGATGCTCCAGCATGACCCCTTTGGGTTTGCCCGTCGTACCTGATGTATAGATGACATAAGCCAGATCATTCGGACCACTGGCCGGCTCCAGATTCGAAGCATCCAGCACACCAGTGGATTCCGCCCCGCTATCGCCCCAAACAAAATCGTCTAATTCAAGGCGTGTTCCTTCAAAGTCGGTCTTCTCGTGCAGATGTTTTTGAATCAGCAATAACGGTGTGCCTGAATCCTCGATCATGAAGCGGATGCGCTCCTCTGGGTAGTCGGGATCGACAGGCACGAAGGCTCCGCCCGCTTTAAGAATTGCCAGAATGCCGACGACCATATCAAGCGAGCGTTCGACCAGAATTGCTACCAGCTGGTCTGCTTCTACTCCTTTTTCCCGCAGCTTCCGCGCAAGGCGGTTGGATCGCTCGTTCAGCTCGCGGTAGGTCAATTGCCGCTCGTTCATGACGACGGCCACGTTATCCGGGCGATGCTCCGCCTGTTCTTCGAACAAGCCATGAATCGTTTTCCCCCGCTCGAACTCGGTTTCGGTGTCATTAAATCCCTTGAGCAGCATCTCCCTCTCGACTGGGAACAGCATATCGACTTGTCCAAGCTCCAGATCTGGCTGAAATAAAAGCATGGACAGCAACCGAACAAGATGGTCGGCCGCCTGCTCCATAAATGCCCGCTCGTACCGCTGTCCGTCAAAGCTTATTTCCAGCTCGATGGAGTGGTTTTGGCGGTCGAAGCGAAAAACGGTATCAGCCGCCACACGGTTAACCAGCGGTCCCGGATGAATCGGGGCGAAGGATGCGATGGTGTTGACGACCGGGAGGCCATGCCCCGTATAGTCCAAATGGAGCGGCTCCACCATTTTTCGAAAAGGCAGGTGCTGATGCTCCAGCGCCTCGCCGATGGAGCCTTTGATGCCCCCAAGCAGCGTTTTCAGCGTAGTCTGGCTGCTTACCGATGTCTTGATCACCAAGATGTCATGCGGCGGCGTCTCGCCCTGGTCTGCGCTATACGAAGGCATGCCGACCAGCACTTGGTCCCGCCCGGTATATTTGAACAGCAGGGTTTTTACTCCTGCCAAAACAATCATGTACAGAGCCAAATCCGAACCGCTGGCGAGGCCAATGATTCTCTCCGAGAGTTCGCTCGGGAGAGTACGGTGAAGCAAGTCCGGCTCTGCCGCAGCTTCCCCGCCCTCGAATAATTTGGAGGATTGACTGTATGGAAGGAAGCTCAGGCTATCATCTGCGTCAAACTTGCCGCTCCAGTACCGTTCTTCCTTTTCAAATAAAGATTTCATTCGTACCTCCCCTAAAAATGAAGTGACCGCATACCCCGACGCAGGTCTGAAAAGGCTTGCTTTCGACCTGCGCGTTTACGGGCTTGATTTACGGACTTGCAAGTTGTTCGCCGTTTTTCTTGGATGCGCACCACTTTCGGTTGACGGTGGAGCGCGCTTGTATTATTAGAACGCGAATTCGATCGTATCGACGGCACTCTTTGCGCCTGCCGCCGGTTTATGACATTCAATTCGGCTTAGCTCGAGTTGTGGATTTTCCGCAATTTGAGACAGTACCCGCAAGTAATCCTCAGTCAAGGTGCGGATCATCGTTTCTTTGAACAGCTTGTTGGCGTAGAAGAAGCCCCCGCTCAACGCCCCTTCGTTTTCATACATAAACAGCGTCAGATCAAACTTCGCTTCTTCCAATGGGTCAAGCTCGTAATTCTTCAGGCTGACCCCTTCCAGTTCGGCGTCTCGTTCTTCGATATTTTGCAAGTCGAAAACGGCATCGAACAACGGGAAGCGGCCCGGCTCCCGCTTCACATTCAAACGCTCCACGAGATCCTCGAATGGATAATCCTGGTTCTCAAAAGCACCCAAAGCCGTTTCCTTCACTTCTTCCAGGTAGGACAAGAACGTTTTGTCGCCAGACGGACGATTGCGGAGCGCCAGCGTATTAACAAACATGCCGATGACCCGCTCCAAATCGGCGTTAGTTCTTCCAGCCACCGGGGTGCCCACGATCAAGTCCTCCTGACCGCTGTACTTGGACAGCAACACAGTATAGGCCGCAAGCAGCACCATGAACAGTGTGCTTTCACACTCGGCAGCCAATTCGCGCAACCGCGCCGAGAGAGAAGCTTCGACGTCGAACTCCACATGCGCGCCTTCGTAGCTACGAACGGCAGACCGTTCGTAGTCCATCGGCAGGTCCGCCGTCGGCAGTTCGCCTTCGAAGGTTTGCAGCCAGTACGCTTCCTGCCGCCCGATTCGCTCTCGGTGGGCCTTCGACTGCTGCCAAACGGCATAATCCTTGTAATGAATGCGCAGGGGTGGCAGCTGTTCTCCGGCGTAGAAACTCGAGAACTCCTCCATCACAATCGCCATCGATACACCGTCAGACACGATATGGTGCATATCGAAAAGGAGAATACGCAGGTGCGGCTCCAGCTCGATGACCCCGGCGCGCAGCAGCGGCGGTTGGCCGAGATCAAACGGACGAACGAAGTTCCGGACGATCTGCTCGATTTGATCTGAATCCTCTGTATCCGCTTGATGATGCTCGATAGCAAAATCGACCTGTGGGTATATCCGCTGAACCACTTCGCCCTTCATCATTTCAAAACCGGTGCGCAGCGATTCATGCCGTGTTATCAATTTCCGCAAGGCGGCTTCCAACCGGTCTAAATCAAACTCACCTTCCACCTGTACCAGTTCCGGCATGTTGTAAAGCTGATCTGCTCCATCCAGCGTGTGCTGAATGAACAGCCGTTTCTGCGCGGAGGACAGAGGGTAGTACTCTCTCTCTTCCGCTTGAGGAATGGCCTCATGCTCCCGCCGTTCCATCCGGGTGATCGCCTCGGCCATCGCCGCAATCGTTGAGTGACGGAATACGTCGCGCAGCGGCAGGTTGACGTTTAATTCCTTAAATACCTTACCTGCCAGTGACGTCGCTCGCAGGGAGTGGCCGCCGATGTCGAAGAAGTTGTCGTAAACGCCAATCTCCTTCGTAAGCCCCAGCACCTCCTGCCAAATTACCGCCAGCTTCATTTCCAGCTCATTGCGCGGTGCGACATACTCCGTTCCGCTTCCCGCTTCCCCTTCCGGCGCTGGCAGCGCCCTCCGGTCTATTTTCCCGTTCGGTGTCAGAGGCAGACGCTCCAGCTCCACAAAGTACGACGGGATCATGTAACCCGGCAACTCCTGTGCCAGCGCACTGCGCAGATCGTTCACCAACAGCTTCGCACCGGTATCCGGCGTGTAATACGCACACAGCGCCTTCTGACCGTTCGCATCACTTCGAACCAGCACCACCGCTTCGCGCACACCTTCCACCCGCAGCAACTGCGACTCGATCTCACCCGCCTCGATCCGGTAGCCCCGGATTTTCGCCTGGTTGTCGATTCGGCCGATGAAGTCCACGTTGCCGTCCTCCATCCACCGCGCCAAGTCTCCTGTGCGGTACAGCCGCTCACCAGCGGTGAAGGGACTGTCTACAAACTTCTCTTCTGTCAGATCTGGACGGTTCAAGTACCCACGTGCTACCCCAACTCCACCGATAACCAATTCGCCCAGCACGCCGACTGGTACGGGATTCAGATGTGCGTCCACGATGTGAAATTTCGCATTCAGCCACGCTTTGCCGATCGGCACATGGCCTGTCTGCGGCAGCTTCGTCAGCGGTTCGTCATAGAAACTGGAGTCGATCGCCGCTTCCGTCACACCGTAAGCGTTAATGATGCGGAACGACGAGCCGAAGCGTTCCTGCAAGGTTCGGTAATCCGCCACACTGCAGCTGTCCGAGCTTGTAATCAACAGCTCCATCCCGCTGAACTCCAACCCCTGTTCATGTACGTATTCCATAAACGGCACGATCAGCGCCGGTGTTGATTCGAAGATCGTCACTCGCTCTCGCTCTATCCAGTAGTGCAGACGAGAAGGATCGATCCGGTCGTCCTTCGGCACAATCACCATCGTGCCTCCGTTGTACAGTGTCCGGGCAATGTCGCCCACGAACACGTCAAACGAGAAGCTGGCGAGCTGCAGCAACCGCACCGGGAACTGATCTAATCGGTATTCCCGCCGGTAACCCGCTGCCGTATTCACCAGGCTGCGGTGCTCAATCATCACGCCTTTCGGCTTGCCCGTCGTTCCGGACGTGTAGATGACGTATGCTAGGTCCTCAGGGCGGGCTTCATGGAAGCTGCCCATGCCAACATCATTGAAAACATCCAGATGGTTCCGATCCGCACCGTTCACAGCCCCCGTTAGTTTGCCAGAGTCCCGGCTGGAAGCCATGCTGGAGCCTTGATCAAAGCACATCGGGGCATTTGCCCGATCTTCGCTGTACGACGCTTCGTCGTCGAGGTACAGCACCGACATCAGCGCCAGCTCCTCTTCGCGGAGCCAGGCCTCGGCACGTTCTCGCAGCGGCGTTTGTGTCAGCAGTACCTTCGCTCCGCTGTCTTCGAGCATAAACCGCACGCGGTCCGCAGGATAATCCGGGTCGAGGGGTACATACGCCCCGCCGGCTTTCCAGACGGCCATCACGGCCACCAGCAAGTCCACCGAACGCTCGGCGAGAATGCCAACGATTGACTCTCGGCCGATGCTACTTGCACGCAGCGTGACCGCTAAGCAGTTCGCCCGCTCGTTCAGCTCCACATACGTTAGGCGATTATTTTCATACACAACGGCCTCCGCTTCCGGCGTACACTCTGCCTGTTTCTCAAACAGACGGTGGAACGTAGCCGCAGGAGCCGCTTCTAGCTGCGCTGGATTAAACGCATTGAGAACTTGTTCTTTTTCCTCTGCTGTCAGCAAGTTCAGCTCGGCAATCTTTGCATCTGGACGGTTTACAATTGTCAGGAGCAACTGCTCGTAATGTTTTGCCAGCCGTTCAATCGTCTCCCTTTTGTAAAGAGCTGTCGCATATTCAAAGCTGTAATCCAAGCCGCCGTTCTCCTCGCCCACATCCAAGCTGATATCAAACTTCGCAGTATCAAGTACGCTCGGATAAGGAATCAGGCGAAGCCCTTCCAGCTCAAATTGCTCGTTCTCCGTATTCTGCATCGTAAACATCGTGTCGAAGAGCGGATTGCGGCTTAAATCACGGGTGACTTGCACTTTGTCCACCAATTGTTCAAACGGATAGTTCTGATGCTCAAAGGCACGCAGAGTTGTTTCTTTGACTTCGTTCAGATATGACAGGAATGTTTTCTCCGAAGACGGATAACTGCGAATCGCCAGCGTGTTTAGGAAAATCCCGATCAACGGCTGCACATCTCCATGATTCCTTCCGGCAATCGGCGTACCAACGATTACGTCTTCCTGACCTGAATATTTATGCAAAAGCACGTTATACGCCGCAAGCAACACCATAAACAGCGTCGTGCCCGTTTCCGAAGCCAGCTGTTTCAGGCCGTCGGTTTTTGAAGCGTCGAAGGAAAACTCCAGCGTTTGACCTTCGTAGCTCTGTACAGCCGGACGTGGATAGTCGGTCGGCATTTCCAGCACCGGAAGCTCGCCCTGGAACATGTCCAGCCAATACGCCCCCTGATGCTGAAGCCGTTCCTGCTGCTCCTGCGAATGCTGCCAAACGGTGTAGTCTTTGTACTGAATGCGCAGCGGCTCCAATTGCTCTCCACCATACAAACGTACGAATTCTTCAACAAAGATTTCCATTGAAACGCCGTCAGAAATAATATGATGCATGTCGTACATCAGAATATGGCGTTCCGGAGCCAGCTCAACAAGGCCTACCCTCAACAGCGGTGGCTTAGCCAAGTCAAACGGACGGACGAAACCGTGAACCACCGCTTCGACCTCTTGCTCATCCGCTTGATAGAACTCCACCGCAAAATTCACGTCCTGGTAAACCCGCTGTGATGCTTCTCCATCCACCATTTCAAACCCGGTGCGCAACATTTCATGCCGCGCCACGAGCTTACGGAACGTTTCTTCGAACCTTGCCCGGTCCAAAGCACCCTCCAGCAGCATCGCTTCCGGCATGTTGTAGCTAAGCTCCGCAACTTCCAGCTGATTCAGAATAAAGAGACGTTTTTGAGCAAAAGATTGCGGGTACACCTCTCGGACATCCGTCACCGGAATGGAAACAAATATCTGCTGATCCAGCCGAGAAATGGCGGTAGCCATGCTCTCGATCGTGGAATGGCGGAACACTTCGCGCAGTGGCAGATCCACGTTCAACTCTTTATGAATCTTGCTGACCAACGTTGTCGCTCGCAGGGAGTGGCCGCCGATGTCGAAGAAGTTGTCGTAAACGCCAATCTCCTTCGTAAGCCCCAGCACCTCCTGCCAAATCACCGCCAGCTTCATTTCCAGCTCATTGCGCGGTGCGACATACTCCGTTCCACTTCCCGCTTCCCCTTCCGGCGAGGGCAGCGCCTTCCGGTCTATTTTCCCGTTTGGTGTCAGAGGCAAGCGCTCCAGCTCCACGAAGTACGACGGGATCATGTAACCCGGCAACTCCTGTGCCAGCGCACTGCGCAGATCGTTCACCAACAGCTTCGCACCGGTATCCGGCGTGTAATACGCACACAGCGCCTTCTGACCGTTCGCATCACTTCGAACCAGCACCACCGCTTCGCGCACACCTTCCACCCGCAGCAACTGCGACTCGATCTCACCCGCCTCGATCCGGTAGCCCCGGATTTTCGCCTGGTTGTCGATTCGGCCGATGAAGTCCACGTTGCCGTCCTCCATCCACCGCGCCAAGTCTCCTGTGCGGTACAGCCGCTCACCAGCGGTGAAGGGACTGTCTACAAACTTCTCTTCTGTCAGATCTGGACGGTTCAAGTAGCCTCGTGCCACGCCGACTCCGCCGATAACCAGCTCGCCCAACACCCCGACCGGTACTGGGTTCAGTTGTGCATCCACGATGTAGAAATTCGCATTCAGCCACGCTTTGCCAATCGGCACATGGCCTGTCTGCGGCAGCTCCTTCAATTCTTCGTCATAGAAACTGGAGTCAATTGCCGCTTCCGTCACGCCGTAGGCGTTAATAATGCGGAACGATGAGCCAAAACGCTCCTGCAAGGTCCGGTAATCCGCCACACTGCAGCTGTCCGAGCTTGTGATGAGCAGCTCCATCCCGCTCAACTCCACCCCTTGCTCGTGCACGTATTCCATAAACGGTACGATCAGTGCTGGTGTTGATT
The DNA here is from genome assembly GCF_045040675.1 of Paenibacillus sp. FSL H8-0283. NCBI lineage: Bacteria > Bacillati > Bacillota > Bacilli > Caryophanales > Paenibacillaceae > Paenibacillus > Paenibacillus sp. FSL H8-0283. Next base: position 6,174,970 of record NZ_CP150295.1, read on the forward strand.
CAAAGATCGTCACTTGCTCCCGCTCTATCCAGTGGTGCAGGCGAGACGGATCAATCCGATCATCCTTCGGTACAATGACCATGGTGCCTCCGTTATACAACGTGCGTGCGATATCACCCACGAACACGTCAAACGAGAAGCTAGCGAGTTGCAGTAGCCGGACTGGGAACTGATCCAACCGGTATTCCCGCCGGTAGCCCGCTGCCGTGTTCACCAAGCTGCGGTGCTCAATCATTACACCCTTCGGCTTGCCTGTTGTCCCCGACGTGTAGATCACGTACGCTAGGTCCTCAGGACGAGCTTCATGAAAGCTGTCCAAGCCAGTAACCTTCAGATGACTCGGATCATCGCTGTTCACAGCACCCGTCAGCTCGCCGGAGACTTTACCGGAAACCATGCTGGAACCAAGCGGTGCATTCTCCCGGTTTTCGCTGTATGACATTTCGTCGTCGAGGTACAACACCTTTGCAAGTGCCAGCTCCTCTTGGCTGAGCCAGGCTTCAGCACGCTCTCTCAGCAGCGTTTGTGTCAGCAGCACCTTCGCTCCGCTGTCTTCAAGCATAAACCGCACGCGGTCCGCCGGATAATCCGGGTCAAGCGGTACATATGCCCCGCCTGCTTTCCAGACGGCCAGCACGGCCACCAGCAGGTCCACCGAGCGCTCGGCGAGAATGCCAACAATCTCCTCCCGGCCGATTCCACTTGCGCGCAGCGTGGCCGCTAAGCCGTTCGCCCGTACGTTCAGCTCCGCATACGTCAGCCGATCGTTCTCGTATACAACGGCTTCCGCTTCCGGAGTGCTCTCCGCCTGTTCCTCGAACAGTCGGTGGAACGCGGCCACAGGAGCCACTTCCGATTGCATCGGGTGAAACGCGCCGAGAATCTTCTCTTTTTCATCTGCCGTCAACAAGTTCAGATCAGCGATCTTTGCATTCGGATGGCTTACAATCGCCGCAAGCAAATGTCCAAAATGAATCGACAGCCGCCGGATCGTGCTTTCTTTATAAAGAGCCGTTGCGAATTCAAAGTTGCACTCCAGTCCGCCATTTTCTTCCGTAACATCCACACTCAGGTCGAACTTGGCCATACCATATTCGCTAGGGTACGGGGACAATTTCAGCCCTTCCAGCTCAAACTCTGACTCCTCCAGGTTTTGCAGGGAGAACATCGTGTCAAACAGCGGGTTGCGGCTCAAATCCCGGCTAACCTGCACTTTATCGACGAGTTCTTCGAACGGATAATTCTGATGCTCGTAAGCGCCTAAAGTCGTTTCTTTCACTTCTTCCAAATACGACAGGAAGGTCTTCTCCGAAGCCGGATAATTGCGGATCGCCAGCGTGTTGACGAACATTCCGATCAAAGGCTGCGTGTCGCCGTGCGTTCTGCCCGCAATCGACGTTCCGACGATCAAATCGTCCTGACCTGTGTATTTATGCAAAAGCACGGTATATGCGGCAAGCAACACCATATATAGCGTCGTTCCTCTTTGAGCGGCCAGCTGTTTCAAGCCTTCGTTCGTTGCCTCGTCCACGAAGGACGTCAGCGTATGTCCCTCATAGCTCTGTACAGCAGGACGCGGATAGTCCGTTGGCATTTCCAGAACCGGCAGCTCGCCCCGGTAACGGTCCAGCCAGTAAGCTTCCTCGCGGTTCAATTGCACTTTTTGCTCGTCCGATTGCTGCCATACCGCATAGTCCTTGTACTGAATGTGCAAAGGCTCTAATGACTCACCGCCATACAGACGAACGAGTTCCTCAACGAACACGTCCATCGAAACCCCGTCGGAGATGATATGGTGCATGTCAAACATCAGTAAATAACGATCGGCTGCCAGCTCTACGAGCTCGGCACGCAGCAACGGTGGCTTCGCCAAGTCGAAAGGTCTGATAAAAGCCTGCACGACTGCAGACGCTTCTTCCTCGTTCGCATGTCGACACACGACGGAAAAATCAACGCTCTCGTAAATACGCTGTACCGCTTCGCCTTGTACGACCTCAAATCCGGTTCGCAACGTTTCATGACGTTGGATCAGTCCGCGGAAAGCTTTCTCCAGCAGGCTATGGTCAATTGATCCTTCGAGCAGCAGCACACCCGGCATGTTATAGCTCTGCTCGGCTCCTTCCAGCTGATTCAGGATAAACAGCCGCTTCTGAGCTGAGGAAAGTGGATAATACGCTCTTGCGCCTACCAGCGGAATCGACGAGAACGAATGTTCTTCGATCCGGGAGAGGGCGAGAGCCATCTGTTCGATCGTTGAGTAGCGGAATACGTCGCGCAGAGGCAACTCGACGTTCAACTCCTGATGCACCTTGCTCACCAGTGTCGTTGCCCGCAGGGAATGGCCGCCCAAGTCAAAGAAGTTGTCATGAACCCCGATGCGCTCCAATCCAAGCACGCTTTTCCATATTTCAGCCAAGCTGGCTTCGAGCGGAGTCCGAGGCGGAGTATGTCCTTCGCCCGGTTGCAAGCTCTCCTCAGGTGCCGGGAGGGAGCGGCGGTCAACCTTGCCATTCGTCGTCAGCGGGAGACGCTCCAACTGGATCAGGTACGTCGGGATCATATAGGCCGGCAGTTCCTGAGACAGCACGCTCTTCAGCTCGGCCGCCGGAAGCTCACAGTCCGCTTCATAATAGGCGCAAAGCTGCTTTTCGCCGGACACGTTTTCCCGCGCAAATACTGTCGTTTTCCGAATTCCCTCCACTTTCTGAAGCTGAGTTTCGATCTCGCCCAGCTCTATGCGGAAGCCACGGATTTTCACTTGGTCGTCCGTTCGTCCCACATATTCAATCGTGCCGTCCGGTAGCCATTTCGCCAAATCCCCCGTCCGGTACATGCGCTCTCCTGACGTAAAAGGATTGTGCACAAATTTCTCCGCCGTCAGTTCCGGCCGGTTATTGTAGCCCCGTACCAAACCTTCTCCGCCGACACATAGCTCCCCGACCACGCCGATCGGCAGCAGCTTATTCCGGCTGTCGACGATATACACCGTCGTATTGCTGATTGGTCGTCCGATAGGAACGGTAAGCGCCGACTCATCAACGAAGTCGACCGGAAGGTACGTGGTAAATATCGTGCTTTCCGTCGGTCCGTATACATGGTTGAGCCTACCCGCTCCAAGATGGGCGAGTGCTTTACGTACATGACCAACCGAGACACGCTCTCCTCCAAACAAAATCGCCCGGACATCCCGAAAACAATTGACATTCACATCTACAAGCACGTTGAAGAAAGCCGTCGTAATAAACATGACCGATATGCGCTGGCGCTGGATGAGATCCGCCAGTAGACCAATTTCCAGCAACGTCTCGCGGGGAACCAGCACCAGCCGCGCCCCGTTGGTCAAAGCACCAAAAATATCGAAAATCGCTCCGTCGAACGAATAGCTCGAAAGCTGGAGGACATGATCGCGATTGGTGATGTCGATATAATTTGTATTTTGCACAACGCGCACGATGTTGCGGTGTGAAACAAGGTTTCCTTTTGGCTTGCCCGTCGTGCCTGACGTATAGATCACGCAGGCCAGATCTGTCGCTTCAATCCCTTGATTTAGGTTTGTTCCGTCCTCGTGATAGAAAGACTCGTCATCCAGTAAAATCACCGAGTCCAAACCCGCCAGTCGCTCGCGCAAGCGGCTTTGTGTCAGCATGACCTGCGCTCCTGAATCCTCTATCAAGAAACGGATACGCTCCTCTGGATATTCCGGGTCAATCGGTACGTAAGCGGCTCCGGCTTTGTGTGCTGCCAGTATACCTATAACCATTTCGATGGAACGCTCAGCCATAATGGCGACCAGACGTCCTTGGGATATCCCGTGGCTGCGCAAGGTACGGGCAAGGCGGTTGACACGTTCGTTCAGCTCGCGGTAAGTCATCTCTTGCTCATTAAAGGAAATGGCGGCTGCATCCGGGATGTACTCCGCCTGCTCTTCGAACAATTGAATGAGTGTCTTCCCGCGCGGAAATTCCGTCGTGGTGTCGTTAAAACGTCCGAGAAGTTCGGCCTTTTCTGCCTCGGTCACAAGTTCCAGCTCGCCCACGGTAATTTCCGGGTTATCCGTTACCTGCTCCAGCAGATGCACGAGATGCCCCTTGAGCCGCTCGATGCTGTCTTTATCAAACACTTCGGCGTTAAAGTCGAATCGAATTTCGATCTCGGCTCCCGGCATCACAGTCACGTTGAAGTTATAGTTCGTCTGCTCCTCCATCTGAACGTCAGCAATTGTCAGGCCGCCGTGCTGCTGGTCCCCCGCCTGCTCCATCTGTTCGTCCACCGGATAGTTCTCGAAAGCGATGATATGGTTGATCAGATTCTGCTTTTGCACGCTACGCGCTTGAATTTCATACAGCGGATAGTAATCATAACGCCCGGAATCCAGAGCCCGCTCTTGGAGCTTCGCCATCAGGTCGGCGAACACGGTGTCCACTTCGCTATTGACGCGGACCGGCACCGTATTGATGAACAGCCCGATCATAGACTCAATGCCCGGGATTTCCGCCGGTCTTCCGGCAACGACACTGCCGAATACGGCATCGTTTGTTCCGTTATATTTTTGCAGCATCACGCCCCAAACGGCTTGCAGCAGCGTATTGACTGTAACTAGGTGCTGTTTCGCCACCCGGTCCATCCGTTTGCTCAAGTCCTTGCCTAGTTCGGCGGTGACGTGATCAGCCGTAAATCTGCCGCTCGGCGCTGGTTCCTTTTGCCCCGGAAGTACGGTTTGCCCTTCGTAGCCTGCCAGGAACGCTGTCCAATAGCCGGATGCCGCCTGATCGTCCTGTTTCTCCAACCATTCGATATAATCGCCATAATCCGATCCTTTACCTCCCGCTGGCTGCTTCCCAGAGGTCAGGGCCGAGTATATCTCAAACAACTCCTGCGTCAGCTGAGCCAGGCACCAGCCGTCCATTAAAATATGTTGGAAACTCCACAGAACGTGATAACTTTGCTCTTCGGTGCGCAGAATCGTAAACCGAACGAGCGCATCATGTTCCATGTCGAAGCCACGAAGCTTGTCCTCCTCGGCCTTTTCATCCAAGTAAGCTTGTTTCTCATGTACCTGCAAATGAAGCAGCTCTTCATATTCAAAGCCGACTGGCTTATCGCGGTATATGATTTGCAGCGGCTCGCCCGCTGGTCCATTCACAAAATTCGCCCGCAGCACCAGATGACGTTTTGCAAGCTCCATCCAGCTCCTCTCAAAAAGCTGGACGTCGAGCGCTCCCCGCATCGTAAACCGCGTCTGCTCAAAGTAAGCTGCCGTTTGCCGGTCAAGCGCGCTGTGGAACCACATACCCTTTTGCATCGGCGTCAGCGAGTAAATATTTTCGATTTCCCCGAGATGACTCGAGCGCTGGGCGATTTGCTCCAATTCTGTGATGGTCAAGCCTTTAAATTGCACGTCGCTTGGCGTCATTTCGGTGTTCTCTTTGCCTGCGCAGTGGGTAATGAGCTCTCGGAGACTTTGCTCAAGCCGCTGAGCGAAGGCTTCCATCGTTTCCTTCCGATACTGCTTCCGGCTGTAGCTGAGATCGAGTGATAAAGCACCGTCCAGCACCATACCGTTGATATCCAGCACAAAGCTGCGGGCCTGCCGGTCGCTAGCCGGGCTGCCACTGGAATAAGAAGATATGCCGATCTCGCCCTGGTTGACATCATCGTCGAACTGGCCGAGGTAGTTAAAATTAATTTCCGGCTCTGCGCCCCAAACCAAGCCTTCCTCCGATTTCGAAAGATAGCGGCATATGCCGTACCCAAGCCCCTTGTTCGGAATGCGGCGCAAGTTTTCCTTGACCTGTTTAATCTGATAGGTCAAATCCCGGTCAGTTTCCGGCTCTAGGACGACCGGAAACTTGGTCGTAAACCAGCCGACTGTACGCGTGATATCGATATCCGTTCCGATCGATTCACGTCCGTGTCCTTCGAGATTGATCCGCACCCGTTCGTGCCCCGTCCATTTGCGTAAGGCTATGCCGAGCGCCGTTACCAAAATATCATTCATTTCGGTGTTGAAGGCACGGTGAACCCGCTTCAGTAGCAGCTCCGTTTCTTCGGGAGCCAAACGGACAAACAGCGATTCGCTGTCCTGCTGTGTCGTAACGTCCGCCTCCATATCCTTCGGCACGGCAGGAACCTCCATTTGATCCACGGCCTGCCAATAGGCCCGTTCCTTCTCCATCTCCGGGCTTTGCGCGTAAGCAGCCAACTGCTCGGACCAAGTGCGGTACGCATCTGTTTTCGCCGGGAAACGAATTTCTTCGCTTTTGCCAGTCTGCTCGTAACCTAGAGCGAAATCCTCCATTAAAATGCGCCAAGACACGCCATCTACCACAGCATGATGAACCCCGAGCAGCAAATGATCACCGTCCGCGCACTGGAATAGTCCCGCCTTCATGAGGGGCCCGTTCTCCAGATCGATGCCCGCTTGAATGTCCGTTGCCTTCGCTTCCACAGTCTGCGTGGGATTCTCCGCATCTTTGAAGTCGAACACGTCCAGCGTGAACATCTCGTCTTCCTGAATCGCGCGGGTCCGTGCGCTAAACCCTTGTTCCGTTTTGCGGAACACCATCCGTAAGGCGTCATGATGCTCGGCCAGCTTTTGCAGCACCTGACGTACCATCTCTTCGTCGAAGCGTTCCTTCCGGTACAGCATCACCGACTGGTTGAAATGATGCGGGTCCTTAAAGGAGCTCTCGAAAAACCAATGCTGAATCGGCGTCAGCGCCGTTTCACCCGTAATTTCGCCTTGATCGATGGTACGTCCGATCGGTATCACATGCAGGCTAAGCTGTGAGATTGTCGGATATTTGAACAAATCCCGAATTTCCAGCTTGTACCCGGCTTGATGAAGCCGCGAAGATACTTGAATGGACTTGATCGAATCTCCGCCCAGCTCGAAGAAATGATCCGTTACCCCAACGCGATCGGCGTTCAATACCGCCTGCCACACATCGGCAAGTGTCCGCTCGGCTTCATTGCGTGGAGCTACGTACTCGCCGCCGGTCAGTGCGTTTCCTTCCGGGGCAGGCAAAGCCTTGCGGTCGATTTTGTCGTTCGGGGTGAGCGGCATCTGCGGAAGCTGAACAAAATGTGCCGGAATCATGTAATTCGGCAATTTTTGCGCCAGCGCGCTTCTCAGCTCGCCGAGCGTAAGAGGGAGACTAGCGACCAGGTAAGCGCACAGTTCTTGCCCACTTTTGCCTTCCCGCGCAATCACAATCGTCTCCTGTACCGAGTCGATCTTCAGAAGCTGCTCTTCAATCTCACCGACCTCGATTCGGAATCCACGGATTTTCACCTGATGGTCGATCCGGCCCAAGTACTCCATATTACCGTCCGGCAGCCAGCGGGCCAGATCTCCTGTCCGGTAAAGGCGTTCTCCCGGCGCAAACGGATGTTCCACAAATTTCTCTGCCGTCAGCTCCGGTTTGTTCAGGTAACCTCTCGCAAGCCCCACGCCTGCCACGCACAGCTCTCCGTCCACTCCCGGAGGCACAAGTTGCAGGTGGGCATCCAAAATGAAAATCTGATGATTAGCCAGCGGGCGCCCAATCGGAATGACTCTACGCTCCGGCTGCTGCTCATCCGCATCCCAAAGCGTCGTAACAATCGAAGCTTCGGTAGGGCCGTAAGCATTGAAATAGTGAACCTTCGCTTTCCACTGCTGCACGAATTCGGCCGATACCGCCGAACCTCCCGTTACAAGCTTTGTTAAGCTGGGAAGGCGGTCCGGGTTCAAATGAGCGCTGTACGTCGGAGGCAAAATCGCCGCCGTAATCGCATGCTCGTTCATATAACTCTCGAACAGACGAGTGTCGAGAATTGTTTCGGCCGTCGGGATGTACAAAGCCGCGCCAAAATAGAGTGCTTTGAAAATCTCCCAGCAGGATGCGTCGAAGGACAAGCTCGCAAATTGAACGATCCGGTCATGCTCTGTGATGCCCAGCCTGTCTGCGAACATCAGCTTCAAGCTGACCAAACCACGATGCTCCAGCATGACCCCTTTGGGTTTGCCCGTTGTACCTGACGTATAAATGACATAAGCCAGATCATGTGGACCACTGGCCGCCTCCAGGTTCGAGCCATCGTCGCTATAGGCCTGCTTGTCATCTAGCGCCAATACGGTCCCTTCGAACGGGACTTGCTGTAACAGCTCTCTTTGAGTCAGCAGCAGCTGCGCGTTCGAGTTCTCCAGAATGTAGCGAATACGTTCTTCCGGGTACTCCGGGTCGATCGGCACGTAGGCACCGCCAGCTTTCAGAACCGCCAAAATGCCAATGACCGTCTCCAGCGATCTCCTAACCATCAAGCCTACCAACTGATTGGGCAGCACACCGACCGATCGTAGCGTACGCGCCAGCTGGTTCGCCCGTTCGTTCAACTCTGCGTATGAAAGCCGCTGCTCCTCAAAGACAACCGCCGTCGCCTCGGGCACACGCTTCGCTTGCTCCTCCACAAGCTGATGAATCGTCCGATCACGAGGATAGTCCTTCTCGGTATCGTTGAAGCTTTGTATTAATTGAAATTTTTCGTCCTCCGACAGCATGTCCGCTCGTACGATGTCCAGCTCCAACTCATGAAGCCCCACGGACAGTAGGCGATTCAGATGGCCGACGACCCGATTCATGAACTCGGAGTCATATAAGTGCTCGTTATATGACAGCGCTAGCTGTATCGTCCCGCCGGCTAAACTGAATTCAAAGGAACAGTCCGTGACCACGTTTTGCCCAATTTCGTCCAGATGCAACTCCTTAAGGGATACTAGCGTATGGACGAAGGGTATCCCTTCTGCATATTGCAGATCCAGCTTCTCCGTCATTTTCAAGAACGGAATATGTTGATGCTGAATGGCTTCCGGCAAGGAAGTCCTCAGTTCGCTCAGAAGCGTCTTAAAAGTTGCCCCCACCGAAAGCGAGTTTTTCAAAATGACCGTATGATTAACGGATCGACGCGTCTCCCCCTTTTTCGGCACAACCGGCATGCCAACCAGAATGTCTGAAGCACCTGTATATTTATGCAAGAGTGCCTGAACACCTGCGAGCAAAATCATAAAAGCAGCCAGCGGAGCACCCTTGCTCATTTGAAGGACCCGCTGCGCCGCTTCCTCCGAAAGCGAACCGCCAACGGTTTTCACATTGGGCACCAGGGAGTTTGGAGCTTTGCTGTAAGGCAACCGCGTCAAGGTATAATCGTCACTACCGAATTTTTCGTTCCAAAACAACGTTTCTTTTTCAAAAGCCATCTGGATCGTTCCCCTCTCTTCATCGGTAAAAGCAATCCGGCAGAGCATATGCCGAAGCAACGCTCCACTCCTTTTCAAACATCTGACAACAATATCAATGGCTTACGCCATGTCACCGCTTGGATTGCCCGGTTGATCGCATACGGCAATCCTCTGCCTAGCAGCTGTACCGCTTGGCTCCCATGCGTAGAGGACAACAAACATCGTTCTACGCAAGAGATGCGGCTGCTTCGGACTCCTCTGCTTCAATATGATTGCCGCGGACGAGCCACCCGAAGACGGGATTTGGTTTAACTTGGGGTTCGGAATTGGATTTGGGGATAGACGACAAGGGATGTTCCTCCTGTCGATGTAAGGCTTGCCGCAGGGTTCCGGCCGCCCAGCAGGAAGTCGATCGTACCTCCTGATTTGGTACCCGAGCTACCTTTGACGAAGCCTATGTTTAAGGGGTATTGATACACTCTATGTACGATTTGATTATTCCCCCACAGCCCTGGTGTGGATAAGTAAAGATTCGGCTGCGGGGTAGTGAGCTTTTCCTGACGATTAAATTTAACGAGGGTACTGCATGAGGCTCAAAGAATGCTCCGTATGGCACGAACGGGACTGCGCTTGGATTGCCGGAGAATTCCATGCTGATTGACGTTACCGCAGGTAGCATGAGGTGAAAGCGCTACCTTAACATCAAGTCCGCACGCCCTCCGGAAGGCACTTTCGTGCCTCTTGCCGGGGGCGACCATCGGCTTGGCCAAGCTTAGGTCGTTACTAGTAAATCCTTGGTCTCCTGAGAGATCACCTGCTGCATACTGGACTTGATAATGTCGCAGCCGGCGGCCAGATGCTCCATCGAGACGGTCAGCGGAGGCATGATCTTCAGTACACAGTCTCCTCTGCCGGCTCTTTCAATGATGAGCCCGTTCTCGAAGCTGATATCCGTCACCCGCTTCGCCCCGGCTTCATCCATGAACCCCGAGACGTCAATGCCCCAGATCAGGCCAAGTCCGCGGATGGCGATGGACGGATGCAGAGGCTTAATTTCTTGATCAAGGAACGAGCGCACATATTCTTCCTTCTGCTTCACCTGAGCTTCCAGTTCGGTTCTGTCCCGGAACTCGAGAGCAGCCTTCGCGGCCACAAAAGCCAGCTGGTTGCCGCGGAAGGTGCCGTTGTGCTCGCCCGGCGTCCAGATATCCAGTTCGGGCTTCAGCAGCAGGAGGGACATTGGCAGGCCGTACCCGCTGATCGACTTCGACAGGGTAATGAGATCCGGCTCGATCCCCGCACGTTCGAAGGAGAAGAATTCGCCTGTCCGGCCGCATCCTACTTGAATCTCGTCTGTAATGAGCAGAATATCGTGCCTGCGGCAAATCTGCTGCAACTCACGTAGCCACTGCGCGTCGACAACGTGAATTCCGCCTTCGGCTTGTACCGTTTCAAGCAGGATCGCGGCCGGCTTGTCGATTCCGGAGTGCGAATCAGTCAGGATATTCTCGATATAACCGAGCGTATCCATTTCTGCGAAAGCCCCGCTCGGGTGCGGCATGAACGTAACTCCGTCCAGAGGAAGCCCCGCCCCTTCTCTCATGGACTTGGAGCTTGTCGCCGACAGACTGCCGAGCGACATGCCGTGGAAGCCACCCATGAATGCGAATATTCCACTTCTCTTCTTCGCCTTGCGTGCGAGCTTCAGGGCCGCTTCCACCGCATTCGTCCCTGTTGGACCGCAGAATTGAAGCTTGTAATTCAGCTTCTTCGGCTCCAGGATCCGCTCGGAGAAGCTCTGGATGAATTCACGCTTGGCCATTGTATACATATCCAGACCGTGCATAATCCGGTCGGAGGTCAAGTAATCGAGAACCCGGTCTTTAATATAATCGTTGTTATGGCCGTAATTGAGTGCCCCGGCACCTGCAAAGAAATCAATATATGCTCTTCCGTCCTCAGAATATAAAAGATCTCCCTTGGCCCGGTCGAATACTACCGGAAAGCTTCTGCAGTAAGATCTTACGTTGGATTCCAGCTTTTCAAAAATGCTCACTCGCTTCATCCTCCATCGGAATTGGGATAAGGTTGGCTCTATCTTTCCGAACCTTCCTTTCTAAACCTTCTGACGTCATGGAGCAACATATTCTAGGCTGTCATTTTCCACAATTGTTGGTCCCCACATGCCGGCTTGTTGGTAAGCCAGTATACTGGTCTTTCGCACACAGCTTGGATGGGTATAAAAAACCCTACAATTCCATTTATTAGAATAATAGGGAATAAGACCTAGGTTGAATTATATCAAAATTTACAAGAATGTATAGTGAAATTTTTGTTAAATATAGTCATTATATTGTTAAATTTGGTTCATAAAACATTATGTGTTAACATTTTTCGTTAAAAATAGTGAATGGAGAAGAAACGTTGGGCATGATTTGACATCAATCAAGGAATTCGACGAGTGTTGACATTCAGTCATTTAACAGGTAAATTTGGTATATATTACCTTTAAATATTCTTTGTCGGTGTTCCGATTCCTTGCACTTTGTAATTTTTAACATGATTACCTGACCAATTTCTGAAAGCCTGGCTGGAAACTGGCCACAGCGTCCGCACGGATGGTAGCCGACATCGTTTTGTATCACGCCTTCTTCTCTACGCCTCTGTTAGAGTAAAGGGTAAATATATTCTGCTCCTCCTCGTCAAACCGTAGGTGAGGTTTTCCCTTATACGCTTTCCGATGTCCTTCACTCATTTACATGCAGATTACAATAGCGTTCTGAATCCAAGTTGAACGGACAATGATTTTACTTCGTGTAATAAGCTTCTTCATCGAGCGCATTGTTGCTTCTTGGCATACCATTTTGTGAGTTGCTGAAAGATGTACCCGTCACGTTCAGTCATCTTCCTTTACCATTCAAATGATCTTTTATGCCCGATCCGCATCCTTCTTGGGGATATATTTGCACTTACGAGTTGCGAAGGTTAATGATTTTCTTTAAGAAGTTGATTACATTCGTGCACGAAGAATATTTCAAATCTGAGAATTACAAAAGGATACTCTTCCTAAGATACTTTATAATCTGATGGATTTTCGTCCAATGAATGACCGCAATTTACAATGAAAAAACACAAATAAGGTGGTTCTAATATTTAGAACCACCCTCCTGAAACATCAAAAAAGTCCTGATGACTTAGAGTCATCAGGACCATTATTTTGTCCATACTTTATTAGTTTACTGAATCTATTGATCAACCCGTTATCCATGTCATTGGGCAATAGTTCGTGTAGTTCCATACTTTTGTTAATGGTTCTACACTTATTTATCATTATTGGACAATAAATGTTGGGTGATAAAAAAGTCATGAACTAATTTTATTGATTTTGTTGGAATTGCCACAGTACTTGATAAAAATGAAAAATAGAAAGTCTGGAACCTCCAGGAATTACCATGAAAAGAAAGTTGAAAACTTTTCTTCCAAATGAGTTTCACATTTTCTAACGCACGCTGTATAGAGATATCAGCAAAAAATACTATGTGCTTTGTGTATGTCGTCCCTGGTCGTTGAGTTCGCTCGTTTTCAGTAATCATTTAAAACGAAACGTATATCAGATGGATACAGAATATCCTTCAAAAGGCTGATTAATAAATCATGAGAATTTAGAAAATCCTTTTCAATTATATGTGCTATCTCTTGAGAAAGTTTATCCTGACCAGCCAAATTACTCATAACATCAACCAGTATGGCTTGGGCTGAAGGCACCTTCTTTTCTAATGCAACTACCAATATCAAGTTTAATGTAGCTATCTGCGCTACAAGACTTCGTGATGATATATAAATTACATTCAAATGCTCTGAAAGTTGACTCCATCCCCCTTCATCACAGTCTATCAATCCGATAATATTCATTTTTGCTATTTGTATAAATGGCACCATTATCGTTTCATGTTTTGCACATTCCATGAGAACGTCAATAGGTATCGATAAGAAAGATCTAACGAATTTCCCAACAGCTTCTTGCGACTCTTCAATCTTTACGGCAGACATATATTTTAATACTTGCTTTACATCAAAAGAAAAATCGTGGAATTCATAAGTCCGTAAACTATCAAATAAATATTCACTTTGATCCAAACTTTTGTTAAAATCATCCATTAACTCTTGAACTGTTTGATACCTTTTAGAACGCTCCTCTTCCATTGCCTTTCCAACAATAGGTTGATATTTAGTAAGCGATCTAAATCCTCGCTCGCGTGATTCTCCACTAAACATGAAATACAGTATGGCACCTAGCGAATAAATATCAGAAAGAAAATCCGCATTTTTCAAACTTTCCTTTTGCTCTGGAGCAGTAAACGCATCTCTTCCATATGCTACGTTAGAATGTCTAGTAATTGAAGAAAGTGATTGGTCATCTTTCGCCAGACCAAAATCAGCAATCTTCGCCACTATAGTCCCGTCACTGCTAGAAAATATCAAAATATTATGCGGGGCTAGATCCCTATGATTTATTTTAAAATTATTATGTAGATAAGAAACGCCGCAAAGTACATCTTTAAATATGCGTATTTTTATTTCCTCCGGCACAACAGGGTTTAATTCTAACCACTTCTCTAAGGAAGTTTCCGCTAATGGCATTGTAAATAGAAAGGGCTCTTTATCGAGTTTTATTTTATCAACTTCTATAATATTAACATGAGATATCTTTTCTCGTAAAAGTCTGACCTCTCTTTTAAAGCGCAGTAAGTAGTCCTCCCCTTCCTTTCCATATTCTTGAATGAACACTGACTTCTCCAAGAGTACTTTACATGCCATTTCTTTCTTTTTAATCAAATCAAAAACTCTGTATACTTCAGCAAACCCTCCGAACCCAATTTTCTTCAATGGAATTAGATGATTTTTTTGTACTTCTCCATTTTTGTCTTCTAACGTCCACAAACGACGAGCTAATCTATTGGACTGCGGGCAGAATAAAATACGATACCCCTGTAAGATATGTGTAATCTGCTCTTTATCAGGTTTTAAAATAATGTCTTTACCCTTATCCAAGTGATTTAAAACTTGTAATGCAAACAGCATCATCTTACCACCATCGGAATTAGGAGATAGAGCATAAAAATCATCTGTAAGATTATGAGAAAATAAAGGTAAAAAGATATCGTTACCTAAAGGTAAATTGTCATAAATTTCTTTTGCTAGGTTAAGTAATTGTCTAAGTGAATTGGGCTTGTTCTTATACATCAAATGAATAAATGGTGCGTTTTGATAGCTTGATATGAATGAAACAAACCTATAGAAGGGGTCTTCTTTTTTAGTGAGATTCAAAAAACTTTGAAAAAACAGCTCTTTCTTTTTTTCAAAGTTTTGTTTATCTTCACTTTTGGACGTTAAGTTGCCCAAAAAGTATAATTGTAGAAGATCGTTCAAATCCAGACCTTCAAATGAATCCTTGTATTTTGTTTTCATAATAGCTTTCTCAAACTTTGCTGCAGTAATCGGGATTGGCTTGCCGTCTCTGTATATCTCACCAAAAAATTCTTCTAACGTTTGCAGATGGTATAGTGATAGATCGCTAAGGACAACTTTGGTTCCCTTGACAATTTTCCCACGACTCCGGTATTTTTCCTTGAAAAGTGTAAGTATATCCCTAAATTCTTTCTCATTTCGAAAAATCTGAACCAGTTCCTCTAATGAAGATTCCATAAATACACTTCCTTGATAGCTCTATTGCTATAGATTCAACAGCGTTTTTAACTCTAGCCTTCGAAACAAAATTCCATTTTGTTCACTCTACTTCCACTTGTCTCTTCCCGTTCCAATGATAACGACGGAAACCCATATGTGGAGAAGATGGTTGCCGCAAAATTGTGACGATCGAAAGTGATTTTACACTCCGATAGCAGCCCCACAAATCATACGAATTCATAATGTATTCAAAATCAAAGTCTTGAATCATGTTGAACATTTTCTCTTTATTTTTGGAATCGACTCCCGCAAATGCCTCATCGAGCGTGATTAACCTTGGTGCTGTATTTGATGCACTCATAAGGATTGCGTCGATTGCCGCAAGCAGTGGCATATATAAAATAATCGCTTTTTGACCATTGCTGTATCTCCCAAAATTGCGGTTTCCGACTGCTTCTAATCCCGCACCTTTATCAACTTTCGTTTCAAATACAAACCATTTCCGGTAATCTAGAACCTCTTTGTAGGCTTCCAGTCTGGTCATTCTAAAATCTTTTTTTGTTCGTTGTTGTACGGCTTCGATGCGCGCACGGAAATGAGTTGCAACTTTTTCAAGATCGGAAGGATCGATAAATCTACTGTTACGACTTAACAATTCCACAAGTTGTTTTGTCTTTAATGTATCATCTTCTACAGCATCTTTCGCATTCCAGTCCAAATGAATCCGAAGTCCCTCGAACTCGTGGAACCTTTTGTTTATATCATTAACCCATTGTCCAGCTTCATAAATTCGAACCTGGATTGTACGTCCGATCTCATTAATGATAATATCTGTAAACAATTCTTTTTCTTTATCCCCAATATTTTGTTTTAACTTAAGTTCAATATCAGATAATTCCTGAAGCAACTCCAGCGGTGAACATGGAACCGCGCTATTACTCTGCAAACTCAGTGTAAAATATGAAGTTAGTCGATTTAGCGCGTCTACATTGGTTCTTCCGATTTTCTCTTTCACTTCACTTTCCGCGTTCCAGGGTTGTTCTTGTTGGCGACGTAGACGGTAGTCTTCAAGATCTTCTCGCACCTCTTTTTCCACATCTAAAAGGCAAACAAGAGTATCTTCACGTCTGAGCGCCTCTGTACGGTCCTGACCTAATATTTGATTAGCCGTGTAAGCAGAAAAGGGACTATTTATGGTTTGGAGCTTACGAAATTCTTTATACCACACGCTCTCCCTTTCCGAGGCTTGTAAAACAGCTAGTTTAAGTTTTTCAATTTCTTCTTTTCTCTGATCTATTTGGGACAGGAGCAGGCTCAATACCTTTTCTGCTTGCCGCTTACTATCTTCAGCATCGATAAGCTGCTGGTTCGCTTTCTCGATTTGTTTAAACACATCAGAGTTTGAATCCATAGCTTCTTGCATGTGCTGAATGGTCTTCTCAAACTTCGAATATTCGTACATTATTTCATCATATTCCTCTTGATAATTCTCTACAATGGAATTCAAAGAATACAGATGTCTTCTGGATTGGCCAACCCTCTTCTCCACTTCCATTCGTTTTTGAACAAACGTGCCTAATACCATAATTTCCTCTTTATATTTCTCGCATTGTTCGAGGGTATGGCTGCAAATGTCCAGTCGAAGTGGGATATCCATATCTCCAATTAAACGCATAACCTGATTTCGAACATTAAGGGTTTCTTGTCGAATTGACTCATAATGCGTATATGCTTCGTCTTTTTCCGACTCCCGACGTTTAGCATCTCGTTTTTCTGCATCATGCTCCCGATAAACGTCCTTAATTTCTTGAGTGGAAGGGAGCTGCATCCATGTTCGGTGTAGTTCATCGATCTCGGTCTGTGCCGCTCGTAGTTCGTGGTTTTGATTCGACAAATGCTGCTTTAATTCATCTAGTTGCCCTCGAAGAGCAAGCAGCATCCGTTGACGAGCCTCTTCTCGAGCCCGAAGACCGACATACGTCTCACTGCATCCAGGCGCAGTTCCTTCTAGGAATCCGCTACGGAAAACGCCATCCTCGCCGATGTACCCTTCTTGATTTTCTTCAATTGAAATTCCCTGCAGAACACGCTCAATAGTTTTTGCATCGATTCTATCACTAGGAACAGGCTCCATCAGATCGCCTAGATGCTTGTTTTTTGGCGTTAGTGTGCGAAGTACAACCGCTTGACCACTCGCCTTTGCCTCATATTCCTCAGGTACAATGACTGCTTGGAGCAGTCCGGAACGTTGAATGATGGACTCGACACTTTTTCGGATATGATTTGATACGGTTTCCTTGAACTCAACAGCTTCGAAAAAACGGATATACGGGATTTGAAGCTCATCAAGGCAACTCCATTGTAGTCTCTCCTCGTTCTGCTCAGGAGGTTCCACAAACGGTGCTGACACAACCTTCTCATATTCATCTTGAACTTTTTTGATTTCACTGGTTAACCGCTGAATATGGTACTCGGCTTCCTTTTTTTGAAATTTAAATGGTTTTTCCCTGCACTCTAAAATATCTTGCTGCCAAGAATGAAACTTTTCCTCGTCTTCACTATGTTCATATAAATCCTCTACCCCCCCCTGCAATGCTTCCCATTCTCGTGTTTCAATTGATATGTGGTAATCAGTTGACCAACTTTCGATGCGTTCAAACAACTCGACTCTGCACTTCTGAAGCCGCTTGTACAATGAGTCAATTTTTACAATCGAAGCCTTGTATGCCTCAAGTTTGTTTTCAAACTCGTTTTGTTTTTGTATAGTTTCAGATTCCCTTTCTTTATATATATGTAATTTTTTTTCAATTTCTTTCAATCTTGTAATATGACGATCAATTTCTTCTTTCCATGACGCAATTAAACTAATCTGATCTACCGTCATTGAGAATTGACTAACAAACCGATCGTGATAGTCAAACTTGATCGACGTTTCATACTCTTTCAAGTAATCGAGAATTCCTTGGACCTCATCCCTGACTTGCAGTTCATCCTGAACTCCCTCATCGACGGCTTGTTCATTCTTGTGAACATCCGCCCTAGAATTGCGAAGTTGGGTTCCCTTTTGGCCTAACTTTTCTTTGACTTGACCAAACTGACTTTCCATTTCCCGCTTCTTTTTTTCAGCTTCGAAGACATCCTGATGAGCTTCTTTAAGCGCATTAACAGTTAATCCAAGTGCTGTAATTTGTTGCTCTGATTCTTCGATTCTCTTTTTCGTATCTGATTGTGTTTGAGTCATCTCTTGCAAGTCATTTTCTCTTATAGTAAGGCGACTTTGCTCATCTTTGAGCATTTGAGAGGCACGAGAAACATGCTCGGCAAACTCGAAGAACAGAGCAAATTGGTAAGTCTCATAAGCTGCGCTCAGCTTTTTCAATGCTTCTACTTCAGATGTTGTTTTAGTTAAGAGTTCATCTTGCTCAGTAATTTTTGTTACAATATTCGTTAGCGACTCCAAATCGTTTTCAGGTAACTCTGGGAGCGCGTCGGTCAAACTTGTATTAATAATGCTAGGCCCAACATCTTTGCTAATTTTCGGCGGCCGCAGTTCAATTAATAGCTTGATATACATGTGGAAGGTATGAATATTTTGAAAACCGAACAACAGCCGATTGACCTCTTTCGCGTATTTGTCTTTATTTTCTGTAATGAATGCTCCTTTGAAACGATCACAAAAATCACGATAATCAAGCGGAACCTTCCCCTCCCTTGTTTGGTCGTATAGTAACAAGTCTTTCCCGATCTGCTTTCCATTTGTCAAAATAAAATACCAGGTCGTTAAATCTCTTGACTTGCGCACACCAGAAAGGCCCATACCAATGGTTATAAGCTGCTCTTCCTTACGAAATTCCATGTAAAGATATCCATTTCCATCATTCTTTTGATTGACCGCTTCTTCACCAAGATGAAGATCAATCAACAAACGATCAGTGCGCTTTTGAGGATCAAGGCGGGAAGGGTTGTAATTCCCATCAAGGAGCAAGGGCAGCATCAAAGTCGAGGCTATTGTCTTCCCGCTAGCATTATCACCGCGAATAAACAGTTTTCCGTCCGATAATTCAATTTCAGTATCGGCATGATACCAAACATTAAAATAACCAATTCTGGTCGGTTTCCAGCGCATGCTTAACTTCCTCCTTTGGCGATACTTCTTCTTCGACAATTTCACCTGCCACACGGCCTAATGCATCACTAAAAATCCATTCATTGTTTACTACCTTCAACAGACCCAGTTGCTTCATATAGTCGGCAACCTCTTCCCATAGCGCTCGATCAGACAAACTGGACTTCGCTAAATGATCCTGATTCGCTCTACGGACCGAAACAAAAAGATTGAAAGCATCTTTGGAATGAAGCACAACATAGCCTCGGTGATTCAACCAATTTTCGCCTTGATCAAGCAGATCACGTAAATGAGTCCCTATCGCAGTGACGAGATGTGAATGTGTGTTATATGCGGGATAAACACTCTTCCCTTCTCTAGGTTTGTCATGGACTAGAATCCAGGTGGAGGCATACCGCTCTAGAAATACCCCTTGAAATACTTCCTCCAGCTTTTGCTGCATACGGAGGCCATGTCTTTCCACATAAATCACTTCATCTTGGGATAATTCGGATAAAAACAGGCAACCCTTTGCAAATAAACGTCTCCAAATTTGCTGTTCACACATCATGCCTTCTTCAATTTCTTCATGATGAAGCGCCTCTCTAAGAAGGATCATGTTGCCGAATTCGGAAAACGGCACACGAGTCTGACGAATCGCGTGCCTAAGCCCATTGGAGACTTGCATAAGTAAATCATAATCTTCACTGTCTCGAAAGTGGTCAATGGTTCGGTCGAACATGAGAAGAAGCCGCTCTTGTTCCAACGTTTTAATTACGCGAATTAGACTTGTACGTATCCCATGATCGGACCACGAAATGGCATCTGGCCCACCAGGATAGTACGCTTTTATGTTTTCAAGCAACTCACGCAGTACAAATTGTTGATCCTCGCTCTTCTCTTCCATGAACGCTAATACACATGCATATAAAACAAAATCCACTTTGTATTTCAATGAGTGCGTAGGGTTAGGGTCGAGCACTCCCCGTTCGGGGCGTTTAATCAAACGAACATAGCCTTCTCCCATATAGATAGGGTAATGGAACCAGTCTCGAAAAACAGCTTTTAGTTTTTGCTCATAACTTCGAATGCGATAGTATAATTCAGGCTTATGTTCGCTATAGACCCACTCTTCGGACCAGAGCAAAAAGACCAGGGTTTGAATCTCTTCAGTTAGGGCTTCAGCGTTACTCACCTGCAACACCATCCTCAAACACTATTTCAATGTCATCCATGGTAAGTTCTCCATCTGTACACTTCATTTTAATGCGGTTTTCAGTAGCGACAAATGTACGAAATTCACGACCATCAGGCAAATAAGCAATATCATGATTGCGTAAGCCTTCGGTTTCCATGTACAACAAAGTTTCCCTTAACGCAGGGCTGATTTCATCCAAGTCTCGAATTCGAATTCGCCCATTCACAGAGATCGCTTCCATTTCTCTTCGCAATCGTTCTTCTTGCTCTTTATGTTCCATTTCAATTCGTTGGCGCTCGAGTGGGTCTTCAAGCAGAATCGATTTAACTCGCTTAACAAAATCTCTCTTTTTACGGGGAATTAGTTCGATCTGCTCCGCAGGCAATTCCCATACAGTCTTGGCTTCACTATCTGACGTCTGTATGTCGGTGATAATCATTTGTGAAGCGGGACCAATTCCCTTTACATAGCCAAACAATTCTTTACATTCTTCATCATCATTGGCCTTAAAAAATAGCGTCGCAAGATGTAAGTAATCATGCTTTCGGTTGGTGTAATGGAAAAGCCGATCACTCACTTGTCTAGATAGACGAAGGATTTTGCTTATTGCGCTTTTAGTTTGCTCCATCAAATAGTAGTACCCGCCCTCTTGGGAACTTTCATTGGCAAACCAATTAAACATCGATTTCCACTGCTTTTTGTGCAACTCCATGCGCTCTTCTTGATTTGTGTCTACTAAGGTAGGAAGTTGAATCCGATTGATCTCGTAATCTACGATTAAGTAAATGACAGCTTCAATGTAATCATTAGAAATGGACATCAGCTTTTCTAGGATGCGGACTTGCTGTTTTTGAATATCACGAACGAATTCGTCCAGGTAGCTAACAAATTTATTCTTATGCTCGAGGAACTGATCTGAAAGATAAGCCGCTTCCATGTCATTGCTGTTCACATGTGAGAGGTAATCCGACGTATCAATGCGCAATCGATCGTGTCGTCCCATGATTTCGTTCCAAAGGTTGTATAATTCGGATGGTTCTTTTGTCGTTGCACTTTTGAATCGATCGAGTTCTTCGATAATACGGGCTGCTAGATTCTTCTCTAGCGACCCCCTTACTCGATTTGCCCGTCGCTCCATCGTTGCGATCATTTCTTCAACATCTATAAGTGCGTCGGTGGCTCGAATCAAGTGTTTTTTTCGCTTGAAATCTTCATACGCCACATATTTTACATTTTCTTGTTGAGATATCTCGATATTCCCCCACTCTTTCATCGCACCAAGGTCCATCTCCAAATCCTCGATTGAATAATAGGGGAACCGTTCAACAAATTCATCCATTTGCCTTAAAGCGGTGTAAATATCTTCTGTTGTGAGCATGCTCCTAAACGTACGATGATGTTCATACAAAACGCGGGCAATAGGCCGATAGCGATCAGTCCGTTGGTTTGCAACCAAATAAGTGAATTGTTCCAATCTATTAAAAAGACTCATATGATTCTCCTTTAAAGATTTACCTATTCTATTGTTACACACTATTTCCACTTTAAGAATGAAAGATGTCTCGTAGGCATTCGAATCACTGATTGATTAAGAAGTAACTGCCACCGAATTGTTCTCTCTCATCGGCTTAACTCCGGCTCCAGTTCATACCATATCATTCTCGGTTGTCTATCAAATAATCGTTATTCTTTATTGCATTGACCATCATCTGATTTAAATTAAATTCACTGTTTTATCATAAAGCTCCAAATTTATTAGAGCTAGCTTCAACTCCGCTGCTATCAGAACGCAAGGCTTGACCAGGTCATGAACCCATTTCTCATGTTCAACTCCAATTCAGCTGTAGCTTTTAAAAGCGGTTGATCTTCGATTATCCACTGACACAAACCTTCTTTCAAAGTATCCTCGCTTAATTATAGAACAAACATTCGTTTCTCGTTACCCAAAACTTAGCATAATCCTTCTTTCAATCCACTGAAATTCTTTCTCATCATATATGGCTTATTGTCTGTTTCGTAAATTTTAAAAGTACCTAACACTAGATCCTTATATTCGTATTTGGAATAATCAAACTGTATTTCGGGTTCGATATTATTTAAGACCAACTGCATATAATTAGATGAGTCTATAAACTCTTTTGGATCAATTCCTTTTATCTCCTTGCCTTCTGGTCGATCCTTGACTCCAATAATAATGAATTTATCTCCATTATGCCGAGAATTGGCCATTGCCATTATATCCATGAGTAAATCCATACTTTTGTCTTTATGGTATTGCCTCTCTTTAAAGTCCAAGAATTCGCATTCATAACCTAACTCAATTAACTCAACAATCTTATCCATAGACACCTCACTGTACCTCTATGTACAACGAACTATATGTTTGCATCTTTACTGTAAAAATTCGACATCATGCAAGAAAATCCTACTTTATTCACAAAAATTCTCATATAATACGCACTATAAAGTTATTGAGAAATTGAAAATTGTTTGCTAATGTACTTATTCCTCTTCTCATTCACTAAGTAGTTAATAAATAATTCTCGCTATTGTTCTCCCTGAAGAAAGAAATGTTCTACAGCTTTCTGGAATGTTCATTTCGATACTTACTTTACAACTCAATAAGACGTACAATGTATTTTAAAAATTCAAAAAAGGAGCCCAACTTAATATCTCGGACTCCTTATTTAAATATGTTGAAATTTTTAATATACATCTGGCTACAACTTCTGTCATTAACCACCCTTTCCCGTCGAATTCATTAAATTAACTATACAAGTGATGAATATAGAAAACGAATGGATGGAACCACTATTTTTATTACCCTCAAGAAAGTAGGAATTTGAATATGAATTCAAATCCATATTGTATGTCTCACCGATTCAACTTCTAATCGTGGCATCAAAGACATACGAACTGACATGCTTGCCAAATGCAACAGACAAATCCTCAGCCTGCTGACTAAAGAACTGCTTGGCGTCGTTGATTTGCATAGCTGGAGTCTTCTTGAGTCGGGTATCAGTAGGGTCCTTCCATCCATCACATAGGAACCACCCTATCAAGTACATGCCGTAGTCACAATGTTGGTTCTCCATGTAACGGCTGACTAATTGTTTCTCCATTGCAGTCTTCAGTGAGTCATTCCAGCAACCTTTTACTTCTATTATCAGTGAGATCGTTTCTTTTTGGGTCGTACACAAATCTACTTTAATATCGATCCTCTCTCCCCTTCTCCCTCCTGCGTAATCATATCGACTTTGTTCCACTTCCCGATTGACGATGACTCCATATTCGAGCAGCTGTTCTGCTAATCGCGTTTTGATTAGATCGGAAAATTCATTTTCCGTTTTTGGAACTTGCCTGTCGTCAATTTTATTCCACATCGTAAAGATGAGCGGATTATGAGAGTGAAGCATTTTCTCGTAGTCCTCCAAAATGTCTTTGACGACTTCAATCAGCTGCTTCCCATTAA
Organism: Paenibacillus sp. FSL H8-0283; assembly: GCF_045040675.1. Classification (NCBI taxonomy): domain Bacteria; kingdom Bacillati; phylum Bacillota; class Bacilli; order Caryophanales; family Paenibacillaceae; genus Paenibacillus; species Paenibacillus sp. FSL H8-0283. The sequence goes on from NZ_CP150295.1 coordinate 6,198,653, forward strand.
TTATCGGCATTCTCTTTTTCCCGTGAACCGTCTTTATAATTGATTCAGGCAGCGGAGGATTCCACGATTTTTTCAAGTAGTCATTGCGTATGAATGACCACACTGATTGTACATGTTCCGAATGCGGTAGCTTTATGCTAAGAAATTTGATTTGTCGATAGGACTCCTCCGTGTTACGCTGCTTCAACTCACGAATTAACAGTGCCTTTAAATTATTAAATGTATAGGAGTAATCAATTTCGTTAACGTTTAGCCATTCAAACAGCTCGGCAATTGCTTCGGATGACCACTTGTCCTGAAAGGAATAGTTTCGGAATGTTGCTAAATAACGTTCGATGATGCTTTTGCCGTATTCCTTATCTTCTTGCATGATTGGCCTCAGTAGTGCCCAACCTGCGTCTTCCGAGAAATCCATCATAATTGCCAGTGCCTCTGATGCACGTTCTCTTACTTGTACGTTGGAAGGGTTCCGTCCTTTGTCCACAAGTGACTCCACGATTTGCTTTATCGTAGGATGACGCTGCTCAAGTAAGATGCTGATGATAAGCCCGAAAGCTTCTAGATCGATCGTTTCGTCCTGCATTAGTGTTAGCAACCGCGAAGCAGTATCCTCGTCCCAACAGTTCACGAGTTGACTAGTTACTGTATATCGAGCTCCCCATCCCCAAGATAACTGGCGTACGTAACGAAAAATACCATTTAACGTCTCCACCCTATGGAGACAATGAAACAGCTTGAGGATCTCCATTCCATCCACATATTGACTGATTCGTGGGTTGGTAACGGCATCTAAGGATCGATGCACAGCTTCTGGAGGCAGCTTTTCAAAAAACATCCTTTCATTCATAAAAACAAGCTGAATGGCGTCAAGCATGTTCATTATGTACCCGTATCGATCGGAGTTTTCTATACTTGCAGAAGGAGTGATAATGAACTGCTTCGCTGCTAGCAGTATACGCGCCCTCAAATCCTCATCGGCTTGTTTCCAACCTAAGAAATGCGAGAAATCACTTGGATCATAGCTGAATAACTTACTCCAATCACGAGGATTTAATTGTTTTATTAATGAGCCCCAGGCACTGGTTTGTCCACTTTCCATCCGCTCTAATAGTTCCAGTGCTGCCTCTTGCTGAAAAACTGGCGGGGTAGGCGACCATTTTGATGGTTTTTTAGTGAACTGTTCCTTTTCAGGCTTACTCGCGCACTTTAGGAAATTGTTTTCTTTTAACCTGTCCTCTAGCCTCACAATAAGTTTCTTCAACTTTTCTTCACTTTCATCAAGTTTACTTAGCAATACTTTGTACACTTCCAAATAGACAGAGGATGAATTTTTCCGATTCACATATTCGGGTGAATCAAGTATCGTATCACTAAGAATTACTAGTTGTTCCGAGCATAATGATTGGACAATTGAACGAATATGCTCAGAAACAGTGTCTTCTCGAACGTATAAATCGAGCATGTATTCCAACAATTCCATTAATGTCAGATGATTCGGGTACAATCTTTTTAACAGGGGAAAGCACATATGATCGTACCGATAGGTATAGTTATCAAGAAAAAACTTCATCGGCCGCAACTGCTCATCTGGACATAATTTATACAGGACGGGGAATACATCGTCTAGCAAGTCTCCATCCCAGTCGTGGAAACAATCAAGTATCGTACTTATCGTCTCGGTCATATCGCTGTAATAGACAAAATTCAGAGCACATCTTTTAGCCAAATCCGAACTTGCCGGATCGCTAAGACAATGGTTTACGATATCTATGATTTCTGGAATCCTAAGCTCTTTAATGAGATCACTATCCCAATAATGCCTGGAGTAATCCGGATCCGACTTGTTGAACACCGACAAAACGAATTTTTTCTTTGTATCAACTGTTAACTGAAACCGATCGAAAAGAAACAGAAGATCCGGCTGTTTGTCAACAAGTTCATTCAGAAAAGACTCATTAAATTCACCGAGCCAGGCGGCTGTTTGATGAAGTTGAGGAACGAATTGGCCTTCAAAATCGCCGGGGTGCATAAAAAAATGTAGTAGTTGCTTTGTCTTCACTCCACTAGCATTCAAATAATAGGCGGCTAAAAACTCTTCATACGATTTATGAGCCCACGTCAACTGCTCGGGTCCGTTATCGACGAATAGCCCTGTAGTCAGTACTTCATTCCAATCGGATTCAGTAATCACTCTCGTGTCATATTCGCTCTGTACGTCCCGCAATTGGATGGTGCTGATCCCGTGCGCTCCTCCTTCCAAGCCAGTGTGAATGATATGTCGGTTCGTCAACATACAAACCGCTGCCAGCTTCGCTGCGTAATCCAGTTTTTGCGCCACGGATAGACGCCCAGCAATAAACCTCTTTGCTCTTCGATCCGGGTTTACTTCCTCGCAAAGCTTATAACAACCTCGATCGTATAGCTCCTTCTTGACTATCGGCTGATCGTTCCAGGTATTCAGAAGCATGTGCAACGTAACCGGTCGGCTCGCTAACGCTTCAATTCGATGCTTTTTCACTTGAGAAACAAATGTTTGAGACGCATGCTCGTGATTAATGCTAGCTTCCTTCACGTCTTTCTCCCTAAGCGGCGCAAGTCTATAAAAATGGACGTTGCCTTTTGAGAACTTACACTCCAAATCATATTCCAAGCCACTCGGAAACGCCCCAGTTCTGCAAGCGATTCGGAGGTATAGTCTGGAAACGTCCAGTTGTTCCAACATGTCTTCCAACAAATTGCATAGAACTTGTAGTTGCATGAACCCTTCATCAAAGCTGTCAAACACCAAATATAATTTACTGTTCTGCTCTTGCTGCCAATCCGCATACTTTTCGTTGTTCATGATGCTGTTGTTTAAGAATTGGTCGGTAGTAATCTTTTTTAGATCTACGAAAATTACGTATGAATTTGTATTTTCTAACTGATCTTTCATTTCAGCGAAAACGGTGCTTTTACCGCTGCCCGGCTCACCCAGCAAAATTAGACATTGCTGGTCCTGCAGTTCCGATAACGTCACCAGTTCAGGATGTTGCTGTGCCGTAAAGCTCTCATCTGGGTCAACTAGAAAACCGTCATGCAAAAAAGAGCTGGGATCTTTTCCTCTTGGATAACAATAACGGGTCCAATTATATTGAGTCGTGCTCATAGTAGCTCCTTTTTCATATCCATATTCTCAATCATCATGCTGAGTTTGTATTTCGACAAAAAAATGCTATCTACCTTCAAAAGACAACAAAAAGAAAACCTTGTTCCGCAAGGTTTTCTTTTTGTTTAGTATGGTGAATCAAAAAGGAGCAAATGTGAGTGTATCTATAAGACTAATCCAAGTATTGAATCGAAATTGAAATCAATGAAAGACATCGCTTATAAAAATAATCATGTGACGAATTCTAAAAGTTATTCATGACTTTAGTAATTTCGTAATATTCATTCTCAAATAGATCCTTATAATGATCTTTTTGACTACTCATATCTCTAATGATCTTATTTACCAGATGACTTATCGTCATCAGGACCAATATTTTTGTTTTGACATTATTTATTTACAGATTCTTTTGATCTAACAGTTACCAATGTCACATATAAGTTTTTTTATAATCAAACCACTTCATTGCGCATCAATGTAAGCTTCACAACTATCACAAAGTCCGTCCTCTTCTTGGTTTAGAGTTTTATCACATCTCATACAAAATCCTAATGAATTTACTGTGCCACAATTAAGGCATTCTCCCATGCTATACCTTAACGTACTCTCTCCGTCTGACTCTTCATCGCTTAGATAATATACCGAATAGGATTCACAATGATGACAAGGTACATTGGCTATCTCATCCTCTGTGATTTCTGGAAAATCTGAAGAAATCAGAGATGATAAGAACTTTTCCATTTTAGACAATCCAGAGGTGACCTCCCAATGATCTTGAACTAAAGGCATATAATTTGTTTGCTCATCGTTGTACTCTGCCTCTCCATTCGTATAATAGAGATCAAACATTTCCTCTTTATCATTTGTTATTACACGCAATGTTACTGTACTTGTAGCTCCTGCAGAAGAATCAATATCGGGTAAGACAATCACCTGTATATCATCTCTTGTTACATTGTGCTCAATTGTAAATATAATGGACTCTTCATTAAGAGTAGGTTCATTATATAAAAATTCCAAATCCGAGCGATAATAAAACATATCTTTTATGTTATCAAAACTGGCAGTCAAGTTTTCTTGGAATTCTTCAATAATCTCACTCTCATCAAGAATACGAATGCCAGTTGCTTCTTCTACAGATTCTCTCCAATCATCAGCTTTTTGTCTTTCACTCACTTCAGCCTCAAATCTTATTTCTTCCAAGTAACTTGCTGCTTCCGTCTCCGTATATGCATCAAACTTCTCCTCGGCTTCTGCAATCAATTTTTGGAGCTCATCCATGCTTTTATTGAACTTATCCCTCAATTTTAAATCTATCAGTTTATTATGAGCAACATGATTTCGATCTGTAGTAAATTCATTCCACAGGCCACTAAATTTTCTGGAGTCACAGGAAAACCAAGGAAGAAAATAATCTTCCCAAAAATCTTTATCTACTTCCATTTGTTCTTCTAATTTTTCTAATAGATTAGGGTGCAACTTCTCGATTGATTTAGTGTTAAAGAAAATACTATTCATTATGCTTTGGAAAAGGAAAAGCTTCTCTTTTTCGTCTCTAGTTAAAGCATTTAGTGGCTCAGCAAAACCCTCAAACGGATTCATTTCATCAGGTTCGCGAAAAATGCTATTCCTCTTCAACTTATATGTCTTATAATTCAGTATTCGAATTAAATCGCCTGTATCAATAGACATCAGATTAGTATGTATATTGTCAAAACTAGGAGTGCGACGTCTATATTGATCACTTCTTTGGTTATACTTATTGATCAAATCATAGGGCATATATCTATCCCACCAGTCCCCCCCAAGCTTAAAAAACATTATGCTGTTGATCAGTCTTCTTAGAGAATTTTCTACACTATGTACTTTCTTGTACAATTCTTCAGCAAAAAGTTCAGATTGAGTGTCCTCTAACCAAACACATTGCTCCCAATCAGCAATCATTGAATCTTTAATTTTTATCTTAAGATCATGTAACTCCAAATTCGATGAATCATTAGAAGGAAGAATAACATCTACTTTAAGCTGGACTGTTTCATGAGTTGCTGCAACTGTAAATGTTACAAAAAAATCTGTTTGCTTATATTCAAAAGTACACTTACGTATTGTTTCCTTGTTTGAATAGAACTCTAAACTGTTAGAATTCAGATCTGACTTTACTTTTTCCATAATTTGTTCCGTATAGGAATGAAACTCAAAGTTCCTGCTGTTTTTCTTATTAATCATTACAAACTTTATCATCAGCCAATTCTCCTTTAGAAAATATCCAAAATGATTATTTTAATCATCATCACAAAACTTTAATTTTCTCTTACAAACATCGCATTCTACTTGAATCACAAGACCAATGGCTGTGGGAATAAAAGTGTACGAGAACTTCGCCCCTGAAACATCAATAGGTTTACATGAATCCCAATTTTTAATTTGTTCTATCATATCATCTGTTATTTCGAATATCACCTAATTCACTCCTAATATTGTTATTATCATCTGAATTTAATTAAAAAACAGATCTAGACCATACATACACTGCTCATTTAGATTGTTGTAGACTCATATTATCCCATCAAACGCTTACGCTCATGATACTGTTCCGTTGTTTCAATTACCTGCTCAATCATCGCACGACTAATAGGTAACTTTTCTCGTTTAGTGTGAATCATCGTCGTACAATGAAGCTTTTGTACTATTATGGAACGCGATATACGACATCACTGACTTGGTCAAGTCCATAAACTAACCAATAGAGATCTGTTTTAAATTGATCGTGAAGTGCCATAACAATGTCTAACGAAGGTTTATATTTATCTAGTTCCAACTCACTCAGTGTCCCCTGAGAAACCCCAATGATTACTGCGAACTCCGTTTGATTATACTTATGTAGCTTCCGGATGCTTCTAATTCGTTCTCCAATGGTGGACAAATTAACAACCCCCTACAAATTAAAGAACAGTCCTGATGACATTTAATCATCAGGACTGTTTAATATTACTCTACAAGTTATTGATTTTATTAATCTTGATCATCATTTCACTTACCAACTATATTGTAACTGAACAACGATAAACTAATTTGTACAGAATACCTTACTCAACCGTTACACTTTTCGCCAGGTTACGTGGTTTATCTACATCATGACCCAGTGCCAGGGAAGCATAGTATGCCAGCAATTGCAGCGCAACTACAGACAAAGCAGGGCTAAGCAGTGGCAGCGTCTTAGGAATCGCAAACGCTTGGTCTACGGATTTCAGCAATGGTGCTACGTGCTCTTCGTACGTAATTGCCAATACATCTGCGCCACGTGCTTTTACTTCCTTAATGTTGCTCACTGTTTTCTCAAGTACGTTCTCCTGCGTTGCCAGGGCAATAACAGGGATACCGTCTTCGATCAATGCAAGCGTACCATGTTTCAACTCACCCGCAGCATACGCCTCGGAGTGAATATAAGAGATCTCTTTCAGCTTCAAAGATCCTTCTTGAGCTACTGCATAGTCAAGACCACGGCCAATGAAGAAGAGATGTTCATGTTTGGAGATTTGCTCTGCATATCCTTTGATTGCTTCCGCTTGCTCCAACATGGATTCCACTTGCTCAGGCAATGCTTGCATTGCTGCCAGCGTGTGTTCAATCTCTTCTGCAGATTGAGTACCACGAACTTGTGCAAGGTACAGACCAAGCAAGTTAAACGCGATCAATTGCGAAGTATACGCTTTGGTAGAAGCTACTGCAATTTCAGGACCTGCCAATGTTGCGATAACATCATCTGCATCACGTGCAATGGAGCTGCCCACTACGTTTGTGATTGCCAGTACATGTGCACCATTGGATTGTGCTTCACGCAATGCAGCAAGCGTATCGGCAGTTTCACCGGATTGGCTCACTACAATTACAAGTGTATCTTTGTGCACGATTGGGGAACGGTAACGGTACTCGGAAGCCACATCTGTTTCAACCGGAATACGTACCAATTGCTCAATCACTGTACGTCCAACCAGACCTGCATGGTACGCTGTACCACATGCAATGATTTGAACGTTACGGATATTTTTAATTTGTTCTTCAGTCATTTTCAACTCAGGAAGTTGAACTTTTTTGCCTTCATTATCGATGCGACCCAGCATAGTATCACGATATGCTTTTGGTTGCTCATGAATTTCTTTCAGCATGAAGTGCTCAAATCCGCCTTTTTCTGCGGTTACAGCATCCCAATCGACACGAATCATTTCCCGAGAAATAAAGTTGCCTTCAATCGTCATCAATTCGACAGCATCATGTGTCAATACAGCCATTTCGCCATCATTCAGAATGTACACGTTACGTGTATGTTCCAGAATTGCCGGGATGTCGGAACCAATGAAGTTCTCGCCTTCACCAATACCAATAATCAATGGGCTTGCTTGACGCACTGCTACGAGTTTCTCTGGCTCATGCTCTGTCAATACACCCAGTGCAAATGCGCCACGCAACAACGTGATCACTTTTTGAACTGTTTTGACGATATCACCATTGTATTCACGTGCGATCAAGTGAGAGATAACCTCAGTATCTGTCTCGGAAGTGAACGTGTGACCTTGAGCCATCAATTCGTCCTTCAGATCCAGGTAGTTCTCAATAATACCGTTATGCACAACAGAGAACTTCTGGCTTCCATCTGTGTGTGGATGAGAGTTCTCATCCGATGGTTTACCATGAGTTGCCCAACGTGTGTGTCCGATTCCGGCATTACCTACCAGTGGTGCACCATCCAGCTTGGCTTCAAGGTTCGCAAGACGACCAAGAGCTTTCGTGATTTGCAGACCTTCCGGTGTGAATACTGCGATACCTGCAGAATCATAACCACGATACTCGAGTTTCTTCAATCCTTCAACCAATACCGACTGAGTGTTCTTATTACCAATATATCCAACAATACCGCACATAATTTATTTCCTCCGTTTGTATATGAATACTGTGTCACGAAGAGAAACAGGCAGAGGCGGCATATCGGAAAAATGAGTGATTGCCTAGCGTTTCATGAATACTTGGTACTTATTCAATTATCAATGATCAGAGCGACCTCGTGTCGCCCCGCTGTCATCATAAGCTGTAATGAATGCAATCATGAATGTACATCATTTTCCCGTCCGCGTACTGTTTACGCTCTTCACGCACATTCATTTGAATTTTAGTTTAACTCTTGCACCTGCACCGGCGCGTTGTGTGGACAGTCACCTATCCATTTTCCGCAATCCGGTTTACGGCTCTGGTGCTTCACCGGGAGGTCCCCGCCGAACAATCCGAACACCTCCACCTCGTCAGCTTGATTGCCGTTGATCTTAATCAGCGTTCTTCAACCTAGAAGAAATCCTGATCAACATCATCCCGCGCAACTCCAAGCTCTGGCGCTTGTATAACTGTAACCTTACGTTCCTCACTTTCTGTGTCTGAATGACGACTCCACTCATTATATGCACGTCAGGTCCATTTTGCAATGGAGCAAAGTACCTGTGACAATTTTAGCATATTTACCTACAATCCCGACCGGATAAACGGACCTATGGTCTCATCAGGCCGGGACGCAGGAATATCCATCTTTAGAGGAAATTCAAAAAGTCCGCTTTTGATTACGAATCATGCCTATTGGCATAATCAGCATCGAATATGAAATTCAGCCGAAATGTCCGTTGCTCACGTAGTTTCCCTACGCTCCGCTACTCCATTTCTATCTTCATTCCATCTTCTCGGTACTGAAAACCAGACTTTTTGAACACGCACTATATGTCCTAAATCCTGTTATATCATACCCTTTATACACAACAATTCCCTTTAGAAAACCGTATGCACATGGGATTTCTTCCGGTCCTATACCAGCTCTTTTTGCACCACATCTGCGATTTGAGACACAAATTGTTCAAGTTCGTCTTTATCTGGTCCTTCCGCCATAACACGGATCAGAGATTCAGTACCTGAAGCACGAACGAGTACACGTCCATTATCCCCGAGTTGTTGTTCTACTGTAGCAATAGCTTGCTCGATTGCAGCATTGCCCTCGTATTTGCTCTTATCTTCAACACGCACATTCACCAATACTTGTGGGTACTGGGTCATTAGCGCTTTTAGTTCACTCAGTTTTTTACCGGAAGCCTTGAGCGTATCCACGAGTTGAATCGCAGTCAGCATACCGTCTCCAGTTGTATTGTAATCCAAGAAAATAACATGGCCAGATTGTTCTCCACCCAAGTTGTAACCGCCGCGACGCATTTCCTCCATCACATAACGATCACCTACTGCCGTTTTAGCTGTTTTCAGTGCAAGTTTCTCTGTTGCTTTGTAGAATCCGATGTTACTCATAACGGTCGATACAACAGTACTGTCCTTCAACTTGCCTGCACGATTCATCGCATCACCACAGATACACAGAATGAAGTCTCCATCCACCTCAGCGCCTGTCTCATCAATAGCAATCAGACGATCCGCATCCCCGTCAAAAGCAAGACCCAGATCTGCTTTATGTTTGAGCACTTCTTGTTTCAGGTTCTCTGGATGAGTTGATCCACATTGCTCATTAATATTCAGGCCGTTAGGCTCAGCGCCAATGGCAATGACTTCTGCTCCTAGTTCACTAAACAATTTTGGTGCCAGTTCATAAGCTGCTCCGTTTGCACAGTCCAAAACAATTTTAAGTCCAGAGAACGATTCATTTACAGTTGTTTTCAGGAAATCAAGATAACGATAACGGGATTCCTCATCTGTTGTTACAGTACCCAGCCCGCCACCAACTGGCCGTGGCAATTGATCTGTCTCCGCATCCATCAGTTCTTCAATCCGGTTCTCTGTTTCATCAGACAGCTTGAAGCCATCTCCACCAAAGAACTTGATTCCGTTATCCTCAACCGGATTGTGGGAAGCCGAGATCATCACGCCCGCGTCAGCTTTCAACAAACGTGCAATATACGCCACTCCCGGAGTGGATACAACGCCCAGACGGATCACATCAGCGCCAATGGACAACAGACCTGCAACCAATGCGGATTCCAACATCAATCCCGAGATACGAGTATCCATGCCAATAACCACTTTTGGTCTTTCCACACCACCTGCAAGCACGTAACCACCACAACGTCCAATGCTGTAAGCCAGCTCTGCCGTTAACTCTTTATTGGCAACCCCTCTTACACCATCTGTACCAAAATATTTCCCCATGATTTAACTCCTTCTATTCGCATCATATACGAGCACTATTATTATTTTTTTGAGAATTTTAAAATTAGAACGTTTACGGATTCGCGCCACTTTTACTGCCAGTACCGCTGTTATTATTATTTAAATTACCTCGACTGCTTGTGCTCCCCTGTTGACCCTGATCCTGAGTATCCGTATTCGATTCCGTTTCTTCTTCATCAGGAACAGGCTCTGTTTCCCCATTTTCAACCTCGGCTGGTGTTGGGTCAGGTGCTACCGTTCCCTCGTCCGTCGGTTCTTCGCCAGGAGTGGTCGTGGTATCTTCAGCCTTTTCGCTAATTTTGACCGTCGCACTTAATGCAGTGGATGATTCATCCAGTTTGGCATAACGGGGCAGGTCGGCTTCAAGCTTGATCTCATGCGTTCCGACCGCAAGTCCAGCAAGATCCCCGGTTAACGTGAGATCATCACTACTCAGACCCTCAAGCATACTTGCTGAGCCTGTAAGTGTGAGGTTCAGACCGCCGCTTCGAGGCGTAACCAGCGTCCCTTCCAGTCCATTCCCCGCACCGGTAAGTGTGATGGGGACGTTCGGAAAGACTTTGGTTGTCTCCTCTGCCTCGTCAAATGGTGATATGGTTACCTTGATCTGAATCGAACTAGGCTCGATTTTCTCAAAACCGGAAGGCGGCGTCAAGTCCACGTTAACTGTCGATGTACCCGACTGATCAAACTGTGTAAGATCAAGGGTTACTTGGTCGTAGGACTGTATACCTGCAAGCGCATCCTCTGATCCATAAACCGAGACTTCTTTCACGTTTGGCTCTACCGTGGAGAGTACCAGGCCTTCCGGAAGCTGTCCCGAATATTTGATTCTTAAGGGTACAGATGTATAGGGCTGATTGACCGGAACTCGGACTTCAACCGTTTGAGGCGTTATAATCGCATTTTCAAGGACCTTGCCTTCAGCATCGTATGCTTGAAGTTTCACTTTTTTCTGTATGACATCTTCCTTGGCATCTTTCACGCTCACACTGCCCTGGACCTTCGCTACAGCCTCGAGTTGCCCTTCGGGCAGAGTTACCTTAACCGGCGTCGAAGGTTCAGTTACGGGCGTTCCAGCGCTGTATCCGGCGGATGGTTCCCCTTCGGGTACAATATTCACATTGAAGGATTTGGTGCCCAATTTTTCTACGTTCACCGTAACCATGGAAGGTTCCATGCTGACCACTTCTACCCCGGAAGGCAAATCAGGTACAAGTGGCAGTGTATTGGACCCATCTTTCACCTGACTCAGATCGACCAGTACCTTGTAATCGTCATTCGTAAAAATCGATGTTAGCATTGAGCGCTGTCCTTTGATCTCCAGCCGGACCTCATCCGTACTTAATGAAGTGAGCACATAGCTGTTGCTGTCTAATCCATAAGGTTGAACAGGCACCGTACGTTCCACAACCTTGTTGGTTGTCCCTGTTGTAATCGTAGGGGTGGTTGGTACTTCATCCAGATGAATCATGAACCAGAGCAGCAGGCTCACCGCAAGCGCAAGTATTTTGGCAAAGTTATTATTGTTAAACCACTTATCCATTGTTACGTCCTCCCTTCCGTTTCCAGAAGGTTGTCCAGCCATTCTTTTTCAGATTGGATGTTGGGCGCAACTCCTCATACAGTTTGGCAATCAGCGATTCTTCCTTAATATCACGAACGACCTGTCCATTCATTGCCAGTGACACTTGTCCTGTCTCCTCGGAGACAACCAAACAGATCGCATCTGCAACTTCGGTAATCCCGATTGCTGCACGGTGACGTGTTCCCAATTCCTTACTGATAAAAGGATTCTCTGATAATGGCAAATAACAAGCTGCCGCCGAAATCTGTTTTCCCTGTATAATAACGGCTCCATCATGGAGCGGTGTATTTGGAATAAAGATGTTAATCATCAGCTCCGAGCTGACCAGAGAATGCATCTTAATGCCCGATTCCGTGTAATCGTTCAGACCTGTTTCACGTTCAAATACGACCAAAGCGCCAATTTTACGCCGTGACAAATAATTAACTGACTTAATAATCTCACCAATTAACACGGTTAGTTCTTCATCACTCGCTGCCGCTGAACGTCCAAACAGCTTACCGCGTCCCAATTGCTCCAGACCACGACGTAGTTCCGGCTGAAAGATAATGAAGACCGCAACGACACCAAACGTAAACATCTGGTTCATTAACCATTTGAGCGTATACAAGTTTAGCCACGTACTTAATGCCCAGATCAGCACAAGGAACAGAATCCCTTTTAGGAGCTGAACCGCACGTGTCCCCCGCACAAGCAAAATCAGTTTGTACATAATATAGGTAACGATCAATATATCGATAACGTCCTTAATGGACTCTGTCCACGTTAAGTCAGCAAAATAATTCATAAGCCAGCCCCCGCTATCCCCATTGATGAGTAAACCCTGATCTCATATTAACCCATTAGGATTTTATATAATCCTTTGTCTCCGCATTTTTGCATTATTTGATTTGTGCAAAATGCTTATCTATATGTAGTAGTATGTTCTCTTTAGTATCTAGGTTATAACGTTAACGTTCAGGTTGCAAGTTACGGCAGTCTCAAACTGCACATAAACATCACATTTACCATTAATTACAAAGTTTGCGTATAAAAAAAGAGTACCCCATGCAATCTGGAGGTACCCTGCTTGGTATATACCATTGAAGAATTTTACCCTGTTCTAGCGATAAGCCACTTCATTTACCATATTGGTTATTTTGTACCAGAACCAGTCCAGCGCCTGATCAATACTTTTCACCTGACCTGAAATATGCGCCGTTGAAGCCTGAAACAGTTGTCCGTCGATAACCGTCAGATTGCCGTTCACATCACCATATACTTGTGCGGTTCCATTTTCTATCGTAAGATCGCCAGCAATTGACTTACCTTCAGGAACAATAACCGTGTTACCCTGAATCACGATCTGGTCCAGATTATTTCCCTTAACAACCATTTCGTTATTCTGATTCCAGAAATTCAAGGCGCTAAAGAGCATCACGACCAAAAAGAAGGCTGCCGCCGTCAGCGCGGGATGTCCTTTGACCCATTTGAGCCATGCTTGCTGTCTCTTGGGCTGGGGCAGAGCATTCATAATTCGATTGGTCAGCTCATCAGAGGCAGACGGTGAATAGTGTTTCATGGCAAAGAGTAACATTTCCGTCTGTTCCAACTCTTTAAAGCGCATGCGACAATCCGGACAGATCACAAGGTGACTTTTCAGTTCAACCTTCTGGGCCGGGGACAACGACTCATCCAAACATTCATGCATTAAAGAGACGGCCGAGTTGCAATCCATATGAGAGCCAATCCTTTCTTAAATCACTTAGTCCATGTGCCATTAAAAAGCACGCATAAGACTTGCATACATTACATACGCATCCGTTTCGGATATGTTTCAAATAATTTCGCCCATATTTAAAGGCGCTTAACATTTATAACTTATACTCCAATTTTTTACGTAGAAAATCACGGCCCCGATGAACGCGTGTCTTGATCGTTGTTACGGGCATACCTGTCACATCACTGATTTCCTGTAGCGACAAGTCCTGTAAATATCTCAGAATCATAACGGACTTATACTTGGCTGGCAAACTGTCAATGGCCTCACGAATGAGTGTCTGCGTTTCTGACAGGAGCGCTTCACTCTCAGGTGTACGATCATCACTCGGGAGCATCGCATAACCATCAGATCCTTCCTGATCATTCAGTTCAGCATCCAATGAGTATGAAGGTTTCTTTCTGCGCAGTCGGTCAATACACAGATTCGTTGCGATCCGGTATATCCAGGTTGAGAACTTCTGGTTCGGATCGTACTTCTCCATATTACGAAACACACGCAAAAACGTCTCCTGCACAACGTCTTCAGCTTCATGACGATTGTTCAGCATCCGGTATGCCAAATGAAATAGCTTGTCCTTATATAGTTCAACGATTTCTGCAAAGGCTCTCTGGTCGCCCTTGAGCACCAGTTTAATAAGCCTATTCTCCAAATTGTCCACCCTTATTCCCCCAGACATGCTGATGGGTCTTCCGTCTTCTGATACCCGTCCACACTTGTAATTCACCAATCAAATCGTAAATCAACTTTGGTCAAAAATCAAGACTGTATGACAAATATCCGCCAAAAACAGTAAAAACGGGAACTCCCGCAGGAGTCCCGTTTCATCTCTTACTCCGTAGAGCAGAGAATGGAGCTTTTTAGTTAACAAAGTAATGGGTACTTTATTACATATAATCATCATTCACAACAAATTGATAATCAACCTGTATTACGAAGTCCTGCAGCGATTCCATTGATTGTCAGCAACACTTCTCTAAGCAGTTCCGTATCATCCTCACCACGTTCACGCATATCTCTGAGCTCGCTCAGAAGTTGAACCTGCATGTAGGACAACGGATCCACATAAGGGTTACGAAGGCGAATGGATTCTTGAATAACCGGTACATCATCCAGAATTTCAGCTTCTCCCGTAATTTTCAGAATCAGCTCTTTTGTGAGCTTGAATTCGGCTTCAATCTGACCGTAGATGCGATCACGGGCTTCCTTGTTCGAAGTCATGGCTGAATATTCTTTGGCAATGACCAGATCTGCCTTGGCTACGGCCATCTGTACCGTATCAATTAATGTACGGAAGAATGGGAAGCTTGCATACATTTCTTTCAGGACAACCAGATTTTCCTCTTTATCCTGATAGTAACTTTGCAATCCTGTTCCTGCCGCATACCATGCCGGAAGCAGATAACGACTTTGCGTCCAAGCAAATACCCAAGGAATTGCTCTCAGATCTTCGAACTTGTCGCTACCCTTCCGCTTGGACGGACGTGAACCAATATTCAGTTCACCCACCTCTGGAAGCGGTGTGGATTCCTTGAAGAAGGTGAAGAAGTCTGGATCACGGAAAATCAGATCCTGATATTTCGTCAGAGATACTTCCGAAATCTCTTTGATGATGCTGTCCCAATGACGTTCGGATGCTGACTCTTGCGGCTCAAGCCCATTAAGTGCTGCTGTGATTAGAGCCGAAGTTGCCTGCTCCAGACTGCGGTATGCAATCCCCTGAAGGGAATAACGGGAAGAAATAACCTCTCCCTGCTCCGTAATCTTGATGCCCCCACCAATCGTATGTGGTGGTTGAGCAAGAATACTGCGGTTGAGTGGCATGCCGCCACGTCCAAGAGCCCCGCCACGTCCATGGAAGAACTTCAGCTTAACGCCGTGTTCATTGCCTACAGCCGTGATGGCATTCATCGCTACGCGCAGTTCCCAGTTGGCAGTAACCACGCCGCCATCCTTGTTACTGTCTGAATAACCAAGCATGATTTCATGCAGTTCATTCCGTCCTTTTACGCTTGCGCGGTATACAGGAAGGTTGAACAGCTTCTGCATAATGTCCGAAGCCGCATGTAGATCATCAATCGTTTCAAACAGCGGTACCGCTTGAAGTGTAGATACAACGTCACCGTTGTGACCTTTGGTGAATAAGCCCACTTCTTTGGCAAATACCATAACCTCCAGCAAATCACTTGCGCCCTGCGTCATACTGATCAGGTAACTTGTGATACAGCCGTTCCCAAATTCGTTCTGGGCACGCTTGATGGTACGGAAGACATCCAGACACTCTTTGGTTCCCTCCGTGTATTGGTGATAAGGAGAAGTAAGTGGACGTGGATCATCCAGCAAACGAGCAAGCAGATCGATTTTACCGTCTTCAGTCAGACGCGCATAATCCTCTACAATGTTCATTTTCGCCAAAATCTCAGACATCGCATTTTCATGTTCCTTACTGTGCTGACGCACATCCAATGCTGCGGTATGGAAACCAAACAACTCGACTTGACGAATCATTTTGCGAATGGTCGTATCTGCTACGTAATCGGCAAAATGATGGCGCAGACTTCGATCAATAATCATCAGTTCATCAATCAAATCCTGTGCGCTATGATAACGGTCAGGCTGACCTAATTTGTTTTCATCCAGTACATTGTTCAGCTTGGCAATCATATAAGCCAATTTGATGCGGTATGGCTCTTTTTCATTCCGCCAGATATCCACTTTTTTCAATGTAACAGAATTACGATCCTGCTCAATCGACTGCACCAGCTCATCCGATACATGAATGATGTTTGTGCTGAAGCTGAGATGGCCCATAAGTTCAATCATAATCCGTTGGTATTCACGCAAAGCAAGCTTGCGTTGCATCAACAGTGTCTGCCATGTTACATCTGAAGTTACCGAAGGATTTCCATCCCGGTCTCCACCGATCCAGGAACCGAACCGCAAATACGTCGGCACATGCCAGTCATGGTCAGGATAAAATTTGTTCAGGCAGCGTTCCAGCTCCTGATATACATCCGGAAGTACGTGGAACAACGTTTCATGAAAGTAATACATCCCGTTCCGCACTTCATCAAGCACAGTCGGTTTGCGGTCGCGAAGTTCATCTGTCTGCCAGAGTGTAATAACCTCATTCAGCAGCTTCTCACGCAACTGTTCACGTTCACGCAACGTCAGCGTAGGATTATCAAGTGACATGACATCTTCGGATATCCGTTTATGGATGTCCAGAATAACCCGGCGCATAGCTTCGGTTGGGTGAGCTGTCATAACGAGTTCCAACGACAAATCGTCGAGAATCTCTTCCACCTCTGTATGAGACAGTCCACGTTCCTTAAGATCCTGTACTGCTTTCTCAATCGATCCTGGTTGCACAGCGTCCCCAGCAGAACGTTCATAATCCCGTTTACGCCGGATCCGATGGTTTTGTTCAGCAATATTAACTAATTGAAAATAAATAGCGAAAGCCCGAATAACCTGGTGACGATTGTCCGAGTCTAATTCCTGGATCATCGTTTTGAACTCTGCATAGAGTTCTGGCAGAAATTCTGCACGTAACGACTTGCTCGTTTCCCGAATCTTCTCAACGATATCTAGAAGCTCCGTGCCGCCTTGATGGACAAGAACTTCTCCGAGTATATTGCCCAGGAACCGCACGTCTCGCCGAAGCAGGTTGTTGGATTGGCTTTTGCTGGCGGTTACCATAGTTTCAGTCATGCTTATCCTCCCATCTGATCGTTCCATTCGTACACGTAAATTTGACACCTTCATAACATCATACAATAAAATGGTACGAAAATCTTTATTTTTCTACTAGAAAAAATGGGGATTATCCCCGATTTACAGCACAAAAACACGCTTTTTTATTCATTTTCTTGTTCTGCTTCAATTAATGGTCATATACTGTCGCATGATACCTTTTTCACGTACTTTAGATAAATCAAAAGTCTCATACCTATTCTTAAAAACTCATAAATATACAGTTCTTTTAGATATGATCCCATGTACCTGATATTAAGGTTAAACCGCATAATTTCATTGTTTGAGAACAGATGATATACAAAGAAACATGACCGGCAAAGCAAGCTTTTGTATACTTTACCACAGTGACGCAATAAATTAAAGATGTAATTATAATTTTCTTCCCACTACAGTCTGCTTACTAGGCAAGTTTCTTATGTATGTTGTTATTCGATTGGACTCAAAGGTATATCTTAACAGACTATTTCTACATATTGTCCTTGTCTTCTTGGGCAGATTAATCTGTAGCTCTAACCAAAAAGGAGGAATTCAAATGATGAAGAAAGGTACTACAATTATTGCTTCCGTGCTTCTGGTGGCCGCGATGGCTGGCCCTGCTGCTGCTGATGGTCATATGTCCAAAGGAATGGATACAACCGGCTCACGTGTCCGGTCTTATCAGGACACCAACTACATGGACCGCACAAACACTAATTCCAACATGAATATGAACATGGATGGAAACTACCGCAACAATGGTGACTATCGTACCAACAGTGTTCGTGCAAACGCCACAACAACCGACCGTGACAACGGCATGGATTGGGGCTGGCTCGGTTTGCTGGGACTGCTTGGATTAGCTGGCATGCGTAAAAGAGTGACGGATCACAACGAACGTTAGATTGTACTCACATCACGTTACAATAGCTGCTACGTCTTAGAAGCAGCTCATCGACAGAGATAAACAGAAGAGCCAAGACCTCCCTATTTGGATAGCAAAGGGGTCTTGGCACTTTTTTAAATGAACCTGTATTATACTTTACATAAATTATTATATAAAATAACTGCTGATTATTTCGTTAATAAAAATAAAAAAGCCTCTGCATCTGCAAAGGCTCTTTCATTATGTCCTGTAAGCGGGTGATGGGAATCGAACCCACGCTATTAGCTTGGAAGGCTAAAGTTCTACCATTGAACTACACCCGCGTAAACAAAAATCGGGATGACACGATTTGAACATGCGACCCCCTGGTCCCAAACCAGGTGCTCTACCAAGCTGAGCTACATCCCGATACTAAAAAAATAATGGCGCGCCCTGAGAGATTCGAACTCCCGGCCTTTTGATTCGTAGTCAAACGCTCTATCCAGCTGAGCTAAGGGCGCAAAAATATTGGAGCGGAAGACGGGAATCGAACCCGCGACCCTCGCCTTGGCAAGGCGATGCTCTACCGCTGAGCCACTTCCGCAAATAAAGGATGCGCGTGGAGGGACTTGAACCCCCACGTCAAAGACGCTAGATCCTAAGTCTAGTGCGTCTGCCAATTCCGCCACACGCGCATATGATGGTGAGTCATGAAGGGCTCGAACCTTCGACACCCTGATTAAAAGTCAGGTGCTCTACCAACTGAGCTAATGACTCATACTAAAATGGCTGGGGATATAGGATTTGAACCTATGCATGACGGAGTCAAAGTCCGTTGCCTTACCGCTTGGCTAATCCCCAATAAAAATATGGTGGAGGCTGAGGGGATCGAACCCCCGACCCTCTGCTTGTAAGGCAGATGCTCTCCCAGCTGAGCTAAGCCTCCAACTATATGACCCGTAGGGGATTCGAACCCCTGTTACCTCCGTGAAAGGGAGGTGTCTTAACCCCTTGACCAACGGGCCCCATTTCCAAAGCTCTCAACCGGGATCGAACCGGTGACCTCATCCTTACCATGGATGCACTCTACCTACTGAGCTATGAGAGCAAATGGCTCCCCGAACAGGGCTCGAACCTGTGACAACTCGATTAACAGTCGAGTGCTCTACCAACTGAGCTATCAGGGAATAATATGCATTTGCAGGGCAAATGCAATTCATCGTACAACGTCCACATGCAGAGCCTGTTTTCTATGTATGATGAAAGAGTTCGCTTGGCGGCGTCCTACTCTCCCAGGACCCTGCGGTCCAAGTACCATCGGCGCTAGAGGGCTTAACGGTCGTGTTCGGGATGGGTACGCGTGGAACCCCTCCGCCATCGCCACCAAACGCGTAGCTTACATTTCAGAGATCGTTCTCTGAAAACTAGATTCGAAACGGAACACGCGAATTACAACTTGCTATTGGATAAGCCCTCGACCGATTAGTACTGGTCAGCTCCATGCATTGCTGCACTTCCACCCCCAGCCTATCTACCTCGTCGTCTTCAAGGGGTCTTACATACTGGGAAATCTCATCTTGAGGGGGGCTTCACGCTTAGATGCTTTCAGCGTTTATCCCGTCCGTACATAGCTACCCAGCGGTGCTCCTGGCGGAACAACTGGTACACCAGCGGTACGTCCATCCCGGTCCTCTCGTACTAAGGACAGCTCCTCTCAAATTTCCTACGCCCACGACAGATAGGGACCGAACTGTCTCACGACGTTCTGAACCCAGCTCGCGTACCGCTTTAATGGGCGAACAGCCCAACCCTTGGGACCTACTTCAGCCCCAGGATGCGATGAGCCGACATCGAGGTGCCAAACCTCCCCGTCGATGTGGACTCTTGGGGGAGATAAGCCTGTTATCCCCAGGGTAGCTTTTATCCGTTGAGCGATGGCCCTTCCATGCGGTACCACCGGATCACTAAGCCCGACTTTCGTCCCTGCTCGACTTGTAGGTCTCGCAGTCAAGCTCCCTTATGCCTTTGCACTCTTCGAATGATTTCCAACCATTCTGAGGGAACCTTTGGGCGCCTCCGTTACTCTTTAGGAGGCGACCGCCCCAGTCAAACTGCCCACCTGACACTGTCCCCGCACCGGATTACGGTACCAGGTTAGAACCTAGATACGATCAGGGTGGTATCCCAACGTTGCCTCCACGCAAGCTGGCGCTCACGTTTCAAAGGCTCCCACCTATCCTGTACAGATCGTACCCAAATTCAATATCAAGCTGCAGTAAAGCTCCATGGGGTCTTTCCGTCTTGTCGCGGGTAACCTGCATCTTCACAGGTATTAAAATTTCACCGGATCTCTCGTTGAGACAGCGCCCAAGTCGTTACGCCATTCGTGCGGGTCAGAATTTACCTGACAAGGAATTTCGCTACCTTAGGACCGTTATAGTTACGGCCGCCGTTTACTGGGGCTTCGGTTCACAGCTTCGGATTGCTCCTAACCACTCCCCTTAACCTTCCAGCACCGGGCAGGCGTCAGCCCGTATACTTCGCCTTACGGCTTCGCACAGACCTGTGTTTTTGCTAAACAGTCGCTTGGGCCTTTTCACTGCGGCCCCCTCGTGCTATTCACACTACCGGGGCACCCCTTCTCCCGAAGTTACGGGGTCATTTTGCCGAGTTCCTTAACGAGAGTTCTTCCGCGCGCCTTAGAATACTCTTCTCGCCTACCTGTGTCGGTTTGCGGTACGGGCACCATCACCTGGCTAGAGGCTTTTCTTGGCAGTGTGAGATCATGACCTTCGCTACTATAATTTTCGCTCCCCATCACAGCTCAGCCTTACAATGTGCGGATTTGCCTACACATCAGCCTTACTGCTTAGACGGACATCCATCAGTCCGCGTCACTACCCTACTGCGTCCCCCCATTGCTCATAACGGCTTACGGTGGTACAGGAATTTCGACCTGTTGTCCTTCGACTACGCCTTTCGGCCTCGCCTTAGGTCCCGACTTACCCTGAGCGGACGAGCCTTCCTCAGGAACCCTTAGGCTTTCGGCGGATCAGATTCTCACTGATCTTTTCGTTACTCATACCGGCATTCTCACTTGTATAATGTCCAGCGCTCCTTACGGTACACCTTCAACCCTTATACAACGCTCCCCTACCCCTGATGCAAAGCATCAAGCCATAGCTTCGGTGGTGTGTTTAGCCCCGTTACATTTTCGGCGCAGAGTCACTCGACCAGTGAGCTATTACGCACTCTTTCAATGGTGGCTGCTTCTAAGCCAACATCCTGGTTGTCTGTGCAACTCCACATCCTTTCCCACTTAACACACACTTGGGGACCTTAGCTGATGGTCTGGGCTGTTTCCCTTTTGACAATGGATCTTAGCACTCACTGTCTGACTCCCGGAAGTAAGTCTATGGCATTCGGAGTTTGACTGAGCTTGGTAACCCTTGCGGGCCCCGCACCCAATCAGTGCTCTACCTCCACGACTCTGTTTTCCGAGGCTAGCCCTAAAGCTATTTCGGGGAGAACCAGCTATCTCCGAGTTCGATTGGAATTTCTCCGCTACCCCCACCTCATCCCCGCATTTTTCAACATGCGTGGGTTCGGGCCTCCAGTGCGTGTTACCGCACCTTCACCCTGGACAGGGGTAGATCACCCGGTTTCGGGTCTACGTCCACGTACTAATTCGCCCTATTCAGACTCGCTTTCGCTGCGGCTCCGGCTCTTCACCTTAACCTTGCACGGGAACGTAACTCGCCGGTTCATTCTACAAAAGGCACGCCATCACCCCTAAAACGGGCTCTGACTTTTTGTAAGCACACGGTTTCAGGTTCTATTTCACTCCCCTTCCGGGGTGCTTTTCACCTTTCCCTCACGGTACTGCTTCACTATCGGTCGCTAGGAAGTATTTAGCCTTGGCAGATGGTCCTGCCGGATTCATACGGGGTTTCACGTGCCCCGCACTACTCGGGATCCGTCTCGGAGGGAACCAACTTTCAACTACAGGGCTTTTACCTTCTTTGGCGGGCCTTTCCAGACCTCTTCGCTTAACCGGTTCCTTTGTAACTCCATGTGAGACGTCCCACAACCCCAAAGAGCAAGCTCTCTGGTTTGGGCTTCTCCGCGTTCGCTCGCCGCTACTGACGGAATCACTATTGTTTTCTCTTCCTCAGGGTACTTAGATGTTTCAGTTCCCCTGGTATGCCTCTACATAACCTATGTATTCAGTTATGAGTAACTGGAAATTACCCCAGCTGGGTTTCCCCATTCGGACACCCCCGGATCAAAGCTTGCTTACAGCTCCCCGAGGCAGTTTCGTTGTTCGCCACGTCCTTCATCGGCTCCTAGCGCCTAGGCATCCTCCGTGTGCTCTTAGTAGCTTAACCATTTTGTTCCGGTTTCGGTCGCTCGCTTCCCTTGATTTGGACTACGTCCAAATCCAAAAGTCACTCTCACCCGATACCATCACAAAAGCAATTTAACTACCTTTATACACTTGACTTGTTTGCACAAGTTCAGCTTAAAGGAATGTTCTAATTCGCGTTTGTTTCGTTTCGATATCTAGTTTTCAAAGAACAAACTTGTAAAACTTTTTTGGTGGAGCCAAGCGGGATCGAACCGCTGACCTCCTGCTTGCAAGGCAGGCGCTCTCCCAGCTGAGCTATGGCCCCATATAAAGTTTAAAGGTATATATGGTGGGCCCTGGTGGACTCGAACCACCGGCCTCACCCTTATCAGAGGTGCGCTCTAACCAACTGAGCTAAGGGCCCACATTACATATACTATTTGAACCCAAAATGGGTTACGCTTGGCGGCGTTCTACTCTCCCAGGACCCTGCGGTCCAAGTACCATCGACGCTGAAGGGCTTAACGGTCGTGTTCGGGATGGGAACGTGTGGAACCCCTTCGCTATCGCCACCAAACGTTTGAGAGTTTGAGCTCTCAAAACTGAGCAACGAGTGAGTTGCTTGTGCTCTTCAGTTCATCCACACCGAAGTGACGGACCGAAATGAATCGCTGTTGCAGGTTCTAAGAACCTGCGTATTTGAATGTTTCCGTTGCAGGAAACGATTCTCCATAGAAAGGAGGTGATCCAGCCGCACCTTCCGATACGGCTACCTTGTTACGACTTCACCCCAATCATCTATCCCACCTTCGGCGGCTGGCTCCTTGCGGTTACCCCACCGACTTCGGGTGTTATAAACTCTCGTGGTGTGACGGGCGGTGTGTACAAGACCCGGGAACGTATTCACCGCGGCATGCTGATCCGCGATTACTAGCAATTCCGACTTCATGCAGGCGAGTTGCAGCCTGCAATCCGAACTGAGACCGGCTTTGTTGGGATTGGCTCCATCTCGCGATTTCGCAGCCCGTTGTACCGGCCATTGTAGTACGTGTGTAGCCCAGGTCATAAGGGGCATGATGATTTGACGTCATCCCCACCTTCCTCCGGTTTGTCACCGGCAGTCTATCTAGAGTGCCCACCCGAAGTGCTGGCAACTAAATATAAGGGTTGCGCTCGTTGCGGGACTTAACCCAACATCTCACGACACGAGCTGACGACAACCATGCACCACCTGTCTCCTCTGTCCCGAAGGAAAGATACATCTCTGCATCGATCAGAGGGATGTCAAGACCTGGTAAGGTTCTTCGCGTTGCTTCGAATTAAACCACATACTCCACTGCTTGTGCGGGTCCCCGTCAATTCCTTTGAGTTTCAGTCTTGCGACCGTACTCCCCAGGCGGAGTGCTTAATGTGTTAACTTCGGCACCAAGGGTATCGAAACCCCTAACACCTAGCACTCATCGTTTACGGCGTGGACTACCAGGGTATCTAATCCTGTTTGCTCCCCACGCTTTCGCGCCTCAGCGTCAGTTACAGCCCAGAGAGTCGCCTTCGCCACTGGTGTTCCTCCACATATCTACGCATTTCACCGCTACACGTGGAATTCCACTCTCCTCTTCTGCACTCAAGTCACCCAGTTTCCAGTGCGATCCGGGGTTGAGCCCCGGGATTAAACACCAGACTTAAATGACCGCCTGCGCGCGCTTTACGCCCAATAATTCCGGACAACGCTTGCCCCCTACGTATTACCGCGGCTGCTGGCACGTAGTTAGCCGGGGCTTTCTTCTCAGGTACCGTCACCTTGAGAGCAGTTACTCTCCCAAGCGTTCTTCCCTGGCAACAGAGCTTTACGATCCGAAAACCTTCATCACTCACGCGGCATTGCTCCGTCAGGCTTTCGCCCATTGCGGAAGATTCCCTACTGCTGCCTCCCGTAGGAGTCTGGGCCGTGTCTCAGTCCCAGTGTGGCCGATCACCCTCTCAGGTCGGCTACGCATCGTCGCCTTGGTGAGCCGTTACCTCACCAACTAGCTAATGCGCCGCAGGCCCATCCCCAAGTGACAGATTGCTCCGTCTTTCCAGTTCTCTTCAGGCGAAGAAAACAATTATTCGGTATTAGCTACCGTTTCCGGTAGTTGTCCCAAACTTGAGGGCAGGTTGCCTACGTGTTACTCACCCGTCCGCCGCTAACCATCAGAGAAGCAAGCTTCTCTTCAAGTCCGCTCGACTTGCATGTATTAGGCATGCCGCCAGCGTTCGTCCTGAGCCAGGATCAAACTCTCCAATAAAGTATTGAAAAGAGCGATAAGCTCATTTTGAATCTGACGAGATTAAAAATCTCATTTGTGCTCCAGTCGATCCAAGCCAAGGCTTGTCTCAAACTTTCGCGTTTCATTCTGCAAGCAGAATGTTTACTCACTCGTTGTTCAGTTTTCAAAGATCAAACATTCAATTTAGTGCTGTTTTTCATGTTGTCGTCGTTTCAGCGGCGACTTTTATAATATATCATGTTGAAGTTCTCTTTGCAAGCATTATTTTTTCGATTATTTTCAATCGCTTTATTTTCATGCTTGTTTCCGTGAACCGCTCCTAAAAAAGGAACGAAAATTAATTTACCATATGAAATTAGAAAGGTCAACCCTTTTTCGACAAAAAGTATGAACCCCTCAGCAATTTCACATTCTCATAGTTCAGAGGTACAGCACCCGCTATGAAGAGCCGCACCTCCCTTCCACTACTGTAAATCGAATATATGACCAGCTTCAGCATTATGGCTTCGACTTTTTCAGCTTCCCACCTCTGGCGTACTTGGACAACTCTTTTGGCGGGGCAAAGCGTGCATACATGCGGAACACAGTCTTATATCGGCTCGCGATAGCATATTTGATCTCTTGGTCAAGACGATTATCACTTAGATCGAACAGCATCTCATCTAATTCTTTACGCAGCACATAGTCTAGTTCCTTGCATTCCTTCTCGTTAAACAACATACCCAGCATTAGAGTTCTCCTTTTTGTGCATAGCCTCTTTATCACACTTACACAAGTTTCATGCAACACCCCGTGCATTCTCGCTTTTGTGGGTGCTGCTGAAACCCGTTTTATTGTTATGGTCAACTTTCTGAAAATTTATGAATGCCAACCATCACAAAATTTTATCCTCTCACCAGAGTATACGTAAGTGTGCTTTCGATGATTGCTGCAACAAGAAGCAAGATGACAACCCAAAAGGATGCCGTTAGCGTCCTATTCATGAATGCTCTCCACCGGGTACCCATCGTATTTCGCTTGTCACTTCCAAGTTGTGCAAGGCTTTTGATAACCAGACCACCAAACTTCAGTCCGAAGGCGCAAGCAATGATAATGACCGGAATCTCAATAATGCCATGCGGAAGTAAACCTTTAACCACAATCTCATAGAAGCTTGCTCCATAATTCATCGTGGTGTGCACCACAAATCCAAGGACCATCCCATTGATCAGCAGGAAGATGACAGGCAGAATTCCGAAGAATATACCGGCATAGATGACAAGTACACTTTTGATGGCATTATTGAAAAAGATAAACAGAAAGAAGTTCCATTGCACATTGCCCCCCTGCTCCAGCCGTTCACTGACTTCACGTAATCCTCCGATTTGGTTCAACAACAGTTCTTCCAGTGGCCCTGTACTCACCCATCCTGCCCCTATACCAACAGCAAACAAAACTACGGACCAGATTAATGCACTACGGATGGAACCAAGATCTTTAAGAAATGTACTGAATTTTAACATAATAACCTCCTGTAGAATCTAAAATGATGGACAAACAAGGATCAGTGACGAATAACTGGGCAGTACGAGCATACATTGGAGAGTAAACAAGCATTTCTTATGGGAGAGGGGCGCTTATTGAAATGAACTCGTTCTATGTATTTAGCGGCAAAAAGATTAAACGGTACCTGATTGTCCTCGTTGCTGCCATCTTTGCGATCGGTATTATCTATCTGGAGAGAGGCAATGTCTCCGTATTCTCGGAGGAAGCACCATCCGCCGTCTACAGCGTTCCAACCGAGAAGAAGGTAATCGCACTCACCTTTGACATTAGCTGGGGGGATAAACGGACGGAGCCAATTCTGAAAGCTCTTCAGGAGAATAAAGTGCAGAAGGCAACCTTTTTCCTTTCCTCCCCCTGGAGCAAGACACACCCCGAAATTGTTACTGCCATCAAAGAGGCAGGATATGAAATTGGCAGCCATGGTCACAGACATGAGAACTACAGCAGCCTGACTGAAGAAGAAATTCGCAAAGAAATTTCGACAGCTCATAGCATTTTAACCGATTTAACGGGAAAAGAACCGAAATTACTACGTCTGCCCAACGGGGACTTTGACAAGCGAGTGCTTCAGGTAGCCAATAGTCTGAATTATCAGGTTGTGCAGTGGGATACCGACTCCTTGGATTGGAAAAACCCTGGTGTACAGACCATTGTTGATCGCGTAGTAAGCAAGGCACATCCAGGGGACATCGTACTGCTGCATGCAAGCGATTCCTCCAAACAAACGCATGAAGCACTCCCTGTAATTATCGACAAGTTGAAAAATCAGGGCTATGAATTTGTTACCGTGTCTGAGTTGCTCAATCATTCCAGTGTGGAAGGTAAGGAAGTTCGTGACCAATCCAGCGGTCAATGATTACTCAATTATGAGCTATAGCTCAAATATGTGCTTAAAAGTTGAAAAGAGCTAACCAGGTTAGCTCTTTTTGGTATGTTTTTTATGCAAAATGAATTCTATGCTCGGCTTTCTTTCAACTGTTCTGCCTTTCCACTTACACTCCGGTTCGTCGATACATCCACCAGCCTGTGCAATATCAGCATTTGGTATGCATTACATAGGAGCAAGGGAACCACAATAAATATGGTTGCAGCATTCACATCAATACGTAATACGCCGATCGTCTCCACTATGGTGACGGCAATCATGAAAAAGAGTGTAGGTACAAGCGCGGAGATATGAGTCAGCTTTACTTTAACGTAAGCGGTAACAATTGCAGCTGCCAAAATAATGATACCTAACACAATATCCGATATGCGTTCCCGGTCTCCCCCAACAAACAGGCGTAAAAACATCACGTCAAGCAGGGCTAATACCGTTAGTACAATCTGCACGATCTGCCAACCGCGCTTTGGAAATACACCTTTACCCATATAATTCAATATCAGATATGCAAAGAAACCCATTTGTGAATACACGCTGATCATAACCCCTGATCCAAATAGGATCAAAAGATACAGAAGAAAATCATTCAATCCATTTGTTTTCTCCCCGTTCACCAGCATCATAATCAATCCTGTACCCAATGCTCCCGCGGCCCCAATAAGCAAGGCTGTCCAAAACAGGAAAAACCATCTACGTAAATTCAAAAGTTTTCCACCCCCGAGTGTTTATTTTACCAACCTTCTCAGCAAAAAACCATCATTGCTCAACATATTTCCCCCTTTCCCATCACATACTACATCCAGTATCTAATCAAGGAGGGATTGTACACATGAAACGGCCTTTGTGGCAGCTATGCTGTGTCGTACTGGGGCTATCCGTCATGCTTGCCGGCTGCGGTTCAGATCAGAGTTCTTCGCCTCCTCAGGGCAGTTATAAAGAGATGAAAACAATGGTTGTAGATATTTTGAAAAGTGATGAAGGCAAGAAAGCGGTGGAGGAAGCTCTTACAGGTCAAAGCTCATCCAGCGGAAGCAGCGGTTCTGAAGAAGGCGGCGGTTCGGGTGGTGCTTCAGGATCCATTGGTATGAAAATGTTAATGCCTGTGCAATCTTCGGAACAAATACGTATTGCAGTAAAAGATACCATCACAGCTCCCGAATATAAGAAGGAATTCGAAAAGATCATGACCGATCCGCAGTTTGCGGGTGAATTTGCCAAAGTGATCAACGCACAAAGTAAACAACTTCATATGCAATTGATTAAAGATCCCACATATCAAAAGTCTGTTGAAGACATCATGAAGTCACCTGAGGTATCCAAGATGTTCATGGATATGACGAAGACTCCCGATTATCGTAAACAGACGATGACTGTCATGCAGGAAGTGATGCAAAACCCGTTGTTCCGTATGGAAGTACTCACTTTGCTTAAAAAGGTTGTGCAGGAGGAATTACAACCCAAAGTAGAAAGTGGCGGACAACAGGGGCAAGAGCAAGGCGGACAGCAAGAGGGTCAGGGCGAAGGTGGTGGTGATGGCGGAGATGGTGGAAGCAGTGGAGATTCGGGCGGCGGATCATAAACAGTAGGTGTTACTACGCACCACAGATACTGAAAAGCCTGCATCCAAATGGACGCAGGCTTTATTTGTATTTATAACACTCATACCATTAGAATTTGGAGTCAATGGACCGGGCAACTTCATCGTAGATAGCCCCTATACGGGAATCTGCTTTGTAAACCGAAGGTGAGAAATCAGGCTCGGAAGGATGATTATCCGGCGTGCCTAATGGAATCTGGGCAAGCAGGCTTGTATGCAGACTTTCCGCAAGTCTTCCCCCGCCTCCACGACCAAAGACATAATCCTTCTCTCCGCAACTGCCACACTCATAGTACGCCATATTCTCAACCACCCCAAGCAACTCATGATCGGTCTGAATGGCCATCGCACCCGCACGTGCTGCGACAAAAGCTGCCGTTGCATGCGGCGTGGTAACGATGATTTCCTTACTCTGTGGCAACATCTGATGCACATCCAAAGCAACATCTCCCGTACCTGGTGGCAAATCCAGTAATACATAATCCAATTCGCCCCACTGGACATCCGTAAAGAATTGACGAAGCATCCGACCTAGCATGGGTCCACGCCAGATTACCGGGTTGTTTTCCCGAATAAAGAAGCCCATCGACATGACTTTGACGCCAAAACGTTCAACCGGTTGAATAACGCCATCTTCAACGACCGGATATTCTTCAATCCCCATCATGTCGGGTACACTGAAGCCATAGATATCCGCATCAATTAAGCCCACTTTCTTGCCTTGACGTGCCAAGGCTGCAGCCAGATTAACGGTTACCGTTGATTTACCAACGCCACCTTTACCACTGGCCACAGCAATAAAACGAACACCTGATTCAGGACTTAACAGCTCATGTCCATCCAGACCCGCTGCGTGACCTTTTACGAGCACTTCGTCCCGATCTGGCTCATTATCGGGTTGTCCCATATTCAGGCTCTCACGATCATGCTCAGAAGCTGCACGCACACGAATATGTACATCCTTCAGTCCGTGCTGGGACAACAGATTACGCGCTGCATCACTCAAAGCTGTTGTATCCTCAGGTCGATTTTCCAGTGTCACTATGGTCAGAGCCACATGATTTTCTTTCACCATAATATCTCGAAACCATTCCAGTTCGGTCAGACTTACTCCCAATTGTGGTTCTTGTAATGGCTGTAATAGTTCAAGTATCTGTTCTTTTGATAACATCAGACAGCACCTCAGCTTTATCTATTGGCATGTAATTAGGTATGCTGATCCAATTATATCATTACCTATCTTGTTCTGACTAACTTTTAGGCCGTTCTCCTGAGGAATATCTGAGAATTCCATTATAGATCGATGCAGCTACCTTGCGTTGATAAGCTTCGTCAGCAAGCATACGTGCCTCTTCCGGATGAGAAAGGAAACCCACTTCTACCAGCGCTGAAGGGATCTTCAGAGCCTGTAACAGATAAACAGTATTCACCGTTTTGGCGATTCGATCTGTATTCTCCAGATTACGAACCATCTCTTGTTGAAGCAGATTAGCCAAACCTTCGTTATCCGGATGGTTCGTTGTATAGAAAACCTGCGCTCCACTCCATCGGTTGGATGGGACACTGTTCATGTGAATGCTGATAAAGAGATCTGCTTGCTTATCCTCTATCCGTCGTACTCTTTGTTTCAGATCTTCCGTCTTGCGTTTGGAGTACCCCTTGGTGTCCGATTCCGCCAAATCAGTGTCTATTTCTCGTGTCATAACCACTAAGGCCCCTGCCTGTTGTAAATAATCTCTCACATACAGGGCGATAGACAGGTTGATATCTTTTTCAATAACCCCCTGTTTACTTACCGCTCCTCCATCTGGACCTCCGTGTCCTGCATCAATGGCAATGACTTTACCCGCCATCGGCAAACTCCAATAACCTGACGTCTTAGCGGAAGGCAGTTCATAGGACATTACCGCCACTAACATGGCCAGCAGACAGAGACTCAGCATGACCCTTTTGATTGTTTTTAGCCTAATCCAGACTACAAAGTGTTTCCCCATATTTTTACGCATAAAAAAACCACCTCGTCCCTATAAATGACTCTAATCATCTATATGGGACAAGATGGACAAATATACCGCTAGGACCGGACTTGCTCCGCCATTCCTTCAATCAGCACCTCAGCTACCTCAGGACGTGTAAATTCAGGTGGAGGGCACTGGCCGTCACGAAGCAACCCGCGTACTTTGGTGCCTGAAAGCGCCATATGATGTTCTTTATCATGTGGGCAAGTTTTGCTGGATGCCATGTTTCCACATTTGGTACAGAAGAAACTATGTTCGAAGAACAACGGAGTGATCCCCAGTTCCTCTGCTGTAAAGTTAGTAAATATCTCCTGTGCTTCATATGTTCCATAATAATCACCAACACCCGCATGGTCACGACCAACAATAAAGTGGGTACACCCGTAATTTTTGCGAACCATCGCATGGAAAATAGCTTCACGTGGACCGGCATACCGCATGGCTGCGGGGAACACACCAAGGAACGCACGATCAGCCGGGTAATAGTTCTCCAGTAATACCAGATAACTCTTCATCCGAACATCTGCGGGAACATCGTCCGACTTCGTCTCTCCAACAAGCGGATTCAGGAAGAGTGCATCTACAATCTCCATAGCGCTCTTCTGAATGTATTCATGAGCCCGATGGACCGGATTACGTGTCTGAAAACCAACTACGGTCTTCCAACCCTTCTCCTGAAAAATCTTCCGGGTATCTGCAGGATCATAATAGAATTCTTCGAATTTCGAAGGTTTTGGACGGTTCAACACTTGGATTGGACCTCCTACGTATGTTGCAGGACGCTCCAACAGTTTTTTAACACCCGGGTGCTCGGGATCATCTGTTTTGAATACACGCCGGGCTTCTTCACCCTGATCCACCTGGTATATACTTTGGACTTCGAGCAATCCATAAGTGACTCCATCTTGATCACCAACAAGTTTCACACGTTCACCAATCTGGAGGGATGCGGCTTGTTTATCATCAACAGCAAGTGTAATCGGTATACTCCAGACTGTTCCATCGGCGAGACGCATGCGAGACACCACCGAAAGGTAATCTTCCTCATTCAAGAAACCTTGAAGTGGTGAGAACGCACCTACACCAATTAGATCCAAATCTGATATTGTCCAGGTATTAATACGCAAAGAGGATAAGTTTTTACTGTCTTGCAACAATTGCTCCCGTTCTTCTCCTTGTACGATACGCTGAACCAGCGTACCTCCATGAGGCAGAATCGATGTCATCTTGTCAGCTCCTTGTATATCTATTATTTATGAAGGCCACATTCCGTTTTATCATTACCAGACCAGCGTCCGGCACGTGGGTCCTCGCCAGGCATAACTTGACGTGTGCAATGCTCACAACCAATACTTGGGTAGTTCTGATCATGAAGAGGGTTATATACAACGTTATTGTCACGAATATATTGCCATACATCCTCAGTCGTCCAGTGAGCAATCGGATTAAACTTCATCAGGCCAAATTTGGAATCATATTCAACCTTCTTTGAGTTTGCACGAGTTGGTGCTTGATCTCTGCGGATACCTGTAATCCATGCATCATACTGAGAAAGAATACGTGTTAACGGTTCGACTTTGCGAATGTTACAGCACCCATTGGGATCAGACTTCCACAACTCTTCACCGTGTTGAGCTGCCTGCTCTTCTGGAGTAATCTTAGGTGACACACGTACAAATTCAAGGTTGTAGTTCTCCTGCATCTTATCACGTGTTTCGTATGTTTCTTTAAAGTGAAAATCTGTATCCAGATAAAAAATATCTGTGGATGGGCTGATTTTCTGCACCATATCTACAAGTACAACATCTTCTGCACCAAAGCTACATGCAAAAGTGATATTTGGGAATGTTTCAATAGCATACCGAATAATATCCTCTGGACTGGCGTGTTCCAGTTCCTCTGCCTTCTTCCGTGCCAAATCTTCTTTCTCCAACAAGTTCATCTGTGAATTTCCCCCATTCTGCAATTCAACACACCTAAAGCCGACTAATCTAATATGAATTATGTTTAGTATAAATCTTTCATTGGGGATGTCAATGCCTGCCATATGGTAAAATAAATCAGTTTTTGCCCATTTTTTATCGTCGCTCTCAAACAATATTTTGGTTCAATTTATCCATTTCTCTGTTAATGAGATAAAAACAATGATGTTGGCCCAGGTCATTAGGCAGGTAAAAATACATCTCTTAGCCTGGGAATCCTTTGCTGTTACTGGGTTTGGACAGTTCTTGTCGTAAAGAACAGCATCAAAAAAACAACGGGTGATTGAAAATGAGGGAAGAAAAGCTAAAGTTTTAAGGGGAGCAACGTTGCGAATTTTAGCTGTTGATATGTAAGGGACTTTTATCGTTTCCATAAGAAATACTGATAGGGTTTGCACCAAAGAATTAAGTACAAAAACAGTAAGCCGAGTGCATTCAAGAAATCCCGCATGAGTTCTAATCGATGATTTTATAGGAGCTGTTATAAAATGTGTGGTGAGCGATGGGTGAGAGCGTAAGAGCAAATTCAATGATATAAACGATTAGAGAGGTTCAGTAAGATGTAGATGTATCAACGTACATATTATAGGACTGTATTGAGGGACATTAAGAGCACAATGAAAAGGCAATGAAGGAAAAATGCACAAGCACGGGGAGAGACATCAGAGATATGAGAGCTATCGCACAAACTAATATAATATATGGCGTAATATTCATGAATATAAAAAAAAGCCTTTGACCGAGGCCAAAGGCTTTTAATATTAACGTTTGGAGAACTGAGGTGCGCGACGAGCCGCTTTAAGACCGTATTTTTTACGCTCTTTCATACGTGGGTCACGAGTCAGGAATCCTGCTTTTTTCAGGGATGCACGGTATTCCGGATCTGCTTTGAGCAGAGCGCGGGAGATACCATGACGGATTGCGCCGGCTTGACCGGAGATTCCGCCACCATGAGCAATAACAAGAACGTCATAGTTGTTGAGCGTTTCTGTCAAGTTCAGTGGTTGTTTTACGATCAGTTTGAGTGTTTCCAAACCGAAGTATTCATTAATATCACGTTTATTGATGACAATGCGTCCTTCACCCGGTACAAGGCGAACACGTGCTACCGAATGTTTACGACGACCTGTCCCATAGTATTGTACTTGTGCCATGAAACTGTCCTCCTTTTAATTAACCGCGAAGTTCGTAAACTTCTGGTTTTTGTGCTGCATGTGGATGCTCAGTGCCTCTGTACGCTTTAAGTCTCAACTTCATTTTCTCGCCCATGCGAGTTTTAGGAAGCATACCGCGAACAGCCAATTCCAACATACGCTCAGGTTTGTTTTTAACCATCTCTTCAGCTGTAGTTACTTTCAAACCACCTGGGTGCATTGAGTGACGGTAGTATTTTTTACCTTGCATTTTCTTACCAGTCAATACGATTTTCTCAGCATTGATGATAACAACGAAATCGCCAGTGTCCACATGTGGAGTGAATTGTGGCTTGTGTTTGCCGCGAATCAAAGCTGCTGCTTCGCTCGCCAAACGTCCGAGGGTTTTGCCTTCAGCATCAATGATGTGCCATTGGCGCTCAACTTCGTTAGGCTTCGCCATGTACGTAGTACGCATGAAAAGTTCCTCCTTAAAATGTTCAAAATCATCATTTTCATTTATCTTCGTTCGTTAAGTTATAACTTTAGGTGTTGATGGATTGTAAATTTGATGTGAAACTCTTAATTGGGGCTGTGGGAAAGCCATTAAGAAAACACAACTTTTATATTACATGATAGGCGATTAAATCGCAAGTGTTAATTAAGCTTTTCACTCACCAAATTTAATCTTTTTTGTATTCAAGATCCCAGAGCATTAAACCGCAGCTAACTGCAGTAGGTCCTGCAGCAGATCGATTACATGCAGCAATCATATTTGGTACATCAGAGGCTTTCCGTTTGCCCTCTCCGATCTCCAGCAGTGTACCTACAATGATACGAACCATATGCTGCAAAAAGCCGTTACCACTCACATAAATGTGAATGACACCCTGATCGCGCGGATGGTCTCTACACATTGATCGGTCCACTTCCATCCATGCTTCGTACACCGAACGGACATGATTCTCTTTCTGAGACTTGCGTGAAGCAAAAGAGGTAAAATCATACGTCCCTATGAAATGTCGTAAGCCCTCCTGCATTGCCATAATATCAAGCTTCGCATGATGATGATATTGCAGTCTTCTGTTGAATACATCCGGAAATTGATTCGCATTGACTGTATAACGATACGTTTTCTTTTTCGCTGCATAGCGAGAATGAAAATCAGCCGAAACTTCAATCGCATCAATAACGACAATATCGGAGGGTAATCTGGAGTTGAGTGCAATACACCAACGTTCAATCGGGATCTGGGACTCCGTAGGAAAATTGAAGATTTGTCTGCGGGCGTGAACACCTGCATCTGTTCGGCCTGAACCTGTAATTTTAACCTTCTCACCGGTTAAAGCACGAATCGCATCTTCAAGATGATCCTGAATGGTATTCCCACCCGGCTGTACTTGGAAGCCGTAATAGGCAGTGCCATCATAAGTTAACGTCATACATAAGTTTCGCATTATTACCACACCTTTGTTCCATACTATACATATCCCTATCCCGAACAGCAAAAGAAGCCCCTTACGGAGCTTCTATTACAGCACGAATTCCGAAATGAAGAGAAAAAAAGGGTTAATCCAGAATCGTTGATTCTGTCCCCTTTCCTCATCTCATCTGTTTTACGCGCGGTCTACCAGTTCCAAGTAAACCATTGGCGCTGCGTCACCACGACGAGGTCCCAGTTTCAAGATACGAGTGTATCCACCTGGACGCTCAGCGTAACGACCGGACAATTCGCTAAACAGTTTTTGGATTGCATCTTGCTCACCATCGATAGTTTCGCGGCGAACATAAGCTGCCACTTGGCGACGGGCATGAAGATCTCCCTTTTTCGCTTTAGTGATCAGTTTTTCAGCAATAGAGCGAACCTCTTTTGCTTTCGCTTCAGTTGTCTGAATGCGTTCGTATAAGAACAGGTCGGTTACCAGGTCACGGAACAAAGCTTTACGTGCGCTGGAATTACGGCCCAACTTTTGGTATGCCATTGTTTTCCCTCCTTCACTTCAAGCACTCGGCTGTCTATTCTTCTGTACGGAGTCCCAAACCAAGTTCCTCAAGCTTCTCTTGAACTTCTTCCAAAGACTTGCGTCCGAGGTTTCGGACTTTCATCATGTCTTCTTCCGTTTTCGTAGTCAGCTCTTGCACGGTATTAATACCGGCACGTTTGAGGCAGTTGTAGGAACGAACAGAGAGATCCAGCTCTTCGATCGTCATTTCGAGTACTTTTTCTTTTTTGTCTTCTTCTTTTTCGACCATGATTTCTGCATCTTTCGCTTCGTCTGTAAGACCCACGAAGAGCATCAAATGCTCAGTCAAAATTTTAGCGCCGAGGCTTACAGCCTCTTCAGGACGAATACTTCCATCAGTCCAAACTTCCAACGTGAGCTTGTCATAGTTGGTCACTTGACCGACACGCGTATTTTCCACAGCGTAGTTAACGCGACTGATCGGGGTGAAGATGGAATCGACTGGGATGACGCCGATCGGCTGGTCATCGCGTTTATTCCGATCTGCCTGGACGTAGCCGCGACCGCGATTGGCAAAAATACGCATGTGAAGTCTCGAACCTGGTCCGAGCGTAGCAATGTGCAAATCCGGATTAAGGATTTCCACATCGGAGTCAGCACGGATATCTCCAGCCGTAATTGCTCCTTCGCCTTCAGCATCAATCTCGAGCACTTTCTCCTCGTCTGAATGAATCTTAAGCGACAAAGCTTTCAGGTTAAGAATAACCTCCGTTACATCTTCCATTACGCCAGGAACTGTAGCAAATTCATGCAGAACGCCATCGATTTGAACCGAAGACACTGCCGCACCCGGCAGTGACGAGAGCAAGATTCGGCGAAGCGAGTTTCCAAGCGTCGTACCGTATCCGCGCTCAAGCGGTTCTACTACGAATTTCCCATAGGTGCCATCATCGTTGACGTCTACCGTCTCAATTTTCGGCTTTTCGATTTCAATCACTGCAATACCCCTCCTTCAAAACGTCGGTCCTCTATGAAACATTTACCTTCTCTTGCGAAAACATGTAGTAGTATGCCTAAACAACCATTATTAGCAGATTGTGCCGGAAATATACCACACGCAGGGGCAAATCTCATTAGACACGACGACGTTTTGGAGGACGGCATCCGTTATGCGGGACTGGAGTTACGTCTTTGATCAGGTTAACTTCAAGACCAGCAGCTTGCAAAGAGCGGATCGCTGCTTCACGGCCTGCGCCTGGTCCTTTAACCATAACCTCAACGGCTTTCATCCCATGTTCCATTGCAGCTTTGGCAGCAGTCTCAGCAGCCATTTGTGCAGCAAACGGAGTCGATTTACGGGAACCTCTGAATCCGAGGCCGCCGGAGCTTGCCCACGAAATTGCGTTTCCGTGAGGATCCGTAATAGTAACGATAGTGTTATTGAAAGTGGAACGGATATGCGCCACGCCAGATTCAATATTCTTACGGTCACGACGTTTAGTACGTACGACTTTTTTCGGTTTAGCCATTTTCTCTTATCCCCCCTTATTATTTCTTCTTGTTCGCTACTGTACGACGAGGACCTTTACGAGTACGAGCATTCGTTTTCGTACGTTGTCCACGAACAGGCAGACCACGACGATGACGAACTCCACGGTAACAACCGATCTCCGTCAAACGTTTAATATTCAAAGAGATTTCTCGACGCAGGTCACCTTCTACTTTGACCTCTTTATCGATACTTTCACGCAATTTGCTGACTTCATCTTCCGTCAAATCACGAACACGAGTGTCCGGATTGATGCCTGTTGTGCTCAGAATTTTCTGGGAAGTCGTTTTACCGATTCCGAAAATATAAGTCAAGGCGATCTCAACGCGCTTATCACGTGGCAAATCCACACCAGATATACGTGCCATTTTACGCTACACCCCCTTCTTTAACCTTGTTTTTGTTTGTGTTTCGGATTTTCACAGATAACCATAACATTCCCTTTGCGGCGAATGACTTTGCACTTTTCGCAAATCGGCTTGACCGAAGGTCTTACCTTCATGTGAATTACCTCCTCAAAGTTTTGCTAAGCAAAACCCTCTTCGTAAGCATTGACCTTGTTCTACTATTGTAAAACCGGCTTCGAAGCTTTCGCAAGTTTTGCCGGGCAAAACCCGCTACATAAGCTTCACAGTTCATTGCAACTGTCTACTACTATTTACGGTAAGTTATGCGACCTTTTGTTAAATCATAAGGCGACAACTGAACAACTACTTTGTCTCCAGTCAGGATACGGATAAAGTGCATCCGCAGTTTTCCGGAAACGTGAGCGAGAATTTGATGACCGTTCTCAAGCTCAACCTTGAATGTTGCATTCGGTAGCGGTTCGAGAACCGTACCTTCCACTTCAATGACATCTTCCTTAGCCATTAGTCAGTCTCCTTTCTCTTCAGATTGAATGTTGGTGGATTCCAGAAATGAATGAACCGCGTAACGGAGCTTTCCATTTGTCACCCGACCACTCTCGTTTAAACTGTTCACAACCTCGCTGCTAATCATGGGCTGGAGCTCAAGATGAAGAAGATTCTTCTTCTTTGGTTGATCAAACTTACGTTTGTCTCCATCCGCAATATATACGAACTTACCGTCCGCTATAGCAACAATTACTGCGGCTTGGTCCGCATTGCGGCCTTTACGGATCTTCACAAGTTGACCGAGCTGCGGATTAGACTGACTGTTCATGCCTCATCACCTACGCATTCAGTTTCGTGAAAATTTCCATACCATCTGGTGTAACTGCTACGGTGTGTTCAAAGTGTGCACATAACTTACCATCAACCGTGACGACAGTCCAGTTATCTTCCAACGTTTTCACATACCGTCTACCTACGTTAACCATCGGCTCTATGGCCAGCACCATGCCCGCTTTAAGCCGTGGTCCCCGATCGGGAAGACCATAGTTCGGAATCTGTGGTTCTTCGTGCAGATCTGCGCCTATGCCGTGACCGACATATTCACGAACTACGGAGAACCCTTCATCTTCAATATATTTCTGAATCGCATGAGATATTGTAAACAAGCGAACGTCCGGTTTTACCAGCGCCAGACCTGCGTATAACGAAGCCTCGGTAACGTCCAGAAGACGACGGGCTTCTTCGGAAATACGGCCGACCGGATAAGTCCAGGCGGAATCTCCATGATACCCCTGGTACTGCGCGCCAATGTCAAACGTAACGATATCGCCCTCGTTCAACTTGCGTTTGCCGGGAAATCCATGTACCAACTCTTCATTGACTGAAGCGCACACACTGGCAGGGAAACCGTTATAACCTTGGAAAGACGGCACAGCTCCTTGACTGCGGATATATTGATCAGCCATATGGTCAAGTTCTCCAGTCGTAATACCGGGAGCGATATGCTCTGCCAAGAGACGATGCGTTTCCGCAACAATTCTCCCTGCTTCCCTCATCAAGCCCAGTTCCGTTTCGGACTTACCAATGATCATCAATTAACCTCTCAGTAAGGACACGATTTCTTGAGAAACTTGATCGATATCCTGTTCTCCGTTCATTTGACGAAGAAGACCTTTAGTCTCATAGAACGTGAGGAGTGGTGCTGTTTTGTTGATATACTCGTCCAGTCGTGTACCTACACTCTCTTCATTATCATCAGAGCGTTGATACAACTCACCAGTGCATTTATCACAAATACCTTCCTGCTTAGGCGGATTGAATACCACATGATAAGTGGAACCACAGTTTTTACAAATTCGACGACCCGTCAAACGAGCGAGCAATTTGTTGCGATCCACTTTCAGGTTGATTACATGATCGAGACCTGAGTTCAATCGATCCAGAATGCCATCGAGCGCTTCTGCTTGCGAAAGGGTTCTTGGAAATCCGTCCAAGAGGAAACCTTCTCTGCAGTCAGGCTGCTGCAAACGTTCTTCAACGATGCCAATGGTTACATCATCTGGTACAAGCAATCCTTGATCCATATATTCCTTGGCTTTCATGCCAATGGGAGTTCCCTGTTTGATCGCGAGACGAAATGCATCGCCTGTTGAAATATGGGGAATACCGAACTCTTTCACGATGACGTCTGCTTGCGTTCCTTTTCCTGCCCCCGGAGGGCCCATGAATAGGATGTTCACGTTATGTCACTCCCTCCAAGACTACCCTACATCAACAAACAGCACAATAGGTGCCGGCAAGTAAATCTTCACTCGACCGGTACCTATTGCCTATTTATTGATAAAACCTTTGTAGTGGCGTTTGATCAATTGGCTTTCGATTTGCTTCATCGTATCCAGCGCAACACCGATAACGATCAGGAGGGATGTTCCTCCAATTTGCGCAGATTGAGGCAAACCAGACAGTGCCCCCAAGATTACAGGCAGAACGGAAATGACTGCCAAGAACATGGCACCGGCCATTGTCAAACGAGTCATGACACGGGTCAGATATTTCTCGGTTGCTTTACCCGGGCGAATGCCTGGGATGTAACCGCCGTTCTTTTTCATATTATCAGCCATCTGCTGTGGATTCATCTGTACGAAAGTATAGAAGAATGTGAAACCGAAGATCATCACGACATACAACAACATACCCAGAGGTTTGTGTGTAGTCAGGTTCTGTCCGATCCACTGTGCCCAAAGGCGATCTGCCCAGAAGTTGGCGATGATCGTCGGGAACATCAACAGCGATGATGCGAAGATGACAGGGATAACACCTGCTGCATTAATTTTCAGCGGGATATGTGTATTCTGTCCACCGTACATTTTGTTACCTACGACACGTTTAGCGTACTGTACCGGAATTTTCCGAATCGCCTGCTGAATGTAAATGACCCCTATGATGATCAACACAATAACAATTGCGATGATAACACCTTTAAGAATATTCATAAACAGTTGGTCAGGTTGAATGAAGTCGGATTCGATCGTTTGTTTGATAATGTTAGGCACCGTAGATAGGATACCCGCAAAGATCAAGATCGAAATCCCGTTTCCTATGCCCTTCTCGGTGATCTGCTCACCAAGCCACATTAGGAATGAAGTACCGGCCGTAAGTACAATCGCGATCAAGATATAATCTGCAAATGTAGCGTTAGGAATCATGTCTGTATTGTACAAGCGGTTGAATCCGATCGACGTACCAAACGCTTGAATCAATGCCAGGCCAATCGTTAAATAACGGGTCAATTGTGCAGATTTCTTCTTACCTTGTTCACCTTGCTTTGCCCACTCCGCTAATTTAGGAATAACGTCCATGGAAAGCAACTGTACTATGATAGACGCAGTGATGTAAGGCACGATCCCGAGCGCAAATATCGAGAACTGGAAGAGCGCTCCACCCGAGAACGTATTGAGAAGTCCAAAAACTTCTTTACCCGCAGAATTTGTCGCTTCGAACACGTCTTTGTTAACTCCCGGTACGGGAACAAAGGAGCCGATGCGGTAAATGATCAGTACAAAAAGGGTAAATAATACCCTTTTGCGCAGATCTTCAACCCGCCAGATATTCTTTAGGGTCTTGAACATTAAATCACCTCGGTTGTACCGCCGGCAGCTTCAATTTTCTCAATAGCAGATTGAGAAAACTTGTTAGCTTTAACAGTCAGCTTCACAGTGACATCACCGTTACCCAGGATTTTGATTCCGGATTTAGCGTTTTTAACTACGCCGTTCGTCATCAAGAATTCTGGAGTTACTTCAGTACCCGCAGCAAAACTGTTCAGGTCTTCAGTATTCACAACTGCATATTCTTTGCGAGTTGGGTTTACAAAACCACGTTTTGGCAAGCGACGATACAATGGATTTTGTCCACCTTCGAAGCCTGGACGTACTCCACCGCCAGAACGAGAATTTTGTCCTTTGTGACCGCGACCTGATGTTTTACCTGTACCACTACTTGGACCGCGACCAACACGTTTACGTTCTTTGCGGGATCCAGGAGATGGTGAAAGCTCATGTAACTTCATCGTTCGTTGCACCTCCTTAAAGATTTGTGGGATTAACCCGATATTAAGCTTCTACTTCTTTAACAGCAACCAAGTGGCTTACTTTGTTAATCATACCACGGATGGCAGGATTATCGTTTTGTACCACTTTGCTATTGATTTTGCGCAAACCCAATGTTTTCACAGTTGTTCTTTGCGTCTCCGGACGTCCGATCAAACTGCGGACGAGGGTAATTTCTAATTTAGCCATGAGAATTCCCTCCTTAACCCAGAAGCTCTTCGACGGATTTTCCGCGCAGTTTAGCCACGTCTTCAGCACGCTTCAAACGGGACAAACCTTCCAAAGTCGCATTGACCATGTTCATGGAATTCGAAGAACCCAGAGATTTTGTCAAAATGTCACCTACACCAGCAAGTTCGAGAACCGCACGTACAGGACCACCAGCGATAACACCAGTACCTTCAGATGCTGGTTTCAACAGCACGCGTCCTGCGCCGAACTTACCTGTTACCAAGTGAGGAATCGATGTTCCTACGAGTGGAACGTGTACAAGGTTTTTCTTAGCGTCTTCAATACCTTTGCGAATTGCATCAGGTACTTCGCCCGCTTTACCGATACCAGCTCCAACCCAGCCGTTGCCGTCGCCGACTACAACCAGTGCGCTAAAGCTGAAACGGCGTCCGCCTTTTACTACTTTAGCTACGCGATTAATATTTACAACTCTTTCAGTCAGTTCCAAAGTATTCGGATCTACACGCAAGTCGTTAACCTCCTTTTGAAAAATATCTTAAAACTCAAGTCCTGCTTCACGAGCCGCTTCAGCCAATGCTGCGATACGACCATGGTACAGATAACCGCTACGGTCAAATACGATGTTGGAAACACCTTTGTCTTTCGCACGTTTAGCAACGAGTTCGCCAACTTTACGAGCTGATTCAACAGATGCACCATTTTTGATGTCAGTGCTCAATTCTTTGTCTACGGTAGACGCGGAAGCGATTGTTACACCAGCAACATCATCGATGATTTGAGCATACATATGTTTACCAGAACGGAATACGTTCAAACGAGGACGTGCTGCCGTTCCTTGGATTTTCTTACGAACACGAAGGTGTCTTTTCAGACGAGCCTTATTTTTATCTGGTTTCGTAATCATCTCAAAGATTCACTCCTTTCAGGTTACCTCGCTGGCTTCAAAGCAGAAGCCACGGGGTATATTAGAAACACACGAAGCAAGCAAGCCGAAAGCCGCGCAAAGGCGGTAAGAGAAATCTTATTTCTTCTTACCGGCTTTACCTTCCTTACGGATGATACGCTCGCCTTCATATTTAATACCTTTACCTTTGTACGGCTCAGGTTCACGTACGGAACGGATTTTAGCAGCGTAAGCACCTACACGCTCTTTGTCAATTCCGCGAACGATGATTTTTGTATTCGAAGGTACTTCGAATTCGATTCCCGCTTCCGGTGTAATTTCAACCGGGTGAGAGTAACCAACGTTCAGAACGATTTTATCTCCGGATTTGCTTGCACGATATCCGACCCCAACCAATTCCAGAGATTTCGCGAATCCTTCAGTAACGCCGCTCACCATATTGTTTACAACGCTACGCGTTGTGCCGTGCAAAGAACGGTGAGTTTTGTTATCGGAAGGACGCACAACTGTGATTTCGTTATTTTCAACTGTAAC
Organism: Paenibacillus sp. FSL H8-0283; assembly: GCF_045040675.1. Taxonomy (NCBI): domain Bacteria; kingdom Bacillati; phylum Bacillota; class Bacilli; order Caryophanales; family Paenibacillaceae; genus Paenibacillus; species Paenibacillus sp. FSL H8-0283. The sequence goes on from NZ_CP150295.1 coordinate 6,242,329, forward strand.
CTTCATGTCTTTATGAAGCTCACGAGTCAAAGTTCCTTTAGGTCCTTTTACCGTAATAACGGTGTTGTCCAGGGTGATGTCTACACCACTTGGTACTGTGATTGGTTTGCGACCAATACGAGACATATGTTGCACCTCCTATCTTGTGACGTTATATTACCAAACGTAGCAAACGACTTCTCCGCCGGATTTCGATTGACGAGCTTCTTTGTCCGTCATGATACCTTTAGATGTCGAGATGATCGCGATTCCCAGGCCACCAAGTACACGAGGTACTTCGTTGCTTTTCGTGTAAACACGAAGACCAGGTTTACTGATTCTTTTCAGACCAGTGATAACGCGCTCGTTATTTTGACCGTATTTCAGGAAAACACGGATAATCCCTTGTTTGTTATCATCGATAACTTCAGCGTCACGGATGAAACCTTCACGCTTCAGGATATCAGCGATTTGTTTTTTCATTGTTGAAGCAGGCATTTCTACCGTTTCGTGACGAACAGTGTTCGCGTTACGAATACGAGTAAGCATATCTGCAATTGGATCAGACATAGTCATTGTGAGTTAACCTCCTTCCCGTTCAGGACTTTTTACCAGCTTGCTTTTTTCACGCCAGGGATCTGGCCTTTATAAGCTAATTCACGGAAACAAATTCTGCAAATTTTGAACTTTTGCAGGACCGAATGTGGACGTCCGCAACGCTCACAGCGTGTATATGCACGTACTTTAAACTTAGGTGTACGTTGTTGTTTAACTTTCATCGAAGTTTTTGCCACTTAGCCTGACACCTCCTAAATAATTTCGGAGAAAAGGGAGTCTTTCCAGACACCCGGAAACGTTATGCCAACATTACTTAACGAAAGGCATTCCCATTTGCGTAAGCAATTCACGGGACTCTTCGTCTGTTTTCGCCGTTGTTACAATGACAATATCCATACCGCGGACTTTATCAACTTTATCGTATTCGATCTCCGGGAAGATCAATTGCTCTTTCAGACCCAGTGTATAGTTACCACGTCCATCGAAAGCATTACTCGATACACCGCGGAAGTCGCGGACACGAGGAAGCGTTACGTTGAGCAGCTTATCTAGGAAGAAGTACATACGCTCACCGCGTAATGTAACTTTCGCACCGATAGGCATATTCTCACGCAGTTTGAAACCTGCGATAGATTTTTTAGCACGAGTGATTACAGGTTTTTGACCCGCGATCAGTTGCAAATCGTTTACTGCAGAATCCAACACTTTAGAGTTTTGGACAGCGTCGCCCACACCCATGTTGATAACGATTTTCTCGATTTTCGGCACTTGCATTACCGTTGTATAGTTAAACTTCTGCATCAAAGCAGGAGCGATTTCTTGCAGGTAACGTTCTTTCATTCTTGATGCCATGAATCATAGCCCTCCTTTCTCATTCGGTTCAATTAGTCGATAATTTCTCCGGAACGTTTAGCAACGCGCACTTTCTTACCGTTATCCAAAACTTTGTAACCTACACGGGTTACTTTTCCGCTCTTCGGATCGATGTGCATTACGTTGGAAACGTGAATCGGAGCTTCCTTCTCGATAATGCCGCCTTGCGGATTTTGCTGGTTAGGCTTCTGGTGTTTTTTCACCATGTTAACACCTTCCACAAGGACGCGGTTCTCACGAGGATAAGCAGCGATGACACGGCCTTTTTTACCTTTGTCTTTACCGCTGATCACCATAACCGTATCTTCCTTTTTAACGTGAAGTTTGTTGTTATGGGATTCCAGAACTTTTTTCACTCTTGGCATTTCGTACACCTCCTGTTTCTAACATCACGAGATTAAGCTTTAGATAACTTCTGGAGCCAAGGAAACGATTTTCATGAAGTCTTTATCGCGAAGTTCGCGAGCAACTGGTCCGAAAATACGTGTTCCACGTGGGCTTCTGTCGTCTTTTACAACAACCGCTGCATTTTCATCAAAACCGATGTAGGAACCGTCTTTACGACGTACAGAACGTTTCGTACGAACGACAACCGCTCTAACTACATCACCTTTTTTGACAACGCCGCCTGGTGTTGCTTGTTTAACAGAACAAACGATCAGATCACCGATTTGAGCTGTACGACGTCCCGTACCGCCGAGTACGCGGATACACATCAGTTCCTTCGCACCGGAGTTGTCGGCCACAGTCAAACGTGTAAATGGTTGAATCATTTAGTATTCCTCCTTTCAGCAATGCTGCTGATGCATTAGATGATAACCGCTTTTTCTACGATTTCAGTAAGTCTCCAGCGTTTATCTTTCGAAAGCGGACGAGTCTCCATGATTTTCACCGTGTCACCGATTTTCGCAGTGTTTTCTTCGTCATGCGCTTTGAATTTTTTAGTAACCTTAATGCGTTTATGGTACAAGTTGTGTTTTTTGTAAGTTTCTACAGCAACAACAATCGTTTTGTCCATTTTATCGCTGACCACTTTACCAGTTTGCACTTTACGTGCGTTACGTTCTTCGCTCATTGTTGGCCTCCTTCCTGATTACGGACGGATTGTCCATCCTATCCCTAATTAACCGATTCCCAATTCTCTCTCACGGATAATGGTTTTAGCACGAGCTATTTCTTTCCGCACATCACGGATGCGAGTCGGGTTATCCAGCTGACCGGTAGCTAATTGAAAGCGGAGGTTAAAGAGTTCTTCTTTAAATCCGGCAATCTTTTGCTCGATTTCAGCAGAGGTTAGGTTGCGAAATTCACTAGCTTTCATTTGCTTCACCACCCAATTCTTCACGTTTCACGAACTTCGTTTTGATTGGCAGTTTGTGAGCGGCAAGACGCATTGCTTCGCGTGCAATTTCCTCCGGTACACCAGCAAGTTCAAACATGATCTTACCTGGTTTCACTACTGCAACCCATTTTTCTACGTTACCTTTACCGCTACCCATCCGAACCTCGAGAGGCTTTTGAGTGATTGGTTTGTCTGGGAAAATTTTGATCCAAACTTTACCACCACGTTTGATGTAACGAGTCATCGCAATACGAGCCGCTTCGATTTGACGGTTCGTAATCCAAGCCGGTTCCGTAGCTTGCAGACCGTATTCGCCAAAGTTCAGAGTCGTTCCGCCTTTAGCTTGGCCTTTCATATGTCCACGTTGTTGCTTACGGTGTTTTACGCGTTTTGGTACCAACATGATTAGTTGCCTCCTTCCTTAGCAGCTTGTTTCTTAGCCGTAGGAAGAACCTCTCCACGATAGATCCATACTTTTACGCCGATAAGTCCGTAAGTAGTATGAGCCTCTGCTGTACCGTAGTCAATGTCAGCACGCAGTGTGTGCAGTGGAACAGTTCCTTCGCTGTAGCCTTCAGAACGTGCGATCTCAGCACCGCCAAGACGTCCGCCTACTTGAGTTTTGATACCTTTAGCACCGGAGCGCATAGTTCTTTGAATTGCTTGTTTCAGAGCACGACGGAAAGAAACACGACGTTCCAATTGTTGTGCAATGCTTTCAGCTACAAGAACAGCGTCCAAGTCTTGGTTCTTAATTTCAGAAATGTTGATGTGTACTTTTTTACCGCCAGCAATTTTCGTAATTTGGTTACGAAGATTTTCAACTTCCGAACCACCCTTACCAATAACCATACCTGGTTTAGCAGTGTGAATCGTTACGTTTACGCGGTTAGCCGCTCTCTCAATTTCTACACGAGATAAAGCGGAGTCTTTCAATTTATTTTTCAGGAATTCACGAATTCTCACGTCTTCCATCAAAAGATCACCGAAGTCTTTGCCTGCATACCACTTAGATTCCCAGTCACGGATAATTCCGACACGGAGTCCGACTGGATTTACCTTTTGGCCCACACATTTCCCCTCCTTCTACTTCTCAGATACCACCAAAGTAATGTGGCTAGTACGTTTGTTAATACGACTTGCACGTCCCATTGCACGAGGGCGGAAACGCTTCATTGTCGGTCCTTGGTTCACGTAAGCTTGCGAGATAACCAATTTGTTAACATCCAAAGAATAGTTATGTTCCGCATTCGCAATAGCGGAGTTAAGCAACTTCTCAACGATTGGAGAAGCAGATTTCGGAGTGTGACGGAGAATGGCAACCGCCTCACCTACTTGCTTGCCACGAATCAAGTCAACAACGAGTTGAGCTTTACGAGGAGCAATCCGGATAAACTTAGCATGTGCTTTTGCTTCCATTGTGTAACCTCCTTTCAAACATTAAAGATATTCATTTATCTTCTTGTTTTCTTATCATCAGCAGTATGGCCTTTGTACGTACGGGTTGGAGCGAACTCACCCAGTTTGTGTCCGACCATGTCCTCAGTTACATACACTGGCACGTGTTTACGACCATCGTAAACGCCAAATGTGTGTCCGATGAATTGCGGGAAAATTGTAGAACGACGGGACCAGGTTTTGATCACATTCTTCTTACCTGAAGCTTCCATCTCTTCTACCTTTTTAAGCATGTAGCCATCAATGAATGGCCCTTTTTTCAAACTGCGACCCATGTGGAGATCCTCCCTTCAAACATAGCTATTATGCATCCGCAGATGCCTCACGAAGTTATGCACAGTGTGTATTACTTCGTGCGGCGGCGAATGATGTATTTATCAGAAGCTTTATTTTTCTTACGCGTTTTGTAACCAAGTGTAGGTTTACCCCATGGTGACATTGGCGATTTACGTCCGATTGGAGCACGACCTTCACCACCACCGTGTGGGTGATCGTTAGGGTTCATTACTACACCACGAACCTCAGGACGTTTACCCAACCAACGGCTACGACCGGCTTTACCGATTTTGATGAGCTCGTGGTCTTGGTTACCTACAGATCCGATTGTCGCGCGGCAAACTTTCAAAATACGACGAACTTCTCCGGAAGAGAGACGAACGGAAACGTATTTTTCTTCTTTACCAAGCAATTGAGCTTCTGTACCAGCAGCACGAACCAATTGTCCGCCTTTACCTGGTTTCAACTCGATGTTGTGGATAACGGTACCTACTGGAATGTTTTCGAGTGGCAGTGCGTTACCGATTTTGATGTCTGATTCAGGTCCGGAGAACACTTGATCTCCAACTTTCAAACCTTTAGGAGCGATGATATAACGCTTTTCACCATCAGCATAGTGAATCAGAGCGATGTTGGATGTACGGTTCGGGTCATACTCAATCGTAGCAACGCGGCCCGGTATTCCATCTTTAGTACGTTTGAAGTCAATGATACGGTATTTACGTTTGTGTCCACCACCATGGTGACGAACTGTAATTTTACCTTGGTTGTTGCGGCCTGCTTGTTTGCTCAACGGGGCCAACAACGATTTCTCCGGCTGATTTGTGGTGATTTCCTCAAATGTAGAAACGGACATGTTCCGTCTTGCCGGGGATGTTGGTTTATACTTTTTGATTGGCACTGGGTTTCCCTCCTTACTTCAAAAATTCAATTATACAGTTTCAAAGAACTCAAGCGTTTTGCTGTCTTTTGTCAACGTTACAAACGCTTTTTTCCATTCGCTAGTATATCCGGAATAACGTCCGTACCGTTTCGGCTTAGCTGGAACACGAAGCGTGTTCACGTTTTTCACTTTTACATTGAAAATAGCTTCTACTGCCTTTTTGATCTCGGTTTTGTTTGCACGGATATCGACTTCAAATACATATTTCAAGTCGTTCATCATGTCAGCAGTACGTTCCGTAATAATCGGACGTTTTACAATATCACGAGGATCCTTCATTACGCGAGCACCTCCTCTACCTTCTGAACTGCTTCTTTCGTAATGATCAATTTGTCGTGCGAGAGCACGTCAAGAACATTAATACCGTCAGCAGCTACGAATTTCACGCCTGGAATATTCCGTGCGGAAAGAGCTACATTATCATCATAGCTAGGAGCTACGATCAAAGCTTTACGTCCCACTTTGAGGTTACTCAAGATGGCTGCAAATTCTTTAGTTTTAGGCGTACTCAACGTGAGAGCGTCCAAAACGATAATGTCATTGTCAAGCACTTTGGATGAAAGGGCTGATTTGATCGCCAAGCGGCGAACTTTTTTAGGCAGTTTATACGCATAGCTCCGTGGTGTTGGACCAAATACGATACCGCCGCCTTTCCATTGTGGTGAACGAATTGAACCTTGACGAGCGCGACCTGTACCTTTTTGTTTCCAAGGCTTACGTCCACCGCCACGAACTTCAGAACGTCCTTTTACTTTGTGGGTACCTTGACGAAGGGAAGCGCGTTGCATAAGAACTGCATCGTACAGAACGTGTTGGTTCGGCTCAATTCCGAAAACCGCATCATTCAATTCAACTTCGCCTACTTGGCTACCATCTACATTGTAAACTGATACTTTTGGCATTTTGTGTTCCTCCTTTCTTCAGTGGTTATTTTTTCACCGTTTCTTTAACTCTAATGAGACTGTTTTTCGGTCCAGGAATGGAACCTTTCACGAGCAACACGTTACGCTCAGCGTCTACTTTAACTACTTCAAGACGTTGAATTGTAATAGTGTCATGTCCCATGTGTCCTGGCAGGCGTTTGCCTTTAGGAACGCGGTTAGCTTGGATCGAACCCATTGAACCAGGGCCACGGTGGTAACGCGAACCGTGTGACATAGGTCCAGTGCTTTGTCCCCAACGTTTGATAACGCCGGCAAAACCTTTACCTTTAGAAATACCCGTTACGTCAACGAATTCGCCTTCAGCGAAAATGTCAGCTTTCAGTTCTTGGCCAACTTCATATTCTGCGATGTTGATACCGCGAACTTCACGAACGTAGCGCTTAGGGGCAGTGTTCGCTTTTTTAGCGTGACCTGCTTCTGGCTTGTTAGCATTTTTCTCTTTCTTATCGGAGTAACCGATTTGAATTGCTTCGTAGCCATCGTTCTCAATGTCTTTCTTTTGCAAAACAACACAAGGGCCTGCTTCGATAACCGTTACTGGAACGACGTTACCTTCAGGAGTAAATACTTGAGTCATTCCGAGTTTTTTTCCTAAGATTGCTTTCATGTTGACACCTCTTTTCCTTTATACATGGTCTTTGTTGTAGCTTATATTACAATTTAATTTCGATATCTACACCGGACGGCAGATCCAAGCGCATCAAGGCATCCACAGTTTGTGGAGTCGGGTTAACGATGTCGATCAAACGTTTATGTGTACGTTGTTCGAATTGTTCCCGAGAATCCTTGTACTTGTGCACCGCACGAAGAATAGTAATGATTTGTTTTTCAGTAGGAAGCGGAATCGGACCGGATACACCAGCACCCGAACGTTTTGCTGTTTCAACAATTTTCTCCGCGGATTGATCAAGAATTCTGTGGTCGTAAGCTTTCAAACGAATACGAATTTTTTGCTTTGCCATTTTAGTCCCTCCTTCTATCGCCCAATTTTTTATCGGACATACTCCGTGAAAATTTTCTAGCCACTCTCCCATGGCAAAGGGGCCGGGTGTGCCAGTAACCTCTCACATCATCGCAACGTCACAGAACAACATTCATTATTATATAGAAAAGATAGGCGTATTGCAAGCATATTTAAGAAAAACATTTAAACTTATCTTTTCTGATGAAATGACTTCGTTTATTGCAGTGTTAATCTTCAATATCCAGGCTGCCTTGCCAATCCTTCTAAACACGTAAATGATGTTCATTTCGTATGACGCAGGTTCCGAACTTTAAACATAATAAAAGAGTTCTCTATCCGATGTCGGATAAAGAACTCTTCCGAAGCTTCGTTACAATACAATGTTACTCGTTCCAGTACACTGTTACATATGCTTTATTCAGCGTTAAGCCGAATTATTTTTGGATAGATGCTACGGAACCGGCACCTACTGTACGTCCGCCTTCACGAATGGAGAATTTAGTTCCTTCTTCAATCGCGATTGGGGAGATCAGGGAAACAGTAACAGTGATGTTATCACCAGGCATTACCATTTCAGTACCTTCAGGCAAGTTGATGATGCCTGTTACGTCAGTTGTACGGAAGTAGAACTGTGGACGGTAACCAGTGAAGAATGGTTTGTGACGTCCGCCCTCTTCTTTAGTCAGAACGTAGATTTGAGCTGTGAATTCTGTGTGTGGCTTAACAGAACCTGGTTTTGCAAGTACTTGACCACGCTCGATTTGAGTACGGTCAACACCACGCAACAATGCACCGATGTTGTCACCCGCTTGAGCGGAATCCAACAATTTACGGAACATCTCAACGCCTGTTACAACGGATTTTTTAGTTTCTTCAGTGATACCAACGATTTCGATCTCTTCGCCGACTTTAACAGTACCACGCTCTACACGGCCAGTAGCAACAGTACCACGACCAGTGATGGAGAATACGTCCTCGACAGGCATCAAGAAAGGCTTGTCAGTTTGACGCTCAGGCAGTGGGATGTAAGTGTCGATCTCTTTGAACATCTCAACGATTTTTTGAGCCCATTCGCCATCTGGGTTTGCCAGAGCTTCACGAGCGGATCCACGAGTGATTGGAGTATCGTCACCTGGGAACTCATATTCGTTAAGAAGGTCGCGAACTTCCATCTCAACCAATTCCAACAACTCTTCGTCTTCAACCATGTCACATTTGTTCAAGAATACAACAATGTAAGGTACGCCTACTTGACGGGAGAGCAAGATGTGCTCACGAGTTTGTGGCATTGGGCCGTCTGCTGCGGATACTACCAAGATAGCTCCATCCATTTGAGCCGCGCCAGTGATCATGTTTTTAACATAGTCGGCGTGACCTGGGCAGTCAACGTGAGCGTAGTGACGAGTGTCAGTTTCGTACTCAACGTGTGATGTGGAGATTGTGATACCGCGTTCGCGCTCTTCTGGAGCTTTGTCGATTTGGTCGAATGCAATTGCAGCACCACCGTAAGTTTTGGACAATACAGTTGTGATTGCAGCAGTCAGAGTTGTTTTACCGTGATCGACGTGACCAATAGTACCGATGTTAACGTGGGGTTTATTACGTTCGTATTTAGCCTTTGCCATTTGAACGTGGCCTCCTTAAAATTATAATTTTATGTTTTCACTGAATGAAGTGCTCCGAATTTAATTCTTATGCACTTGCATCCAGTGTGAGAAAACTACTCGGTGCCTTTTGTTTTGGCAACGATTTCTTCAGCGATGCTCTTAGGAACTTCTTCATAGTGAGAGAGTTCCATGGAGAATACGCCGCGTCCTTGAGTACCGGAACGAAGAGTTGTAGAGTAACCAAACATTTCAGACAGAGGTACCTTAGCACGGATGATTTGAGCTCCACTACGGGAATCCATACCTTCGATGCGGCCACGACGGGAGTTCAACATACCCATTACGTCACCCATGTACTCTTCTGGAACAGTTACTTCTACTTTCATGATAGGCTCAAGCAGAACTGGTTTACACTTGTCTTTAGCCGCTTTAAGCGCCATAGATCCGGCAATTTTAAATGCCATCTCATTGGAATCGACATCATGGTAAGATCCGTCTACGATTGTAGCCTTAACGTCAACAAGCGGGAAGCCTGCAATAACGCCGTTTTTCATTTGCTCTTCAATCCCTGACAGTGCAGGTTGAATGTATTCTCTTGGTACGGAACCACCGACAACCTTACTTTCGAACTGGCTGCCTGTACCCGGCTCGAGAGGTTCGAATTCAACCCATACGTGACCGTATTGACCACGACCACCGGATTGACGTACGAATTTACCTTCAACGCGCGCTGGAGCACGGAATGTTTCACGGTAAGCTACTTGTGGTTTACCCACAGTAGTTTCAACCTTGAACTCACGACGCATACGGTCGATGATGATATCAAGGTGAAGCTCACCCATACCTGCCAAGATCGTTTGGCCTGTTTCTTCGTCAGTATGAGCACGAAGAGTTGGATCCTCTTCAGTCAACTTACCGAGAGCAACACCCAGTTTATCCTGGTCAGCTTTGGTTTTAGGTTCAACAGCGATTTCGATAACCGGATCAGGGAAGTTCATTGACTCCAGGATAACTGGATTTTTCTCATCACATAGTGTATCACCTGTACCTGTATCTTTCAAACCTACGGCAGCTGCAATATCACCGGAGTAAACTACAGTGATTTCTTGACGGCTGTTCGCATGCATTTGAAGGATACGACCGATACGCTCACGTTTGTTTTTAGTGGCATTCAATACATATGATCCGGATTGAAGAACACCAGAGTATACGCGGAAGAATGTCAATTTACCAACGTAAGGGTCAGTCATAATTTTGAATGCCAATGCGGAGAATGGCTCTTCATCGGATGACTTACGAATTGCTTCAGTTCCATCTTCAAGATGTCCCGTGATCGATGCAACATCTGTTGGAGCTGGCAAGTAGTCGATAACAGCATCCAACATCAGTTGAACACCTTTGTTACGATATGAGGATCCACAGATAACTGGGAAGATCTTAACATCTACAACACCTTTACGGAGTACGGTTTTGATCTCATCAATTGTGATCTCTTCGCCTTCCAGGTATTTCATTGTCAAATCTTCATCCAGTTCAGCAACGCGCTCAATCAACTCGTTGCGAAGTTCTTCAACTTGATCTGCAAACTCTGCAGGAATGTCGGTTTCTTCGATATCTTGACCAAGGTCATCTTTGTACATATGAGCTCTTTGTGCAACGATATCGATGATACCTTTGAAATCATTTTCAGCGCCGATTGGAAGTTGAATCGCAACAGCGTTCGCTTGAAGGCGATCACGCATGTCAGATACAACGTTCAGGAAGTCAGCACCGATGATATCCATTTTGTTTACATATGCGATACGAGGTACGCCGTACTTGTCAGCCTGTCTCCATACGGTTTCGGACTGAGGCTCAACGCCTTCTTTCGCACTGAATACACCAACTGCTCCGTCCAATACACGAAGGGAACGTTCAACTTCAACAGTGAAGTCAACGTGTCCCGGGGTATCAATAATATTAACGCGGTGGCCTTTCCAAGCAGCGGTAGTTGCAGCGGAAGTAATCGTAATTCCGCGCTCCTGTTCCTGTTCCATCCAGTCCATTGTCGCAGCGCCTTCGTGTACTTCACCGATTTTGTGCGTACGTCCTGTGTAAAACAGGATCCGCTCAGTTGTCGTGGTTTTACCCGCATCAATATGAGCCATGATCCCGATATTACGTGTATTTTTTAAGGAGAACTCTCTAGCCATGAAATGGGTCTCCCTTCAAAATTGAAGTTTTTTTATTGTGAACTGAATCCTACCAACGGTAGTGAGCAAACGCTTTGTTCGCTTCAGCCATTTTGTGCGTATCTTCACGTTTTTTAACGGAAGCGCCTGTGTTGTTGGAAGCGTCGATGATCTCAGCCGCCAAACGCTCTTCCATTGTTTTCTCACCGCGGTTGCGGGAGTAGTTCACGAGCCAACGTAATCCCAGAGCAGTACGTCTCTCTGGTTTCACCTCGATTGGTACTTGGTAGTTGGCACCGCCGACACGGCGAGCTTTAACTTCCAGGACTGGCATGATGTTCTTGATTGCTGCTTCAAATACTTCCATAGGGTCATTACCCGTACGTTCTTGAATCAACTTGAACGCATTATACAGAATGCTTTGAGCAACACCGCGTTTTCCGCCGATCATGATGCGGTTGATTAAACGAGTAACCAACTTGCTGTTATATAACGGATCAGGCAGAACGTCTCTTTTCGTAACTGGACCTTTGCGTGGCATGGATATCCCCCTTTCTTTCTTGTTCAGCAGATCCTGTACCTTCCAGACTTAGACCAGAAGGCTTTCAGGCTATCTGCCTATAATAGTTTAGGCTTTTTTAGCTTTTGGACGTTTAGCGCCGTATTTCGAACGAGCTTGCATACGGTTGTTTACACCAGCAGTATCGAGAGCTCCACGAACGATGTGATAACGAACTCCTGCAAGGTCTTTAACTTTACCTCCGCGGATCAATACCACACTGTGCTCTTGAAGGTTATGTCCGATTCCCGGGATATAAGCAGTAACCTCGAGACGGTTCGTCAAACGAACACGGGCATACTTACGAAGTGCAGAGTTTGGTTTACGTGGAGTCATTGTACCTACACGAGTGCAGACACCACGTTTTTGTGGGGCACTGATGTTAGTAGATTCACGTTTCAAAGCGTTGAATCCTTTTTGCAAAGCTGGAGATTTTGACTTCTCAACTTTTGCTTGACGTCCTTTACGAACCAGTTGGTTAATAGTTGGCATGTGATTGCCACCCCCTTCCTCAAATATTCATGTTTCTTTATAAACCTCTTTGCACTAAGTCCACAGACCCAGGCGGTTCATAAAAAGACAAATGAAAAGTTTTTGCCTTGGAGAATCCTTAAAAGTTCTCGGACAAAAACGTTCCTTACCCTATGATTTTACGACAGCAGCCATAGCTGCTCCTACTCCAATCCCGCAAGCCTTGCCGAGATTTTTCATTGTATCCACTTTCGTGCATTTCACATTGTGTTGTTCACACAAAGCAATGATTTTGGAAGTAAGCTGCGGATCACTATCTTCTGCGACATAGACTTCAGAAGCCATACCTGTCTGCACCATCCGCATGGTCTGTTTGGTACCTATTTTGACATGAGCATCTTGCAAGGCTTTTTCATTAGACATTGTGTATTCCTCCGAATAGAACCATGTACAATCAGCTGCCCACGCACCTTTGATATATTAGCATCTAGCGCAAGCATTGTCAATGCTAATCCTAAAACTTTTTTTAAAAGTTTACGTACATCAGGATTCGTCCGCCTGTATCATACAAACGTCCGTCTCCTGACGCACAAAACTTTCACTCTCCTCTAATGAGGAGAAATATATTTAATCAACCGAAACTGGCTCAAGTTCTTCTACTGAAGATTGGCCATCTTCTGGCTCAGCAAATTTGATGCTGCGATAACGGTGCATACCTGTACCTGCAGGAATCAATTTACCGATGATTACATTTTCCTTCAGACCGAGCAACTGATCGACTTTACCTTTGATCGCTGCATCTGTCAATACACGTGTAGTTTCTTGGAACGAAGCCGCCGAGAGGAAGGAGTCTGTTTCCAGGGATGCTTTCGTAATACCGAGCAGGATTGGTTTAGCAACCGCCGGCTCTTTATCACTAAGAATCGCAATTTTGTTAGCTCTTTCGTACTCATGCATATCCACGAACGATCCTGGCAACAGCGTTGTATCTCCTGCATCTACGATACGGATTTTACGCAGCATTTGACGGATCATAACTTCAACGTGCTTATCGTTAATTTCTACGCCTTGGTTACGATATACGCGTTGTACTTCCTGCAGAATGTAGTTTTGTACACCACGTATGCCTTTAATCCGTAACATCTCTTTTGGATCAATGGAACCGTCTGTCAACTCGTCACCCGCTTCAACTTCCGCGCCTTCGCTTACGCGCACACGGGAACCGTAGGTAACGGCGTATACTTTGGATTCCGCTTCACCTTGAATTTCGATTTCACGACGATCTTTCGCTTCGCGAATCTCTTTAACCACACCATCGATTTCACTGATCGTTGCTTGACCCTTAGGATTACGAGCTTCGAACAACTCCTGGATACGTGGCAAACCTTGCGTAATATCGTCTCCGGCTACACCACCAGTATGGAACGTACGCATTGTAAGCTGTGTTCCTGGCTCACCAATGGACTGTGCTGCGATAATACCAACTGCTTCACCAATCTCCACGTGTTTACCAGTCGCGAGGTTGCGACCATAACACTTCTTGCAGACACCATGACTTGCACGGCAGCTGAGGACGGAGCGGATTTGCAATTTAGTAATACCTGCTTTGATAATCGCTTCTGCTTTATCGGAGTCAATCAATTCATTGCGACCTACAATGATTTCTTTCGTTTCCGGATGACGAAGAGTCTCGAAGCAGTATCTGCCTTCAATACGGTCGTAGAGGTCTTCGATAACCTCTTTACCATCCTGGATACGACTTACCGTAAAGCCTTTATCTGTACCACAATCATCATCACGCACGATTACGTCTTGGGCTACGTCTACGAGACGACGAGTCAGGTAACCTGAATCGGCTGTACGCAGGGCTGTATCCGCCAAACCTTTACGCGCTCCGTGAGTGGAGATAAAGTACTCGAGTACCGTCAGACCTTCACGGAAGTTCGATTTGATTGGGAGTTCGATAATTCGACCGGATGGGTTGGCCATCAGACCACGCATACCGCCCAATTGGGTGATTTGCGATTTGTTTCCCCGTGCTTTGGAGTCTACCATCATCATGATCGAGTTGTAACGATCCATGGACTTCATCAGAATCTCAGTGATGTCATCTTTGGATTTTGACCAGATATCAATGATACGGTCATAGCGCTCTTCATTCGTAATCAGACCACGACGGTACTGATTCGTAACGATTTGTGCTTTTTCCTCAGATTGTCTAAGAATTTCAAACTTCTCAGGCGGAACGATAACATCAGATACCGCAACCGTAATACCGGCACGTGTAGAGTATGTGAAACCAAGTTGTTTGATTTTATCCAAAATAACGGCTGTTTCCGTTGTGTGATAAATTTCAAAACAACGTGCAATGATGGAGCCGAGGTATTCTTTACCGACACCGCCAGCCAGAGGAGCATTCATAATAGCTTCTCTGAGATCAGCACCTTTTTCATATACAAATGAGTGATCTGCAGTACCTTGGTACAGGTTAGCACGAGTCGCATCATTGATATACGGGAAGCTTGCCGGGAAAATTTCATTGAAGATAATTTTACCGACAGTTGTCAGCAACATTCCTTCTTGTTGTTCTTCCGTAAAGCTTGTTTTACCAAGCGCCTTAACAGGAATAGCTACACGCGCATGCAGACCAGCAGTACCACGTTGGTATGCCGATACAGCTTCGTTAACTGTACGCAAGATCATACCTGTGCCCTTTTCTTCCTTGTTATCCATAGTAAGGTAGTAAGAACCAAGCACCATATCCTGGGAAGGAGTAACAACCGGTTTACCGTCTTTCGGGTTCAAAATGTTACCCGATGCAAGCATCAGGATACGTGCTTCCGCTTGAGCTTCAGCGGACAACGGAACGTGCACGGCCATTTGGTCACCGTCAAAGTCGGCATTGTATGCCGTACATACGAGCGGGTGAAGACGAATTGCTTTACCTTCAACGAGAATCGGTTCAAATGCTTGAATACCGAGTCTGTGAAGCGTAGGGGCACGGTTCAACAGAACCGGATGCTCCTTGATTACTTCTTCAAGAACATCCCATACTTCAGGACTTACACGCTCAACTTTACGTTTTGCGCTCTTGATGTTGTGGGCAAGCCCTTTATTTACAAGCTCTTTCATAACAAAAGGCTTGAACAATTCAAGTGCCATATCTTTTGGCAGACCACACTGATACATTTTCAGGTAAGGTCCAACAACGATAACGGAACGACCAGAATAGTCAACCCGTTTACCGAGCAAGTTTTGACGGAAACGTCCTTGTTTACCTTTCAGCATGTGGCTGAGAGATTTCAATGGACGGTTACCAGGACCCGTTACCGGGCGTCCACGACGACCATTATCGATCAATGCGTCAACAGCTTCCTGCAACATCCGTTTTTCATTTTGCACGATAATATCTGGCGCGCCCAGATCAAGCAGACGTTTCAGACGGTTGTTCCGGTTGATTACACGACGGTACAAGTCATTCAGGTCAGACGTTGCAAAACGTCCACCATCCAACTGTACCATTGGACGAAGTTCCGGCGGGATAACAGGAAGTACATCCATGATCATCCACTCTGGCTTGTTGCCGGAGTTGCGGAATGCTTCGATAACTTCCAGACGTTTGATTGCACGATTACGACGTTGTCCTTGCGCAGTCCGGAGCTCTTCTTTCAGGAACTCGAGCTCTTTGTCTATGTCAAGGTCTTGAAGTAATTTTTTAACCGCTTCTGCGCCCATGCCAGCATGGAAACCATAACCGTATTTTTCACGGTAGCTGCGGTATTCTTTCTCGGACAACAGCTGTTTTTTCTCCAGTGGAGTTTCTCCTGGATCAGTTACAACATATGATGCAAAATAAATAATCTCTTCAAGAGATCTTGGAGACATATCCAGAGCAAGACCCATACGGCTCGGAATACCTTTGAAGTACCAGATATGCGATACCGGAGCAGCGAGCTCAATGTGGCCCATCCGTTCGCGGCGTACTTTCGCACGTGTTACTTCAACGCCACAACGATCACAGACAACGCCTTTATAACGGACGCGTTTGTATTTACCGCAATGACATTCCCAGTCTTTTGTAGGGCCAAAAATCTTTTCGCAGAACAGCCCTTCTTTTTCCGGTTTCAACGTACGATAGTTGATCGTTTCCGGTTTTTTCACTTCTCCGCGGGACCAAGAACGAATTTTCTCTGGGGAAGCAAGCCCGATCTTCATGTATTCGAAATTGTTGACGTCCAACAAGGAGCAACCCTCCTTAACCAATTCCTGTAATCTAGGTTACGCCCACTCCGGCCGAAGCCGGAGCAAGACGTGAGCCTGATGAAAAACGCCGGTCATCATGCGCTCGAAGCGGTTTATTCCGCTCCGACCTCTGTACCCTCAAGGTTGAGGCTGAGCTTATCGCTCGCAGCGTCATCTTCATCGTCCATTTCTCTCATTTCAATCTCTTGCTCATCTTCACTCAAAATCTTAACGTCCATACCCAAGCTTTGCAGCTCTTTGATCAATACTTTGAATGATTCAGGAACACCTGGTTCCGGAACATTCTCACCTTTGACAATGGATTCATAAGTTTTAACCCGACCAACAACGTCATCGGATTTAACAGTCAAGATTTCTTGCAGTGTATAAGCAGCACCGTATGCCTCAAGCGCCCATACTTCCATCTCCCCGAAACGCTGTCCACCAAATTGAGCTTTACCACCCAATGGCTGTTGCGTAACAAGTGAGTAAGGACCCGTGGAACGGGCATGGATTTTATCATCAACCATGTGTGCCAGTTTGATCATGTGCATGACACCTACGGTAACTTCACGTTCAAACTCTTCACCTGTACGACCATCATACAGGACAGTTTTACCATTACGTTGCATACCTGCTTCTTCCATCGTATCGAAGACGTCATACTCCTTCGCTCCGTCGAATACAGGAGTTGCTACGTGAATACCCAGTTGCATCGCCGCCATACCCAAGTGAACCTCGAGTACTTGACCGATATTCATCCGGGAAGGTACGCCCAGTGGGTTAAGAACGATCTGAACCGGTGTACCGTCTGGCAGGAAAGGCATATCTTCTTCCGGCAAGATGCGGGCCACGACCCCTTTGTTACCGTGACGTCCAGCCATTTTATCACCCTCGGAAATTTTCCGTTTTTGAGCGATATATACACGAACGAGTTGATTAACACCTGGAGGCAACTCATCACCGTTTTCGCGGGTAAATACTTTCACGTCTACTACGATACCGTCAGTACCATGTGGTACACGCAAGGAAGTATCACGTACTTCACGTGCTTTCTCACCAAAGATCGCATGCAAGAGACGTTCTTCTGCTGTCAGCTCTGTTACACCCTTAGGTGTTACTTTACCAACCAGAATGTCGCCAGCACTGATCTCAGCACCGATGCGGATAATACCGCGCTCATCCAAGTTACGCAACGCTTCTTCCCCAACGTTAGGGATGTCACGTGTGATCTCTTCAGGTCCGAGTTTGGTATCACGTGCTTCTGACTCATACTCCTCGATATGGATGGATGTGTATACATCTTCCTTAACGAGTTTTTCACTGAGCAAGATCGCATCCTCGTAGTTGTAACCTTCCCAAGTCATGAAGGCAACAACAACGTTACGTCCCAGAGCCAATTCACCCATTTCCGTTGAAGGACCATCAGCGAGGATATCGCCAGCTTTGACAGCCGCACCTCTTTTAACAATCGGACGCTGGTTAATGCATGTTCCTTGGTTCGAACGCATAAATTTGTGTAATTTATATTTAACGATATCGCCTTTAACTTCCTGACCGTCCACTTCTTCAACACGACGGACCCAAATCTCGTTCGCAGTAGATCGTTCAATAATTCCGTCATAATCGGAGACAATACATACACCGGAATCTTTCGCGGCTTTGTGTTCCATACCTGTTCCCACAAGTGGTGCTTTAGGAATCAAAAGTGGAACAGCCTGCCGCTGCATGTTTGATCCCATGAGCGCACGGTTGGAGTCATCGTTCTCAAGGAACGGAATCAGCGCTGTAGCGACGGATACAACTTGCTTAGGAGATACGTCCATGTAGTCAACGCGCTCACTCGGCATCGTAAGGATGTTATCCGACTGTTTGTTATAACGTACAATAATCGCTTCTTCTTCAAATGTACTATCTTCATTCAGTTTCGCATTCGCTTGCGCGATAACATAGTTGTCCTCTTCGTCCGCTGTCAGGTAATCAATTTGCTCGGTTACAATACCTGTCTTCGGATCAACCCAACGATATGGAGCTTCAATGAAGCCATATTCATTCACACGGGCGAACGTAGACAAGGAGTTGATCAAACCGATGTTTGGTCCCTCTGGCGTCTCGATTGGACACATACGGCCATAGTGGGATGGATGGACGTCACGCACTTCCATACCTGCGCGCTCACGTGTCAAACCACCGGGTCCGAGTGCGGACAAACGACGTTTATGTGTCAACTCACCCAGCGGGTTCGTTTGATCCATAAATTGTGACAACTGAGAGCTACCAAAGAACTCTTTAATCGATGCAATAACAGGACGTATGTTGATCAATGCCTGTGGTGTAATTACGTTAGCATCCTGAATGGACATTCTCTCACGAACCACACGCTCCATACGGGACAAACCGATACGGAACTGATTCTGCAGGAGTTCACCCACCGAACGCAAACGACGGTTACCCAGATGGTCAATATCATCCGTGCTACCAATTCCCTGCAGAAGGTTAAGGAAATAACTGATGGACGAAATGATATCCGCCGGTGTCACGTTTTTAACGGACTTGTCAATGATTCCATTGGCAATCAGTTTGACTACTTTACCATCTTCTGTTGGTGAAAATACATCGATCGTTTGCATAGGAACATCATTAGCATCCAGAACACCGTTACCCACGTGATACGTGCGGAAACCAACGCTCTTCTCCAGATACGGCATGATTTCATCCAACAAGCGACGATCCACCATTTGACCTGCTTCAGCAATAATCTCGCCTGTTTCAGCGTCAACAAGTGATTCAGCCAAACGCTGGTTAAACAAACGGTTTTTGATGTGAAGCTTTTTGTTCATTTTGTAACGACCTACATTAGCCAGGTCATAACGTTTTGGATCAAAGAAACGTGCTACGAGCAAGCTTTTCGCATTATCCAGCGTTGGCGGCTCGCCCGGACGAAGACGCTCATAGATCTCAATGAGTGCTTTCTCCGTGGAATCCGTGTTGTCTTTGTCCAGTGTGTTGCGGATATATTCGTCATTACCGAGCAGATCCAGAATCTCAGCATCTGTGCCAAAACCAAGTGAACGCAGGAGAACCGTAACCGGTATTTTACGTGTACGGTCGATCCGGACATAAACAACATCCTTCGCGTCCATCTCCAGTTCCAACCAAGCGCCGCGGTTAGGAATAACTGTAGCGGTATACGTTTTTTTGGCGTTTTTATCTACTTTGGTACTGAAGTAAACGCTAGGAGAGCGAACCAACTGGCTGACAATAACCCGTTCCGCACCATTAATAATAAATGTGCCCGTGTTGGTCATCAGCGGGAAATCTCCCATGAATACTTCCTGCTCTTTGACTTCGCCGGTTTCCTTATTAATGAGCCGGACTTTGACCCGAAGCGGTGCTGCATACGTAACGTCACGCTCTTTTGCGTCGTCTACTGTATACTTCGGTTCACCGAGACTGTAATCGATAAATTCCAAAATCAAGTTACCTGTAAAATCCTGGATCGGCGAGATATCCTGGAACATTTCGCGCAACCCTTCCTCCAAAAACCAATCATAGGATTTTTGTTGGATTTCAATCAGGTTCGGAACTTCGAGTATCTCGTTAATTCGTGCATAACTGCGCCGAGTGCGTCGACCATATTGAACAAGATGTCCTGCCAACTTAAACTCACCCCTCAATGTCTACTCACTTTAAAAATTTCGTTGCGAACCTCTGTTTGTAACCTTATAATGGTACACATACAGAGCAAAGCAATGCATCCACAAATAAAGAAAAGCCCTTACTCGAAATGTCGTTCGAAAAAAGAGCAACTTTGATCGGCGGATGTCTTTCCAAATCATTCTTATCCCCAGTTTGCCCAAAATGTACATATTATACGCCAAACGTAGGCATAATAAGCCCGTTCGGCGTAAAAAAAGGTTGACATTTTTAGTTAGCTAAAGCCAAGTAGGGCATCTTAATACTGACATTTTACAACTATACCACGACCTGAATTTCAAGTCAATAGTCCTATTGCAAAAAAAATGATCCCCTGCTTACTTTACAAACTCGGATTCAGCTTTTAGTAGATACCTATTCCGATTTCACCGCTTTGAAAATCCGATAGCCTTTATCCTTCGTCACTTCTTCCACTCTTCCAAACAAAGATTCCAATTTCGCTTTCGCTGACGGTGCTCCTTGTTTCTTCTGAATGACAATCCACAACGAACCGCCTACCTTCAGATGGCGATGTGCCTGTTCGAAAATAGTATGAACCGTCTCTTTCCCAGCCCGTATAGGCGGGTTGGTTAGGATAACGTCAAAATCTTGCTTTTTTACTTCAGACAGTAGATTACTTTGCAATACCGTAACATTGTTAATTCCGTTCGCTTTTGCATTTTCCCTGGAAAGTTCAACGGCTCTCTCGTTGATATCGATCATGGTGACATGCCCATCCGGTACAAGTTTGGCTGCTGTAAGACCCATCGGCCCGTATCCACAGCCCACATCGAGAACATGAGCCCCTGATGGCAACTCTATCGCATCAATCAATACTCTGCTGCCATAATCGATTCCGTTTTTGGAAAACACACCGGCATCCGTCACGAATCGCAGACTGAATCCGCGAAGAACCGCTTCAGTTGCTCTGCGATCATGCGCCACTTGCGGTTTGTCCGAATAATAATGATTGGACATGCCCTCACTCACTTTCCATTTACAATTACAGCAACAAACCCCTTGATATAAGTCAAGGGGTTTGTTGTTTTGTTCATTTAGCTTGTAATAGCTAAATTATTTAACTTCAACTGAAGCGCCTGCTTCTTCAAGCTTAGCTTTAACCGCTTCTGCTTCTTCTTTAGCAACTTTTTCTTTCAATGCTTTTGGAGCGTTGTCAACCAATTCTTTTGCTTCTTTCAGGCCAAGACCTGTGATTTCGCGAACTGCTTTGATAACGTTGATTTTGGAAGCACCAGCGCTAGTCAAGATTACGTCGAACTCGGATTGCTCAGCTTCAGCAGAAGCTGCTGCACCTGCAGCAGCTACTGGAGCTGCAGCAGTTACGCCGAATTCTTCTTCGATTGCTTTAACAAGATCGTTCAATTCCAGTACAGTCATGCCTTTGATTGCTTCCAAGATTTGCTCTTTACTCATGAGTGAACCTCCATATATAATATTATTTTTTTATTTCATTTGCCGCCTAAGCAGCATTCAGATCAAGTTGCTTACGCGCCTTGTTCTTCTTTTTCTGCAACTGCTTTAACCGCAAGCGCGAAGTTGCGCACTGGCGCTTGAAGCACGCTGAGGAGCATGGAGAGGAGTCCATCGCGGGATGGAAGTTCTGCCAATGCCTTAACTTCTTCTACTCCGATTACGCGACCTTCTACGACTGCACCTTTCAATTCCAGTGCATCGTTCTTTTTCGCGAAGTCGTTCAGAATTTTAGCTGGAGCCACAACGTCATCTACGCTGAATGCAATTGCAGTAGGACCTGTAAGAACATTTTCAAGTTCTGTCAGTTCTGCTGCTGCAGCTGCACGGCGAAGCAACGAGTTTTTCAGCACTTGGAATTCGATCCCTGCTTCACGAAGTTGCTTACGCAACTCAGTTACTTGGGCAACGTTCAATCCGCGATAGTCAACAACAACAGTTGTAACGCTCTCGCGCAATTTTGCTGTTACTGCATCAACGGATTCTTGTTTTGCTTGAATCACTTTTGCGTTTGCCAATCTGTACACCTCCTGATCAAATTTATCCCATTAAGAAAAGCCTCCGTAGAATCACGAAGGCTTGATATATACTCATCATCGATTTGCATCGTTCTAAGTTCTATAATCACACCTCGGCAGGAAATTAAGCCAAATGGCACCTACTGTCTACGGCAAGCATATTCAAATGTCAACGGTCAGTCACTCGGACTCACAACTTTTATATCTTATCAAAAACAGGACAAGTCTGTCAAGAGATATTATCTAAAAGCTGCTGCGTTCACGCGTGCGCCAGGGCCCATCGTGGAAGAAAGACTAACATTCTTCAGATAAACACCTTTTGCTGCCGCTGGTTTAGCACGATTCAGAGCTTCCATGAGAGCTTTGAAGTTCTCATTAAGTTGCTCAGAAGAGAAAGAAGCTTTACCAATCGGTGCATGAATTTGACCTGCACGATCCAGACGATATTCGATTTTACCGGCTTTAATTTCTTGAACAGCCTTAGTTACATCGAAAGTTACCGTTCCGGCTTTAGGGTTAGGCATCAGACCTTTACCGCCGAGCAGTCGGCCCAATTTACCTACTTCACTCATCATATCTGGTGTCGCTACGCAGACGTCGAATTCGAACCAGCCTTGTTGGATTTTGTTGATCATGTCTGCATCACCAACATAGTCCGCGCCAGCCGCTTCCGCTTCTTTCGCTTTGTCACCTTTTGCAAATACCAATACGCGTTGTGTTTTACCTGTGCCGTGTGGCAAGACAACAACACCACGTACAGCCTGGTCTTGCTTACGAGGGTCTACACCCAAACGAACTGCTGCTTCGATTGTTTCATCGAATTTTGCAGTAGCTGCCTTTTTCACAAGCTCTACAGCTTCTGAAGGCTCGTAAGTTGCTTCGCTGTCAATCAGCTTAGCAGCTTCCAGGTATTTTTTACCGTGTTTAGCCATGTTTTATTCCTCCTTTGTGGTGTTAGCGGATATACCTCCCACATCAACCGGTCGCGAATCGACCGGTTTTACGAAGCCATGTTTCTTATGAAAATTAGTCTTCGATGGTGATACCCATGCTGCGGGCAGTACCTTCGACCATACGCATAGCGGACTCAACGTCTGCTGCATTCAGGTCAGGCATTTTTGTTTCTGCGATTTGACGTACCGCATCACGTTTAACAGTAGCAACTTTTTTCTTGTTCGGTTCGCCTGATCCTTTTTCAACTTTAGCTGCCACTTTCAACAGAACTGCTGCTGGTGGAGTTTTAGTGATGAAAGTAAAGGAACGGTCCTCGAATACAGAAATTTCAACTGGAATAATCAATCCCGCTTGATCAGCTGTACGAGCGTTGAATTCTTTACAGAATGCCATGATGTTGACACCTGCTTGACCCAAAGCTGGACCTACTGGTGGTGCTGGGTTTGCTTTACCTGCTGGAATCTGCAGTTTTACCATTTTAATAACTTTTTTCGCCATGATTGACACCTCCTTGCAAAATAGTGGTTAACGGGTTTTTCAACCCTCCCACAAGAAACTTGAAGAAACTATATCTTCTCCACTTGCGTGTATTCCAACTCAAGCGGTGTTTCCCGTCCAAACATGTTCACGTGCACTTTCAACTTGCTTTTCTCTACCAAAATTTCTTCCACGGAGCCTACGAAATTCGCAAAAGGACCGACTTTAATACGCACGGATTCCTTAATATCGAACTCAATTTTCGGCTTAGGTTCAACCATTCCCATGTGCTTCAGAATTTGTTCCACTTCTTCAGGCAACAATGCAGTTGGTTTGGACCCAGAACCTGTCGAACCGACAAATCCTGTAACCCCTGGTGTGTTGCGAACAACATACCAAGAATCATCCGTCTGTACCATTTCCACCAAGACATAACCGGGGTAAACTTTACGCATAACGGTTTTTTTCTTACCGTCCTTGTTTACCACTTCTTCTTCCATAGGAACAAGAACGCGGAATATCTTGTCTTCCATGCCCATAGACTCTACGCGTTTTTCCAAATTGGCTTTGACCTTGTTCTCATACCCTGAATAGGTATGAACGACGTACCATCTTTTTTCCATATCAAGCCACCGGAACCCTTCTTAAATAATCGCTTCGATCACAAAGGAGATGCCAATGTCAATGACCCAAAAAAACAGCGTCATAACCACAACAGTACCAAGTACGATCAATGTGTAGTTGGTCAGCTCTTTACGATTAGGCCAGCGAACTTTTTTAAGTTCAGCCCAGCTTTCTGAGAAAAAGGAAATCAGAGATTTGAAACTTCGTTTCACGCCGACACCTCCAAAAACTATCTGGTTTCGCGATGAGAAGTCTGCTCGTTACAAAACTTGCAAAATTTCTTCATCTCCATGCGGTCGGGGTGATTACGCTTGTTTTTTGTCGTAGTGTAATTTCTTTGTTTGCAGTTAGTACAAGCCAAAGTAATAATTACCCGCATGATGTACACCTCCCGAAGACTTCCACATTCAAGCAGAGTCTCTAAATTGATCCTGAAAAAAAGCCATAAATTTAGGCCTACCTAAAACACTTTATCACAAGGGTATAACCATGTCAATGAAAGAATAGTCTTTCATTCATTGGGTATTACTTCCGTATAACGTACATTCGTTTCTCATCTCTGTTTTTCTCTTCTCCTGCTTGGACCGAGCGATTACTAGTATAAACATTCTTAGATTTTATAAACTTGAGACACTAAAAAAAGACTCAAACACCGAGCCTTTTCCGTCAACGACAACATGTGTTTAATTATCTCGAACTTCCAGGTACTTTTCAAGTTTGCGCTTGACGCGCTGAAGTGCATTATCAATGGACTTCACATGTCTGTCCAAATCTACTGCAATCTCTTGATAAGATCTCCCGTCCAGATACAACATCAATACTTTACGTTCCAGATCACTCAGAATCTCGGACATTTTATCTTCCAGGCCCACAAACTCTTCCTGATTGATGATAAGTTCTTCCGGATCACTGACCTGGGTTCCACAAATCACATCGAGTAACGTACGATCAGACTCTTCGTCATAAATAGGCTTGTCCAGAGATACATAAGAATTAAGCGGAATATGCTTCTGACGTGTTGCTGTCTTAATCGCCGTGATGATCTGTCTTGTAATACACAGTTCGGCAAAAGCCTTGAACGAAGCCAGTTTGTCCCCTTTGAAATCTCGAATGGATTTGTAGAGGCCAATCATTCCTTCTTGAATAATATCTTCCCGGTCTGCCCCAATCAGAAAATAAGATCTTGCCTTGGCGCGTACAAAGTTACGATATTTGTTAATTAGAAACTCTAACGCTTCGCTTTCGCCTTCACGGAAAGCTTCGACAATGTCTTCGTCACTTTGGTAATCATACTTAGATAACATGATATCTTTGAGGTCGACACTCACAGACAATCCCTCCGGCTGCAACGCAAGGTACCCCGTTACTCTACTCTATGAAATATAGGATCAGTATATATGATGGTACCTCACACCGTCAACCACGCTCTGCCTAAAAAAGAACATCAATAACATAAATGTCAAGAGTTTCAATATTCTAAATTTTGTAAAAACGTGCTGTTATTCCCGGCGCCATCGCTCAAACTCTTTCAATACATCGGGACTTAACTTACCCCCGAGTGTGTTACGCGTGGTCTTCGCCTGATCTTCTTCCAGTCGTTTTTTTAATTCTTTTTCGTTCTGCTCAACTTCAATTAGCAACTCCCTTGCAGATACACGTAGCGCTCCCTGTCCAAAAATGACATGTTGCTCTACCATATCGCTCGTAGCCACATAGATTTGGCGTCTTCGCATGCTTAGTTCCCGAACGAGTCTCTCAATGCATTCGTCTGCCGTCTCTTTTTCCTTTGTAAAATAGATCTGCACTTTGCTCTGAGTAAAGGATTTACCGAGTCCAGGCACGAGGTAGGCGTCAAACACAACAATGACTCGACGGCCGGAGAAAGCCTGGTAGTCTGCAAGACGAAAGAGAAGCCTGTTACGTGCCTCTTCGAGCCCACTTTCCGCCAGTTTGGTTAATTCCGGCCAGTCGCCAATCATGTTGTACCCGTCTACAAGAAGCACATCACGGGAATCAGCCATACCTTCTATTCCTGCGCTTGACGCGAGCGGAGCACTTCGTACATGACAACCCCCGCTGCCACGGAAGCATTCAGGGAATTAATCTGACCTTGCATTGGTAATTTGATAAGCACATCGCATTTCTCACGAATAAGTCGTCCCATCCCCTTGTTCTCATTTCCGATTACCAATGCCACAGGGCCAGTAAAGACTCCATTACCAAAGACACCTTCGTGAGCGGTGACATCTGTCCCTACAACCCATACACCTTCCTCTTTGAGGCGATCGATGGTCTGACCAAGATTACTTACACGAGCCACTGGCACGTACTCCACAGCACCTGCTGATGTTTTGGATACTGTCACGGTTACCGCTGCCGAGCGACGTTTCGGTACAATGACGCCATGCGCACCCGTGCAATCTGCTGTCCGCAAAATAGACCCCAGGTTATGAGGATCTTCAATCTCATCCAGCAGAATCAGGAAAGGATGCTCATTCTTCGCTTTTGCTGCGGCAAGAATGTCTTCTACCTCCACATAAGCGTAAGGTGCTGCTTGAGCAACTACCCCCTGATGCTGAATGCCTGGTACCGTTTGATCCAGCTTACGCTTGTCCACGTGTTGAATGACAATACCTAGTTTTTTAGCTTCCGAGATAATAGGTTGAGTCAGATGTTTCTGTGCTGTATCGGCAATCCATATTTTATTAATGGTCCGGCCTGAACGCAGCGCCTCCGTCACGGAGTGTTTACCGGCGATCCATTCTTCTTCCATCGTTGTTCGATCCTCTCTGTAATGCATTGTTTTGTTGAAATTTCTATTTTTTTGTCGGCGATGGCGATTGTTGTTCCGCGTGCTCAATGCCAAGCCCGATCAGTTCAATCATGCGATCATGATGACCACTGCTATAGAGGTAACCAATGAGACATTCAAAAGCCGTAGCATGTCTGTACTCCAATACATCTGCATTTTTGGGTACACTACCCGACTTGGCATTCCGCCCTTGCCGGACGATATCCCGTTCTTCCTCTGTCAGTTCATCCTCAATCGTTGTAAGTATGCGGCTCTGTGCCTTCGCTGATACCAACCCGGTTGCACTACGGTGCAAATGATTGGGACGCATGTTTGCCTTCGACAACAGATATTGACGAACAGCTACCTCATATACCGCATCACCAATATAGGCCAGTGCAATAGGTGGAATCAACCTCGCAGGTCTGGAAGGAGGATAAGGGAACCACCCTCCCTCTGTGACCTGGTCCTGTTGTTTTGGTGTATTTGGATGTCCTTCGCTCATTTGCGCCGCCATCTCATGCCCTGCGCCGTATCTTCAAGCAGAATGCCACGTGCAGACAATTCATCGCGAATTTCATCCGCTCTTGCCCAGTTTTTGGACTTGCGCGCTTCTACACGCTCTTCAATCAGACGTTCTACTTCCTCATCCAGAAGTTCTGGCTCTGCGTCAGTATAAATGCGCAGTACAGCATTCAATTCACTGAACAACTCGAGGAGTGCGCGAATGTCTGCCGCATTAACCACTTCTTGTTGCAACAGTTGGTTGGCTTCCCCTGCCCACTCAAACATCGCAGTAATTGCATCAGGAGTATTGAAATCATCCTGCATCTTCTCGTGATACTGCTGACGAATTTGGTCGAGTCTTGCCGCAAACTCTGCTGTGATGTCCTGATCAACAGTTACTGCATTCAGACGATGGTTCAGGTTACCTACCGCATTTGCAATCCGGTCCACACTGTTCTGTGCCTGCTCCATCGTATCATCCGTGAAGTTCAATGGATTGCGATAGTGGGTAGACAACATGAAATAACGAATCGCTTCGCGTTTATATTGATTCCGCAAGTCTTTAACCAGAACACCATTACCGAGTGATTTCGACATCTTCTCGTTATCAATCCGGATGAATCCATTATGCATCCAGTAGTTCGCAAGTGGTTTACCTGTTAATACCTCGGATTGGGCGCATTCGCACTCATGGTGCGGGAACTGCAAATCCTGTCCGCCCCCGTGAATGTCCAGTGTATCCCCAAGGTACTCCCTAGCCATGGCGGAGCACTCAATATGCCAGCCTGGTCGACCATCGCCCCAAGGACTGGACCAATAGATCTCACCTGGTTTGGCAGCCTTCCAGAGCACAAAATCTTCGGGATGCTCTTTGCGCTCGTCCACACCCACACGGATTCCAAATTGCAGCTCCTGCAGGTTTTGTTTCGAAAGTTTGCCATATTCGCTGAATTTGCCTGTGCGATAATAGACGTCACCGCCATTTTCATACGCAAATCCTTTTTCAACCAGCTCACGGATAAAATCAATGATCAGCGGCATGTTTTCCGTTACTCTCGGATTGCTGCTTGCCTTGGGAATACCCAATCCCTCAATGTCTTCATAATAGGCAGCTATAAATTTCTCAGCCACGTGAGGAACGTCTGTTCCAAGTTGTTCTGCTTTGCGAATCAACTTATCGTCCACATCCGTGAAGTTCACCACATAGTTCACATCATGTCCTGTCTGTTCCAGGTATCCACGAACTGTGTCGAAAAAGATAACCGGGCGTGCATTCCCGATATGAATGTAGTCATATACCGTTGGTCCGCAGACATACATTTTCACTTTCCCTGGTTCTTGGGGAACAAATTTCTCTTTGGTACGACTCATCGTATTATAAATCTGAAGCGTCATGGTCACTTATCCTTTCATCCTATACTGCCTTTATTTATTGTATCACGTATCACGCACAGTCTCATTTTCACGGGCATTTTGCAGTGTACGTACTTCTTCCTGCAATCGTTCGAGTTCTTTTTGCATACCGCGCAAGGAGTCAACGACCGGATCGGGCAATTGCTGACTGAGGCGATCTACCCGTCGGCCATCCTGTTTAACAATTCTGCCCGGTATACCTACTACGGTACTATTGGAAGGGACCTCCTTAAGCACAACGGAGTTCGCACCAATGTTACATTGATCCCCCACGCTAAATGAACCCAACACCTTGGCTCCGGATGAGATAACCACATTATTACCAATGGTCGGATGTCTCTTCCCTTTTTCTTTCCCTGTTCCGCCCAGGGTAACCCCCTGATAGATAACGACATCATCGCCAATCTCACATGTTTCTCCAATAACGACGCCCATTCCGTGGTCAATAAACAACCGATTTCCGATCGTAGCTCCAGGATGTATCTCGATTCCTGTCATAAAACGGCTAACCTGCGAAATGAACCGGGCAACCGAGAACCATCTTCGCTTGTATAAAAAATGAGCGATCCGGTGTGCCCATATCGCATGCAGCCCTGAGTAGGTGAATACCACCTCAAACCAACCTCGGGCCGCCGGATCGTTTTCAAACACCGCCTGGATATCTGATCTGATCTTCTTGAACATGCTCGTTCCCCTCTTGTTCAGGTTCCCGTCCTCCGGCTTACCGGACGGCGCGTTCCTTGGTAGTGTACTGCACACTCGCCTAAACAAAAAAACGCCCCTGCAGCATTTAGCTGCAGAGGCGTTTATCGCGGTCCCACTCTGCTCGGTCCATTCTTAAATAGAATGAGCCCTCAAGCGGTTTGGTAACGGAAACCAATCGTCACAACCTATCCTAACGTTTTCCCATGTCATGATCGACAAAGGCGGGGCCGGATTCGGCTGTGCAGCTCACGGGCGCATTTCGACTGATGGACAGTGGATGGTTCACAGCCACCGCATCCAAAGAAATCTCTCTTTGCTACGGGACCATCCTCTCTGAATCTGTCCGGGTCAGTCTACTCCTCCCGATCTTTGCTGTTCTATTAGATAAATCATATCAATTATTCGTTGTGTTGTTATTATAGCGAAAAGGCCTCAGACTGACAACAGCCTCCTACGTAATCTATCCATCGTAGGACTGTGTTCAGATTCCAAATAAACGGAATGTCTTCGACTAAGATTATTTTACTTGTGCAAGCAAACGTTCGATCACCGTATCACGACCCAGAAGCACGATCGTTTGGTTCAGATCCCGTCCATGCGTCTGTCCAGTCAAGGCTACACGAATTGGCATAAAGAGCTGTTTGCCCTTAAAGCCGGTTTCTTTCTGTACTTCCTTGATCAATGTAGCCATTTTGCTTGGAGTAAACTCTTCGCTCGCCTGTACTTTATCCGCAAATGCCTTCAGTACAGTTGGCACCTGCTCCTCCGCAAGCACTGCTTCTCCTTCACTTTCAAGCTCCAGATTGGAACGGAAGAATACTTCTGACAATTCGACAATATCGGAGGCAGAATTCATCTGCTCCTGGTACAGGTGTACCAGCGTATAAGCCCATTCTTTTTGTTCAGCAGACAGCTCGGAAGAAATACGTCCAGCCTTTTGCAGATGCGGAATGGCCATTTCGGCAATACGTTCCGGGTCAGCATGTTTGATATAGTGGTTGTTCAAGTGCGCCAGCTTGTGGGTATCAAATACCGCAGGGCTCTTGGACAGACGTTTCGTATCAAAAATGGAGATCAGTTGCTCTTGCGAGAAGATCTCTTCTTCCCCTTCCGGCGACCAGCCGAGTAAGGAAATAAAGTTAAACATCGCTTCAGGCAAATAGCCGAGCTGATCATATTGCTCAATAAACTGGATAACGGACTCATCCCGTTTACTCAGCTTCTTGTGATTTTCATTCACGATCAACGTCATATGACCGAATTGCGGTGGCTCCCAGCCAAGCGCTTCATAGATCATCAGTTGACGCGGCGTGTTCGAGATGTGATCTTCCCCACGCAGGACGTGGGAGATCTTCATCAAGTGATCATCCACAGCAACGGCATAGTTGTATGTGGGAATGCCGTCTTTTTTCACAATGACGAAGTCACCGGATTCCTTGCTGTTGAACGAGATTGTGCCTTTAACCATATCATCAAACGTATATGTGCGCTCTTCCGGCACACGGAAACGAATACTCGCTACGCGGCCTTCCGCTTCAAACGCACTAATTTGCTCTGGAGTCAGGTCACGGTGTTTGCCAGAATAACGCGGTGTTTCTCCACGTGCTGACTGTTCCTCGCGCTCTTGCTCCAATTCTTCTTCCGTGCAGAAGCAACGGTAAGCCAGACCTTTATCCAGCAACTCCTGCGTATATTTACGATAGAGGTCCAGACGTTCCGTTTGACGGTATGGTCCGTATTCTCCGCCCACGTCAATACTTTCGTCCCACTCAATTCCGAGCCATTTCAGGTATTTCAGTTGGCTTTCTTCACCACCGGCAATATTCCGTTTCACGTCCGTATCTTCAATACGAATAATGAATTTACCGTTATTATGTTTGGCATATAAATAGTTAAACAACGCCGTACGGGCATTCCCGATATGCAGGTGTCCCGTTGGACTCGGCGCGTAACGCACACGAATATCCGTGCTCATATGATCCCCTCCGTCACTAATTGATTGATGATATCACACACGTACAAGGCAAACAACGGATTGAGCGGCAATGCCCTCTCCCCGTCCCGGGAATCCCAGTTGCTCTGTCGTTGTTGCTTTCACGTTCACCTGTGTTACATCCGCTTCCAGTGCCTTGGCAATAACCTCAGCCATCTGTGGGATATAAGGAGCCATCTTTGGCTTCTGGGCAATAATCGTTGAATCGATATTCCCTAGCTTATACCCGCGATCCTTCACAAGCTGCCATACATGTTCCAGCAATTTCAGGCTGTCGGCATCTTTGAATTCCGGATCGGTATCCGGGAAGTGCTTGCCAATATCCCCAAGTGCCAGTGCACCCAAAATGGCATCACTGATCGCGTGCAACAGCACGTCTGCGTCCGAGTGACCCAGCAGACCTTTTTCATAAGGAATCGTTACTCCGCCAATAATACACGGGCGTCCCTCTACCAGCTGATGTACATCAAATCCCTGTCCTACACGTATCATCGCTTCTTCTCTCCCCCCAGCAAAAACGCAGCATATTGCAAATCTTCCGGCGTTGTTAATTTGATATTGGTATAATTGCCTTCCACAACCTTGACCGACATTCCCTGACGTTCAGCCAGCATGGCATCATCTGTCCCCAGAAATCCGTCCTGCTCGGCTGATTCGTAGGCGGAGAGCAGGGAAGAAAGACGAAAAGCCTGCGGGGTTTGAATGCTCCACAGACTGCTGCGGTCTGGCGTCGCCGTAACGACTCCTTCCGCATTCACTTGTTTGATCGTATCCTTCACGGGAACCGCCAGTACAGCTGCTCCACCACCGGCTATGGCGGCCGCCATGCATCCCTTGATCTGCTCATGGTTCACAAAAGGACGTACCCCGTCGTGAACGAGAACCCAATCCGTCCCAAGTGCCTCAAGGCCTTTATGGACAGAATGTTGTCTCTCTTTCCCTCCGGGGATAACACGGACACGTGAATCCAGTTGGTATTCTTTTACCCAATCCTGGCAGCGTTCAACATCTGCGGTTCCTGTGACCAGCACCATCTCGCGGATCTCGTCCAGCACAGCAAATACCTCAAGCGTATGTATGAAAACGGGCTTGTCCTGCAGCAACAGAAACTGTTTGCTCTCGGTCGTCCCCATCCGGGTTCCGCGACCTGCTGCCACAATGACAACGCCCCACCCTTTATCCATGCCGCAATCCCTGCCTTGTCTGTCAGTTTATCGTCCAAAGATATACAATATCATTCAACGATACACTACCCATCATACCGCTTTATTGGGCTTTTTCCAACAGTTTCGGCTTGGCAAAAATCATTCGTCCCGCTGAAGTCTGCAACACACTGGTCACCAGCACTTCCATCATCATGCCGATATACTCGCGTCCGCCTTCCACAACGATCATTGTGCCATCATCCAGATAGGCTACACCTTGACCATGCTCCTTGCCATCCTTGATGATCTGCACCATGATCTCCTCACCTGGCAGAACAACCGGCTTAACCGCATTGGCGAGATCATTAATGTTCAGCACAGATACACCCTGGAGTTCACACACTTTGTTCAGGTTGAAGTCATTGGTGACCACTTTGCCCTGAAGCACTTTAGCCAGTTTAACCAGTTTGCTGTCCACCTCGGAGATTTCCTCGAAATCCCCCTCGTAAATCAGGACTTTTACATCAAGTTCCTTCTGGATTTTGTTCAAAATGTCCAGTCCACGCCGCCCTCTATTCCGCTTGAGCAGATCCGATGAATCAGCAATATGCTGTAACTCCTCCAGAACAAATTCCGGAATTACGATCGTGCCTTCAATAAATCCGGTTTTGCATATATCAGCGATACGCCCATCGATAATAACACTGGTATCCAGAATTTTATGTTCTTCCATCCGTCTATCTTCGTCCACCTCGGGATGACCCCATCGTCCAGACATCCAGAAGGCCCCCAGATCGTCTTTCTTCGCCATGGCAAGGGTATAACCGGAATAAGCACTAATCACCGTCAGCGCCACTTGCAGCACTTCTCCTGCCGTCCCCATCCATCCCACAACAGGGTAAAGTAACAAGGCCACGAGCAATCCTGCAACGGTACCTGCAGCACCTGCAGCCAATTCGTTCATAGGTACTTTTGCCAATGAATCAATTCCACTATGCAGCCTGTCTGCCATCAATGTTCCACCAATATTACATACAGCCATAAACATTACAGCTCCCAGCAGCGTCGATATACCAGCTCCCAGTAATCCTGCTGACTGAATCCACTCCGCCATCCATGGGACCGATTTTCCTGCCAGATGATATGCCGTGTAGCCGAACCATGCACCGCACAATCCTGTAAAAGTTAAAATGCCTTTTTTCCACATTAGTCCCTGCACCTCCTTCAATGTATCTTGATCTTTATATCCAGTATGATCCAATTCCTGAATTGCTAATCCCATCTGGAAGAACTTTTTGGAAATGTTGCAATCGTCAGTTGAAAGTAGGTAAATTATTGGCATATAATGAATTCAATTCATATCCCGAGGTGAGTGGCAAAATGAGTACGCTAAGTTTACAGGCTTTCCAGGATCAAGTTTCTGAACTGTTGTTGCGTCATCGCAGCCTGATTGATGTACTGTCCAAAACGGGACAAGCCGGAGCGTCTGTTAACCGTGCCGTGTCCAAAGCCATTACCGAATGCGGCTGCATCGAGCTGCACGCCACCAAGCAGAAATATGCCCCGGAGAGCGATATCGCTCAAACCAAGGGCCTGCTGGAAACGCATGTGGAAGGTGAGTTGTGTGAGAACTGCAGAGAGGTCATCAGCTCTGAGCTAGGGCGGAACCTGTTCTACATGTCGGCTCTCTGCAATCTGCTGGACATTAACATGGAAGAGGTCGTAAATCACGAATCACAGAAGTGTTCAACGTTAGGGATGTTTAATCTGTCGTAAGAAGATATGTATGTCGTCCGTAAGGGTTTCTTTTACCGTAAATAGATCTGAATAAACAAAAAGCACGCATTCTCCAGTTCAGGAGAGTACGTGCTTTCTTTGTATAGTGTCTGTTCCCAAGGCGACTTAACGATCGGAAGGACGGGAAGATTTCTCATCCTTGCGCTTTTTCGCCCGACTACGTGAGGCCGCTGTTCGCACATTATGCTTCATTCCATACAGGGCGTATAACACCAACGGAATAAAGATCAATTTGGATAACTGCTCCGGGAAAATAACGGCTACGGCTATCGCAAATAACACAACCCATGGTGCAATCCAGATTGCCTTTCGTGGCAAACCGACCTTTTTGAAATTGGGATATTTAAGCGAACTCACCATCAGATACGATAACAGCAACGTAGCAATCATCATGCTAACCGGGCCAATATCCTTATTGAACAAGGACAGTGTGGCCAGTACCCCGCCGGCTGCCGGTATCGGCAGACCTGTGAAGTACCCGGGAATTCCCGGACGAACATTAAATCGAGCAAGACGAATGGCTCCACAAATCGGAAAAGCCGCTGTTGCAATCCAGGCGAGGATCGGCATCGAATCTTGAAACGACACCATAAATATGATCAGGGCTGGTGCTGCACCAAAGGAAACCATGTCAGACAAGGAATCCAGTTCCTTACCGAATTCACTTTGGGCATTAAGTGCACGTGCCACTCGGCCATCCAGACCATCTAGCAACATCGCTACAATGACCATAATGGCAGCCAAACTGTAATTTCCATCAATCGCAAGCAAAATTGCCATCATTCCAAGAAACAGATTACCCAGGGTAAAGAGATTCGGAATGAATCTGGTTAGCATCGTTGTTTCACCTCATCCATTTCAAGCCTTTATATAGGCAAACCCTTACATCTGTCTGTCGATAAACATTTGCTCCTGCAAACGTTTGAGGCCTTCCTTAATGGTCCGGGCACGAACTTCACCAATACCGTCCACTTCGTCCAGTTCTTCAATTGTGGCCATAATAACATGAGGCAATTGTTCGAATTGATCCACCAGATTATGGATAATGACATTGGGCAGGCGGGGGATCTTATTTAATACCCGGAATCCACGAGGGGCAACCGAATCCTCAGAAGTAGCCGCTGATGAAGGATAGCCGAGAAGACGGACAATATGGTGTGCATCCAGCAACTCATCGTCCGACAATCTTTTCAGTCCCACGATAATTTCACGGATTTTGTCATCACTGTCGTCACGGGCATAGTCTTTATACAGTAACCAGGCTTCTTCTTCCGTTGTACCCACAAGTTCTTCCATTTGCATGGAAATGAGTCGTCCCTCATTCCCGAGTTCATGAATGTACCGTTGGATTTCCGTTTTGATCCGCATCACCATTTCGGTACGCTGAATCACATTAACCACTTCAGGAATCGTTACTAATTCCTCAAATTCCGAAGCACTCAGATTCGTAAGGGACTGTGTTAATACCGCTTTGTATTTCTCCAGGGTTTGGATCGCTTGATTCGCTTTGGTCAGAATAACCCCGATTTCCTTGAGGGAATAACGAAGTGTTCCCTGATACAAGGTAATGATATTCCGGCGCTGTGATATGGATACGACCAATTTACCCGTTTGCTTTGCTACACGCTCTGCCGTCCGGTGACGAATCCCCGTCTCTGATGAAGAGATCGAAGAGTCCGGGATTAACTGGGTATTGGCGTAAAGAATACGCTTCAAATCCTCGCTAAGAATAATGGCTCCATCCATTTTGGCGAGTTCATACAGATAGTTCGGGGAGAAATCACAGTTAATCGAGAATCCCCCATCCACCACTTCCATTACTTCAGGGCTGTATCCTACAACAAGCAGTGCGCCCGTCTTGGCGCGCAGCACATTTTCCAGACCTTCGCGGAAAGGTGTACCTGGTGCGATCAGCCTTAACAACTCATTCATATTATCCAGTTGGCTCATATCTTTCATCTTGTTATGCCCCCTAATCTAAAGCAACCGCTAGTGCATCTGCCACGGTATTCACACCGATCAGTTGTATCCCGCGAGGATGTTTCCAGCCCTTTAAGCTTTTTTCTGGTAAAATGACTCGTTTGAAGCCCAGCTTTGCGGCTTCCTTCACTCGTTGTTCGGCCCGTGATACGGCTCGAACTTCACCTGTCAGACCGATCTCGCCAAAGATGACGTCGTCCGGCTTGGTCGGTACATCTCTCAAACTGGATGCAATGCTGACGGCAACCGCCAAGTCTACAGCGGGCTCATCCAACCGTACTCCACCAGCCACGTTCAGATACGCATCCTGGGTCTGTAAAAACATCCCCATCCGTTTCTCCAGCACTGCAATGATCAGATTTAATCGATGCAGATCTACCCCTGTTGCCATACGGCGGGGAGAAGGGAAATGGGTGGTTGAGATCAACGCCTGTAATTCCACGAGCAGAGGACGTGTCCCCTCCATACTGGCAACTACCGTTGAACCTGCTACACCCAGTGGACGTTCCGACAAAAAGAGTTCGGACGGATTGCCCACCTCACGAAGTCCATCCTCGCCCATTTCAAAAATACCAATCTCATTGGTGGAACCAAAACGGTTCTTCACCGCACGCAACAGGCGATACGTATGATGCCGTTCTCCTTCAAAATAAAGCACGCAATCCACCATATGTTCTAACATACGTGGACCGGCAATGGCACCTTCTTTGGTAACATGCCCCACAAGAACCGTTGCAATGCCTCTGCCTTTGGCAATCCGCATGAACCTTGACGTACATTCCCTTACCTGTGCAACACTACCAGGCGCACTGGTAACTTCGGGAAGATATACCGTCTGAATGGAGTCGATGACCAGAAAATGCGGCTGGATCTGATCCACCGCTTCCTCTACACGTTCCATATTGGTTTCACACAGTACATACAACTCGGCAGAGAGTGCCCCGAGACGGTCTGCCCGCAATTTGGTTTGCTTTACTGATTCCTCACCGGAAACATATAACACACGCAAACCCGAATGCGTCAAAGCATGAGACGTCTGCAACATCAACGTTGATTTACCAATACCCGGATCTCCGCCCACCAGAACGAGTGAACCCGGAACGATTCCGCCACCCAATACCCGGTTCAACTCTCCGATTCCAGTCTGTACACGCGGTTCCTGACCGCTATCTATATCTATGATAGGAAGCGGTTTATCTTTACTGTCAAACAGAGGAGAATTTCTCCCTTGTGTTTTGACCACCGTCTCTGTTTCTTCCACCATTGAATTCCATGACTGACAACCCGGACACTTACCGTACCACTTGGGGGCTTCATAGCCGCATTCCGTACATTGAAACTTGGTTTTAACTTTGGCCACTTCAGCACTCCTATAATTTAATTTTATAACAGCATTTTGCATTATTCGACGAATTTCACCCAAACTCCCTGACGTGCAGGGTTACTAAAAGTTTACCATTGTTTGAGATTTTTCGTAAAGGATTATCGCAAACTTTACAGATGTTCCTGACATAATCATGTCCGTCTTCTGTCCAAAGTGCAAAAAATCCTCCCCGGCCGAAGCCGAGAAGGATTTGATTAAGGATTATGGATCAATACAAGCTGAAGTTTAACTCCAAAGCTTGCTAAATATTATTTAGTTTCGATTTCCTCATTGGACGGAACAACCACGTCTTTTTTCGTAACAGACAGTGCACCGTTCTCTTCGTCGATGAGCAATGAATCCCCTTTGGTTACGTTACCTGTGAGCAACTCTTCGGACAATTTGTCCTCGATATGCTTCTGGATCGCCCGACGAAGCGGACGCGCACCGTAAGCTGGATCAAAGCCTGACTTAGCAAGGAAAGACTTGGCATTGTCAGTGAGTTCGAAATCTACCTCATGTTCGAGCAGTCGTTTACGAAGTTCTTCACTCATAAGCGTAACAATTTCAGCGATGTGTTTTTCTTCAAGTGAGTGGAACACGATAATTTCATCAATCCGGTTAAGGAACTCTGGACGGAAGCTTTTCTTCAGCTCATCCATCACTTTCCCCTTCATGTTGTCATAATCTGCTCCTGCATCTACAACTGCAGTGAAGCCCAGTGTAGAGTTACGTTTGATCGCTTCGGCACCCACGTTGGATGTTAGAATGATCAGCGTATTGCGGAAGTCAACGACGCGACCTTTGGAATCCGTCAGACGACCATCCTCAAGCACTTGTAACAAGATATTGAATACTTCTGGATGTGCTTTCTCGATTTCATCGAGCAGGACTACGGAATATGGTTTGCGACGAACTTTCTCTGTCAGCTGGCCACCTTCTTCGTACCCAACATATCCTGGAGGCGCTCCGACAAGTCGGGAAGTCGAGTGCTTCTCACCATACTCGGACATATCAATACGGATTACTGCATTTTCATCGCCGAACATCGCTTCAGCCAGAGCACGAGCAAGTTCTGTTTTACCTACCCCTGTAGGGCCGAGGAAAATGAATGAACCCATCGGACGTTTTGGATCTTTAAGTCCCGCACGAGCACGACGAACCGCACGGCTGACAGACTTCACTGCCTCATCCTGACCGATGACACGTTCATGTAGAATAGACTCCAGATTCATCAGACGCTGTGTCTCTTCTTCTTTCAGTTGGTTCACAGGGATTCCAGTCCAGCTGGCTACCACTTGTGCGATATCCTCAGGAGTAACCTCGGAATCGGTGCGACCTTGTTTCTCTTTCCACTGGTTCTTCGTTACATCCAGCTCTTCACGGATTTTTTGTTCCGTATCACGCAGAGCTGCTGCTTTTTCGAACTCCTGACTTTGAACTGCAGCGTCTTTTTCCTTACGGATATCTTCCAGACGGCTTTCCAGTTGTTTCAGGTTTGGTGGGATCGTGTAAGAGTTCAATCTTACTTTGGAACCCGCTTCATCAATCAGGTCAATCGCTTTATCTGGCAGGAAACGGTCTGTAATGTAACGGTCAGACAGTTTAACCGCCTGCACAATTGCTTCGTCCGTAATTTTCACGCGGTGATGCGCCTCATAACGGTCACGCAAGCCGTGCAAGATTTGAATCGCTTCTTCCGGAGAAGGCTGATCTACAGTAATCGGTTGGAAACGACGCTCAAGCGCTGCATCCTTCTCGATGTATTTACGATACTCATCCAGCGTTGTTGCACCAATGCACTGCAATTCTCCACGGGCCAGAGCCGGTTTCAAAATGTTAGAAGCATCGATGGCACCTTCAGCTCCGCCTGCGCCAATCAAGGTATGCAATTCGTCGATAAACAGGACAATGTTACCTGCTTGGCGAATCTCATCCATGATTTTTTTCAGACGATCTTCGAACTCACCACGATATTTGGTTCCAGCGACTACAGAACCCATATCCAGGGTCATTACACGTTTGTCGCGCAATGTTTCCGGAATCTCATTTGCGATGATTTTTTGTGCAAGGCCTTCAGCAATCGCTGTTTTACCTACACCTGGCTCACCGATCAATACCGGGTTGTTCTTCGTACGACGGCTGAGCACCTGGATGACACGTTCAATTTCTTTACTACGTCCAATGACCGGGTCAAGGTTATTCTCTCTGGCGTATGCCGTGAGGTCACGTGCCAGACTGTCCAGCGTTGGTGTGCTGACATTGGCAGGTGTGCCATTATGGCTGGATACAGCTTCACTGCTGCCAAGCAATTGCAGCACTTGTTGACGTGCTTTGTTCAGGCTAATTCCCAGGTTATTGAGCACACGTGCTGCCACACCCTCGCCTTCACGAATCAATCCGAGCAGGATATGCTCTGTGCCTACATAAGTGTGGCCCAATTTACGAGCTTCATCCATAGACAGTTCAATTACTTTTTTCGCACGTGGCGTATATGCAATGTTGGTAGGTTGCTCTTGGCCACGGCCAATTAGCGTTTCTACTTCATCCTGAATTTTTTCCAATCCGAGTCCCAGGCCGATCAGTGCTTTGGCTGCGATGCCTTCGCCTTCACGAATGAGGCCGAGCAAAATATGCTCAGTACCGATGTTATTATGACCGAGACGGACAGCTTCTTCCTGCGCGAGTGCGAGCACCTTTTGGGCCCGTTCCGTAAATCTTCCAAACATCATATCTCCTGCACCTCCATGGTTTTGGATAAAACGAGGGTCATATAATGAAATAACCGTCGTATTCTTCATATCATTTTTGTTTGCAGCCATGCTGCGAATAAAGTCATTCGGCATTTGTACATGCCTTATTATATAAAAGCCGCAATGCGGCATGAAACCATAATTCAATACTATATCAGGCTAAACTAGGACTTCTTCGCTGCATTGATCGTATCACGAATCAACTGAGCACGGTATATGTCACGCTCATCTGTGCGCATATCTTCCCCGAATGTTTTCTGCAAAAATCCCGGCTGTGTCATCACATTCAATTCATTCATTACCGTGATGGACAGTCCATCCAACAATCCGAGATCCACGCCAAGGCGTACATCCGATAAGCGCTGTGCAGCTTCCTTGGAATCAACAATAGCTGCATGAGACAATATGCCATAAGAACGCATGACACGATCCGTAATCCGCAGTCTGGAGTCGGTAATTAACCGTTCTCTGGCTGTACGTTCATGACCAATCATCTGTAACACAACACCATGCAGGTTCTCGATGACTTCCTGTTCTGTCTGTCCCAAAGTAATCTGGTTCGAGATCTGGAACAGGTTACCCATCGCCTCGCTACCTTCACCGTATATTCCTCTCACCGTCAATCCCACTTGGGAAACTGCGGTTAGAATACGGCCAATCTGCTGTGTCATCACCAGGGCAGGCAAGTGCATCATAACCGATGCTCTTACACCTGTACCTACATTAGTAGGACAGCTGGTTAAGTATCCTCTGCGATCATCAAAAGCATAATCCACGTGCGCTTCAAAAGCATCATCTATTGCGGAAGCTTTCTCCCAGGCTTCTTTCACCTGGAACCCCGGATAGAGGCACTGGATACGAAGATGATCCTCTTCGTTAATCATAATACTGACTGACTCATCCTCACTGAGAATAACCGCACCATTCCTGGATTCATTCGCAAGACTTGGACTGATGAGATGTTTCTCCACCAGCACCCGTTTGTCGAGTTCGTCAATATCGATCAGATCCAACGTATGAAAATCCCCAAAGGCATGAACGTCATCGTATTGAAGTACTTCGCTCAGCTTATTCAGCACCTCTTCCGATTGCTCATTGGAAGCCAGCATCGGAAACGGAACATGCTGAAGGTTGCGTGCAATCCGGACACGGCTGCTAATGACAATTTCGGAATCAGCCGCATCACTGCGCATCCAGTCGCTGAGCGCCTTCTCTGTAAAGCGCAGATTAGGCATTACGCATCCCTCCTACTCATGACAAACTTTACTCCTGAGCTATTCCTTTTTCAAGTCCTCTGATCTGGTCACGGATCTGGGCCGCCTCTTCAAATTCCTCTTGCGCGATGCTCTCCTGGAGCTCACGCTTGAGATCAGCGATTTGCCGTTTCACCTTGATGCGACCACCAGCTCGTGCAGGCACTTTGCCTACATGGGACGTATTACCATGAACCCGCTTGAACAAAGGATCCAGACGACTGTCAAAATATTTATAACATGAACTGCAGCCGAACCGGCCTATCTTACTAAATTGTGCGTACGTCATACCACACTCTTCACATTGAAGAGCTTTTGCAGGCGGTGTTCCTGCCGATCCACTTTTGCCGGCTGGATCAAAATCAAGCAATCCGGACAACAAGTTGTGAATGGAAAACCCGCCTGCTGTTCCAGGGATCATTTCCCCTTTTTCACGGGCACATGACTCACAAATATGGAATTCCGTCTTCTCTCCATTTACGATCTTCGTAAAATGAAGTGTCGCCGGACGTTTATTGCATTCTTGGCACAGCATATTGATGTACCTCCTTTGACCCCGATAGTTTTCATTTACCGAGCAAAGATATTAACATCGCCTTCAACATTCTGGCACGAATTTGATCCCGGTAAGGAAGTTTGACCAATATAACCTCTCTAGATACAGCAGCTCGCATCAACCCGGCTTCCCGCTTGTTCAAGAAGCGCGCTTCTTCCAATTGATAGATCAGACCTTCGGCAGCTGTCTGCCCGATCTCTTCACCAATACTATGGTGCAAATGATTATGCAGAGCTGATTGGGCCGGTAATTCAATGCGCTGTATGCGAACATAACCACCACCGCCGCGTTTACTCTCTACCAGGTATCCCTTCTCGAGTGTAAAACGTGTGCTGATGACATAATTGATCTGGGAAGGTACACATGAGAATTGATCTGCCAGATCATTACGCTGAATTTCAACCATTCCTTCGGGACTTTCATGCAAAATACTCTTCAGATATCGTTCGATAATATCAGAGATATTACGCATCCAATCATCCTCCACTGTCTGAAACGTTAAGTCAATAAGGACCCACACGCCCCCACAGAGTACACCTTCTCTACCCATTTAACCAATCAGGGAAACAGCGAATCTTGCTTCCAATGGTGTCAACAGGAGAGCGAAGGAAGCACGAAGGTCCTTTAATATTCCCTTGATCCTCCGATGAAATGAATCCCGTATATTGGCGATCATGCATCAGATTGTAGAAAGAAAGCTACTTAAGTATTAAACCTTTAGTTGACTTTGACTTTCTTTGACTTTATAACCATTATAGCATATTTTGTGGTTTTGCCAAGTGGGGTCACTATTCATTTTTTACGATTTTACACGAAATATTCCCCGGACACAAAAAAACCTCCCCAAAATTGCTGGAGAAGTCCATTTGTCTTTCAATCACGCCGTATTTCTATATAAGCTAATAAGTTAAATGGAGCAGTGGGAATAGTCATCAGAAGAAATCGAGCAAATAGGTTTCCCGTTCAGGAATCGCTTGTTCCAAAGCCTTGATTGCTGTGTTCGGTCCGTGAATTCTTCCGATTCGTGCCATTTCCGTTGGTCTGCGATATCCCATCAGCACCGCGGTAAGGGATTGAATATCCACCTTAATGATCTGATCATCAGTAATTGGCTCCGTTGTTTTCCATATGGACGCTGTTCCGTTCATTGCCACGTTTAATTGCCATACCCCTTCATTCCATGGAGCGTGGGCATCTTCTACCTGAAGTACAATCTGAACCGGTGAGTCCTGGCTTGCAAATGGATACTGGGATATAAACTGCTCTACACTAACGATACGCGCCATAAAATAAGGTACAATCTCCTGCTGAATCCGTGGGTTATCCAATTGGAAGGCAAGCGTATCACTGGCAGGCGCCTGCAACGTAACTTCCTGGATCATGGAATCATGGTTAGCAATAAAGGTCCACAGCCCTTGCCTAGCCTCTTCATTCAGATAGATGATCTCTTTAATGGTAAATTTATTTTCCTTAACCT
This sequence comes from Paenibacillus sp. FSL H8-0283, assembly GCF_045040675.1. Taxonomy (NCBI): domain Bacteria; kingdom Bacillati; phylum Bacillota; class Bacilli; order Caryophanales; family Paenibacillaceae; genus Paenibacillus; species Paenibacillus sp. FSL H8-0283. The sequence goes on from NZ_CP150295.1 coordinate 6,286,209, forward strand.
CATATAAAAGATAACCTTGTGCTGCATCAGCTTCATCGTAATATACAGCCTTCTGGCTGGTCCCATTAACAAGAACTGAATTCTCCCACCTTGCATCATCCCGAACCAGAGTTCCGTTATAACGCTCAGCATAAGCACTGTATACTTCCTTTAATATGCTGAGGCCCGGATCCCCACGCCGAATTGTTCCAGGTGTCGCTTTTTTCTGAGGCAAATGAGCTGTAGGTACTTTATAACGTTTAAATTCAACATACGTCTCCCATCCATACTTCCGATAGAAACCAAAAGAGAATGGATGCAAGAATGATATGCTCTGTTTGTTACGATTCATTTCTTCCAACGCATGCTTCAGCAGACCCGCTACCCAGCCTTTGCGTCTATACTCTGGCCAGGTGGCAACACCCGCAATACCGCCCATCTCGAACGATCTGCCATGAATATAGGTTTGAAAAGGAATGATGTGAAGTTTGGCTCCTAGCTGCCCGTCCTCATATACACCCCATATATCCTGTGACGAAAATTGACTCCGCCGTTTTTCTTTCTGTTCTTCACTCATTACTACTTGAAAAGCATATTCGGAGAGTGCCATCGCCGGTTCAAAATCATCTACCGTCAATTTCTGAATTTCCATGTTGTCCTACACCCCATTCGCTAGAGTTATATCAATCCAAATCATGGCCTGATATCTGATATATGTACCCCTTAGAGTGTGTCAGAGGATTCTTACAAAGTCAAATAAGAGATGCTTCCGCATCCCCTAAAATAAACAAATAAAAACCACCACCGAATAACATCGGCAGTGGTTCTTCGCTTGGCGGCGTCCTACTCTCCCAGGACCCTGCGGTCCAAGTACCATCGGCGCTAGAGGGCTTAACGGTCGTGTTCGGGATGGGTACGTGTGGAACCCCTCCGCCATCGCCACCAAACGCGATTTGTCGAAGCATAGCTTCTTAAAATCAGATATGGAACTGAAAATCATACACACGTTCTGTGATGTACCAATTTTCATTTCAGAGATCGTTCTCTGAAAACTAGATTCGAAACGAAACATGCGAATTATCACTTGCTATTGGATAAGCCCTCGACCGATTAGTACTGGTCAGCTCCATGCATTGCTGCACTTCCACCCCCAGCCTATCTACCTCGTCGTCTTCAAGGGGTCTTACATACTGGGAAATCTCATCTTGAGGGGGGCTTCACGCTTAGATGCTTTCAGCGTTTATCCCGTCCGTACATAGCTACCCAGCGGTGCTCCTGGCGGAACAACTGGTACACCAGCGGTACGTCCATCCCGGTCCTCTCGTACTAAGGACAGCTCCTCTCAAATTTCCTACGCCCACGACAGATAGGGACCGAACTGTCTCACGACGTTCTGAACCCAGCTCGCGTACCGCTTTAATGGGCGAACAGCCCAACCCTTGGGACCTACTTCAGCCCCAGGATGCGATGAGCCGACATCGAGGTGCCAAACCTCCCCGTCGATGTGGACTCTTGGGGGAGATAAGCCTGTTATCCCCAGGGTAGCTTTTATCCGTTGAGCGATGGCCCTTCCATGCGGTACCACCGGATCACTAAGCCCGACTTTCGTCCCTGCTCGACTTGTAGGTCTCGCAGTCAAGCTCCCTTATGCCTTTGCACTCTTCGAATGATTTCCAACCATTCTGAGGGAACCTTTGGGCGCCTCCGTTACTCTTTAGGAGGCGACCGCCCCAGTCAAACTGCCCACCTGACACTGTCCCCGCACCGGATTACGGTACCAGGTTAGAACCTAGATACGATCAGGGTGGTATCCCAACGTTGCCTCCACACAAGCTGGCGCTCATGCTTCAAAGGCTCCCACCTATCCTGTACAGATCGTACCCAAATTCAATATCAAGCTGCAGTAAAGCTCCATGGGGTCTTTCCGTCTTGTCGCGGGTAACCTGCATCTTCACAGGTATTAAAATTTCACCGGATCTCTCGTTGAGACAGCGCCCAAGTCGTTACGCCATTCGTGCGGGTCAGAATTTACCTGACAAGGAATTTCGCTACCTTAGGACCGTTATAGTTACGGCCGCCGTTTACTGGGGCTTCGGTTCACAGCTTCGGATTGCTCCTAACCACTCCCCTTAACCTTCCAGCACCGGGCAGGCGTCAGCCCGTATACTTCGCCTTACGGCTTCGCACAGACCTGTGTTTTTGCTAAACAGTCGCTTGGGCCTTTTCACTGCGGCCCCCTCGTGCTATTCACACTACCGGGGCACCCCTTCTCCCGAAGTTACGGGGTCATTTTGCCGAGTTCCTTAACGAGAGTTCTTCCGCGCGCCTTAGAATACTCTTCTCGCCTACCTGTGTCGGTTTGCGGTACGGGCACCATCACCTGGCTAGAGGCTTTTCTTGGCAGTGTGAGATCATGACCTTCGCTACTATAATTTTCGCTCCCCATCACAGCTCAGCCTTACAATGTGCGGATTTGCCTACACATCAGCCTTACTGCTTAGACGGACATCCATCAGTCCGCGTCACTACCCTACTGCGTCCCCCCATTGCTCATAACGGCTTACGGTGGTACAGGAATTTCGACCTGTTGTCCTTCGACTACGCCTTTCGGCCTCGCCTTAGGTCCCGACTTACCCTGAGCGGACGAGCCTTCCTCAGGAACCCTTAGGCTTTCGGCGGATCAGATTCTCACTGATCTTTTCGTTACTCATACCGGCATTCTCACTTGTATAATGTCCAGCGCTCCTTACGGTACACCTTCAACCCTTATACAACGCTCCCCTACCCCTGATGCAAAGCATCAAGCCATAGCTTCGGTGGTGTGTTTAGCCCCGTTACATTTTCGGCGCAGAGTCACTCGACCAGTGAGCTATTACGCACTCTTTCAATGATGGCTGCTTCTAAGCCAACATCCTGGTTGTCTGTGCAACTCCACATCCTTTCCCACTTAACACACACTTGGGGACCTTAGCTGATGGTCTGGGCTGTTTCCCTTTTGACAATGGATCTTAGCACTCACTGTCTGACTCCCGGAAGTAAGTCTATGGCATTCGGAGTTTGACTGAGCTTGGTAACCCTTGCGGGCCCCGCACCCAATCAGTGCTCTACCTCCACGACTCTGTTTTCCGAGGCTAGCCCTAAAGCTATTTCGGGGAGAACCAGCTATCTCCGAGTTCGATTGGAATTTCTCCGCTACCCCCACCTCATCCCCGCATTTTTCAACATGCGTGGGTTCGGGCCTCCAGTGCGTGTTACCGCACCTTCACCCTGGACAGGGGTAGATCACCCGGTTTCGGGTCTACGTCCACGTACTAATTCGCCCTATTCAGACTCGCTTTCGCTGCGGCTCCGGCTCTTCACCTTAACCTTGCACGGGAACGTAACTCGCCGGTTCATTCTACAAAAGGCACGCCATCACCCCTAAAACGGGCTCTGACTTTTTGTAAGCACACGGTTTCAGGTTCTATTTCACTCCCCTTCCGGGGTGCTTTTCACCTTTCCCTCACGGTACTGCTTCACTATCGGTCGCTAGGAAGTATTTAGCCTTGGCAGATGGTCCTGCCGGATTCATACGGGGTTTCACGTGCCCCGCACTACTCGGGATCCGTCTCGGAGGGAACAGACTTTCAACTACAGGGCTTTTACCTTCTTTGGCGGGCCTTTCCAGACCTCTTCGCTTAACCGGTTCCTTTGTAACTCCATGTGAGACGTCCCACAACCCCAAAGAGCAAGCTCTCTGGTTTGGGCTTCTCCGCGTTCGCTCGCCGCTACTGACGGAATCACTATTGTTTTCTCTTCCTCAGGGTACTTAGATGTTTCAGTTCCCCTGGTATGCCTCTGCATAACCTATGTATTCAGTTATGAGTAACTGGAAATTACCCCAGCTGGGTTTCCCCATTCGGACACCCCCGGATCAAAGCTTGCTTACAGCTCCCCGAGGCAGTTTCGTTGTTCGCCACGTCCTTCATCGGCTCCTAGCGCCTAGGCATCCTCCGTGTGCTCTTAGTAGCTTAACCATTTTGTTCCGGTTTCGGTCGCTCGCTTCCCTTGTTTTGCTTGCGCAAAGCCAAAAGTCGCTCTCACCCGATACCCTCACAAAAGCAATTTAACTACCTTTATACACTTGACTTGTTTACACAAGATCAGCTTAAAGGAATGTTCTAATTCGCGTTTGTTTCGTTTCGATATCTAGTTTTCAAAGAACAAGCCAAATAGATGAAATTGTTTGGTGGAGCCAAGCGGGATCGAACCGCTGACCTCCTGCTTGCAAGGCAGGCGCTCTCCCAGCTGAGCTATGGCCCCTCAAATTCCATCAAAACTGAACAAATGGATAAGTAACTGTGTTGCTGTTGCAGGTTCTAAGAACCTGCGTATTTGAATGTTTCCGTTGCAGGAAACGATTCTCCATAGAAAGGAGGTGATCCAGCCGCACCTTCCGATACGGCTACCTTGTTACGACTTCACCCCAATCATCTATCCCACCTTCGGCGGCTGGCTCCTTGCGGTTACCCCACCGACTTCGGGTGTTATAAACTCTCGTGGTGTGACGGGCGGTGTGTACAAGACCCGGGAACGTATTCACCGCGGCATGCTGATCCGCGATTACTAGCAATTCCGACTTCATGCAGGCGAGTTGCAGCCTGCAATCCGAACTGAGACCGGCTTTGTTGGGATTGGCTCCATCTCGCGATTTCGCAGCCCGTTGTACCGGCCATTGTAGTACGTGTGTAGCCCAGGTCATAAGGGGCATGATGATTTGACGTCATCCCCACCTTCCTCCGGTTTGTCACCGGCAGTCTATCTAGAGTGCCCACCCGAAGTGCTGGCAACTAAATATAAGGGTTGCGCTCGTTGCGGGACTTAACCCAACATCTCACGACACGAGCTGACGACAACCATGCACCACCTGTCTCCTCTGTCCCGAAGGAAAGATACATCTCTGCATCGATCAGAGGGATGTCAAGACCTGGTAAGGTTCTTCGCGTTGCTTCGAATTAAACCACATACTCCACTGCTTGTGCGGGTCCCCGTCAATTCCTTTGAGTTTCAGTCTTGCGACCGTACTCCCCAGGCGGAGTGCTTAATGTGTTAACTTCGGCACCAAGGGTATCGAAACCCCTAACACCTAGCACTCATCGTTTACGGCGTGGACTACCAGGGTATCTAATCCTGTTTGCTCCCCACGCTTTCGCGCCTCAGCGTCAGTTACAGCCCAGAGAGTCGCCTTCGCCACTGGTGTTCCTCCACATATCTACGCATTTCACCGCTACACGTGGAATTCCACTCTCCTCTTCTGCACTCAAGTCACCCAGTTTCCAGTGCGATCCGGGGTTGAGCCCCGGGATTAAACACCAGACTTAAATGACCGCCTGCGCGCGCTTTACGCCCAATAATTCCGGACAACGCTTGCCCCCTACGTATTACCGCGGCTGCTGGCACGTAGTTAGCCGGGGCTTTCTTCTCAGGTACCGTCACCTTGAGAGCAGTTACTCTCCCAAGCGTTCTTCCCTGGCAACAGAGCTTTACGATCCGAAAACCTTCATCACTCACGCGGCATTGCTCCGTCAGGCTTTCGCCCATTGCGGAAGATTCCCTACTGCTGCCTCCCGTAGGAGTCTGGGCCGTGTCTCAGTCCCAGTGTGGCCGATCACCCTCTCAGGTCGGCTACGCATCGTCGCCTTGGTGAGCCGTTACCTCACCAACTAGCTAATGCGCCGCAGGCCCATCCCCAAGTGACAGATTGCTCCGTCTTTCCAGTTCTCTTCAGGCGAAGAAAACAATTATTCGGTATTAGCTACCGTTTCCGGTAGTTGTCCCAAACTTGAGGGCAGGTTGCCTACGTGTTACTCACCCGTCCGCCGCTAACCATCCGAGAAGCAAGCTTCTCTTCAAGTCCGCTCGACTTGCATGTATTAGGCATGCCGCCAGCGTTCGTCCTGAGCCAGGATCAAACTCTCCAATAAAGTATTGAAAAGAGCGATAAGCTCATTTTGAATCTGACGATTCATTGTGAATCAAAAGTTACTATCCATTTGTTCAGTTTTCAAGGAACTTGTATGTCCGTTTATGTTAATGTTTGTCAACCGGACAGGAATCTTATCATATCATGTTAACTAACTTACTGTCAACACTTTGTTTTCGTCATCTTTCAAATGATTATGACAACCATTCGTTTGAAGCGACAAGAAATAATATATCACGTAGTGATTTATTTAGCAAGCATTTTTAATCAACCTTTTGATATCATCATATCTTCATCTACGCTGTCTTGTTTCCAAACCTGTATTCGACAGATTAGCACATGCTCTGAACAAGTGAAAGGCTACCCTTAAAGTGCATTACATATAAAAGAAATAACTCATTTCTATAAATACTCCCTTTTATAACCACAAGTAATAATGATCTAGATGAGTTTTAGTTAGAGTACCGATCGGGATAACGATCCCTGCCCTTCTGTTGGTTTGAAGAAAGTGATCCAAAAACTCTATAATAAGGTATATAGATATAGGGATAAGGTTAAGCAGTCAAGTGTACTACTTTCATAAGTAGCCTATGAACAATCTTATAACCATCTCGCATTGCACCTTTACACAGATCACGTACTCCATTCACAGCTAGCTATTACATATCAAAGTTCTGAATAAACTCATTACTAACCTATATGGGGTGATCGCACTTGAAACAATGGTTGAAGAACAGACGCAAAGGTTACGGCAAAAAGTTGGTTTCCATCCATGCGTGGAATGCCTGGATTGTTGTGATCCTTGCTATAACAGGTCTTATGCTGGTAGGCGGCTTTTGGCGCGAGATACTTGGAATTGGACGTGTCTGGTTAAAATGGCTACATATCATCGTTGGGCTAGCTATGCTGGCACCCGTATTATATTACTTGATTTTGGCCGGAAAGCACTGGAAACAGCTTCGTAATAGGCCTTGGCAAAAGGTGAACACCATCTTTGTTCTTGCGCTGCTGGTAGGCTGGCTACTCTCGGGTATTGTATTATGGCAGTTCAAGCTAGCTGGACCTCGATGGTCGAATGTTGCACTTTTGATCCATGACCTGCTGACTTGGGTGGGCTTACCTTATATTATCTATCACTCCATCACTCGGACCAAATGGTTAAAGGACCCTGCACGTCGTGCGGTTAAAACCACTACAACTTCAACACGAACTCAAAATACAGCTGATCCATCTGATTCAATATCGGATGAAAAAGAAACTCCGGCTGCTATATCTTCTTCCCAGTTTGATCGCAGTTCCGAGAGAGATCCCCTCAAATCAGAGGAGCGACCTCAACCTTTGTATACACGACGAGCTTTCATCCGTTCTGCTGTGGGGGTTGGTCTCGCCGTGACTCTTGGCCCTACTTTTATATCCTGGGTAGGACGAAATCTCAAGATCGATAATAGTATTGATAGCATGCTGGAGAACGATCCTAACCGTATGGTTCCTCTGCCACAACCGCTGTCTGCCTCTTCACCTCCCATTGGAGGCGGAGCTGAAGGTCATTTCCGCGTATATACGGTTACGCCCATACCGTCCTTCTCCAATGCTAACTGGTCTTTCCGAATCGATGGACTGGTTGAACGGGCACAGGTATGGAACTGGGAACAATTCGTGAAGCTGGCGCGTACCGTACAGGTTAGTGATTTCCACTGTGTAACGGGCTGGTCTGTATATAAGAATACCTGGGAAGGCATTTCTCTTGCACAGCTTTTGAAACAAGCCGGGGTCAAACCGGAAGCTCATAGTGTGAAGTTTTATTCCGGTGATGGTGTGTATACGGATGCCATTACGATGGATCAAGCACAAATGGAAGATATTATGGTCGCTGTCATGCATGATGGCAAACCTATCCCTGCTGATCTTGGCGGTCCGGTACGGCTCGTTATTCCTCAGATGTATGCCTATAAATCAGTAAAATGGTTGAATCGCATTGAACTCATCGACAGCGAACATATCGGTTACTGGGAAGAACGAGGATATGATAAGGATGCATGGCTTACAGGCGCATCTCAGCGCATCCCTAACAATTTAAGTGGATCATGATGAGATAAGATAAGATTGGTGAGCGTTCTTTCGTTGTAAAAGTAATTCAATAAATAGCAAAAGCCCCCGATCACATATTCGTGTCTTCGGGGGCCTTTTTCTTTTTCCTCATTATGAACTCTCTGATTACACTTTAATCCTGTGGGTTCAAAAGACGTACAAGTTCATCCTCATCCTCAATCGTTGGAATACCGAGATCATGAGCTTTGGTTAGTTTACTACCTGCCTTCTCTCCGGCAATAACCAAATCTGTCTTTTTCGACACACTGCCAGTCACCTTCGCTCCGAGCGCTTCCAGTCTTTGCGTTGCCTCTTCCCGCGTCAATTGATGCAGCGTTCCGGTCAAGACGACCGTTTTACCACTGAAGAAGGAATCTTCCACAACAGCAACGGCTGGTGCCTCAGGTGCCTGAGCTTTCACACCCAAGTTGAGCATTTTCTCAATTGCAGCCTGTGTAAACGGATCTGCAAAAAAGTTTACGATGCTCTCTGCCACAATACCACCGACGTCGGGTAGTTCAACCAGTTCTTCCACGGTTGCATTCATAATGGCGTGCAGATCTCGATAATGATCAGCGAGCATGCGCGTTGTCGATTTACCTGTGTTCGGAATACCCAGTGAGTATAAGAAGGAAGCCAAGTCTCTATCTTTACTAAGCTCAAGCGCAGCGATAAGGTTGTTCGCTTTCTTTTCCCCAAACCGCTCCAGCTTCACCAAATCATCAAACTGTAACGTATACAGGTCGGCAGGCTCACGTACGTTCAATTCATCATACAACTGAATCGCTGTTTTCTCACTGAACGTCTCGATGTCCATAGCATCACGGGAAGCAAAATGGGAAATACGTGCCACCGTTTGTGGTTTACACGCAAGTCTATTGTTGCAGAACAGATGCGCTCCGCGTTGCTCCAGTGGGAATCCACATGCAGGACACTGCTCAGGGAAGACGATCTCCTCACCATCACTCTCCTCCGTCACTTTACCCAGAATCTCAGGAATGACGTCGTTGGAGCGACGGATAAAGACCCGTGTGCCCAGAGCAAACTTCAGATTTTTGCGCTCAATATCGCCGACATTGTTCAGAGTACAGTTCTGTACCGTTACCCCGGCAAGTTCAACCGGTTCTACGCGTGCCAGCGGAGTTACTTTGCCAGTACGGCCCACATTCCATACCACAGCGTTAAGAACCGTTGTAGTCTCTTCAGCCTCGAATTTATATGCCACCGCCCAGCGAGGGAACTTATCGGTATAACCCAACACTTCGCGGGTGCGCATGTCCGTAATTTTGATAACAGCTCCATCGATCAGATAGTCTAGCTGCCCTCGGTTCTCCTGAATCGCGGCCAGTTGTTCCATCACATCATCAAACTCATGGAAATAAGTAATCGATGGATTAACTTTGAAGCGGTTCTCACGCAGGAAATCCATCATCTGCTGATGATTGGCAAACTGAATGTCATCCGAATAACCTACATTATAAAAATAAGCATTCAACCGACGCTCAGCCGTCGCCTTCGGATTCAGGTTGCGGAGCGCTCCTGCTGCTGCATTACGCGCATTCTTGAGTGGCTCTGCCGCTGTCTCATTGTATCGGTCCAAGACAGACAGATTCATGATGCCTTCACCCTGTACTTCAATCGTACCGCTTGTGTAAGGAATTTTGAGCGGAACGGATCGGATCGTTCTTACCTGTGCCAAAATACCTTCACCTACGGTACCGTTCCCTCGTGTAGAGGCTTGCACCAACTCACCGTTGGTGTATGTCAGGTTCAGCGTCAATCCGTCAAACTTCAACTCAATGACATAACCTGGTTCCGGTAAAGGCGTATCGGGATTTTTACTGTTATAGTCATTAATCAGTTTCAGTACACGGGTATTCCAGCTACGCAGCTGCTCAATATTCTGTGCTTTGTCCAGACTCCATAAGGAGGATAAGTGGCGATGCGGGGTAAACCCCTTGAGCAGTTCGCCACCCACACGCTGTGTTGGAGAATCAGGCAGAACCATGCCGCTTTCCTGTTCCAGCGTAACCAGTTCATCGTACAGAAGATCATACTCCTTATCGCTGATCTGTGGCTGATCCATCGTGTAGTACTGATAATTATGCTGGTTCAGCTCGGTAACGAGTTGCTCCATCCGGTGCATCGGGTCCATACAGGGCCATCCCTCCGTTAATTTGATCTATGTAGAACGAACACTCCTATTGCACGTGAACTCCGATAACAGAATAACTTTCTGATCGCTGTTATCTCCGGATTTCTTTTAATCCATTTTAAAAGGTGGAAATCCGGGGATAAAGGCGAACGCTATGCTTCTTCAAGTTATTTCTGTTCTCTCTGTTATCGTACAAAAGGAGGTTTCGTTCTTATTCTACTTTCGTAATTGGGGCAAATCCGGCAAGCAAACGTTTCACACCCACCGGAGCCGGGAAGGCAATCTGCAGTTCGGTATCATTACCTGTCCCTTTGACCGCAACAATGGTGCCTGTACCCCATTTGCCATGCTGCACTTTATCTCCTGCCTTGAATCCTGCTTCACCATCAGAAGCTACCGGCTTGGAAGCAGAGGATGGCGTAGAATATGTTGGGCGGGAGACACTTGTGGTCACACGCGAAGTTGGCGTGGATGAGGTAGCAGATGAACCGCTTTTACTTTGGTGATCAAACAGCTTGGTGCCACCACCGAAGTTACTTCCTCCACTAGAGCCTAACCCACGTCCACCATATGAGCCTCCTCCGCTACTGCCACGGCGGTAACGATCACGAGCCATGGAGGTGTCTTCCTTCAGCTCATCCGGAATTTCATCCAGGAAGCGGGAAGGCGGGTTCGCTGTTGTACGTCCAAACAACGTCCGCATCTGTGCACAAGACAGGAAAAGTTGCTCTTCCGCACGGGTGATCCCTACATAAGCAAGTCGGCGTTCTTCCTCCAGCTCTTCATTGTCCATAAAGGCACGGCTATGCGGGAAGACTCCTTCCTCCATACCTACGATAAAGACAACCGGGAACTCCAGACCTTTGGCGCTGTGCATGGTCATCAGGGTAACCGCGTCGCTCTGATCCTCTTCATCATCGTTCATGCTGTCGATGTCAGCAATCAATGCAAGATCGGTGAGGAACGACACGAGCGTTTTATCTTCATTATTTTTCTCAAATTCCATCGTTACCGACAGGAACTCTTCAATGTTCTCCAGCCGTGCACGGGATTCGAGTGTGTTTTCATTTTGCATCTCAAGACGGTATTGGCTCATCTCAAGAATCTTCTCGGTCAATTCAGTTACAGACAGATACTCTACCATCTGATGCAACGCAGCGATCATGTCATAGAACTCCACCAGCGCATTCCGCGTACGACCAGCAAAACCAAGATCATCTACGACCTGAAGCACACGGAAAATAGAAATTCCACGCTCTCCTGCCGCAGCCGCGAGCTTCGCTACTGTTGTATCACCAATGCTACGTTTTGGTACATTAATGATCCGGGTAAGACTGATATCATCGTCGGGGTTGGATAACAGGCGCAGATACGCCAGAATGTCCTTGATCTCTTTACGATCATAGAACTTGATGCCGCCGACAATCTGATACGGAATATCAGACTTGATCAGAATTTCCTCTATAACCCGGGACTGAGCGTTGGTACGGTACAAAATGGCATGGTTCTGATAGGATTTGCCGTTCTTCACATTTTTACTAATCTCAGAGGTAACAAAATACCCCTCATCATGCTCGGAATCCGCACGGTACACCTTGATCTTCGAACCACCCTCTTTGTCCGTCCACAGTTTCTTCGGTTTACGCCCTGTATTCAGGCCGATCACTTCATTGGCTGCATTCAGGATATTGGAAGTTGAACGATAGTTCTGCTCCAGCAAAATCGTACTTGCTTCAGGGTAATCTTTCTCAAAGTTCAGGATATTGCTGATATCCGCCCCACGCCAGCGATAGATCGACTGGTCACTATCCCCTACAACGCAGATGTGATGGTGACTGTCAGCGAGCATGCGGCACAGCATGTACTGTGCACGGTTCGTATCCTGATACTCGTCCACGTGAATGTATTGGAATTTCTTTTGGTAAAAGTCGAGGACTTCCGGCACTTCTTTGAACAGTTGAATGGTCTGCATAATGAGATCGTCGAAATCAAGTGAGTTGTTGGCTCTTAACTTTTTCTGATACATCTTATATACCTTCGCCACAATACCCTCGAAATAGTCTCCCGACTGCTTCTCATATTGCTCCGGACTGATCAGTTCATTCTTGGCCGTGCTCATCATGGATTGAACTGCTTTGGGCTCGAATTTCTTGGTATCGATATTCTGATCTTTCATACAGCTACGAATTACAGATAATTGGTCCGATGAGTCCAAAATACTGAAGTTGGAGGTAAAGCCAATACGTTCAATGTCACGGCGCAAAATACGCACGCACATGGAGTGGAACGTGGATACCCATATGTCGCGGCCCTGAGATCCACCTACGAGTTGGGATACACGGTCTTGCATCTCACGGGCGGCTTTGTTCGTAAATGTGATCGCTAAAATGCCCCACGGGGGCGCTTTCCGTGTTGCAATGAGGTAGGCAATCCGGTGTGTCAGCACCCGCGTCTTGCCGGAGCCGGCTCCGGCCATAATCAGCAGCGGGCCATCCGTCGCCTCGACGGCTTGCCGTTGAGGGGTGTTAAGTCGTGCAACGGCATCATGTATATTTACAGGTTGCATGCATGCATGCTCCTTTCGTTGGTTGGTCTATAAAGCAAAATTAATAGGTTACACTCGCCACTCCGATGACAGAATAATCTTCCGATCGCTGTTATTCCCGGATTTTTCGATCTACTTTTCAAAGGTAAAAATCCGGTAATAAAGGCGAACGCTCCGCTTCTCCAGCTTATTTCTGTCCTCTTCGTTCTCGTGTAAAAATTAGTTTAGCTTATATTTAAAGGTAGTAAAAATACAAGAGAGAACACTTCGTTTCTGTGTAAACCTTACTCTTGTATACGAATTGCTTAATTAGTAAGGGCAAAGTTCTATTTTAACAGATCATAAGGGGAAAATGGGGGAATGGTAAACTAAACCGATTAAATGGTTCCTTTTACAGCCAAAACCGTCTCAAGTGCCTTAGTTAAATCGCTGTACACAATGTTACCTACCACGACAGTATCTGCCACCTGGGCAGCTTGCGCGGCTTTCTCCGAATCATCAATTCCGCCGCCGTAGATAAGGTGTGCCCGATCCAATTGTCTGTGTGTCTCACCAACAAGCTCCATATCTCCGAACGTTCCGCTGTACTCCATGTATACAATTGGAAGATTGAGTAGACGCTCCGCAGCCTGGGCATATGCCACCGCAGCTCCTGTCGTCAGATCCGTATCTGCGCCAGTCAACCGAGCTACCGTGGAGTTTGCATTGAGCACAATATAACCCTCGGCAATAAGTAGATCCCACGGGATGAGATAACCATAACGCTCTATCGCTTGCTGGTGGTGCCCAATCATCCATTTGCTGTCCGTTGCATTCAAGACCATCGGGATCAAATATCCGTCAAACCCGGGAACAACAGCCTCCAGATCGGATACTTCAAGCACACATGGCAACTCATAACGACGCACACGGGACATCAGGTCTACCGTGTTATCATAGGTAATCCCCGAAGATCCGCCAACGATAATTGCATCGGTCCCCGACATACAGACCAGATCGAGTTCTTCGTCCGTAATTTCCCGGTCTGGGTCAAGCTTAAATACATGTCTCCACTGCTTAATCATGTCTATCAACGAACATTCCTCCAGAGGTTCTTCTGCATCCTAGAAAGCTTGTAAACTAAGTCTAAGTCAGCAGGCAGCGAGTGTCAATGTTCGTATAAAAAGGGGAACAGAAAAACATGTATTTTTACGGTTTCCAGGCAAAACGTGTATTCATTTCATCCAACTCCTGCTCCGTCAGCACGTCAGAGTATACCCCGTACACGCCCCATTTCTCATAGTTAGCCACCTGTTCAGTGTCGTTGATGGTGTGCACGTAGGTGACAGAACCTGCACTATTCAGCTTGGCGACGAAATTCTGGTTTACTTTATATTCCGGCATAGTCACGGCATCAATATCATTCTTTTGCACAAAATCAACAACCTGAGCTTCTGTATCCTGTGTGGCATATAACGTATAGATAATGGAAGGGAATGCATAGACTTCTTTCACCGTTTCGAGCATCGGTTCGTTATAAATCTGTACAACCACCCGATCCAGCACAGATGGGTCATGTTCTTTGGCTGCATCCACGAGGGATCTTAACACCTGCTGAATATCCTCATCCTTCTGTTCCTTGGTGTCGGTTACGATATACATATCCGGATACTCGGCCAGTACATCTATAATGCCGTCGGCATCCATGGGTTGGTACATGCCTAAAATAGGCGTATTCATAAATTCATCATGTGTCAGTGCCCCGGCTTGTTTATCCTCCGGAAGCTCTTCGTCTTGTCCTAGCATTTTGCTCATATTAGCGGTCCATTCATGTCTGGCTACGGCTTTGCGATCCGATGTCAACATAAAGTCGATCTCAAATACACGTGTGCCTTTCTCGTAATTGGCAATCATCGCTTCATAGGCGTTGGTATATGGTTGATCACGAATGCTGCCCATCGCATGGGCGATTAATCTATAAGCGGTAAATCCGTCCCGTTGTTCCTCACTCTCGCTTTCATAGGCGAAAAAGAGTGTGCCCACGGTAACGATCAGTAGTATTAACACGGCGGCAATGCGTTTCATATCACATTCACATCCTCAGTACCTTTTTGTTAGCTAACTACCCGAATTGATGAGGTGTAAAACAAAATAGCCGCCCGAGGCGGCTGTTAAATGGTGGGTGTAGTTTGGGAATAAAGCACGGACCCTCCACATGCTCAGTCCTTTTGCTGTACACTCAACTCTTTCAAAAACGCAATCAGCGCCTCACGCCAAGGTCTCAGAGGTTCCAGACCGTTCGTTCGAATTGCCAAATGATCCATGACCGAGTATGCAGGACGGGGGGCTGGACGCGGAAACTGATCGGTTGTGCATGGCGTAAGTTCGGCTGTCGGCTCGAACCCACTCTGCATATTGGCTTCTTCTTTTATTGCCTCTGCAAACTCGTACCATGTGCAAGTTCCTGAATTGGAGGCATGATAGATACCATATTTTTCACTTATGGAAAGGATATGAATGAATCGGGCAAGATCGACCGTATAGGTTGGCGAACCTTGTTGGTCATGAACAACTTGCAGTTGTGGACGTTTTTCCATAAGTTCCAGCATGGTTTTGACAAAATTACTGCCATACACGCCATACACCCATGATGTTCGAATGATAAACCATTGCGTACAAAAACTTTGAACCAGCCGTTCCCCGGCAAGCTTCGACTTGCCGTATACACTCTGCGGATTCGTTACATCGTACTCGCGGTAAGGTGTACTCCCGCTCCCATCAAATGCATAATCGGTACTGATATATACCAGTTTTGCTTTCATTTTCTCGGCGGCAACCGCGATATTTCTAGTACCTGATGCATTGATTGCATATGCTGTATCTTCATCTACCTCGGCCTGATCGACCGCCGTATAAGCAGCGCAGTGAATAATGATATGAGGTCGGAACGTTGTAATCATATCTGTGCACTGCTGTTGATCGGTAATATCCATCTGGTTTTTGTCACAGGCCAATACCTGATGACCCTCTGCTTGAAAGGTCTTCACCACATCATAACCCAGCTGTCCTGCCGCGCCAGTCACCATAACTCTATAGTTCATTTGGACGAATCACCCATCCGCTTACCGTACTGAAGCTGAACATAGTCCTGATATGTGCCTGATTGAATTCTCGTCCACCAATCTTGATGTTTCAGATACCACTCGATCGTCTCCTTGATCCCTGTCTCAAAATTGTGTGCAGGTTGCCATCCGAGCTCTGTACGTATCTTGGTAGGATCTATACCATAACGCCGGTCATGTCCCAATCGATCCTGTACATATTGAATCAAACTCGCTGGTTTACCCAGTTGTTCCAATACGCTCTCCACAATGTAAATATTAGTACGTTCATTATTACCACCAATATTGTATACCTCTCCAGATTGTCCATTATGAATCACCAAATCAATCGCGCTACAGTGATCCTCGACATAAAGCCAGTCACGAATATTGAGGCCGTCACCATATACTGGAATGGCTTCATCATTTAATGCACGGGATATAATCAGCGGAATCAGTTTCTCTGGAAATTGAAAAGGCCCGTAGTTATTAGAGCAACGTGTAATATTTACAGGAAGTCCAAAGGTTTCGTGATAAGCTCTTACGAGTAGATCCCCGCCAGCTTTACTTGCAGAGTACGGACTGTTTGGCATCAGAGGTGTATCTTCAGTAAATAAACCTGTTGCACCCAATGATCCATATACCTCATCCGTCGATACCTGAACAAATTTGGTGACCTGATACTTCTTTGCCGCATCCAGCAGAACCTGAATCCCCATCACATTGGTACGCACAAAGATATCCGGGGACAGAATACTTCGATCCACATGAGACTCGGCAGCGAAATTCACAACCACATCGATGCCTTGGGAAAAAACAGCTTCCATCTGCTGTACATCTGCAATATCTGCCTTGATGAAGGTATATCGGGGATTGGACTCTACCGTATGCAAGTTCTCCAAGTTCCCTGCATACGTTAATGCATCCACATTGATAATTTCATAACTCGGATGTTCACGAAGCATATATAACACAAAGTTGCTGCCGATAAATCCGGCCCCACCCGTAACCAGTAGTTTCATGCTGTCTCTCTCCCTCTGCCTCCAGATAAAGAAGTATCTGAAAAGTCTGATTAATTAGTCGAAATTCAGTTCAGCATCTTTCAGTAAAGGATGCTTCTGATCCTTCTCCGATAATATAGGTTTCGTCACAGGCCAATCAATGGCGAGCGCCGGATCGTTCCACAAAATTCCACGATCATGTTCAGGTGAATAATAGGCATCTACCTTATAAGTTACCCGGGAATTAGGCACCAAGGTACAGAATCCATGAGCAAATCCTTGAGGAACAAGCAGTTGCCGCTGGTTGTACTCACTTAGAATGACACTTTTCCATCGGCCAAAAGTAGGGGATGAGGTGCGGACATCCACAATCACATCATATATAGCCCCAGATATAACCCTCACCAATTTAGTCTGTGCTTTGGGCTGAAGTTGATAATGAAGCCCACGCAGAACACCTGCTTCAGCCGACAAGGATTGATTGTCCTGAATAAAGACGTGCTGTATCCCCTGTTCATGCAGAACCTGCTCATTATAACTCTCCATAAAATATCCACGGTGATCACCATAAACCTTGGGTTCCAATATGGCAGCACCATCCATAAACAGCGGAAGTACCTTCATGACATCCCTCCGTTTTGCTGTTGACATCATTTCTTCATATTGACTATGTATATGTACAGTGTCGGGTATGTGTTTGTTCATTGGCCTGTATAACCCTCATATTTACTCTTCCATAAAATAAATTAAAGCCCAGCCGCGATATCATTCTTCGGCTGGACTTCAAGGGCATGCGGAAAACCATTTATTGATTCTTTACGACCTGTTCCAAATACTTCAAGAGATCTTTCCGTAGATCCGGGCGTTGCAATGCGTAGTGAATCGATGTCTCAATAAAGCCCAACTTTTCACCAACATCATGACGTAACCCATCAAAATGATATGCGAGAATCTGCCGCTGTTCATTCAATCGGGACAAGGCATCCGTAAGCTGAATTTCTCCCCCTACACCAGCAGATTGTTGACCTAGTATCTCAAAGATATCCGGTGTAAGAATATAACGTCCCATAATAGCAAGGTTCGAAGGGGAATCTTCGGTCTTTGGTTTCTCAATTAAGCGGCGGGCCCGAAAGACACGATCATCGGTAGGGGTCAGTAACTCTCCGTCCACTATCCCATAGCGGGATACCTCGCTCCAATCAACAGGTTGTACACCTACAATCGGAGATTGCAGTTCATCGTAGACATCGATCATCTGCTTCAGGCAGGGATGTTCCGCTTCCACAATATCATCCCCTAACAGGACGGCAAAAGGCTCGTTGCCGATAAACTTGCGGGCACACCAAATGGCGTGACCAAGTCCCTTCGGTTCCTTTTGACGGATATAATGAATATCTGCCATCTCGGAGGGTTTGCGTACTTCGTTAAGCAAGTCCCACTTCTGTTTGTCCGCCAGATTCTGCTCCAGCTCAAAAGAATAATCGAAGTGATCTTCAATGGCCCGTTTCCCTTTACCTGTCACAATAATGATATCTTCAATGCCTGAAGCTACGGCTTCTTCAATAATGTACTGAATCGTTGGCTTGTCCACGATGGGCAGCATTTCCTTAGGCATCGCCTTGGTGGCAGGCAGAAACCGGGTACCCAGCCCTGCGGCTGGAATAATCGCTTTGCGAATACGCACACGAACCCACTCCTTTTGCTAGATACATAGTTTATTATAATTAATGATTCCTATTGCTACGATGCTTGGACTCCATTATACCATCAACAATTCGCGGATATCCTGTTCGGATAAGGTCGTCGATCCTCCGTCTCCCGGTTCGATCACTTCGGCAATCAAGTCCTTCTTGCGCTGCTGGAGTTCCAAAATCTTCTCTTCGATTGTACCTTCGGTAACCAGGCGGATGACTTGCACCACTTGTTTCTGTCCCATACGGTGGGCACGGCCAATCGCCTGTTCTTCCACCGCGGGATTCCACCATAGATCATATAATATAACGGTATCTGCCCCTGTTAAGTTTAATCCGGTACCGCCAGCTTTCAGGGAGATTAAGAACAGTTCAGCTTCGCCCTCATTAAATCTTTGGCACATCTCAACCCGGCTCTGCGCAGGGGTCTGACCATCGAGGTAGAACAGATTCCTTCCCTGTGCTGCAAGGGTCTGACGAATCAGGTTCAACATGCTCGCAAATTGGGAGAAGATGAGAATTCGTTTGCCTGAAGCCAAACAATCCTCGACCGTTTCAAGCAACTGTTCCATTTTCCCGGAATCGCCTTGATAGCCTTCAACAAAGAGGGCCGGATGACAACACAACTGACGCAAGCGCGTGATGCCAGCCAGAATTTTGATACGATTCTTCTGGAATCCGTTATCCTCCATGTCCTTCGATGCTTCATCCTGAAGCTGGGAAAGGTATGCGGCATACAATTTCTTCTGTTCAACCGTAAGCTCTGACCGCTGTACCGTTTCAATTCGATCAGGCAATTCTTCCAACACATCCTTCTTCAGGCGGCGCAGAATAAACGGACGCACCATCCGCGAGATCCGTTCCGGAGGAAGGTCGCGGAATCTTCTGTAACTTGGAAATAATCCTGGGAATACCGCTTCAAAAATGGACCACAATTCATCCAGTGAGTTCTCTACAGGCGTTCCTGTGAGTGCAAAACGACGCGGGGCTTGAATTTGTTTCACTGCCTGCGCGGTCTGGGAAGAAGCATTTTTGATTGCCTGAGCTTCATCCAAAATGAGCGTATGGAAGGTTCGGCCGAGATAGGTGTCCAAATCCCGTCGCAACAGAGGATACGACGTCACAATTACATCTGCCTCATCCATGCCTGAAAGCATATTGGCTCGCTCTTCTTTCTGACCGGCTGCGATCAGGACTTTCAGATGCGGGGCAAACCGTGCAAACTCATTAGCCCAGTTATAGGTTAGCGAGGCAGGCGCCACGACAAGTACCGGAGGGTGAATGACCCTCGTTCGGATCGTCAGTCCATCCTGCTGCATCGTGGACCATAAGCCATCTGTATTCACTGAAGCCATCTTGTCCAATGGGAGCCCAG
This sequence comes from Paenibacillus sp. FSL H8-0283, assembly GCF_045040675.1. Lineage (NCBI taxonomy): Bacteria > Bacillati > Bacillota > Bacilli > Caryophanales > Paenibacillaceae > Paenibacillus > Paenibacillus sp. FSL H8-0283. The sequence goes on from NZ_CP150295.1 coordinate 6,306,085, forward strand.
TTTCGGGATCGATGTCGGTAGTCGCCAACGTTTCACCACCCCGTAATGATCCGCTCTCCCGGTATTTATCACCGCTCGTATGCTCAATGTTGTACTCAGGCTTCTCCTGAAGAACCGCTGTGATATAGGCGATACTTTGCAACGTTTTGCCAAGTCCCATATCATCCGCCAGAATGCCGCCAAAACGATAATAAGCGAGGGTACGCAGCCACTGGTATCCACTGTTCTGATAATCCCGCAGGATGGGGGTCAGTGATCCCGGCAATGTAAAATCCATCCGTTCGGGATCTCTGAGATCATCGAGGAAACGTTTCAGAGAGCCTCCCCACTTCACATGACCGGAAACTTCGTCCCTGCCTGGCAATTGTAACGCCCGAACAGCTGGCAGCCGGATATGGCTGCTCTTGATGTCATCTGCTCCCAGCCCAAGTGAATCGGCCATGTGAGCGAAGCTATCTGCACCTTCATTTTCAAGTGAAAGAAAGACACCGCTCTTGAGACGGAAATACGGTTTCTTTTCCACAATGCGACGCATGAGTTCCTGAAGCTCCTGCTCGTCCACACCTTCCATCTCAAATGAAATCTCCAGCCAGTCCAATCCTCTTCCCAAATCTGCCCGTACTTTCGGCGGTGTTGGATAGGATTGCACCATCGCCTTCACGGCGTTTGGCATATAGACTTCTACCTGTTTCTCAAGCTCAGGCAACAGATGATACATTACATCATATATTGCATCTTCCCGTTCGCTCGCCCAAACACTACCATCCCTTTCGAGAAAGGATCGATCAAGCCGTTCAATCAGATTCCGCTCTTTGTATCGATCACGCACCAAAATAACCTTTTTCTCTTCTTCATCTATTAAATACTCGGCAAGCGGATTAATAACCATGACCTCATAGTCGAATTCCAGACGCGCTGTAATACGTTCACGATAGAAGTCAATGTACAGCTTCGGTGAAAGTTCCGGTTCCGCGATCTGTTCACGCACCTGCGAATCAATGGACAGATGTCCAAGCGTACGCAGTTCTGGCACGACATGCTGTACGAATTCATCCACCTGCTGAGTCGAAATATCGATGCTTTCCTTGATTCCATACGACGTGAGCGCCCCACTCAAGTCCTCCAGACTTCGCATCTGCATCGGCTCCAACATATGCAACTGTCCTTCCACCACGGCGGCATCATAAGCAGGAAGAAGAATCAGCTCACGCAGTCCCGAAATTTCAAGCTGATACCCTTCATTCGCTCCCTGGGCGATCCGGTAAAATAAAGGAAGTACTCCTTCCCCTAGTGTGAGTGGCCCATTGGCAAATCCCGTGCCCTCCATCCGGCTGTCAGCCTGTAGCAGCAATTCCAGCAATGGCTTCCATACGAGCGGAGCAATCAATATATCCCGTCCGTCCGAAGCTCCCAGATAACCGGAGATGGATTGGCGATAGGCCTCCTCACTCTGTCTCATTCGAATAAGCATCGAGAGAATGGCCTGATCCTGCGGAGTGAAAACATGCATCAATGGATCATAGTGAAACAGCTTGGTAAATGACATGGGCTCGCCCTTCTCGATACAGTTCAGGAATTGCTTCACTTTCTGCACCACATACAGACGTTTGTTACCCACTTTCAATTCAAGAGCAAGTTTCCCACCACCCTTGTGAACCTGTGTCAGCTTACATATAAACTGAACCTGCAATTCTTCCCGCAGGGAGGAACGGCTGACAGGGGCAGTGTATTTACGATCATTTCCATGCAGCGGTCTCCGATCCTTGGCAAACATGGACAGAATCTGATCCGCCGTACGGTATGAAGGTTTATCTGCTGAGCGGCCCCACCCCGAAGCTGAGCTTGGACGACCTGCTTGGGCAAAGTGAACGGGCGGACGCTCTGGGGCATCATTCAGTTGCTCTCGTTGTGAAGGGGACTGCGGTCGCTCCCACATGCTCTCTTCGACCAACGTCCCAACCCTGGACTTGGAACCTGAACTGGAACTGGTATTGGCTCCTTGGCCTAGAGCAGGTTGAGGAGGCTTCCCCGAAGCAATCGTGGCATTACGCTCCTGCTGCTCACCCCATTCGTGAATAGCCAACAGGACAGCAGCGACATGTTTGCAATAGTCATAATGCCTACCGTCACCCGGACAACTGCAGCCTGCCACAATCTCACCTGATCCATCTACATCCACCGTAACCTGATAACGCTCCGATCCACGTACCTGAGCTTCATAATGAAGCTGATCCTCACCGACCACCAGATTGGTCACCCTGCCAGATTGGTTATAATCTTCTCCGCGCTTGAATGCCGTGACCCCGCACAGCAATTTGATATCCATAATTGTGAATGGCGCCACGCTTCTTCGCCTCCTGTATCATGATGTAAAAAAACCCCAAGAGCTCCTTGAAGCAGAGATTGGGGTTCCTTCATGCTTGTAACTGTAGTTGTACCATACAAACGTTATTTTACCAATTGACCACGTGTAACGCCCAGTTGGTTTGTTGCTTTGAGTGTTTTCCACACTTGTGTACCACTGATCTCGCCGCGCAGTGCACGGTTATACAGATCGATAACTTCGCGTACCTGCTCCGGTGTCTCTTCCAGGAATTCCACACGGTAACGGGATACACCCAGATCCATAAAGTTGGTCAGATACTCGGCACCTGACTGCTCCACTGCGTTGTATACCGTATTACGGCAACCTTCATCCACACGTACCGGGTGAGACATGCCGATCCGGTCTTGCAGGGATGCACGCTGTTCCTCACAAGGACGGCCACAGTTCGTGAAGTCCGTTCCTTCACTCATAAACGTACAGTACACACAGTGCTCGGTGTGGAACATCGGCAGATGCTGATGGATAACCACTTCGGTCTGACTTGTACGGGAGTGACCCAGCAAATCAACCATTTGTTGAATGTTCAGGTCATAGGATGGGGTAATCCAGTCACATCCGGCTTCCAGGAACAATTCTACTGCTTTGTGATTGGCGATGTTCAATGAGAAGTCGCCGATCAATTCCGGGTGCTTCGCATCCGGGTTCTCCATCCGGTGACGCAGGTAGAAGTACAGTGCGCCTGTATTACGTACCAATACCGCATCCGGCTTCAGACGCAAGATGTTGTTGTGATATCCGTTCTCCCCAGGCATGTGAATACGCGGTGTTGCCAGCGCGATCTTGCGACCAGCGGCATGCACAGCTTCCACGGCTGCCGGGAACTGTTTGATAAACTCGAAGTCGGCATAGATCATACCGATTCCTGCTTCAATCGCTGCCTCCACTTGTGGCAGGCTACGGCAGAGTGCGGTCAGTTCTGCTTGACCGCGAGCGACTGGCGATGCCGGTTTAACTGAATCGCCGTACACATCTACCGCCCGTTTCACGTAGACAGGCGGTTTAGGACGTTCACCCGCGAGTTGTTCTACCGCCTGACGGCGAATATTATTCAACTCGCGCATTGGGATGATGACGTCACCGTGCAGGTTGACGTCCATTCCTTCCAACTGGAACACGGTGCCTCCCAGACGTCCGAACTGCTCTTCGAGCAATTCATGTGTCATTGGACGCTTCTGGGCGATGTCCAGTTCCATCTCGGAATCAATACGGACGGTCGTGCCTTTCTGCACGTCTGTCCACCATGTGCTAAGCGGCTGCCCCGGGCTGCCGATGACCTTCACCTTCACTGGGAATACACGGTACGGCTTCTCGGTCTCGAAGCTTTGACGTAGACGTTTGTCCAGCGCCGGGTCATTCGTTTTCCACACTTTGTCGCCAACTTTCACGCGGCGCAGATCTACGTCACTACGGCCTGGCACAACGTCAACGATCCAGCCCTCTTCGGCTTCGCCTTCGAGTTTTACACCTTTGCGACGCACATCGTATACCCGTCCGCCTTCTTCCTTCTGAGTCGGGTCTCCGGCGTCAAATACAATTCCGTCTCCACGTTTCACAGGTGCATCCAGCTTGAGGACCACACCATCGCGCAACACTTGATCTACACGACCGAGGTAGACACCACGGCTTTTCGGGAACGTTCCATCCACCAGTTCTTTGTTGTTTGTACCGCTCAGGAAACCATGTGTGAATCCACGGGAGAAGCTTTGCTGCAATTCGCGAACTTCTTCCTTGCTTGGTGGTGTGTTATCTCCATCAAAATAACGGTCAATCGCTTTACGATATTTGCTTACTACGTTTGCTACGTATTCCGGCGTTTTGAGACGTCCTTCAATTTTGAAAGATGTCACACCTGCTTCGATCAGTTCCGGCATCAAATCAATCGCCGCCAGATCCTTCGGAGACAACAGATAGGCTACATCACCCATCGGTTTGTGCACCCCATCCACCATCAGGTCGTATGGAAGACGACAAGCTTGTGCGCACTCCCCACGGTTAGCCGAACGTCCTCCCCACATTTCGGAAGTCAGACACTGCCCCGAGTAAGATACACACAGCGCACCATGGACAAATACTTCCATTGGAAGCTTCGCCTGCTCACCGATCTTCTGGATCTGCTTCAGGTTATTCTCCCGTCCCAGAACGACACGTTCCATATCAAACGGCTTCGTAAACTCGACCGCTTCCGGAGACGTAATTGTCATCTGTGTTGAACCGTGAATCGGGAAATCCGGCGAGATCTCGCGGATCATCTTCACCAACCCCAAATCCTGAACAATTACAGCGTCCACACCTGCATCGACACAAGCGTCAATCAGTTCTTTGGCATCCGTCAATTCATTTTCAAAAATCAATATATTAAAGGTCAAAAAACCTTTTACGCCATAACTGTGCAAAAACGCCATTATCTCCGGCAGCTCGTCCATACGGAAATTGTTCGCCCGTGCCCGTGCATTAAACTTTTCGACTCCGAAGAAAATTGCATCTGCGCCATTAGCTACCGCCGAACGCATACAATCCCAGTCACCAGCCGGTGCCAGAAGTTCAACGTCTTCTCTTCGTATTGTTGCTGTTTTCATGTAGATCCTCCCCATAACCGGCTATCCGCCGGATTTCATCCCTATATCTCTAAACGTCTGAACATACTAAGCCTAAGACTGCACCTTATCGGGTACACCTGCATTGTCACGGTATTACAATATCTATCTATTATGTCTGTATTGCCTGAACTCCAAGCTTACAGTCATTCCTATTCATCAGATCAGTAGTCATAACTCCTGAACTAGTATAGTGTACCACTTCTGCACCGACTCTTCTACGTTTTCCTGAAAAAACCGTTTACCATTTTCATTTCCAGTACAACGAAAAAAACCGAAAGGTCTTTTGACCCTCCGGCTCCACTACATTTATTTAATAAAAGTAAATGAGTTCACTGCTTTTTCCAAGGCTGCCGCCTGAACTTCTGTCTTGTTGGCATCATTCAGCCCACTTGTGATCGTATAGGTTGTTCCGTCCTTTTCAAACACGATCTGACGACCCGCATATGGCACGCCTTTGTCCAGCTCATGATACGTAAAGGAAAATGCAGGCACACCCGCAAACGTCAGCTCTTCACTGCCAAGCAACTTGAAGTTCTTACGGGTTTTGGTGGCTTCGGCATAGGCTTCTCTCAATTGGCTGACCGTCATCTCGATCGACTTGTCTTCGCTCGCCGCAATGGAGAATTCTCCGCCAGTAAAGGTGTACACCACAGGTGAATATTCGAATCGATCACTATACGGCGTCCAGTAACGCGGAATATCTACACTGTATTTATAACGTTTGGACGTACGTGTAAGTGTCTTCGTTTTGTCTGTCAAATAAGGATCTTCATCCAGCTGACCGAAATTATCGGCAACCGTATCAAAATCAATCTCCACACTCTTCATAATCCGTTCAAACCATGCCCGATCTGCACTTTGCTCCTCAGGGAACGTATACTCTGCATAATATCGATACCCATTTTTCTGCAAAAGAACATCAAACTCGGTCTGCCAGCCCCCACCAAAGTTATAACGGAATTCATTCACCTCAGCAGTCTCTCCCGAGATATCCATCGTATATGAACCAATTGGCTCGTAACTCTCTGGTGTAAATGTCTCGCGCATCCACTTATCCAGTTGGCCGCTCCAGTCTTTTACCGTTGTACCTGCTTTCGCCGAAGTGACACGCCATTGCAGATACGCACCATCCTTGGCTTCATAGATCATCTGATTGTTATCCATTGACCAGCCGGCTGGAATCTTCAATTCAATACCATAGTCATCGTTCCACGCGGAGCGCATGCCATTATCTACGGTGGATAGATCCTTAATCGTTCGATCCGACTCTGCATATGTTGGCTGGAATGAATTGAGTAGCGCTGCACGTTTGCCTAGATCTTTATAATTCAGGGCTTCGTAATCCGCGAGGTACACATCATATTGACGACCTTCACTCAGATACTGACGCATCTCCCATAACATGCCGTCTACATCTTTCACGATAATCCGTGCATAAGGTGTTTTGCCTTTCGACACCGCTTGACGATCCAGCACCGTATCTCCCGATTGTTTGGCCTCCTGGACGAGTTGCTGCAACAAATCATCCGCATCCAGAGCCACATCCTGATCGCTGACATACACTTCAAGATAATAACTGTTGTCCGCAGTGCCAAAAGTCATCATGCGCTCCTGCTCACCGGTCTGGAAAACTATAAGGTCTGCCGGGTAGTTAATGGACCAACCGTAAAAACTGTTACCAATTCTGGTTTTGCCTTCATCCGGATGAATGCCATCCTCGTCATCCACCGAATCATCGGTTTGCAACAGACGAATGACCATTTCTCCGGAGCTAGTCGGAGCTAGCGTCGCCCCGATACCGGCAGCAACCGGACGAAGTGGAACCATAAGTACACCATTCACCATCTTGGGAGCGGCACCCATCTCATGTTTTACACCATCCACCCAGGCAATTGAACTGCCAATCGTTAGGGTAACCGTGTGTGGACCTTCCTTGATTTTGACAACATCATTTTTCTCCAACCGGATTTCACTGCCAAATGCTTTCTTGAACACTCCCACAGGCACCATCGTAACACCCTTGAACTTGTAAGGTTTGGCTATGGCCTGCTTATCGCCGTTGATGTAGGCGCTCGTGCTCCCCGCTTTCACCCGTAGTTCACTTGTCGTCAGATCAGATGCCCATACAGGCAATGCCGCGCCAATGGTCAGCATCCCGGTTAATACACCTGTGCTTAGCACACGTATCCATGACTTTTTCATTCCGTTCTTTCGTCCTCTCTCCATCCGGGCTGATCGCCGGGCTTTATTGTTCTTCATCTGCAAGGAACGCTTCATCTTCCTCGTCTACGATGTCTGCGCGATCAGCAAGCACCAACGTGCGGGTGACGATATCGCCATCCGATTGCATCAACAGCTTTACCTTTTGCCCAGGCAGATACTTTTTGAGCAACTCATTGATATCCACTACTGAAGAGACACGTGTGCCCGCAACACTGTATAGGACATCGCCCTCTTTGATTTTGGCTTTCTTGGCTTCTGGAGACAGTACGCCCGTAATCGTTAAGGGATCATCTGTAGGCAGGCCCACAATCGCAGACCAACTTTCCTCCAGCTGTAGCCCCAGACTTGCACGTTTTATTTTTCCATATTTAAAAAACTGATCGATGATATATTGAACGGTATCCACGGGAATCGAAAATCCCAAACTCTCTACGCCGACCGCAGAAAATTTCATGGAATTGATACCAACCACTTCACCCTTCAGGTTGACCAGCGGTCCTCCGCTATTTCCTGGGTTAATGGCCGTGTCGGTCTGAATCAACCGGTAGGTCGCCTCAACACCACGATTCAAGCCGCTAATTACCCCTACCGTTGCCGAGTTGCGCAGAGAAAAGGAAATCGGCGTACCCAAGGCAATCACCGTTTCTCCAACAGTAGTTTGTGAAGCTTTGGCAAAGCTCGCCGGTTTGAGTGATTTGGCATTGATTTTGATTAGCGCCAGATCACTTAGTGCATCACTGTATGTTTTCGTAATTTTGTATGTATTGCCATCCGTCGTTACGACAACCGGATTCGTTAATCCGTCGACCACATGTGCATTCGTTACAATCCATCCATTGGACCGGATAATGACACCTGTACCATGTGCAAGATTATAACGGTCGTCTGATGTTGCACCGTCCTGCACTTCGGTAGATTTCCCAATAATGCCTACGACCGAAGGAGATACCTTTTCGATCACTTTGGGAATGGCTTCACTTCCCTTGTACGTGTACGTTCCGGATTTGGCATCATATTGTCCACTTCCACCAACTGCCTTGAGCAGATCCTTGGTGTTCACATAGACTTGACCATCTACCACTTTCGCTTGCATCGCCGCTTTGGATTCAGCTGCACCGGCCGTTGCCGCTACACTAATCGAGAGTACAGCAGCCATCAGTATGGCTATCCCCTTTTTACCCAACACGCTCATATTCTCACCTGACCCTCTCTATACATCCTTCTTGCGCGACTCGACATCGGATTCATCGCTGAATCTATTCTCTTTTTCTCTCATCTGCAATTCCGGTATCCCTCAATGTATCATACAGAATCTGGATATACAATTGTTTTAAGTCCTATTTTAGTAGAGAAGATAAAATCTTGTTCTATCGCTCGATATAAACGAAAAAAAACACCCTCCATGTCTCTCTGGAAGGTGTTCGTCTGTGCCTCTTTTAGAGGTTGTTCAAAAAGTCCGCTTTTGATTACGAAGGATGCCTAATGGCATCATCAGCATCGAATATAGAATTCAGCCGAAATGTCCGTTGCTCACGTAGTCCTCCCTACGCTCCGCTACTCCATTTCTAGCTTCATCCCATCTTCTCGGTACTGAAAACCGATCTTTTTGAACATGCACTATTGGCTTAATTCAATTCAGCGGCATTCCTACTGAGCAAACCAACCCGTTATCATCGCATAGTCTGTCATCAGAAATACCAGTAGGCTGACTACTGCAAATCCGATCGCAAACAGATTCTTCTTCGGTGCCCGAAGAAGGCGAACAACTCCGATGAAAATCAGGATCGTAAATAAGATGACAAAAATATCAAATGCATTAAAATTCGATGTACTCGCCGTGGCAGCTTCTGCAAACAGCATGGATAGACAGACCTCCTTACCATAGTTGAACAGCTAACGCACACCCTAATATCTTCCTCTATGTTATCTGTACCCTGCTTGTAATGCAAGCCCTATCATCCATAAAAATGAAAAAAAGACAATTTGGCCGAATATTCCTGTAACGCTCGTCGCAATGCATATGTAAACACTCTCACGAAATAACCTTAGTCCGAAGGAAACACCGTGCATAATTCATAATGAAAGCCCTTCTTCTCAGAAGCAGAGCACATTAGATCGTAATCCAACGTCTTTACCTTTTCGAGAAGAAGGGCCAATACTGCCACTTCATATTGATATAACTACTGGTTAGAGGACCTTAGTCCACCAACTGCAGTGCCTTGCTCCGCTCGGTATCCCGCTCCAGAACCGGCTTCAAGTACTTGCCGGTATAAGAAGCTTCCACTTTAACGATATCCTCAGGTGTTCCGGTTGCAACAATGGTACCTCCACCGCTACCGCCTTCTGGACCCAGATCAACAACATAGTCTGCCGTTTTGATCACATCCAGGTTATGCTCGATCACTAGCACCGATTCGCCGGAATCAACCAGACGGTGCAACACGTTCAGCAAACGATCGATATCATCGACATGCAAACCGGTAGTCGGCTCATCGAGGATGTAGATGGTTTTCCCCGTACTGCGGCGATACAGCTCGGAAGCAAGCTTCACACGCTGGGCTTCACCACCAGACAATGTGGTTGCAGGTTGTCCCAGATTGATATAACCCAGACCCACATCCATCAGTGTCTGCATTTTACGATGGATCTTCGGAATGTTCTCGAAGAATTGGGTTGCATCTTCAACCGTCATTTCCAGCACATCGGAAATATTTCTGTTTTTATATTTCACTTCAAGCGTTTCACGGTTGTATCGTTTGCCTTTGCAGACTTCACAAGGAACATAGACGTCCGGCAAGAAGTGCATCTCGATTTTGATAATGCCGTCTCCACGGCAGGCTTCACAACGTCCACCTTTGATATTAAAACTGAACCGGCCTTTCTTGTATCCACGTACCTTGGCTTCGTTCGTCTGAGCAAACAGATCCCGGATATCATCAAAGACACCGGTATATGTAGCCGGGTTGGAACGTGGTGTCCGCCCGATTGGCGACTGGTCAATATCGATAACTTTATCGATATGCTCCAGACCACGAATCTCTTTATGTTGACCCGGACGTACCCGAGCACGGTTCAGATCACGTGCCAGCGTTTTGTAGAGGATCTCATTGATCAATGTGGATTTACCTGAGCCAGACACACCCGTTACCGCAGTAAATACACCTACAGGAATCTTCACATTCAGATTCTTCAGGTTATTTTCTTTGGCTCCGCGTACTTCCAACCAACGGTCTCCTACACTTCTACGTTCTGTACGAATCGGAATGAATTTGCGTCCACTCAGATATTGACCGGTTAAGGAGTTCTCATCGTTCATGATCTCCTCCGGTGTACCCTGTGACATGATGGTACCTCCGTGGATACCTGCACCTGGGCCAATATCAATAATATAATCGGCAGCCATCATCGTATCTTCATCATGTTCAACCACGATCAACGTATTACCAATGTCGCGCATATGCGCAAGCGTTGAGATCAGACGATCATTATCCCGTTGATGCAGACCGATACTTGGCTCATCGAGAATATACAATACACCCATCAGGCTGGAACCAATCTGTGTGGCCAGTCTGATCCGCTGGGCTTCCCCACCTGACAATGTTCCGGCAGCACGACTCAGTGTAAGATAATCCAGACCAACATTCACCAGGAAGCCGAGACGACTGTTGATTTCTTTCAGAATAAGCTTGGCAATCGTCTGCTCTTTCTCACTCAATTCCAATGAATCGAAGAATCGGCCAGCTTCACCAATGGACAAACTAGTCACATACGCCATGTTGTGATCATTGATCGTAACCGCAAGACTCTCGCGTTTCAGACGCTGACCTTTACATGTACCACAAGGCTTCGCACTCATGTAACCTTCGATGAATTCACGAATACCTTCAGAAGCTGTATCACGGTAACGACGCTCCAGGTTATTCACGATACCTTCAAAGGTAACCAGTGCTTCCTTGCGTTGTCCAAAATCATTCTCATAGCGGAAACGGATTTTCTCCGTACCTGTACCCTGCAACAACTTGTTCATCTGCTCAGCTGGCAGATCTTCGACAGGTACATTTTGCGGAATGTTGAAGTGCTCACATACCGACTTCAGGAACTGCGGATAATAGGTGGATGTACCACCTGTCCAAGCATCAAAAGCTCCATCTTCGATGGTCTTAGTCCGATCCGGTACGAGCAGATCAGGGTCAACGATCATTTTGACACCTAACCCATCACAATCCGGGCAAGCCCCGAAAGGGCTGTTAAATGAGAACATCCGCGGTGCCAGCTCTTCAATACTGAATCCGCACACCGGGCAGGCAAAGTTGGAACTGAAGCGCAGCTCTTCTTCACCCATAATGTCCACCAGGAGTTGTCCACCGGACAAATTAAGTGCCGTTTCAATGGAGTCCGCCAGACGCGCCTGTACATCATCCTTAACAACGATCCGGTCAACAACCACTTCAATCGTATGCTTTTTATTTTTCTCCAATTGAATATCTTCTGACAGGTCACGCAGTTCCCCGTTTACCCGTACACGGACAAAGCCCTGCTTGGACACATCAGCAAATACACTTTTATGCTCGCCCTTGCGGCCCGAGATAATGGGTGCCAAAATCTGCAACCGGGTACGCTCTGGATATTGCATAATGCGGTCAACCATTTGTTCTACGGTCTGGGAACTAATCTCCACGCCATGGTCCGGACAATGTGGATGGCCCACACGTGCAAATAACAGGCGCAGGTAATCATAAATTTCGGTCACGGTTCCTACTGTGGAACGTGGGTTACGGCTTGTTGTTTTCTGATCTATTGAAATGGCAGGAGATAATCCTTCGATGGAATCCACATCCGGTTTCTCCATCTGTCCCAGAAACTGCCGTGCGTAAGCTGACAATGATTCTACATAACGCCGCTGTCCTTCGGCATAGATCGTGTCAAAAGCCAGCGAGGACTTGCCTGAGCCACTCAGGCCGGTTAATACAACAAAGCGGTCACGCGGGATGGTAATGTCGATATTTTTCAGGTTATGCGCTCGTGCGCCTTTAATGACAATGTTATCGCTCGCCAATAGTATTCATCCTCTCAAATTTGCTAATCCAACCTTTTAAAAGGCTTTTCGATCCCTCCCAAACCCTCCCTTCCAAGGGAGGGCCCCAGAGGGCGCAGCCCTCTGGACACCCGAAACAAGCGGTGCAACGGTGAGGGGTCGGGTCTTGCTATGTGAAGGGTGGTCGTGTGCCCGCGGCTCCGTATAAGGTTCCGGCTCATTGCCGGAACCTTATACGGCCGCTCTACTGCGAGGTGACGCTCTCGGCTTCGCCACGTTCGCGACAGGTCGCCATTGCCTTCGGCTCGGCTCCAAGGTCAACACCGGGACGCTCTCGGCTTCGCCACGTTCGCGACAGGTCGCCATTGCCTTCGGCTCGGCTCCAAGGTCAACACCGGGACGCTCTCGGCTTCGCCACGTTCGCGTCAGGTCGCCATTGCCTTCGGCTCGGCTCCAAGGTCAATACCGGGTCGCTCTCAGCTTCGCCTTGGTCGCGTCAGGTCGCCATTGCCTTTGGCTCGGCTCCTAGGTCAACACCGATGACGCTCTCGGCTTCGCCTTGGTCGCGGCAGGGTCGCCATTGCCTTTGGATCGGCTCCTAGGTCAACACCGGAACGCTCTCGGCTTCGCCTTGGTCGCGGCAAGGTCGCCATTGCCTTCGGCTCGGCTCCGAGGTCAACACCGGGGCACTCTCGACTCCCAATTGCTTTCCTATAAACCTTTTAACCAATTTCAACATTTCTATCAGTATAGACCTGAATTCAAGATTTCAACATCTCTTATTATCGGTAGATATCAACGATTTCCTTACTCAACAAGAGAACGGCCAATTGGCCGTTCTCTTGTTACAGATCCATCTTTACCGGAGCATATGAATGAGCTGTATCTTATTCAGCGCGAAGTTCCAGCAACGCATCGCGAAGCTCGGCAGCACGCTCAAACTGCAGGTTTTTGGCTGCATCTTTCATCTCTACCTCTAGGCGCTGAATAAGCGCCTGGCGATCTTTCTTCGACATCTTCTCGGCTGCGCCTGTAAGATAGTCTTTCTTGGATTCGGCAACTTTGGTTGCCTCAATCACATCACGCACTTTTTTGCGAATCGTCTGTGGTGTAATTCCATGTTTCTCGTTGTACTCGATCTGGATTGCACGACGACGCTCTGTTTCCTTTATCGCTTTATCCATCGAATCCGTTACTTTGTCACCGTATAGAATAACGCGACCCTCGCTGTTCCGTGCCGCACGACCAATCGTTTGGATCAGTGAGCGTTCGGAACGCAGGAATCCTTCCTTATCAGCATCCAATATAGCGACGAGGGAAACTTCGGGCAGATCGAGACCTTCCCGGAGCAAGTTAATTCCGATCAGGACATGGAAAACGCCCAACCTTAAATCACGTAAAATCGCCATCCGTTCCAACGTTTTGATCTCGGAGTGCAGATAACGAACTTTGATTCCAACTTCCTTCAGATAATCCGTCAGGTCCTCGGACATCTTCTTCGTTAATGTTGTAATCAACACACGCTCGTCTTTGGTAATCCGGTCGTTAATCTCACCAATCAAGTCATCGATCTGCCCCTTTGTTGGACGCAGTTCAATGATTGGATCAAGCAGTCCGGTTGGACGGATAATCTGTTGCACCATCGTATCGGTATGCTCTATCTCATACGGGCCTGGTGTGGCCGATACATAGATGATCTGATCCATCTTGCCTTCGAACTCATCGAATTTGAGTGGACGATTATCCAGCGCTGACGGCAGACGGAAACCATGCTCAACCAATACCGTCTTCCGCGCCTGGTCACCATTGTACATCGCACGGATCTGTGGCAGAGTCACGTGAGACTCATCGACCACGATCAACATGTCATCCGGGAAGTAATCCATCAGTGTGTATGGGGTATCGCCGCGTTCGCGGAAAGTCAGCGGACCGGAATAGTTCTCAATCCCCGAACAGAATCCAACTTCCTTCATCATCTCGATATCATACCGTGTGCGTTGCTCCAGTCGCTGAGCCTCCAGCAGTTTCCCCTGTTCACGCAACACTTCAAGACGCTCCTCCAGTTCACGCTCAATGTTCACCAGCGCAACCTTCATTGTCTCTTCTTGCGTTACGAAGTGAGACGCCGGGAAGATGGCAATATGTTCACGTTCACCAATCAGTTCTCCGGTTAACACATCAATCTCCGTAATTTTCTCGATCTCATCACCAAACAATTCAACCCGAATTGCATGTTCACCCTTGGAGGCAGGGAAAATCTCAACAACATCCCCACGAACACGGAATGTACCCCGCACAAAGTTAATATCGTTCCGCTGATACTGGATCTCTACCAGACGAGACAAAATCTGATTGCGCGGTTTCTCCATGCCTACCCGAAGTGAGAGCAACATGCTTGAATACGAGTGCGGTGAACCCAAACCATAAATGCAGGAAACACTCGCTACAATGATGACGTCCCTGCGCTCAAACAACGAACTTGTCGCTGCGTGCCGCAGTTTGTCTATCTCTTCATTAATACTTGAATCCTTCTCGATATACGTATCGGAGGACGGGATATATGCTTCTGGCTGAAAATAATCGTAATAACTGACGAAATACTCAACCATGTTGTTAGGAAAAAAATCTTTGAACTCACTTGCAAGCTGCGCTGCCAACGTTTTGTTGTGTGCAATAATCAGCGTCGGACGTTGCAGTTGGGCTATCGTCTGGGCTATCGTAAACGTCTTACCCGTACCCGTTGCACCCAGCAGTGTCTGGTACCTCTTCCCCTCCTGAACACCCTTCACCAATTCTATAATGGCTGCAGGCTGATCACCTTGGGGAGAAAACTCTGATTCGATTTCGAACGTTTTGTCGCTCATTATAATATCGCTCATTGCCGTATCTCACCCTATCGTCTAAAATAATAGTCACTATATATTGTCGAAGTTCCCCGAATTTTCATATGGGAAAACTTATAGTAATAGGAATATTTGTTCCCGTTTAATTATACCTCGTTCGTTTTAGTGATGCAAACGTGAAATGAAGATAGGAGTGGGTTAATTTATGGATATTGCGACACTTATCGGTATTATTGCCGGAATTGCCGCAGTCATTAGCGGTTTTTTGTGGGAAGGCGGCCAATTGTCTGGTCTCCTGCAAAAAACGGCTGCTTTAATTGTATTCGGTGGAACGATTGCTGCTGTGGTTGCCAGTTTCCCGGCGCATCGCCTTCGTACGATTCCAGCTGCCCTGCGTATGGCTTTTGGACGTAACAATAATGAGTCAGGCTTGTGGGTTGAAGAACTGGTGGAGATGTCTTCAATCGCACGCCGCTCAGGTGTACTTGCATTGGAACGCAAGGTTATGGATCATCCGCATCCATTTTTGCAAGACGGTATTCAGATGGTTGTTGATGGTACCGATCAGGATGTGGTTCGCCAGATCCTGGAGATGGAGATCGATTCTATTGAACAAAAACATGAGGGTTACGCCAAAATATTCGAATCCGCTGGTGGGTACGCTCCAACCATGGGGATCATCGGAACCGTGATGGGACTTATTCAGGTACTTGGCAGTTTGACCGATCCAACCGGACTCGGACCTGCCATTGCTGTTGCCTTTACCGCAACCCTGTATGGGGTCGCCAGTGCCAATCTTATCTTTTTGCCCATTGCCTCCAAGATCAAATCCAGAGGTGCCGATGAAGTGCAGACCATGGAAATGCTTCTCGAAGGTGTACTTGCCATTCAGAACGGTGAGAATCCCCAGCTTGTACGCAAAAGACTGGAGTCCTTCACCCTTACGCATCGTCAGCATATACGCCCCCTAGCAAAGGAGGGATTGGATGAGTCGGCGCAGTAAACGGCGCGGAAAACGTGAAACTATCGATCATCGGGATCGCTGGATGATTACTTATGCCGATCTCATCACTCTGCTTTTGATCTTTTTTGTCATCATGTATGCCATGAGCAATCTGGATTCCGGTAAATATGACGTCGTTACTCAATCGTTACAAAATACATTTAATGCGTCCGACTCAATCCTTGAGCTTGGTGAGGGACTCGGTGAGAAACCCGGTCAAACGATTACAGAGACTCCACCATCCGAGGTGCAGGGTGAAGATCCTTCAGATGGTGAAGGAAACCCTTCCGATTCCGGGACTGCAACACCAGATAATGACAACAAGCCCCTCACAGAACGGGAAGAACAGTTCAGATCACAGGAGCAGGAATTGCAAAATCTGTTCAATGTGATTACCCAATATATCGAGGATAATAAACTGGAAAATCAGATTTTTGTTGCGGACAAGCCACAGGGCCTATCCATTACACTTAGTGACCGCTTCCTGTTTGATCAGGGACAGGCCGCTCTAAAGGACGGTGCAGCACCAACGCTAAGTAAACTTGCCAGCCTGTTCCGTGATCTGAATACCGTTGTCAGCATCGAAGGACATACGGACAATATTCCGGTCGGGGCCAACTCCACGTACAAAGACAACTGGGAACTTTCTGGAGAACGTGCACTGTCTGTATTACGATTCTTTTTGGATACAGAGAAGCTTAATCCAGACGGATTCCAGTATGCCGGATATGCGGATACTCGCCCAACGGGTGACAACACCACAGCGGCCGGAAGACAAAAGAACCGTCGGGTCGAAATAACGGTCCTGCGTCAACTCCAACCTTAATCATCAATATCTCACATAACGCATCATTCCTTATGCAAAGAAAGCACGCTCTAACTGAATTCAATTCAGCAGAGCGTGCTTTTTTTATGTCGTATAACCTTATGCCTCTACTCCTGGCTGGCTAGGGCGTAGAATCGCAGAGCCAACAGTCAGCAAAATGGCAGCCATGCCAAACAAAATCAATAGTGGCAATGTGATATCCGACAATGTACCGCCAGCAGAGATCGTCTCCACCGCCTGAATCGCCCATTTCTGTGGAACAAAGTTGGCGAGCTTTTGCATATAATCCGGCATCAACGAGATCGGCCAGAAACAACCACCTATCATGCAAGTTGGCATAATGACAAGTGAATTCAGCATGTTGGCATTTTTGGGATTACGTATTAATCCTGCCACGGTACTTGCGATCCCCATGGAAACCAGCATGAATGCGGCCAAGATGATGAAATGAATGCCAAAAGGAATACCGGCATCATAATGCAGTAGCCACCTGCTGACTCCCAAAACGAGAACAATCTGAATCATGCCAATGACAAAGCTACCGAGGAAGTTACCAAGCGCAATCTCATATGCACGGACGGGTGCCGTATATACTCTGGCCATCGTACGTTTCCTGCGATCTTCCATTATCACAGCCACTGCACTGGTCAACAGCCCCATCATAAACATGATTGTAAATCCAGTCACATTGTTCAGGCCTGGCTTGGGATAGATCTGCAGATCGGTGACTTCACCAGCGACTTGATGTTTTCCTATCTCCTGTAAAAGCTGTTCAAATGGCTTCAGTGTACTCGATAGTATATCTGTCTCACTTGAGACAGGACCTGTTGCCACCTTAACAGCTGAAGCAGATTGTAACAATCCGCTCGTCAAACCTTCAACTGCTGCTCGTAGGGTATAGGAACTTTCACTTATACGCAGTTCCACCAATTGAATTTCGGTTGGCTTTCCTTGTAACAGATCCTCCGTATAATGTGCCGGAATGATGATGCCAGAACTTCCTTTTTGCTGAGCGATGGCTTCCTTCACTTCTGCTTCGTTTGTCATCGGTTTGAGCAGATACTCCTCCTTGTCAGCAAGTTCATGAATCATCCATGTCCCTGCCACCCCTCCATCCTCATTCACATAGGGAATAACAGTACGTGTAATCTGCTCGCTTCCAAAAAGAGCAACCGCTCCTGTAACCACCAGGCAAGGCAGAAGCAGAAACGTAATGAAGCCCATTTTACGGCCAAGTGTACGTCTAATCATCAACCAGGCGATGTGTAGACTATTCATATCGGTATCCTGCCTTTCTATAGATCATCCCTGAGATGAACACTAATACAGCGCATACCACGCCTAACATTAGAATGTTATACACAATCTCTGCTACAGGTGCATCCAGCATCATTCTCAGAAAACTTTGGAGCGCCCAGTGGTTAACCGTAAATTGGCTAAGCCGTTGTACAAAATCAATCGGAATGGGCATGAACCCACCACTGATGAATGTCATGGCAACGATGATACCTTGTAAGGTTGCACTGGCCGATGCTGTGCTTTTGCATACCAATGCCACGATTACGCCAAGAGTCATGGATGCCAATGTGATGCATACACAAGTCAGCACAATATACCAAGGATGGGTTCCCCAATCCACACCGTAGAGCCAATATGTCATAAGGATGATCGTTGTTGCTTGTAAGAAAGCAAGCAGACTATTACCTGCAATTTTGCCAGCGAAAATAACTCCATTACCTATAGGCGCAGCCTGAAGGCGAATTAACGTTTTGTTATCACGCTCTCCAAAAAGGCTGGTACTGGTTGTCATGCCTGAGTACAACATGAACATCGCCAGCATGGAAGCTGCATAGTATTGGGAGGCACTATACGCCGTACCTGTCTTACCGGGATTAGTGACAGCAATCGAGGTTGAATTCGCCGTACCAGACTCCGAAGCAGAGGCCATGGCAGCAATTACTTCCGGACCGAGCACTTTGGTAATCGCCATCTGTCGGTTCCATTCATCCGTAAAACGTGTGAACAAAGTTTCACCCAAGGTATTAAGTGTGTTGTCCTTTCCTCGTATCCACTGTAACCTGGCCTCTTTCCCCATCATCACGTTTTGCTCAAAATCCGAAGGAATCATTACAGCAAAGTCCAGCTTGTCGGTACGCAGCGAATGAACGGCCTCTTCTTCAGTTGTAAAGTTCTGCACCTTGACCATCTCAGCCACTTCCGGGGATTCAACGAATGAATCCAGTGCTTGATTAACCGTACTTGATTCTCCACCAGATTCAGTACTCAAATGAATGATTCCCACACGTACAGTATCCGGAATAACATCATCCGCCGTACCCATCGTACTGGAAAGGGCCGTGCCCAATATAAAAATCAGTAACAACGGCAAAATAAACAGGTTTAACACCACAGATCGAATCTTAAGAATACGCCTTAATTCAAAGATGCAAATATGCCATATATTCATCTCTTGCTCCCCCTAGTCCCGAAGCGTACGCCCGGTCAGATTGAGGAACAACGTTTCCAGATCCGGCTCTTCGACCTTGAGCGACTGAATGGATACTTCATGTTTGCTGCAAATGAAGAGCAGATCCTGGAGATCCTGCTGTGCCGAAGGCAGCGTAATGGTCAGTGTATTCTCTGAAACGTCTACCATCCGCACACGGGGGTGAAGTTTCAGTTCTTCCACGACGTCGGGACCGATAACGGAAGTGGAGAGCACTACTTTTTCCTCCGATGCTACCCGTTCTCTCAGCTCTGCTTCAGTCCCACAGGCAATAATTCGCCCCTGATCCATAATCGCAACCCGGTGACTAATCGCAGCCACTTCCTCCATGTAATGACTTGTATATATGATCGTTGAACCCATCTTGTTGAGTGTCCGTACCGATTCAAGAATATGATTCCGGGATTGCGGATCAATGCCAACTGTCGGTTCGTCCATGATAATTAGATCCGGGCGATGTGTAATCGCACATGCGATGTTTAACCTGCGTTTCATACCGCCAGAGAAGGTCGAGGGGGCATCCTTTGCTTTATCCTGCAACCCTACAAATTCAAGGGACTCCTGCACTCTTTCCTTAAGCAATTTTCCACGCAGTCCATACAGTCTGGCAAAAAAGGTCACATTCTCCGCAGCAGACATGGTTTCGTATAAAGCCAGATCCTGCGGAACGAGTCCGATCTTGCGCTTTACTTCAAGCGGTCGCTCCTTGACCGAGATCCCATCTAATCTGATCTCACCCTGATCCATATTCAGGAGCCCTGCAATCATGCTAATGGTGGTACTTTTTCCTGCTCCATTGGGACCAAGCAATCCAAAAATCTCGCCTTTGCCAACACTAAGGTTCAAATGATCCACGGACAGCTTGCTGCCGTATCGTTTTACTACATGATCCACTTCAAGTATGCCCATCCCTTTTACGCCCCTTTTCCGTTTCGGCCTTCGCCGCTGGATTTCATAATTTTATTGTAACGGATCGCAATCTGTAGCGAAGGTACAAAAAGTCATGAATCGAAGGTGACTTAAGTCATCTCCTGATTCGAATGCTGCTTATGGTATAATCAAGGGCGCATTACCAAGAGATTTTGTACTCCACTTTTTATATAAAGGATGTCATTTACATATGCCAATGCGGTTTCTGCAATATGGATTAATTATCGTTCCAGCAGTACTGTACCTGTTGATGCTTCCCTTGGAAAATGAAGCCGTCTACACCTTGTATATCATCATCGCGCTTGGACTCTCCGTGTGGAAAGATTTTAACCGTTCAAGTACACAGCAATGGCTGTTGCTGCTGGCCGAAATACTCTGGAGCTGCTGGTTGATTGCTTCGTATGGACCATTTATGTTTTTCCTCTCTCTATCCGTGCTCTACGTGTATATATACAGACTGGAGGGAAGTCGCAGATGGTTGATGTTTGCAATTCAGCTTGTCGCTAACAATGTCGCTTTGCATTGGCATTATTCTGACCCACAGGCACCGCAGCCAGGGTTAACCACACTAAATACAACCGCCACTACATTACTCTCCCCAGAGACAACTGCGATGGTTCTTGGCAACCTGCTTCTGCTCATCACAGCGGCTCTGTCCTGGCAGGGATCAAGAACGGCGAGCAGCCGCGGACAACTGGAACAAGTCTATGACGAACTTCGCAGCAAACATTACGAGCTACAAGAAACTCGTGCGCAGTTGCTGTTATTTACAAAGCAACTTGAAGGAGTGGCTCAGGCAGAGGAACGTACCCGTATCTCCAGACAGCTTCATGATGATATCGGGCATCGACTGATCCGCACCAAAATGATGTCGGAATCCGCCCTGCTGACCCTTCCCCTGAATATGGAACAAGGAACGGAAATGGTGAGACAGATTCGCGATCAATTGGCCGATAGTATGGATGATATGCGCAGCACACTACACAAACTGCAACCTAATTCCTATGCATCCGAAGCCTACGCCCTGGATCGTCTCCTAGAGGAAGTGGGCAGAGATACCGGCGTGAAGACAAATTATGAAGTTCATGGCCCATCCCATGTGCTGTATCCCAGCATACAAATTGTTTTGTTCAAAAATGCCAAAGAAGCCTTGACCAATGCCCTGCGACACGGAAATGCTTCTTCAATCACAGTAGAGCTGGTATTTGGGGATCAGGAAGTGTGTATGAGTGTAAGTAATGATGGCAAAATCAATCCTCCTTCTTCCAAGCGAAACGGCATAGGGCAGGAAGGTATGCTTCTGCGCACACAAATGGTGGGAGGAACCTTGGAGATTCAATCGGCTTATCCGTATACAGTGATTACACGCATTCCAATAACGAACCAGATGGATATACTCTGAAAAAAGGAAGTGAATATTTTCATGTCCGAACGTAATGATGTGAACAACAAGAATGATTCAGGCCAGCTCCCACTTATTCGGCTGATTCTCGCAGACGATGATTACTTCATTCGTGAGAGCCTGAAAGTGTTGCTTGGACTGGGCTCCGGCATTTTCGTTACAGGCACGGCCTCAAATGGGCAGGAAGCATTGGAATTGCTTGAATCAGGGACGTCTGCGGACGTGGTTTTAATGGATATTCGGATGCCGGAATGTGACGGAGTTGAAGGTACCAAACGCATCAAGGCACGTTTTCCTGAAATCCAGGTGCTCATGCTAACTACTTTTGACGACGATGAGTATATTATTCAGGCATTACAGAATGGAGCAAGCGGTTATTTGCTCAAAAACGTCCCCCCCGAGCGGATCATTCAAGGCATCAAGACCGTACATAACGGTGATATGTTAATTCATCCGGATATTGCCCGCAAATTGGCAGGCCTTCTTCGTCCCGCTGCAATTCCCCTGACACAGAATCCAATCGAAGCCTATGGACTGACACGTATGGAGCTGGCGGTTGCCGAGGCCATATCGGAGGGGTTGTCCAATAAGGAAATTGCCGCCAAACTGTTCCTCAGTGAAGGCACCGTCAAAAACTATGTCACGGATATTCTCGGTAAGTTGAGCTTGCGTGATCGGACCCAAATCGCCATCTTTATGTTAAAACAATAACAAAAAAAGGTATTTCCCTTGCCTGTGACGGCGTTAGGAAATACCTTTTTCTTTGTTTTATTTATGCAACATACTTCATCACGTATGCTTAGTTGTTACATCTCTATGGACCCTTTATCACTGGCCACAGGGGCTGGCGGTAACGCCAAGGGAGCTTCGTCCCTTTGTGGTTTTTTCAGACGGGCAAACAATTTGAGGTTGATGATATGGAACAACGTCAGTGGACGTAACCGAATCGCCCAAACCTCGTGATTGTCCGGTGCCATAATGACCCCAAGTTGATGATGCTCCCCTTCATAGATCGCTCGTTGCATGAACTTGCTTTCTCCCTGGTGATTTCTCACCTCAAGTTTGCAAAAGGCCGGGTTCATCCGCAGGGCACGATGTAACTCTTCCGGTGAATGAACCAACTTACCATTCACCTTGTACAATGTCTCACCTGCTTCAATCCCCAAATCCGCTGCAGGACTCTCCGGAATAACAGCCAATACCTTCAGGCCATGCTGCGGATGGACAAATACCGGACTGCGGTTTTGCTCTTCAAACGCGCTGTACCATACCAGAAATTCATGTCCAATAAATGCGATCAGCGCAGCAACCACCATGAGTGGAGACCACCATGAAGCAAGCAAACTGAACACAAGCAAAGTTGCCCCATATATCATCAACCGCTTGGATGAGATCTGTACCTTTTGTCCCGGAAGCATACTCTGCGTTATCTCACCAAATCCGAGCATAATCGGCAACGCAACCAGCATGTAACTATGACCTGTATTCATCAGTGGATTCCATGCCAGCTCCGCGCCGCCTCCTGTGACTGGAACAAGAATCAGTAGAGGAATGGCCCAGAACTGCTGCAGTTGATATCCACCAACCAGTTTCCCGCGTTTTCCCTCGAAGAGAAGTGGTGATGCCATCGATACCCCCTGCATGCGTACTAACAAGGCTTCACCCATATGTAGAAGGGCAGCCAGGACAAGCAGTGCAGGCATATCCAGGGTACGTAGCGTTTCCGTGATAGTGCCCATCCAACCCGATGGTTGCCAGCCTGAAGCCACATTCAAACCAAATTGTAGCACACCCAGTAACCCGGCCGCATAAGCAAAGCACAGATACCGGATACGGAACAAGGATAGAATTAATGTTGCAGCCCATATGCATATCAGGCTTCCCAGTGTAAGATGTGCACCGAGGAATAGGGACACAATCGAGACGATGGTACCAATGAGTATGCCTCCGAGCACCGCCCGAATCGTCTGTGTTATCGAGCTTTGCAAACGAACATGGAACAATTTACGCTCCTGCAGTAATTGACGATGATAGATCAGCGCAATCAGGATCACCGCAATATAATAAAACGGCTGAATAAACAACTGCAACAAAGCTTCCCCTAATGTAGTTAACCACGGCCATACCCATTCCATTGTGGTCGGTCACCCCTCTCTTTCAGCCGGTTCAGAAAAAAAGAAGGCTGAAAATCAGCCTTCTTTATGGCTTCGACACAGCGGACGAAATATCCTTTGAGACATTTTCGATCGCGCGTTTCAGCTGTGCATCATATTGAGGATTGGCAATACGTTCAATCAGAGCCGCTTCCAGTGATTCAGCGGTTTTCTCGTCAATCTGGCCTGTAGCCTGAATGCCTTTTTGCTTCTGGAATGCCTTGACCGCTTCTTCCGTCTTCTGGTCGTAGTATCCATCCACACGATCCGGTTTGAAATCGAGTCCTCTCAGCATCGTCTGCGCACTTTTCACATCCGAGCTATTGCTGTCATATTTCAGTGGTAACTTCTCTTTGTTAATCGGTGCCACCGAGAAATAATCCGGCTGGTCTACCGCAATATCCGGTTTGATTCCTTTTTCATGAATCCAGTCTCCGTTCGGAGTGAGCCACTTGGCAATAGTGATCTTCAGCAAGCTGCCATCACCCATCTGCTTGTCATAACTCGTCTGGACGGTTCCTTTACCAAAGGAGTTTTCACCAATCAACTTAGCACCTGCTGACTGTTGTAATGCACCGGCCAAAATCTCCGACGCACTCGCACTGCCTTTGTTCATCAGGACTGTGACTGGGTAAGCTTTGGCTGATCCATTGGACTTGCTTTGTTCCTTTTTGCCGTTCTTGTCTTCAACCTGCACAATAACCTTGCCTTTGGGAACAAACTGTTCAGCAATATCAATAACAACTTGCAATACACCGCCTGGGTCATTCCGTACGTCGATGACCAGACCTTTCATGTTCTGCTTCTCAAGCTTCGCCAATTCTTCCTTAAAGCGATCGCCTGTATTGAGAGAGAATTGGGTAATGGCAATAACGCCAATTCCGCCATCCTCCATGTGAGCATATACGGTCTCCAGATCAATGTCGTCCCGTACAATGACAAATTCAATCAGTTCTGAAGATCCAGCACGTTTAACTTGTACCTTCGCTTCACTGCCCTTGGGACCCCTGATTTTGTTAACAGCCTTGTTCAGTTCCAAACCTTGCAGGGATTCACCGTTGACCGACATAATCATGTCTTTTGCACGAATACCTGCTTTCTCGGCAGGGGATCCTTTGATAGGGGAAACAACAACAACGTTTCCATCCTGTGAGGATACCTCTGCGCCAATACCGGTAAAGGAACCTTCGATCGACTCTTCAAACTGAGCAGCCGTTTCCTGCCCCATATAGTTGGAGTACGGATCACCAAGTGATTCCATCATGCCGTTGATCGCACCGTCAATCAATTTGGTCTGATCCACATCTTTATAATAGTTGCTTGAGATCAAATCCATCGCGGTTTCAATCTTCTTTAAATCGTTCTTCTGCTGTGTATTACCGGTTACACTGGCCAGCAAACCTTCGCCCGGTGTGGCCTGGCTCGCTATTCCCGGATACGTCATTAATACCAGGGTTAGTAAACTACCGCCAAGGAGACCCACAATGACAAGCAGTAGCGCCGATCTTTTCTTCATCATCCGTTTGTCACCGCCTTTAGTTTTGAAGCGTGTCCGATTCCATTGTTGCCAGAATCCATTCCCTGAACATGCCAGCTTAGTATATGTCTAGCTTGTACGGAATATGTTTTTTCCATTCGAACGATGGAGCAATAATTACAAATAGTTCATCGGATTTACAGCAGTACCGTTGTCTCTCACTTCAAAATGCAAGTGAGGTCCAGTAGAGTTCCCTGTATTTCCTGACTCCGCAATGGTATCCCCTCTGCTTACTGTGTCTCCCTTGCTGACTTTGAATCCACCTTCGCGCAAGTGACCATATAACGTCCATAGTCCACCGCCGTGGTCCACAATAACCGTATAACCATAACCGCTATACCATTCAGCCATGATCACGATTCCGCCAGAAGCAGCATGAACCGAAGTTCCCTGAGGAACAGCAAAATCGACACCGGCATGCATTTTACCCACTACGCCCGTAATCGGATGGGTACGGGGGCCGAATCCAGAAGAAATACGTCCTCCAGATACCGGTCTTGAGAAGATACCATTACCGGATGAATACGTGACCTCACTGCTACTATCCGAACTCACTCTAGTAGGCGCCTTGGCTGCAGCTTTCGCCCGAGCCGCTGCTGCGGCTTTTGCTTTGGCTGCGGCAGCCGCCTGCTGTTCACGCAATTTATTTTTCTCTTGAAGAAGTGCCGAACGTTTGCTGGCAATCTGCATTAATACATCTTCCTGCTCTTGTGTCAGCTCTTCTGACTCTTCAATTTTAGCATCATATGAAGCGAGAAGCACTTGCTTTTCCGCTTCTTTTTCATTCAATTGGGACTTACGCTGTTTCTTCTGTGCATACAGGCTCTTGGCTTCCGCATATTGCACATCCAATTCTGCCTTTTTGTCCACGACAAGTTGCTTGTCCGCTTTGTGCTCATCCAGCAGATGCTGATCCTGATCCACAATCGTTTTGAGTGAATCCGCACGGGTCAGGAAGTCAGTGAAGCTAGTAGAGGACAACAATACATCCAGATAGGATACAGCACCGTCCGTATACATCAGGCGCACGCGTGACTCCAACAATTTTTCCCTTGCAACAATGCGTTCTTCTGCCGCTTGCAGATCTTTTTTCGTTGTACGAAGATCTTCCTCCGTGTTCTCGATCTGCAAGGATACACTCGCCAGTTCATCACTAACGACATTGATCTGTTCCATAACAACCTTCAGATAAGCGTTGGTTTTGTTCTTGTAATGCTGTGCTTCCTTTTTGTTGGAAGCCGCTTTTTTTTGCTCCTGCTTGGCAGAAGCCGCCTTGCTCTCCAGTTGCTGAATCTGTTGGTCAATATCGCTGATGCTACTCTTGGCATATCCGTCAGAAGGTTGAAGCGTCAAACTGGCCAATAACGTAAAGGCCAGCAGCGAAGCGGTTTTTTTCAAAATGATGATCCCCCATCCTATGATTTCACAAGAAAGCAACCTGCACAGGTGGTGAACAGCATGTTCTTTGCTTTCTTCAATCTTAAAAGACTCCGTCTTTCCTACATATCGTCAAACAGCGTCCATTAATGAACCTGCTTTACCATTCTTTTCGACATATTCTGCAATTCGATCGTTGAAAACAAAATTAAACGTTGAGTGATTTCCGAATGGACAGTGTACTTCCCAAAATACCTACCAGCACACCAAGTCCGATCAACAGTGTTCCAAACAGCCCCCAGATTTCGCCGAGCGGAATCAAGTTAAGCATCTGCATGAAGACATCCTGACCAATCGTCTTCATCAACTGGCTGTACCCAACAAACAACACACCAACCGTAATGACCGAGCCAATAAATCCAATGAGTGCACCTTCAATAAAGAAAGGCCAGCGAATAAAGGTATTTGTTGCGCCAACCAGCTTCATAATTCCGATCTCCCGGCGACGTGCCAGAATCGTTACGCGAATCGTATTCGAGATCAGGAACATGGACATGAGACCCAGTCCCCCGACAAAAATAAATCCGATATTACGAACAAGCTTCGTAAATTTGAACAACACTTCCACCGTTTCCTTGCCGTAATTCACTTTCATGATCGGCTTCTCCGGGTGTTTTTCGTTCAAAGCTTCGATTTTTTGCGCCACAAAAGTGACGGTTTCCGGTTCAATGACCTCAACTTCAATGGTCTCCGGCAGTGGGTTGTTGTCCACATCGAAACCGCTAAGCACGTTATCTGCACTCTCTCCAAGACGCTCACGGAACTCCTTGAGTCCTTCTTCCTTGGAAACAAAACGAATCTCACTTACTTCAGGCATCGCGCTGATTTCTTTCTCCAGTGTGTTACGCAGGTTCTCGTCCACATTCAGTTCGAGGAACGTGCTGATCTCCACTTGGCTATCAACCTGATTCGCCATGGAGTTCACATTGAGCACCAGTAACATAAACACACCAAGAATCAATAGCGACACAATGATGGACATGATGGAGGCCACGGACATCCAGCCGTTGCGGAATACGTTTTTGAATCCCTCCCGCAGATGGCGCAAGAGAGTACTAAAATTCATAACCGTATTCCCCTCTCATCTGATCCCGTACAATCTGTCCACGTTCAATCGCGATTACCCGTTTACGCATCGTATTCACGATATCTTTGTTGTGGGTTGCCATAACAATGGTTGTTCCCCGGAAATTAATCTCATCCAGCAGTTGCATAATGCCCCACGACGTCTCCGGATCGAGGTTACCTGTAGGTTCATCCGCGATAATAACCGACGGGTTATTGACGATAGCCCGTGCAATAGCAATACGCTGCTGTTCTCCACCCGAGAGCTGTGAAGGTTCACGATTTGCCTTACTCCGCAGTCCCACCAAGTCGAGCACTTCCATCACCCGTTTTTTGATATGACGCTTCGGCGCTTCAATAACTTCCATCGCAAATGCCACATTCTCAAATGCTGTCATCCGTGGCAACAGACGAAAATCCTGGAACACAACGCCGATGTTACGACGCACATAAGGAATCTTTCTTGGCTTCAACTTACCAATATTAAATCCGTTAATGGATATTTGTCCTTTGGTCGGAACTTCTTCTCTGTACATCAATTTCATAAATGTCGATTTACCTGCTCCGGACGGACCGACGATATAAACAAATTCATTGCGGTCGATCTTCACCGACACCCCTTGTAATGCGTGGGTCCCATTGGCGTAGGTCTTCCACACGTCCTGCATTTCTATCACATCATCACTTCCTGCTCGCATAGTTAGCCATTATCATTTCGACACAATCCCGGCATTTCCTTTAAAAAGACCTGAATTTCATCAGGGAAAAATCCACTTCGTTCCTGTTTCAATGGTGAAGCATGGATGCATATGAAGTTTATTGTAACAAATTTGTTACCTATTGAGTACCCGAAAGTTTTCCTGCATTGGATCATATATATAGAAAGTGTTACAAAGTCGGGAACAACCGAAGTATAAAGGAGCGTACGGTTATGAAAAAAATACATTTGACGGTCATTGTTCTATTCTCCATCCTCTTGATCGGCTCCGCGTCTTATGGATTGTTGTACATGTACGTGAATCAACCTGCCCTGCCCAAAAACGTTCATGTTGGCGAGATGCTGGTGGAGGGGAAGAATCGTAAGAACGTATTGCATGAATTGGATGAACAGATCCAAAAGCTGGAGGACTGGCCTGTCACCTTTGAAGTGACTGAACCCAACCCCCAGACGATGTCGTATACCGCAGCTCAGGTGGGGGTGAGTTACAACGTTAACAGCTTGGAGTCCGCAATACAGCAGCTGGAGGAAGGTAACCTGTGGGAACGCGCTTATGCACGTTATCATTTTCCGAAAGAGTTCTCTCTCGATATGACCTATAACTCAAGACCACTCCAAGGACATCTCAGCCCTGCCTGGGAAAAAGAAACCTTTGGTACACCTGCGGACGCTGTTCGCCGCATTACCACAAGTGACAAAGTCCAGTATATCCCGGAAAAGGGCGTCCGCCGCATTGATTGGGATACACTCACAAGTATCATTCAGACGAAGCTGCACAGGGATTTCAGTGTACTGAACCGGGATGAGAAACCCGCCCCATTGCTGATCCAGGTACCACTGTATACGCTGAAACCCGAAGTAACTCTTGATTCGCTGCGCCGGGAAGGCATTGACCGAAAGATCATCCAGTTCTCCACGGGTCTGGGCAATAGTAGTGAAGGCCGGATACATAATGTCAGTGCAGCAGCGGAAGCGATTAACGGCATGATCTTGCCACCAGATGCCACATTTGATTATGAGAAGGTCGTCCGTCAAGCTGAAAAGGAGTATGGGTTTCGTGAGGCCCCGGTCATTGTTAATGGAAGACTCACCCCCGGAATTGGCGGGGGAATCTGCCAGGTATCCAGTACGGTGTATAATGCAGCGCTGTTGACGGGTCTTGATATTATTGAGCGCCGCAACCATTCCCTGCCGGTCAAATATTTGCCCAAAGGACTGGATGCCACCTTTGCCTCGGGAGCCATCAATTTTCGCTTCAAGAATAATACTGGAAAATCCTTACTCATTCATGCAGAGGTGAAGAATCACCAATTGATGGTGAAATTTTTCGGCACCTTCCCCGAGAATGTCAGCTATGCACTTGAATCTCGCACCATTGAAACATTAAGTGTTCCGGTAAAGTATGTGTCCAGTACGGTACTGCCTGATGGTGCACAGCAGGTGCTGCAAGACGGACAGCCTGGATATATTGTGGAGACGGTAAGAACCAAGAGGCTGGACGGTAAAGTGGTCGAATCCAAAACGATTACAAGGGACACGTACAAAGCTCAGAATCGCCTGATTGCCCGCTCCGGTCATAGCAGCCTGCCTGACCCACAAGGGCCTTCTGTGGTCGAGGACGGGATTAGCGATACGAAACAGCCTTAATTTTTTTTCAAAGCAACCGACAACTTACAGATCACGGAATGGTACAAACAAGGTCCTGCCGTAATTCATGGATAAACATAAGCTGATCACACGAAAACAAAAAGACACACTTCACGTCCCTTTTGGGGATAAGCGAGAAGTGTGTCTCTACATTTTCAAGAAAAGTTATTCGAGTTTTACCAAGCTGAGATTAGCTTTACTACCGTAACTTACGGTTTACTGCATTACGGTTTAGTGACCGCCGGTGTATTCGCCTTGCTCTTCGCCTACAACCATCTTCTCTCTTCCCATGAAGAAGGAAGCGACCAACGCGAGTGCAGCCGGAATGACAGCCCAGGCAAATAACTGCACGATGGAAGAAGACAAGGCATGTGTGATGGTATCCAGCACCTGAGGCGGAATCGCCTGTCTGAGTTCTGGTGAGAGTAACGCATGCGGATCGGTCAGGTCCACTCCCTGCGGCACGCCACCCGCTGAAGCACCGCCTGCTTCCGCAGCTGAACCAGCGAGAGCATCGTTCATTTTACGCGTAAATACCTGGCTCTGTACGATACCAAAGATCGTAATGCCCATCGTCATGCCGAGGGACCGCAAAAAGTTAAGTGTGGAGCTTGCTGCTCCGCGCCTTTGCGGTTCAAATGCGTTCATGGCTGCATTGCTAAGTACAGAGAACGACGCACCGACACCCAGACCAACCATCACCATGTAGATACGTATCGTCCAAAGGGAAGAATTCTCATCCAGTGTGGTCAGCAATCCAAGTCCAATGACAAGTAAAGCTAACGTAGGGATCATGATATTACGATACTTGATTTTGGTCATCAGCACCCCGCCCAAGGATGCCGTCACAACGGACCCAAGCATCATGGGTAGCAGCACAAGACCGGAGTTGGTCGCTTTACCACCAAGTACCCCCTGTATGAAGATCGGAATGTACACGGATGCTGTAATGAACGCCGCACCACTGAACATACCAATAACGTTACTGGACCAGTAGACCCGGTTGCGGAACATGCTGAAGGAGATGATTGGTTCTTTGGCTTTTGTCTCTGCAAAAAGGAAGAGCAGGGCTAATGCTATAAATCCGGCAAACAAGCCAAGAATCTGCCACGAATCCCAGGCAAATGTTTTGCCACCCAGTTCCAGACCAAAGATCAGGCACACAACAGCACCGATCAGTGTTACAGCACCCAGCCAGTCGATCTGTTGGGATTGATGCTGATGGGATTCTTTATAGAAGAACGCAATAAACACAAATGCAATCAAGCCTAGCGGCAGGTTGATATAGAATACCCATTCCCATGTCGCATACTGGGTAATGTAAGCACCGAGCAGAGGTCCGAATACGCTGGAGAGGCCAAAGACGGCTCCAAACAATCCACCCAATTTACCACGAGATTCTGGTGCAACGACATCAAACATGATCGTAAAGGCAATCGGTACCAGGGCCCCCGCGCCAATACCTTGAATCGCTCTGTACATCGTCAATTCCACAATAGACGTTGCCGTTCCGCACAGCGCTGAGCCAAGCATAAACACAATAATACCAAATACAAAAAACTTCTTCCGTCCATACATATCGGATAACTTACCGAAGATCGGCATCCCTGCCATCTCAGCCACCATGTACGCGGAGGTAACCCAGACGAACTTGTCGAGCCCACCCAGCTTCCCGACAATATCCCCCATAGCTGTTGCCACGATGGTATTATCCATCGAAGCCATTAGTATGCTGAGCAGTAACCCTGCCAGCACCAATCCAATACTGTTTTTACGTGCAGCCATTGTACTCAATCTCTCCATTCACGCTCTATTCATATGACTGCATTAGTATATCCGAAAAGAAGTCTGCGTTAATCAGTCCAAGGACCGATTGCTTTGCAGCAAAACTTCCGATTGCGGATGAATTTGCAGAGATGAACGGTATTCCACTGTACCAATCAGGCAGCCAGGACCAATTTTTATTTTATCGCCACGGACAATCTCGGCCTCCGTATTCTCTAATTCAATGTCATCACCTTCGATAATCTGTGCCTTGAGAATTGATTTATTCCCCGTAAACAAGTCATTCAAACGGCCACTCTTCACCGAGATGATGGAACCACCCATTTCCTTGACCTCGGATGGACCCATGATTTTGAGCGTCATGTGTTCAGCGCTGAGCATTCCCGCTATCGTCAAACGCCCGTTCAGCTTGATATTTTCCGCCTGACAATCCCCTGACAGATGAAGTTCACCTACCACTTTTATATGCTCAGCTTTGGTATGCAGGCCAGATGCCTGGATTCCAACCTCACCATCGTTGCTGGTCTCTCGCTCTTTTAGAGTCAGGGTTCCGGTAATTTTAATATCTGTGGATTCAAGCGATCCGTATATGACCGATGTACCCGTACATTTGAATCGATCACAAGATAGATTGTCGTTAAAGGACGCGTCCCCTACAACCTTGATCTTGCCGTACACGCCACCAGAAGAACTGCCATCACCAACGATGCTGATATCCATTTTTTTGTCCAATGAACGCCCAGGATTGTTATTCATGTCGATCCCATCCCTTTCTCTCCATATCCAAACTTTAAATTCGCTGACTGCTGCCCACCTTGGCATCCTGATCTACCTCAAGTTCACCTGAATACTCAACCAGTCTGATGTTACAGCCGCGACCGATAAAAATGTTACTCCCCCGAACAATGTCAGCTTCGGTATCTTCCAGCACAATCTCATCACCCTCAATTAAGGATGTCTTAAATGAAGGGGTCCCGCCCAAACCAATACTTTTCCAAAAGCCATTCTGTTGTTCTTTGCGACGAATATCGATACGCTCTCCGCCAATCTCTTTAGCCGAAGAAGATGTATACAGCCTGATCTCCACTGTTCCCGCATTCAGTAATCCGCTGATCTTAATATTGCCCCGTACATTCAGGGACTCACATTGGACATCCCCTTCAATATCGATCACACCGCCAATATCAATTCGTTCCCCATCTACTCTTCCACGTACGGTACACTTTCCGTTCACTTCAAGTTCAGGGCTATGGAGATCTCCGTTAATCGTCGTCATGCCATCCACCCGAACACGAGAACTGGTCAGAGGTCCATTCAACGTGCACATGCCGTTAATCGCTGCACTCTCGGAGGTCAAAGCGCCGTGCATCTTCAATGTTCCATTCACTTCCATAGAGGTGCAGTCCAGGTTGCCGTTCACCTTAGCCATGCCATCAATAGATACACGGTGAAAATTCCCGCCTGCCGTTTGACTTATGCCCGCCACATTCAGATCATTCCGCTTATTCCGCTCTTCCATAGATGATCCTCTCCTTATCCTAATTTGAGTTTTAATTCTTCCATAAATGTTCCCATCGGCTGCCTAAGAACCACTTTCACACCATTGTCAAAATAAAACTCCGTTCCTGCTGTTACCAGCATGAATGAAGGAACACCCATCTTACGAATAAGCACGAGTTCGCTGGGTTTGCCTGTAAAACGATAATAATGTTCGGACATCACTTCGATCAGCAACGCACCCTCTTGCCGAGTAATATCTCCGCTCATTAACAGCTTATCAAGGACGTAGAGCATCATAATCTGCTCCAAAGCATACAGCGATTGTTCTCGACCTGCTTCTTTTAACAGATCCAGCGATATTTGTGAAACAATGTTTCGCTCTAACAATTGCTCTGCAGACATCTCCACTTCACCCAACGTAGGTGAAAACACGTCTGCCAGCTCATCCAGCGATAATCCGTCTTTCATATTGAGAATCTTGTCAATGCGCAGTAAAATCTGTTGTTTGGGAAAAAAAGTCTCTTGTCCGGTGTAGGACGACTTCCGAATGAACCATTCTTCCGGAATGAGATTTTTCCGCTTCCAACGGTATAACTGGCCGTATGAGATTCCTGTCAGGTCCAACAATTCTTTCTTGGAGATCAAATCATCCGTCATATATGGTCCCCCTTTTTATTGAAATGAGTGTAACATAACATTGTTACGTTGTAAACCAGATTGAAAAATCAATGATCAGATTACAGATTTCCACTTTAACCACTGGTGTGAAATTCTTTGTTTTCTACTGTAGATCTTGTTATTGCAATGGAAGCGTAATGCGTATAACCTGTTACATATAAACACTTTGGAGGCTCAGGCATCCGATTTCCATCCCATCGTCTCATGTCAGAACACGTGGTTAACGAACTTATGAAAGGGGTTTCTTATACTCATGGCACTTATTAAATGTGATTTTTACTCGGATACGCTCGGGCTTAGCACCAGCATGCATGTCATTCTGCCGCAACAAACCCACAATCAGATCGGTATGGAGAATGTGACTGGCAAAGGACTGCACCCAACCCTGTACCTGCTGCACGGTCTGTCTGATGATGATTCCATCTGGCTGCGCCGGACTTCCATCGAACGTTATGTGGCCAACCTCGGGATCGCCGTTGTTATGCCACAGGTTCACCGCAGCTTCTATACAGATATGGTAGAAGGCGGACGTTATTGGAGCTTTATCAGTGAAGAACTCCCGGCACTTGCTCGTTCTTTCTTCCCGCTCTCAGACCAACGGGAGGACAATTTCGTTGCCGGATTATCCATGGGTGGCTATGGGGCGTTCAAGCTGGCCCTTCGTAAACCAGATCAATATGCTGCAGCTGCCAGTTTGTCTGGAGCACTCGATATGTCTGCACATATGGATAGAAACGCATCCTCAGCATTGCAACAGACGGAGTTACAACGTATTTTCGGACCAGAGGTGGCGGGTACAGAGAACGATCTGATTCATCTGTTAAAAGAAAGCCAATCTAGCGAAAGTCCTCGACCTTTGCTCTACCAATGCTGCGGAACGGAAGATTTCCTGTATGAGGATAATCAAACCTTCCGTCAAGCCTGTGAACAGACGAACTTCGAACTGACATACGAGGAAGGGCCTGGTGAACATGAGTGGGGCTACTGGGATGCCAAGATTCAGGATGTATTGAAATGGTTGCCTTTACAAAAGCGCGATTAGTGGAGAATTACAATGGAGCTACCGCGATTAACTAAACTGGTACTCCGATAGTAGAACAACCTACCTTCCGTTCGCGGTTGAGTTCAATATATCTAGAGCACATCGCTGTACAACACAAAGAAGCAGGCCGTTGAGAACAAAGTTCTCTGGCCTGCTTCTTTGTTGTACTGTTGTATCTGTAAGGGTACCTTATAGTAGCGGTGGTATTAACCGCGGTTCGTAATCCATTGCTCGGTGATCTCCAGTACCTTCTCACTGCGTCCAATCGCTTCAGCGACTTGACCCGAAGCAGTTCCGCCGTAAACATTACGAGCGTTAACTACCGCTTCCGGTTGCAGCACATCATAGATCCGGTCATCAAACAGTGGTGAGAACTGACGGAATTCATCAATCGTCAGATCCAGCAAATACTTGCTGTTCTGGATGCAGTACAGTACCGTTTTACCAATCACTTCATGCGCCTGACGGAAAGGCAAGCCTTCGCCCACGAGGAAGTCGGCAATATCCGTAGCGTTGGAGAAATCCTGGTTGACCGCTTGACGCATGCGATCCTTGTTCACTGTCATTGTCGCGATCATTGGAGCAAACAGTTGCAGTGCACCCTCCAGCGTCGCTACTGTATCAAACATGCCTTCTTTGTCTTCCTGCATGTCTTTGTTGTATGCCAGCGGAAGAGATTTCAGTACTGTCAGCAAACCGATCAGGTTACCGTACACACGTCCTGTTTTACCACGAACGAGTTCAGGAACGTCTGGGTTTTTCTTCTGAGGCATAATGCTGCTGCCTGTACAGAACGCATCGTCCAGTTCAACGAATCCAAACTCTGTGCTGCTCCACAGGACCAACTCTTCACTCAGACGGGACAAGTGAGTCATGATCAGCGAAGCGGCTGCCAGGAACTCAACGATAAAGTCACGGTCGCTTACTGCGTCCAGACTGTTCTCGTAAACCCCATCAAAGCCCAGTTGTTCCGCCACAAAATGACGGTCAATCGGGAATGTTGTGCCCGCGAGCGCACCTGCGCCCAGTGGCAGGATGTTAATGCGTTTGTAGCTGTCCATTAGACGCTCGGCATCCCGTTGGAACATGGATACATACGCCATCAGGTGATGAGCGAACAGGATCGGCTGTGCCCGTTGAAGATGCGTATAACCCGGTACAATCGTATCGAGGTTATCTTTCGCTTGTCCAATCAGTGCTTCCTGCAAGGAATGCAGCATGCCTACAAATCCAACCACGCGTTCGCGCAGGTATAGGTGCATATCCGTTGCTACCTGGTCATTCCGGCTACGGCCTGTATGTAATTTGCCGCCTACAGGGCCAATCGTCTCGATCAGGTTTTTCTCAATATTCATGTGGATGTCTTCATCCGATACGGAGAATTCCACTTCGCCCGCACGGATTTTGTGCAGAACGGTGATCAATCCTTCTTTGATGGTCTCTACATCTTCCGCTGGCAGAATGCCGCATTTGCCCAGCATCGTTACATGAGCCAGACTTCCTTGAATATCTTCCTCAGCCAAAGCCTTGTCAAAATTGATCGATGCCGTATATTCCTCAACCAAATGATTGGTTTGTTTTGTAAAACGTCCTCCCCACAGCTTGCTCACGGTGAGTACTCCCCTTTCGCTCATGGACAAAGCCGCTCCTGCCAGATGTGCAAGAACGGCCTGCCTTGTCATTTATATTGATATAGCTCTATAGATGCAGGTTGAAATTAGTTTTTGTTTTGCTCCACGCCGGAGTTACTTTCAAACGCAGTGCATTCAGGCGGATAAAGCCTGTTGCATCACCTTGATCGTAGGCTTGCGTTGGATCAGCTTCCATCGTTGCGATGTCCGGATTGTAGAGGCTGACAGGACTTTTCACGCCTGCGCCGATGATGTTGCCTTTATACAGTTTCACACGAACTGTACCTGTAACGTTCTTCTGGCTTTCAGTCACCAGTGCTTGCAGCGCCAGACGTTCCGGTGCGAACCAGAAGCCGTTGTAAACGAGTGTGCTGTAACGTGTGATCAGGCTATCACGCAGGTTCATCACTTCACGGTCCATCGTGATGGACTCCATTTTGCGATGTGCGGTGAACAAGATTGTTCCACCTGGTGTTTCGTATACGCCACGGCTCTTCATACCAACAAAACGGTTCTCAACCATATCTACACGGCCAATACCATGTTTGCCACCCAGCTCGTTCAGTTGCTCCATCACTTGCAGTGGGCTCAAGCGCTCACCGTTCAGTGCAACACAGTCACCTTGTTCGAATTCCAGTTCAACATATTCCGCTTGATCTGGTGCATCTTCAGGTGCACTGCTCAGCAGGAACATGTCTTTGTTCTCGTCCGCGCTTGGATCGAACCAAGGATCTTCGAGCACACCGCTCTCATAGCTGATATGCAGCAAGTTACGGTCTGTGGAGTATGGTTTAGCCGCAGAAGCGGTTACCGGAATACCATGTTTCTCAGCGTACGCGATCATCTCGGCACGTCCCGGGAATTGGTTACGGAATTCTTCCAGACGCCAAGGTGCAATTACGTTAATGTCTGGTGTCAGTGCAGCCGCGTTCAACTCAAACCGAACTTGGTCATTTCCTTTACCTGTAGCGCCGTGAGCGATGGCTGTAGCACCTTCTGCACGAGCGATGTCCACCATACGTTTAGCGATCAGTGGACGAGCAATACTTGTGCCAAGCAGGTATTGTCCTTCATAGAGGGCACCTGCCTGGAACATCGGATAAATGAAATCTTTTGCGAATTCATCGCGTAGATCGTCGATGTATACTTTGGAAGCGCCTGTTGCCAGTGCTTTTTCCTCCAAACCGTCCAATTCATCCTTTTGTCCAATATCCGCTGTGAAAGCGATAATCTCTGCATCATATGTTTCTTTCAACCATTTCAAAATTACAGATGTGTCCAACCCGCCTGAATATGCGAGTACAATTTTTTCCTTAGCCATGTTCGATGGTCCTCCCCAAGATCAGTTAAGTTAAACAGAGCCTTCATACACTGAATCCTACGAGCCAGAAAATCCTTCCGATCACTGTTATCCCCAGATTTTTTTCATCCCTTTATGACAAAGGGTAAAATCCGGGGATAGCCTATGCTTCCGATGCAGCTTTCTTTCAAAAAGCTTTCAGGTGCACGCTTCGCTTCTTCAGGCTTTTTCTGTCTCTCCGTGTTTGTGTATGCTTCTTATTTAATTAACTTTTTAAAGTACATTATAGATGAATCTATCATCGCGAAATCTGCGCCTAAAATCAACCCATAAAGGCAAATAGCATCTATTCGCTCATTAATGCAGCCATTAAGGCTTTCTGTGCATGCAAGCGATTCTCCGCCTGATCAAAGATCAGGGAGTTCGGTCCGTCAATTACACCGGCACTCACTTCTTCGCCGCGGTGTGCTGGCAGACAATGCAAGAACATGTAGTCCGCCTTCGCGCCTTTCATCAGTTCCTCGTCCACTTGATATGCCGCAAATGCCTGCTCCCGAATCTTCTGCTCTTCTTCAAAGCCCATGCTCGCCCATACATCCGTATACACGATATCTGCATCTTTCGCAGCTTCCTGTGCACTGTAGGTTACAGTCACTTCAGAACCGCTCTCCTGTGCGATAATGCGTGCCTGCTCCACAACTGCGCTATCCGGCTCATAACCTTCTGGCGTTGCTACAGCAACATGCATACCCATCTTCGCTGCACCGAGCATCAGGGAGTGTGCCATGTTGTTGCCATCTCCGATGTAGGCCATTTTCAGACCTGCCAGCTTGCCTTTGTGCTCCAGCACCGTTTGGAAGTCTGCCAGTACCTGACAAGGATGCGCTGCATCGCTCAGGCCGTTAATAACTGGAACATCCGCATGCTCTGCCAGTTCAGTTACATTATGGTGTCCAAAGGTACGGATCATGATGCCGTCCAGGTAACGGGACAATACTTTGGCTGTATCATGTGTTGTTTCCCCGCGACCCAGCTGGATATCATTTTTGCTCAGGAAGAGCGCGTGTCCGCCCAATTGGAACATACCCACTTCAAAGGATACACGCGTACGTGTGGATGATTTTTCAAAAATAAGTCCGATCGTTTTGCCTTTCAACGGTTGAAAAGGTACACCGCTTTTTTGTTTGCCTTTAATCTCAATTGCGAGATCAAGCAGATAACGAATTTCCTCTGCTGTGTAGTCCGTGAATTCGATAAAATCCCGGCCTCTCAGATCAATCTTCTGAATCTTTTCCGTCTGTTGTGCTGTCATGTATAATGTCCTCCTTATTTCCGGTTCCCTGCACCCGCATGGGCAGAAGAGAGAGCACATTGACACTTTGTCTTGGTGCTTCTCAAGTTTATTCTTTTCCGCCTTCTGCAAGTTCACCGCGCGGCTACAGGGATTCATCATCTCGTTCTGCTTCGAGGCCGGGAATGGCCCCGAGACAGAAAGGTTATCATTTTTATGTTAGGCTTTCGCCGCTACGTGCTCTTCGATCAATGTGGCTACCAAGGATACCGCCTCGTCAATCTCTTCTTTGCTCACATACAGGTTTGGAAGCAAACGAATCACATTAGGTCCTGCAGAGACGAACAAAATACCGCGTTTTTGCCCAGCAAGCACAATATCACCTACCGGCTCAGCACATTCGATGCCGACCAACAATCCCAAGCCACGAACTTCCTTCACAAAGGAATTACCCGCTAAACGATTCCGCAGGGAGCTCATCAGGTATTCACCCATCTCCGCTGCACGCTCTGGCAAGCGATCTTCCAGCATCGTTTCAATTGTTGCTATCACAACGGATGAAGCAAGTGGTGTTCCGCCAAATGTTGTCGCATGGCTACCTGGCGTGAACGCATCCCGCAGGAAACCTTTCCCCAACATCGCGCCTACAGGGAAACCACTGCCGATACCTTTGGCAACGGTGAACACGTCTGGCTCAATGCCATAATGTTCGTGCGCAAATAGTTTACCCGTACGTCCCATTCCTGTTTGTACTTCATCGACAATCAACAGCAACCCATGCTCGTCACACAATTTCCGTACATGTTTGACGAATTCCGGTTCAACCGGATATACACCACCCTCGGCCTGAACCATTTCCAGCATAATAGCTGCTGTGTTGGGTCCAATTGCCGTTTCAAGTGCAGGGATATCATGCAAAGGTACAGTTACAAATCCG
Source organism: Paenibacillus sp. FSL H8-0283 (assembly GCF_045040675.1). NCBI lineage: Bacteria > Bacillati > Bacillota > Bacilli > Caryophanales > Paenibacillaceae > Paenibacillus > Paenibacillus sp. FSL H8-0283. Next base: position 6,346,557 of record NZ_CP150295.1, read on the forward strand.
GCTGGCAATGGCAAAAATCCTTCTTTCACCTTATCCTGTCCGGTTGCTGTCAGCGTTGCGAGTGTCCGTCCATGGAAGGACTGGGCAAATGTGATCACTTCATAGCGATCTGTGCCTTTCACCTTTTGGTGATAACGACGTGCTACTTTGATAGCTGCTTCATTCGCTTCGGCACCACTGTTACAGAAGAACACTGCATCAGCGCACGTATTGGCTGTCAGCAGTGCTGCTGCCTTCTCCTGGCCTGGAATCTGGAATAGGTTGGATACATGCCACAGCTCATCAATCTGAGCTTTCAGCTTGGCTCCAACTTTCTCCGGTGCATGGCCCAAGCTAGTTACAGCGAGTCCGCACATGAAATCGAGATAGCGGTTCCCCTGATCGTCCCATAACCAGCTGCCTTTACCTTTGACCAGACTGATTGGATAACGTGCATACGTTTGGAAAAGCGAGCTTTCCGTCTGTGCCGCTGCACCTGTTGCTGTTGCGCCCGCTACCGCTGTGCCAGAACCTGGCTGTTCGTTGCCTTTTGCCATGACCCTATCACTCCTTATTGGTTGGTGCAACGGCAATTATATAAGAGCTCTTATTTACACTAGATCACTCCGATTGCGGAACCATCTTCCGAACGTATGCATACTCCTCTTCGATGACAGAACAACCTTCCGATCGCTGTTATCCCTGGATTTTTTTTATTCCCCTTCAATGGGGAAAATCCTGTGATAAAGGCGCACGCTCCGCTTCTTCAGGTTATTTCTGTCCTCTCCGTTATGCATTTTTATTCTTCAGACTGGTTCTGCACCCTACGATATGTGAGTGTAATATTAGATTTCTTATATAAAAAAGCCGTGCACATATTTTTTTATTTAATATAAGGCTATTAAGACCCTAGCGCATCGAGAGCAAATTATTGCATACGGATGATTCTTGTTCCGATGATTTCTCCGCCGAGCACTCGGCTCAGGATCTGGGGTTCGCTGCCGTCTACGATGACGACCTCACGTACTTGACCATGGATACAAGCGATAGCTGCACGCACTTTGGGAATCATACCGCCATAGATTTCTCCGGTCTGGATCATGTCCTCAATCTCTTGTACAGATACGGATGGCAGTACTTTTTTCTCGCCGCCTACGTTCTTCATGATGCCAGGAACGTCTGTCACGACAATCATCCGGCTTACGCCGAGATGAGATGCCACTGCACCCGCAGCTGTATCTGCGTTAATGTTGTAGCGTTGTCCAGTTGCATCTACGCCAACCGGTGCGATAACTGGCATGTAACCCATGTTCACTATACCTTGAATAATCTCTGCGTTCACCCCAGTGACATCGCCTACCCAACCGATCTCTGCGTGGTTTGTAACAGGTTTAGCCTGGATCAGACCCCCGTCCACGCCGGACAAGCCTAGTGCACGACCACCAACACGTTGAATCAGACGTACGATCTGTTTGTTGATACTGCCCGCAAGCACCATCTCCACTACGTCCAGCACAGGTTCAGTCGTTTTGCGCAGGCCATTAACGAATTCGGTTTCGATACCAAGCTTCGCCAGGTTATCCGAGATCGCAGGACCTCCGCCATGCACGATTACCGGCTGCGTGCCCTGAGACTGCAGATCACGCAGATCCGCAAAGAAAGACTCGGGCAATGCCGCCAGCGTGCTGCCTCCACATTTCATGACAAACATCTGTTTCTCTGTGCTCGCTTCCGTTGCGGTACTCTCGTTTGGCATTGTTGAATTCATGAGGGCAAGCTCCTATCATAGTAAAAATTATATTCAAAAAAATATAACACTTTTATAAGGTCATAAAGGCTGGTAGGAGTCCATTCCGAATTCGGATTGTTCTTTCAATCGCTGTTGTCTCCAGGTTTCTTGAATTATCCCTATATAGGGGAACACCCGGAGACAAAGGCGACCGCTCCGCTTCTGCAGAATCAATTCCGTCTTCTCCATTACTATCGCTATATGTCCAACACCAAACAACAAGTTTAAATTTCATTGATAATTTTTGAAACATCTCACGAAACAGCTTCACAATAGAAGACAGCTGTTTCGCAAAACCTTTACCCCAAAGGTTTATTACGTGCGGTATGCTGCGTTAATTCGGACGTAGTCATACGTCAGGTCACAGCCCCAGGCTGTTGCTGTTCCTTCGCCGTGGTGCAAATCCACCACGATGCGAACTGTATCAGTCTGCAAATAGGCCAATGCCGCTTCTTCGTCAAACACGACTGGGCGGGACTGCGCAAGTACCGAAATATCTCCCAAACGGATATCTACGGTATCCGGGTTCACCGGCTGTCCTGCACGCCCTACGGCTGCAATAATCCGTCCCCAATTGGCGTCAGCGCCAAACATGGCTGATTTCACAAGACTCGAACCGATGACAGTTTTCGCGATTGCTTGCGCGGATTCATCACTTACCGCACCTGTAACTTCTACCTCAACCAGTTTGGTTGCTCCTTCACCATCACGAGCAATAGCTTTAGCCAGCACTTGGCATACATAGGTAAATCCAGCTGCAAAAGCGTCCCAATCCGGGTGCTCCATCGTCAGCTCTTCATTGCCTGCATAACCACTGGACATAGCTACCAGCATGTCGTTTGTACTTGTATCCCCATCAACGGTAATCATGTTAAATGTATGATTGGTTGCCTGGCGCAGCAAGCGCTGCAACGCTTCTGCACCAATGACCGCGTCAGAGGTCATGAAAGCGAGCATTGTCGCCATATTCGGATGAATCATACCCGAGCCTTTGGCGGCTCCCGCAATCGTAACCGTCTTACCGTTAACTATAACGGAGACGCAAGCTTCCTTTTTCACCAAATCCGTTGTCAGAATCGCTTGTGAAAATTGTTCCGCCTCATTCGATTCCTTACCCATATGCGCTGGAAGTCCGGTGATGCCTGAATGTACAGCATCCATTTTGAGCAATTCCCCAATGACACCTGTGGATGCCACAGCCACGTCTTCTTCTGCCACACCCAACTCACGCGCAGCCGCCGAACGCATCGCATAAGCATCTTCTTCCCCTTGTTGCCCTGTACATGCATTGGCATTACCACTGTTAACGATAACAGCCTGAAGGCGTCCGTTGCTCAAGCTTTCGCGCGTTACTTTGAGTGGTGCCGCCTGAAACACGTTCGTTGTGTATACAGCAGCAGATGTAGCCGGTACATCACAGCGGATCGCTCCGATGTCATTACGAGATGTCTTTTTCAATCCGCAGTGAAGTCCACCAGCAGTGAATCCCCCAGGGGTTACAATTGTTCCGTTCTCAACCACGGTAAAAGTATGTTGCTCCACATTCGTTCCCATATCATATCCCCCGTATGCGTTCAGCTATATGCTGATGATCCGCCTGCTTAACCTGATCCGTTCTCCCTAGAAGACTCTGAGAGAGCACTCTTACACCGAATGTCCCAGTGCTCCTCCTGAATTCCAATCCCTTATGGATATACCGGTGTCATGTTCAGCCCGAGGTTCTCCTCCCATCCCATCATCAGGTTCATATTTTGAATCGCTTGCCCGGAAGCACCCTTCACCAGGTTGTCGATGACCGAAATAATCGTTAAACGCCCTGTGCGAGAATCCACCGCAAATCCGATATCACAATAGTTGGATCCGTACACTTCTTTGGTCGAAGGCCAGATGCCCGGTTCACGTACACGTACGAAAGGTCGGTTCTCATAATATTTGCGGTACAAATCCACGATCTCCCGGTCGCTGTGTTCCCCAACGAGGTTTGCATACATCGTACTCATAATTCCACGTGTCATTGGCACCAGATGTGTTGTGAAAGTAACCGTAACAGGCGTTCCCGTTATACTGCCAAGCACTTGTTCGATCTCGGGAATATGTTGATGTTTATTCAGTTTATAGGCTTTTAAATTCTCATTCATCTCTGCATAATGATTTGTCAGACTTGTTCCGCGTCCTGCTCCAGATACGCCTGATTTGGCATCAATTATAATAGTAGAAGGATCAATCCAGCCTGCCTCTACTGCAGGGATCAGTCCAAGAAGTGTAGCCGTTGGATAACAGCCCGGGTTGGATATAAAATTCTGCCCCTTCACTTCTTCGCCATACACCTCAGCCATGCCGTATACCGCTTGTTCCAGCAAATCAGCTGGAGGCGCCGGATGTTTGTACCACTCTTCGTACACTGTTCCATCCTTAAGTCTGAAATCGCCAGACAGGTCAATCACCTTAAGTCCTGCTGCCAGGAGGCTTGGTACGAGCTTAGCACTTACGCCGGACGGGGTCGCTGTGAATACCAGATCCGCACGGCTCGCAATTTCAGCCGGATCTACACCGTCGAGTGGCCTGTGAATCACGCCCGTCAAATGCGGAAATCCATCTGCGATGGACTCACCACTGCTCGATGATGAGATCACCGATGTAATTTCAACCAGCGGATGATTCTGGAAAAAACGAATCAGCTCCACCCCGCCGTAGCCGGTGGAACCGACGATTGCTACTTTTAATTTATTATTCACTCTCGCTCCCCCAATCTCGATGTATGCGCTACTTGTGCTATGTCCTTGCCTGAAGGATACTTAAACACAGCAATTCCGTCGCTTATATGCATATTTGTGTATTATTATACGACTCTGGTTATATAAATACAACACTCTATCATCAATTTCACATGGATTTTCATCCAATCCGAACATATCTTTTTTTCTCATCCGGGACGAATTGGTATACATCTGTTAAAATACGTATTAGTAGGAAACATTACAATCAGGGTCTCATTCATAACTAACCTGCTACCAAGGACATATGAATAGATTCATGATGGTCATTATGAGACGTGGGGGACTATAGTGCATATCGAATCCATTTTACTTATTGTACTCCTTGGCCTGAATATTATTTTTGCCGCAGCAGTCGTTTTCTTCGAACGGAAGGATGCCAGTGCTTCCTGGGCTTGGCTGCTCGTCTTGAACTTTATTCCGGTGTTTGGGTTTTTACTTTATCTTTTAACCGGTCAGAACCTGACCCGATACCGGCTTTTCCAGTGGAAGGAACGTAAGAAACTCGGGCTAGAGGAACGTATTGAAGCCCAGCTCACGCAGTTGCACGATAACCGCACCCCTTTCCGCAACCAAGCAACCGAGACTAGCCAGGACATGATCTATATGAACCTGAAGCAGAACGGTGCTCTGGTGACGGAAGATAATGCGGTCGAGATCATTACGGATGGAACAGATAAATTCCAGCGGCTCTTGGATGACATCGAAGCGGCTCAGGATCACGTGCACGTACAATACTACATTTATAGAGGCGACCGTCTGGGCAAAAGAATTCGAGATGCACTCATCCGCAAAGCGCGGGAAGGCATCAAAGTTCGTTTGCTGTATGACGCGCTCGGATCACGGCGGGTATCAAAACGTTTTTTCAAAGAATTGCGCGAAGCAGGCGGTTTGGTTGAAGTCTTTTTCCCCTCCAAATTCAGTCTGATCAACTTACGTATGAACTACCGGAACCACCGTAAGATTGTCATCATCGATGGTAACCTTGGGTACACAGGCGGGTTTAACGTTGGAGATGAGTATCTTGGCTTGAACTCGAAATTCGGTTACTGGCGTGACACACATCTGCGTATTCAAGGGAACGCCGTTCATGCGCTGCAGACCCGTTTTCTCCTAGATTGGAATGAAGCGTCCAAGCAACACGACACACCTTATGTTCCGGCGCATTTCCCTCATATTGAGGGCACAGGAAAGATTGCCATGCAGATTGTCTCCAGTGGACCTGATGCAGAGACCGAGCATATCAAAAACAGTTATCTTAAGATGATTAACGGGGCCAAACAATCAATCCTGATTCAAACGCCTTATTTTATCCCGGATGCCAGTGTATTCGAAGCTATTCGTCTCGCGTGTCTGTCCGGCATTGATGTTCGCATTATGATTCCAAATAAACCCGACCACGCCTTTGTATATTGGGCTACGTTATCTTATATTGGTGAGTTGTTGAAGGTGGGCGCCAAAGTATTTATATATGATAATGGCTTCATTCATGCCAAAACACTTATCATTGACAGTTTGGTTGCATCCGTGGGAACCGCCAATATTGACTACCGCAGTTTCCGGTTGAACTTTGAGGTTAATGCTTTTATGTACGATGAAGCGATTGCGACAGCACTTGTACAAACCTTTGAGCACGACCTGCATGTATCGCGAGAAATGACGCTCGATGAATACCAAAAACGCAGTCTAATCATTCGCTTCAAAGAAGCCATTTCCCGTCTGTTATCTCCGATTCTGTAGCATCTATAGTAATAGTAGAAAAGCAGGCACATCCTCTACCTCCATTTCGGAGAAGGATATGCCTGCTTTTTTTGATGAAGTCATTTCTTATGAGCCTACACGGCTCACTCACTAGTTTTCAACCCGTTCACACATGTTCTCCCCGCTTAAAGCCTTCGCCGAGCACTTCGTGCGCGTTACTGATAATGACAAATGCTCCCGGGTCCACAGACCGGATCAACGCTTTGAGTCTTGGTACCTCATTCTGTCCAACCACGACCATCAGTACCGTTCGTTGATCATCGGTGTAACCGCCTTTGGCCTCCAGCTTCGTTAATCCGCGATCCAGGTCATCCAGAATCACTTTGCTAATCGCTTCGGTCTGGTTGGAGATAATATAAGCCACCTTGGAAAAGCCTAGGCCCATCTCAACGGCATCGATCACTTTACCAGTAACATACAACCCAATTAGTGCATAGAGAGACTGTTCCAATGACAATACAAAAGCAGCCATAATAATAACCGTAGCATCCATAATTACGACACACAGAGAGTAACTCAATCCACTGTATTTCTGTACGATTCTGGCAAGAATGCTCATGCCACCTGTTGATCCTCTACCTCTGTATACAATTCCAATCCCTAAACCAACACCAATCCCACCATACAGTGAACCAAGTAGCGGATTCGTTGTTGGAATGGCCCAATCCTTCGTGAGATAAACTAACAGTGGCAGGACAATACTGCCCAATACCGAGCGAACACCATACTGCTTGCCAATGAGCAGGAAACCCGCAATCAAAAGTGGGATATTAATTGCCCATTGGGTATATGCCGGCTCCCAATTAAGCCATTCCTTGCCCAGAATTGATAACCCGGACACCCCACCCGAAGCGATCTGATTTGGTAATAAAAATAAATTAAAGGCCACTGCAATTAAAAACGAACCTACAATGATAGATACCGTATCCACGACGTTTCTCCATGGACCATTGAGTGGAATGAGGCTAGTTATCCTCTTTTTGCGATTATTGTGAAGTTGTGATCGTTGTTGCATGTTCTCGTGCTCTCCTTTTATGTGACTGATCAGTTGTTCGCTCATTTTTTCTATCCTATAAAATTATTCAAAAAAAAGCTCCCGTATACACCAGCATACGCCTACACGTATGGGTCCATACAGGAACTTATATTAATCGGTTTCTACTTTAATCTGGCTACGCAAATAACCATCGATGAATGCATCGAGGTCGCCGTCCATTACTGCCCCTGTATTTCCAGTCTCTACGCTTGTACGGTGATCCTTTACCATACTATAGGGATGGAACACATAGGAGCGAATCTGGCTACCCCATGAAATATCCGACTGATCTCCTCGGATTTCATCCAGCTGTTGTTTTTGCTCTTCAATTTTACGCTCATACAATTTCGAACGAAGCATCTTCATCGCCCGCTCACGGTTCTTGATCTGTGAACGTTCATTCTGACACGTTACAACTACACCTGTCGGAAGGTGGGTAATCCGCACGGCTGAGTCGGTGGTATTGATATGCTGTCCACCCGCGCCACTCGCACGGTAGGTATCAATCTTGAGATCCTCTGTTCGAATGTCCAATTCAATCGTATCATCAATCTCAGGAACCACATCACATGATACGAAGGACGTATGTCTACGGCCCGATGAGTCAAAAGGAGAGATCCGCACCAGTCGGTGTACACCCTTCTCGGCTTTCAGATAACCATAAGCATTGTGCCCCTTGATCGATAGCGTGACGCTCTTGATCCCCGCCTCATCTCCTGGCAGATAATCCAGCACCTCAACCTTGAAGCCACGCTTCTCGGACCAACGTGTGTACATCCGCAGTAACATTTGTCCCCAGTCCTGTGACTCGGTACCACCTGCGCCCGGATGAAGCTCTAGAATGGCATCCATCTTATCATACGGCTGGTTCAGGAGCAGCTGAAGTTCGAACTCTGCCACCTTGCTCACGATCGCTGTGACGCTTCTACCGATCTCTGCAGCGAGGTCTTCGTCGCCTTCCTCGTCAGCCAGTTCTACCATCATCACCGCATCATCGTAGTCCTGTTGGAGTTTGGTGTATTGATCCACAGATCCCTTCACCGCATTTAGCTCAGCGATTACGGATTGCGCCTTGTCACTATCATCCCAGAAATCCGGAGCAGACATCTTCACTTCGAAGTTGCCGATCATCTCTTGCTTCAGATCTAAGTCAAAGAGACCCCCTAAGGTTGGTTAGTTTCTTGCCTATTTCACGCAGGTCATGCTTCACGTTTGGATCGATCATGTGCAATTCCTCTTTTCATTAAGATAAGCTCCCCGCATCCAGGGCATTCCTCCAGATCAAGTATCCGATGCGTTACCCTGGTGTTGAGACTACTGTTGTATCAGTATATCTCTTCCCCGTGATCATGGTCATATTATTATAACTATGCACCATTAATCGGTTTTGCATCCTTCACTTCATCCTATGGAATACCCGGCTGCAAGGAGCCATTCATGTCATGCTATATAAGTTGACCTAGTAACTGTTACACCTGCACTCCGATTACAGTAGCATCTTCCGATCGCTCTTATCCCCAGATTTTCTTGATTCCCTCTTACAAGGGAAAAATCCGGGGATAAAGGCGAACGCTCCGCTTCTTCAGATTGCTTCTGCACTCTCCGTTATGGTGTAAAATCAAGGTTCAACTTATTACACTATAGTGTATATAAAAACCATCGCTCTACTCTTGACCGTGGCAGTGTTTGAACTTCTTGCCACTACCGCACGGGCATGGATCGTTACGTCCGATTTGGTCAGAAACCTTCACTGGACGTTTCTCAGCAGGTTCACCGCTTGTCGAGATCTGACTTTCCTCAACAACCGCTTGACGCTCCTGATTGCTCTCGATCTGTGCTCTCATCACATAAGTCGCTACTTCTTCTTGAATCGAAGCGATCATCTGATGGAACATCTCGAAGCCTTCGAACTGGTACTCACGCAGTGGATCTGTACCACCGTAGGCACGAAGGTGGATACCTTGACGCAATTGATCCATTGCATCAATATGATCCATCCACTTGCTGTCTACTGCACGGAGCACAACCACTTTCTCGAACTCACGAACCATCTCTTCGCCAATTCGCTCTTCACGTGCATTGTACTTGTTTTGAACTTTCGTGAACAGGAACTCGATGATCTCTTCTGCTTCCTTACCCCACAGATCATCTTTAGTTATGGAACCATCGTCCAGCAATTTGCTGTTCATGTAATCGGCAACTTCCTGTAGCTCCCAGTTCTCTGGAATATCGTCACTACAATGTGCTTCAACAATACGTTCAATGGAAGGTTTGATCATATCCATAACGATCTGTTTGATATTTTCGGACTCCAGTACCTCACGGCGCTGTTTATATATAATTTCACGTTGTTGGTTCATAACATCATCATATTGCAGAACGACTTTACGCACGTCAAAGTTGTTACCTTCAACACGCTTCTGCGCTGATTCTACTGCACGGGTAATCATCCGGCTCTCGATCGGTTGGTCTTCTTCAAAACCAAGGCGCTCCATCATGTTCAATACATTATCTGCACCGAAACGTCTCATCAATTCATCACCCAGTGACAGGTAGAATTGTGTTGAACCCGGGTCACCTTGACGTCCTGCACGACCACGCAGCTGATTATCAATCCGGCGTGATTCGTGACGCTCCGTACCGATGATATGAAGGCCGCCTACTTCAGCTACACCTTCACCCAATATAATATCCGTACCCCGTCCTGCCATGTTGGTTGCAATCGTTACTGCACCCGCTTGACCAGCTCCTGAGATGATCTCTGCTTCTTCCGCGTGGTACTTGGCGTTCAGTACCTGGTGTTTGACACCACGGCGTTTAAGCATGTCAGACAGGCGTTCAGAGTTCTCAATGGACACTGTACCTACCAGAATCGGTTGATTCTTACTGTGGCGTGCCACGATCTCTTCTACAACGGCATTGAACTTGCCATCGATGCTCTTGTACACGACATCTGCCATGTCATCCCGCTTGTTTGGGCGGTTGGTTGGAATTTGCAGTACTTCGAGACCGTAGATTTTTTTAAACTCTTCTTCCTCGGTTTTCGCTGTACCCGTCATACCCGCAAGTTTACGGTACATCCGGAAATAGTTCTGGAAGGTAATCGTAGCAAGCGTCATGCTCTCGTTTTGTACTTCAATGCCTTCTTTGGCTTCAATCGCTTGGTGCAATCCATCACTGTAACGACGTCCAGACATCAGACGACCTGTGAATTCATCGACGATCATGACTTCCTCATCACTGACAACATAATCCACGTCACGACGCATGATTGCATTAGCTTTCAAGCCCTGTACAATGTGATGGTTGAGAGTTACATTGGCATGATCATACAAGTTCTCGATACCAAATGCTTTCTCTGCTTTTGCCACGCCCGCCTCAGTCAACGCTACGGATTTCACCTTAATGTCAACCGTAAAGTCTTCTTCTGGCACCAAACGTTTCACAAAACGATCTGCTGCATAGTACATATCCGTCGACTTCTGAGCTTGTCCAGAGATAATGAGTGGCGTACGCGCCTCATCGACCAAGATGGAGTCTACTTCATCAATGATACAGAAGAACAATGGACGTTGTACCATTTGCTCTTTGTAAAGCACCATGTTGTCACGCAGATAGTCAAAACCAAACTCATTGTTCGTTCCGTACGTAATATCACATGCATATGCATGTTGTTTCAACGCATGGTCCATACCGCTGAGGTTAACCCCAACCGTCATGCCCATGAACTCATAGATTTGTCCCATTTCCTGGCTATCCCTTTGTGCCAAATAGTCATTGACCGTGACCACGTGTACACCTTTGGACATTAACGCGTTCAGATATACTGGAAGTGTTCCTACCAGCGTTTTACCTTCACCCGTTTTCATCTCGGAAATACGGCCTTCATGCAGAGCGATACCGCCCAGCATCTGTACATCGTAGTGACGTTTGCCCAGTACACGACGTGATGCCTCACGTACGGTTGCAAATGCCTCTGGAAGAAGTTCATCTGTCGTTTCTCCCTTTTCAATACGAGCACGGTATTCGTCCGTTTTACCTTTCAGTTGTTCATCAGACAACGCCTGAAATTGTGGTTCCAGTTTATTGATCACATCGACCGTCTTCATCAGACGTTTAACATCACGTTCATTCATGTCGCCGAAGATCTTTTTGACAAGTCCTAGCATGGTATACCCCTTTCGTGCAAAACAGAATAGACCCCCTGTTGCCGCCACGCGACACCATCGGATGGATATTGCATCCACTTGCCCGGGGGTGACAAACAATATGATTTGAGCTTAATGAAGGTTACACTTCGTCAACTCAGTTGCCAGAATGTCCTTTCGATCGCTGTTATCCCCTGATTTCTTTTAAACTCTCTTCTCAGAGGGGGAAATCCGGGGATAAAGGCGAACGCTTCGCTTCTACAGATCATTTCCGCCCTCTTCGTCATCCGTGTAAAAATCAAATTCAAATCATATGCTAATAAGTAATATGATGAATCAACTCCAGGCTTGCCAAGGGTTCTCATGAAGCTGATTCGGTATTCAAACGGATTCGGTTATTAAAAAGTAGCCGAAGCCCGAGCCTTGCGAATCATGTTCATGGTGCTGTGCCTGTCATTGATTATGATTAGCGATCATTCGTTGACAATTCCTCATCAGGACAATGATTCTCTTTGCATAAATTGTAACAGTTTGTAAGGGCCGCCGCAACACGCCACGGCACACTTCTTTGAACTTCTGAGACATATCAAATGGAGTTTAAGTGCAAAAAATCATAGTCGTTAGCGGAAGCGTTCGATTGTCATGTTTCGTTTTGCAGGATAGACAGCCCTGTCAACGAATTTTGATGGTAAATTTGGATGGAAATCTCAATATCCAGTTCTCGAATGTAGGTATACGAATATTTTCGTAAGCATCGGAATCTGGTGATAAACTTGTACCAATTATGATTATTCTTACTATCTATTAGACGCAACAGCATAGGGAATAGTTTCACCATTTTATTTCCAAAGGTGATTTCCCAGCTTCTCTACGCACAAAAGAGCCCCATCCCCTAAGGGATGGAAGCTCTTGTTAAGTCCAATCCAGGAAACTACAGTCCCTGTCTTCATTATTATTAGATATTCATACGCATGTCCGTTCCGATGATCCTGTACGTTAATATTAACCTTGTTCGATCAATCCGTACTTACCATCGTTCCGTTTGTAAACAACGCTAACTTCTTCACTGTCAATGTTGGAAAATACGAAGAAATTGTGACCAACCATGTTCATTTGGAGGATGGCCTCTTCCACGTCCATTGGTTTCAACATAAAGCGTTTCGTCCGTACGACTTCAAAATCATCGTCATCCGTGTCCGTATCCAGTTCAGCTGTAGCTACAGTACCTGTTGGATCTTCAACGAAGAGTGTTTTCAGGCTACCTTCCTGGCGGAACTTACGGTTAATTTTTGTTTTGTGTTTGCGGATCTGACGTTCCAGCTTGTCCACCACGGAGTCAATCGATGCATACATATCATCGCTCTCATCCTCAGCGCGGAGCACAATGCCTTTCAATGGGATCGTCACCTCTACCGTATGCAAACCTCTCGTCGTGCTCAATGTAACAGCACCGTCAGAGTTAAGGGGTGCATCGAAATACTTCTCGAGTCTACTCAACTTTTTGTCGACATAATCCTTCAAAGCATCAGTAACCTCGATTTGTTGACCTCGAATACTTAAATTCATAGGGCACTCCTCCTTTTTCCTTTGCCACTTCATTATAACACGAATGTAAGCGCCATGTAAAAACTCCCGGTGACCGAATAATGACATCTGTTCAAGCCACATCTGCCAACGTAGGCATAACGCCATATTTCGCGATATTTCATCATATTCAGCCATAATCGAATATTTACATGGTATGTCTTATTAGGCGCTTGATGATGTATTTAACCGTTTTTGAACTTGCTCAATCTAATATGTAAAATGAACTTCAATCTATCTCTTGAATCTATTAAATTCACTGCAATAATGTGTCTAGGATGAACCTCAAATCTCGAATCTATTGAAACAAAAAAAGACCCCGGATCACCGGAGTCTGATGCTAGCGATAATTCAATTTGGTAACCATCTAACCATATATGTAGGTCGGATTGTCCGGATGATTATAATTTGATTACGTTAGCTGCTTGCGGTCCACGCGCGCCTTCGACGATGTCGAATTCTACGGATTGACCTTCTTCCAAAGTTTTGAATCCTTCGGATTGAATCGCGGAGAAATGTACGAATACGTCGCCGCCGTCTTCAGTCTCAATGAAACCGTAACCTTTTTCTGCGTTGAACCATTTTACTTTACCTTGCATGCACTAACATTCCCTTCGTCATCAAATGAAGTGAAGCTTTCGGCCTTAACCTCTGCCCACAATTCAGATAATACCATCCAAAGTTATCCATTGTCAATTGGAAACGTAAATGTTTTCTTGGAATTTTTTGTAGATTAATTGGGGTTTGTGTTGAAAGGTGGGATATCTTGAATATATCAGGTTTAACAGTTTACTGTTTAGCCTAATTTAACAGTATTAGCGGCCTAAAAATACAATTGGATATAGTAAATGTTTTATTTTTAGTTTTATTTTAATATAAAAGGAAAAATATTAAATTTAATTTAATTATGATGTACTATAGGTAGTATAAAAAGGAGATGACACTTTGAAAAAACTTTTATTGGCTACATCAATGGTTCTACTATTCTCAGTAAGCGTAGGAGTAGCGAGTGCTGCTGAATCAACTGTTGCATCAGCGGCTACTAAAGCCATAGAGTACACCATCACATTAAAGGTCGGAGAATCTTATCAGTTAGGGTATAATCCGACTTATGGCCGTAATTATACTTATTACATTGCTCCGGATAATCAAGACTATTTTGGTGTTAGTCGTAATGGAATGCTCACAGCATATAAACATAATTTTCAAATTATGCCTTGGGAAGACCATGGTGAAGTTAATGTGGTAGATGCCAGTGGCAACCACATCGAGAGAGTACATGTAAGAATAGTTCAATAGAAAATCATGAAAGAACATTTCCTTCTTTGGAGGCAAATGTTCTTTTTGTTTGGTTGAATATTCCTCTCCTGAATAACGACAAATAATACAAAAAAACCTTATTTCACACCTTTGACTCGCGGAATGCTTACCTTAGTCAAAGTTCGTGCATAAAGGTTTTTTTGTAGAATTCTTATTTTTTTCTATCCATTAAAAAACTATCTGGTGTATATCCCGCTTCATACGCGTTTCTTTGCACTTTCGCCTGTCCTCGTTTATGCAACCAGTCCTGCGCTTCAAGTCGTAGCGTATTCATTCGAGCAAGAATCTCGTGATCCTGATCCAACAGGTTATTAATGATTTCTTTCTCATGTTTACTAGCCTGTTCTTGAGAGAAATGTTCAATCAATTGATCCACAATCTGCTGTCGTAACTCTATGAAGGATTCAAGTTGCTCGTAATTCAAATCATATAGATTATTCAAAATGTCATTAGTCGTACTCTCCAGTTGACTAATACATTCTGATCTATCCATTGGCATTCAAAGGTTGACCTTCCTGGCTCATCGCAATTTTTGAAGCTTGAATCCAAGTCTCACGGAGTTCAGACAGATAACCTACAGCTTCTTCAGCCTTTGTTTCATCCCGATGAATATTTGCTTCAATAAGCAAATGGTTCGTGTACTCATACAGAGAATATAGATTTTTCGATATATCATAAGACTGATCCAATGTACTCATTAACTCACTAATAATAGTCTGGGCTTTACCCAGATTCAGATTAACCTTCTCAATGTCCTGCTGTTGCATTGCGGCAATCGATGTCTTGACAAAACGAATGGCTCCGTCATATAACATGATGACTAACTGCGCCGGGTTAGAAGTTTGGACAGAGGATTGACGATATTTATCATATGGAGAAGTGATCAAAAGTCTCACCCTTTATTATAGAATTAATTAGCCTAATTTAGCTAATAAACTGGACGATTGTGCCTGCATGTTTGACATTGCTTTTTCCATAGCAGCAAACTGTTTATAGTAACGATCCTCAGTACTTGCCAGATTGCGCTGCATTAGAGCAATACGACTGTTGTATTGTTTCATTTGTCTTCCAATCGGATTTTCTTCACTGAAAGTACTTGTGACATCCGTTGTAAACCGGTTTGTACCTGAACGGTCGGATACCCGCTGGATCGCAGCAGTAACTTTATCTGATAATTTATCGAAAATCCCGTCATTCGGTGCGCTATCAGGACCCTGGAAAAGATCTATTACTGCCTGAGGATTTGAACTGAGTGCAGTTCTTAACTTGGACTCATCCTGAATAACAAGTTTTCCATTTTCTGAGTATGATCCAGTAGTTATACCCATGGCATTTAGAGGACCCAACTTTTCTGAAATGATTGACCTCATATCCGAGAGAACGGATTTAATGATGTCGTTGTTCTTTAACAATCCGCTTTTAGATTTTTCAGTCCATGTTATAATTTCAGACTCTTTCATTTCTTTTTTCTGCTCATCCGTAAGTGGTTTGAAATCTTTGTATTTGGTTTCACGGATCGTGCTATTCAAAGATTTAATTAGATTATTGTAGTCATCGATAAACCCTTTAATAGATTCTAATGCTTTATCCGGGTCCGTTTGATTCTTGATGATCACAGGATTATCGACACCATTTTTCATGGTTTCTTCCTGCAGCGTCAATGTCACACCATTAATTGTAAATGTATTCTTTCTAATGTTCTCCAGACTTTGATTATTCACCTTAACAATCGCATCCACACCATCTTGTACCTTAGTCAGGGGATTTGTACCCTCTTCGAAAGGAACTGCACCTTTGAAAAGCGAAAGGAACTCATAGGAATTGCCGCCCATCTTGATCTCTTTCCCTGGATCTGCAGTGAATGTTAACTTACCTTTATCATCAAATGAAGCTGTAACATCAGGTTGGGTTTTACTATTTATTTTACTAACCACACTAGATATGGTATCTGTTTCATTAAAAACAAAGGTCGCATTATTAATCACGAAGCTGTAACCTTTCATTTGCGCCCCAGGTTCAGGAGCCTTCCCATCTTTTAATTTCTGAAGGTCGCCCAGTGTCTGAGTACCCGTTACATTCAACCCGGCACCATTTGTTTCTATAACCGTCTTTTTGGAAAAAAGAGCGATTAATGAGTTCTTGCCTGCTGGTGTCTCTATTTTGATATCTCCAGCTGCTCCACCCGAGTGCGAAGCCAGTGATAACTTCCCGGTTGCTTCATCGTAACTTGCAAATACATCTGCTGATAAGGCTGAATTAATGGTCGATATAAAGGAAGAAATGGTTGTACTTCCGTTAAAGAGTGAATTCCCATCTTTATCCTTGAAGGTCATTCCATTGATCGTGATATCGAAGCCTTTCTTCAAGTAATCTGTACGGTCCGCATCGCTCATTGCCGACAGATCCATTCCATCGAGAGAGGCGAGTGTTGTATTTCTATTCACACCCTGACCTAGACCAGACGTTTCAAGCGTTTTGGCACTTGCCAGTTTTTCAACAGTGACTTTCATATCTGCTGTAGTTGCACTAGCTGTAGCATCCGCTTTCACAGCGGTCGTATTGCCAGAAACGACAGATTTATTCGCATTCAACGCAGCAGGATTACCATACTTCGTTGTTAGTTTATTGACTCGAAAATCGTACAATTTACTGCTTAAATCACGGTAACTCTCTCGCTGCCATTGCAGAACCTGTTTATCCTGATTTAATCGGTCCAGCCTGAGATTTTTGGTAGCCATCATACTTTTGACCATACTATCAATATCCATGCCTGAAAAGCCGTTAACACGTGTAACCATTCTGCACCTCCAGATCTACATTATATCTTCTCATCTACTAGAATTCCGGCTAACTCCATCATTTTCGCAACCAGATCCAGTGTTTTCTCAGGAGGTATTTCACGAATGAGTTCTCCTGTATCTTTATTAAGGACTTTGACCATAATTTCATGTGTTTTTTCGTGAATGCTGATGTCGAGTGTTGTTTGCGGGCCCTGAAGTGATTTTACGGCATTCTCAATGGTCTTGATCAAATGCTCTTGACCAATGGACAGAGAGGCCCCCTGCTTCTCCAATTGGCTCAAACTCAAACCTTGATTCACAACTGCGTTCAATTCTGCTCGTTGTACTTCAGATGCTGAAGAAGAGTCTCCCTGTTGACTGACTGATGATGACGTTTTAGCGGATAATGAGAACTGTACATTCATCTTTACCACTACCTCCGGCTACATATTTACTTTTTATATCGGCTCCCGTTAACGTTCTGATTAGAGCAATATGAAAAATATGTATAAAAAGACCTCGAATTGTCCAAGGTCTCAAGTAGATAGGTTAATTTTTAATCAAGATCGACATATATGCCATTGAGGTGAATCCATTCTCTTCTAATAGCTCAAGAACATTATTGAGATATGTGGAGTTGTGTTCGATCGTTTTAGCAAATGACTGAATAAGTTTTATAACAAGTTCCTCATTTAAGCCCTTATGGAAACCAGCCATACCAATCAAATGCAGCTTAATCATAGAGAAATGAACGACCATCATAACGTAATCGTCATATACCCGGCTTCGTCCAAATGGGAATAGATTTTTGAAAACATGGTTTACAAGGTAGTTTTCGAGGATATATTCATGCTCATCCATGTAGGGAGTATAGTAATTTTCACTTGCTGCCTTATATCTCTCTGCAATCTCTTCCTCTGGGGAGTCCTCAGTATACATAATCCCGTTCAGCGCTTCCACTACACATTCCATATAACGAGATTTATGCATTCCATGTCCAAAACGGAAATCCATAAGCTCCTTACATATTTTCATCTGTACTGTTTGATTTACAGGAATATTTGCCAATGACTCTTTAGTAGCAGGATCTTCAATCATCCTTGAATACGTTGTGATGGTATCAAGAACTTCTTCCATGTTCCCATCGTCGATCTGAGATTGTATCTTCTGGTAGAACAGCCCTAATACAATCAATCGTTCTGATATCGTGTAATCACGGCTTTGCAACACTTGAATCGTAAAAATCCTCAAGTCCCAGAAATACTTGGTTAATTTATTTTTGGCACTCGGATTATCGGTAACAATCTGCTTGGTAATCCAGACTTTGTTGTCTTCGCTTTCTTCAATCTCATTGAACTGAATGCCTGCTGGATTCAACAACGTAAGTCTCGCCGCTTCTGGACAAGATAAGGTCGTAGACTTCTCTATTACACCATTGATGCTGTTTATACTTCTAGGATACGTACTGCACACATTGGATAAGAAGTCTTCACCTAATGTAAGCTGAACCTTACACAGGTTTTCCTCAGATAGGAATCCACATCTTCCTTGTTCATCCATTTTAATTTTGCCATATCTATGTTCAGTAGGCTCTGATCGTTGTCTAGAAACGTTTTTATCAAATAAAGGTCTTAATTCAATATTGCGAGATTTGGCATACTTCTTATACGTCTGTTGATCAATGTCAACTCTCCATCCAACACAGCAGGAATCTTCACAGGCTGAGCCTATACAAGCAAATTGCTGCATATACTCGGGAACTAGAATGGTTCGATTTTTTGTTGTCATGAGTCTACCTCTCATTCACCTTTTGTAAATAAAAATAGATACCCTCGCATGGAAGATATCTATTTCAACTTGCAAATGTAAAAGATTCCGAAGGAATTGGATAACCAATCCCTCCAGAAATAATTTAAAATTAACGAAGCAATTGCAGAACGCCTTGTGGTTGTTGGTTTGCTTGTGCCAACATCGCTTGAGCTGCTTGAGCCAAGATGTTGTTTTTCGTTTGGGACATCATTTCTTTTGCCATGTCTACGTCACGGATACGGGATTCCGCTGCAGTCAAGTTCTCAGAAGATGTTCCCAAGTTGTTGATTGTGTGCTCCAAACGGTTTTGTACAGCACCCAGTTTAGAACGTTCGCTGGATACAGAAGCAATCGCTTTGTCAACAATTGTAATTGCATTCGCAGCATTTGCGTTGCTTGTCAGATCAAGAGCTTTCTCTGCATTTGTGTTGTTTGTTCCGTTTGTTACATTAGTTGCTGATGAGAAGCCAGCACCCGAACCAGTGATACCCAATGCAGCAGCACGCATATCGTTAACACCAAGAGAAAGAGATTGCTTTTCATTTGCACCGATTTGGAATGATGCAGAACGATCCTCATACTCTGCAGCTGAGATATCTGGACCCACTACTTCCACTTTAGACGATGCTGTCTCTAATTTAAATGTACCTTCCAAAGCAGTTGCAGTACCTTTAGCTAGGTCAAACTTAATGCCATTAGCATCGTAATTGAATGTAGCACCGACTCCAGAGAACTTAGTGGAAGATACGGAATTACCGTCTTTGTCCAATAAATCAACAGTCAGATCAGTACCTGCAAGACTCACTTTCACTTGGGAGACATTAGCAAGAAGTTGATCGTCAGCTGCATCGATCTTAAAGTTAGACAGTGCCGCCGGAGTAACGCCTGCATTAGTATTTGTCGCCCAATCCTGTGCGGTTGGAATTGTGTTAACCACAGCTGTAGTTAAATTACCACTAGCGCCGTTAGCTTTTTTCAAGTCCATAGTTACAGATTCACCTACGGCCCAATTTTTAGCGTCAGATCCTTTAAAGGAGAAAGAGATGCCCTCATTGTCAAAGGAGTAAGTATCCTTAGCAGCATCGTAAGCTAATGCTTGAGCATCAATTTTCAAATTCAAAGGAGTACCCGTTTTATCGATACCATCAAATGAAAGCTTAAAGCCATCGGCATCTCTTGTGATCTTAATCTCATTCTTACCTGCTGCTGATCCTTCATTTACTGCTGCCCAATCAAAATCGTTTGCTGCTTTACCAGTAAACTTAACGTCAAATGCCACTTTGGAAGCATCGTTTGACCATGCGATTGGCTCTGCGCCAACTTTAACTGTTTGGGTAGTTGCTTTAGTCACATCAACTGTTGTACCCGGAGTAGTTACCGCTGCTTTTGTCATGAATTTATCAGACAAGTCACCGTTCAACAATTTCTTCGTATTGAACTCCGTAGTGTTACCGATCCGGTTGATCTCGGAAGTCAGTTGGTTCATTTCTTTTTGCAGTTCTTGACGGTCTGGAGTTGTGTTTGTATCGTTGGAAGATTGAACTGCCAGCTCACGCATACGTTGCAGAATGGAGTGAGTTTCGTTCAATGCACCCTCAGCTGTTTGGATCAAAGAGATACCATCTTGAGCATTACGAGTCGCTTGGTCCAAACCACGGATTTGTCCGCGCATTTTTTCGGAAATTGCCAAACCTGCAGCATCGTCACCAGCACGGTTGATACGAAGACCGGAAGACAATTTTTCGATGTTTTTGTTCGTGTTAGCAGTGTTAGTGCTCAGTTGGCGGTGTGTGTTCAACGCCGCGATATTGTGGTTGATAATCATTAGAAATTTCCTCCCTGAAAATAAGTTAGTTCCACATCCTTGTGGTAAACGCTGCGACATTAAGGTCGGCCGCCCTGCCGAAGCAGCGTCTAAATTATATATCGACGAGAGGTGTGCAACTGTTTATAGCAAAATGGAATATTTTTAATCTTTTTTCAATTCCGAGTTACGCAGGCGTTCCATAAATGCTTCAACATTGGCGGCAAGAGGCGTAGCTGACTCCCGGTTAGCTTCCTGAATGGACGCATATATCTCCTGACGATAGATATCAATATGTTTGGGTGCAGAGATTCCGATTCTCACCGTATCTCCTTCTACAGCTAGCACCGTAATCTCGATCTGATCCTGGATGATGATAGACTCGCCTTTTTTTCGCGACAACACGAGCATCTCACACACCTCCTTTAGCGGAACTCAACTGTTCTTCTGGCCAGATCAGACAACGCGTCTCATACCCCGATTGATGTAGTACGACTTGCTTACCTGTTCGGTTCTCTGGGTTCAACACAACTGGAGCCAATAGATTCATCGTAGATCGGCTCACCTGTGTATGAATCGTGACCATAGAATACACTTCAACCTGGTCACGAATCTCAAGCTCATCTCGATCTGCCTCGGGTAATTCAAAGCTATATCCAGGAGAGAAGAGGAATGGATTAACAAGCAGGAAGGAAAGCTCTTGCTCCTGAAGAGATTGTAAATATACAAAGGGAGTATCCTCCCACGGAATTAATGCAAATTTGTGCTCATCATCGAATCCAGGCAGCCCCTTGGAAAAGGAATAAATAACCTCATCTTGCACTTCGATCTCGCCCCACATACTTGTCTGAATTTTCATAATAACGAAGCCTCCCAAACAAAGATTTTACGCAAAAAGAGCTGTAGATGTCTGCTTCAAGACTGTCTACAGCTCTACTTTATAGTTGTTACATTCCAACATCAATAGCTGGTGGCGTATACTGTATTGATGCATACTGCTTCACATAGATGTCGAGTTTACCTCGCTGATACTCGATTTCAGGTCGATTGACCCTAACATTCAGCTCTGAAACGGCTGGTGTGTAATTAAGTTCCGGAGCACGAACATTGACACGAACATCTACGTTGTCGATAGATGCCGGTCCTCGCATCTCTGGAAAAGAAGTCCCCTGCCAATCCTCACCAATAATATTAGCAATCGTATTACCTGGTTTATGAATCTCTGCTAATTGATCTCCTTGTTGAACACGATTAGCAATGTTTTGTAAGAAAATCTGCTGAATACCCGAATAAATCCGAGCATTCATATCAATCATATTTCCACCATTGTAAGCTGCGAATGCTTTAGATTGATCAACATTCAGCTCTGGAGCATGACTTTGAACTGTTAACTTAGCAGGTCTTGTGTGAAGCTGCACATCCGCCTTAGGCTGACGCAATGAGAATTGCCCAAGATCAGCATCTATGCTTAATAGAGATGGTGTCGTTCTAATCTGAACAACAGGAAGAGTATTCATACCACTCCTCCTTTTATCTCAGAAAGTCCACAAGAGACGGTGATATAATCTTCGAACCTGCTGATAGTGAAGCGTTATATATGTTTTCCTGTATTTTAGATTTCATGATTAGCTCTGCATAATCTGCATCCTCAACCTTCGCCTGAAGATCCGTTAAGTTCACACCCAGATCATCGAGACGGCCCATCATTAATTCGATACGATTCGTTTTGGCTCCAATCTCAGAGCGGATAGCCAGCATTTTATCCATTCTACTGTCAATGGTACCCAGTTGATTAGATAATTCCTTCTGATCTCCATCTGATAATGCTTGAATAATGTTATTCAAAACTACAAATAGATTGTCATCTTCATCTTCATTCCCAAATGCTTCATTACCCGTTACATTAATGGGTAGTTGCACACTTTCCCCAACAATGAAATTGATTTTACCTGTATCGGTAATGACAGAAGCTGCATCTGTTGTATCGGAAGATCCATTCGCATCCTTGGTAAAATCGTAAGGCTTAATGTCATATGTTTCACCATTAAATACATATTTACCATTCAGCTTACTATTCGCTACATCAATAAGCTGTTCTTTTAACTGATTAACTTCTTCTTTGACGCTATCTAGAGCAGATTGAGGGTTCGTGCCAGTGGATGCTTGTACGGTCAACTCACGCAAACGCTGCACGATACTCCCTGCTTGATCCATAACTGTATCATTAAAATCTAGCCAAGATGTCGCACTATCCACATTCTTTTGATACTGTTCATTAGATGCGAGTTCCGCACGATAACGTAAAGAGTAAGTAATACCCACCGGATCATCAGAAGGCTTGTTAATTTTCATTCCTGAAGCCATCTGAGTCTGCGTATTATTCATCTGCTGTGCATTTCGGTTCAGGTTCAAAAGCAGCTGTGAACTGAGCATATTATTCGTTATTCTCATGGTTTGTTATGTCACTCCTTTCTATTATCTGCCTACTGTTCCAGTAGAATTAATTAATTTATCAAGCAATTCATCATAAGTGGTCATAAATCGAGCAGATGCGTTGTATGCATGTTGGAACTTGATCATATTGGACATCTCTTCATCCAAAGATACGCCGCTCACAGATTGACGACGAGTCTCTACTTGCTGGACAAGAAACTCAGTATTAGATGTCTGACGAGCAGCTTCCTGAGATTGAACCCCAAGCTGTCCTACAATTGCACTGAACTGTGCACCAATTGTGGCGTTTCGCAGTCCATCCGTAGATTTAATCGATGTATCCT
Organism: Paenibacillus sp. FSL H8-0283; assembly: GCF_045040675.1. Classification (NCBI taxonomy): domain Bacteria; kingdom Bacillati; phylum Bacillota; class Bacilli; order Caryophanales; family Paenibacillaceae; genus Paenibacillus; species Paenibacillus sp. FSL H8-0283. The sequence continues at coordinate 6,370,118 of NZ_CP150295.1, forward strand.
TTAGATTGGCAATGAGTATAGCAAGGGTGTTATTCCCTTTAACCACCGTTTCCGTTCCAGAAGCATCCGTCGTAGTGCGCAAAGATGAAGCTATTTTGTTCGGATCGGCCAAAATCTCGGCATTCAAGGAAATATTACCTGCTGTTATGCCGGTGGATACCGGATTAGCCGGGTCGGTTCCTGTCACTGTGAAAAATGGAATCCCTGCAGCCGAGGCACCATCCAAACTGTAACCAAGCTGATGCAAGCCATTAAATCCTTTTACAATAACGTCTTTTAAGTCTGTTTTAAGAATACGGTCATCCCCAGAGTAAGTAACTCCATCTATAACCGTATTTTCAGGTAAAACAGAACCTGCAGGAATCGTAATTTTGATATCCCCGTTAGCTAGCGTGTTGGCGAGTTCATCCATTTGCTTCTGATAATCACTCACCAAGGTGTCTCTGGACTTAATCATCCCGTGAACCTCACCATTGGTGAGTGTTCCTGCAGTATAAGCCGTGTTTAGATAGTCCGAAGTTACCTCCGTCGTTACAGCTCCACCTGTAACAAGAGCTTCTCCATTCATCTGAATCTGATAACCTTGTGGAGAATCTGTAACGGAAATATTCATGATTTTGGACAGTTTATCTGTCATCAGATCACGTTGGTCACGTAAATCGTTGGCATTGTCGCCAAGAGACTCGACTTTTACAATGGCACTATTGAGGTTTGCAATGTTACCAAGGTAGCCCTGAATCTCATTACTTTTCACAGCAATATTGCTATTCAGATCTTCGCTAAGCGCACCCAATTGGCGGCTAATCTGATTCATCGCATCCGTAAGAGCCAGTGTTGTTTCCTTGACAATACGACGTGCTGTAACATCCTCAGGATTCTTACTCAGATCTGACCATGATTTGTAGAAGTTATCCATAACCGTCCGAAATCCGGTGTTGGAAGGCTCGTTCACAATAGCTTCAAGTTTCTCAAGCGTGTCTCGTTGAATGGACCAACTCCCGAAGTTGGTGTTTTCATTACGATATTGGTCATCCAGAAATTTCTCGCGCACACGGGTAATAGAGTCGAACTCTACCCCTGTACCGAGCTGTCCTGGTGTTGTGCTATGCAGAAATGCAAACGGCTCCATTGGAATGGATGCCTGCATGTTTACCTTTTGGCGTGAGTACCCTTCCGTGTTGGCATTGGCTACGTTATGACCTGTTGTGCTAAGAGCTGTCGTCTGTGTGAACAAACTGCGTTTAGCCGTTTCGATTGAATGAAATGTAGATGTCACCTGGTTTCCCCCTAATTAATCAGGCACGCGTGTCAAACAGACCGATTCGCCCTGGATTACCGTTCTTATCAGCAGGATGCTGATATGTGGCATCCTGTTCTGGCCGAGAAGCAAAGATATCCATTGAAAGATCAATAAACATCAACGATTGCTCGATCAGCTTTTGATTCAGTTGATTGATTTCCTTTAACTCCTGCAGTGTTCCCGCCAGCTTCTTCTGGACTTCAAGCAATCGCTGTTTGTCAGCCGGATCAAAAATCAGCTTCGAGATCTCCGTAATGTTCAGGTTCAACATGGACTTGATGCCCCGCTCCTGAAGCAATTCGTGAACTGCGCTCTGCCGTTCAATCTCCAATGGCTCTTGTTGTTTCATGAAACGGGATTCTTTGTTCAGAACGGCAATGAGTTCATCCACATCGTTTTTGACAATGACCTGTCTCTTGACCTCGCTGAGTGCCAGCATATCGCGGTGACTTTGTTCCATTTGCTGCAAAACTGCAATTAATCTGTCCAGTGCTGCCATTACGTGATCACCTATTCCTTATCAAAAGACTTAAAATACGGCAGCAGCTTGTCAGCAAGCTTGCTGCTGTCTACCTGATACGTTCCCGAACTAACCTGTTCCTTCAGTTCCTGTATCCGCTGTAAGCGTCCTGCATCCTGTGTACGACTTTGTTCCTCAAGCATCTTCATCGCCTCCGGAGAAATGGATACTTCGTCCTTACGGCGGCTCTTCTTGGCATCAGCCTGCTGATTGGATTCAACGTTCCTTTGATATGAATTGATTGCTCCAATTCTACTCGGTTCATTGATTTTCATATGAACTACACTTCCTTCCACGTTAGAATTTTACATTGATATACGTTTTTCTTACTTTATCTTTATGTTATCGAAATGATTGGGAAAATAAAAAAACCGATAATCTTTAATAAGTTTATCGGTACGTTTCAAAACATTTGTTATAGCAATATTCGTATTTAAGACCTCATTCCTATGAATCGCGTAGTTTGTCGACAGCATTGTAGGTTCGTCCGCCTATATTGCCGTTATCCTTCTGACCTACATCGCGAGCTGCACTAGCCAAGTCTTTCGTCAAACGATTACGACAAGAGTCACACATATGACCTTCACGAATCAATGTTCCGCATACTTCACAAGGATACATCATATTCGGGGCATTTTCGATGGAAATCCGTCCCTCACGGATGAACTTGGTAATGGTTTTGATCGAAACTTCTGTTGCATCAGATAGTTCCTGGATATTGGTGCCTTTATTTTCGCGCAAATAATCTACACAGATCTGATATTCCTGTTCCATTTCCTTAATACAATTCGAGCATACATCTCGAAAATTCAACGCATATAATTTACCACAGCGAGGACAATTACCTAGATTCATCGCTAAAACGCCCCTCTCAAACTTCCATTTCCGAATAGATAATAATTATACATTACCTTATTTTCTCTGATGAAGCCATAGTCTATTTACAAAGCAAAAAAGGGGAACAGGATGCACATATATGCAAACCCTTTCCCCCTTATACATTACTAATTCAATGTTCTAATACTTAGTACAGAAGACCATATGCTTGTGTTCTGATCATTGAATGCCCGAATGCGATATTTATGCAAACTGAACGGTAACAGGTCAGAATGAATAAACGTTGTATCACTGACAGTCGCCACAATTTGCCCATCGGCTTCAATTTCGTAAGACGAAGCTCCCCCAACCGAGTCCCAAGTCAGAAAAACGTTTGTTTTGTCCGAAGTTCCCTTCAGCATAGGTGTAGTTAATTGAGTCATTCCCGTTATGATCTCACTCCAAACTCCCGCACCAGAAGCATTTTTGGCACGAATCCGGAAAGTATGCTCCGTATTTGGTGCAAGTCCGCTCTTCGTATAAGCTACTCCACTCACGGCAACCACCGTACCATCAATCTCCAGATCATACCCGGTAGCTCCAGTTACAGCACTCCATCTCAGCGCAATAGCCGCTGTGGTTGCAGAGTTAATACTCAAGCCTGAGACACTTGCAGGCAACGTAGTTTGGGACAATATTGCTGTCCATGCACTCACATTAGTGTCGGTCAGGGCACGAATACGATATTTATGAATGGTTCCACCAAGTACTCCATTATGGACATACAAGAGATCACTTACAGTAGCAACCACTATGCCATCTGCCTCAATCTCATATTTTGTTGCACCAGCAACTTCATTCCATGTCAGCGTAACTGCCGTTTCTTCAGGTGCAGCTTTCAGCGTTGTTGGTACATTTAATTGGGTCGAGGCGGTTACAATCTCACTCCAGCTACCAATGCCGGCAGCATTTTTGGCACGAATGCGGAAGGTATGCTCTGTATTGGCTAGAAGTGCTGTTTTGGTATAAGCCAAAGCGGTTACAGCGACTATTTTACCGTCAATTTCCAGATCATATCCTGTTGCTCCCGTAACTGCATTCCACTTCATAGCAATGGCTACTGTTGTTGCAGAATTCATACTCAATCCGGTCACAATGCCCGGGAAAGTGTTTTGAGTCAAGACCGTAGACCAAGCGCTGCTGTTCTTATCCGTTAATGCACGCACACGATAGGTGTGCGATGTTCCTGCAAGCAAATTACTATGAACATATGAGGGATCGGTTACTGTAGAAACAATTGTTCCATCTGCCTCAATTTCATATTTAGTTGCATCTTTAATATCAAGCCAATTCAAAGTAATAGCTGTTTCCTCTGATGTTGCTTTCAGAGCAGGTGTGTTTAACTGGGTTGTAACATCTGTTACATCTCCCCAAGCTCCAGCTCCAGCAGTATTTTTGGAACGAATACGGAATGTATGATCCGTATTGGCGATAAGTCCCGTTTTGGTGTAAACCACTCCACTAACAGGTACCACCGTGCCATCAATTTCAAGGTCATATCCCGTCGCTCCTGAGACTGCGTTCCACTTCAGAGCAACAGCTGTGTTCGTTACACTTGTTACCGTTAGCCCGGTCACAGAACCAGGCAACGTATTTTGTGTCAAGACCGCAGTCCAAGCTCCAACATTGGTTTCGGTCAGAGCGCGTACGCGGTATTTATGTGCTGTTCCAGCTATCAGATTATTGTGAGTATAAGTAGGCACCTTAACAGTACCCACTAAGACTCCGTCCGCTTCAATCTCATATTTGGTTGCATCTTTAACTTCAGGCCATGTCAAGGTGACCGCTTGTTCCTCAGAAGAAGCCTTCAGCACAGGTGTGTTAAGTAAAGTTGTGCCATCTACAATCTCACTCCATATACTTGCACCTGCTGTATTTTTAGAACGAATACGGAACGTGTGATCCGTGTTTGTCACAAGCCCACTCTTCGTATAAGCTACTCCCGTTACTGGTACAACTGTACCATCGATCTCAAGATCATATCCTGTTGCTCCCGTTACTGCCGTCCATTTTAAGGCAATGGCTACATTGGTAACGGAGCTAATACTTAAACCAGTAACCGAAGCAGGTATCGTATTTTGCGTCAGCACCGCAGTCCAGGCACCTGTATTAGAGTCCGTCAGTGCACGTACACGATATTTATGCGCCGTTCCTGGAAGCAAACTAGTGTGCACATATTTCGGTTCGCTAATTGTACCAGTAACAACTCCATCTGCTTCAATCTCATACTTGGTTGCATCTGTTACATCAGCCCATGTCAATGTAATCGCAGTCTCTTCCGAGGAAGCTTTTAGAACAGGGGTATTCAATAACGTTGTACCACTTACCTCATCACTCCACGCTCCGGCACCTGCCGCATTTTTGGAGCGAACGCGGAACGTATGATCCGTATTAGCCGCAAGTCCGGTCTTGTTGTAGGTTAATCCAGTAGCAGCTACTACCGTGCCATCAATTTCAAGCTCATAACCTGTTGCTCCGGTTACAGCATTCCATTTCAAAGCCATTGTTGTATTCGTTACAGAGGTAATACCCAGTCCAGTAACTGAACCTGGTAGTGTATTTTGATTTAAGACAGCAGTCCAAGCCCCGTTGTTTGTATCTGTCAATGCTCGTACACGATACTTATGAGCTGTTCCTGGCTGAAGACTTGAATGTACATATTTCGGCTCATTAACTGTTGCAACAATTGAGCCATCTGCTTCAATCTCATACTTGATCGCATCTGATACATCTGCCCATGTTACTGTAATAGCAGTCTCTTCCGAGGAAGCTTTTAAAATAGGGGTATTCAACAATGTCGTACCATCAATGAGATCACTCCATACTCCGGCACCTGCCGTATTTTTAGAGCGAACCCGGAACGTATGATTCGTATTGGCTGCAAGACCTGTCTTGTTGTATGTTAATCCACTTACAGCTACTACCGTGCCATCAATCTCCAAGTCGTAGCCCGTTGCTCCAATTACGGCATTCCACTTAAGCGCGATAGCGACATTGGTTGCAGAGGTTACACTCAATCCTGTGACTGAACCCGGTAAAGTATTCTGAGTGAGAAGTGCAGTCCAAGGGCTAACGTTCATCTCCGTCAGGGCTCGTACACGATACTTATGCGTTGTTCCTGGAGTCAAACTCTCGTGCATATAGACTGGCGTCGTAACCGTAGCTACAACAATACCATCTGCCTCCACTTCATATTTGGTTGCATCTGTAACATCTGCCCAAGTTACTGTAATTGCATCTTCTTGGGAAGATGCTTTCAGAACAGGCGTATTGAGTTGAGTCGTGCCACTTACTACGTCACTCCACACACCCACACCTGCAGTATTCTTGGAACGGATACGGAACGTATGGTCCGTATTCGCTGTAAGACCACTCTTCGTATATGTTAAACCAGTAACTGGAACTACCACTCCATCAATCTCCAAGTCATATCCAGAGCTACCGGTCACTGCACTCCATTTCAAGGCAATTGTGGTGTTTGTTGTGGATGTTATATTGAGACCTGATACTATTGCAGGCAATGTACTCTGTGTCAGGACAGCTGTCCAAGCACTTGTGTTATTGTCAGTAGCTACACGAACACGATATTTATGAGAAGTACCTGGTAATATATTTTCGTGTGTGTAGTTTGATTCACTTACATTCGCAACAATTACACCATCTGCTTCAACTTCATATCCAGTAGCATCTGGTATGGATGTCCACGTCAATGTGATTGCTGTTTCTTCAGAGGATGCCTTCAATACAGGAAGATTAAATTGCGTACGACCTGTTACTATTTCGCTCCAGGCTCCTGCACCTGCAACGTTCTTTGAACGAATACGGAAAGTGTGTTCCGTGTTTCCGACGAGTCCACTCTTCGTATAACTTGTAGCTGTCAAAGAAATCGGAGTGCCGTCAATTTCCAGATCGTAGCCTGTAGCACCGGTAACCACATTCCATTTTACCGTAATGGCTGCATTGGTGACTGCACTCACATTCAATCCACCGACAGAGCCAGGCAAGGTATTTTGCGTTACTACTGGTGTCCAAGCACTTGTATTTGTCTCATTGATTGCCCGCACACGATATTTATGCGCTGTGCCTGATGTCAGATTGGTGTGGTTAAAGATTGGATCTTCTAAACCTGAAGAAACAACTCCATCTGCTTCAATCTCATACGAAGTTGCACCTTCAATTGGAGCCCATACAAGTACAACTTCCTCTGCCGTGGCATTAGACTGAACTACAGGTGTGCTCAATTGAGTGGTGCCCGTTACTGGATCACTCCAACTTCCTACCCCACCTGAATTTTTGGATCTGATTCTGAAGGTATATTCTGTATTGGCTGCAAGTCCAGTCTTGTTGTATGTTGTTCCTGTTACCGCAACAACTGCCCCATTGATCTCCAGATCATATCCTGTGGCTCCCTTAACAGCAGTCCAGGATACAGACAATTTATTCAATGTAGCATCTGTAATTTTCAAACCATCTGCACGGTTAGGTACTGTCAATTGACTTAGTGGTTTACTCCATGAACTCTCATTGTCAGTTGAGAAAGCTTTCAGCACATAGGTATGTGTTGAATTGGCATCCAAATCGTCATGCTCATATGAGTTCACATTGCCCAATTCAATAGGTTCTCCTCCGTCAATTCGCAATTGATATCGATCTGCAAATTCAACAGATTTCCAATTCAATGTATTCTTTCCCTCTTCGCCTTTTACGGTTAAGATCGGTTTTTCAAGCAAAGTTCTCAGCGAGTATGGAACACTCCACTCACCTACACCTCTTTGATTAATACCACGTACTCTGTAAGTATAGTTCGTATTATTTTTATAAGGGCCACTTGTATAGTTCAGACCATAAAATGGACCTTTAGTTACTCCATTTTCTTCAATCTCATACTGAACTGCTTGTTGTGCAGCTGACCAGTTAAGGTTGATCGTAGCATCATTCGCAGTGGCTACCAGGCCAGTTGGAATAGCAGGAACCGTAGTAATTGGCTCCTTTGTTCCCGACTCTTTAACAAAGCTGAATGATTCTGCCTTGCGTGTGTAATATGGATTAAGGTTGGATACAAAATCTACCACAGCACCTGTATCCGCACTAATCACCAAACTAAGTTGAGAGGCTTCATAACTTTGTACATATCTGGGTGTTTCCATCCCAAATTCATCGACTCTGGAGATGTCCCAAACACCTACATTCATACCTGATTGTCTATATTCCATGGTACTGTAATATTCCCACACCTCGGAAAAGTCAACGATAAATGCATTAGTTACTTGCCCAGTATAGGTAGAAGTATATTTACCAAAGGTAACATTGGTCATATCTTCAACTGTTCCTCTAATAGACTGACTTCTTGAGAAGGAATACCCTGTTGCTGAAAAGCTGTATGATCTGACCCAACCCAAATCAACCGGTTTCTGATTCACCATCAGATTTCCATTCTGTTCTGATAATACAAAACGATAATCATTACTGGATGCAATAATTCTATTACTCGTTGCGGCATCTGCCCGGTTCCCCCCGTACACGCCAAACTGTCCGAATACCAGCATGAATACTAGTAGACGGACGGTCCATAAGTAAAATCCATTTTTTCTTTTTCCTACGACCACTTTTGTTCTCCCCTTCAACAGATATGTTGTGCCACTCCCTATGCTGTCACCTGTGGTGAACGGCAAAACTATCTATTCTGCGCGAGAAAACCAATTCCTCTTTTTTACATGTAAAAATTTTCTTATTACGCTTTCATTTATAATTTCATCAAACAACTATATTTCAAACGAAATAATGGAATGGAGACACGCATTAACGTACCAATGATTAATAAAGGAACATATTTTCCTGTCTACTATTAAATATACAGTATAGATCACCCATCTAAAGTGGCTGAAGAATGCTGGACGTCATTTATTACTTGGATTTACTGTCTAGGATCTTGCCAGTGTCAGCGTGTAAATCTCGACCGGAATCTCCATGTGGAAGCCAGCATTTATAAGAACCCGCCCACAAGCGTCCAAGGTGCTGCCTGTTGTGTATATATCATCGATTAGCAGTAACTGTATGGGTTTGGCATGTGACATGCCCATCTGTGTTGGCAGATTAGATGCCCTGTATAGCTCTTCAATTAATTGCATGCCATCCGGGTTGATGGAAAAAGCGTTCTTCATCGTTTCAATTCGCTCACCGCGTGATTTGAAGCTTTGTTTGGTGGTGTTGATCTGGCGCTGCAACAGATTAACGATGGGTAGGCGGCAGGCGGTGGCGAGCCCAGCAGCCAGCCGCTCCGCCTGATTGAAGCCACGTTCGGCAAGCCGCTCGCTGCTCACCGGGACATAGGTGACCGCGTCAGGCCGCCATTGCGGCTTCGTTTGTTGAGCATGTGTGGCGAAATGAGCCACGGGGGCTGGGGGTTCTTTTGCCAAAGCAGAATTTCGTTCTTCGCTCATCGCTTGAAAGGCTTGAATCAACAGCGCGGTTAGGAGCGGCGCGTATCGTTCATGGCCCCGAAATTTGTACATGCCAATCCATTCTTTCATAAGAGCGTTGTACTGTACGGCGCTGCGGTTGAGGATAAAAGAACGGTTTTGCAAGTGTGGACGAGCACAGTCCGGGCAACCGACTCCCCGACCACAACGCAGGCAGCGGATGGAACGAATCCATGGAATCTGTTTCACACAACGTGGGCATATGCCTGGATAGGTAGAAGACAGAATCGCTCGAGTCCCACATGTCAGACAAGTCGCTCCCGGCGGGGCGAGCAGGTGATGAAGACGCTGGGTCAGGTGTTGCGCGTGATCGGTTATGTTGCTGAGCCAGTTGAGCATAGGGGCATACCTCCAGTCTCGGGAATGTATTGTGATATGTGGATACGAACTGGGCAGATGACAATTATGTCTTGGATGGTGGATGCAGGTAGCCTTTGCGACGAGCGATGGTGTTCATTTTCCGAATCTGTGCAACGGCCTTCACCTGTGAGCGCGTCCGACGAGATGATGCAAAAACCACTCTACCCGCCGGGTCATCCATGGAACGCCCTGCTCTTCCCGCCATCTGGACCAGTGACGCTTCATCAAAGAGACCATTGTCTGCATCCAATATAAAAACATCACTGCGCGGAATGGTCACGCCACGCTCCAGAATTGTTGTCGTTACGAGCAAACGAATTGTGCGTTCACGAAAGGCTGTAACTTTGCTAGCGCGATCAGGATCCTGAGATGAAGTTCCTTCGATATGGATTCCGGGAAAGGTACGACGCATCAGGTTCACAAACGCCTCAATCTGGGCAATGCGTGTCACAAAGACAAATACCTGGGCGTCACGCTTCAATGAAATTTGGATGTTAGTCCTCAAGGCAGAAGGAAGATTTCGAATCTTAATACATTCAGCAACGGTAACCATCTTGACCAATCTTGGCACGGGCAAAGGATGACGGTGGAAACGTACTGGAACTTTGGCATGATTGAGTTTCCCCCGTGCTGCTTCCCTCTGGAGCCGAGCAGGCGGTGTGGCAGATAGATAAACAAAATTCCCGTCCGGCTTACAGGAGGATGCTGCCGCGTGAGCGAGCATGGGATCGTTGTGATAAGGGAATGCATCAAGTTCGTCGATAATGACGAGATCAAATCCCTGATAAAAACGCATTAGTTGATGTGTGGTCGCAAGCGTGAGCTGAGCGTCTTTCCAGCGTTCGTCACTGCCTCCGTATAGGGTAGCGAGCGAGGTGTCCGGAAAAGCTTTGGCCAGACGCGGGGCTAGCTCCAGCACCACATCCCTGCGCGGCGTAGCGACCAGAGCTCGTCCACCGCGGTCCAATGTATGTTGGAGCAGGGGGAAAATCATCTCGGTCTTGCCGGCCCCGGTCACGGCCCACAGCAAGAACCGCCCCGGCCCATCCCCTGCGGGCGGCCGGGCCAAAAACGCAAGCGCCGCGGCTGCTGCCGCGCTCTGCGCTGCGCTAAGCCCCCACCGGGCGAGCCCGCCGCCGGTGGGGGCCAAGGCCGTGCCACGCGGTGCTTCGCCGCATCGTGGCACGGCCTCTTGCGCTGCACTGCGTAGCAGCAGCGCACAAGCACGGCTGCGCCCCAGCGCGAGGCAAGCCTCGCAGTAGGCGCACGCCGCCAGGCCGCAGGCAGCGCAGGGCACGCGCTGCCTGGCTTCGCTGCCACAACGGGGGCAGCGGGGCGCGCTCCGCGCGCGTCCAAGCCACGCGTGCCGACGGCGCGTGGCAGGCCCTTCGAGGGCGGCTGTGATACTCAGCCGCCCATGCAAGCGCGCGAGCTGCGCAGCCGCGCGCCACTCCTTTGGCGGCTGGGCGGTGTCCGCCAGCAACGCCTCCGCCTCGGCCGCCAGTAATTGGCGGCCGCTGATCCGCTCAGCCAGCAGGGCCGCGTCCCGCTCCAGCTGAGCCCACTGCCCGGCGGGATACGGCTCTGGCATCCCACCTACCTGCATGCGACGCGCAGCGGCACTCCCCGCTTTGCCTGCTATACCTTTTCTGGCCTCTGTTTCCCCCGAGGCCAATTCATACACATCCAGCTTCCGTGCAAGGTAGCTCTGCCATTCGTGCTGGCCCCACTGATCCATACCTCGCTCCATCTCAAAATGTCCAACCAACCAGGATGCCTGACTTAACGGTAACGCCTTGTCTAACAGCAACCAGCGCAGCACATGTCGCCCACTTCCTCCCTCTAGCCACCAAGCCACATCCACTCGAATATCGAGTGATAACACCATGCTCCACCCTTCCCCTACACGGCACACATACAAAGCAACCTTCATTTAATCTCCTCCCCCATCGTACTTTCTCCTGAACGCAAAAAAAGCACATGCCAACCCGGCTGTTCGCCGGAGCATGTGCTTCATGTCCATATTCCATCTTCGTATGATCAATCTACTTATCACTATACCAATTGAATCTTTACATCACAAGGTTAGTCACACAACATGATCCATCACACCAATTCTGCTAATAACCAGAATCTTTCTATAAAATTGCGAAACTTTTTCCAATCTGAATCGTCTATACTTTTAAATTAAGAGTTCTGACTTCGAAAAGTTTATTTTAATACTCATGAACTCGTCAAAACCCAGACAATAACCATAGATTGCATAAAAACCCATTTTTAATTTAAAAGCAGACTTGGCTACAATTACAAAAAAAGACTACAGCTTCTGCTGTAATCTTTTCACTGTAGATCTGCGAAATGTTAATCCCATTTCCGTTCACATGATGATTTATTGCTCTGACTCACGCAAATCAATCAGGCGAAACGTGTGATCGGTCTGTGCTACCCGTTCAATATCAGCAGGGACAGCAGGCAGATAAGATGTCTCCATGCCTTGCCTTTGCATAAGCTTTTCAATAATCGTAATCGTTTCCGCTTCTGTACGATCAGCAACAACTGTTAACTTGAAGCTCTTACCACGGTATAATAATTCCCGGCAAAGTTCTCTTACAATGCCTTCGATCCGCCCTGCCTGATTGGAAGGGATGAGCAGAATCTGCTCGAAACCTTCAGATTCCGGACGGGAAAGATGGCGCTGGTGCATGGCATGAACGGCCATTGCCGCCAGGAAGTATATGAGCAGAATCATAGTCAGATGAGCAACCATGGCAACTGCACCTCCTCGGAAGGTCATGCTCACCCATGGCGAACATCCCTGTATACAACAAGTATATGCTGTACTTCCTGAAGGGTTACACTTGCATTTCCTATCACTCATATTCCACGCTGATCGACACCGGACGAAGAAAGACAGGCCAGGTCATTCATTCACGCCTAAGCTTGAACATATGTTCCGCACAACCTTACACTTTGCTCATTTGCAGTGATAAAGTCCATTAACCCGCAGACCAATCCAACATTCTGGAAAGGGCGCGAGTGAACACCAATCTATACTTCGTCTAGGTTGAATCAACCAATGGACTGACTTACCATAAGAATACTGCTTTACAAAAAACATAAGGTATTAGAGCGTAACCCAACCATATTTGATCGAATTGATAACAGCTTGAGTACGGTCGTCCACTTCCATCTTCTGCAGAATACTGCTGACATGGTTTTTTACTGTTTTTTCACTGATGAACAGGAATTCACCAATCATTTTATTGCTCTTACCTTCTGCCATCAAGCGAAGTACTTCAGCCTCACGACGTGTGAGTGGGTTATTGTCGCCAGCGACAAATTTAACGCCCGCTTCCTTCGAAGCGCCTTCACTCATTGCCCCTGTTTCATTAAGATACGTCATACGACGCAGCTGCATGATCAGTTTGCCTGTTACTTTCGGATGTATGAACGCATGTCCTTCATGCACGGAACGAATCGCATTGATCAGAGACTCTGCCTCCATATCCTTCAGCAAGTATCCGTTAGCCCCTTTACGAAGCGTCTCAAATACATAACTTTCATCATCATGAATGGACAAGATAATCACTTTGACATCAGGGAACAGCTCACGCAATTTCTCCGTTGCTTCAACCCCGTTTTCGATTGGCATGTTGATATCCATCAATACGATATCAGGTTTATCCTGATTGCAGAATTCGAGCACTTGAATACCATCGCCGCATTCACCGATGACCTCAATGTCGTCCTCCATATTTAAAATGCGTTTCAGTCCCTCACGGAACAGCTGATGATCATCAGCCAAAAGAACTTTAATCGATGCTTTACCAGTATCACGGTTTTCCATCATCCTGCTACTCCTTTCCCTTATCCACGTTTGTCGGGATATGAATCACTATTTTGGTTCCTTGATTTTCTGCGGATTCAATCTCTATTCTTCCTTCTAACAGTTCAACCCGTTCTCTCATCCCAATCAGACCGAAGTGGGTATGATCCTTGCTTTTCTTGGCAAGAAGCTCCGGTTTGAACCCAAGCCCATTGTCCTGAACGACAATTTTGACGAGCTGAGCCTGGTATGTAATTTCCACTACAACATATGTGGGATAAGCATGCTTTGCAGCATTCGACAGACCTTCCTGCACGAGGCGGTAGATTGCAGCCTCCATGGCTGAAGATAAACGATGTTCCTTACCTCTTGTTTCAAAAAGCGACCGGATTTTCGTTTTTACCTCAAAATCCTGCACATACTTCCGAAGCGTTGGAATCAGTCCCAGATCATCCAGTGCCATAGGACGCAGATTGAAAATAACTTTTCTCATTTCTTCAAGACTGGAACGAACCTGGCCTTTCAAATCTACTATTTCGGCCTGGACCATCTTAAAATCCTGCTTAATGAGCATTCTTTCTACAATTTCCGTCCTAAGCACTAGATTGGCGAGCATCTGCGCAGGCCCGTCATGAATCTCACGAGCAATACGTTTCCGCTCTTCTTCCTGGGCCAAAATTATTTTCAAACCAATCATTTGTCGATTTTTGGCAGATTCGATGATCCGGGTCACTTGACCCAGTTCACCTGACAGGTACTCGAGTACAACACCCATCTGCGAACCGATGGTCTCGGCACGCTCCACAGAAGCTTCCACATTTTTGGCACGCTTCTGCAGATCATCCCGACGAGCCTTCAGATACATTTCCTTCTCACGATAAATCATCAGATCCAGCTGCAGCTGTGTTGCTTTCTCGTACGCCTGCTTGATATCATGTTCGGAATAACGGACAAAGTCGCGGCTAACCTCAGTCAGCCGGATCCGGGAACGGCGGTAGTTCAGCTCCAATTGATCTACTTTCTCGATCGTTTCCGCCGTCTCCTTCAGTACCGACTTTAACTCTTCGTTGAGTGTTTTCAGCTCATCGCGAGTTGCGTCCATAATTTCGAACATTTGATATTTGCTGTTTTCCATGACTTGTATGGCGTTTTTAATGACGCGGTCTATGGCATCGGCTTGTAAATCCACGTTTGTTCGACTCCATTTCTATCGTTTCCGGTATATATCATACCATATCACGATGAGATGGTAACGGTCTTCGTTTTCTGTTCCCATTTTACAGTCAGACCAAGTTGCTCGGAAACGAGTCTTAGCGGGACTAAAGTCCTACCACCCGTTACGTATGGTGCAACAGTTGCGCTCTGTCTTTTACCATTCAGAATGAATTCTTTCTGCCCTACAATCAAATCAATCAGCTTGCCACCACGTAATACCGTGATCCGCTGATTTTTGCTATCCCAGCTTGCCTGACCACCAAAAGCGTCCAAAACATGTTTGATTGGCACATACGTTGTACCATTTTTCAGGACCGGTGCTGCATCAATCACTTTTTTCGTTCCGTTCACCGTCATCGATTTCTGTCCAAGCACAAGCGAAGCTGTACCCGTAGGCAATCCGACTTCACTGGACTTGGAAGGCATCGTGAATGCGATATTGTCAAAAGCAACCGTACCTGATTTCGCACGCTCATCCTGACCTTCCTCCACGTTCACCACATAGACCCGCTTCAGCTTCGCCGGATAGGAGATGTTCAGTCCGTTCAGGTCCACACTCAGCTTCTTCCACCCGTTCCAGTCAATTGCCTTGGCGAGATCGGCATATACCGTTTTGCCATTGGCATCCGTAAATTCGGCACGTAACCAGTTCAGGCTTTTATCTCCCATAACATCCATTGACATCGATGTAGCTGCAGCAGACACCTCTCTACCGGTAGAGCCATTCAGTTGTGCATAAGCGTACATTTTGCCTGTTCCAGCAGTCATATCATAACCGAGTTGCAGTACATTGGAGCCGGCTTTTTCACCAGTTCCTGCTGTGACTGTTGCCGTACCAGTTACACCCGCTGCGTTCGTTGTGAAGTTAATCGGATAATTCACGTTCTCGAAGTTCTCCCAGATCGTTTCACTTGCAGAAGCCGAGAGTACTACGACTGTGCTGTAACCATCATAACGACCAATCGCATATCCTACTTGTGCACCAGAATTAACGGAAGATACCGTTAATTGGTCAGCAGTAACCTTACCTTTGAACCCGATAAATTCCCATGTCAGCGAGTCTGCCGGAACCGTAACACTTTGTCCACTCTTCGTTGTTGCCGTTACAGGAATGGACATCGTTGTGCCTGCTTGGAGCGAACCGAGACCTGATCCTGCTGTCAGGGAAGCCAATTCACTTCCACCCAATACCGATACTTTAATAGAAGATGAAGCTCCATTGCTCGTTGCCGTCAGCGTTGCTGTGCCTGGCTTCACGCCTTTGATTGTACCGTTGCTGACACTCACGATGCTGTTGTTGCTGGACTTCCAGGACATGCTGATATCGCCTGTTGCGATCGGGTTGTAGTAGGTGTCATATCCTTTGGCTGTGTACTTGCCCTCTTGACCCACCAGCAACGTTTGGCTACCACTCACGGCAAAGCCCTTCAGTTTACCTACAGGAGCCGTAGAGAACACACCTAGCGTGTTTACAACCTGACGTTGCTCGGTGCCATACTCTGTGTTGAACGTCAGACCAGCGGTTTGCTCACCTAGCGGACGTGTTACCATTGTTGTGGAGCCGCCTCCATCCAGGTTCATGCCTTTCCAGACACCCACACTGGTCATAAAGGATTGCAGTTCCGTCAGCGACATCCCGCTGCTGTTACTGTTTTTCTCCGCTGCAATGATGTAGACATACCGACCATCCTGGGAGTATCCTACTGCCGTTCTTGCACGAATGCCACCAATGCCGGAAGATGCGATATCACGGGAAAAGGAAGCTGCCTTTCCACCGTTCACCAAAATGGTATGACCGCCAATCATCATCTCCAGGTTACTAGGATCAACCGTTTGCCCGGTTGTTTTGGCTTTTAGCTTGTAATCCGCATCCAAGGTTTGCCCAACGGATAGATGGCTCATGATCCATGTCGCCGCTGTTCCATGCGCACGCAAAATGTACCCATCCTTCGGCACCGTCATGTTTAGCGCTTTTTTATCCGAGATTTGGGTGATTACTCCGTTCTGCACGAGAACCTCTGTTGGGGTTGTGGAAGGATCATTTGGTCGTTTGCTCGATGTCCATGCCGGTGTATAAATATACATCGAGTTGGCATGACTATACTTCACCGCACCCGACTCTACCGTATAATCCTCTTTATTTATCCCACGCAAAGCAAAGGTTGAACCATCCTGTGCCTTCACTGTTCCGTCAAAAGAATACTCATCGATCATCGGTTTGCCATCCTTGGTCACCGTGAGGGCATACATGCCTGACAGTTCGGAAGGTGTGGAGACCAGAACGCCATCGGAGACCTGTCCACCAATTGGCGAGAGTTCCCCGGATACATTGAAGTAATCGCCATTTACAGCAGCTACTGCACCGTTTTCCTTAGCCATGGCACCTGTGCTCTGTTTACTGTTCAGATTACCGCCCTTGCCTGTCATTACATCCAGCTTCACATACGGGTTCTGCAGATCCACCTGGACTACATCCGCGAGTACGTTGACCTTGGAACCGGAACGTGTTGTTGTATATCTGTATTTCATGAGCTTCGCACCCGAAGTCAGAATTTCCTCACTCAACTTGCTTGTATTTGTAGATGCTGCAGCGGCCACCGATTGCCACGAAGTGCCTGACCACATCTGCCCACCTGCGCTCATCACCGGTGCAATCCAGATCACACCCGCCAGCGTCACAATCGCCCATTTCTTCACCTTACTGCCCTTAACGTCTTCCAGCTGTTTCTCATGTTTCCCCAGCATGTCTGAAACGTCTCTCCCATCTTGTATATCAATCTTAGACATCACGAACACTGCCAAGTAGGCAGCCGATAGCGAGATCTCTAGTATACTCTTCTATTAATAGACTGCCTTTTGTGGAAAAAGTTACGCCCCCAGCTAAGATTGAGGTATATATTGGTTAAAAACCTTGTCACAAATAATCGTTTCTGAATCTAACAAAAATCCAGATGTTGGATTTAAATCTTGATAAATCAATGATAACTCTCGAAATCTTTCATATTGCGTAATCTAGGTAATAGTTACCCTTCTTCTTTCCCTTTATCTAATTGTAAGGAAATCACAAAGAACTTAGCAGATATGTATTTTTCAATAAAAAATCACCCCATAGTTGGACTTTTTAAGTAAGTCCACACTATAGGGTACAATTATTACAACTTTTCATATTCTCTGACATTTTGGAAGACTTTTATTAACTATACATAGTATTCCTTCGCTTCAGTTTTGGACATCACCGAAAAAGGAGTGAATTCAAATGGCATCTCTATAGTTGGATACAACATGTCCACCGCACCATTACATTGATTCTAATTCCACATAGATTTCATTTAACTCCATGTTTAGTTGTTTAAACAACTTATTATTCTCGTCAGAGTCAATATTCTTAAAATTAGTTTTTCCCAGAAAGGCCATATAGACACTCATCAACTTTTCTTGAATTCTGTTCTCCTCTTCTCTAAAAAGATCCATATCAAAAAAATTGTCAATCCTGACTATCTCTGATTTTGGAAAGCCCTTATGTTCTATAGAAGCTTCCAATACTTCTACTACGTAAGTTGCTTCATATACAAAATTACTTTCATTAGCCATATTACACCCCATTTGTAACAGAATCAGAAGGAAGGAACTAATTAGTTTAGTTGTCAAACTACCTTCTCCTTTTTTTGGTTTTAAAGTTGAATTCAGGCGGGTACAAGTGATTCGCATCCACATAATTTTCTGCCTGTCTAGTTGTCATTGACACAGTTTTACCATTACCATAATTCAAATAGAACTCGTAGAATATCTTCCCTTTATCGAAAAATTCAATATCCATATATAAATCACCTTCTACAATTATTCCTTTTATTGTTCGATACTGCGCTCCCCTAACAAGCTTTCCATTTACAGATTGATATTTTGTCAGTTGTTCTTCTGCATCTTCATAGTACCCGTCAGTATCACCGTAAGGAACATCTCGTCTGGCCTTTAATTCCCACATTTGACCGTTTGATGTTACTATATCTACCCAATAATGCTTATTAGGCCACCATGCAATTTCTTGTTCTATATGATATTCCAAAGTTGTGTTCAAGCCTGTTTTTAAATGTATTGCTTTTGCTGTATGAATTTGGGCAATTTCATGGAACGCTAAATATATTCGATTATCTCCATTAGCATTCAACACAGCATCGGATAATTGTAAATCTGTATATTTCGTTCCATCATTCCTACCATTCAAGAAGTCCTTCAAGAAGCCGTTTAAGAGATTTTTTGGCATGTGCCCACTAGGGTCCACGTACTTCAAGGGGTTATTGTTTACATACGAATACAAATTCAAACTCAGTGGATCGTTCAGTTCACCTTCGTACGTATCCTCACCAATGAATCGACCCATGCCTGGATCGTACCATCGGGCTCGCAAATACTGTAACCCTATCGTTTCATCCCAATACTCGCCAGCATAACGAAGTATATTCGGGACGGTTTGTTCCGTCGTTGATGGCCCCCCCCAGATATCATACGTATACTGGTTCAATACTTGACCGGCATCATCCACGAGTCCAACCACGTCTCCGTGACCGTTAAATTGGTAGTATTCCAGCTTGCCTGTTTGCTTGTCCTGACGTGCCCACAGTTGTCCATACAAATCATAGATGTAAGCATAAGTCAATTCTGCTTTTCCAGAAGTTACACTGGCCTCAGCCATGAGTTTGGCTTCTTCATCGTAGTAATAACGAATCGTTTGGTCGCCTTCCGTACGTTCATACAACAGTCCATCTCCATTATAGCTGTAGGTTACCGTTTTGCCTTCACCCGTTGCTTTAATCAGACGATTCTGGCTGTCATACGTATACTGTGCATCCTTTAGACCGTATATCTTACCACTTCCGGTACTGTACCGGTTACCATTCGGGTCATAAGTATACGTTTCTTTTTGTGTGCCCGTTTCGGTCTGAATCCGGCTCAATTCATCGTATGTGTATTGATCGGTTTCCCCGTTCTGTGTACGAGACGTGATGTTTTTATTTCCATCATATTCATAGGCGAACTGTTGCACCGCAGATGTCCCTTGAGAGATCGTGATTCCCGACAGGTCATAGCCATTGAACTGGTAGCTTGTGCTGAGACCCTTGCCAAACGACAATTTCTCCAGCAAGCTATTGGACGCATAACTGAATGTCATACGATCCACAGGCGTCGTTCCCGATGTTGCGAGTGCGTAATCAAGTCGTGTCCCATCCGGGAACGTCATTCCGTTCAGCACCCCATCTGCTGCACGATAACTGTACGTGGTCTTTCCATAATCATCAGTCATCGATGTTCTGCGGCCGATCTCGTCGTAGTAATCGCATCACCACCTGCTTTTTGGACATCAAATGTCCGATAGGGTACACCATATGTAGGGTTGTAGTAACTTTGCCTTTGACTTAAGACGTAAGACAGAGCTTACATCCTTAGACAAAAAAAGAACACCTCAAGAAATGAGCTTCCTTGAAGTGTCCCTATTAAATTATAGATATCCTAACTTGTCCAAAACCCGTTTCAACATCACTGCTGCCTGTGCACGAGTTGCATTTCCCTGAGGTTCAAATGTTCTGGCTGTCATGCCTTGAATGATTCCCTCCTGCACCGCTTTGGCAACAGAATCCTTGGACTGGATTTTGTTGCTGTCCTTGAACTTGGATAGAGTGGTAGCAGCCGAAGATTGAAGAGAGACTGTTTTCCCACCGTAGTTCATCGCACGTACCATCATAAGTGCCATCTGCTCACGCGTAATAGGGCGATCCGGCTTAAAGGTACCATCGGTATTTCCCGTAATGATTCCCGCTTCAGCGGCAGCACCGATATAGGCACTTGTCACACTACCGTTGCGAACGTCCTGGAAACGACTTGCTGCGGTAGGTTCTCCATTCAGTCCAAGACCTCTAGCGACCAATTCAGCAAATTCCGCACGTGAAATGTTCTCATTCGGTCTATAGAAGGATCCATTAGGTGCACTAATAATCCATTTCGCAGAGAGCTCTTTAATGACTGCACTAGCCCAATGTGATGCCGTATCCTGATAGTTTACGGTACGGGTGACCGGAGCTACCGTCTGATTGCCATTTATCTGGCCTTTTATAACCATACCCCCAGCCGTACTTTTAAACGAACTAGGTACGTTGGATAACATAAGCGTAACCGGATCGATATAAGTATATACGGATGTGGCAGTAGGGGTATTTGCAGGTAATTTCATAGACAACTGGCTTTTGAGATCAAGTTCCATACGCTGATTATTGTTTCCATTAAAAGCAAACAGATATACATCCGTATTATTACCTAGCTTCTGTGCGCCCGAGTTAATAAGCATTCCATCCAATGTACCTGACGCAAGCACGGGTACCGTCTCAAGTTGCACGTAGAAGGATGGCTCACGCACACCTGTTGATGCTCCAGTGGTTCCTACACTTCGACTCATAGCGGTTAAATCCAGATTGGAAAGAGGAACAGTCCAAAGGCGATCTCCATATTTCACACCAATGCTACCTGTGCGATAGCTTGCCGCAATCTGTGTCAGTGCATTCAACGGGAATCCAACATACGCAGAAGATTCACTATCGGGAATCTCAAACACAATAGGCTCCATGGTCTTACCGACCGCCGATGCGTATTCAAAGGTCTTGATTAGCTTGGTCGCATCCACATTGAATTGACGAGTAGAGCGATTATTACGTGACATCGCAGACTCGGCAGAAGCCGTATTATTGTTCATCACAAGTAAAGACTGACCATAGCTCGATGCATCTAGTTCTGTTAACCAGGCAGGAAGGCTGTTCGTCTGGCTACTGGTAGAACTATTGTTTGTCTGTTGCAACGTAAGTGGTCCAAATGCCGCTACAGTGACATTCGACGCATCCCTTAACGGCACTGCCCCAGGTACATAACTCACCGTTCCCGTCTGAGTAGCTGTCGATGTTACTGCTGAAGTATCCACTTTCAACGTCACCACAGAGCCAGAAGCTGAAGCAGACAATACAGTTGTGGTTGAATTACCAATCACTACACTGAACTGAGATGCTGTTAGTGCAGCCTGGGACTGGATTGAATCACGGAAATTAATCTGAACCGTGTCTCCCTGAAGCGTAGCCGAAAGGATTTTGCCATTTCCATATGTGTACGTTACTGGAGTCAGATTGAGATATCCTGCTGGGTTATTGTTCAGATCCGTTAATCGCAATGCTCCAGGTACATA
Source organism: Paenibacillus sp. FSL H8-0283 (assembly GCF_045040675.1). Taxonomy (NCBI): domain Bacteria; kingdom Bacillati; phylum Bacillota; class Bacilli; order Caryophanales; family Paenibacillaceae; genus Paenibacillus; species Paenibacillus sp. FSL H8-0283. The sequence goes on from NZ_CP150295.1 coordinate 6,391,913, forward strand.
TGATAGAGATATATTTTGTGTATCCTTCACCGCTGAAGCCAGCGTTAACGTAACCAGATCATTTTCGATCTCGGAATCATTAACGAAGACTGGCTTACCATCGACCAGAACAGAATATTGGCTGTTGAGCGGTTTATTCGTCGTGTTCAGTGGTTCATTGTAACGCATCCATAACTTGTTACCACTCACCTCAGCACTCTTAAACTCAGGTGGTTTGGTATCAATTGAATTACGGACATAGAAGCCGCTGAATCCAGCAAGAGCCTGTCCACGTGTATCTTTTACAGGCCATGAACCTGGCGTGTATGCAACACGAACGACTTCACCATCTGTAACGGATCGACTGAGATTCAACGTCACAACCGAGCTATTGTTAACCGAGATGCTATTGATGCCTACAGCCGACTGATCCGCAGTTACACTGAATTGTCTTGCTGCATCACTTGAAGTGATATATACCGTCTCAGGATAGTACAACGTCATTGTACTGTAATACACGTTACCTTCTCGCGGCTTGGACATAACAGAATCTAAACCGTTCTCCACATCTCTTGCGCCAAAAGCAGCCGCAGCGTTGGAAGACTGATCTGTAAGACGATTACCTGTAGTACCGGGTGCATATGCGATCCGCACAACCTGTCCTACCGCTACACCCGTATCCAAGACAACATATACACTGTCACCTGAGATATAAGTGGAACTGACATTCCTCTTTTCACCATTTACAGTTACAGCATAAGTACTACTCAGCGAATTAGTGCTGTACAGCCACTCATCATAAGTCAGGCGAATGGTGTTATTGCTATGCATCTTAGCATTCTTCAACACAGGTGCAGTTGTATCTGCACTTAATGTTTTAAAGGCCCATGATGTAGACCCATTAAGGCCTGTGAATGTATTTCCTGCTTTATCACGAAACGTATTGGCTGGGATGTCTACCACATAATTCGTGTTGCTGTCCAATGCGTTCGCAGGTGTAATCAGCAATTGTCTATTGTTTGCACTATTAATGGCTGTCTTGGATGCAACGGTTGCTCCATTTGATTTTTTGAGCGTTACATTCTGAATGTAATTCGGATCAAGTTCTTTGTTGAACGTAACTGTTAAATTTCCCGTCAAAGGTGCATTGGTAGTACCGTTTGCGGGAGATACAGTAGATACCATGAGTGACGTCGGATCGGATATGATATTGAATCCCCAAACATTCCCACTAATTGCACTGATATCATTCTCATTGCTATCCCGCAAATAACCTTCTGGCATTACGATGTAATATGTAGTGTTGTTGTTCCAGTTATTCGTGGGAACGATCGTAATCGTATTGGTTCCAAAACCTGTAATTCGAGGTGCTCCTGCGTTTACTGGAATCTGCTCAAATACTGTACCACCAACTCTTCCCTGATAAATAATGAGATTCCCTCTACCTGGGGTTACCGGCTTATCGAACGTCATTACTACCTTAGTTGAAAGGGATACCATTGCTGCGTTATCAGGAACTCTACTCACAAGGGAAGTTGAGCCTAGCCCCAGAGTACTGAAGGTCCACTCTTTGTTAGTCAGTCCCGGAAATGCAGTGTTGTCCGCGTAAACAAATGATTTATTATCTATCTCTACGTAGTATGTTGCTCCCGGTAGAGTCTTGCCCAGTGTAATCGTCACTCGTAGGCCAGTAGCTGGTACAGGTGTGTTGTCTCCCGCATCCGGTGTCGTAGGATCTGTAATCGGTGGTGTGGGATCAATCACGACTTGTTCACTGGATACCAGCACCGAACCCATCGTTGTATTGTCATCCAAACGCTTAATCAAGATTGAACTTTGTGTACCTGGTGCCTTCTGAACAGGTTTATCAAAATCAATAACGAATGGTATTGAACTATCCACATTCGTTCCTTTCACGGCCGGAACAGTATTCGTTATTCCATTTGCACTTAATACGTGTGCAGCATATGCTCCCTGTTCGACTCCACTCCAACCCGTAAGCCAACCTTGAGCGGTCAGCATAACAATTAAGATTCCGAGCATGCCTTTTCTTGCAATTCTCTTCAATTCCACTGATCTTCCCCCTTATCTGCATTTCTTCTCCTGTCTGATGAACAGACCTCATTATGTATTTCGGTTAGAGAAGGGATTTCATTTAGTTATTTGGGGATTTATTCCATAATTTTTCCTTTGTCCATGACAAGCAGTGAAATCGATGGAAGCACAAAAAAGCCCTTAATTCCTTTAACGGAATCAAGGGCTTCATTACTTTTGAATCTAACTTACAGACCTGCTTGAGTTTTCAAAAGGTCTACTTTGTCCACTTGCTCCCAAGGTACATCCAGGTCTGTACGGCCGAAGTGACCGTAAGCAGCGGTTTGTTTGTAGATTGGGCGACGCAGATCCAGCATACGAATGATGCCAGCCGGACGAAGATCAAAGTTGTTACGCACAAGCTCAACCAATTTCTCTTCGCTGACTTTGCCAGTTCCGTATGTATCCACGTTGATCGATACCGGGTTGGCTACACCAATCGCGTAAGCGAGCTGGATTTCAACTTTGTCTGCAAGACCTGCAGCTACAAGGTTTTTCGCTACGTAACGTGCCGCATATGCTGCGGAGCGGTCTACTTTTGTAGGATCTTTACCAGAGAACGCACCACCGCCGTGACGTGCATAACCGCCGTAGGTATCTACGATGATTTTACGTCCAGTAAGGCCTGCATCTCCCTGAGGTCCGCCAATAACGAAGCGTCCTGTTGGGTTGATGAAATATTTAGTCTGCTCATCCAGCAATCCAGCTGGAACGACAGGCAAGATTACATGTTCTTTGATATCTTTTTGGATCTGCTCCAGCGTAGTCTCTTCAGCGTGCTGAGTAGACACAACGATTGTATCCACACGTACCGGTTTGTCACCGTCGTATTCAATCGTTACTTGCGTTTTACCATCCGGACGAAGATATTCCAATGTACCGTTCTTACGCACTTCCGCCAGACGACGCGCGATACGGTGGGACAGTGCGATTGGCAAAGGCATGAGTTCAGGTGTTTCGTTCGTTGCAAAACCGAACATCAAACCTTGGTCACCTGCACCAATGTTTTCTGTTTCACGAGCAACTTGTTCCGGGTCACGGTTCTCAAGCGCTGCGTTAACGCCTTGGGCAATATCAGCGGACTGCTCATTCAGAGAAGTCAGAACTGCACAAGTGTTATAATCAAAACCGAACTTGGCACGTGTGTAGCCAATATCCTTAATTGTATTACGAACGATGGACGGAATGTCCACGTATTCAGAAGCTGAACTGATTTCACCGATGACAAGCACTAAGCCTGTGGCTACGGAAACTTCGCAAGCTACGCGAGCATTGGGATCGTTCGCCAGGAACGCGTCCAATACGGCGTCTGAGATCTGATCGCAGATTTTATCCGGATGTCCTTCAGTTACAGACTCCGATGTAAATAGATGCCGGCCTTTAACAGACATGAAGTTTCAACCTCCCATAACTAGTAGTATGGCGATTGCCCGAACAAAACATGACAGCGATTCGTTCACTGTACCCTCGAAGCTTTCCAAAATGGAATAAGGACGCAGAGTCCGCAGTACCGAAGATAAGGATTTTTCAGGTAATTGCCTCAAACGAAAATCAACCTTTCCCTAGTGGAAAAGGTTGCATACCTCAAGTGCCATCTTAACGTATTTGTCAAGACGTGTCAAACGAAATGGGGTAAGGAAAATGCCCTATAAGTGCTGTTCTGCCTGGCGAATTAGCCTTTTCGTGATCTCTCCACCAACCGATCCATTCTCGCGGGAAGTTAGATGTCCCCACCCTTTGTATTGCCCATAGGAGTGATCACTTACTTCACCCAGTTCAGATCCAAATTCTGTATCCGCACCAGCTAAACCTCTACCACCATAACCTACATTGAGACCAAACTCTGCAGCAATCTCATACTTCATCTGATCCAGCATTTGACGACTTTCGGGTACCACTTTGCGATTGCTTCTAGCCATGGTTCCTGCACCTCCATTAATTGATTGTCAACAGTTATAGAGTGAGCAGGAACAAGGCTGGCTAGCCGTATTAATGTTTGTTATAACTGGGTAATCTGAGCAAATGAAGAGTATGACTAATGAATAATTCCTTTAACAGCTACAAATCCTATTTCAGAGTATATCCACCACGAACCATTACGGTTAGGCTATATTTGTTTCCTTCCAATACCGTGATCCCCCGTCCATCCCTTGGAAAAGAGAGCAGGTGATTGGTCGGCGCTGCCTGTCCATTCGTCAGGTCAATCCCGTCCGTCAGATCAGCTACGCCATTCGTACCTTCACTGACGATCACAGCTTTACCGCTACGTACAATGAACTCCGCGCCAGACTTGCCGATCAGCTGTTGACCCGGCTTCACGGTTACGATCTCAACGGCTTCAGAAGCGCCCGAGACCAGTGGAGGAAGGGATGTGTCTCCACCTGTGCTACCGGAGTTTCCGGTTCCTGTAGAGCCAGTGTTGTTACCATTTCCTGCATTGCTGTCTGTTCCCGTATTGATACTTCCTCCTCCAGTCGGGATCTTACCGCCCAAAGCCTGTTGGATCTGCTGATCTACATAACTCTTTGTTACAACCGGATCATCTGCTGTTCCTGGTTGGCTTGTACCTGCACCGATGGCTGTATTACTGTATACCGACCCCACCCACACGCCAACACCAATGGCGAGCACAGCGAGGGACACTTTCATATAAGGTTTCATGTGAATCATTTTCCTCCTCTGGTAATCTATTAACTTTAACTATAGAGAAAAAATAGACATGCGACAAGCAAAACCTCGCTTCCGTAGATGTGGAAGCGAGGTCTTAGCTTTAAAATATCTTAATTTGCGTACAAATTACCGATTATTATTGGGATTATTAGAACCCTCTTCCGGGAACTCCGGGATGATCGGTTCTTCTTTAGGCAGTTTGGATACATCGTAACTATAGCCTTGTTCTGCAAGACGAATTCGTTGACCTTCGAAAACATCATACAAGGCTACGCGATATGAGCCACCACGTATTTTATCAAATACCGTATCATCAATACTCCAGTTGAGCGTCTGATTAATACCTGTCTTCAGATCAGTTCCTGGTGTGATCTCTTTATCAAACACTTTTCCTGACCCATCAGTTATAGACAGAATCAGCTTGTGTCCGTACTCTCCACTATCCACAGCTTCCTCCTGTGTTAAGGAGTAGATCATCTCAATCTGTACTGCCGTTCCACCTGTAAGGTAAGCTTTAATATTGCTACCCGAGAATTTGAACGGATACAAGTCGATATCATTCAGAGAAGATAGAACAGATAATGATTTCGGCTGTACTTCAAATGACATGGCATTAACATAAGCCGTTGCCTCACCTTCACCGGTGACAAACTTGTTATCAGCAACCCCTTCACCTACAATCAGACGCATATCAGATAATGTTTTTACACTCTTCGGCACTTTGGCCCAGAACGTAACAATACTCTTCTGACCTGGTCCCGGTACACGGTTTGCCTGCTTAGCTGTTGCTTTGTAATATTGACCATCTGCTGTTTTGTAGTATCCTACCAACTTCGCAAGGCCACTCTGACGCAGAGACTTATTCGTCATCTCGAATTCGGTGTATACAATATCGGACGAAGATCCCGGATACACATATGTTCTGCGTATGCCCAGCTCTGTTTCTTTATCTGCAGTTCCTTGAGTATAGGTTTTCCCTTCGCCTACATAAGAGAGGGGCTGAATTAAACCGGACGTACTAAGAGTAATCCAATCGTTCTTTTCTTCCTCACTTACTTTCTCCTGCAAAGTTAATTCCAGACGGCTCATATTGAGTTCAGATGGAATCTTCGTCAGGAGATAAGCTTCGGTGACCATACCAGAACCTAGTAACTTGCCGCCTTCTGCACGAATCAGCTTCGTATCTCCATCAATACGTGCAGAATCGATTGTGAACATCGCTTCCAGCTCAGGCAATTGAACCGTTTTGGCCGATGCATTACGGATGGTGACCTTGGCAGCAATAATATCACTGTCTGTCCATGGGAGCCGTTGCAAGGAGCCAACAGATACACCGAATGTACCTTTACTATTTTTAATTACCGTTTCCGTTGTAAGTCCATCTCCACTTGTTACGGATTCAGGAATAGCATAGATGCCAACCGGATAGGAGAACTCAAAGCCACTCGTGCTTCCACCAGACGTATCCCCTTCTTTGCTCTCATCTTTGGTTGTAGGTGTCATCGCATATAATTTGATCTTGCTGGTATCCCCATCCCCTTGAATCGTAGTGATCAGCTTGATCGTTTTAGTCGCACCTGGCTTCAACTTCAGATCATCTAATGCCTTCGTCTCGATCGGATAGGAAGTACCATCTTCTGTACGGATCTCTAATGCGTATTTGGGAACCTTAACTTCTTTTTTCCCTTGGTTCTTAATGACCCACTGCATCGTTAGATCAAACTCTTCATCCTCACCACGGACACGAGCAGATTCCAAAAGAGTCGATACAGATTCTCCATCAATCGAAATGATATTCGGTTGATTGGCTGCTACGTTTACATTGGTTTGGCTAGCTTCAGGAAGCTGTAGTGCTGCAACTGGCAGAGCAGTCTTTTCTTCACCTTGTTCTTCCACAAGAAGTAATTCGGACTTCTCCAGTTTCAACGCTGTAGGCAAAGAAGCCATTAAATTTAACGTTTTGTTGGCCTGTGCCTGAATGCTGACACCTGTACTATCCTTATCCGGGGTCAACGGATAATTCGTACCTCCCGGTGTACGTAGAATCCACTTGATGTTTGGATTATCCAACAGCTTGTAACTGATATTATTTAGATTCACGCCAACTTTGACGTATTGTTTCTTATTCTCACCTGGATACACTTTAATTCCAGAGACTTTAACCTTGACGGCCGAATCACTCAGACGAACCGTCTTCGTTTTACCTACAGGTGTAGTGATGCTATATGATGCGGGAACATTGAATTTCCCCAACGTGCTTTCATAATTTGGTTTACTGAAATCCCATTTTACAATCAGGAAGTTCAGATCACTTAATTTCACTTCACGTCCAACCTTCATAACGTATGTGAGATCCACCGTGGAACCTGGTGATACCGTCTTTTTCTCCTGATCCTTAGCGATCAGTTTCGGAGAGAAGCTTGTTCCACCTTTTGTTTTCACTTTGCTCCAATAATCGAGCATCATCATCGGTGTGCTGTCATTATTTTTATACGTCAGTGTATACGTCACCGTATTCCCGTCGTCTTGCGACAAGATATTGACGTCTGTTAACTTCACGGTACTACGTGCAGTTACTTTGACCGCAGGTACCTTAGCCAGGGTATGTACGACTTTGTTCGTGGTTGTTGTCTGTTGCTTCTTTGTTGTTGTGCTGTTATTTGTAGCAGGTTTACCTGAGTTAGCTGGTGTACTTGCGGCAGCTACTAGCCCTCCACTTGAACTGATGAATAACATACTAGTTATCAAAGTCGTTATGACCTTTTTATGATCCACTTCCAAACCTCCCATAAGTTGCTTGTTGCTTTATAGTATAAACGTTTGGAGTAGATAGAAAGTTACGATGTTGTTGGATTTATTACAAAGCAATAGTTGCTTTTTTATTACTCTATTAACTGGACATTTCTAGTTGTTGTGAAGACTTCTGACTGTGAAGCTGGGATTCCATTGGCACGAATGAAACTAGAATCCTTAACTTGAACCGCATATTCATCCATGTAATCTGCTAGAAAAGTGACAATAATACTATTGCCCTCAACTACTGTGGTGTAATCGATCATTGGAATTAATATAGGAACGTTCAATTGGGACAGTTTCCTGATAATCAAGTCATTTGCATATAGTTCTTGATTAGTTGTATCAAGGTCTTGTGTAAATGGTATTTCGATCTGTTTGTTGATTTGGGGAATTTTTGTTCCAACTTCGAGTCTAACCTTAGGGATCTCTGTGTTCACTTGGGTGTTTTGTGTTGTAATGTACCATGCTGACTGTGAAGCCGGGATTCCATTAGCACGAATATAAAGAGAATCTTTAACTTGTACAGCATATTCATCCGCATAATCTGCTAAAAAAGTGACAATAATACTATTACCCTCAACTACTGTAGTGTAATCGATCATTGGAATTAATGTAGGAACGTTCAATTGGGACAGTTTCCTGATAATCAAGTCATTTGCATATAGTTCTTGATTAGTTGTATCAAGGTCTTGTGTAAATGGTATTTCGATCTGTTTGTTGATTTGGGGAATTTTTGTTCCAACTTCGAGTCTAACCTTAGGGATCTCTGTGTTCACTTGGGTGTTTTGTGTTGTAATGTACCATGCTGACTGTGAAGCCGGGATTCCATTAGCACGAATATAAAGAGAATCTTTAACTTGTACAGCATATTCATCCGCATAATCTGCTAAAAAAGTGACAATAATACTATTACCCTCAACTACTGTAGTGTAATCGATCATTGGAATTAATGTAGGAACGTTCACTTGAGACAGTTGCCTGATAATCAAGTCACTTGCATAAAATTCTTGATTAGTTGTATCAAGGTCTTGTGTAAATGGAATTTCGATCTGTTTGTTAATTTGGGGAATTCTCGTTCCAACTTCGAGGCTTACTTTTGGAGCAACAACATTAACATCTTCTGCAAGTAATTCTTTCTTGGATGCGCTCTTACTTACGAAATTAGTTTTTGCTATGCCCTCAGATCTCTTCAGGGTTGTATAACCGTTTTGTAATGAATTACCCGATACGCTATTCGTATTCGCAGCTACTGCCATACCTCCACTTGAACTGATCAACAACATACTTACCAACGATGTCATCACGACCTTTTTATAATCCATTTCCAAACCTCCCATAAGTTGCTTGTTGCTTTATAGTATAAACGTTTGGTGAGGGGAGAAAGTTACGATGTTGTTGGTATTTGTATTTTCAGATTAAAAAAATAACAATTCCATAAACAAAAAACAAAGAGCCGGGAATAAATTCCCGACTCTTTGCTATAAATCAGTTATTACAGACCAGAGATACCGTATCTAACAGTCTTCACAGAAGAACCTTGAGTAACATCGAAGGACAAGTTCTTATCTTGAATATCTGTTTTAGTATCGTCACCAAGATCTACTAAGAGTTTCGTTACTGCTGGAGTACCAGAAGCAGTGATAGTAGCATCATAAGTTTTAGAACCAATTGTAACTTTGTAAGTTCCTGCAGCAAATCCAGTTGGATAAGTAACTGCTTCGCTCAATGTAGCTTCAAAGGTAGCATTAACTTTTGGTGATTGACCAGAGAAAGTAAATGTAAGAGCTGCTGTAGGTGCAGCGTATGCAGTTGCATCTACATTAGAAACTTCGTAAGGCAGACCAGCTTGGTTAGTAATTACGTTTTCCAATTGAGCAGCAGTTGCTCCATTAGTTTTGATTGTAGTTGCAGTTGCTACTACAGTAGCTGGAGCGATACTAGCATCTTCTGTCCAAGTCACACTATCAAGGCTTACACCTTTTGTTTTAGCAACCAATTTAACACCATTTTCAGTGTTACTTACAGCTGCAACAGCTGCTGCACCTTGAGTGAACTTAGTTCCACTTACCGTAACATCTTCAACATTATTTCCAACTGGAGCAGCTACAGTATAAACATCAGAATTAGCGGCTTTAACAGTGCTATTAGCAGCAACCAAATACTTAGCATTTTCTACTTTTACAGACAATGCTTTTGTATCCCAGTCTGGTTTCGTAAGTTCTACAGTAACTTCTTTACCAGCGATTTTAGTAACAACATAATCAACGTTTGGTTGCAACGCAGGTGTGTTAGTCAAAGTAGTATCTCTAACAATGATATCAGCAGTTACATCTTTAATTTCAGTAGTTGCAGTATCAACATTGTTCAAGAATGTCAAAACGATTTCTTGTTTATTAGTAGTAGCATTTACTGTTCTAACAGTAGATACTTTATCTACACGAGGTGCAACAGCATTATTTACAGTAACTGTTGTGTTGCTCGGCAGGTTCAATTTAGTGTTGGAATAAGTCTCGATAGAGCTATTCGCAAACACAGTAATTGTTGCACCACTGTTTTGATCGTCAGACGTTTTCAACGTTACAACGTTGTCGTCAATGCTTACGGAAGATGGATATTTACCATTGATTTGGAAATCCCCAACATTAGCGTTAGCAATAACTTTATTGAATGTCAATTCAAAAGTTTTTGCGTCTTTTTGTTTAGTACCAGTCCATTGAACTTGGTTAGCAGTAGCTGAATCCAGTGCAGTTTTGTTCAGTGCTACTACTTGGCCTGTTTTAGATCTCAATCCAGTAACATTAACTTCTTGAACTGAACCAGCAGGACCAAATGTTACAGCAGTTCCATCAATATTCTCAGGGAATGTAAGTACTACGGACTTACCACCATTTACTGGGTTAACAGTTACTTCATTTGGAATAGAGATGTAGTTAGCATCAGCACCTGATTTTTGGAACTTAATGTAGTAGTTAGATTTTGCTTGAACTGTAGCAAGATCCATCTCACGACCGAAGTTCAAAGTGAGTTTACGATTTGCTTGGTTATAATCTGTAGAAACAATAGACGGGTTAGCAGTATCATTTGCTACGAACGTACCATTGTATTCAACAAGAGTATTTTTCAAAGCAGTAGTATCTTGAACATCAGCAACCTTCAAGTTGTAAGTACCACTTGCAACTGGGTTGAAGAAGTTAACATAGAAGATTTTTCCTGATGCATCAGCTGGTGACACGTCGCTTACAGGAATTACATCATTTCCTTTTTTAACTGTGAAGTACTTTTTGTCAGCTGCATTAACAGCTTTGTCAAAGCGTACTGTCAAAGTTTTATTCCCACGATCACCGAAAGTAGTTTCAACTACTTGTGGACGAACCAAGTCAACAGTTGCGTTGATTTTGTGTTCTTTCACAGCGTTAGCGTTACCGGAATAGTCTTTCACTTCTACGAACAATGTGGACTCATATCCTGGCAGACGGTTGTCTGTGTTGAATACAACTTCATAAACGTTAGAAGCGATTTGAGTTACTGTACCTGTTTTATTAGAAGAACCAGATTTCCAGTAGAAGCTGTCGTTAGTTACAGAAGCTGGATCGATCTCTTCATCGAAAGTTACAGTTACTTTTTCCAAAGTAGCGGAAATTTCAGTCACTTTAGGACCTTCAGTATCAGCTGCTACAGTGAAATCAGTAGTTGCTGCCAAAGATTTCAGACCAGCGAAGTCTTCAATCATGGAAGTTGTCAATTTGTGAGCACCTTCAGAAATTGTTCCTGTGTAGTCACGCAGAATTACTTCACGTTGGTTAGCACCTGGAGTTACAGATCCAACAAAAGCTTTATCATCCAATTGGAAGTTGCTGCTTGATGGAGCTACAATTGGCTCAGAGAAAGTCACTTTGATAACTTTAGTTCCCAGAGCTTTAACTTCTGTTACTGTAGGCAGTACATTGTCAGCAGATGTGAAGGAAACTTCACCTTGTGGCAATACAGTACCAGTAGAAGATTTCACGTTTTTAACAACTACTTTGTAAGTTGTTCCTTGCGTGAATTTGCTGGATTCGTTCAACAACAAGCGTGCTGTTTTACCGTCAGCCAACAAAGTGATGGATTTGATTCCTTTAGAGTTGTTATCCACAGAGTAGTTGTTTTTATCAGTTGCAGTAGCTTTATCTACTTTACCGTCAAAAGCAACGTCAACTTCTTTCAAGTTAACAGAAGAAGCGGATTGTACTTTAGTTGCAGCTTCTACAACATAAGTAACTTTCTCAGTGAAAGATTTTTCTTTGTAAGTAAATTTCACTTCAGTTTCTTTGTTAGCTTCAAGAGCTTTATCCAAAGTAACTTTTACAGTTTCGCCGTCACTGATTGTGAAAGTAACGACTTTACCGCCTTCACTTACTTCATATTTAGTAACTTTCAAGCTTTGTGCTTCGTCAATTGCGTAAGCAGCGCCTACAAGCAATTCACGGGAAGCGTTAGCACCGAAGTTAGCTTTAGCATCGATCAGACCAGCGTTGATTGCTGCTTGAGCGTAACCTTTAGCCCATGCTGCTGCAGTGTTGTCAGTTTCAGCTGGGATTTCAAGATCCAATGCACGAGTCAGGATTGTAGCCATCTCGGACACAGTCACTTTACCGTTGAAGTCGAAGATTTTCTTTTCAACGTTTTTACCTTCCATGATACCAGCAGCAGTTACTGCTTCGATGTAAGGTACAGCCCAGTTTTTAGCTGTGTAGTTTTTGTCAGTGTAAGAAAGAGTTCCAGTGATCTCTTTCAGACCCAGCAATTTAGTGATAACTTTTGCAAACTCAGCGCGAGTCATGTCTTTGTCAAGACCTGCTGTACCATCCGGATAACCGTTAAAGATACCTTTTGCTTTCAATGCATCAAACTGTTGTTGCGGGGAAACTGCTGTGTCACCGAATGCTACAGATGCAAACATTGAGAATGCCATTGCTGTAGACAATGCTACGGATAAAATTTTCTTCATAACCTTTTTTTCTCCTCCTTGGGCGTTCATAACATTTGAATTTTCTTTTTTAATAGGGTCGCTCGTATTCCTCATATATTGTTGCACCCCCTTTCCAGAGTTGTGAGCAAGTTAATATAAATGATGTCTGTGAGCATATCACAGAAACTTGTAAACTAGTTTGTAAATCAGAATCACACGTAAATAGAGTAGTTTCCTAATCCTACCTTACGTATTATACAATGGGTCTCTCGTGCCGTAAAGCAATTTTTTCTAAAATATAGACAAGATTCTTCACGAGGTCATTCTTGGTAACAGGCCCAATGTTTTCGACTCTACACTTTAAACGCAGTAGATTTCAAAAAGTTGCGGATTGCACAAAAAAAGTTTCGATTTTTTTTATGTATAGGTCCAGTGCGGGTATTGAAGCCATTCAAAACCTTTTCAAACCATTGATACAGCAGTGAATTTGGAATTGTGATCTCTGGTTTGTCTGTGCTACCAACGTTTATTTATACCCGCAACTTCAACCTACGAAGCGACAAAATTCACAAAAAATAAAATAAAAAAGCACCCCTATCGGGATGCTTTTCCTGCACATCTGGAAATATAAGTTATTTAATCTTCATCGCGAGTTCAATAATTTGAGCACGCATATTTGGATCACTGTTCAATCTCAGATACATATCGTCAATTGGTTGTCTGTTCTCACGGTACGTTTTCTCATGCTTCATCGTCGTGTGAGACCATTCAATCAACTCATTCTCAGCCAGAACCAGATTGTTATACGCATCATGGAAGCCAGTGGACTGTACAAGCCCTTCCATAACTTCCTGAGAGATCTCCTGAGTCTTGCGTGTATCTTCCAACTTTTTCTCCAGAATGACTGCCTGCTTCTCAAACTGTGTCTTTGCCTTCATGTAGCCCAGCTGGGCTTTCGAATAAATCGGTTTCATTAGCTAACTTCACCCTCTAGATCATTGTGTATTTACCGTTATTGTATCTTAAACTCTAGCAAATTACAAAAATAGTTATTGGTAAAAGTTCTGTTTCTTCTATTATAAAAGTACTCTATGTCAATTCATTGACAGCCATGAAAAGGACCTGCCCCTTTAGAGTAAGGGACAGGTCCTTCCTAAATTGATTCCATGTATCAAATGAATTAACTCAAAGTTTTAGGGAATAATCCTGTGCTCTTTTTGAGCAATTCCACAGCAATCTTCGCTGCTTCTGCGCGAGTCATGTTCCCCTTTGGATTGAATTGATACGAAGGTTTCTTAGCCCCTGGAACAGTCACAGGGCTTCCTTCCATGATCTTCGCTTTTGTCACTGCTTGTACAGCTGGACGAGCATAATACTCAATTGAAGATGAATCCAGGAACGACTTACCTAGCGCTGAAGATAACTTGCTATCATTGGCCGCAAGTTTCGCGTTCATTGCACGTGCAATCATAACAGCCGCTTCTTCTCTGGAAACTGGTAATTGTGGCTGGAAGAATCCATCACTGCGTCCTTGTACAATCCCCACACGCGCTGCTGTCTCAATGGCTTCATAGCTCCAAATCTCAGCTCCAGTGCCTTTCCCTACGTCACTGAACGTTTGTTTGGTTGGATTTATCAATGGAATATCCATTCCCTTAACCAACAATGTTGCGAATTCCCCACGTGTTGTTTGATCATCTGCACCGAATGAATTACTCTTCAACGGCTTCATCAGCCCTTTGGAATACATCGCATTTAGTACATTTCTTGCCCATGGATGATTCGTGATATCCGAATAACTTCTGCTCTGCTTCATGACTTTGTAATAACCAAACTCATTAAACGGTACAGTAATCGTATGCTTCTTCGTATCTACTTTACCACCAATGGATACCCAGTTACCTGGATTTGTTTTATCTGAGTATTTGTAAACCGTAATTGTAGATCCTACATCATCTACAATAGATGGATCATAATTCAGAGTTAATGTTCCCCGCTGTGAAGGTGTCAGGATACGTTCTGCAGCATAATTAGTAAATGTCCCTTCTACGCTATAAGGAGCTAGACCGTTTGTACCAGGTTTGTATCCATTGTCGCTTTTGTTACCTAGCTCTCCTAAGCCACCATTGATCCAGTAGATATCCGAAATCAGTGCAAAATCACCTGTACTTAAAGTAGATGCGAAATTACCAGAAATCGTTGGAGACACTTGTATTGGTGTTTTTTGAACATTGGTACCTCTTTCATCCGAATCAACGCCTATTGAATTTCCATAATCATTAATTCGCTCTACAATACCTTTTGCTGGTTCTGCAATACCAAACAAAAGTTTGTTGTTAGGATAAAATTTCGTGATTCCTATCGAGTTCTCCGACTGAAGAACCGTCCCTTTAGGGAAGGACAACGTTAATTCTTTATTGAACACCGTGTATTTATTGGCTACTTTAGGAGCCATATACTGCGAATCTGTTGTAACCGCACTGGTGTAATACACAGTTACCGTATCATTCGTAGTCCCACCAGCACGCGTAATGCTAATCTTGATTTTGTTTTCTTTGTCGGCCTTCAATCCCACATAATCCAGTATGAAACGATTGTTATAGTCAGGCCGTTTAACCGCTGCTTCTTTACCAATAAGAACCTCCGTTGCTCCCTCTGCCTCGATATCGAACCGGATAAAGTTTTTATTTACGACAATTTGATTACCTACTGTTGGCTGAGGCGCAACAATTCGATAGGACGCAGGTTCACGGACAATCTCGATTCTCTGTGTAGAGCGGGCACCTGTACTATTAATTAATTCGAGTGTATAAACTTGGGTTCCCGGTGCATCGAACTTCAAACCGCGAATCCTCGCAATAAACTGATCTTCATTACCCGCAAAGTCAGAGCCAGTTGTTTCTCCTCCAACTGATCCACTGTTGATGATATCCAGAACCGGTGTTGTATTAACGGTTTTGCTGAAGATCACTTTTGATCCAGATGTCACATTAATGTTCTGTGCACCACTACCTCGGAATACCAAATCATATTCTTTTTCACTTGTTACGTATTTGTTATCTTTGAGCACAAAGTCTGGAGTGACGGCAAAGATTTTAGTCAGTTCATCTTCCGAATATGTCGATACTGTGTTTTTATCAAAAACACTTCTGGAGTCTTTAGGAATCAATGTAGGCATGAATGTAGAAATCGTTGAATTATTCGTATCCACTACATTAATTTTCAAAATCGTGGATATCGTTCTCGGTAGCCCACCCGCATCTTCTTCAATAGCCCGTATTTCGATAGTGTTCTCTCCATAATAGATAGGACCATTTCTCTGAATCGGTAGACTGAAGTTGAAGTCTTTAGTTTTAGGGAAAGCAAGAACTGGATCTTTCACCATACTTACATCTGTCGTTGCCTTTAATTGACCATTTACAATCAACTCAGCCTTGAGATCAGTCAAGGACTTAAAACCAAGTAGTTCCCCTTTAAGAGTCAGGTTTTGTGTGCCTTTAGATGAGTCAAATGTATATGTTCTACCATTCTGTAGGCTCTCTACATAGATCGAACTGATTGTAGCATAAGTCAGCTCAACAACTTTTGAGAGTTCTGGTGAAACATTCGTTCCAAATGAGAAGCGGATCTGTTGTTTACCGCTCGCAAGCTTCTTAATAACGTATACTTTTTGATTGGACTCTAAGCCACTAGCAGCCGGAGTGCCAGTATATTCTGTAATATCAAGCTCATTAGCCCCTGAAGGCAGATATACAGCTTTTAGCGTCTTTGTGATTGGTCTGCTGGACTCAACTAATATAAATACTTCATCATCCTGCAACATTGTTCCGTTAATTGGAACCTTGGAGTCGATAACTCCACCCTTGTAATTAGGTAGGTAGTAAATGTTAGTAATATCCTGTGCATCCGATGAATATACGTAATTCGCTGCATATTCTGCACTGAATGTTCCTTGGGTTACGTTAACTTTAAGGATTTGATTTTTCGCTATTATGGAACCATCAGGTGTTAAATCATAGGTTGGAACCCCTTGAAACTTAACCATTCTGTATTTCACAGATTTCCCGTCGGGACCTGTAATTAGTTTCTCTTCAGTTACCGTAACATCATAATCGTCAAAGGTTGTTTTTCCTCCAGGTTGTATTGTTACTTTTCCATCTGTAGCAAAATTATTACTACCTTCCTCATACGGAATCAATACTTCACCAGATAATGTTGCAGTTGTCTTATCTGGATCTGTGAACGTTGCCGGTTCGCTTCTGCTCAATACCGATTTCGTCTCACTACCGATATTTACATTAAGTTGAACGAACGGCTTAGTTTTATCAAAATAATAAACCACACGCTCTGTTTCGATCTGATTTGCTTCACTTACAATTTTGAACTTCAATATATTTTTTCCTGGCAACAATTTCATTTGTGCCGCAAAAAAGCTTCCATCTGGCCGTACAGGTGTATCAATGTCGTCCTTACCATTAACAGACACGATAACTTGAGTTGCATTCTTCACATTACCTTGAAAATCCACCCGTTCTGTGTCAACTACAGTCTCTGTACCTTCATTTAAATTGTAAGCTACACTACCTCCCTCAGCTGAAGGATCTGTGAAAAGAGTGAAATTTTCAATGAATGGGGCAGGATCATACAAAACATAGAATGTGTCTGAGCTTTCCACGGTACTCTGTCCTTGTGTCCCGATAAATGTAACTTTGTTAAATCCGGAAAACAAACCTACACTATTTGCTGTAAAACGATTGTTACCATTGTCAGTTATTGCAGTCGTAGTTGTACGTGTTTCATCAACTTTCCATTCTTGGACAGCTCCAGTCTGAGCAAGATTCAACTGCTCCACCTTCACTTTAAGCGATGTTCCATTAACCATAGCAAATGTGCCTGTTATCGTTAATGATGACGTTGGGCTTTTATACACATTATCCCGAGTGATAAACTCACCTTTGTTAGAAACTAACGAAAGTCTAGAGCTTTCACGAATCGTTCGATCGGATGGCGTAAAATAAGTCGTAAATGAATCCGCAGCCGAAGCAACGGAACCACCGAATAGACCTTGTGGGAACAATGAGAACACCATGGTGACCAACATCATCCAGACCAACGGCCGTTTCTTTTGTTGCATTAAATATCATCTCTCCTCTTTTAAGTCAGTTACCTTTATATATCGGCAAAAGGTTCCAATTATTTAGTAAAAATCTCAAAATAAACAAAAAACCTTATCCACAAGGGATAAGGTTGGGTCTGGAATAATATTCAAGAATAGCTATAACCATTACATTTATCTATTTATGATTTCGAACGGGTCTCCGGATTCAGCTTGACGCGCATGCGCATCAGGAAGTTGATAACCGGTCTTCTCGTTTTGCTAACAAGCCCGATGACTTCTGCTCCCACCTGGAGGAAGAACATCATGATACAGATGACCACAAACGTTACCCAGTTCGCTTCGAACATAGCAGCGGAAGATTGGATAATCGCCAGAACTCCGAAGAACGCGGCAATTCCGTATATGATCAGTACCGTCTGACGGTGACTGAAACCAAGTTCACGCAAGCAGTGATGCAGGTGACCTTTATCCGGTGCGAAAATCGGTTTCCGTTGTACCGCACGACGGATAATCGCGAAGAAGGTATCCGAGAGCGGCACACCGATAATGATCAGCGGTGTAATAAAGGACACGATAGCAATTTGTTTGAATCCCAGCATGGACAGCATCGCCAGAGAGAAACCAAGGAATAGTGATCCGGTATCCCCCATGAAGATCTTGGCCGGGTGGAAGTTGAAGAACAGGAATCCAATGATGCTACCCAGCAACACAAGGCACATCAAAGCGATCATCATGTTACCCATCAGGAAGGACATCACGGCAATGGTACCAATTGCAATACCAGATACACCGGCTGCCAGACCATCCAGACCATCAATCAGGTTAATCGCATTGGTTACACCAACGATCCAGAAGATCGTCAGCGGAATGGATACCCAAGCTTCGAGTGAAGAGTAGGAATCCTGAAAAGGAATGTTAACGAAATCTACCCGGATATTAAATCCGAATACAACGACAGAAGCAGCAACGATCTGACCAAGCAGCTTCACTTTGGCCGATAGTTCAAACCGATCATCGAGTGCGCCGATCAGTACAATAATTGTTCCACCAATCAGAAACGCGCTGACAAAACTCATATCCCGAGTCGTGAACCATGCCGATACAAACGGAAGCAATGCAGCAACTGTAATAATAAAGGCCAGGAATATCCCCAGACCACCAAGACGAGGCATGATCCGTGTGTGTACTTTACGTGCATTCGGCGTATCCATTGCGCCAATGCGGACTGCGAACTTTTTGACAAGTGGTGTCAGGGCAAGAGCCAGTCCCATTGACACGATAAATCCAATGATAAAGATCGCTACCATTTGAACATTCGACCCCCAATTATAATACCTGTACGAAATTATAAATCCCCTGATCTCTTTTTATATATAAAAAATTATTTGTTAGTCACTTTTGATGAAAAATGCAATTTGCACCAGAACGGAGAGGGCAGAAATAACCTGTAGAAGCGAAGCGTTCGCCTTTATCGCGGGATTTCAACCTTGTAAAGGTGGATAAAAGAAATCCAGAGATAACAGCGATCAAAAGGTTATTCTGACATCGAAGTGGCCGTATGCAACAACTTCCGTTTTTCATGGAGTGGCACACATGTAATCCGGAATGAATTATACGCTCATCACACCCGAAAAGCCATCCTCAATTTATAGCAAAAACACGCATTTATCTCGCAATTACCTGTTTTTAACGGACTTTCGTCACGTTTTCTTTGTCACGCATCACCTTAACAGCGAATTTCGGAAGCGCAAGCATCCGGCCAGCCCGGCTTGGTTCACGCAATAAGCGATAGAACCACTCCAGTCTTAACTTTTGGAACAGGACAGGCGCACGTTTGGTTTTACCCGAAATCACATCAAAGCTTCCGCCAACGCCCATGGTTACGGGAACCTGCAGTGCATCTTTGTGCTTGTGAATCCACGGTTCTTGTGTGTCCGCCCCACGTGCTACAAACAACAGATCAGGTGCCGCTTCCCGAATGGAAGCGATGACCTGTTCATCCTCAGCCGGACCAAAATAACCGTCGCGATAACCCACAATTCGAATCGCCGGATATTGCTGTTGTAACCGAACTGCCGTTTCTTGAATCACCTCAGGGGTGGAACCCAGCAGATATACGCCCCATCGATAGTTTTCTCCAACACGCAGCAATTCATGTAAAAGCTCAAAACCCGGCACTCGCTCAGCTACAGGATCTCCACAATAATTCGCAGCCCATACGACACCTGTTCCATCAGGAACAATCAATTCCGCAGCTTGCATAACTTCCATGATTGCGGGATTTTCCAATGCGGCCATAACCATAATTGGATTGGCTGTAATGACCTGATGTGGTGTCTGCTTGGACAGCACAGCTTCCTGGAGAACCTTTACCGTTTCTTTCATCGTCAGTTTGGAAAAAGGAATGCCGTAGATCGAAACGGTAGGTATTGATCCGGTCTGACTCATCTTTATCTCATCCTTTGCGGCCTAAATAGTTAATTATCTGCTGTGCAGGTACTCTGGCTTCCTGCTTCAGTTGGGTGATACCTTCTTCATGTTCCTTCAGCCACTGTGAACGTTGATCCAGCAGTCCAACAACAGTCTTAGCGAGTTTGTTCCCATCGAGTGTATCTGTATTGCCTGCTGGTTCACTATCGAGACGAAGCAGGAATTGATCAATTTTCGGATCATACGAGATGCCCACCGGAGGCACATACTGCGAAGCCGCATAGATCAGACTGTGCAGACGCATACCGATAACGAGATCACACTTGCTGACTTCCTCCAGCATGAGCTGAGGATCGGTCAGATCTTCTGTGATGCTAATCTCGCTGCCTTTGCTGGTCACATCACCTAGCATTTCCATAAGGAATCGTGATGCCTGTTCATCCACTGGCAAATGAAATGGCAGAAAACGCAAGTGCACCGCTCTTTTGGAGCACAGTTTTTTCAATCCGGCTGCAATAGCCGTAAGTTCCTTCCGGTCTGACTCCCAAAAACGTACCGAAACGCCGATCACAGGAAGCTTGGTATGTCCTCCAGTTGAAGGTTCCACTCGATTAGCCTGGTTAACAGCATCTGCTGAAGTAGCACCTACTACAGCCTTCGAATTTGTTTCAGGTAATGGCAAACCCATTACGGGGTCGGGTACAACATGGATCTGATTCCACTGTAACCCGAGCCCACGCAGGTAGTCTGCAGATTGTTCATCCCGAACGGATACATAGGTGCAGGCCTTAAAGACCGATTTGATCATCGGATTAAAAATTTTACGATTCACAGGACCAATCCCCTGTGCATAGATAAACGTTGGTTTTTTCAGCCACTGGGCCAGCTTGATTACACCCAGATAATAAGGAATGGATTTCAGTCCAGTTGCATCCTGCAATAGGCTTCCTCCGCCACTGATTAACCCGTCGCTCTCCTTGAGTGCTTCACGGACTTCCTTCAATTTCATGCGATGCACGGAGCGCACACCGTACATGGCGGTTGTCGACTCGGGATCACCCGAGAGAACAATAGGTTCAATGGTTATGTTTGACCTTTGGCTTTCCTCTTCCAGCGCTGTCAAAATCGACTTTAGCACCGCTTCGTCTCCGCTATTGCGGAATCCGTAATACCCCGAGATGACTAACTTTTGAGAAGTGGTGACCATTTTTTCCAACATCCTTCCGCTACTTGCCACACACCCACAGCAATGATACCGAAGATTAAGCCAAGTCCCAATCCCATCACTCCACGAATGAGTGACAATACAGCCGGCGTATGGATATGCGCGAACGTATCCACCATGGACAATTGCCCAATCGCTGCAATAATGAGCACAAAGATGACTTTACGATATTTTAAAGCGGCGAACACGCCAACGATAAACAGCGGGTGTCCCAGCATAAATTCTTTGAATCTCGGACGTACACCGAACGTATCTTCCAACACAACACGAAGGAACATCTCGAATGGTGTAACCGAACCCGAGTTACCTGTACGACTCAAATAGTAATATCCAACAACGGCAGCAACAAGTCCCAGTACTACCATTACAACGGTAATCGGTGTACGAAGAATATTCTTAATTTGTTTAATAGAGAACGATCCCGAACCCCGGTAAAACACAATATAGATCGCCACCAGTGCCATAGGTGCAAAGTGCAACAGACTCACGCCGCGGAACTGGTTAATCACCAGACTGTACGTAATACTGTTAAGCAATGCGATGACAAAAGGTACCGCCAGGAATGACAGAATCGAAGTTCTTACATATAACACCAACGTTTGTTTCAAACGACGACCCGCAGATGCGTCGGGTTGACGCTGTTGCTGATAGTTCACTGTACGAACGGCCAGCACCATCGCTATGGTCGGCGCGGCGATTGCCACAAGCAAGGCGATTCCTTGCTCCAGCAGCGTTGGTTTCAAGAGGAACAATCCTGCACTGCCCACCAAAGCGACCACAAATGCGATCAAGGTCAGTAGTGGGATAAAATAAGAAACCATAAGTGCAATCATGGCAATTGCACCAACAAGAGCAACCAGCTTGGCATAACGCTGAATCGAAGAATCCTTAACTGTAAATGCCTCAGCTTGTCCTAGCTCGAATCCATGCTTCGCCATGCGTTCTACGGCATGACCCGGCTCACCCAGGCTGTTGATCAGATTCTCAATTGGATCTGTAATCATGGCCTTTGCTGTATTCCGGCTTGGCGATGCATTCATATAGAGCATACGAATATTGCGATCCTTGGTTGCGAGAACAAAACGGTCAGCAATTGTGTCTACATCCAGATTGGCATCTCCATCACTAAGGGAGTACAGACGCGTAACGTTGTAATCCGTTTTATAAGCAAGGGTCTGGAATCCAGATTGCGGTTTCTTCAAGTTCTCAATGGCTGCAAGACCAATATTGTGCTTGTTCAGCAACTGTGCAAATTGGTCGAGACTCTTCATCTCTGCATTATCATTGTACCCTTTCACAGCATCACCATCAAACAAGATGCGCTTTACGCCATTCTCTTCGAAGAAGGTAAGCAAGCGCTCCATCGATTCCTGGCTGTATGGCACACTGTCCGAGATCCGCGGCAAAATGTAGAAACCTTTATCACGCAGCATCTTCACGGCAACCGGATCGGGCTGCAAAGGCTGCATGTTGGCATTCTCCGGAGGAGTCTGCAATATTAAGCCGCTACGACCTTCATATTCCCATGGTACTACCGGAATCTGCCGATCAGCGAACGTTTGTTCAATAATAGGGGTATACGTCTGTGCGTTTTCCTCCGATGTAAATAACACATACGTGTAATTGGCATTAGAAGGGATCACATCTTTAGTCAGGTTCGCGAGATCCTGGCCGTTATATACCATTAGTCGGCGTGTCTTTCTCAGCTCGTCCAATGTACTTTCGAACACAGCCATCGTTGTTACGCCTGCGTCTTTTAGACGAGTCAATTGTTCATTCATGAAATCTTGCGGATGTGCCTGATACGCTGAGATATCCAGCAGTCCTCGATAGTTAAAGACAAGCTCCACCTTTTTGGCAGAAGATTCTGTCTGCACCCGATCACTGATTACAGGGATGGACGCGACCAGACCGATAATAACGACGAGCCACAACCACTTCCGAGAAGCGTTATTCCAATAAAGCCATTTTTGACGCACTACATGTACCTCCTCAAGTGTTGGAACCAAATGCACGTTCAGCTCAAGTAATTCGTTCATTTAAACATTCATACAATAGGTTACAAACAGCTTGTGTCAACAAGCCCTCTTATATGCCAGATCCATCTGTAATATTATTTCAAAGAAAAACCCCTCCGCCAACCAACCTTACGGTGCGGAGAGGCCTTCTCATGTTCTTGCTCATTGTTGCATTCGTATTATTGTGCGTCTACACGCGACATCACTGTAGTCACCAGACGCTCGATCCAGCTTTCCGCATCTTCCAAATTCTCTCCACGCACGGCGAAGTATACTTTGATCTTCGGTTCTGTTCCTGAAGGGCGCAAGCAGAACCATGAACCGTCTGCCAAAATGAACTTCAGTACGTCCGCCTTCGGAAGACCGTCCAGACCAAGGGAGTAGTCCAGTACATCTTGTACCGCAATTCCCGCTACTTCTCGTGGCGGATTGGAACGCCAGTCCGTCATTTTGGCTTGAATCTGAGCCACGCCGTCTTTGCCTTTCAGCGTACGGGACTCCAGCTTCTCCAAGAAATATCCGAATTGGTTGTACAGCTCTTGCAAGACATCATACAACGTCTTGCCTTGGCTCTTATAATACGCTGCTGCTTCAGCAATCAGCATCGAGGCAAGGACAGCATCCTTGTCACGAGCATAGTTACCGGAAAGGTAGCCATAACTCTCTTCATATCCGAACAAGAATGTATGACTGCCTGTTGCTTCGAACTGGTTCATTTTTTCACCAATATATTTGAAGCCCGTCAGTGTGTTCATCACTTCTGCACCGTAATGTTCAGCAATAACAGCACCCATCTCACTTGTTACGATTGTTTTGACAACCGCACCGTTGCTTGGCAATGTACCCGTCTCTTGAAGGCGGCTCAACAGGTAATGTACCATAATGGCACCAGACTGGTTACCGGACAAGACGAAATATTTGCCATCATTGTCTTTCACAACAGCACCCATACGGTCTGCATCCGGATCTGTTCCGATCAGAATGTCAGCGCCTACGGATTCTCCCAGCTTCATTGCAAGCGTAAACGCTTCGCGTTCTTCCGGGTTAGGGGATTTCACGGTAGAGAACTCAGCATCCGGCTGTTCTTGTTCAGCTACAATGTGCACTTGCTCGAATCCGATCTGCTCCAGCACGCGACGTACAGGGATGTTACCTGTTCCGTGAAGCGGTGTGTAAACGATTTTGAAATCACGGCCTATGCCGGATTGGATCAGTTCACGGCTCAGACTGCGGCTCGCTACGGTATCCACAAACGCTTGGTCTTGGTCTTCACCCAACCAGATCAGGAGTCCTTGAGCTTCTGCTTCTTCTTGCGTCAGCTTTTTCACGTCAGCAAGGGAAGGCACTTCCTGGATGTACTGAATGACTTTTTCCGCTTCATCCGGTACCAATTGACCGCCCTCATGATTGTATACTTTGTAGCCGTTATATTCCGGTGGGTTATGGCTCGCTGTTACAACGATCCCTCCAGTTGCCTTCTGATGACGCACTGCGAATGACAGCTCAGGAGTTGAACGCAGGGATGGGAACAGCTTGGCTACAATGCCGTTTCCAGCCAGTACAAGCGCAGCATCCAGTGTGAATTCAGGTGAGAAATGACGGGAATCATGAGCTATGACAACAGAAGGTTTCCCTTCTTGGTCACCATGCTGCTCAAGCAAATAACGCGCAAATCCTTGCGTTGCCCGACCTACGGTGTAACGGTTCATCCGGTTGCTTCCGGCACCAATGACTCCACGCAATCCACCTGTACCAAACTCCAGGTTTCTATAAAAACGTTCCTCCAGCTCTTTCGGCTGATCCTGCAAGTCACGAAGCTCCTGTTTCGTTGCTTCATCAATCGAAGCATCCTCCAACCATTGCTGCAACGTCTCTGCTGCTGCTGTGCTTAACTGTTCCATTCCGATAAACCCCTTCCGTCTATATAAATTCAGGTGTGCTGAGTTACTTCAGCATCTTGCATCATTCGGCCCGACTACGTTCCTGCATGATGTCAATGCTCACGTATGTAATCAGCTTGGGTCAGACAGTGCAAACATGATCTC
The DNA here is from genome assembly GCF_045040675.1 of Paenibacillus sp. FSL H8-0283. Classification (NCBI taxonomy): domain Bacteria; kingdom Bacillati; phylum Bacillota; class Bacilli; order Caryophanales; family Paenibacillaceae; genus Paenibacillus; species Paenibacillus sp. FSL H8-0283. The sequence goes on from NZ_CP150295.1 coordinate 6,417,237, forward strand.
GCCTTCAGCGACCACTTTGTCGTTCACTCGGGCAGTTGCTTTACCTTTACCAATAGAACCCTTCAGACGTGTAATCTCCACTTCCAGAATCAACGTATCTCCGGGCACAACTTGTCCACGGAATCGGAAGTTGTCCAGTCCCGCCAAAAATCCGATTTTTCCTTTGTTGCCTTCCAAATTCAGAATGGCTACTGCACCAACTTGCGCCAGCGCTTCTGTAATCAGTACACCCGGCATTACCGGATACTCTGGGAAATGACCAATGAAGAAAGGTTCGTTAATGGTTACGTTTTTCAAACCAACGGCACGTTTGCCATCCTCAATCTCTAGAATCTTGTCCACCAGCAGAAACGGGGGGCGGTGCGGGATGATTTCTTGAATCTGTTTGATATCGAGCACAGTGTAATCTCCTCTCGGGATGTTTATATGAGCGTTCTTCATCATGGATTTTTCATGTGCGCATAGGTGACCGTTACGGTTACGGATCGTTCTTTCGATCGCTGTTGTTTCCTAATGTTTCTGAACTATTTTTCAGATGGATAACATTAGGAAACAAAGGCGAGCGCTTCGCTTCTTTCGAACGATTCCGTTCCCTTCACTGACTTTAGTGCGGACATGGAAAACCTGATTATGATCAAGTCGAAGCTCATATAAAAGGTTTTTAATTTTAAATTTTGTATGGAAAGCATATTTTCGGTTAACACTAGTTATATCCTTCATGACTGCAGTAGTGAAGGTTAAGATAAGGGGTCTCTCTTCGCGATGACGAATGTCTTTCGCAGGGGAGGCCTCTTTTGTGACGTCAAACGTCATCCATCATTATACTGTTTTCAACGTCAAAAAGAAAACTCCTGCCTGCGCAGGAGTTTTCGCTTAACTCGTTACATTATGGAGCGAATACCAGATTATATACATGTTCCCATGTACTCCATTGCCATACGGAACCGATATCCTGTTTGCCCAGTACCACATATCCAGCTACCATTCCGCCAGCGAGGGCAAGAACAAGCAGGACCGGAACCAGGAACCATCTTGCGATGCGCCATCCACTCTTCTTCTTCTTGACTTCCTTTTTCTCCGGCTTACTGTTCTGCTGCTGTGTTTCTGTCATCACATTCACCTTTTACGCTCTCATATTGTTGGCAAGACCCAACATGGAATCACTTGAAGTTAGCGCCTTTGCCGCCAGCTGATATGTCCGCTGTCCTTGCATAAGCAAAGACATCTCCTGTGTTAGATCAACATTAGATTGCTCCAGAAATCCTGGTCGGATCAAGGCCGCTGCTTGACGTGTAGCTGCATTAGCGCCAAATACATCATCTTCGGTTAATCCCGCATCCAGACCAAACAGGTTATCCGCAAACTGCACCAGCCCCTCAGGACGTTCAATGTCTACCACTTGCAGCTGTGCTCCAATGGTTGCGTTTGCCGCATTACCGCGTCGGATTAACAGGTTGCCATTTTCATCAAAAGCAACTTTGCTATTATTTGGTGCCGTAATACGATTGCCTTGACGATCCAGGGCAAAGTGGCCTTCGCCATTGACCATCACCATCATATCAGGTGAATTCGGAGTAGGCTTAGGTCTTGTATCAGGTACAAAATGAAATGCACCCTGACGTGTCCACATTTTCTCCCCATTCGCTTCAACTGCAAACATCGCATTTCCTTCAATGGCCAGATCGGTCGGAAGACCAGTCTCGTTCAAGGGGCCTTGAGACATATCCTTCGTTACATCTGCCAAACGAGCACCAAAACCGAGGTTATATCCCATCGGTGTGGAACGTCCATCCAGTTTGTACTTGTCCGGTTGTTGTTGAACCCGGGTCAGCACATCCTCGAATGCCGCCTGCTTGCTCTTATAGCCTGCCGTATTCACGTTGGCAATATTATCGGAAATGACATCCAGACGCTGCTGAATGGCAGTCATGGAAACCTTGGCACTAATCATGGAATTATTCATTGGTGGTATACCCTCCCTTGTGTCCTGTCCACCCTCCCAAACCCTCCCTAGTAGGGAGGGCCCCAGATGGCGCTGCCCTCTGGACTCCCGAAACAGGCGGATTAGGTAAGTGGGGTACGATCTTGCTAAGTGGCGGTGGTGTGTGTGCGCCGCGACTGCCCGACTATGATTCCCGCCATCGTTTCACATGGCTGAATCATAGTCGGGCACGCTCTTTATGCGGCGTGTAGCTCCGCGGGGTCTCTTCCTTGCTTTGCTCCGCAAAGGACTGTCGAGACCATCGCTGCGCTCAGGTACTGCCACGCATTCCTCGCATAGGCTCGGTTGCGTCTAGGCTCTTGCGCTCCGCGGGGTCTCTCCTTGCTTTGCTCCGCAAAGGACTGTCGAGACCGTCGCTGCGCTCAGGTACTGCCACGCATTCCTCGCATAGGATCGGCTACGTCTAGGCTCTTGCGCTCCGCGTGGTCTCTTCCCTGCTTTGCTCCGCAAAGGACTGTCGAGACCATCGCTTCGCTCAGGTACTGCTACGCATTCCTCGCGTAGGCTCGGATGCGTTTAGGTTCTAGCGCTCCGCGTGAGCCTCTCTGCTTTGCTACGCAAAGGGCGTTTGGCTCTCCGCTGCGCGGTTATATTTAAACGTCAGCGTTATACACGCCCGACTTCATTGACGGCTTTATCCAGACTGCGGTCGTAGAATTGTACGACCTTCTGGTTCGCTTCATACGCCCGGAATGCGGCGTTCATATCAACCGTTGCCTGTGAGGCATCAACATTGGAACCTTCCAGGTATCCCTGACGGATCTGCACATTATCACCGGCAGCCATCATCCGGGACGTTGCCCCGTTTGCATCGCTGAGACTGAAATTGCCATTACCTTGACGAACCAGTTGATTCGGCTGGTCAATGACACTAATGCCAAGAGTAACACCTGTTGGTGCACCCGTTGCTGCATTCACCAAACGGCCTTGCTCATCCACTTTAAATTGCTCCACAGAACCTGTCAACACTACAGGTTGTCCATTATTATCCAACACTTGTGAACCTGTTGAACTCAGCAATTGTCCCGTTCCAGTGATCTCGAAGTGACCATCGCGTGTATATCCGGTGTTACCTTCTGCATCCTGAACTGTAAAATACGCCTGGGGCTGGTAAGTCACCGTGCCGTCGGCCCGTACAAATTTGCCTGATGCGTCAAACGGGACAGGTTGTCCAGTCTGCGGATCATTGACAGTCATATTGGATGAAATGGAAAAATCATTTTTCTGCCCAGTCTCCATAATGGTCCCCTGCAAATTCATGGACAAACTCTCTTCCGCGAACACCCCCGTGTTCAGCTTGCCCAGCCGCTTTGTTGGAAGATTTGCATCTCCGCCTACCAAAGTAATGAGCATTTCCGGGAAGGAACGGCTTACGCTGTTCACCTGTTTGTATCCCGTGGTGTTCATATTTACGATATTCTGTGTTGCTGTGTCATGGCGGCGTTGTTGCGTAATCATTCCCGCAGTAGCGGTGTACAGACCTCTTAACATGAATTAACCCCTCTCCTCAAGCGCTTGACCTGCATCACAGGTTGGCTGCTTGTCCGTTCTGCTTTCCGAGCATGGCGAACCTTTGCTATTTATATCGGCAGATTAGAACTTTTTCTTAACCACCTGATCCAAATTATTAAGCATTATGCCTGTCCCCTTCACGACACAGTGCATTGGATCTTCCGCCACCCATACCGGTACATGCAATTCATTGGACAAAAGCTCGTCCAGTCCGTTCAGCAATGCACCTCCGCCAGTCAATACAACACCACGGTCGATAATGTCCGCTGACAATTCAGGCGGTGTACGTTCCAATACCGATTTGGCTGCCACGATGATGGATTGCACGGAATCCCAAAGTGCTTCCTGTACTTCATTTCCCGATATCGTTACAGTAACAGGAAGGCCGGATACCATATCGCGTCCGCGAATGTCCATCTCCGTTTGATGTCCACCCGGATGTACGGTACCAATTGCAATTTTGATATCTTCAGCGGTCCGTTCACCGATCATGAGCTTATACTTGGCTTTGATAAACTTGATAATGGCTTCGTCGAACTTGTCCCCTGCGACTTTAATAGAAGAGGCGGTGACCACGTCGCCCATAGAAAGGACTGCAACGTCAGTCGTACCGCCGCCGATATCCACGACCATATTGCCGCTCGGCTGAAAAATATCCATTCCCGCACCGATCGCTGCCGCTTTCGGCTCTTCTTCCAGAAACACTTCTTTGGCACCGCTGCGTTCTGCCGCCTCACGGATGGCCTTCTGCTCCACGGAAGTAATGTTCGTTGGTGCACAGATCAGAATTCGAGGGTGGCTGTACCAGCTTCTTGCACCCACACGATTAATGAAATGTCTGAGCATCGCTTCTGTAATCTCGAAATCCGCAATAACGCCGTCACGCAGCGGTCTAATGGCAACAATGTTACCTGGAGTACGCCCCACCATACGACGCGCTTCTTCCCCAACAGCAAGGACACGCTTCGTATCTCTTTCAATGGTCACGACGGAAGGTTCATCGAGGACAACCCCACTTCCTTTCACGTGAATAAGCACGTTGGCCGTGCCAAGATCAATACCGATATCCTTGCTAAACATAAAAGAGCCCCCAAAGTGATATTATTTGGTCAGCGTATCCTGTGAAAAAGAGTCCCTTATCACGTCACCGCTCGTTCGACAAAGTGCAACATATATATGTAAAAATCGGGCTGATAAGCTGTCATAATTCGATCCTGTACCAGCATTTAACATATCATACTTCAGGGGAGGGATTCAATGCATGTGTGAGCTTTTTGGCCTACGTCTTTGTGAAGATGCTTACGATTTGGCGGAAGCCAACACCTCACGTTTCTTGCCACTCGTTTTTTTGTATTTAATTTTGGTCGCTTCACCGCCCCGCAAATGGCGGATCGACTTGTGATACTCCAAAATGTGTTTCACCTGGTCAGCAAGATCAGGGTTGATTTCCGGCAGACGCTCCGTCAGATCCTTATGCACAGTACTCTTTGACACGCCGAATTCTTTGGCTATGGTACGGACCGTATTCCTCGTCTCAACAATGCAGCGACCAATTTTGATGGTCCGTTCCTTGATGTAATCGTGCACGCTCCCGCCTCCCTACTGTGTGGATAGTTTGGTACATTATATGAGGAGCATGCCTATATATTCGCGGTTTAGAGGTGTGACAAGCTTCGAAGGTCCCATTATTTTCTGAAAAGCACAAAAAGAGCAGAGGTTTAACCCCCTGCCCGTCATGTTGCTGCGGTAAAATTCATTTATTTTTCCGGAAGATATCCTTGAGGGTTAACCGGCTGTCCGTCTTCGTACACTTCAAAGTGAAGATGGTTGCCAAGCGTTTTACCCAATTCATTGACGCCAGCGGATGCAATCGCATCTCCCTGTTTCACTTCGTCGTCCTGTTTCACTTTGACGTCTGCCAAGCTTTGGTACACCGTCTTCAGGTTATCGCTATGTGTGATTTCCACAACTTGACCTGTGAGCGGATTTTGCTCAACCCGGGTAACTTTACCGGCGAGTGCTGCTTTGACTTCAAACGTTTTGTTATCCCCACGTGCCAGATCCACACCCGTGTTCGGGATGAATGTATCATTGTACTGCACCATTGCCGCTTCATGTTCCTCGGTTGAAGCTTCGCTATCATAGAAAGGTTTCACTACCGAAATTTCGGACGGTACCGCTACCGGCCATACAAAATTCTCCGACTTTGCAACAACTTCCACACTTTCTTCTTCTCCACCTACTGCTGTTCCTTCTGTACCCGCCGATGCGCCTGTTTCTACTACCCCGCTAGCAGGGTCCGAGTTTAGCGTTTTGTCGCCTGTGCCCTGATAGACCCACACTAAGGTTAGTATAATGCCTGCTGCTGCGATGTAGGCTGCCGGGAAGACCCAGCGTTTGGACATTGCTCTTTTCCATGAAGAGGGCTGACTAGCCGGTACTCCTTGAGTTGTTTTAGGAGTTTCTTCTTGGTTTGTTTTTTTGTTTTGTTCATTCATGTTAATCACCTCAGTAACAAGTGTTACCGGGTGCAACTCTTTTATACACGCGCGACTCTAATTATTTTCACGGAGGTTTCAGAGAGTGCTATATATGTGGGGGAGGAGTGATTAGTGCGTGCGCCGCTTCGGGGCCAGAAAACCTTTCGACCGCTGGTTACTACCAGATTTCTTCTATCACCTTCTTCAAAGGTGAAATCCGATAGTAAAGGCGGACACTTCGTTTCTACAGGTCTTTTCTGTCCCCTGCGCTCCCCATACGCTAGCACTCTCCTCATATATAGCCGAATCTCGAAAGCTCCGGAATGGTGAAATCCGATAGTAAAGGCGGACACTTTGTTTCTACAGGTCTTTTCTGTCCCCTGCGCTCCCCATACGGCTAGCACTCTCCGCATATATAGCCGAATCTCGAAAGCTCCGGAATGGGTGTTGGTAGACTGGTCCGGATTGCCTGTAGAGGCCAATCCTTCTATGAGGTGCATTTATCGGTGAGAGAAAGGATATAGGATGTGACTGGATAATGCAGATTTAAACCGCCCAGGTTCTTTGAAAGTGAGATGTGAGATTAGAGATAGACAAAGCGCGCCAATACTGAATGTTCCATCTAACATCTTGATTTGAAAGAAGCTAAATCATGAATGGTTACAGTATAGTTAGAAGTTGCTTAGTAGACAGGGAACATAAATCAATTTTTTAACCTTAGGGCTTGGAAACTTAATTTCAACGTTCTGGTTCTGGTTCGGCTTGCTTATTGCGAATGAGCATGTAGTGAATGGCAGTATCCTCCATTTTGTTAATGATTAGATTATAAAATATTTCTAACGAACTCAGACGGCCTTATTGGCGGGGAAATCGCGGCTTAGGAATTCTAACGAACCGTAGACACACTAATTACTCTTTAGGGCGCTATTATTGGATCAGTTCGGTGGTATATCGTGATATAACGTGTCTGAGATTCGTTAGAATTTCCATTCGTTGTGATAACGCCCAATAAGATCTCTCAGATTCGTTAGCACGCAATGATATACGGAGAGTCTGATGAGTTCCAAACCAAAACTGCTCTCATTCACATACATTTGCATACATTCGCACATACTCCTACTCATTCGAATTATTTCGCTTTATCCATCCGTGTTCATCTCTCCTACTTCGATGCAAGCATCTTGGATGCCTGTCCGAATGAAATGCCGGTATAGTAGTGTTTGAGAATTTGGGTGGCCGTGTGTCCCTCCTGCGCCATGCCGTTTGCTCCCCATTGGCTCATGCCAACCCCATGACCGTAACCGTACGTTGTAATCTGGATTTCGTCACCTGTGGTCTTCCAACTGAACTGGCTGGATCTTAATCCAAGCAGTTTACGAACCTCGGGTCCGCTGAATGTCTCACCTGCGATCTGCATTTCCTTAATCCGATGTCCTTTGGTTGTAGACAATACTTCCATCCACGATCCACCCTTCTGTGCGGTAACCGGAATAGCATCCAAGTTTAACTTCTGCAGAATATCATTACGCTTCATGGTGACGGTCTGCTTGAATCCTGGTGCCAGGTTTTTGTCCCACGGACTGTCTACACTTTGCAGATACGGCACGGCGTTCCCCCATACATCCTCAGCATTCTCGGTATACCCATTACTTGTGGAAAAAAAGGATGCGGTGATTGCCTTGCCCTGATATGTCATCACCGTATCTCGACTTTCGCGCACAGCCTGTTGCAGCTTCTCCCATTCCTTCGCCTTCCCTAGACGCGTCCAATCCGATTCCACCTGATCTGGCGGAATAAACACCTGATGGCTGACCGTATCCGTCACATCCGCCGCACCTGATGGAACACCGCTTGTATCACTCGCAGCTAACCTACGCACGATAAATGTACGAGCAGCTATTGCCTGCGCCTTTAACGCCTCCAGTCTGAATTCCGCTGGCATCTCAGCTGCCACAACCCCGGTAACATAGTCTTCCAATGGCAGATTCATCGTTGTGCCCGTTGCAGACAGGTATACGCGCACTTTAGGTTCAGGGTACGTAACAGGAACGGCTGGCGCAGGAGCTGGGGTTCTTGTACTGCTTGAATCTGTTGGAGCAGGGATCGGCTTTGGTGATTCACTTGTCCGCGGCCATACCAGAATTACCGGAATCAGTAACGCCATTGCCAATAAGGCAGATACAGCGGCAGCAGGTTGCCATCGCGTCGTATTACGTCCCCATCGGGGTTTTCGTCCAAATGTCCGCATTCGGCGACGCTTCACTCGGCGGAACTGGTCCAGCTCAATAACAGGTATATGAATATGCTCGGTTGTCTGTCGGTTCAGTTCATCTGCCGACACCCGTCCTGGATTGGATAATCTTGCAGGCTGTGATGGAACAGTCCTCAGGTTCAATGGGGCAGGCTTGTCTTTTTCCACTCCAGAAACGATATTTCCCTCCGGCTCTTGCATACCTGGACGAGGGACAAGGGGTACCTTTACCTGTACACGAGCTTCTTTCATTCGAATATAACCCTCCGTTATCTATGGCCGGTCATGTGCCGGTCGTGTTGTTCAAATCCATAGTTTAGGTTATGAGCTGGCTTGATCTGATAGAACCTGATTTGAGAGAAACGAGGCCCTTTTCGTTCTGTTCAATTTCTTGTTTTCTTTTGCTATCTACATCTTAGAAACGTTGACCTGTCGCTGTATACCGGTGTTTAGCTGGATCCGACACCCATATAAAGTATGCTCTTTCATTTGGTTCAGAATCGATACAGAATACGATGTTATGCTATACAAGTTAGGACCAGCTATTAATAGAATCAGGTATCAAATATCTCGTTGTCTTCTTAAAAGTAAACACAAAAAAAGCCAAGCCAGATGGCTTAGCTTTATCATTTTTGACAATCACGTTCCATCGCATTCATAATCCACACAACTGTGTGACTTATAATAGAGGGACCATATTTTTTCTATTCAATCCAGTGTTAAGCCAAAGTTGGTTGCACCTTAAACATCGGTACTTCTTTCTCCACTTTTTCACTAGGTGCTTTGGTTGCTTCCAGCTTAGGCTCATCAACCGAGATCCGATAGATGTCAGCGCCAAGTCCATTAAGCTTCTCAGCGAGATGTACATAGCCACGGTCGATGTGATGAACACCGCCCACTTCCGTTGTACCTTCAGCAACAAGACCTGCAATAATGAGTGCGGCACCCGCACGCAGATCGGTAGCCGTTACTTTGGCACCCTTCAGTTTGGCATTACCTGTGACGATGGACGAACGTCCTTCAACTTTGATCTCCGCATTCATCAATTGGAATTCATCCACATGCATGAATCGGTTTTCAAAAACAGTCTCTGTCACGACACTTGTTCCTTCAGATGCAAGCAAAAGTGCCATCATCTGGGATTGCATATCTGTCGGGAATCCTGGGTATGGTAATGTTTTCACATCCACAGCCTTAAGAGGGCGATCTGCGATTACACGCACGCCATTCTCATCCGGTTGGATTGTAACACCCATCTCTTCAAGCTTCGCGATAACGGAGCCTAAATGATCAGAGATTGCACCTTCAATGTACACGTCACCACCCGAAATTGCAGCAGCAGCCATATACGTACCAGCTTCTACCCGATCCGGAATAACGGTGTGTGTAACACCTGTCAGTTTCTCCACACCTTCAATGCGGATCACTCCAGTACCAGCACCACGTACGATGGCACCCATCCCATTCAGGAAGTTGGCAAGATCCACAATCTCAGGTTCTTTTGCCGCGTTCTCCAGAACAGTTACACCTTCGGCCAATGTTGCAGCCATCATAATATTTTGAGTGGCACCTACGGAAGCCACATCCAGATAAATTTTCGCGCCACGCAACCGACCTTGGCTACGAGCTTCGATATAACCTTGGCCCAAGCTGATCTCTGCGCCCATGGCTTCAAAACCTTTCAAATGCTGATCAATAGGCCGTGTACCGATGGCACATCCACCAGGAAGTGAGATTCTTGTATGACCCATACGAGTCAACAAAGGCCCCATGACCAGGAAAGACGCCCGCATTTTACTTACCCATTCATACGGGGCTTCACAGGAAGTAAGTTTCTCCGCATTTACGGTAATCACTTCGTCCCGGTATGTAACTCCCGCTCCCAGCGATTCCAACACCTTGTTAATCGTCATCACATCGTCTAGAGGAGGCGCGTCAATAATAACGCTTTGTCCTTCTTCCCCTAAGAGAGAGGCAGCGATGATCGGAAGAACAGAATTTTTAGCGCCGCTAACTTTGACACTTCCGGTCAACCTTTTGCCACCGCGGACGATAAATTTGCTCATCATGGTTCCCTCCGCGCTTTTATTCCCTTTTCTTCATTCCGGAATACGTAAGCCCCACTATGCTAGAAAGGACTGTTGCTGTGTGTGGAATTTCGACATATTCTGGCATATTGCCACAGATGTCTGTTCAGAAAAGAATTGGTTTTTATAATCCATATCAATGATACCATGTGCCGTGCATCTTGCTATTCAGCATGTAAAAATCAGTGTCTTACAAGCCAGCAGAGCATCAGAACAGACAGAGTGGGATGGTTATTAGCCGGCATGAACCGGATATCCCGTTTATAACTACAAAATAAGTGAACAATTGTGAATTCCCTAACTTCCATCATAACATTGTTGAATTGTACGATACAAGCATTTTTACATAAAACATCTCAAATTCATCCAATTTTACGTCACATTTTTTTCTTAATTTCTTTACCGACAACTCATACTCTAATTGTTAACACAATTAATCGATGTTATTCGACAATGAGCAGCTTGAAGAACCTAACAGATGATTAACCAACCATCTCAACATTAAAACAAATTACGCAACATTTGAGTCCAGGACAAGTAGTCAATGACAAAGCCAGCAACGGCATGCCCCAAAATGATGGCGAGCAACAAATGCAACAGTCTTCCCTGAGCACCTCGTGGTTGCCTGATGATTAAATCCAGTTTGAGATTTGTCAAAGCCCACCAAGACAACGCAATACATAACAGGGAGACGATGATTGAGACCAAGCCATTGGTGCTTAACGCTTGGTTCACCTGATTCGTCAGATCAGTATCCATATATTCTTTACCTCCACATTTGTTGCAGCGATCAGCATATCATATGCCCGGCACCCATAACTTGTTAGTATACTGGAATGTCTTAAGCACAACATACTGAGCGTACTGTCAGATTTACTCCTGCCAGGCAGGAATCTCCTGATGCCCAATCACCGAGCAGCAACAATGCGGCTGTGCATGACTATGGAATCTACTACGCAGCTTCCTGCTTCTGCTGACTCTATGGAATATAGGCTCTTTCATCATACATTGTCAATTACATTGATTTCCACTTCTAAAATATTTTAATTTTAAAATGCCGGGATTTTGTGACTAAAACGACATAAAAGAGCGCTATTTCGATATCGATTCTGTCATTTCCTCGGAAATAATTTAAATTTACTCATGAAAAAAATGGTTCTCTTAGTGGTAAATGCGCCCACTACTTTAGTCCTACATTCTATTCAAATAATCATAATCGGTGAATATTTTGCTTAAAATACTTCTGTTTACTGAAGGGATAGGATGGATTTGTGGTCAGCCCTTTTGATATATTCGATAAAACAATTCTATTAAACAAACTCAAAAAAGCCCGGCAGACTAAGCCGCCAGGCTTCAAAGAATCGTTTATTTGCCGAACACATTAATCCGGTTAACCGCTTTTTGCAGCGCAATCTCTGCACGACGGTGATCAAAGTGGTCCTGATTGCTTTGGCTTGCAAGCCGACGTTCTGCCCGCTCTTTCGCCGCACGCGCACGATCCACATCAATGCTTTCCGGGAATTCAGCACTCTCTGCGAGTACAACAACCTTATCTTTACGAACTTCGATAAACCCGCCACCGATAGCAACTCGTTTATTTTCTTTTCCGTTATGGATATAGATTGGTGCAATCTGCAAAGGTGTAACCATAGGAATATGACCTGGCAGAATGCCCAGTTCCCCTTCAATACCACGAGCCGTAATGCTATTCACCTGTTCTGAATAGACCAAACGCTCGGGTGTTACGATTTCCAACAAAAAGGTGCTCAATTCCATCCCTCCTGAAATATCCGAAGGATAGCCCGCTTCATAAGGACAATCCTGGATTCAGACTAAACCAGTGTTTTGGCTTTCTCCACTGCCTCTTCAATTGTACCAACAAAGAGGAAAGCTGCTTCCGGAAGATCATCATACTTACCTTCGAGAATCTCTTTAAAGCTGCGCACCGTTTCTTTAACTGGAACGTATTTACCCGGAATACCGTTAAATGCTTCAGCAACGTGGAAAGGCTGGGACAAGAAACGTTGGATTTTACGAGCACGGTATACAAGCGCTCTATCTTCTTCACTCAACTCGTCCATACCCAGGATTGCAATGATATCTTGCAATTCATTGTAACGTGCCAAGATACGTTTAACGCCTTGAGCTACGCTGTAGTGTTCTTCACCTACAACTTCAGGGGACAAGATCCGGGAGCTGGAAGCCAGTGGATCTACCGCAGGGTAGATACCCATCTCGGAAATTTTACGCTCCAAGTTCGTCGTTGCATCCAAGTGAGCAAACGTCGTTGCAGGAGCCGGGTCAGTGTAGTCATCCGCAGGCACGTAGATGGCCTGGATGGATGTTACAGAACCTTTTTTCGTTGATGTGATACGTTCTTGCAGTTGACCCATTTCTGTTGCCAGCGTAGGTTGGTAACCTACCGCGGAAGGCATACGTCCAAGCAAGGCAGATACTTCTGAACCCGCTTGGGTGAAACGGAAGATATTATCGATAAAGAGCAACACGTCACGGCCTTCTTCATCACGGAAGTATTCCGCCATCGTCAGACCTGTGAGGGCTACACGAAGACGTGCGCCTGGAGGCTCGTTCATTTGTCCGAAAACCATTGCTGTTTTGTTGATAACGCCGGAATCACTCATCTCGTGATACAAGTCATTACCTTCACGTGTACGCTCACCAACACCCGCAAATACGGAGATACCGCCGTGCTCTTGTGCGATGTTGTTGATCAATTCTTGAATGGTTACCGTCTTACCTACACCGGCACCACCGAAGAGACCGATTTTACCACCTTTAGCGTAGGGAGCGAGCAAGTCGATAACTTTGATTCCTGTCTCCAGCATTTCTGCTTGGGTAGTCAGTTCATCAAATGCAGGTGCTGAACGGTGAATCGGGTTCTTGTGCTCAGCAGCCACGGCACCGCCAGTATCAATCGCTTCGCCGAGTACGTTAAATACACGACCCAGTGTTGCTTCTCCGACGGGTACAGAGATTGGTGCTCCTGTATCTAAAGCTTCCATACCACGAACAAGTCCATCCGTGGAGGACATCGCAATACAACGTACTCGGTTGTCACCCAGATGTTTCGAAGCTTCGAGTGTAAGGTTTACACTAACGCCGCTCTCACTTACTGTAGTGATCGTAATGGCATTGAGGATTTCCGGCAGACCGCCGCGATCAAACTCGACGTCAACAACCGGACCCATGATGCTCACAACGCGTCCTTTGTTCATCTTAACGTTCCCCTCCTACAAGCCTGCTACTTTTGCAAAAATAATGTACCGTTCGTTTATCTTTGCTCTGCAAGCCTTCATTAATAAAAAAACGGTTAGCCTTGTGCTGCGTTGGCACCTGCCACAATTTCCGTAATCTCCTGCGTAATCGCCGCTTGACGGGCACGGTTGTATGTCAATGACAAGTCGTTAATGAGTTTGGATGCATTTTTGGTTGCATTACCCATTGCCGTCATTTTCGCGCCGAGCTCACTTGCCTTACCGTTCAGAAGTGCACCATAGATCAGCGTTTCCGCGTAACGCGGAAGCAGAACCTCCAGTACAGCTTCAGCAGACGGCTCGTATTCGTAGCTTGCCGTTGGTCCTTCCGCAGCAGTTACCTCAGGTGTTTCCATCGGAAGAAGTTTTTCTACCGTAGGAATCTGGGTCAACGCATTCACAAAGCGGTTATAACAAATGTACAATTCATCAAATTCAGCCAGTTCAAACCCATGAACAGCTTCGTGTGCGATGGATTTGATGTCTGCAAATGAAGGCGAATCCGACAGATCCGTTGTTGTGGATGCCATCACAATTTCACGACGTCTGAAGTAATCGCGTCCTTTACGTCCAATGACGAACAATTCGTAGTCGTCTTGGGAGTTGTGGCGTTCTTTGAGCGTCTGATTAACCTGACGCAAAACGTTCGCATTGTATCCACCTGCAAGACCACGGTCCGATGTAATGATCAGGTAAGCTGTCTTTTTGACCGGACGGCTCTCCAGCATCGGATGCTGTATACCTTGCGTGCTTGATGCAATACTAGCTACAACTTCTTTCAGTTTCTCCGAATAAGGACGGGCTGCTTCCGCTTTTTCCTGCGCTTTACGCAGTTTTGCAGCAGCTACCATCTCCATTGCTTTGGTGATCTGCTTGGTGCTTTGTACGCTTTTAATTTGCCGCTTAATTTCGCGCATGCCTTTTGCCATGATTTCACCACCTCAAAACTTTGACGGGGTCAAAGTTACTTCGTAAGCATCACCACTAGTTTTGACAAAGTCAAAACTACATCGTAAGCATCATCTTTTTTGACAGAGTCAAAGTATTACATGCAGACATGCGGAATCGGTTAGACAACTCCGCACCTGCAATCATTTATTTAGACAGAGACAGCAAAGCTCTTTCTGAACTTCTCAATTGCACCTTTCAGTGCATTTTCGTTGTCTGCAGTCAATTCTTTAGTATCACGGATGGATGCAAGAATCTCCGGATGGCTGCTCTCCATGAACGCGAGGAACTCACGCTCGAAACGAGTAACATCACCTGTTGGAATCTCATCCAGGAATCCTTTAACCGCAGTGTACAAGCTGACAACCTGTTGTTCTACAGGCAGCGGCTGGTTAACACCTTGCTTCAGGATTTCCATCATACGCGCACCACGATTCAGGCGGGCCTGAGTCGCTTTATCCAGATCGGAACCGAACTGGGAGAACGCTTGAAGCTCACGATATTGAGCGAGGTCGAGACGCAGGGAACCTGCAACCTTTTTCATCGCTTTGATCTGAGCAGAACCACCGACACGGGATACGGAAATACCTACGTTGATCGCCGGGCGTTGTCCAGCATTGAACAAGTCAGCTTCCAAGAAGATTTGTCCGTCCGTGATGGAGATTACGTTCGTTGGGATGTATGCAGATACGTCGGAAGCTTGTGTTTCAATAAACGGCAGTGCGGTTAAAGAACCACCACCAAGTTCATCATTCAGCTTCGCAGCACGCTCCAGCAAACGGGAGTGCAGGTAGAAGACGTCACCCGGATAAGCCTCACGGCCCGGTGGACGACGAAGCAACAAGGAAAGCTCACGATATGCAGAGGCTTGTTTGGTCAAGTCATCATAGATAACCAGAACGTGCTCGCCTTTGTACATGAAGTACTCACCCATCGAACAACCGGAATACGGTGCGATGTACAAGAGTGGTGATGGATCGGAAGCTGCTGCAGTTACAACGATTGTGTACTCCATTGCGCCTTTACGACGAAGAGTTTCCACAACTTGAGCAACCGTAGACTGTTTCTGACCAATAGCCACATAGATACACTTCATGCCGCTACCTTTTTGGTTCAGGATCGCATCAATCGCGATGGATGTTTTACCTGTTTGACGGTCACCGATGATCAACTCACGTTGTCCACGACCGATTGGAACCATTGCATCAATGGCTTTGATCCCTGTTTGCATCGGCTCATGAACCGATTTACGATCCATTACGCCTGGTGCTTTACCTTCAACCGGACGGAATTCCGTTGTAGCGATTGGCCCTTTGCCATCTACAGGAATACCGAGCGGGTTCACAACGCGTCCAATCAATGCTTCACCAACAGGCACTTGCATGATTTGACCTGTACGTTTAACTTGGTCGCCTTCACGAATATCGTAATAAGGTCCCAGGATAACGACACCGACATTGCTTTCTTCCACGTTCATGGCGAGTCCCATAACACCGCTTGGGAATTCAACCAACTCGTTGGACATGACGTTCTCAAGTCCGTAAACACGAGCAATACCGTCACCAACCTCGATAACCGTTCCAACTTCGACTACATCGATATCGGTCTTGTATTGTTCGATTTGGCTCTTAATTAATGTACTGATTTCTTCTGGCTTGATACTCAAGTGTCCTCACCCCAATCTACTGTACTCGTCTGTTAAAAGACTGCTCAAGACGTTCGAGCTTGCCAGCCAAGCTGCCGTCATAGATCGTATCGCCAATGGCGACTTTCAATCCGCCCAGCAGAGTCGGATCAACAATGTTCTCGATACGAATCTTTTTATTGACACGGCCACCGAATTCACGGGCTACCGCTTCTTTTTCTTCATCATTCAACGCATAAGTCGAGTAGACACGCGCATCAGCGATGCCCAGCGACTCACCTTGGATCTTCCGATAATCATTCAGCAAGTCTCCCAGCAATTCAACGCGTCCGCGCTCAATCAACAACAAGACTGTACGAAGGACTGAATCGGATACCTTGCCATCAAGACTTGAGTGAATTACGTTCTGCTTCGCTTCATCAGAAATGTTAGGGGATACGATAAATTTCTCGATATCTGCATCTCCGGTCAATGCACTGACTACTGCAACCAGTTCCTGTTCAACCTCAAGCACCTGCTGTTGCTGAAGAGCAACTTCGAACAATGCTTTCGCATAACGCTTGGCAACTATCGTATCGCGGCTCATTGTCGGCCTCCTACCTCATTGAGGTATTGGTTCACAAGCTCTTCTTGTGCAGGACCGTTCTCAACTTCTTTTTTGATCAACTTGGATGCAATCTGAACGGAAGCTGTACCCAGTTCGCTGCGAAGTGCTGCGACTGCTTTGTTCTTCTCGCTCTCGATTTCGCGTACTGCATCGTCTTTCAGACGATTAGCTTCAGCTTTTGCATCAGCCAAAATCGATTCAGCTTGTTTGCCACCTGTTTGTTTGGACTGTTCAATGATGTCGTAAGCATCTTGACGTGCTTGTTCAAGAGCTTGTTTTTGTTCCTCCACATAGGCAATGGCCTGTTCCCGAGTCTGTGCAGCCTCATTCATCTGCGTCATCACGAGTTCACGACGTTTTTCCATAATGGAGAACAAAGGCCCGAAGGCATAACGGCTAAGCAGCCAATATAAAATTGCAAATGCAACAATCGCAAGAAGCGTATTTTCCCATATGAAACTCAATCTGTTCACTCCTTCCTGGAGGTATCCTTGAAACGTCATCCGTTAGAACGGACATTACCTAAAAAGAAGGCGCGGATGGCTATGGCCTTCCCCGCCAAACCTTTAAAATTTGATTAAGCCATACCGTAGAACATGAACGCGAGTACCACACCGATGATCGGCAATACCTCGATCAAACCTACACCGATAAACATTGTTGTTTGAAGAGTGGATTTTGCTTCCGGTTGACGGGCAATACCTTCCACCGTTTTGCTGATTACCATACCGTTACCAATACCTGCGCCAAACGCGCCCAGTCCTGCAACAATTGCTGCTGCGATTAATGCCATTGCTCCCATTTGTATATCCTCCTTAAAATGATAAATCGAATTTTTTATTGTTCAGCCTGGTGAAGAAATCTTCGTAGGGCTTGAAACTTAATGCTCGTCATGCGTCTCGATGCTCTGTGAAATGTACACCATCATCAAGATAACAAACACAAATGCCTGGATCGCGCCGATAAAGATACTAAAGCCTTGCCACACCATAAGTAGCGGAATCGCTGCAATAGCACCAAACACTTTGAATGTGGTCAGTTTCAGGATCGTTGCGATCAGTACCTCACCTGCAAAGATATTCGCGAATAAACGCATACCGTGTGTCAACAGCTTGGATGCCGTCTCAATCAAGTTGATTGGCAAGAACAAGGCAAATGGCTTGAAGTAATGCTGGAGATACCCTTTGGTGTTACGGAACAATCCAAGTCCATGAGATACAAGGAACGCTACGAGAGCAAGTCCCATCGTTACAGACAAGTCGGCTGTTGGTGATTTCCACCAGGCCAGTTCAACGTGTGGGTGTGCTTCAGGGTCCTTGGCATGCGCTTTTTCAAACGCCTCCACCGCTGTAACAATCGGCTTACCGAATACCTGTGCCTGATTAACATCTGTTACCTCAGATACAGCCACGAGCGGAAGGCCGAGCATGTTCCCTACAAAAATGAACATAATCATGGAAAGAGCGAGAGAGATAAAATGTTTACCTTTCTTCATATCCATTGTACTGGAAATCAGATTGCGGACGAATTCTACTGCCCACTCCATAAAATTTTGCAGCTTGCCGGGATTTTCAACGGATAATCTCCGTGTTGCCAGTACAGCAAAAATAAAAACAATTGCACCTGTAACTACCAGCATCAACAGAACCGATAGATCCAGTCGAAATCCGCCAAGCATAATAATTGGAGCTTCATGCATATTTTTCTCACCCCTTTCTCGACTTGAAAGCTGCAGCCCTTAACATCATTCTGCTCTGCGGGAATAGACAATCCCTATAATCAATAAGGAATATTGTGCAATGACGAGACCGCCTGCAACCGCATATGTATTGAAGTACTGCGGAAAGCGCATCGATATGAATATACCGAGCACAGCGAATGCCGCTCTTGTCAAAAATCCCAAGTTGACACGCTTCAAGTTACCTTCTGCCGCATCATCAGACATTTTCCTTACTTTGTAGCCCAGGTAAAATGCGTTGATCCAGCTAACTCCTGTACCCAGGGCCAGTCCCAAAGCAATTGTCTCCACACGTGGCATAAAGGCCGCTGCGAGAAAACAAATCATAAGAAAGTACATGACGAAAACAGTCATCGATCTGCGGTATCTGGTTAGTTCACTCATCACTTTCCCCCATGATTTTTTTCGCGATAAAGTAGATGCTTACACCGCCTGCCGCAAGAAAAAAGAGAACGCTTACGGCGATCCATATTCCGTTACCTCCGATGGTCTTGTCCAACCAGGAGCCAGCGTAATATCCGGCAACAGCGAGAATGGCAATCTCGATCCCAAAAGCTGTCACGAGTCCCATCGCTTTCCATACATTATCGTCATGGTTACGGGATGAATTTGGTTTGTTCGAATCGGCCATTTTCCACGCCACCCTTGCAATCCCAGTTAATTTTACTGAATGATGAGAGCCTTTGTCAATTGAATGATTTTAGCGTTTTAAAGGGGGAAACGACGGGAATACAGACCCTCAAAGCCCATAAACCCGCGTAAACCGTACAGTTTAACTGTATGCTTGCCCTTTATAAATCCGTCAGAAAAAATGTATTATTTTTTGAATTTTCTGTGAAATGATTCCGGACGCTCACCATTTACACCGAAATGATGCAAAATCGCATTGACAATTCTTTCCGAAGCATGTCCATCACCGTATGGATTGGCAGCCTGGCTCATGCTTGCATACAGGGTTTTGTCTGTAAGCAGAGCTTTGGTCCGTTCATACACACGTTCCTCTTCGGTACCTACCAATTCCAGCGTTCCGGCTTCAATACCTTCCGGGCGTTCTGTTGTATCGCGCAATACGAGCACAGGCACACCAAACGAAGGTGCTTCTTCCTGCAAACCGCCTGAATCGGTCAAAATCAAGTGAGTGTGCGGGTAAAAGTTATGCAAATCCACCACGTCTAGTGGATCAATTAATTGAATACGGGGATGATTCCCCAAGATCGCGTGAGCCGGCTCCTTCACAGCAGGACTTGGATGCACCGGGTACACGATGGCAATATCTTCGAATTCGTCGGCAATCCGTTTGACGGCCTGGAAAATGTTGCGGTGAGGCTCGCCTTGAGATTCACGGCGATGAGCTGTCATCAGCACAAGGCGTTTGCCTTGGGCCCAATCAAGTACCGGGTGTGTGTAGTCCTCCCGTACAGTATATTGAAACACATCTGTTACCGTGTTGCCTGTGACGTACGTACTAGACTCCGATTTATTTTCTTTGGCAAGATTGGAAGAAGACCAATCCGTAGGCGCAAAGTGTAGATCAGCCAGTACTCCCGTCAGCTGACGGTTCATCTCTTCCGGATATGGAGACAGCTTGTTCCACGTCCGCAGCCCCGCTTCCACATGTCCTACCTGAATCTGTTGCAAGAATGCTGCATAGCTCGCTACAAAGGTAGTTAATGTATCCCCGTGAACCAGTACAATATCCGGCTTAGCTTCGGCTAACACCGGCTCCAGACCGCCAAGCACACGAATTGTGATTTCATTCAATGTCTGACGGTCCTTCATCACATCCAGATCATAATCGGGATGAATGTCGAAAACTTCAAGTACCTGATCCAACATCTGGCGATGCTGCGCAGTTACGCAAACAATAGATTCAATAGACTCAGGGTGTTTCTGCAATTCCAAAATAAGCGGAGCCATCTTGATGGCTTCCGGACGCACCCCGAAGATCGTCATGACTTTAATTTTGTTAGACATTCGAGCAAGCCTCTTTTCTACTCCGCATGCAATATGCTTATTTAGTGCCGTATAGACGGTCTCCTGCATCTCCAAGCCCTGGAACGATATAACCATGATCATCCAGACGGTCGTCCAATGCTGCTACATAGATGTCCACATCGGGATGTGCATCTTGCACAGCTTTTACGCCTTCCGGTGCTGCGACCAGGTTCATCATCTTGATTTGGGTACAGCCACGTTTTTTGAGCACGTCAATAGCTGCAATTGCCGAACCACCCGTTGCCAGCATCGGATCAATTACAATCAATTGACGCTCTGTTACGTCTGTAGGCAGTTTGGTGTAGTATTCTACCGGTTGCAGTGTTTCCGGGTCACGGAACAGACCCACATGTCCAACTTTTGCCGCTGGTAACAATTTCACAACGCCATCCAGCATTCCTAGTCCTGCGCGCAGAATCGGCACCAGTCCGAGCATACGTCCAGAGATGACTTTACCTTGTGTTGCAGCTACAGGTGTCTGTACATCAATCGTTTCCAGTTCAACATCTCTTGTAATCTCATAAGCCATCAACGTTGCTACTTCATCCACCAATTCACGAAAATCTTTCGTATTCGTACGCATGTCGCGTATAAACGTCAGTTTGTGTTGAATCAAAGGGTGATCACATATTACTAATTTTCCCATCTAATTTGTCCCTCCGGTAAGTTCTTCATGTTCAGCATTTCCAAATATACCTAGCCACCATTCATGGGCTCGATAAATCCTGTATATTATATCATCACCAACAACGAATTACACCATCAAGGGGCACCCAATCATTACAGATTACCGAATCCTATAAAAAACAGGACCGGAAAATGATCCATCCGGTCCTGTTTTGCTCTTGCTGTTATGTCGTTGAGTATGTTCAAAAACGTGTAAACACTAATGGTGCTCCGCAAACCGAATGACCTTCCGATCGCTGTTATCCCCAGATTTCTTTGATCCAATTATAATTGTTGAAATCTGGGGATAAAGGCGAGCGCTACGCTTCTTCAGGTTCTTTCGGTTTGCTCCGCCTGCGTGTGTACATTAAGAACATCTCAAATACAAACAGCATGAGCAAAGTTTTTTAGTATTTAAGATCGGTATAGAGCGGGAATTGGTCTGTCAGTGCAGTCACTTCTGCACGGGCTTCATCCAGCTTCGCTGTATCTTTTGGATTTTTCAGCGTTTTAGCAATGATCTTACCAATAGCGACCATCGCTTCTTCGTTCATGCCACGGGAAGTTGCAGCAGGTGTACCAATTCGAATACCACTCGTTACAAACGGGCTTGTAGGGTCGAATGGAATGGCATTTTTGTTCACGGTAATACCGATGGAATCAAGCACATGCTCAGCTTCCTTACCTGTGATGTTCACACTGCGTGTGTCGATCAGCATCAAGTGGTTATCTGTACCACCAGATACGATGTTCAATCCTTCAGCGATCAGTGTTTCAGCCAGAACCTGTGCGTTTTTCACGACATTCTCAGCATACGTTTTGAACGATGGTTGCAAAGCTTCACCGAATGCTACCGCTTTGGAAGCGATCACGTGCATCAGAGGTCCACCTTGGGAACCTGGGAATACGGCTTTATCAATCGCTGCTGCCCACGCTTTGCGGCACAGAATCATACCACCACGAGGTCCACGCAGCGTTTTGTGTGTAGTTGTTGTTACGAAATGCGCATGTGGAACCGGGTTTGGATGCAAACCAGCAGCAACCAGTCCTGCGATGTGAGCCATGTCCACCATGAACAAAGCGCCTACATCATTGGCGATGGAAGCTAGCTTTTCAAAATCAATGGTACGCGGATACGCACTTGCACCTGCAACGATCAGACGAGGGCGGTGTTTGAAAGCCGCTTTGCGTACTTCATCATAATCAATCAGGAATGTATCTTCCTGTACGCCGTATGCCACAAAGTTGTACAGCAAACCAGATGCGTTAACCGGGCTACCGTGTGTGAGGTGTCCACCATGGGCAAGGTTCATACCAAGTACAGTATCACCAGGTTTCAACGCTGCAAGATAAACTGCCATGTTCGCTTGTGCACCGGAGTGAGGTTGAACATTCACGTGTTCTGCTCCGAACAATTCTTTTGCACGATCACGCGCGATGTCTTCAACGATGTCCACATGCTCACAACCGCCATAGTAACGTTTACCTGGATATCCTTCAGCGTACTTGTTGGTCAGAACAGATCCCATTGCTTCGATTACTGCTTCACTTACGATGTTCTCGGATGCGATCAGTTCGATGTTGTTCTGTTGACGTTTCAGTTCAAGATTCATCGCTTCCAGTACTGCCGGGTCATTCTTGCGCAATTGTTCCATGATTAAATTCCTCCCAGTTATAAGTGAAGTTATAAAGTGAAACTAATGTTTACACGAAAACGGCGAGTGCAACACCAATCTGAAGAAACGAAGTGGTCGCCTTTATCACCGGATTTCCCCTTTTAAATAGGGAATTAAAAAATCTGGGGATAACAGCGATCGGAAGATGGTGATGCAATCAAAGTCAGGAGTGTAACCCAATTAGTCTCGCTTTATATGTTAGTCACAAAATGTCGAATCTGGTTGTTCTTCCATACGATACACCGCGCGTTCGCCGCCAATCAACTTCGGACGGGTCAACGCTGTGGTTACACGAGCATCTCCAACATAGCGAAGCGCTGTACGATAGGGTACGGCTACATGCCGGAGATGCATCCCAATCATCGTCTCCCCAATGTCCAGTCCCGCATGGGCCTGCACATGTTCAGCCAGGCATGGATCGGTCAGCGAACGATATGCTGCGGATGCCATTGAACCTCCGGCCTTGGGCACGGGTACTGCACCAACCTCGGTCAATCCAAGTCGAGTAAGCACAGAACGTTCCATTACCAGCGCACGGTTCAGATGCTCACAACATTGGAATACCGTGTCAAAACCGAACTCTTCCTGCACCTCGCGTATACCCGCAAGAAGCTGCTGCGCCACTTCAATGGCACCACTCGTACCAATCCGAGCGCCTGCGACTTCACTTGTGCTTGTACCGATCACAACGATCTGTCCAGGCCCAAGCTGTCCGGCAAGCGCCAGTTCATGCAGAATAGACGCGGTCTGTTCCTGCAATCCGGGTTGTTCCGAATCTAACTCTATAGTCATCCTATTATCGCCTCCCGATAAAATCATGCCCGCTGTCTCTTGGTTGTCCTTCGTATTCTTGCACGGCATCTCAGGTACTATTATAGCGAATAATCAGATGAAAGACGAAAAAAAGAGCAGTCTGCGGGTAACGCAGAATTGCTCTTTTGCCCAGGCGACCGGCCGTTTGTTCCGGTGCTCCATCGTGGTTATGCCCACTTCGTCGCCAGTTACACCGGATCCCTGTTTTCCCCTTCATCATAAAACAACCCGCGGCTAAAATCAACGGTTAATTTACATCACGTGTCCTATTTCTATAACCTGCCTCGCAGGATCAGAATTATCCCAGCTTATCCAAAAGCCGGTCCAATGCCGTCCGAATCTCAGCTGCAGCTATATTGTAATCATCACGACTTCCTCCAAACGGATCGGAGATGTCGAAACTTGGAATTCGTTGTCTAATCTCAATGGCTCGCTCACGCTCCGATGCCAGGATCTCTTGGCCAAGGGCGCGTTTCATCTCAAGCGTTGCAAACAGGCTGTCCAACTCCTGAACATCACTTAATACCTGTTCATCATCCTCCACATATTCTTTCAATGTATAGGTTTTGTGGACTGAATCGGGAAAAACCTGCATGACATGCTGCTTATGACTCCGTGTTAATGTAAGAACCAGATCGGCCCAACCTACCAGGTTAGAGCTAAGCTGTGTGGAATGAGGTGGACCTTCAACGTTATGATCTCTCAAAACCGCTTCAGCATGTCGGGAGATCGGCATACCCGACGTTGCTGCCACACCTGCGGAGCGAACCTCTACCTGAATGCCACGCTCCGATGCCAGTTTTCTCAAAAGCCCCTCTGCCATGGGGCTGCGGCACGTATTTCCTGTACACACGAATAAAATATGTTTCATTGTGTTAGCCTCCCCATTTTACATATGATGCGAATGATATGATATTTCAAGTTTTATTCTAAAATATAAACAAAAGTCCAAACGCAAGCAAGATTGCGCCACCAATGGCTTCGCCGTAATCCCCGAGATTCTGGCTCACCCGACGGCCTAATAGCAGACCCATAACCGACATCACCCCGCCACACACACCGAAAGCAAGTACAGTTAAGATCAGATCACTGCTAAACATCCCTAAGGAAACGCCAACGGAGAATGAATCCACACTTACGCTGAGGGAGAACAAAACAACGCCGAGCAGGGAACGGTGGTCCACCAGCTTTGTATCGCCTTCACGGAATGCATTCAGAATCATATGAGCACCCAGCAAAACAAGCAATCCACCTGCCGCATACGTCGTAATGTCACCGAGCAGGGAACTGACGTATTTGCCCATATACATGCCGATGAGCGGCATGATGATATGAAATAGCGCCGTTACAATACTGATTCGCAATACATCCCGCAGCCGAATGCCCTTCATGCCAATTCCGATCCCGAGTGAGAACGCATCGAGGCCAAGCGCAATAGCCATGATCAAAATGGTTACCAACTGCCCTACATGGACAGACACATCCCACATCCCCATACCCCCAAGTCACGTAAAGGTTCTTGTACACGATATGCGGACAAGGACCTAAACATGACCGATGAAAGGCAAACGGCGACGGATGTCTGGTCAGTTGCTGGCTTTATAGAATCTTGATTTTGTTTTGGAAAAAGAGTGATTAGCTCTCCTGACTGTATGATCAGGAGAGGTTATGAGGGTTGCTGGTTGCCAACTTGTATGAGTTGGTTCCCCGCAGCCTTGAGCAGCCGATTCATGACGGCTGCTCCCAGCCCTTCGCGTGAGCAGGCTTCAGCCACAATATATGTGGCGCCTTGCTCATCGCAGTTGCGCAGCGCGGCGTATAGCCGGCGCGCTGCTTCTTCCAGCTCGCTGGCGTCTCCCAGCGAGAACACGGCATCGGCGCGGTACTGCTCCGCGTGCTCGGCGAACGCCAGCACAGCGGTGCGCTCTCCGCGCTGCGCCGCCTCTGCGAGGGCGGCGCTGATCCAGGCCGCCACCGCTGCGGGCGGCCCCTCCACCACGCACAGCGCCCCTGCGGGTGCGTAGTGCGTGTACTTCATGCCCGGCGAGCGCGGCGCCGGGCTGCCCACGCCATCGGCCCCCTCCGCGAGTAGCGCGGGGTCCGTGGCGACACGGGCGGCAACGGCGGACAGTTGTTCCGCCGTAATGCCGCCAGGGCGCAGGATGGTGACGGTACCGTCGTCACCGACCTGCACAACCGTGGACTCGACGCCCACCCCGGTGGGGCCGCCGTCCACAATGCCGCCGATGCGGCCATCCAGATCCTCGCGTACATGAGACGCGAGTGTCGGGCTTGGCCGCCCGGAGCGGTTGGCGCTTGGCGCAGCCACAGGGCATGCCGCCGCCGCGATCAACTGCAAGGCCACCGGATGGTCCGGCATGCGCACGGCCACCGTGTCCAGTCCGGCGGTGACACGCGGGGACACCGCCCCCGACCTAACCGGCAGCACCAGCGTCAGTGGTCCCGGCCAGAAGGCCGCCATCAGCGCTTCCGCCGTTTCGTTCACTTCCGTGACCAGCGTATCCAACTGGTCACGGTGCGCGATATGCACAATCAGTGGATTGTCGGAAGGTCGGCCTTTGGCGACAAATACAGCCTCCACGGCTACTGTGCTACGCGCATCAGCACCCAAGCCATAGACCGTCTCGGTCGGAAAGGCCACCGTCTGACCTTGACGAATGCAGGCTGCGGCAGCCTGCAAGTCGGCGAGCGCCTGTTGATCGGCGCTCCCCTTTTTCACATCCAACATTTCAATATTACCCAATCCGTGATCGTTCTCAGCGCTCACCAAGACACGTACATCCCACATCTCGGTGACCAGCTCTCCCGGAGCTTTCATATCACGTTCTTCTCTACCATCCCTCATCTCAGAGGTGTGTTGCACTGGTTCGTTTTCTCTGCTCATATATCATCATTCCTAAACTTCAAGTAGGTTAGTTCATATCCATATTCAATATAAGTAATTATAACATACCTGTCCCAACTCGGATGCCCTTCAAACTTCGCTCGGAATTTCACCACTAATTCATATCAAAAGGGCAGCTCCCTGAATCGAAGTCGCCCTCTACTGTATTATAAGTACGTTGTTATGCGAACAAACTAGTCACCCAACTCCATAGTTTCACAGCCATATCCCACAGAAAGAATCTCGCTTCCGGTGTGTCTCCCTGCACAGATGCTTCTGCATCTCCTGGTTCAGCCGCTGCGGCTGATACCGTTGAAGGTTTCGCCAGTGCATCCCCGGTCCCTGCATCAATGAAGCACAACGGCGGGAACAACACACACCACCAGTTCTGACCTTTGCCTTCCCCCAGCGTAATCCGAACCGCTTCATAATCTCCGGCAGGATACACAGTGCCACCATATAGTTTGGTCGGGAACGGAACGGAACCCAGCTCCACCTGATACTCATAATTTAAACCGCGACTGGCCAACTCTTCTCCTACTCTATTCTCAATCTCGGACAAATGCTCACGAATAACCTTGCGCGCTTCATCCAGACTTTGCGGATTCTCCAGTTCGGCTACCCACTCGCCCATCTGAGCAACGACAGCATCCCGAATCTCGCGTTTCACCAATTGATCTCCCGGTGCATCCGAGTTTGCTAGAATACGCAAGCGAATCGATTGTTCCGGAATTGCTGTGGCCGCCACAGCTGCATCCGTTTTCTGACCTTCCCACATCATGATAATCATCATAAGACATACAATAATAAGTCCAATTTGCTTTACAATTCTTCTGCTCATTCCGTTCTCCCCCTCGGCTCTCTGATCACGTTGCCTGCAACTCTCTCATGTCTATCAGTATGCCCGGTAGAGACGGAAGTAAACCTAGCATTTGCAATAAATCTACTAGAGGTTGTTCACAAGCCCACTTTAATTACAAAGGGTGCCTAGCTCCATCATCAACGTTGAATATGAGATTCAGCCGAAATAAGCGGGAGGCTTACGAAGGTTGTTTACCAAGGAACCATTTTGATTGCTCACGTAGTTTATCCTACGCTCCACTACTCCATTTCTAACCTCATCCCATCTTCTCGGTACTGAAAACCCAACTATATTGAACACGTACTACTAGAATGTGTGTTTAAACCCAGGCAAGTTATACGAAGACAGAATGTCAGCGTCCAAGAAGCCTTGAAGAGTGTACTGGCGACCCTAGGCGAATAACTCTCGCGAATGACCAGTCGATGCTCTAAGGAACCGAGGACGTCTTATTTGCCCTTCAGGCATTCTTTTGAAATTGTAAGGAACATGAGGCACGTTATTCCCCAAAGTTATCTGATCAACACGCTACAGAAGGCTGTTTATGCTGATATAATGTGTCTCAGATTCCTTAGTTTTCTCCAGACACTTCAAATCCCCGAATAAGACGTGTGTGGTTCGTTAGCTCCTAACACCACCTAACTCTTAACTCCTAACAGCTGGCACCTGAAGCTCCACACAATGCTCAACACTCTATTCCCAACTCTTTCAGGTTCGCCTCAGCCTACAGCAGGCTCGAAGACACCTATGCATTGCTTCTTTCATCTCTCATTCACACTTTCTCACCCATCATGTTAAAAAGGCTGATCCGCACCTGGTTACAGGGCAAATCAACCTCTTTATTCCTACGAACGATCACGTTATACGTCTCACCGCTTTACTTTTCACTATACCGACTCAACAGTTACACAGCACTTTTCTCTTTCTTGAGCATATTCCATAAACGTTCCGACAACCGAGGTTGCTGCTCCCCCATCAGAAGTTCATCCTCCTCTTCTTGCCCGTACAACTTAATGCTCATGACTACACCGATGCAAGCCATATTTATAAGCAAAGAGGTGCCGCCGTAACTGATGAACGGTAACGTAATACCTGTGAGTGGCATCAGTCCGAGGAACGCCCCCACGTTCTCAAACACCTGATACAACAACATTCCGATAATACCTACAATGATGACGGGTCCCGCGCGATCTCTACATGCCAGAGCAATCAGCACCATGCGGTGGATCAGGATAAAGTACAACAGAATCAGTACGGATGCACCAACAAACCCAAACTCCTCTGCGATCACGACAAAAATGGAATCAGAATACGTATAGGGGACTCGTCCACTCTGAACGGATGTTCCTTGCAAATAACCTTTGCCGATGATGCCCCCTGAACCGATGGCTAAACCTGCATTTTTTGTATGCCAGGAAGCTTTGGAGGTAGCTTTTTCCGGTACAAGCCAGGGATCAATCCGCTCCGCCCAATGCTCACGTTTTATCTTTTCAAGAAAAGTGAAAACTTCACCATGGTAGAAGGTATAGGCTTTAACAAAACCAAAGAACGCCACTCCCACAATCGCCAGTGCAATCAATGCGTGCTTCAGCCTCATATTTCCGATCCAGAATACCGCAGCCAAAATCACCACATACCCCAGCGCATTCCCCAAATCATTCTGAGCCATAACAAGGGCAAACGGAATAAACGCCCAACAGCCAATCGGCACAATATCTCTCCAAAATTTCAGCGTGCCTCGTTGTCTCTTCACGATCAAATGGGCGAGAAACAGAATCAGAATCATCTTGAACAGCTCTGCCGGTTGAAAAGAAAAGTTCTCGCCCAGCTTCAGCCAACCGTTGGCGTTATTGATTGAACTTCCCAGGACATTGGCCAGGATCAGTAGTATGATCCCCAAGCCATACAAATAAAACGCATATTTCACGTATAACTTGTAATTCACAAGCCCGATCACAAGCACCGCAATGAACCCGGCCACATAGAAATACATCGTTTTGACATGATGATTCGCCAAGTTGGCATCTGTCTGCGTTCCGCTATAAATCGCAAATACACTAATAATCATGAGCAACAGCATTACAAAAAGAATCACACCGTCCATCTTTTTCAACATTCTCAACATGACTCTGTCCATCCCCCTGAAATCTAGCATTCTATGATTTCCAATTGAACTCAATATTACCATTGTATAAAAATGGATGATACAATGGAAATCTGGATGCTTCAGGATGACTATTAAACCATTCAATGGCCTGACTCACACTCTAAAAACAATAAAAACCCCAAAACATCCACCCAATGTAACTTGGGTTGGTCTGTTCCAGGGTTCTATAGTTATCTAGCTTATATACATAAATCTGACGTGCTATTTCACGGTTTGACTCAGAAACGTTATTGCTCCTGCTGGGATGGCTTGCGTCTTAGCAATTTCCTCACCAGATCCGTAATACTCGGTTGTTCCGCAGAGCCAAGAATATCCTCATTCTCTTCCGTGTGGACCTTAATACTCATCACAAGACCCATGCTGATCATGTTGATCATAATGGAGGTACCACCCGAACTGATAAACGGCAGCGTAATTCCTGTCAACGGCATCAGACCAATGAATGGACCAATATTAACAAAGATCTGGTAAAGCAGCATCGCTATGATCCCAACAATGAGATAAGGCCCCGCGCGATCCTTACACTCCAGTGCAATCAGCACCAGCCTGTGAATCAGGATAAAGTACAGGAGAAGCAGTACCGAGGCACCGATGAAACCAAATTCTTCCCCAATCTGCACAAAGATGGAGTCAGCATAGGCCAGCGGCACCCGATTCGACTGAATCGTTGTGCCTTCCATATAACCTTTGCCTGTAATCCCACCAGAACCAATCGCAAGCTTTGCATTATACGTCTGCCAGAGTACATCTCTTGAGGTCAGCTCTGGTACAAGCCAAGGATCAAAACGATCCGCCCAGTGCGAACGTCCAATGTCATTCAGAAATTTAACAATCTCATCATGGTAATGAATATACGCCTGTGTACCACCGATAAAAGCAGCCACTGCGATCATAAAGCCAATGAGGGCATGCGTAAATTTAATGTTACCAATCCACAGTAGGCCCACAAGAATGACTACATAACTCAAAGCATTTCCCAAGTCATTTTGAAGCAATACGAGTAGTAACGGCGGCAGAACACAGAGCGAAATCGGAATAACGTCACGTCCAAAATAGAGCGGACGGTTCTTCTTTCGGGCCAAAAAGGCCGATAAAAACACAATCAGGCATAACTTGAACAATTCAGCAGGCTGCAAACTGACCCCGAAGATGGACAGCCAGCCTTTTGCACCGTAATATTCCTTACCAAAGAACATAACGAATATGAGCAGGAGCATCCCCACGCCATAGATATATAAATAATTTTTGATTATGAATTTATAGTTGATCATCGACATCCCAAAAAAGACTACGAAGCCCAAAATATAAAAGATCACTGCGCTTTTCGGGAGTCCCTCCAGCTTCGGACGACCAAACGTTGTACTGTAAATCGATAAAATACTGATACCCATCAGAATAACGAGTATAAAGACAATAGAATAGTCTATCTTTTTAAATTTGTGCAGCATGTAATTATGTTCCCCCAAGCATTCAGAAATCTTCGGTATATCTCATTGTAGAGGATTTCACGGCAAAAAGAAAACCCGCGGAACCTTACATTTTCGTCACCTGTTCCGAAGTACGAACACCCAGGACATGCCGCTCGATTCCGGCAAGGTCCGGTACAATGATAATTTCCGGCCAATGTCCCGCCGATTCAAGCAAAGCTGCGATGTCGCGAGCCTGCCCCTGGCCCAGCTCAAAACCAATGATCTGCGGCGGCGCAGGCAACAGCGCCAACTGCTCCAGCATGATACGGTACGGTGCAAGCCCGTCCGGACCGCCGTCCAATGCCATGCGCGGCTCATGATCGCGCACCTCTTGCTGTAACCCGGCG
The DNA here is from genome assembly GCF_045040675.1 of Paenibacillus sp. FSL H8-0283. Taxonomy (NCBI): domain Bacteria; kingdom Bacillati; phylum Bacillota; class Bacilli; order Caryophanales; family Paenibacillaceae; genus Paenibacillus; species Paenibacillus sp. FSL H8-0283. The sequence continues at coordinate 6,448,679 of NZ_CP150295.1, forward strand.
ATATCAGCCGCCGGGATGTATGGCGGGTTGGACACGAGGATGTCCACCCGAGCCCCGGCGAACGGGGCCAGCAGATCGCCTTCACGGAAGTCGATCTGCACGCCGTTCGCGGCCGCGTTCCGCGCGGCCACTTGCAGGGCAGCCGCCGAGAGATCCCCGGCGCCGACCTGCCAGCGCGGGCGCAGTGAAGCCATCGTCACCGCGATGGCGCCACTGCCCGTGCCGATATCGACGGCGAGCGGAGCGCCGTCGGGAAACACGCGGTCGGCTTCGCGTAGCACAGCCTCGACCAACAGCTCGGTCTCCGGCCGCGGAATCAGCACGGCCGGCGTGACCTCGAACGGCAGCCCATAGAATTCCTGGCTACCGATAATGTATTGCGCCGGCTCACCCGCAGCCTTGCGCGTGACGGCGTCCTCCCAGCGGCTGCGATGCTCGCTGGGAAAAGCCTCCGGCTGCATCATGTAATACGCGGCGCCATAAACGCCGAGTACATGTTCCAAAAGCAGCCGGGCATTGTTTTGCGGCTCGTACACGCCGCACTTCTCCAAAAAAGAGGAAGCCTCCACGAAGGCTTCCCGACAGCTCTGTTCCGGCGTCATGACAAACTGCGCGCGGGTCACAGATTATTCTCCTCTATCCATCAACTCGGTCTGCTGAGCAATCGTCAGTGCAGACAAGATATCTTCAATCTCCCCGTTCATGATCTGATCCAGCTTGTGCATCGTCAGGCCGATACGGTGATCCGTCACACGGCTTTGCGGGAAGTTGTACGTACGAATACGCTCACTGCGGTCGCCCGTTCCCACTTTACTTTTCCGCTCAACAGAGATCTTTGCTTCCTCTTCCATACGTTTCATATCGAAGATACGTGTACGCAGAACCTGCAACGCTTTTTCCTTGTTGGAGTTCTGTGATTTTCCATCCTGACATGTCGCCACGATTCCCGTTGGAACGTGCGTTACCCGTACTGCGGATTTCGTGGTATTAACCGATTGTCCACCGGCACCACTGGAACAGAACGTATCAACACGGATGTCTTTGTCATGAATTTCAATATCAAAATCTTCGGCTTCAGGCATAACCGCAACCGTTGAAGTTGACGTATGAATACGTCCGCCTGACTCAGTTGTTGGAATACGCTGCACACGGTGTGCGCCGCTTTCGTATTTCATTTTGCTATAAGCGCCGCGTCCGTTGATCAGGAAAACAACCTCTTTGAACCCACCGAGATCATTTGTGTTAACGTCCATCAGCTCTACACGCCAGCCTTGTGCATCTGCATAACGTGTGTACATCCGATACAGATCTGCTGCAAACAACGCTGCCTCATCTCCACCAGCTGCTCCGCGAATCTCAACAATAACGTTTTTGTCGTCATTCGGATCTTTTGGCAACATAAGCACACGAATCAATTCGTCCAGTTCCTTCTGGCGAGTACTCAGTTCGTCAATTTCCATTTTGACCATTTCACGCATCTCATCATCCAGTTTCTCACCCTGCATTTCCTTCGCAGCTTCGAGATCCTGACTTACCTGTTTGTATTCATTGTACGCTTCATAAGTCGGTTGCAGATCGGATTGTTCTTTGGAGTATTCCCGTAACTTTTTGTTGTCACTTGCCACATCCGGGTCACACAAAAGCTCGCTCAACTTGTCATAACGGTCGGCTAACGCCTGTAATTTATCCAACATGTATAGTCACCTCACACATTATTTTGTCCATGCAAATATCGTTTTTAATAATTATTTCGGTTTCATTATTCATAACATCTATAATCTATATTCCACAACGCACAGGATTCTCACCGAATCCCCTGACCGCAGCATGTATTCACATTCCTGTATGATCGACGTATAACATCGCTACAACGTCATCAAATCCTTTACTTTTAAAGTGAAATCAAGAAATCGCGTACCCTGTATGAAACTCGCTTAAGCTCATCTGTTCAAGCGCGAATTTTAACGTGGTATACGACTCTTAATTATAGCATATTCTTATGGTTCTGAATAGTAACTGTTCCGCATGCGGATGAACTAATTTTTGGTGCTGCGAAATACAAAATGAAATTGTTGTTCGATGTTGTTCCGAAATGTAAAATAAACAAAAGCCACGATGCGCTAACATCGTGACTTCTCTAACAAAGGCCGGTGGGCGACCACGGCGAATTTCAATCAAACGAATGAAAACCACCGGATTGCAAGGCGACCAACCTAATCCCGGTGGTTTTTCTTGTTCCTCATCTGCAAAACTCTAAGTCAAAGACCCCACGAACTTCACGAGAAGGTCGCAGGGTCATGTTATTTAATCTACATATAAACGTGTAACAACCTATACGTTGAAACGGAAGTGCATAACGTCGCCGTCATTTACAACGTACTCTTTACCCTCAAGACGAAGTTGTCCGCGCTCTTTGGCACCGTTCATGGAACCCGCTGCAACCAGATCGTCATAAGAAACAACTTCTGCACGGATGAATCCACGTTCGAAGTCGGTGTGAATGACACCCGCTGCGCCAGGCGCTTTGGTACCTTTACGGATTGTCCACGCACGAACCTCCTGTACACCTGCTGTGAAGTATGTGTACAGACCGAGCAATTTGTAAGCCGCTTTGATCAACAGGTTCAGACCGGAATCCTCGATACCGAGTTCTTCCAGGAACATTTGTTTATCTTCGCCTTCCAGCTCAGAAATCTCTTCTTCAACCTTTGCACTGATCGGCACCACTTCTGCGTTTTCAGCAGCTGCGAATTCTCTTACTTTTTGCACGTAAGCATTGTTCGCCACGTCGCCGATTTCGTCCTCAGCTACATTGGCTGCGTACAGAACAGGCTTCAGGGTAAGCAAGTGCAGATCGCGCACGATCAGAAGCTCATCATCCGTAAGTTCCATGCTGCGTGCCGGCTTGTCATCGTACAGAACAGCCTTCACTCTCTCCAATACTTCTACTTCTTGAGAGGCAGTCTTGTTGCCGCCCTTCATGTTTTTCTTGGAGCGATCGATTTTCTTCTCAACACTCTCGATATCGGCCAGGATCAGCTCCAGATTGATCGTCTGGATATCGCTTACTGGATCAATTTTGCCATCGACGTGTGTAATGTTCTCATCTACAAAGCAACGTACTACGTGTACAATCGCATCTACCTCACGAATGTGGGCAAGGAACTTGTTACCGAGACCTTCGCCTTTGCTCGCACCGCGAACTAGACCAGCGATATCTACAAACTCAAACGCCGTTGGTACTGTTTTCTTAGGTACAACGAGTTCTGTCAGTTTGTCCAAACGCTCATCTGGTACTTCAACGATCCCCACGTTAGGGTCAATTGTACAGAACGGATAGTTTGCCGATTCGGCACCTGCTTGTGTAATTGCATTAAACAATGTAGATTTACCAACGTTAGGCAGACCCACGATTCCAGCTTTCAAAGCCATGTATATGACAACTCCTCATTGATTACTTGTTCGGTATGGATAATCCTATACATTATATATGACAAACCTCAAGGCATCAAGGAACTTCGCCAATTCGACCAGAGTCCCTTCCGCTTCCCGAAATCCCCAGTTACTGCGGATAATTCGTTTTGCGCAGATCTTAAGTTTGGCCTAGATTATCCGTTTTTAGATTTACCCTCTGATTTCCTTGTACATCGTCAGGTCCGTTACCTCATATCCCATCTTGCGATACAGGCTGCTCGCCCGCACATTATGTCCAAACACATGCAAACCAATGCGATCCACGCCAAGACTCAAGGCCGTCTGTTCAAGCGCCTGCATCGTCTCTGTTCCGTATCCCTTACCACGGTGCGCTTCTTCAACCACAATATCCAGCAAAAAAGCATCTTTTCCGCGACGATTATCCGTGATATTAAACCAGATATACCCTACATTGCCGTCCACAGGATGCACCAGATTGTAGAGATACGCTCCGGGTGTGTTCAAGCCTTCTGGCAGATAACGTTCATAAGATTCCTCCGCCAGTTGCTGTGCCTCTTCCTCAGCCCAGGTGCCCGCTTCTACTTTTTCCTGTGCAAAATCCTTAATCGATCGAATGCGAAAACTCGCATAATCTTCCTGATTCATTGGAGAAAGTTTCAACTTTTTCCCCTCCTTATTTCGATTGATCTTGATTATGTATGATCTCTGTGCAGCCCTTTTTGCACTACTAGTATCTTATTGTATCCTGTTCTCTCGCTTAGCGCATGAAGTTATTCTGACGATTCGGTTTTCAATTTTCATATTTATCCATTTTAATCAAAACTTTTGATCTCTTCCCATCGTTTATACCTCATGAAGGAAAGGAGTGGATCTTATTGAACACACGTCGCCGATTCTCCAAAAAGAAAATGATTATCTTATCCGCTATCATACTCGGAATCGCCATAGTCGCTTTTATGAGCTTTCTGAATGCAATGGATCCCTTTCGCCACTTAAGAATCACGATCCACAATCAGTCCGACTATGACCTCACCAATATTCAGGCTAGCCTAGTCCAAGGCGACAACTCGTTAAACAACAATGAGAGTGGCTCCACCTACGTATTCAATAAGGATATTCCCAGCGGAGCAAACGTGAAATTCGCCCCGCAGCTGAAACTTTCCGGGGAGGGGGTGGTCTCCTTGGCGTTCACGGACAGCCGCGGAAAAACCTATAACAAAACGGTTTGCGGTTATACGGAATACTTGTCCGGCAATTCCTACGTTACTGTAACCAATGAGAATATCACCGTGAAAGATGAATGTATGTAATAACGATACTTCGCTCTGTGGACTTATGTTAAAATATAGGGGCGAGCGACCGCCAAAGTTTCTCGCCCAAAGTCGATTGAATTATTCAATCGGCTTTTTTATTTTAACCTGATTGTATTGATTAATTAGATCATCCAGGACCATAGATTGCTGTATAACATGAGGATGAAGCAGATTTCCATAGTCCATCTTGAGTTGATAGAGCTTTTGTCTCGCTGCTTCGATCTGCAACTTGAGCTCACCACAATCCATATTCACCCCTCCCTGTTGTAACATTCTAGTCCATTCTGCTAATTAGTAGGAAATCAGGCGAACTCCAACACGAAAAAGCTCCCTTCAACGTAGACAATTCACCATTCTACTTGAGGGAGCAGCACATATTAATTTCAGAAACGCTGGTTAACTTCCCATGCCATGGCCATTAGTTGTCATGATTACTGGACGGTCTTTTTCAACGGGGATGGGTTGAGTTATAGGAACAACTACGCCTACTGCGATACTGCATGTAACTATCAATACTGCCAATTTCATCTTCATTCGTCATCAAACCTCCCGAATCATTCTTTTATATCGTAGTTTAGCTTCTTCAACTGCAAAACACCGAAATTCTTCAAATATTTTTATACACTCTAGAACACTATCTTTATTCTTAATTTTAATTACAAAATCCAAACCGTTAAGAATCAACTCAAATCCTCTGTTATAATCTTGATGTTTTAAATAGTATGTACCTAGGCCCACAAGCAAAGTACCATATTGATCATTCGTAAATTGCTCGCTGATTTTCCCAATACGGCTACTCTGTTCTTGGTACATGAAATACGCGTCATATGCTTCAAGAACTGAATCAATGTTGATATCAAACCGATTTGCCGCATTCACAATTGCACATAAAGCAGGAAAGATTTCGTTCTCTCTCTCCGAGATGTAGTTCATATAACTTGGGATAACCTCTGTTTTGCCTGACATTAATTTATATAGATAACGGTTGCCTTCTGCCCATTCTTCGAACTGACGAATAACAACATTTTCCTCGTCGCTCGGATTATTTACCCAGCTATAATCGGTGTACAAAGAGACATATTGAAGTGCCTTTTCATATTCTTCATAGTAGAAACAAGCTTCTCCAAGCGCTAAATATGCGTACAAAACGTAAAAAACAATCTGCTTTTTGGGTTTAGCCTCGGGCTCTTCAGATGTTACCCCTAATTCATAATGGATCATTGCTTTTAATTTTAACTTGTCAGCAAGATTCTTCACCTTATCCCATCGGCGTAACGAAGCATACACATTAATCAAATCGTTCAATCCATCCAGCTGGTAGGGTTCATCAAGCCGATCTACAAAAAACTCAAACTGCGTTGCAAGTGTAAGATTGCTCAACTGATCCTTGGAAAGCCCGATTGTGAACAAACGATACTGACTTAGAGCCAACCGTTCAGAATGTTGCATTTTCTCACCCTCGGCTACACAAAGGTACAAAGGCTTGGCCGCTTCCAACTTCCCTTCACGATATAACTGTTCAGCCAACTCGAACAAAAGCGGTGCATAGGAAAGATTATCCATAATTAGATTAACGGCTTCTTCCATATAATCGACCTTACCGAGTTCGGCACAACGGTATAAAAAAGGCCCCAGTCTTCGCCAATCCGGGCTTGTATGTACAAAACACTCATGTATGTATAATTCATAGAAGTAACCCTCTGTTAAACCCATCCCGGCAGTTAGTCGATCCAACTGCTGCATGCCAATGGTACGCAGCCCGTTCAGCGTACCACTCAACGTCCCTGAGTTGATTCCCGATATCTCAGAGAATTGATTGAGTGTCATATGGTTCGTTTTTAAGTAGTCTGCTAAATGATCACGTATTGTGGCTACTGAGTTCAAAGGTACACCACCTTTCCAAGCAAAATTAAGCAATGGTCAATTAAATAATACTATATTTTTGAATTTAATATCAATATTTTACTTGTAAATAATTTACTTTTATTATAAAGATATTTATCTGCTTTGCTTAAAATGTTGTAAAAAATAGCCTGGAAGAGGGCTGGAGAGTCTTGTCATAGTATGCGATCAAGCATCAAATTCATATCCACACGGTCGGGAGTCCACAATAAGACATCCGTGAGAAATGTCATCGCATCCATACCACTCAATCTGTCCACGATTGACTCTAGCATCTCTCTTGCATTTCCTGTGATATGCTCAGCCAGGACTAACCCTCCAGTATATTTAACGTTAGGTTATCATTAAAGTGAAAGGTGGAATTGGTATGTCTATAAAAATAAGATTGGGCGATACTTTAGATGCAGCCAGCGTCACTAAAAATGCACTGGCTAGAGAAGCAAAAGTTAGACCGAACCTTATCTATGATCTGTGCGAAGGAAAAACGAAAAGGCTTGATTTAGATACCTTAAATAACATCGTGAACACTCTACGGGCAATGACAGGAAACGACTATACTCTTATAGATGTGTTAGAGTACATACCTGACGATGATAAGGTGTAATAAAACAAACTGGGCTGAGCATTCTCAAAGAAGCCATCAAATTCTCACTTTCAAAGAGAAACACAAACAAACCGTCCATGTTTTACTTTGGACGGTTTGTTTGGCTTACTTCTGACTTCTGGTTATGTTAGAACAAGCACGAAATAGTTAAGGCGCTTTAAGGATTTGATAAATTGCACTCCATACGGAGTGCGACGAACCTTCTTGGCTTTGTCTTTGAACTTGTCCAAATTTCAATCCACGCACTCCATACGGAGTGCGACGTGAGAAGCAGTTACTTTGGACAACGGAACACCAATTTCAATCCACGCACTCCATACGGAGTGCGACAGCGAAAGCACGCGTAATAACGTCATCAAGTTCAAATATTATCACGTATTCTCAATTATTATACCAAATTATAGAAACATTTGTGATAAAAAACATCCTTCAACGAACACATGTGTTGCCAAAAGGTCACGAAAACGATGTTTTCGACAAAATTCGAGGTGCGAATTCCCCAGGGAAATCATGTGAGCTTGGGGTTCGCACCTGCATTTCCACCCTCACTCTACCGTCGTTCCACCAGACGTGACGCCTGCTTCAGATCTTCAATCTGCCCTGCACCAATGCCAAACATCACCGTACGTAGTTCAAATTCAACCTGTTCCAACCGCTCATTCAGCGCATCATCGGAAGCGACTGCGGATTCGAGCAGAGATCGGCCAAAACCAGCCAGATCCGCACCGAGCGCGAGGGCTTTGGCCGCATCCACGCCAGTGTACAGTCCACCGCTGCCAATCAGGGCACCAGTAGGATTCAGCGCTCGTACTTCCTGAATACACTCCGCTGTGGGAATGCCCCAGTCGGCAAAAGCTTCAGCTGCTGCCCGGCGTACCGGGTTATTGTTGCGGTACTTCTCTACCTGCACCCAGCTTGTGCCCCCTGCTCCGGCTACATCAATGAACGCGACACCCGCTTCATATAGGCGTTGAGCCGTCACACCATCGATGCCAAAACCTACTTCTTTTACGCCAACAGGTACGTCTAGCTCACGACACAAGTTTTCAATCCGTTGAAATAATCCACTGAAGTTGGTGTTACCTTCCGGCTGGAAAACTTCCTGCAAGGTGTTCAGGTGAAGCACGAGCATGTCCGCACCCGCAATATCTACAGCACGCTGGAAATCAGCTGTGGTGAAGCCATAGTTCAGCTGCACCGCACCCAGGTTGGCAATGACCGGAATGTCCGGTGCCCAACGGCGGACATCGAAGGTACTCGCCAGTTCCGGCTGTTCTACGGCAGCCCGGATCGAACCTACGCCGAGCGCCCAGCCTCTGGCGTTCGCTACTCGCGCGAGGCGCTCATTGATGGCGCCTGTTGTTTTGCTTCCACCCGTCATCGAACTGATGAGCAAGGGTGTACGTACTTTTTTGCCAATAAACGAAGTCTCCAGATGCACCTCTTCAAAATCCAGTTCCGGCAGTGGGTGATGGCGAAACGCAAACCGCTCCATACCGCTGGTTACCCCTTCTCCTGCCACATTCTCCTCAAGACAGAGGCGCACGTGCTCTAGCTTCCGTTCTCCCGTAGCCACTTCGGGAAGCAGCCGTTCGCCGGCTCGCTCTTGTTCATTCATGATGAGACCTCCTATGTGAGAATCGTGCGGATCGACAGGATAACCTGCCCGTTCCTTACTTCTATGTATATACGTCTTTTGCAAAAGACAAAAACATTAATCCTATAAGCATTGCAGCTCAGCAGTTTAACTCTATCCAGTATAACGTTCCAAACCGGCTATTGAAAGGATGCCCCGACACCAAATGTCTCACTTAAATCCCGGAGCACCACTATCTCATACCTACTCAACAGCACGGATCATCCGTAGTAGCTTCAAAGTTAATTAGCAGAGACGATACACACGCACATGGATCAACAAAACACATTTTCACTCCATCATCTGCACAACAAACTTATCTCAAGATTTCCGATGCCAATTGCTCACCAACAAGCTGTCCGGACAACGTCACTATCGGGGTTCCGCCGCCTGGATGTGTCGTTCCGCCGACGTACCAGAGTCCTTGTACATCTTTGCTTCGGTTGCCTGGTCGCATAAAGGTCTGCTTCACGGAGTTGGACGAGATGCCGTAGATCGATCCTTGGTGCGCCAAGGTATCCCGTTCGATATCTTGCGGTGTGTACCGGATCAGCACATCGGATTCATTCAACCCGGTAATTCCCCGCGCCGCCAATTGTTCCAGCACAAACGCTCCGTAACGTTCCGTCTGCTGCTCCCAATTCCATGAATCCGACAAATAGGGGGCATTGACCAGAATGAACAGATTACTGGCTCCCGCCGGAGCCATGCCCGCTTCCGAATAACCGGAATAACAGATGTAGATCGTGGGATCGGCGGGCATTTTACGGTCACGGAAAATATGGTCGAACTCCGGTTCATACCGTTCCGGGAAAAAGACCGTATGGTGCAGCAGTGCATCATATTGTCTTCTCACACCTGCCAGCGTCACAAATCCTGAAATGGAGGGCTCATACTTCCGTATGCGGGCATCGCTCATTTCTTTCCGATGTTCCGGTGCGAGCAGCAGTCGATTTACGCTAAGCACATCTCCATTCGCAACCACTTGATCTGCTTCGCGGAAGCCTTGATCCGTATCCACGCCAGCCACTTTTCCATTCCGAACAACAATCTGCCGGACCTCTGTGCCGGTAATGATCTGTACACCTTTTTCCCGAGCCAGCCGGGTCATACCTTCGATCAGTTGATAGGTTCCACCTTTGACCCCGTAGATGCCCACTTCTGCTTCCACATGACCCATCATGGCAAAGATGGAAGGCGATTGATACGGCGATGATCCCACATAGGTCGCGTACCGTCCGAACATAGCCAGCGTATGTGGATGTTGGAAATACGAGCGCAGTAACTTATCCAGCTTCACCGTTGGCCGCACGCGGAGCAGGCTGCGCAGCATCTGAAGATTGTATTTGTCAGAAGGAGACAGCAGCAACTTACCCAGAAAATGACGATTGGCTTCCGCATACAGTGCAGCAGACTCATCCATAAATGCATCATAACGAGCCGCATCCTCCGGACTGTACGCTGCAATCTGCTCCTTCATCCACCCGCGATTGCCTGACAAATCTACCACTGTGCCATCTGCGAATATATTACGCGTGCGCGGCTCTAACTCATATAACTGTACGTAATCTTCCATTGCTACACCCGCATGGTCGAAGACTGAACGAAAGGTCGATGGCATCGTGATTGTGCTCGGTCCACGGTCAAAATGATACCCGTCCCGCTCAATCTGCTGTAGCTTGCCACCTACATGTTGCTGCCGTTCCAGAATGGTCACCTGCACACCTTGTGAAGCCAGTCGTATTGCACACGACAGACCTCCAAATCCTGCACCGATTATAATGACGTTACCTCTCAACTGTACCGCCTACCTTTCCATACATACCCCTTGCCGGAGCGGCCTGCCTGCCAGGAAGCAAGTCCGATGGCAATGACACAGGCCATGCTGACCGGTTGCAGAAGGGCGAGCCACCAGGGTTGTCCGCCAGCATGATCCGCTACTCTTTTCACAGCCATACCTAATAATGTTCCTAACAATCCATACAGAATGGACATCGAACTGCCCATAAGGAGTCCAATAATCAATCCTAGTGGAGGCACAATATACATCAGTGTATACATCAACATCGTGCCCAGCAGCAGTACGTCTTTACGTCCCATACCTTCGTACATATTTTTCTTGTATCCATTCCATACTTCTGCACCGTTCTGATACATGCGGGTATTCGTTACATCATGCACATCGGTCAGCATCACCGGATGACCTGCACGCTTGACTGCTTTGGCGAGACTCATATCATCCACCAGATGTGCCTGAATGGCAGCATGACCACCGGAAGCTTCGTAACTGGAGCGATGAATCAGCAAAAAAGCCCCCGTAGCGGCCACAAACATCGGACTGGATGATCTGCGTATCATGAAAATGGGCAGATGACTGATGATGGTGAAGACCATCATGGGTACAACAAGCTTTTCCATCCACGTCTTTGTTACCTGATAAGGAAAACCGGTTACCAGCCCCCCGCTCTGCTCACACCCTGCCGCAAGAGTCTGCCGAATGGCACTTGGCTCCAGACGCACATCCGCATCCACGAACATATACCATTCTCCCTTGGCCTCCTGAACCAGCCTGTGACACGCATGGGATTTCCCCATCCAGCCTTCGGGAAGATCAACGCCATGCAGCAAACGCACACGTGCATCCCGATCCGCAATCGCTTGTACCATGGCCGCTGTCTCATCTTCGGAGCGATCATCCAGCACCAATACTTCCATCTGGAATCCTGATGTATCGCTCGCGAGCACACTCTCCAGACATCCTTCGATATGTAGTCTTTCATTTCTGGCTGGAATCAGCACCGAGACCAGCAGGTCTGGTGGTTGTATTCGGTCTGCTCGGAATGAACGCACTTTGGGCAGACAGGAGACGTTCCATAGAGCGAACAGCAACTGTATGCCCAATATGCAGGTAAGCACAATCCAGAAGATTTCAGATGCATTCATGCTAACGGTTCACCCGCTTTCGTGCCGCATCGTATTTTTCACTTGTCGAACGTACATGACGAATCAGTGGAATCGCATCTGGCAAACTTCCCTGCCCCATCCGTATAAGCTCTGATCTATGATCGTCTAACTGCTGTTCCAGCACATGGCCGAGTCTGGCGGCAATCTCTTCACTCTTCAACGCCTTCCAGTCTTCCATCACAGCCGGGCCCGCCTGCATCGATATTTCCGGTAAATCATGCTGGACCATCCCATGGCACAAGGTTACCGGTACAGCAATGGCATTTGGAGAACGACGAAGTAACAATCCGATGCCTGGACGGAACTGAATCGGTCTGGCCTCCTGATGCAATATTTCTCCTTGGGGAAAAATCCAGACCCTTTTACCTGAATCCAATAATTCACTGGTGTACTGTAGAGAGGTCCGAATACCGGACGCACTCTCCTTATTGATCGAATACGCACCCAATTTACGAAAAAAAGCATATTGCTGAAGCTGTTGCTCCTCCATCATCACATAATGATCACCCCGCGATGTCTGCCTGGCCGCATGATAGAGCAACAGACCATCCCACCAGGAGCTGTGATTCATGAAATAGATCACCGGACGAGTCGCTTCAATCGGGGAGTTGTCCCTGATGTCCACCTGCGGGTCCAGTGACCCTGTGAGCGTGAAGGAGCGGAAGCGCCGACGTAGCAGATAATAGTGATTGTATAAGGCAAAAATACGATTAAACGTTTTTGATTTTACGGCGCGAATCATAGAGCCAGCTCCCTTCGGCAAGAAGCACACCAGCAATGGCGATGATAAAACTGCCCGTAATCCCTTCCTTTAGAGCAAGCAGGCCGAACAGAAGAATAAACAGCTGATACAACCATTTTGCACGCAGCAATGAGCTACGGTCATTAGGCATGGCCGGAAGGAAAAGGGATAAGAATGCACCCATGATAAACCAGCTTATGTAATTGGTCCACGGAACACCGTAGAATCCACCTGGGGCTTGCCACTCCCAGAATCCTCTTGCATGCGCAACAGGGTCGAGCACCAGATCGAGTACAATCGCCCAGAACCCGGTCTTCACTGCTCGAAGCAATCTGCCAGTCCACGTTGAACCACCGCCACTTAACAGCGCCGAGTTACCCACCACTGCGATCCAGGCGAAACCCAGCGTAACTGGCACACTGAACAGATGAATCCCGAAGAAGTCTGAGTAGGCATACTCGCCAAAAGGCCAATGCGTATGAACGCCTACCCACTCTACGCCCATACCTCCAAGCCAGATAATCACAGAGGATATCCAGAGTCCGGGTTTCAGCCAGATGACTGACTGGTCGGACAGGCCTGTCCGATTACGCCCTTGATAGATCAGATCCAGCACATACAATGCGTAGAAGATTAGAAATAAACCATTTGAAAAAGATAATACGTCAGGCACACCGATCGTTAGCATCAAGGTTGCTCCAATGACATACCACGCCCAGTAAAGCCACTGGATCATCAGGATACCGCCGTTCGGGAGGCTTGATAGGCCAGCATCGGGTAACGTTTCACAATCGCACCCAGCATCTCCAGTTTCAATTCATCGCTAACATATGCCCGCTTGGTATATACGTCATAGTCGTTGCGTTCAACCGCGTGTAGAATGGTGGAGTAAAAGGCTGCTGCCAGCTCGATGGAAAACGCACTTTCCGTTGGGTACGTATCCAGACGATCCATGCCAATACGGAACCAGTTCAATGCTGCAGCTTTTAATTCATGAACAATGGCAATAAAACGTTCGTCCACAACCCCGTCTTCAAAGTCCTGCTCGGTGTAACCATGCTTCTCCATGATTTCCAGCGGAACATACCGACGCACTCTGGCCCGATCTTCACCAACATCCCGAATAATATTAACGATCTGCATCCCTTTACCCAAAGCAATCCCGTTCATCGCTACTTCTGCGCCGTTATCATCTCTCAATACAGGCAACAACATCTCGCCTACGGTTCCGGCCACCAGATAACAATAATGCTCCAGTTCCTGCATCGTTGTATAATGTGTTACTTTAAGATCCGTGAGCTGCCCTTCCATCTGACGGAAAAATGGCCCCTTATCCAGATGAGGAAAGCTGTTGAACAACCATCTCAGTGCTGGCCAGATAAAATGTCCTTCTGCGTCGTCCAACTGATCAAACAAATCATGGATCTCGTGAATCGTATAGGGCGAATGTTCCGGCTCGTCTACACTGTCATCAATCATGCGGCAGAAGGCATAAATGACATATACCGCTTCCCGACGTGGACTTGGCAGCCCTCTAAAGGCCTGATAAAAAGAGGAAGAACCCTTTTGCATCAACTCTTCACACCTGCTCAAAATCGCTTCATTCATGTTCCCATCTCCTTCATGAGTTGATTGACGGCCATCCGTGCACTCTGCATTACAATCGGCACTCCGCCACCTGGATGTACAGATGCTCCTGCGGCATATAATCCCTTGATATTAGGGAATGGTTTGGGTTGCGGTCGGTATACACCGGACTGGAATAATACAGGTGCTATACCAAAGCTTCCGCCCCCATAGAGCCCGTCTCGCTCTGCGTCAGCGGGTGTACGTACCTTTTTCCACTTGATCGCTGCACGAAGTCCCGGGAATCCACGTTGCTCCGCTTCTTCCAGTACCCGTTCTGCCAATGCTTCACTCTCCTGATCCCAGTCGACACCTTCGGCATCTGGTACGGGAATGAGGAAATATAATACACTCTGTCCTTGAGGCGCTGCAGTTTCATCCAATGCGACCGGATTAAATACGTAAAATGAGGACTTTGCCGGAATGCGTCGCTGATTGAACACTTCCTGCAAACTGCCTTCAAGACTCGGTGGCAGGAAGAACTGGTGCGTCGTTGCATCTTCCCAGGTTTTGTCCACGCCCACATAGAGCAATACACATCCGGAAGAGGGACGATACGGTTTTCTTTTACGTGCTACCTCTGGTGATTGTCCAAGCAAACCTGATAGATGGGGGAAATCACCATTGTAGATAACTGCATCCACATTTTCTGCGCCTGCTGCCGTTTCTATACCTTCACACACACCATTTTTAATCTTGAGTCCGGTCACTTCCGAATTCAGCACGACACGCCCACCACGTGATATCAGTTCCTGTTCCAGAATAGCCGGCAATGCTGCATATCCACCTTTGACCATCCAGATGCCATATTCATGCTCTGCGTAAGGCAAAAGGGAATAGATACCTGGCGTTCCAAACGGTGATCCACCGATGTATAAACTTTGCAGAGAGTACGCATCAAGCAATTCCTCATGCTCAAAATAATCGCCTACCGCTTTCCGGACACTTTTGTGTGCACGCAATCTGCCCATGAGTGACATGAGCGAAGGGGTGAAGAAATCCCTTTTGCGCGGAAAAGCCCTTTCCAGAAACGCTGCCCTGCCTGCCGGAAACAACGTGTCCATATCTTTCATGAATCGTGAGAATCCCCGGCTCTCTCCCGGGAACAAACGTTCAATCTCCGCCGTCTGCTCTTCACGTGAGGTCATCTTGGTCATGACACGACCACTGTGGTAATGCACTCTGTATAACGGATCACAGCGAAGTAACTCAATCTTCGAACGATCTACGCCTGCTTCCTCCATTATGCCAAGTAACATCTCCGGCAGCAGTACGATCGTTGGCCCCTGATCGATCCGATACTCGCCTTCCTGCTCATATCCAATGCGTCCGCCAACGCGGGAACCCCGTTCATACACGGTGACATCCCAGCCTTGACGGTTCAATAACAGTGCCGAAGTGAGTCCGCCAATCCCTGCGCCTACAATAGCGGCCCGCTTCATGAATGCCCTCTGGCTTCTGCCGTCTTCACATAAGAGGATGGCTTGGAACGTGTGCGTGCGTCCTCTTCCTGAATCAGTCTGACACTGATCCGTGCCGATTCGAAGATCGTGGGCAACCCGCTACCCGGATGTGTTCCGCCGCCTACCAGCCATACACTTTTCAACTCTTCAAACTGGTTATGGGGACGCAGATACATCATCTGACCCAGGTTATGTGCCATATTAAACGTTGCTCCGCGATACACATCTAGTTCAGTCTGCCAATCAAGTGGAGTGAACAGCATACATTCTTCAATACGGTTGCGTATGTCTGCCAGCTCAGGAATGCCTTCCATGCGTTTCATCATGGCCTCCTGCACATTCTCCCGTTCTGCCTCCCAATCAATGTCTGCGGTAAGGTTAGGCGTAGGCATAAGAACATACAAAGCAGATTTCCCTTCCGGTGCCAGCGTCGAATCAAGTCTGGAAGGGTTATGAATATATAGAGATGGATCGGCTGATAACATTTTATGCTTTGTAATCTCATCAACGTTTAACCGGTAGTCCTCGGGAAAATAGATCGAGTGATGCGGCAGATCCACATCACCATCCACGCCCAGATACAGCATTGCTGTAGAGCAGGAATACTTTTTGCGTTTCATTTTCTCCGGGGTATATTTCTTAAGCACGCCTGGTTCAAACAGATGGTTAACCGCATGTGCAAAGTCGGCGTTCACCACCACATGGTCTGCTTCGATGCGTTCACCGTTCTCAAGCAACACACCTTCTGCACGACCATTGCGAACGATGACCTGTTTCACCGGGGTGGAAGTATGTATGCGTCCTCCGTATTCTTCCACGACATCGGCCATGGCTTGGAAGATCCGATTCACGCCGCCAATGGGGTGGAACAATCCGTAGTGATGCTCAATAAACGATAGTATGGTAAAGGTGCCCGGACAATCCCAGGCAGACATGCCAAGGTATTTGGATTGAAATGTAAATGCCCAGCGCAGACGCTCGTCTGTAAAATAGCGGGACAAGATTCCATAGACTGTATTGTGGACATCAAGCTTAGGTAGAGCTGTTACCGCATCCTTGCGCAAATAGTCAGTCAGCTTGCCAAAAGGACGACGGAGTAAAGGCATGACTTTGCCAAATTTCACTTCTTCTTCTTGCATGAACCGAAGGTAATTGTCTTCATTACCCGGAAACAATTCCTTAATCTGTGCAGCTGTATCTTCCCGATTACGAGAAGGCGTGAACACCTTATCACCAAAGTTCAGTGCGTACAGTGGGGTTAACTCTTTCATATGCACATAATCGGATAACTTACGTCCCACCACGTCAAACATCTCTTCAATCAGCTGAGGCATCATCAAAAATGTAGCACCGCGGTCGAATCGATATTCACCCAGTTCCAATCTGGCAGAACGCCCCCCGATGACTGGCTGTTTCTCATACACATCTACCTCGTACCCCTGACCGGACAATAACATCGCTGCTGCAAGTCCACCTGGACCTGCGCCAATGACAGCTGCACGTTTGCGTTGTTGATTCGGTATCATGCCAC
Source organism: Paenibacillus sp. FSL H8-0283 (assembly GCF_045040675.1). Lineage (NCBI taxonomy): Bacteria > Bacillati > Bacillota > Bacilli > Caryophanales > Paenibacillaceae > Paenibacillus > Paenibacillus sp. FSL H8-0283. The sequence continues at coordinate 6,465,895 of NZ_CP150295.1, forward strand.
TCACCTTTCTATGTAGGGAATTCCTATAGTTCTCTAGCCCCTAACCTATTATTAAACCGCCCAAGAACACTTTAAGCGGTAACTAGCAAAAACATTATACAAATATAATACAAATATTATACGAGCTTGTAAACCAAAAAATGACCCGTCGGTCAAATACCTGGTAATCCATTTATAAACACAAAAAACACCCTTTGATCACTTTCGTCAAAGGATGTCCTTTATACACTAACCTATTCATATCATTTGAGATTATGTTTAATTATTGGCTTGTCCAAACCGTGCACCAGGTGATCGCTCGGAGAGATATTCACGCTCCATCCACGACTGCCAGTCCGCAGAACTCTCCGGCATAATCCATTGCGGATAACGCGCATGCTCTGCACGCTCATAGCCTTTACCTCCAAGTACAAAGCGAATATGCGGGAACTCGTTCATAATCCGCTCGACGAGCTGATCACATTTAACAAGAAGCCCTGGACTTGTGATTGACAGGCAGACCAACTTGATCTTTTGCTCCCGAATAATCGGGAAGATGCCTTCTTCTGGCGTGTTCGCACCGAGATACAGTACTTCTGCTCCATTTTTACGCATAAAAAGAGAGAACAGCAGCAATCCGACCTGATGATGCTCCCCTTCCGGACACAACGCCAGAACTTTGGGCAGATGCGGATAGATCGGGAACAGATGGAAAAACTGATAAAACCGCTGTGATATCAGCTGTGTCATGAAGTGTTCCTGAGCCACCGAAGCCCTACCTTGCTCCCATGCATCTCCAACCCGAACCAGAATGGGCACCAACACATGATAGAACATCGAGTCATACCCATACATGGTGAACCCAAAATCAATCAAACCATTGGCACGTTCACCCTGAAAGTTGTAGAGCGAGTCATAGATCTGATCTGCCATGCGTGCGTAGGCTTCTTCCATCGTAGGCACCGGAGCCATGATCGGCGTGGGCACAGCCTCGGGCGGATTTAATTTGTTTACTTTCAACATCCGTACCGCTTCCGAAATATTGGTCTGATGTAGCTCAACCTGTTCTTTCAACCAGCGCAGATCCGCAACATTCTCTTCGGTATACATTCGATAACCCGATTCCGTCCGCTCAGGGGTGACCGCACTATACCGATTCTCCCAAGCCCGGAGCGTCACCGTCGGGATACCGAGCATGGCAGCGACTTGTTTGATGGAATACACCTTATTACCCACTTTCTTTCCTAAATGTCCAGATTTCAAAGGTTATATCATTGGTTCCCCGTCCTTGTCAGGCATATGAAAACCCTAACATTCTACAAAAATAATACACTCATTATACACAACGCTCAGACACCTGTCGATTGCATACTGCCAATTTTGCCATATGCATTTTACCGCTACATTCGTTATGCTAGCGGGTTCTCCTGCGTCAACGTTATCATCCGTGTGGTAATAGAAGTCAGCAAGTACAGAAGGGGGAGTCCACCGTTGGCCTCATTACGCCGCCATATATCAGACCGCAAATCTTCACGCGGCAAATTTCCATACATACGAACAGGACTTGTCCTATTGGTCCTATGGCTCATCGCCGTCATGCTCTATCAGACCTACAAACCATTACCAGCGGGCATTTCCTACGAAAGTCCGGAGTATCGTGTGGATCAAGTCGAGTTCCTGCACGACCTCACTTATCCTTCCTCCGACGGACAGATGCAGCATGAACAACAGATTTTCCAGCGCATGATGCAAATTGTGGAGGAAGCAGAGCAGTTTGTCCTGGTGGATATGTTCCTGTTCAATAATTATCAGCACAAGGGACAGAACTTTCCTCCCGTGAGTACTGAATTCACCGAAGCGCTGGTTACCAAAAAAAATCAGCATCCTGATATGGATATCTGGTTCATTACAGATGAAGTAAATACCAACTATAACTCAGCACCCAATCCGTTGCTGGAACAAATGAAACAAGCAGGCATTCATGTGGTCATCACGGATGTGGACCCTTTGCGTGATTCAACTCCAGTATACTCTGCGGTCTGGCGGACCTTCTTCCAATGGTTTGGGCAATCCGGAGATGGCTGGATCAAAAACCTGATGGCCACGGATGGTCCGGATGTAACGGTCCGTTCCTATCTCAAGCTGCTCAACGTGAAGGCCAATCATCGCAAAGTTGTTGTTAGTGAGAAGACAGCGATTGTCTCTTCTGGCAATATCCATGATGCGAGTGCCTATCACTCAAATATTGCATTTGAAGTAACAGGTCCAATCATTGGCGATATTCTTCAGTCCGAGCAAGCTGTTCTCGACATCTCAGGCGGAGGCAAGGTTCCTGCCTACACAGCTCCTTCCTCGAATTCAAACACGGGAGATATACGAATACGTTATTTAACTGAAGGCAAAGTGAATGACGCTGTACTCCATGAGATCAATCAGGCTGGCAAAGGTGACACCTTATGGATGGGCATGTTCTATGTGGCCTCTCCGAAAGTATTGGAAGCCCTGCTGGAAGCGGCAAAACGAGGAACCGAGATCCGGCTTGTACTAGATCCAAATGAAAATGCTTTTGGTCAGGAAAAGATCGGGATTCCGAACCGTCCTGTCGCCGCTGAATTGCATGATAAATCCGACGGTAAAATACAGATCCGCTGGTATAACACCACCAAGGAGCAATACCATACCAAGATGATCTATCTTGCCAAAGCAACCGGAGATCATATTGTCCTCGGGGGTTCAACCAATTTCACCCCCCGAAACATGAATGACTACAATCTGGAGAATGATCTATGGGTTGCTGCACCTCCAGACAATAAGTTCACACTCGATATCGCGAATTATTTTGAGCGCATATGGAATAATAATGATGCCGAGTTCACGTTAGACCTGGATGAGTTCCAGGAGAAGACTACGTTTTTGAAAGGTATCCTATATAAGCTGCAACTGATTCTGGGTCTTACGACCTTTTGATCAGAAACCACATCCATACCTGTTATATCCGCCTGTACTCTACTGTGCAGGCGGATATTTTCATCTTGACAGGTGATGTAAAGTGTGAAAATATAATTACCTAACGACCGTTAGGAAGGTGATTGAATGACTGCACAATCCATTCGGGATGCAGCCCTGTTCCATTTTGCCAGAGATGGCTATGAGGGAGCTTCTCTGAGAGCTATTGCTGATGAAGTCGGGATTAAAAAACCTTCCATATATGCGCATTTCAGCTGCAAGGATGACTTGTTTTTACACACACTGGACTTTGCATTTCACGAGGTAACACGGCACACACTGGAATATTTCCGTGATCATGCGGATCTGCCATTGGAGCAGAGGCTGAAAGGCTTGTTGATCTGGTTCGAACAAGAATACAATGCCCATGCTTCGGCTCGTTTGATGTTGCGTAATTGTTTTTACCCCCCCCTTTCTCTGTATGGCGAAGTGATGGATCAGGTGTATCCGTTTATCGATGGCATGGAACGTGCACTGAATCGTCTGCTACAACGGGCAATGCGTCATGGAGATATTCCGGCCATTCCCGCGGAACAGGCTGCCATTGCATTCATGACGTTTCTGGACGGTATTACCGTGGAAATTATCTATGGAAGTTCCCGTCGGTACAAGAGACGGTTGGAAGCAGCCTGGCCTGTATTTTGGCATGGCATTCATCATTTGAACGACGAGGCGCACAGCGTTGTGCCGGAAGGAGATTTAACAACATGAATCGCAACTGGTTATATGTATTTATCGGCGGAATTATTGAGATTGTCTGGGTAAGCGGGCTGAAACATGCCTCGAATGCCTGGGAGTGGACTTTAACGGGGATTGCCATCGTGATCAGCTTTGGACTGATCATTGCCGCTTCCAAAAGGCTACCTGTGGGTACGGTGTATGCCGTCTTTACGGGAATTGGTACGGCGGGTACCGTCCTTACGGAAATGGTATTGTTTGGTGAGCCGTTCCGCTTGGCCAAAGTATTGCTCATCGGGTTGCTGCTCTGCGGCGTAATTGGACTGAAGCTGGTAACGGATCAGCAAGAAGCCAAAGGAGGTGCAGTATAATGGCTTGGATGGCAATTGTAGGTGCAGGGATATGTGAAATTTTCGGCGTAATCGGTATTAATGGTGCTTCCACCAAAAAAGGATGGCCATACATCGTACTTATGCTGGTGTCGTTTGTGTTCAGCTTCTCGTTGTTGTCCTACGCCATGACGTCCATTCCGATGGGCACAGCATATGCCGTGTGGACGGGAATCGGGACGGTCGGCAGTACGTTAACAGGCATGTTCCTGTTCGGTGAACGGAAAGAAGCGAAGCGTATCCTGTTTATCGCGATGATTTTGGTGGCAGCCGTTGGTTTGAAACTGATCACATAATGGAACGAAATGAAGTTACACTTTATATCTCCGGTGATAGCATACGCTTCCGAAGAAGCTTTCTTACAGAAAGCTTTAAGGCGAACACTTCGTTTCTTCAAGTCAGTTCTGCAATCTCCGTTATCGTGTAATTCTTAGCTTCCATTATGATATCTATTAAATTCTGTAATATAAAAAAGACGACTTCGATCAGAAAGTCGTCTTTTTTGGGGAATGATATAAATAGGGAACCTCTTTATACTTTGCCACGTAAGAAAGGATGTCGTAAATCATGAAAAAGTTATTGGCACGCATGGGCTCTTATACAGGGTATACCCTTCTGATCGGCATGGCCATTTTCTATCTCATCGCTCTAGTCGCCATTATTATACTCGCCTTGTACGCCTTCACTGGAGGAAACTAACTTAAACGTTCTTGATACCTTATCCATATCGTACATACAAGCTACGCCTTGTTACTTGCCGTCTCTCCTTCCCTTTGATCAGCCACTTTTCCCCATATACATTTTCCAATTTACTCCCATTTGAATTCCTTTAACCAGATCGTTTATACTTATTTTGACCTTAAAGTCAATTCAAGAACTCACAAGTTCCCTGATGAGGTGAATGTATCTCTAATGAACCCTATACATGAGATGAATGAGAAGAAAAAGCTCATCATTACTACAGCACTCAAGTTATTCTCATCCAAAGGCAGTGCTGCAACATCCATGCAAGAGATTGCAGAATTATGCGGGATGTCCAAAGGTAGCCTCTACATCATGTTCAAATCCAAAGAGGAATTAGAAGCCAGTACTCTGGAGTACTGCATGTACACGCTCATGGACGAGATGACACAGATTGAGCATGAAACCAGCCTTACCTCGCGTGAACGTCTTCACAAGCAAATTGAGACACTGTTGATCCATGTTGCCGAGCTCAAGGAATTTTTGCGAGTACAGATGCGCAGCATGATGATGGATGATGAACAGCAACGCAAGGAACAATGCCATCCGCTGCAAAGAGATCTGGAAGTCCGTACCTTACATTGGTTTAAGGATAAGCTGGAGGAGCAGTACGGATCGGAGATTGAACCTTATACGATTGACCTTATTTTGCTGACACAGGGGCTATTCCTTTCCTACGTCAAGATCTGGTTTACAGAGATGCCGTCCCTTACTGTTACCAAAATGGCAACAAATTTACTGCAAATGATGGATTATGCAGCGCACGGATTCCTTAAGCAGCGACCTTTGCCTTTGATTCCTTTGGAGGACTGGCCTGCATGGATTACCGAACCCCATCCGGATTCCACGGTGATGCGGCATCCTATTCATATTATCAAGCAAATGCAGGATATTGCTGCCTCCGAATTGCCTGCTGGGCAACCAAAGAATGATGTACTTGAGACCATTGCCATTCTACGGCAGGAGATGATGGAATTCACACCGCGGCGTGCCATTATTCTGGGCATGATGCACAATCTGGAGAACGTAACTGCCATTCAATCTTTGCACTCCGAGCTTCAGCATATTCTGGATGCCATGTATAGCCGGTTCATCCAAGCTGACTCGTCACACACATAAACAGGAGAAACAGAGAGGAGAAGAAACCATCGTATGAAAGGTATTATTAATTTTTCACTGAACAACAAGTTTGCGATTTGGATTCTGACGATTATCATCTCTTTCGCAGGTTTGTACAGCGGATTGACGATGAAACAAGAGACAATTCCGAACATCAACGTACCGTTTCTGAATGTCACTGCCATTGATCCGGGGGCTGCACCGGAGGGAATTGTTGAGGATGTCACGAAGCCGCTGGAAGTAAAACTACGCAATGTAGATGGCGTGAAGACGGTGACCTCCACTTCCATGGAGAACGCAGCATCGATCACACTCGAATTTGATTATGGAACAGATCTGACCAACGCAACTGCAACCGTTCGTGAGGCACTGAATGAAGTTCAACTGCCTGACAGTGTGCAGAAGCCGACCATTTCCAAGTTCAGCATTAACTCTTTCCCGGTTGTATCTCTGAGCCTGTCCGACAAGGACGGCGGTGACCTGGAACAATTGACACGACTGGTTGAATCGGATATTCAGCCTGCACTCGAAGACATTGACGGTGTAGCTCAAGTTCAGGTGTCCGGTCAATATGTGAAAGAAGTTCAATTGAAGTTTAACCAAGCCAAAATGGCCGAGCTGGGCCTAACGGAAGATACGGTAAACGGCATCGTTCAAGGTTCATCCATTCGTGTGCCCCTTGGACTGTTTGAACTGGATAAATCCCAGAAAGCCGTTGTTGTAGATGGTAACATCATCGACATCGATGATCTGAAAAACCTTACCATTCCAGTTGTACCCGGCGGTGCCGGTGCTTCCGCAGGCAATGGTTCAAACGTAGCCCCACAAGGCTCTGGAGCACCAACTGGTGAAGCTGGTCAAGGTACCGCTCCAGGTGCTTCACAAGGAACGGACCAAGCCGCTGGTGGTAATGCCGGTGTAGGTAGCCCTTCAGGTGCTGCCAACGCAGCTGGTATCCCGACAGTGAAATTAAGTGAAATTGCCAAGATCGAAGTCATCGGTCAAGCGGAATCCATTTCCCGGACAGACGGCAAGGAATCGATTGGTATTTCCATTGTAAAATCCAACGATGCCAACACGGTTGATGTCGTTAACGCAGTCAAAGATAAAGCGGAAGAGTTGCAATCGCAGTTCAAAAATGCTGATTTGACTGTCCTGCTCGACCAAGGTAAACCGATTCAGGACTCGGTGAACACGATGTTGGGCAAAGCCATTTTTGGCGCTTTGTTTGCCATCCTGATCATCCTGCTCTTCCTGCGTAATATTCGTTCAACCATTATCTCCATTATCTCGATCCCGCTCTCCTTGCTCATGGCATTGACTGCGCTCAATATGATGGATATTACTCTGAACATGATGACGCTGGGTGCGATGACAGTTGCCATCGGACGGGTTGTCGATGACTCCATCGTTGTTATCGAGAACATCTACCGCAGATTAACACTCAAAGGTGAGAAACTGAAAGGCCGTGAACTGGTTCGTGAAGCAACGCGCGAGATGTTCATTCCAATTCTTTCTTCCACCATCGTAACGATTGCTGTATTCCTGCCACTGGCATTGGTAAGCGGTATGGTCGGTGAGTTATTCACGCCATTTGCACTGACCATGGTATTCGCTTTGCTGGCATCCCTGATCGTTGCCATTACCATTGTGCCGATGCTTGCGCACACCCTGTTCCGTGGAGGGTTGAAGAACAAACAGAATCACGAAGAAAAACCAGGCAAAATGGCGGAAGGTTACAAACGCCTGCTGAACTGGACTCTGTCACACAAACTCATCACGGTCAGTATTGCAGTGATCCTGCTGGTCGGCAGTTTGTTCCTGTACCCGTTCATCGGTGCAAGCTTCTTGCCTGAACAACAAGATAAATATGTGACCATTACGTACAGCCCACAAACAGGAGCTTTGCGTGAAGATGTAGAAAAAGAAGCACTTGTTGCCGAGAAGTGGTTGCTGGAACAACCGGGTCTGGAGAAAATGCAATATTCCATCGGCGGAAGTAATCCACTGAGCAGCATGGGTGGCGGTGGTTCCAACTCGGCTCTATTCTATATTGAATATAACGAAGACACGAAAGACTTTACCAAAGTGAAGGAACAGCTTGTAGAAGGTCTGAAGAAAGAAGTTACCGTAGGTACCTGGAATGAGCTCGACATGTCCGGCGGTCTGGGTGGTAGCGGCCTGAGTCTCTCCATCTATGGCGATAATGTAGAGCAACTCAAACCTGTATCGGATGAAATTCTGAAACTGGTTGAAGCGGATAAGGATAATTTTGAAAAAGCAGATACAACACTTGCTGACACCTACGGGCAGTATACGCTCGTGGCGGATCAGGAGAAATTAAGTTCCCTGGGCCTGACTGCAGGCCAACTGGCGATGACGCTGAGCCCGGCACGGGAACGTCCTGTGCTTACGGAAGTCGATATTGATAACAAAACGTACAAAGTATATGTAGAGACAGACAACAAATCATTCAGCAGCATTAAAGAGATTGAGGATGAAACCGTCACTTCACCGCTTGGCATTGAAGTACCAATCAAAGATGTTGCCAAAGTGGAAGAAGGTACGTCCCCGAACTCCATTATGCAAATTGATGGTAAAGTTGTTGTACAAGTTACAGCCAACATCCTGGCTTCGGATGTAACGAAAGCTTCGAGTAACCTACAGGCTGAGATCGACAAACTGGATCTGCCTGATGGCGTTGAAGTGAAGTTCGGCGGTACAACCGAACAGATTAATGATACCTTTACTCAACTGGGTCTCGCCATGCTGGCGGCCATCGCCATTGTATACTTCGTGCTCGTTGTTACATTCGGCGGCGGATTGGCACCATTCGCAATCCTGTTCTCCCTGCCATTTACGGTCATTGGTATTATGGTAGGTCTGTTCATCGCTGGTGGTACGCTCGACGTCTCCGCCATGATGGGTGGACTGATGCTCATCGGTATCGTGGTCACCAACGCTATCGTGTTGATCGACCGTGTTATTCACAAGGAAAAAGAGGGTATGCCTACCCGTGAAGCCTTGCTGGAAGCCGGTGCAACTCGTCTGCGTCCAATCCTGATGACCGCTCTCGCGACCATTGGTGCCCTGTTGCCGCTGGTAACGGGTCTCGAAGAGAGTGCGGGTATCATCTCCAAAGGACTCGGAATCACTGTAATCGGCGGTCTGATCAGCTCCACGCTGCTCACACTGGTTATCGTACCGATTGTGTATGAGTTCCTGATGAAATTTAAAAAGAAAAGAATCGAAGATTAAGAAGTCGTTGATTGTACTCATGTAACGGTTCGAGTACAACTTAAATACAGACTATAATATTAGCTTCTCGCCCCTTAGCGCATATTGGAATGATTGAATTCCGATGTGATGTTAAGGGGCTTTTTTTTATGTAATTCACACGAGACATAGACTGACATATAAATTCTTTATTTTAATCAAAATCACAAAAAGAACAGTCCCATTTGTCATTTGAAACAAATGAACGTTAGATTTCAGCCCATTGGCTGTAAATAGACTTATAATATGGATTAATTATGCAAGTTGACGGATTCCAGACTCCAGATAGATCACATGTGATTGGGGAAGGATGGTGGTTGTGTGGGGGAGACAACGCTTCATATTCAAGTCAGAGACATGTTAAAACGTCCTGTGTTTCGCAAGGCAGAAGTCCTGGCCAGTGATCGTGCGCTGGAGCGGTATGTTCGCTGGGTTCATATCATGGAGGTTCCCGAGGTGGGGGACTTGCTCAATGGCGGGGAATTGGTGCTGACAACAGGCATTGGCTGGCAGGAGGGTGAGCAGCAAGGCCTGTCTTTTCTGCGTCAGTTAATTGCACGTGGGGCTGCCGGACTCTGTATGGAACTGGGGGATCACACCAAGTTACAGCTCGGGGCTATGAAAGAAATTGCAGTAGCAGCTGATTTTCCGTTGATCTGGTTCCACGAACAAGTCCGTTATATCGATATTACGCAAGACCTGCATTTCACCCTGATTCGCAGTCATCAGCGAATGATCGCTGAACTCGATAGTCTCACCACCTCCTTTAACCAACTTCTTCTGAATGGAGATGGCGTACAACCTCTGCTTCGATTATTGTCACGAACAACCGGATGTGCCGTGGCGTTATATCCACTTGAAGGGGAAGCAAGTGCCGTTCCCTACTGCCCTCCAGAGCAGCTGGAGACTCGTCGGCAGGATTGGTTTTTGCAGCGGGAACATTTGGCGGGGGAGGATATTCCGAATTTAATGCAGCTGTCAGATAACACATTGGATGTGATCAGCATGCCTGTTCAGGCGTTGGACTACACCTTTGCCGACCTTGTGCTGATGCATCAAAAGCTGACGGATCAAGATTCAAGCATACCGATCAAACCTTCGGATGAATTCGTCATTCAGGCACTGGAACGATGCGCGGCCGCGATTGCTCAGGACTGGATGCGAACCAAATACATGGAAGAGAAACGCCGCTACAAAGAAGATATGTGGGTCATTGATTGGCTTAACGGATACCACTCCACGAAGGAAGTCCATGAATATATATCTACCGTTAATCCCCTTCTCGCAACGAGCAAAGCCACTATTATTTTATTCGACAGCAATCCAGCATACACAGATAGCATCAGACTTCAGAAGTTGTTGATCCAACGTAACATCGTCGCCCGGTCGGTATTTGCTCGGGAGAACTTCACCCTCTACAGCACCGTTCTGAACCACCAGATCATTCTTATCATTCTCGACCCACTACCTGGATCTCAGCGCAAAAGCAGTCTCTGGCGCTGCATCGAACAGCTACAGCAGCACGAGCAGGAACAGACCCACTGCCTCTTCTCAGGCTTGATCGGTATCAGTCATAACTGCACAGACCTCTCCCGTCTCAAGGATAGTCTGGAATCCGCGAAGGAGACACTGCGAATTCAGAAGGACATCGGTGTGATGCAGCAGCCCTTTTACAGTAATCTTCATTGTTACCGCATCATCGCTAGTATGAAGCAGAGTGGCAATCTGGATGATTTCATCGAAGAATATTTGGGGCCGCTCATTCGTTACGATGTGGAGAAAGGAGGTCAGTTGCTGCGGACCCTCAAGCGATATTTGGTCCTGTGCTGCTCCAAGCAAGAGACGGCCACCGCTCTATATATCGTCAGACAGACACTGTATCACCGTTTGGACAAAATCGAAGCCCTTTTGGGAGAAGACTATATCCTCCCCGAGAAAAGGGTCGCGATCGAACTTGCCATCTACGCTTATGAGTACGTACACGGCCCGATCGCATGAAGAGCTTCAGTATGGTCTACGCTCCCCGTTGCTCCTGAAGCTGGCGAATCAGGATGTGACTGAACCACTTCCGTCCAGACGCCGTGCCTACGTATTGCTCTTGTTTCTCTTCGGGAAGATCCGGGTGCCCCCATATGACGTGAGCACCCTCCAGATGTTCCCGTACCGCATAGATCCGATAACCCTGTGCAACCATTCGCTCTATGGCAATCCTCTCGGTCTCAAACACATCATGATCCGACATCAGCTTCTCCCTCCATTCACTGCCGTCACAGGATGTTTCATCGGTATGAGCGCGCCTGCATCATACTTGTTGCGCTTCACATATTGGCCTGCCCCTGCTGTTCCGGTATACTGCCGATCTCGAATGACATACTCCCCGCGGCACAACACCGTCACCGGACATCCCTGTACCTGCATACCTTCAAATGCACTGTAATCCACGTTCATATGATGCGTATCTGCCGAGATCACCCTGTTTACAGAGGGGTCAAAAATAACGATATCCGCGTCTGTCCCGACAGCGAGAGTCCCTTTCTGCGGAAATAGTCCAAATAACTTGCTCGCTCTTGTCGAACATAGATCAACCCACTGATTCAGTGTGATCCTTCCTTTGACTACACCTTCGGAATACAGAATGCTGAGACGATCTTCGATGACAGGCCCCCCGTTAGGAATTTTGCTAAAATCATCTTTGCCCAAGTCCTTCTGCCCTTTGAAATTAAACGAGCAATGATCGGAGCCAATCGTCTGCAACTGACCACTTTTCAATGCATTCCACAGCACTTCCTGATGTGCTGCTTCCCGCAGCGGAGGTGACCAAACATACTTTGCACCCTCAAAGTCCGGCTGATCCATGATCGATTGATCCAGTGTCAAATACTGAGGACAGGTCTCCCCCCAGATCCGGTAGCCCATTTCACGCATACGCGCAATTTGCTCCACTGCTTCCGCACAGGTCACGTGCACCACATACAGCTGTGAATCCGCAAGTGCAGCCAGACGCGCCGCACGCCCTGTTGCTTCTCCCTCCAGCATGGATGGACGAGTCAGCGCATGATGAATCGGCTCCGTGCGCCCTTCGGCGAGCGCCTGTCGAACCAGCAGGTCAATGACATCCCCGTTCTCGGCATGAACCATGACGAGTGCGCCGTACTCTTTTGCCTTTTGCAACGTCTGGAAGAGAATCCCGTCATCCGCCTGAAACTGGTTTTTATACGCCATGAACACCTTGAAGGATGACACACCCTCTTCTTCAATGATCTGCGGCAGCTCTTCTAACACCTGATCATTCATCTCGCCGATCATGAGATGGAAACCGTAGTCGATGGCGGCTTTACCCTCGGCTTTGGCATGCCACTCCTGGAGAGATTCGATTAATGGACGGCCTTTTTGTGTCAGACAAAAATCAATGATCGTTGTTGTACCACCAAAGGCTGCCGCTGTCGTTCCCGTCGCAAAATCATCCGCCGTTACCGTTCCACCGAAGGGCATATCTAGATGCGTATGCGGATCGATCCCGCCCGGAATGACGTAACAGCCCGCTGCATCCACAACCTCCGTTCGTTCGTCAGGCATCAGTCCGATGCCAATCTGTGTGATTTTACCCTTTTCGATCAAAATATCTGCTTCAAAGGTATCTGACGCTGTGACCAACACACCGTTACGAATCAATTTGCGGGTACTCATGATATCGCCTCCTTGGTTGATTGATCTCTAACCGATTGCAACATCGCAATCGCAGACTGACGTTCATTCCAGGTTACAGGTTCCTGCTCAGGCACAAGCTCAACCATCTCAATCGCCCCATCCACCGGACAAACAATCGAACACAGATTACAGCCAACACAGTCCTCTTCCACCACTTCCAGATAGGAGCCGGACGGGTCGGTCAACATATCAATACACTGATGCGAGGTGTCCTCACAAGCAATATGGCATTTGTTGCAATTGATGCAGACATCGCGGTTGATGCGGGCGACCACTTTGTAGTTCAGATCGAGATTGCCCCAATCCGAGTAACGTGGAACCGTCTGACCTACCAGTTCTGCTACACTGCTCAGACCCTTTTCATCCAAGTAATCATTCAGCCCATCAATCATGTCCTCCACAATGCGAAATCCATGATGCATCGCTGCGGTACATACTTGGACCCCTGTAGCGCCCATGAGCAGAAACTCTGCGGTATCCCGCCAATCAGATATGCCGCCTATGCCAGAGATTGGCACACCCACCTCCGGATTACGTGCACACTCCGCAACCATGTTCAGTGCAATTGGCTTCACAGCTGGGCCACAGTATCCACCATGCGCTCCTTTGCCGCCCACATGGGGCACGGTATTCCACGAATCCAGATCCACACCTGCCAGGGAGTTAATTGTATTGATCAGGGAGATCGCATCCGCGCCACCTCGTACAGCTGCCCGGGCTGTCGCCGTAATATCCGTGATATTCGGCGTGAGCTTCACAATCACCGGTGTGGTCGCCACTTCCTTCACCCACATCGTCTGGAGTTCGACCAGGTCAGGTTGCTGACCAGAGGCAGCTCCCATACCACGTTCGGCCATGCCATGTGGGCAGCCAAAGTTCAGCTCCAGGCCATCGACGCCAACAGCCTCCACCTTTTTGACAATCTCATGCCACTTCTCCCGCGTAGGTTCCACCATCAGTGAAGCTATAACCGCACGGTCCGGGAAGCGTTTCTTGGTCTCGGCAATCTCCCGCAGATTCACTTCCAGTGGACGATCGGATATCAATTCAATATTGTTAAACCCCGCCACCCGTTGCCCACCAAAATGGACCGCCGCGAAACGGGAGGATGTATTGATAATCGGCTCACCCAGTGTCTTCCACACCGCGCCACCCCAGCCCGCTTCGAACGCACGCTGAACCTGATATCCCGTATTGGTTGGTGGTGCAGAAGCCAGCCAGAATGGATTGGGTGATCGAATACCTGCCAGATTAATGGATAAGTCAGCCATAACGATCCCTCCTTGGTGTTGTTTGAACTTACTATATAAGTTGAACTAAAGATTATTTACACTGACACTACGATGACAGAATAACCTTCCAATCGCTGTTATCCCCAGATTTTTTTGATTCCCTTTTCCGAAAGGGAAAATCCGGGGATAAAGGCGAACGCTTTGCTTTTTCAGGTTTTTTCTGTCCTCTCCGTTATCGTGTAAATGATTAGTTCAACTTATATAGTTACACTGGAATATTTGGTCATGCTCAGGATCTCTGCGTAGTAATGGTGTTTCTGGATAGCACCTAAATTCTAACGAACTGTACAGCTCTTATTGGGCTCATTAGCGGCACTTTCAAAATCTAACGAATCGTAAAAGTCTTATTTGGCTGTAGTAGCTCATTTCGGCTTCATTTCAACAGGTGTTCGTCAACATAAGACGTGTGAGATTCGTTAGATTTTCCAATCCTCGGTAATTGCCACTATAAGGTGTGTAGGGTTCGTTAGCGTGTCAGGTACACGAGAATTTGATGTACCCACACTTCTTGCTCAGATCTGATCTACACCTATATCACTCTAGCAGTCCCTTGCGCCCTCCCACCCGTAATCACTCCTTACACCCTTCCATTCCACGGTTTCCGTGTACTCTCCACTTTCCCTTGTCTCCCTCGCTGCTCACGCCGTCTCTTCCACCTGTCCAGGTAATGCCTTCATGACTGCGGCGGCAGCCAGCTTACCCTGCTGTGCAGCCGAGACAACCATCGCCTCACCCTGGCCCTGACCAAAAATGACATCTCCTGCCGCATAGATCTGAGGATGCGAGGTACGATACGTATGCGGTTCGATCTCAACGACGCCCCATTGGTGACGCAGCCCAAACGTTTCGATTAATGGTAATAACCGATGCTGCCCAATCGCCCGGATGACCGTATCACATTCAATCATGAACTCCGATCCCTCCACAGGCACGGGCAACGCACGCCCACCACCAGGCGGGGTAATTAGCTCCATTTTCACGCATTCCACAGCTTGAACCCGACCGTTCTCGTCTCCAATGATACGCTGCGGCAGGGTAAACCAGCGGAACTCCACACCCTCCTGCTTGGCAAACGTATATTCAAACGCATACGCCGTCATCTGGCTTTCCCCGCGCCGATATAACATCTGCACCCACTCGGCACCAAGACGTACCGAACAGGTTGCTGCATCTATCGCCGTATTACCCGCGCCAATAACGGCGACCTTCAGACCATTCAAAGCGGGTGGAACACCTTGCTTGGTAGACTCCACCAGTTCAATCGCATCATAGACACCTTCGAGTGTCTCCCCTTCAATGCCCAGCATAGGTACTGAACCCATGCCACAGGCTAGAATGACCGCTTCATGCTGCTCCAGCAACTGCGAAGCAGGGATATCCACACCGATACGCACCCCATAACGGATCTGTACACCAAGTGCCTCCACCTGCTCCACTTCCCATAGCGCAACCGATTCGGGCAAACGGAAGGATACGATGCCGTACGTGTTCAGCCCCCCGCCTTTGGGTTTTGCTTCATAGATCGTCACCTCATATCCTGCACGCCCCAGTTCACGTGCTGCCGACAGTCCTGCTGGCCCCGCTCCCACAACAGCAACGGTTCTCCCATTGGCAGGTGCTGCCTGGAATAACGGCTCATTCTTCGCCCGCGCCCAGTCGGTGGCGTAACGCTGCAAGTCACCAATGCGAATCGGCTTCGACGATTCGTTCAGCACACATGCGCCTTCACACAATTCCTCTGTGGGACAGACACGTGCGCAGCTGGCTCCAACCGGATTTGCATCCATGATGGTGCGGGCCGATCCTTTCAGGTGCCCTGTTGATATTTTGCTAATAAAAGAAGGGATATTAATGTCGGTTGGACAGGCTTTGATACAAGGTGCATCGTAACAGTACAGACAGCGGTTTGACTCCTCCATCGCTTCCCTTCCTGTCATGGCGGGTTTCATCTCGGCAAAACGACTCTCCCACCCATAATCGGATAACGTTGTTCCTGAGCTGTTCATCAATGTCATGCACCTCCTGAAGTTTGATCCGCGCAGCTTCCAGCTACTTTTACAGACTAACCAGATGTTCGTACGTTTCCGGCCTGCGATCGCGGTAGAACTGCCACACATTACGCACCTCACGAATCATCTCCGTATCCATCTCGCCAATGACGACCTCATCCTGATCCCGGCTGCCGATCGCTACCATTCTGCCTCGCGGGTCCACCAAGTACGACTGTCCATAAAATTCACCCATATTCCATGGCGCTTCCACGCCAACCCGGTTGATGGCCGCTACATAATAGCCGTTAGCTACCGCGTGAGCAGGCTGTTCCAGTTTCCACAGATATTCCGATGTACCCGCAACCGTAGCGGACGGATTGAAAACAATCTCCGCCCCCGCCAACCCGAGCAATCGTGCGCCTTCCGGAAAATGACGATCATAACAGATGTACACGCCGACTCTAGCGTAGGCCGTATCAAATACCGGAAACCCAAGGTTACCTGGTTTGAAATAATACTTTTCCCAGAACCCATTCGTGCCCTCACCTGCTTCCACATGCGGGATATGATGTTTGCGGTATTTGCCCAGATACGTACCATCCGCATCTATAACGGCTGCCGTATTGTAATACGAAGCAATTCCCTCCACCTCGTATACAGGTAAAATAATCACCACCGCAAGCTCCTTTGCCAGCTCCTGAAAACGTCTGGTCGTCGGTCCTTCCGGCACCGGTTCAGCGGATGCATACCATTTGGGATTCTGCTCTGTGCAAAAGTACGGCCCATAGAATACTTCCTGCAATCCGATGATCTTGGCCCCTCGTGCAGCAGCTTCACGGACCAGCGCAATGTGTTTCTGAACCGCAGCTTCTTTGTGTACCTCAACGGGAGCCGAACCTTCAATCTCATGGGAAGCCTGGATTAATCCGATGCTGATTTTGCCCATAACGTCACAACGCCTCCTCAGGTAAAATGATTGGTTGGTTCATTCCACTGCACATCCTCCGAATGGTGCGATACAATACTTCCGTTCCGAGTCCAATATCCTCCGGGGAGGAATATTCGCTGGGATGATGACTGATGCCGTCCTTGCTGCGGACAAAGATCATGCCATAATCACACACAAGCGAAAGGGCCAACGCATCATGGAACGGACCACTCATCAGTTCTGGCAAAGTAACCCCGATCTCTTCCGCGGATGAACGAATCACCGACTTGATTGGCTCTGCACAATACCGCGGCTCACTATTCGTATCCTCTGTCAGCGAGTAGGTTAGACCATATCGGAAACTCACGTCATCCAAAATGTTCATTAATCGGGCTTCAAGCCGGTTCCTGCGCTCCATCTCCATGTCTCGTAAATCAACCGTGAAGCTGACTTCCTCCG
The DNA here is from genome assembly GCF_045040675.1 of Paenibacillus sp. FSL H8-0283. Classification (NCBI taxonomy): domain Bacteria; kingdom Bacillati; phylum Bacillota; class Bacilli; order Caryophanales; family Paenibacillaceae; genus Paenibacillus; species Paenibacillus sp. FSL H8-0283. The sequence continues at coordinate 6,483,461 of NZ_CP150295.1, forward strand.
GAATGATGTTCCGTGAGTCTGGAAACACCCTCAAACTTCCCACCGTACCTACGGTTGGGGCTTCCGGGTCTTCTCTCACCATATCGTCAAAAGCCGCAATGACTTTGGCGCTGCCTACCAGAGCATCATGCCGCATTCCCATCGGAACGGAGCCGGCATGACCCGCCATGCCTTTCATCGTCACCGTAAACCACAACGGACCCGAGATGCCCGTCACCAGACCTACTGGTGCATTCAACGCTTCCAGCACCGGCCCCTGCTCAATGTGCAGCTCCAGATAACTGCCTATGGAACCTGTCGGGTAGATCGCTTCTTCAAAATCCGAAGGAGAACAGCCGAAGGCTTCCAGCGCCTCTCGGCGAGTCACTCCGTTTTTATCCTGCCGCTCCAGTTCGCCTTCTTCCAACTGACCGGTTATACCACGTGAGCCAAACAGGCCTTTGTTAAAACGGGAACCTTCTTCATCGCAAAAGGCAATTACCTCAATTGGCATATGGGGCTGAATGCCATTTTCAATCAGGCACTGCACGGCTTCGAGTGCACCGAGCACACCAATCGCTCCATCATATCGACCGCCATACGGCTGAGAGTCGATGTGGGAACCAATCATGAGGATTGGCAACGACTGATCCGCACCTTCCAGACGACCTATCAGATTACCGAAGGGATCAAGTCGTGTCGTCAGACCGGCATTTTCCATCCAGAGACGAACTTGTATGATGCCATCCATATCTTCCGGGGTCAGGGCAAGTCGGCAAACACCCGTCTCCGCGATTCGGCCAATCTGTGACAACTGCTCAATTCGCTCATTCAGCCGAAGCTGATTAATGACTTTGCCTGTTGTGGTCTGCATCCTTCCTCGCCTCCTTGCGCTTATTTTCGCGTAATGATATGAAAATTTTCATTTTGCTTGCTAAACCGTAAACGCCTGTCGTACCTGTGTATGGCAACTAACCTGCGACCAGACTACGTAGCGCAATGAGCAAACTTCCAGCGATCAGATCCAACTCATCCTCGGTGGTGACAAATGGTGGGGAAATCGTCAATATGTTCGCAAACCCCGGCACGGTATCGCCGTTCTTGCCAATCAAGATGCCATCCCTTTTACAACTGGCGAGTACCTTCATTACTTTGTCCGCCTCCGCAGGAGATCCGTCTGCTTCAATCAATTCAATGCCACAGGCGAATCCGAATGAACGGATATCCCCCACAATGGACAGCTCCAGTAGTGGCTCCAGCTTCTCACGAAGCAGGTATCCCAGTTCTTCCGCCCGGCTGACCAGATTCTCTCGTTCCAGAATCTCCAGATTTGCCAGTGCCACCCGGCAGGACACCGGATTTCCGCCAAATGTATTCACATGGCGAAAATGGGCATCCGGTCCGGGTTCGCGGAACGTGTCATACAGATCGGCTCGCACGGCCGTTGCCGATAGCGGCGAATAGGCACTGGTCATGCCTTTTGCCATCGTCACAATATCTGGCTGTACACCATAGTTCTGATGACCAAACTTCTGCCCAGAGCGACCAAAACCGCAGATTACCTCATCCACAATGAGCAGCACGCCATAGCGCTGACAGATCTCTTGCACGGTACGCATATAATCCGGCGGGGGCACAATCATGCCGCCTCCTGTAATCACTGGCTCCATAATTACTGCGGCAACCGTCTCAGGACCTTCCCAACGAATCACCTCTTCATAGATGGTTGCACATTCGAGTCCGCATCCATCCTTGTTTCGTCCAAACGGACAGCGGTAACAATACGGTGGTGGAACATGAGAGAAACCTACGCCGAGTGGCTCGTATTTGATCTTGCGAGCGGCTTGCCCGGTGGCGCCCAGTGCGCCCATGGAGTTGCCGTGATACGCACGGTGACGGGAGATGAATTTATGCCGTGTAGGCTCACCATTCTGATGGTGATACTGACGGGCTATTTTGAAAGCCACCTCATTCGCATCTGAACCTGAGTTGGAGAAGAATATTCGATACTCCCCCTCCAGCCATTCATTCAGCTTCTCCGCCAGCAAAATCGCCGGTTCATGACTCTGCGTCATCGGTACATAAGCGAGTGCTTTCATCTGTTCGTAGGCACTCCTCGCGATCTCCTCCCGGCCATGGCCCACATTCACACACCACAGTCCCGACATCGCATCCAGATAACGTGTACCATCCTGATCGGTGATCCAACTGCCCTCCCCACTTACCGCAATCATTGGATGATCGTTATGAGGCGAGATGTGATGCCACACGTATTTGCGATCCTTCTCCAGCCATTCTTCCTTCGTACCGCCAAGCGGCTGAGGCTGCTGATCTACAGAACTCATTCGTCATCCTCCTCCACACGCTTATTTCACAGCTTCTTCATAGATACTCTTCTCCAGCGCTTCATCCAGGTTGGCGGCTTTTTTGATCAAGCCATAGTTCAGTGCAATATCTGCAGTTCGGGCAAAAGACTCATCCACAAAACTGCCGACTTGCTGCTCCGTAAATCCTTCCGGGCGAATTAGCTTTGCAATCTCTTCCAGCATTGTTACCTGATGCTCACGAGTGGTGCTACCATCCGTCACATTACTCATCACGATATCCACCGTCTCATCCTGTTGATCAATGGCGTAGTTCCAGCCTTTCAAAATGGCACGAGTCACTTTAACCGCAAGCTCACGGTTGCTGTCTACCCAATCTTTCTTGGCAATCAGCGTATCCTCTAGCATGCCAACACCGGCATCTTCAATGTTGAACACATCCAGATCGGATTCTTTCATTCCACTTTCCAGCACCACGTGATATTCGTTATAGATTGTTGCCGTCGCCACATCTACCTGATCATTGAAAAACTGATCCATCGTGAACCCCTGCTTCACCAGTTCAATATCTTTCTTCGGATCTAGGCCATTCTTCTCCATGAACGCGAGCACCTGAAACTGCTGACTGCCAAACCAGGTACTGACCTTCTTACCTTTCATCTGAGCCGGATCAGTAATGCCTAGGGACTTCTTGGCAATCAAACGATAACTGCTCTTCTGCGAGATCTGAGCGAGCGAGACGAGCGGCAGGCCATTATCCCGGCTGACTAACAGACTGTCTACTCCCGTGATCCCCACATCGGCCGCGCCATTGACCACCTGCTGCTCAATCACGATATCCGGGCCACCCGGAATAATCTCGGCATCAATGCCTTCATCTGCAAAAAAACCTTTTTCCTTCGCTGCATAGATCCCGGCAAATTGCGCCTGCGGCACCCATTTCAGCTGAATTTTCACTTTGGTTAACGGTTGATCTGCTTCTCCCGTCCCTCCTGAACTCGCAGCGGCAGGTTCAGCCGCCGGCTCGGACTTCGTAGAACATGCGCTCAGCATCATAACAACCAACAGGACCAATACCAGCAAACCCGGCTTCAACGTTTTGTACATGTACAGAACAACCCCCTGTTTATATACGATTTATCAAGCATCAGTCCGTGTTCAAAAAGTCTGCTTTTCAGTACCGTGGACTTTTTGAACAACCTCTATCAGGTATTAATATCTATGGATGGTTGATACCCTGATGTAAGTTATGGATTTATGCGTGCACGATTCCACGGAATGAGTCGTTTTTCTGCCAAGACAACTGCTTCATACAGCACAATACCGAGCGCGGCGGCGATGACAATACAGGACCAGGCCAAGGGCATGTTTGCCAGTCGAATCTGATCCGAGAGCAAGTACCCCAGCCCCTGGGAGGCGATGAAAAATTCACCCACAATGGCCCCGATAATACTGGTCGACATGTTGATCTTCAGACCGGCAAAGAGGGAGGGCAACGCGTGAGGCAGTCTCAGTTTCCAAAAAAACTGCATCCTGCTCGCGGCAAGGCCACTCAGCAAATCACTGTACTGCGGCTGAATGGAAGTCAGGCCTTTGAACAGGCTGACGGCCATGGCGGCCATTGTAATCACCGTGACAACAGCAATACGGGACCAGATCCCATCACCGAACCAATTATTCATAATCGGGGCAAGGGCCACGATCGGAACAGCATTAAGTGCAGACAGAACCGTAACCGCGGCCCTGCCGCTTGTTGGAAAGAACGATGCACCCGCTGCCGCCAGAGCACCCAACAATGAACCGAGCAAAAAACCTCCCAGCATTTCGGTTCCGCTGTACATCGCATATCGAAAGAGCATATTGGCATTTTCCTGAATGGATGCCGCAATGGCGGAAGGCACGGGCAGTTGGTAGCTTTCCAACGAAAATATCCAATGAAACACCCTGAGCTGCCAGAGGGCGAGAAACAACACACCCGCACCCCAAGGAAGCATACTCAGTACAATTGAGCGCCTGCGAACGCTGGTACCCAATCTGGCCTTTTCGGCTTGTCCCTGTTGTCCGTGAATTTCTGATCCTGGAGCAGATGTTATCTGTGAACCCGTGAGGGGCGTAGCCGCGCCAGTTACAGCAGCAATAGCCACACCTTCATCACGCTTCCGTTGCAAAACTCTACCTTCACTCATGTGGCATCGCCTCCTTTCGCCCTGAATTCAGGCTGCCAAGGGGTTAGCCAACGTTCAGCCAGACTGATGGCCAGATACGAGATCAGGCCAATGCCAATACTAAGCATGATGGTGGCCCAGAACATGCCAACTTGGGCATGGCCGTAATATAACGAACTGACCATCAGGACGCCGAGCCCGTCGGGGGCGCCCATCAATTCCACAACGATGGAGGAGGTCACCGCCAGCGGAGCGGCTATTTTCATACCAGAAAATAGTCCCGGCAGTGCTGAGGGTAGCAGACATTTGATATATCGTGCAGTCAGTGAAGCTCCACAGGAACGCATCAGTTCCAGATGCTCTGGTGCTGCACTTTTCAATCCTTTCAACGTATGGATGATGATCGGGAAGAAAGTGACATACGCGGCCATAACAATTCGGGCCCACTCCGCATTGTGGATGATCCCGTACACAATTGGTGCGAGACCAATAACCGGAACCATCTGTGAGGAGACAACATATGGAGATAACGTGCGCTCTAGCCAGACGGCCCCGCTCATGAGTAGAGCCAGACCCAGACCAAGCAACGTTCCCCCTCCAAAACCAATGGCTGCATTGCCAAACGTGACAGCCCCCTGCTCTGCGAGCGTACTCGAGTAACGAAACAAGGCTGCAAGGACTTCGTGCAGATAAGGAAGGCGAGACGCCGCCTGCTGAGGTGACAGGAACAGTTGGAGCATCCAGGCGATTCCTTCCCATAGCACCAATATGGCCATAATCCAGATAACAACCCAGGATCGATATCCCGGTTTAAAGAACCGCAGGGACATGAGATTCATCACGCTCCTCGTAGAAGCAGTTGCGAATGGTTGTGATCATGTGGTAGAAGGCTTCCGTTTCTCTCAGTTCACTATGACGTTCGGAAGGCAGATTGACGGAATGAATGGAATGTACTTGCCCCGGATGTGCCGAGAGCACGATGATCCGGTCGGACAGAAATACGGCTTCGGGGATGCTGTGTGTGACAAAGAGGAAGGTCTTGCCTGTTGAGCGCTTGATCTCAAGCAGCTCCAATTGAAGCTTTTCTTTCGTGAATTCGTCCAAGGCAGAGAAGGGTTCATCCATGAGCAGCAATGGCGGATCAAGTGCAAGTGCACGTGCAATGGATACACGTTGCTGCATCCCACCACTGAGCTGCCATGGATAATGGTCTGCGAAGCGGGTTAACCCCACCATTTCAAGTAGTTCACCGCTAATGCGGCGGCACTCCTTCCGGCGGGTACCCAGCAGTTCCAAGGGCAATTCCACATTGTGACGAACGGTGCGCCAATCGAACAAGGCGGGTGTTTGGAAAACGATGCCGAACTGTCGCTGTAGCCGAGCCCGCTCAGGCTCCTGACCTGCAATGCGTACGGTGCCTGAGGTAGGTTGAAGTAGATCACCCACCAGCCGGAGCAAGGTCGACTTGCCACAGCCGGAAGGGCCCAGCAGAGAGACAAACTCATTGGACTGGATCTGGAATGTAACATCCGACAAGGCAGTCACTTGTTGTGTACCTGTACCAAAAACAACGGACACATGATCTACATCAATATGGCAGGCTTCGGGGACTGTGGCTGAGGATATGGAGGACATGGGCATTCTCCTTTGTGGGAAGTTGTTTTCATTGCACACCAAGGCTGAATGGGAGGTTTATATACACAAACGTAACAGCTTTTGCTTGTTAGATAATACTATATCGCTTTGGGCGGGGATTACATTATACAGTGTGTTTTGAGTATGGGCCTGTTCATGTTACACAATGTAAAATGAGACGGATTCTCAGATACATACATGTGAGTTTTCTTCGTAGATAGCTAACATTCATTTCACCTAACAACAAGCGCACAATCATTTGTATTTATTGATTAAATATTCGGAAAATATGACATATGCCCTCGTATTCTTGCTCATTTTCTTGTATAAAGATTGAATAGAGAATCCAGAAATCGGGGTGGTCATGATGTTTGATTGGCTGGGATGGAGAAAAGGATTGCCGCTGTGGCGATCATATCGGTTGAACGCACATATGAAGGAAGATGTCGAACAGATTTTTGAGGGAATTGCCGAAACGAGACGGCAGCTTATGATGGACTGGGCAGATGAACAATGGAATCACCTGGATCGTTTGCTTCAACAGATACAGTCGGTCCGATTACAAGATGTATTACAAGGTTCACAGCAACGAAGTAAACTAGATACATGGTTTCAATCCAGTTATATTCGAGCCGTAGACAGTACGGAGCTATTCATGCTGAACGAACAGAATCAGGTGGTATTCTCTACATATAAGAAACATATTGGACAGATCTATGAAGATTACGAAGCTTTAATTGGACCAGGATTGAAATACTCCAGAGCAGATCGTCATGGCAAAAAATGCTTGTATGGTCCATATTCTGATCCACTGACGTTGGATATTGGTCCCCGCTCGTCCGCTTTTCACGATGATGTCACCTTGCTGTTTATCTCCCCAATCCTGCAGGAAGGTCGATATGTCGGTTCATTATGCAGCCGTGTTCCCGGGGATGTACTCGGTGACCTGATCCAACGAGAATCAGGTCATATCTATCCCGATTCCGGTGACAATTACCTCTTTATGGCTGAGTCGATATTACGGCCCCATCTGCAACCCGGCACCGCCTTATCCCGAAGTCGATTCGAAGACCGTACCTTTACACATGGGGAAAATCTCAAAGATGGTGTCACCACCGAATGGGGTATCGTTTCCGTTAAGGAGCATACCGAGCTGGAACTCATGTTCACTGATCCATCGACCGGAGAACTACACCCCGGAGTAGCAAACACCATTCAGAATGGTTCCAATCTGTTCGTAGCCTTTCCCGGCTACTCGGATTACCGCCATATTTCTGTGATCGGCAAAGGCATCACCTTCCAGCTGCCACACTGTCCTGATCGCTGGGGCATGATGTGTGAAGGGGATCTGGAGGAAGTGTATCGGATACGAAGCATCGGCTGGCGCCAGTTCAAGCAACACAGTCTCTTCACGCTTTTGTCAGGCGTTGCAGGAGCAGCTCTTGTCTATGCCTTCACTGGTAGTGGTTGGAGCGCGGCAGCAATGGCCGCTTTTAACGTGTTATTTGGATTCTTCACTGCATTACAGCTGCATCGCAGCCAATATCGACGGGTTCATGAAGACTTGCGTCGCATCAGCCGATTTATTCGAATTAACGCCGAAGGCAGGGGTGATCTGACCCAGCGCCTGGACACGTCTGCTTTTGCCCAAGACGAATCAGGTGAACTGGCGAAGTGGATCAACAACATGATTGACTCTCTGGAAGGCATTATGCTGAAGGTACAACTTGCCACGGTAGACGTTATGGACAACCAGTATCAGATGCGAACTTCAACAGAGACAACCCAAGGCACGACTGAACGTGTGAACCACAAGCTTGGTTCGATGATTCAGGCCATTCGCACCCAACTGGAAGATCTCGACCAGGCCAAGATCGCTGCTGATCACATGCGCATAACGCTGCAACAACTGGAGACCTCTGCTACCGAACAGATCAGCGTGGCCCAGCAGGAAGTGGAACGAATCGGCGATAAAATGACCCAAATCTCAGGAGCGGTATCCGATACTAACCGTACCATCCTGTCCTTCATGGATACCATGAAAGAGATTTACCGTGCACTGGCTGTCATTGATGAAATTTCAGCTCAGACCAACCTGCTGGCTCTGAATGCTACCATTGAAGCCGCACGCGTGGGCGAACATGGCCAAGGGTTCTCGGTCGTGGCAGGGGAAATCCGCAAGCTAGCCGAGTTATCCCGCTCTTCAACTGAAAATATTCATCAGATTCTGGACCGAATCTCAACGGCAGCAGGAGCGGCATCCCAATTAATCACAGAGGGTGATCAGGTGCTGGCTGAAGGAACAACACTGGTTCAGGCCGCTTCGCAACTTTTGCAAAATGCTACCGCTGAAGAACCTGAACGCACACAAGTCGTGGATCAAGTGGTCATGTTGATGGAGAATATTGCTGCAATTAGTCATCAAAATCGGGCGACTTCTGCCGAGGTAGAAGCAGAAATGATGGAGCTGATCCGTGATATGTTGCAGGTTCAGCATTCTTCGCATAACGTGGAAGCCATTACGGTTTTTCTGCAACAACTCGTGGGACAATTCCATCTGAATCACCCCGCCAAAAATGCTGTCATCTGACGTCATCGTTGACGCGGATTGGAGAAATAGCTAAAATTTGATGCAACTGTTCCTTTTGAAATTGTCGTATCATTTATAATAGAAGATTTCCAATCTGAACCGATGAAAGGGTGGTCTGCATGGAACTGCTTCAGGATTCATTTGGCCGGATACATGACTACATCCGTATTTCTGTTACGGACCGCTGTAATTTACGCTGTGTGTATTGCATGCCCGCAGAGGGTATGGAGTTTGCTCCACATGATGAGATTATGAGCTACGAAGAGATTGCACAGGTGCTGAAAGTGCTTGCTCCCATGGGCATGCGTAAAGTTCGGCTCACGGGGGGCGAACCGCTGGTACGGAAGGATCTGCACAAGCTCGTCAGCATGATCTCGGCAATTGACGGGATTGACGATATTGCTCTGACTACCAACGCTCTTCTGCTGGACAAACAAGCTCAGGCGTTGAAAGATGCTGGGTTGAACCGGATTAACATCAGTCTGGATTCCCTGCGCGCTGATCGCTTCTCCATGATTACCCGCGGCGGAGATGTGAACAAGGTGCTGAAAGGCATTGAAGCTGCAACTGCCGCTGGCCTTGCTCCGATCAAGCTGAATGTTGTGCTGATGAAGGGTATCAACGATGATGAGATCAAGGATTTTATTGCAATGACGATTGATCAACCTCTTCATGTGCGTTTTATTGAATATATGCCGATTGGACAGGCTTCGGATTCATGGCGCAAATCTTATTTGCCGCTGGAAGCCGTGACAGATGTATGTGCTGAAGCAGGCTGGACGGTAGAAAATACAAAAGGCCCTGCGGGCAATGGCCCATCACGCAATATGAAAATTGCGGGCTCCGAAGGCACATTTGGATTGATTCATCCCGTGAGCGATCACTTCTGTGACAATTGCAACCGACTTCGGCTGACCGCTGATGGACATATCAAAGCTTGCCTCTACTGGTCAGATGAGTATAATGTCCGCCGCTTCGTGGATGATCCGAATGCCATGGCGGCACTTTTCCTCAAAGCGCTGGGTACGAAACCGAAGAATCATGAGATGGCTCTGGCTTTGGAACAAAAAATGCAATCTCACACGCCGACGGTACGGCGCATGTCCCAGATTGGCGGATAGCAACAGTACGCAATATAACTCAACCGCGTATTCCTGCATATCGATATATATGTTTACCGTCAAGATGACCTCTTCACACAACGGATGAGGTAACGCTGGCGCGGTGACCCCTTACGTAAATCAGCTTTCATAACGTGAAGTGGAGCGTGTCATAAGGCATAAATGGATAGCCAAAGCAGACAAGAACATGATGTTCTTGTCTGCTTTTTCGTTATATTTTCATAAATTTCTGAAAATCATCAATTCTCCTGTTTCATTTGTTGAAAATTTAATTAATATACGTTATGCCCTTATCAGGCCTTCAAGATCAACCTCATTCTGACGATGTATACAATACATCTAGATGATACACATACATTATAGGAGCTGAACCTTATTGAACATCGTTGAAGCACTCGTTGCAGCAAGTCCATATTTTAAAATTATGCTGAAAGAACACGATATCATGATTGCAGTAACCGATACCGAGAAGTTCTGGTATTATGTCCCGAGCAATGAACTCGATCTGGGCATCAAGGCAGGAGACCCCGTTTCCCTCGATGACCCTACACTCCGCCGGGCACTTATACATGGGGAAACTTCAGCGAACCGTATTGATGCAAAATTCTATGGCACATCAATCAACTCGGCGGCCACCCCACTTCGGGATGAACAAGGAAATATCGTGGGCACACTTGCCATTGGTTTCTCTCTTCAGAACGAGGAAAAACTGGAGCACTTCACTGAATTGATCGGTGGTATCAGCGGAAAATTAACAGATATGGTGCAGACGGTAGCCGCCCAATCCGAGCAATTGACGGCATCTTCCACGCAGATTTTGGATAATACCCGCATGGCTGTGCAGAACTCAGGCGAAGTGAACAAAGTCGCCGCATTCATCCGTGAAATCTCGGAACAGACCAATCTGCTCGGCCTGAATGCAGCCATCGAAGCGGCCCGAGCAGGTGAAGCAGGCGCCGGATTCAGCGTCGTTGCATCTGAAGTGCGTAAACTTTCTACAGGTACCAAAGAAGCTACGGTGAATATCGAACGTTCCTTGAAAGATGTTCAGCATTCCATTCAGCAGATGGAGCAGGAGATCACATCCATCTCACAGTCTAGCAACCAACAGGCGGTGCTGGTAACCGAGTTCAGCGAGGTCATTGATCAGTTGAACAGTGTAAGCCGTGATCTGAAAGTGTTTATTGAATCCATGTTGCTGAAGGCGGAATAGATCCGATTACGATGAACTTAACTCAAATGACTAACCATATATAAGAGACACAACACCGATGCATTATCGAGCACTACATATTCCTACTCAATAACTAATTCAACAGGCTATGCTGATTACCAAATTCAGCAGCCACATTGAACTCTCCGTGGGATTAACGTCACGGGGAGTTTTTTTATTTTAAATAAAATGAGCCCGCTACATCACGGTCCTTCTATGCATAGACGAGCTTCCACAGCATCATAACCGCCAAACCAACCATGACCACAGCGGACAACCGATTAAACACCAGACTGATGCGTCCAGTTCGATCCGTTCTGCCAATCACCCTGCCTGCGCCTGCAAGTCCCAAGAACCATATCCACGATACAGCCGCGGCTGTTAGGGCAAAATAAATGCGCTCCACCCCTTCATACTGAAGTGAACTGGTGCCAATCACGGCAACCGTGTCCAGCAGAGCATGGGGATTGAGTAAAGATACCGATGCTGCGAACGCAATCTGTCGCCCTGCTGACATTACCGTTTGCGAACCTTCCACAGATTCGGACGACCTCCAAATACTCCATGCCATATATAGCAGAAACAAGCTTCCTACTGCATACATCACATTCGCTAGCAATGGCCATTGCAACAAAATGAGCGACACCCCTCCAACGGCTGCCCCGATCAACAACGTATCACTGACCCCTGCCGTTATTACAGCAGGCAGGGCATGTATATAACGCCTCTGGCTCATGCCTTGGTTAAGAATAAATACATTCTGCACACCCAGTGGCAAGATCAGGCCAAATGCCAGAACCACTGCGTGAATAACAACCTCCATCGCGCTTCCCCCTTATCTCTGTATTCCATAGTAGGGCAGATGATGGCTGACGTAACCAACCACTTGGATGGCATCAGACCCAACCAAATGATATAGTGTTGGTTACAAAGAAACACGGAGGTGACTCTGCCTGTCATGGAACGTTCTGATTCTCGGCTAAACATGGGGTGGAAACCGAACCCCTCTCTCGACTTGCCCTTATATCGCCAGATTGAAGCCTATATCCGGCAGAAAATCACAACGGGCGAATGGTCAGCAGGATATCGTCTCCCCTCACAGCGAATATGGGCTGAGTCCATGGGGGTAAACCGCAGTACATTGGTCACTGCCCTGGATAACCTGACCGCCGCTGGCCTCATTGAGGGCAGACATGGCGGGGGAACCTATATTTCCGGCTCCGGTTGGCATGGTATGGCTCATGGAGCGATGCCCAACTGGAACGAAGCCATCGAGGAGGGCTGGTATTATCCCAACCTGCCCGAGATCCAGCAGATTAATCAGGCTGAATTCCGGCCTGGCATCATACGACTCGGTACAGGGGAGCTTGCCCCAGAGCTGATGCCTCAGGAGGCTTTTAACGACATTCTGTATGCCCTGTCCCATCGTTCTCGTACACTCAACTATCTGGAACCTCAAGGAAGCCTGGAGCTTCGTGAGGCTTTATCCGTCCATTTGCAGACTACCGGCATTCAGGCCTCTCCGGATTCCATACTGATCGTGTCGGGCTCTCTTCAGGCGCTGCACTTAATTTCGGTCGGACTGCTCCCTCGCGGATCAGCGGTTCTCCTGGAAAAACCGTCGTATCTCTATTCGATTCACGCCTTTCAATCGGCAGGGTTGAAAATGAGTGGCATCCCTATGGATGACGAAGGATTGCACATTGCACGTCTGGAGGATGCTGCTCAGCATGTCAAAGATCAAGATCATATCTCGCTTCTCTATACGATCCCGAGCTTCCACAATCCCACTGGCTCTGTGATGGGTGATCACCGCCGGGAAGAACTGATGACCACCGCTCGAACACTAGGCATCTCCATACTGGAGGATGCCGCCTACAGTGATCTGTGGCTGGATGCTCCTCCTCCGCCATCGCTGAAGGCGCGTGACCAGGAAGGACGGGTGTTGCATATGGGCACCCTGTCAAAGGCAGTCAGCCCCGGTCTGCGCCTCGGATGGCTAGTTGGGCCAGAGCCGGTCATTCGCCGTCTCGCCGATATCAAGATGCAGACCGATTACGGCACCAGTTCACTCGCCCAAGAAGCCGCTGCCCTATGGTTCGCCGAAGGACATCACGCTGGACATATGGAACGCCTTCGCCCTGAACTACGCAGACGCAGAGATATCATGCTGGAGTTGCTTCAACGTCACTTCCATGGGATTGCGGAGTGGGAAATACCCGCTGGTGGATTTTACATCTGGCTGCAATTCACTGTCTCCCCTCTCTCTATCCGCCAATTGTTCCATACCTGTCTGGAGCAAAATGTACTTATCCACCCGGGTTATCTGTATGACCGGTTAGATGCGAGTCACATTCGGCTCTCTTACGCGTATGCTTCACCCGATGAGATGGAGCGTGGACTACAATGCCTGGCAGAGGCTGTCCACAGGCTTATGGATTCTGGATCCTGACTTCGACGAATGCTTTTTCCTGATTTCACAATCAAAAAAAACAGCCTTGACCTTGAAGGACCACGTCCTTCAGATCAAGGCTATTTGCGTAAGTTTCGAAAGTTTGGCCGAATAACAGAACGGGCAAACACCAGATGCGCTGCGGGATTCCTTTGAACGTTCTATCCTTTGACCGCACCCTCCGCAATACCCTCCATGATGAACTTCTGGAAGAACGCATAGATCAGGATAACCGGAATCGCAGTCAGTACCAGGGAGGACAGAATCAACGGCCATTCCTTGTTATATTCACCAAACAGCATGTTTGTGGACAGAATCAGCGTATAACGATTCACATCGGTCAGCATGAGCAGTGGCAACAAGAAGTCATTCCAGATCCACAGGAAGTCCAGAATCGCGATGGTGACTGTGATCGGCAACAAGAGTGGGAAGATAATCTGGAAGAATGTCTGGAACTCATTACATCCGTCCATCTGAGCTGATTCTTCCAATTCACGCGGAATGGACTTCACAAACCCGTGATAGAGGAAGATTGCCATGTTCACGCCAAGTCCGATATAGATCAGGGCCAATCCGTACGTGCTTCCTTGCACCCCCATGCCTTTGGCTACCCGTGTCAGCGGAATCATGATCGAGTGGAACGGCACCAGCATGGATGCAACAAACAGGAAGAAGATCAGGTTGCTCAAACGTCCGGAGGTACGTGACAACTTGTATCCCGCAAGTGAGGCACAGAAGACGATTCCCCCAATCCCCAGAAAGGATACAATTGCCGAGTTCATGGAACTGCCCAACAGATTGATTTTGTTAAACGCGTCCGAATAATTCTCCCAGTGCAACGTTGTTGGCAGCGCGAGAAAAGATTGGAACATCTTACCCTGTGTTTTGAAAGAGTTCACAACCGCCATGTAGATCGGCAGCATGGCGACGAGAGAGCCCAGAATCAGCAGCAGTCGAATCAGATAACTGTTCAGTCGTTGCATCCTCATGCTTCCACCTCTTTCTTCTTCATGACGGTGATCTGGATGAGTGTAAAGATGAGTACGATGATGAACAGCACAACCGATTTGGCACTCGCATAGCCGTATCTGAAGTTGTTGGAGAATGCTTCTTCATAGATGTTCATCGTGATCACCTGCGTGGCCCGACCCGGTCCGCCACCAGTCAGTCCATATACCACTTCAAACACTTTGAATGCTCCGTTAAGCGTCAGGAAGAAACAGATGGTCACGGCATGAGTTATCATCGGCAACACTACATTACGCAGTACCTGGAATGCGTTGGCCCCATCAATAACAGCCGCTTCTTTGAGACTTTTCGGCACACCCTGGAGAGCAGCCAGATAGATGATCATCATATACCCTACACCGTTCCAGAGCGATACGATCAGAATGGAGTAAAATGAAAACTTCGGATCACCCAACCATTGCTGGTCGAGGAACGAAAAAGCCAGTTTCTCTGCGAGCTGTGGCAGCACCTGAGAGAAGATGAAGGTCCACATGAAAGCACTGATGATTGTACTGATCATGTTAGGCATGAAGAACAACGTCCGGAAAAGCCCTTTGCTGCGCGTTCGTGACTCAATCAACACAGCGAGCAGCAAGGCAATTCCATTTTGCAGAATCAGCATAAATATTACATATTTCATCGTGAACCACAGAGAGTTCAGAAAGTCTGGATCTTCTTTGAACAATTCCACGAAGTTGCCCAGACCGATAAAGCTGTAATCCTGATTAAGTCCGTTCCAATCCGTCAGACTATAGAACATGCCACTAAACGTGGGATACAGCAGGAAAATCGCATAGATGACAAAGGCAGGCGCAGTGAACGCGAGCAGTGACAGATACTTCTTGAACACATTCGTAGCCATTGGTTCTCCCCCTTTTCACTCGAAGCGGATGATTGTAAACGAGGGAACGAAGAACGTTCTGCCTGCCGTATCATCTGCTTGGAGACTCTGACGAAACAAAGTACCGCTCATTTGTTGACAAAACTCTCAGACCGTTGAGATTTGCCAACAAAAGCGGATACTCCATTCCTCACAGCTCCTTACTTGTTGACTTTGTTGTAGGATTTCCACGCCTTGTCGAGCGCATCGATAACCTGCTGTTGATTTAATTGCCCAGAGTAGTAGCCTTGCAACGCTTTGCCTGACTCGTCTTTCACCGCTTGAGGGAGGGATGGGTCCTCATAAGCTTTACCTTCACTCACATATTTCTGTGCATCGTCTACCCACGGGAAGCTCTTGAAGTCATGGATCTTGGCAATCGGATTGAATTTGAGTGCTTCGAAGAATGCACTTGAATCCTTGTCATCGAGAATGTAGTTCACGAAATCGAGTGCCACTTCTTTGTTTTTGCTAGATGACGATACTGCCAGTGAAGTGGAAGTGCTCAGATTGATTTTGGTATCATCCGGATTATCATTGATCGGCATTGGTGCTACACCAAAGTTCAAGTCCGGGTTGGACTTCAGTATAGTTTCGGCAAACCAGGGTCCCTGAATCCACATCGCGGCGCTTCCAGATGCGAAGGCTGCTGAACCATCATCTCCGCCCACTTCCAGCGCTTTGTCCGTTCCATTGGCATTGACGAGATCGAAGATATCGAACAATGCTTTCATATCGGAGAAGGAGCCCTGATCCTGATTCATCTTCTCCACGAAGTCTTTGTGCTCAGACTGAGTTAATGCACCCACGGTAAGTGGCAGGAATAATTGCGGAATCCAGGCTTCTTTGTAGGACAGTTCAAACGGTGTAATGTTGGCTGCTTTGAGTTTCTCCACGACCGCTTTCATTTCCGTTAACGTCGTTGGCACTTCCAGCCCTTGCTCTTCAAAAATATCTTTATTGTACAGATAGCCCCATGATACTGTTTCCAATGGAATAGCTACGATTTTACCCTCCGCATCCGTTATGGAAGGTTTAACCGAATCCAGCAGCTTATCAACAAAAGGTTGGCCCGACAGGTCTTCCAGATAACCAGCTTTGCTGAATGGTGGAATCTCATTGACTGCATGCAGGGCGAACACATCTGGTGCATCATTGGAGGCGAGACGAGTCTTCAGAATCTGAGGTGCATTGTCCGCAGGCGGCATCTCCAGTTGCACGTTCACCTCAATGTTTTTCTCTGCTTTTTCCTTGGCTTTGAACTGTTCTATATATTTATCGTAATGTTCTTTCAGCCGAGGTTGTGCAACGAATACTTTGAGTGATACCGTGCTGCCTGATGCCGATTCCTCCTGCCCATTGTCCGTTCCTGCATTGGAACCGCAACCTGCGAGCAGAACACTGACCAGTACCGCACTTGCTACGCTTTTCCATACTTTCATCTCTTATGACCTCCCGGTGTGTAACTGGTTTGTCTTTCATAGGATCATTATATATCAGTAAATGAAAGCGCTTCATTGGACAAAATTAGACTTGTGTATTGGATTATTTTAAACCTTAATCCTGCCTCAAATGCTCTCTCGTACGTCTCATTCCGTACTACTGCCTGATTTACCTGATATACGAGCCTGTCCCTTCCGCATCTCCCCTGGAGATACTCCGAAATGCTTTTTAAATACCCGATAGAAGTAGGACACATCTTCATAACCCGCCATCTCGGCAACATGCTTGAACGGAATCTGTTCATCCATCACCCATTCTTTCGCTCTCGTCATACGTAATTGGATAACATAGTCGGTTACATTCACCTCATACTCTTTCTTGAATACCTTGCTGAGATATTCCTTACTAACAAAAAAGATCTGGGCGAGCTGCTCCAGCGTAATCATCTCCATACAGTGCTGCTCAATGTATTGTTTCACCTCGTCCAGGTTCAGCTTATTCTTGAACTTACGCTGCGCAATCAGCTGCTCCAAAGCCTGATAGTACGGAGTCGAAATCCATGTGATCGTGGATTCGATGGAAGCCAGCGCAGACGCAGGAGGTAGCGCCGTTGCTTCGGGCCGCTCGTACAAGCCATTGGAGACGCACAGTTCGTCCAGCAAAGCCTGTAATTCATGAGCCACCCTTCCAAGCTGCCGAGGTCTGTTAATCTCGCATCGTTCCAGCTTCTGCTGTAATTGCTGGAACCACTCCCGCAGACTCTGAACGTTTAGGTCATTAAACCGCAAGCGAGCCTGCTGCTGAAACAGGGAGAACTCACCTGCGAACGAAGATGGGTACGATTCCCATGATTCAGGTGCTGATTCAACCTTTTCCAATTCCTTTGCACATTTAGCAAGTACACCATTCAGTTCATCCGGATTCACCGGTTTGAGCAGATAATCTGCAGCCCGATGCCGGATCGCATGTTTTGCATAATTGAAGTCATCATATCCGCTCACCACGATCACCTTGATCTGTGGGTATTGTCCGCTAAGCGTCTGCAACAGCTCCACACCGTCTGTGCCGGGCATGCGCATGTCCGTAATGATAATGTGAGGCTGATGCTGCTTGACCAGTTGAATGGCCTGCTCGCCATCCTCTGCCTCACCTGCAACGGTCATGCCAAGTTCATTCCAATCTCCCAGGTTACGCAAAATATCCCGGTTCCACGGTTCATCATCCACCAACAGCACTCTGTACAGTTCCTTGTTCACAAGGCTTCGCCTCCTGTATTGCAGGGGATTCGTACCGTAACGCTTGCCCCCTGTCCGTATTCACTTTCTATGCTCATCCCATATTCAGGTCCAAAATGCATTACCATTCGTGAGGCCGCATTGACCAGTCCAATACTTGTACCTGAACTCCACACCCGATCAGCCTGCCGGGTAAGCCGCTCCAGTCTGGACTGCATCTCCGTTAGTTTCTCAGCATCCATACCCACGCCGTTATCACAAATTCGAATGGTTACATCTCTAGGTTCACAGACCACCTCAATACCCAGCTTCCACTCGCCCTGTTTCTTCTCCAGACCATGCAAAAATGCATTCTCCACAATGGGTTGCACAGACAACTTGGGGATATAACACGCCCGAAGTTCTCCGGTGATTTCCAGTGTATATTCAAGCCTGCCGGCAAAACGCTGCTTCTGAATCAGCATATAATGCTCCAGCTGGTCCAGTTCAGCCTGTAGAGGGACAAGTCCATCCGGCGCTCGCACAATATAACGAAACATCTCGCTCAAGGCTCGAATGACTTTGTAACTGTCTGCCGGTTTTTGCGAGTAGACCATGCCGCCAATCATCTGCAACGTATTTTGCAGGAAATGCGGATGGATCTGGGATTGCAGTGCTTTGAGCTCGGCCGTCTGCTTCTCCAGATTCATCAGGTAGTTGTCTCGAATATGTTCCCGAATACGATTAGCCATGCCATGCAGATTTTTCTCCAGCAGACCAATCTCATCTACCCGGCCACTTCGCACCACTTCCCTGTCCTTGATCAGTTGAATACCCTTCATGGAATTTGCCAGTCTGACAATGGGCTTTGATGTGCGCCAGGCCACCAGCGCAGCTAGTCCCACAGATATGACAGTGGCCAGGCCACCCACAACCAATCCGTATTTCATCGTTTCCAAGGCACTTTCGTTAACGACATGGGCAGGTACAATCTTGATCACACGTAGTCCTGACGGCTCGATGGAGTGAAAGAATACATATTCTTTGGCTGTCCGGATGAAACCCGAGCTTTCTTTTGTGCCTGCCAATTTCTCCAGTGCTTCCGCAGACGGCTGAATCTCTTGGTTTGGCTGATAGACCGGACTGCCCGCGCTATCAGCAATGTATACCGCATAGTCTCCCCGGCTATCCAGCAGCTCCAGGGTCTGGTTGAACTCAGCCCACTTGACCTCCAGACTGATGGCCCCGATCTGTGCCTGATCCTCGAAGCGGTTCATGCTGCGGGTCATGTGAAACTTTTGCGGATCGTCCGGATCATTGATAATCGTAAAATCTTTATGTTGTGCAAAAAGCTCATGATATCCTTCCGGTATTTCCGATACCGCCTTGATGCGAGAATCCATCGAGTTAAAGGTGAACAGGGTGTCCAATTCCTTCAGATAGAGTTCAACGCCAAATACATAATTGCCAGCCGAATAGTATACACTGTTCAGCATATTGAACATGGCCTTCTGTTCATCGAACCGACTGGCTGCCGGCGCTTCCTCGTTCAACGCCAGATATTGATGCAATTCGTCACTGATCTGAATGGAATAAATAATATTGTTCATGCGCGCGAACTGTTCACCCAGATAGATGGAGGCCCAGTTCATATTGGCTCGGTTGGTCTCCATAATCTCCTTTTCCATGGAAAAGCGGGTATTCTCGGCTGCCATAGCGGTCATGGCAATGACGGGCAGAACAGCCAGAAGCGTCATGGTAAGAATCAATTTATTGCGAATGCTGCGTTTGAAAGGATCTATCAGCTTCCGATAACATTCGGTAAACACAGCGCATCCACTCCTGAGCTAAAATAGACAAACGCCCCAGCATGGAAGCTGAGGGCGCTTTGGTCTTTATATTCGTTTGGAAATGTTAAATTCAACTTATATACCTATATTTATTATTTTCTATTATTGTTCGATAATCCGTATGCCCCATGGCTCCAGTTCGAT
Organism: Paenibacillus sp. FSL H8-0283; assembly: GCF_045040675.1. Lineage (NCBI taxonomy): Bacteria > Bacillati > Bacillota > Bacilli > Caryophanales > Paenibacillaceae > Paenibacillus > Paenibacillus sp. FSL H8-0283. Next base: position 6,503,479 of record NZ_CP150295.1, read on the forward strand.
CTTCTCTCCCGCAGCAATCGGGGTTCCTGCCAGAAGTTCAGTCCCTTCTCCATAAGCATTCACGAAGGATGTTGCCTCATCTGCATAATTGAAATAATAGCGAATCGTGTTCCCTTGATCGTTCACACCTGTCTTCACAATGATCGGAAAAGCCAGCTCCTGATCAGCTCCCCATACGCCCGCTTCCTTCATGACACGTTCCAACACCTTACGGATCACCGCAGAACTGGTGTAACAGCCGACATAGGTTGCTTTGCCTTTTCCATAGGCATTCTGGGTAATTGCCGCATATTCACCCCAATGTGGATGATCATACCAAGCGAGTACTTCAGCCGTTGTTGGTGTAATCAGTTCCATCCAGGTGTGAACTCGGTTCTGCTCCTCACCAACTACAAATGGATCATCGCGCAGCGAAACATGTTTTGGCTCTACAAAAAGGTTATAACTGATCCCGCATGCCTCACTAATTAGCCCGGGCTGGCGGGTAGAGCGTACCTTGATATGCTCATTTGCAAATCCACTTTTGAACGAGTAGACGATATGTCCGCCATCCTCTACGAATTGATTCAATTTTTCCAGCAATGCATCCGAAGCAGCATACAGAGCAGGTACAACGAGTACGTCATACTCCGCATAACTCTCAACCGATGGGTCGATGAGGTCACAGCCAATGTTCATCTTGTACAATTCATCGTACATCCAGCGCACCACGTCATTGTAGTTCTTGTCACTGGTGAAGTTAAACCCAAACCACTTGATGGAAGTCAGGGCCTCATTGCTGAACAGCACGGCCACCCGATTCTTTTTCTTCAGATTCACAAGCTTAGGACTCAGTCTTGCAAAATCCCTACCAATGGTCTTCGCTTCGTTGTACACCGGATTCGGTTCGAAATCATGACTGAGCAATCCTTTCCAATACGTCTCAAAGGAATTGTGCAACGAATGCCAGTGCCAGTAAGCGACCATGTTCGCCCCTGAAGCCAGATGACTGAATGCCTGCAAACGCAGCTGTCCCGGATAAGGAACCCAATGCCAGAACGCCTGCGCTTCGGTCTCCAGTACCAGATAATTCGATTGTTTGGTCGAACGCGCCACATCCCCGCCGAATGAAATCTCAATGCCGGTCAGATCATCCTGGGAAGGATGGTAGATGTCCACACTGGTGATGTCAAAAGGTTTCGATGCGGCAAAATGGTCCACATCCCCTTGAATGCCGTAGGAATATCCACGCCAATCGAAGTCAAAGTTCTGGGTAACAAACTGTCCTTCCTGTTTGTATTCATTCACGATCCCCACTTGCCAAGCCAAAAAGTTGGTTACCAACTGTCGCTGGAACTTGGCAAATTCAGCACCCAGACTGCCGTTGATCGTTCCTACAACAGACGGGAAGTCCTCCCAGCTATTGATCCGATTGCTCCAGTAGTCGAGGCCAAATTCCTTGTTAAGCTCATCCAGGGAGCTGAACTTGTTCCGCATATGTTTGACGAATTGCAGTTGTACATTATCTCCAGCCGTATTGTAATGCTTCGTCTCGTTATCTGTCTGATAACCGATTACCGCTGGATGTGTACTTACCCGAGAGATCAGCTTGCGGATGATCCGCTCGGCATAGAATAGATAGGTTGGATGTGTAATGTCCATGATCTGTCTTGCGCCATACTTGCCAGGTCCCTGTGAGGTTGTAGCCAGAATGTCCGGATATTCCTTGACCATCCACGTTGGAACAGCATACGTTGGTGTGCCAACGATGACCTGAATCCCCGCCTCATGCATGGCATTGAGCACACGATCCACGGAAGAGAAGTCAAATACACCATTCTGCGGTTCATGGGTACTCCAGGTTGATTCTGCAATGCGGACCACGTTAATCCCTGCATCCTTCATCATCTGAATGTCTTTGTCCAATCTTTCGTAAGGCATATATTCATCATAGTAAGCTACGCCATATAATAATTTGTCCATGATTTAATCTCCTTTTTAGGTGGAAAATATAATGATCTTGACGTGTGCAAGAGTTGACATATTCCAATCTATAATGGTAGCGTTTACATTAATGTCGGTTGAAGAACTTGGATTGTTCAGCAACCACTTCAAACGCTGATGTATTCCATGGATTAACCATGCCCACGTTAAACTGATTATAATGAAGTATACTACGGGTGCCGATTGTATAAGGCAAGTTGTTTTTACCCTTTTCCGAGGTGAATGTTATGGATATCCGATCACAGCTCCGAGAAATGCCTCACCATACGCTGGCCCACTGGCTGCCTATTATCGACTGTAACATCAAATTCTATGGTGCTCACAGCCAACAAGTACCCTATGGATGGGCGATGCCTGAGGAATCACATCCGGGCTTTGAAATTATGTTGGTCATCGAAGGTACGCAGGAGAGTGTGATTCATGGTTATACCTATACCGTGGAGGAAGGTTCCATTCTTCTCATTCCTCCCGGGTTCAAACATACAAATCAATGTGTATCCACGGAAGGCATGACTTATTTTAGCACTCACTTTAATGTGGATGATCCGGTCTTCACCCTGAAGCTGATGTCACAGCACAGCCGAATCTACGCAGCAGGTACGGCAGATAATAGGAAGATGCGCGTTGTGCTGGAGAGTTGGATGGGGATGATTAACGTATCTGAAGCCTACACGTCCACTGACAAAATGATCATGCAGGCACGCATGTTTGAACTGTTCGCCCTGTTGTCCCAAGCCGCTGACAATAAACCGGAGGCCACCACTTCCGTTGCTGCTTCACATGCACCAGCTCCAACAGCCATGCATTATGCGGGAGCTATAGCGGAGGCAATCAAGCAGGCATTCCATGCCCAGCTTCGAACCAAGGAAAGCAGTGTATCCACGGTCAAAGTAGAGCAGATTATATCCTCGTTTGGCATCAGCTCGGGATATGGTCTACAGGTCTTTCGCAAGGTGTACGGGCGATCGCCCAGGGCTTACTTGTCCAGCTTGAAGTTGCAGGAGGCCAAAGTACTGATCGAACAACCAGAGCTGTCGCTCGGGGAAATTGCATGGAAGCTCGGTTACACCCATCTGTCCCATTTCAGCAGACAATTCAAACGTTGGACAGGCCAAAGCCCGCTTCAATATCGCAATCATCATGCAGAAGCATCAGGTGATCCTGTATCCTACAGATCGGAATCGAGTCCAGAATCTTGATTACGGATACGCTCGTACTCTTCCGGCGTGTTCATATTACTCATTTGCATCGCTACTTGATGAACGCCAGCTCTCTCAAGCTCTTCCGCTTCGACATAACAGCATCCGATCTCTTCAAGCCATCGCATGACTCGAAGATGATCCTGTATCAGACGCTGCTCCAGATCAGGGAGCACTCGTATGTGGTAAGCCCCTGCAAGAGGGTGGACATGTCCATCCACGCGTGGAACGATAGCAGAATAAGAGTCATGCGACTCGGCCAGCTTTTTTATCCCATCAAAAAAGGACGTTTGCAGGAGCGGCATATCGCAGGCGCATACCAGATTCCAGTCTGTATCGGAAGCTTCCAGCGCCGCGTGAAGACCGGCGAGTGGCCCCTTCCCCGGATAGTGATCCTGAACGCAGTCGTAGCCTATTGCACCGTAGGTTGTCACATTGGGTCCGGCAGCCACGATGATACGGGATACGGCGGGTCTCATGGCCTTTGTGACATGTTGCAGTACAACGGAACCGTTCAGTTCCAGCATGGCCTTGTTGGTCCCCATGCGACTGGATAATCCTCCTGCCAATATGATGCCTGTCCATTCACGCGTGTTCATGTTGTTATCCTCCCTCCTGGTAACGATATGTGTTTGACTGCATCAATTTCAAAACGTTCGCTATGCATTGAATCCCCTTTCAACAAATGATACATTGAACAATATGCATTTGAAAGGAATGGCTTAATTGGACAGACCTGCACCTTCAAGAGGCAATCCCTCATTGGTTTCTCTGAAACTATATAACTTTTTCATATATGGAGCCATCTCCATCTTCGCCGGATTCCTGCAGCTTTACCTGCAAGAGATTGGTATGACCAAACTGGAGATTGGCAGTCTGATGGCGATTGGACCCTTTGTATCCTTGTTTGCCAACCCGTTCTGGGGTTTCTGGAGCGATAAATCTCGCAACATTCGCATCATTCTGATGATTATGATGGGAGGCACATTTGTGCTCGCCCAAGGTGTATTCTATGCGCCCACGTATACGTGGATCTATGTAGCCATGATTTTCTTTTATTTTTTTCAAAGCCCATTATTTGCTCAAACGAACAGTCTGATTCTCGGATATATCGATGGTACAACCCAAAAATTCGGATCATTCCGGCTCTGGGGTTCACTCGGTTGGGCGCTGACTGCCGTCGCAGCCGGACCGCTCATTGACCGTTTTGGCATCGGCAGTGTATCTATTATATTTGCGTGCATGATTGCCACCGCCTTTGTATTATCCGTATTTCTACCCAGACAGCCGATCGCTTCGGATACACCGGTGGTTACTTTTCGGCGGTTTGGCAAAGTCATGTTCAATCCGTATTTTATGGCATTTATCGGCCTGGGTGTACTCGTATCGGTGCCTAATGCCATGAACAGTACGTTTATGTCACTATACATAGTAGAAATGGGTGGCGACAAACAGATGGTCGGCTGGGCCATCTTCACCTCATCCATTCTCGAAGTCGGCGTATTCCTGTTGCTCGATCGCTTACTCAAACGCAAAATGAGCATGCTCCTGGCATCTCTCATTCTGATCAGTGTGCTGTTTGCACTTCGCTGGCAGCTCATGGCACTGGCTAACAACCCACTGGAGATTGTATTCATTCAGTTGATGCACTCCATTACGTTTGGTGGGTACTTCTATGTGGGTACGCAACTGACCATGCTGTTCATTCCAAGACCTTACCGTTCCTCCGGTCAAGCGGTCTACACAATGGCCTGGGGCGGTCTCTCCGGCGTCATTGCCGGTCTGTTCGGCGGCTGGTTGTTCCAGAGCTTCGGTGCAGAAATCATGTATAGTATCGGCGTATTCTTCTCGCTCATCGGCGCTGTTGGATTTAGCATCATGTGGTTATCGAATCGACGTAACGGCTATCAGCCGGTTGTGTTGACGGAGATGGGCAATATGGATGAGGACAGATAATCTTTTGTTTGAAAAAGTTGAAAAAGATTTCCACTGGAGCACTACGAGGACAGAAGAATCTTTCGATCGCTGTTATCCCCGGATTTTTTTGATTCCCTTTTCAAAGGGTAAAATCCGGGGATAAAGCGGAGCTGTAATTCGTTCTATCATAATATGAATACGATGCTATTTTCTCTATAGATTTTAACTAATCATTAAACTGAACAAACACATGCATATACTTATCTAATCCTGGAAAACCGGTTGTACCTTTGATATCCAAGAAATTCAGTTTTTCTTTCCAGTCCACTCTTTCTTGATCGGAGTCATCAGTCGAGAGTTCAAAAATATATGCTAAGACAAATGCATCCATACTCGAGATCCCGTGTTTCAATTGTACCCACTCTTGAGGGAGCACAACTTGATTGTTACCCGCTGTGATTTCTTTGCCAGAGAAATTAAGAATCAGTTCTTGTCCTTCATTTTTAATCGTGGTGATTTTTTTCTTTCCATCCCATTTAAACGTTGCTCCAGATCGTTTAAAAACATCTTTCACTGGGATATAAATGGATTTATAAGTTGTTTTTGTTGCCTTTCCATCCTTTATGACACTTAGTTCAACTTTTTTTAGTGATGAATTGTACACATTCGCCGCACGTTCCTTAAAAGGTAGATCCATTAGGGATTGGTCCAAAGCAGCAGAGGCAACAGAGCCTACGCAGACAGCTAAAGTTAACATCAACAATAAAGAAACAAATCGCTTCATCTTGATTCCTCCTTGAAATTATTGTTCACATTAACTTAAACGCCGAAAGTTGGAAAAATGTTTATTTAAGTATCCCGTTGTATTAATAATTATTTTTTGTGTATCCACGCAGAACCAGGACTTGTATTAGTACAACCTTCTTTATCAATTGCAGGCGCACAAGAAAAAGGCGTCTCCATTGGCTTATTGCCCTGGAGACGCCTTTTACGTTCATAGATTTAAGTTTACTGCTAACCTATCGTCCTACCTATGCGCTTCACATTATGCCTTCGGCAGTTGGAATGAGCTCTTCAGGGATACGACCCGGTTAAATACCGGACGTCCTGGTTCGGAATGTTTCGGATCTACACTAAAGTAACCGTGACGGAAGAATTGGAATTTATCCTGAGCATTCGCTTCTTTCATCTCTTGTTCCACATACCCATTAACAATCTCAAGGGAGTTCGGGTTCAATTGATCCAGGAACGTTTTCTCCGGTTGCTCTTCCACAACCTCAGCTTCAGCCCCAGCTACTGCCACTTCCACCTCTGCTTCCGGTGCTTCATCCAGGATCAACGGCTCGTACAGACGGAATTCAGCAGGTACCGCTTGAGTCGCTTCTACCCAGTGGATTGTTCCTTTGACTTTACGGCCAGTGAATCCACTGCCGCTCTTTGTCTCCACATCATAGGTACAATGAATCTCGGTTACATTACCTTCTGCATCTTTGATCACATCGTTACATTTGATGAAGTATGCATGTTTCAGACGAACTTCGTTGCCAGGGAACAAACGGAAATATTTGTTCGGCGGATTTTCCATGAAATCGTCTTGTTCAATATAAATCTCACGGGAGAACGGAATTTGGCGATTACCCATCTCTGGGTTCTCCACATTGTTCTCTGCTTCAAGCCATTCCACTTGTCCTTCAGGGTAGTTGGTGATGACCACTTTGAGCGGATGCAACACAGCCATCGTGCGTGGAGCTTTCAGTTTCAAGTCTTCACGTACAAAGTGCTCCAGCGTTTGCAGGTCGATAACTCCATAGTTTTTGGAAATGCCTGTCTCATATACAAAATCACGAATAGCTTCCGGTGTATAACCCCGGCGGCGCAGACCCGAAATTGTTGGCATACGTGGATCATCCCATCCATCCACATGTCCTTCATCTACGAGCAGTTTCAGCTTCCGCTTGCTTGTTACCATCTGGGACAGATTCAGCCGACCAAATTCATATTGACGTGGTTGGTTCTCCATCTCACACTCGGCAATAACCCAATCGTAAAATGGACGTTGATCCTCGAACTCCAGGGAACAGAGGGAATGCGTTACACCTTCAATTGCATCTTCGAGCGGGTGAGCAAAGGCGTACATTGGATAGATACACCATTTGTCGCCCGTGTTATGATGATGTGCATGAGAAATCCGGTAAATGACCGGATCGCGCAGGTTGATATTCGGTGCAGACATATCGATCTTGGCACGCAGCACTTTCTCCCCGTTCTTGAATTCGCCTGCACGCATACGTGTGAACAGGTCGAGATTCTCTTCCACCGAACGATCACGGTACGGGCTGTTCTTACCCGGCTCCGTCAGCGTTCCGCGCATTTCACGGATTTCGTCGGCGCTTTGGTCGTCGATGTAAGCTTTACCTTTTTTAATCAACAAGACAGCACGGTTGTACATCTCGTCAAAATAATCCGAGGCAAAACGTTTCTCATTCCACTCGTATCCGAGCCATTTCACGTCTTCCTGAATCGATTGAACGTACTCTACATCTTCCTTGACCGGATTCGTGTCATCAAAGCGCAGATTCGTTTTGCCGCCAAATTCGCCGCCCAGCGTAAAGTTAATCCAGATCGCCTTGGCATGGCCGATATGCAGATAACCGTTCGGTTCCGGAGGAAAACGGGTAATAACTTCCTGGACTTTCCCAGACCGGAGATCTTCGGTAATAATATTTTTGATAAAGTTAGGTGGGGTTGTACGATTGTCCACAGGTATCAAACCTTTCATGAATGGATTGGAGCCTTAGGGAATTGCAGCAATTCCGGCTATAATTCCTTAATAACGAAGTCATTTCCTGAAAAAAACTATTTTCTTGGAAAGTTTCGTACGCGTTTCATTTAAATATACCTTTAACGGGGGAGGAGTTCAATAAAGAACGGCACCAAAGTCAGGATTAGCCGTGCATAAATAGGCCCTAAACCATTTTGACGGGTTCGCTCGAATCATGTAGCATGATAGTAAAAACAAATTAAAGGGAGGGTTTCCCATTCCATCGAACTCGCTTAAACTGACCAAAGAACAGCAGGATGAAGCCATTCGCACCATCCAGTCGTATTTCGAAGAGGAACGTGGCGAAGAACTCGGCGATCTGGCCGCTTGGGGTGTCCTCGACCTGTTCATGACACAGCTCGCTCCCTACATATATAATCAGGCACTCCGTGACGCACGCACAACGGTTAATCAACGCATGGCCTCAATGGAAGAAGACCTGTTTGCACTGGAGCAAAAGTTGCCCAAGACCTCACGTTAATCCACTACAAATACGTGTTCAAAAAATCTGGTTTTCATATTCGATGCTAATAATGCCGCTAGGCATAATTCGTAATCAAAAGTGGACTTTTTTGAACAACACTATACAAAGAAAGAAGGTTGCATTCATGTTTACCTATTCATTGGATGAATATACCGAACTCCGGCCACTGGCCATGGAACATACCAAACCACTGTTCGAACTGACGGATCGCTCGCGGGATCAACTGAGACATTGGTTGCCGTGGGTGGATCATGTGACAGAAGTGGAACACACCTCGAACTTTATTACCAACGCGTTAAAACAAGGTGCCGAGAATGGCGGATTCACCGCCGGAGTATGGTCAAAAGGGGATCTAGCCGGCGTCATTGGATTCCACGAAATTAACTGGACCAATCGCTCGGTAAGCATCGGATATTGGCTTGGCAAAGGTTTTGAGGGTCAAGGCTTGATGACAAGCGCTTGTCGCGTTCTGGTTGATTATGCTCTGGTGACCCTGGACCTGAATCGCGTCGAGATTCGCTCGGCAACGAATAACAAACGGAGTCGCGCTATCCCTGAAAGACTCGGATTTGTTCTCGAGGGGGTCATTCGTCAGGCAGAGAAACTGCCTAAAGGTTACGTGAACCATGCGGTGTACGGCATGCTTCAGCATGAATGGGAACTCTTGCGCTAATTCGCCTACATAATGAATCGGGAGTGATCTCTCCCAACATAATGGATCAACACGAATACCCTCGATCTCCACGTAATGTGGTGACAGAGGGTATTTTATTGTATCCATGACTTTTATAGTGCTCGGACCATACCACCATCCACGATCAATGAGGTTCCGGTAATGTACGTATTGGCTCCGGATAACAGGAATACCACCGCTTTGGCAAACTCCTCTGGTTGACCATAACGGCCCAGTGGAATCTCTTTACGGAATTGGTCAGATACCTCTTCCTCACTGATTCCGTTCTGCTCAGCCCGTGCTGCATCAAGCTCACGTATACGGTCTGTTGCAATACGTCCCGGCGCCACCGTGTTGATCAATATTCCGTATGGAGCCAGCTCCTGGGATAACGTCTTCGCCAATCCAAACACGCCAGTACGGAACGTATTGGACAGCACCAGACCCGGAATCGGCTGTTTCACCGAAGTTGAAGCGATATTGACAATGTGTCCTCCGCTTTCTTTCATATAAGGAAGAGCGCCACGAATCAGCCTTACATAACTGAGCACATTTAATTCAAATGCACGTTCCCAATCTTCATCCGTCAGTGACTCAAATGAACCCGATGGCGGGCCACCCGAATTGTTCACCAGAATATCAATCTGTCCAAACATTTCTGCTGTCTTGTGAATCAGAGCCTCAATATCTTCCTTGCGTGTCACATCGGTTGCACAATATTCCACACGTCCGCCACCACCAAGCGCCAGAAGCTCCTGCTTCACTGCTGCGAGCTTTTCTTCGCTCCGGCTGGCAAGCATGACGTCAGCACCTTCTGCTGCCAATTGAGCAGCCACCGCTTTGCCTAGCCCGCGACTGGAAGCCAGCACCAATGCTTTTTTACCCCTAAGTCCCATATCCATCGTTGTTCCTCCTCCTCAGCTATGTTTCTATTTGGTCTGGATAAAATAACCCATAAGAATATCGTCCACATATTTGCCTCCGATATAAAACTCGGAAACCAACCTGCCTTCCGTCACAAATCCACACTGTGTATAAAACGTGATGGCTCCCGGATTGCTGGAAAGTACGCGCAACCTGAGCTTGCGAACGCCTTGTTGGGCCGCATGCTGCTTAATGGCATCCATCAAAGCTGTGGCAATGCCACAACGCCGATCATGAGGATGAACCGCAATATGAATCTCGTAGACATGACGGTTGACGGGCATACCTGTGGCTGGATTAAAGCCCACATAACCACATACCCGCTCTCCCTGCACCGCAATCAATTGACTGCCTGGCGGGCAATGTTGCAGATATTGTTGTCTGGAACGCCATTGCATCGGTGCAGGAGAGGTGTATTTGTCCCATACCAGGGCATCCAACTCCATTAGCTGGGCTGCATCTTTAATCTCGGATGGACGAATCGTAAATGTATGGCTGGTAAGCATAATGATTCAACCTTTCGTGCTATAGTCGACAACGCTGTGCGTTACAACGTCGGGAAAGTTAAGAGAGTTAAGAACGTTGAGAAACTTAGGAATAGGAAGACATTGTTCGTTTACTCCACTATTTAAGTTTTTTGTTCTATATATTGTAGCATAGCCTCAGCTTTGACTAAAATTCCACTCGGTATTGAACCTTTTCGCAAAATGAAATAAACACTTAACCTTGCCGTAACGTCATGGTTTATACTGATTCGATAAGGAGGGGGATGCATGATGAACATCAAAGAGGCAGCAAGCAGGCTTGGTATATCGGCGAGAGCCATTCGTTTTTATGAGGAAAAAGGATTAATTCTCCCCGCCAAACAGTCCAGTAACGGGTATCGTACCTATACGGAGAATGATATCTGGCGGCTTCAGACCATTGCTGCGTTGCGTGAGATTGGCATGTCGTTGCAGGATATTACACACGCGCTCGGAGAGATCGATCAGGGGAACCAGCAACGGCTGGAAGAATATCTGGAGCTGCAACAGGCCGTCATGTATGCCCAGTGGATTGAGCTCAAACGTATGATGGATACAACCCAGCGCATGATAGACCTGAATCGTCAGGACGGTCCGCTGGATGTCAGCCATCTGCACGACCTTGCGGACAGTGCGCGTCGCCTGCGTGAAGCACGGCAGAACTGGCATGATCGGTGGAATTATGACATGCAGGCAGCCATCCATGATCAGCGAGTGCAGGCAGAAGGCAGAGTCAGTACTGAACACCCCAATTCAGAGGACAGGCATCATTCGGCCGACCCCTCGCCTATAAGCGATGAGAATGAAGTTTCACATCCAAACCATAATGCAGGTCATTCCACGCCGGGCGATTCCAATGATACGGTACAGTCTTCCTTTTATCTGTATCACAACTATGACGAAGCGCTCGAACAGACAGCTCATTGGATCTCTCCCGCCCTTGGTGAGAAAGGACTTGATATTGGTACAGGCACAGGTAATCTGGCTGGAAAACTGCTACAGCACGGCGCAGACATGACTGCAATCGACCAATCCCGGGAGATGCTACGCAGATGTCGTACCAAATATCCTGAGATGCATGTGAAACTTGGTAATTTTCTGGCGTTGCCTTTTACCGATCATTCCTTCGACTTTGTTGTATCCAGCTTTGCTTTCCATCATCTAAGTCCAGATCAGCAACTATTGGCTTTACAGGAGATGCAGCGGGTATTAACCTCGCGTGGACGTATCGGTCTAACGGATCTGATGTTTGTTGATGCGACTCACCGTGATTCCTATATTCGGCAGGCAGAAACCACAGGACACGAGGAACAGCTGCGCGCCTTACGCGAGCGTCACTTCCCTCTGCTGGGTGAGCTATGCAGCTGGCTGGAACAACAGGGCTATGTAACCAAGCATGTGCGGCATAATGAGCTGTTGTACACGTTGCTGGCGGTCCCGCTGCGCTAGTGGATTATGAGCATATGCCAAAAAGGCCATCCCGCCTTGATTAAAGGAGGATGACCTTGGTGTACATCATGCTATGAAATTACATATAGATATCAACAACCGTACGCTCAGTTGCACTGCGTGCTTGTCTGAACTCATCCAGTGAGATGCTTACTCCGCCTTGACGGTAACGGTTCGCTGTACGCTCAGTACGAATGTCTTTGCCATTCACCGCTACACGGCTCACAGCACCTTCGTTCAAGTGATAAATGAACGTCACTGGCTCACCCGCATACTCGAATTCGAATTGCATGCCGTTCAGCTCAGCTGGCAATACCGGGTCAATGACCAGATCGCCGCCCTCTTGACGAATGCCAAGCGCATTGGAGATCAGCTGGTTCATGTAGATTCCAGGGCCGCTGGAGTAGATTCTCCATCCGCCTTTCACTTGTACAGTCCCTTTACGAAGCTGGTCAAAATGCTCCTGTGCCTCGTAACGCGTATTAAACTTACCGTCCGAACTACTGAAGTATGAGTTCGCTTGGCGAATCTCCGCGTTAGGTACAACCTCGCCGATACCAACCGGGTTGATCATCGCGAGACCATTCCACACCTGATCTGTCTTACCCAGCTTCGCCATCGCTTCCACGTAACGGATATGGGCGTGCACATATTGCAAACCAATCTCACGTCCGAAGTTGGACGCTTGCTCTGCACGTTTGAAGTGTGTGCTTACACCACCAGCATATTGAGCTGGACGATTCATCAGACGCACGCCATCCGGGCATAGGAACTGCTCACGGATCAAGGCATAATGCGATTCTGCTTGCTCCGCATTCAGCAATTCACCGATCATGCTGCGCGTCATTGGCAACAGTCGATATTGAATGCCTGTCTCTGTGTCTGTTGGATGAAGCATCAGCTTCGCTTGGTCCGCTTCTTCCATGTATACAAAGCCTGGAATCACATCTGTGCCCAGCATGTAACGGTTAAAGTCCTCACGAATGCCTTGAGCCAGCACATCAAGCTCCTGTGCAAAGTCCGCATCCTTGAATTTCAGCGCTTGCGAGAGCACATTCACGGACTGATATGTCAATGCCACCGTCCAACTGCTTACCATGTATTGCTTCAGCTGTGCATTGGCTGGTTGGAGCGTATCATCCCAGTCGCCATCTCCGTAGGAAGACAGGAACGTATCGTGCAGGAAGTGCGAACGGATATATTCGATCTCTTTTTTCGCGTGATCCAGTACCGTTGCCGTCTCTTCCGTGAACCCGAAGCTATGTTTGACGGTATAAGGTACTTTCTCATCCAGGATTGCATAGTCGCGAGTCGCTGTCAGGTAATCCGCCAATACTTTCAACGGCCATACGATGATGTCGCCATGACTCTCTTCCTGTTGGATCGCAAAGTATTTATCAAACATGAACCATTGCGGCCAGTTGCCATCATCTTCATATTGGTGGGTATACACCATTTTGATGATATCGCGAACTTGCTCATATTTTTGCGTTGCCATAAAGTACTCCACCGGACCTTGGCACACATCTCGTGTACCCCAAGCCGCGCCACCGTACTGCTCCAAACCGTGAGGCACAGAATAGTGAACCAGCATATTGTGGGTGTACCACCAAGCCAGCGCATTTACTTTGAACAGATCCTCAGCACTCTGGCCTTCGCCACGGGACAAACGGAAACCGTTCATCACACCTGCGAAGAACTCGCGGTATGCCTGCACTTCCTCTTCAAACGTCAGGCTTGAACCTGCTACCACTCCGCTGTCCGCTTGACCTTCCAATACCCCTTGTACCTTCAGCGTCCATTCAGCACTCGCTTCCAGACTAAGCGTAACCAGTGATGCGGAACCACTGCGGATACCACTTGCCAGCAACGTTTCGTCCCCTACATTCACAGCTGCGCCGTCCACCGACATGCGGTATTGCAGATCTGGGTACGTCCCTGCACTAATCGCTTGTGGATCAGCCTTGAAGATCAAAGTATCGCCATCCTGCGTCATATGCAACGGATACTCGTATTCATTCACATTCATCGTAATCTGGTTTGTTACCAGGTAACGGTATGCCGTGCCACTTGTGGAGCGTACGTTCATGCTCACTTCAGTGGTGTGTGCCCCTGTGTAGTTCGTCACGATGATCGTATCGGATGCCGTTTTGTAGATCCAACGTACATAGTTGAAGCCAATCTCGAACAGGGAAGGCATCGTCAGCAGACGATATTGTCCGTCCATTTCCACATAGATGCGTTGTCCCGCCGTTTTCGGCACGTTTAATGCATTGCGGGCATTACTGATCATTTTATTAAAATTGGTGTTACCAATAACGAGTTGTGAGTTGAAAATACCGTACATATACGACGTTGTCGTAATAACCTGTGCTCCAAGTTGCACGTTGCCACCACTCATCAGAATGTGACCGTGTGGACGCTCTACGAGCAGTTCTTTTGCTTTCAGAACGATATGCTCATAGCTACCTGTGAAGAAGGACAACAGTTCCTCACCACTGTGCTCTTCCTGATGACGATCAGGAAACAGATCATGAATCTCATCTTGCGTCAGATCAAGTGTTACCAGCGGTTCACCCAGGAAGGAGGACAGTTTCACCTGTTCCAACGTATCGCCGTTTTCCACAGTCAGAGCCTGTACTTCATTCCATGCTGCGGTAACTTCATCTCCGAACTCCAGTGCAGAGATTCCTTCGGCATGATTAGGCTTCGCCAGTCCATAGAAGACCACCTGAGCTTCTCCGTTCAGATTCAGCAGTTCAGATTGCAATGCCGTATAGGCAAATTCATACTGATATGTCTCATTTGCCAGCGTTGGGTGATTCAAGCTCTCTGGTTGATTCGTTTCCTTGTATGACAGACCGAAGAATTGGAATCCATCTGTGGAGTAACCAACTGCTTTGGTCAGGGAACCTTGTTGCATATATGGAAATGCACCGCCCTGAGGCTGGTTTTGACGGGAACAAACGACATAACCTTTCGCCTCATCTTCAAACACCGTATGGTCAATGTATTGTGACAGATAAGCCTCATTACTACGTACCGCACCTGGATCTGCAAGCCCAACATCCTGTCCGTATACCACATCTACGTTATGTTGTTGTCCTGTGAGCTTCACATCCCAGAACCATACACCTTGAGGTGTAGCTGTAAATACGACCTGATAGCCAATGCCTTTTTTGCTACCTTCCAGCTGGACTGTGCCCTCCCAGATCAACTGGTTGCTGGATTGTGCCTTGCTTGTAATCACCTTGCTGTTCGAACGTACACCGAGCAACGGGAACGAGCTGATATTCTCTCCCTCATGTACACGCAGGTACAGGTTGTTCAATGATCCATCAATCTGGTTGCTGAGCAACTGGTTTAACATCGTTGTACCGGATGTAGCCTGGTATAGGTCGCCACTGTTCAAAAAGGTAAAGGATAACTCTCCGGCACTTAACCGGATCGGTTCATTAATCATCGTTGTCATAAGGTTCACTCCTTGAATTAGTTAAAATCGAAACGTTTCGATAAATCTGAAAAAGAATAGGGGCCTCTTCAAACCGGCTTTTTAAAGCCCGTCCGGACGATAACCCCATCATTAAACTTTCACTTCAGCATGCGGGTAGTTCTTTGTTGTTCAGACTCGTTCTAAACCGAACGTACAGAGCTGCGCTCGATCATATTAATCGTTAACGTATATGAAGGGTCAACCGCTTCGCCATTGAGCATCTGGAATAATAGATGTCCGGCGAGCGAACCGGCTTCATGCTTCGGCTGGCGTATCGTTGTCAGCGGTGGATGCACATATTCGGACAACTGAATATCATCAAAACCGATCACGGAAATATCATTTGGCACCGATACACCACGCTCTTCCAATGCCTTCAGGCCGCCAATCGCCATCTCATCGTTACCGTAAAATACCGCTGAGGGAAGATCGCCCTGCATGATCATCATCTTGGTTGCACTGTATCCGCCCTCACGTACAAAATTACCGCTCAGACGCCATTTGGACTTTTCTTCAAGTCCCGCTTCCCGCATCGCTCGCAGATACCCTTGGTAACGGAGCGCGTTGTCATACGAGTTGGATGGACCGCTGATATAAGCAATCTTCTGATGTCCAGCCTGGATGAGGTGGCGGGTAGCAAGGTAACCGCCCTGCTCTCCATCCACCAGCACGTTGACTAGATGGTCACTCGACAGCTGACGATCCATCACAATGATGGGAAAACGATGACCGGCAGATTCTACCAGAATATCATCATGAATGTTATGCGCCAGAATGATGGCTCCATCTACTCTTTTTTCACGCAAAAATCGCACTGCCGTTGAATCCCGTCCACCCATGGAGCTGCAAGCAATCAGGTCATATCCGTTCGCGAGGGCTACATCCTGTACACTACGGATCAACTCCGAGTAATACGGGCCCGACAGATCGGTCAGGATCAAAGCGATCGTGTTTGTCCGGCTCCGTTTCAGGTCCATGGCAAAGCCGTTCTTGCGGTAATTCAGTTCTCGTGCTGCCTCAAGCACTTTAGCCTTGGTCTTGGCACTAACCTTGCTATCCCCGCTCAGCGCATAGGAAGCAGTCGAGAGTGCTACACCTGCCAGCTTTGCCACATCCTTAATCGTTGCCATTCCACGTTCGCTCCTTCTAAACTATATATAAGTTCAACTAAAGAATATTTACACTTACCACTCCGATGACAGAATAACCTTCCGATCGCTGTTATCCCCAGATTTTTTTTAATTCCCTTCTTCAAAGGGAAAATCCGGGGATAAAGGCGAACGCTTCGCTTCTTCACGTTATTTCTGTCCTCTCCGTTCTCGCGTAAAAAGTTTAGTTGAACCTATAAAGAACAAATTCAAGGTTACCCACATTCTATACGATACATGGTTAGAACAACCACTAAATCCTTCATGATCGTTTATTAATCTTTTTACATATCATAGCGATGGATGTCAATCGAAACGTTTCGAGGTGTTCTCAAAAAAAACCCTCGTTTCCATCCTTATGGGACCACGCTTGAATGCATCCCGCTCCAGTCCGTACCATTAGTGATGGTCATGACACGTCTTTCAATCTGGCGCTCTATAAACAGTTCGTGCCTAATACAATGAAACTGGCAGTAAACGCCAGATTGAAACGTTTCGACATTTTCATTATAGTCGGTGTTGATAGCGATTTCAACCACTTTATCTATTTTTCAAATAAAAAGTTGATTTGTTCAATCTGTCCATCCACGTCACTCCGTTTATAGTATATACTGCATAATAGTCGAGATCCGAGAATTACGCCAGTACACCAGGGGTATGAGACGAATACTGTCCCTGCTGACTTATGTAAGGAGACAGTTATCAAATGAATATTTCCAAGCCTATTTACCATAAAAAATCGCTGTCCCGTCCCATTTCCTTGCAGAAGATTCAGTCCGTACCTGTTGCCCTCTTCAAGCTGTGCCATCTGGTGCAGCTTCACGACCGCGAGGCATTCTCCCGCATAGATGAGATGTGGAGCACTCTTCATGTGCTATACGTCATTACTGCTGGCCAGGCCAGGCTGATCAGTGCAGAGGGTAAACTGACATTAAATGCAGGCTCTGCAGTCGTTCGACAAGCTGGAACCCTGCTTCAGCACGAGAACAAACGCGGCTCCCTGTCGCCAGTACAGGGCATTGCTATTGCTTTTGATTCCACTGAAAATGAACAGCTGTTCTGGCCGTTCGGGATACCAGTTCCCATTGCGAGTCGTACTCTCACCGACAGGGCAGTAGAGCTGGTTCAAGCCAGTACGGCAGGCCGTGATTCCAGCCCCTTTAGGCCACATATGCTTTTCTATGAGTTACTGGATATTTTGCGGGATCATGTGACTCATTATGCTCATGAAGATCACTCCTGGCTTGATGCCGTGCTTAGACATATCCATCAGATGTATACCCATCCGCTGACCCGCGAACAATTGGCTAGGGATGCAAATGTGAGTCCTGAGCATTTTTCACGGGAGTTCAAGAAACATACAGGTCTTACGTTTGTTGAATATGTGACCCGTCTCAGGATCCGGATGGCTCAGGAGCATCTGTTGTTCGCGAACCCTACGCTACAGGAGATTGCACAACTGACAGGCTACAGGGACACCTTTTATCTGAGCCGCAAATTCAAACAGATGGTTGGATCAGCACCAACACACTACCGAAAAATGCCCAAGAAGATTGTATCTTTGACTTACAATTATACAGCCTCACTTCTGGCACTGGGCCATGCTCCCCACATGGGCGCCGTCGCCAGCTGGATGGAAGAAAAACTGGGGGAACATGATCATGATGGTCATGAACCATTTGAGCGACATTCCGAATATGAGCTGGTTAGACATACGGATCTGATTGCACACGCTCAGCCCGATGTCATTATCGGGTATGCACCGCATCCCGCTTCCGATGAACTACGTCTGATCGCACCGACCATTCTAATGCCTTTTGAGGAACTCGATTGGCAGGAGCAGCTTCTTCTTTTGGGTCGAATCACAGGGCTTGAGTCCAATGCACAAGCTTTGTTAGATCAATATCATCAACTTGAGCAAGAAGCCAATCATACGTTGGACCAACAAATGGAAGGAACACGAGGGTCCGCCGTTTGCATGTTTATGATTGGAGAAGACGGAGCTTATATCTACGGTCATGGCTGGGGCAGAGCTTCTCATGTGCTGTATCAATCGCTGGGCTTCACTCCGCCCTCACGTATGGAGCAGGATGGACAGTTACTTACGGGGTACGTTCATGTTCCGTTGTCCGAGATTCACTTGTATGCCGCAGATCACATGTTTGTCGCCTTCCCTGAGGAACCTGCCGAACGAGAAATGCTGGATAACTTGCTGAATCAGGAATCTTGGGGCACCCTCTCTGCCGTTCGTGAAGGACGCGTATACGAGATTGATGCCGACATGTTCTATGGATTTGATCCCCTGTCCGTTATGGAGCAGTTGCAGCATATCATGCGTCACCTCACATCATAATTGTCCATGCTGTAGTGATCATAGTTGTCCATGTACAAATATCACATCTTCCTCTATGTTATTAATGAGAATAATAATCATTATTGATTATACACAGGGGGAACAAAATATGTTTGCTGCAAAAAAACGCTTTTCCGGCTTGCTTCTTATGCTCGCCATCATTATGATTCTGGCTGCATGTAGCAGCGGAACAGGCTCGACTGCCACTGAACAGACATCGGCAGCGGGAACCGAAACAACAACAGCCTCTTCCGAGACGAACACAGACACATCGTCCGGTTCGGATAATTCGAATGGCACACGGATCTACAAGTCATTAAGCGGGGATGTTGAGATTCCGGCTGAACCGAAACGGATCGTTACAGATATGTACGTAAGTGATCTGCTCGCACTGGGTGTGAAACCCGTTGGGGCTGTTCAATATTATTTGGAAAACCCGTTCTATGCCGATCAGGTGGCGGGCATAGAGAGTATTGGTGATCGGGCGGCGGTATCCATGGAGAAGGTTATTGCCTTGAACCCGGATCTGATCATTACCTACTCTGATCAGGCCAGCGAAATTGAGAGTTATCAAAAAATCGCACCGACCGTGGTCATTCCATATGGTACATTCACCAATGTACATGACGAAATCCGGGGATTCGGAGAGCTGATGAACAAATCCGAAGCAGCCGAAGCTTGGCTGAAAACGTACGATGAACGGATTGAAGCCGCTCGCGCTAAGGTGAAAACAGTCATTAAACCGGAGGAAACCTTCTCCATCCTTGAAGTATCCGACAAGAGTTATTATGGATATGGAGACAATTTTGGTCGAGGAGGACAAGCGGTTTACAGTGCTTTGCAACTTGCCCCACTCGAAATCACCAAAAAAGAACTGATGGGTGATACCCAATGGAAAGAAATTTCGCGTGAAGTTGTTGGTGATTATGCAGGGGATCATATCTTCTTAACCGTTGGAGAGAACACTAAAAATTACCAAGGTGATTCCATCTGGCAATCCCTGCCGGCTGTGAAAAACAATCAGGTGTACGAATTGTTGGAAGACCGTTACTGGTACTTCGACCCGATTGCGATTCAAGGTCAGGCTGAAGAATTTGCCAATATGATCGTAGAACGTGCCGAGCAAAACCGTAAATAACATAAGCATGAATACAGGTGTCCGGACAGGCTAATAAGCCTGCTCGGGCATTTATGTCATATTGAGGAGGACTTACATATGCTTCGCCGTTTTATGTCTTATTATCGTCCTTACAAAAGACTCTTTATCTTGGACTTCTCCTGTGCCATCGCTGCCGCTCTGCTGGAGCTGGCCTTTCCACTTGCCGTGAACCGGGTGGTCGATCAACTGCTTCCGGCTGGCAATTGGTCCATGATCTTAGCGGCGTGTGTTGGATTGCTCGGCATCTACCTGCTCAGTTCCTTTTTCCATTATGCAGTGACCTATTGGGGCCACAAGCTTGGCATTAACATCGAATCCGATATGCGGCGTGAACTGTTCCAGCGTGTACAGAAACAGTCCTTCCGCTTCTTCGATAACAATAAGACTGGACATCTGGTCTCCCGCATGACCAACGATCTGATGGATATTGGTGAGATCGCGCATCACGGACCCGAGGATCTATTCATTGCCCTCATGACACTCGCCGGAGCTTTCGGGATTATGCTGGGGATCAACTGGCAGTTGGCTGTGATGACGTTCATCATCGTGCCGCTGATGATCTACCTGTCGCTGTATTTCAGTCGCAAAATGTCCAAGGCGTTCAAGCGCATGTTTGCGGATATCGCCGATTATAACGCACGAGTAGAGAACAATGTGAGCGGCATCCGTGTGGTACAGGCTTTTGCCAATGAAAAACATGAAGTAGGACGTTTCGTTGAGAACAACGAACGTTTCCGGCTTACAAAACTAATCACCTACCGTATTATGGCCTGGAACTCTTCACTCAGTTTTATCCTGATGAAATTTGTATCGCTGTTTGTACTCGTGTGCGGAACCTGGTTTGTTATTCAAGGAAGTATGACTTACGGGGAGTTCATCGCTTTTGTGATGCTCTCCAATGTATTCCTCGGACCGATCGAGAAGATTAACTCTGTCATCGAGACGTACCCTAAAGGCATCGCCGGATTCAGACGTTACCTGGAGCTGCTTGAAGCTGTACCGGATGTAGAAGATACACCCCAGGCAAAACCGATTCCGGATGTCAAAGGTGATATTGCTTTCCATAACGTTACCTTTTCTTATGGAGAACACAAACCTACGCTGTCTCAGGTTAATCTGGATATCCAGGCAGGCCAGACGGTTGCTCTGGTTGGACCTTCGGGCGGAGGTAAAACGACGTTATGCAGTCTGATCCCACGTTTCTACGATGTGGATGCAGGACATATCTCCATTGATGGCATTCCGGTGAAGGACATGACGCTGGAATCACTGCGCTCCCATATCGGGATTGTGCAGCAGGATATTTTCCTGTTTGACGGAACAATTCGTGAAAATATTGCATACGGCAAACTGAATGCTTCCGATGAGGAAATCTGGCAAGCCATTCGCCGGGCCCAATTGGAAGAGCTGGTACAATCCCAGCCAGATGGACTGGACACCATGATCGGTGAACGTGGCGTGAAATTGTCCGGCGGACAGAAGCAACGTTTATCCATCGCAAGAATGATCCTGAAAAACCCACCTATTCTCATTTTGGATGAAGCCACTTCCGCGCTCGATACCGAGACGGAAGCTGCCATTCAACTGGC
This sequence comes from Paenibacillus sp. FSL H8-0283, assembly GCF_045040675.1. Lineage (NCBI taxonomy): Bacteria > Bacillati > Bacillota > Bacilli > Caryophanales > Paenibacillaceae > Paenibacillus > Paenibacillus sp. FSL H8-0283. The sequence continues at coordinate 6,525,195 of NZ_CP150295.1, forward strand.
CTTGTCCGAGCTGGCTCAGGGCCGTACGACATTGGTGATTGCCCATCGACTGGCGACCATTAGACACGCCGATCGCATCGTGGTGGTGGAGAATGGCAGCGTTGCTGAACAAGGAAGTCATGAAGAACTGCTCGCGCGTAAAGGCTCGTACAGCCGACTGCATCAAGCCCAATTTGGTTAAATGCAATGACAGAACAACCCTCCCTCTTGTAATAGAGGTGAAGGTTGTTTTGTTCATTTCAGGTATCCTTTGGATTTCCAAAATCGTTTTGCAAATGATTCAGCAGCGTAAGGCAGCTCCCCATTCAGTAAATCCTCATTCGCTTGAATGAGCACTTTGCGTCCATGTTCCAGCAAGTGAACGGCATGCAGTAACTGAGAGCCGCCGATGTAATGAAGTTCAAGCAACAATGAATCTTCTTCCTCGTCATCCTGAGCCGAGTATTCGATCAACACACTTTCCGAGCCGTCCGCATGTTGGTGCAGGGTATAATAGTATTTCTCCACCTGCGTCTCCCCTTGAGCATCCACATACTCTCTTCCAATACGTAGCATAGCTGGCTGGGGAACACCATCAGACATCTGACCTGCTTGTCGAAATGCATAATATAACTCTCCAATCCACAGCCCGTGCCGATCATCATCATAATAATCGTCATATGGCTCCACGACAGGCAGTGCTAATAAATCGTGGATCAGTTGGTGCGAAATTAAGGAACGGGCATACTGATAATTCGATACAGACTGCAACAAGGTGCTCCATCCTTGCTCGCTTAACTGCTGAATATCAGCAGGTGAGTTCTCCGAAAATACGTTCCATTCCGACTTCTCATTGTTTAGATAACGATATGCTCCTGAGATCATCCAGACAGGTTCACCCGGTTGTACGATATGTTTATCAGGAGAGTTGGAACCTTGATCTGATGGCTCCATCTTAAGCAACAATGCACAATTGTGGTCATCCTGAAAATACAGACTGCGGAAATAACCCTCCGTATGCTCATCTCCATAGACCGATACTCGGCAAAATTGCTCGTCCAACCAAAATTCATAGCTGTTCAGTAACTCATCCTCCTCTCTTACAGGCAACAAAGATGGATGAGTAAGACGCTCTATGTTCTCAGCGGTAATCCGATGATCTTCGAACCAATCCGGCGCATCTGGCTCTGATTCATCAGCATGAATGTACTTTCGGTTGATTACAGGTTGTCCTTGTTGCAGCCTCTTTAACATTTCTTCTCGCCAAGGAAACGGCTCTGTATCTTCATCAATCACACATTCAGGAACGAATAACGCCAACATGTCAAAGCCCCGCCATGGTCCGAGATCCTCCCATTCTTCAAGCTGACGCTTCACATTACGCTGTCCTTGAACCTGAATCGTATATTGATCGGTACTTACCAGCAATCCACCTTCTACATTCCCTCTCACTGTCAATTCTCCATGGTTATAATCCCCCCAGAACATATCCTCCACATAGAGATTACCTGTAATATATATTTCCTGCCCACCCACGATCATATAGGGCGTTATGAGATTCCCAAGTACAACCAGATTTGAACTGGCCGCGTCGGAACTTGTATTTCCAATATAACGATCCACTGTCAGATTTCCTTCAACTAAGATCAAAAAGGGTCCTTCATCCAACAACAGTTCACTGATATGAAGATCACCAGAATGTAACCATACTTCCTCGGCTTCAAATTCACCGTTGTGCGCTTCATTCTGAGTGTACATCCAGCTCTCCTGAGGCAACTTCGTTTTCATATCGGCAAAAGACACCTTGTGACCTATCTGATGTATGGACATGTCCTGACACTCCTCATCCATTAATATATGGATAGAATCTATCTAATCTACAGATAGGACAACTACCCATTTTCATTATACTAGAGGAAATATACACCATTCCATAACAAAAACCCTCACCCGAGTAGAATGAAGGTTGAGCTTGTGAACGACAACAGCCCCAAGTCCATTAAATACATATATGATCTAGTCCATTCTTATAACTTCCCACCCAGAATGGCATTCGCCCGTTCACGAAATTCCACCGCCGCTTGCTCAGGCGTAATTTTGCCAAACAGCAGCAGATCATACAACTCACGTAATACCGCAGTGACCTCTGGCGCACCTACGGGATCAGGCGGGTCCATCTGAGTGCTGTTATCCGCAACCCAATCGATATAATCAAACACCTGCGCCAGCTCCGGTTCAACCACCAGCTTCATCCGCTCTTTGACACTGGATGAGACGGGCACACCCCGCTCCCCTTTGAGCAGCAGATTGGCATCCAAATCATTCACAAAAAAGCTGATGAACTTGGCCGCTTCCTCCTTATGTCTGGAATTGCCCGCCATGGAGAAAAACATGCCTGGCTTCAAGAACAATCCATCCTGGCTGTTTGGCCCAGGCATTGGGGAGATGGTTAAGGGTTTGCCATAACGCTGAGCGGTGCTGATAAATTGGTTGGAATACCCCCAACTAAACAAAGCCTCTCCCAGATAAAACGGGTCGTTATCAGGCTGGCCAATGTCTGATGTCCAGATATCCGGTGCAAAAATAAGTTTCTTCTCTGCGAGCTTCTGCATCCTGCCAAAGTATTCAATAAATAGCCCATCATCCTCATAACCCAACCTCTTGCCATCCTCCGCGTATAGCTTGGAACCATACTGTCTCAAGTAATACGCGAAAAACTGTTCCGGCGTAAAATAGGTTCCCAGATAGATGCCTTTCCCGAGTAATTGCTCGCCCATCCGGTCAAAATCCGCCCATGTCCACGTATCCGTTGGCAATTCAATATCATTGGCCTTTAACACTTCCGGATCATAGATGCTGAGCATGGCGTTAACCCCCAAACTGAGACCATAGGTTTTTCCATTCAGGCTTCCACTTTCCAGCTGTTCCTTCTCAATATCTGTCGTGTCAATCAGCCCGTTCTTCATGTACGGCGTCATATCCTCCAACAGTTGCAGCGAACTGTACTGGGACAGATAGGAGATGTCCATCTGGATAATGTCGGGCAACGCATTGCCTGCTGCATGTGGGGCAAGTTTTCTCCAGTATTCATTGAAACTGCTATATTCGTATTCGATGTTCACATGTGGATTCAACTTCTCATACAGGTTGATAACGGCTATCGTTGCATTGTTACGGAACTCCCCACCCCACCAAGCGATGCGCAGCGTTATCGGCTCTTCTTCCACAATCATGCCTGGCCTTTGATCCAACTGGTTCACGCAGCCAGGAAGAGTCAGCATAAGGCAGAGCATGCCTATCATTCGCATCCATCTTCCCATAACTTCTCCTCCTTACCTGGTGATGGGGGTGGCAGCAGCACCGTTACTCTCGTTCCAAGCCCCGGCCTGCTCTCCAGCAGAACATCATATTCTTCGCCAAAAGCCAGACGTACCCGCTCCCTGATATTCAGTAGACCAATACCTGTGCCTCTGGTTTTCACTTCACCGCGCAGCACCTGTTCCACATATTCGGGTTCCATGCCGGGACCGTGATCCTCCACGATAAGAGCCAGCTTGCCAGCTGATATCTCGGCATACACTCGAATCAGACATGATCCAACCTGTGGTTCCAATCCGTATTGAATGGCATTCTCCAGTAGTGGCTGTAGGGTCAACTTTGGAATGGCACAACCCAGATAGGGAGCAGGCAAATCCATACGGAAATCCAGCCGTTGCCGGAAACGATAGGTCTGAATGGTGATGTAATGATTGACGATCTCCAGTTCTTCGGCAATGGTAATAATATTTTGTTTGAAGCTGATGGAGGAACGCAGCAAATACCCAAGTGACAGCACCATACTGGAGATTTGCTCCTGCCTGTTCTTTTTGGCGAGCCAATGGATCGAATCCAGCGCATTATACAGAAAGTGAGGATTGATCTGCGCCTGTAGCGCCTTGAACTCCGTTTCTTTAATGACCAGCTGGCTTGCATAATTTTCTTTGATCAATGTATTAATATGTGTGATCATCATTCGGTACGTACGTTGTAACAATCCCAGTTCATCCATGTGCTGGTGCGTTGGAATGGACAGATTGGCGTCTATGTTCTCCAGATCCCCATACTGCACTTCCTTCATCTGACTGATGAGCTGCCTAATCGGCCTTGTCAGACTGCGTGCGAACACCATACCAAGCGCGAGAACAACCAGAATGGCGATAAGATAAACGACGATCAGTATATTTTTCAACCATATAATACGCTCAAAAATTTCATCATAAGAGGCCATATTGTAGTAAACCCAGCCGGTGTATGCGGATTTCTTCTGGGAAAGAAATATCTCCCTCCCATCCAGATTCTTGATCTCATATCCCCCACTGCCTGGAAGTGGATTCAGTCCGGCGGACACCGCTTCTGGAAGCTGGCGATAAGGATACACCACATCACTGCCTGCTTTTAAAATAATGTCACTGTCCTGGCTATCGATGCCCGCATACTCCTCAACGAGTCGCTCGATATTAATACGCAGAAACAGTATGCCTACCGGTTCCAGAGTCATCGGTTCGTAGGCTCGCACCTGACGGACCATAACCAGCATCGGGTCATCGTCATCCGGGTATAACCAGCGCACTGCACCATTGGCCTGCTCCGCAGCCGCAATCATCCGATCATATTTTTCCTGGGATACGGTTAGTGTCTCGCCATATTTATTCACTCTTCCCCTGGAATCAATCAGATGAACGGACTGCACATATCGTGCAGCCCCACTGATATGCTCCCATAACCGATCCGTGATCTTTTTTCGTTCAATAAAACTTGAATATGCGCTATTGTCATCCAACAACGACTTCAAAGCTCTTTGAATCTGCGTATCGGAGATCATGTTTAATGATAACGCTTCCAACTTCTGAAGTTCAACATCCACTGTAGACGAAGAAAGGTTCAGAAGTCGGGACGACTTATCAAACAGCTGTTTGTCATACACCGAGTACGTATAGTACAAAGACCCAAACGCCAGGATGATGATAAACGCCATCATGAACATAATCATCAGAAACATTTTCATTTTGATGCTGAGTTTGCGGTAGGCTGTCATGACCAAAGCGCTCCTTTGAACCACGTGATACTACTAGGTATATCACATACAGAAAGGTTTCCCCAAAGTTTTAGCGCTCGATTTCTCACGTATTATTTGGACTGATATCGATCATACGCAGCCTGATGAACCTCAATCGCCCGGTCAATATCCATGCTCTTGATTGTTTCGGCCATCTTGTCAAATTCGGTGATCGGCTTCTGTCCGCTAATAATGGCAGTCATCGTCTCATTCAAATACGTATTCACCTGACTCATGATGGATGTACTTGTGGTCACCTCATCTGTTGACAAACGAATTGGAGGAAGCGTTAATGCTGAGCTTGCTTTCATCCATTCCGCATTTGCCGCACGCTGTCCATCGTCAAATAATAATGCATCCAGATAACGACTATCCTGATTGATTGGACCGTCCATAATGGATAAGGCATAGGAAGCCAGTGCCTGGTCATACGTTAGACCGTTCGGATTATCAATGATGGTATCTGTGAATTTGACACCTTCCCCGTCACGAACATAGCTGTCATTTTCGATACCAAAGTTGAACAGATCACTACCCTCTTCGCTATAGTTGTAGTCCATCCACTGAACAATATATTTCAATTTGTCTTCGTCTGCGGAAGCCGTAATAGCCTCACCATAAGACAACACTTTAGCGTCCAGATTAAATGTCGCATACGAAGTTCCATCCGGAGATACAGGCCATGGTACACCCGTCACGTTAAAGTTCGGATCCGTATCTCTCATCAGATTGAAGTATTTCCCCATGCCGCTGAACACACCACCCTGATATGCGCCTGCCAGATTGCTGGTGACCTTGTAATCGAAAGCTTTACCGTCATTGGTCATGATCTCGGGATCAATCAGCCCTTCCTTGTACCACTTGGCCATGGTCTCTAAGAAATCTCGGTAGCCCGGTTGAATCGGTCCGAATTCCACCTTGTCTCCATTCATCTGGAAGCCACCAATGACACCAAAGGCCGCGGCAAAATCATGGAGCTTGGTCAGGTTACCCGGTCCCCAGTTTCCGGTAAATGGTAGCTCATCAGACTTGCCGTTTCCGTTGGGGTCCTGTTCCTTGAATGCCTTAAGCACCGTATACCACTCATCGATGTTGGTAGGTACCTTGAGATTTAATGCATCAAGCCAATCCTGGCGCATAATTAAACCAGAAGTGGCATTCAGCTTTAATGCATCCAGCTTCAGCAGCGGGAACATATAGATCGTGCCATCATCGAGTGCAATCTGCTTTTTCACATCCGGATCGGATTCAATAATCCGCTTTAAGTTCGGTGCATAACTGTCGATCAGTTCGTTCAATCGAATGATTCGACCATCCTTGATCATTTTTTCCGGTCCGCCAACGGCATCTGCCCAGTTATAATAAATGACATCCGGTAGCTCTTTCGTGGAGATCAACAGATTGAATTGGTCACGCTGTTGTCCAAGCGGAGGATGTGTAAACTTCACTTTAATGCCTGTCAGCTTCTCCTTTTCCTTATAAGCCGCCATATCGCCAAAATTGTTCAAGGAAGCTGTCAGTTTGGCATCATTGGCGCGCCAGTAGTCAATGGTAAAAGGCTCACTTGTAATCGGTAGCGGAATCTCGGTCAACGCCTGAACCGCAGGTTCTGTTCCTTCTGCTGGCTCTGCGGCACCTGGTTCATTATCCCCCGTACAGCCCGCCAGTAAAGACATGGTAAGTAGCGATGACAACAGGATGGACCCCATTCTTTTTTTCACGTAATTCGCCTCCATAGGATACATTTTTTATTGTTTCACAGCACCGATTAGAGCGCCCTGAACAAAATAACGTTGGATGAACGGATATACCAGCATAATCGGCAGCGTGGAGATAATAATAGTCGCATATTTGATGTTCTCCCCAATGGCAAAGCCGGTATCAGCGCCAGCGCCCATGGCCTCTGTACTGCTGCTGATCAGAATATCACGCATAATAATCTGGATCGGATACAACTCCTGACTGCGCAGGTAGAGCATCGGTCCGACATAATCATTCCAATGGTCAACCGCATAATACAGCATCATGACCGCCAGGATTGGCTTTGACAAAGGCAGTACAATTCGGAACAAAATCAGAAAGTCATTGGCACCATCAAGCTTCGCCGATTCGATCAGACTGATCGGAATGCCCTCAAAGTTTGTTTTCATAATGAGGAAATAAAACGTGCTGATGGCACCCGGAATAATAAGCGCAAAACGGGTATCCACCATGCCCAGATTCTGAATCAGCAGAAAAGTTGGAATCATACCCCCGCCGAAGAACATCGTGAACGTAATTAATTTCATCAGCGTTTTTCTGCCCATCAGATCACCGCGTGACAGCCCATATGCAGCCAGTGAAGTCATGAGCAGATTAATGGCGGTACCCACCACAACATAGAACAAGGTGTTCATATATCCAGTATAGATGCGAGTATCCTGAAATACCGACTTGTACGCTCCCAGCTGAAAACCTTCAGGAATGAGCATCAGTGAACGGGAACGCAGCATCTGGTCCGGGTCGCTGATTGAAGAATTGAACACGTACAGCATCGGGTACAAGCATAAAACCATGATCACCAAGAGCAGCAGTGTATTAAATACATCAAAAAGTCGTTCCCCTATAGACTGTTTCATCGCTTCACCTTCCGATTACCATAGACTGGTTGAGTTAAGCTTTCTGCTGATCGCGTTTGCGATAATGAGCAGCGCGAAATTAATGACGCCGTTAAATAGTCCGATGGCGGTTGAATACGTATAGTTCCCCTCCAAAATACCGGATCGATAAACAAAGGTGGATATGACATCCGATGTCTCATAGGTCGGTGCTGTTTGCATCAGCAATATTTTCTGAAAATCCGCATTCATGACCGCCCCCATACGCAAAATTAACATGATCACAATCGTGGGCATAATGCCCGGCAGTGTAATATGTAACAGCTGTCTCCAGCGGCCTGCACCGTCAATTTTGGAAGCCTCATACAACTGAGGATCAATACCACTTAGTGCTGCCAAAAAAATAATCGAGGCCCAGCCTGCGCCCTGCCATATGTTGGACAGGATGTACATCGGACGGAACATATCTTTTTCCGCCAAAAACATAATTGGCTGCAGATCAAAAAAGTCACGAATGACGTTAAACAAGCCACCGTCCAAAGATGAGAACGTTTTCAACATTCCAACCACGACGACAACCGAGATGAAATGCGGCATATAACTGATGGTCTGTACTGCACCTCTGAACCACTTCTTCCGGACTTCATTCAGCAACAGTGCTAGTAGAATCGGAGCCGGGAAACCAAATACAATACTGTAAAAACTCAAAATCAGTGTGTTCTTAATCAGTCGCCAGAAATAATAACTTTCAAAAAACATGGTGAAGTTGTCAAATCCAACCCATTCGCCTGCCAAGATTCCTTTGATCGGGTTGTAGGATTCCTGAAATGCCATCAGTAGCCCGTACATTGGCCCATAGCTGAAAATCAGATAGTAGGCTACCACAGGAACGAGCATCAGATAAACGTATCTGTTGCGGACAAGTTCCTTTTTCACCGAACTCCATTTGCCAGCTGGCTTCAAACGCCCAGGTTCAATCCCCCGGCTTCGATTCAGCTCCATCCACTCAACCTCCACTCTCGATGTTCATTCACTAACATGACACTTCTAATGATAGAAGCGAGCGCCTTTTCTTCCCATGCTCATTTCCGATAAATGGATGTTCAAAACCGAGTTCCGTCCGACAAAAAAAGACCCTGCTGCCGATGAATGGCGTACAGGGCCCGATCACAGATTAGATGTAGATCGGATATAAAGATTAGCTATGTAGAAGCGACAGCAACGCTGTCTTAGGGTACTTTTTTATACTCGGAAGGGGAGAATCCCGTGTATTTCTTGAACATTTTGCTGAAATACGGCCAGTTGGCACCAAAGCCTGTCTGTTCGGCAAGCGAGGATACAGTGCAGTTCCCGTCCTGCTCCAGAAGCTCCAACGCTTTACGGATGCGGTAGCTTAACACATAGTTCGTAAATTTCTCACCGGTTTCTTTTTTGAACATTTTGCCGATGTAGTCTGGATTCATGTATATTTCCCCAGCGATGGACTGGAGTGTTAATGTCTCGTCCTTGTAGCGTTTCTCTACCAACTGTTTCACACTGCCTACCATCTGCGATTGTCTGGAGCGATGTTGTTCATAGCGACGCAGGGTGATTTCCTTGCCAACGGCAAGCAAAAACTGTTGAAAAGAATGCAGGGTGCTGGATTCAATCATGCCTGGCAACTGGTCCATATACCTTTTCATCTCGGCAGAGCCACTGAGTCGAATCATCTCCATAAACATCTGAATAAGATAGGACTTCGTTTGGGATATATCGTATCGCAAGCTGGCAAGCAGCTGAAACATCCGGTTCAGCTCTGATCCCACTTCCTGCCAGTGTCCCGCCTTGATTGCAGTAACCATCCGCTCCGGATCGTATTCGAATTCAGGAAGAATGCGTTCTCCGGGAGAGTAAATATCCCGCTCCATAATAAGACTGCCCTCACCGAGGTAAAAGCGGTAATTGAGATAAACCAGCGTCTGCATGTACAAATGGCGTGCCTGCGAGAGGTCTCCTGGCTCGCTTAGCGCTATCGTGAGATCATCATGATAATATCGGGTAAATGTGGCGCGAATCTCATCGATATTATGGAACAACTGCGTTTCAGACAACTTGTCCTCCATGATTAGTAGCACATGCCTTCCAACCGTGGCACTTAATATTGGATTGTGAAAAATATCTTCGGCAATGTTCTTCACCGCGAACAAGTGCAAATACTCATGATCCCCCTCAATCTCTACCAGCAGCAACCGCACACGCTGATCCTGAAACTGTACATCGAATAATTCCTCGAAATACTTCCATTCCTTGACCCCGTATGTTCTGTTCGTGACTAGCTCTTTCAGAAAATATTCCTTGGCATGTGGCAGTACTCGCTCCAGATTATATTGGATCGACTGCACAAAACGCTCCTGATCGGTTAACTCTCGCTTCTCACTGACCAATTCACTGATAGCCTGTACAAGATGCTCCTCGCTGCAGGGCTTAAGCAAATAGTGCTTTACCCCATACTGCATGGCCGTTTTCGCATATTCGAACTCCGTAAAACCCGTGAGCATGATAAACGAGATATGCTGATACTTCTCTGCCACAGCTTCAACCAGCTGTAACCCATCCATTCCCGGCATGCGGATGTCCGAGATGATGATATCCGGGCGTTGCCGCTCAATTGAAGCAAGCGCTTCCAATCCATCTTGAGCAATGCCGATCAGTTCTGTTCCTAATCTGGACCAGTTCACCACACTGGAGATCCCGTCCGAGATCATAAATTCATCATCAACCAGCAAAACCTTGTACATCGTATGCATCCTCCTGCCTTTAACCAGTTCCATTCTATTATATGGGCATTATGCACAAATAGAGGGGAGGACATTGAATGACATGGAATTGCACCCTAACAAGTCTGATTGTTGAACATTTGTATCACGTGTGATGTTATTGGCTACAGAATCATGGCTTGTGCTGTTCCTTTGGTCAAACCAAACAACCTTCACCCTGCCACAGGGTGAAGGTTTGCCGCTGCTATGCAAATGCCGGCTATATAGGTGACTTACATGCCCGGATCGATTTATTTTTTTACTGCGTGAATGAAATGTATCGTTTCAAATGCCCTTAGATGATCGATTCGATCCTGGAAAAACTGTTCCTGAATCGCCTCGGGAGTCAGATGCTCATAAATAAGTAGCCCTGCTTCATCAAGCAAGGCCTCCATCTCCACATATGCATAGCCGGATTGCATGGGCTCACCACCCATTGCAGCCAATTTAACCATATTTTCAACCCGATTAAACATTCCTTTTTCCTCAAAAAGGTGCTCATCTGCATAATCCAGAACTATAGAGCTTCCGGTTGGCAGGTTCGCAAACACATGACGAATCACGTTAAACAGATCATTCTGGGGCAAATAATACGAAACACCCAAGAGACTAGCCAACGTCTTCCGTTTCTTCAAACCTTCAATAGTCAAGCTGTCATTCGAAAGCTCACGCGTAAAATCCATGGGTACAAAGTGAAGATTGTCCGGAATAGTCAGCTCGGCCTGATTCAGCCGCTCTTTCTTGAATTGCTGTGTAGCCGGATAATCCACTTCAATGATATCCAGCGTGTCCTCCAATTCCGGATGCCTCAAAGCAAACGTATCCATCCCGGCGCCAAGAATGACTACCTGCTTCACTCCCAACGCGACTTCATGCAAAAGTACATGCTCACAGTAAGCGGCCCGAGCCAGAGTTATTGGAGATAACTGTACCTGGGTAATCCATTTTAGAACCTTTTCCCGGTCGTCCTTGAGCTCGTGAGCCATATCCGGGTTGAAAAAATGAATGCCTCTAACCATGTTATTGCTGATATCTGAAAACTCTTGAGGAGAGATCAGCAATTTCGCCATAAAATCATCGAAAATGAGGGGTGTGTCATGTTGGCTGTGATAAGCTCGGCCAAAAGTCGAAATCAATGATGTGATACTGGATTCATTTTGCTTCATACTTATTCCTCCCGTACAAACAAAAATAAGATTCCCCTGGCCAGGAGAATCTTATTATATACGGAATGTTTTTATATGTAAATTATAGCATAAATACATTTTTTTGTCAACCATAATTTACGGATGAACAGACAGTTTACAGTGGATTTAACGTCCACTTCAACTCGTTCTTCCTTCCGCATCCTATCCAACCCGATGAGATCTGTTAGGCGTCCATTGCATACTCCTTCACTTCACGATTACGGTTCAACACCGCATGCAACACAAAACCAAGTACCGCAATAGCTGCTGTGCCTGTTGCCAGCCACGCTACCGGAATAAGTCCCTGTTTGTCATACAGGACCCCCATCGCATAGGGGCCGATAACCCGTCCAACCGCACCGATCCCACCCGATATCCCGATGTAAAAAGGTGCCGCCCTGCCGGCATGCTCCGAGATAAACGCAGGTGTTGCAGGGGAGATCAACATCTCCCCAAACGTGGCCAGTACCATTGCAAGCACCATGCCTGGATAGCTGTACATGGTAATCATCACAATGTAGGCCATGCCATAGAATACCGCACTCGCGGTCATCTGGGCAGTGGAGGTACGGGCCATGGTCCGTTTCACCCAGCTGGTAAAAGGTTGGCCCACAAAGATCAGCACCCCGTTCAGGGTCCAGAGCAGACCGTACATTCTTTTTTCCATACCCTCAGAGATGATATACGGGGACACACCTGTGTTCCAGATGGAGTTGCCGAATAACAGGAAGAGTACGCCCAAGCTCATAAACAGATATAGTCGGGTATTACACAGCAATGCCCAGACGCCCGGCCCATCAGGGACGGTTTTCCGTTTCGTCAGATGTACTTCCCCCTGATCCGGTTCAACCCGCGACAGATAATACCAGAAGAAAATTGCAAATCCGGCTGAGGTCACCCCGTTCAGTACAAAGCTGAGGTGGTAGGAAAAGTCAGCCAGAAAACCGCTCAACGCCGTACCAATCGCCACCCCGATATTGTTCGCCACATAGATAATATTGAATAATTCACCGCGTCGCTCCGCAAACCGGAAGCCAATAAAGGCTTGAATCGCTGGTAGCGACAATGAACTGAACAGCCCAATCCAGCCCATGGCACATATAAATACGACCCAATACGCACTAATCCACGGCAACGCAAACAAACCTAACGCATTAAGCGCCAGTGAACCAATGATCAGCTTCTTCACGCCCACCCGGTGATACAACGAACCTCCGAGCAATTGTCCGAAGATGCCACCCAGGGACTGAATGAGGATCACAAAACCCGCGTTTGCCATCGTCCGCCCAAGCTCATCAAACACATACATGGTGGTCAGCGGCCACATCAAGGCACTGCCGGTTGCGTTAACCAGACTTGCCAGTAAAAATATTCTCACTTCTTTTGGATAGTTATCCAGCCATCTCATCATCGTTAATTCATTCTCCTTAGTACCTCTGCACAAACAAATAGCCATAAAAAATAGACCTTTGCCCTGACGGCATAACCATAACCAGCCAGAGCGAAGGCCTTTGGAAGTGTTACATGTATTGCTCTTTAGATCCTGCTACATTTTGTCCTTTGTTCATCTTATCTCAAAAAAATTACGCTGCAAGCACACTCATTGACGCTTCACTTCGACAGTGGCCGAGAAGAAGGTAGCCCCGTTGCCCATGTCCGACAACCGATTGGACGTCAGTGAATTCGCCCGCTGCTTCTTCCCGTCACCATCCCACCATAAGCCTTGGCTGATGACGGTTCCCGGCAACATGGCTTCACTTACTTTGGCGGTAAGCTCAATGCGCCCACGATCATTCCATACGACTACTGCATCTCCATCCTCCAGGTTTCTACGGATGGCGTCCTCGGGGTGTATCTGCAATAGAGGCATCTTTTCCAAACGCTGATGTTTGGCTGAATTACCAAAGGTGGAGTTCAGGAAATTATGGTTTGGCGGCGACAGGAACATCAATGGATACGTATCGGCAGGTCCAGCCGGATGCTCCCCATCATATCCTTCAACCAGAGCACTATAGGTAGGGAGCGGCGGAAGCCCTCTCTGTTCCATCGTCTCGGAATACAATTCAATTTTGCCTGAAGGCGTGGGCAGCTGATCCAGATATGCAGCATATGGCGTCATATCCAGCTTCACGAATCGATGTTCCTTCAGTCCTTCCAACGTGACCCCATTCATGTAGGGGTTGCCTGTGCCCTGAAGTGCGTCCTCAATCATCTGTTCCGGCGTTTCTCCGAAGATTGCAGGATCGTACCCCATAGCCTGCCCAAGCAGTGAGAACAGTTCCACATTGCTCTTGCTCTCCCCAATCGGTGCAATCACCGGCTCTTGCAGATGAACGTACTGATGCCAATAGGAGGTATACAGGTCCGTCGCTTCAAATGAAGATGTGGCTGGCAATACGATATCTGCATACTTCGCCGTATCCGTCATGAACAGATCATGCACAACCGTGAACAGATCCTCCCGTGCAAAACCTCGCTCCACCCGCTCGGTATCCGGTGCCACCACCAGTGGATTGCTGCAGTAAACCATCATCGCTCGGATTGGCTGCGCTGCTTCCAGCAACGCTTCACCAATCCGGTTCATGTTTACCACTCGCGGCTCCGGATTCTGCCGCAGCTCCGGACGTTCGAGCGCGTCGCTATTTGTGCTCGCGTAGCTGTTAGTGCGAACGGCACCGCCGCCTTGCTTCAGCCACTGCCCTGTAATGGCAGGCAGACATGCAACGCTACGCACGTTCATCCCCCCATTATCATGGTGCTGGAGGCCATTGCCGATGTGAATATGAGCTGCTTGTGCGTTGCCGTATAGTTCGGCCAGCTCCACAATGGTTTCCTCCGGCACGCCCGTAATGCGTGCAACACGTTCAGGGGTGTAACTGCGGACATGATCACGTAGTGCCTCATGACCTATCGTATACTTTTGCATAAACGCTTCATCCGTTAGTCCCCGTTCGAACAACACATGCATTAATCCTAGCGCCAGTGCACTGTCCGTGCCCGGAAACAGCGGAATAAACCAGTCGCCCCATTGGGCCGTGCGATTGCGATGAACATCGATTACGACGATCTTGGCGCCTTTCTTGCGTGCTTTCTCAGCCAAAACGACCTGATGCATATTGGTACTGACGATATTGCCACCCCACACCAGGATGAGATCTGCATGCTCCGTATCTTCCGGCACTGTTCCCCGATTGGCGCCCATCGTATATTTCCAGCCGGTATTTCCAGCGGAGTTACAGATCGTCTGCTCCAGTACACTCGCACCAAGCGCATTGAAGAAACGCCGATCCATGCCGTCTACGCCGAGAATACCCATGTTACCGTAAAAGCTGTAGGGCAGGATGCTCTCCGGGCCGTAGGTTTCGGACAATGCAGTGAATTTGGTCGTAATCTCACGAATCGCTTCATCCCAACTGATTCGTTCAAACTTGCCTTCGCCTTTGGCTCCTACACGTTTCATCGGATATTGTAGACGCTCGGGGTGATATACCCGCTCGGTCATATTTCTGACTTTATTACAAATGGCACCCTTGGTGATCGGATGATCCGGATTGCCTGCCACCTTCACAATTTTGCCGTTCTCTTTATGTAATAACAGACCACAAGTGTCCGGACAGTCGAGCGGGCACACCGCCGCAAATACACCATTCTCCTGATCGATCATCGTAAGGCTCCCCTCTTTAAAAGCTATCCCTATATCATATCTTCTTCGAGGTTATCGCGCAAAGAGAACAGTATGTTTTTGCTTCATATTCGCCGCTATGGCGGCTTTAAATTATTTTCAAAAAAATGTTTTTGAGTTTGATTCAACTTCAGAATTCAGGGGTAAATTAAAAATAAGGCATTAGGCTAGTGTTTCCCCACTTCCTCCTCATGCCATATCATGGACCACTCCCGAAATTCGCCATGAACAGGTTTCGTTCCCCCGAACCTTGTCATGGCGAATTTATTTTGCGTTAAACTCCAACAAGAACCCCATACAAAAAAACGATCCCACCCTGCTCCATCACAGCATATTCGCCATGAACCGAGCAAGATCAGAATCGTCTTCACTTCTAATATACGTGTATCCATACCTCGCTGTGCCCTCTATGCTTGTTTGCTCAACATTACTCTAGCCTCCGTCTCCATAGGTTCGATCGACGTCGCCATCTCTGGTTTCACTTTTGGCTCGGCTTGGCGCAGGTACACCACCCAATAGGCTGCAGCTACAAACAGAGCACCACCAGTCAGATTCCCGAGCCATACCGGAATGAAATTCATCACATATTGACCCCACGAATAATGTCCTTCGAAAATTGCCGCCGGGATGAGGAACATATTGGCCACAACGTGCTGGAATCCAATCGCCACAAATGCCATCGTTGGAAACCAAATGCCCAGTACTTTGCCACTCATCGTATCGGATGCATAAGATAACCACACGGCCAGCGCGACCAGCCAGTTACAGCCGATGCCAGAGATGAAAGCTTGCAGGAAGCCGTCATGCAGCTTATGCCCAGCCATATCCACCACTTTTGCCAGATATACACCCTCTCCGGTCAGACCAAGCACATGTCCAAACGCGTACGCGACAAACAAAGCTCCAACAAAATTACCAATCGTCACTAAGGTTAGATTTTTCAACATACTACCCACAGATAATTTTCGTGCAATCGTTGCAAGTGGAACTGCCATCATGTTGCCCGTCAGCAGCTCGCCACCACCTATGAGTACCAAGATTAATCCAACCGGGAACACTGCTGCTCCAATCAGATTGACCAGACTCCCCCACTCTGCTGGCGCAGAAGCAATTACCCGAATATCCAATAGAAAACCCAGCGCAATAAAAGCCCCTGCCAGAAAACTAAGCACCAGTACAGAAGACACCGGATATTGAGCCTTCTTCTTGCCTGTTTGCGCCGTATATTGTGCAACCTCAAGAGGTGTTTTTGCTGCCATATCATTCATCCTCTCCTTCATTGTTCATCATTGGATAAAACCATCTGAAATTCATTAGTTATGCGTTGAATACCACATCCTAATTGTATCTCGGTCCTAAACATAACTTTGTGCAAATTATCACAATGTTACTTAAAAAGATACTTTAAGAGTGTCTTGGAATAGTTATGACAGCAAGAGTGTAGTAAGGCCTTTTGTAGCTAAAACAACAAAAAAGAAGACTGACGATATACTCGCCAGTCTTCTCTTTCCTTTATAATCGTCCGCCTTGTTTCGTAATCTTGGCAGTTATCGTACACCTCTTATTTACGGACAAGCATGACTTATCTTTGTATGGCGTTTATCAAGATCGCTGTTAAACCATCTATTCTGCTTCCTTACACCATTGCTGGTGCTTTTACTTCAATTGGAGGCAGTGCTTGCAGACCCGCCGTGTTCAGGAAGTTCCACGGTTTGTTGTAATGTGGCTGGAAGAAAAAGTCGATGAAGGCCAGCTCATCTACGGTCATGTTGTTTTGGATGCAGACCGAGATCGTATTAATCGATTGGGTCAGATCAACCTGAGACATCACCTGTGCTCCGACAATTCGACGAGTAGCCTGCTCATATACCACTTTAAGCAACAGTTTCTCAGCCGTTGGCATAAACTCCGGACGGTAGCTGTCTTCCAGTACGACAGATTCAACAATCAGGCCTTCGTCAGCAGCAGACATTTCCGTCATCCCTGTACCCGCGATATTTTGCTCATAAATTTTGATACCCGATGTGCCTTGTGTACCCATATACGGTGTTGTAGGACGAACTAGGTTACGGGCTACAAGTGTACCCATCCGCACGGCGTTGGTTGCCAGTGGAATGTACGCTGCTTTGCCTGTTGGGTTGTAATGAATAGCACAGCTGTCACCCGCAGCGAAGACGTCTTTTTGACTCGTTTGCATATATTTATCCACGATGATTGCGCCGTTTGGCAGCATATCCACTTGGCCTTTGAGCAGCTCTGTATTTGGACGGAAACCAATGCACAGAATAACCAGATCGGTTTCGAACTCTCCTTTGGACGTGATCACCTTAGTTACTTTGCCATCTTCACCAGTAAACTTCTGTACCGTTTGACCAAGAGCCAGCTTGATGTCGCGTCCAGTCAACGTATCTTCAATCGCATCCGTGAATTCAGGGTCCAAGTATTTGTTCAAAATACGGTCCACACTGTCGATCAGGGTAACTTCCTTGCCGTTCATCTGGAAAGCCTCAACCAGTTCTACGCCGATATATCCTGCACCTACAACGGTAACACGTTTGGCATCTTTGGCTTTTTCAATAATCGTGTTGGAATGATTGTAGTTTTTGCAAAGTAAAATGTTGTCCATCTCGATGCCTTCAAGCTTCGGAACGACAGGCCATGACCCCGTTGTCACGATCAGTTTGTCAAACGTATCTTCAAATTCTTCCCCGGTTTGCAGGTTTTTAGCCTGAAGAGTATGGCCCTTGGCATCTACTGCTGTTACTTCATGAAGCATCTTGGTTTCAACACCAAGCTCTGCCAGTTGATTAGGCGAAGAATAGAACAAACCGTCAGGGTCTTTCACAACCCCACCTACGTAGAGCGCAATGCCACAAGATAGGAAGGAGATATTGTCATTGCGCTCATACACCGTGATGGTAGCATCCGGGTACAATTTGGCGGTATTTACGATGGCTGCGGTTCCTGCGTGTGTACATCCGATAACTGCGATTTTCATTAAAAGTTCCTCCTCGAAATATATAAATGAGTTTGAATATAAGGTTGTTATGGTTGTGAAACATTTCACTTCTTGTTCGAAACTGTGTATGTGATTTATTTCACTTTATACACTCATTATAATGTGATATTTTTCACATTGCAATAGGTTGAGCAAAAAAAGTTTGTCGAAGGAGGTCATTTCCCTGTATTTAAGCCTTTCTTCCCTTCATTGTATTGATTTCATTGTCCCCGGATTTGGGCGGGTTTATGCTATGTAATGGCTTCCGTGATCCCTGTATGAACACAGTGTGGACGTATAAAGTTAGAGGCGTCTCCTGCATTCTTGTTTGACTTTTACAAAAAATAAATGGCTTTAATTTTCATTACAGAGTTGATTTCATGGATCCAACTCCTACCTGTGAAGAGAATAAATCCGCGTATATAAAATAATCAAAGAAGCCCATCCTTGCTATGCAAGGACAGGCTTCTCAAACGTTCTTGTATTAACCGAGCAATTTCTCGATATCTGCAATCATTGTCTCCGGAGATTCTTTCGGTTCAACACGACCTACCACTTCACCTTCACGGTTAACAAGGAACTTGGTGAAGTTCCATTGGATGTCGCTTGTTTCGCCTATGCCAGGTTGTTGCTCCTTCAGGTATTGGAACAGGGGATGAGTGTCCTCACCATTCACATCTACCTTGGCAAACACCGGGAAATTCACACCATAGTTAATCTGGCAAAATGATTCCGCTTCCTCACTTGTACCTGGCTCCTGCCCTCCAAACTGGTTACAAGGGAAACCCAGTACAACCAAGCCTTGATCACGATAACGATCATAAAGCTTTTGCAATTCACCGTATTGCGGGGTCAGCCCACACTTGCTGGCTGTATTGGCAATGACCAATACTTTACCTTGATACAGATCCAGTGACACTTCTTGGTTCGCGGTGGTTACCGCCTGATATGAATATACGGACATGACTGATTCCTCCCATGACATATGTTGGTTTGGGCTGTTGCGAGCACGTTGGCATAACCAACGGACTCACAGCCTGTCCTATTATTATAGACCTGATCCAATGCGATTACCAAATCCCGGGTCTACCCCTTCCCTTTGCTACCATGCGTTGCAAATTCCCCATGAATGCAAAAGAGCCGCGTGCGATAGCGCACAGCGGCTTCATTCTATAATGTAAGGACCACATATGGCCCATTTCGTTAACTTCCTGTCGCTTGAACACGTGGTTCTGCCCGTCCTCCAGCATGAACCATCGCACTGTTCATGACCAGCTGCTCTGGCGTCTTCGATTGCTGGCGTTCGCCTGCAAGAGCGTAAGGCAAGCAGAGCGGTACACCGGAACGCGGATCAATCACGATATCTGCTTCAATGTTGAATACTTCACGAAGTACATCTGAGTTCATAACTTCCACAGGTGAACCATGAGCGATGGCTTTACCTTTTTTGATACCAATCATGTGATGTGCGTAGCGGGAAGCATGATTCAAGTCATGCACAACCATAACAATGGTACGGTTGGCTGTGGCATTCAGTTGCTCCAGTAATTGCAATACTTCGAGCTGGTGAGCCATATCCAGGAATGTAGTCGGCTCGTCCAGGAAAAGGATATCTGTTTCTTGTGCAAGTGCCATGGCAATCCAGGCACGTTGACGCTGTCCACCGGACAGTTGATCAATCGGACGATCATGGAATTCAGTCATGGCTGTCACTTCGATAGCCCATTCAATCATACGTTTGTCTTCCGCACGCATGGAGCCAAATCCTTTTTGATAAGGAAAGCGACCATACGATACCAATTCAGTAACGGTAAGACCTTCAGGGGCTGTTGGATTCTGTGGCAAAATCGCAAGTTGCTTGGCAACTTCACGCGTGGACTGTTTATGGATGGACTTCCCGTCGAGCAATACATTACCTGCTTTTGGAGCCATAATGCGTGCCATCGTTTTCAGGATGGTTGACTTCCCTGAACCATTGGCTCCAACAAGTGCTGTAATTTTTCCTTGGGGAATCTGAATATTCAGATCCTCTACAATTAGTCTTTCCTCATAAGCGATATCCAGCTTGGTCGTCTCCAGACGAAACATGCGATCATCCCTCTCTCATTTATCCCGGTTATGTAATCCGGCTATGACAACAAAAACGAAATTGTAATTCTGTGATTTCCGACGCAAATATCTTCTACACTAAAGATACTGATAATCATTATCATTTGTCAACATAAAAAACCAAATTTTCTTCACTTTTCGTGCTTTATTTGGACTTTCTGTAGCAGAAATCCCGCTCTTTTCTCAAGTACACATGAGATCTTTTCTCATTCATTCCGCGCACTTTATCACTTCTGACTGTCTTTCAAACTCTTGAATCGCAAATTTTGTGTCTGAATTGTGAATGTGGCCACTCCGATGACAGAACAACCTTCTGATCGCTGTTATCCCCAGATTTTTTTATCCTTTCTTAGAGGGTAAATCCGGGGATAGCATATGCTTCCGATGTAGCTTTCCTTTAGAAAGCTTTTAGGCGAACGCTTCACTTCTTAAGGTTATTTCTGTCCTCTCCGTTTTTGTGTAAATGTTAGTTCAATCTATTCAGCCGCCATATCAAATAAAAAAAAGATGACCTTGAAATCTAAAGTTCAAGGTCATCTCACATACGCTCGTTTAATAAGGTATGATGTCAGCATTTTCTATTGGATCAAAAGACACTTAATGAATCTATGCAACATGCTCATATAAAATAACTTACAGCTTCGGCTGAGGAATCAATTGGATTACAGTCATACTGCCCTGCGTACTCTTCACACTAACAATACTCTCGGCATCCATATTCGCTGGAAGATCGATCTGCAATCCATACGGATAGAGACGATCTACCTCTCCAATAGACATCTGTGCAGGAGTGTTCGCATCCTGTTCATTGGATACAGATGTGTCAGGCGATGTGGAACCAGTAGCTTGATCGGCATCCGTACCTTGCTCCGTGTCTCCACTCCCAGCATTAGACGGTGCATTCGTCCCTGTATCCGTTGTTGTATCAGTAGCAGGATCTGAAGTGGAATCACCCGATGTTGAAGGATCGGCCTGCTGATCGCCATCCTCCGTCTGCTCTATGTTTCCCGCTGAAGAACCATCCGTGCTTCCTTCGGAAGTACTTCCTGAGCCACCATCGGAAGGAACTTGGTTATCTGGCTCCTCATTCCGATTAAAGCTCTCCCACTTACCTGTAGCATCCAACTCCTGCGTGTTGCCATCTTTCATCGTCAATTGAAGTTTGCCTTGCTCAAACTCAGTGCTTCCCGTATCATTCCTGAAACGGATCACCAGTTGAGCAGGTGATTGCGTACCCTCCTGTTCACTCGCAGGAATCATATAAGCAATCTGCTCCGCGAGCTGCACCTCAGGTTCAGCCGGTATGACAGGCTCCTGGGTAGATGGAGGGGATGCCGCTGGCGGCTCTACAGAATCTTTCATCCATGCATATGTACCGCCAGCAATACCCAGAACCAGGATCAAGAGGATTAATCCAAACAGATTTTTCCTTTTACCCGTTAGCATCCGCACCAGTGGAGAGGACAATTCCGTCTTCGCACGGTCATAGACCGGCTTCATTGTCTTGCTGGCTCTCACGTAATACGGTTTGAAAGCTGACTTCGACTTGAAAGCTTCACGGTCATGGGCTTTGAAATACGCCACGATGGCATCCGCATATCCTTTATGCGCATTGGAACCCCGGACAAACATTCGATGATCTCCTGACCATTCGAAGAATGGATACAGCCCTTCAGCACGACTTGCATTGGTGCGGATGAATTCAATCAGGCCAGGATAATCCAACCGATTGCTGCCGCTTCCTCCCCTATAAAAAGCCATCGGCAAAGCTTCATATGCCGCAATCCCCGGATGAGCCTGCAGCTCTCCGGCAAGCCAGCGACGCGTCCAGCGTTGAAGTTCATTGCGTTCTGCCAGGGAAAGTGCCTCCAATGCCTCTTCTTCATTCCCCTCGCCACTAAGCCACACTCTCGCAGCCAGCATCATGTTCGTTCGAGCAGATACATCAGAACCCTGACGTGCCGCCCAATCCCGAACCTCATTGCCATGCTGCAAAATATCAATGCTTAATAGCTGTTCACGGTTAACCCGTTCCAGATCCAGATCCTGAATCATAAACAGGTTAATGACATAAGCAAGCTTGTCTGCAAGGCGGGTTAACTCCTCCTGATATGCCGGATCTTGACTGGCAGACGGAGATCCCCCTTTGCGATTAGGACGGGATGTAGCTTCAGATTGACCAATTCGTGCCGTAATGCCTGTATCATAGGTGACATCAGCGGATACCCGATCCAGTATGTTAACACGCTGGAGGGCTTCATTCGCAGACTGTACCGGATTAGGCGCAGAACATAACCGTTCACGCAGCTCATTGGCTGTCCGCTCCTGCAAGAAGCTGTAGTGGATCGCAGATGGATGGGACGTTACCCATCTTCGGATCACTTCCACAACGTTCGCTGCCGATTCCGTGCGTTTCAGCTGATTGTCCAGATAAGGCTCGAACAACAGCTTAGTGAGCGATTCATTGGCCAGCACTTTATCAAAGAAAGCCCGAGTCAGCTGTGGATCCCGATCCAGCACAGCATACAATTCCTGCACAGCACGCATACGCTTCTGGGCGCGGGCATTATTCACACCGTAGATAAAATAGTCCACTATCCGGGATTGCACCACGGGCGCGGCAACACTGAAATATTCGCCAATGCGAGTTGCGACGTCTTCTTCGGGTACGTTCTCACGCTTCACGCTGTCCAGTTCCCTGCTGAGCAAGGTCAGGAACAGCTCGTTCAGACGGGAACGTTGCTGTAATCCACCATCCGGCTTCAAATAGGTCAGCAAGCCACTCAGGACATGACTTTTGTTATCCAGATACAGGTCTTCCATGCCTTGTTCAAGACCATAGAACACCGCAAGTTCGCCATAGGCTTCAATGGAAAGTTCCCGCCCAGGTTCCATGCCGGACAACATTTCATCCGCAAACGTATAGAACGCATCCGCCGCCGCAGGTTCCTGCAATAAGGCCCAAGCGAATTCTGCATAAGGTAACTTCGCCACAGATGCATCCGCATGTGTCACTCTGCCTGATACGAGATCAAAGGTGAAATCCTTCTCCGTATTCCGGTCTTTTGGACGTAACGTCCCTCGCTCAACAAACTGGACGTGGATGCCCTTCTTGGCCTGTGGCTCCTTGGCAAACGTCATGAATCCCAGCTGCCGCCGGAATGCGTATGGTAAAGCCGTGTACAGCAAACGTAACAATCCTTTGGCCCCTGCGGTCACTTCCTCTGCGGGAAGGTCCAGAGCAATGTATACTTTTCTGCGTGTCGCTACAGACTGCATTACCGCATAGAGCAGGCGCTTGAACAGCACTTCGTTCATCTTCAAGGTGCTCAGCACTTGGGTGGGTGATCCTACGCCAGCATCGGTCGCCCCACCCTGTCCGCTCCTAGGTGATATAGGCAATTCAGCAAGCGCCGGCAGAACTGTACCTTGTTCGATGTCATATGACGTGGCGAACACGGCATCCAGCCAGCCGCCTTGTTTCATCTGCTCTTCCGAGCGTTCGGGAGACAAGACGTAATTATGTGCAAAAAAGGCACTGCGCAGCCCGGTGAAATCCGCAGACTGGTACACATTTTGCCCAAGGATTGTCTCCCCACTCTCCAGATGAAGCAGGTGAATGGCAGCCGGAAACTTCGTCTCGTCCTTCTCGCTACGGCCTGTTAGCTCCGCTGGAGCATCATAGACACAGTAGGGGTGAAGCACTTTTTTGATAAAAGAAGGGTCCAGTCCCGGCGATGCCGCAACCGTATCAAACCCCTCTGTTGTGCGAAACACCCCGCGCCGCTCTCGGGTATACAACTGTTGTTCAATGGGCGGGGTTACGGAAGAACGCATCATCCCACTCTCCCCTCAATGTACTTCAGCTTGTACAATAGCCATAAGAAGGGTTCATCCACGCGAATCGGACTAACCACACCCTGCAATTTCATATCCACCGGATTGCTACCCAGCGCAGAGACTGCGAAATAGGCTGTATCCTTGAAGTACACATCCATCGTGCCCTTGAATGGGCGATCCACCTTCTCGATAAAACGCCGGATCTCCCCGTCGATATTCTCGAACTCGGTTAAGTCGAACCAATCGCGGTGCACCATGTTGCGGAAGACATTACTGTTGGATTTGATATAATCCCCCTCTTCATCCTTGAGGGAATGCAGCATGTCGCTTTTGGTGAGCACAACCGCTGTTGGAATATTGGTCTTGGCTTTGTCCTGATACGCGATAAAATCTCCAAACATCGTCAGCACCACATCTCGCGGTTCATCGTATCGTGGTGTCCACTCTCCCGGCTCGTTGCCCAGGTTAATGCGGATTTTGTCCCGAATCGAACGAATTTGAAGCGGGTCCACCATAAACAGGATACCTGCCGAGTTCTTGATGTGTTGCCCATGAAGTCCGAGATAGTCCTGCTCCACCATACCTTCACCCGCAACGTCAAAGAACACCAGTGTCAGCGGCGCTTTATCTTCGTCCTTGAACACAAACTGGAAGATAAACGGCTCCTGCAACTTTTCCTTCTGCGTGGAATCCAGCAGGTCGCCCCGTTCGAACAAAGGTTCTTCATAATCCGCACGGAACCGGCGGCTGATCTCCGCATTCAATGGCATGCAAGCCGCGTCAAAATGATCGGCCGTATAATGCTGCAATGTATGAATTAATGAAGTCATGTAGACGGATTTACCTACCTGGGATGCACCAATGATGGATATGATATTGCTCGGTGCTTTACCCGCCGTAACAGGCAGCTCGTTATGACATTGCGGACACAAGCGGCGACGCGTAACGACACCATACCGATCGTTCAGCCCCATCACGATGTTATCGGAATAAATACGGTGTTCCTCCGGTACATCATGGGGTGCCAATACCGCCTCCATATCAAATACCGTGTCGAGTCCGAACCTTTCGCGATACCGATTCAACTTCGCATCTTCCCCGAGTGCGTAGTCCTCATCATCATCACGGTGATGGGCAGCGCGGAACACCACCTCTTCCGGTGAAAACTTGCTGAAACAATAAGGGCATACAATATCATAAAACAGCGGACGTTCCTCCGGCTGTTGTCTCTTCAAAAACCGACTAAAAAAGCTCATAGCCACTCCCCTCCCCTGATCAGTCAGACTAAGGTGATATACACTTGCACTACGATGACAGAGTAACCTCCCAATCGCTAGTCCAACTATCTAGTCTGATATAAGCCGATAGGCGGCTCCATATTTCGGTCCATCCGTGAAGAATAATCGCACATAATCATCCTTGGCAACTTCAACGGGCGGCATCTCATTTCTTCCGGGAGCAAAATCACTCACAAAAGGATACACCGTACCATCTTCCTTATTCAGCGGAACCCCGCCCTGTTTGCGAACATAACAGAGGGCTTCCTTTGGAACAGGTACTTCCGCTGTGACGGTGATCAATACACTTTTTCGTTTCTGAAAAAAACCGCTCTTGTAGCGAATGGAAAAGCGGATATCCGCCTTCCCTGCGCTTGCAATCACCATGTTGTCCTCGTCTCGTTGACGGATCAGTACAGGTCCCTCTTCCTCCATCTGACACACATACACGGTGTACTTGATGGCACCAAAACCTGTAATCCGATCCGTGTAACCATTGCTCGCCTTATATTCCTCTCTCGTGTACAGCTTCAGCTTGCCCTGTGCAGGCTCTTCCCCGGTACGATCATCGCTCATCATATCCAGCTCCAGCCGTTCCACATACACAGCTTCTACCCGTTCCGGCCAGAGCCAGCGAAGTGTACAACGCCCTTCGTCCACCGCAAGTGTCAGTTTTCGAATCAAGGGTGTCGAAGGGTCTGCATCCATAAACCGCATTTCCATTGACCTCCCGACGTTAGAATCCTTTGCTGCGTGTATCTCTTGGTCTCTGACCGAATCCTTCAGCTGAAGAAGTTCCGCCACCAGCTTCACGACGACCTCGGCTCTTCCGCGGCGTGTTCTCCTTAATCGGAACAATCCAGGAGAAGAGGGTCAATACGCCAGACAAAATGAGCATCGCACCAAGACGTACGAATGTATCCCCCACGTTCGAACCGTCGAGTCCCCACTCCAGCAGAAGCCCTGCCAGTAGACCCGACACCGCACCGCCTATACCAAAGCTGAGCGCGAGATGACGGTTATCAAACACGAGTCCGAGTGACACACCCAGCGCCACGCCAATCAGTAACACTGCTGCTACACGGAAAATCGCCAGATAAACGCTGTGCTCCATCATGCCTGTACGCTCCGTTACCAGCGTCCGTTCATCAATCGTATCGTAGATCTGCTGGAATGCCAGATTCAGACCACCGGAATCTGGTACATCATAGTACATGCCGCCCGTTTGCTGAGCAATATTACGCAGCAGATCCGTACCTGATGGGTCCACCAGGCTTAGGCCGACTGTATTAATAGAGATCTGTTCGTTGTTATATTGGGACAAAATATCGGTCGTGTCCGCTTCACTGAAGCCATCAGATAACAAGATGACCACTGTACCGCGTTTCGGGTCCTGTTTGCCCTGAATCTGTTCCATGCCTTCCCGCAGCACGGCATCAAAATTGGTGCCGCCCGAAGTTGTGACAATGCCATCGATTTTGCTATAAACCTCATTCTTGGCCGCTTCACTATCCAGCGCAATAAACGGCCGTAACAACTGCGGTTGGTCATCAAACGTAATGACAGCTACCTGTTTGTCACTCTCCATCTGGCTGATTAGTGTCTTGGCTGCTTCAAAGCGTCCGTTATCCGGATCTGTCTCGCTCATGCTGCCCGAGTTATCGATCATCAGTACGATGTCCTTCACTTGCTTCACACCGCCCGGATTGATCTGATACAACAATTGCAGGGCGAGTCCAACAACAAATAACAGAGCCAGTGTTGCCGGAACAAGCAATTTCCACGACAGTCCCAGATACCGGAGCTTCCATGAAGCACCATTCAGCTTGGGTGAGATCATCTCTGCGATCAAACAGAACAATCCAACGCTCAGCGCCAGTACGCCAAAGTATAATCCCATCAGCAACAGACGTGGCATCTCCCCAAGCCATTGACGCAGCATGATTTCTCCTGCCGCAAAGCCCACTGCCCCGCCAATCAGGCTGAACAGGACCAGGAGAAGATTGATTTTTCGCTGCATGTCTACATGCATCCTTTCCATACCAGCCGTAAACAGGCTGAGTTAATACAAGATTGGTGCTGGGTGTCAGGACACCGCCGGCGTCTTAACGAATGGGTGACAACTTTTCCACCAGACCAGCGGGGTGAAGTTCATAGCCATTCTCCGTGTACGAGTCATAATATACCTTGCCGTTCCGATACACCATGAGATCCTCCAGATGGAAACCGCCCATCAGATTCAGCTTCTCCACGCCACTACTTCGTTCTTCGTACACCACACCCAACTTGTAGATACGTGACGTCTCTTCGGCATGTGCCGCGTAGTCCATGAAAGAACTATGATGGTCACCAAAGAAATACTTCTCTTCATATCGATGTTCCTGCGTATAATCGAATACCCGGACCCGAACAACCGCCTGATCCTCCAGCGTGTGGTACAACCTCCGGAACAGATCATCGCGGGTTAATACATCTTTATCTCCGTAGGCAATCGTGACATTCGCCCGCTGCAACAGTTCTTCTTCAAATGGCAATCGCAATGGCTCGGCCGTAAGCAGCAACGAGTGACATACCTCCATCAGTCGTTTCAACAGACGGTCATCGCCTTCTGTGGCAAGCCGGTTCATGTCTCCCATGTAACGGTCCTCAAACCATACATCCCGTCCGCGTTTGGCTTCCAGGTCGATGATTAGCTCTTCCGTCACTTTGCCGTAGTACTCCATCACGTTCTGGCCGATGTATTCATCGGCAGCAGCGATACTTTGGGCAGCTGTCTCTCGCAGTGTGCGTTCCAGCGCTTCAAGTGCTGCTGTGACGTGGCGACTAAAACGGTGAAGTTCTTCCATCTCCGTATCGTAGATACGCAGCAGATGTAATTCATTTTCCAGTCGCAGTAATTCTACCTTTGGTACATACACTCGCTCCAGCATGCAGTCAATCAGATTGCGCACATTCTGTTTATCACGGAACAACGCTCGTTTGAACGACTGATCTTCCACTCGCTCTTGCTGACGTTGCTCCAGCAGAGCACGTGCCGATTCAAGCTGCATCGATTTATCCCGAATCAGTCCGAGCAGCGCTTCACGTACACTGCCAGGCTCACTGTCACTCCAGGCCGCCCACTGGAAGTAACCAACCTCTGGATGCTCCGCGCGGGATTGTTCAGCCTGACGGCGCAGAGAGCCGCCAGAGCTGCGCTCACGCACACGCTCTTCGACAAGACGGACAACGTTATCGCGGAAGTACGCTTCAGCTCCTTGTCCAAACAACGCTCTCTCCGCTTCACGAAGTGAGAGCGGCTTCAGATCAGAGAAACTGACGTTATGCGTCATGATGCCACTCATGCCACTAACCAGATCTTCATTGGGCAGCAGACCTTCGACTTTGCGTTCCACCGAGGCCGCGTCCAGTCCAAAGAAAGATAGCTTGTCCTTAATGCTCCAGTCGGGCTCCTGCCGCATGCGTGCGAGCAGATACCGATACATGTGATATAACACCGCCAGTGCAATCGGCTTGTTTGGCCGCCTGATCTCGGCAAAACCCGCGCTGGCATAACCATGCTGATCAGAGGTGGTACGAATATTGTTTTTAAAAGATGTATTGTTGTACGTGTTCGCTCCCGTGCTTGAAACGCTACCCGAGTGATCCACATCCTGCTTCCTGTTCTTCAGCAGGCAGATGCGGCAGATGATCTCGGCATTTTCGATCCAGCCACCGGGAACGCCGGTTCCACGCTCATTTTTGTCGGACAACAGATATACCAGATCAAACAACGGTGACGCGGGATGTGTAACCGGAATGGAGATCCCATCCTCCGTCACCAGCAGCTTACCGCTGAACGTGTAGTCCAGCGACTGCATATAATCCAGTTCCCGCAGAAAAGCGAGGCCTGCTGCGCTGGCATACCCGAAGGAATCCACCTGTTCCATCTCGCTGACCAATACATGCAGATCCGTCTGCACCGACTTGAAGGCTTGGGACAAAATGGTCTCCGTCAGCTTAGTGAGCTCTGGCAACAATACATTCAGCGGATCATCCGCTCTCGTTACCACCGTAACGTAAATCCGATCAAATGACGAGTATAACCGTCCATATTCGGCAATTCGGTTACTGACCCGACGAAGCGTACGATTCAGATCGTAGAGCGCCTGATCCGATTCGTGGAAACTGCGGTGTACATCCTTGCGCCGTGTTTTGGACGGTCGCTCCGTCTGCCCAGCGGACAGAGGTAAGCGGTGACAAGTCACCTGCCCATCATCGGACGAGCCAATATTCCTCTTTTCACCCGGATGCTCTTTCTGATCTTCTGTACCAATCTGAACGTAGACCACACCGTCTCCGTTATCCCATTTCAGCCGATTGATCTCCTGCACAGCAGACACTGCAGGTGCAACCAGATCACCCACAAACATGAACAGCGCCGGGTAATGGATACTGCTGCGTCCATCACCCAGGCTGCCTTGACGCTCCTGCTCTATTGCATACTGCGCTGCATACTTCTCCAGATCACGCTTCAGGGTATTGTTCGAATTGAACTCCATCCCGGCCGCCATCTTACTTCAGCCTTCTGCGAATGTCGTTCAGCTTGGACGACATTGTTCTGTAGAACTGATAGATGTCTTCTCCGTTAGCCAGTTCTACCCGCTCGTATTCGAGACGATCGCGCGATTCCATAAACAGCGCAGCCAGATCATCCAGCTTTGTCAGCAGTGGGGTGATATCCTCAGAAGCTGTAAGATCGTTATCGCGGCGGGAGGCTTTGCGCAGCAATGTACTGCGATCCTTCTCCGCCAGACCGCGGAAGTTGCCAAACACTTCATACTCGGCAAAGTTACGGCTCTTCATCAAGTTTGCGAACGGCTCCCATGCGTCTTCTTCCGGGTCACGGTCATAGACGTAGAGGGCACCTTTTTTGACGATGGTGTCAGTATATAACGCTTCGATGAAGCGGTCATACCACTGCTCTTCGTCCTGGTACTGGGCAAGAATGCCTTCGAGTTCGGCAACTTTGGCCGAGATGGCATTCATCTTTGCCAGTTCCTCACGGACACGTGCGATCAGCTGCGGAGAGCGTACCAGGTTTTCTTTGGCCATATCTTCATTAATACTTCCGAAAATATCCTTAACGCCTACACGCGGCAACCCTTCGGTTTGCAGACGCTTCAGCTCGATCACGGCCCGCTTCACTTCGCCGAGGTTCGGCGTGGTGGACGTCAGACGCATGTCGTAGGCTCCCAGTTTGGCAGACAGATCAAACGCTTCTGTTGTCACAATCGCATACCGATTGCTTGTATTCTCATCAATGGATTTGGCTGTCACAATGTTGTATCCAAGCGCCTGCTCAAATTCGTTACGCACACGGGCGTTATACTGCTTCACGCGGGCGTTCTCGTACACATCTCCCCATGATTTCTCCGGAATCGGAGACGGCAGATAGGTCCAGTTGTTTTTCTCCGTTTGCACCAAGTGACGACCAATGCCTTCTTTGTCCAAAATGGTACGTTCATAACTTTCCTCATATACTTTGAGCGGTGTATACACAAAGAGTGGTACCCCGTTGCGGGTGTTCAGCCAGAATATCCGGTTACGCACTTCACTTTCCTTAACGGTAAAATGAGATTTGCCTACCGCATTGTTCTGATAATTGCGAATCCCTTTCAAGATGCCTGGCGCCTGTGCCGGTACCGATACAAATCCCCATGAAGGGAAATGCAGACTGCCTGTACTGTTGCTCAGATTGAACACCGGAACCGCCTCATCATCCAACTTGCCAGCAATGAAACGTTCCACGAATTTCTCGACTGACTCATCCTGACCATATTTGATCACCAGGAAATCTTCCATGGAACGGGTAATCAGATCACCGAATTTCTCACTCAGGAAGTCGGAGATGGAGCTGACGATATCAATCTCGTTTTCTTTCACCCACTGGCTGGAGTTTTCTAGCAATTCACGAGAGAAGTCACGGATCAGATCATCTGTATCACGTTTATCCAACAGCCCGTCCACCACACTGACGATATCCGGTACACTCACAACGTTCCAGTAATATGTTTTGTTGCCTTTGTGATCGGCTTGTTCCTCGCCGCGTGTCAGCAGATCACCGTTCTTGGCGAATATCGAGCTAAGGGCGTTCAGCGTTTCGGTAAATACGTTATAAATGCGGCTGTTCTCTTGGTTCAGCAACTCATACAGATCTTCATAGAACTCGATCATCTGATCGTTGCGTTCCACGTCGGCGTGCAGCCAGTACTCATGAATTTTTGCTTCAATATAAGCATTCTTTTTCTTCTCTTTGGAGACAAAAGCACTCTTCGCATCGCCCAGTTTCTCTTCGGACTGCTCCTGAGCTGCTTCAATATCACGTGGAATGCGGAAGGCATTCTCACGCAACGTTTCGATGTACGACTGAATCATCTTCAGTACACAGAAACCTTTTTCCGTATAAATCAGACGGGAGACATAGAACGGACCTTGTTCGGGATGCAAAAACATACGCCGGATCTGTTCGGTGAACTGACCGGCAATCTCGCCTGGCAGTTGTTTCTTCGCCTTGATATATTCTTCACGGGCACGAGCCAGGAAGTTCTGTTCCAGTTCGGTGTCCATATTCACAACCTGTGATTTCACCACGTTGCCATAGGATAAACGCTCACTGTTCTGATACCCAGGCAGTGGCTCTGGCACGCGCGCTTCAAAGGACTTGACCACACTTTCGAGATCAATACCCAGCTTGCGGGCAAACTTCTCGGTATCCTCCTGGTTTGGTGCTTTGGAGAACATGGTGTTCATTTTATCGAACATGCGATACGCCAGATAAGTGGTCATCTCTTCAATCGGCAGGACAGCCGAAGATGCACCGATGATGTTGTAATCATAGTTAGCCGGGTACACCTTGTTCATCTGTGCAATGTTGGTGCGAATGTTGCTGATATAGTCATGGATCGCAAACTCCTCACCCGACTGCTTCTCCTCACTTGCCATGAAGTTGGTAATGTTCTCGGCCGTGACGTTCATGCAGTAATCGTAGGCGTTCTCCAGCAATTTGCCTTCGGTATTCGTAGCAGAGATTAGATGACACAGGTTAAATGGAGGCAGTGGTGAGTTCACGGTTAAAATATTGCCGTACTTCTGTGTAAACCGCTCACCGCGGCTATCCACGTTCATCCAGTAATCCAGCTCTTTGAGCGCAGCATATCCGTTTTTACGAATGTATTCACGAGTGTGTTCACTCAAGCTTTTGTTGGACAGGTTCACATCTGGCGTGAACAGATATCCCAGCGTATTCACGCGGTCAATCCCGGCAGAGCCGTGATCACGTTCGATAATGCCGCGCACGATATAGGAAATATCGAGGAAACAGCCGCTGCCTGTACCGCCGGACAGACCTGTCAGCAGGAACACCATCAGTTTTTTGTTGGTGCCTACGGATAAGGTTTTGATCTTTTTGTCGATAGCCTGTACGACCTGATTAATCTTGGTGAACAGGAGCAGACGTCCAGCCTGACGCACCCCTGCGGCGCCGTTCATGCCGTCCGTAATGCTCAGTTCGGGAGACAGCCAGTCCGTAATATACGGTTCAAGCACGCTACGGTTCTGTAGAAGTCCGCCAATTTCGGCATTGGACAGCAATACGAATTCATTGATCGGATCAAGTCCGATCCCTTTATACTTTTTGGCACGATCCTGTTCGTTTGTCTCAAAAGCCAGAAACTCCACATTGTCCGGCTTGTCCATTTTTTTCTTGGATACCGGGTCCTGTGGCAGCTTGAAACGACGGTTGATTTGATATTTGAGACGCAGCAACGCATCAATTCCCGTTCCTCCCAGACCAATAATCAGAATGGGATTATCAATCGTATCAACTCTGATCTTCTCACTGACAATACCTCCGCCAAGTGATACATCCAGTTGCTGAATATGTTCTCTAACAATCGGTTTCATTCCATGTCCTCCTTAGATTAACGCACGTATGCTTCAATCTATATAATTAAACTAAAGAATATTTACACTTGCCACTCCGTTGACAGAACAACCTTCCGATCGCTGTTATCCCCAGATTTTTTGATTCTCTTTTTCAACGGTG
Source organism: Paenibacillus sp. FSL H8-0283 (assembly GCF_045040675.1). Taxonomy (NCBI): domain Bacteria; kingdom Bacillati; phylum Bacillota; class Bacilli; order Caryophanales; family Paenibacillaceae; genus Paenibacillus; species Paenibacillus sp. FSL H8-0283. Next base: position 6,558,840 of record NZ_CP150295.1, read on the forward strand.
AAAATCTGGGGATAGCGTATGCTTCCGATGTAGCTTTCTTTCAGAAAGCTTTTAGGCGAACGCTTTCGCTTCTCCAGCTTTTTTCTGTCCTCTGCGTTCTCGTGTAAATGGATTAGTTCAACTTATATAGCTTACATTCATTTAGCTATAATCCTTCACACCAAATACTCGATCAAAATCGTTTTGTCCGCCTGTTGCAGCGGGATGCTCAGTCGGTCACCGTTCTTCAGTTCAACGCCTGAGCTTGCATCGACTGCACGACCGGATTTCTCCAACGTACCGCCTGCGGTGTTACGGATTATAATTCGATCCCCATTGCTGGGCGTAAATACATATTTTTCGGTTTCCTTCAGCTCAGGGTCCAGTTGCAACAACTGATGTAGATGGAATCTGCCCCGGAAGGATACCAGCTTTTTATATTGCGGATAAGACTTGTCTCCCGTGTTCTCATCACGAATCTCCACAACCATCTGACCTACAAATCCCCGGTTTTTGCGTTTCAGCCAGCCCATCAGGAACCAGGCACCAACACCAACCACGATCAGGGCTATAACACCCAGGATGACAGGCAACCAAGGAAACGGCTTGTCCTGTTCACCGCCTGACGTTGTTGGTTGAGATCCACTTCCGGCTGATCCACTCGCGTTGATCGTGATTGGCTCACTTTCACGGTAGAAGCTGTCTTCTTCCGCACGGATGACTAATTCATAGTTATGATTGTCCGGTACTTCAAACGTTCCGGCAAAACCAGAACCTGTGTTTTCCAGCGGTTGTTCTTCACTTTTGCCTGTATCTACATCTTTCACCACCAGCGTCGCCTTCATATCTGTATACAGATCATTATCCTGAAGTGGCTGACCGCCATTCTCCAGTTTGGCTGCAAGATCTACCTTGTCCCCTTTGGTATAGGACTTGGTCTTAATTGGGTCCACAACGAGCTGAAGATCATAGTTGAACAACAGGTTGATATCGATGCTGTCTTTCGGAGCCCCTTTTACCCGAAGTTTCCAGTCACCTTCTTGGGGTTTCAACAGCTTCACGAGTGAATAACTCTTCGACGTCGAGAGCTTGGCTGCGTCCGATTTCAGGTCCACAGCTTGTCCGGAAGGGTCCGTCAATTGCACTTCCACCGGCTTCGAAGACATGATCGAAATGTTTGCTTCCAATACACTGTCATTCGGTACATTCACGGTAACTTCCTGATAACTGCCGTTTCCCGTTACAGAGGGCAGCTTCACCACATTCAGTTTGGCATGATCGGCGAAGATTTCACTCAGAATCTGTGGCAGATCATCCGGCGTATCGGTAATGAATGATTTACCTCCAGTCTGCTGAGCCAGATCTGCAAGTGCATTCTTGTTCAGCTTGCCATCGGCGTTCAATCCAATCGTATACACCGGAATACCCTGATCCTGTGCTTCCTTCACGGCTTTTGCCAGGTCAGCATCAGATTGTGCCTGTGTACGGCCTTTGGTTTTGTTAAAGTCATTGTTGCCATCCGCCAGTAGCACGATCATTGGCGAGTGGGCTGGGTCTGCACCATGATTCAGTATGTTGACGGCTTCGGCGACACCAACTGAGACATCGGTATATGGCCCCCGGCCAAGCTGATCAATAAAATCCTTCAGGCTGCTCTTGTCCGCATCGGACTGAATCTCCAGCATAGCCTTTTCCCGCTCCACCTGATCGGTATAAGCGACAATCCCTACCTTGTCCCCCTGGACGGGCAGCATATCAATAAACATTTTCATGGCTTCATTACTGATCTTGTCACGGTCACTTGTATTCATTGAGTTACTTACATCGGCTACAAGTACCGCATCGATTCCGCTTGTCTGTGCCTGAGCCGCTGCAGCTTGTGGCAGCAACGCTTGAGGTAACAGTAGCGTTAGAATTGTCAGCAGAACCATCGTTCCACTAAGCCAGCGTATTTTGCGTGTCCGCAGCATTGGATGTACTCCTTCACGTTTGAGATTAAAATGGGAATAGTTTATTATAGGCGTCAAGCCTTAAGGAAATCTTAACAGTCTACTAACAAATTCTGAAAAGCACCCCTATCTTGAGTTACAGTTTTGTAATGACTGACAAAAATCGACGATTTCATGCCTTGAACTGGCACAAAAGTACCAACTATGGAAATATGATATAGTTATTGCCAGCAAACTGCAATATAACAACGCTTGTTCACCAAGCCATAGAAGGGAACGGATTATGGTTACATACGGATGCCTCGCCATATTGTTTCTTTTTGTCATCATAAAGGTAATTGCACTCCAGCTTCATCGGAGGAAACCAATTTCCCGCGAAGACACGGATCGTACCCTCTACACTATTCTGAATGGTGAGCGTGATTAAGCATGAGTACTAAACTAGTTGTATCCATAAGACCATTTCATCGAACGACCTATGCCTATGAAAAGTTGCAAGTCTGCTCACGTTGTGGACAGTACACCTGCCTGTGGGAAGAGGAGTGCACGGCCTGTGGCCGGGGTACCCTCAATTCCGTTCAAGCGAAGGCAACTTCCCGTGTAAAACGCCGCATTGCACGCGACCTGTTCATTACCATATTGTTCGGTGCTGCTGCCACCTATTTTGGTGAAACCATAGATCAGACCATGGCGGCAGCCAGCGTTTCCCTGCTGCTTCTGGCCTTACTCATCTTCATGCAGAAACGTTCGTTCGAGGTAGAGCAGCAGCGCGAGTTGAAGCGCACGTTGCAACAGGATGAGGAACTCATCCGCCAGGGTATTAACCGCAACTGGGCTCTGGTCGCCGAAGCTCGAAAGCAGGATGAAGCACTTGCCTATGAGATGCTCCGCGAGATCGGCTCACTCGTCTACAATGACCGGATTCGACTGCAACAGGTTGCGCTGTTACAATCCTTTGTCCTACGCAGTGATATGGATCTGCAGCTCAAGCCCTTGCTCTTACGCAGCTTCGAGCGGCTGCTGGCTGAATATATTGGTGAGATTGCTCGGCTTAAGCCGGATTTGATCCGTGAAGATGCGATTCGTTATATCGCGACCTATGAAGTGAACATTTTACAGCTCCACAATGGAATTCAGATACTTACAGCCGTAGCTGCTGCTGCCGTGCGCAAGAGCAAATATATTGAGTTATTCCCTAGTCTTATTACCCGCTACGCCCGCTTTATGCCCAAGGATCGCTTCATGAGACTTTATCACACGATTGAACGCTATCCGAGCAAGGCACGAGGGGGATTGGCAGAGTCGGTAGGTCGGGTTTATAACGAGAAATATCGGGATCAATATGCAGATGTTCAGCTGTAGGGATGATATATTGAGAAAGAAAAACGTAGTTTAGTGCAAACTCACTCCCTGTATATAGACGAATGCAATTTCATCCATCCCTGCATGCGCGTCAGCACCACAGATCGAAGGTTATGCTTCTAATGATATAAGAATTAATCCAAAAACACCCCATCCTTAGGTCTAGGATGAGGTGTTTTGAATTTTATGGCAGTCTGCCACGTGCTATGCGAAGTACACGGACAGAAAGAAAAACTAGATGAGGAATATCTAAATGGCATCTTCCATGGATCAAGCAGGCGCGCCAACAGGCACTCGAAGATGACAAAAAGAATAAGCGGAAATGAGCATCTGTCCTGGTGAAAAAGGGCCGCGACGTGGTTCCGTCGCGACCCTTGATCTGAAGGTTCGGTACATCTGTACCCGAACCCTCTCATATGTGCCATGCCAAACCCTGTGGCATGGCATGGTGCCTGCGCAATTGCGGCTATATCGCCGCTTGCGCCAAGGCTTTACCGTCCGCGACGAGAATCGCGACGGTCGCCCTTCGCCGGTCCGCGTCCTGCGGATTCCGGACGGCGAGAGCCTTCGCTGCTGCGCCCGGAGGTGCGCTTGTCGGCACTACGGCCAGCCCAGCCGCTGCTAGCTGCGCGGCCGCCTTGGCCCGCTGCTCCGCGACTGCTGTCGCTGCTACGCGCGGAACCACGACCTGCGCTGCGCTCGTCGCCACTGCGACCCGCACCGCGTCCACCTTGACCCGCTGCACCACGACTGCTGTCGCTGCTGCGGCCACCGCTACGACCACCACTGCGTCCGCCTTCACTGCGGCCACCTTCGCCGCCGCGGGAACCACGCCCCCCACGTCCGCCATCTCTGCGATCGTTACGGCCTGCACCGCGACGGGCACTGCCAGTTCCGGAAGAGCGTCCGCCTGAACGTTCGTCATCCCCTTGACTGTTGATGGAACGTCTAGCTGCTCCAGTTGAAGCAATTGGACCTTCGCTTGTCCACTGGATACGGGACAGCTTTTGGTCAATACCTTGTTCAATACGTGCAAGTTCCGGTCTGTCGTGCTCTGTTGCAAACGTTACAGCAAGACCTGTACCGCCTGCACGGCCCGTACGACCAATCCGGTGGATATAACTTTCCGCATCATGCGGCATATCGTAGTTAAATACATGCGTAACGCCTTCAACATCAAGTCCACGTGCAGCTACATCTGTAGCAACCAGCACTTGCAGTTTGGCATCGCGGAACGCTTTCATTACGTTCTCACGCTTGGATTGGGACAGATCTCCATGAAGTTCATCACTTGCATAACCTGCTTCACGCAGATCTTGGTTCAGCTTGGATGCACGACGCTTGGTACGACAGAAAATAATCGCCAAGTATGGGCGATACGTATCAATCATGCCGCGAAGCGCTTCTAATTTACCACGATCCGTACATTCCAGCACTTGCTGGCGAATTTGTTTGATCGGGATAACAGATTGGGAAGATACTTTTACATCTTCCGGATCTTTCATGTAGGTCTTCGCCAGGTTACGAATGCCCTTAGGCATCGTTGCTGAGAACAGCATTGTCTGACGTTTATGTGGTAGCTCGCTAAGAATCGTCTCCACATCGTCCAGGAAGCCCATGTGCAACATTTGGTCGGCTTCATCCAGCACCAGTTTTTTCACATTATCCAGCTTCAACGTGCCACGGCGCAGGTGATCCAGCAGACGACCCGGTGTACCAATAACGATCTGGGTACCGTTCTGCAATTTACGCAGTTGTTTATCCACATCCTGCCCACCGTATACGGCAAGCACGTGCAGTTTATCGTCATTTGCCGTGAGCTTCTTCGCTTCTTCCGTAATTTGCAGCGCAAGCTCACGCGTAGGCGCGATAATCAGCGCTTGCGGAGAACGGTCGGATACGTTAATTTTCTGAATAATCGGCAGCAAAAATGCCAGCGTTTTCCCTGTCCCTGTCTGTGCCTCAGCGATAATATCGCGTCCACCCAACAGTACCGGAATCGAACGCTCCTGTACCGGAGTCGGCACGGCGATGCCCTGATGTTTCAGGATCTCGCACCATTCCGGGCGAATGCCCAGTTGTTCAAAGTTTGCCAATCGTTACACCTCTGTATATTCATTTAGATAAGTCCATTTCATAATGACCTTAGTATCAGTATCTGCCATCAAGACTAGTTTTCCTTATATCAATCATGATTATGAAATGAATTTTTTAAAAAGCAATCCACTCGTTGCTCTTCTTCTCCATACCCTGTAGTTTACACGTTAGTCAAGCAAAACAAAAGGGGATACAGCGTTACACCCCCAACTTGTAGCACAAAACCCCAAGATCAGCGTAACTTGTATCGACCAAGTGAGTTTGAGGACGGTTATGAGAGAGTGTGTGAGGTTGGTTTTGAGAGTAACTATAGGAGCCCCTCTGAGAATGATGATGAGTGGAGTAAGCTAAAGCGCTAGCTCGAAGTATGACCCTGACTCTGTAGAATGGGGTTGAGGATTGAACTGCACATGGTCAGGCGGAGGTTATGCGGGCTACAGTGTCTGATGGCGCTCCTTGAGAAAGATGTATTGGATCGTTATGTTCATAATCCTTGGATAGTTTAGAGATTTCGTTGAGATTGAGATAGCTGCTATGATTCTATAAATTGTTGTACAGGATATTCTGAAACAGATCAAAAGGAAGCTATTTTGCAAAAGTTTCAGGAATTGAAAGAGTACCTCACATAACTCCGTACATTGAGATCAAGATTCAAGATTTCTCGTGGTTCAAAAATAGCTCTAACGCTGAACCTCCCACGTACCACTGATTCTAACGAATCCAGGGCACCCTATTACGCCAATTAAAGCCGTTTGGATTTTCTAACGAACTCCAGTCACTTAATTACTCGGAAATACCCGCGAAACGACATCAGTATAGGTGGAATCAGCAAAATAAGATGTCTAAGATTCGTTAGAATAACGAAAACATGAAATAACCCCATATAAGACGTGCTAAGTTCGTTAGAATTTACACATAGGGAAGGACACAAGCATCAACACAGTAACATCACCTACAGCAATAACAACATATACTAGAACCAGAACACCAACTACAAATACTAGAACTAGGAACAACAACAAGCACTACCTATACTTCTACTAGAACTACTACTACAACTGCTACTACAACTACAACTACAACTACAACTTCTACTAGAACTACCACTACCACCATTAGAACTACTACTACTTCTTCTTCGTTCTTTTTCTGTTCTCTTCTTCACTGTACACACCACACACTCTAATAAAAAAAAACAACGACGCCCTCTCCCAGACTTACATTGGGAAAAAGTGCGCCGCTGATAAGAAGTATATTTTTATGTTATCTACTACATAGGGCTGTCGCATGTCTGCTCAACACTACTTTAGGACAGTAGCCTTCATAACTTTATTCCTTGTTTAGATCCTTAATTCCAGATTTACTAAACCGTTCATTTTTCACCTTGTCCGCGTAACTATAGTCAGACATTGCACCTTTGGACAACAACCTTCGTTGCAACCAAGTTACGAACCGTGCCCTCCAGCTGTAGCAAACCCACTCCGTTCAAGAATACGAGTGCTCTCCTCGTTTAACCCGCGCAGGTGCACGGTTTTGCCTAGCTTCGCGTATTTGAACTTCAATTTGCCGATAGCCACAACCGCAGTGTTATCCCAGATATGTGACCCTCCGAAATCAATCGTGATTTCCTTCGGATCGGCCTCTGCATCGAACTCATCTACAAAGCGGGACGAAGAGCCAAAGAAGAATGGTCCGTGAACCCGATAAACTTTCTGCCCTTGCTCTTGGCTCGCCTGTACGCGAATCTTGGTCTGTTTCCAGCCAAAATGCAGCACACTGAGCACAACGCCGACCATAACCCCGATCGACAGATCGTGAGTATAGACCACAATTGCCACCGTCACGATCATGACAAAGGCTTCCGCGCGCGGCACGCGAGTTATATTTTTGATAGAACTCCAGTCGAATGTTCCGATACACACCATAAACATCACACCAACGAGTGCCCCCATCGGTACCTGTTTCACCACACCGCTAAACAGCAACAACAGGATCGCGAGAAACGCACCCGCAGTAAACGTAGATAATCTTCCACGTCCGCCAGACTTCACATTAATGACCGACTGCCCAATCATCGCACAACCGCCCATGCCGCCAAACAAACCGTTCACGAAATTCGCAATACCCTGACCACGTACTTCACGGTTCTTGCTGCTCTTGGTCTCGGTCATCTCATCCACGATGGTTGCCGTCAGCAGAGATTCCAGCAATCCAACCAGTGCCATGGTGAATGAATAAGGCAACAGAATCATCAGCGTGTCCCAAGTCCACGCAATATTTGGCAAATGGAACATCGGCAGAGTGCTCGTTATATTTCCCATGTTTCCTACCGTTCTTACGTCCAGATGGAACACCACGGTAATAATCGTCATCACGACGATTGCAATCAGTGGAGCTGGAATGCCTTTGAAAAACCGTGGCAAAATATAAACGATCGCCAGCGTGCCCGCTACCATCGCATACATAATCCAGTTCGCTCCCGTGAAGTGGGTTAACTGCGCCATAAAGATGAGTATAGCCAGTGCGTTAACGAATCCGGTCAGTACCGAATGAGGCACAAACGTAATAAACCGTCCAACCTTAAATATGCCCAGTAGAAACTGGATAATGCCCGTCAAAATCGTCGCCGCAAAAAGATATTCCACGCCATAATCCTTGACGAGTCCAACCATCAGTACCGCCATGGCACCTGTTGCCGCCGAGATCATGCCTGGTCTTCCACCAGCAATCGAGATCACAATCGCAATCGTAATCGAAGCGTATAATCCGACCATCGGATCAACACCTGCAATGATGGAGAACGCAATGGCTTCCGGAATTAACGCCAGCGCTACCGTAATGCCTGCCAGCACGTCTCCGCGAATGTTGCCAAACCATTGTTGTTTTAAAGTATTCATATGTTCTTGCCGTTCCTCCTACGTGTATTCCTTATAATGGACAATCCTGCTGATGAGTAACGGAAGCCGTTCACACTAACCAACTACCCAGGACAGCACAAAACAACGGATTCCTCTCCGCGTCATTCACCTATGCTCATCCCTGAGTTGCATCATTATTTACCATCCATATAGCCTTGACGGGTTAATATGCACTCATGTCTTTTCCGTTCCAGTGTGTACCGCTGGTGTTCCATTACTGCCTCAGTTGTCTTACTCGTGCGACATCAGGAGCTGATCCTGACGCCCATAGGTTTTCCCCTCTCAGAAAAACCGGGTCCGTTAATGTACTGACCTATTATTATAGTCACAGGACCGGATATGTACTAATACAGTTAAGACGAAAAAACAGAACCTTTTCTTCTATTATCTTAATCTTTCTATAATTTACTCACCAATTCTCTATTCACAAAAAATAACCCGCAAAGATCCTTTGAAGAAAGTCTCTTTACGGGTATTCTTGTGATGTAATGCTGTTGCTAGAACCTTCCCGATTTGAATATCGAATAGAGCAGGAAAGCCACCATCAGAATCGCCACCAGGAAACCAATCTCAATGACCGGAATATCCCACAGCATCGTGGACTGATGACTGATCGACGAACCGATAATCAAGCCCACCATAATGATACAGAAGGCAAGTAACACAATACTGAAAGACAGCCGATTGCTGATCTGGTCCATTCTGCGCATGAGTGCATCGAGTTCAGGGACACTAATCTCCAGCCTCAGCTTGCCTTTGCTAATAATGGATGATAATTGCCTTAACTGCCCTGGCAGACCAATGACACTCTCGGCCATATCGGCCGCACTGCGGAACAAGCGATTCTTGATTCTTCCAGCGCTAAAACGTTCCTTGATCAGCTTCCGCCCAAAAGGCTCGGCCATATCTACAATGCTCAGGGAAGGATCGAGATGTTCAATTACACCTTCCATCGTTAGCAACGATTTACCGAGCAGCAGAATATCGGCAGGCATGACAACCCGGTGCCTCTGGGCTACGCCGAATAAATCATTCAACGCCTGACCCACACTAATCTTGGAAAAGGGAATATCGTAATATTTGCTACGTAACTTGTCCAAATCCACATGAAGACCACGCAGGTCCATGTCATCTGGCATCATGCCCAATTTTTCAATCGCCCGGATCATACTGTCCGTATCTTTGCGCATTAACCCAATAATAAGTGAAGCGAGCTGTTGTTTCATCTCATCACTCAGACTGCCCACCATACCGAAGTCTATAAAGGCAAGACGTCCATCCTTCAATACCATTAGATTGCCCGGATGTGGGTCAGCGTGAAAGAATCCCTGGATAAAGATCTGATTCAATAATGAATCCACCAGCCGCTCGGCAATGTTATTCAGATCATGGCCGCGTCTGACCAGTTCTTCACGATCATTGAGCTTGATACCTTCGATATACTCCATAGTAAGCACACGGGACGAAGTCTGATCCCAGTAAATTGCCGGGATTTTCGCCTTGTTGTCCTGTTGGTACTGCTGTGCAATCTTTTCCGTATTGCGGCCTTCGACTGTATAATCCAGCTCGGCCATCAACGCCTGAGCGTATTCTTCGACCATTTGCGGAATCTGATATTGCTTCACCCAGTCCCAGCGCTTCTCAGCCATGGCTGTCAGCTCACGCAAAATATCCAGGTCACGTTGCACAATACGCGATATACCGGGACGCTGAATCTTGATGGCTACCGATTCACCGCTTTGAAGTTTGCCCAGATGCACCTGTCCAATGCTGGCCGCAGCTACAGGGGTATCCTCGAACCGGGAAAAGATCTCCTCCAGCGGTGTATCCAATTCCTGTTCCAAAATACCCCGTGCCGTCTCGGAAGAGAACGGCGGGACCTGATCCTGTAACTTCACCAGCTCACGAATGACAGACTCAGGCAACAGATCTGCCCTTGTGCTTGCGAGTTGCCCCAGCTTAACGAAAGCTGGCCCCAGCTCCTGCAGCACAAGCCTAATACGTTCACTCAGCGTTTTGGTGGTGTGTGCTTCACGCGACATCCACCGTCTGGGCAGAGCGAGCAGCTGGAACAAGCCCAGCTCCTCGACCATATAACCGAAGCCATGACGCACTAGCGCCATGGCAATTTCACGGTATCTGCCGACATGTTTGATTCGCACTGCCATCTACTTGATCTCGTTTCCTTTGAGAGGAGGAGGAACTTCAAGTGGAGCTGGGGATTCATCAGGTTGAAGCTGTGGTGAGTGGCCCAGTTCGGCAAGTTTTTTCTCCAGAACGGCAACGCGCTGTTCCAGACTGGTTACATCACTTTCGGATGCCACACCAGCTTCCTGAAGCACACGCTTGACCTGTTCTTGAATCACTCTCTTGAACTGGCCTTGCTCTTCATCGCCCCGTTCCAGCAGACGTTCAACCAAAGCTTTGGATTCACCGGGCGCAAGTTCCCCGCGCTTGACCAAATCATCCACGGTTTTCTCAATTTTTTCTTTGCTTACGACAGTAAGACCAAGCCCTAACGAGATCGCCTTTTTGAACAAATCGCTCATTTTTGTCATCCTCCTCTTCGTTGATCTCTATATTATACCCCTTACACTCCGCATGCAAAAATGTCAGTCCGATCAAACGTAACGTGCAGCCCATTTGCCTGCTTGCAGCAGTAACTTCCGGTACGTTTCGTGTGCAAAAGACGGCACATGGTGACCTGGCATCAGATAAACAATACGCCCAACACCATATCGATGAGCCCAAACCGCAGGCTTTGGTCCTTCTTCGGATTGATATTCCAGCAATATTTTCGTTTCGGCAAAAGAACCAAATTCGAACTGATACGGTTCTTCTTCCATTGTGAAATTCGAAATGCCCTCCGTCACGGGATGGCTTTCCGCCGTTACAGTGAATTCAAGCGGTGCATACGCCGGATGATGCAGGAACTTGGCACCGATCATCTGTTTGAGCTCATAACGATTTTGGAGCGAAATGCCGTTATGTATAATGACCAGTCCACCCCCATTACTTACATAGGACAACAAACCTGCTGTCTGCTGTGGAGAGACTTTACCCTTCCAATCGTCCATGTATGAGATACATACATCAAACCCGGTTATATTTTCTTGCAGTAACATATTCCGATTCTCACTGCACTGCACTGTCATAGTATCATGGAAAATTCGGCTAATCTCCGCATCCACCCCCTGAAGCGGGTGCCAATCCGGATGTGTATAATCGCCAAGTAGTAATGCTTTTTTACGATGATCCATTCAATTAATCTCCTTTCTTGTTCACCTCACTGTATAAAACCAACTACCAGGGGAGCTTCTCTCCCTTGTAGTCCACATATGCGGGCTGATCTCCTTTAAACTGTTCATGGCGGTCGATAAGTACTGCGATATGCTGTGCAGATTGCTCGGGCGTGAGATCCGCAGCAACATCCAATTCGCCCCTCATATAACTCTGTACCCAACCGGGATGCACAAGCATCACTTGTCCGCCTTCATCCTTCAGACCATTGTGCACAAGACGGGCCTGCATGTTCAAAGCAGCTTTGGACATACAATAGGCATACCACCCATCCCGACTGCATTGTTCTATACTTCCAGCCTCGGAAGAGATATCAACAATCAGCTTGACCTGTCCTTGAAGAAGGAGGGGTAACAGGGAATGAGTCACACGCAGTGTACCTAAGGTGTTCACATTAAATACTTCAGCCATCTCCGCCATATTCAACGGCCCGCGGATATGATCCGTAATACTTCCTAGTATAGCCGCATTATTGATCAGCATATCCAAATGATTCGTATCCAGCTTCAATGTCTCCGTGAACAGAGCTACCGACAGGTCGTCCGCGATATCCAGTTCGATGGCGCGCAGATGGTCAGGATATCCTTCTGCAAGCATACGAATCCCCTCGGAATCCTCCACGTCCAGACCGGCCGCATACACGAGATACCCTCTCTTCAGCATCTGTGCCGTCAAAGCCAATCCCAATCCCCGAGCAGCTCCCGTTACACATACGGTTCTCATCATGATGTCCCTCCCTCGCATAATGATTCTGTCTTTTATTCATTCCACATATTCATCTAAAAACCTTTAATTCAGAATGGGATCGCCAACTTCACGACCAAAGACTCAGGAGGCAAAAGCGAGATTAGAGCCATTTTGCTTATTGAATTCAGCTATCTATTTGAGCTATAAATAGCTGTTATTATCTCTGCATATCTCGCTCCTGCCGATAGGCTAAACAATGTTCCACCCATCTTCGAGCAGCTGCCGGGTAAGAGCCCAAATGAACGTGCGTATACCCCGCCACGATGTTGCCTGCGGCATATCCCTCTTGCTTCAAGCCACGCATCCCCTTGGTCTCATACGCATAAGGAATCGTTTCTTCATCACGATAGGTCATTGTCGAATAATGAAATTCATGACCCCGAAGTACTTCACCCTTTTTCAGCAAAAAGGAATCCCGAACGCTACTTGCTTCACGGTAGCCAAGCGCAGCGCGCTTCTTCTGCATCTGCACCTGTGCGGGGATAATGCCCGCCATGTCGAAAGTAACTCCCTCTCGGTCGGTCAACGTTTCTCCAAGCACCATGTAACCACCACACTCGGCAAATAAAGGCATGTTGGATTCTACTGCCTGTCGAAGTCCTTCCAAGAACTCTTGGTTACCGGCAATCTCTGCTGCAAATTCCTCTGGAAACCCGCCACCCAAATAGATGCCATCCACATCCGTTGGAATACCTTCACCAGCGAGCGGACTGAAGTAATGTAATCGGGCCCCGGCTGCTTCGAGCAATTCCAGATTATCGGGATAATAGAAATTAAATGCCGCATCGCGCGCAACGGCAATGACAGGCTGTACCGCATATGATACATGTCGATTATTAACGTGGATCACTGAATTGGAAAGTGAATCGTAACTTTGGCCTAATTCAGCATTAGCAGGATCAGCGTGGGCAGTAGCCGCAGGACTCACTTCTTCTGCATTCAAAGGCGGGGCGCTTGTCGCCAGATCCAGCAGAAGATCCAGATCGGTGCCTTCCATCAGCACATCGGCAGCCCGCTGAAATAATGGCTCCAGTTCACCGCGCTCAATGGCAGGTACCAGCCCCAGATGTCTCTCCGGGATGGACATGTCTTCGTCCCGCTTCAGCCAGCCAACCACAGGAATGCCGCACATCTGCTCAATGGCTTTTTGCACAATGGTATAATGCCCCGCACTTCCACACCGGTTGACGATCACTCCGGCAATATTTAATTCAGGCTCCAGCTGTTGAAAACCCAAGACAATCGCGGCCGCACTGCGAGCCATGCTGCGTACGTCCACAACCAGAATCACAGGGGTCTGCGTGACCAGAGCAATCTCTGCAGTTGAGCCTGTATTGTTAAGCGGATCTTTGCCATCGTAGAGGCCCATAACGCCCTCGATAATGGAAATATCATGTCCCGCCGATGCCTTCTCGAACGTATCTCTCACATACTCAGGCGATGTCATCCATGGATCCAGATTACGTGACGATCTGCCCGTGACGGCGGTATGGTATGTCGGATCAATAAAGTCCGGGCCACATTTGAACCCTTGTACACTCAAGCCACGCTGGGCAAGTGCTCTCATCAGCCCCAAGGTTACTGTCGTTTTCCCTGCACCACTTCCGGTGCCTGCAATGATCAGTCGGGGTCTGGCGTTACGATCTGCAATGGTCATCGTCATTTCCACCTTTTCTTCGAGATAAGAAAAGCTTCTGATCGAAGCACTATCAAGGATGTACATTCGTATTTTAGTTGTAACGTATAAATTCATAATCTAAACAAAACCGCATCATATAGCGATGCGGTTAAGATTAATGCACACTTTTTATTCATGAAGCGACGCCAAAAGCTTTTTATCGAACTGATCTAAAAGCAGGCCACTAATCTCTAATCTTGGCCGCACGCCCTGCTGCAAAGTAACGTCCAAGCTCAACGATGAGTGCTCCCATCTTCTCTTCCTCCGGAATGACCAGTGCCTCAATGCCTTCTTCACGCATGGAGTTTGCGGTAACTTTACCTACAGACGCAGGAATTACACCTTGTCTGAAGGCTGCAAGCATCGGCTCAAGCTTGTCCTGGGAGGCCGCATATTGCGTCAGAAACCTAACCTGCGGTCCACTTGTGAACGCAACAGCATCTACTCCGAAATTTAGAATTTCATTCAATAGCTGTTCCAGCTCTGTCTCTTCCGGCGGTACATGGCGGTAAGGAAGCACTTGTGTGACGATTGCGCCTTGTTCTTCCAACCATGCGACAAGTTTGGGAGCTGTCTCCCCATGAAGCTGCAACATAACCTTTTTTCCTGCGAGATCATGTGGGGAAAATTCACGAATAAGCCCGTCCGTACTGCCATCATCGTCCCGTACTAGCGGCGTTAACTTGCGCTTTTTCAGTGCATTCACTGTCTTGTAACCTCTCGCCGCAATCGAGGATTCCGACAGTGCATCCAGCAACTGTCCCGCCACTTCCATATCCTCGGCCATTTCAAATATCGCGTCCAATCCCATACCCGTTGTTAACACCGCCCAGTCTGGCGGGTCTGAGATCCAGGATACCAGCCCATCTCTGATACTCCGATCATCCAGGAATACGGTCCCCTGTGCTGGTCGCACAAGCGGGATTCCACCCATTTTTTCAACCAGTATGGACATTTCTTTCGATTTTCGTGGTCCTGTCAATGCTACACGCACACCTGCCAAATGTTGAGCCATTCATGTTCCCCCCGTTAGTTCAGCCGAATGTTCATCAGTCTGACTACAGTATACAGGGTACTTCTGTGAAGGGAAACTGTGCTTTCCCTCTTTTTGCCCGTTCATCTATAAGGATTTTTGATGGAATGCATCAGGAAGGCTGGAGTTCTCCGCCATGAGAATCTTTCCGTCTTTTCTCTCCGTCCTTTTCCGAATCAGCCGATTTTTGTTCCGGCTCATGCTTCTCTTTCTTGGACTGGTCTCCCGATCTCTGTTGGGTAGATTCTTTTTTATCCTTTTTGCGAGGACGAAGGAAAAGAAACAGCACGATAGGGAACAGTACTTCAAAAACAATGGCAATCCATGTCCATTCCCGAGTAAAACGATTGAGCTGAATGGCATTTCGGAAGAACCAGAATGCACAGACAAATCCGACGAGGGCAATCGGACCTGTCAACACCTTTCCCGATACGTTCGGAATCATTCGCTTCAATCCCCAGCAGACAAAGTACAGGTCAAATGCAATCTTCGTAATCATGGTAGGCAAGGTTGCCGCTGCCAGGGCAAGGTCAAACCGATCCAAGAAATCACTGATTTGCAATTGTCTTGCCAGTTCATAGGAGGGATACACCAACCTTGAAGCGATAGGAACTCCAATGGAGGTAATGGTCTCCACAAGGATTAACATCATCAGGAGTGCAGAGAGGATAATACCTGACACAACCGATTTATATCGAAAATCACTGCCTTTGATAACAAAAGGTAATGCAATCATCTCTCCGTAAAACGAAAATATGTACCAACTCCCCTTGCCCACTCCCGTAACATCAACGTGAAAATACGGCATCAAATTATCCATATTGATCTGTTGAATGAGCATGAAAGGCACAATCACGGAGTTTAAGAGAAACAATGTCACATACAACTCCGACATACCGATTAAGGAGCCGAGCCCACCTCTAACGATAAAAACTCCCATAACGATCAGAGATAACACAATGATGGAGATGGGCGTGGTCTCTAACAAAGTTATGCTGATATAATCCCCCGTTAACCGGATATCCCTCGCAAACACAAAGAAAAAAAACAAAATGTACATCAATCCTGCGAGCCTTCCCAAAAAGGGGAATCGCCCAGCAAGGGCTTGAAATAGATCCTGATCCGGAAATCTCCGCTGGACCCGACTTAACATCCACATGGATGCAAGCATCACTAAGACTACAGGTATATACGAGAGATAAGCGTGTTGTTCCGCATAGTAGATAGCTTGCGCGTGAGGCTGAATTAACGTTCCTGAAATACTGAGCAGCAGCACGAGCAGGATCATCTGACGGTGTGTCACTCTCTGATTCATGATATACCTCCTTTCCCTCTCGCGATCTCGCAAACTTAATGCATCCTGTCCACAACCTAGGGCAGTGGCAGTAAGCGCTGGATAACGTGGCTTATCCATACCGACACAAATAAGGTTTTGCTTAGATTAGTCACATAGAACCAAATGCCTGTAGCCACTGCTATCAAACTATAGGATAGCCAGCGATTAATGGCAGCTGCCTGTTTCAAATGTCTGAAATCCATCAAAATGACCACGATTACCATGGCCAGGAAGGTAAATAAGAGTGGTTTAATCATGTACAACTTCATCCTCTCCGACGCCAATTGGTTTATTGCTCACCCCAACGTTTTCAATAAGGACATGGGGGGTAACCGTCACCTCAACTTCAGGGTATATGTCATCCCAACGATCCTTCATCGTGTCCCACTTGGCCGGCAGATGTTGATGAATGGATCGACCGATTCCAAGGATGTCCGCATGGTATTTTCCCTGAACCAACCGGACACCTTCCTCGATATCCAATTTTATTTTCTCGTGAATGGCTTCATGTAACTTCAGAATCTCATTCTCACGCCGGTCGCCATAATTGGATTCGTTATCTACGAGAACTCCCTTGGCATATAATTCAATATTCACGGTGACCTTATCAGCCTTGATACTGGGATGTAGTGAAGCGTTGTTCTCGTTCAACTTGATGAACATATTTCCATCTCCGCCAGGAGCTTTAACCATAATCTCCGGTGCATTGGCCTCGCCCATAGCAAGAATGAGCGCATCGGCTGGAGCTTTGTCAATCATGCCAACCAGCTTATCTTTCTTGAAAATGGCCAACCCATCCAGCTTTATGTTTGTTTTGGCGTCCTTCCACCCTTTTGGAACATTGCTCACTTTCGAAGCGACCGGCAGGAATGGATCGACACCTTCACTCAGAATGGCATCTATAAACGTTTTAAGTGAACGTGGATTACGCATATTGAGGAAGCACAGTTCCCGCACCATCTCGGATGGAAACTTCTCTATAGGTGCATCCGTATCCATGACCTCATATGCTGCACCTTTTGTGACCACTGGCAATGCAGAGAGTCGGTTCAGCGGATACCGTGTAAACAGATCGAGCATGGGGGCCACGCCATCCCGGGCAAGCTCCTCACCAATAAGCATCGTACGGCGATGCGCGTAATAGATTGTTCGTGAAAGTTCCTTTTGACCTTCAATAGACGTACCATGCACAGATTTGGCTGTATTGGATAACATGAACCAGGATTTATCCCCACTCGTGCCGCCTCCGCCTCCTTCACTACCGGAAGAACCGGATTGTCCTGGCAGAGCAATCTGAAGACTGGATCTGTAATTGTCCCCCTCCTTATCAACAGCAATACCAATCACAAAGGCAACATCGTTAATCTCCTTACGATCCCAGCAACCTGAAATAAAAGTGGTACATAACAACAGCGCTATCACTGCCCGGTACTTATATATCATCTGCATGGGTTCACCACCCTTCCTCAGCTTCAGGGGAACCGTTGATCTTTTCGGTCATCCGTTTCTGATCCCGATGTACCGTAGAAGGACGATTGATCATTTTCCACCATGGCACACGAATGAGAATGTCTTTGGTATCTGTTTTACTGTACGGGCTAAGACCAGAGAGATATGGGACACCGAACGAAGTCATCTGTGTCAGATGCACCGAGATCAGGACCAAGCCGATGACGATGCCGTATAGTCCAAGCATACCTGCTAGTAACATGATCGGAAATCGGAGCAGACGCACCGTAATCGCGAAGTTAAATCGCGGGATCGTGAAGGAAGCTATTCCTGTCATGGATACGATAATAACCATCGGTGCGGATACAATCCCCGCTTGAACTGCCGCCTGTCCGATCACGAGTGCACCGAGGATACTGACAGCCTGACCCACTGTCTTGGGTAACCTGACCCCCGCTTCCCGGAGAGCTTCGAACGACAGCTCCATGATGAGGGCTTCCACCAAAGCCGGAAAAGGTATAGCCTCCCGTGCACCCGCAATACTCAGAATCAGCGTAGTTGGCAGCATGTCCTGATGAAATGTTGTAATAGAGATATACAAGGCTGGCAGGAACAAAGCGATGGCTACGAATAGGAAGCGAATCCACCGCACCAGATTACTGATGAAGAATCGCTCGTAATAATCCTCGCTGGCTTGCAGCATCTGCCACATCGTGACTGGAGCAATCAGCGAGAATGGGGTTCCATCTACCATAATGGCAAAGCGTCCTTCCAATAGATTGCCTGCAACGGTATCCGGCCGCTCCGAGTAGTGCATCTGAGGAAAAGGGGAATACGGATGATCTTCAATCAGTTCCTCGATATAACCCGTCTCCAGGATGCCATCAATATTGATTTTTTCCAGACGTTTCTTGACATCTTGAATCGTTTTTGGATCAGCAATACCTTCTAGATAGGTCAGCACAATATCTGTCTTGGTGTCTGTTCCAAGGGTCATACTCACCATCTTGAGCGCAGGTGTTTTCAGCTTGAACCGCAATAAGGCCGTATTCACACGGAGCGTTTCGGTAAATCCCTCCCGCGGTCCCCGAATGACGGATTCTGTCTGCGGTTCCTCCACACCACGTCTGACGCCACCTTTGACATTGAACATCCAGGCTTTGTTACTTCCATCGACCACCAGAAGGGCAGAGGATGCCAGCACCCCTTCTGTCGCAGCAGCCCAGGTATCCACTCGCTTCACCTGTGTTAGCTCAACGGTTGTATCATCCAGTGGAACATCAGGTTCATCTGTGCGCTGCTGCACCAGCCCTCGAATAATCGGTCGCAGCATGTGTTCCTGGATATCAGCCGAATTGACAATACCTTCAATATAGACGAGAAGTCCTTTCACTTCAGGCGTAATCATGACGTTGCGAAAAACCACATCAGAACAATCGGAGAATATCTCCTTTACCGCCTTAATCTGAGTTTCATGTACTGCACTAATTGGCTGCCGAAGAAAAGGCGGGGACGGCAGTCCCAAAGGAATATGTTTTTTTTCTTCTGAAGCTCGTCCCGGTTGTCGGGACTTGTCTTTCCCAGATGTTTTGTCCGCCATATGCCGCCCCTCCATTCTTGTTTTTTATACAAGGTAGCTTGTGCCAGACAGCGGGGAATTATGTGGTCTTTTTTGTAAAGTTACGATTAAATTCTCTGAGTTCAGACAGCAAAAAGGCCTCTGTATTTAACAGAGACCTCCTTAACTATTCGAAAACCTGTTCAAGCTATTTTAGTTAATCCGCAAAATAATCTTCAGGCACATAACGAATCTCCGACTTCGCATAGATGCTTAGCGTGTGACTCTCCCTGTCGTATACTACCCGTTCACCATCGGCGTAGTACCAGTGTTTCAAAAGGGGCTGGTCCTTGCGTTGGACGAAGCGAAATACGTTCAGTTCCTGTCTAAGCTCCATAATCTGTTCCACAATCTGCTCGTCCAGACCCGTAACGGTAAACATGAAGCCTGTACCCTCCTGTTGGAACCGATAGGACAGGGAATCTGTTTTGCTATTAGCTAATCCTCGCCCGGTCACCGCATGTTTAACCATAAACCATTCCTGTTGCGCCATACGTGTATATCCTCCTTCATCTTGGAGTTCATTTCATCAGCCATCTACGGCAAATCAATAATCATATAGAACGTATCTTCGTTTGCTTGCAGTTCGATTGAATCCCGCTTTTCCACACGAGCCGTGTCGCCTTCGTTCAACAGGTACTCTGCGTCCAATCCCAGCTTGCCTTCGATGGAGAAAATGTACATTCGGCGGCCCGAATCCTGATTAAAGGTTAACGTTTCGTCTTTGGCTAATCGGCCAAGGTAGATCGTCATATCCTGATGAATGGTCGCAACTCTTGGTCCCCCATCTGGGGATACAATCGGCACGAGTGCTCCTGCCAATGCCGCTGGATCAAATGATGTCGTCTCATAGGAGGGCTCCAACCCTTTTGTCTGTGGCATGAACCAGAGCTGAAGCAAACGTACTTCTTCGGTATCGGATGCATTATGTTCGGTATGAATCATGCCACTGCCTGCTGACATCCGCTGGATACCGCCAAAGCCTGTAACGGCTACATTCCCAAGGTTATCTTCATGTCGCAACTTGCCGTTCAGTACGATCGATACAATCTCCATATCACTATGTGGGTGAGCTCCAAAACCGCGACCAGGCGCGATCACATCGTCGTTCGCTACCCGCATCGGTCCAAACGCCGTATTCTCCGGGTCTTGGTATTCTCCGAAAGAAAAGCTGTGACTACCACGGAGCCAGCCTCGATCGAAGCTGGAGCGGGCATCGGATGGAATGACGTTAATCATAAAATGCATCCTCCTTATTTTTTCTTAGTAGCATACTTATTCTCATTGTAACAAACCATAGGCATGTCGTCCAAACGAAAAAAGTTCTCTACTGATCAGCCCGGTTCGCAAATCAATTCCCGAACCGGCCTGGCCAATAAAGAACCTCGTTACAGGACTCATCCTGCACTTCATTATTTTTAGCAATCGTTAGTCAATTCAAGCACTCACATTTTGGCGAGCATTCCCCTGTCTGGAGAACAGATAATCCACGGCCAGGAGGCGGCTTCCTGTGAAGAGCAGTGTCAGGGAACCCGCAAGCAGCAGGTAATCTAACTCGGTACCACTCAGGAACGGCTCACCCACTTTGGCTGTAAACAGAACGCCAACCATCACGATGGCAAACAGGGCAGCAAACACACGTGTTCCCAGACCCAGAATCATCGCTGCACCACCTACCAACTCAATGATGGCTACAACGGATGCAAGAAATCCGGGAATACCAATACTTTCGAAAAAACCTACCGTACCGCTGATTCCACCTTCGAATTTACTCCAGCCGTGCAATACAAAGATCAAACCGATCATAATCCTTGAGAAAAGTAATCCAATCTCTACACTTTTATTATTCATGTTCATCTTCCTTCCTCATTATATTCGACTTCACATTTAGCCCAATTAATCTATCCGATGGACCAAACAAACAAGATAGACAGCAATAGAAAAACAGTAGCCGACATCAGAACAGCATAACGTGGCAACCTCAGCGTCACGTCCTGTTCCGGGTCCAGCAGACGTGAAATGCGGACATTCACCGACGTATCCGCAAATGAGGATTGAACGGTCAGTTCTTTGGCCCCCCAAGGTTCAGGACAAGCACGGAGCAACTTGAGCAAAGCACTGCCAATGCCTGCCACATTGCCTGTACGCTCAATGGCCTCATTGTCTGCCAGAATTTCTCTAACAATATTGTAATGTTTCGAAGTATGCTTCAATACAGGAATATACGGCATCATGATTGCAAATACCGATAACAGTGTTGTCTTCAGTGGGTCACGGTGCCACAGATGATGGACTTCGTGGTACACAACTGCAGTCTCCTCTTCTGCATCCAGCATCGTCAGAAGCCCCGTGGAGAGTACGATGCAAGGTCTCCATAAACCAATTGTAAATGCAACTGGAGAATGCTTGTCCACCACAATGAATCCCGGCTGTCCGAGATGGTGATACTTGGACTCCAGTTCGTGAGACAATGCACGCACCTCCATGGAGCGAAGTTTACGTACGGCTGCTCTGGTTTTCATCATACGCACCATTAACAACCAACCTGTTCCCGCAAATGTCAGCAATACCAGTGCCAGCAGGAAATGTCCCACGGATAACCATCCCAGTCGACTCATCCAATGATTGCAGAGCCAGAGCAGGTTAAACGGGATATCCCAGCCAAAAATTTTGTACATCGCGTACATGAACATCTGCATGAACACGAGTAACGGAATGCCAAACCCGACGGTAAACAAAAGTTTCGAGCGGGTCTTCCACATCTTAATCGCTATCCTTTTTCCATTGTTTGATCTTCTGTTCCAAGCGTTCAATCAGACCCGCATCTGCTTCGTCCAGCGCATCCAGCATATGATTCAATGCCAAAGCTCCGAATTCATCTACCAACTCATGTGACAGTTCCTTGGATTGGTCGTTCATAAACTCCTCCTTGCTCTGTACCGGTTGGTACAAAGATGTTCTGCCCTTTTGTGACTTTCCGAGAAGTCCCTTGTCTACGAGCCGGTTCATCACGGTCATGACTGTATTAAAATTGACGTCTTTGTCTTGTTCAAGTGCGGTCTGCACTTCACGGATGCTGCTGCCAGGACGAGCCCATAAAATGTCCATGATCTTGGCCTCCAGCGGACCGAAAAATCGGTTGAGCCCACGCTCACCCACTTTGAAATTGTGTATTCTCATTTTCTGACACCCCTCACACTACCCATTGTAGTGCCATCAAATGAGAAGTCAACCTCTATGTCAGCTATTTTATGTAAATGATTTGTAAATTTGTTTTCCATTTCAGTAAAAAAGGCCAAAGACCGGGAGTTCCGCACGTTCGCGGTTCTGCCCGGTCTTCAACGAATATTAGTCCGTATGATGTTGTAGAACATGGTCAAACTGTACTTTATTTTCCATCCTGTGACGGCATATGTGCAGAAATATCCACGCCGAGTCCATGAGCCAAACGTCCGCCAAGCTGTCCATCCGCTCGGAAGAAGTGGCACAGGGCACGCATTTGAATATCAACAGATACGCCCTTAAGGTCATTGATCAGATTATCAAGCAAATGCTGCTGCTCTACAGGAGTAAATGAACGGAAAAGCTCCCCTGACTGCGTATAATCATCCGTCTTCTCGATTTTCTCTCTTGTAACATGCCCTTGCAACGGAACCTGACTGTCCCGGTATGCCGGATCTTCTTGCGGGCTGTTTCCTGAACTGTTGGGTTCATAGTTCACCGGAGATGGGTCCTGATTCACATTCATGAGTCCATCACGCTGATGATTACGAACGGGTGCGTACGGGCAATTCACCGGAATTTGCAAATAGTTCGGTCCAAGCCGGTGACGCTGTGTATCTGGATAGGAGAATAGGCGTCCTTGCAGCAATTTGTCTTCGGAAGGCTCAATTCCGGGTACAAGCGCACTAGGAGAAAAGGCCGCCTGTTCCACTTCAGCAAAGAAGTTTTGCGGATTCCGATTCAGGGTCATGGTCCCTACCGTATGGAACGGCAATACATCTTCAGGCCATGTTTTGGTTGGATCGAGCGGATCAAAAGCAAAATCATCCATTTGCTCAGGCTTCAAGAGCTGTACCTGAAGCTTCCACTGTGGGTACTGCCCGTTCTTGATATGTTCATGCAGGTCCCGGGTAGCATGATTAAAGTCTTGCCCCTGTACCTCGGCAGCTTCCTGACGAGAGAAGCCTCGCACGCCTTGTGCAGACTCCCATTTGTATTTCACATAGTGGACCTGTCCCTGTGCATTAATCCATTTGAAAGCATGTACGCTGAAACCATCCATCTCCCGATAACTTGCTGGTGTGCCCAGATCAGAGAACAACCAGGTCATCATATGTGTTGATTCCGGTGAGAGGGTCATAAAGTCCCAATATCGAGCAGGTTCCTGAATGTTTGTATCCGGAGCCGGCTTCAAGGAATGCACCATATCAGGGAACTTCATCGCATCACGAATGAAGAAAACGGGCAGATGATTACCGACAATATCATAGTTGCCTTCCCGTGTGTAAAATTTGACGGAAAATCCACGTGGATCTCGTGCAGTCTCTGGTGATCCCGTACCATGAATAACGGTTGAAAAACGAACCAGCACATCCGTCTCCGTACCTGGATCTTGTAGGAAGTCAGCTGTTGTATAAGCCTTCATACTCTGCTCCAGCGTGAATACACCATGAGCTCCGGCACCTCTCGCATGTACGACTCTTTCGGGAATACGTTCACGGTCAAAGTGGGCTATTTTCTCAATGAGATGGTAGTCTTCAAGCAGTGTCGGCCCTCTTCTGCCTGCTGTGCGGGAATTCTGGTTGTCACCTACAGGTGCTCCCTGATTCGTTGTCATACGTTCTGTCATCATGTCGTCCTCCTCTAATGGGTCTCACGGCTGTTATATATCTACTATTAAAATCATATTCGGCTTCGGTTTAAATATACATTTAGACTTGATCTAACTGTTAAATTGATTCTAACATGTCCCACTCTACTCTTGCATGAGGTTCACATGAGATTAAGATGAGGTTCTTCAACATTCATGAATGAACTATGAACATGTTTTAAGGGAATGATTCTGATCTGCCTCTCTATTAGGTAGTACCCGAAAAAGCATGAAGTGAAAGATAAAATTTGGGCAAAAAAAAGCGGACTAATCCGCCAGGCGGTAGCCCACTCCTCTTACTGTTACAATATATTGCGGCGAAGACGCATTATCGCCCAATTTTTTGCGCAAGCTTTTGATATGAACATCGACCACATTACTTCCACCCGTAAAGTCCGTCTCCCAGATATCGCTGAGCATTTCCTCACGGGAAATGACTGCACCTTTGGCATCAATCAGCTTGAGTAACAGATCATATTCGGTCTTGGTTAGATGAATCCGGTTATTATCGCGCTGTACACTCATCCGTTCACGATCGAGCCACAGATCTTTGAATCCGATACGGTGCCCTTCCTCAGGCAAAAAACCACGGTTGGGCAGAGCAGGGCTGTTGCCAATCATGCGCTGCACTCGGTAAAGTGCTTCCTGCGGGCGTGCAGGCCACACCAGCAATTCCTCCTGAAGCATCGGTCCACTTGCACTGCCAATCATCTTCTCACCAACCAGATACAAACAAGGGGTTGTATGCTCAGCCTCACGATTCAATCGGCTGCTAATGCCGGCAAATGCATCGATAGTTCCAGCAACAGACAGATCATAGATCAACAGATCAAAGACAAGGCGCTCATGCAGATCCGGTTCCCAGCGATGGAAAACCAGTACATCAAAGCAGCTATCCGTTAAGGCCTTTACCAGTTCATGAACCTGCCCCGGCATCGGGCTGATCAGAATAACACGCCGTGTAACAGGACAATTGTCCACAAGGGGTGTTGAGTCAGACAAGGCTGGTTTAACCCTTAGGGGTAAACGGCGGCCAGGCAATTTTATTTTCACTTGATCCGTTTGTTTCTGCATTCCCCGCAGACACCTCCAAAGACCACATGAGCATGATCGATTGCATATCCGGTTTCTTCAGCTACCTGTTTCATCCATTGTGGAGGAACTTCCGTCATCACCTCGTCCACTTTGCCGCACACTTCACACATAATGTGCTGATGATCATCCATACGGGCATCGTATCGGCTTGCTGTCTCTCCGAGTTTAAGTTCCCGTATCAATTCTTTGTCCGTCAGATAACGAAGAGAATTATACACCGTACCATAGGCCAGATTATATCCTTGTTCCACGAGTCGATTCATGACATCAGCAGCTGTCGGATGATCCTCTGAATGGCGCACCACATCATATACCGCTTGCCGTTGTATCGTCAGATTTAAAGTTCTCACAACCATTTCTCCTTTATTATTGATCCATTTTATATGAAATCAGACACTGATCTTCTACTTATGATGGTCTTCCCAAAAAGAAGGAATATATTTTGATTTAGATTAAGTATAAATCTCATTGCATATTGAAGTCAATATCACTCTAACATCCTGTATATGCAAATAAACCACCTTTACCAGCAATCCCCTCATAAATTTGGGATAATATGGTTCGCTACAGCGCAAATTTTCAGATAAAATATAGGGATGTGCGTAAAAAGGGGGAATGTCGGTTGTTTAGCACTTTTTTCATTAATATCTGTGTCATGATTACGTTTATGTATGTGTCCGGGATCATCGCAAAGTTCTATAGTATCCGATTGCCTTTTCCCTCGTTACGTGTTCAGTTGATCGGCGGCTTATTATTCGGTATATATGGCACAGTACTCATGAACTATTCATTCCCTCTGAACGAAACTACGATTGTAGATCTACGGCATCTGGCCATCGTTACCGCAGCGGTATATATGGGAGGATTGGCTTCGGTCGTTACGGGACTCATGATCTCGATCATTCGTATTCTGATGTTCGGCTTATCATCCTCTGCCATAGATGCAGGTTTTGTCATGACTCTGATCGGACTGTCCGGTGTATACTTCGCCTATGCACCTTGGTCCAGACTGACTAAAATAATTACAATGAATCTGCTTGGCATGACATTAATCTTTATCATCCTTATGTTGAACACGGACAGCATGAATTCATTAATGAAGATATATCCGTTACAAATGACCATTTCTTTTGCTGGTGGAATATTTATCTATTTCATTGCAGAATTCATTAATAAATCCAATGAAATGTTATTTCTATTGGAAAAAAGAGCTTCTACCGATCATCTTACCAACCTGAGCAATCGACGACAGTTCGAAAAATCACTTCAACTGGAACTCCAGCGTGCGCGGGATTACCAACAGAAGCTTTCCTTGCTTGCCATTGATATTGACCGATTCAAAAAGGTAAACGACACCTATGGTCATTCCGCTGGCGATGCGGTCCTGAAGCAACTTGGACAACTGCTTGTTGAGCATGCACGTTCTGCTGATATCGTATCACGAAACGGTGGGGAAGAATTCGCCATTCTCTTGCTCGACTGTGGACACCGTCAGGCCGTGGCTACCGCCGAATCTATACGACAGGCTGTAGAGAAATACCATTTTGCTCTTCCCGACGGGCACACGACACGTCTAACCATCTCCATTGGTGTAGCCGTATATCCCGATCATTGTGATGATCATGACGATGATGATTTCTTCGAACAGGCCGATCGCGCTTTATATGAAGCCAAGAATACAGGGCGTAACCGTGTGTGTGCCTTAACTTTTCGTTCCTTGCCTCTTACACTTTAAATTCCGATCTAACCTTTCAATAAACTAGCCTTTCAATGTTCTCCAAAAAAGGGATGTCTCGTTCGCCTATTCAGGCGCACAGGACATCCCTTTCTTTATAGATCATTAGATATCATCTCAGCTTGTGTGCTAACAGGAGGTCAAGCAAGGATACTCTCAATCTCCTCCACAATGGCAGCATCCAGCTTCACGCCAGATGCAGCCGCGTTCTCTTTTACCTGCTCGGGACGACTCGCCCCTACAAGTGCACTGGATACATTGTTCTGGCGAAGAATCCAGGCAAGGGCCAGTTGCCCAACCTTCAGATCCAGCTTGTCCGCCACTTCAATCAGTTGACGAACTTTCCCGATACGATCCGCATTGATCTTTCCTTCGTCCCATCCTAGCTTGGCAGCACGGCTATTCTCTGGGATATCGGAAACGGACGTATATTTCCCGGTCAATAGACCTTGAGCAAGCGGGGAGTATACAACTTGTCCGATGCCTTTACGCTCGCCGAGCGGGATAATCTCATTTTCGATATAACGGTCAAACATGTTGTACACCGGCTGATTGACCACGATACGATCCAGGAGCAGACGATCTGCTGTACCCAACGCAGCTTCCATCTGAGCCGCTGTCCACTGGCTGACGCCTACATATAACACTTTGCCTTGGCGTACCAGATCATCGAGCGCGCGGAGTGTTTCTTCAATTGGTGTTTCGGTATGATAACGATGGCAGTAATAGATATCCACATATTCAACGCCCAGGCGCTTCAAGCTGGCTTCACATTGCTCCTTGATATGTTTGCGAGACAACCCCTGGTCATTCGGACCATCACCCATTTTGCCAAATACTTTGGTTGCAAGTACATAAGAGTCACGGGAATACGCTTTGAGCGTCTGCCCCAGCAGTTCTTCTGCTGCACCCCGTTCATATACATTGGCAGTATCAAAAAAGTTAATGCCTTCATCAAATGCAGTTTCAATTGATTTCACCGCATTCTCACGTTCCACATACCCTCCGTACGTCAGCCAGCTTCCCAGGCTGATCTCGCTTACTTTCAGTCCGCTTCCACCTAATCTGCGATAATCCATTGATTGCATATCCTCCTCTGTTGGTTATAAAGATG
This sequence comes from Paenibacillus sp. FSL H8-0283, assembly GCF_045040675.1. Classification (NCBI taxonomy): domain Bacteria; kingdom Bacillati; phylum Bacillota; class Bacilli; order Caryophanales; family Paenibacillaceae; genus Paenibacillus; species Paenibacillus sp. FSL H8-0283. The sequence continues at coordinate 6,587,123 of NZ_CP150295.1, forward strand.
AAGTTCACTTTCTATTGTAACGTAACCAGCTCGGAATAAAAGGGCTTTGGCTCAGAAAATGGAAAATGAAAAAAAGCGCACCTATAAGGTGCGCCGAATAAAGATCTATGATCATGATCTAAGGCAAAGTAATGCTCAATGCATTCAACAGATCAGCCTGTCTGACCGGCTTGGTCAGAACAGCATCAAAGGCTTCTGCTTCATGCAATTCAATGTGCATACCATAAGGAACAAGAACAATGACGGGCAGATTCTCCAGTCGCTGTTTCAGTTCATGTACAAAATCAACCGCGCCGCCTTCCATTAATCCCATATCCACAACGGCTACATCCGGCATGAATCCTTCCTTGATCCAATCATGCGCTAATGTCACACCCGAGGTCATGTGTACATCCATCTCCCACCTGCGCATCAGGGAAGAGACACCTTGCAAAATGTCAGGGTCCTTAGCAAGCAACACCTTTTTCTCTTTTAACCGTTGCTGAACACTTGCGAGTTGAGGTAACTCCCAGTATCTGCGCAATGGAAGGGAGATGTTGAATTCCGTCTCATTTTCCTTCACACTACTCACCTGAATACGGCCATGCATGAGAATGGCAAGATTCTGGCTTACAGCTAAACCCAGATTGCTTCCAATCAGTTTTTGGATATTCAAATTTTCATCTTGGCTGTTACAGGTTGGTGTCTTCTTGTCCGATAACATCTGACCCGTGTACTTCACCTTGAGCTGAAGTGTACCGGTCTCCTCCAATTCTTCTCCGTTCACCACTGCTGTGATCAGAACGGAACCTTCACGCGTTGAATCGAGAGCATACTGAATGACGTGTGCAAGCAACTGTCCAATCTTGACTTCATCACCAACGAACACTTGAGATACATTCAGTTCAAGATTTAATCCCAGCTCAATGTTCTTGCCCGTCGCAATCCCGGCATAGAGATACACGGTATTCTCAATGGTGCCTACCAGATCAAACGGATCATCATGTATAACCGTTTTACCTGCTTCATTAATGTTGAAATTCATCATATTATTCAGCAAGGAAAGCAGAATATTGCCGCTTGTCTCAATCATGTTCACATATTCGGACTGCTCCTCAGGCATATCCGGTGTGCGCATCAGATCTGTCAGTCCCAAAATACCGTTCAAAGGATTGCGAATCTCGTGACTCATTAGCTTCAACATCTGTGTTTTGGTCATAGCCTCAGATTCGGCACGTTCTTTCTCTGCCTGGAGCTGTTCTTGCATTTGTTCCGAATCACTCAATTTCTGCTCCTGAACATGCAACGTGCTTTCCAGATCAACAACATAACCCAGGAATACAGCCATCGCCTTCAGTGTCTTCATATCGGTTTCGCTGATCACATAACCAGGATCATCCATCAGACAGATGGTGCCAAATGTTTCGCCCGATCTTCTCATAATAGGCACGCCCACGAAGAAGCGATTGCCAAGTCCGCTCGTAACGCCCATGGATCGTGTCATCGGATGTTCACATGTATCCGGGATCGTAAGAACGCTACCGTTGTCTCTTAATACCAGGCTGCAATATGAATCCGTAAATGGAAGTGCACTGCCTTTAACAACTAACTCTTCCGTACGATTAAAGGCCTCCAAAATGACATTGGTCACCCCGTCATTCGTGGCAACAAAGATGGTATTGACCTTCAATATACCACTTAATACGTCTACGATATGGGCCGCAGCTTCCTTTATATCTTCATAGAAGCCTCTTGTAATGCCTTCTGCCGTCCCCATGATTCACCCCTCTTATCTAAGCTGCACTTTCAAATCTGTATTTCAGAATGTTTAATCACGTACAGGGGTCATCAAAAATCCGAATAGCTGTCACAATCTATACTTATATGATTAACACCGTAGAAGTATAAGAGAATCATACTCCCTGCCTATTGCCCATTTGTGAACAAAAGCAGGTCTTAAACGGATGGTTTAACGACCGCGAATTCATTGCAACTCGCCTTTTCAGCTCGATTAAAGTCCATCTTGTCCGACTTCGGATATTATACTTGCAGAATAACTAGAAATTATACGCTTCCGCTCAGACTTTGGGAACCTTTATCCGCAGCAATTAAAGGAAAGTCCACTTTGTTCAGTAAGCTGTGTGATCATTATCACACCCAAAAAACCACATATAGTTTATAAATGGATAAGACGAATCTACATATAGTATTTAACGTGAATTGAATGATAACCAAAATCATTTTAGGAGGAACCTTACATGAACATGCTTGAGTATGCCACCCCACTGGCATCCGATCTATTATCCGACCTGGGAAGACGAATTATTGGCGCAGAAGACGCCGATACGCTGAGGGAAAATGCGAATCTGAACGGGGATTCCTTCAGTGGTAAGATGAGCAGGCTCGGTTCGGAGACCGCCAAGTGGCATGCTCTGCGTCATGTGTTGCCGGAAGAGCTTGCCCAAGCTGTGGAGAATGGGGATCTGTATGTACACGATCTGGATCAGTATGCACTTGGAACGACCAACTGTATCTTTATCCCGTTTGACCGTCTCCTTGCTGCGGGTTTCAACACAGGTAACGGATCGGTTCGCACACCTCAGACGATCATGTCTGCCATGGCTCTGGTTGCGATCATCTTCCAATCCCAGCAGAACAGTCAATATGGCGGTGTATCGGCCAATAAAATTGACTGGGATCTGGCCCCTTATGTACAGCGATCATTCCGCAAACACTACCGCAAAGGGCAACGGCTCTTTGGTGAAAATGTTCTGATCGGGGATGAACAGCTTCATCTGGATAGCATCGAAGCGAAGAATCAATGTCCGCGGGCATATGCCTTCGCCTATGAAGAGACTGAATTGGAGACAGGACAAGCTGCTGAATCACTGATTCATAACCTGAATACGATGAGTAGCCGGGCGGGTGGTCAGATTCCATTTACTTCACTGAACTATGGATTATGTACTTCTGCGGAAGGACGGTTGGTATCACGCTCGTTGCTGGAAGCAACCATTCGTGGCCTGGGCAACGGGGAGACTCCCGTGTTCCCTCAACATATTTTCCAATGTAAACAGGGGATCAATCAGGCTCAAGGAGAGCCGAACTATGATCTGTTCCGGCTCGCAGTCAGCTGTTCATCCCGGCGGATGTATCCTAACTTTGTCAATGTGGATGCCTCTTTCAATCTGCCTTTCTATCATCCGGAAGATCCGGATACGATCATCGCAACCATGGGATGCCGCACACGTACACTGGCTGACCGGTTTGGTCGCAATCGTCAAAGTGGTAAAGGTAATCTGTCCTTCAACACCATTAACCTCGTGAAGCTCGGCATCCGGTTTGGCATCTGCCAAGGTGCAAGAGCTGTCGCTGACCGAGCCGGATTCTATACTGCTTTGGAGTCAGTTATGCATAATGCCGCTTCCGGCCTGTTGCACCGCTACCGAATTCAGACATTGCAGCCTGCCAAGGCATCGGACTTCATGATGCGGGAGGGTGTATGGGAAGGTGGAGAACAGCTTGGCCCGAACGAGCCGGTTGCCGAGCTGTTAAAGCATGGAACATTATCTCTTGGTTTTATCGGTCTCGCGGAATGTATGACAGCTCTCTATGGGCGCCATCATGGGCAGGACCCTCATGTACATCGCGAAGCGCTCAACATTATTCGGACCATGAGAGAGTTCTGTGACCGGATGAGCGAGCAGCATAATTTGAATATCACACTGTTTGCCACACCTGCTGAAGGGCTGTCCGGCAAATTCACGAAGATCGACAGAGAGCGTTATGGCATTATTCCCGGAGTGAATGATCGGGAGTATTATACGAATTCATTCCATATCCCGGTCTACCACACGCTTCCAGCATATCGGAAGATTGAACTGGAGGCTCCATTCCACACTTTATGTAACGCGGGTGCGATCTCCTATGTGGAGCTTGACGGAAACGTTCGGGCCAACACCGCAGCTTTCCTGCGAATTGTACAGTATGCACTGGCGCAGGATATCGGTTATTTCTCCATTAATCATCCAATTGATCGCTGCCCTGCATGTGGTTATGAAGGCGTCATTGGGGATGTATGCCCAAACTGTGAAGCCCACGAGAACCATGTACACTTCCAGCGGTTACGCCGCGTAACTGGCTATCTGACCGGAGATTACAAAGTACGCTTCAATGCTGCAAAGCAGGCCGAAGTGCGGGATCGGGTGAAACACCGGTGAATCTATATGGTTACATCCCGGAATCGGTAAATGAAGGGACCGGCCTGCGTGCCGTGTTGTTCATCAGCGGATGTCGTCACGCCTGTCCGGGCTGCTTCAGTCCGGATTCATGGAGCTTTCGAGCGGGTGAGCCCTTTACAGAGCGGCAGCAGCAGCAGATTCTGCATGAAGTGACGACCCATCCATTGCTGGATGGCGTTACGTTGTGTGGTGGTGATCCCTTTTTCTCGGCAGCAGAATGTACGTCTTGGGTCCAGCAGCTCCGCGCTGCACGTCCTGATCTGACGGTATGGGCCTACACGGGATTCGAATATGAAGAACTGATTACCGACCCTGCAAGAGCGGAGCTTGCCCGGTTGTGCGATGTGATTATTGACGGTCGATACGTTGAAGCGGAGCGTGATGTTTCCCTTCCCTTCCGCGGCAGCCGGAATCAGCGTTTGATTGATGTCAGTGCAACACTTGCCACTCGAACCATCGTTACAATGTAGCTCAGTATGCTGTAACATTGGTTTTATTCCCCTCACCAACTAACAAGGCACGGGTCCCCAGCGGACTCGTGTCTTTTTGGCGTATAGCGGTCTTCTTTAAGAAATAGGTTTTATCCATTCTCTCTATTTTCTTCTCTATTGCATGACGATATATAATATAGGTAGTTATTAAGTTAGCATTTAAAATTTAACCGTTTACATAAGGTAACCAGGGAGGAATCATCTTTTATATGGATATTGTTCAAGCATTAATTACATGTATGCCTTTCTTTCGAGATACGATTCGTCAGGATGTAACCCTCTCCGTGATTGATCATGAGAAATTCCTATATTTCTCAGCAGGGGAATCGTTAAAACAACTGAATTATCAACCCGGCGACCCTCTATTGGATGGAAATCGAAATTTTGCTGATCTCAACGGCGGTACAGTCAAACGATTCGATCACTACCCTAAAGATTTATTCGGTGTTCCTTTTGATGTGGCTTTTATCCCCATTAAAAATGAAAAAGGTGAAGTCATCGCCCTGTTTAATCTGCTCTACAGTATGGATGACCAAGACCAGTTGCAACAGCTCATGGATGCTACCGAAAATCTGACTAACCAGTTAATTGACAGTGTACAGCATGTAGCTGCACACTCCGAGGAACTCAGTGCCACAACCGAAGAGATCCGGAACAATTCCAAACAAGCCGTACAGAAATCAGGCAATGTCACTCAGGTCGCCAGTTTCATTCGTGAAATCTCCGAGCAAACCAATCTGCTTGGCTTGAATGCAGCTATAGAAGCTGCCCGTGTAGGGGAAGCTGGTGCAGGTTTTGGCGTTGTTGCCAAAGAAATTCGCAAACTGTCTGTCGATACCAAAGAAGCAACGGCCCGTATTGAAGATTCTCTTCTCTCGGTTCGGCAATCCATTCAAGGCATGGAGAATGAACTTGGTGAGATCACTGCAAGCTCCCAAGAGCAGGCTGAACTCGTAAACAATTTCATGAGCACAATTGAGCAACTGAATGAAACCAACAAACAATTGAAGCAATTTGTGCAAAAAATGATTACGTTTGACGGTAAATAAAAATACGTGCGATGGCAAAGCATTTTGTATAATTCTAGTGTTACCGCTCAGGATAAAAGAGTTGGACAGGAAGAAGCATCCCGATCCAACCAGCGTATAGACCAACAAAAGCCTCCGAATGCATTCGGAGGCTTTTTCATGAGCTATTTGACTTAACGAATCTCAAAGTGACTGATGCGCACACCCGCAGACAACACAATGTATACATCCTGCGCACCTGATGCACCTGTGAGTTCCGCCTTCACGGTAGACCACTGCTGGGCTTCACCTTGTGCCAGTTCCACACGTCCTGCGAGCGTACCGTCTGGTGAACCGAGTCGAACTTCCAACACAGCGCCTGCTTGTTCCGCGGATACACGAGCTTCAATTGCTGCTGCCCCACTACCCAGATCGGCATCCTTAAAGGCAATCCATCCTTGCTCACCAACTACACGGACAGCACTTCCGCCCTCTTTGCTCTCATCCAGATCAACACCCAAGTATGCATCATAATTCTCGGCACGAGTAGCCACACCCAGATTACGGGCAGGGATCGTCTCTCCTTCTACCGTCAGGTCTGCAACCAGCTGAACATCGGAGGATGACTTGGCAACCATAATAGAGTAAGTTCCACCTTCCACGACATACCGATCACGAGTTACATCCCAGATTGCCAGTTCCTGAACAGGCAAAGTAAAGCTGACCTTCGCTGTAGCTCCCGCTTCGATATGAAGACGACGGAATCCTTTTAACGTTTTGAGTGGACGTTTCACCCGGGATTTGCCTGCACGAACGTACAACTGAACAACCTCGTCACTGGCAATTGAACCCGTATTGGTTACATCTACAGTTACCGTAACGCTGCCCTCTGTACCCACTTGAGCTGGGCTAAGTTCCAAATTGCTGTATTTAAACGTTGCATACGTCAGACCATGTCCAAACGGATACAATACATTACCTTCAAAATATTGATACGTACGACCGGATTGAATGATATCGTAATCCTTGATGTCGGTCAGTTGATCTGCTGATTGTACCCATGTCATGTTCAAACGGCCTGCTGGCGCATAGTCGCCATAGAGTACGTCTGCTACTGCGTTACCCAGTTCCTGTCCTGCGTGTGAAGTATACAATACCGCCGGGATGTTCTCCTGAACCCAGTTGGATGTGAACGGATAACTACCCACGATGACAACTACCGTGTTCGGGTTCGCGGCATAGACCGCCTCAACCAGACGTTGCTGGGATTCGGCGAGATCCAGACTTGGACGGTCAATCTCTTCTTTACCATTTACAAGCGGATTATTACCAACAAAGACAATCGCCGTTTCCGCAGCCTTAGCCGCTGCTACCGCTTCTTCAAGTCCGTTCACAATCACATCCTGCTTGAACGTCTCTGTGGCACCAAAGGTTTTCAGTTCTTCGGACACTACTAATGCATCGTTTCCACCATTAGGTGCAGTCACCGTTTTGCCATTCCAAGTGGTCAGACCTACACTGCCGTCCTGTTGTGGCAACAGGTGGAATACTTCCTTCACGAACCAGCCGTACACTTCATCAGCGGAAGCCGTTACGGTCTCTTCATCTGTGGTCAGATATTTGCCGTTGCTTTCCGCCTGCAAGGTATAACTTCCGAAGCCCCAGTCGGAAACCATAAACGTCTCCGCTTCTCCCGAAGCAATCACAGGTGATTTCTCACCTTCTGCCAGTCCAATTTTCTTCCCATTGGCTACGGAAGTTAACGTAATACGGTCATTACCATCCTTGAACGATACTTTGTCGCTGCCTACTTTGCCACGGATCGCCTCAAGTGGGGATACGTTATACGGCATGGTGCCTGCATACCAGTCACGATAGACGGTTCCGCCCAATTGACCAATCACAGCCACTTTACCAGCTTTTGTTTTGTCCAGCGGGAGCGTGCCTTTGTCGTTTTTGAGCAATACCACTTGTTCTCTTGCGGCTCTGAGCGACAGTTCTTTTGCTTTCTCCGTCATCATGGACTCTTCACCAATAGCAGCGTACGGGTTGTCTTCTTCCGGATCGAACTCGCCTAGACGGAAACGCACACGGAACGTATTGAACAACGCCTTATCGATGTCATCCATCGTGAGTGTACCTTGTTCCAATCCTTCACGCAGTGCCTGTTTGGACAGCTCAGCATCATCGGTGATGCTATCAATTCCGGCCTTCACGGATTCTACGGTACCTGGTGTGTGGGAATCATAGTATTTATGATCATTCTTGATGCCCATTACGTCGCCTGCATCACTGACAATGAAACCATCCATGCCCCATTCGCCTTTGACAATCTCGTTCACAAAAGGATGCAACAACGCTGGCGTACCATTAATGGAGTTGTACGCCGTCATCATGGACTGTGCGCCGCCTTCCTTAAATGGCTTCTCAAACGCCTTCAGATAATATTCACGCATGTTACGTGGATCAATGCTGGACGAACCACTTCCGCGATCCACTTCGTTATTATTGGCGAGGAAATGCTTCAAGGTAGCGACCGCTTTGTAATACTTTGGATGGTCGCCCTGGATTCCTTTGACCAATGCTGTCGTCAGCTCGGCTGTCAGTTCCGGGTCTTCACCATACGCCTCTTCATTCCGTCCCCAGCGCGGGTCACGTTCCATATCCACTGTAGGTGCCCACAGCGTAAGACCGTTCACTGCCGGATTTCGTTTATAAAATACACGCGCCTCGTCTCCTAGTACGGAGCCAATCTCCTTCATCAGATCCGCATCCCATGTGCATGCAAGCCCCACCGGTTGTGGGAAAGATGTTGCTTCTCCAAGCCAGGCCAAGCCGTGGGCCGCTTCTGTACCATGTTTGTATGCAGGTACACCCAAACGGTCTACTGCCGGTTGATATTGCAACATGGATTCAATTTTTTCATCTTCCGTCAAGCGGGATACAAGGTCCTTCACACGCATGTCTAACTCTAGTGCTGTATCTTGAAACGGATATTTCGTTTGGTTGGTCGTCATATAGAATCTCCTTTGGTTATCGGTAGTAAATTAAAATGATAGCGAATACATATATCAAGAAAAAACGGGGATTAATTCGGATGAAATCTTTCTTCCGATGGATAGATTAATCCTTTTATAATCAACGTTTACAGGTGTAAAACTTGATCTCCTTTTCAAAACCTAAAACGATTTCGGTAATCCTATCATATAGCATGTTTAACAAAAAAAACAGAGGTACTGTGCAGGAAATTGTGAACATCCCCTCTGCAAAATCTGAACAACACCGTTTTTTCCTGGCATAGTCTGGCAATCATGAATAAGAGTACAACGATGTGCGCTGAACAACATCCCATGCGATAGATTGAAGATAATCAAGGAGGAAAAAAAATGAGCGACAATCAGCAGCCCAAGACGGGTCTGCCCCCGGTCCCCGAATCGCTGTGGCGTGCTACGCATCAATTCGATGCCTATCCAAAACTGACCGAAGATATCACCGCTGATGTAGCGATTATTGGTGCCGGTATTGCCGGGATCACTACAGCCTATCTGCTCGCGCAGACGGGTATGCGTGTAGTCGTGCTGGAAGCTGGAAAAGTATTGGATGGCACGACCGGTCATACCACGGCCAAGGTATCTGCACAGCACGGCGTCATATTTGATGAAATTATGCATCACTTCGGACAAGAACAGGCTCGGATGTACTATGAAGGCAATGCCGATGCCGCTAATTGGATGCGCAATCTGGTGAAGGAAAAACGGATTGATTGCCAGTGGGCAGAGGAAGATGCCTACGTCTATATTCAGTCCGAGGAAAACATCAAAAAACTGGAGATCGAGCTGACCGCCTATGGCAAACTCAATATCCCTGGTGAGTGGGTAGATCCACTCCCTATTCCAGTTCCTGCCAGAGCGGGTATCCGCATGCCGGGTCAGGCACGCTTTGATCCGCTGGCCTACCTGCACTACTTGCTCGATTCCGCTGTGAAACAAGGGGTACAGATCTACGAGCATACGACAGTTACGGATGTAGAGGAAGACGCTTCACTACATGTCAGAACTTATGGAGATGGCCCATCTGTAACAGCGGAACATATTGTTGTGGCTTCTCATTTTCCCGTCTATGATCCCGGATTTTATTTCACACGATTACACGCCGAACGATCCTACGCTGTATTAGTGGAACCGGAGAAACCCTATGCGGGCGGCATGTACATCTCGGACGATACACCATACCGCTCCTTGCGTACCGTCTTACATGACGGTAAGGAACTTATCCTCTTTGGCGGCGAAAATCACAAAACCGGACAAGGCATCTGCACCTTCGGACATTATGAACGACTCGAGCAGTTTGCAGCGGAGACATTTGGCATCCGCAACATCCCTTTTCGCTGGTCAGCCCAGGATCTGATCTCTATCGACAAGGTGCCTTACATTGGACCGATTACCGGAAGACATGAACGTGTCTATGTGGCGACCGGGTTTGCCAAATGGGGAATGACGACTGGTACGATGGCAGGACACCTTCTTGCGGATCGCATCACTGGACGTGACAACCCTCATGCTGCCATATTCGATCCGGCAAGATTCAAAGCTGATCCTGGCATGAAACATTTTATTGTGGAAAATGTGAATGTAGCCAAGGAATTAATCTCCGGTAAAGTAGGCATTGTGCACAAAAACGTTACTGATATTGGCGAAGACGAAGGAGCCGTCGTTCGTCATAACGGCAAACGTGCTGGCGCCTACAAGGACGCCAGTGGCAAGCTGTTTCTGGTGGATACCACCTGCACCCATCTGGGTTGCGAAGTCGAATGGAACGAGGGCGAGCGTTCGTGGGATTGCCCATGCCATGGTTCCCGCTTCGATTATGCAGGCCATGTCATTGAGGGCCCTGCTGTGGAAGACCTTAAAGTTCTGGATGCACAAGAATAACCGACATTTAGCGATTAACCTGTAACCAAAGAAACAAAAGTTCATCTCACAGACCGGATCGGAATCCGCCTTCAGACGGAAGCAACCGATCCGGTTTTTGCGTATGCTGAATTATATAGCTAAACAGACAGCCTCGGCTAAGCATCCGCATTTAAACAAACTTATTATCGATCAATCGTGATACGGAACTATTTTAAAGTCACTACCTTGCATTAAACAGTACTGGATGCTATGATGACTTCACCACTACTGAACAATATACACTAGCTATAAATGATGCTACGAAGGAGGAACCTGTGTGAATGTGAACATCCAGTTCAAAAAAGGAGTATTGGAGCTGTGCGTCCTGGTATTAATTAACCGCCAGGATCGGTATGGCTACGAACTGGCTCAGGCGGTCTCCAAACATATCGAAGTTGCTGAAGGTGCACTGTATCCCTTGCTTCGCCGGCTTGTGAATGACGGTTACTGCACCACCTACCTTCAAGAATCAACTGAAGGCCCGCCGCGCAAGTATTACCGACTGTCCGATACAGGTCGCGACTACATGACGGCACTGACGACAGAATGGAATGAATTTGTGCGCAATGTCGCAAATCTGATTGAGGAAGGAACCCCTAATGAATAGACAACAATTTATGAAAGCCATGGAAATTCATCTACGGCCGATGGACCCATTCGAACGGGCTGAGTTGCTCGCCGACTATGATCAACATTTCGAGCTTGGACTACGAGAAGGCAGGCTGGAAGAAGAGATCGCTCGGGAACTGGGACACCCGGAAGAAATCGCCAAGGAAGCACTCGGTGATCGTTATGACATGCATACGCCGGGTTCAGATGCGTTCTATGCACCGACGTATCGCGAAATGCGGTCACCTAGAAACAACACCAGAGCCACTCGCAAATTTTTCACAGCCATCGGCCTTTTATTCCTGAATCTGATTCTTGGCATTCCTCTTGGTCTCATGATGTGGTCGGTATGGCTTGTTATTGCCAGCCTTTCCTTGCTGGTATTGGCTCCTGTGGCAGCGGTTGTGGATTTCTTATTCCTGAGCCAACTTGATAAACCGGAGATTTTCGTTGCGATTGGCGCTTTCGGTGTCGGCATTTTGTTTGCCATCGCATCGAAGTATGTTTTTAGAGCCTTCAAAAACACTACTCTTCAATACATTCAATGGAATAAAAATATGATGAAAGGAGATGTTTCCGCATGAGTACCAAAAAATGGCTTGCGCTTGCCGTGATATGTATCGGAATAGGTTTGCTCGGGACATCCATCTATGGCGTTCAGTTCGGGGATGAACGGGAGCATTATTCTAAACGATGGGATTTCAAAGCAGATGAATTGCAGAACATTATCATGAATGCTAATTTCAGTGCAGATATTGAATTTGTCATAAGCCCCGATTCGAATGGTTATATCGAAGTGGATGGTAAATGGGACCCTACCGTAGTCAAAAGCTTCGAACAAGCCACTTTATCCAAAGGCACATTCCAACTGTCTCAGACAGCACGTGAACGATTGCAATTTTTCACCTTGTACTGGAATGATCAAGACTCCACAATAACGGTTGCTCTGCCTGAAGGACACCAATTAAATGAGGTTAAGCTGGACTCCTCTTCAAGTGACTGGGATCTGACAGGTCTGAATGCCAATCAGCTTGAGCTGAACAATACCTCAGGTTCCATACGTCTGGAAAATATTAAGGCGCCCAATATTGAATTGGTTCTAACTTCTGGTGACATTAACGCTTCCATGATTGATGGAGACATGACCGTGAAACAGACATCCGGAAGCTTCACTGCTGATCAGATAGTCGGTCAAGTCAACAGTGAGATTAAATCAGGAGATATTGAGATCACTGAATTGAATGGTGCGGCCGATGTTAAATTCACCTCGGGTAGCATTCATATTGAACAGTCCCATGCTGCGCCAATCAATGCATCCGGAACATCTGGAGATATTTTCATTCAAGCTGCACCTGATTTTGACGGAATCTATGATGCTAAGGCTACTTCCGGAAGTGTCGATGTACCTGAATCGCCAATGGTGAGCCGCGAAGTGATCAAGGCCCGTACTTCTTCTGGTAGCATCGAGATTACCAGATAGTGATGAAGCCAATTTCCGAACTGTGGGTAATAATAGTATAATTGAATGCTAGTCCATTTCTAAGGAGGAATTACCCACATGGAACTTAAAAATAAAACAGCGATCATCACAGGTGCCGGAAAAGGTATCGGCCGTGCGATCGCTGAAGCTCTTGCCAAAGAAGGAGTGCACCTCGGCCTTATTGCACGTACCGCTTCCGATCTTCAGGCTCTGCAACAGTCTCTGAGTCAAGAATACGGTGTGAAAGTAACCAGTGCAGTAGCAGATATCTCGGATCGCACGCAGGCCGAAGCCGCTGTAGCAGCCATCGAGATGGAACTCGGTGCGGTGGATATCCTTATCAATAATGCGGGGATCGGAAAGTTCGGAACGTTCATGGAGATGGAGCCGGAAGAGTGGGAGCGCATCCTGCATGTTAACGTTATGGGTACATATTACGTTACACGCGCTGTCCTTCCGAGCATGATCAAGGAAAGTAGCGGCAGCATTATCAATATTGCTTCCACTGCAGGTGAGCGCGGATTCGCTACAGGTTCGGCATACTGCGCGTCCAAGTTTGCATTGCTTGGCATGACCGAATCTCTGATGCAGGAAGTGCGCAAGTCCAACATTCGTGTAACGGCACTGACTCCAAGCACCGTTAATACGGAGCTTGCGACCAATGCCGGACTGAAAATTGGCGACGAAGATCGCATGATGCAAGCGGAAGATGTAGCTGAACTTGCACTCGCAACGCTCAAGCTGTCCGACCGTGTCTTCGTTAAAACAGCAGGCATCTGGACAACTAATCCACAATAGACAGGTGCTTCTGACCTTTCTAAGGAATCTCTCGCACCTTATTGTTGTCATATGCAGGAAATGAGAAACGTAACGAATCTCAGCAACGTTATTTCGCTAAAAGTCTGTGAACTGTAGCCAAAATACACATACAGCAGTGAAATAAAGCGTATGAGGTTCGTTACATCTCTGCACCTGCTTAAACTCACCTAATAGGGTTCGCTCAGTTCGTTAGAAATATAAAGGACGTTTCCCATTGTACATGTATGCAGGTTCTCATGTTCATGACTTGGGAGCCGTCCTTTTTGTATTTTACAGATGATCCAGACCCAATTCTCTGGACACCGCAATGAGCACCACCGCAGGCTCCTCACCGATATTGGTCACTTCATGGGGCACGATCGCATTCCAGGTAAACGAATCACCCACTTCAAGAACTTCCACATCTTCGCTTTGCTCCGCACGAATCTTGCCCTGCAACACCAGATGGCTCTCCTCCCCAGCATGTTTGCTAATCCCAGTCGAAGCACCTGGCGGTAACTCCACAATGGACATACGCATCGCACCTTTGGCTGTAAGCTGCTGCACTTTGATCTGTCCGCTTCCTGCTGTCGTCTCCTTACGCTCGTTCTTGCGTACCACGTTCATCCGTTGCTCTGGTGTCAGTAGCAAATAAGGAAGTGGCACTTCCAGATAATCCGCAATACTTTCAAGCGTAGCAATGGAAGGTGACGTTTTGTTGTTTTCCACGTTGCTGATAAAACCTTTGGACAACCCCGTTCCCTCGCACATCTGCATGATCGTAATCTGTTTCTGCTTGCGGATCGTACGAATAGCCAAGCCAATATCCATATCGCGTCCCTCCCCTTCTATTCATCTATATAAGACACCAGACGTAAGCTTAGCTACTACAGGTTATCTATTCGGCGCTTGCCTCAACAAATATAATCCGATTACCAAACGGATCTGTCACGGTCATTTCTCTTGATTGCCAAGGGGTCTCCTCTATACCGGGTCTCGCATTTTTGTACTCTTTCTGACGAAGTGCACCATGAAATGTATCCAAGTTATCTGTTTCCACGCGCAAGGCAGCTCCAGGTGTACAATCTCCATGATGTTCGGAGAGATGAATCACGATGGAATCGAGCGAAACCTGCATATATAAGGGCATTTCTTGCTCAAATCGATGTTCCCAATCCAATTGGAAACCCAGGTATTCAAGGTAAAACTCTCTAGCTTTATTTTCATCAAATATTCTCAAAATAGGCACGATACTCTTTAACATCCTGATCACGTCCTCGGGAATAAGATATGAACCATTCGTAGCGGCATTTAGTGTAGAACCATTCAAGATTTTTTATAAACAACATATATTCATCATACAAAAAAAGTATTGACCCTACAATGAAACCATGATAAATTTTGTTCATAAATAAGAATATTTATTTCATATTGGTGAACTTTATTGTCAGAACGATATATTTAACTCATTCCTCTTCAGGTGGTGTTTTTAATGAATTCTCCTTATATACATGAAGTCCGATTACCATCTCATTACAATCCAGATCAACGTTATCCTGTCATTTTCGCCTTACATGGCATGGGATCAGATGAGCAAGATATGCTTCGTTTAATGGAGCCTATGCAGTCTGATTTTATTATCGTCGCCATCCGTGGACCTATCGTTCAGGGTAGTGGTTATGCTTATTTTCAGATCAAAAGCATTGGCAACCCTATCCGTGAATTGTATGATGCCTCCGTGTTGGGACTGCAACAGTTGATTGTTGATCTGTCCGCCAAATATGCTATTGATCCCACGCGGCGTTATATCGCCGGATTCAGCCAGGGCGCCATTATGGCAATGACCCTATCGCTGGTGATGGGAGATGCAATTAAAGGCATTGTAGCGATGAGTGGGTACATCCCGCAATTTGTGAAAGACGAGTACATGCTGCACCCCGATTCGGAGCTGTCTGTGTTCATCTCGCATGGAGATCAGGATCATCTATTCCCGCTGCAACTGGGCGAAGATAACGCCAATTTCTTCCGTCAACACACCAATCACGTCACATATGTACCTTACAACGGTGGACACCAGGTGACCCCCGAACTATATCAACAATTCCAACACTGGCTTCGGACGGATGCAAATCTGACTACCGAAGACCCGAAAGGACTGAATTCATAATGATGCCATCTCTTTTTATTGCTCACGGTGCCCCATCACTGGCACTGGAGGAGAATGTGTACACCGAATTTTTGCAAAAACTTGGACAGGAACTGCCGAAACCCAAAGCAATCGTATTGTTCTCTGCTCACTGGGAATCCACAACTCAGCTTGTATCCTCGGTAGCCAACTATGAGACCATTTATGATTTCGGCGGTTTCCAGCCCGAGCTGTATCAGATCAAGTACCCGGCTCAAGGACAGGCAGAGACCACAGCCGAGGTAGAACGTTTATTCACAGAAGCCGGGATTCCGGTACAGACCGATGACGTTCGTGGACTGGATCACGGCGCTTGGGTCGTTCTACGCCTGCTCTACCCAGATGCGGATATTCCTGTAATTGCCTTGTCCGTGAATCGCTATCTGACAGGTGAGCAGCAATATCAGGTCGGACAAGCGCTCGCTTCCTTGCGTGAGCAAGACATTCTTGTCATTGGTAGCGGAGGAACCGTCCACAATCTACGTCGATTGAACTGGGAAAGTAACGGCGTTGACCCGTGGGCATCAGAGTTCGACAACTGGCTGCATGACAAGCTGGTGAGCTGGGATACGGAGTCTCTCTTCTCCTATGATAAACTGGCACCTTCAGCTCAAGCCGCCGTGCCTACGCCGGAGCATTTTGTACCGCTGTTACTCGCCATGGGTGCGGGAGATCAGAACAAACGTGCATCGCTCCTGTTTAAAGCCTATCAGTATGGCAACCTGAGCTTGTCCTGTTGGAAGTTTGAATAAAGAGGACTATGTAAAAGGTTAGTTTCACTTATATAGTAGATAAAAAATAAAGCATGTGTTACAGGGATTGCCCCTGTAACACATGCTTTATTTGTTGTTAGGAGTGACTGCCATGATGGATGTACATAATCGATTGGGATGGAGACAGGTGTGCTGATATGCAACAACCACCTTTAAATAATGAGACCATTGTTGCATGTAAGCAAGGACTCCGGTTTCTTGTGTGCTTTTTCGGATTATAACTATAATATGAGGTGAAATTAGGCACAGTTTGCTCGCATATCACTCACCCTATTATCTGAATAGCTCATACGGAGGGGAATTGGATGCCAGAACAACGTATATATGAATTGATGGATGAACTGGATATGTTGCTGGAGGAGAAGGTACAGGATGAGGAAAACCGGGAGCTCTTGGAGGCTTATCGCGAGTTTGAAGGCGTAACGGATGAGCAGCTCGACGCATTCGAGCGTGAACACGGTATTCGATTACCTGCTGATTTTCGTGCGTTTTATAAACGTAAAAATGGGAGTGGTTATGGCTTTCACGTCTTGTACCCAAGCCTTGAGGAAGGACGGGAATCCGAGCCATTTTACCTGTTATCCCTGGAAAAAATTCAAAAGGAGCAGTCCACGCTGGTGGAGAACCGCATGGATGATTATTTTACCGAAGAAGAGATCCGTGAGCTTGATCCCCGAATCAAACCCTACCTTTTTCAAAAGAAATGGATCACGTTTGGCATGCTTGGAGGTGGTTCGCTGTATCTGATGTTCGACTTTGATCCGACAGAGCAAGGAACGGTTGGACAGATTATTATGTACGTGCATGACCCGGATTTTGTATATTATGTCGCTGGGACGTTTACGGAACTATTGGAACAATCCAACCGCAATTTACGTGCCTTGGAAGCCATTGAGTACTGAAATGCGCATGATGATATGACCTTTTTTGCATAATGCTGGGATATGTCAAAGCGGTTATAATAACATTTAGTGGAAATGCACATGCTGTATAGATAAGACTGCCTTTTCTACACCTAATACATTGATCTGGGAGGAACATACGAAGTGGCTGAACAACCGAAGTCTGAGAGCTTTATGTCTCTCATCAAAAAAGGAAACACATCCTCCGCCGTAGCGATGGCAGGTAATGCTGTTCTTGCTGTGTGCAAAGGGGGAGCCTTCCTATTCAGTGGCAGTGGTGCCATGTTCGCTTCGGCGATGCATTCACTCGCTGATGCCATTAACCAAGGGTTTGTCTTTGTCGGAAGTGTGTTGTCCGAGAAAAAACCTACACGCCGCTTCCCGACCGGATTCGGACGGGTCATTAACATTTTCTGCATGATCGCCGTTATTGTAGTTACCATTATGGCGTATGAAACGATCCATGAAGGCATCCATCTTTTGCAGCATCCTGTTGGTCATACCGGCGGTCTCTGGATTAACATCGGAGTGCTTGTTCTGAACATTGTCATTGACGGGGCCATCCTGATCAAAGCCATGAAGGAAATTCTAAAAGAAGCACGCGCACCCAAAGCCGCCGGATTTGCCTTGGTCCCTGCTGCCATTAAAAATGTAGGCCGTGCTGCGCCACCAACCCGTCTCGTATTCTACGAAGATGTTGTAGCAGTACTCGGTGCGACACTCGCCTTGATCTCCGTTGTAGTCATTGCATTAACCAATTTTGCATTGCTCGATGGCATTGTGACAACGCTTATTGGATGTCTGATGATCGCTGTAGCCTTCCGTGTCGGTTACGATAATATGATCGGATTGATCGGTGTTGCGGCTCCACAGGATATTGAGGACAAAGTGTCCCAGACTATTCTCGCAGACACACACGTTGCTGACATTCAGATGATGCGTATCATTCAGGAAGGCCGTTATTATCATGTCGAAGGTCTGATTGAACTTACCAAAGGACTCAGCCTGGCTGATGCGGATGACATCAAGTTCCGTATTCAGGAGAAACTGATGACAAACCCCGACATCGCTGACGCTGCCATCTCCATTATTGAGGATGACGGTGTGAACAGCTGGGGCAAGAAACATTCGGATGTGGTGAAATAACAAGCTTCGTTTTGGATGACTCAGCTTTACCATTCAGTAGTTGCTCAATTTAAGTTTAACTGTTGAATAAACAATCAACGAATCGTATATTCTTAATAACAGATCTCGCCCGCACCTCTGCTTATGCATGTGGAACAGGGCGAGACATTTTTGCGTTATGGGGGTATTTTCCTTGCCAGATGATGTTCAGCTACGTGAAATGAAAGCGAATACTACATATGAAGAACAGCTCGAAAAGTTTAAAAACCGAAAAATGACAATTGAAAATGATGTAGAAGCAATTACAATCCTGAAACGCATTCACTATTACAGGTTTACTGCATATGCCTTAACTTTTAAACAGGATACCTCGGACAACTACATTGAAGGAACGACTTTCAACAAAGTGTATAAGCATTATTTGTTTGATGCAGCCCTTAGAAATCACTTTATGAAGATTGTCGAGTACATCGAGATTGCCTTAAGATCACAAATTTCATACAAGCTCGCCCACAAGTATGGTGCTCTTGGATATACGAATGCCGCTAATTTTTCTAAAATTCAATTTCACCAACGCTTTATGGAGGATTTGCAAAAATGCATTCAAAAACAGCACAAAGAAGTGCTTATTGCTCATCATAGAGAGAATTACCAAGATAGATATCCTATCTGGGCGGCCTTTGAAGTTAGTACAATTTCTATGATGTCCTCACTCTATAAAAATTTAAAAACGTCTGACAAAAAATCTATTGATCGAGAATACTACCCTTCTCGAAACATAAGTTATAGGGAACTTGAGAACTGGTTCCACGTCTTAACTGTTTTTAGGAATAGATGTGCTCACTACAGCAGACTTTTTAATTATAGAATCCCTGTTACCATAAGATACACACGAAATGATGAATTATTAGGCTTACACAAAGCCTTTCTTTTTGGAGCTATCTACAATGCGAAGTACCTGATAAAGGATAGAACAATCTGGGATAGTTGGGTGACTGAGCTATCCTCATTAATCGAAGCTTACACTATAGTTGATATATCCCTTTTGGGATTCCCTACAAACTGGGAGCATCTGCTACGAAAGCAATGATAATTCTCTCTTGCAACATGCAAGCCTAAATCACATTTTTCTGTGTAACTTGTTCACCACCGTTTGGCACAGATTGTTTGCATGAAAAAACGACTGAGTATCTTTCGAACCTAGACTTTGGTCTAGGTTCATTTTAACTCCAAAGACGGAGGATAGAGTTTTCCAGTTCATGGTATGCTGTGAATAACGAAAGTAATTGCTCTACATACAACCGTTCGGAAAATTGATCTTGTATTAAGAAGGAGAGATATTATGGCTAAACGTACGATCCTTGCGCCTGTTCTCATTTTGCTGGGCGTGTACCTGATTCTGAACCAGGGAGGTTCACTCGGTCCGGGTACAATCTTCGCTACATTCTGGCCCACGTTATTCGTGATCCCACTCGGGCTGTTCTTCCACTGGCTCTACTTCTCCATGATTGGCAGAGGTGTTGGACTACTGGTTCCTGGTGGCTTGTTGCTCACGGTTGGTATCGTCTGTCAGATCGCTATGCTGTTTAACAACTGGGGTACGATGTGGCCGGGCTTTATCCTGGCTGTTGCTGTTGGTTTGTTCGAATTGTATTGGTTCGGTGGTCGGAACAAATGGTTGCTGATTCCCATCAACATTCTAACGGTGATATCGTTGCTATTCTTCGCTGTGATGTCGATTGGCACGATGCTGAGCAGCTTGAGTTTTATTCAACCGTTCGTGGCGATTGTGTTGATTATGGGTGGGGCATGGATCATGGTGGGTCGCAAAAAACGCATGTAGTGGCAATTATATAAGATGAATGGGGTGCGATTAACTGAGTCACTGCGGTGACAGCACAACTTCGGATCGCTGTTATCCCCGGATTTTTTTGAATCCCATCTAGCAATGGGAAAATCCGTTGATAAAGGCGACCGCTTCGCTTCCTTCGTTTGTTCTGTCCCCTCCGTTAACGTTTGATCTTAAATGTTCATCTTATATGGCACTTCAAGCGCTATTGCTCTGAAGTAAGTAATAAAAAAGGGTTGCTGCTTGTCATTCAAATGAAATGACGAGCAGCAACCCTTTTTGTCTTTTTTTCAGAATCTAACGAACTGTGCACACGTTATTGGCGGTTATTTGCTATGCATTTTAAACTCCAGAAATAGGTCGTTATAATGTGAGAGCATTTTTTTACCCAGATTATCGTAGACCTCCAGCTTGCCTGTCAGTGTCTCGTCTGGATAGAAACGTTCATCCTCCGAGATGTCCTCTGGCAGTAGCTTAAGCGCCTCGGCGTTCGGAGTGGAATACCCGACATACTCGGCATTGCGAGCGGCATGATCCGGGTCCAGCATAAAGTTGATAAACTGGTGTGCCCCTTCAATATTACTCGCTGTTTTGGGAATAACCATGTTATCGAACCAGAGGTTCGAGCCTTCTTCCGGCACCATGTAATCCAGCTTGTCGTTCTCATCCATAATCTCGGACGCATCTCCGGACCACACGAGTCCAACTGCTGCTTCCTCATTCGCGAGTAACATTTTGATCTCGTCTCCGACAATTGCTCTGACGTTTGGTGTCAATGTAGACAGCTTCTTCAGCGCTTCTTGCAGATGATATTCGTTGGTATCGTTCAGAGAATACCCGAGACTGTTCAATCCCATACCAATGACTTCGCGTGCACCGTCAAGGAGCAGGATTTGATTTTTCAAGCGCGGGTCCCACAGGTCATTCCAGCTATCAAACGTTAATCCATCCACCAGTTCGGGATTGTACACAACCCCCACCGTTCCCCAGAAATAAGGGATGGAGTACTTGTTGCCTTCATCAAAGGACAAGTCCATGAACCGCGGATCAATGTTATCCAGGTGGGTCAATTTGCTATGATCGAGTGGAACGAGTAGGTCTTCCTCTTTCATTTTGCTAATCGCATATTCAGAAGGAATCGCCACATCAAACGTAGTACCGCCCTGCTCAATCTTGGTCAGCATCGCTTCATTGGAGTCAAACGTCTGATAGATGACCTTAATGCCGGTCTCGTCCTCAAACTCCTTGAGCAGATCGGGGTCGATATAATCGCCCCAGTTATAGATGGTCAGCGTGTTGCCGCCAGAATAACCCTGACTCTTATTCAGATACGAAGCCAGGATCATCAGGGCAAACGCGGCCACAAAAACAAGCGCAAATGTCCGTACCAGTTGCTTCATGGTCGCAGCCCCTTTCCTCCGGGAGCTATCCGTGTTGCACGGCGGTTAATGAAGTAATATCCGACCACCAACAGAACCGTGAGCAGGAATAACAGGGTAGACAATGCATTGATGGACAACGAAACGCCCTGCCTTGCTCTGGAGTATATCTCTACCGAGAGTGTGGAGTATCCATTACCCGTGACGAAGAATGTTACTGCGAAATCATCGAGCGAGTACGTCAATGCCATGAAGAATCCGGCAAAAATACCCGGTTTCACGTATGGCAACACCACACGCGTCAGAATCTGCCATGAACCAGCACCCAGATCGCGTGCCGCGTCCATCAGAGTTGGACTCATCTCCTGCAGCTTCGGCAGTACCATGATCACGACAATTGGTACGCTGAATGCAATATGAGACAGCAGAACCGAAGTGAAGCCCAGTTTGATACCAATCATGGTGAACAGGATCAGGAACGATGCACCAATGATGACATCCGGACTAACGATGAGCACGTTATTGAGTGACAGTAGCGTGTTCTTGGTCCGTTTGCGACGCACATGGTAGATCGCCAGTGCTCCTGCTACACCAAGGATCGTCGAGATCGCTGATGACAGGAGCGCAATGATAAATGTATTCAGCACAATGATGAGTAGCCGAGTATCGGCGAACACCTCTCTGTACCATTCGAGCGTGAATCCTTCGAAGCTGCGCATATGGCCGCCACTATTGAAGGAATAGAAGATCAGATACGCAATCGGTGCGTACAGTATGGCGAATACAACGGCTAGATAGACGTTAGACAGCTTTCCGTTTCTTCCCATTACGCACCTCCTTCTTGCCTGACCCAGTCAGGAACATAATAATCGCCATCGCAATAATCAAAAAGACGGCAATCGTAGAACCCATCCCCCAGTCCTGGGTGACGAGAAAATGCTGTTCAATCGCTGTACCCAGCGTAATTACACGGTTCCCCGCAATAAGGCGGGTAATCATGAACAGAGACAGCGCAGGAATAAATACAGCCTGACAGCCTGATTTTACTCCACTAATGGTCAGTGGAAAGATAACCCGGCGGAAAGTCAGCCACGATGAGGCCCCCAGATCGCGCGCCGCGTAGATTAACGATGGATTCATCTCTTCCAGCGCATTGAAGATCGGCAGGATCATGAATGGAATGAAGATGTACACCGAGACAAAAATAAAGCTGAAATCGGTGAACAAAATCTGCTGTGTACCAATACCCACCACTTCAAGCAGGGAGTTGGTCAGACCGTACGTTCCGAACAGGCCGATGAAGGCGTATGCTTTTAGCAAAAGATTGATCCAGCTTGGCAGAATGATCAGCAGCAACCATAGCTGCTTGTGCTTCGTCCGGGTCAGCATATACGCCGTTGGATACGAGATCAGCAGTGAGAACGCCGTAATCAGAAATGCATACCAGAACGAACTGAGCGTCATCTGCAAGTACACCGGTGTGAAAAATCTGGTGTAGTTGCCAAACGTGAAGTTACCCTCCACATCGAAGAACGAATAATAGATGACCAGCAGAACCGGCGCCACAACAAACAACACCATCCATAATACATATGGAATCAGATACGCATTGCGTGTGCTGGCCTTAGTCTGCATGAGCGGCCTCTTGGTAGGCTTCGAGTCGTTTGTCGAACTCTTCTTCGGTCTCGTTAAAGCGCATGACGTGTACTGCTTCCGGGTCAAAATACAGTCCAATCCGTGCGCCGACAACGGCTTTCTTGGTTGAATGAACAAGCCACTCATTGCCCGCATCGTCGTACGTGGATATCTCGTAATGCACCCCGCGGAATAACTGGGAATCCACATTGACCTTGAGTTTGCCTTGGTCTTCGGTTGTAATCTCCAGATCCTCTGGGCGAATGACAATCTCTACCGGCTCGTCCCGCTGGAGACCCTGATCGACACACTCGTGCTGTGCGCCAGCGAATTCCACCACAAAGTCCTGCTTCATTTTGCCCGATACAATGTTCGATTCACCGATAAAGTCTGCTACAAAGCGGTTAATCGGCTCATCATAGATATCATTCGGTGTACCGCTCTGTTGAATCACGCCGCCATTCAGGACAAAAATCTCGTCGGACATCGCCAAGGCTTCTTCCTGATCATGCGTAACAAAGATAAACGTGATGCCCAGTCGCTGTTGCAGCTCCCGTAGCTCGTACTGCATTTCGGTCCGTAATTTCAGATCAAGTGCCGAAAGCGGCTCGTCCAGTAGCAGAATTTCAGGTTCGTTCACAATCGCGCGTGCAATCGCGACACGTTGTCGTTGTCCGCCGGACATTTCGCCAATTTCCCGGTTTTCATACCCGGATAGATTGACGAATTTGAGGGCTTCCAACACTTTGCTGCGAATTTCAGCCGTTTTCATCTTTTTGATCCGCAAACCAAAGGCTACGTTCTCAAATACATTCAAATGTGGAAATAACGCATAATCCTGAAATACGGTATTCACCTGCCGCTGGTGGGCAGGCACTCGGTTGATGAGCGCACCGTTAAAATAAATACTACCCTGTGTCGGCTCCGCAAAACCGGCAATCAGCCGCAATATCGTTGTTTTCCCGCAGCCCGATGGGCCAAGAAGCGTATAAAATTTACCCCGCTCAATCTCAAAGCTGACCGCCTTCAATACGGCTTCATCCTGATCGTATTGCTGAGTCACCGCTTCGAAGCGGATAATCGGTTGTTGTTCTGACATGCTTCACATCGCCCCCTTATACTTGAGGTACATCTTAAGTCTGTACACTTTTCGTTCATGCATCCTTATAGATAACCCATCTATTATATATGATTCAGGTATATCCGCAATGGTTTTGATGTAAACGCCGCGTGTCATTTCTTCTTATTTTCAAAAATTCTGCATACATTACGGGTAATGTCGATAATACGTACCCATATGGAGTAAATGAAGGATTTTTAGGATTCCATTTTATGTGTGAGAGGAGTCTTGGCTCTTGGATATTCGTCGTAACCTGCCTTTGCTGATGACCATTTGTTTCTTAAGTCAGATGGGCGGATTCATGATCCTGCCCCTATTTCCTTTGTTTATTGAGGAATTCGGCCTGTCCGGCTGGATGATGGGGGTTATTTTTGCACTCTTTTATGTGGGGAAAGTAATTGGTGGCGTTCCAGCAGCGGCAATTTATAAGAAACTAGGTGGTAAAAAAGCTCTCATCCTGATGCTGATCCTGCTGGCTGTCTGTATGGGCGGCTTCGCGCTGTCTACTGCTGCGGTGTTATTCGGCCTGCTCCGACTTCTACAGGGGCTCGCTTCCACGGGCCTTACCGTGGTCGTACGTTCCATCATCGGAGATGAGGGTAATGTAGGCAACCGCGGCCTGTACAATGGATATATCAGCAGTAGTGAGGGCGGCGGCATGGTGCTCGGTCCGGTCATAAGTGGCTGGCTCGCGCTGCACTGGCCATTGTCGGTGCCTTTTTTACTCGTTACCGTGTGTTGTCTGATGGCTGTGGTCGCTGCGATGGGGATGAAGACGACGGCACAAGCTAGAGCTAATCATGAGTCTGGGGATACGCTAAGTGATCCTCTGATGGAAGAGCTTTCAGCTGGCGTAAAGCAAGAACCTCTGGACAACTTAACACATTCACTAATCTCCACGGATGAAGTTGTAGAACCCACCACAAATGACTCCCACCCTCATACTACTGTATCAACTGCGCCTCCTTTATCTTCATCACCTTCTGATGCACTGCATACGCAAGCTGCGGATACCGCCCTATCCAACCAAGCTCTCAATTCAACAATGTCTGGCCCAACTACAAGGCTTACCCGGCGGCAACAGCTTGTTGGCTACGGTACGGTACATTTTCTGGAGATGAGCGCCTACGCCGTATTTCTCACCTATTTTGCACTGTATGCAGCTCACATCATGCATTGGGACCCCTTTGCAACCAGTCTCGCCTTCACTGTATCCGGGATCTCTACTCTTGCCGCTGCTCCCTTTGTTGGTTATCTCTCAGACCGGATGGGCGATCGTCTGTTGCTTTGCATGCTCGGCATGTTCCTGATTGGAATCGAAGTTGCTGTATTTCTAAGCACGTCCTCCCATCTATGGGTCTACGTTGGCATGCTCATTGGCGGGGTTGGTGGTGCATGTTACATGGATTCGTTCTTTGCTCATATTGGCGATCATATCCCGGACGAGAGTCGAAGTTCTGTCATAGGCAAAATTGTCTCTGCTGCCGAGATCGGCTCCATCGTGTCTCCACTGGTTGCAGCGCTACTTATGGAAGTTGGCTCGCTGTACTCCGTGTTTGTGTTCAATCTGGTGCTGATTGCTGCTGCCATTGTAGTTCAGGCTGCGATGCGCAGTCGATATCGATTGAAAGAGGGGTAGTCCTTCGTTTGATAAAAAAGGATCACAAAAAATAACCCGTCTGCACAATTTAGTGTGCAAACGGGCATTTCATTGGTGTATCTCCGGCCTGTGGCTGGGAATTCTCTACCTGTGCATTCTGCTGCTCACTGCTTCGCAGTTCTGGGGCAGATGCTACACCATCTTTCAGGGTATACGCCTGATCTTGATGGAAAAAGTTCGGCTTCACGATCTCATTACGATAGGAGCTGTGGAAAATATGTGTTGTCGCCGGAGATACTGGCGGAATCAGCCACACCCAATCCCCGGTCAGCTCTCTCTCAGCCTTCTCTTCCCGCTGTTCAAACATAGCAAATTGCGCTGCCGCCGTGTGGTGATCCACAATGCTCACACCTGCTTTTTTGAACGAATGCAGCACAGCCACATTCAGCTCAACTAACGCACGATCCTTCCACAGCGTCGTTTCACTCGACGTATTCAATCCAAACGCTTCCGCCACCGCAGGCAGCTTGTTATACCGGAACGTATCCGCCAGATTACGGGCGCCGATCTCGGTACCCATATACCAACCATTAAACGGCGCTGCCGGATAAGATATGCCACCAATCTCAAGACGCATATCGGCGATCATCGGAACGCCGTACCAACGCATACCCAGCTCAGCAATCTCCTTCTGCTCCGGGTGCTCAATTATCACTTCCACAATCTCTTCTTCAGGTACAACATACCACTCTGGGGCTTGTCCTTGTGCCTGAATAATGAGCGGTAACACATCATAGGGGCTACCTGCCCCTTGCCAGCCAAGTGACATCGCCGCCTTGGTCAGCTCCACCGAAGCAGGATCTCCGATAATACCTTGCTCTGTCTCATATCCCGCATAACGAATAAGCTGATGATTCCAGAGGCGTACCGGAGTTCCATTCGGCCCATCCGCTGGAAGGATGGTAATCATCGGGATTACTTTGCCACCGTTGGATGCCACATGGATATGATTCAGCACAGCTTCCGCTGCCGTTCCTGCCGTATCAGCGTGACGGGCGTCCACGATCCGCAATTTATCCCAAAACAGACGCCCGATGCAGCGGTTGCTGTTCCGCCATGCCATTTTACAACCCTGCTCCAATTCCTCTGTGGTATGCACATAAGTACCAGTTACTTCGATCTCTCCCATAACGGCAACAAGCCGGGCCTCTGCGTCTTCACGCGAATGGCCCAGCTCTTCATAACATGTATATATAAACCGTTCAGCTTCTTCCTGCAATTGTTCCAGGTCTGACCGCATCGTTCATTCCCCATTCTGTACATCTTGAATGCCATCATTATACGGCAAGCGCACCGGATTTGTAAGCGAACGGACACTTTGTTCACGGACTCTACATATCGTTGTCAGGATGTAGGGTGACTTTGCTTATTTGCCCAGAAATGCGGTTAACATCCAGACCTCTTTATCCAGCGCAGCGGTGAATCCAATCAGCATATCTTCCGTTGCGTTATCTTCCGCTTCTCCTGCTTCGTGAATGCCTTGACGAATCACTTCCACCATTGTGCGCAGATCAGCAACTACCGACTCTACCATACGCTCAGCAGTTAACGGACCTTGTGCCTCTTCAATCGGAGACAGACGCAGCTGTTCACCCATCGTAGCCACTGGACGTCCACCAATAGCAAGCAAACGTTCTGCAACTTCGTCCATATTTGCCGTAGCCAAGTTGTACAGTTCTTCGAATTTGGCATGCAGTGTGAAGAAATGAGGCCCTTGGACATACCAGTGGAAGTTATGCAGTTTCGTGTACAATACGGACCAACCTGCGATCTGACGGTTCAGGACCTCTTGAAGTGCGGTGGCATTGTTAGCAAAAGTGTTGTTTCTAGTTTGGATTGTGCTCATGGAATTTATCCCCTCTCGAATATAAAAATAGAATTTGAATTTTATAATGGATTGCTTTGATTCGCTTCTTTTTAATTTAGACTTAATCTAAATCTTGTTTTAATTATAACACCGCATATCCTGTTTGGGAAGGATTTAGCCCTGTCTTGTACATGAAGATTCCATGAAGCTGAGCTTCATCCTATATCATTATAAAAAGGGGAGTTACACTGTCCACACGGCTGATTAATGAGGGTGTGTAGTACTTCCTGCACCAGATCCCACTTTTTATTTATACCTTTAATTACGCTCACATACTGCGAATATTCTCACAGTGCAAATAACGCAAAAACAGCCCTTCATCTCCGCGAGATGATAGGACTGCATGAACCCACCTGTACAATTTTATTGCTTAACACACTCAAAAGTCAGAATACGACTGATCTCTTCATAGCTTGATGCTACAAAATGAGGTTGATGATCGGACTCCGGCAGCGCCTCCCGATGGTTAAACCAGATGACTGTCCAACCTGCATCCACTGCACCTACCACATCATTACGCCACGAGTCTCCGATGTAATAGCTGGAACGGGCATCAGTCCCTGTCTGCTTACTCACATATTCGAACAACCTGCGATCCGGCTTCGCATAACCAGTCGTACCGGAAATAAAGACCAGATGCTCGTCCACGAAACTGAGCACATCCAGTGCTTCAAGCTTGCGGCGCTGATGCTCTCCTTCTCCATTGGTGATTAGACCAACGGTATGGCCTTCTGTCTGAAGCCTTCTGATCAGCTCATACGCTCCTTCAAAAGGTACAATCTCAAACTGTCTGCTCAGATACTGTGCTTGTAGTTCTTCAGCCTGTCCCGATTGTAGGGGGAGTCCGAACTCTTCCATCGTCAACTCAAACCTCCGACGGCGCATTCGCTCTACTGCATCCGCTTCTGGTACAGCGGACAGATCTTCTTGTGCAGACAGCCAGTCACTATAATAACGAAAACGATGATAGGCCTCAGCATAAGGGAACTCATCGGGCAGGCCGAGAACGTCCTGCAACGCGCCACGAAGTGGCTGCAAGTGATCATATAACGTATCATCTACGTCGAAAAATATGGTTTTAGCATTATTTATTTCACTCATAATGGTTGTCTATCCTCCTGCTTTTGCGTCCAAACACTCTTTTCTTACTACTATATATGTATTCCTATGCCTCGTCCAAAAGGGATTTGTTGCGTGATCATCTCTACTCCAGAACAGTGCCCATAATAACGCTTAGACCAGAATTGATCGGACGGCTTTATATGTTAAAATAAGGATGATTAAATCTGAGGTGATGACGATGTTCAACCCAAAATTCTTCTTCTATTAGTTGTGCTCAAGGCACTGGCTACTCAAGCCAAAATCTAGCCCGGTACAACGAGGATGAAGATGTTCACACAGGAAGAGATTCAATCATGGGAAAATGAAACAGCTTTTGCACAGAGACACAACAAGAAGTTCATTGATCCAAGAAAAGAAAAGCTGAAAGATCACCGTAAAGGAATCAAGAGCACGCATTACAACAAAGAAAGTAAACCCGATCGTAAACATGATTATCGTCTGTATAGAACCAAAATGAAGCGTCTCATGCACCACGAGCAATACGATCTTCTGCACAACTATAAACGAACGAGCGGTTGGCTAACTTGGTAAACTGGAGTTAGAAGAGTAGTCCTTACATAACATTACTGCGCTACATCAAAATCAGTAGCCTTTTAAGTTAAGAAGGAATTCTTTTTTCAATCAATTACATACCGTTTCATTCGTTACTGACAGTTAGAATATATCGAGGAGGCCTTTATTCATGTGGAAAGAGCATCTTCATAGCATTTCGAAGGAGTATACGTTCAGTCCCCCTGCATCTGGTGATGACATTGCAAAGGTGGAAGACTCCTTACAGGTTACGCTCCCTCGTGAATTAAAAGAAATATTGCTCGAAACCAATGGAGTCAGAGCTATTTACGATTTGGGACTTATCTGGTCAGAAGATCAAATTAAGAATGAAAACAGACATTATCGGGATGACCACTCCCAAGATTACTACATGCCCTTTGATCACCTGCTCTTCTTCGGGGAAAGTGGGATTGGCGATTTATTTGCTTTTCCTGTGACAGGGGATGGAACGTGTAGAGATGACGTGTTTGTGTGGAATCATGAAAATGACAGCCGAAAATGGGTCGCACCTTCAGTGTCCAAATATTTGGAGTGGACTTTAGAAGGCAAAATAAAAATTTAGGTTACACGGACTAACGGACCCTAATCTACGATGAATAATTAGATAATTTTGTATTTCCATTTAATGAATATTATATTAATGAACACATTACAAATGAATAAAAGGTGGAATGAACTTATGAGTATATCAGAAAAGAAATGTCATGATTGCGGAGGAACATCTTTCGTAGAAGCATCGGATTACATCAACCTTCGTCCATTGGATAAGAAAATGACTCTCGGTGTGGAAAAAATGTACACGGTTTGTCTGGATTGCGGCGAAGTTGTTTCCATTAAAGTGAAGAACCCAGAGAAGTTGCTAAAATAATAATTCCAACAAGCACAGACAAAAACACCCTAGCTCACAATTGTGAAATAGAGTGTTTTTTCACGACATATGTGTCTTCAGTCTAAACAATCAACGATACAACCTTACCTGCATTCACATCAATCAGGCCATAGTCCGTAATCTTCAGCGCGGGACTTACCGCAAGGGAGTGCGTGCTAATCGACATGATCGGATTGTAATGCACGTACCCAAGAGACAACATCGCTGCTCTCAGTTCCTTCACTTGATGGGATACCACTGCAAGTGGTTCCTCCGTCAAAATGCCACCTACGGGAAGTTCCAGATGGGACAACACCTTGCCGTCTTCCACCACACAGAACCCACCCTGGCTCGAAATCACTGTGTTAGCTGCCAATATCATATCTTCACGATTACGTCCTACAACCAGCAGGTTGTGATTATCATGTGAGTATGTCGTTGCAATAGCTCCACGCTTGATGGTGTCTCCGCCGATCAGACCGTGTGCACGATTGCCGTTCACACCATAACGTTCGAAGGTAGCAATCTGCGCATACCCACTTTCTTCCCATAACAACTCGCCATCCGCAGACTGAACCGGTGCAATATGTTCTTCCACAAAAGTAGAACCATCCTTCACCATCATGACACGGCATTGGTACTCACCTTCACCAGCGAGATCAACCCCTGATCCACTGACTTTTGGATCTGACAACTGAATTGCAAAATCTGTTACGCCCAGCTTCTCCAACTGTACACTCTTATAGAAGTGAGGTGAGAACTGCCCGGTTATTCGTTCCTGCTTATACGGTTCGTAATCGTCATAAGCTTTGCGGCCGTTTTTGTACACCTGATCAATAGAGAGATCATTCAAGTTGGATACCAACACATAATCGGCCACTTTGCCCGGGGCCACGCTGCCACGATCGGTCATTTTCATCCGGGAAGCAGGGGTAGATGTTGCGGCGTAGATCGCATCTTCCGGACGCATCCCCATCTGAATCGCTTTACGTACGATATGATTCAGATGACCATGCTCCACCAGTGAATCCGGCATCACATCATCCGTTACAAAGCAGAAATGCTGCGCCACATCATGTTGAATCAGGTACTCCATGACTTCCGGGGTCATTGATTTCTCCTGAATTTCAATAAACATACCTGCCGCAATCCGCGCCTGTAATCCCTCAATGCTCTGATGAGTATGATCGGAATCGATACCTGCGTAGATCAGTCGATGCAGATCAAGTCCAAGCAGTTTCGGTGTGTGACCTTCGATCACCAGATCGGGATAGTTTTTGCGAATATGCTGTAAAATCTGGTTTGTCTTGCACTCCGGATCACGAATGACATCGACATAGTTCATGATCTCGCCCAGACAGATGATCTCTCCAGTCGCGAGCAACACGTCCATATCTTCAATCTCAATCGAACCACCTGTTGTCTCCATCGGGGTTGCCGGAACGGAACTCGGGATCGCATAGAACATATCTACTGTCGTCTCCCGACTCACAGCCATCATCTCCTGCACACCCTCCAGCCCGAACACATTCGCCATCTCATGCGGTTCTGCGACAATGGACGTTACCCCGCAGCCAATCAGACCATGGGAGAAGGTTTCCGGTGTCACCATCGTACTTTCGATATGCAGATGGATATCGATCAAGCCAGGAATCATGTATCTTCCCCGCGCATCAATGACTTCGTCTGCCTGAATCATCTCAGGTCCACCGGGTCCAACATATAGGAATCTGCCGTCCAATACAGCGACGTTGTTCATTTCAAACCGTTTATAATAACTGTTATACACATGTACATTCACAATCAGTTGATCTGCACGCATGGGGCATAATCTCCTTTTTCACAAGCATTTCACCGAGATCCGGACTGAACAATGAACCTGCACTTTAATCAGATGCACTACACTTGATTGCGTACCACTGCCTCGTCCGGAATCACCGCATGAAATGCCTTCTTTGCTGCTCTTATTTCTTAATACTGTTCCTTACATTCACGACTACTCCACCAGCACAAGCTTGTCCTGTGGGAAGATCAGGCTAACACGTTGCCCGCTAAGGTATGGTGTTTCCATCTCCTGATTTGCTGTAAAGTCACCGAGTTCCGTCTCGATCACATACTGATAACTGCGTCCCAGATACGTGCTGACCTTGATAATCCCCGGCAAAGCATTCACCACATCCGCAGAAGTATCTCCACTAACGATCAGATCATCCGGGCGAATCGCACCTTTGCGTGCACCAGGACGTGCTGTTCCAGGATGTGCGGTTGCTGTAAATGTGCGTCCACCTGCGGTCAGTGTAATCACTTCACCTGCATCACTGCGCTCCGCGAATTCAATGAAATTATGGAACCCGATGAATCGTGCTACAAACTCCGTTGCCGGATATTTGAAAATCGTTTCCGGGCGGTCGAGCTGCTCGACCACGCCTTTGTTCATAATCGCTACCTGATCCGAGATCGAGAAACACTCTTCCTGGTCATGAGAGACATACAGCGTTGTGATGCCCAACTCTTGCTGAATACGGCGAATCTCCACCCGCATGTTAAGGCGCAGGTTGGCATCCAGGTTACTGAGTGGTTCGTCGAACAAGAGCAGGTCAGGCTCAATGACCAACGCACGAGCAATGGCTACACGCTGACGCTGTCCACCGGACAGTTCTTGTGGAAAACGTTTCTCAAATCCATTCAGGTTAACGACTTCCAAGATTCGCATCACACGGGAAGAAATATCCTTGTCTTTTACCTTACGCATCCGCAGGCCAAAGGCCACGTTGTCATAGACAGACAGATGCGGGAATAACGCATAACTCTGAAATACAAATCCGAAGTTCCGCTTGTTCGCCGGAACCTTCGTATAATCCTTGCCGCCGAACATAAACTTGCCCTGTGATGCTTCCAGAAATCCGGCGATGAGGCGCAGCGTAGTTGTTTTGCCGCAACCGCTCGGTCCGAGCAGGGAGAGCAGTTTACCTTTTTCCAGCTCCAACTGAAAATCCTTCAGGATTGTCTGCTTATCGTATGCCACGGATACGTGGTCTAATGTCAGCAATGCCATAGCGTTCTGCGCCTCCAATTAACGTTTAGTAAAGTATGAAAATCCGCCCATGATCCGTTCGATCACGAACATTAAGAGTCCGGTCAGTACCATCAATAGCACGGAAATCGCTGCAATCGTTGGGTCAAAATAATTCTCCACATACGTCAGCATCTGGATCGGTAATGTGCTTACCCCTGGTCCGGTCATGAACACCGAGATGTCCACGTTGTTGAAGGACTCCAGGAAGGCAATCAGCACGGCAGCGATAATTCCTGAGCGGATGTTAGGAAGCACGATCGTGAAGAACGTTCTTACCCGTCCCGCACCAAGACTCAGCGCAGCTTCTTCCACTGCAAAGTCAAAGCTCGACAGACTCGACGCGATAACCCGAATGATAAATGGAAGCATGATAATCGTATGACCAATCAACAATCCGAGATACATCGGCAGATGGTAGATTACGATCAGGTATTTCATTAATGTAAAACCAAGCACGATTCCCGGGATCAGTACCGGGGACAGGAACAGTGCGTTCAGCACGGACTTGCCTTTGAAATCGTAACGACTAAGTGCATACGCAGCCGGAACTCCGAGCACCAGTGCCAACAAGTTTCCCAGTAAGGAAATGATGATGGACGTCTGGAATGTGCGAAGGAAACCGCCTGTGTTGAAAATATTCTCATACCAGCGGAAGGAGAACCCTTCCGGCGGAAATTTGAGTACCGTTCCCGGTTCAAACGAAGTGACCGATATGATCAGAAGCGGGCCCAGCAGAAAGATAAAGACCAGCAGACTGAACAGGCCCAGCCCGATATGTTTCTCCCGCATATGTCTACCCCTTCGGATTTAAAGTTTTGGCCATTTTGTTCATGACACCAACCACGACAAATGTAATCACAATCATAATCGCGGCAACAACCGAGGCCAGATACCAGTCGTTGAGGGTCATGGCGTTTTGATACAGGAACGTAGCAATTACACGCTGTTTTCCTCCAAGGAGGGCAGGTGTGGTATATGCCGTCAGGCTTCCGACAAAGACAAGCACGGCTCCGATCACAAGTCCTGGCACAGCCAGTGGGAACACGACCCGGCGGAATGCCGTAATGCGCGATGCACCCAGACTTTGTGCTGCTTTGAGCAGGTCACCGTCAATGTTCTCCAGCACCCCCACCAGAGAGATAATCATCAGTGGCAGGAACAGATGCGTCAGACCAATCATCATCGCTGCTGGTGTATACAGAATATCCAGCGGCTTGTCCACGATACCCAGACCAACAAGGGTGTTATTGATCAACCCTTTGCGTCCAAGAATGATCATCCAGCTAAACGAGCGCACGACCGGGCTCGTCAGCAGTGGGAAGATCGCCAGTGCCAACAAAATGCCTTTGCGGCGCGGCGCTTTCTGCGAAATATAATAAGCTGTCGGGAATCCGAGCACCACACAGACGATGGTGGTGACCACGCTGACTTGCAGCGTCGTAAGCAATATTTTCAAAAAGTATGGGTCTCTGAAAAAATGCATGTATCCTTCAAACGTGAAGGAGTTTTCTTGGAAAAACGTCGATCCGATCGTCAGGACAATCGGAATGATCATAAATGCCGCCAAAAACACGAATCCCGGCAGCAATAGCCAGTAGATTACTGATTTCTTCATCGCGATACTCCTGACTTTTAAAATGGTTTTATTCACACGTTTCACTGGCGCACATTTCAAAAATAAACGTTCACTCATCGCACCAGCCGTTCCGGTTACGAATCGTTCTTACGATCGCTGTTATCCTTGGATTTTCTTGATCTCCTTCTTAATAGAAGGAAAAAATCCAAGGATAGCGTATGCCTTCCGAAGCAGCTTTCTTTCAGAAAGCTTTTAGGCGAACGCTTTGCTTCTTCAGAATCGATTTCGTCCCCTACACTACCAGCGAAATAGGTGGGTTGATTTTAGACTGAACTCCAATGCCGTGAAGTTCATAGCTACGCGTTTAACGCGTTGATAAACAGTTCAAGGAATGCTTCCGCATCTACGGTTTCGCAGACGAGGGTGTTGGGCTGCTCGCCTAAACGGTTTTGGAAGTCACATACCATCTGGCCATCGCACAGGCGGCTGGCGGTTTCGACATCGACATAATACGATTTACGTCCTACCAGTTCCGGGGCAAGGGCTACGCCCACGGCTAGTGGATCATGTAAAGCGCAAGCGCGGACGCCGTTCATTTGTTCGTAACGGTTGATGTAAATCTCCGTGCTTTGAGCAACGTATGCGCGCAGTGCAGGATCAGTGAGACGCTCAATCGTTGCTTCATTCAGCAATGTTTGACGCGTCACATCCAATCCGACTTGGGTAAGCTTCTCGATGCCTGCGTGCAGTACGATGCGTGCGGCCTCTGGATCAGCGTAGGTGTTGTACTCGGCGGTTGGTGTGATGTTGCCATGTCCACGAACTACGCCACCCATGAAGATGACTTCCTTCAATAAAGAAGGCAATTCAGGACACTTCATCAGCGCGAGTGCCAAGTTCGTTAAGGGTGCGGTCATGATTAATGTCAGTTCGCCCGGATATTGCTTGGCTTGTTCCACGATAAAGTCTGGCGCAAAACCTTCCTCGGCTTTCTTAGACACGGCCGGATCAGGCAGCGCACCGCCCAATCCGTCCTGTCCATGTACCCGGTGTTCATAATGCGACTTGCGAGTGAGCGGCCCAGCTGCTCCGGCAATGACCGGAATTTCAGGTGCACCCGCGAGTTCAAGAATTTTGCATGTATTCTCTGTTGCCTGCTGGAGTGATACGTTCCCACAGACTGTGGTGATGCCGAGGATGTCCAGCTTCCGGCTTTTAACTGCCAGCAAAATCGCCAGTGCATCGTCAATCCCCGTGTCCACGTCCAGAATGATGCGATTTTGCGCTTCACTCATCCGTTCTCAACTCCTATGCGGTGATATGGTTGCTTGCTGCAAATGATATAAGTTAAACATGTTGACCAAAGATAACTTTTAAGTCAGTCGGTTACTTGTTTATTGTGCAATCTCGCGGTTCCAGCGATCTGTCCAGCCTTTAACCTGTTGATTCACGAATTCCATATCCAGCTTGTTCAGCTTCTCAACAACTTCAGCGCCGTATGTTACGCCTTCTGCTTCTTCAGCAGTCAGTTCAACCTTTGCATTAACCGGGGAATCGACTTTAGCTTTGGCAGATTTTGCTTGTACATCCTGGCTAAGCTGCCAGTTGATGAACTCTTCAGCCAGCTCTTTGTTTTTGCTGCCCTTCACGACATTGATTGTGTTCATCACGGCATATGCACCTTCGCTAGGTGTAACAAACTTCGCATTAGGCACGGCTGCTTTCAGATCTTTGAAATACATTTCCATGATCGGTCCGCCAGCAATCTCTTCTTGGGAGAACATGTTCACAAATTCGGATGTTTGACTGTAGAATTTCACCACATTGCCGCTCAGTTTTTTCAGTTCAGCAAATGCCGCATCTTCATTAAACGTATCGTTTCCAGCTACACGGGAAGCTGCATCCACAACCATCGGGCCTGCTGTTGCCGTAATATTCGGAATGGTCAGGTTACCTTCGAACGCCGGGTCCCACAGGTCACTCCATGAAGTCACTTCTTTGGATACGAGATCCGGGTTATAAGCGATACCGAGCTGTCCAACCGTGTAGGCCGGGCCATAATCCTCACCAAGTGGTGCTTTGGCAATATCATAAATGTCATTTACATTTGGAATTTTGGAGCGGTCAATTTTCTCAAACAGACCTTCATCGATACCTTGTTGTGCATAGTAATCAGACAGGTAGATGACATCGACATTTGATGTACCTTGACGGATTTTGTTCAGACGTTCAGCATTATTGCCGACTTCGAGCACGATGTCTACATTATGTTCTTTTTCGAATGGACCAAATACTTCTTCATTGAAGAAATCTTCAGAGAAGCCCCAAGTGGAGATAACCAATTTGTTCGCTGCGGTTCCCCCACTACCTGATCCGCCTGTTGCATCATCCGTGCTGCTGCCACAACCTGCAAGTAATACCGATGTCATTGCCACTGCTGCCAAACCGCTAATCCACTTTTTCATCATGATCCTGATTCCCCCTGATATATGTGATGTGTATGAAAAAACAAAAAGAAAAGTGCTCTTGTATAAACAAGAACACTTTTCTTCGTAAACAAAGGAAAGCGACACCCGCTGCCGGTACATCATCGGTTTCTGCTTCAGAATCAATCCAAAGACAGACGCCATCATATGAAATTTGTACGGAACCTAATCCTGAATCCGGGCCATAACCTCTGCATACATCAACAAGAATCAATCCTGCCGATCCATCCTTAGGCCTGTTCCAGAATCACATTTGTGATTGCCCACTGAGTGGACGCATCATAATCCCGCAATATAGCTTCAATTGGCAAACCCATGTGTTGCTCGAGCTTCTCCCGGAATTTCTTCTTATATAAGACAGACATGCGGAAGTCCACTTCCAGCTTTAAGCCGGGGGCCTCCCCTTCCAGGGCGTCAGAGCGCGGTGAACGTCGGTGCTTCGCGTAGAAGGTCACAATATTCTGGTCAATGGTCACTCTCAGGAGAGTGGTGCCAAATCCGAACAGTTCCTTCGAGATTTCGTTATAATACTGGCACATCTTCTTCTTGCTCTCATTGCTGTCCAGTAGTTCCATGAACTCACCCACATCTCTTACTACCGTACATTCGACGTGTTAACACGATTGATTATACATAAATATACGATCATAGGCAACCCAAAAGATATAGTTAACATGAGAATAACACATAAAAGCGAACGATGAGACATTAACAACTAAAAACAATTCGTCTTAAACCGCAGTGAATTTACATTAATATGCCTGCATGTCATTCCTATACTATTGTTGCTTCTACAATCCGTTTTCATACACAGGATTCGAGGCTTTGTTTCAACTTTCCCTAAATGGGTACTAATTCCTGCGAAACATAGACAAACTTCGTCATTAACCGTTAAAATGAGACACAATGTTGACATGTTTTTATTTTCTAGAAATTGGAGGCTTATACCATGAAATGTCCAGTATGTAATCACGAAAATGGAGATGCCCATTTTTGCGAGAGGTGCGGCTCTAATCTAACGCAAACAACCTCATCACCAACTCCTGTACCGAACTCGGAATCTGCTGCTTCCGAACCCGAATATACCCGTTGGTCCAGCACGCAGGCTACCTCTTCGCAGGCATCCGTTCCATCCAACACACCATCCGTCTCCATTCACAAGGAACAGGCGAGAGAATCAACAGGTACCAATGACCATGCTTCTGCAGGAGACAATAGCTCCAATCAGTGGAATAATATTGTGCAGAATGAGAAAGTTCAGCAAGCCAAAGAAGTAAGCAAACAGTATCTATCCTATTTCCTCAGTGTATTGGCCCGTCCTTATCAGACGATGAAAACCGTTGGTGACCAGCATTCCCTAAACGGATGGCTAACGATGGCGCTAATTGCAGTTCTATCTTCTACATACTTCTTAATTACCTTTAGTCGCATAGGCATGGACGGCTTGTTCATTGGTGGATTTTTAAGACCGTTGTTGTTCACCGTCATTATCCTGATTGCCTCTATTGCACTGATGTACGCTATTCTGAAGATTGAAAAAATAACCTTCCGTCCCAAAACACTGGTTGCCCAGTTTGGTACATTGCTTGTTCCTGCTGTCGTATCCCTTGTTCTGGCGAATCTGTTTATTATCATCTCGTATTCCATCGCGATCTCATTACTTGCTGTCTCGTATATTATTATCTTTGTTGCGCTGAACGCGGTGCTGTTCCAATATCCACTGAATCGTACCCAAGCAGCCATCGACAGCATGTACAGCGTGCTGATCGCCAATGTGGTCGTATTCTTTATTCTGTATCGATTGTTGGGTGAGATTGTTATTGGGCTGATCCGCTTGATGCTTTCGCCGTTTGGACGTCTGTAAACTATATCAGTTGGAATAAAGCTGTTTACACTCGTTACTTCGATGACAGAACAACCTTCCGATCGCTGTTATCTCCAGATTTTTTTATTCACTTTTACAAAGGTGAAAATCTGGAGAAAAAGGCGAACGCTTCCGCTTCTTCAGGTTCTTTCTGTCCTCTACGTTTCGTGTAAATGGTTATTTCAATAAATATAAATCTTACTGACTCTTTGGATTTATATTAAGGCCTTCCTTGCTCATGCCGGGAAGGCCTTTTTTAGGTTTTCTATGGCAGCGTTGCGCCGAGCATGTATCATACACTATAATGTGTAGTGCAACATGTATGTTCTTATTTACGTAACAAACACGGAACTAGCAACTCCCGTTACGTAATGAGTGGATTCACCACTGCCACCAACACTACATTATGTAGTGTATTAATCACTCATTTTACAAAGAAAGCAGAGGAACTCTCTATGGACATGACTCATATGAATCATATGCAAATGGAGCACGAGGCAGGTACATCCTACCTGTGGCTCATCGTAGGTGTAATTGTATTGCTGTTCTCCATCGCCGCCTATATCTGGGCATCACGCACACAGGGCAAAATTCTGGGCCACATGAAAAAGAAAGAGCGGGCGGACATCCAAAAAAAAAGTCGATCCCTTCGGCTGGCTGCACATGTAATGATGGCTGTATCGATTATTACGTTTGGCCTGTTCTTCATGCAAGGAGCAGGTAAAACATATAATGTAGCCGATCTGGAGTCCAACGCGACAATCGACGTAACGGACGATAAATATTACGGGGCAGACCATACGGAGGACCCCATTCAGTATGAGATGACAATTCCAACATCGGGACCGCATAATCCGCATGATATCAAGTTTGGATTTTACACCGACTTCCCAGGCTATAATTATCTGGTACACAATCTGGAGCACGGGGACATCATCATCTATTATCGTGAGAACGCAAGCGAGGATTTGAAGGAACATCTGAAATACCTAGCCAAATTCCGCGAAGCCGGAGCAGGTATTCTGGCTGTACCCAACAAGGATATTCCCGAGGGCAGTGAAGTCGTGGTGACCGCATGGACCAAAACAATGAAGCTCGACCAATTCGACGATGCCAAAGTAGGTACTTTTATCAATAAATATATTAATCAGGGACCTGAAAAGATTCCTGCCTCTGTTCGCCAGGGCGGCGGAACGATGTAATGACGTAATCACTCAGTCATGTGAAGCCCCTCTATGTAGTGACAATGAGGTGTGTTCCAATGATGAGCATGGTCAATATAGGATTGAAACGAAACTAGCTCCCGGATCAAATTGACTCGGGAGCTAATTCTTTATGGACCGGATGCCGATATTTCAAGTAGAAAACTGTATATTTGATATACAATACATACGAACCAATGAAGAACGACAAGCACCAAGTAAAGAGACAAAGAGACGATTGATTTAACAGATCAAGGGGGAACACTTTTACCAATGAACAGTTTGTTTATGAGGATCTTTTTATTTTTTTCCTGTCTGATGCTGGCCGCGGGTGCGGTTCTTGGCATTACCATGTACCGTTCATCGGCCCAACTGGTCGAGCAATCCATGGGGATGCAAGCACAGGCTGTGGGTGAACGGGCAGCTGCATTAATTGACACCTCTCTGTATGCACCACTCAGTACCGGACAGGACGAGACAGCGTATTACGGCATATTGCGTGAGCAGCTTAGTCAGCTGCGCGAGGCCAATGGACTCAAGTATCTGTACACCCTTGGTACACGCGAAGAAAATGGAACAAATACATATTTCTACGTTGTGGATGGGGCTGCTGCCGATGTGGCAGAAGATGACTTCTCCCCTTACGGTTCCGCAGAAGAGACCCATTATGAAGGAATGCTGCAAGCTTTTGAACAGAATGAGCCTATTCGGGGTGAACTCACACAGGATGAATATGGCGCTACCATTACAGCATATGTGCCGATCCATGGGACTGACGGGAAAGTACTAGGATTGGTCGGTGCGGATCTGGACTCTACTGCAGTCTATGAACTGATGTCCCGCAACCGTATGACCATGATCTGGACAGCCTTGGCTATTGTTCTGCTGAGTGTCTTGCTGGTGTATGGATTCGCCCATTACTTGACCCGACCTTTGGTGAAGTTGAAGAAGTTAATTAGCCAGGTAGGAAAAGGCGATCTGACCGTCAACGTTGAACTTAGTCGCAAGGACGAGGTGGGACAGCTCGCTTCCGAGTTCAAACATCTGGTTACAGGTACCCGTGATGTCATGACGGGCATCCGTCAAAGCTCCGACTCTCTGCTACAAGCTGCTGAAGGAGTATCGAAACATTCACAGGCGACTGCTGAAGCCAGCCAGCGCATTGCCGAGCATACCAATCATACGGCCAGTGGAGCTGCTGAACAGGTGGCTCGTGCGGGTGAAGTTACGGTAGCCATGGAAGAGATCACACGCAGCATGCAGCACATTGCGAATTCTTCTTCTATGGTCGCCGATGTATCACAGGAAACGACCAATAATGCGGTGCAAGGTCAAGCCAACATCAACACGGCGATTGACAGCATGGACAAAATTCATCAAGCAAATGTACAGATGGTGGCCTCCACCTCTCAGCTGGAGCAGTACTCAGGTAAAATTGAGTCGGTAGCACATCTGATGAAAGGCATCGCTTCACAGACCAATCTGCTCGCACTTAATGCAAGTATTGAAGCGGCTCGTGCAGGAGAGTATGGCAGCGGGTTTGCCGTGGTTGCCTCAGAGGTTCGCAAGCTTGCGGGGGAATCAGAGCAATCTTCCCAGCATGTAACCGAACTGATCGCCGAGATGACACGCCAGACTGCCCTGTTGTCAGAACATATGTCTGCCAGCACATCAGCAGTCCAATCCGGTCTCGCTGTTGTTCAGGAGGCAGGCCGTTCATTCACATCCATTCATACCGGGATTGAGACGATGAATGAACGTCTGCACGAAGT
Organism: Paenibacillus sp. FSL H8-0283; assembly: GCF_045040675.1. Taxonomy (NCBI): domain Bacteria; kingdom Bacillati; phylum Bacillota; class Bacilli; order Caryophanales; family Paenibacillaceae; genus Paenibacillus; species Paenibacillus sp. FSL H8-0283. Next base: position 6,629,693 of record NZ_CP150295.1, read on the forward strand.
ATCCGCAGCATCCGAGCAGCTGTCTGCCAGTGCAGAAGAAGTATCCGCTTCCGTGGAGGATATGGAACATATCTCACGCGATTCCTCTTCAAGTATCCAGAAGGTGTCGCACGCTACCGGTAGCCAGCTGCAATCCATGGATGAGATGAGTGCATCCGCCGAATCTCTGCGGGTATTGTCCAGTGAGCTGAACGGATTGATTAGTCGATTTAAAATATAGCGGGTAGCTAGATTACTATATAGTTGGACTAAAGAATATTCACACTTGCCACTTCGATGACAGAACAACCTTCCGATCACTGTTATCAATCTATATAGATCAGCCTAAAACAAAAAGCCGCACGGCAGGGACGGGAACATGGGGGTCAATCCCATTTCCGGACACTGCCTGCGGCTTTATTTTTGTACCTTTAATGTTGGCAAGCCCTGAGTCTGCCTGAATTAGTAGCGCTGCGGAGCAGCTTTTTTACCCAAATCCGTCATATACGTAAAGAATGCTTCCGGATCGGTATCATACACCAGTTGTACTGGACGTCCGTCTGCTTGCTCCACTGTGCGACCTTGGCTAGGACCATCCGGGATGACAATACAGTTCACGGTTTTCTTCTTCACGATGTCCTCGCGTCCAACGGAAGCCGTTGTCAGCACATCCCACAGATAGTATGTGGAATTTGTCTCACTGTACACCAGTGGCGGACAACCTGCGTAACAGTTACCCAGGAAGTCAACGCCTTCGAAGCGACGCTCTGCTGCCCAGCGGTTACGAACGGCTGGAGTCAGAGGTACTTTATTCGTGCTTTCCAGTGCAACCAGATCGATCTGGATACCACTCTGCCATACACGGTAAGCCGCTTCCGGGTCCCAGAATACGTTCCACTCTGCTGTGCCATCATGCTCAGGCTCTTCTACGTTACCACGCTCGAATGTACCACCCATCCATACCAGCTTGTCGATTTTCTCTTCAATGTCTGGTGCTTCGTCCAGTGCACGCGCAAGGTCAGTCAGTGGGCCTGTGAACAGGAGCAGCGTTTTGCCTTCAGTATTGCGTACTTTCTCGATCAGATGCTGGTGTGCCGGAACAGCAGAAAGTGGCGCTTCCATTTTGCCGGATTCGTTCAGTACAGGAAGTGCATCTACATAGAAGGAATGCAGTCTCCACGCCGCAGGAAATGGATTTTTCCCTCTGGAGTTGGATTTGGATACCTCTACGGAATATGTACCGAAACGATCGATAATTTTACGGCTGGCATCTGTTGCTGGCTCCAGATATCCGTCTGCCGGAATAACCGATACGCCGGTTACATGTACATTGTCCATTTGCAGAAGCATGAACAGCGATACGAGGTCATCCACGCCGCCGTCATGGTTAAAATACACATTAAGTTGGTTCGTCATGCTTGCTTTCATCCTTCCCCTGGTTGTCCCATTGATGTTGATCATCCGTCTGCCCAAGGCCGACGCTCTCTCTATTATGTCCCATAAACCTTGGTTACGTAAACCTTCCCCATGCAAAGAAAACAAGGATCACGCCTCATCCTGCGGATATTTTACAGTTCCACCATTCCATCTCAGGAGGACAACTGGTATAGGTCATCAGCGTTCGGAAAACAAAGAAATGGACAGCAGGCTTGAAGCCCCGCCGTCCATCTCACCCATTCCATGCATTACATGGACTGGTTCTGTTTCTCTTCATTCTTCTCTGCAATCGGCACATACTTTCCTGGCCAGAAGGCCCATTTACCCAGCAATGCGGTGATCGCCGGTACCATGAACGGACGAACCAGGAAGGTATCCAACATCACACCAACGGCTGTGATTATACCAAACTGCACCAACACCTGAATTGGTAATGTAGCAAGAACCGCAAACGTTCCTGCCAAGATTAGACCTGCTGATGTAATAACAGAGCTTGTCTCGCCAACACCTTCTCTGATCGCTTGACGAAGCGGCATCGTTTTGCGTTTCTGCCAGATGCTAGAGATCATGAAGATGTTGTAGTCTTCACCCAGTGCCACGAGGAATACGAAGGAATACAGCGGAATCGCTCCCTGAATGGCATCTGCGCCAAGTCCGTAGTGAATGATGATCCAACCCAGACCCAGTGCAGAGAAATACGACAGAACAACCGTTGCAATCAGGTATGCTGTGGCTACGATTGAACGCAAGTACAACAGTAGTAACAATGTAATCATGCCGATGACCACCGGAATAATGATCTTGGCATCCCGTTCTCCAGTCACTTCAATGTCATACTGTTCAGCCGTCTGACCATCGATCCATACCTGACTGTCCACATTAGCTACACCAGCGTCTTGAAGCGCCTGTTCCGCAGTAGCTCGCAGATCTGGAATATGCTGCATTGCCTCCATGGAATATGGATTCAGATTAAATTCCACATCAAAGGCGGTAATGTTGGCATTCTCGGCACCCTGCTGAGCATCGCCTACTTTGCTAATGTAATCCAGCGATTCGAGCCGCTGCTTCAGATCAGTTTCTTTGGCTTCGGCATCAACGATCACTTTGACTGGAGCCAGCTCACCTTGGGAGAATTGTTCACCGATGACGGTGAAACCTTCGCGGGAAGGCACATCCTCCGGGAAGGAAGACAACAGATCATACGTGAATTTAACCTGAGTAGAGAATGCCGCCAGTCCTCCCAGCAATACCAACGTAATTGCAAGAACGGTCCATGGCTTTGTTACTACAACACGGCCAATCCAGCTTTCCTTCACTTTGCGCGGGGCAGGAGCCGGTTTGCCTTTTTTCTTCGCACGATCCACTTCCATCTCATGTGTACGTGGTACGAACGGATAGAATGAACCCCGACCGAAGATCGCCAGAAGCGCCGGAACCAGTGTCAGACTTGCAATAAACATGATAAAGATGGACAGACTGAATGGTACGGCAAAGCGATGATATGCACCGTATTCAGCCAGCAACAGTACCAGTAGTGCTGCAACGACCGTGAATCCACTCATGGCAATGGCGCCAGATGATCCGGTAATTGCCTGGAAAATGGCTTTCTTTTTGTCCGGCTCATGATAGAGAATCTGGCGGTATCTGGAGATCATGAACAGGCAGTAATCCGTTCCTGCTCCAAATAACAACACGGTCATGATCGAAATGGACTGTGCATCCACCGTAATCCAGCCCTGATCCGCCATGAATCCGAGAATGGGGCTTGTCACCATATACGCGAATCCAACGGCAATGATCGGGATAATCGCCAATACCGGCGAGCGGTAGATCAACAGCAACAGTACTAATACCAGTACAACCGTAGCGATCAGCAAGGATACATCGGCGGAGGAGAATAGCCCGCTCGCATCAATGGATATCCCTACTGGCCCTGTCACACGGGCAATCAGAGTATTGGTATCATCTATGGCTACATCGAACGGATTTGCCCCGAAGATGTCTTGTGTTTTTTGCTCAAGTGCTTCAATAGCTTCCTTCAATTGTTCTGAATCGGCACCTTCATTGAAGAAAAGTGGCATAACCAAAGTACTTCCGTCTTCCGAAAGCTGGCCTTTCAATGCCTGTGGTGGCAATTGATAGAGTGGCACAACGGACTGTTGTTGTTCTACCGGATCTTGATCCAGTCGCTCCGTTAATGCCTGAATGTTCTCAATCTGCTCATCCGTCAGACCGCCGGCTTGACGCCAAACGATCAGCGCGGGCAATCCTTCACCACCAGGGAATTCCTTCTCGGCAAGTGCAGCTGCCTGAACCGATGGTTTGGATTCACTCAGATCCTGTGCGTTATTGGTTTCACGATCACCTACAGCAGGCCATACCATGCCAAGCACAACGGCGATAATGATCCATACCAACAGCGTAATCCATTTACTTCGTTTGCCGGCAACCCAGCGGCCGTAACCCGAACCTTCCTGCATTGTCTCTTCATCTCCCTATTCTGTTTCTATGAAGCCCTAATATATATGATGGTGTAGTAATGAACCACGGGTCATAGTATAATCGAGTTAATTATATATACCGGAAGGTTAATTTTGCAATGCCTAATTTTGTGAACACTTCTAACAAGCAATTAAATACGTAAAGAGGTATGTACTTATGAGCAAAAAAACAAACATTCCCCGTTCACCGGGTAGACCCAAAACAACTGTGGATCAAGCATCTGTGCAATCCAACATATTGATGACAGCTTCACGATTGTTTATGGAATACGGGTATGAGCCCGTCTCTCTCCAGCAGATTGCTTCTTTATGCAATGTAACCAAAGCATCGATCTATTATCACTTCACCAGCAAAGCCGATCTGTTCACTGTTGCCATTACCCGCATGATGGCGATGGGCATGCAGCAGACTTCGCTCCGTCTGGATGAACCTGGTACGTTGCAAGAACGACTGGTTAAGGTTGCTGAAGCCAAGATGCAGCATTCCCATATTGAAACGGAGACCATGATGCGAGAAGCCGAGAAACATCTGGACACGGAGCAACTAGCTCAGATTCGGGAAGCAGAGGTTCACATATTCGAAGTACTAGCTACCCATTTTCAGAAGGAGATGGACAATGGTTATTTGCGGGTCGGGAACCCTATGCTGCTTGCCCATGCATTTACGTCACTGCTGATGCTCGCGAACCGCGAAGATGTACGCAACATGAATGGCGGCAGCATCGAGGAACTTGCGCAGGAACTGGTGGCGCTGTTTCTGGATGGAGCGGTTAAACGGAACTGAATCTAGCTCCAGATTCTAGCCAAAGCGGCAATACCCGGGTCAATGCGTTCCAGCTCTATTCCGACAAAACCGATAATGAACTCTCTTTTGCCGTCTGCTGGTCTGCTCCCGTTCGCCCACAAATATTCCGTTGAACTGATCTGTATCCCTGCCTCTATCGCTGCGGTTACCAATTCTGTGGCTGACTGTTTGGTTACCATTCGCAATACCAGATGGAATCCGGAATGTTGACCCCTTATTTCAACCCGATCTCCAAAATGCATCTGAATGGCCTGAACGATCAGGTCATGCTTTCGTTTGTAGACATTACGCATTTTACGGATATGCTTGCCCAGTTCTCCTTCACGCATGAACATCTCCAATGTTCGCTGATGGAGTCGGGAGGCTGATTGCTCGAATAGAACATTCTTATACATTTCGCGAAAATCATCCATTAATTCTCTCGGAAGCACCATGTAATGGATACAAAGAGCAGGTGCGAGCACCTGCGAGAAACCACCCATATAGATTACGCGACTTCTCTCGCGTAGCCCCTGCATTGATGGGATTGGTCTTCCATGATACCGGAACTCTCCATCGTAATCATCCTCGATAATGTATGCCTTTGTTCGTTCCGCCCATTCGAGCAACGCCAATCTGCGAGTGATCGGCATGGTCATACCTAGTGGAAATTGGTGAGAGGGTGACACACCCGCCAATTTTACCCCGGCCTGTTCCAGCTCCGTTAAGTTTATGCCATCAGGACCCAGAGAGATCGGGACAACCCGATAACCATAATTGCGGAATGTACCAGGTAACAGTCGGTATCCAGGATTCTCTACACCGATGGAATGCGTTGATTCTCCTTTGTGAAGAAGGGTCTGTGCTAATAGAGACATTAGCAGATGCTGTTCAGCACCCACAACAATCTGCTCTGGAGAACAGCTGACTCCCCTGAACTGCGCAAGATAGACAGCAATCTCACATCGTAGTCCCCATTCTCCCTGAGGGTCTCCATAGAACAACAACTCCTTCGCTTCTTCCCGCCAGATTCGATTAACATATTGGTGCCACTTGGCAATTGGAAACAGGCTGAAATCATTGCGTGACATATGAAAATCATATTGAACTGCTCGGGCAGGGCGTATTGCCTGATGGTCTGACCACGTCTTTTGGGCCACGGGAGCTTGTCCGGCTGTCTGTTTATCTGTTTGCCCAATCTGCATGGCATGATCGCTGTCCACCATGGCACGAACATGATAGCCACGACGTGGCTGACTGTATATATATCCTTCGGCGATCAATTGCTGATAGGCCCATTCCACCGGAGTAGTGCTTATTCCAAGCATCTCGGCAAGTTTTCGCACCGAAGGCAATCGGCTATGTTCAGCCCAATCCCCGTGAATGATTTCCCTTTTGATATGATCCGAGAGCTGTACATAGATTGGCGCACTATCGTTCTCGTCTAGCTTCGGTAATGTAATCATCATGATGCACCTCATCTGTCCTGCAAAATTAATTAAAACTGTATATTTGGAAGTATACAGTATTGGGATATACTCATGTCATCATCAATGTGTAACGCCAACTTTAAGAGGCAGGGCCATCTCGATCAGTCCCGCCTTGAACCTATAGGAGGAACAACTAATGTCACATTCAAAACCTTCCCCACGTATCCCACGTCTGCTAGAAACGTCGCGCATATATCTGCGTCCCTTCGAGATTACAGATGTGGATGCATACTTCCCCGGTCTGTTTGACGCCGAGATGCGTAGGCTGACGGGAACACAGAACAGTTTCACACGCGCTCAGGTCGAACGTTATGTTGAGAGCGCTGCACAAGATGACACCAGACTCATGCTACTTATTGCTTTACAGGAAAATGACCAGATCATCGGAGATGTCGTCCTGATGGACATGCATGCCAAGAATCGCAGTGCACATATCCGGGTTGCCATCGATCAGTCGGAACATCAAGGAAAAGGTTACGGTAGCGAGGCGTTGCTACTTATGCTGGACTACGGCTTCGGAATCTGTAACCTGCATCGAATCGAGCTTGAGGTGTACGCCTTCAACGAGCGAGCCATTCGCACGTATGAGAAGCTTGGATTCCAGCGCGAGGGTGTGAAGCGGGATGTCTTGTTCTACAATCATCAATACCATGATGCCATTCAGATGAGCATGCTTGAGGATGAGTTCAGGCAACGTGATATGAGAGATCAGCCAGGGAATGTTTAAGTTTTCGATCAACTAAAATCAAACTAAAAAACCGGGGGATCTAATAAACCTCCCCGGTTAGAAACTTCAGATGACCCGTCAGCACCGACAGCTCGGCGGGTGTCTCCATATACAATTCGCCGTCCGTGTCAGCTGACATCGGCGCATCCGTCTTCACTTTTAACGTAGATGCCTTGAAGTATGAAATACTCTCACTCTGAGGTTGCCATTCTCCCTCTGGCTTGTGCGACAGAATCTCTCGTAGCAGCGGAATGCCTGTCTCATGAATAATGAGCACGTCCAGTTCGCCATCCTGCAACGCATCCGGTGCAAAGGGTAATGCATTTGTTCCCAGAAAACGGCCATTGGCTGCATAGATCATCACCGCTTCGCCTTCCATCTCTTTCCCATCCGCCTCCAGTTGGTAACGAAACGGCTCTGTATGACTAATTGTCTGTAAAGTGCTGATAAAATAACTGAGCTTCCCCAGCGCGCCTTTCAGATTCTCGTTAATATTCTGCGATGCATCACTGATCAAGCCAATGCCAAAAAAGTTCGTGAACACCCGATCATTAGCTCGTCCAACATCAATAGATACCACCCGACCTGCCAGCATTTCTTGTGCCGCAATCTCTGCATCCGGTGAAATCCCGAGCGAACGCGCAAAGTCATTACAGGTGCCTCCAGGCAATATACCAATCAACGGAGGATGTTTCAGATCGGCCAGTCCATTCACGCATTCATGCACCGTGCCATCCCCACCCAGGATGAAGACCACATCGAATTGCTCCCCGCGTTCACGACACAGCATCTCTCCCTCACCCGGTTCATCCGTGCGTACAATGACGAGTTCATAAACAGCAGGAGCCAGCACACCAGCCACAAGGCCCACTGTATTCTCACGATTGGCCTTGCCCGAATGATGATGATGAATTAACAACGCTTTGTTAAACTCCATCCCTCTTCCTCCATTCCAATGCTTGTAAACCTTTACCCACAAAGGTTGAAGCCGTAAACAAGCCCTTCGCTAAGTACACATCATGATTCCAAATAGGTTTCCCAATCAGGTATGCATCCTAATCCTCATTCATTCGTAATAGCTATATAAGTTCAACTTAAGAATATTCACACATGCCACTCCGATGCCAGAATAACCTTCTGATCGCTGTTATCCCCAGATTTTTCTGATTTACTTTTACAAAGGTGAAAATCTGGTGATAAGCGTATGCTTCCGATGTAGCTTTCTTTCAGAAAGCTTTTAGGCCAACACTTCGCTTCTTCAGGTTATTTCTGTCCTCTACGTTCTCGTGTAAATGTATAGTTAAACTTAAATAGATAACCCTTTTATCTAACTAGCCAATTCCTTTTTTAACCAGATGTATGCATGGAAAAAAGGGTTTCTCGGCACCTTAATGTCATAAGGTTGCAAATTTTGCTGGTGAGAACCCATTCAAATTGAGTCAAAACGGTTATATCTATACCATATACGAATGGAGGGATTCCCTATGATTCCGGCAACGTTGGAACAATTGGAGCAAGTTCGCAAGGAATGCCGTACCATGGTTCGCAAAAGAGCTACCGCTTCTGCCGGTACAACACTCGTTCCGCTACCCGGTACAGACGTACTGGCTGATGTGGGGATGCTGATGCAGCTGTTGCCTGCCATTAACAATAAATTCGCATTATCACAAAAACAGTTGGACGGCATGGACCCCGAGACCAAATCCATGATCTATGGATTCGTGATGTCCATCGGAAGCAAAGTCATCGGTCGTATGATCACCAAGGAATTGGTGGTACAGGTTCTGAAAAGAGTCGGCGTACGCGTAGCCACCAAATCCGTCGCCAAATTTGTCCCCTTTGCAGGACAGGGATTGGCTGCCGCACTCAGCTTCACAGCCATGCGCTATGTGGGTAACAAACATGTGGATGACTGTTATGAGGTTGTCAAACGCATGATTGAGCAGCGCGAATTAATCCCGGATGAACCCGCTCCGTCTGCGCTGGAGGAAGCCAACAGCGACGACGTGAAGGCAGAAGTAAAGTCGGTCTCTAGCAATGACACTGATGAACCTGCGAACGATTCTAAGGATCAGTAAAATGCGGGTCATGCTATGCCCAAACTGAGGCTTACAAAGTATCTTATGACTAATCTGGATGTCCCACTCGGTGAGCTTATGCTCGTATGCTTGTATCTAGATTGATGTACAATGAATTCAAAATATAAATAAACGGGACAAAGCAGTGTAGTTACACCGCTTCGTCCCGTTTTTATTTTTGCACGCATGGCATATGTAAGACAATTATGACTAAGGTTTATTAGAATATTTTAACGAACTCAGCACACTCTAATAGGCACAATTCCACAATACCGGCGTTCTAACGAATCATAGACACTTTATTTCCGCATTCTGCAGTTTATTTTACCGCTTTGTGTTGCTTATCAGAGAAATAACATGTCTCAAGTTCGTTAGAATTGGGAGTGCTTGATAATCCTCCATATAAGGTGTCTACGATTCGTTAGCATGGACGAAGGATGAACCCTCATCCTGTCTGCACCTCACGCAAACAACTGAAAGGCTGATGAGCACCACAACCCAATTACTATGCCAACGTTCCTTCATATCTTATAGATCCATCGTATCCAAACGAATCCAATCTGCTCCACATTAGAATCGACTCCTCTGGATACACGACAAATAGCCGGGAGCACCCCTAAGAGTGCTCCCGGCTATTCTAGTTAGTTACAGTGTAATCAGATCGCCTGCGGTTGTTGCTCCGCAAACTGACTATTGTACAGATCGGCGTAGAAGCCCTGACTTGCCATCAATTCATCATGATTACCCTGTTCAATCACGTTACCATGATCCATAACCAGGATCAGATCAGCGCCGCGAATGGTAGACAAACGGTGTGCAATGACAAAGCTCGTGCGATCTTTCATCAGATCATTCATTGCTTTCTGGATAAATACTTCGGTCCGTGTATCCACGCTACTCGTCGCTTCATCCAGAATGAGGATGGCGGGGTTCGCCAGAATCGCTCTTGCAATGGTCAGCAATTGTTTCTGCCCTTGAGAGATGTTCGACGCCTCTTCATTCAGCACCGTATCATAACCATCAGGCAGTGTACGGATAAAGTGATCCGCATGTGCCGCAACGGCTGCCTTGATTACATCGTCTTCCGTAGAACCTTCTCGACCATAGGCGATGTTGTCCCGAATCGTTCCATTGAACAACCAGGTATCCTGAAGCACCATGCCGAACAGACTGCGCAGCTTACCACGCTCCATGTCCTTAATGTCTGAACCGTCAATCGTAATCCGACCATCCTGAATTTCGTAGAAACGCATTAACAGGTTGATCAGGGTGGTTTTACCGGCTCCCGTTGGTCCAACAATGGCTACCGTCTGTCCCGGTTTTACATCAATATTCATGTTATGAATGAGCAGTTCATTTTCTTTATATCCAAAATTAACACCTTGGAATGCAACCGCACCTTTAGGCTGCTGTAGTTGCACGGGTTGTTTGGACTCCGGAACTTCTTCCTCTTCATCCAACAACTCGAATACACGTTCCGCCGAAGCAATCGTCGATTGAATAATATTCGAGATATTTGCAATCTGGTTAATCGGTTGTGTAAATTGACGGGAATATTGTGTAAAGGCCAGAATATCCCCGATGGAGATAGAACCACGTGTAACGAAGATCCCACCGACCACACAGATCAGCACATAACCCAAGTTACCCACAAAACTCATGAGCGGCATAATAATACCGGAGATAAACTGGGCTTTCCAGCCAGATTCATACAGTTCTTCATTGACCTTCTCAAATTGCTGTACGGATTGTTCTTCGCGTCCAAATGCTTTGACGACCTTGTGTCCCGTGTACATCTCTTCGACATGACCATTCAGTTCCCCAAGGGATTTCTGTTGACCCGCAAAGTGTTTTTGCGAACGAGATGCAACCAGCATGACAACAACTACACTGAGTGGCAACGTCAAAATCGTGATCAGCGTCATCCATGGACTAATCGTCAGCATCATGATAATTACGCCGACAATTGTGACGATGGACGTAATGAACTGTGCCAAACTTTGCTGAAGTGTATTACTGATATTGTCCACGTCATTCGTGGCACGGCTAAGTGTCTCCCCAGTTGTGCGGGAGTCAAAATATTTCAAAGGAAGACGTCCAACCTTCGCACTGATCTGCTCACGCATGTCATACACAACACGTTGGGCCACACCGGCCATCAGGTATTGCTGAACATACATAAATGCAGCACTGAACAGATAGAGTCCGCCAAGCAGGTATAACACTTTCATCAATGCAGGAAAATCAATCCCGGCTCCCTGTACACCCTGGAGGATGGCAATGGCGCCTTTACTGAGGATATCCGTTCCTTCTGCCATAACTTTTGGACTGATGATGCTGAATACGGTACTCAAAATGGCTGCAACCAGCACACCTAACAGACGAGAACTATGGGGCTGGAGATAACGAATCAAGCGCCGCAGTGTGCCTTTAAAATCTTTTGCTTTCTCAGCGGGAGGTCGCATGCCCATTCCGGGACCTGGACCTGGACCACCATGGGGACGAGGCGACTTGCGTTCTGTACGTTCACTCATGCGATCTCCTCCTCTGTCAGCTGGGAGGATACAATCTCACGATACACTTCATTGTGCTCCAGCAGCTCTTTATGTGTTCCTGAACCGACAATTCGGCCCTCATCCATAACCAGAATGCGATCTGCATCCATTACTGTACTTACGCGTTGCGCAACAATCAGCACAGCTGCTTCTGTCGTTTCGGACTTCAGCGCAGCACGAAGTTTAGCATCCGTTTTGAAATCGAGAGCAGAGAAACTGTCATCAAAGATATAAACTTCCGGACGGCGAACAAGTGCGCGAGCGATGGACAGACGTTGCTTTTGTCCACCAGATACGTTGTTACCACCTTGTGCGATAAGGCTGTCATATCCCTCTTTCATCTCGGTAATGAAGTTCTCCGCCTGAGCCGTGCGGGCCGCATGAACAACTTCATCCATTGTGGCATCGTCTTTCCCGTGACGAATATTCTCTGTAATCGTACCCGTAAAGAGGACCGCTTTTTGTGGTACAAAGCCAATTTTGGCACGCAGATCTTCCTGCCGAATTTCACGCACATCCGTACCATTGACCCGAACACTGCCTTCCGTCACATCATAAAATCGTGGAATAAGGCTGAGCAATGTCGATTTCCCAGAACCCGTACCGCCAATGATGGCTGTTGTCTCTCCTGAGCGAGCTGTGAAGGAGATATCGGACAAAGCTGGATTCTCTGCGCCCGGATAACGGAAAGTTACATTGTCAAACTCAATCATACCCTGCATGGATTTCATACCACGAGGCTGCTCGGGGTTGCTAAGATCCGGCTGCATATCAAGCACTTCGTTAATCCGTTCTGCCGATGCTGAAGCTCTTGGAATCATGACAAAGATCATCGAAACCATAATAAGTGAGAACATGATCTGCATTGCATATTGGATGAAGGCAATCAATGCACCGATGTTCATATTACCAGTGTCGATCCGCATTCCACCAAAATAAAGGATGGCAATCATCGAAAAGTTCATAACCAGCATCATCACAGGCATGATGGTCGCCATGAGCACATTAACTTTGATCGATGAATCTCTCAGTTCTGTATTAGCCCCGTTAAAGCGCACTTTCTCATGCTGCCCACGGTTAAAGGAACGAACAACCCGAATCCCTGTTAACTGCTCACGCAGCACCAGATTGAGTCGGTCCAGCTTTTTCTGAATGGTTTTGAACAAAGGTAAACCCTTGGCACCAATCAGCGCAATGGCTCCACCCAGTACCGGAAGCACGACCAGGAAAATCGTAGATAATTTGGCGTCCTGAGATACCGCCATGAAGATACCCCCGATACACATGAGCGGAGCCATAATCATCATGCGCAGCATCATTGTAAGTACATTCTGTACCTGTGTGATGTCATTCGTCGTACGCGTAATCAGTGAAGCAGTCCCCATCTTATCGAACTCCTGGAGCGAGAAATTCTCCACATGGCGGAATACTCTGCTACGCAGTTGTTTGGCAAATCCACCCGCTGTTCGAGATGAGAGATAACTGGCAATCACCGAACACGCTGTTCCGCCAATCGCGATGACCAACATCCATCCACCAATCTGCCAGATATACGGAATATCTCCTTTAATGATGCCGTCATTCACAATATCTGCCATTAGCGTAGGCAGGTACAATTCAGCAAGCGACTGAAACAGTACCAAAATCAGAATGAAAATAATCGGAATTTGGTATGGCTTCAGCATGCGAAACAGTTTCATCATGGCGTATCATCTCCTCTTGTCGAATCATCCTTTTGCAAGGAAGTTAATGTATCAAAAAAGGTGTATACCTTGGTCAACAACTCAGCCAGCTGAGTACTATCTTGCTCACCCAAATGCTCAACTAACTTATTGAATATTTCCATGCGTTCTTGGTGAGCAGCCCGAATAATTTCACGACCTGCTTCAGTAATCGTGATGCGGACAGCACGGCGATCCTCCGGGTCCATCGTCCGTTTGACCAGCCCCTCATCTTCAAGGCCACGAATAACAGGTGTAATGGTCGGTGACTTCACTCGTAGCAATGCGCTGATTTCCGAGACTTTCATCCCGGGATGATTGGATTCGATTGTGTCATTGAAATCAGGCGGATTGTCCTGCCAGTTCAATTGTTCTCCCGGATGCATCCCGTGGAGTAAACAACCCAGCACCATAATTTCATTGTGATTGCGCCCATGAGGTTTATGTTGCCTCCATTTGCCTTTATTAAACTGCATAATGGAGTACAAAAGCTTCTGAGCGACCGGATCTATACCAGTCATAATGGGTCCCTCCTTCTTTCTTTATCATTCCATAGACATCCAACATCATAGGACATCTATTAAATAGTAATACAATTAAATAGATGCACAATTAATTAGGTGTACTAAGTATATTATCGCAAGAAGCCATTGTCAAACATCTAAAAATAACCAACATAAACCCATAACCAAGAGCATACACGCGCTTGATTATGGGTTTTGTCATATGGCCTCCATTGGAGCCCACTATAGTTATTATGTACCATTCCATAAATTCAACTTACAAAGAAGCTCCCATTCCTTACTCCGGTGGATGATGGCCCGGAGGTAAGGAAGGGGAGCATTTTATTACGATTGAAAAGTAGACACAAAAGAACTTTCTTATTGCATAAATTGCATGATTAGGTGCGTTTGTTACTCATCAGGACTGTGAAGCAGAGACTGTTTTAGGCACTGAGGCAAACGGGAAATACTCTTTTGCATTGTTGTAGGCAATACCCTGTACGATCTGACCAAGCAGATCCATATCCTGCGGTGCCTCCCCTTGTTCGGCCCATTCACCGATGAGGTTGCAGACCAGACGACGGAAATACTCATGCCGGGTGTAGGACAGGAAGCTACGTGAATCGGTCAGCATGCCAACAAAACGGCTGAGCAGACCAACATTCGCCAGGGCTTTCATCTGAGCGAGCATGCCATCCTTCGTATCATTGAACCACCAGGCGGCACCAAGCTGGATTTTGCCCGGAATACCCCCGCCCTGGAAGCTGCCGATGATCGCCGCGAGCACTTCGTTGTCCCTTGGATTCAGAGAATACAGAATCGTTTTGGGCAGTGCTTGTTGCTGCTCCAACGCGTCGAGCAATCCAATCATCGCTGCGGAAAGCGGCGTATCATTCACGGCATCGTAACCAGTATCCGGCCCAAGTTTGGCAAACATCCGTGTGTTGTTGTTACGGGCTGCATTAATGTGGAACTGCATCACCCAGCCCCGATCTGCATACAGTTTGCCAAGGAACGTCAGCGTTACCATCTTGTACTTGTCCTCTTCCTCACGAGTTACCTTCTGACCCGCAAGTACCTTTGCAAAGATGGCAGCTGCTTCTTCGCGTGTAGCCACGCCGTAAGGAACATAATCAAGTGCATGGTCAGAGACTCTGCCGCCGACGGAATGGAAAAATTCCACACGTGACTCCAGCGCAGCAAGGAAGGATTCATAATCTGAAATGGCAGTGCCAGATGCCTGCGACAGCTTGCCCACCCATTCCACAAAGGTATCCCGGTTCAATTCCAAGCCTTTATCCGGGCGGAAAGAAGGTAATACCGCCGTATCAAAGCCTTCGATTTCCTGAATTTTCAGATGATACTCCAGAGAATCCGTTGGATCATCGGTTGTGCACACAACAGTGACATTGGATTTGGTAATCAGATCGCGTGCACCGAATCCGTCACTGTTCAGTTTGGCATTTACTTTTTCCCAGATGGCCGGTGCGCTTGTCTCATTCAATACTTCGTAGACGCCGAAATATCGCTGTAATTCCAGATGAGACCAGGCGTACAGTGGATTACCAATCATCATCGGTACCGTTTTGGCATAAGCCAGGAAACGATCGTAATCGGTTACTCCCTCGCCGCCGGTCACATATTGCTCTTCAATTCCGTTTGCGCGCATGAGCCGCCACTTATAGTGATCACCGTATAACCAAGCCTCTGTAAGATTGCCAAAGGTTTTGTTCTCGTAGATCTCCTGAGGACTGAGGTGGCAATGATAATCAATAATCGGCATGTCTTTGGCATAATCCTCATATAACTTGATCGCCGTTTCATTGTGCAGCAAAAATTGTTCATCCAGAAAAGATTTCATTCGCCTCGCACGCTCCCTTTAGGTGAGTTTACGTTCATATGGGTTCACTTCCCATCTTTACGCTACACTGTTTATCATCAAAGTTCAATATAAAATGATAGCGTTATCAAAAAAGGTTGATTTAGGCATATATTCGGGAACAAGGTATACTGGATTTAACGCAAGGATGCTGATCTGAAGATCACACAAGGAGATGAAATGAATTGAAAATCACTTTTCTCGGCACTGGAGATATGTTCAGCGTGGAGCAGCACCACAATAGTATGTTGGCTGAATTCGGAGACACGCATCTGGTCATTGATTTTCCAGAATCAAATGCTAAAGCACTCAAGGAATATGGATTCGCCATGACCGATATCCACAACGTGTTCATTACTCATTTGCATGAAGATCATATTAACGGTGTACAAATGCTGGGTTATTACGCACAGATCGTAGGCGATCGCAAACCTCGTCTGTTCATCCACGAACAATTGGTAGATCCGCTCTGGAACATTCTATCCCCCGGCATGCGCTACACAACGGATGGTGAACGTACCATGAGCGATTACTACGATGTCGTTCCCCTGCCAGATGGAGGCACATTTGAACTGGGCGGCGTGACGTTTGAGACGTTTCGGACACAGCATGTTCCCGGTATGGTCAGCAATGGGCTACTCGCCAAGCCTTACTTCTATTACAGTGCTGACAGTACACTCGACCAGGAACGGGTGGAGCAAGTTGCCGCTGATGTGCAGCTGATTTTCCATGAATGTCATATGCATGATCTGGTGATCAAATCCCATACCTCATTGAAGGATCTGGAGCAGTTACCCGCGGAAGTGAGACAGAAAACCGTACTGATGCATTATCATGATGAGTACGCGGATGCGGACAAACGGGAACAGTTTAACCGCGAGCATAATCTGCGGATGGTTGGCACGTTGGAATCATTTGAACTGGGGTAGGTAAAACCACAAACCCGAAAAGCCTGGAGCATTTTCAATGGAACGAAGTGAGTTCAATCGAATGTGGGATACGATGAATCAGTATTTTGAAAAGTAATAACCTTATTATCTCAAATAGATAACCGGCAGCGTCTACTCAGATTCCTCATACGGAACTGGTGGGCGTTGCTTTTTCCTATTTTTCTTTCTCCCATGACTTCATATGCTCAATTGTCCTCGGAGAGGGCTCGGCATGGATGTGAAAATAATCTTCCGTTCGCTGATCATTTGGGCCATAGGAAATTTTGATATACATATCTGCATAACGCTGGAGGATATTGCTGTCGATCTCCGCCTTGGGCTTCAAGACGTAACTTCTGCTCAGACTCAATCCAAGAGGTTCCTTGTCAGACTCTAAACTAATCTCGTGTGTATTGCTCACATTGGAATGAAATATCTCTCCGGCATCTATTCGATTTATCATGTTGGGATCGAGGGTGAAGGTCTGAATGACATTAACCATGGGCACCCGAGCCTCATACACCAAAATCTCATAAGTAATCCGATCAACTCCGGATTCATGACTCACATCCACCGTTGCTGTCAAATTATAATCATCTGGCGAGTTCATCTGAAAAGACTCAAGGTTCTTCGTAACCCGCTCATTCAAATCTCTTCGCTCCGAATTCAACGTATACTCATCGGTTCGCTTCGGTTCACCCGCTGGCCCCTGGTTTGGTCCCAAACTGCAAGCCCCCAGACACACGGCTATTACACATAGGTACATGACTAACGGGAAGAAACGGTTCATCTCTCTTTTGGGACTCATGCCGCCCCTCCTCTTCTCCAATCTTCTGCAAAGAATATCGCTTATTACGTTCTCTCATTTTGTTTTCTAACACTCCATATTTGGATTATTGTACCATGTATTAAGATGTGGGACCGAACTGTTTCTTTCTCATTTCATGTTTTTAATTGTAGCAGTCATTCGTTTGCCTATGGCGGCGAGCCTCAACCCGCGTTAAGCTAACGAATCTGAGAGGCCTTATTAGGCTGAAATCCGAGTTACCAGTATTCTAACGAATCTCAAACGCGTTAATCTGGTGATGTTGCTCCAATTGGCGCTATTTCAATCGTTTTTGAGAGTAATAAGGTTACTGAGATTCGTTAGAATGCCAATAACGCTAATTCAGTGCAAATAAGGTGCCCTCGGTTCGTTAGGATGGAGTTTTAGTTGTACCTAGATAAATGCAAAAAAACCACCTGAACACAGGTATGCTCGCTCTCCTGTTCAGATGGTTTAACGATAACGATCTATCTATATACTGTTTTTATGCGGTCGGTGTACCTTTTCTTATCCTGCCTGGCACATGCCGTTACTCAGCGTCAGCGCAGTCCTCATTCTGTTCAGGAAGAGCCCATACCGAGACGCCTCCACCGCACACATGGAAGGTGGCCCAGCCGTCTTCCTCAATGGTAATCTGATCATCACAGCTCTTCGTCAGATCCACCCAGACTTCACCAGCACGATGCTCTCCGATGAACATCCTCTTCTCACCGTCATCCCCGTTGGAGATGACCACTGCACAACCGGAACCTTCGATTTCCTCTACGCCACGACGTACCCAGCCAATCGTATTGGCGTGATCGAAGTAATCTTCCTGCTCTCCATATGCCTTATTGCAACGGGCAGACAGCAGAATGTCCAGAATTTCTTTTTTGCCATCCACAGGTTCAGGACCACCAATGCCATAATAATCCCCGTAAAATACAACCGGATAACCATCGCGACGTAATAGCGTCAATGCATAGGCGCTTGGCTTAAACCAGTCTCCAATCCATGATTCCAACGCTTCATGAGGTTGGGAGTCATGGTTATCTACAAAAGTTACCGCATGGGTAGGATGTGTCTGAACCAAGGTATCATCAAAAATTTTGGAGAGATCAAAGTCTCTACCTGCAAGCGAAGCCTCATGCAACTTGTAGTGAAGAGACACGTCAAACAAGTCGATCTGATAGTCTACCGTATCGAGGAATTCACGACATGCATCCAGGTTTGAATTCCAGAACTCGCCTACGATGTAGAAATCCTGACCGCGTTTGCGGATCATCTCTGCTGCGAATTCCTTAATGAATTCATGGTTGATATGCTTAATCGCATCCAGCCGGAACCCACCGCACTGGAGGGTATCGATCAGCCATTTCCCCCAATCGATCATCTCGCGCCGAACATCCGGGTGGTTATAATCTATATTGGCGAACATCAGATAGTCATAGTTACCAAACTCATCATCGACATTCTCATTCCATTTTTTATTCTCTCCTGCGATGCGGAATACACCTGTTCGTTCTCCCTTGGCATCAAAGTCCGTGCCATTGAAGTGGTCAGAGTTCCATTTAAAAGA
This sequence comes from Paenibacillus sp. FSL H8-0283, assembly GCF_045040675.1. Taxonomy (NCBI): domain Bacteria; kingdom Bacillati; phylum Bacillota; class Bacilli; order Caryophanales; family Paenibacillaceae; genus Paenibacillus; species Paenibacillus sp. FSL H8-0283. The sequence goes on from NZ_CP150295.1 coordinate 6,648,660, forward strand.
GGAGTATTGATCCCCGCGACCCGGGAATGTGAATTTGGTCCAGCCCTCAATCTCAAACGGCTCAGAAATTTCCTTCGTTCGATCATTGGGATCAACCTCGATCACTTTGAACACTTCCGTCTCATCTGCTCCGGCCTTGTGATTCATGACCAGATCCACATAGACGGCAATGCCGTTCTTCTGACACTCGGCAATGGCCTCCACCAGTTCCTGCTTGGTGCCATATTTGGTCCGTACGGTACCCTTTTGATCAAATTCGCCCAGATCGTACAGATCATATACACCATAACCTGTATCTTCTGCGGACACTGCCTTGGTTACGGGTGGTACCCATACCGAGTCAATGCCTTTGGCTTTAAGTTCCGGGGCCATTTCAGCCAGTCGCTTCCAATGATCTCCGTCTGCAGCCAGGTGCCATTCAAAAAACTGCATCATGGTATGATTTCTCTTCATTATAACCGACCTCCTTGATTGCTTTCGAAGCGGACCGCGGAACGGATAGGGTAATCGCCGTTGTTCGTTCGTTGCTAACCAAGTTATAACCCTTTCACCCTACCCTTCAATCATATAAAGGAAAGAAAATCGAAAAATATATGCTGTATAAGCTGAACAAAGATTATTTACACTGACACTACAATGACAGAATAACCTTCCAATCGCTGTTATCCCCAAATTTTTTGATTCCCTTTTTCGAAGGGGAAAATCCGAGGATAGCGTATGCTTCCGATGTAGCTTTCTTTCAGAAAGCTTTTAGGCGAACGCTTCGCTTTTTCAGGTTTTTTCTGTCCTCTCCGTTATCGTGTAAATGATTAGTTCAACTTATATACATGCATCATTTCATTCGTAGTTCGTTCATCAAATTCGTTTATAGTCCCGCCACTCCTCGGGCAGCAGGGAACGATAGGGTTCCTGCGTGAACCGATCGTCGACCAGCACCAGCACACCCCTGTCTTCTTCTGTCCGAATCAGCCGTCCACCCGCCTGTAGCACCTTATTCATACCAGGGAAAATATAGGCATAATTGAATCCGTTGCGTCCTGTCCGATCATAGTAATCACGTAATACGTTGTTCTCCAGACCAATCTGCGGCAGCCCCGCACCTACCACAACGACGCCATTCAAGCGGTCTCCCGGCAGATCGACACCCTCAGAGAATACGCCACCCATGACGGCAAATACCAATCGTGTTCGTTCAGGATTGGGTTGGAAACCATCCAAAAACTGCTCCCGTTCCAGTTCGTTCATGCCTTGCTTTTGTATAACCGTATCCGCTTCACTTGGAAGCTGTGCATAGGTCTCATATATCTCGCGCATATAAGGGTAGGAAGGGAAGAAGACCATCAGATTGCTGCGCGGCCATTCACTTACCAGCTGTTGCAGCATCTCCGCAATGGGGCGCCGGGATTGCTCCCGGTCCTTATATCGCACAGATAAGGGCAGAAGCCTTACATCCAGTTGTTCACGCTGAAACGGCGATGGAATCTGCAATGTATAATCCTCTTCCTCTGCACCCAGCATATCCCGATAATAGCGAAGGGGTGACAATGTGGCCGAAAAATGAATGAGGGAGCGGAATCCTTTGGCCGTCTGACGAAGCAGTACCGAAGGATCGAGACAAAATAACTTCACTCTCACTTCACTTCGAACACACTCTGCATACGTAATAAAACGTTCATCATACAGCTTGGCAATACGCAGGAAATTCTGTGCCGTGAAGTAGGCATCCAACAGCAGCTGATCCGTCTCGGCATTCCCTGAACCACCTTCAACAAGACATTGCTCCGCAACCATGACAAAAGGTTCCAGTCGTTCAATCAGTTCCTCCGGTGCTTCCTGCTGGATGATCTTTCCTTCTTCTCCACCGTTTTTCCGAAGGGTAATCAGATACTTATCAATGGCCCCGGTGTAGTCAACAATGGCTTTGGCAGCAGGCACACTGCTGTCCAGCGACTGGAACTCTCTTTTCACATCCAGAAATACTGCCTTCTCCAGCTCAGCGGAAAACATCATTCGGCCACGATCGACCAGATTATGAGCCTCGTCCACCAATAACACCGTCTTGCGTTTCTGCTCCTCCAACATTCTTTTCAGAGAGATCCTCGGATCGAAAATATAGTTATAATCGCAGATCACCGCATCGGCTGCATACGCCGCATCCAGTGAAAACTCAAACGGGCACACCCGATGTTTGCGCGCATACTGCTCGATGACCGGACGTGTCATCAACGTCTCATGTTCCAGCATGTCCAGCACGGCCCCGTTAATACGGTCATAATATCCTTCACACATGCCGCATTGCCCCGTATCACAAGCTTCCTCTTCTTTAAAACATATCTTGTCCTTCGCGGTCAGACTGATCACATGCATCTTCAATCCTTCCGATTGCATCCGGGCAAAAGCTTCTTCCGCCGCCACCCGTGTCGTCGTCCTCGCGGTCAGATAGAACAATCGGCTGGCTTCACCTTCGCCAATCGCTTTGACCGTGGGGAACAGTACGGACATCGTTTTACCAATGCCCGTTGGTGCTTTGGCCATCAATCCCTGACCCTCACGGATTGTCTTGTATACGGCTCCTGCCAGCTTTCGCTGTCCCTCCCTGTATTTGCGAAAAGGAAACGGCAGCTCTTTCACACTGATATCACGCTTTTCTTCATATGCAGCGATCATCTCTGCATATGGCGCATAACCGGCAATTACTTCTGCCGCAAACTGCTCCAGTTCCTGTCGTTCTGCCATTCGGCGAAACCGTCTTTCTTCATGGGTAACCGAATGCACATACGTCAACTGCACTTGCATACGTGGTTCATCTTGCTGAACGGCGTACATGTAGGCATACATCATGGCCTGTGCCCAGTGTACGGGAAGACCTTCTCCCAGATCATCCAGATTGCCCGCAGTTGATTTGATCTCATCCACCGTCAACTGACCCTCCAACCGGATCAGGCCATCACACCGTCCCTCCACCACATAGGTCAGATCCCCATGTTGAATCTCAGCTTCGAGCACAATCTCTTTCAGATCCTCTTGGGTGTACTCCTTCTGTACCCGCTGGTGGATTCGAGTCCCCTCTTGCATCGAGGCATTGGTCCGGAACCCTGGACGTATGCTGCCACTGCGGTACACATACTCCACCAAAGGTCTAACCGATATCCGAATTGTTGTTGTCATACGATCACCCGTTCTGTTTGTAGTGATTATACTTTATCATGAAATATGCTTTTGGACACAGCACCACCTCGAGGAAGTGGAAAATATTATAAAGAGAGATTGACATTCCATCGTCGCATAAGTAAAGTTAACTTTACGTAAAGCGAACTTTACTTATGGGAGGATATACTTGCAAAATCTAATCAGAGACAAACGAATACATATGCACATCACACAGGAAGAACTGTCTCAACGGCTAAAGGTCTCCAGGCAGACCATCATATCGTTGGAATCTGGAAAGTACAAACCTTCTCTTGTGCTTGCTCACAAGCTTGCCCAATTATTTGGCTGTCAGATCGAGGAATTATTTATTTTTGAAGGAGATGAGAATATTGAGTTCTGAATTACTGAATCGGATGATCGGGATCGGTGGAATTGTAGCTGGTTTGTTATTTGCAATACTCATTATTTTTTTCACAAGGTTGATTGCAAAAAAGCACAACGGACTGGATGAGCGGTACCTCTATTGTATCACGAGAGCAAAAGCCTTCTCCTGGAATGCGACCACTATCTGTCTTGCTCTGGCATGGATCCTCGTAGTTATGCTAGACGGAATATCGCTTTCCTTTTTCATTATTACTGCAGTGTTTGTCATTCATTGTTTATCTTCTATTGCGGCAAACCTATACTACTCAGCACGGAATTAGCCCACCTGTCCGATACATGTGAACCGATTGGACTCGCACAATCCCATATGCTATGTTGAGTTAGAATGTACTTAATAAGGAGGCCGCTTCTATGTATATCTATTTGGTTCCTTCACCGATTCCGGATGCACTTGCTGCATACCCGCATCTGACATTGCGAAGCGAAGAGCACGTGCGCCTGGCTATTGAATCCGCAGAACGCCTGATGAATATCGAGTCTGATGATAAAATAGCCGCATATGAAGCTTTTGATGCCGCAGGCTCCTGGACTGGTGGTGGTTACGCTGTTCTCAACAATATCCCTGTCACAGAGGATGGTCGTAACGATTTCGAAGAACGGTTTAAGAACCGTGCCCGCAAGGTAGAAGACGAGCCTGGCTTTGTTGGTATTCGTGTGCTTCGTCCTCTGAAGGATGACACATATGTCGTACTTACACTCTGGCAGTCGGAAGAAAACTTCAAAGGCTGGCAGGAATCCCAAGCATATAGTCACGCTCACCGTAACCGCAGTACTAGCGAAGGACTGACCGCACAGAAGCCTACCATGTTCCCCAGACCTTCTTACGTCACAACGTACACTATAGAATAACGAAATTGGGTCGCATCTGGCTTTTATCGCAGTGGCCCATGTTTTTTCAAACCTCTTCCTGCATGGAAGAGGTTTTTTGCCGTCAATTGTAGAAGGCTCTCATTTTTGACACAGCCATGCTCAGATAGGATAATACTTGTTAAATGAAACTTCGGAAGGGAAGGCGGTACCTTGTCACGCAGTTCACTCACCCGATTTCTAAGCGGACCGTTTATATTCTTTACCATTATCATGATGATCAAAAGTTCACTGGCCTGGATTGTTATCTTTGATGACATCCCTGTCTGGAAACCACTGCTGACCGAATTGCCGCTCATCTGGATCGGCTTCTGTCTAATCGAGTGGTTTGCTGCCAAGCGGCGAATGTGGATATACCTTGCCATGAATTTGCTGCTCTCAGGGATTTTCTTTGCAGCCATCATGTACTACAAATACTATGGCGTAATCGTTAACTATCATGCGTTGGCACAAGTGAATCAGGTGACCTCGGTCAAGAGTAGCATGTTCTCTTTGCTTGACCCCTATTATTTGTTTATTTTTGCAGACGTTCTGATTATCGGGGGGATACTCATTCGTCGTCGGATCAAGCTCGGGAGTACAGAACGCCCGAACCGTATTCCACTTGAACGACGTGCCAGAAGACGGGTTGCCTCGGTCATTCTGACCCTGTCCATGATCCTGTGCATGCTCAACATCTATCCCAATCGGGCCAGCATGAGTGAGCTTACACAAGCAGAACAGATGGGCATCCTCGGTTACGAGGCGTATACCATCCTGGATCGACCTGATAAACCTGTGCCCATCGCTCACATTGATCAGACTGACATCGACCAACTGAAACAAACGACCGAACTTCCTGCGATTGTGGAGCAGGGTGCCGCGAGCGGACGCAATGTGATTATGCTCCAGTTGGAATCGTTCCAGAACTTTCTGATTGGATTAGAGGTAGATGGACAAGAGATTACGCCTAATCTGAATCAATTGGCTAGACAGAGCCTATATTTTCCGAACTTTTATCAGCAAGTGGGACAGGGAAATACATCGGATGCAGAATTTGTTGTGAACACATCGTTCTACACCCCGCCGAACGGGGCAGCAACAACTGTATATGCGGATAAAGCTCTGCCGAGTCTACCCAAGCTGATGTCAGCAAACGGATATCAGACAGCTACATTCCATACAAATGATGTTCGTTTCTGGAATCGGGATCAGTTATACAAGGCGCTTGGATTCGACCAGTATTATGATATTGATTATTTCGGCATGCAGGACTCTATCGCCTTTTCGGCCTCGGATGAAGTCTTATATTCCAAAACACTGGATAAGCTGGAATCCATGCAGTCTTCGGGTGATCCCTTCTATGCCCATATCATCTCCATGTCAGCCCACCACCCGTACACTTTGCCTAAAAACAAGGTGAAGCTGACGCTGCCAGAGCGTTACAAGGATACGTTGCCCGGTAATTATCTGATATCACAGCATTATGCGGATGAGGCAGTTGGACAGTTGATTGCTGGATTGAAAGAACGGGGATTATGGGAAAATAGCTTGTTTGTCTTGTACGGGGATCACCTGGGGCTTCCTATCTACTCACTGGATCGGGATGACAAAGTCCTTATGAAAGAGTTGTATGGTCGGGAATACACATCAGCAGATATGATTAATATTCCACTCATTATCTCGGCCCCGGGTGCTACTCCCGGTGTACAGCTGGAGCAGATCGGAGGCCAGGTGGACATTCTGCCAACGATTGCGGGACTCACCGGAGTATCGCTGAAGGACCAATTACACTTCGGACAGGATTTGTTACATGAAGGTGGAAATCTGCTACCCGAACGTTATTACCTTCCTTCCGGGTCGGTACTAAACGATGCTTCTCTCTTCATACCGGCGAAAGGATACGGGGACGGAACACATTATTCCCTAGCTGATGCGGGCAGACAAGATGCCGAGCAACAGCAGACGGGTGTTCCTTCAGAAGAAATACTGAAGATTTCGGGAGATGAGGAATCTCCAACTATCGCCACGCCCAATAACAGTGTGGTGCCCTCTTCACGGTTTATAACGAAGGAACAATATGATCGGGCATTGGATCTTGCACACTTGTCCAACAGTTATTTGAGCCAACTACCGGATCGAAAGGGCGCGAACTGATTTTATTTTTTTAATATTCTAAAAAGAGCTTCATAGTGAATCACCAAGTACTGAAGTTTTTTCAAGATTACACATCTATAACGTACATGATCAATCCTGCAAGGATGAACATGTGCGTTATTTGAATTACATACAATCGGCATTCAACCCTTTTCCATTTCAGAAAGCTACAAGAGCTGATGGATCAACATTCTTTAAAATATTTCAGTAGTTCCGATTGGAAACTTTCAGCAGTAAAACTACGCTCTCGATTTTTATGAACAATCAGACCATGCGTAAAGCTTATTTTAGAAGTAAAAGGAAGAATTTTTAATCTACCCATCTTTAGTTCGTTTTTCATCGCTATTTTAGGGACCAAGGCAAAACCTTTACCACAGCATACAAGTTCCTTGATCATCTCAAGACTTGAAAGCTCTAACGCATCCTTAACCACAATCCCTTCATTCTTTAGAACATCTACAGCAGTCGTATGATACAAACAAGATGTGCCGTTACTGATAAATACCTCGTCATTTAGAATCTGCGCCCCTACACTTTCTACTTTCCAAACCAAATCCTCAGATGCAACAAAAACAATAGTCTCTTCCATAATCGGATAAAAGAGAATGTCATGTCGTTCAGGGTTTTGAGGGACAAAGCCAAAATCCAGGGCATAATCCAGCACACTTTTTAGAATATCTTGATGCGCCCCTTGTTCAACACGTAAATTTACGCTTGGAAAGTTTCTCGTATATTCCTGTACAAATGGAAGCATGCGTGTAAGAAAAAAGGATTCCTGTAGTCTAATATTTATTGTTCCGCACGGCTGATTCATATCATTCATACTTTCTTTAAGGGATTCACTTAAGTGGACATACTGATAAGCATATTTGGAAAATACTTTTCCAGCTTCCGTAGGTTCCACCCCTCGTGGAAATCGATGAAACAACTTCTGTCCGCAGATCTTCTCCAGCTGTTGAATATGAGTTGTTACTGTGGACTGGACATAACCTAAGCGCTCCCCAGCTCGGCTGAAACTCTTCTCTTCAAGCAAAGCAATAAATGCCTGAAAAAAACGACCCTCTAAGGAATTTATCATATCTTTCACCCTTTTGTATTTCGATTTAAAATAGCTAGCATTCAATCTATTCATTATTCAAATAAATATATTAATTATACAATAAAAACACGTCATCACCAGTTGTACAAGTAAGTAAGAGAAATAATATTGGACTTCTTAATGAATCCAGAAGGAGATGTAAAAAATGAAGATTAGTTATCAGCACCAGAAAGTTGGAGATGTCGAAGTTTTTTATCGTGAAGCCGGGCCTAAGGATGGCCAAGTTATTTTACTATTACACGGGTTTCCATCCTCTAGTCATATGTTTCGCGACCTTATTCCCAAACTGGCAGAACAATACCGTGTCATTGCCCCTGATCTTGCTGGGTTTGGTCGTACAACAACTCCACCCCGTAGTCAGTTTGACTTCACATTTGACAGCCTGTTTCGAGTTATTGAAGGTTTCACTGAAGCATTAGCTCTTAAGAAATATGTAATGTATGTGTTTGATTATGGGGCACCTGTCGGTTATCGCTTGGCAGTGGCTCACCCGGAACAAGTTCAAGCCATTATTAGTCAGAATGGCAACGCATATGTCGAAGGGTTTAGTGACGCATGGGGACCTTGGGAGATGTATTGGCACTCTCCAACACCTGAAAATCGTGAAGCATGTCGTGATTCCTTAACCCCCGAAACTATCCGTAACTTTCAGTATCTTCATGGAACTGATGCTAGCCTTGTTTCACCAGACGGATATTCACTGGATATTGCCTACATGTCACGCCCGGAAGCTGAAGAAATCCAACTGGATTTAATCCTCGATTATAGAACAAACGTGGATCTTTATCCTGAATTTCAGGCTTATTTCCGCAATTATCAACCTCCTCTTCTAGCTGTATGGGGTAAAAATGATCCTGCTTTTCTTCCTGCTGGAGCTTTAGCTTATAAGCGTGATATCCCATCTGCAGAAGTGCATTTACTTGATACTGGGCATTTTGCTCTCGAAACACATGTGACAGAGATCCATGAGCTCATTAACCACTTCTTAAAGAAAATATTTTAAAACCAACTTACATTGGCTCAATCTCAACCTCGAACTAAATAGAAAAAACCCGTAGAAAGCAGGTCCAATAATGGCCTGTTCTACGGGCTTTTTGCATCTGTCATCATTCTTCAAGGTACTTGCAACGCCACTATGATTTAATGTTCTATCCCGTCCAGTTTACAACGGCAGTAGCGCAACCGACTTGCGAGCAGTCAATTGCTCTACCATGGCAAGCCATTCTTGTGGTTTGTTAGGAAGCACTGCATAATATCGATTCAGGAAATCAGCCACTAGGCTTGCTGGCAGTTCACCAAGCGACTCATCACCTGTCATGAAGCACAGGTCCAAGCCGCCAACCGCTTCACCGTCACCTTGCCAAGATGGATGAACATATGGGAAGTCCAGACGCTGATATCCCAGATGGGACAGAACTTCGCGACGCACATACGGGTCCATCGGCTTGATGCCGCCAAACTCGTGATCCTGACTCAGATAAGGGTTATAGATTTCGGCAAACATACCGAACAATTCTTTCCCGTTTGTTGCAGCCAGCTTTTGAAGATCACGCTTGCGGTGATTCGCCAGGAAACTGCCGATCCCCAGTCCCTCGCGCCCAATAATCGTAAAGTCCGTCATGGCTACGTTCCAATCCTCGTAATAACGGTACTCTGTCGCTCCAACAACCTGTCCCTCATGCACAGCCACGAACACCCGAATACCCGGATCTTCCAGTGGTTCTTCCCACAGGGGGAAGTCAAGCACTTCTTCCCGCGGGAAAATCTCCTGCATCAACTTGTGCATTTGGGCAAACAATGGATCTTTAATGGATGTAATACGCGTGAATTCCATGAATAAATACCCCCTCGATTGATAATGTATTTCATTTAACATTTCTTTATCTGAACGGATTCTGCCACTCCATCAGGGCTGCATAGTTGCAGGATTCCTCATCGTCCAGATAGTCTGCGGTCACACCAACAGGCATGCGGCCACAGCGAAGCAGGAACGATATCACCGGGTCACGCCTCTCTCCCGCTGCTACCTGATCCAGATATTCCTGCGCAGACAGTTGGTCTGCAACAAAATGATAACCGGGCATTCTACCAGCACCCAGTAACCGATCCATCCCCTGAGCGATGACAAGGTGGTACATCGCCTGCATCATAAGCTGAGCCAGTCCCCATTTGCGGTACTTTGGACGAACACAGAGATCAACAATATACAGCGTGTTGCCATCCGGCTGGTGGTTACGAATATAACCGTCATCCGTTACTTGGGCCCAGGTATGACTTGCTGGATGTGCAGGGTCCCACTGCATCCGTAGCGAGGTCATTGATCCGGCCAACTCTCCATCGACTTCAATACAGATGGCACCCTCCGGGTAATGCTGTACATGACTGGTGAGCTGCTCGTGACTCCAGAGCAGTTCTTCCGGATAAGGAGGAGGGAAACTCTCCGCCTGAATGCCAATGAGTTCCTCAAAGTCGGCAGTAACATAATTGCGAACGACTGCCTTTACCCTTTTACCACTTCGCTCCGGATCGGTGATCAGCATTTCTTTGGTATACATGTTGCCTGTTCACCCCTTTCCACTGACAAAATGAATTCCCTACTCTGTTTCGCTTAGGTTTTAATTATGTGTTCAAAGAGGTCGGTTTTCAGTACCGAGAAGATGGGATGAAGCTAGAAATGGAGTAGCGGAGCGTAGGGAAGACTACGTGAGCAACGGACATTTCGGCTGAATTCCATATTCGATGCTGATGATGCCACTAGGCATCCTTCGTAATCAAAAGCGGGCTTTTTGAACAACCTCTATAAGGTTGCCTACTCCCAATCGGTATATAGATCAGTACGGCGGTCACGCCAGGTCGTTACCGATCCACGTTCACGTACCTCATACAACAAGTCCAGATCCAGATCGGCGGTCACGATCATATCGTTGTTAATCTCACCCTCGGCCAGAATGCCACGTGGCGGGAACGGAATATCATTTGGCGTAATGATCGCAGCCTGTCCATAGTTGGCCCGCATGAAATCAACGGTCGGCAGATTACCCACTGTTCCGGTTAACACAACATACACCTGATTCTCTACCGCGCGGGCATGACTCGTATAACGCACACGGTAGAATCCATGACGATCGTCCGTGCAGGAAGGACAGAAAATTACGTCTGCGCCTTTGGCTTTGGCCATCCGTACAATTTCCGGGAATTCAATATCGTAACAGGTCAGCATCGCAATACGGCCTTTGTCCGTGTCGAACACCTCAAGTCCCTCTCCGGGAGCCATGTTCCATTCCTGGACTTCGGTTGGTGTAATGTGAATCTTGTCCTGCCGCGCGATGCGACCATCCGGGTAGAACATGTGGGCTGTATTATACAGCTTCCCTTCACGTCGAATGACGTGGGTTCCCCCGATGACGTGCATGCCGTACTTGGTAGCGAGTGACGTGAACAGTTGTTCATATTGCTCCGTAAAGTTTGGCAGATCCTCAATTGTCAGTGCATTGCCTTGTTTGTCCCCAATGGACATTAACTGCGTTGTGAAAAATTCCGGGAACAGCACAAATTCGGTTCCGTATTCACTCGCTGTCCGTATGTAATGCTCAGCCTGAGCGGCGAACTGCTCAAACGAGCTGATTGTTTGTAGCTGGTATTGTACAGCGGATACCCGCAATTTCATGTTCGTACACCTCCATCATGATTATGCTTCCATTGTAACAACGATCCGGGGTCAACAAAAGAGTATTTACACTGGGCACTAGAATGGAACAACCTTCCGATCGCTTCCCTTACTCACCCAGCATCGACTGCGTGAATCCGATCCACTCTCTCGTGGCAAAAGACAGATAGCGGTCCTTCCGCCAGATCATGCCGAGCTGCCATGGAATCACCGGTTCCACCACCGGTATAATGCGCACGCGCATATGGTCCACCTCACGACAGATCGTCTCCGGCAGTAAGGCTACCCCCAAATTGGCAGCAACCATCGCGCTGAGCAGATCCCACTGGGAGCTCTCATATACCACACGGGGCTGGAACCCAGCATGCTGACAGGCCACAATAATCCGGTCATGCAACGCAAAATCCTCCCGAAACAACACAAAGGCATCGTTTTCCAGTTCATGCAGCGCAACCGACTCTTTCCCCGCAAGCGGATGTGAAGGGTGTACGAGCAGATTCAGCTTCTCTTTCACAAACACAAAATGATCCAACAGCTCATCCACGGTTGGCAGTACGGCAACGCCAATATCCAGTGCACCACTGATCACATCGGCCTCCACTTTTTTGGCGCCATCCTCAAACAGCTGAATGGTCACCTGCGGGTAGGCTTTGTGAAATTCACCAATGATCATGGGGAAAAAGCTGGACCCTACCATCGGCGGCAAACCAATCCGCAGATGGCCTTTCTTCAAATTCATCAGATCGTCCAATTCGGACGACAGACTGCGGAATGATTTTTCAATCTCAAGTGCCTGCCGAAAAAACACATGGCCTGCATCGGTTAGTTCAACTTTCTTCCCATAACGGTCCAGTAAAGTGATACCCAATTCCTCTTCAAGACTCTTGACCGTCTTGCTGATCGTGGGCTGGGTGATATACAGGACTTCGGCGGCTTTAGTGAAGCTCTGCTGCCGGGCAACTTCCAGAAAATATTGCAAATGGCGGATATCCATCGGTTGATACTCACCTCTCATAGACAAATGGAATAGTAAACATTCTTAATATGCATTTTACTCATGAAAGGAAGCCATGTAAAATTTGTGATATCAAATGAATCATTTTCATTTTCATAATAACTTAAACGATTACGTTGATTATACAAGGAGGGATTGAAGTGAAAAAATGGGGCCTTGGTATTGCACAAGTTGCGCTCTTAATGGTTTTTTCACTGCTGATGGACCTGCTGGCCCGTACTCTCCATCTTCCTGTACCAGGTTCAATACTCGGTATGGTCGTGTTATTCATTCTGCTTCAGACTCGTGTCGTGAAGCTGCGCTGGATTGAAGTTGGAGCTGCCTGGCTGCTCGGTGAACTATTGTTATTTTTTATCCCGTCAGCCGTTGGCATTATGAACTATATGCCCATGTTGGAACATGACGGATTGCAAATTTTATTTATCGTACTACTTAGTACTTTCCTGGTCATGTCCTGCACAGGCCTAGTGGCTACACGAATTGCCAAACGAAAGGAGCGTCACACCGGATGATTGGATTCCTCTGCCTGTTGTTAACCGTCGGTATCTATTGGGTTACCAAACGAATGTATCGCAATCTGCCGAAAGTATATCTGTCTCCGTTGCTCATTACACCGCTTCTTGTTGTTGGCATATTGCTTGCAACCGGAACGGATTATGCCACGTATAGCAGTGGCGGCAAATGGCTGAGTCTGCTTCTTCAACCGGCCACGGTGGCTTTTGCCGTACCGCTCTATACCTTTTTCCATGTACTCAAAAAACATATTTCCGAGATTGTCTTCAGTGTCATGACCGGCTCGGTCGTTGCCGTACTTTCTTCTGCCCTGCTCGCCAAATGGTTGCGCCTGGATTCCGGTCTCATTCATAGTCTGATCCCAAGATCGATTACCACCCCAATTGCCATGAACGTATCCGCCACTATCGGTGGCATACCCGCAGTGACAGCTGTTTTTGTTATTATGACTGGTCTGCTCGGAGTAATTATGGGCCCTTCCATCGTCAAAATGCTGCGCATCGATGGGGAGATTGCACGAGGCACACTGTTTGGAACCGGTGCCCATGGCACAGGAACATCCAAGGCGTTTGAACTGAGTTCCCTGACCGGTACCATCTCCAGCATCTCCATGGTGCTCGCTGCATTGTTCACTTTAGCGGTTGCACCCGTGCTTTCTAAACTTATTTTCCCATAATGGATGGAATTATCCACTTTTTTGAAATATTATTGTTGTATTAAAGCCCTTTCTTCCTTACAATAAGGACAGGTTTTTAATTGTGAATATTGCGGGGGAGATGCGATGAAAAGAACCGGAATGAAGAGATCTCTGGACCGTCTTGGACGAATTGTCCTTCCCAAAGAAATGCGGGATACGATGGAAATCCATATCGGCGATCCGCTTGAGTTTTTCATTGAAGGAAAAGAGTTGATTTTAAGAAAGTACAAATCAACATTATGTATTTTTTGCGGTGATGTAGATACGGAAATGTATTTCAAAGAACAATTCATCTGCCGGACTTGTGCAATTCAATTAAAACACCCGGATGACTCTCCCGACTGGTTCGTACCTCAGAACAAACAGGCTCCTGCACCCGTGGAGCGTCCTGCTTCCAAATCCGCCCCAGTCTCATCTCCCGCTAGGGAAGAAGGGACCACAGCTGACAACCAAGAATACCCGGACCTGCGGCCAAAGACGGCACGTATGCTGCAACAGATGAAAGAAATTGTTGAACAGAATCCCGGTTTGGCTCAACAGCAAATTGCGGAAAAGCTTGGCATCAGCCAAGGACGCGTCTCTCAATTAAAAAAGTTACTATAATCAAAATGGCATTTGATCATTTATAGTCAGAAGACCTTCCGATCAGGAAGTCCCGCTGCAAGAGAACCCGTTGTTTTTCGTGGGTTCTTCTTTTTTTTTATATTCATATTGTAATGGAAAGGAGTTCTATGGATAAAATTCTGTATTTATCACAATTCGACCTCATGTCCTCCTTATCCGAGGCAGACCTGATTGAAATGGATGGGATGACTTCTATTACGACCATACCTAAAAACAAACAGATCCAGACACCCGATACGTTTACAGAAGGTTTCTATTTTGTAAAACGGGGAAAGGTTCGTTTATATACATTAAATCCGGAGGGCAAGCAGTTCACTCTCGATATTTTGACGGAAGGTAACGTGTTTGGAGAAATGAACGGAATCTCACTCGGAACACGCGCCGTTTATATCGAAACGATGGAGGAGTGTGATATTTGCCTGATGAACAAACAACGTTTTGAACAGTTTCTGATTGAACATCCGGAATTTATGATGAGACTGATGAACGTACTGAGCGAGCGGATCAAACGTATGAGCGAGTTGACACAGACGCTTGCACTCGGAAACCTGCATGAAAAGGTGTTACATAATCTCTTCCGGCTGGCTGAACAGATGGGATGGATCGAAGAAGATGAATACTGCCGGATTCAACTCGGGCTTACCCATCAGGAGATTGCCTGGATGGCGGGAGCCACACGGGAATCGGTTACGATTGTCATGCAAGACTTGGTAAAATCTGGCCGTATTCGTACCGGATTCAAATCAGTCTCCCTTCATCGTGACGAAATCGCTAACCTCCGGAAAATCACTGACCACTTGTAAGATGCCTTACATCCCTGTTCTCCAGCAAGTTGTACTGTATAACTCATGATGTTATACAACCAAGGAGGAGTATACCGTTGGATGCTAAGCCAGATCTATTTATCCCTGAAGACATTTTTCTTCGCAAAGGTGCCCGTAAAGCAACGGAAATTCCTGAGCATATCCGCAATTGGCTACAAGCAGGACATATCGAATCGGTCAATCTGACCGAATGGCTGGCTGTAGATCATGTTTCTCTTTTTCAGAAGGTTACCCATGAATGGGGAATGGATGCCGAAACCAGAGCAATTACAGAGCAGTTAACACAGATGGATGAGCAGCGGATCATGAAAATCATCCCGGCCATAGCCATGCAATGGCTTGATCTGTTGAAACGTCCATCAGTCAATGAAAAAACGAATCTCTTTTGTTCCATTGCAGAGCATCGTTCAGACAGTGTTCGCTGCTGGGCGGCTTATATCATTGGGCTGGATTCCGGTCTGAACCTGACTGAAAAGTTGGAGCATATTCGGCCCTTTGCAGCAGATCATCACTTTGGTGTAAGAGAAATCGCCTGGATGGCTGTACGGGAGTCCATCTCTGCCGAATTATCCTTAGCCTTGCAGCAGTTAATCCCATGGAGCGTTGACCCTGATCCACTGATCCGTCGATTTGCCATAGAATCAATCAGACCTCGTGGCGTCTGGGCCAAGCATATTCAGGAGTTAAAAGAAAATCCGGCCATGGCCCTTCCCTTGCTTGACGCAGTAAAATCCGATGCCCATAAGTATGTACAGGATTCGGTAAGTAACTGGCTGAACGACGCCAGCAAAACCAATCCAGAGTGGGTGCGGCAGGTCTGTGCCACTTGGACTCAGCAGTCGGATACCAAACATACGCGGCGAATCGTTACACGTGCCACGCGAAGTCTGACATAAAAAAAGATGACCACCGCTTACTGGCAGTGGTCATCTTCTGCATAGGCATCCGCGTTTACATTCCTTTTGACAGGAATACCTTTTCCACGTTGAACAGCCCAATTACGTTCCCTCTTATCTTTAACTTACGCCTGAATCGCGTCCATCTGGCCTTCTTCTTCCGCTTCCAATCTGCGCATGCCCACAACCAAAACAATAATGTTAGCTACCAACAACACAGCCGGGAACGGAACAGCAGCGTATTGTGCATAGATCAGATGACTTCCCACGGCCCCAATCAGAATGAAGGTCAGTATGCCAGAAGCCAGGATGCGAGTCCGTGGAATCAGCAGTCCTACAGCACTAAGCAACTCCGCAGCGCCCAGCAGATACATCGTCCATGTCGGATAAGAGAAACTTTCGAATGTCTGAATCATCATATCTGCCCCACTAATCTTGTTAAACCCCGTCATGACGAAGACACCTGCTAACACAACCAGAAAAACGTAACCCAAAATCTTGTTCATATGTAGATCCTCCTGTAACAAATTATATGTTCCTACTATGTAATGATTATTTTTGCTGCACATTGTAAAAAAAGAATCTATGTAAAAGTTCCCAAAGGTCACTCTGTTTTCAACCGTTCAGCCCAGTTCAATTTTCAGAATAGTACGCGTTCATATTATACGTATTATTTATCACCAACTTACTTTTGTGAAGTTAGTATATAATAATAATATAATTTCTTCAAGTAATTTTTCACTGTATGATGTATAATACATACAAAAGGTATGTTACAGTATATTTTGTAGTAACCCTCATTTACTTGGATGTCCTATATTCTTAAAGCGGCAGAAATCATGTCCTTTCATATACAACTTTGAAGAAAATCATTATGAATCGAGGTGAACACGTTGAAGCTGAAAAAAGTAAAATCACCAAGTCCCTGTATGATCACTCAAGCCATAGACATCATAGGCAAGAAGTGGGTACTGTTAATCATGTACCAACTGTTGTCCGGACCCAAGCGGTTTACGGAACTTGAAGCAGAGATGGCGATCAGTGGACGACTTTTATCGGAGAGATTGAAGGAAATGGAGACGGAAGGTATCGTAACCCGACACATGTTTCCCGAGATACCTCCCCGTGTAGAGTATGAATTGACACCGAAAGGCAGAGCCATTGAACCTGTCATTGATCAGATCTACAGTTGGTCATCCGACTGGTTGAAACAGCAGAAATCCGAGTAGTTGAATTGCTACTTAATAATCTCTACTCAACACAAATACGCCTGAATCAGGCTGATCTGCGGATCATTCCCTGATTCAGGCGTATTTATATTACCTTCAACCTTTTAATGAGAGAGATGTTTTGAAGGCTGAAGCTGTACCGGCAGACCGGAATCTGCCGATGCCAGCGCCGCCGTCGTAATCTCCTGTGTACGGCAGGCATCTGCATAATCGGACAGAATTCGTGAACGGTCTCCCGTACGCAGGGCGTGAATGAACGCTTCATTCTCACGCTCGTATGGGTTATGTCCTGCCGGAATCTCCAGACCTGCCATCGCATGTTTTGCGGCACTTGGTAGAAGCAAACGTTCTGGCGTCCAATCCCACACACCTGCATCCGTGTAGAACTGGAGTCCTGCGCCGCCCTCTCCGTCTGGCAACAGACATGTATTGGCGATACTGGCAATCGCTCCACTTTCCAGCTTGAGCGTCACATTTGCCACATCGGCTACGGTCACATGCTCATGCTTCTCATGCATGCTTCGCTGAGCTGCTACAGCATATACCTCCGTAACTTCTCCTGCACAATACCGAAGCAAGTCTACAATATGTGTAGTCTGCTCTACGAATTGTCCTCCTGAACCGTCCTGACGCCGCCACCAGGCGACCCCTGGCATTCCGCCCATCCAGCGGCCAAGAGCCATGCCGACCGTCTGTTCTTTCATCGCTTGCTGCAGAACCTGCGCAGCCTCCTGATAACGGAAATGGTATCCTACAGAGGTTAACAATCCACTCTTTTGCAACTGATCCAACACCTGACGCGGAACATCCATTCCGGTGCTCAACGGTTTCTCCACCAGGAATGGAATACCGCGGCGGATTAATTCGGACTCAATTGATCCGTGAGACATCGGAGGCACACAGATATACACCGCATCCAGCTTCTCACCATCCAGCATATGTTCAAGTTCCCCGTAACCAACAGCATCATAAACGGAGGCCATAGCCTCTGCCTTTTCGAGCGATGTTCCACAGACACTCGCAACACGAACACCTTCCATCCGTGCGAGAATATCCGCGTGTACCTTACTGAACCAGCCTGTTCCAATGATTCCGATCTGTAATGTCATGGATGTAATCCCCTCTCTATGTTACACGCTTACATGTTCCATTCGACTCTCGATCTTGAAATCCTGCCTTAGATTTTGCCGGATGCTTCCAGCAACAGCTGATCCAGTTCCTGTGTATGTTTAACCTCTTCCTCTTCAGACCAGTCCAAACGACCTGCCATATACGAGATAACCGCTGCTTTATAGCGACGAACTTCATCAATACGGAAGAATAAATCACCTGTTCTTCGTACCAAAAAGTCAGATGGGGTTACAGCCATCTCTTCATCAATCGCGTAATGTAGCATAAGCAATAGCTCCTGTGGCATGCCATGAAGCTCGGACTTGGTGCGTGGATCGGGCATTCGCTCATACAGTGCCTCCACATTGGAACCATATGTGCGAACCAGCCGCTCCGCAGCCGGTCGGGCAAGCCCCAAGGCAACACCATCCTTGATCTTGCGCTCCGCATACGATACAAATCCAGCCGCTCCCCCTACATCACCGCCGGAGATGGGCATCTTCTTCGTTACACAAGGGCCTATGGAATGCCCACTCTCCTGCTCCATCTGGCGTGCGACCAGATCAACAACCATCTCGGCCATTTTACGGTATCCGGTTAACTTGCCCCCGGCAATCGTAATCAGATTGGATTCGGATACCCAGACTTCATCTTTACGTGATATTTCGGAAGGATTCTTGCCTTCCTCATGAATTAGTGGACGTACACCCGCCCATCCGGATTCCACGTCCTCGGTACCAATGTGTACATCTGGAAACATGCCATTAACTGCATCAATCACATAATCGCGATCCGAGTCGGAAATTTGCGGTTGTGCAGGATCATCCTGATATACAGTGTCGGTTGTACCTACATAGGTTTTTCCATCACGTGGGACAGCAAAGACCATTCGACCATCTGGTGTATCAAAATAGACGGCCTGTCTTAATGGGAATCGTTCACCATCAAAGACCAAATGAATGCCTTTGGTCATCTGCAGCGTTTTCCCCTGGCGTGAACCGTCCAATTCCCGCAGACCGTCCACCCATGGACCGGAAGCGTTGATCACCTTGCTTGCTTTCAGCGTATAAGTCTGCCCATCGATCTGATCCATGGCTTCAATACCTGTAATCTTGCCATTCTCCTTCAGGAAACCTTTCGCCTTAACGTAGTTCACTGCCTGTGCCCCACGTTTAACGGCTTCTTTCATAACTTCTATGGTGAGCCTGGCATCATCAGTCCGGTACTCCACATAGAGTCCACCACCCAACAACCCCTGTTTGCGTAACAGAGGTTCACTGTCTGACACTGCTCCAGCATTCAACATTTGGCGCCGTTCACTGCGCTTCACCCCGGCGAGCCGGTCATACACCATCAGTCCAATGGATGTGCTGAAGCGGCCGAACGTGCCAGCCGTATAGATCGGTAACAACATCGGTTCCGGTGTTGTCACATGTGGCCCATTTTCATAAACTACAGCCCGCTCCCGTCCTACCTCAGCAACCATCTTCACTTCATATTGCTTCAAATAACGTAATCCGCCATGGACAAGCTTGGTCGAACGACTGGATGTACCTGCTGCAAAATCCTGCATTTCTACAAGCGCCGTCTTCAACCCACGCGAAGCCGCATCCAATGCAATCCCTGCGCCTGTAATCCCGCCGCCAATAATCAATACGTCAAAATGTGCATTCGCCATATTTTGCAAATATTCGGTCCGTTGTGCTGACGAGAACGTTTCTGTCATTCTTGAACCTCCCATTGATTTCCTTAATATTTCCGTAAAAAAACAAAAAAAGGACCACGTCATTCGCTCAGCAATTGCTGAGCGGCACGTGGTCCCTCCCGATCTCCAGACATCATTTTTTTAACTTGTGCCTTTATCCTATCACAGATTTTTGACGGCGTGAAGTCCTGAAATGACACATTATTCAAAAAAAATTCAAAAAGTTGTTCTGACAAAGGATGGAATTTCAAATGAATCCACTAACCTTATTTTTTTCCTTATAGTGGGTATATATTTTGCCTCCTCCAGGAAGAATAACCCTGTAAATCATGCATCATTTTCCACCAGTAAATATCATTTATAACATATGTTTAGTTAAAAAGTACAAATACCCACACCAAGAAATATTCATTTCATTTCTTTTATTTAAAAGCCATTGCTGCATTCACTGCACGCTTCCAGCCTGTATACAGTTCTGTTCGTTGTTGCTCAGCCATAACAGGCTGGAAGACACGCTCCGTATTTTCATGATCCGTCAATTCATCCGCACTCGTCCAATATCCTACCGCCAATCCTGCCAGATAAGCCGCACCCAATGCAGTCGTTTCATTCACCGTTGGGCGTTCGACAGGAATGCCCAGAATATCACTCTGGAACTGCATGAGGAAATCATTGGCCGCCGCTCCTCCATCCACACGCAAAGCATGCACGGGAATACCCGAGTCGGATTCCATTGCCTCCAGTACATCTTTGGTCTGATACGCCAACGCCTCAAGCGTAGCACGGATAAAGTGTTCCTTTGTCGTGCCTCGGGTCAGGCCAAACACCGCACCCTTAACCTCACTATCCCAATACGGACTGCCCAATCCCACAAATGCAGGTACCATATAAACACCGTCTGTCGAAGGCACACGTGAGGCGTAATCCTCGCTATCTTTTGAAGAGCGAAGCATTCTTAATCCATCACGCAGCCACTGAACCGCTGAACCTGCAACAAAAATGCTACCTTCGAGCGCATATTCAACCTTGCCATTCATCCCCCAGGCAATCGTTGTAATCAGTCCGTGATTGGATTGTACCGGGTTCTCTCCCGTGTTCATAAGCATGAAACAACCTGTACCATATGTATTTTTCATACTACCCTTGGTGTAACAGCCCTGACCAAACATCGCTGCCTGTTGATCTCCTGCCGCTCCCGCAATCGGAATCCGATGACCGAAGAAATGATAGTCTGTTGTGTGTGCATACACCTCGGATGAACCTCGCACTTCTGGTAGCATAGCCTTGGGAATGTCGAGGATATCCAACAATTCGTCATCCCATTGCAGATCATAGATGTTATAGATCAGAGTACGTGAGGCATTGGATATATCCGTGACATGTGTACCCCCGCTCAGTTTCCAGATCAGCCAGCTATCAATCGTGCCAAACAGCAGTTCACCCTTCTCTGCCCGCTCCCGGGCACCAGGGACATGATCCAGAATCCACTTCACCTTTGTTCCCGAGAAGTAGGGATCGATCAGTAATCCTGTTTTACGGCGGAAAAGGTCCCCGAGACCCTGCGTCTTCAATTCTTCACAGATATCTGCGGTCTGTCTGGATTGCCATACCACTGCATTATAGATGGGTCTGCCTGTTTCTTTGTCCCATACAACAACGGTCTCACGTTGATTCGTAATTCCAATTCCGGCAATCTGAACAGGTTTGATTCCGCTCTCTGCCAGACATGAAGCCATCACGGCAAGAATGGAACTCCAGATTTCGTTGGCATTCTGCTCTACCCAGCCCGGTTTGGGGAAATATTGAGGGAATTCCTGCTGTGCAATGTGCACAATCTCCCCGCCACGGTTAAATAGAATAGCTCGGGAGCTTGTTGTTCCCTGATCCAGAGCCAATATATATTTTTCCATACAGCCAACCTCCTGTTGTGGGTTCTTTTTAAGGTGTAAGCGATTTCTCGAAGTGTCGGATCAGATCTGCGTTGGATGTGGTCACTGCCGTAGCCCCGACGCCAAGCGCAAGTTCAACCTCTTCCGGTGAACGGATCAATCCCCCTGCAATAATGGGTATCCCTGTACGCACAGACACTTCCGCAATAATATGCGGAATGACGCCAGGTAATACTTCAATATAATCCGGTTGGGTTTTGGCCAGCAGCAGATAACTTTTCTCCAGTGCATGGGTATCGAGCAGAAAAATACGTTGAATCGCTGTAATGCCTTTCTGCTTTGCCTTCTGAATGACACTCGCTCGCGTAGAGATCAGTCCTGCCGGGCGAATGTGCTGACACAGATACTCTGCCGCATACTCATCATTCTTCAATCCTTGGACCAGATCTGCATGCAAAAGTATCTTTTTGTCGTACCGCCGAGCCTCGTCCATTACACTCTGAAGCTGTGCAATATGCGTTTCCAGCATCACCCCATAGGTATAAGGGCCTTCAATCATCGCTTCAAACTGCTTCATGCTCTTTGCAGCCGGCAATATACGTTGTCCCTCAAATGGCACCTTGGTTCCTCCCGCATTCATCAGATGACTATATTGTATAATCCGCACTGCGGGAACGGCAAGCCATTCCGTGAATCAGGAAAACCTGATCGCTACCCTATCATCCATAGCAAAAAGCCGCTGTTGTACTTCTCCATAACAGAGAGTACATCAACGGCTAGCCATCTATTCGTATACGTCTATAAATAATGATTAACCCTGCGCATGCGGAAGCAGCGTCTCTGCCCCAGCCCAACCATCACTTTCTGCCAAATGACCGGAACGGTTCACTTTCGTTTGCAGATATTTCTCGTTGAAAGCAGAGCGATCTCCCCATAGTGGCACACGTCCGCCCACATTTAATCCCGCTTCCTGCAAAGCAGCCAGCTTCCGTGGATTGTTGGTGATCAATGTAACCGGTGCGGAGCGAAGTGTACGCAGCACAGCAATCGCATCGTCATAATTACGAGCATCGTCTGTGAATCCGAGTTGCAAGTTTGCATCTACCGTATCCAGACCTTCTTCTTGCAAAATGTACGCCATGGCTTTGCTGAACAGACCAATGCCACGTCCCTCATGGTTCGCAAGATAGAACAGTGCACCCGCTCCGTGAGCGGCGATCATTTTCATGGATTGCTCCAATTGGAAGCCGCAATCACAGCGTTTGCTGCCAAAGATGTCGCCTGTATGACAGATGCTATGCATCCGGATCAGCGCTTCTTGTGCTTCAGCAAAGTCACCATACACCAGAACACTGGATTGTTGACGCTCTGCCAGTTCAGCCTCAGCAAGGGATTCGATTAACTCGCCGCTCTCCATTGCTTTGTCTGACTTCATCCAGCTATACCACTGGAATGTCTTGGTCTCCCCATCAAGGTTTACCGGGAGCTTAATCGGTCCCACGAGGTATATGAACTCTTTTCCACTCGGAAAAGTCTGAATTTTGGGGGCAAGCAGTTGAATAATATGTGAATTGATCATTGTCGTTCCTCCTGTTTAGGCCAACTTGTCTGTTGATTGATTCGCATCCAAAGCGAAAATGGATCACTTGGACGTTATATAGTACGTATCTATATTATTCTCATCATCATTAGTTACTTTATGTAAGTTAGTTTAGAATAAAAATTATAATGTGTCAAGTAACTTTTATTTTTAAAGTAACTACCCAATTTATGTTACGCAATTGACACAAATATGTGTTTCATTTTAGGAATATTGGGTATGAGTTTATAAACTGCTCATACACTAATGTTGTAGTCCAAAGCACTTCATGCCTCGAACTTAATGATGAGGGGGTAATACACATGATCCGCCGGAAAAGAACATGCTGGACAGCCATACTGATGGTCTGCGTCCTGCTCATAAGCGGATGCTCCATCTGGCCCGGACAGGACGATTCAGCGAACAACAAAAAGGTAGCGCTTACATTATGGTACTGGAATCGTTCCATCGATGATAAGTTGATTGCCAGGGCTAAGGAAAAGTTCCCCAATATCGAACTGACAGCTCAGAAAATCGGCGGTGATTTCAAAGCAAAACTCAAAACAACACTCGCTGCACGCTCAGGTGAACCAGACATTGTAGCATTGAACGACTGGATCATGGAGCTATTCCCCAGTGAGGACCGTTTCTATAATCTGTATGATCTCGGTGCAGGAGATATTGAAGACCAATATCTGCCGTGGAAATGGAAGCAAGGCGTTACGCCAAGCGGACAGATGATTGGTTTCCCGATGGATACGGGCCCAACAGCCCTCTTCTACCGAGAAGATCTGTTCAAGGAGGCCGGATTGCCATCTGATCCCGAGGACGTTACACGCCAGATCAACAGTTGGGATGCATATGTTGCTGCCGGAGAACAGCTCAAGGAAAAATTCGGAGGCAAGGTTTTTCTAACCGACAATATTGCAACCGTTTACAATCAAGTCATATCGCAGTCTGCGGAGCGTTATTTCCGGCCGGACGGGTCCTTTATCGGCATGGATTCCCCTATTGTGGGCAAGAGCTGGGATACGGCCGTTGCTTTCAAAGAGAAGGGACTGCTAGCCAATGCAGATGGCTGGACTCCAAGCTGGAACGCCGCGATGAATAATGGCGAAATCGCCTCTTTCGTGGGCGCTGTCTGGATGAAACAAGTTCTTCAGGAAGCCGCTCCGGATACATCCGGGAAGTGGCGGGTCGCTCGAGCACCAGAGGGAGATGGCAACAACGGAGGATCATTCCTGTCCATCCTGAAGTCGAGTGAACATCCTCAGGAAGCCTTTGAACTGGTTCGCTGGCTGCAAAGTCCCGAAAATCAACTGGAGCAATATCAGACACTGAACCTGTTCCCTTCTGCACCAGGTGTGTTTGATGATCCTGCCATGAAAGAAAAAGAACCTTTCTTCGGTGGACAGGCGACAGGGCCTGTATTTGCCGAATCGGCACAGGATGTGCCGGATGCTTTCTTTGGCGAAAGATACCCATCCGTACACAACATTATCACTCGACGGCTGAATGATGTCGCGAAGCAAAATGCCGATCCACAGCAGGTCTGGACGGATACGGTACACCGCGTCGAGCGGGAATTGCAGCGTTAACCTGAACAACGTGTGGTTTCGTTATCCGCAAAGGAGGAATTCATATGGCTGTAACTGAACCTCGTCTTACTCCCGATCCCGGAAATGCAAGACCTGATCTGGATCGGCAGAAGTCACTGTGGGCCAGAATGTGGGAGCATCGTGCACTTTATGTTGCGATATCGCCGTTTTATATTCTGTTTGCGGTATTTGGGCTGTTCCCGATTGGGTTCTCACTCTATCTGGCTTTTCATAAATGGGATGGCATCGGTGTCATGACGTTTAACGGACTCAACAATTTCAAATACATGCTGACCGATGCCGAGTTCTGGCAAGCCGTGGGCAACACGTTCATGATCTGGATCTATTCGACGATTCCGATGCTCTTTTTCGCCCTGATTATTGCCTTTTTGCTACATGCACCATTTGTGAAGTTTCGTACCCTGTTTCGGGTCGGTTATTTTCTGCCAAACGTCACATCCATCGTGGCGGTAGCCATTATCTTCGGTGCTTTATTTGCCAACAATTATGGCTTTCTCAATTATCTGTTGCAGTCGGTCGGGTTACCGGTTGTGGAGTGGCTTAATGCACCATGGGGCATTAAAGTCGCAATCTCCTCCATGGTGGTCTGGCGCTGGACCGGATATAACGCCGTCATCTATCTGGCCGGACTTCAGAGTATTCCGCAGACATTATACGAAGCGGCCAAGATTGATGGCGCATCAGCGATACAGTCCTTTTTCCGAATTACAATTCCGATGTTGCGTCCTGTGATTCTGTTTACGGTCATTACATCAACGATTGGCGGTATGCAACTGTTCACCGAGCCACAAGTATTGGTAGGCAATGACGGTGGCGCAGGTGCAGCAGGCATGACGATTGTACTGTACCTCTACCGTGAATCCTTCATTAACAATTATTTCGGATATGGCGCTGCCGTTGGTTGGGGCATGTTCCTCATTATCGCCCTGTTCTCGATTGTGAACTGGAAGCTTGTTCAAGGCAAATCATCCTGATGTGATAAGGGGGAGCGCACATGGCGACCAAACACCTCAAATCGCTGGTGTTGTATACCGGTCTTATCGGGGGCATGCTCATATCCATGTTCCCGTTCTATTGGCTGATTGTAATGTCTACCCGGACAACGTCCGATATCTACAAGTTTCCACCCCAGCTCTGGTTCGGGGGCGAACTGTGGAATAATATCACGCGGGTGTTGCAGCAGATTGATTTCTGGGGCGCCTTTCTGAATACGTTGTTTGTGTCAGGCCTCGTGACCATTCTGGTGCTGTTTTTTGACTCACTGGCGGGGTTTGCGTTTGCGAAGTTTGAATTTCCCGGCAAAAAGTGGCTCTTCATCTTGCTGCTCGCAACCATGATGGTACCTTCCCAGCTGTCGCTGGTGCCTTCCTTCGTACTCATGGCTACGTTCGGTTGGGTCGGTTCCTTCAAAGCTCTCATTATTCCGGGCATGGTGAACGCCTTCGGCATCTTCTGGATTCGCCAGTATGCCACAGAGTCCATTCCCAACGATCTGCTGGATGCGGGCCGCATCGACGGCTGTAATTTCTTCCGACTCTATTGGAACGTGGCGCTGCCAATTCTGCGACCTGCCTTTGCTTTCCTCGGCGCGTTCACCTTTATCGGCGTATGGAATGATTATCTGTGGCCTTTGATCGTCCTGACGGATGAACGCAAATACACGTTGCAGATTGCGTTGTCTCAATTAAACGGGTTGTATAACACAGACTATGCCATGGTTATCGCTGGTACGTTGCTTGCCGTCATTCCGCTCATCGTTATGTTCCTGTTTATCAGCCGCCAGTTTATTTCGGATATTGCCGCAGGGGCGGTGAAGGACTAAGATTGTGGCATTTTGATCCATCCCTCAAGTCTGATATTCTTATCTATAGATGAAATAACAGATGCCATATAAGTTGGATGAATAGCACCACGTGCACGAAGGGGACAGAAAGGGCCTGAAGAAATGGAATGTTCGCATTTATAACCAAATTTCTCCCTTTGAAGAGGGAATCAAGAAATTTGGGGATAACGGCGATCGGAAGGCTTTCTGTACCCAAAGTGTTAACGTGTAAAAGCATTCATTCACTTATATATTTAAGAAAGAGGGATGACAAAATGGCTTCTTCACCCTATATGATCGGCGTAGATATCGGCACGACCTCCACCAAGGCCGTCTTGTTCGAACAGAACGGAACCATTGTGGCTCAAGGCAGTGCCGATTATCCGCTGCACACCCCCACACCTGCGATTGCGGAGCAGGATGCGGAAGATATTTTCAAAGCAGTCATCGAGTCCGTTAAACAGGCCACTTCCAAAGCGGGAGTGAAGCCAGAGGACATCCTGTTTGTATCCTTCAGTTCGGCCATGCACAGCATTCTGCCAGTCGATCAACAGGGCACACCGCTGATGCGGGCCATGACTTGGGCAGATAATCGCAGTGCAGAATGGACGGAAGTACTCAAATCGGAGATGAATGGTCACGAAATCTATCTGAGAACAGGTACGCCGATTCATCCGATGTCCCCTCTCACCAAGATCATGTGGCTCACCCGGGATCAGCCTGAATTGTTCAGACAGACGCACAAATTCATATCCATGAAAGAATATGTTTTCTATAAATTATTTTCTGAATACGTCATTGATCACTCCATGGCCTCCGCAACCGGACTCATGAATCTGGAGAAACTCGACTGGGATGCTGAAGCGCTGCATGTAGCGGGCATTACGCCGGAACACTTGTCCCGATTGGTCCCAACCACACATGTGCTGAAACATGGGTTGCACCCGGAGTACGCCAAGGAGATGGGCATTGCGGTCACCACACCATTTGTCATCGGTGCAAGTGATGGTGTGCTCTCCAATCTGGGCGTGAACGCCATTGATCCGGGCGTCGTGGCCGTGACCATTGGTACCAGTGGAGCGATTCGTACAGTCGTAGATAAACCAGTGACCGATCCCAAAGGACGCTTCTTCTGTTATGCGCTCACGGAGGATGCCTGGGTCATTGGCGGACCGGTGAACAATGGCGGTGTTATTTTCCGCTGGATTCGGGACGAGTTTGCAGCTTCCGAGGTGGAGACTGCGAAACGACTTGGCATCGATCCATATGAAGTGCTTACTCGTGTCGCAGAAAACGTACCTCCGGGTTCGGAAGGTCTCTTGTTCCATCCGTATATGACAGGTGAGCGGGCTCCGCTCTGGAATCCCAATGCACGGGGTTCGTTTTTCGGCCTGACGCTGCATCATAAGAAAGAACATATGATTCGCGCTGCGCTCGAAGGTGTGTTGTTTAACCTGTACACGGTCATGCTGGCGATCGAAGAAAAGATTGGCCGTCCGAAAAAAATTCAGGCGACAGGCGGCTTCGCCCGCTCTGAGTTATGGCGCCAGATGATGGCCGATATTTTCGATCAGGATGTCATCATCCCCGAAAGTATTGAAAGCTCCTGTCTCGGCGCTGCTGTACTGGGCTTGTACGCTCTTGGCCGCATCGATTCCCTGAGTGCCGTCTCCGGCATGATCGGATCAACGCATCGGCACCAACCAGACCCGGACAGTGTCCGCGTGTACCGTGAACTGTTGCCGATCTTCATCCGCATCTCCCGCAAATTCGAAGAAGAGTATGCGGATATCGCTGCCTTTCAAAATAAGACGATGCAGGGGTAGGGAAGGCGTGGGATGTTACACGTCGGAGATTCAAAAAGTCGAACATGGAATACGCTAACGAATCGTAGACATCTTATATGAGGTTTATAGCATGTTTTCAAAATCTAACGAACCTGAGCCACCTTATATCGGCTTACATGGGCACAAAACTGCTCTAGAACCTAATATGTAGCCAATTAACGTGTCTGTTGGAGCTAGAATAAAAAGTGGACACCCGTTAACGGACGGAAGGATAATAAGACTAACGGAGGTGTCCACATGGGAGAACAGCGGCAACGATATAACGAAGAATTCAAGAAACAAACGGTCAAATTTATTCAAGAGCAGACGAAGACACTTGGAGATTTGGCAGAAGAACTCAACATTCCAAAAAGTACGTTGCACCAATGGATGAGTAAGTACCGCGAACTAAAACATGAGCCTGTTGCAAGCGTAGATCGAGTGAAGGAACTGGAAGCAGAGCTCCAAGAGATGCGCCGGTTGCTTCAAGAGAAAGAGCACACGCTTGCGGATACACAAGAAGAACTGGCGATTGTAAAAAAAGCAGTGCACATCTTCAGCAAACCAAAGAGCTAAGATTTCAGTTTGTGGAAGACCATCGCTCCGAGTTTTCTTTGGAGAAGATGTGCAGAACCTTTCAAGTATCACGGAGCGGATATTACAAATGGCGAATGGACCGAACCAGCAAGCGGCAGGACCGCAAAGGAGAGGTCATGAAGCGTATTCGCTATCATTTTTACGACCACCAGATGCGGTGTGGAAGTCCTAAAATTACGTATCTGCTCCATTTAGAAGGGTTGCGAATCTCTTCACGTACCGTCAGTATATACATGCGTCAAATGAATCTACGTTCTGTGGTCATGCCCAAATATCGCGTTCAGACGACGGATTCCAAACACAACCATCCCCTTGCACCAAATACGCTGAATCAGCAATTTAAAACGTCCAAACCGAATACGGTATGGGTTACCGACATCACCTACATTCCTTGCCGAGGAGGTCGTCTATATCTCGCCAGCGTTCTGGATTTGTGCACACGTGAAATTGTAGGCTGGCGTCTATATAACCATATGGAAACCAGTTTGGTGATGGGTGCACTGGAGGAAGCTTACAAGGCCAAACGCCCCGCTCCGGGATTACTCCATCACTCGGATCGCGGCTCTCAATACACGTCCAAAGAATACGTGGAGCAACTGAAATCATACGGAATGGAATCAAGCATGAGCCGCCGAGGAAACTGTTATGATAACGCCTGTATTGAGTCATGGCACAGTATTTTAAAGAAGGAACTCATTTACTGCACCCCTCGTTTTAAGACACCGGAAGAGGCTTATACTGCCATCTACCAGTACATCGAGTTCTATTACAACCGCAAGCGAATGCATGGCGCGCTAGGGTATCTTTCCCCTGCTCGTTTTGCGATGAAATTTACGGACAAATCCGCAGCGTAGTGTCTACTTTTTTGACATAGGTCCATGTGGTTCGTTAGAAATTTATTTTCTCCAAATATCCTCCAATAGCGCGTCACAGGTTCGTTAGAATTAATACGAGATATCGTAAGTTAAAGAGACCCACCCCGCCATGGTTATGTCCATATGGGAATGGGCTTTTTTTCATGCACAGACTATATAAACTCTATTTAGATTGGATCAAATTTATCTCTCATCATACTTGGAGCTTCCCTTTATGTTCTATTAAAGTATCCAGGGGCCGCCACAGCAACCGTCCTAAAATAGAAAAATCTCTTTTCAAGTTCCTGATTCTCTGGCGTAAACTCGGTCAGAAACTCAACTGAATTCATCATTTCTTCGGTCATCACGCTAGGTCTCCACAAAGCCAATTGGATGTCTTTGAAAATAAAAGAAAATCCCAACTCCGCATCGATGTCTCGAGTATATGGTGTCTTACTATCTATTAGCTTAACGAGATCATCAGCCTTTGTTCGAAAAACATCAATATTATCATATGTAAGGACAACATCAGATTCATCAGGTGGATAATCGTGTGGATTAGTTACTTCAATGAAATAGAGTTTATGTTCCAAATCATACTCCATTTGGTTGTAGAGCTGACTAATCTCCGGGGTGATGCACTCAATGATCTCTTCTACCTCTGATTTACTCATTCCCAACTTAAATGGTCCAATACCGACCATCGGTATGACCTCTAAAGGTTCCATAACGTTTCGGTTCCCAACTTCGTTCATGTAGTTCACTCCTCTTTATTCCAACAAATAAGAATTATAATGTTCATCCCTTTATTCTAATCCTACCCTAAAAAGAATGATTGAGCATGTTGGGTATAACAAAACCCCACAGCATGAAAAAGCGGTGGAGTTAAGGTTTCCTATCTTTTATTGATTCAGATTTCTAACAACTATAGAACTGAAATCCTAGATTTTAATTACTGATTATACTTGCTGAACGCATTCTGATCGGCCTGTACATTCTCCAGATATACAATCTGCCCCGCATCATTTACACGTGCGATATCGATGCCTGCTTTGGCATATACCGTTCCGTCTGCCGCTTGTCCGCATACCGCCCAGTTCGTTTGGTAGCTGCCGTCAGGCTGTTGCACCCACGCGTCCCACATATGTTTTACATCCTTATTGTACTCGTAGAAAGCTTTCATAAAACCGTCGAATCCCGTTCGGCTGGTGCCGTTAAGCACAATCTCTGCGTCCGGTGTAAACAGGGACAATAAATCCTGCATGGCGCGCTCGTCTGTGCGTGAAGCATCAAATAAACGGAAATAGTTGTTCAACAGTGTAGTGGTACTCATTTATATTCCTCCTAGAATAAAAAGCCATTTTCCAATCTTTCAGTTCGAATATTTTCGAACTAATTGAAAAGAAATGTATCATACTTCTTATACTGCCCGCAAGAAATATATAAGTTGAGACCGACTTTTACACTAAAACGGAGAGTGCAGAACCAATCTGAAGAAGCGAAGCGTGCGCATTTATCACCGGATTTTTCCCTTGGACCAAGGGAATAAAGAAAATCTGGGGATAAGAGCGATCGAAAGATGGTACTGCAATCGGAGTAACCATGTGTAATAGTTGTAGTTCAACTTCTATAGTTCGAAATTCTTCAAACATTGAAAGAGAAAGCCGAATATGCTAACGTCATAGATATGAGAATTCCAACGATACCTATGGCTTCGGAATTGAAGCTGACCACGGTCTGCAATGCATTGGGTGATCCGATCCGCATGAAAATTGCACACTGTTTGGCCAGTTCTGGCGAGAAAAACTGTTCCGCTTTCGAAGTAGACCATATTTCCAAATCCACGTTGTCCCATCACATCAAAATTTTACGTGGAGCTGGCGTAATCCAGCCACGCATTGAAGGTAAACAGCACTTTTATTCCCTACGAAAGGAAGAGCTAAACGTACGTTTTCCAGGCCTCGTCGACATGATTCTGAATACAAACGAGGAATACGTAACATAGGCCCTAGATAAATTGAATTAACCCTTTAGACAAGAACGTAGAGGGCAGAAATAACCTGAAGAAGCGGAGCTAAAAGCTTTCTGCAAGAAAGCTGCATCGTAAGCATACGCTATTACCAGAATTTCACCTTTTAAAAGTAAATCGAAAATTCGGGCGATAACAGCGATCGGAAGGTTGTTCTGTCATCGAAGTGGCAAGGATAAAAACTCTTTAGTTCAATCTTATAGATCAAAGCATCACATTCATCATAATTGCAATTCCCATAAAGGAGGCTAACCATATGGACAAAAAGGCAGCAAAGATACTGCTGAGCACCTTCTGGGGAGGTGGGGGCTGGAAAACAACCTCTCTACCCTTCTCCGGGGAGGAATTTGAATATGCCAAAAGCAAAGGTGTCATGTTCGATCCACTCACGATCACGCATGACGAGATTGTCCAGCGTCTATACGACATGCATCAGGAGGACTCGTTTAAGGAACGGGTGATTTCGGCATTTCTACATAGTCTGTCCACCAAAAAAGCCTATCTACGCAGCGCATTATCCAGCTGGGCTTTAACATCGAACATGCCTTTACACACCTATGCAGAGCGCCCTGCCCTTCACCCTAACACCAGTTCCTGTGGAGATTGTAACTTCCTGCGTTTGCAGTCAGACAAGGAATATTCCAATGTCGACTTAAACGTCCTTAATTTTGAACGGATCAAGTGGGGCGGCGTGCGTCACGGCTGGCTTATCTATTGCCTGATGGATCTGGAATTACTGCTTCAGGACAACGATGCGAACTATGAAGTAACTCCTGAAGACCAAGCCATCCTGGTCAACCTGCTTGAAGCAGCTCAGACGGAAGACCCCAAAGACAGTGCTCGCTCACTTGAGAAGAAGTGGAAGGATCTCTTCCCTTCCAGCAAACAGGAGCGGGATGCCCTGCTGGAAATCTGGGCGGCAGCCGGCATACTGGCTCCTGGAGATAAACCGAGAAAACGCAAAGGTGGTTCCAGCGATTTTGTCTTTGCAGCAACCTGGCAAGGTGATGATGGATATCATACAGAAGCCGTAAAACATTATTTCGGCTCCTATCTTCCTCACATGCAATAAAACCTGAACTTTTGCTCACCTTTGCATACGTCTGGTTACAATAATGACATCGACAGATTTCCTGTTTAACTCGTATAATAAGGGGAAATTGGTAGATGGGAGTGAAACAAGCGAGTTTATGGTATACATACTGGCTTTTATAGTGTCTTTTGCTGTCGTGGTTCTGCTTATTCCACCGCTTGGTCGATTGGCTCACCGGCTCGATTTTGTGGACAAGCCTCGGGAAGATGTGGAGCGTAAGCTACACAGGCAACCTATCCCGCTCACGGCGAGTTACGCGATATTTACTGGATTTTTCCTGACATACATTGCTCTGACGAAAGAAATCACATGGGAAACAGCGGCTCTGGTCGCTGGTGGTATGCTTCTGCTAACGATTGGTACCGTCGACGACTGGTACAAAACAAAAGGCAAAGATTTTCCTGCCCTGCCCAAAATGCTCGTACAAGTCTCTGCGGCAGTACTCGTATTTGCTTCTGGCATTGCGTTCACCGGATTTGTGAATCCCTTCAACGCGGAATATGTCATGCTTCCGATCTGGCTGCAATTCATTCTCACGATCCTGTGGATCTTCGGGGTGACAACAGTCATCAACTTCTCGGACGGCATGGACGGACTGGCTGGCGGGTTATCGGCCATCTCGGCAATTACCCTGTTCATCGTGGCGCTTGCCAAAGGTCAAAGTGATTCCGCACTCATGTCGATCATTCTGGTCGGTGTAACGATTGGTTATCTGAAGTACAACAAAGCTCCTGCCAAAGTGTTCATGGGTGATGCAGGCGCTACGTTCCTTGGCTTCATTCTGGCGGTTATCGCTCTGGATGGTGCATTCAAACAAGCAACCATGTTGTCCATCTTCATTCCGATTCTGGCGCTGGGTGTACCGATCTTCGACAACATCTTTGTCGTTATCAAACGTTTCATTCAAGGTAAAGCGATCTATCAGGCCGATGCAAGTCAAGCCCATTATCGGTTGCTGCGTGCCGGATTGAATCAAAATCAGGTGGTGGGTGTGCTGTATCTAGTCAGCACATGTCTGTGTCTATCCTCCATTATTCTGATGTTAGTGGAGTTATAAAACCAAAATAACGATGAAAATAATAGAAGCCACCTTCATTGCGTTGAGGGTGGCTTTCTTATGATGTTTTTTTGGGTCGCTTGCCTTTTTTTCTTTTCAGTTAAAGCGGAGTGATTCTAACTTACGATTTAACAGCCCCTGCCATAGCACCTCCAACAATGAAACGTTGCAAAGCAACGTACAGAACAACCAGTGGCAAGGTAACAATCAGAATGCCACACGCGAGCAGCGGCCAGTTGTTCATGTACTGTCCATAAAATGTAAAGAGTCCTTTGGTTACCGGCTGATAATTCGGATCAGATAAATAAATGGTCGGCCCGATAATATCGTTCCATACACCAATCGCGGTAAGAATAATACCTGTTGCCAGGATTGGTTTCATTAACGGAACAAGGATGGTGAACAGATACCTTGTATACCCGCACCCGTCCATGGCAGAGGCCTCATCCAGTTCACGCGATATTGATTTGATATAACCCACAAACATGAGAAAGGCAATGCCCGTACCTGTCGTCTTCAATAAGATGTACCCGATTTGGGTATTGTAAAGACCCAGATTATTGATCAGGGAAAACTGCGGAATGAGCGGGTTGGGAAGGTACATGGAAATTAGAAAGAAAATATAAATGATTGTGCTGAATTTAACATATCTGCGTGCGAGCGGGAATGCAGCAAATATAGATAAAATCAACGTCAGCAGGGTGGACATCCCTGTATAGAGCACACTGTTCCACATATACTGAGAGAAGTTCCCTTTGTTCCATGCTTCGGAAAAGTTCTCAAGCCGAATCCCTTCAGTAAGAGCTACAGGATCGAGCAGATACTCTGTCTGTGTCTTCATGGATACATTGAACAGATAGAATAGAGGGAAAACGTACAACGCAAGCATGAGCAGAACGATAACGTAGCTGACCATTCTGGACGTTTGGCTCTGTTTCATTACGCTTCCACCTCTCTTCTGCGAAGGTAAAATAAAGCGACCATCGATATGGTAAATACAAAGAGGAACTGAATCATCGCCACAGCAGAAGCCAAACCATAATCAGCCGTTCCTGTGCCAAATGCCGTAGCATAAACATCAAACGCAAGCGTCGTTGTATTGAACTTGCCGCCTGTAAGTACATAGATAATATCAAAGGTTTGCAATGCCCCTATGATAGACAAGAGCATGTTAACCGTGAATGCAGGAGCAATCATGGGGAATGTAATGTTCGTAAATGCTTTCCACCCCGAAGCACCATCCATGTAACCCGCCTCATACAGATCGCTTGGAATGGACTGCAGACCTGCAAGAAAAATCGTCATGGAGTAACCCATGTACATCCAGATCTGAACAAAAATAATCAATTCAAAGGCGATATTATAATCACCAAAAAAGTTGGAACTGGTACCCAAGAAATTCAGAAAGGACTGGGCTGGTCCGCCCAGCGGATTTGCAACGAGTTGCCAAATGAGCCCAGACACAGTAACCCCCAGCACCACTGGCAAAAAGAATACCGCGCGATATAATTTATCGCCTCTAAGCTTTTTATTGATCAAAATCGCTATAAACAAACCCACTGCATTTTGTATGATCACAACAGCAAACGCAAAGTATAAGGATCGCCCAATAGCATCCATTCGGTCTCCAGCATTGGATGCACCAAAAAATGTTTTATAGTTTTCAAAGCCGATAAAGCTCCATTCCTGGCCCCGAACACCAGTAGCATCTGTAAACGAAAACAGTATCGTCACAAGTGATGGACCGAAGCCAAACACGACGTAAAGTAACAACGGAATGCTCAAATACAGATAAGGAATAAGTCTTGCCTTACCTTTCCCAAACGGATACATCGTCCTCACACCTTTCATGGGGTAAAACTAAGACATAAGAAAACCGGAATAACAGCCTTGTCTGGCCTGAAGGCTCAGACCCGAGCGCTATTCCGGCGCATGCGGCCAACTTGTGCCATGAATATGAATGATTATGAATTACTTTGGAGCAGCAGCATCCCAGTCCGCTTGGGATTTACCTGCAAGCTCTTCCGGTGTTGCAATCGGTCCGGCTGGCTTGAGCATCTCTGCGTGAACGCTGGCCTCCGAAATGTACTGTCCTACATTCTGACGGTTAATGAACAACTGATCCCAAGATAGTTTAAAGTCCTCCAGGTAAGGCTGAATGCCTTGGATAAACTCACTTGTCATCTCCACATCAGGCTGTGTAGGCAGGAAGCCGGCTGCATTCACAAATTCCGTGTAGTTCTCTTTCTCCGATAACATATCAAGCCATTTCATTGCGTAATCCTTGTTCGGTGAGTTATCCACCACCATCCAGGTCATATCGTATTTACCCGCCAGATTTTTGTTCTTGGCTGCATCATTGCTACCTGGAATTGGGAAATATCCAAACTTCAGATCAGGGTTGGCCGTTTGAATTGTTGTTGCATCCCAAGTACCGTCAGCAATCATAGCCACCTTGCCTGTAGCGAACAAACTGGGCAATGTTCCGTAGTCAATACCCATGAAACCAGGCATTGCATTGTTCATCAGATCCTGAGATTTCTGCAAGACTTCAAGTTGAACCGGATCAGTCAGCTTGGTTTCACCAGTCCATAGACCTTTGATATAAGCAAGCTGATCTTCATGAATAGAGGCCTGAAGCCCTTGCACCGCAAGACCTATTGGCCATACATCTTTACCCGCCAGACCCAGCGCTTCGACACCATTGTCTTTGAACACTTTGATAACATGTTGCAATTCATCCCAGGTTGTAGGGATTTCCAGATTATATTTTGCGAAGAGTTCCTTATTGTAGAACAGTCCTGTGAATGCCACCTTGCCCATGTTTACACCGTACACCTTATCGTTATACGTCATTGCGTTCTGTACATCCGATTCATTGTAGTTTTTGATAAAAGATTGATCAGACAGATCACTGATTAACCCGGCATCGATCCATTGCTTCCACATCGGATCAGCAGCACCACTGGACCATTCCTGCGGAGCGCCTACAAAGCTTGATTTGAGTGGAATGATATCCACATCCCCATTACTTCCGGCGTTCATCCGTGTTTGCATCAACTGATCGTAAGTCGCGTCTGCCGGAACGGTAGTATACTCCACCTTTACGTCCGGATATTTCGCTTCAAATTTCGTATTAAACTCTTTGATGTAGTTGTTAATATTCTCTTGCTGCCAGTGAATGATCTTCAAGGTAACTTTTTTGCTGCTGTCTGTAGCCTGATTTCCTTCTGATTCCGAAGAGCTGCTACTACAAGCGGCGAGCACACATAATAAAGCGGTTACAAGTACAATGGCTAAAGTCATTTTCTTCATTTTCGTTGTCCCCCATATTTTTGAATTAAATCCACGAAATCAGTTTCGTTAATTTCACCCTTATTATGACTTCAGATCTTTATTTTGTAAATAGTCATTTTGTTTTTTTGATTCCCATGCTCCAAACCGCTTGATAAAAGCTTTATTTATTGCTGTATACGTTGAAATCAAGGTAACCTTTACGATAGTTACGAAAGTTACGAAACACAGCACATGACATAATTTCATATACAGCCCCAGATAGCCTGGTATTCCTTTAAATGGACTCAAAATCTGTAAAACAATTAAGATTACGAGCTAAAATTAGTCTTTATTTTCGCAACAAACATCCTTGATCAATTCAAACCTATGGATGCATATCATTTCAAGTGTGAAACCCTCTCTCTGCTGTTGACTCTCCGGTCTATGTAGCATAGAATACTTGCAAGAAAGAGAAAAAACCGATACAGCCCCAGTTTACGAAACCAGTTTAGGAATCCGAGGGATGTTTATGAATATCAAAACGATAGCGAGTTTAGCCGGCGTATCTGTAGCCACGGTGTCCAAGATTATCAATAACTATCCAGATATTAGCGAGGAAACGCGCCAGCGTGTGCTTAAAATTATGGAAGAGACAGGCTATCGTCCATCTTCTTCAGCCAAAACACTGGCAACCAAAAAATCCAGCCTCGTTGGCGTTGTGTTTGCAGGGAAGCTGAACGTGGATTTCAGCCACCCTTTCTTCGTACAGGTTATCAATGCGTTTAAGAAACAAATTGGCTTGCTTGGATACGATCTACTCTTCTTCTCGAATGAGAAGTTTCTGGATCAGGGTGAGGACTACTTGGCGAGATCCAAGTATTTTCAAGTGGATGGCTGTATTATTATTGCGGGGGATGAGGTCGAGAGCAGCATATTCGACCTGGATGCCAGCCCGATTCCTTGTATCGGAATAGATATCGAGCTAACAGGACAAAGCTCCTGTTACATCATGTCCGATAACGATAAGATCTCAACCAAAGTTGTAGAACAATTTTATATGAACGGTTATCGAGATGTTGGTTTTATCGGGCTGGAGCGCGCCTCTCTTGTGATGCAACAGAGAGAGATGGCTTTCAAACGTTCACTAAATCAGTTTAGTCTTGATGAAAAGTCCGAGTGGGTTGTATACAGCAAAGATTATGCCGCAGCGGATGGATACGAAGCGGCCAAGAAAATGCTCGCCTGCAAGACTCTGCCACGTGCCGTGTTTGCAGCCACAGATCTACTTGCCTTTGGAGCTATTCGTGCCTTTAAGGAAGTGGGGTTACGCATTCCAGAAGATATAGCTGTGGCAGGTTGTGACGACATCGAAGCCTGTCGTTATACCGATCCACCGCTAACAACCGTCAAGCAGGATACGGACAAAATTGGACGCCTTGCTGCCATGATTCTGTTTGATCTGATGAACAAACAAATGGATAATCGTTGCATTAAAGTTGAGCCGGAACTGGTTGTGCGTCAATCCTGTGGCACAGCCATGCTGCTGGCACAGGAAATCTGAGCGTTAAGTCTTTGGCACTGGCTGCTGCAGATCAATTCACATCATAGACATAGCGATTTTTCATAAAACTCCACACCAAGAAGCAAAAAGGGGATATCCCATAAGTCATGAATATGACAGGGGACATCCCTTGTTTGTGTTATTTTGTTTTAATGAACCTGAGACACGCTATTCGCTTCCATTTGCCGAGAAAGTTCCTGCTATCTGGAAGCGGCAGTAGGCAGCTTGCCCTCTACTGTCTGCAAGTCAGACCACCCCGGCCGATCAAGTTCGATTAGACGGCGGTATCGCTCTTCCCCAGCCAGCAATTGTTCGTGAGAACCTTGCATGGCAATCTTTCCATTTTCCATAAAAATAAGTTCATCCATCTGTTCCGCACCAATCAGGTGATGGGTGACCCAGATCATCGTTTTGCCTTGCAAGTTGTCCAGGATGGTGCGCATCAACTCTCGTTCCGTCACCGGATCAAGCCCTACGGTTGGTTCATCCAATATAATAACAGGTGTCTCCCGAAGCAGTACCCGGGCCAGAGCGATCCGTTGCCTTTCCCCACCGGAGAAACGCAGGCCCGTCTCCAGCATTGGCGTATCATATCCCTGCGGCAAAGATTCGATTAGACCGGATAACCCTACTTGGGCGGCCACCTGACGAATCTCCTCATCCGTTGCATATGGACGACCAATCCGCAAATTATTGGCTACCGTGGTGTCGAACAGGTGTGGGCTCTGATTCAGTACTGCGATGACATCAGTGACACTCTCACCCAAGGTCTGCACAGGCATATTATTGATCAGAACTTTCCCCGCAGACGGAAGTAATGCCCCCTGAATCAGCTTCAACAAGGTTGATTTGCCGCCGCCGCTTCGTCCAAGAATAGCTAATCGTTTGCCTTGTGGCAGATGAAGGGATACGTCCTGTACGGCGTAGGAATCATCCGCTGCATAACGATAACTTACGCGATTAATCTCGATGTCTGCTCTGAGTTTGGGTGGAATGCGAAGACGAATTCGTCTGTCTGGGATAA
This sequence comes from Paenibacillus sp. FSL H8-0283, assembly GCF_045040675.1. Lineage (NCBI taxonomy): Bacteria > Bacillati > Bacillota > Bacilli > Caryophanales > Paenibacillaceae > Paenibacillus > Paenibacillus sp. FSL H8-0283. The sequence continues at coordinate 6,688,862 of NZ_CP150295.1, forward strand.
CATTCGCAGCTGGCAAGGACTCCGATGTCTGTCCAGCCATCACGTTGCCGTTTTTTACTACAGAGATCGATTCGCCCGTTCCATCCGCATCACCAACTCCATTCTGCAACGGAAGATACCCTTTCCCTTCGAGCTGTTTCAAGCGATCCAGCGATTCTCGATACTGGGGAAGATGCTCCACCGCATCCCCTACAGGCAGAATTGATTCCGTGAGAGGAAATAATACCAATACAAAAGCAGCAATCATCACGGCAGGCAATTGCCCGATAGAAGCGGCATTTCCGGCCCATAACGTAACCGATACCACCAGCAGGCCAATGACAGACTGAGCCATCAGATCACGCCAGCGTGTCCAGCGCCGCAACTTGCGACGAATCGCGTCGACCTGTTCCTCCGCTTCTTCCTGCTGCTGAACAAATTCGGCCGCTCGTCCACTTGCAAGCCAATCTCCCAGTCCAAGTACACCGTCGGTCAGACGGGTATACAACCTGCTGTTTTCCTTTTTCAGCCGTACACGCCATTTCCACGTCACTTTCAGGGAGATCGCAGGTAACACGGCAACGAGAAATAACATATACAAGCCCATCCACACCGCAAATCCCAGATCAACACTGCCAAAGGCAATCACAGCCCCACCGTACATCACAAGTGCGGTAACGGCGGGAAAAACAGTACGCAGATAGATATCCTGCAGCCGCTCCACATCATCGGCGAGTGCTCCAAGTACATCCCCGGTCTGCATACGAGAACGCAGGAACAGAGCCTGTGGCTCCAGAATACGATATAATTTCACCCGTTGATCGGCCAACACCCGCAGTACGGCATCATGTCCTGCCAATCGCTCGATATATCGAAACACGGCGCGGAATATCCCAAATGCACGTACACCAACAATGGGTACATACACCATCAAAATATTTTCAGGACGCAGCGCAGACTTGGAGATCAGAAATCCGGAGGTAAACAGCAGCAGTACCGCACACAGTGTAGCGCATGTACCTAGCGCAATGACTGCGATGAATCTCCAGCGGTACTGTGCCACATACGGAGCAATCCAGCTATTTTTTTCTTTTCCGTTACGGACGGTCTCCATATGCTCATATCCGGACTTCATTTTATATCGCCTCCATTTGGGCCTGAATCATCTGATAATATACGCCTTGTCGTGCCAGTAACTCCTGATGTGTTCCCGTCTCTGCCACTGTGCCGCCATCCATGACAATAATCCGATCCATATGCGGCATCCAATGCAGACGATGGGTAGCCAAAAATACAAGTTTTCCTTCAAATAGCGGCAGCATCGTCTGTTTCAGTTCATACTCTGTCTCTACATCCAGATGAGCTGTCGGTTCATCAAGCAGCAGGATGTTTCGTTTACTAAGCAAGGCCCTTGCCAGCGCCACGCGTTGCTCCTGCCCACCACTAAGCTGTCTGCCGCCAGCCCCAATAGGCTCATGCAGCCCAACGGATAATGAGGACAGTAGCTTGGTTAATCCAGCTGCGCTAATGGCCTTGGCCACTTCCGCATCCGAAGCCTCCGGCATGTAGAAACGAACGTTATCGGCCAGACTTCCGCTGAAGATATACGGATGCTGCGGGATAGCTGCCGTCTGTCTTCGCCAGGATTCAAGCATATCCTGTGTCACAGGCTGTCCGTTGGCTAATACTTGGCCTGAAGTAGGAAGCTGAAATCCAGCCAATACGTCAATCAACGTGGACTTTCCTGCTCCGCTGGCACCAATAATACCGATTTTGCCAAGACCCGTGATCTGAAATGTGACATCCTTTAGCGAATAAGGACCTTCATCATCATGCCGTACCTGTACATCCGTTAGTGCTAGTCTGCTACTCTCATTCCAAGAGAACACTGAGGAAGAGGAAGAAACAAGCTCAGGAGTAGTAGAAACAGAAGCAGAATCAGGAGCAAGATGCCCCGCAGCCATTTTATCATTCAACACGACACGTATGGTCGAAGTAGCGGCTTTCCTTTTACCCAAAGACAATGATGCATATCCCGTCCCATCCTCTGCCATGTCCGCATGCGCAACAACATTTGCATAGGCTTCTTTTTGTTTCTGTTCAGCAGCTTTCCCCCGTTCAATCACTTGGTTGATAGCCGCTCCAGCTTCCTTACCGTCCAATGTGGCATGATAATCAGCGCCGAGCATACGTACAGGCAGGAAATATTCGGGTGCCAAGATCAGTACCGTCAGCGCAGGGCCAAGTAGCATATGCCCTTCTGTCAGACGTAATCCCAGACCAACTGCTACGGAAGCAACGGACAACATCGTAAAGAAATCGAGTGCAAACGAAGAAAGAAAAGCCATGCGCAGCGTAGACATCGTTGCTTTCCGATACCGCTGACTGACCCGCAAAATGGACCCTTCATGTGTTTTGCTCTGTCCCAATGTTTTTAGCGTTTCTAGTCCACGCAAGGTATCAACAAAATGGTTAGCGAGTGCTTTGTAAGATCTGAATTGTCCGTCTATCTTACGCTGAGCTGCGAGGCCAATCAGAATCATGAATACGATCAGGATTGGGAGTGTCAGCATCAGAATAACCCCGGACATCAGATCCAGCTTGAACACATACAGCAAAATGACGATGGGTGTGAATCCTATGCCCAGCATGCGAGGAATAAATAGTTCCAGATACGTCTTGTATTGAGCTGTTCCCTCACGTGCCAGTGTGACCAGATGGCCTGTGCCCTCTGTCTTGGCATAACGCGGCCCGAGCCTGAACCACTGCTCCACCATCTGTCTGCGCAGATCAGTCCCTGTCCTCTCCGCATATCGTGAAGTCACGAGTTGTAACCAGAAGGATAGGGCGTAGCGGGCGGCAAAAGCAGCCAGGAACAGCAGAAGTACAGGGTACTGCTCCGTTACGGATGAACCTTCAAACAATGCCGTGATGGCCTGTGCCAGCCATTTGGCTTGCATAATGATCGTCATCGCCTGTAGCAGCACCAGCGCTGAGGCCAGCGCAAGTACCGGCCGGATGCCCGGCAGCTTCATCAGCCCCCGTCCCATATTAGTACTCCAGGTGGTGCTGCTCGTTCAGACGCTTGCGGAAGATATAATAACTCCAGATCTGATAGCCAAGAACAAACGGCAGCAATGTGCAAGCTACAATGGTCATTACTTTCAATGAATACGCTCCCGATGCGGCATTGTATACAGTCAGGTCATACGCCGCCCCAAAGGAACTCACCATCACTCTTGGGAAAAGTCCGATAAAGACCGAGGCAAAGGCAATTGCAATCACTGTTCCAGTCATACCAAAAGCCCAGCCTTCACGCTTCTGACGAACAAAGTATGCCGCAAGTGCAAGCGAAACTGCGCCAAGTACAACCATGATCCAAAGAGCCCAGCCGCGTACGGCGAACACATCCGTCATGAAATACGTCATTAACGCGTAAACGGCGAGCAGTGCAACCAGCGGCAGCATCAACTTTTGCGCTGTCTTCAAGGCACGCTCTCTGAGATCACCTACTGTCCGTAGTGATGCAAACAGCAATCCATGAACCAGACACAGCAGCGTTACACTCAAGCCACCAATCACGGTGTACGGATTAACAATATCGAGGAATCCTGCACGCAACTGCATCTCCCCATCAATGGGCAGACCTTTCATCAATGTGGCAAAGACCACGCCGAACAGGAAAGGCAAGAGCGCGCTGGAGACAACAATGATGATGTCCCATGTTTTGCGCCAGCGTTGCTGTTTCATTTTACTGCGGAATTCGAAAGCAACTCCGCGGCCAATCAAGGCAAGCAACACCACCACAAGTGGCAGGTAAAAACCACTGAACAACGTGGCATACCAGTGCGGGAAGGCAGCAAACATTGCTCCCCCCGCCGTAATCAGCCATACTTCATTACCATCCCAGAACGGACCGATCGAGTTGATCAGAGTCCGACGTTCACGGTCTGTTTTGGCGATAATGCCTGTAGACATCCCCACCCCAAAATCAAAACCTTCCAAAAAGAAGAAACCAACAAACAATACGGCAATCAGCAAAAACCACAACTCACTTAGTGACAACGGAATAACCTCCATCCACGCCGAACGGATCGGCCGATTCATCGTGATCTTCTGGCTTCTCGACCGCAAACGGTCCTGCCTTGATCTCACGTACGAACAGGTATACCATCACGATTCCGAGAACCGTATACGCAGCGGTAAAAGCGATGGTCGAGAACAGGATCGTTCCTGCGGATACGTTCGGCGAGACCCCGGCTTCGGTTGTCATATAGCCAAATACTGTCCATGGCTGTCTTCCTACCTCGGTCATAATCCAACCTGACGTATTGGCGATAAACGGCAGGGAGATGGCGAACACCATCAGATGCATAAACCACTTTCCAGCGACCTCCAGCTTCTTACGCATGGCTAGGAACGTACCGTATAGCGCCAATGCAATCATTAAACCACCCGCTGCGATCATAATGCGGAAACTCCAGAATGTTGTCCGTACCGGCGGGATGTAGTCCCCCGGTCCATACGTCTGTTCATACTCAGCTTGAAGCTCCTTCATACCTTTGACACTACCGGAGAACTTGCTGTAGGACAGATAACTGAGCAATCCAGGGATTTTGATCTCACCCGTACTCTCCTGTTTATCCGGGTCAATAAAAGCGACCACCGTCCATGGTGCCGGATCTTCTGTCGTTGTCCATGTGCCCTCACTGGCTGCCATCTTCATCGGCTGTGTCTCCACCAGATATTGCGCCTGGAAGTGTCCGGAGAAAGCTACACCAAATGAAGAAACAAGAGCGATAATGATCGCGATATTAAACGATTTGCGGAAGATCTCCACATCCTGCTTCTTCATCAATTTGTAGGCACTGATCCCGGTTACAACGAAGGCTCCTGTCATCAATGCCCCAAAGATTGTATGTGGGAACTCGACGAGCAACTGACCATTCGTGATGAGTGCAAAGAAATCATTCATCTCGGCTCGGCCGTTGTTAATCTCAAACCCAACAGGATGTTGCATAAATGAATTGGCTGCCAGAATCCACAGCGCGGACAGGAATGTGCCGACAAACACCAGCCAGATGCAGGCTAGATGCACTTTTTTGGACAAACGATCCCATCCAAATATCCACAATCCAATAAATGTAGACTCCATAAAAAACGCCAGTAGCGCTTCAATAGCCAGTGGCGCACCGAATACGTCCCCGACAAATCGGGAGTACTCGGACCAGTTCATACCAAACTGGAACTCTTGCAAAATACCTGTGACTACCCCGACGGCAAAGTTAATCAGGAACAGCTTGCCCCAGAACTTCGCCATCGTTTTGTAGATTTCCTTACCCTTAACAACGTACAACGTCTCCATAATCGCAACCAACAGTACTAGACCGATGGATAGCGGGACAAAAAAGAAATGGAAAATCGTTGTAAGTGCATATTGGATACGCGATAACATAATCGGATCCATACCGTTACCCCTTCTTTCTGTTCACTTCGCAGTATGCGTATTTGGCATTGAAGCTGCACCTTCGCTGTCTGTCCGCCAAATACGTTGATGAACGTATTGTGCCAGATTACCTATTTTATACATGTGAGAATTATCACAATCTTCCTCTCTAGAGCAAAAAAAAGTGATCCTGGTCACACAAAAGATAAAATTCAGCCTTTTATCACAGCTTGCCAACTTCATCTATTCATGGAAGATACTCATGTTTGGGACGGAATGCCCATATGTTAGTCTCAGGCATATCATGCGAAGTACCGTGAGGGCTTTACATATGAAGTGAAAGCATGAAACACATGCAGAGCGAATGACGCTCCATATTACAGTCAAGGTGAGGTGAACTATTCATGGAAAAACCTGCACCACTACCAGGTGAAGACACCGAAGCCAGCCTGGATAAGGCCAGTACAACACTGCCCCCTGTCCGGTATGTTCTCTTCCCTCGCAAAGGAGGCTGGTCATCCTTTCCCTATCCCGATATTGCTGCACTGCTGTCGATCGAGGGAGAGGTCTACTATGTCAGCAGCCTGACGCAAACAGAAGATGTACCTCCGGTCATTACCATCATCTCCCTCCCTGAGGCTGAGCAGCTATTGCTGGAACCTCGCACCGTAGCCGTAGTCGCCCATCCCTACTGGCTAATGGCTACAGCTTCGCTGGAGCCTGAGCTATGTATTGCCCTGCTCCCTGAGCCTGCTGGAAACGAAGCAGAATCTCCGCTATGGGAGAGCAGTATTTCCAAACTGGTCGGCATCGCCGATCTGGTAGGCACATCCTCCGAAACACGTTATATGAAGCTGTTATTCCAAGGCGTACGTGCCATCTGGCTGGGCGGAGAAGACCCTGCACCTGCGGGTACGATGCAAAAGGATGATCTCGAAGTCCCTCTCCGGGACTACGAACTGCTCTTCTTGCATGCGCTGCGGCAGATCCTGTCAGGCACTCCAGATAGCGTCACCCTGCTTCAATGCAGTGTACGTGCCGACTTCTACCGTCAGTTGCGTGCCAAAGCAGGTGCACATGAGACGATATCCTTTTTGCTGGCAGCCTATGAGTACTTGCTTGAAGATCCTCGGGCTATCCATTCACTGCAAGAGGCCTTTACCCACGCGGTCTTGAACGGTCGCAGTGATTGTGTGGTCTCCCACTATCGCTTCCTGTCTGCCATTCATGCCCGGTCCGGACAGTTGGAGGACGCCCTGCGGGTGTACGGAATTAGTGCAGCCGATGAACAAGAACGGCATCATTATGAACAGCTCTGTCGCTGGTTTGAGGCGGGAGAGGATCAACTTGTACGAGCGGAACTACTCCGTATGAACGATGATTACGGAAACGCCCTGCGTATCCTGGACGAACTTGGCGGAGAAACGGCGAGACATTGGAAATTCCGCATTTACCAGGAGACTGGACGTGTGGAAGAAGCACTGGCTCTGGTGCATGCAGTCGATATTCAGGATGATGCCAGTCGCCGGGATTATCAGCAATTATCCGGCAGTGCGCTGGCACTGCGAGGGGAACGACACGGGGCAGTCCGACATTTCCTTGAGACAGCACTGGAGGATGAAGATGCGCTGGCCCGGATTGTCGAGCTGGAGCTGTTGGATCATGCTGTACAGCAATTGCTTGGGGAGGTGCCATGATGCTGGACCCGAAGAAGCGTAGACAACAGTTGAATGGGCCAATGGTGCACAGGAATATCCGAACCGAAACCACTTACACGCCAACCGAAACAGTCGATCGAACACATACAGACGCATTGGAAAATGGCGATCACACCCCGGATCATGCACAACCAACGCAGGACATCCGAAGCCAAGTGCATCACTGGAATGATTCACAAGGTCAGGCAGAACAGAATGCTGCTGTAACACAAGAGGAAACAAGTGTATTCAAAGAGCCTTTCTCCATTCGTCGGGTTCGCAAAAGCAAAGGCAACAAGCTGACCGCCATGCTCCAGGTTCGCAATGAACGTGGCCGATACCTTGAAGAAGTATTGCATGATCTGAGTGAGTTCGTGGATGAAATCGTCATTGTGGACGATGCCAGCACAGACGGAACACCGGACATATGCAAAGCCTATCCAAAGGTGGTCCGTCTGGAGGTATTGGAGAAACCACTGTTCGCCGAGGAATGGCGACTTCGCAACACCTTGTGGCAAGCGGCTGCGGGAACATGTCCCGACTGGTTGCTCTCAGTTGATGCGGATGAGCTGTACAGCTCAGAGGCCAAGAAAGCCATACGCACTCTGATTAATCAGGAGTATGCGGACTGGTTTGCATTCCGATTCTACGATATGTGGGGTGGCCGGACCCACTACCGGGAAGATGATCTCTGGTCTCTGCACAAACGGCATACCGCTTCACTTGTACGGTATATGCCTGGATATCCTTATTTTTATCCACAACAGAATCATCATGTTCCCCGCCTTCCCTTGTCCTGCACGGTATTGCCTGGGGTCAGCACGGAATTGAAGGTTCAGCATCTCGGATGGGCAGGCAGTCTGGAGGACCGGGTTCGTAAATATTTGCGTTACAAGCGCATTGATCCTGGCGGTGAGTGGGGCAATCTTGCACATTACGAGTCTATTCTCGATCCGGAACCTCGGTTGATCCCCTGGAAGGAGGGACCGTGAGATGGGCGTGGTGAGTATTCTGACGCATAGTTTCACCGACGGGTACAACCGGGAATTCGGTCGTGTATTTGGTGGTGGACTGGAACGTTACATTCTGGATCTGTGCAGTGTCATCCGGGGACTCGGGCATATTCCCGAAGTTCATCAGCTGTCCTATTTTGAAGAATTCCAGACTCGGACGGAGCAGATTGACGTATTTGGTTATTCGTACGACATGGATAATGTACCGGAAGCCTTTGACCGGATGGCAGCCGCAGCGCGCGGCCCCGTGATCTATGCCAGCTGTCTGTGGCAACCCATTACCTACAAACCCGGCAGTCTTGGCATCTGTCACGGCATTAACTGGGATCGTCCCGGACTGCCACTGGAGACCAAACAACAAGTCGCGGAACATATTCAACTGGCTCTGGATGGACTCGTGCGCATTGTATCCGTGGATTCCCATTTCCAAACCTTTTGCCGGGCTGCGTGCACCTATACCGATCCAAGGCAGGTTGTCCTGATTCCCAATGCGGTGGATACGTCTTATTTCACACCAGCCCCACCAACACGAACCTTCGAGCAGAAACAGGAAGACGAATGGCTTGTCGCATGGAAGAATGATCTGGCGAGTCATGAAGAAAATGTTGGTGCAGTTATATCAGGGGTGCAAGCTGTAAAAGGCAAGGGTGGAATGAGTCGTGATGGAGCGAACAGTGGTAAGGCTAACGGAGATGGAGGTGGGGATACAGATAGCGATCCAGAACCAGAGGGGAAAGAAACGGTAGATCTCCATTTACAGTTATCGAAACGGGAAGAAGTCGAGGCAGATGGCGAAACGTATAGGTTTGCTCATAATCACCGGAATTCAAAGGATTGGGCTACGGAAATTCTAGTAGAAGCAGATGTTGAGTATCAGATTAATGGTCCGATTCAGGGACAGGTTGAAAAGAAAACTGTGGATGCCCGTATGACCTCTCCCCGACCAATTCGCATTATCTATCCACGCCGCATCAGCATGGAGCGGGGTATTATTCCAATGATGTTGGCGGCGGATAAACTACTTGGAGCCTTTCCAGATCTGGAGGTTGAATTTGCCGGGGAACTGGTTGAAGGCAGTACAGTCGGGAGAGTCTTTCGTTACTGGCATCGTACTCATCCACATGCGGAGCGAATTAACCAGCGCACGTATGATTTCCGGGATATTCGGGAGGCCTACCATCAGGCAGATATCGCTGTGATTCCAACTGTGTTCTCGGAAGGCACCTCCTATGCCTGTCTGGAAGCGATGAGCTGTGGACTTCCGGTAATTGCCTCCAATGTTGGCGGATTGAATGATCTGATTCAGGATGGTTTTAATGGACTGCTGGTACCTCCTGGTGAGCAGGAACTAACCGCTGCACTGGTACGCCTTGTACAGGATCGGGCCGAGCGAGAACGACTGGGAATCTATGCGCGCGAGACTGCACTGTCCTATGATCTTGCCAGGTGGCGGAGCCGGTGGAGCACGGTGTTGGAATCTTTTTTGGCAGAGACAGGATTGAAGGAGGGAATTCGGGGATGATGGATACGCCCAAGGCAACGGAATTCATGGAATCAAGATACATTCGGCAAAGTGACCCTAAAACGGACACACTGGTCTTCCCGCTGCATCCGGCATGGTGGAGCCGTCCCTACGAATATGAATGGGCCCGGCGGTTTGCACGTCCAGATGATGTGGTCCTTGATGCAGCCTGCGGCATCTCCCATCCATTCAAATTCTGGCTTGCAGAACACTGCCGCGAGGTTCACGCCTGTGACTGGGATGAACGCATTTTGTCTGAAGAGGCGATAAGACTGGATATTGTTTCTGATTTTGGGGAGCAAGCCGCTCAGGATCTGCCGGAATCAACTCTCGTCCGATTGCACCGTGCACAGGCTAATCTGGCCCAGCTTCCGTACGAGTCGGGTAAGTTTGATCGGGTGTTCTGTATCTCTGTACTGGAGCACCTGGATACAGGCACGATGCTGCGAGCTTTTCGTGAATTCGCTCGGGTGCTGAAACCAAACGGACAGTTAATCGCTACCTTCGATGTGCCCGAGATGCGGCCTGATCTGCTGGAGACAATCATGGCTGTCACCGGATTAACCATTGAAGATAAGCTGAACGTCAACGAGCCGGACGATGCCATCTGGTCTGATATGTATGGCACGCCGATCCGCTGTTTTCGAGCGGTGATATGCAAAGGTTGAGACGAATTGGGTTACGTTGAGTTAAGTGCCGAGTGGAATTTGAGCGCTTGAGAGCTCGACCCATCAGCAACGGAACAATACACGGTTCGGGAAATGCTCCGATTACCGGTAGCTCCGTTGCTTTTGCAATTTCAATCGGATGGGCTAGTGCGGGAATATGTGGGGATGTACAGGGGTTGGAGGTTCGGGACTAGGACTAGGAATAAGAGATTAAAGATTAAAGATTAAAGATTAAAGATTAAAGGAAATTATAGGTGTACCAGTAACATGTTGCACTGGTTGGTGTACTCTTTGGCATAGGCTGCGCCGGGTGCTGTCAGGCGCAACAGGTTTTGCAGGCCCGGCGGGATTGTCTTCGCCGGGCGACCTGTGGCGGCAGGTTGCCGCGCAGTGAGTTGGGCCGATTTGGCCCATTCACGCGCCAGGTTCTGCCGCCCGGCGAGCAGCGCGAGCGTGCCCGCGAGGACTGCGTGAGCGGTGCGCTCCGAGGCGGGCACTTCGTCCGCGTGGGGCTGCTGCGCGCCGTTAGGCGTGCCGCATAGCGCAAGCAGCCCTTCGCGGACGCTCGCGGGTGCGCGTAGCAGCCCGCAGCGTGCCGCAGGCGGAAGCGCTGCAAGCAACGCCAGCGCACCGCGAGGCGGCAGGGCTTGCAGCAGGCGCAGCCATGCGGCCCAGGCGCCTACGCTGGCGAGCGCTTGCGCAGCGGCGAGCACGCAGCTAGGCGCGGGCGCGGCTGGGCCTGCTGGCGTTGCGCCGCGGGACGGGCTGCCGGACGCTGCACCGCTGCTGCACGCCAAGGCGCTGCTCCCGGCCATCGCCCCGCGCTGCAGCAGCGCCTCGGCGACGTGGGCCGCGGCGGGCATCTCTGCCTGCTGGCGAGCCGCCGCTCGGGCGTTGCGCCCGCCGGGCTGCTTGTGGCCCAGCGCCCACAGCGCCAGGGTCGCCTCTGGCCCGTGCTGCGCATGCGCCGCCCAGGGCTGCAAAGCCGCCCGAGCTGCGGCGTCCTCACCCAGCTGGGCCAGCGCAAGCCCGGCGGCCAGCGGCTGTGCCCGCAGCGGGCCAGCAAGCGCCGCCGTATGGCGCAGCAGCCACTCCGGCCGATGCGCGGCAAGCGCGGCCGGGATCAACGCTTGCCATGCCGCAGACGGCAAGCTTACCCGGGCTGCGACGCTGGCGATGGGATGCGGCCGCCCTGTGGCTGCGGCCAGCAACAACAGCCGCTGCCATGCAGCCATGCTGCCGGGTTGCATGCTCAGCGCCGCCGTGTACGCGGTTTCTGCCTCTGCCCAACGGCCAGCCCGCTCATATGCCATGCCTTCCAGCGTCAGGCTACGATAGGTCCCAGCACCAGAGACTGATGTATACCTGCTGGCCGTGGAAGCAGCTGATTTAGCTTGTTTTAACCAATTCAAGGCCACGTCCTCTCTCCCTTGATCCAGTTCAAGTACAGCACCAAACTCCAACAAATCCGGAAAATCCTCATACACGGGCGCCCATGCTTCCACTACAGCAAGCGCCCGTTCCGGGCTGCCAATCTCTCGCCAGGCGTAAGCCGTTTTCAGCACCAGATCCGAGTGATATCCACACTCCGGCTTAAGCTGTGCCAATAATGGCTGTAACAAACGGAGTGCTTCATCATACTTCGCTTGCTGAAACCATTCTGCGGCCAGAGCATATAACAACTCCGGTTGATCGCCCTCCTGATTCAACGCGAAACGAATCAACTGCATATTCCGTGCGCCTTTATTTTTGTCGGTAATCACCTGCTCCAGATATCCGTAATGAATGACTTCAAGTCCAGAATGAAGCACACCTTGCGGAGCCAGTGCCATGATGGAAGAAGCAATCTCTTCATGAATTCTGCCCTGAAAGGCAATTCGGGGATCATTTCGGAACAAACGACACACCGCATCCGTCACATGCTCTTCACCGGACACACCCAGCAGACTTGTGACCTGTATCCAATATCCCCACACGTCATCCCTACTTGCCGCTAACAACCGCATGAGTTCTGTCTTCATCTGAGGGGTCTGTACCCATACCTCATCCGCATCAAGCACCAGAATCCACGGTTTCGTAGCAGCGGCCAGTGACAGATTACGGGCTTCACTGAAATCTCCGTTCCATTCCGTACAAATTACAACGGCACCATGGAGACGCGCAATTTCAGTTGTATCATCTATCGAACCTGTGTCCACAACGATGATCTCATCCACAACATCCTTGACTGCATTCAAGCACCGCTGGAGTGACACCGCTTCATCCTTCACGATCATACACAAGCTAATCCCTATGCCCATATTCATCACCACCCCTCACCAAAGGAGTTCAGCCACACCAATTAGCCCGCTGAATTAAGTTGAACTCCCGCTACCTGATCCCTCTCAGATCTCAAACCCGTCCGCTCCCGGCAACTCCAGCCGAATATGCTGAACGATAGGCCAACAACGGTGCCGCTGTCCATCTGCATGCTGAGCGAACACCTCCAGATGATGGTCCGCAGCACTGACCAATCCTTTCACCAGCCAGCTGGTTCCCGTCAGGGTATCCGAAGCCCCAGGGAACGACTCAATGTCACTCACCTTCCCGTTTTCCTTTTTCCCTTCCATCTCTTTCTCCTTCTCTCCCACTCGAACGCTCTGTTCCACCGATAACCCTTCTCCAGCCAATTGCTGTCGACACATCTGAATCAGGCTATGCAGCTCTTTCCATCTCCCTGACTGTACACATCCTTCCATCATCAGTCCAAGCGCCTGCCAGCCATCATACTCTGTTCCTGCAACCGTTCCGTCTATGCTGGAGTCCATGTCCTTCTTCTTTGTCGCTCTCAGACCAACCGTTCTCCCTGTCTGCACAGCAGATTCCTCATTCGTTCCTTCACCCACCTGCGAACTACGCTTTAACCACAAGGTCAATGGATCATCTCCGTTGGCTTTCTTCCCCTCGATCCACTCCAAACGTTCGAGCCATCGTGCAGACGAGATCGCGAGCAGCCCTTTTTTCCGCTGCACAGGTTCCAATTTCAGACGCGCCTTGTTCCATCTTCCCTGTTGGATTTGGAGCATCGCCTCCGCCACAGATAAACGCTCCCTCATCTCTGCGGAGGGTTGTGAGGATATACCCGATAACAATTGCAGAGCCACATCATAACAACGAGATTGCTCCAGAATACCCAATACTTTGTGTGCAGCCTCTTCCGAACTGAGTGCAAAACGCTCCCTCACCAACTCTGGAATCTGATGTTCCTGCCCGGAGACTCGCATAATTCGGAATATCCGATAGAGCGGAGGTAACAGACTGGATTTGGCACGCACCGCTTCCACGTAAGCATCCACCGCACCCTCCAGGTCGGCCCTTCCTTCCAGCAATCGCCCTAGTGTATACCACGTCTGATAGGTGCCGATGCCTTCTTCCGTATGATATATGGGTGGAGGTGGCCCCATGCGAACCGCTTCACGCAGCGATAATTCTGCCCGATCAGCATCCCCCAATGCGTCTGCACAGACTCCACGATGATGCATCAGATCCGTGTACTCTGGAAATAGTTCAAGCGCAGCATCGATTCGATCCAATGCCTCCTGCCAGCGATTCAGATGCTGGAGACAACGAATTTCATATTTGAACAGCAAATGCGCGTAACTGGTCACCGCAGGATCAATCCCCATCCGAGCCACACCAAACGTCTCCAACGCCCGCTCCGCTTCCCCCACACGCAGATACTCGACACCCAGATTATAGTGATGGAACGGCTGATCTGGTTCTTCCTCCACTGCCTGTTGCAGCAGGCGAACATTACGGTTCACCTTATCTTTGCGCTCCACAATCGCCGTCTGATACCCATAATGATGGATGACCATGTCCGTCACATGAAAAGCAGCCTCTGGGTTCCTACGGCAAATCGCCGCGGCAATCTGCTCATGAATCCGACCTTCGAACCGATGCTCCGGGGCATTACGGAAGAGACGCAAAACCGGATTCACGGTAACCCCCTGCTGACCCGTACCTGTATAGTTATGAATGTTTAAAAACAATCCGTCACATCCGCTGACCGACGTCCAGCTCCTGATCTGCTCCCGCGCAACCCTATCGAGCGCCTCGTCCGCATCAAGAAAGAGAATCCAGTCGCCGGAAGCGCGCTCCAGGCCAGCATTCCGTGCTGCGGCAAAATCTTCGCACCACTCAACTCGCACAACCACCGCTCCATATTGCTGCGCAATCTCCGCGCTGCGATCCGATGAACCGGTGTCCACTACAATAATTTCGTCCACCGCTCCCTGGACACTGGCAAGACAATGAGGCAGCAACTCTTCCTCATCCTTCACGATCATGCATAGGGAAATTCGTTCCGCTCGCAAGCTGATTCCTCCTTTCCTTTGCATGGAAAAGCGTACGCCACGGCATACCCTCGGTCGTTCGCAGCCTTTGTTCCAGTGCATTATGTTGTGCAACGAGTACATCTGAAGACGGAGAACGAACCAATTCCTGCCGAATCGCCTCCATTGCCAATCGCATGTAACATACAGCTGCTCCAACTCGGGCCTGCCACATATCAGGCTCCCGCTCCAGAGCCTGCTCGAACAGAGACAGCGCTTGATCGTTGTGGCCTTTTGCATACAGCGTTTCACCCAGCCAGAATAACCCTTCGGCATCCAGCTCACTCTCGGTCATGCACTGGATCAGGATGTTCGCGGCTACCATGGTATACCCGTGACGATACAGCAGACTTGCAAACTTTCGCCTTCGAGTTAAAGTCGTTCCCCAATGATCACACATCATCATGGCCCGCAACTCATGCAGTTGCTCAGCAAGTGTGAGCTGTCCTGTCTTTACGGCTTGCTGCACAACCTTCTCTGCTACCATTTCTGCCTGCGGACCCCATTGAATAAGCTTCTGTTCTTGTGACGCAGGTTCCATGCTTCGCGGCTCTTTCGATAGCTGATCCAGCAGTCGATCCATGACCTTCCAAACGTTCTTTTCTTGTGGAAGCGTAGTTGCGAGGAACGCCTCGGATAATCTTAATCCGTTGGCCCAACAAGCTAGTGCCCAATCCATTCTGTGCTCGGCCAGCAGATTAACTTCATGCACACCCCCCACGCTCCAGTGTTCTTCTGCCAGTTGCAGTGCTTCGGAAACCCTATTCGCACACAACATCCAATGTATTTGATCCGCTACATGGATACGAGCAGTACACGAATCTGCATCCAGCATTTTCAATGCCTGTTCATATGCTCCACAGCCTGTTAGAACATGAATCATTTGCACCAGATGATCCTCATTTGTCACTGCATATGAATGGGGCGTTTCACCACGAATCAAATCACCGTGATCTGACTCTCCGATTCCTCTGCTTCTGGAAAGTAATGTTTCTGCTATGTTCTCATCCGTTTCACCGGATTGTTGCAGCACGTCTGCCAACCCGGCCCATGCCGGAGCATATGTGAACATGCTGTCCAGAGCCAGCCCGTACAGATGTGCAGACTCTTTATAGAATCCCCGTTTCTGTGCAAGTCTTGCCATCGCAGTATAGGCTCTGTAACTGTTAGAACCCGCTTCCGTTACATATGACGCGTCTAACGTGCTACCGCCATCACTGTGTCCAA
This sequence comes from Paenibacillus sp. FSL H8-0283, assembly GCF_045040675.1. NCBI lineage: Bacteria > Bacillati > Bacillota > Bacilli > Caryophanales > Paenibacillaceae > Paenibacillus > Paenibacillus sp. FSL H8-0283. The sequence continues at coordinate 6,704,787 of NZ_CP150295.1, forward strand.
CACGGTCTATTCCCTCCCGACAGTCCGTTGCTCGAGCATACGATTGATATGCACGCTCCTCCAAACCTTGCAGCTCCAACGTCTCTCCATACAACAGGTGCAGATCAGCATAAGATGGATAACGCTGTCTTTCCACAGCCAGAATTGCATGCGCCTCGTCGTAATGTTCCGATCCCACAAGGGTCTTTGCATAATCTCTAACCAGTGTAGGTCGATATGGTGCGAGCAACTCTGTCAGGTGTAATGATTCACTGAACGCTTCAATTGCCTTTTCGACCTCACCAAGCTGGCAATACGTTACTCCCAGATTGTACAGGTGAAAAGGCTGTGCAGGCTCATCTGCGAGTTCCCGCTCAATCAGTTTCAAATTACGTCTTGGTTTATGTTCTTTCGCAATTGTAGAGGCCAGATATCCATCATGAATCAGACATAATGGAGCAAGCGGTTCAGTTTCGATCAATTGGCTTTGTTCACCTGTGCAGGTCTCGCTCTTATTCATATCAGTAGCCTGATCTAGGACAAGCTTGCTTGGGAAACAACGAACCAACTGCTCATGGACGCGTCCCACATATCGATACCCCTGATGAGCACGGAACAGCCTCACCGGCCGAGAGATAACGCTCTCTTCTACCCCTTCGCCGTATCGATTTTCTATGGTAATACGTAATCTTGAAATGCTTTTATGGACTTTAGGTAAATAATTCAGCAGTTCTTCCAATCCCTGCGTAACGTACTCATCCGCATCCAAACACAGGACCCATTCCGTGCTCGCCAGAGGCAGGCTGATATTTCGTGCATGGGCAAAGTCATCTTCCCAACAGGCGTGCAACACCGTTGCTCCATACGTTCTGGCGATCTCGGGTGTACGGTCGGACGACCCAGTATCAGTGATAAAACATTCCGTGCTGATATGCTTCAAGCTGTCGAGACAGCGGGGCAGGTGATGTTCTTCATTTTGCACAATCATATGAATTCCAAGTAAACGGTTCTTCAAATGCAACCACCTCCAATACAAAAAAGTACATGAAGTCCACCAAAGGAACTCCATGTACCTATATGACAAATAAATGGGTTATGTGCCTTGTCCATTGAAGAACACATCAATCGTGCTTGGTGCACCGATTAGGCTGGAGCGGTAGGAAAGACGCGTGTATTTGAGAAAACGCTGCGGTACCAATACATCGACTGACCCGGACAAAATGCCCGTTACCGTCGTCACATCCGTGTACCAGTTCGTTCCGTTGGCGCTGATCTCAACAAGAGCATCTACCCGGTTTACACCCGGCCCGCGGTTATATACAAAGAAAGAATACGTGCCAAATACACTGGTCGTAACCGCCGGGAGCGCTGTGAAGGTGTTTGCGGTCGGGGTGCTTATGAGTTGGGACTCCTGAAAACTCTTCTGTGAAATGGACGTCACACTGCTAAGTGTTCCCGCGGTAATTGTAGCACCGAGCACGCTGGTGATTGTACCATTTAGCAGGTTTGTCAACGTCCCTGAAGTTACCGTTGCGCCAAGTACGCTTGTAATGGTTCCGTTCAATAAGTTTGTCAGTGTTCCGGCGGTAATCGTTGCTCCCAATACACTTGTGATCGTACCATTCAGCAAGTTCGTCAACGTTCCTGCGGTCACCGTGGCCCCGAGCACACTGGTAATGGTTCCGTTCAACAGGTTCGTCAGTGTTCCTGCTGTAATTGTCGCTCCGAGTATACCTGTGATGGTACCTGCTGTAATCGTGGCTCCAAGCACACTTGTGATCGTTCCGGCGGTAATCGTCGCTCCCAATACACTTGTAATCGTACCATTCAGCAAGTTTGTCAATGTTCCGGCGGTCACCGTGGCTCCGAGCACACTCGTGATCGTACCATTCAGCAAGTTCGTTAATGTCCCCGCTGTCACCGTGGCTCCGAGCACACTCGTGATCGTACCATTCAGCAAGTTCGTTAATGTCCCCGCTGTCACCGTGGCTCCGAGCACACTCGTGATCGTTCCCGCCGTAATCGTCGCTCCCAATACACTTGTGATTGTACCATTCAGCAAGTTCGTTAGTGTTCCTGCTGTTACGGTTGCGCCGAGCACACTTGTAATCGTTCCCGCCGTAATCGTTGCTCCCAGTACACTTGTGATCGTACCATTCAGCAAGTTCGTCAATGTTCCTGCTGTTACTGTGGCTCCAAGCACACTGTTGATCGTACCTGCCGTGATCGTCGCTCCAAGTACACTCGTGATCGTTCCGTTCAGAATGTTGGTAATGGTTCCGGCGTTAATTGTAACCGTGGTCAGACCTGAGATGTTACTGATCGTTCCGTCCAAAATAATACCAACCACGTTCCCGCTCGTATCCGTTCTGACAGGCTGGGCTGTGCCTGTACTATCCTGACCAAAAATCAACGTTCTCAGATTATCCGGATTCGTATTAAACGTTGTAAAGTTAGGCATGTGCCTCGTCCTCCTCCCTGGTCAAATCTGTGAGATCATACTCCCTTATGGCATACGCTGCGCCTGAAAGTAAACATCGAGCCGGGTCGGCTGATCCGGTTCAACGGATCGAATTGCAAGCCGGGTATAGTGCAAAAATCGCAATGGTACCAGCGCTTTGGTCTGGCCTCCCGCGACCACCTCCTGGCTGTCCACAGCATAATCAACGGCATTTGGGCTGATCTGGATCTGTACAAGAGCCGGATGTTTGCCCCGATTCACAACGCCATAGGTATACATGCTGAGTGATGAGGTGTCTTGTGCCGGGAGTGAATCCATGCTGCTACTGGTTTCGGCTCCGACATACGTATGCTCTGTAAAACAATGAATAGCACCAGGGAGTTTCGTACGTGAGGAAGCACCCTGCTTGAACCGGGGACGAGTAATCCGGGAACAAGGGGGTTTCAGCAATTTAGCGCGGCAGGAATGACGGGAGCGGCGGCGACTGACATATTTAGTTGGTTGCTTCGTTCTCTTCTTGCTTTGCTTCGCTGTTCGACTCATCTCGATTTCCCCTTAAAAAATGTGCTTACGCATCGTATGCCCGGATTGGATATACGGGCACGGCAACCGCCGTTATTTCCAGATATACGGCTCAGTCCCCAATCCATTTGCTTCTTTTCACATACACTGCAAGTACAATGAAATGCGAATCAAGAGGCACCCTTCGTAATCAAAAGCGGACTTTTTGAACAACCTCTATAAGTTAATCTGGTCTATGGGAGGTGGATGAGATGACCAACTATAATGTATTCAACCAATCCAATCGTCCCCTGTTTACTCAATTGACCAATACCTTCTCAGCCCCAGGCATTGAAGCGTCACCAGACAGCGGTGCAGCTGCTGCAGGCAGTTTTTTTGCCCTGACGACCAACAATACCTTAATTCCTTCCAACCAGAGTCTTCTTCTACAGATCCTGAATGCGGCCGGTAGCGGCCGAACAATACGTATATCCAGCCTCACAGGAGGCACAACAGCGGCAGCTACTCTTGTTATCTATTCAGGAGGAACCGTGACTGCTGGTAGCACACCCGTGCCCGTCAATACGTTACTTGGAAATACCAACGCCAGTGTAGTTACCACAAGACAAAATACAGGTACCCTGGGGGGAACCTTCACGAGCATTGCAAGTATTCCGCTCACTGCAGGAATGTATTCACTGGGTCTGAATGGCTCCATTATTGTTCCACCGGGACAAACATTATCCATTAGCGTAGGCACGGGGAATCAGACTGCAGCCATTAATCTGTTCTGGTGGGAATTCTGAGTTTGATCCAGATAAAAGGAGGTGCACACTGTGCCAAATAATAATGTATTCAACCCGTTAAGCCAACCCGTCTATACGTCCAATACCAACACGTATATTTCTCCCGGCATTGTTGCACCTCCAGAGAATAATGCTGGCAGTACAGGCAATCTGTACAATGCAGGTTCCACCAACTCCACAACACTGGGGTTGCTGGGAGGAACGGTTATCGCCACCGTACAATTGGCCAATCCCGCAGGGAGCGGGAAAACCCTATACGTATCACGGCTCTCTGGTGGAATTACGGTCTCACTCAATCTGTTATCTTCCTTCAGCGGTTCCATGAGTCTGAGCGCTAATGGAACACTGACATCGCCCACCGCACTCACATCGGTAAACAGCAATCTTTCCAGCAGCAATACCAGCGTAGCCACGGTACGGTTCTCTGCTGCTACACCTTCAGGAGCGACCCCATTGATGGCTATGCCCCTTCAAGCAGGGCCGTTTCTGTCCAATGAATTTGGCCGTTACGTGGTTCCTCCGGGTCAAGCCATTAACCTCTCTGTCAGCGGATCACTCTCGGTTGGTGGACTGATGGCCTCCACTGCTTATTTTGCTTGGTGGGAAGTGTGATTTGTTCAACGATGTATAACAAAGGCCACGTGCAAACAGCCGCCTTCGGATGAGTGCCGAAAGCGGCTGTTCTTTATATTGTAGATGCAATGATGATAAAAAATGTTGTCCAGACGAGGCTTTCAGACCGATTCCTGCGGAATAGTCTATTTTGCTTCAGACACGAGAGGCTGCTTCCCTTCCCACAAGATGCGCTGTAGTAGTATGCCGGCAAGACCAATTACCAGCGTAGCGAGACCGATATATTGAAAGGTAGGGCTCGGCCCCGCAACTCGAATGAGCGCTCCACCTACAAGTGGAGCTACAACCAGTACAACACTGGATAGTGAATTTTGAATGCCAAAGACGCGCCCTACATAGGCAGGAGGGGTCTCCTTTTGCAGCAAATAATTCAGAGTTACCATAAAGAGTCCATTACCCAGCCCAATGCAGAGGCCCCAGATAATAACCCAAATTTCGGGTGTTTGTGGGCCGATCCACCCCAGCGCAGCAATTCCGGCACCCACGAACAGATATCCTCCACCCAGTCCCCACCCATACCCAATTCTAGGCAAGCGATTTAACAACAGAATGATGGCGACTGCCCCTGCTCCTGCCGAAGACCCCAACCATCCGAGCAGTGATTCATTACCTGGCTTGATCTCCCGAAACAGGGTCGTAAACTGATAATCAATCATCAGAATGGCCATGAGTCCAAAACAGCCGAACAAAATCGTACTCATCACGGTGCGACTGCTCTGTATAAAACGCCAGCCTTGCTTCCACTGGGAGAACAAAGATTCCGATCCATCCTTTTCACTTGCAGCACTTCCGTCTGATTCAACGGACTCCGACTTCTCCATCAAACGCCGTAAGGGCCATAATACCGCACCCGACAACAGGCGGGTACAGGCATTAATGACAATACAGATTTGTGGTGAAAATAAGGACAAAATGACTGCACCCAGAAGTGGTCCCGCCACTTTCGAACACTGGCTCACAAAACCGTTTAGGGATGATGCCTGAAACAGATGCTCCTCTGCCACAACCTGGCGGGTTAACGCCTGCTGGGCTGGAACATGGAACACCCCCATCATGGCCCGCAGAGCAAGAAGTGGCAGCAACCATGCCGGGCTTGGTGCGAATAAAATAGCAACGGTTAATCCCACGGTGATCACATCACACAAGATCATGATCTTTACTTTGTGCAGTCGATCAGCCAGGGCACCTGCAAAGGAGCCAAGCAGTATACCTGGGACAGCCATACATACAGGAATAAGTGCAATGATCAGTGGATCAGCACCCCAGCGGTAGGCCACCATCACTTGGATGGCGAGTGCATCGAACCAATCGCCAAACGTAGCCAGTGAGTATGCGATAAACATGCAGACAAACCGGAGGTTGGTCCATAAGCTTTTGGAAGATTGCGCAGATGAGGCGGGTGATTCGATGGATTCATTGGATGTGGGTTCATTTGAAATGACGGTCATACATGTACTTCCTCCCTTGATTACAGCCGTTAGCGGTCTGTATGTTCCTTGGCTGTAATCATAAGGGCGTTATATCAGAGGAAGATCAGAGGATGGGGAGGTAGGAGATAAAAAGTTACGTATTTCATCTACAATTTGTTGTCCATATGCGGGTACACCGTAACTTTTGCCGATCTCCGCATACACTTGACGATACTTACTGCGAATTCTGCCTTCGATTCGATGATGACCCAGGAATAGGAGAATCTGATATGCAGCATTCAGATATAGCGGTGCGTTCAGCGACATTTTCAATACATCCAGACCGTCATCCATTCTTAACTCTGCCTCACGAATCCGTCCCTGCCGAAGTAACCATAATCCTTCCATCACCTGAAAACGTCCAATCTCCCGCAGATACGGGGCATCCTTCAATCCTGACCGCAGAACTGCCATCTGGGCCTCAACAGCTTCACCGCTGCCACCCCACAGTTCCACATACAACGCTGCAAGTGCTACAGGCAGTTTGAAATTAACTAGCTCGTCTGTCTCTATTACACGATATGTTTCTTCCAGCTGCTCTTTGGCACGTTGAAATTGGCCCACCTCTACATAGACTTCAACGATGTTCAGAATGCGGAGTTCGCGAAGCTGATCGGCAGACAATGCATCTGAATTCAGCGCCTGTTCATACAACTGAATACTATCCGCTGGCTCGATCAGGGGGTGCACGAAAATCAGTAGCCAATATAGTCGCTCCTCAAAGGGAATTTCTTTCGTTGTAATCAGCCATTCCACATCTCCCTGTATAAAACGGATATACAACTGATAATAAGGGGCAATCTGAATGCCAAGTGCTTCCTGTTGTTGAACCAGGGTCTGTATGGCGTTTCCCTGCCCAAACACGTGATATTTACGAAGTAATCCGTGAATGACCTCCTGCATTTCTGGGTCCTGAGCAGAGGGGCTAGCGGGTAGAGCGGACTTATTCTCATGCACAGCAAGTCGATATCCGTAGCCCCGTACTGTATCCAGACGGATCTCGTCCCAGCGTTTCAGCTTCTTACGCAGGCGATAGATATGATCGTCCACGGTGCGTTCAACCGGATATTCCAAAGGCCATACCCGATCCAGCAGTTGACTACGGGTGAAGGCTTTTTCCTTGTTTTCATACAGAAAATGCAGCAGTGCAAATTCCTTGGCGAGTAGACGAATGGATTCCGTTCGCCGTGTTACCGTATATGTCCCTTCATCCAATTGCAAAGACATGCCTGGTTCCTCCTACTATGTATAATTCGCTGATCCGAAATCGTATAGATTCATTCCATTTTTTCAACGTGTTCAACATACCACAAAAACCCTTTGCGAGAACGCAAAAGGTTTTTGTCGTCTAACTTATAGATGGCTTAGATTGTGGATTACGGTACGTATAGCTGTTCTTCCAACAAGTGTTCCCTTGTCTTAACCCAGCACGACACGATCATCTGCCATTTTTTTGCCGCTAATCCGTTCGAATTCACCAAGCAACTCAGGGACAGTCAACGTACGCTTGCGCTCTTCGCTGACATCCAGAATAATTCGGCCTTTGTCCATCATGATCAGACGGTTACCCAGACGAATGGCCTGCTCCATATTGTGCGTCACCATCAATGTAGTCAGTCTCATCTCTCGCACAAGTGTCTCCGTCAGTTCCGTGATCAGTTCGGCACGTGATGGGTCAAGGGCTGCCGTATGCTCATCCAATAGCAAAATCTGCGGCTGGGTAAACGTAGCCATTAACAGGCTAAGTGCCTGGCGCTCCCCACCAGACAAGAGACCCACTTTTGCATTCGGCCGCTTTTCCAGTCCAATTCCCAGCTTCTCCAGTTGCGTGTTGAAAATCTCCCGTCTGGCACGGGTAACTCCGAAGCCCAGTCCGCGTCCTTTGCCACGTTTGTATGCCATCGCCATGTTTTCTTCAATGGACATATGTGGTGCTGTTCCTGCCATCGGGTCCTGAAACACCCGGCCAATCCAGCTACTACGTTTATGCTCAGGCAGGTTTTTAATGGAGCGGTCATTGATCAGCACATCGCCCATATCCGGCTTCATCACACCCGAAATGATGTTCATCAGCGTGGATTTACCCGCTCCGTTACTGCCAATCACCGTCACAAAGTCTCCCGGATTCATCGTCAGATTCACACCAACCAGCGCGGTCTTCTCATCCGTTGTACCTGGGTTGAACAGCTTGGTTACTTGCGTAATCTCCAGCATGATCACATACCTCCCTTCGCCTGTTGACCCCCGGATCGCATCAACTCTTCCGTTCGTTTGCGAGCCAGACTACGCTGCTTCATGGAGCGTTGCATCGTCGGGAATACAAGAGCAATAATAACGATCACCGCTGTGATCAACTTCAGATCAGATGTATCAAACCATTCGACTTGAAGGGCAAGCGCGACCACAATCCGATAAATGATTGAACCAACGATTGCTGCAAGTGTAGCCCAGAATACCGTTCTTGCTCCAAGAATGGCCTCACCGATAATGACGGAAGCCAGTCCGATAACGATCATACCGATGCCCATCGTGATGTCTGCAAAACCTGATTGCTGTGCAATGAATGCACCGGACAGGGCAACCAATCCATTGGATAAGCTGACCCCTACAATCGTAGTCACATCCGTATTTGCACCAAAGCTGCGAATCATGCGTTTGTTATCACCTGTCGCGCGGAGTGCCAGTCCAACATCTGTTTTCATGAACAGATCGAGCATAATTTTAAACACCAGCACGACGATGATAATTAACACCATGACATGCTCACCTGAGAATGGATTATCCATACCCATAATGGATTTATTCGGTGCGCCAAGAATACGCATATTAATGGAGTAGAGCGCGATCATCATCAAAATCCCGGATAATAATCCGTTGATTTTGCCTTTGGTATGAAGCAGACCTGTACAAGCCCCAGCCACCATGCCGCCAGCCATTGCCGCCAAACAGGCTAGCCAAGGAGAGAAGTCATTGGAGATCATAACCGCCGCGATTGCGCCTCCTGTTGTAAAACTTCCGTCTACGGTAAGGTCAGGAAAATCGAGTATGCGGAACGTAATATAAACACCAAGTGCCATCAGTGCGTATAGAAGCCCCAGCTCGATCGCCCCTTCAATTGAATTCCAGCTTATACTCACACTACTTCCTCCCTGTCTATCGAAAAGAATGAGGCGAACCCGTTGCATGTTCGCCTCGCATCCATACTGCCGGATTACACTCCGGTCAGATTATTGAATCCATATCATAACTCATTAAATTTGATGAATTGATTCTATTGAATAATGTTGTTTTCCTGGTCTTTAACTTCCGCTTTCATCTCATCCGTAACCGTGATACCTTGGGCTTCAGCCGCTTTCAGGTTCAGGATCAGATCCAGTTTGTCCGGAACGGTGACTTTCATATCACCAGGTTTTGTACCATTTTTCAGAATGTCCGCGGCCATCTCACCAACCTGATATCCATGGTCATAATATTTGAAGCCAACGGTTGCAAAAGCTCCTTTTTCAACAGTATCCCGATCACTGGAGAAGAACGGAATTTTATTACTGTTTGCCGTTTGGATGATCGTATCCACCGCACTCACGACAGAGTTATCAAGCGTGATGTAGAAGGCGTCTACTTTGCCAACAAGAGAATCCGTAGCCTGTTTTACTTCAGATGTATTCGTAACTGGTGCTTTCACCAGCTTGATATTATGTGTTGCCAGCGCTTTTTCAGCGTTATCTGCCATAACCACCGCATTTGGTTCACCTTCGTTAATGACCAAGCCCACCGTTTTCACATCCGGTAGATTTTTAGCGATAAAGTCAGCCAATTGTACAATAGCCTCCGGATTCGTATCCGATGCACCTGTAACATTGCCGCCCGGCTTGTCCATATCGGTCACCAGTTTGGCACCCAACGGGTCCGTTACCGCTGCGAACAGCAATGGCTTGTCCTTCACTTGTTGAGCCAGAGCCAGCGCAGATGGTGTTGCGATGCCGAGTACGAGATCATTTTTGGAATCACCTGAGATTTTCTGTGCAATGGACAGGTTGTTCGTCGAATCACCTTGCGCGTTATTGTAATCGATTTTGAGGTTCTTGTTCTCTTCAATGCCCGCTTCCTTCAGGGCCGCGATGAATCCTTCACGTGTAGCATCCAGAGATGGATGTTCAACAATCTGCGAGATGGCAATCTGATATGATTTTTCCTCGCTGCCTCCACCTGTTGTAGTCCCTGATCCTTCGGATTCCGAGCCTGTACCGCTGTTATTTCCGCAACCTGCTGCAACGATCATTGAAGCAACCATCATCAGTGACATCCAAAATTTCTTTTTCATGTGTGAGAACCCCTCTCCATCTTATAAAATGTGGTTACCCTTATCGAGATTCCATTGACACGATAGGGCGGGACAAAACAAACGCTTCAACGCATTGTTGCTTTGATCGACAAAAGCAGACAAATATAGACTTTTCTCATGCGACTGAAGTCCATGACCCGTGTTGGTGTTTTATTGTTCCCCTAATATTAAGGGGCGTCCCGATATCCGTCAATGGTTGAACCGCTTCCAATTTACTTTCATCGTATGGTTGTGATAGAAAACATTACATAAAACATAAAAACCACCTACATTGTTCTGTAGATGGTCGCCATGGGTACAGCAAAATAAGGTCCTACTCATGAAAGTGGAGTATGAAGTCTTCTTCTAATCTCGTCCACAAGTATTGTTTTCTCCGCTTCTGATATGGCATCCGCGATCAATTTGCGACCGCAACAAGCTTAATCCAGGGTTCGATATCTGCAAAGCCAATACCGGACAACTTCTCATACTCCTTCATAAAGATGCGAATGCTGGACGCTCTGGTAACATCAAGAACAACCGTCGCTTCATGTGGCAGATGCGGGGGCAGTATGGCGTTGGGTAATTGATCCAACTGGGCAATCACGGCAGCTTTCTCCGCTCCAGACAAGTATTGTGCTTCATCATGAGATTTTTCAAATTTAAAATTTTCAAAAAAAGAGGCCTCCCTCCCAATGTACTTTGGGTATGGTCGCCTTATATCAATCAAAGGATAGCTCCAGAGTGCTTATTCCTTTTCTTTTTGCAGTTCCTCTAGTTCAGATGGAGTTAGCCCGGTAGCCTTAATAATCGTAGCCTGATCAAGACCTAAAGTGAGCATATTCATTGCGATTTTTCGCTTGCTCTCAGCTTCACCTTCTTTGATCCCTTCTTCGATTCCTTTTTGAATTCCTTCCTCCATGCCTTTCTTGAGACCCTCTTCTCGTGCGCCCTCAATCATGGAAGCTTCGTCCCATAGAAATTTCTGACGGTCGATATATCGTTGACGTGCTTGCTCATCCTGGCTCAGAAACTCCAATACACTCATGGCTTTTTTCAAAGCCGGTTCGGGTTCGTGCATCATTAACGCCTCCCAGCTTGATTTAGTCATTCCTTTCAGAAATAACAGCCAACGCACCAATCCATCCTTTATTTGAATATTTTCATCATTCAGCTTTGGTATTTCCATAAAATGAATCTCTATAACATCCGTCAACGGAATATCAGTATGGTCTTCTCTTAAATGAAATACGTTGTGGTACTGATCATTAGCGAGCATTTTGAAATTAACAATGTTGATCGCTACGCATTTTTTGAGTTGACTATATCTCTGTCCTTCAAGTAATTGTCCGGAATATTGTTTACCCCAATAGAACAAAGTCCTCTTCTCTAAATCATACTGATTAAACAACTGCATTTCAACATTAATTAGCTCACCTTGATCTGTTTTGGCCCGTATGTCCAGTATGGACTGTTTATCTCTCGGTGTATCCTTGTCCAGATAAGGGTTGATTAACACAATCTCGGTCAGTAAAGATTCACCTGCATTTTTGAAGGTATGATTCAGAAAAGCCAAAAGAACATCCTTATTCTCTTCACTTCCAAAGATTCGTTTAAACACATAATCGTTCTTGGGATCAAGCAACTCTGTCATTATTATTCACTCCTACGCGCAAAATGGACAGGATATATCTGCTGAAGTATAAGCAAATATAAGGATGCGAACATGCACTGGATGTTCGTTCCATTATAACACGCATCGCCATACGTAAATAGCGTTTATACGTAATTCATTACCAAAAAAAGAGACTATTTCGACGAATCGAAACAATCTCTTGTGTATAAACCAATTAATTCCCCGACGCTTCGCGAATCTCATACTTGCACCTTTTGCCGCCATCGGCGTAACATTCGGTACGCTCCACCTCAGCTTGAAGTAGCGAGCGAAACAGATCGAGTTCACAGCGGCAAGCCTGCTTGTAGACACTCGCGACTTGTACAATCGGGCAGTTCATTTCCGTAATGACGTAAGTTCCATCGTCTTCTCTGGACGCATCCGCCATATATCCGTTGGCATTCTGGATTCGCGCGAGTTCCTCCACCCGTCCGGCCAGATCCTGGCCTTCCATCTGTGGCAATCCGCTACGAAGCAGTTTGTCCCTGCGACTCTCGAACAATGCATCCACCACACCGCTACCGGCAGAGTCAGACAATTCTTCAAGAAGTTCCAGTGTAAGGGACGAATAGGATTTTGGAAAAAAGCTGTCCCCGCGTACCGTCAATTGGTACACCGAGGACGGACGTCCGGCCGTAGCCCGGGCCTCCCGAACCTCGATCCAGCCGTCCTGCTCCAGTGCCGTCAGATGACGGCGAATGGCCATGCCAGTCAGACCCAGATCAGCTGTCATTTCCCTGGCGGTCAATGTACCTTGCTGCTTCAGCATGAACAAAATCCGTTCACGCGTCGTTCGTTCCTCTTCGCGCTTCACGATCAGCACCTGCTCTCCTGCTTATGCGTGTACCGGTGCTGCCTCCCGGCAGGCATCCGAGCAAAAGCGGTTATGCGTCTCTTCGCAATCCTCACAGCTTACATGCTGCAGGTTGCAGGTTGGACAATTAATATATCGGTCATGTGTCGTTCCACAGTGATAACAGCTAGCAATGACAATATCCTCTTCTGTCCGGTTAATCGGTACAGAGATGCGCTCGTCAAACACGTAACACTTGCCATCGAACAGATGGCCTTGTACTTCCGGATCTTTACCGTACGTGACAATACCGCCGTCCAATTGAGCCACATCCTGGAATCCTTCATTGATCATGAACCCGGTCAGCTTCTCGCAGCGAATGCCGCCAGTACAGTAGGTAATAATCGTTTTGTCCTTCATGTCACCCAGGTTCTCCCGAATCCACTCCGGAAACTCACGGAACGACTCCACATCTGGACGGATGGCCCCGCGGAAATGACCAATTTCGTATTCATAATCATTGCGACCATCGATAACGATAACGTCATCACGTTGTAGATGTTCATGGAACTCTTTCGGCGAAAGGCGTTTGCCGCTAGTCACATTTGGGTCAAGTTCATCTTCCACACGGAAGGTTACCAGCTCTGCTTTGTGACGAACAAAGATTTTTTTGAACGCATGCTCCTCGACATCATCAATCTTGAACACCATGTCGCTGAACAGCGGATTAGCCAGCATATCTTTCATGTACTGTTCCGTCTGTTCTGGCGTTCCGGATACCGTACCGTTAATGCCTTCGGATGCGATCAGAATACGGCCTTTCACACCCAGGTCCTTACAGTATTGCAGATGCTCTTGTGTAAACGTCTCTGGGTCTTCAATCTTCACGAACTTATAATATAAAAGCACGCGGTACGCGCTGTTACACATGTATATCACCTGTTCCTATTCCATGTTGTTATTAGCCGGATCATCCGGCAAGACGACTACGTTGCACCCTTACTGTTAAAAAGAAAATAAACAGCCGCCCGAAACATCGTCTCGAACTGCTGCCTGACATTCGACTTTTATTCCTGCATTCTAGTTTATCGGAAGCGGAACAGCTTAGTCAATATAAATGTATAGAAAGGCATGAAAGATATGGAACATATCTTTCTGCATCATTCCCCTATTCCGAGATCGTAATGACCGAGGTTACAAAGTGATACGATTCATTCTCCAATACCGCCTGCGATAACAGGATTTTATTTCCTTTCGGGCTCCAGGCGAGTGGGTCAGAAGCGTTGTCCATATCGGCCGAGATCTGGAACTGTTCTGCCGACTCCGTGTTGGAGACAAATAGCCCTTTCTCATTATCATTCTCAGAATTGATGGTGTATGCAATCTTGGAATCATCACCCGACCAGCTTGTGCCGAAAACCTGTGTACCTCTGGCGAGAGTGGCCTTCTCATTGCCTTCCAGATCGGTGAGCACCAGCGCCCGTTTGGTATCCGCTGTTCTTTTCACAATCGCAAGCCTTGTTCCATCATTAGAAGGGATGACCCACTCCACACTTTTCAGCACCTGTTTCACGTCACCCGTCTTCGCATCGTATGCATTCAACTGGCCATCTTCGCCCGTAATATAATAGAGCATATCGCCTGACACCTTGATACTCCGTACATTGAAATTACCTGTTTCCACCAGCACTTTCGTTGTGCCATCCACACTTGCCGAGATCAGATCACCCTTCATATTGGGGAAAACGACATGTTCATTATCCAGCCACGCGCCCTCTTGGATAAATCCATCCTCCTTACCCGCAGGGGTTGTCTCCCCGTTATGCAGGTTCAAGAAGTAGCCTTTACCCGTATTTTCCTCCGGTTCCCGGTAAAACAGATACTGACCATCCGGTGACACCAGCGGTGCACCCAGACTGGCTTCACTTTCCTTGAGCGGCGTGTCGGTGCCTTTCGTCAGATCATACATATATAAGTTGTGCGGGTATCTTTCCTGACCTTCAACCGTGACGGGTTTCAGGGACTTGTTCTCCTTGTCGGATACAATCCAGTCATCACTAAGCCATGCAATTCCGCGCATATTCGGCAATTTATCAATCTTCTCCAGCTTGAAGCTCTGGTACACGGACGTGTTGGTATTATCTTTTACCGTAATATCCGTGCCCGTTTTCCCGCCTTGTGCGTTGCCCCCCGGCTCCGTTGTTCCCCCACATGCCGCTGTCGTTAACAGGGCAATGGCTCCGAACGTGCCCATAGCTGCTTGTTTCCAATTCATGATGGTCCCCCCTGGTTTCTCTTGCTATAGACCAAGCATACACATCGCATACTTCCAAAGTTATTCAGACTTGTTTCGAACTTGTAAACTTGAATCAGCCAAAGGGAACATGAGCTGGAACGTCACACCTTCCCCATCTTCTGGATCACTCGACAGCAGGGTGATTGTACCGCCCTGTTTTTCAACAAACTGCTTCACGAGAGATAGCCCCAGTCCGGTTCCGCCGGTTTTTCTGGCTCTGTCTTTGTTCACCGTGTAAAAGGGTTCAAAAATCTTCTCCCGCGCCTCTGCCGGAATTGGCGTACCCGAGTTATAGATCCGAATAACCGCTTGACGCTCCTGCATCCGGAGTTCATTCTTCACCCGGATCACACCATCCGGAACGTTATATTTGATGGCATTATCCAGCATGTTGATGAAAATATGCATAAGACTCTCCCGATCGCTGCGGATCACCGCCGGTTCAAGATCCAGTTCCATGTTCAGCCCAAATTTCTCGGCTTTCCCCCGCATCCGGCCACAGGCATCCTCCAGCAGAGCGCTGACCTCTACATCTTCGGCCTGGTTCTCGAAGTCATACTTCTCCAGAGCAGATAAATGTAAGACTTTCTCGACCATCTCGTACAGCCGCTCCGTTTCTTTGCCAATGTTACTCGTGGCATCATCAAGCAGTTGTGGATCATCCTTATACATGTCGAGCAGCTCCACATAAGCTTTGATCGACGTCAGCGGTGTCTTGAATTCGTGGCTGATGTTACCGATATATTGTTTCTGCTGCTGTTCCAGCGCCTGAAGCTTCTCAATCGCCAGTTGCAGCTTCTGCTGCTCTGCATGCATGGCTGTGATATTTTGCTGAATGGATGTACTCATATAATAGATGCCCTGCCCCAGCTCCCCCAACTCATCCTTGCGCTTTAAAGGAGACTCCGTAATGTAATTCCCTTCGCGAATGGAATCTGCGGACCTCTTCAGTCGAGTAATCGCAACGGCAAACCGATTGTAGAACAGATAACCTAATATGAAGCTCAGCGCAACAACGGTAATTCCTGCCCATATGAACAATTGAAGGATGCGAGTATAGAATTCATGGTAGCTTTGGACCGGATATTGCATCCATACAGCCCCCATCTGTCCATCCGGACCGTCCAGTGGTGCGGCGTAGAGCAAGGTATCCCCTTGTTCATGATAGGCAATTTTATTTTGCAGTGCATAGTTGAGCGTATCCTGAACAATCGCACTCTCCCCGGAACTGATCGATGAGCCAACTTGCTGGCCTTTCATATCATAGAGAGCAATTGGCAATCCGGTAGAGTTGGCCAGTTCCTGTGCAAGCCTGCGGCCGTTTTGTTGTAAAAAGACTTCCTGTTCAAGATGAACAGACTCCGTGTAGTAGGACTGTCGCACATTCAGATTCACCAGCCGTGTCTGCTGTGATAAAATACCTTCAATCTGTGACTGCTGATTGCGTTCAATACCGCGCAGGACCAGTGAACTAAGCACCACCACGGTAAGGATAAGCAATGCAGCCAGAAAAACACTGAACTTCAGCTTGATGCTGACTCTCATATGGCCCCGCCTGTTTCAGGTGCAGATGCTTTGTAGCCAATCCCGTATACAGTCTGTAATTTTTGCTGATCCGTATCTCCAATTTTTTTACGCAAACGCTGGATGTGAATGTCTACGGTTCGTGTACCACCCGCATACTCCATGCCCCACACTCGATCTAGTAGATCGTCTCGTGTGTACACCCGCTCGGGATTGGACATGAGAATGGTCAGCAGGTCGAACTCTTTTGGTGTCAGATCCAGCTTCTCCTCATTCACGGTCACTGTGCGGTGAGCAACATGAATACGCAGTGTGCCATTCACGATGGCCTGATTCTTCGAATCGTCAGGTGGTGGACTGCTTTTCTCGACACGGCGCATGAGCGCTTTCACCCTTGCGAGCAGTTCACGGATCTCGAATGGTTTGGTCATGTAATCATCGGCGCCCATTTCCAGGCCAACGATTTTGTCCACGATATCATTTTTGACAGTCAGCAAAATAATGCCGATATCCTCGCGGTCCTCCAACCTGCGGCATACGCCGTATCCATCAAGCCTTGGCATCATCACGTCCAGAATCAGGACCTGTGGGTGAAACGATGCGACCTTAACCAAGGCCTCTTCGCCGTCACTCGCAGTATCTACTTCATATCCTTCGCGCCGCAGCGCGTAAGCAATGGCACTGACGATGCTTGATTCGTCATCTACCACGAGCACTTTTTTATTCATGGGATTCATCCTCTACGTTACACGAGATAACTTCAAGTGCAGTACCGTCTTCTGATCGCTGTTATCCCCAGATTTCTTTAATCCCCTTCTTCCAAAGGGGAAATCCGGTGATAAAGGGCGTAGCATATGCTTCCGAAGTAGCTTTCTGACAGAAAGCTTTGAACTTCGTTTCTTCAGACTGGTTCTGCACTCTTCGTTTTCGTGTAAATATTCAGTTCTTTTTTATTTATGTTAGCAAGGTCTTTGCGATTTAGCTATGGATGAGTTTGCAATTTGTATGAGAAGCTTTCATCCTCTCAGCTTGGACTTGGCTCTACTTTCTTTATACCCCAATGACGACAAAAAGAGCCAACCCGTGATTGGATCAGCCCTTAATCTATAGATTCCCGTTTCATGTTACTGTTTAGGCAATAACTTCTTAATTTCATCTTCAGAGAGTCCAGATGCTTTAACTATAGCAGAGAGATCTACGCCAAGTGTGAGTAACTCACGAGCCATTTCTCTCTTGCCTTCCAACTTACCCTTGGCTGCTCCTTCAGCTCGTGCGCCTTCAATCATTGATTTTTCGTCACTCAATGCTTTCATCCGAGCATCGTAGGCCATTCTGGTGGACGCATCCTGACTCAGAAATTCCAGCGTATCCATCGCCCTTTTCAACATCGGTTCATTCATGGCCAGCACCTCCCAGTTTGATGTATCTATTCCTTTAAGGAATAATAACCAATTCACGAGTCCGCCTTTTTCCATCGGAACAGAATACTCATCCAATTTGGTTAGTTCCATCACATGTATTTCGATATCATCCGTCAAACCAATACCTGTATGATCTTCTCGTAAATGAAAAACATTGTGATACCGCTCATTATCCGGACAGGAGTAGTTTAAAATATTAATGGTAGTGCATAGCGAAAATTGATATTGATCTGTTTACTTTCCACAGTCCTTGCTTTGGTATCCATGCAGCTAAAAAGAGAATAAAAAGCCGACTGTTATTGGATGGGCGATAAAAAATATAGACTTCTGCTTAGACAATAAAAAAAAGATTAAATCATTCACTTTTATTTTTGGAAGAATGTAGATAGTTCAATATAAGAACCCATAAAATACAGCCAAGTAAAATATGAATACCACTTTCACTTATATCCACTCCACCTCCACTTAATAAAACACCTGTAAAAAAGCCCAAAACAACAGCAAGTAATATCTCTAACAATCTTGTTTTCATAGATTTCATCTCCACTCACATTTTTTTAAAATAAAAAGGATTGTTTCAAATTATTACCACAAAGTGTAAGTATTATCAAGTAATTTAACAATAGTAGATTGGGAGGGTTTTCATGAAAAAAATCTTATTGATACCTACTCTGTTGGTCACATTAGTTTTTAATGGCGCAACGACTACAACAGCTAGTGCAGATCCAGTAATTGATGAACAAAGTCATTCTTCGCCTTCATGGAGTCCTAATGCTTCTGCGCAAACACCAACTTGGTTTAAAGAAATCAATTTAAACAACAGTAACAGTTCATTTAAAGATAATACACTAAATAATGAAGGCTCTTCTATACAGTATAACTTCGTTCATAAAGAAGGTAATCAATTATCAGAAAAAGAGTTACTCCCATTTATAACTGGAGAAATAGAAGTCTTAGAAGATGAAAATAATCATAAGTCTCACTTAGTAGCCATAGGCACCTCCAATTCAAATGGCCAAACCCAAACGGACTTCTATTTCTCAAATATTAAAGATGCTCCTATTAGCGATATTAAAGAATATGCCACCGAAGTAGCACAGAAAAATTATAATGCTAACGAAAATTTCAAACAAGATTATACGTCCATAAATTCATATTCTAACAATGCTATTGTTGCAGCCGTGCCCTCTGGAACAAATTACATTGATACATTCCATTGGATTATTTATAGCGATCAAGAAAAGCTAACAAATGGAAATTTTGTAGTAGCAGGCTTCATTGATAGTACGGTTACTTATACCAAACAAGGTACTGCTACGATAAATTCAAAGAATGTATCTGTCTGGGATATGAAGGCTTCTACCCAAACAAGACCAGTGAACAGCTATCAAACGCGTCAAATTGCATCAAGACATACTATAGAACCTTATGTACCAGACCAAAGATTGCTTTCATACGGACCAACTACAACAAAAACAGGCTCTAATTTTAGCGTATCTCTCACAGGCGGCTTTCCATCAATATCTTGGAATTTTTCTAGGGATTCTGTTGATGTAACTGACACAGGTTCTCTTTCTACAGGTTATGGGAAATGGACTTTCGATTTCCCACTCGGCAAAACTGTTGCCAAAGGTAGTTTCTTAATGGAACCTGGTATCAGAATAACTAATGAAACAGGCATGGTTAAATTTCAACACAGCCACTCCGGATATTATTACAAAAATTTAAGTTATCAAGGAAATGGTGTTTCGGGTCTTGTAAGTCGAAGCTTCAACGACCTGTAATATTATATTCTACTAAGAAATTAGAAGATCCGTTTCAACTTGTTTATCTTCATAAAAAAAAGCGTTCGACACACTCGATTCACGGGCGTGTTGAACGCTTTCTTATGAAATAATGGTTTACAACTTTACTCCTCAAATGACAGATTCAGCGGCTCGTCCGACATCTCGTACTCTGTCTCCATATGTGTCAGTGGTGTGTTCAGATCAACCTCCTCGAAGCGGAAGCTGTCGACCCACACTTTTCCTTTGCCGTTCAAAATAACCCCGAATGAAATGACCGCACTACCCTCCGGTACATCAAGCACAATACTATACTGATTCCATGGCTGCGTACCCGTAATTGGCCGATCATGCATGTTATCAAATTGAAGTACATCATGCACGTTATTATCCACACGCATCCATAATCCGCAGAACGCATCCACACGCTCGGTCTTCACGAATCCCGATAATTTCATTCGCTTACCCACATACTTGTCCGCTCTGAACTGTTGCATCATTGTTGCAAACTCGTTGGGCTCCATTGGCGTAACGGCCTTCAAATATCCTGATGCTTTTCCCTGATGCACTTCGGCCGGATCAATGCCCATCTCATAATTCTGCGGGTGACTCCCGGTTAACATCCAACCTGTAATTGTTGACGTCTGGTTCATCTGTAATTCTCCTCCTCTGGTTCTTCCTTCGAATAATTTCAGATCGAACAATTTGCGAAAACGTCCTGGTGGCATGCCATATAATTTGCGGAATGCACGGGTGAAGGCTTCTTGACTCTCAAAACCACAAGCCAGAGCGATGTCCAAAATGCCCGCATCCGTCGATCGGAGGGTGGTGGACGCCAGACTCATCCGACGGTTTCGGATATAATCCACCACGGTCATGCCCACCTCATTACGGAAAATTCGATGGTAGTGATATGGCGACAACAACGCCTCGGATGCCACTTCTTCCAGCCCAATCTGCTCATGCAGATGAGTCTCAATATAGAACAAACTTTGCTGAATCATTGCACGGTAACGGCTCAACTGAGGTAAAGCCCCCTTCCATATCCTTACTATACGTGAAGGATGTCATCGCCGTTTTGATCATTTTTGCTATCTTTATTTCTGTTGTCCTCTATCAATAACGCAAAAAAGAGCCAATCACGGATGGAATCCTTTCCGTAATTGACTCTTCTGGGAAACCGCCGTCCTGTGGCTACTCTAGAGCCACTTCATTGATCTACAGCAGGTTCATTTATATCTTTGCTTTATCTATTTGCACAACATTCTTCGTCAGACAGCTGGTACCGGCTGTGCACCAACCTCTTCGTCATCATGCTCCACCAATTCATGTTTCTCCCAAGCTCTGCTCTTCCAGCGGAAGTACATAATGACCGCGCGGGTCCACTCATCCGCTGCAATGGCAAGCCATACACCAGCGAGCCCCAGATGAAGCTTGAATATGAGCAGGTATCCCAGCGGCAGACTCATGCAGACCATGGAGATCAGACCCATGTATACCGGGAACTTTGCATCCCCTGCCGCACGCAGGGAACCAATGATCACAATATTGCAGGTACGACCGGTTTCGAGCAACAGACTGAGTAGAATCACTTGAGCCCCCAGCTTGATAATTTCCGGATTATCCGTAAATATGCTCATCAGCGGCACACGGAAAAAAATGATGATTACATCAATGATAACCGTGGCCAGAAGGGCCCATTTTACACTGTCAAAAACACGTTTGTACGCATCGTCTTTGCGCCGCGCACCCACAAGCCGACCTACAGTGATCGATGTCCCCATACCAATCGCCATGCTGAACAAGTAGATATAGCTGGAGATATTACCCGCATACTGCTTGGTTGCCATAGCTTCTGCGCCCAGATAGGTCACATACAGCGTGAACACGAGCTGGCAGGAATGATATACCATGGATTCCATCGCAGACGGAATACCAATCCGCAGAATTTTACCAATGAATTTCTTAGACAACTTAATGTAGTATTCAAAATCCACCCGTACCTCGCTCACACGATACAACAACCAGAAGAAGATCAGAAGGCAGATAAAACGGCTTCCCACCGTGGAGATCGCTGCCCCTTCCACCCCAAGCTTCGGCAGGCCGAAGTGTCCAAAAATCAATGCATAGTTACCAACAACGTGAATCACGTTCATGAATACAGCAACATACATCGTTTCTTTGGTGTAACCATGTGTACGAATCGTCGCAGCCAGCGCATTAATGAGCGCCTGAAGGAAGATACCGCCACCGACGATATTTATATACGAACGGGCAAAATCATAAATTTCGCCTTGAATGTTCAGGAGTGATAACAAATGTCCTCCGAACAGAAGGAAGATTCCGCTCAGGACCAGACCTACGATAAGATTCAGTGTGATCGCATTACCCGTAACTTGTGCTGCTTCACTTAACTTTTTGGATCCGATATATTGTGCGACTACAATCGCAGCACCATGTCCAATGACTTCCAATACAAGGATAGCGATAGAAATAATCTGATTGGCTGCTCCAACGCCGGAGACCGCATTATCGGACACCGAGCTGAGCATGAGCGTATCCACGCTCCCCATCAACATAAATAAGAAGAGTTCCAGGAAAATAGGCCATGTCAGTCGAATCAGATTCAGATCCTTGGCATCAGAACGAAGGGACTCTTTGGTTGAGGATATTGCTGTCATTTTCTCACCTTTCCCATGTGGGCTTTAATTCTTAGGGTATGTTAGCACAGGTGGTTTGAAAATGCAGTAGTTTTGCGAAAATAGTTGAAAGTTTTTTGTAATTCCATAAATAGGTATTTTCACTACTTTCATAAAGCCCCATTTCCGTAAGCTTATCAGAGGTTTCAGAAGACAAAAAAGGCCCCTCCCAACTCGCTTTTAAGCAAGTAATGGAAGGACCTTGGACCCTCAACCTTTTAACCTTTAACAGAACCCGCAGCAATGCCCTCCACAATTCGATTACTCAAGATGAGAAAAGCAATCAGGATTGGCATAATGCTAATCATCAGCGTTGCACCAATGGCTCCCCAATCCGTTGTGTATTGACCAATAAAGTTCTGTACCCCAACAGTCAGGGTTTTGTACGCATCTGTACTGATGAACGTATTAACAAAGATGAATTCATTCCAGTTATAGATCATGTTAATGATCGCCGTTGTGGAAATGACCGAAGACGTCATCGGCAGCACAATCCGAAAGAAAATCCGATGCACGGAGCAACCATCCATCACTGCGGCTTCTTCCACTTCCCGGGGGAGAGCGTAGTAGAATCCAAGTAGAATCATAATGGTAATTGGCATATTAAAGGCAATATAAGACAGGATGACTGACAAAGGATGATCTGTGAGATGAAGCTTCAGGAACAAGCTGAACAGCGGGATCAACGTGGAGTGTACAGGGATCATCAGACCCACCATGAACAGCCCCAGCACCAGCGAACGACCTTTCCAGCGCATACGTGTAATGGCAAAGGTCACCAGACTGGCGAACAGCACGGTGATCACCACCGAGACCACCGTAATCCATACACTGTTGAAGAAGTACAAGCTGATATTTCCCTCTGTCCATACCTTGACATAGTTTTCCCAACGCGGAGTGGCAGGAAGGGAAAAAGGCGCCATGTCGAATACTTCCTGATTATTTTTAAGCGAGAACAACAGTAGCCATACCAAAGGTAAAATTTGCAGCAAAGCTACCAGGGACAAGAGGAAATACAGCAGAATATAGCCAAATCTCCTTAACCATGCCGAACCTCGGCTTGTCCCCGGGTAAGTTGGCAATCTAACGGCCGTATCCGTCTTCACCGGGATGGACCTCCTTTCATTTCACTTACGTCAGGAATACTGGATCGTATCTTTGGATGCTGTCGCTTTTCGAAGCAGCCAGGTAACAAGCAGACAGATCAAGAGCAGGAAGAACCCTACAGCACTGCCGTAACCAAAGTCGAAGCTACGGAACGCCTGACGATACATATAGGAGGCCATCACTTCGCTGGAACCATTCGGTCCGCCATCGGTCATCACGTAGATGAGATCAAAATACTTGAGTGAGCCTACCACAGCCAGTACCACAGTCACCTTGATGACTTCTGTAATAAGGGGCAGCTTGATTCGAAAAGCGATCTGCCAAGGGCTTGCTCCATCAATCCGGGCTGCTTCCACCAGAGATTCCGGAATATTTTTGAGGGCCGCATAATAGATCAAAATATAGAAGCCTGCATACTGCCATAGAATCGGCACGAACAGTGCATACAACACCAGGGATGGCTCCGCCAGCCAGGCTGGCGGATTGCTGAAGCCGATCGCTTCCAGAAAGGTGTTTAGCACACCATTGCTGGGATGATAGATCTTCAGCCATAACTGGGCGATCGCGACCGAAGACAGCAGCATCGGGATCAAATATATTTTACGGAACAGATTGGCCCCCTTGATCTTGCCTGACAGCACCAAAGCGATCATCAGATAACCGATCAGACTCAGCGCAGAGAACAAAGCAAGCAAAAAGGTATGATTCGCACTCTGCCAGAATGTTCCGTCTTGAAGAAGTCTGGCGTAATTATCCAATCCAATAAAGGTCATTGCACCGATCCCGTCCCATTGCATCAACCCATAATACCCGGTGAGCACGATCGGGATGTACACCAAGACCAGCAGCAGAAGCAGTGCAGGAAGCACGTACAACGCAGCAACGAGACGGTTGGACATGACTTTGTCCATCACATTATCCTCCCTTCAAGCGTTCAAACGTGTGTACGTCAATTGCCTTTATCAATTGCAGCCTGATGATTCTTCACAAAGTCCTCCGGTGTTACCGCTTTGCCAAACAATGCCTGAATCATGTCAAGATGGGCCTGAGCGGCTGCCGGTTTCATCTGTACGTCTGCAAAGAGTGTAAGGCTGCTGGCCTGATTCAATTCGTTCAGCAGGTCAATATAGAGCTGTGGCAACTGTACTGCAGCCGTATCCACTTTGGTAGCCGGGATGACGCCTGCTTCAGTTACCGAACTTTCACCCCATTTTTCCACAAAGTATTGCACAAACTTCTGCGCTTCTTCCTTCACTTTGGAGTTCTGGGCCACGAACAACCCTACACCTGGACCACCTACCCAGCTATTAATATCGCTCTTGCCATCTTCCATTGTTGGGAATTTGAAAAATCCGATCTTGTCTTTGAATTCCTGCGGGATGTCCGGGTTAGTCGTGAAGTTTGGCAGTTCCCAGGTACCCATCAGATACATAGCAGCTTTTTCGTTCATGAATTCGGATTTGCCCTCATCGTTAGACAACCCGTTAAAGCCTTTGTTGAAAGCATTCATATCCACCAGTTTTTGTACCTCGGCAGCAGCTTGAGTCAGCGCAGGATCGTCAAACTTGCCAGAGCCATTGATGGCCTTTTCCAGTGCATCTCCACCTAACCGATTCGCCAGATACATATACCAGAGTGAGCCGGTCCAGCGGTCTTTATTGCCCAGTGCGATCGGAACCTCACCGTTCTCTGTCAGTGTCTTCAGCACACTCAGGAATTCATCGTACGTTGCTGGCGGCTGCAAGTTATATTTCGCAAAAATGGCTTTGTTATAATAAATGGGGGAGATATTCAACTCGATTGGTAGCGCATATGTTTTGCCGTCTATGGCATAAGCTTCTGTTGTTCCGGCTATGAATTTCTCGCCCAGCGAGTCACTCAGCAGATCATCGACCGGTGCGAACAGGTTCCCCTTTACATAAGGCTCCAGAAATCCAGCAGCCCAAGTTACACCAACATCGGGAAGTTCATTGGATGCCGACAGGATTTTCAATTTGTTCTTATATTGTTCATTCTCCAGCACTTCCTGCTTAATGGTTACATTCGGATAATCCGTCTGATACTGCTTGATGATATCGTTGACCAGTTTGTTTTGCTGTGCGGAACTGCCTGCTGGCCAGAGGTGCATAAATTTGAGGGTTACTTTCCCATCTGTGCCGTTGCTGCCTGTTTCACCCTCTTCATCCGAACTTGAACTGTTACATCCGGATAAAATTACGGCGAGAACCAGCGTCCATGACAGAAGAATGGCCATCGTCTTTTTACTCATTATTCCAACCCCCTTGGTTTTATCGGTTAATGTAACCGCTTTAACCAAATTGTAGCACGCGCCTATCACACCTATAAGACCAGAACAATTTGGAAAAACTCCACTTTTTTGAGGTTATTTGTTACTTCGTTCAGATAGGGAATGCCGATATTTGCTTGGACTTAGCCCCTCAAGACTTTTAAATACTGTGATAAAATACTTATCCGTCTGATAACCCACCTGTTCGGCAATTTCCGAGATTGGCATCGTTGTCTGTACAAGCAACTCCTTCGCGCGCTGAATCCGTTTGCGGGTAAGATATTCACTAAAATTGATGCCGATCTGTTCCTTGAACAATACGCTGAAGTAACTGGAGTTGAGATGGAGTAGATCAGCGATTTCACGCATGGTCACATGTTCACCCAGATGAGCATCCACATAGGTCAAAGCTTCACTGATCTGGCTATTGAGCCTCTGTTCTCCGCGCTCCTTAACATCCAGCAGCTTCGGGTCAACCATTTCTTGCATCGTTTGAATACGTCGCTGTTGTTCGCTGAACTTTAGGGCTTTTTCGACGGTCTGCAGCAATTGTTCCTTATCAATCGGTTTCAACATATACTCCACAACACCCAGCTTAATGGCCTGCTGGGCGTATTGAAAATCGGCATGCCCCGACATAATCAGGACAACAGGCTTGTTCGAAAAATGTTGAATGGCTTCAATCAGAGACAAGCCAGAGAATTCCGGCATGCGAACATCCGTTATTAACAGATCTGCCGGCTTTTTCTTGAGCCATTCCACAGCCTCGACGCCACTTTCTGCAGTCTGAATGTGATTTCGTCCTGCCGACCATCCCTCCAGTGTTTTGCGAATACCCTCTCTTGTACGCGGCTCATCATCCACGATAAGAATTGTTTTGTCATGAATCATATGCACCCTCCGTTCCCATGGGAATCTCAAAGCAAATGACAGTCCCTTCCCCAACCTTACTTGTTATAGAAAGCTTGCAACGTTCGCCAAGTTGGCTGCCAAAGTAAAGCTTCAGTCGCCAATGTACGTTGATTAGACCTACGCCTGTACCCTTGTTAGATACAGCGGGGCCACCATGTAAGGCATGAATTACAGATTGAAGCCGTGATTCATCCATACCGGGACCATCATCCCGAACCTCAATGCGAACCAGATTTTTCTCGGTCGAAGCATCCACATGGACGCTTATCGTTCCCGGACCCAGTTTACTTTCAACCCCATGAAGAATCGCATTTTCAACCAAGGGCTGTATGAGCAGTTTCGGGATGTGGACCTCACGTACCGCATCGCTCAGCTGAATCTGCCATTGCATTCTCTCTCCCAACCGCATCTGCATAATTTGAAGATAACGCTCGGCGTGTTCCAGCTCGTCGGCCATCGTAACCCATTCATCCTGTTGCGAGCTGGAGATGATGTAACGAAATAATCGGGACATCGCCACCACCATACGTGCCATCTCCTCGTCTCCCTTTTCCTCAAGGGACCAATAGAACGCTTCCAGCGTGTTGAATAGAAAATGGGGATTAATCTGAGACTGCAACGCCTTCAGCTCAGCCCGGGACTGCATGACTTCCTTCTCATGAACCACACGGGTCAATTCATTCTGCCTGTAGACCATCTGGTTATATACGTTGTTAAGTTCATTGATCTCCATCGTAGAGCTAACCATTAGATTAGGTCTCATTGCTCCCGGCTCTGCACTGCGCATGGCCCGCATCAGCCGTATGAGTGGACGTGTAATCATGGTGGACAGGAAGAAGGACATGATAAGGAACAGAACAACACCAATCATTCCCGAGACGAGCAACGCTGTTCTCAGGATGGATACACCTTCCGTTGTCTCCCGCAACGGGGTCAGGACAGCAAGTGTCCATCCCGTTAACTCCGATTTTTGCCTGACGACGATATAGGATTCCTCCCCGTTCTGCACGACTGATCCGCTGTCCAATATGGCCTTTGGATCGAGATTAATTTCCAGATCGGAACTCACCACTTCGCCTGCACCATCCAAGAGCATGATAGAGTCCTGCGAACCATCTGTCCCATTCGAATCATTGAGTTGAAAAAAACTACGCTGCATCCGCACCACCACATAACCTCCGTGTTCGAAAGAATGATCCAGCAGGTTAATCCGCCGAATAGCCAGGAGCACACCCGGATCTTCAGGGTCAGCGCCTGCCCATACCAGTCTGCCTTTTCCTTCATCCGCCAGGTTGATCCAGTTGCGCTCCACTCTGAGATCGAGGGATCGGTCATCCATCGGAAAGATGCGGTTATAACCCGTAGTGTATATCTCCATACTTTGTGCGCCATTAATGAAAGACTGATAACTGCCTGCAATCTGCAAGAGAGCTTGGCGCTGATTAAAGGTCGCCGGGTTGCCTTGTTTCTCATCGCTGAGCAGACGTTGCACATATGCATCATCCGCCACCTGGGCAGTCAGCGAATTCACTTGTGCAATGATTGCATCCAATCTGCCACTGGCTTGGACGGCGGTTTGGTGAATATGTTTCTCCGCATTGCTTTTCAGCAGGGCAGCTACCCGATCATAAGCCGTTATGCCTGCGAGCAGCAGAACAACAAGCATCACCATAACAAAACCAATGAAGATCTGATTGCGAAGTGAGTTAAAATGTCCTTTTTTCCCGTGCAACTTCCCCATTCTCCTCTCTTTTTGGCATGTAAAAGAACCCACCACCTTACGCCCGTGCTCTTGAAGACTGGGTACAAACGATGCCGGATTTATCTACGTATTCAGTTTTTCTATATAAAATGAACAAAAGAATATTTACATTAGCCACTACGATGACAGAATAACCTTCCAATCGCTGTTATCCCCAGATTTTTTGATTCCCTTTTTAAAGGGGAAAATCCGGTGATAAAGGCGAAGCATATGCTTCCGATGCAGCTTTCTTTCAGAAAGCTATTAGCTCCGCTTTTTCAGGTTATTTCTGCCCTCTCCGTTCTCGTGTAAATGTTTAGTTCATTTATATAGTTAAAGCGCTTGCAGAAATGAACCTTACTCTTCTTCTCTCTTAGTCTTTGTTTACCGATTAAACTAACGACTAAAAAATAGCATAGTTTTACAGGTTAATCAATCCTCCCAGGAGTTCCCAAACGTTAAATGACAAGGATCAAAAAAAAGAGAGGGGACTTTTAAAGTCCACCTCTCTTTGTTCATATCCCTTCACACATATCCTTCTCTGTGACACATCTTCAGTTATTTCACGGACCCTTGGGTAACCCCGTTGATGATCCACTTCTGTGCAAACAGGTAGATGATAATCATCGGCAGCAATGCGAGCAGGTAGGATGCAAACGCAAGGTTAAACTCGGTATTGAACTGTCCTTGGAATACATACTGTACCAGCGGCAGCGTGTACTGTCCCGGATCACTGATAATAATGAGTGGCAGCAAGAAGTCGTTGTACGTGGACAGGCAAGTCAGAATACCAACCGTGGCACTGATGGGTGCCATGAGCGGGAAAATAATTTTCCAGAACGTGCCCCAGGTTGTCGCCCCATCCACAAACGCTGCTTCCTCCAGCGCTACCGGAATGGACCGGATGTATCCAACGTACACAAAAACGTTAAATGCCAGGCCATATACCGTGTGCAGCAGGATCAGACCTACCAAGTTCGTCATCTCCAGCGATGCGGTCAGCTTAACAATCGGCAGCATGATGATTGGGAATGGAATGAACATCGCGCTGACGAAGTAATAATACAGTCCTTTGAAAAACTTGCGTTTCTCCATATTCCGTGCAATCGCATAGGCTACCATCGAGTTACTGAGCAACGTCAAAAGCACGGTGGATGCGGTAACGATCGCACTGTTACGGAACGATTGGAAGAAGTTTGTCATGTCGATGGCTCTCGCAAAATTCTCCCAGTGAAGTGTCGTCGGAATGGCAAAGACCGATTGGGCCATCTGTTCCGGATTTTTCAAAGCTATTGTAACGGTCATATACAATGGGAACAGGATAAACAGGGTACCCAGCACAACAAGCAGCATAACGAGCCAATTAATTCGTGTACGGCTTCTCATTACAGATCCATCTCCCTTCTTTGCAGGAACCGGATTTGCAGAATTGAAATCACCGCAATAACGATGAAGTAAATAACCGAGTTCGCAGATTGATATGCATATTCGCCGCCTTCAAATCCACCGGTGTAGATCAGATGGGAGATGGACTGCGTCGCCCGTCCGGGACCACCGTTGGTCAAGGCTACGATTTGGTCGAAGACCATAAGTGAGTTTTTCATCGCCAGCACCATATTAATGGTGAAGAATGGAGCAATGAGCGGGAAGGTAATACTCCAGAATTCACGCCATTTGCCTGCACCGTCGAGGTTGGATGCCTCGTATAATGTCGTTGGTATCGTTTGCAGACCAGCCAAATACAGAATTGTATTCAGGGCCACCGATTGCCATACTGCAACAATGACGATACCGATCCAAGCCAGACTCTCGCTGCCGAGAATGTTGGTGGATAGCGCATTGATGCCCAGATTTTGTCCCCAGATCGGGAATACGTTGGAGAACAGGTAGTTAAATATGTAACCTACGATCAGCACACTCAGAATATTGGGCAGGAAGTAGATGCCGCGGAAAAAGTTACGGAACTTAATCTTGGCATTCAGCCCGAGTGCAATGAGCAGGCTCAGAATATTGGTCAGGATCGTCACCACGATCGCAAATTTGAACGTAAACCAGTAGGCATTACCTACATTGTCATCCTGGAACAAGTTGAAATAGTTTTTGAAACCAACAAAATCATACTCTTTCCCGAATCCGTTATAATTCGTAAATGAATAATAGATGCCCTGGAGGGCCGGCAGCGTCATAAATACAAAGAACAATACAACCGCCGGAACCGTCATCCAGTAATAAGGTGCGATACGCTTGTTCATACTCCATCCTCCTTCTGACAAGGCTTAACGCCGATTAGCAACCTTGTCCCATTCTTTGTCGAGTGTATCTAGATAGTTGTCGATGTTTTGGTTCTGCAAAAAGGACTGAACGATGGAATTCAGCTGCACCGCAGCCGGAATATAGTGATCGGGAAAGTCAATAACCTTGCCCTGCTCGATATAAGGCATCAATTCCTGTACCGCAGGATCATCCTGCTTCACGCCTTCTACCGCAGAGAACAGCGTCTGTTCGTCAATGTATCTTCCGATATTTTCAGGCTCTAACAGGAACGCAATAAACGTCTCTGCCTGCTCGCGATTAGGCGTGTCCGCCGCAATGGTAAACAGGGAGTCGATCCCGTTCACCAGCTTGATCTCGCTTGCATCGTTGCCTGTTGGGAATGGGAAGAAACCAATGTCAACATTTGGGTTCGCTTTGCGAATCTCCGAGATGGCCCAGGTTCCCTGGATGTACATAAAGGCTTCACCGTTAGCAAAAGCACGGTTACCGTCCGAATAAGCTTTACCAAAGTTATCGCCGTGACCGTACTTCATGAGTTCCAGCTGCTTCTCGGCTACCTCGCGGTACTTCTCTTTGAACGTCACTTTGTTATCGCGCCGCTCCTGATAGAAATCAATACCGACCAGATTGGAGGCCAGTGCATTGAAGGGCAGACTCGTCTGCCAGTCATCCTTGTATGTGAAATAAAATGGAATCTCACCTGCATCTTTAATCTTCTGGGCGGTCGCAATGAGTTCATCCCACGTCTTGGGCACATCCAATCCCATTTCCTTAAACAACGTTTTGTTGTACATGATGCCGTTTGCATTAGTCGCGTAAGGAATACCTGTCACTTCGTCCATACCTGTGAGATCCTTCAGCATTTGTATGTAGTTCGGATCAATCGTCTGGAGTAATGAGCTGTCCGTCAGATCGGTGAAAATATCACTCTGAGCCAGAATGGAATAGGTGTCGGTTGCACCCATGGCCATAATATCCGGTATATCATTTTTGACTACACGCGTTTTTAAGACCGTCTCCGCATCTGGCGGATTCACCTGGGTCACCTGAATATCGTTATGCTCCGCGTTGAACGTCTTGATCAATTCATCAAAGGTTGTTTTGGCTTCAGGCTTGTTCTGGAAAAATTCAATCTGCACTTTGCCATTCGCGCTATCTCCACTGGTACAGGAAGATAAAAGTACAGCCATCATTCCACACAGCAACATTGTCCCGAGAGCCTTGGTAAGCGTTGTTCTCATGTTGTACCTCCCTCAGCTTAATAAATTGAACTAATGTGATTTACACAGTGTCACTCCGATTGCAGTACCATCTTCCGATCGTTGTTATCCCCAGATTTTTTTGATTCCCTTCCTCAAAGGGAAAATCCGATTTTAGCGTATGCTTTCGAAGCAGCTTTCTTTCAGAAAGCTTTTAGCTGCGCTTCTTCAGATTGGTTCTGCACTCTCCGTGTTCGTGTATATCTTAGTTTCACTTTATATACGTAAAGATTTACCCATCCAAATGGTGAAATAACCATTTGGTTAATCCTTCCAAACCGACTTCAATCTGAATGGATAATATACGTCTTTATTATTTCTAAAACGGTTTCGGTAAAAATGAATCACGGCAGTTCTTCCCATGACCTGAATCACTAGAGTAAAAGGCTGGGCAAAACCCAGCCTCTCCTCATCAAACCGTACGTGAGGTTTTCCCTCATACGGCTTTCCGATGTTTGTCATTCATGGGCATGCAGATTACAATAGCGTTTTTAATTCATATTGACTGGCGATGTACTTAACCTCAGCTATTGAACCCATCCATTTTCTGCGTTGTCTCTTCTTCGCGTACCACCGTGTTAACCGTTGCAACATATACCAATCCAGCTTAGCTAGTCTCTTTTGGCTGTAACTCGTGTAGTAATAGTTTCTCCACCCTTGAATTTTCGGATTGAGCCATTTCACATGTTCCGCAAACGATCTAGATCGCATACTCGGTGGGGATAATCGCTCTTTAATGACTCCACGAATTCGTTCTTCCGCCTTTTTGGTTAGCCATTGCTGTGTGGTGTAATATACCTTCCCTTGCGACGTTTCTGCTTTCGTTTTTCGGTGGTGCATTCCTAAGAAGTCGAATCCCTCGTTTCCTGTCCATAGACCTACAATGCGAGTTTTGGTCGGGTGCAGGGTTAGCTCCAGACGTTCCATAATTTTGCCTATGTGTTCATACGCATGCTCGGCGTCCTTTTTGGTTTTACAGATGACTACAAAGTCGTCTGCATACCTTGTCAGTTCTCCCAGACCTCTTCCATGTTTCTCCCATAGTCGGTCAAAATAGTTCAGATAGATATTCGCCAGAAGCGGTGAGATCACACCACCTTGCGGCGTTCCTAAATCGGAGCGCCTTACGTTTCCTTCTTCCATCACTCCCGCCTGAAGCCACTTCCGTATTAATTTCAGTATCCGCCTGTCGTTGATGCGCATCTGCACCAATTTCATAAGCTTCTCTTGATTAATGTTATCGAAGTAACCTTGGATATCGACGTCGACTACCCAATTCCCTTTGCGGTTGCAGGCTTTCCGAATTCGTTCCAGCGCTCCTTTCGCACTTCGTTTTGGGCGAAATCCGAAGGATACGTCCTCAAAATCCACTTCAAAGATGGGTTCAATCACCAGTTTCGTTGCCATCTGTATGACTCGGTCGCGCACGGTGGGTATGCCCAGCGGCCTTTGCTTCCCATCTTTCTTGGGGATATAGTGCCGCCGTACAGGCTGCGGATGGTAGTTGCCTTCTTTCAACGCTCGTTCGCAGTCCTTAAGGAAGTTCATTTCTCCTTGTTCCTCCACATCTGCCAGCGTCATGGCATCTACTCCTGCTGCTCCCTTGTTCGCTTTCACTCGTCTCCAGGCTTCGCACAAAACATCTCCCCGGTAGACTTTGTCGTACAAGGCATGGAATTTACGCTTGCTGTTCTCCTTGGCCACATGACCTAGCTTTTCTTGGAGTTGTTGAACTTTTTCCTTTGGTGTTGTTAGCCGATTGGCATTCACTCACTCGTACCTCCTCCAAAAGCATAAACAAAGCAGGGCTCCTTCCCTCCCCAAGGTTATGTTGTCCTTGGGTTCTTCGGTACTATGAGCCCCTCGGACTCCCTTCCCACAGACGTTTCACTTCGTCTTTTGGACTTATAGAGCATCTCTTTACGAATTCCTAAAAAAAAAATCCGTGTGGGGGAGGGTCTCCCCAGTTCACTGCATGATCTTTCAAGCCATGCCGCTCCCTTTACGCCGGAAGGTTCTTCACTGTTGTTCCAAGTTCTGCACAGCTTCCTTGGCCTTCATCTATATGACCGAGACTCGGCACCTTCTTTTCCCCCTTGCAGGGCCTTTTTGACGACGCGGCAGGATTCACTTCATGTTACGGCCTGGCTTGTTGCTCGCCCTGTTTCTGACAGGTACTTTTGTCGATGCGCTTTTGCACACAGATTTCGCCATATGCAAGCATCCTAGCTACCAAGGTGGCTTGGCCCCTCCTTGGGTTGGACTTTCACCAACAAGATCATGCGTGCCTCTGGGCACGCGGCATAACAAAAAGGACACTGGATGATATCCAATGTCCCTCATTTAATAAGCTTATATTCAGCCACTGTAACGCTTTTATCCAACCTATTACGAACGTTCTGCTTTCGGCAAAGCATTACGTAAACGCTTGGCCCGATAACTCTGATATGCACGAATCAACATGCCAATGATAATCATGACCACACCGATGTTAATTGCGACATCAGCGAGATTCAAAATCCCGCGTCCTGACGGAAATACGAGGAAATCCGTTACCCGGGCATAGATAAATCGATCGATCGCATTTCCTAAAGCCCCACCGACCATAAAACCCGCGCCAGCTTGCATCCAGAAACCGCGAATCTCACCCTTACTCCGGTAATACAACATACCTGCTATGAACAGAACAGCAATCACACCGAACAGACGCGCATTTCCCTGAAACATGCTGCCAGCCATTCCACTGTTCTCGTAATGCTGTAACTGCATGCCCGAGTTACCCAGTCTCATGACGTCGCCAACTTCCATATACATCCTCACTGCAATCTTGGTTCCCTGGTCCACCAAAGTCACCAGCAGTGCTACAAAATAAAACAGCATCGTGCTTCTCCTCCTGCCTACGTAGCAATAACTTATTTTAACTTTAAGAGTTATGTATATTAGGTTCCCTTCACTTTAACACAGCCGATGTACGGTCTCCAAATGAACGGTCTTTAACCACGCAAATAACGTCCACTAACATCGTTCAGACTGCATCCAGAAGGGACTACACCAATCCATGTCGAATGTAGACATCAATCATATACGTAAAGGGGATGTCTGTAATTTGAACCTGACCATGACAGAGAAATTAAAGGAAATGCAACAGGAAGAAAAGGACTTGGTATTTGGCACATTTAATTCTGAAATGGCACTTAACCTTGGCCTGCATCTGGTTGAAGAAGCGAAGCGTCGTTCCCAAGCCGTGACCATCGACATAACCCTGAAGGGACATCGTCTCTTTTTGCATGCGATGGAAGGCACTCATCCCGACAACGAAGACTGGATTCGACGCAAGAACAACGTGGTGAATCATTTCTCCTCCAGCTCTTGGCACACGGCTCTGCGGTTGAGAAGCGAAAATCAAACACTTGAGCAAGACTTCAATCTGCCTTCATCGGACTATGTCCTGGCTGGTGGCGCTTTCCCGCTTATTCTGGAAAATGAGGGACAAGTCGGCACCATTACAGTATCAGGTTTGCCTGATGAAGAAGACCATGATCTGGTCACGACAGGAATCCGCTCTTTTTTGTTGCAGCAGAGTTAGATTAAAATGGGCAATAAAAAATCCGTACCTGGGATAGGCACGGATTTTCTTCTTTTTCCTGTAGTTAAATTCCTGCGTTTATTGGATCGCTGAGAGAACGTCCAGCAGCATGGATTTGAATTTGGGCCGATCAATGGCTTCACAGACACGTACATTCGGCTCTTTGCCAAAACGTCCGTTGATATCAACCACACTGTATCCACGTGTCAGTTCTCCTGCCGCTTCCACATCCACATAATATTGACCCGACTTGGTCATGATGGATTCATCTGCCGCTACAGCCATCAACAATGTATCCGGATGAGTGGTGCCATTGAGTTTATGTACCGACTTGTTGAACTCCATAACCACTTTGTTGATTACAGTGAAGAAATCGGCACCCGATGTACCTAGAGCCGCAATCTCTGCATGATCGTCATCGTCCATCACTGAATATTGCGTGCACATCTCCCAGCCAACCATCGTAATCGGAATACCTGCATGCAGTACAATTTTCGCTGCTTCTGGGTCTACGTAGAAGTTATACTCCGCCGCCGGTGTGATATTGCCCAGTGCATTATTCGTTCCGCCCATGATGTACAGGTGAGCAATCTCCGGAATAATCGTAGGGTCTTTCTGGATCGCCATCGCAATATTGGTCAGCGGGGCAATCGCCAGAAGTTCAATTTCACCTGGATGTGCATGCACCTTCTCAATGATAAAATCAACCGCATGCCCGCTCTCGGGACGCTGATCTGCCTTCGGGAAATGCGCGCCGCCCATACCATCATCGCCATGCACATCTTCCACTGTCCGGTGCTGAGCCTTTCCGTAGGCCATTAGCGGACGCTCGCAACCTTTATACACAGGTACCTTGCCGCCATGTCCAGCAACCTGTACCGTGTACAGGGCATTTTCAACCTCTTGGTCGAATTGTACGTTACCACCCGTAATGGTGATGCCTTCCACCTGAAAGTGATGCAATGCCGTCAGGATCGCAATCGTATCGTCTCCTGCTGTATCTGTATCGATGATGACTCTTCTCATGATGCCGCGCTCCTTCTTCCATTTGATAGTAAACTCTATAAAACACTATGTCTTATTTTACATCAAAAACGTACCGATGACGATGGAAACGCCGATGATAATCGAACGCAGCAGCTGGGCTACCGCCATATTGCCTCGTGCAATTTCGTCACACACCCGCATTTTTGGAATCAGGAAATCAAATATAATATAGACCAGGCACAGCACAATAATTCCAAACGCCGACCACAGCAGCATATCCAACCACGAATGCGTCGAGAAAGATACCATGCCCACAATAATACACAGTCCCAGCAATTTGCTGCCCATGTACATGCCTGCCGCCTCGTTACCTTTGGCGATTTCCTCACTATCGTTATACCGGGTCAATTTGCTAAAAGCGAAATATCCACATACCAATACCACCAGCAGAATGCCTACACCCACCGCCACATTCACGAGGTTTAATCCCAAGTTTTCCATTCCTTCTCCTCCTCATCATTCATCCGTTCACGAACCGTAGCCGCGCAATAATAGGCCATATCTCCGGTTACTTTCTCCCCGACCCGTGGTAGTATCCCAGCCAAACGCCCACCGATAACAAACACCCCTGTAAGCAGATAGCCGCTGTATGCTCCAGCTTCCGTCTCGATCACAACCTGTTCCATCGGAACCAGCTGCTGATAGATTTTGGGCTGATTTTCGTAATAAGCTGTGATCTCTTCATCCTCGTCTGTTGCCCCAGATGCAAGATTGGATTCCAGCGCCTCGTTAAGAGGATGCTCCATATCCTGCTTTCCAAAGGCATTGTCCGTTCCTTCATCCAGCAAAAGAGTTCCTCTGCCTTCGCGCCCCCAATAGCTTTTGGCTACATATGATATGGCGTTCAGCTCGAAGGGCTCAGATGAAAAATAGGTGGGCAGCAGATATCGGGAAATCACGTCCATTTCTGCTTCATCAAAGAGGGTAAACCCGCAATATTCCGGGGTTTGCTCGTTCCGCTCGTAGAGCGACCAGATTGCCGCCATGAAACCTTTGCTCTGCATCAGTACATGCTGAACGGGATTCATCAGGCCCAGTCGCCCTTCACGTACAAGTTCAAGCAGTGCAGCACCAATGTCCACCCCTGTCGTCTCATCCCGATCATCGATCAGATACTCCAGTGGATAGAGACGGTACAGCAAGTTAATCTCCCGCCCCTGATGGTAAAGCGCCTCCCCAGGAACAATCTCCAGTTCCTCAAGTGGAGCATAGAAGACTTCGTATCCGGCTTCCTGACAACGTTTCATCAAGTATTCCGTATTTGTTCGATCTTCGACATGTTCACCAAAAGAAGTAAACGTCACCGGACCCTTTAATCCCTGCTCTGCATAGAATTCCAGCCATATCCTGAAACACTCCCGAATACGTGTATCCATCTCGGCAGATGGTTCAGTCAACGCGGCATCCTCAGCAAGACCGACCAGGATATTTTCCAATGCAGCAGCCTCCGGTATACCCGTAGGAGTGTCCGTATTATTTTCAATACACTTGGGCCCAGCTTCTCCGATAATCCAGTCCTGACGGGTAATGCCTCCAGTTACCATCTCCATACGTGCTGCCGGAATAAGCCCCGGATGGATACCCAGCTGATGCTCCAAAAAAGAATCCGGCATGTATTGCTGGATAAATCGCATCACTTTACAGTAAATTCCGTCTACCGCCTCGGCTGCGGTATGCAGTTCCAGCACCTCCGAGGGAGAGTAGACCGTTAATGCTGGCACACAATATTGCTTCCCGTACATTCGATGATATGGAATCTGTTGTTCCGTTTCACCCTGAAATACCTCCTCGTGACTTAACGGCAGTTGAACCACTTGCCTCATCCGGTTATCCTCCCGAGCTACGGAAGAAGCTACCGAAGCCGCTTGATTTGGACTTGGATTTGCTATAGGAGCTGTTACTGTCCTTATTGCTTCGATACGACGACCCACCGTAGTAATAGTGCCCACTGCTGGAATCATATTCACATCCGGTATCATACTCCGGGTCACATTCATCATTGTTGCTACCACAACCGGATAACACGGCAGGAACCGCCAGCATCAGGGAGAAAGCAACCAGCTTTGCTTTTGATCCGGGTTTCGATGCTTGCCCCCGCTCTTGGTCACTCATTACAGATCCACCTCTTTCATATAAAACAACACTTTCTTGCGATCCGCATCCAGCACGGAATACATGAACTCATACGTCTTGCCACCGCGAACCATGTAATGGTCCAACAGTTGCTCGGCAAGCTCCATTGTATAGGTGGATGAAGCTGTGAGCTCCAACTCCTGAAACGAACTTCCATTCCAGAGCATATACTCTGCGCTGTACATGGAAGACATTTTGCACATCGCCAGCGCAGCATCCGCAATGGCTGCACCGTACTCGTCCGGCATCTGTTGGTCATATGGCGTTACATATACTGCATGTTCCCGCCCATCCTGGCATTCATTGGACAGATGCGCCCAGAGTTTGTTTTTCACCAAGGTGGCATCCACCAGTTTGCGCATGAACAGTTCATCTCGTGTGACTGAAGCCTGTTCCAGCACTCCCGTCTCCGCCTGTCGATCATCCGACCAACTCCGATACGTCAATGAATAATAGATACCGATAACCTCCCTTTTTGCGAGCTCTTAGGTGAGCCGTTTCAATTCATACAAACGTATTTAACGCATCAGAAGGAAAAAAGTTACACTAGTGAATCAATTTCATAGTACCTTTAGCTGCTTCAAATCAAGGCTAGACATAGATCAAAATGGTTTAATTTGTCTATGTCTAGTTACAAAACTCCATTTTTAGTGATTTATGAAATTGATTCTATTCACCATGACATGTAATAAAGAACATGTTGGCTACCTTCGTTCTCCGATTAACCCTGCAGGAAATAACATACTGTTTTCTACTTTTGGTACGCAATCCAGTTCAAAAAGGCCGGAGAAAATTCTCCGACCTCGTTTGTTCCATCTTATGCTCATGCCATTCTGACTTATAACTCAGCCCACTGTGCCAATACATCATTATATTCAGCGGACAATTGCTCGCGATCATTCCAGATTTGTTCCAGTTCAAGCGGATTGTTCTGCACCATTTCCAACTGTTGATCCAGCACCTGAATCTCTGCCTCAAGACGAGCCAACGTCTGTTCCAGCTTCTCCGCAGATTGTTGGTTGCCACTGCCACTTCTATGTTTCGATGCAGTTGCTGCCGAAGGAGTCAACGCCTTACCTGATTCAGTAGAAGCTTTATGATCATGACTTCCACCGGCAGCTACAACAGTGGATCCGTTCATTGTCGAGGTTGCTCCTGGCTTCTTCCCTGATCTGGCAGTCCCGCCGGGCGCGGACGTTAAACCTGACTTCATCTCTGACTTGGTGTTCCCACGAGAAGAAACGCCCACGCCTGCTGTAGCCTGAGTTGTCGCCGCCGCACGAGCTTGCAAATCAAGCTTCTTCTCACGATACGCCTCATAGTCTCCCAGATAAGCGGTCATCTGACCGTCCTCCAGTTCCCAGACACGGGAAGCGAGGCGATTGACGAAGTACCGATCATGCGAGATGGCAAGTACGGTTCCTTCAAAATCAACCAGTGACTCTTCCAGCGCTTCTCTCGATGCGATATCCAGATGGTTGGTTGGCTCATCGAGCAACAGTACATTGGGTTTACGTTGCACCAGCAGAGCCAAACGCAGACGCGTCCATTCCCCGCCAGATAATTGCCCGACAGAGCGGAATACATCCGCTCCATAGAACAAATATCGTGCCAGAATTCCGCGAGCCTCTCCCTCTTCCACGCCTGCTTCTAGACGGAAGTATTCGAGCACATTCAGCTTTGGATTCGTAGGTTCCTCCTGTTGAGCCAGATACCCGACATCCACACGCGCCCCCCACTCCAGCTTGCCCGCATTGGGCTGCTCGTCACCAAGCAACAGCTTGAACAGTGTCGTCTTGCCGGAGCCATTGCGGCCAATGAGTGCAATTTTATCTCCATATTCCAGCAGACCCGAGACCCCGTGCAGGATTTCACGCTCACCATAGCTCTTCTCGACCTGTTCCAATACCGCTACCCGTTTACCCGTTCGATCCGTAGGACGCACATCGAACTCGGCATTTCGGCGCTCCAGTACAGGACGCTTCACCTGTTCCATCCGCTCGATGGCTTTACGCATAGAAGCCGCCCGTCTGAAGAACTTTTCATTCCCACCAACTCGGCCCCACTCCTCTAACTGGCGGATCGTTTCCTTCATTTTTTTGATTACCTTCTGCTGCTCCTTGAACTCCTCGAATTGCTGCAACAGCCGTTGTTCCTTCACTTTCATATATTCCGTATAACCGCCAGCAGATGTTTCCGCTTCTCCATCCTCCAGCTCCAGTGTTCGATTCACGACCCGATCCAGAAAATAGCGATCATGCGAGATCAGGACAATGGTGCCGGGATATTCTCGTAAAAATCCTTCCAGCCACTCAACCCGCTCCAGATCAAGATGGTTTGTCGGCTCATCCAGCAATAACAGGTCGGGTCTTACGATTAGCTGTGAAGCCAGCACCACCCGAGTCTGCTCCCCACCAGACAGGGAACCAAAGCGCCAACCATAGTGTGCCTTGGCGATATCCAAACCGTCCGCCACCTGATCGATCCGGGCATCCATTTCATATCCACCCTCACGCTCGAACTGGTCTTGCAGTGCCGCGTAGCGTTTCAGCAGGCGCTCCAATTGATTAGGGTCTGCTGCACATGCCGGATCGGACATCTGCTGCTCCATTTCCTTCATTTGCGTGCGACATATCATAAGCTCCTTGAATCCAAGACTCAGTACATCCAGTACGGTATGGTCATCCAATCCTTCTGGAACCTGAGCCACATATCCCATTCGTGTATCTTTCTTGATCATCAATTGCCCTTCATCCGGCTTGTTCAGTCTTGCCATCAGGCGCATAAGTGTGGTCTTGCCGCTTCCGTTGCGGCCAATCAGGGCGACCTTGTCACCTTCCATAATTTCAAACGTAATGCCGTCCAGCACCAGATGTGCTCCGTGGTATTGAGTCAGTTGTTGCGCGCTAATCATTATCATAATAAGGTTCCTCCTATGGTATGGAAGATCCTGACCGCAACACAAAAAGAGCCGCAGGAGGTTAGCTCCGCGGCCCTTCAGAATTCAAGCAATATCGCTTATCGTCCGAATGAGGTCAAGGCAGGCATCTTCTCGCAAATGTAAACTTCCGTATATTCAAAATTGGACAGACTTCTCCCGTTGGTCAGAAAAGTATGAACAATGCCAGCCATAGCAATCGGCAGCTGGCTAATACGGTTGTTAAGCATCTCGTGATTCACCTGTCTTCACCTCCCTTGTCATAATTAATGTCAATATATCACAGACGGATGCGTTCCTGCAACCATCCCATCGCCCAATTCAATCATACTGTACAGTAGTTTCATTCTTACGCTTAATTCCTGCCCCGTCGCCGAAGCATTACATCCCTGATCGCCACCGTAATAAGTGTTAACATTCCCGAGGTACCCAGTGATGCGCCGAGCAGGGCATATCCGATGCCGTTCCACCCGCCAATATCGATGCTGATCATGATTACAACGGCACCGCCAAGCAAGGCCACACATGGCAATATATATTGTACCCACGTCATTCGTCGTCCTTGCAATCGGTAAATAAGCCATTCAATCAGCAGCTGTACCGCCCACATTCCCAATGTCCACAAGATCAGTACTTCCATAAGGTTCCCCTCCTGTTGTTGGATGGATTAAGCCCTTTGTTACAGACCTTTCGTTACTTCAACCAATCCGAGAAAAAGTGTCGGTACCCTTCTTTCATCTTCGTGCGCGAAAAAGCACCAAAAGCATACTCCCGGTTGTCTTCTGACACACTACGAGGCGCAGCCGCAGCCATATTAACCAGTTCAAACCAGTTATCCTCATTGCCTGCAAAGGCATGCGTGGATCGAATGTGACCGTAGCAGGCATGCTCCGGCTTCACGACCATTTTGCCCATCGCCATCGCTTCCGTTAGCGGCATCGCAAACGTATCAAAGGCCGAACAGTTCCAATACACCTTGGATGAGTTCATCAACGTAAATATCTCATCCTGCGTGAGCGCAAACTTCAGCTTCACGTTGGAAGGAATGTCGTACTTCTTCATGGTTTCCTTATAGCGTACACCGCCAAACACCATATATACTTCCTTGTCCGGGTTCTGCCGAGCGTATTCCAGCACCAGATCCGGGCGACGATTCGCTTCATCCCTACCGATCCAGAGCACCCGATTATGCACAACCTGACTCGGATCATAGTACCGGTTCGCCAGCTCTTCGCTAAAGCCAATCGGGATGACGTTCACGTCATGTACGCCGAAATTGCGGCCCAGTTCTGTTTTCAAAAACTCCGTCTGTACAATGGCTTTATCCACCATCGTATAAAATGGCTTCATCATCTCATATCCCGTTAGCGCGGGATCGGGGAAACTGTGCGGGAACAATACACTTTTCGGTAAGAACATCTTCAAAAATGTAAACCCGGATACGGTGTAGATAACATGCTCTATATTCTGGCTATGAATCTGATCCAGCACGATATCGTAGTTCACCAGGTCACCTTTCTCATGCTCATAACCCGGCAACCAGTCGTATCCGCTGACATGACGCTCCGGCGAGATGAACACGATATCAACACCCAACTCCAGACCAATCTGCTTCAGCCGATCCGCAAATACGCGTGGCCCCTGTGCTTCCGTGAATTGAATTTTACGCATAACAAGTCCGACTTTACGCAAGCTTCTCACCCCTCATTTCTATTCCTCAGCCAAGTGCTTCATGCACTGTTCCAGCGTCGCTGCCGTCTCATGCCACTGGTTACGCAACTGTTCCTTCGGCCACACACATTCCTCACTTCTCAGGTCACCATCAATTAAACGCAGCATCCAGAGTGAGAATACAATAGCATAAGCGTCGTACCATTCTGCAAAAGAAACCCGTTCAATCTGCACGCCCAGGCTCCCCAGTTTGTCCAAATAAACATCCATAACCCGCTCTCGCAATGCAGGCGTAACCGTTCTGGGAAACAGCGGATGCGAGAG
The DNA here is from genome assembly GCF_045040675.1 of Paenibacillus sp. FSL H8-0283. Classification (NCBI taxonomy): domain Bacteria; kingdom Bacillati; phylum Bacillota; class Bacilli; order Caryophanales; family Paenibacillaceae; genus Paenibacillus; species Paenibacillus sp. FSL H8-0283. The sequence goes on from NZ_CP150295.1 coordinate 6,748,428, forward strand.
ATCAACTAGGTGATATATATCCCACAGTGGCGTATTCAGATGGGCATGCTCCCAATCCAAGATGACCAGTCTGCCGTCCACCTCCGCCATGTTACCTGGATGCAGGTCTCCGTGACACAAAACAGTAGGAAGTTCTTCCTCTGCCGTGAGGATCAACCTGGTGATCTTATCCCAATCGGATGTGGATAGTTGCATATCCAATCTGGATAACAGTTCATCGGTAGATTGCCTATGCATTTGCAACTCATCCAACATTGTGCGAATGGACGGTTTCTGACCCACGCGAGGTAGCTCACTCCAATCCGTAACAGGCAATGCATGCCATGCTGCCATATGTGCCACTGCGCCGAGCATCGTCGCTTCTTGCGAATCATGCACCAGTTGCCCCAGATCCTCGTAGATCATCCAGCTCTTTGCTGGAGCAATGTTAAGATCCGACGATGCAATGAGTTGCGGATAGATTGGTGGTAAGCCAGACATCACACGCTCGTACATCCATCGTTCCCGTCCATGCTGTACAGGATTCGTCAACGGTTTGAAAATATAACTTTCACCGGTAGGAACAGTGAATCGCTCCACATATCGTCCGTTCATTCCTTTATACAACTGTTCACGGCTTGTTATATATTGATCATTCAGCATTCCTTCGGGCGTCACCCAGCTGTATGCATCCAACTCTTCGTTCACGCTACCCACCATCCATTTCGTTCTCCCTGCTACTCCGATGTTGATTTCTATTCATCATACGTTGCCGCTCACAAGCCTGCAAGCTTTGGTCGTAAGCGCTTATTCAGTGTCTCAATTCAGAGTTTCAAAATTGCTTATTGCATTTTGGTTAGTAATCACTTACTATACAATCATGAAGAACAAATCTCATGTGGATAGCAAAAAGAAAGATATCCTACAAGCGGCGATGCGCTTGTTCGCAACCAAAGGCGTTGACGGCATATCCGTCAAAGAGATCGGTGACGCCGCCGGAGTAACCGATGCGGCGATCTACAAACATTTTAAAAACAAAGATGCCGTTGCCCTGGAAGCCTTCACCCAATACTGTGTCGACTATACTGCACTCATTGATGGGTATGTTCGACAGGAAGGTCCGGTGTTGGAACGCTTCAAGCAACTGGTTACCGAGGTTCTCCATCTGCATGATGAAGATCCCTACGGGCTACTGCTGATTTCACAGAATCATGAAATATTCATTGAAGCCGGAAGTAGCGAGGATTACCGTCAGCCATTGGATGCGTTAATGGATCTGATCGATCAGGGAATGATGCGGGGCGAACTGCCTCAGCAGGATTCACGGCTCACAGCCGTGCTGGTGATCGGTGCAATTACACGTATGGCGGTCTCCAGTATGCAAGGTGAACTACCGGAGCTGTTGGTACCTTATACGGGGGAAACGGTTCACAGACTTGCATCGATGTTAGGGCAGGCACCTCAGGAGTAACAATCGAGATGGGATGAAGCTAGAAATGGATTAGCGGAGCGTAGGGAAAACGACGTGAGCAACTACATTGTTTCCGAAGGAAACAACCTTCGTAAACATCCGCTTATTTCGGCTGAATCCCATATTCGATGCAGATGATACCGCTAGGCATGATTCGTAATCAAAAGCGGACTTTTTGAACAACTTCTAAAAGAGAATCGTCAGCATACCATTAGGATATAAGAATGGATTACCGGGTCACACGTGACCTTTTCTTTTTGCACATGAGGTTAGTGTTCATTAACTAAAATAGTCAGGACGTGTCATCTTCCATGAAAAAAATATTAATTATTCAAGGCAATCCCGTCTCCCCCAGTTACAACGGCGCACTAGCCGAAGCTTACCGTAAAGGTGCGGTGCAGGCGGGTGCCGACGTCCGCATGATTACCCTGAACGAGCTGACATTCAACATGAATCTGGAAGGAGGATATCGTAATAAACTTCCGCTCGAACCGGATTTGCTACAAGCTCAAGAAGCGATTAAGTGGGCTGAGCATCTTGTATGGGTATTCCCAATCTGGTGGGGAGGACCACCTGCCCTGCTGAAAGGTTTCGTTGACCGAATCTTTATGCCAGGTTACGCCTTCAAGTATCAGAAAGGAAAACCATTCCCGGATCAACTGCTCAAAGGCCGCACCGCTCGCATGATCACCACGATGGATGGTCCGAGCTGGTACTTCAAATGGTTCCAAGGTGAGCCTGCACATAAAATGATGAAAATCTCCACATTTGCACTGACTGGCATCAAACCTGTGCGGATAACACCTGTAGATCAAGTTGGTAAAAAGTCAGATGAACAGAGAAAGAATTGGCTTGATAAGATTGAGCAGCTTGGGCGGAAGATGGGGTAAAGATTTCTGCAAGAAAGCCTCATGGGAAGTATATACTTCTCTCCAGATTTTCACGTTGTAAGTTAAATCAAAAATCTGTGGATACGCGCAATTTGAAGGTAGTCCTGTAATCTGCAAGTGGCACAATTGTAATTATAGTCTGACTTATAACAGAAAGCAGAAATGTGCCTATTCCCAGTTACAAAAAAAGGGTTGTCCCCTACGTCTTGAACAAGACGTAGGGGACAACCCTTTTAGTATTCATTATGATCTAACGAACCGTAAACACGTTATTAGCGCCATTTCCGATAAGTCTGAGGTTTAACGAATCGTAGACGCGTTATATCCTCGATCTGTGTATCATTTAATGATTTTAAACTAGTTTGCACCGGAATAACTTCACTGAGGTTCGTTACATTTTGCATTCCACGCTAAATCGCCATTTAACACTGACTCGGTTCGTTAGCGACTTGCCCATCTACAAATACAAACAACGCATTACCTAAACGAAATACGACCTGATGGATGCTCAGGCAAAATAGCTGTAACCAACTGCTGCACAGCCGGATGATCAGACTGCATTACCGAATCCCCGGCATCACCGCTATATACCAGCTTTCCCTGATCCATCACGGCAATGCGGTCACAGATCGTCATGGCAGCTCGAATGTCATGTGTGATAAAAAGGTAAGACAACCCGTAGGATGCTCTTAACTCTCCCAGTAAGGATAGGATTTGCGTCTGGTGCACCATATCCAGGCTGCTGATTGATTCGTCCAGTACGATTAACTTTGGCTTGAGCGCAATGGCTCGTGCGATGTTAACTCGCTGTAATTGCCCACCGCTGAACTGGTGCGGAAGCTTGCTCCCATCCTCAGGTGTAAGCCCAACCTGCTCAAGCAGTTGTCCGACCACACGAAGTTGTTCTTTTGCCGAAAATCGCTCGTAATTATCCAGTGGCTCACCGATGATCTGCGCGGCAGTCATGAGTGGATTCACAGCCGAATAACAGTCCTGGAACACGACCTGCAGATCGCGCCGTAATCCCTTAAGCACGGGTTTGCTGGATCGATAGATATCCTGACCCTGAAATAAAACCTGACCCTGGCTGGGCTTCTCCAGACCAAGAATGATTTTACCCAAGGTACTTTTACCTGCCCCGCTCGTACCCAGGAGCCCCAGACACACACCCTTTTCGATCGTAAGTGAGATATCTGCCAGCACAGGAGGACGCGCTCCCGAACGATCCAGCCAGTTGCGTTTGCCATAGCTATGGCTTACTTCACGTACCTGAAGCATCAGGTCATCCTCCTCTCTTGTACTTGGCAGAAGCAATCTCCGAAGAAGCCGAAATTACACATCACCATGTCTATTCCAACCCTACGCCTACCCACTCAAAATCAATTCATACCCGCTCTACACATACACTCACTGAACAATTCAACTCATCTGTCATTCGCTATCGTCCTAAATACATACTGGGTCTGGCATTTAACAACATCCGTGTATACTCATGCTGCGGGTGATCGAACAGTTGGTACACATCCGCCTGCTCCACAATTCGCCCCTTCTGCATGACCGCGACTTCATCCGCCATTTGCGAGATCACGCCCAGATCGTGGGAGATGAGCAAGATGGATGTGCCATACTCCGTACGTAGCCGATCCAATTCCTGAAGCACCTTGAACTGATTCACGACATCCAGTGCCGTCGTTGGTTCATCAGCAATAACCAAAGCCGGTCGCAGGCACATCGATATGGCGATCATCACACGCTGCAACATACCGCCACTCAGTTGGAAGGGATATCGCTTCATCAGTTTAGCTGGTTCGGGTAAGTTCATATCTGCCAAGGCAGCAATGGCCCGCTCTCGGGCAGCTGCTCTGGACATTCCCGTATGCGTACGCAAGGTTTCAATGAATTGAGATCCAATCGTATATACGGGTGTAAAAGCATTCATCGGATTCTGCATAATAAATCCGATTTCCTTGCCGCGGATGCGCCGCATCTCCTCACCTGACAACGAGCCAAGCTCCCGTCCATTCAGGTGGATGCTGCCCGACACTTCCATCCTGCGCGGATCAAGCAGATGGAGCAACGCGTTACATGTAACGGTCTTACCACTGCCACTCTCACCGACGAGACCGAAGACACGACCTTTTTTTAATTCAAAATCAATGGGCTCCAGTAACGGGACTGAACCCTCCGCTGTTCTTAGATTCACTTGCAGACCACGAACTTCGAGTACCTTCGCTGCATCATCCATCGTTACGTTCACCCCTCATATGCCTTCGATTCCGAACCACTACCTTTTTGCAATGCCATAACGCTCGGATAACGCTTCTCCCAAAATGTTGAACGTAATGACTACGAGCAGAATCAATGCCCCCGGGTAGATCATCAACTCCGGATGACTGCGAATATAACCTGTCCCCTCATGAATCATAGCGCCCCATTCTGCATTCGGTGGTTGAATACCGAGTCCCAGGAAAGACAGAGCAGATATATCCATAATCGCCCACCCCATCTCCAGAGTACCCATCACAACGATCGGACGCTGCACGTTGGGGATGATATGTTTCCGAATAATCGTCCACGAAGAGGAGCCGCTAATCCGCGCCGCTGCGATGAAGTTCCGTTCTTTCAGACTAACGACCATGTTCCGGCAGATACGTGCATAATACACCCACTGTACCATCATGAGTGCTAGAAGCACCTGCATCAAACCTGGACCAAAGATCCCTACAATACCGAGTACCAGCACCAGATTCGGAAACGCCATAATGCCTTCACACAAGCGCATCAACAGACTGTCCACCCAACCACCAAGGTAACCGGAGATTGAACCTACAATGACACCTATGAGCAAAGATGACAGGAAGATCAGGGTAGCAAATCCAAGCGACACTCTCGCTCCATACATCAGCCTAGTGAGATTGTCGCGTCCCAGATGATCCGTTCCGAGCCAATGCTCAAGCGATGGACTCGCCAGCTTCTGCAACAGATTCACCTTCACCGGGTCATGAGGAGCAATCCATGGGGCTAATAACGCGATCACGAAGAAAAGCAATATGATCACCGAGCAGATCTGGATGGCTCTCTGCCCTTTAAATACCGCACGCCATTTGTTTATCAATGTTCTGCCCGTCCTTTCGCTGAAATCCGTGGGTCCATAACGAGCTGCACCAGATCAACGAGCAGATTGCATACGATGAACAGGCAGGCCGCCAGGAAGACATAACATTGAATAACGGGAATATCCCGATTAAATATCGCATCGACAAAATAACGTCCGAACCCAGGCCAGGAAAACACCTGCTCTACAATAATGGTGCCTGTGAGCAGCTTGCCCATACTCATCCCCATTCCTGTAATAAGGGGCGATATGGCGATTTTCAGGACATGCTTGAGCATAATCACTCTTTCGCGAATTCCGCGTGTTCTCGCATACTGTACATATGTCTCCTGCAATTGCTCCAGTACACTGGAACGTAACAATCGGGTGTAGACCGCAATAAGAATCAAGGAGAGAGTAATCGTAGGCAGAACCAGATTCTCCCACGATCCACGCCCCTCCACAGGCAGCCAGTCCAATTTCACTGAGAAAAAGAAGATCAGCAAGTAACCGAGCCAGAATTGCGGAATAGATGCTCCTAAATAGGAAATCGCACGACTGACCATGTCAATCCAGCTATTCTTATACACCGCCGCCAGTATTCCCAAGGGAATACTCACCAAAGCCGATAACAATATACTCCAGAAGGCTAGTTCAGCCGTAGCGGGAATCCTTAGTTTCACTTCATCCCATACGGGTTTGTTGGTGAGATATGAGGTGCCAAAGTCGAGCTTGGCAATCTTCTGAATCGTATGCACATACTGGGTTAATAAAGACTGATCCAGACCGAACTCATGCCGCTTTTGCGCAAGCAGCTCCGGTGTTGGATAGATATGAGCGGCTGTCAGATAAGCCTCGGCTGGATCAACTGGCGATATATGAATAAGCGCAAAGGTAACAAGTGTAGCGATAAATACGATAGGAATGATCGCGATCATTCGTTTACCGATATAACTGATCAACAAAACTTCCTCCCTTTTATCAAGCTACATGACCTTGCCAAGGCCTTACCACTCCGAAATTAAAGTAAATACAACTTATTGGTTGCCCAATTCAATGCCTACAAACGGATTCTCATCACGGTTTGCCGGGAAAATAAAGTTGGAAATTTTCTTCTGATATACCGCCGTTTTCTTAACATACGAGATGGGGACAATCGCCGATTGTTCCTGAAGTGTTGTCAGGATGGAGCCATACAGCTCCTGACGTTTCGTCTCATCTGTTGATGATAGTGCGGCATGTACCTGCTCGTCCAGTTCCTTTTTCATCGGCAAGGCACTGAGCGTCTCAGAGATACCAAATCCTGGGCTCGCTACAACGTTAATGAAGGAATGTGGATCATACGGAGCACCATAGTTGTACCAGAAATACAGGTCAAAATCATTGGCTTTCAAACGTTTGATCTGTACCGTCAGTTCCAGCCCAGTGAGGTTTACTTTAACCCCAAGCTCGCTCCATTCCGCCTGAATGGTCTCAGCCATCGCTTTCTGAATCGGGTCCGTCTTGTCAAAAATCATTTCGAATTCAAGCTGTTGGCCGTCTTTCTCACGAACGCTACCATTCGCAGGCATCTTCCAACCCGCTTCATCCAATAAAGCTTTGGATTGTTCCACATTATATTCGATCGGTTTCAGGTCAACATTGGTGTATGGGTAGTTTTTGGATAGTGCCGTATCTGCCGGTTCTTCCAGACCCAGAGTGATGCCTTCCACCATCGCTTTTTTGTTAAATCCTTGCTGGAGCGCCATCCGTACTCTGAGATCAGACAGCTTCGGATTGGAGGAATTCAGCAGCAGATCTCGCGTACCTACCGGATCAGACAGCTGACTCACATATTTATCGTTGTCACGAAGCTGTTGGAACGCATCCAGACTGATCATACCTTCACCATAGATCAGGTCGAGATCACCTTTTTCAAAAGCAAGCACGCGGGTTTCTGCATCAGGGATGATCTTAACCGTAATCTGATCCACCTTCGGTGCGGTTCCCCAATAATTCGGGTTGCGTTTGAAAACAGCATATTCGTCCTGCTTGTAATCAGCCAGCATCCACGGGCCCGTTCCAACTGGCTCTTTGATGCCTTGGGATGTATCTCCGTCATCCGGGAATCCGGCTTCACCCAGGAAGCGGAAAGGACGAACCACAGACAAATCCTGAAGAACAGGATAGTACGGCTCTGTGAGTGTCAACCGGAACGTGTGGTCGTCCACAACCTCTGTCTTGTCGAGCACACCTACAATGCCCAGCCAGCTATGTGTAGCTTTATTTTTCATCACAGCATCAAAATTCTTTTTCACAATCTCAGCATTAAATGGTGTACCATCTGAGAATTTCACACCTTGGCGAAGCTTAAATGTATATACTTTGCCGTCATCGGAGATGGTCCATGATTCTGCCAGCGCAGGTTCCAGTTTTCCGTCCTTCTGGTAACTGATCAGTGGCTCATAGAGCATGGATTGGGCAAATAATTGCGAAGGATTGTACGTGTGCGGATTCATTGTACCGATATCACGTGGCCATGACATCGTAATCGACTTCGTAGATGTTTGATCCGAAGCAGCAGATGAGGATTCATCTCCACTTCCTGTATTGCTGCAACCCACAATAACGAGTAGCAACAAGAGCATAGTTGCCAGCGTGAGGGCCGAAGATTTGCGATGTTGTACAGACATGAATGTTGAACCCCTTTTCTCTATTTTATGATAATGATTATCATATTCATCCATTAAGAATAGGCAGGAGCCCTCCTTTTGTCAACAAAATTCGACATGGTATGTGTTGTTACTAAAATAGCCAAAAAACCTTTCCTGTGGGAGTAAAGGCTTCTTGACATGAATGTGAATTACAACTAAAAAAATAAGCTCCATCATAATCTGTTATTCCTTGCTCACAGCATGGAAATCACGAAAGTACATATGCAGATATATCACTGAAATCCATCTTCATACGCCTTCTTGTTTCTCATTTAAACTTCTACAGCGATGCCCTCATAGAACCGACGAATAACCTTCTCCGCGGGCTTACCATACACCCCGTATCCGTCATCGGTCAGCGCATCCTTCTCCGCATGCAGATGTGCGCTCCAATCCCATAGACCGAATCCGCGCACCCAGTCACGCTGACTGACATGCCGGAACATCGCTTCATAGAAACGCTCCTGTTCCTCCGCGCTGACTTCGCCTTCCAGCCCCCAATCGTTTGGAACCTGGGCCGATCCGTTGCGGCTGGGACAGCCTGCTTCCGCGAAGAAAAAGGGTTTGCCATAGGGAGCAATCGCCTGTTCAATGCGATCCAGCTGTGCCTCCCAATCTCCGATGGGATAGTAACCACTGGAAGAGATGACATCCACGGCATCCCACCATTTCACATGACCTTCCTGATATTTGTCCGTGTTGTATGACACCAGCCCAGTATACACTTCACGCACACCGGCGATCACCTGGCGCCACTCTTCATCCCGACGCTCGGATTGCACCATCTCACAGCCAACAATGAACATCTCACACTTTTCCTGCTCTGCAATCGCTGCATAATGCTTCTGAAATGCTGTGTAGCTACGGAACCAATCCTTCCACTTCGGCTCACAAGGTACATCGATATCAAAAAAGTTAATATGTGCACGCCATGTGCCATCGGTACAATTGACGGTTGGTTTCAGAATGACACGCAGCCCGAGTGTACGGGCATAACGCATCATGTCCACCAGTTCATCATCCTCCACCAGATGTGTGCCCCGATACTTGACCTCTACCGCCTGCGGATGATCCTGATGTGCCGCCAGTGCAAAAATAACATGAGAACTGCCTGTACGTTCTGCCATCAGGCGCAAAGATTCTTTGGCTTCCGGCTTACGGAAGTCACCCTTGCCACTTATCCAGCCAAATGTAAATCCCTTGATATAATCCATATGCATTACAGCTTGCCCTCTTCATGATCTCCGGCGATGACTTCATCCGTCTCGATCACATAGTTCACGATCTCTTCGATGGTTGTGTAAGCCACGCCCACATACGTGTCGGCGGCGCCGTAATAGATAGCGATACGTCCGGTCTCGGCATCATGCAGTGTTGCACACGGGAAGATGACGTTATCAACGAAACCTTGTTCTTCGTACCATTTTTCCGGTGTCAGCACAAAGTTGGAGGAACGATATTTTACTTTGGAGGGCTCATCCAGATCCAGAATGACCGCACCCATGCTATAGACAAAACCATTACAGGTCCCAGTGACGCCATGGTAGAACATCAGCCAGCCTTCGGACGTTTCGATCGGAGCAGGCCCGCCGCCAATTTTTACCGATTGCCACCAGCCTTGGCCGCCCTTGCTCATCACATGACGATGCTTGCCCCAATACACGAGATCCGGGCTTTCACTCAGGAAAATGTCCCCGAATGGCGTGTGTCCACTGTCACTTGGTCTGGACAACATTACATAGTTATCGTTGATTTTGCGTGGGAATAACACGCCATTACGGTTAAACGGCAGCATTGGATTTTCGAGGCGGACAAATGTTTTGAAGTCATCTGTTTTGGCCAGGCCCAGTGCTGCGCCGTAGAAGTCTGTACACCAGATGATGTAATACGTGTCCTCGACTTTGACCAAACGTGGATCGTACGCATAGTTCGGCATAAACGGATCGCCATTTTCATCTACAAATGCAATGCGTTCCTCTTCAATTGTCCACTCCAGACCATCTTCGCTTGCGCCCATGTGAAGGTGTGGACGTCCATTAACGGTTTCGGCGCGGAATACACCAATGAATTTTCCTTCATATGGTACAACAGCACTGTTGAAAATGCGGGCAATACCTTTGACCGGATTACGCGGAACCACCGGGTTCGCCGAATGTCTCCATACCGGGCCTTCCGTTCCCTCCGGTTTGTTCTCCCACGGCATATTCAGCAAAGCATCCCCAACAATGTGTACGTTTTTCGTTTCGGCAACTGACATTTTTCATTTCTCCCTTCGGTTAGGCTTTATGAAATGAATACTTAAAATTGCACTAGACCACTTTGATGACAGAACAACCTTCCGATCGCCGTTATCCCCAGATTTTTTTTGATCCCCTTATAAAAGGGAAAAATCCGGTTATAGCGTATGCTTACGGAGCGCGCTTTCTTTCAGAAAGCTTTTAGCGTCCCCTCCGTTTCTCCAGCTTTTTTCTGTCCTCTTCGTTCCTGTGTATTCTCATATGCATTTCATATAGCCTTTCGTTTTTTTATTTAACTGAGCCTTGCGCGAAGCCATTGTAGATGTACTTCTGTAACAGCAGGAAGATGATCATCGTTGGAATAATGGCGATCATGATGCCGGCGCTGATGACTTCCCACTGCGATCCAAACGGTCCCTTGAATTTGAACAAGGCGGTGGATATGACCTGTAGATCGGTCTTTGGCATGTACAGGAACGGTGTGTAGAAGTCGTTATAGATGTTCACACCCTTCACGATAATGACCGTTACAATGGCCGGTTTCAGCAGTGGCAGAATGATTTTCCAGTAGATCGTGAAGTACGAAGCGCCGTCCAGCATGGCGGATTCATCCAGTGCACTTGAGATGGAGCACAGGAACTGCAAGAAAATATAAACCGCGATGATATCTGTACCCAGATACATCACGATGGCCGCCCAGCGTGTGTTGAACAGGTCGAGCGCGTTGATGATCTGGAATGTGGCGACCTGTGTCGTAACACTTGGAATCAGGGTAGCGAGCAGGAATGCCGCGACCATGATTTTCTTACCTTTGAATTTGAACCGATCCAGCACATACGCGATCATGGAGCCCGTTAAGGTCGCTCCTATAATAGAGATGATCAGGATAATAATTGTATTTTTGAAACCAACCAGCATGTTGCCATCCACAAAAGCCTTCGCATAGTTCGCGAAGTTCAGCCAGTTGGCTGGCGGGGCAAGCGGGCTGCTGGTAGCGTATTCCGCATTCGTTTTGAGAGATGCAAACAGGATGACCACGATCGGTAACAGCGCGATAAACGCCGCAAGCACCAGGGAAGCATATTTAACCACGCTCGCAAGGGTGTATTTGAGTTGTGTCACGTTTATTCCTCCCCTTTCATGGTGACGCGCTGCACAAGCGTAACGAGAATAACGATCAAGAGCAGCACCACAGCCATGGCGGATGCCAGTCCCAGCTTGCCATATTTAAACGCCAAATGAACCGTCTGGATTACAAATGTCATACTGCCGTTGGAACCATCGGTCATGATATATGGAATATCGAACGCACTAATTGCGCCGCTAATCGCCAAGATCAGGTTGAGCTGCAGGATACGTGTAATGCTTGGCAGGATGATGTGGCGGAATTGCTGCCAGCGATTGGCGCCATCAATATCGGATGCTTCATACACATCCTTCGGAATGGAAGAGATTGCACCCAGGAAAATGATAAAGTTGAAGCCCATGTATCTCCATACTGATGCACCTGCGAGTGACACGTTGATAATATTCGGATTACCGAGCCAGAGCTGCGTGTATTGTCCCAGCCCTACAGCATGCATGAGCATATCGAGTGTACCGTCCGGTTTGAAGAAAAAGAGGAAGATAAAACCGATGGCTACCCCATTCAGCAAATAAGGGAAAAACAGTATGCCTTTGAAGAAGTTTTTGCCTCGAACTTTGAAACTCAGAATGGTGGCAAAGTAAAGCGCCAAGCCCATCTGTAAGAACGTAGCCACGAAGTAATACAAGCTGACAATAAATACTTTGAAGTATTCGGGATCACTGAATATGCGCGTGTAGTTCTCAAAGCCAACATAATCGAACCTTTTACTGTATCCGTTCCAATCGGTGAAACTGTATTTGAACATGTTGATGACCGGTAAGTATGCAAACGTGAACAGCAACGCCAGCGGAATAATTGAGAAGGCACAGATAATAAATATGCGTTGCGCTGAGTAGCCCCAATTCGAAAGTTTTAAGTACTTCATGCTCTCCACACCTCCAAGCGGTTCTCCCGCCTATATATCGAAAGACTCCCGTCCAATGGAATTCCTGCGGAATAACTGCCGGGGAAGAGCATGGGTACCATGCTTTCAAATACCACATATTCCATGCTCCATTCATATATGGATTCCTATATCCCCGCAGTCCATTCATCACCTGATCCACTTACGTTAATCCAATTATTTCGTGAGTTCTGCTCTTGCTTTGACCCACTTGTCGTTCAGATCTTTCATGATGTCGTCATACGATTCCTTGCGGTTCCCAATACCTGCTTCGATAATGCGTTTCTTGAAGTCAGGCTGCCAGAGACCGATTTCGCCTTCGTTATCAATCTTGTCAACCAGACCTTCCTGACCTTCTTTGGCAGGTGTAAGCGTGGAGAATTTCACATCTTTATATTGATCCAAAATTGGTGGTAATTCCGCGTTTTTGTCTGCATCCATACCGCCGCCCTGTTCAACTGCATAGTTCGATTTCGCCAGGAACCAGTCAATCCAGGCTTTGGCAGCAGGTTTATTCTCACTGTTTACGTTCATGCCGATGTTATAGTCGGCGGAGAGCGGAACCACAACCTCACTAGCATTGGTTGGGAATGGTAAGAATCCAATGTCGTCCGGGGTATCCGTCATACCTTGGATCTGTGTGATGGCCCAAGAGCCCAGTGCCATTGTGGCAATTTTGCCTTTGGCAAGATCTGCTTTGGAGCTTTCCCAGTCGGTTGTTGTTGGATCTTTCTCGATTAGACCGTTCTTGGCTGCATCAAAGAGCACTTTATATAGTTCATAATGCGGCTGACCAGGCACAAAGTTCTCATCTGTGTTCGGTTGGTCCACGTTAACGTAATCCACACTGCCTGCAACGGTTGGCAGATCCGATTCCCATTGGGTGAGAGCCCAGCCGGATGCATAGTTGGTGTAGAGCGGAACCGCATCTGTATTGTCTTTGACCAGTTGAAGCGCAGCCTGGAATTGCTCCGGTGTTTTGGGAACTTCCATAATGCCTGCGTCTTTGAAGACCTGTTTGTTATAAATGATTCCGGAGAACGTAATCACGGTAGGGATACCGTATACCTGACCATCCACCATGCGTTCTTCAATAGCCGTGTATTTGTCTTTCAGTTCATCGTACGTGCCAAGCGGCTCGAAGAAGTCCGGGATATCCGCGATCGGAACACTGGTCGGGATCATCAGTACATCACCATAATCCTTGGTGCTCATACGGATTTTAACTTGTCCTTCGTAGTCGGCCAGCGCCTGAAAGTTAACTTTGACATCAGGATATTCCTTGTTGAACTCTGCTGCGTAGTCTTTGAATACGGTATCAACAATATCTGTACGTTGCGTCAGAACGGTTATTTCACCTTTGATATCTGCCGGATCTGTGCTGATCTCCTCCCCTGCCTGCGAAGATCCACCTCCGGATGAACATGCAGCAAGTAGCGAAGTGATGAGCAACATCGTCAGCAACATCATCCAACCTTTGTTTTTTTTCAATTGTTTCGACCCCTCTCTTAAGTTAATTAAGTTATCGTTAAGGTTACAAAATGAATTCTATTATGGTAACGCTTACCTGTCAATTAAATTATTTATAACTTAACAAGAAAAATTGCGAGTTAATTCGTTGACATCTGTTTTTCAGGGCACTAATATTATTTAATAAAGTTACCGTTAACTTAATTTAATTAGATTGATGCACTATTTTGAAGGAGCGCTCATTTATGAATACAAAAACAACCGAACTTCAATCTGAGATTAAGGAGCATTGGGAGAAGCAGATTTTACCCTTCTGGTCCAACCTAAAAGATACAACCCACGGTGGATTCTACGGCTGGGTTGGCAACGATCTTCAGGTTAATCAACAGGCACCCAAAGGCGGGATCGCCACGGCACGGCAACTCTGGTCTTTTGCAGCAGCGTATCGGGTTACCGGAAACGAGAGATGGCGTGAGCATGCTGAACATGCATACCGTTTTCTCGCCGATCATGTGATGGATACCGAATATGGCGGCATGTACTGGATGGTAGATTACACAGGGGAAGCACTGGATACGAGCAAACATGTGTATACGCAATCATTCGGCGTGTATTCACTCAGTGAGTACTATCGCGCTACCGGGGATGCTTCTGCATTGGAACTTGCGAAAACGCTTTTTGCTCTAATCGAGGACAAAGGTCTGGATGCCGAACTACCTGCGTACAAGGAACAATTTGATCGCACATGGAGGGAACAGCCCAATGAAATGCTGAGCGAAAATGGGGTTATTGCGGATTACACAATGAATACGCATATCCATGTGCTGGAAGCCTACACCACGCTCTATCGCGTGTGGCCGGATCAACAAGTGAAGGCGGCGCTGGAACGCCTGCTCGGAATTCTATATGAACGGGTGTATGACCAAGACACCAAGTTTCTCGGGGTATTTTTCAACAAACAGTGGGAATCCATCATCGATCTGCGCTCGTTCGGACATGACATTGAAGCCAGCTGGCTGATCGACGAAGCACTGAAAGTTCTGGGGATGGAACAACATCCGGAGTATGCAGCGATGGTTACGGATATTGCCTATAACATCTCCAATGTAGCCGTGAATGCGGATGGTTCCCTGTTAAATGAACAAGAAGGTGAACATATCGATGAGAAGCGAATTTGGTGGGTTCAGGCCGAGGCGATGGTGGGCTTCTATAATGCATATCAGCGTACAGGTGATCCATTGTTTCTGGAGAGAGTGGAACGCTTGTGGACCTATACAAAAGAAAACATCATTGATCAGCGCGCTGGCGGGGAATGGTACTGGTCGGTTGACGGCAACGGAACACCGGATCAGAGCGAAATTGCCGGACCGTGGAAATGCCCGTATCACAATAGCAGATTCTGTATTGAACTAATCGAGAGGATGGGATCAGAATGATACACCCGAAATACAAGGAGTTACTGGAGAAACAGGAGCAGTTACTTAGTCGCCCTAATGAGATCAATTCTTCCTTCTACAACGGCATATACGATCGGTACCAATATCCGGTTATCACTCGTCATCATGTACCGCTGCATTGGAGATTCGATTTGGATGAGACGACGAACCCGCATTTTATGGAGCGTCTCGGTATCAACGCTACACTGAATCCGGGAGCCATCTATTTCAATGGCAAATACGTCATGGTCATTCGTACGGAAGGATTGGATCGCAAATCAATCTTCGCGCTCGCCGAGAGCGATAATGGTATCGACGGATTCCGTTTCACGGGTAAACCATTGGTCTGGGAAGATATCGATGCGGATGAAACCAATCAGTATGATATGCGCCTCGTTCAACATGAAGATGGCTGGATCTATGGCATCTATTGCTCGGAACGCAAAGACCCGGAGGCTCCTGCATTTGATACGTCCAGCGCAGTGGCACAGGCAGGACTGGTTCGGACACGGGATCTCACAAGCTGGGAACGGTTGCCCAACATCACAACGAATTCCCCTCAACAGCGCAATGTAGTTTTGCACCCGGAATTCGTGGATAGAAAGTATGCCTTCTACACCCGTCCACAGGACGGATTCATCTCAACAGGCAGTGGCGGCGGAATCGCCTTCGGACTGTGTGAGGATATCTTGAACCCGGTCATTCATGAAGAGACGGTTATTGATGAACGGCAATATCATACGGTATATGAGGTCAAAAACGGCCAAGGCCCTGCTCCGCTCAAAACGGATCGTGGCTGGATTCACATTGCTCACGGGGTTCGGAACACTGCAGCAGGCCTGCGTTACGTGTTATACACATTCGCTACGGATCTGAATGATCCAACGCATGTGATTGCCAAACCGGGCGGCCACTTCATTGCCCCTTATGACGATGAGCGGGTAGGCGATGTGTCCAATGTTATTTTCTGCAATGGTGCTGTGGTCAATGAGAAAGAAGAAGTCTTTATCTATTACGCATCCAGTGATACTCGCTGTCATGTGGCAACAACCACTCTGGAGAAACTGGTCGATTATACGTTCAATACACCGGCTGATCCTTATCGTTCCCTGGACTGTGCCAGCCAGCGGGGTCAGCTGATAGAACAGAATGAGAAGCTTTTACAGAAACAATTGACATAACATCGGTAGAGCGTCCTCTCATGCAAGCCTGAAATATGCTGAAAATAGCGAACAACAGCCAGAATTGCTTTATTCCAAGTTGGTAACGATGTATACTGATATGGATTGTTATTATGTGCGGAGAAAGCGCTCATCATAATGACAGCACATTGTGCCTATACCGGCTTGAAGGAGGCGACCATACTGAAGAACAATATCACCATGCGGGATATCGCCGACAGGCTCGGGGTCAGCAGTGTGACCGTCTCGAAAGCATTGAATGATAAAGATGGCGTGAGTGGCGAATTAAAGGAAAAAATTAAAGTACTTGCTGTCGAAATGGGCTATCGGTATAATGCCGCTGCCCGTTCGATGAAGGAAGGCTTAACCCATAATATTGGCGTAATTATCCCGGAGCGTTTTACCGGGCCTACGCAGTCGTTCTATGTACGCGTGTTCCAGCGCATCACCAAACATCTGGAGGAACAAGGCTACTACGGCATTCTGCACATTCTGAATGTGGAGGATGAGGAAGAATTAACGTTGCCCAAGCTGTACAGCGACAACAAGGTCGATGGTTTCATCGTGCTCGGACAGATCAGTAAAGAGTATATTGAACTGGTGAGATCGATGGAGGTTCCCAAAATGTTTCTCGACTTCTACGATGAACATTCGGACATCGATTCCGTCGTTACCGATAACTTCTACGCTGCCTATGAGCTGACAAACTATCTGGTTCAGCAGGGCCACCGGAACATTGCTTATGTAGGAAACTTGTATTCCACGAGCAGTATCCAAGACCGATTCCTCGGGTACTACAAATCCTTGCTGGAACATCGCTTGCCGATGAATCCAGATCTGGTTCTGAATGATCGGGATGAACGGGGTACGTTTATTGAGATTGATCTTCCGGAACAGCTGCCAACCGCTTTTGTATGCAACTGTGATCAGGTCGCTCATCTGCTCGTTCAGAAACTGACTTCAATGGATATTCAGGTGCCTGGCCAATGCTCTGTTGTTGGTTTTGATAATGATATCTATGCCACGCTCTCCGATCCCAAGCTCACAACCGTCGAAGTGGATGTGGAACAGATGGCACGCACGGCAGTTCAGTCCATGCTCAAAAAGGTCGACAACCCAAACCGCAGTTTCGGCCGTGTACACGTGAAAGGCAACATCATCTATCGTGAATCGGTAAGTGCTGTGTCTGCCTCATCAGATACTATGGATATTTGAATAAAAAAATGAAATCAACGAACACAGATGACTGGCCTTTATCTTACTGGCCAGTCTTTTCTGATGCATCGGAGCTTAACGACGGCGACGATCTGTTGAATCCTTCAAAAATGTAGTCGTTCTCCAAATCGAGAGGATGAGGATCAGCTCATACACATTGGTTAAAGTACCGGTTTCCACTGGCAGGGAGATTAACTGCCCTACAAACAACAAGGCAGTTCCAACAAACAGCCAAACCCATTTATGTTTGAAAAGAACGATCAGGCTAACAAATAAGAGTACAAGCCCCACGATGATCACCATCATCGGCGGACCTCCATGAGCTTCTGCCATATATCTCAGTACTCCATACTCTTCTATAACCCTGAGATTTTTAACCTCGGATAAAGTAAAGCCTACAATCTGGTAGACAACCAGACCTAAAGTTATCAGCCATGCTACCACACTCGTTATACTTCTATTGGCAAACTTGGCACCTGAGCTGCGCAAGATATGGTAGCCAACAAGAATAAGGGTAGGGGTAGCAAAGGCATGTAGCCAAAATCGAAGGCTACTGAGAACCATTAACACTTCCCCATCCCCTATCAAATTACCTATAGCAATAATTCCATTGTCATATGCCAAGCTGAACGCTACGAATAGCTGAAAACTGGAATACTCGAGCCATTGCTTCCTATGGGTTAAATCGACGGCCATCCAAACAACAAGTATCAAATAAACAAGAGTAAGTGCGGAGTATATCCATACATCCAAGCTGCTTCACCATCCTTATTGGTCAATTCTAATAAATTATATTTACCGGTAAGTAAAATTACAAGGCGTACTTGCATAAATGGTTAATTTGTCATAAATTACTCACTGATGTAATGAAGATGAATATCGATATATAACGTTTACCCGGAAGACTAACACATGCTTTAGCTCGAGATAATTCACCCTTACGAGGAATCATTATTCAAACAACCCGCAAACTGTATATGGAGCTAAATTATATAAAAAGAGCACCCCCGGCTATCGTAGCTGCAGGAGCACTCTTTTCCTTATTTGAAGAACGTAAAAGCAACAGGTTACTCTGATATCAATAACTTGTCTTCAACCAATTATCCTTGGACCAGGTCAATTTACCCGAACCCGCGCCATTGGAAGCCGTGAGGCGTGCATTCAACGTGGATGGATCATCCGTGGTGTAGCTGTAAGGAAGTGTCGAGAAACCGTTCCAGGAGAACGATTTTACCACCGCCGGAATTGGCGCCAGCGGACTGCCAGACGTATCACTGCTGCCCCGGAATGAGCTTCCATCCAGGGAGTACATGGTATCGGTCACTCTGATTTTGCCGGTATAGGTTGGATCTGCCGGATCGGTCTGATTGTTACGAACAGGATACAGCACGTCCTTAATGACTGATTTCTCAACCAATACAGCTCCGCTTTCCGTAGAAATCGCTCCGTTGCCAATGATATCGAACTTATAACCTTTGGACGCAATCGCTGTTGCCATCGCCGTTGTAATTTTGGCTTTAGCGGCACGTGCCCCTGTTGCATCCATTACGATGTTGTACGCATGTGCGTTGCCTCCACGCAGGCGTGGCATCCGGTCCTGAATATCTTTGTAGAGATTATGGTGCAGCGTCATGGACAGGTTGGCATTAGCCGATTCCAGGCTGGTCGAACCGACCAGATGTCCTTTCTTTTGTGGTCCCGAGATGGCGATAATATCGGCTTTGCTGAGACCTACAGCACTGCTGCGCAGGTAGTTATACATGGGATAGGAAGCCTTGTTTGCTTCCAATTCGTTAATCTGCTGGGTAACCCAGCTGTTCGAGCTGCCGTCATCCCCTTTGAAGAGGGACCAGGAGATGGTCACGCCGCTGGTTCCTTTTTTCGAATCGACGAGTCCGTCATAGGCTTTATTAAATGTGCAGTGATCAATCCATACGTTGCTGTTCTCCTCCAGGGTGATGTAATCCCAATCGTTCTTGTCGTAATCACCTTTGGTGGATTCATCCCATTCCCATAACTCATCAAATTCCAGATTGCGGATGATGACATTTGAGCTTCGTTTCACGCTGATCGCAGCGTGTTTGATCTTGGAACCATTGGCGGAGAAAATCGTGAGTCCATTGAAACCGTCAATCGTGAGCTTGCTGACACCGGTCTGTTTTAATACGGGATGTGTCAGCGCATCATTATGCTTGGCAAAAGGAGAAGTCTGCGCTGCGCTCGGAATTTCATTCCATCCCAGATTCAGATCGTTCATGATCTCAACAACTTTGACACCGGAGTTCTTTTTCAGCGCCAATGCCAGATCGGTCGCATTATACACTTTCTTATACGTGGCTGTGTTTGATTCGCTAATGATGCCGCCGCCCGCATTCCCTTGGGAGAAGCCTGTTAGATTGTAGTCTGCGTTACCCGCTGCCTGCACACTTGCCGGGCCGGACAATAAAGTTAACCCTAACGTTAGAGCCAGAGCTGTGCTGCATAAGCTTCGAAATTTGCTTTTCATCGATTCCATTCCTCCCAATATATGATGATGACATTCGTCCATCGCTGCCATGCCAGGTACGAAGGACATGTTCTCAATGTAGGTTATGAAAGCGATTACAACAATAATCCCTATCTCACATGTGGTTAGGAAAGGCTGGTAAGGTAAGGGTTTGTACTGTAAGCAACCTTGAATCGTACAGAGTTAACTTGGGGAGTAAGGTTTCAGGAATATATCGTGGTAACAAGAACATTCCAGATGGGATGAAATTAAAAAAGCAGGACTGCATCTGCCGCAGACCTGCTCGATTTTACTTTTTGATGGAACGTGTCCAGAAGCCGCCATGGAACTGTTTGGGCTCCACGGTAATAACAAATGCTTTGGGGTCCAGATCGAGAATTGTCTGGTAGAGCAGTTTCTGGTTTTTTCGTTTTGCCAGAATCTCCATCACAAGCCGATCCCCATCACGTCCACTGCCCACCCATGCAGTAACACCGTACCCTTTATCCCGCAGGGCATTCGCGACGCTTCCATCCAGCTGATTACAGATTACTTTAACGGTGATATAACCGAGCGCAATCTTTTCTTCAATCCACGCTCCGAGCAGCACACCCAATCCGTAACCTACCGCATATACAATCAGGGCCTCCGGTTGTTTAAGATAGTTTAACACCAGATTCAGACCGAGCACATAGATCACAATCTCACCCATGCTGATCAGTGCAGCGATGTATTTCTGTCCTTTGAGTGTCAGAATCATCCGGAGTGTATAAGCGGATACATATACAATCTGGATCAAAAAGATAAATACCAATATTTTAAACAATCACAATCCCTCTTTCCTGGCCTTCGCAACGGAATTGGCCCTTTGCTGCATATACTCGACGATTTCGTTTCATCTATGCTTCCTGTATGTTTGCTCTATCTCCATCATTGGACGTTATGCCCTCATTCTAAACGGTTGAATGTAAATCCGTAGGCATTTTCTGCTCTCTGGCATGCCGGAACTGCAATTATAGAACCGTTTGTACCGATTATCAACCCGGCGGAGGTCCCAGGGTCGAAAATGGGAGTCTTTGAATATGCTGTA
Organism: Paenibacillus sp. FSL H8-0283; assembly: GCF_045040675.1. Lineage (NCBI taxonomy): Bacteria > Bacillati > Bacillota > Bacilli > Caryophanales > Paenibacillaceae > Paenibacillus > Paenibacillus sp. FSL H8-0283. Next base: position 6,769,699 of record NZ_CP150295.1, read on the forward strand.
TCATCATAAAGCCAAGCACGCTGGCACAGGATATCAGGTCAAAACCAGGATGGATGGGTCAAAACAAAAAGGGGGTACCGTCATGCAGTTATGGCAGGAGATGGAGCGGGAAGGCATGGAGGAACTCATTTTTTGCCATGATGCAGATAGTGGATTGAGGGCGGTCATTGCCATTCATAACACGGTCCTTGGACCTGCGCTCGGCGGATGCCGCTACTGGACGTATGCATCCGAGGAAGAAGCTGTTCGGGATGCTGTGAAGCTTGCCAAAGGCATGACGTACAAAAATGCAATCTCTGGACTACCGTATGGTGGCGGGAAAGTGGTCATATGGGATGTACCTTTTGCCAAGAATACAAAACCGGATGAGGATGGTTGCGGATCTCAAAGTGTTGAGCAGGTCGCTGGAGATCTAGGGGTAGAGCAGCAAAAGGGCGCTGCCGCTGAACGGAAAGTCGCCGCTGATGAGATGACACATCCACAAGATAAAAATCGGGATACTTACGTATCCAAGCGGGCGCAGCGCTTTCGCGCACTGGGTCGTTGTCTAGAGCGGCTAAATGGACGGTACGTGACCGGTCTTGATCTGGGTACCACGGCGACAGACATGGACCAGATCCGGCTGGAGACCGCACATGTGACGGACACCACGGGTTCGCTTGGGGCGCAGGATGACTTCACTGCCGAGATGACCGCCTACGGCGTACACATCGGCATTGTGACCTCGCTGCGCCAGCAAGGCATTGCATATTTGCAGGGCATTCCCGTTGCCGTCCAGGGACTGGGCAAGGTCGGGTATGCCCTGTGCCGTTACCTGCATGCAGCCGGGGCACGGCTCATTGTGGCAGACGTTGTACCGGAGCGTGTACAACGTGCCCTTGTGCAGTTCAGCGGCGCCATCTCGGCCGATCCGGCCCATATTCACGCCGCTGACTGCAAGGTCTTCGCCCCCTGTGCCCTAGGGGGCGTACTGACCCCGGCAACGGTGGAGGAGCTGCGCTGCTCCATCGTTGCCGGGGCGGCCAACAACCAGCTGAGTGAACGACAGCTGGTTGCAGGCCGCATGCAGGCGCGCGGCATCCTGTACGCGCCTGATTATGTGCTCAACGCAGGCGGAATCATCTCCACCGCCTACGAGCTGGAAGGCGCCGGGCCTGACCTGATCCGCCAAAAAGTGGCGGGGATTGCAGGCACGCTGAGCAAGGTATACGCAGAGGCTACGCAATCTGCGATCTCCACAGCCGATGCAGCCGATCGGCTAGCCGAATCCATCCTCCGCTCAGGCCATAAGAAATAGGGCGCCCCCTCCTGGGGAGCCTCCACTGCTTTACTTCATTCTAACGAACCTGATACACGCTATTTGGTCCTTTTAGCATGAATCTAATATCTAACGAATCTTAGGCACGTTATTGTGCCTAGTTTGGTTCTTTTTCAAGCTAAATAGCTACTTTTCCGAAGGATAGCGTTCCTGAGGTTCGTTAGAATTTATATTTCAGATTTTCACCCTGAATAGGTTGTCTCAGGTTCGTTAGCGCTGCGGCGAAGGTTTCCTTGGGGTAGTATCACCTAACAAAAAGAGCTAACCTAGACGTAAGTGTCCCGGTTAGCTCTTTTTAGCTCTTTTTAGCCCTTCTTAGTTCTTCTTAGCACTCTTAACTCTTCTAGGCTCTTATCACTTCGTCCTTCTACTTTCTAATCCCTTATCGCTTTTGCTCTTGCTCTTGCTCTTGCTCTTGCTCTTGCTCTTGATTCCTTGATTCCTTGATTCTTTGGCTCATTTTTTTCCAATCGCTCTCTGTACGGATTACATTAAGTTTTCTTGTAAACCGTCCCTCTCAACGTAATCCACCCTCTTTTCTTTCCTTCTTTTACTACTTTACTTCAGTCCTTCTTTTACTCTTTTATTCTTCAGTTCTGCTGCAACTTCTCAAACTGCAACCGACCTCTTCTTCGCTGTCTTCTTCTCTCGAAACAGTAGCGTCCACAGCAACACATTCGCTACGATCAGTAGCGCACCATAGATCCATACGCCCCCTGACACCGAACGGAAAAAGACATGGACTCCCCATAACATAGCAAGCACAGGAAGGGCGGCGAATACATACCAACCATCACTTTGCTGTGCCATACTGAAGGATTGGGAGAACGGCGGCTTACGCAGCAACAATTTGCCTGCCAGTGGGACAAGCGCCGTAGCTGTCAGCATAATAATTGCAATATCCGGCAGTATCCGTAATCCAAATGTCCAGGTGAACAAAACGGCATTTGCCAGAAATATAGGCAGGAACATGTTGCATAAGAATGCCTTTAGAGCGCCTTTATATAACGCGCTATCATTCGCCATCGGTGCAACGCGAAAAGTCCAGAATGCCTTATATTGTCCTGAAAATTTCAGCATGACTACAACCGTTACAACCAGCATCAGCACGATGTAAAAGGTGTATACGAACGAACTTTGTCTAAACTCCGCCCAGGAGGAGGATTGCAATTCAGTAAACCAAAATACATAAGGTAAAACAAATGATAAACCAAGCGATGGATACACCTTCAGCTTGAATTCCCGTTCATTACGCATCATGCTGGCTGACAGACGGAAGCAAGCCTGCTCCTCTCTCGAACGACTGACCACCTTGGAGATCAACCGATCCCATCGTCCACGTCTGCGTCCGGAGGACTGACCCGAATGTGCCATTTTTTCCAGATACAATTCAAAGGAAGGCATAAGCTTCACATATACGATCATACTCACCACAGGAACCAAGACTGCAAGTGCTGTGAAGGTATAGATCCACACATTCCCGCCCCCTGCAAATAACCATTCATATGCGGCCGCATACCATAACGGAGGTAACAGCAACTGCCACCATGCCGGGGTAAATACCATACCAAAGTCAATAATGCTGAACGAACGAATGACCAGCTGATAACCGATCGCAATCCCCACGGAAAGCAGAATCTGCACCATATTGATCATATCCTTCAGCTTCTCACCATCCAGAAACTTCATCATGAACAGATAGATCAGAGACGTTGTCACCAGAATCAGCATATTGATCAGAATCAGTTCCACAAGGAAAATCAGAAAGAATCCGATCCCATGCGTTACTAACGCGGCAATTAGCGGTATACCGGTTAATGAACCTGTCAGTAATAGCAGGTATACGCCCGCATGGATGGCTCGGGCCATCCCCACCGTTCGTCCATTAACGGGCTTGGTCATAATAATATTACGATCCCGGATGTCCAGCAGCACAGAGGAAAAATCCGAGATCATGGACGTCATGATCATAAACATTAAGATGCCAAACACAAGGCCCATCTGAAGCATGAAATGCCCCGTATCCCAGACGATGAAGGGAACCATCATCAGTCCCATTAATCCATACAACCACAGGGATCGAAGAAACTGATTACCTTCCTTGCGCTCTTTTTTCCCTGAATTGTTGGACAAAATGGTAGGTACTCTGCGTTGATCCATCTGGAACTTCACTCGCAAGATCAGGCGCAGCACATCATAATCCGCCCCTGTTCTGGCGATGAGCGGACGAAAGCGATCCAGAATCTTGAGTGTGCGGAAGTCGGAGGATTCCTCCATATCAGTACACCTCCTGCACAATGGATACAAAACGCTCCGCAATGGCTTTATGTTCATTGAAGCCTGTCAATTGATTGAACACTTCTTCCAGCGTGCCTTCCATGGATTGCTGTTGGAGCTGCTTGAATGTACCGTCTGCCACTACGCGCCCTTCAGCAATCAGTACAATTCGACTGCTGATCTTCTCCACCACATCCATGATGTGTGACGAATAGAAGATCGTTGTGCCTTTGGCTGACAATTGTGACAAAATCTCTTTGACCACCATCACACTATTGGCATCCAATCCGCTGAGTGGTTCATCCAGGAACAACAGATCCGGGTCATGCAGCAGCGCAGAGATCAACAGCACTTTCTGACGCATACCTTTGGAAAAAGAGGCAATGCGGGAATGATATGATTTTTCCATTCCAAAACAATCCATCAATAGCTTGGCTTTGTAATCCGCATCCTCATAGGACATACCGTATAACTCTCCCGTAAAAGTCAGATACTCCGCAGGCGTTAATTGTTCGTACAATTCCGCCACCTCCGGAACATAACCGATTCTGCGTTTATACTCTACATCGCCATCCGCAATATCTTTACCAAAGATTCGCACCGTGCCTACATATCCTTCAACCAGCCCGAGTAAAATCTTAACCGTCGTACTTTTGCCAGCCCCGTTTGGGCCAATATATCCAATCATCTCACCGCGATTTACTTCCAGATCGATGCCGTTCAGCACATAACGTCCGTTGTATCTCATACGCAAGCTTTCAATTGATAGCACTTGTTGTTCACTCACTTCGTTATCCAGCTCCTGTCTCTATCTTTTTCTACAATTCTACTAGTTTACCACAGATTGGGATGGTAATGATCGGAAATAGGTCACGATTTGAGCCATCATCTGGATATTCCTTTCGAGTAAAAGCATCACGTAACATGCGTGAATACATCACAAAGCCCCTATCCCACCTTATGGTAAGAGACAAGGGCTTCCACTTTATGTTGAATCTTATTTTCTAATATCTAAAAGTCTTACTGCACCTTAACAATCTGAAAATGTTGATTCGTGCCGCCATTATCCGTCCACTGGATGGCCGCAGCCCCATCTGCCAGGGATTGACTGGAGATATCCAATACTTTGCCTGTACTGCGGTTCTTCAGTTTATAATAACCACCACCTACATGGACGAGCTGCCATTGCTGGCTGGCCCAGCCACCATCATTCCACTGTTCAATGACAGCCCCATCCGTCGTGGCACCATTCTCCACACCGATCAGCTTGCCACTGGAACGGTTGATGATTTTGACATAACCGCCACCCGCATCGGTAATCTGCCACTGTTGACTTGTCATCCCCCCATCTGCTCGCTGCTCCAGGTCCGCACCGTTGGCGGAAGAACCCCCAATGACATTTAGCAATTTGTTACTCTTACGACTAATCAGCTGATATGAAACATTCGGGTCCCAGACATCCGGTGTACTCACTCCGGTCACAGTCCCTGTTGCTGTATCAATCGTAATACTGCTGGCCCAGTTCATCGCCAGACTAGTTCCACTAGGGAACGATAGGGGCAGCCAAACATACTTGGAATCCTGCACCGGTCCGCTCCATGCACCAGCCCAGCGGTCACCCATGTAGAGATAGGATGTGGTCTGTGAACCTTCTATAGGAACGACATAGGTGGATTGGGAACCATACGTTGTGCTGTCTCCAAAATTGCTAAGCCCGCTCCATGTGCCTGTAATGCTGGAGGCTGTCGCATATTTGGCCTGATTTGGATTCCAGCCGGTCGCACCTGAGGTAATCAGGAAGTAGACGCCGTCTTTTTTGAATAGGGCTGGTGCTTCACGATATTGTCCAGGCCACAGCGTTGTGACTAGGGATTCCACACCCAGAAAATCCGGGGTCAGCTTATATATATTCAGATCAGCATTCACTCGGGTCGCAGAGATCAGATAAGCGGTTCCGTTATCGTTGTATACCGTCATGTCTCTGGAATCATACCCAAGTGGACGATAACTGCCCACATATGTGTAATTGCCATCCACCGTATTCGAAGTAGCTACCGCCACTCGGGCCTCGCCATAATCCAGACCATTCTCCTTGTGCATCCACAGCACATATTTGCCGGTAGCACTGTTGTAGATGACCTTTGGGCGTTCAATGTTAGAGATATTTAACTCGGCTGCCGAACTGCTGGTGAGCACATCATTGCGATACTCCCAGTTCTTCAGATCCGATGAACGATACACCGATACCGCCTTGAACGTTCCATTCGTATTACGATTCTCCCCAAACCAGTAATAATACCCATTTGCCTTGATCATCCCGCCCCCATGAGCATGAACGACATTGCCATTGGTATCCTTGAACTGTATCCCGTTCGTTACACTAAGTGGAGCAGCTGAAGCATTCGGTCCGGGTGCAAGCAGCATACCTATGGATTGCAGCGCCAAAACCAAAGCAAGCAGATAACTCAAGCGACGGGTAAAGCGACGTGAATGTGTATTCTTTTTCAACCATCCATCGTTCATAGCCATATCGTAATGCACCTCCATGTTTTTTGTGAAGCGCTTACATAAAATAAAATCGATATGTCTTATCTGCCTCCGATCGATGATGCATTTTAGCATTAGAATTCTTGGCAATACTGGCTGGCGTTCACCTCCCTGATTCCGATTGTATCCGCCACGTTCCTGCTCGAATAGTGAACAATCCGGCGGAAGATGTACAATTTTATACTCCGCTCTCTCGATCAACAACAAAAAGACGCTTCCCCCGAAGCGTCCTCTGCTATACCTGCCCTGCCCCTCCATGATGTAACGATCTCTAGCTGTGTGCGGCTGTTCATAGGCAGGTTTTTATATGATGTTTTATCGGCGTATACTCGCCCTTATTGCTTAATCTTGGTCGTCAAAATCCTGGTCAAACGATAACACTTTACCTGTGTTGGCATCGATATCTACATCTGCTTCACCTTGAGCAGTTCTCAGTTCGATCTCATACACATAGCGACCATCATCATGATCCAGCTCGACTTTGGTTACTTTACCACCCGTAACTTGTTTCAACGCAATGTTTGAAGCCTGGGATGCCGTCAATTTGACCTGCTTGGAAGTAGAGTTATTAGATGTGTTGCCTGTTACAGTACCTTTATAATCGTCGTCATCATCGTAGTCTTCATCATTCACGACAGCAAGGATTTTGCCTGTATAAGCATCCAGACGAACGACAACATCATTGGTTCCTTTTCTGTCGATCTCAACTTCATAGAACGTTTGGCCGTTTCTACGCTCCAGATCCACGTCATCCACTTTACCATCGGCTGCTTTTAACGCCAACGCTTTCGCTTGGGATGCATTCAGCATTTTACCTGTGCTGTTCTGATTCTGTGTTGCAGATTGTGTTGTTGACGTTGGTGTAGTTTGCACTGATTGTCCGTTCACATTCCCGCTAGCCGCTACGGCCGATCCACCAAGTAATACTGCTGCTGACAAGCTACCAATCCAAAGTTTATGTTTGTTCATCATCATCATTCATCTCCTCGTTGTTGTTGTTTCGTTCTCGTCTACATTTATAGAATAACCTGCAGGAATGAGAGATCAGCGAGAGTTAGATTAGAATTTGATGAGAAAATGAAGAGAATGCTCATTTAGTGAGTGTTCATTATGTATGTAATCTAAAAGAAATGAAAAAGATGACCCCAACATTAGGAATCATCTATCCAACAAGGTGTAACTCTATATTCAATGGATTCCTGTACAAATGTTAATCATCGTCCTCATCCCAAGTCACCGAACGAATTGCTCCTGAGATGGCATTCACTTGCACAATAGCCTCCCGGCCATCCTCCAAATCAATTTCAACCAGATAATATGGATTCCCGCTGTTGGTTCCACGCAGTTCGATGTCGTCCACTTCCCCCGGAACCTCCGCAAGTGCCTTCTGTTTGGCTTGTTTCTCGCTCAGAAACTGAGGTTTGGGATCATCCTTGGTTGGTTCAGTTGTCGGGGCTGCTATTGTTTTGGAAGCTATCGTCTCTCCCGTGTATGGATCAATCGTGAGTTCTTCACGACTGTTATCCTTTGCCTTCACTACCGCGGTGTATATCGGACTGCCTTGCTGCTCCACAAGTTCAAGCGAGACCAATTGGTTATCTGTTTTTTGTTTTAACAACGCCGTCTTGATCTGCTCGCGGCTCCATAACGTCTTCTCTTCCGCTTGCGGGTTCGACTCCAGCCGTTTAATGGAATTCACAGCAGCTGTAACGGCATCCACTTGCACATCATATAGGCCGGTCTCCGAACGGAGCTGCATGATATACGTCCCGTCCTTCAACGTGGAATTCACAATCTCACCTGGATATTGATCAAGCACCGATTGTGCTGCCGCATCTGCCGTAAGTACCGCACCCGTCGATTGCCAAGGCTTCCACCACACCACAACTGCCACAATCAGCACAACGAGAAGCCCTGTACCCCACCAGAGTGACCTTCGCGATTTCGCCCATCCACTGTTCCCTTGTTCATGCCGTTTCATCTCCGGTGGTCGCTGCTCATGTTCTGTCATCACGTTTCCCCCTATGCACTCTCTTATCATCCCCAGTTGATCTGATGCTTATCAGTATATAAGAGAAGAATGAGAATTTCATGAGAGCGGCCCGTTCTGAACCGATAAAGGCAAAATAATCGAAGCCTCGGTGCCTTCACCCTCGGTGCTGGTCAGTTCGATCCGTGCTCCAACTGCCCCTGCAAGCTCTTTGGCAAGTGACAATCCCAGACCTGAACCGCTTGCGCCTAAGCTGCGTGTCCTGGCCGGATCAACCCGGTAGAATCGGTCAAATACCTTCTCCAGCTCGTCCTCCCGCATACCAATCCCGGTATCCACGATTCGAATACGGCACTCTTGTCCCTTGGCTTCCAGCCTGATTTCAATTGCATCTTCACTATACTTTCGGGCATTATCCAGCAAAATAAACAACAGTTGCTTCAGCTTGCTCTCATCGCTGATCGCCCAGATTGAACCTGGGTCTTCACACCGGACTTCACGGTGATAGGCTTCGCGAAATGCACGTGTCGAGTCTGTAGCCAGTCTCGTGATATCCACACGCTCCAACTGTACATTCCACTGCTCTGGCTGCTTCGCGAGCAGTAACAGTTGCTCGGTCATCTCTCGCATGCGAACCGATTCGGACAGAATCGCTTCCACCGCTTCATCAAATACCTCGGGCCGCTCTTTTCCTCGCCGCTGTAGCAGACTGGCGTAGCTCTCAATAATGGTTAGCGGTGTTTTGAGCTCATGAGATGCATCGGATACAAATCGCTCCTGTCGCTCAAAGTTGGATTCGAGCAGATCCATCATCCGGTTAAAAGTTTGTCCCATCGTTTTCAGTTCATCCTTCGACCCTTCCTCCAGTGGAAGACGCTTGAATTGGCCGCTGGACTGGATATCAGTCATCGTGCGTGTCATCTGCTGAATCGGTCTGGTCATTCGATTCGCCAGAATCCGGCTGGAGATAATGGCTGGAATGAGAGCAATAATCGTGACCGCCACAAGCACAGTTCGCAGTACAGACAGACGATTCTCCGTCTCTGCAATGCTCTCGGTGACCTGTACATTCACTACCTCGCCATCAGGCCAGATGACCGGGACTGATACCCACACATAACCAATCTGTTCAACTTGGGTATACTCCGATTTCTTCTCACTTTCGTACTTATAAGGCAGCTTGCTCAGCTGCTCGGAAGCTGCTGTTGTTGTCACTGGGGAACTGGTGCCGTCTTCATTAACAATCCGGAGCATGCCGTTCACAGGCGCGTAGGCCCGTAACAAGTCATCCGGCGGAATGGAGCCGGCAGACTGACGCACTCCTTTGACAATAGACTCCGCTTCCGCTTCCACCCGATTAACCTCGTTATCAATCGACATCCGTTCAAACACGATGTAGACCGACAGGTTCACCGCGATTAACAGCACAGCAAATAATACAGACGAATATCCGTAGATTTTACTGCGCAGGCTCATAACTGTTCCTTCAGGACGTATCCTACGCCCCTTACGGTATGTATTAAGGGTGGTGTGAATCCGTTATCCACCTTTTTGCGCACATAACGGATGTACACATCCACCACATTAGTATCTCCATAATAATCGTATCCCCACACGGCCTGCACAATCTGATCACGACTGAGCACCTGACGTTGATTCTGAAGCAGATACACGAGCAGGTCGAACTCACGTGGAGTAAGCTCAATGGCCACACCATCTCGGGATACCTCTCGCGTTCCTTCATTTAGTTTCAACCCGGCAGCCGTCAACCAGCCCGCCTCAGCTTCGGCCTGATGCCCAGAAGAGTCATTCCCCGTATCAGCAGGTGTAGACGAAGAAGCGGAAGAAACAACAGACGCCACTGCACTAAGCCGCAATGCAGCCCGAACTCTGGCAAGTAGCTCTTCAATCTGGAACGGCTTGGTGATGTAGTCATTGGCTCCTAGATCCAGGCCGGATACTTTGTCTTCCACGGAATCTTTGGCAGTGAGCATAATGATCGGAACCGTAGCATCTTTGGCACGAACTCGCCGCAACACTTCAATTCCACTCAGACCAGGCAACATCACATCCAGCAGAATCAGATCCCACTGTCCTTCAGCATACTTCTCCAGTCCTTCTGTTCCACTACCAGCCTTGCCCACCTGATACCCCTCATACTGTAGTTCCAGTTCCAGCAGACGTGCTATTTTGGGCTCATCCTCTATGACCAGCACGGCTTCGTTCATGCAGCGCTCCCCCTCATCCCCATCATTTCATTCTCCCGTTATCTTACAATAACATCTACAATTTGCCCAAGGCATCTTCAACCGGATGCTCCCCGGCAATTAGATCAAAGGCCATCCGGTACGTCTTCTCTTCCTGCAAAGAAGCCACGATTACGCGGGCTACATCTTCACGCGGGATGCTTCCCGGCTCCAGATCGGTTCCAACTGCAATCTTGCCTGTGCCCGGTTCATTCTTGAGACCACCTGGACGTATAATCGTGTAATTGAGATCACTTGCAAACAACACACGATCCGCATAATGTTTCGCCACGTAATAAGGCTTAATGGACTCAGACCATTTCTCCCGTTGATCTGCGCCATACGCACTGACCAGAATATATCTGGAGATTCCTTGCTGCTCTGCGGCTTCCATCGTTTTCACCGCACCGTCGAGATCAATAAGCAGTGTTTTGTCCTGACCGGTAGATCCGCCAGAACCCGCCGTAAACACAATGGCATTATGATCCTTCATTGCCTCAGCCAAATCCTCTACACTACCCTCCAGGTCACCAATTACCACATCTGCACCGAGTTCCTTCAGTGCATCCGCCTGCTCCGGTTTGCGGATCATAGCCGTTACTTTATGTTTGCCTTCCTGTGCCAGCTGCTCCACCACAAACTTTCCGATTTGTCCATTTGCTCCTATAACTAAAACGTTCATACGTCATTCTCCTCTCAGTTGAACGGATGGCTTGTTGCTGCTCCCCGTTCTTTTTATTTAAAGATACTCATCCTATAATTTAAACGAAAGCCGGCGCTTCTAAGCGCCGGCTTCATGTCCATGCCCGTTCAGTACCTCTATGAAATGTGAAGGATTCCATCGTTCCTTTAATATGCCATATCCCCTAGGTACTTTATACGCGACCACCTCACATTGACCACTTCTGCCGCACCTTTTTCATCTGAATATCTGTTATTCTTTGTAATGGTGACAACCAAAAAGGACGCCCAAAAGGGCGCCCTTGAATGGCATTAAGATTAGTAAGCCAGTGCGAACAAACCGTGAATGTGAGCCAGGTAACGGATGTTACTTGCTTCTTTCATCATGGTTGCAGGCAGACCTTTCAGACGAGTCTGGTTGCCACCGATCATGCCGACAGCATCTTTACGACCCAGACTTCCCAGCGTACCGGAGAATACTGGTGTGAAGGATTCCATTGCGCCACCTTTGAACATAACGCCCAAGTTGTGACCAATAGTCTCACCCATTTGCCAAGCCAATTGTGCTGTTGGAGGGTAAGGGCGAGCGCCTTCGCTAGGGAAGACCACTGCGCTGTCACCAGCAACAAACACGTCTTTGTGAGAAGTAGATTGCAGAACTTCCGTAACTTTCGCACGGCCACGATCCACTTCAATTCCGCTGTTAGCAACAACCGCGTTGCCTTGTACGCCACCTGTCCATACGAGTGTGTTCGTAGGGATGGAGCTGCCGTCTTTCAGCAGAACTTCGTTTTCTTTCATCTCGGTAATCGCTACGCCAACGATGAAGTTAACACCACGTTTCTCAAGACTTGATTTAGCACGCTCAACCAGCTCTGGCGGGAATCCTGCCAGGATGGAAGGACCTGCTTCAACTGTGTACAGGGATACTTCTTTGAAGTCGATGCCTTTTTCTTGACATACAGCAGGAAGCAGGTCAGCGAATTCGCCAACAAGCTCAATACCTGTCAAGCCGCCGCCACCAATAACAAACGTAGCGTCTGCTTTGTTGCCGGACTGTTTGTAAGCATCAAGACGTGCTTCAACGTGTGCACGAATACGGTTTGCATCGCTAACCGATTTGAGCGTGAAGCTGTACTCTTGCAATCCCGGAATTCCGAAGAATGCCGTTTCGCTGCCCAAGGCAACGACAAGTGCATCGTAAGAGTATGTGGAGCCGCTGGTCATCAGAACTTTTTTCTCGTCCGGCTTGATTGTATCCACCGTATCGATTTTCAAGTTCACGTTTTTGCCACGCAGCAATTTTTCAAGTGGAAGAGCAACTGCTTGTTCAGCAATGCTTCCCGCTGCAAGACGGTGCAGTTCCGTGATAATTTGGTGTGTAGGGTAACGGTTCACGACAGTAATTGTCGCTTCTTCCGGAGACAAGTATTGACGTGCAGTCAATGCAGTCAACAGACCGCCGTATCCTCCACCCAAGATCAAAATTTGCTTCGACATATCCATCCTCCGTTCTTCTAAGTCTTAACGTTTCGGTTGTTGACGCTCGTTCAAGATGCTCAAGAAAGATTGAGCAAAACGAAGCGATTGTTGTACGTTTGGATCTTTAAGCATTTTCAGCATAGCGAACAAGCCAACTGAAGTTTGCTCTGTTTGCGCACGGTCATTGGCTTCGATGGCAGCAGAAGCTACACCTTTAGCTTTGTCTACAACAGGCTTAGCGAACTCGCCCATTGCGCTCATTGTGTCGCTGATCAGAACTTTGTCTGTTGCTACACTTTGTGCAAAGTCATAAGCTTTTGTCATAGCAGTAACCATTTCAGCCAATTTAGGCAGGTTCTCCACCAGAACGGTTAAAGACTCCTGTACCTCAGGCTTCATCAGTTGATCCAGAACGTCCAAGGACTGGCGCTCGGAAACGTTGGCACCTTCTGTAACTGGCACCTCTTGTTGAGTAGGCGATTGTGACATAAGAGAAAGTCCTCCTTTACTTTGGGATAGAAGTCCGCGACTTTCATGATGCCTGTCAAGCAGAGCCGAACCACAAAATACATCGAATACATTTAAATGTACCAAATTTCACACAATAGGATGAGCGTAGCTCAGGGCCACTCCCATATCATGCATTGTATCTTGGATCTATTGCGGACAACATGTGTTGACGCACAAAACGACAAGCAGGCCGAAACCGAACTCTATACCCTTATATTACACCTCTTACACATGAACATGAAAAAGAAATTTTTTACACTTGTGAAGATATTGTGAACATTGTAACAAAATCGATTTTTTTGTCAACCCATGAAGGCAAGCTAACCCCGCCGATCCTCCTGTCCAAGATCCGTATTCCTACCACATGTGGTATTAAGACAAGATCACATATGACCAGATGTGCGATATGTACACAAGGAAGGATTTGTTTATCCAAATGTTCAGGAATTGTTTTCCAATATCACAATTTTCATGCAACGAAATTGGTCACTGTCGTTATTATGCAGCGTTGGGCTCAGCCTTATTCCAACATTGAGACATCTTTTCTATTTCAAGTATGAACCTCTTGCGTCACGAATGCAAAAAAAAGACAGAAAGAAGGCCTGACGGATCGCCCTGCCTCCTGATACTTGTTTTCACTTTTTGCCCGATCTGATCGGTACAATTAGGTCAAACCATAACTATTTCTGGGGAATACTGATCCATTTCTTCAAGCAATGCTTTTATTGCAACGATGCCGGCTCGCTCCAATTCCTCCACTTCCAGCAGTATCGAGATAGCCTGATCGGCATGAAGCTTCTCATTAGGCAGTCCTCCATCTGGAAAAGGAAATAATTCTGCGAGTGTATTTAACTTTTGAGACATGTTTCGATATAACTCTTCTGCAAGAAGACAGAATGGAATCAAGTTGGAATAGCAGGCAGTCGAAGCCCACTTTAGTGAAAGTTCTTTGAAAAACTCGCTTGCATAACGCCTTGCATCCCACAAAACCGCAATGTTATAGGCGTGACCATTCGGTTCTACCCGTCTGTATTCAAGGGCTTCTCTCCAGACTGCATAGGCAGCCACGCCACTGACTGTGTTCGGCAGGGTATACGGGTCCTCCCCACGATAATGAGCCAACGCAGCTGTCAGTGCCGCGTGCAAGTTCATTTCTCGTATCATTCCATCTGATTCGGCTACCAGTACAAATACTTCCTGATTCACACCCCGGCCTACATGATCATAGGGAATTATTCCTGATTTAGTGAAATCGGTACCGTATAGGGTCCGGGCTGCATCATCATAGCCATAGATCAACCCGAATTCAGGAATATTCAGGTCCCACACGACGGCCGGAACTCCACGATGAATGGCGTAACGTATCAGGGAGAGGGCCTGAACAAGTCTTGGATTAAGCAACCTTTTCCCCTTCGCTTTCTCCTCTAGCATTGAAGGATCGACCAGATTGGCATTGAGTCCCGCTTCGCTCGCCAAAGCCTCAACCGCATGGGAACGATAACCCATATGTTGCAATCCTCTTGTAAGCACCTCTTTGAAGTTATAGGCGGTAGGTCCAGCAATATGTATGTCCTGAGGCAGGATGGTCAAACGAAAAGAAAGTCCACTCATCCCCATAACCATGGGGAGAGACGGAGATGGACCGATATAACCTAACATCTCGTGAATGGATGCTACTGCCGAGTTCCAGGTTTGGGGAGTCCGAAACGAAAGGGGTTCCTCCAGAGTCACTCGATTTTGCCCGAGTGAATTCCACTCTACCAGCATTTCTTCTACAGATAAATGAATATGAAGCTGAGACACTTTTTTACGTGAACGGGACAGAATTTGATACACATTGGCACTTGTCAGGTTGAATTTGCAGGCTATTTCTTGCGTTGACAGCTGCTCCATCCAATATGATGTGAAGACCTGTTGTTCTCTTTCATTCAGACAACCCAACAGCCTGTGGAGATTGTTCCTCATTTCCTGCTGAGCAACAGCTTGATACGGATCATAGCCTGTCTCCTGCGATCTCCAATCTGTGTCATTCAAAAGATGATTCAGCGTCATGTCGAGCGAGTCTTGATCGCTCCATGAGGCATCATCGGCTCCAAATCCAAATGCAAAGAACGAAGAAAAATGTTGTTCCCTCTGCTGCTTTTGGCGCTGCATATGTGAGTACGCCTGATTACGTACAATACGCTGCATCCAGGCCATAAAACGCTCAGCATTCTGAAGCTGTCCCATATGAATGAACGCACGAATAAGCCCATCCTGTAAAATGTCTTCTGCGAGATAAGAATCATACGTAAGCGCTCGCACATAACGAAACAATTGCCCACGGTAACGGTGAATCAACTCTCCAAAGGCCTCTGTATCCCCCGTTTGGGCTCGTTGGATAAGCGCGATATCCGGTTCCTTTTGCCGATCCTCTAATATCTCATCTTCCCCTGGCCTGATATGGCGATTGTTAGTTAATCCATCCATGTATATCTCCCTTTCTTATAGCGCCGCTTCACTTTCATTACTCCATCTTCAAAATAGAAGCTTCGATCATGGCTTCCGTCTCCGCGAGTGCCACCATGATTGTCGCAGCAGCCTCCCAGTTCCGAGAGACAAGACGGGATTGGCATTCCCCGAATTGGCGGGATTGTGCGTATTTCAAAGCAGAAAGGTCAGGATGGATTGTGTTAAAAAACAAACCATAATCATGGGCACGACGCGCGCCTACTGGCAGAGCAAAATACACATAATGAGCCCACTCATTACCATCGATTGCTCCAGTACGAACCTGTTCCGCCTTATGCAGAATGGCTGAAGCTCCGGTTCGTCCTTCCCGTGCAGCAATATCATGGGTCTGTTCTGTAAGGGTTGATTTGAACCAAGTGAAAGCCCGGCGGTTAATCTCCTCCAGATCAGGATGTTCAATGCGTTCAGGACTCCACCATCGTCGATACACACCACTACTCCATGGGAATTCAGACTTCCATGCTTCCTCAAGTTTATCCAGTGTCAGGAAGACATTCGGAAATCCAGCCGGGTCATGCAGACATATTTCATCGCCCATCATATTGAGCGCAACTACATAATGATCGCAACCACCCAGGTTGGGAGAGTTGGGATTGTAGACGAGTTTGCCCATATCCAGCGGCCCCATCATCACAGGGCCCTGCTTCAAAGCCTCTCTTAGCTCATCTACAGGCATCTCTGTACCCCGTGCTTGCACACTTTCGCGCACACTAAATCCCAGAATGCTCATCGCCTTGCTGATGGCCAGATCAGGACTGGAGGTACAGTTATCAAAAAAAAGCATATCTTCCTGCGTTCGAAAGGCCCCTAGTGAAAAGCCACCGATGGTTTCAAGCAGACCGGGATCTATCTTTTCTCCAATGGACGACAGCAGCATTGAAGCTGAATTGGCGTAACAATACGCACCATTTCCAATATAATTGCTCATATCATAACATCCTCTCATTCCTTTAATGAAGCACGCAATTATGCAATGCCTATACTTATACTGACTCTTCGTACAGATCATTTCTGACAGAATATCCAGAACAAATTTCTGACCGCCACGAAATAGTGAACGTTTAGAATACGGACATCCCGGTTAATAAGGACTACACCAGAAACGAAGGAGATGTTCGATATGAGTAATTCAACTGGCGACAAAATCAAAGCAGGCGTAAATAAAGCCAAAGGCGAAGTGAAGGATCAGATCGGTAATGCAACCAACAACAGATCCCTTCAGGCTGAGGGTAAAAAAGACAAAGCCAAAGGTGCTGTACAGGATAAAATTGCCGACATTAAAAAAGATCATCACTAGATCCTTTTAATGTGAGGTCCAACAGCACGAAGATTTCGTGCAATAGATCGTTTTAAAATAGCCTGACCGTCCGTGTTCGGATGAAATTCGAAAATGAGACGGAGGCGCAAAAAAGCCAAGGAAGGTGTTACTCAATACACCCTTCCCTGGCTTTTTTTGTGCATTTTATACTGCTGGAACTGCGTATCTTGCCATATCGATAATGAAACTGCGCGTTTCCCTTGTTGTATGGTATTCACGGCTGAACTGTCTGACCCATTCGGGATGTTCCCGATACCAACGGAAGGTTTTTTCCAATCCCTTTTCCAACGTGGTTTGTGGTAACCAACCCAATTCCGCTCGCAATCTGCCTGAATGTACGACCAGACTGGACCCTCTGGACTGGGTTGGTTCTTGCTCCCGAATCTCTACAGCAGCTACGGATCGATCCATTGGTTTCAATATCTCCCCGATCTCCTGCATGGTTGTTCCAAGCCCTGTTGATATGTTGTAGACCTGTCCGTCTTTGCCTTTCAGCATGATCTGTTCAATGGCCCGGAGGGCATCATCTACATACAAGAAATCACGCACTGCCGATCCCTGAATATCCAGAGGCAGTCCGTCCAACATCCGACCAAAATTTCGGGGAATAATACGGTCTGGCAACTGCCATGGACCATAGAGGTTGGTCAAACGAAAGAGTTTGACTGGAAGCTGGTAACATTGAGCATAGGAGTGAGCCAGCATTTCACACGCAACTTTGGACGCGGAATAAGGAGAGACGGGTGCATACGGATCTGATTCATGATAGACTCTGCCCCAATCGCCGCCATACACTTCAACGGATGAAGCCAGCAAGACTGGAATGTGATGTTCCGTAGCATATTGCAGGATAGACTGTGTGCTGAGTGTATTATTGCGGAAAACTTCCCCTGGCTGATGATACGAATAATCCACGTGTGGCATGGCAGCCAGATGGATAATGTAATCTGTTCCTGGAGGTAGATGAATCCGGTCCGATGCAAGGTCACAACAGATGAACGGCATCTCATGCAGAGGAGAGACATGAACAAGCCTCTGACAATAATCATCCCGATCCAGAAGGGTAATTTGATGCCCCTTTTGCGCCAAATACTGTGAAAGATTAAATCCCACAAATCCAGAAGCCCCTGTAATAACAATGTTCACACACGATTCCCCCTTGCGATTTATACAACGAGTGCAATGAAGAGAGTATATGTACTGAGTATAACCTTAAAATGATACATTTTGTATCATTTTACAATTGTTTTTTGTTCGTCCTTGAGTTTATCGGGTAATTTATAGTGAGGTGATGTGAGATGAATGAACGGAAAAAGGACATAGAGACGTTATTCCTTCAGGATGACGGTGTAATTCCCAATCATCCGACCCTGCCTGTTCTTTTGTATAAGAACGTATGGGCTGAAGAGGCCCTTCACGCAGAATCGTTGCTGAACCGTAATGGATGGGGAAATAGCTGGTTGAATGGTGTGTTCAATTATCATCATTATCATAGTAATGCTCATGAGGCTCTTGCTGTGGTGAGTGGATTCGTGAAACTGATTTTAGGCGGAGAAAATGGTCAGAAAGTTTACCTTCAAACAGGCGACGTTGTCGTGCTTCCCGCTGGAACAGGGCATAAACGTCTGGAGTCCAGCACTGATTTTCGTATTGCCGGTGCTTATCCGGGCGGCATGAGTTACAACACACGCACAGGTGAGGAAGACGATCGTGCCAAGGCTCTTCAGGAAATTCGAAAGGTTCCGATCCCGGTTACCGATCCGGTCTATGGACAGCACGGACCGCTACTAGAAATGTGGAATGGGAAGAAATCATAATACAAATGAAGATCATAAAGATGAATGTTATTGGACAATGCACTAGCGAAGCTGGTTCGGTACTTAACGAGAAAAAATAGACTGTTCCCCGGAAAAGTAGGAGTTACTCACCGATGGAACAGTCTATTTAAGTGTTAAGTCTGAACAGCTGGTATCGGGAACACTTCGTGATCATCTTACTATATGGGCAAGGAACTGCTCAAATCTTCCGTCTTATTTCAAACTTCGCGATCTCGTCGCTTGTTTTTCTATCCGTGCGTTTCAGCCTTAGTCCCTTTCAGCGCTCGGCAAGCCGAATACTGTAATACCTCATTGCAAGTGGCTTTCCATCCATTTCAAGTTGGCCTTGCAGCACCAGTTGTCGTAGACGGTACTCCACGAACGCATCACTTATATGCTGGCTACTTGTACCAATCACTTCACCCACAATACGAGCTGCTCGGATATACTTGCCTGGCTCCCAGTTCGGTGTCAGTTCCCTCACCTTCTGCATAATGTACTCGTCCAAAGCATCTTCAGTTAAGCTCCGAATCACGCCATTCTCCATCATACGTAATAGCCCAGGCTGTACCGAAAGTTCCAGCCAATCCTGTTCCAGTTGGCGGCGTTCTCCCTTGGACAGCGGCTCTTGCTCAGAGCAGACGTGCCACATCGCCAGAAGCTTTTCCGGAAGAATCTCGCCTGTGTGGAGCACATCGTATTGAACGTCAGGTCTATCAAATAATTGCTTATATAAGCCACTCGTTTCGATAAGATATATGGGACTCTCGGTGTTCCGCAATAGATACATGGCATAGAGTAGTCCCGTCTTCTCCCGTGCATTATTCGCATACCAGATAATGATCGACGTCTTGGAATCAAAGGACTGTATTGTGGCGTTGAGCTCAAATAATGATTCCAGTTCATGCATGCCATATGCCTCACGGTCATTGAGACACATTCGTTCGGTCAGCCAGAGATGCCTGCGTTGCAAGTCTGCACGCCGGGTCAGATCACCTAACGGCCCTACCGCATAATTATCATCTATAGAAAAAAAACTCCGTTTTTCCTGATCAGGTAATGTACTCATCCCCATTTTCAGACTACCTAGAGGTGAGTCTCCAAACGTGATATGAATTTCATTTGGCTTCTCGACCTCGGAGAGAGCTTGTTGTTCCAGACGCCCCAGATCAAAAGGGATATCCATATTCCGAAACAGTGACTGTACCGCTTCCGCAAAATCCACCTTTTCGCCTTGCTCTTCCTGCCGCTTGACCACTTGTGCTGATTTCATATAGAGCACACGCAGTACTGAACGAAGTTCATCTTCACTCATACGATTTATCGTTCGGCTGAATGCATAGATATTATCATTCATGCTGGGTCCTCCTTCGAGCTAACGAGATTACTGAAATCCTATATCTTCGCACTGATCATTCTTTTATTCATGAAGAAATCGATTTTCCAGCGGGTTGATTCAGATCATGTAGATCTTCACCATCTGACGATGACCGGGTAAAGTGTCGCTCCAGTTTGCGGCTTGCCCACAGGGATACCGCAATGAACAGTAATACGCCTACCCAGCGTATTGGGTGCTCCAGAAATTGTTCCACATTGGAACCGATATACGTAACAGAGAAGATCATGATCGCTTTACCACAGCCCACCGCAAGCAGGAAAGATAATAATCGCATTCGCGCGATACCTGCCGCCACATTAATAATGACAAACGGACCTACCGGGAAGATACTCAGCAGAAAAACATAACTGAATGCATTCCTTCGAATCCATACCATGCTGCGTTGCACACGAGGTTTGCGTGCCCATCGCTCTACAAAAGCGGATTTCCCAATCTCCCGTACAATCAGGAACGTAACGGTACAACCGAGGACCATACCGATCCATGAATATATAAATCCTGCCCACAGACCGTATACCGCACCGTTTACGCCCACAATCAACAGCGTTGGAAGCGGTGGTACAAATGATTTCATAAACGTAAGCAAAATTCCCGGTAACGGGCCCAGGGAGCGAAACTTCTCCAGCCAGAAACGAATATTTTCTTCCGTAATATATGACATAATGTCCAATGCTGCCGGGGTCATCTGCATCCATCCAATCTATACAGTCTAAGTTCTCAGGTTTGATGTTCACTATACATTTCATCATTCATATGGATGATGAAGCTTCTTTAGTAACTCCCTCCCAGTATAACGTACATCTTCGATGAACACCGTTGTCAATTTGAAGAAATTATTGCACAGCGAACTGACTTCCCACCCAAATCAGAATTAAATCAAAAAAGCACACCTCGACCTCTGTGGTCTTGGTGTGCTCTTCATATCGAAACCCCGATCCATCTTCGGGGGCATATTATCCTTCTTCCAGCTGCGCTTCCTGCATGGCCAGTTCAATCAATTCTGCCTGATGGGCAGCATTCCATTCGGGAATACCGGAACGCATGAACTCTTCGGCATCCATCGCTGCTTTGGACTGGTTGCACAGATTACAGGCGCAGACACAGTTGAGCGGAGTGGTATGTCCACCTTTAGCACGCGGCAGCAGATGGTCAATCGTATCTCCGTACGATCCACAGAAGTAACAGGTGTAGTGATCCCGGGTTAAAATATACCGCTTGAAATCCTTGTTGCTGAACAATCGGCGAATCGTGTACCGATTGACCACCACAGCGGCTTTTTCCTTCACCAGCGTGACCGCAAGCTCCATGTCCACTTCCTGATGCCAGCGTCTGCCTTTGTCCGTCTTACCTCTCATCCGTACCATGCCTTGTCGGTTGGTCCGGAGCGAAGCCGGATCTTCCGGGTCGATAGCAACCGGGGCCGACGGTGTCTGGCGGCGGGGACGGCCATCCGTGCCAGCCCCGTGGCTGCGGCTGGCATGCGCGGGTCGCTGCCCGGATGCAACGCGGGCAGCGTCTTCGCCGCTCGCCTTGGGCGCACGCTCTTTGCGCGCCTGGCGCGGCTTGGACCCTGGCGAGCCAGGCTGGCGCACGGGCGCAGGAGGCCCTGCCTCCGCAGCAGCCCCCGGCGCTTGCCCAGGCTCGCGCCTGGTGGCGGCAGGCTGTGCCTCCGCCGCCGAAGGTGCAGCGACCGTGGTGGCATCGCCACGGTCGCTCAGTGCCGGCGCATGGGCCTCAGCAGCTACGCTGCGGGCCTGCCCTGCGCCGGGCGCGAGCGCGGCAACACGCTTGCGGCGCCGCTTGCGCTTGCGTTTGGCTGCGGTCGGTTGATCCGCAGCCATGGGCTCTGCTGCCGCAGCTTGCTCGGCGGCCTGCACTGCAGCGGCAGCTCGCGCGCCTGCCCGCTGTGCACTGCCCTTCTCATTCGCAGCAGCATGCCCCTGCGAATGCCCTTCTTCCCCACGCCAGCGCTCGCCTGGCTGTGGCTCATCTCCTACTTCACCTGCCAAACCATCATGCTCCAGACTCGTCTCTCTCAGCTCATTGCCCGTTATGCTCTCTGATCGCTTGCTCTTCCTCCGTCTTCTCCTCTTCTTCCGTATACCCGAAGAAGAGGGTGGCGAAGCCACCAACTCAGCGCGTTCATCGTCATTCGAAGAACTTGAGTCTACTGATGGTTGAGACACCAGAATTCTGTCAGACTCAGCCAACGTAGCAGATCCTTGCTCCATACCATGGGAGGTACGACCTACCTCATCTCTCGCAGATGCAGAGCGTCTGGCAGTAACAGCACGTGTCTCCAAGCCATCCCGTTGATGCTCGATCCGTTCATTCGTTCGTCCGCTCACGCTTGAACCTGACTCGTGGTCAGCTTGTCCACCAAGTTGGCGACAGCTGCGGCAGGCTCCCCGCCTGGCTCCGGGACCTGCCCGCTTTCCGGTTCTGCGCCGGAATTCGGACATCGGCCGCTGTTGTCCGCAATACATACACGTTTTGCTCAGTCGCGCTTCTTGTTCCGTCTTTCCTTGCCGGAAAGGGGCTGGACCCGTCTCCATGTTGTCACCTCGGTTCCGTATGAATCCGGTTTCTTTCTATTGTATCACATCTGCTCGTGAACACCCTCATGGCCATAGGCCTGATAATCTTTCGAGTTGTACTCCTGTGTCTGTTCACTGCATTCGTGAAGAATGTGTTCCACATATTCCAATATATCCTGCATCGGTCTCCCGCATTTTTCGCATGTTGTCATTATATTCACCTTAATCCTGTTATCCATAATGTATTATCGTTCCGCCTTATGATTACCCCTCATACATGAAAAAGAAACACTCGTTCCCCATATTACACATATCTGCATACATCAAAAAAACCGCTTCCTGCTCTCCCCTAAGGTCGACCAAGAAACGGTTTATTATTCCTGTGTTGGAAATACATCTTATCAAACGTCCAGTTGGCCCGAGTTCTGTTGTGGGACCAGACGTGGTTTGGGTTTTGGCAGATTGCCAAAGATGACCCATGCATATGGAACAAACCTTGCCGTCAATCCAACGACGATCCACGAAGCGATCAGAGCTACACCGAATCCTCCGGCATACCACAGATGCACTAACCAAGAAACACCTGTTTGCGGTGGAAATTCACGATACACCAGCAGGAAGAAGGGATGGATCAGATAGATGCCAAAGGACAATGCCCCAAGCCGATTCAGCGGCTTGACGATGAGTGAAGGCCCTTTGCGATAGAGCAGATAGGCAATCTGGATAAGCACCAGTGCACAAGCAAAGGTATGCACATTCCAGAAGAATTCATACCACAGTGTGTTATACGTTGCGATCTTCAGACGCAGCAGGTAATAGATATACACATGGCCAAACCCAGCAATGATCCATACCGCCCAGAGCAGAATCCATGAAGCTACGCGTCCTTTGGTTGCATTGGCTCGACTGATAACAAACCATTGCTTGATTTTAGGGAAGTACACTCCGATAAAAGCACCTAGCATGAAATAGGAGAAGTACGAAAACGCCCAGCTTCCCTTGTTGGGCACCTGGAATCCATATTTATTACTTACGATGAATGCCCATTGAATCAATAGTCCAATCGGAACAGACCA
The DNA here is from genome assembly GCF_045040675.1 of Paenibacillus sp. FSL H8-0283. NCBI lineage: Bacteria > Bacillati > Bacillota > Bacilli > Caryophanales > Paenibacillaceae > Paenibacillus > Paenibacillus sp. FSL H8-0283. Next base: position 6,793,408 of record NZ_CP150295.1, read on the forward strand.
TTTCACCACAGAAGGATATTTCTTAAGCAACCATAACACCAATGGGAATAACAGATAAAATTGCATGTTAATAAACACAAAGTACAGATGTGTATAGGCCTTACCTGTAAACAATTTCGTGATAAAACTTACTGCCGATTCGCCGAAAGGTCGGCCCTGATAATGCGTGAAATGCAGCAATACAAAATACATTAATGAAAAAAGGAAATACGGAAGCAAAATATACACAAATCTTTTCTTGTAGAAGTTACTCACGAGTTTCTTATCCAGCGGACGGGAATAATAGTTATAGAACAGTACAAAACTGCTCATAAAAATAAAGGTTGGCGTACCATATTTCATAAAGATATTAATAAAGTTGTACAGCCAGTAGTAGCCTGAACCCGTCATGTCCACCGTTGCATAGGACGTGGAATGCACGCACAGTACGCCGATAATTGCCATGGCACGCACCAGATTCAGCTCTGGAATTCGCTCTCTTTTCAGTGTTTCACTCATGTTTACGTTTCTCCTTAATGTGTTCGTCAATATGTCAGATATGACTTAATACAATAAAGCTCTCTATCTATTAAAAGCCATAATGCTTAAGATGGATAGTCTATTTTCTTAACAATTCCTAAATTTTCAACACATTTCACACTATTTTCATGTCTATATATGTAAAAAAGACCGCGAGTACGCGGTCTGTGGAACATCCTGCTCTCAACCAAATGAATATTGGATCAACCGGATGAGAATGGTAAATTTGGGTTTGGGCATGATCACGCCCCTGACTGAGTCTACTTCGCACGACTCGCCAGAATCTGTTTATACACGTCGATAGCTGCCTGTCTCGATGCCTTCAGATCAACAATGGCATCCTTGCGCGGCTTATGGATGTCCTTGCTATGCAGATCCTTCAATTCAGGCAACCACTTGCGAATATAATCACCTTGCGGATCATACTTCTCGGATTGTGTTACCGGATTGTTCACGCGAAAATACGGAGCCGCATTCTCACCAAGCGAGGCACACCATAACCAGTTACCACGGTTTTGAATGTTATCATAGTCACTCAGCTTGCGTCTGAAATAAGCTTCCCCCAGGGTGAATGGGCATTGCAGGTTTTTGGTGAGAAACATCGCCGTGAGAATCCGCAGCCGGTTTGGCATATGTCCGGTTTCATTCAGTTCCGTCATCGCTGCATCAATAATCGGAATGCCTGTCTCCGCCTTGCACCACCGTTCAAAGTAATCATCATGGAGAGCCGAGAGATCGTACACCTTTTCATATGTAAAATAGTGACTCTCATAGACCGCCCGATACAGATAGAAGTCGCGGAAGCACAACTGCCTGATCCATTCCCCAGCCTCAGCCGTGCGACTCGCCGCATCATACATTTTGCGAATGGATACAGCTCCCACAGCTACGTAAGAACTGAGATGACTCGGCTCGTACGCCTCATATTCATCCCGATGATCCCCGTATTCAGCAATTCGATCCGACAAAAATTGATCCAACAGCAGATGCGGGTCCTCGTCATTCGAACCACTGCCCTCCAGCAACTCCGGAGGTACCTGCATTGCATCCGGCCATTCAATCTGACGATCACTCACCTTCAACGCTGCAACCGTTGTTGCCGAAGGAGGGTTGGGATGTTCATTCATGAATTCCACCCAACGCCGATGAAAAGCCGCAAATACTTTATATGGCTCCGACTTGCCTGTAAAATTGGCAAATCCATTCAGATCCATCAACAGATGATCCGGCAGTTGTGTGAACGAAACCTCATGCGCCTCACTGACTTTGCGTATGGCCCTATCCCGCTCGATTGCATATGGCGTCATGTCCCGATGGACCACAATTTCGTCAATCTCACCTTTGAATTCGTTCAGGATGAATTCAACCACTTCAGCCGGTTTGCCATAAGCAACATGCAGTTTTCGTTTGGCTTCAAGATACTGTCTGCCTAATTCCGCTGCGTGCTGCCTGAAATTCACACCGCTGTGTTCCTTCTCTCGGCCTTGCCGCAGGAGGAATGAATCATAGATGAGAACATGCACACTCTCTTCTTGATGTTCCCGCAAATAATCGAATGCGGCCAGATCATCCGTACGCAAATCTTTGCGGTGTATGAATAGCTTCATGCCTCATCCTCCTGTCTGAACTTACGTTTATTTGTCCGTCAGGTTCTTATATAACCTGCTTGTTTCGGGCTCCGGCTGATACCCCAGATCTTCATTTAATGTCAATGTAAATGAATGATATAAACGAAGTATGCCTTGCTGATCATCCATGGATGCATACACTTCCATCATGAGTCGGCAGATCTCTTCCGAATAAGGCTCCCGTTCCTGTAATATCGTTAATTGCTCAATCGCTTCCTTGCCACGACCATGCTCCATGTCCCATCTCGCGATATCCATAACCAGCGCTGTATACTTGCGTCTGAGTTCCCTTGCTTTCGCCTGTGCCCAATGATAATCATGCTCTTCCAGATAATCGCCACGATAAAGCGGAATCATATGCCTCAAGTCATCGACATTGTCGGATGTGATGACATGGTAAACCATCGATTTTTCAAATTGATCCACATCACTTACCAGATTGCCTGATAACAGACGATAACGGTTCATATTGTACTCCAGCTTGCCTGTCATGTTCCATTCCTTAAGCAGCTTTCGAATCTGGTACACGGAAGTATGTAGATGGGTTAATCCCTTTTCCTGGGAAACATCGCCCCATAGCTTATCCAGCAGAATCTCCTTGCTTACCCATTCTTCCCTGTGATGAAACAAAAAAGCAAACAATTCCTGTGATTTGGTTGTGCGCCACTTATGTTTCTTGGCACCCTGATCCAAGCTTCTGTAGATATCCAGATGTTTGAACGTAAGCAGCCCCGGAACTTCAGTATCCAACTCCACAGGTACAGGTTCCGATCCCTGTACCTCGGCGGTGGCTGTAACTTGGGAATTATGCGACATTATGCCCGCAATTCGATCAACGGTTTTGGCCAATCGGGTCGAGCTGACCGGTTTCAGTACATAATCCAGTGCATGCAGCTCAAATGCTTCCACTGCATGGTCCGCATAAGCCGTAACAAAGATAATACGAATACTCTGATCCAATTGCTGTATATATTCAGCCGCTTCCAGGCCATTCATCTCGGGCATTCCAATGTCCAAAAATACAACATCTACACGCTCCTTTGCCAGAAAATGGAGACCATCACGAACTGTTGAAAAACATTGCACGGGTGTAATTCGTCCGTCCGTTCGTAGTAGTCGCTCCAGATGAAGCTGCGCTGGCTTCTCATCATCGATCACAATGGCTCTCACCGTTCTTTCAGCCTCCTGCCATGAAAGATTCAATAGGAATACCGATTTTATCGGCACCCCCTAGTCTGTTAACCATAATTGCTTCACTTGGCACACTAATTGGAATAATCCACCTTTTGCACGGGGATACGGAATCGGATCTGCGTGCCTTTACCCACATGGCTATGAATCTCCAGCCCCTGACCATAGAGAGACATCAGGCGACGGTTTATATTTTGCAGCCCCACACCTCCCGGACCTTCCGTACGCCCAGACTTGACCTGAGCCATACGCTCAGGAGGGATACCTACACCATCATCTTGGACCTGTACGACTACATGCTCGCTCTCTTGGAAAATCCTAAGATGAACTGTCCCGCCGGCTGCCCGCTCCATCACGCCGTGGCGAATGGCGTTCTCCACAAGAGGCTGAATACTGAGAGGTGGCAGATACAGATGTACGTCCGATTCCACCTCATACTCAACCACCAGTCTTTCCTCAAATCTCGCCTGTTCCAGATGCACATAAGACTCCACCAATTCCAGCTCTTTGGTCAAAGGAACAAGCTGCTCCCTGTTCTGGAAGTCAAAACTTCCGCGCAGGTAATGACTCAATTCAATCAGCAGATCGGTTGCTTTGTCCGGATTCACTGCACAGGTTGCGATAATAACATTGAGTGCATTATATAGAAAGTGTGGCTTGATCTGGGCCTGCAAAAAGGCCATTTCGGTCCGAATAGCCTCCTGCACAGAACTCCGCATCTCAATTAACGTCCGAACTCTGGCGCGCAATTCACCGGCATCCACCGGTTTGCTCAGGAAGTCATTGGCTCCCGCTTGGAATCCGTGTTTGATATCCTCAGGCAACCCACGGGCGGTCAGCATCAGAATCGGTAACTCAGACAAGGAACTGTGCTCGCGCAGTTTGCGACATAACTCAAGTCCGGACATCTTAGGCATCATCCAGTCCGTAATAACAAGATCAATGGACGGGAACTCCTCACGGAGTTTCAATGCAGTGGACCCGCTGTCCGCTGCAATCACACGATACCGCTCCGTCGACAATAGGTTAAGCAATACCTGTCGATTGACGGGATCATCGTCTACAATCAGAATCGTATGCTCCGCTTCCGTAAGATCATCCTGCTCATCTGACTCTCTTGTCACAAGCTCCTTCGCCCCTGCCCCCTGTGCAGCAACATATCGGGCGGCAGCTGGTTTCGAATGAGTTTGCAAAAGTGGCATTTTCATAACAGGCAGGGTGAAATGAAAGGTCGAACCTTGCCCCGGCTCCGATTCAACCCAGATCTCACCACCGCCAAGCTCAACGAGTTTTCGCGTAATACTCAGACCCAGTCCGGTTCCATTATTCAATCGCTCAATCGTGCCGTTACTCTGCTCATACGCCTGGAAGATATCCTCCTGTTTGTCCAAGGCAATGCCTACCCCTGTATCAGCGACCGATACCTTCACCCAGTCCCCTTCAACGCTGGCGTACAATCGAATCTCACCCTGCTCAGTGTACTTATAGGCGTTACCCAGCAAGTTATACAGAACTTGCCTTAGGCGATCTTCGTCTGCCTCAACAAGTGGCAAGGACTGGGGCCATTGTTGAATCAATATAACCGGCTTGTCCTCAAACGTGAAACCCGAGACTTCAACCACAGTACGAGCAACGGATTCCAGATCGACAGCTACCCGTTTTAACTCGATCTCACTATTTTTTAATTTGGCAAAATCCAAAATATCGTTAACCAGCAGTGAAAGGCGCTTCCCGGTTGAAGTAATCATGGAGAGATTTTTCGCTTGCTTGGGCGTGACTGCTCCAGCCGCCCCTTCCAGCATGGATTGTGCAATATTAATGATGCCATGCAGGGGAGTTCGTAGCTCATGAGACGTATTCGCCATGAACTCGTCCTTCAGGCTGTCGATGGCCAGCAAACGCTCCGACAGAGCTTCCACGTCTCGGAATGATTGTGCAAAGCGGATTGCGGTCACAATCATCTGGGCAAATACAAATAATAAAAGTTCAATCAGCGCAAAGAACGCTGTGTCTAGGGTAGTGAACGCACCAAGCGTATATAACACAACAACCATGAGTATGCTCATCATACTCACCAGTGCAAAGTGGCTGTCATTCGGCCGTCCTTTCAACCAATAGAAAATGGCTCGCAGCGTATAGAACATGACAACAAGTGAGATCAGCAACATGGGAAGCTCAAGAGACGAGAAAAGCGTTGGAGGAAGCGTAAGACCCACAATAGTCTGGGTAACGATTAGCACTACAGCCAGACGAACAAACCACTGATGAACTGCTCCTGGTACACGGGCATCCATATACCGAAGCAAAAAATAATAGGCAAAGGCTGAACTAAGGAGCTGAATCCGAAGTATCTCATTATTGGTCAGGAACGGTACAAACGTACCCAGTAACTTCTCCCCATGTGTCAGAGCGTACACCGCACCAGAAAGGCTGAATAATCCGAGAAAACGAAGCTCCTTCTCCGTACGTCGTAATCTGAACAGAAGTAGAAAAAAGGCGGCTGGCAAGATAAAACCGAATAAGGCCATCAGATCCCTGAGCCAATCTTGTTGCTGACTTTTCAGAATACTATGCTCGTCTCCAAACAAAATGGGCGCTACTATGCCCCCGGACGAGTAACTATAATTTGATACTTGAATGATAATGTCAGCCGTATTGCCCTCAATGGACGTGAATCCTGTAAAGGGCAGATTTAATTGTATATCTGTTGCCCTAGTCTTTCCTGGCAGGCCTTTGCCACCAATCTCTTTCCCATCGATAAATACCCGGTGGGCCATGCGTATATTCTGTGTGCGTATACCATAATCATTTTTCATCGTCCGGGGTGTAAGCTGAACTTGCAAATGATAGGTTCCATACCCATGGGCCTGCCCCAAAGATTTGTTCCATCGGGCAGGAACTTGAGTGCCCGACGAAGCCGGCAAAGGCTTGCGACCGGATACACTTGCTTCAATATCTGCCGGGCTCAGCAACTGCCCAGGGTAGAAATCCCAGATACCCTTTAGAGACGCTGCACCCTTGCGATCAAAGTCCCATTGGGTCAGGTCAATTTTCCCCTCTGAAGCTTGAGGGTTAATCCGCTCGCTAATTAACGTCTGGGCGATCCAACCCAGTGGAACAATGACAATACATATGAAACTTATGGTCAGCATAATCCAGTGTTTTCTCATCTATGTATTCCTTCCATCCACAATGGCGAGAGACGTCTAATTTTGTCGATTTACACTATAATTCATGTTACACGTTTCTGGTGCTCACGGAAATAGTTTCCGTATCATAATCGGTCAAATTCGTTATATTTGACCGATTTCTATCTTTTCCACCAGCTCTTGGTACACCAAGGAACCCCAGGCCGAATTTCACCGGAAAGAACGGGCGAAATGACCTGGGGTTGATTGAATGAAGATTTATTTAACAACTTGGGCAAGCTTCTGAACGATTCCGGCCCATCCCTGTTCCATACGTTCGCGTACGATAGCGTGGGCCTGTCCAAACTCGGTCAGTTTATCCGCATCCCAACCGCTGTGAATCAGTGTGAAATCCGTACCTTCGGGCTGTTCATTCAGTTGGAACGTCAACGTCCAGTCCTTACCCCAGCGGAATGACAGCTTGTGTAGCGGAAGAACTTCCGTCACCTGACATGGTGATTGGCCGAAGGGGCCTGCTTCCAATATAAACTCGTGACCTTCCACGGGTTCCAGATTGCCTGGCATGAACCAGGTTCTCAGTCCCTGCTCGGTCGAGACCATCTCCCACACCTTATCTACAGGTGCATGGAGTACCAGTTCCTGCCGGATATCAGGCAGTGCGCTTGATGAACTTGATGATGAATCCATTCGAATTACCTCCTTATACATTTCATTTCGTATGACTACCCGAATAGAAGTTGACCTCCGCTTTATCCCCACCCTATAATTGGAACATATTACATAAAAGGTGCGTGATTCCTATGATAGTCTGCTCTGAAAAATCCAATTCCAACCGTTGCCGGAAGGGATAATCCTGCTGACTTCCCTTCCACTTTTTCATTTTAATACATTTGAATGTGGGGGACATCTATACTATGTCATTCAGTTATTACGGTCCATTATGTACCGCCGTTTATGATCTCACGAAACCTGTGGGACACTCCTTGGGAGGAGACATTGAATTCTATCGCCATTATCTTCAGCGCTGCAATGGACGTATCCTTGAAGCCATGTCAGGATCAGGCCGAGTGCTCATTCCTTTGCTTGAAGCAGGCTTGAAGGTGGATGGAATTGATTATTCAATGGATATGATTGACTCTTGCCGTTCTCGTTGTATGGAGCGGGCATTACCCATGCCTGAGCTGTTCGTTGCCGATCTGGAGAAGCTTGACCTTCCATATCGATACGAGGCAATTATCATTCCCGGAGGTTCTCTGCTCCTCATCCAAGACAGACAGGCGTCGATTAACGTATTACGTAATCTATTTCAGCATTTAGAACCCGGCGGCAGGCTCGTGTTTGATCTGTTTCTGCCCGATGTGACACAACCCTCTTCTGTAGAAACATCAACTGTTTCAATACCCGATGGTGATACGATCACGGTAGAAGTGAAAACCATTGAGGTGAACCTTCTACAACAGTACAAAGTGAGTCTGATCCGCTACGAACAATGGCATCAGGGTGCTCTTGTTGCTACGGAGCTGCAACAACTTACCTTGCGTTGGTACGGCATAGAAGAGTTACGCCTAATTCTCGAACACATTGGTTTCTCTGACATTAAAGTATACGCCGACTTTAACCCGGATCAACCACCCACGCAGTCCAATCAAAAATTCGTCTATGAAGCGACTCGAAGAGCGTAGTCATCCGTAATTGAGTCTACATGCTTCTCATCATACAAAATCAGGCCACAGCATGAGGTTTAACCCATGCTGTGGCCTTTTTTACTATATAAAATTTGCACTAACATTTACACGAAAACGAAGAGGACAGAAATAACTTGAAGAAGCGGAGCGTTCGCCTAAAAGCTTTCTGAAAGAAAGCTACATCGGAAGCTTACGCTATCATCAGATTTTCACCTTTGAAAAAGTGAATCAAAAAATCTGAGGATAACAGCGATCGGAAGGTTATTCTGTCATCGGAGTGGCAAGTGTAAGTATAATTTGGAGCAGATTAGTATCCACGAGAATATTGCTCTGCAATGGCAGCTTGATCCTTGCTGACACCCAGTTCCAGAGCGGCATGGTTCGCCCAGTACGGGTCACGCAGCATTCCTCTACCAACCGCGACCAGATCCGCATCGCCGTTGCCAATAACCGCTTGAGCCAGCGCTGCATCCTCCAGCATACCTACTGCGATTACAGGAACGTTCAGTTCTTCACGGAAACGACGGGCAAACGGTACCTGATACCCCGGATAGTTCCCCGGTTTCCGCTGTCCGGAAGGACCTTCGCCACCTGAACTGATATGGAACATGTCCACGCCTGCATCTTGGTAGGCACGAGCGATATTGATGGTGTGGTCGATATCGTATCCACCATCCGCGTATTCTACAGCCGAAATCCGCAAAATCAGCGGCATATCTGCTGGCATTTCTTTTTTCACTGCACGAATGACCTCAACGCCAAAACGGGACAGATCCTGCCCATATACATCCTCACGATGGTTCATCAGCGGGGAATGGAACTGGTGGATCAGGTATCCATGTGCACCGTGCAGCTCAATGGTATCTACTCCAGCCTGCACTGCGCGGCGAACACCGTCTGCGAACTTTTGCACCATAGCTTCTACTTCTTCCGTACTTAACGCACGTGGTTCCTTGTACTTTTCTCCCGGGAATGTAACTACCGATGGGGCAACCGGCTGCGGAGCATCCTCTGCTTTTCGTCCTGCATGTGCGATCTGAATAGCTACTTTGGAGCCGTAGGCATGAATTCCATCTACAAGTTTGGTGAAGGCCGGCACATGCTCATCTGACCATATCCCCAAGTCATTATCCGTAATACGTCCATCCGGATCTACATCGGTCATCTCGATTACAATCAGTCCTGTTCCTCCAACCGCACGGCTCACATAGTGAACCTGATGCCAATCGTTCGGAATACCATCCTTCGCAGTGACAGAATATTGGCACATGGGTGCCATGACGACACGGTTATTTAATTGCAGACTCTTGAATTGATAAGGGGAAAATAATTGTTCAGTCATTGATGTTACATCTCCTGTTCCATGATCATGATATATATGAACCCTTACTTATTTGTCTAAGTCCGAAAACAGTTTTCCGTTCTTGCCGTAATTGTCCTTCTCCAAATCCTCAATGAAGATAAAGACTTTGCTCGGATCAACATCCAGTGTCTCACAGGCCACCTGAGTCATACGTTCAATCAACTGACGTTTCTGCTCGACCGACTTGCCTTCCAGTACCTTAACCGTGATAAATGGCATGTCTTGAACACATCCTTTCTTCATCATTTATTATGAACCTCAGTTATAGAAATACAAGTACGTACATTTTTGTGACCTAGTACCCTTTTTGATACCTAGAAATCCTCATATTTCGGATCTGCCCCATTCTGGAAATGACTGCAAAACATGATATGATAACCGGAGAGAACCACAATAATTACTATACCCAATTTACATAAGTTGTGACTAACGGTTACACGATAACGGAGAGGGCAGAAATAACCTGTAGAAGCGAAGCTAAAAGCTTTCTCCAAGAAAGCTACTTCGAAAGCATACACTTCGCCTAAAAGTTTTCTGAAAGAAAGCTGCATCGAAAGCATACGCTATCCTCAGATTTTCACCTTTGTAAAAATGGATCAAAAAATTTGGGGATAACAGCGATCAGAAGGTTATTCTGGCCTCGTAGTGGATCAGTGTAAAACAAGTTGCTCAACTTATATACTACTCAAGCTAGGGAGCGATAATAGATGAAAGATATTTTAATTCAAAGACTGAGTACTTATGTTCAGATGGATACCCAATCCGATGAAAATAGCGAGACATGCCCTTCCACACCCGGCCAATTGGCCTTGGGCAAACTGCTCGTTGAAGAATGTACCTTCATTGGTCTGCAAGATGTGACGATGGATGAGAACGGTTATGTCATGGCTACACTGCCATCCAATACCGACAAGGATGTTCCCGTAATTGGTTTCCTGGCTCACCTCGATACAGCGACCGACTTTACTGGCAAAAATGTCAAACCACAGGTTATCGATAACTATGATGGTGCTGACATTGTGCTGAACTCGGAACTGGATGTCGTACTGTCCAACAAGGATTTCCCAGAACTGCACGAGTATAAAGGCCACACCCTGATCACAACCGATGGTACAACATTGCTTGGTGCAGATAATAAGGCAGGTATAGCCGAGATCATGACGGCGATGGCCTATCTGATTGAACACCCGGAAGTGAAACACGGTAAGATTCGGGTTGCTTTTACCCCGGATGAAGAGATTGGCCGTGGACCGCACAAGTTTGACGTAGCTGCTTTTGGAGCCAAATATGCTTACACAGTTGATGGCGGACCACTTGGCGAGCTGGAATACGAGAGCTTTAACGCAGCTGCCGCCAAAATTACCGTACGAGGCACCAATGTGCATCCCGGAACAGCGAAGGATAAGATGGTGAACTCCCTGAAAATTGCGATGGAATTGAATCGACGCCTGCCTGTGGAGGAGGCTCCTGAATTCACGGACGGTTATGATGGCTTCTACCATCTATTGTCTCTGGAGGGTGACGTTGAGCTGACAAAGATGAGTTACATCATCCGTGATTTCGACCGGGAGAAGTTTGAAGAGCGCAAAACAAATCTGCTCCATATCGCAAACGAACTGAAGACCAAGTATGGAGAGAAAAGCATCACGGTTGAATTGAATGACCAGTACTATAACATGCGCGAGAAAATTGAACCCGTACGCCAGATCGTCGACATTGCTCATGAAGCCATGACCCGACTGGACATCGAACCTGTTATTCGCCCCATCCGGGGAGGAACAGACGGTTCCCAGCTATCCTATATGGGCATGCCAACACCAAATATCTTCACTGGTGGTGAGAACTACCACGGCAAATTCGAGTATGTATCGGTAGACAATATGGTGAAAGCAACCCGTGTCATTGTAGAGATCGCTCAATTGTTTGAGCAACACGGAGATATCTAATCCACTTGAAGTGCAGAGCAAAAAGAGCACCCCTCGGTATATTCGGGAGGGTGCTCTTTGTTGTGCCGTATTGTATTTTATTGTGTCGCGTCATGTCGCTTAGATATGCAGACTTGGTCTTACTTTTAAAATACAATCACTCATATATATTGCCTCCTGCGATGACACGCAACTGTTCCAGATCACAGATCACTAGCTTTCGCTGCACTTTGCGAATAATATCTCGATTACACAGATCTTGAACAACTCTATTAAGATGTCTATAGCTGGTGCCCAGCATATCGGCCAGTTCGGTGAGCTTGGAGGTCTGGATCTCTTCCGAAGAAGACTCGTCCTGGCCCATTGTGGACAACAGATAGCTGGCAAATCGGCTCTCGACCGGATATAACATATTCAGACTCGACAGGTTGGAAAAGGTATACAATTTGTGCGTAACTTGACTCAGCATAAAGTGGAGAAACTTAGGGTTCTCTGCATACGTATTCTGGAGAGCGCGATAGCTGATACCCAGCAACAGGCTTTTGCTCACAGACTCTACCGTATTCATAGCCTCCTTGCCATTTACCAGTTCCAAATCTCCCACAAGCGCAAGTGGTGTACTGAAACGAAGTAACAGAGACTTGCCGTTAGGCAGGGTGGTATAGATCTTGAGCTTGCCCTGCACGAGAAAATATAACCGCTCGGGTCGTTCACCTTTGGCACATATCATCTCGCCCTTTGCAGCCTCAAGTAGTCGCAACTCAGCGAGCGCAGGCTCGTCCAGCACCTGATCCAACCCATGCTCACGGGCGAGTTGCCGCACAAGTCCAAAGTCCATAATTTCTTTCATTCCGACTTCCCTCCGTTGCCCTATATAATGTACACATAAGGACACATGTCCTATATTTGATATACATCCGTACAAATATCTTGATATAAAAATAGTTACAACTAACACTTATATCCAATAAATCATTTTAGATGGGAAATATTTTAAAATTTAATCATAAAATGTTCATTCTTTCATGCAAAATGCCGTTCACGAAAAGCCATTTCCGTCCGATGAAAGATAGAGCATTCCATAGATCGTTAAAAATAATACATTCAAATATTGAAAGGATGGTCCTCTCCATGAACGTTGTAGATGCCCTGCTTAAAGTAATGCCTTATATCAGCCTGATCCTCAGAGAACCAGCTAGTTTAACTCTTTACGATCACGAAAAAGTATTAGATGTCATTATGACAGATAAATTTGATCTTGGTTTTGAAAAAGGAATGTCACTCTTGGAATCGTATCAAAACTTTGCCATCTTAAAAAATGGAAGAGAAGCGACCCTTGCTACTCTCTCTAAGGAAGTTTATGGTATCGAACTGGATATTCTGAACATTCCGATCTTTGATGATCACCAAAAAGTTGTTGCTGTTTTCTGTGTATCTTACGACCAATCTAACCAGAACCAACTTGAAGACATTATACAAGAAAATCAAACCATCAATGGTAACCTCGTTGATATGGTGCAACATGTCGCCGCTCATGCCGAAGAATTGCAAGCTACCAGTGAGCAGATCTTGCAGAACACCAGACTTGCTGTTCAGAACTCTTCCCAAATCAACAAAGTAGCCGGGTTCATTCGTGAAATCTCTGAGCAAACCAACTTGCTTGGCCTGAATGCCGCTATTGAAGCCGCTCGTGTTGGTGAAGCTGGTGCCGGCTTCGGTGTGGTTGCTTCCGAAGTACGCAAACTCTCTGTGGATGCCAAACAAGCTACAAGTGACATCGATACCAGTCTGAGAGATGTACAACAAGTCATCAAACAGATGGAAGTTGAAGTCTCCCAGATTGCAGCCTCTTCACAGGAACAAGCAACGCTTGTATCCTCCTTTACGGATGTAATTGAACAGCTTAATGAAACAGGCGAACGAATGAAAGCTCTGTCCGAGCAACTGATCAGCTATTCCGTTAAAAATTAATCAAATATATCTTTGATGAACTTTGGCTAGTGCAAAGATACATTTTATATGCAACAAACAGGACTCGGGTTGCCCATGATGGATAATCCAAGTCCTGTTGTTTGTTGTGCCCATTTTATATAACCAACTACGTTCAGATAAAACCTTAATTGGCTACATGTATTGATTTATCTCCAATCACTTCTTCTTCCGACTGCCAGCATTCCACTTCACCCGGAATATGAATCCGGTCCCGGGTAAAGACGGGATCACGACCTTCAGCCTTCTGTTTCTTGTAGTCCTTCAACGCTTCGAAAGTCACCTTGGACAGCATCAAAATTGCAATCAGGTTCACCACCACCATGAGCCCCATGAACAGGTCAGCCAAATCCCATACCAGCTGTACTTTGGCTACCGCTCCAAACACCACCATCGCGATAACGCAAATGCGGTACACCCACAGCCAAACTTTGTTGGATTTGATAAACTCAATGTTGGTTTCCCCGTAATAATAATTTCCGATTAGTGTACTGAAGGCAAACAGGAACACCATAACCGCCAGGAATCCCGATGCCCATGAACCAATATGTACACTTAATGCAGCCTGAGTTAATTCAATGCCTCCGAGATTGGAACCTTTGTATACCCCGGATAGCAAAATAATCATAGCTGTGCTCGTACATATCACTAACGTATCTGTCAGCACGCCAAACGCCTGAATAAGTCCCTGTTTCACCGGATGTGTTGTATCCGCCGTTGCAGCAGCATTCGGGGCGCTACCCATGCCCGCCTCATTGGAGAACAATCCGCGTTTCACACCGTTCATCAGTGCAGCGCCCAACGTTCCGCCAGCCACCTGTTCGATGCCGAAGGCATTTTTGACAATCAACGCAATCATGGCCGGAAGCTGGGTAATATTCGCCAGCACCACAAAAGCCGCTACCCCAATGTACAATACGGCCAGTACAACAACGATGTATTCCGATGCTTTTGCAATCCGTTTGATACCGCCCATAATAATTCCTGCAAATATCACAGCCATAATGATACCCACCGTTAACCGATCCGTGCCAAATGAGTTCTCAAATGCAACGGTAATCGTGTTAGACTGCACCGCATTAAAGACCAAACCAAATGAAAGCGTAATGAGAATGGCAAATAAAATCCCCATCCAGCGTTTGCCCAACCCACGTTCCATATAATACGCCGGACCGCCGCGGAATCCGCCCTTATCCTTCACTTTATAGATCTGAGCCAACGTACTCTCCACAAAACTGGAGGCTGACCCGATAATTGCAATGATCCACATCCAGAATATAGCCCCAGGTCCACCCAGTGCGATAGCCAGTGCAATACCGGTAATATTCCCTGTACCTACACGGGCCGCCATACTAATACAGAACGCCTGAAATGGTGAAATTTTGCCTGGTTCCTTGCTTTTTGGCTCTCGAAGCACCTTCACCATATCTCCAATCATGCGGAATTGCATGAATCGGGTCTTGGTGGTGAAGTATATACCACATACTACCAATAATATAATTAACACTTTGGACCATAGAAAATCATTGAAAATGACGACAATATCTTGTATTGTTTGCTCCATCGGTATGCCCCTTTTTATGGTGTATTTCAAGCACAGAGATGGTTACGCGATAAGTTTGTACCATTCTGCACAACACTAGCCCCGGACTTCGGGATGTTACTTATACTACAAGAACATCTACGAAAAACGACAAATACCTACATGCAATTCCTACATTTATTTTAAAAATGGGCTTTGACCGCCCAATCATTGTCATTTAACCTGACATGTCAGGTTCTATGCAAGAAGGAAAGGAACGATTACATTGGAACGAGAGTTCATCGCGGCGTTAACCGCCTTTACCATAGATTTATCAATCACACCATTCGCAGAGAAAGGGAATGACTGACATGCGTTATTTTATCGTGGATGATGATCCTGGCGTTCGTTCCATGTTGATGGATATTATTGAGGATGAAGGCCTTGGCGATATTGCCGGGGAAGCTGAGGACGGAGCACATATTCACGCGGAACTGTTGGAACTGCATAAGGTGGATATCCTGCTGATTGATCTGCTGATGCCCCAACGAGACGGGATTCAGACTGTGCGAGCGCTTGAAGGAAGGTTCGAGGGCAAGATCGTCATGATCTCTCAGATCGAGTCGAAAAATATGATCGGTGAAGCCTATTCACTAGGCATTGAATATTATATTACGAAGCCGATTAACCGGTTGGAGATTCTATCTGTTCTGCGGCTGGTGAGCGAAAGGCTTCGGATGCAGCAATCCATCGCAGATATTCAACGGACATTGCAGGGATTATCCGGTTTGAATTCTACCGAACGTGCTGCGGCTCCGGTTCCGGACAAAACAATTACGACTGCAGGACATTTCCTGCTGTCCGAGATGGGCATGATCGGTGAAGCGGGCAGCAGGGATCTGCTGGACATGCTGGAATATCTGGAACAGGTAGAGACAGATGAACATAAGCTGTCCCCCTATACGTTCCCATCCCTCAAAGACATCTTCCAGAATGTAGCGATACGTAAACTGGGAGAAGACGCCTCTCTCGCAGAGGTGAACAAGGAGATCAAGGCATCGGAACAACGTGTTCGCCGGGCCATCTTCCAGACTCTGAGCCATGTGGTTTCTCTGGGATTAACCGATTATACACATCCCAAGTTCGAGAACTATGCATCCAAATTTTTCGATTTTACCGAAATTCGCAAGAAAATGCTGGAGCTGCAAAACAATGTGGAGCCTTCCTTGTCCCAGACACGCATTAATACAAAAAAGTTCGTACAGGTCCTTTATTTGGAAGCCAAACGATTACTGCATTAAACAGATGCATGATGGATAAGATGCAAAAACAAACGGGCATGAATATTACACCGGTAGGATACCGCCTCTTCAACTGAGGCTGTCCATACCGGCTATATTCATGCCCGTCTGTACGATCAAGCGTTACAATCTATGTGATTTGTTCCGTGTATAAAATTAAAATCGCTTTGGGTTTAGGCCCGTGAATGGTTTCGGCTAATTCGGTTATACTCATTAATCAATTCGTCCAATGCCATAGACTGCCGAATCACATCGGGATGCCCAAGACCACCCTTGTTATGCTCTACCAGCATATGAAGGTTATGTCTGGCCTTCTCTATTTTATTTTTCAAATCCAAACTCATAACCATGACCCCTGATACCTCCTTATTCTGTGAACCATTTTAGTTTTTCCTGTCAATCTATAGTTGGATTAACATATGGCATAGGAGACAAGGATGTTTTGTATTCTTCTCCAAATTTTGATAAAGATTATTTTATCACACTAGAGCTTATCCGAAAATGGCTGATATGACGCAATTTTAGTGGTAACACCGAGGGTTGGATTCTAACGTCTGGCCTCATCATTCACGGCCAGAACGGATTGTGTCGTAAATGTGTATATTGAAAAAACAAAAAGTCTATTGGTTCAAAAGGTAATAAAATCCCTTTCCATAATGGGGTCATTCAGGTACAATAGGGCGATGTGTGTGTCCGGACCCGGCGGATGCAAATGATGTAATGTAGAGGACGGCCAACGACGGCCATTGATCCTGATTTGATATTATTGGAGGCTTATCATCACCATGCAGACCGATTCACAGACTAAAGTCAAAATTGTTAACGCCGATCCCAGCGCAATGGGATTATTTGGGTTGGCTATCGTAACCCTGGTCGCTTCTTCCCAAAAGCTTGGCATTACAGAAGGACTTAGCTACGCTATTCCTTGGGCGATCTTCCTGGGTGCTTTTGCCCAGCTATTCGCATGTATTCAAGATTCCAAACGCAACAATACCTTTGGCACAACAGCTTTTGGCGCGTACGCATTCTTCTGGTTTGCCATGGCTGCCAACTGGATGATCAAAATGGGCGTATTTGGCTCCACTCTCGCTGAACAGGCCGATGGCAAGCAACTCGGATTTGCTTTTGCCGGATACCTCGTATTCACCCTGTTCATGACGATTGGTGCTATTGAAGCGAATAAAGTATTGCTTATCATCTTCATTCTGATTGACTTCCTGTTCCTTGGCTTGACCTTTGACGCTTTCGGCGTAGCTCCTCACATTTTCCACACCATTGCAGCATACGCTGAACTGGCGATCGGAATTGTGTCCCTGTATGGTACAGGTGCTTCGGTACTGAACGCTCACTTCGGTTATGCGTTCTTGCCGATCGGCAAACCGTCCGGCATTTTCAAACCCAAGGCTTAATATACAGCAGTAAACCGCCAGCGCGCCGGTCCGCGCCTGGCGGTTTTTTTGCAGTCCAACTTCATTTGAATATGTATCTGACCGACACCTATACTAGGGATAATAGATCAAAAAAGACCCTGCAACACATGAAATAAAATGTCACAGCAGCCATACTGTAAGGAGGAAAAAAGCATGAGAGAGATACCGAAACCAACGGAGATGGATCAGGTGGAGAAAAAATATGTACGCGAAACACGTTGTTTCAAGACGGCACGGGTGTTCCCAACCGATGTCAACAATCATAATACACTGTTCGGTGGCAAGCTGATGTCCTACATCGATGATATTGCATCCATTGCCGCTTCCAAGCTATGCCGGGTCAATACTGTAACGGCTTCAACCGACTCTGTCGATTTCCTGTACCCGATTAATCCAACGGATTCGGTTACACTTGAATCGTTCGCGTCCTGGACAGGACGAAGTTCCATGGAGATTTTTGTGAAAGTGATTCGAGAGGATCTGAAGACCGGAGAGAAGAAAATTGCGGCGACTGCATTTCTGACCTTTGTGGCCTTGGACGAAAATAATCGCAAACTGATCGTACCCCGCATTATCCCGGAGACGGAAGAAGAGAAGAAACTATACGAGACCGCTCCGGATCGGGCGGCCATGAGGAAACAACGGCGGGAAGAGAGCAAGAAATTCGCTGACTTCCTGACCGTTACTTATCCTTGGGAATAAAAACACGCTAAACAATAACAAGATTGAACACTAGCATTACATTATCTGGAAGATGCCGGATAGATGGACACCTCTCTGCTATCCGGCAGTTCACCACCCATGGAGACACACCACTGCTGATAGATGCGATACGCTGCACCACTCTCCAGTAATCCCTGACACGTGTATATGCCCTCTTCGATGGAATTGACACGCCCCGCCGCATACAAGCGGAAACCTCCATTTAACAAGACCTGATTCACAAAAGCAATATGACCCTCACCGCTTAACACGCTTTCCGCCACTTCAAGCTGCTTCGCAGCCGTCCAGACCAGCTCCGGCACGGGCATATCCAGTTCATAGGCTGCAGGATCAACCAGTTCCAGCTTCATATCACCGTCTTCCACGGCGTATACGCGGGTTGGCCGATCAATATACAGATCCTCAGAACCTTCCATCCCCTGTACAACATAAGCACGACGGTAGTTAAACCGGGTGAGCAACTTCGCAATCCGATCCAGAAAGGTATTATGAAACACACCAAACACCAAATACGGTGAATGGTTATAATCAATCAGTTTCTCTGCTGTGTTAAACACCGTTCGAAAACCCAACTCTTCCCGTAACGGACGAAGCTTACGAAGAGGCTCGCACCAGTCCTCGGAGGACACGTACATGACACCCGAACGCAATGCAGCGCTTCGGGCATCTTCCCGATCCATCTTGTGTGTATCAATGCCCACTTCCTTCAAAAGTACCGACAACGTGACGCCCCATTTGGGTGGTAAAGGGTCACTCCCATGTAGAGTCACCGGCAACCCGGCCGCCGCGAGTACAAATGCAACCGGAAACGTGGCCATGAACGACTTTGTTCGTCCATCATAGGGACCCGCACAGTCCAATCCATCCTGAAATATGGAGAAACGTTCCGCACTGTTACGACAAGCATGAACAAAAGCTTCCAGTTCCTCGACGTTTTCCATTTTCATACGTTCAGCCATTAGGAACGCAGCCGTCTGGGCAGGGGAAACTTCCTGTTTCAGGATTTTCTCTGCTACGGTCAGTGCTTCTGCATAATTCAGATCACGTGAGCCTCGTTTCCCACGTCCGACTTCTCGGAGTATCTGAGACATATCCATGGAGAATCCTCCTTCCAATTAAGACTGGAGCAGTTGATGGGCCTTCACAATCGCTGTGGCTACATCGACCATTCGTTTTCGTTCATCCATCGCTTTCTTGCGTAACAGGTCATAGGCTTCGGCCTCCGAGATCTGCTTCAGATCACTAAGGATAGCCTTCGCCATATCAATCCACTTCCGATCCTCCAGCCTGGATTGCAACTGCTTCCGTTCCTGCTCCCACTGTTTGCGTTCCATGTAGCGTCGGGCTGCAAAGTGAAGAGTCCAGTGAATCTCGGACCCAGTCATGGATGGTGTAAGTATTCCATCAAATGATGTTTCGACCTCGCAGGATTCTGCGGAGGAAGAGGCTGTATCTGGCGCGCACCACCAAAGTAGCGGTGAATCCGACTTCCCCTTTCCCAGGCAGTTCACCCAGTACTCCACATCAGCCAGCGACAGATGCAAAATGGACGCTTCGGCCGCACGAGCTAGCTTCACCGCTTCCGCTTCACTGCCCGCCACCTGTACATGGTACCCGTTTGCTCCCAGCAGCCTCTCCGGTGTCAGAGGGATTGCATCGGATGAGGCAGCTATCGTTGGTTGAACACGGATGACCAATAAAGATCGCATGATGGATCAATCCCTCCCCTATTGCTATAATCAGAGCCCACATCATTTAAGACGTTAATACATGAAAGCAATAAACATGTTACATTACCTAACAAAAATTAAGTAGTGACGATTATGCGTCTTATTTTTAACATTAGAATGATCTTTTCATGCCTCATCATGTTGCAATTAAAAAGGGTGAAACACTATACATGGCACCTTTTCTACAGTATTTATCGTATCCAGCGTGCTAACGTTATCTAGAAGCCTTTAAACTAAGAAGATATACTCGTAAAACTTCGTCGTCCATTCGATATTCCAATAAACTCATGTAAACATAATTAACTTTAAATTTCAAATACTTTTTTATGTTAACTATCTTGACATGATTAGATCGATCTTTTATAGTTAAGCCATAACAACTCCATATTTGAATCGATCACAGTTACAACGGCGTAGCTGGTTGAAACGGCAATGAAGCCTGTTTTGCAATCTCGGAGCAAGGGATGCGTATGTATATGCGCAGTCCTCCGAGGCATAACAGGCTTTTTCGATTTTAGAGACAAGGTTTTGAGGCATTTTGCAGAATGGACCTAAGGGGGCTAATCATAATGAGTACAACGAAAAAACTGGTGCTGGTCGGCAATGGCATGGCGGGAATCCGCACAATCGAACATATCCTTAAGCTTGCTCCACACGCTTATGAAATTACAGTCTTCGGCGCAGAGCCGCATCCCAACTACAACCGGATCATGTTATCTTCCGTACTGGCTGGCGGAACATCCATCGAAGATATCGTAATCAATGAGTGGAGCTGGTACGAAGATAACGGCATTCGGGTGTACCCGGGTGACCCGGTCGTTCAGATCGATACCAAGCGCAAGGAAGTTGTATCTCAAAATGGTGTACGCGCAGCCTATGATGAGCTGATTATGGCAACCGGTTCACAGGCCTTCATCCTCCCTCTTCCCGGTGCTAACAAGGAAGGCGTTATCGGATTCCGAGATATTAAAGACTGTGAAACGATGATGGTAGCATCACAAAAGTATCGTAAAGCTGCCGTCATCGGAGGCGGATTGCTTGGACTGGAAGCAGCGCGGGGGTTGCTCAATCTGGGCATGGACGTCACAGTCATCCATATTAACGGTCATCTGATGGACCGGAACCTAGATTTGCCGGCAGGTCTGATGCTCCAGCGTGAGCTTGAAGAACAGGGCATGAAGTTCCTTTTGAACAAACATACCGAAGAAATCACAGGCAAACAACGAGTAAAAGCCATTCGTTTTACTGATCAAACGGTGCTTGAAGCGGATCTGGTTGTCATGGCTGTCGGGATTCGCCCTCAGATTGAACTGGCTCGCAATACCGGCCTCGATGTGAATCGTGGAGTCATTGTAGATGATTATATGCATACCAGCATCCCTAGTATATCTGCCGTCGGCGAATGTGCAGAACACCGCGGTATTGCCTACGGACTGGTTGCTCCATTATATGAACAAGGTATGGTGCTCGCAAAACGCCTGGCTGGCGCGGCAACCGAAGGATACGAAGGTTCAGTCACTTCTACCAAACTGAAAGTATCCGGTGTGGACGTATTCTCTGCCGGACAATTCAAAGACGCTGCGGACACTCGCAGCATTCGTATTCAGGATGACGTTGATGGTGTGTACAAAAAGATGGTGATCAAAGACGGACAGCTGATCGGAGCTGTATTGTTCGGGGATACCACGGATGGCGCATCGCTGTTTTCCCTCATTAAGAGTGGTGAGAACATCAGTGGTCGGGAGAAAGAAATTTTGCTCGGTGTACCTTCCGGTGGTTCAGGCTCGGGTCCATCTGTCGCAGAACGAATGGCGAGTATGCCGGATGACGAGATCGTCTGTGGTTGTAACGGTGTGACCAAAGCTTCCATTGGAGACGCCGTTCTGAATAAAGGCTGTAATACACTGGGTGCAATCAAATCCTGTACCAAAGCTTCCGCTTCTTGCGGTGGGTGCAAACCTATTATCGAAAACCTGCTCACATATTATGCCGGTGATAATGTAGGTGAACAGACTAAAGAAGGCATCTGTGGCTGTACATCCTATGATCGGGATGAGATTGTTGCACAGATCAAGGAGATGGGACTCAAAAGCGTCAAGGAAGTCATGAATGTTCTCGGTTGGAATGAACCGGAAGGTTGCTCCAAGTGCCGCCCTTCCCTCAACTATTATCTCGGGATGATCTGGCCGGCTGAATACACAGATGAGCGTGTATCCAAATTCACCAATGAACGTTATCACGCCAATATCCAGAAAGACGGTACCTACTCCGTTATTCCACGGATCTATGGTGGTGTCACTTCCCCGGCGGAATTGATCAAGATTGCAACTGTCGCAGAGAAATACGATGTGCCGTTGGTGAAATTCACGGGTGGGCAACGACTCGATCTGCTCGGTGTACAGAAAGAGAATTTGCCGAAGATCTGGGAGGAACTCGATATGCCTTCCGGTTTTGGTTATGGCAAGGCGCTTCGTACGGTGAAGACTTGTGTAGGTAATACGTTCTGCCGATTCGGCACACAAGATTCCATTGAGATGGGTATTCGTCTGGAGAAAAAACTCGACAAGATGGTGGCTCCAGCCAAAGTGAAACTCGCTGTCTCCGGATGTCCGCGGAACTGTGCTGAAGCGACCATCAAGGATCTGGGTGTTGTCGCCATTGATGGCGCTTGGGAGATTCATGTGGGCGGTAACGCGGGAGTCAAGGTTCGTGCAGCCGAGTTGCTGTGTACGGTGAAGACCGATGCGGAAGTGGAAGAGTGGACTTACTCTTACCTGCAATATTATAGAGAGAATGCAAAATGGAATGAGAGAACAGCGGCTTGGATTGAACGGGTTGGTCTGGATCATGTGAAGGAAGCATTGGCGGATCGGGATGTACGTCTCGCTCTGGTTGAACGTCTGGAAGTTACACTGGGTCACACGGTTGATCCTTGGAAAGAAATCATACAAGACGAGAAATTACGTAAAAACTTCACCCCACTGTCCGGTGCCGAGCCGGTAACCCACTAGAAGAGGAGGAACAGCGATGAACAAATTCCGGATTGGACACCTTGCAGATATTGATGAAAAGGGAGCACGGACCTTCCTGATACAGGATACCGAAATTGCAGTCTTCAAACTGAGCGACGGAAGTCTGCACGCCGTCGAGAATCGCTGCCCTCACAAGGGCGGCAAGCTGTCGGAAGGCATGGTGTGCGGGACAGCGGTTCATTGTCCTTTGCATGATTGGAAGATTGATCTGCGTAACGGTAAGGTACACGAGCCGGACGAAGGCTGCTTGAATACCTACAAAACAGAAGTAGACGGCAACAGCGGAGAAATCTTCATCACAATTGCGGGTTAAAGGCTAGAGATACCCTGACATCAAGGAGGCGTGCGCTATGGATTTTGTTAAACCTGCAGAAGTGCTGCAATCGATGGTCGAAGCTGGTGAGAGCAAAGCCAGAATGAATCGGGTACAGATGCTGATCCGCGGTTTTCTGGCGGGGGCTATCCTTGCCTTTGCAACCACACTGGCATATACCGCTGTATCTCAAACTTCCGTTGGTTTGGCAGGTGCACTGATATTCCCGGCGGGATTTGTCATCATTATTCTGCTGGGTCTCGAATTGGTGACAGGAAACTTTGCGATGCTTCCACTCGCAGTGTTGA
The DNA here is from genome assembly GCF_045040675.1 of Paenibacillus sp. FSL H8-0283. Lineage (NCBI taxonomy): Bacteria > Bacillati > Bacillota > Bacilli > Caryophanales > Paenibacillaceae > Paenibacillus > Paenibacillus sp. FSL H8-0283. The sequence goes on from NZ_CP150295.1 coordinate 6,817,216, forward strand.
AACGTAGAATTACATGGATGGATATGCTCCGAAATTATTTTTGGGTGATCACAGGACATCTGCTCGGATGTGCATTCTATGCTCTCTTATACGGCCTGACCATTACCAAGATGGGTACGGATATGAGCAACCCTCTAATTCAAACGCTGATCCAGACCAGTGAAACCAAAACATTGGGATATCAGCACTTGGGTGGGGCTGGCATTGTACTGGTCACCATCAAAGCCATTCTATGTAACTGGATGGTCACACTGGGGGCAGTGATGGCAATGACGTCCACTTCTACACTGGGCAAAATCGTAGCGATGTGGCTGCCCATTACCATATTTTTCGCTCAGGGATTTGAGCATGCTGTGGTAAATATGTTTGTCATCCCGGCAGGCATGATGCTCGGTGCACAGGTTAGTATGGCTGACTGGTGGCTGTGGAATCAGATTCCGGTATTGCTGGGCAATCTCATTGGCGGAGCTGTATTTACAGGCCTCGGTCTATATGCCGCCCACCACTGGGGAAATCCAGTAAAGCTCTCGTCCAAACTGGCATCCATTCAGGGTGGTCGTTCAGGATTGGCAAGTTCTGATGCTGCACCGAAATTGGGGACACGATCATGAGTCGGGGCCTGGTTAGTATTGTTGGCGCTGGTCCTGGAGATCCGGATCTGATTACGGTAAAAGCCCTGAAACGTATTCAGTCCGCAGATGTCATTATGTATGATCGGCTTGTGAATGATCAATTGCTCGCTGAGGCTCGCGAAGGAGCACTCCGCATCTACTGCGGCAAGGCTCCAGGCCTTCATTCCATGAGTCAGGAGATGATTGGACGGATGCTTGCTGCACATGCGGCGGAAGGCAAACAAGTCGTAAGACTCAAGGGTGGCGATCCGTTCATCTTTGGCCGTGGTGGTGAAGAAGCGCTTGTGCTGGCGGAAGCAGGGATTGCATTTGAGATCATTCCTGGCATCACTTCAGCTGTAGGTACATCCGCTTCATCCCTTATTCCGTTAACTCATCGCGGGATTGCTTCATCCTTCGCATGTGTCACCGGAACCGGCAGTGATGGAAGTGTATCTTCGGTCCGCTGGGATCTGCTCGCCCATAGTGTGGATACACTGGTCATCTACATGGGCATTAGCCAACTGCCCCAGATTCAAAATGAATTGCTTCACCATGGCAAAAGTGGACACACCCCTGCGGCTTTAATCGAACGGGGAACCACCTCGGAGGAACGGATTATTACCGGCACACTTGCCGAACTCCATTCCCTCGCCAAGTCGCATCAAGTGAATAATCCGGCATTAATCATGATCGGCGAGTCCGTCCTGATCCGCGAACAACTGCTTCAGATGCAACAGGCCGCGAACGCCTCCATGACCGGATAATCGAATTGGATTTCTTCATCTATATCAATTGAACTAAACATTTACACAAAACGGAGAGGACAGAAACGACCTGAAGAAGCGGAGCGTTCGCCTTTATCCCCGGATTTACCCTTTATAAAAGGAATCAAAAAAATCTGGGGATAACAGCGATCGGAAGGTTGTTCTGTCATCGGAGTGTGCAGTGTAAATATTCTTTAGTTCGATTGATATAGAACAAAACTCTCATTCGACCTTTAATCTAACAGCATACGCTCGTGAATAGTCCGACCCTTCTGCCCTGGTTCAATCAGCAGACGGGTCGGTTTGATGTTAATCAGCGCCGTAAGCTGCTCTCCCATATAATGCGCAGAATACTTGAATCCAATCTCCGCCCAATGCATGATTACCCCTACTGTTGCAGATACCAGATAACTTAACATGATGTCGTAATTAATCGTCCACTCACTATCCTCGGTCACCAATACAAAATCTTCGGTTAGATACGTTCTAAACATATTGCACAGCCGGGAGCTCATATCTGAATGCATTGTTATTAACGCACGAAAGATATCCTGATGGGCTTCAATATATTCGAATACAGGCATCGTGGATGGTAGCAATGCAGTCATGTCCACTTCTTTGAGCTGTGCGTATGGTTCTGCATAAGCTCGCCCCACTCCCTGCATGAAATCATCCAGAATGAACTGCAACAACTCCGGTTTGCCGGGAAAATGTAAATAGAAGGTTCCACGGTTGTAATCCGCCCGTTCCGTAATATCCCGGATTGTGAGGGCATCCGCTCCCTTCTCTAATATCAAAGAAACCGCCGCAGCGATGATCGCATCCTGCGTTCTTCGTGCTCTCCGGTCCTGAGGATGTTCAATGATCAACATTTTCGCCTCCTTTGTTCATTATTGTAATATAAATGAACACCGCTTACACCTCTGTCCGATAGCTGACATATGCGCTGTCAATGATTATTGTCACATTGCTATGTATATCTTAACATTGAGACAGGAAAGATAGACGACAGGTTGAAACTTTTTTTGAGAAATACCTGCCAATAATGAATAAGGAGCGGATAGTTCATGAGTACATCTTATACACATACAGCCGTAATTACAGGAGCAGCTGGAGGCATTGGTAAAGAATTGGCACGCCGCCTTGCTGAGCGCAAAATCAACTTGGTGCTGGTGGACCTGAATGAAGAAGCCATCCAACAGACGATTACTGATCTGAACCTCGACAAAGAGCACGTCATCGCCGTAAAAGCGAACGTATCCCAAGAAGCAGACGTGAAAAACTATGTGCAAAAAGCATTGGATGCTTTTGGTCGAATCGATTATTTTGCCAACAATGCCGGAATTGAAGGTCCAACAGGGCTGATCGAAGACCTGAGTGTTGAAGCACTCGACACCGTATATAACGTCAACATTCGTGGAGTATTCCTGGGTCTGCAAAATGTCATTCCAGTGATGAAAAAACAAAAATCCGGTGCGATTCTTAATACCTCTTCCCTCGCGGGTCTGATGGGTGCACCTGCTGTATCTCCATATATTATGTCCAAACATGCCGTAGTTGGTCTCACGCGTACCGCTGCAAATGAATTGGCACCTTATAATATCCGGGTTAACGCTGTATTGCCCGGTACAATCAATACACGCATGATGCGTCAGATCGAAGCTAATTCCGGTAACGTGGAAGATTATCAATCAGCAACCGTGTCTAGCATTCCAATGGGCCGTTACGGCGAACCGGAAGAAGTCGCTGCGGTAATGAACTTCCTGTTGTCCGAAGAAGCATCTTATGTAACAGCTTCCCTTTACACCGTAGATGGCGGTATGGTTGGTCAATAAGAAGCTATAAACGGTGGGATTGATAGGGATTTCCTAAAAATCTCACCTTACAGCGATGTCCAATAAGGACGACTGTAGGGCAAACAGATGAGTGATGCGGTGAGGTTGTCCGATAGGTCAACACTCATCGAACTGTACTCATAGCGAGACTCGACAAATGATCCGATATAGTGGTCAGGTCCGATAGAACTTCAAGTCCATTCTTAGAAAAGTTATACCGACAGGTATTCCCGAAGGAATGCCTGGTCGCTACAATCTAAAAAAGGCCTCAACACCACAGTATTGTGGAGTTGAGGTCTTTTTGACAGTTCAACACTTGCCATGCATTAGGCTTCATCTGTGAGATTTCACTTTTGAAACAGCCATTTAACGCCTCGTTGCACCATGTGATCACTCTAAGTTACTCTAACGAACCTAGGGCACCTTATTTCGGCAAAAAGCGCTTATTTCCCGATCTAACGAATCTCAGACACGCTAATTCCGCGGAAATGCTTTAACTGCATGGGAAAGTCCTAAAATCCAGAGAATAACGTGTCTGAGATTCGTTACATTCCCAAACGAGCGAGAAATACCCTCATAAGGCGTATCAGGTTCGTTAGATTTTGCCCGGATCACAGAAAGGCTTAATCGCTGGACTGAACAACCTACGCACACCAATAATCTAGCCCCTCATGCGCCGATCATTGATACAAATCTCATTAAACCTCACGCCACAGTTCAAGCTCCAAATCCACGCAGAACTTAATCCACGTATCCCGCGTGACCCTTGTCCATCAAGTAGTCCATCTCAGCATCCAGGATGCTTTCCACGGTCAACTCATCCAGCTTCACATCTTTACGACTAAGGATATAGTCAGCCAGATCATCGCCGTCAATATCCACATCGTTACCTTTGGAATTTTCGTGCGCCTTGTTGATGTACGCTTGCTCATGCTTCAACACAAGGGCGATATTCTCCTGGCTTGCCTTCGTTTTATCTGCAATATATTGCATCATTTCTTGTTCATTAATTGCGTTTGCTTCTGCCACGTTCAGTTCATCTCCTTGATTCATACATACTGTTGCCATTGTAGCATAGGTTAACCCATTACAGGCAGAACTTATGCCTGAGAACGATTATAGAGCGGGAGCGAAGGATTAGTGTGGAGCTCGCTCATCACTCCGCCCCTACGACAACCGCACGTAAAATGTAGCACCCTCTCCAACTACACTTCGAGCATACACCTCTCCTTTGTGCTGATCCACAATGGAACGAGCAATCGCCAGACCCAGACCATGCCCACCATGTTTGCGGGCTCTTGAAGAATCCGTACGATAGAATCGATCGAAGATCCGATCCAGATGTTCGGGTGCAATGCCTTCACCTGTGTTGGATACGGCCAGCATGACATCATTATTCTGTTTCTGAAGGGTGACGTTTACGGCGCCTTTTGGACCGGAATACTTCACCGCATTATCGAGCAGGATCAGAATGACCTGTTTGATCTGCTCACTGTTCCCATGAACCGTAAGATTCGGCTCAATGTTGTAATCGAGGGAAATGTTTTTTTCAAATATAACGGCTTCCATCGGCAAAATAATACTCTCCACCGCATCACTCATATTAAACTTCGCATGAATCATCGTTGAGCGTGAGTCATCCATCTGTGTCAGATAGAGCAGATCATTCGTAAGTCCGGTCATACGCTCAGTTTCAGACTTAATATAGTGAAGCCACTTCGCCTGGTTTGCTATGGTATCCTCCTGATTCGCAAGCAGTACGTCGGCATTGGTATTGATGATCGCCAGAGGTGTTTTCAACTCATGAGAAGCATCACCGATGAATTGTTTTTGCTTCTCAAACGCTTCTCTGACCGGTGCAATAGAACGATTCGCAAAATAACGGCTCAGGAAGTAGATCACAATCAGCATCACCAGTCCGACAACTGCAAAGGTATAGATCAGATTCGTCAGAATACCTTGTTGCGCCGTCACATCAATGAATACGATCATGTGCCCGGCACCGCTCGGATCAACCACATAGGCCCAGTCCGTTCCATCCAGCGCAAATTGCCCCGTCTGCCGTTCCGAATCACCAACTTTATTCTGGTCAACCTTTTGTAACGCCTCGGTGTAGAACGTATCTTCCATATCAAATCGGGAATGTGTATCCGTAATCTTCCACTGTTCATCCGTCTTAATCATGAACGAAACGGAACGTGCCGGAGGTGAGTTGGGATCACCTCCCGGTCCTCCATTATCACCACCCATGGTATCGGAAGGAAACGAATCTGAACCAGAACTTGAACCAGAGCCTGTACTACCCCCTGTACCGGAACCCTGCCCTTCCCCGCGCGGCATCTTGGATGAATTATAAGGACTGTGATAGAAATCAGACACCTTGTACAACTCCATATTGGTCTCACGTTGCACATTCTGATAAGTAATCGTATAGATCGTCGCAAATGCCACCAGCATCATAATGGAGATGGACACCAGATTCACGATCAAGAATCGATTTCGAAGTTTCTTGAACATCAGGACGTCACCTCAAGTACATACCCCACACCCCGAATCGTGTTAATGCGGACGGCAGAGTTCAGGAAGGTTAATTTTTTGCGTAAAAAAGAGATATATACTTCCACATTGTTATACTCCACTTCCGAATCAAATCCCCATAACTTCTCAATAATCTGCTCTTTGGAGGTAATCGCCTGTTTGCGGGCAATCAACAGCTCCAGCAGTTCATTCTCCTTCAGATTCAGCTTAATCTCCTTACCCTGTACGCTCAGCTTCAGTTGAGTTGTATTCAGCTCAATGTCGCCAAACTTCAGCCCATCCTCGGGAACCACTTCGCCCTTCCGTCGTAAGGCTGCACGAATCCGGGCCAGCAATTCCTCTGTGGCAAACGGCTTGGCGATATAATCATCGGCACCATAATCGAGGCCTGTGACTTTGTCCGATAGTTCACCTTTCGCCGTAAGCAGAATGACAGGCGTATGATTGCCTTCACTGCGAAGTTTCTTCAGGACGGTGATCCCGTCCATCTCCGGCATCATGATGTCGAGTAGTAACAGGTCGTAGATACCGCTCTGCGCATAATCGAGTCCTGACCTGCCGTCGTGGACCATGTCCACGGAGTAGTTGTTCTTTTTCAAAATCTGCGATACAGCCTCTGCCAAATGAACCTCATCTTCCGCAATTAATATTCTCATCATCTATTCATTCCTCTGCTTGAATTATTCGTCTTCATTAAACTCTTTATGATGTACCTATTCTATCAATCAAACCTTGAATCAATCTTAATTCATTATGTGTATGCGCACTATTATAGGAAGGTAAAAAAATGTTAACGCAATGTAAAACCATTTAAGATTCATTCAAGGTTGGGGCTCTAAGATACAGACATGGAAGCAATACACGATGCAACAAAACATACAACCCACCAACGAAAGGAATGAGTCCCACATGGCTATTGAAGTATTCAACCGATATGAGAGCAAGTACCTTCTGACGGATGAGCAGTACGCGCATTTCTACAATGACCTGCTGAAATACATGGAGCTGGATGCCTACAACAAGAAACATGAGTACTACTCCATCAGTAACCTGTACTTCGACACTCCACAAGATTCGCTGATCCGCGCCAGTCTCTCCAAACCAAAATACAAGGAGAAGCTGAGACTGCGAGCTTATGGAATCCCTGAAGAGAATGCCAGAGTGTATCTGGAGATCAAAAAGAAAGTATTTGGCCTGGTGAACAAGCGCAGAACAGCTTTGAAGCTGGATGAAGCATATGAATTCGTCCGTTCGGGACAGGCGCCAGAGCTCGCGGATTACATGAACAAACAAGTTGTCGAAGAGATCAAATATTTCCTTCGGGTATACGATCTGGAACCGAAAGTGTATCTGGCGTATGAACGCAAAGCGCTTTTCGACAAGAACAGCCGCGATCTTCGCATTACCTTTGACACCAACATCCGCAGCCGCAGATACGATCTGAAGCTGGAACAGGGAGATTACGGTGAACCGCTGGTGAAGGACGGTCGATGGCTGATGGAAGTGAAAGCCGAGAAAACCGTTCCGATGTGGCTGTCACAACTGCTGTCCGAACATGGGCTGTATCGTACCGGATTCTCCAAATACGGCAACGAGTTCAGACATCTCGCGAGAACAACCAACCTGAATTACCAGACGGAGCGCATTCTTGTACCAGGTACCGATTTCAACCCATCCATAGAACAAGATAAAACGATTATAGAAAGAGAGCGTGTCCTATATGCTTGATTCACTGTTCAGTTCAGCCCTAACCGATACCAACCTGACGTTTAACAACGCAGTCATAACCATTGGTCTTGCCATTATTCTGGGATTAATCATCAGCCTCACGTACATGAAGACTAACCAAAGCACATACTCCCAGAGCTTCACCTTAACGATGGTTGTTCTGCCCGTTATTGTCGCCATTATCATCCTGCTCATCGGCAGCAACATCGCTCGAGCATTCAGCTTGGCAGGTGCCTTCTCGATCATCCGATTCCGAAGTGCCCCTGGCGATCCAAAAGACATTGCTTACGTATTGTTCACGATGGCTTCCGGTCTTGCCTGCGGTGTAGGCGCTTTTGGATACGCGGTGCTGTTCACCATTATCCTGTGTGTACTCATGTTTGTTCTGAGTCGCTTCAACTTTGGTGGCAAGAAAAGTCAGCTGAAAACGCTGAAAGTCACCATTCCCGAAAACTTGAGTTATGAAGAAGCTCTTAATGAAGTGTTCCATACATTCAACGTACCTTTTGATCTGAAAAAAATCAGAACGACCGAACTCGGCAGTCTGTATGAGCTGGTCTACAGTGTAACCATTCACGAAAGTGTTAGCCAAAAGGAATTCCTCGATGCGATCCGCACACGGAACGGCAACCTGGATATCTCATTAACCATGAGTCCAACAACGGAATATTAATTTATAATTCGAAGGGAACGATCTAATATGAAGAAAAACATAATAACAGGTAGCAAACTTTGGTCCATCGCCATGATTACCAGCCTACTCGCCGCATGCAGTTCACCAGCAACCACAAGCACAACGGCCAATGCCGCAACTTCAACGACAGGAACAACCAAAACGGTATCTGTCAGCGAGCAAACTTCTGTAAAATACGCCGATCTGGTCTCTCTGGATGCTGACGATACCAATATTAGCTGGAGTGAGGCAGATTCCACAGCGATTAAGCTGAACGGAACAACTGCAACGGTAACCGGTTCGGGTGCCAAAGCAACGAATGGTTCGGTAACCATCTCTGAAGCAGGCACTTATGTACTTAGCGGTGAGCTAACGGATGGACAGATCGTGGTTAACGTTGCCGATAAGGGTACCGTACATCTCGTATTAAATGGAGCAACCATTCATGATAACGACAGCGCCGCAATCTACATTCAGAAGGCTGGTAAAGCGGTGATTACGCTCGAAAAAGGAACCAAGAATACCGTTTCCGATGGTAAAACATATGTGTACGCCGATGCTACAACAGACGAGCCCGATGCTGCAATCTTCAGCAAAGCAGATCTTACATTCAACGGTGCAGGTCAATTGACCGTCACAGGTAACTATAATGAAGGTATTACGAGCAAGGATGATCTGAAAATCATTAGTGGTAACATCCGTGTCAAAGCAGCCGATGACGGCATCAAAGGTAAGGATATGGTCGCCATCCAAGCGGGTACGATTACCATTGAAGCCGAAGGCGACGGCATTAAATCAACCAATGACACGGATACCACCAAAGGCTTCGTTGCCATCGCAGGAGGTACCTTTGATATCCAAAGTGGCAACGACGGTATTCAAGCTGAAACCGCACTTGTTGCGGATGGCGGCACATACAACATTGTAACGGGCGGCGGTAGCGTCAATGCACCAGCCAAAGTAGAAGAAGGTCCATTTGGCGGCGGCGGTGGCGGTGGATGGGGTGGCGGCACACCTCCAACGGATATGGGCACACCACCAGATGGCGAACCTCCTGCAGATATGCCAGAGATGCCTAATAACAGCGGTACGAATGCAGGTGCTAATACAAACGGCGTAGCAGCATCCAACTCTGCCAACACAACAGCAACAACAACAACAACAACAACGGATAACAATGCCGATGCTGACACAGCTACAACAGCAACGGAGTCCACAAGTGCCAAAGCGCTCAAAGCAGGTACAGATCTTACGGTTAATGGCGGTACGTATACCATTGATTCCATGGATGATTCCCTGCACAGCAACAATAACGTCACGGTTAACGACGGAACATTCAACATTGAATCTGGTGATGACGGCATTCATGCCGATCAGGCCCTTACGATCAACGGTGGAACCATCACCATTGCGAAGAGCTATGAAGGACTTGAAGGTGCAATGATCACCCTGAACGATGGGGATGTAGATGTAACGGCATCCGATGATGGCGTAAATGCTGCAGGTGGCGAGACGGAAACAGCTACGAATCCAGCGGCAAGTACAGATAGCGTGACTACAGCAACCGATGCAACAACGACATCCAACATCTCTGTAACCGAAACGACAGGCACAACATCAACTACCGATCAGGCATCCCAAGGTACAGCTGCTAATCAGCAAGGACGTGGACCGGGCGGTATGGGTGGTGCAGCAGCAAGCAATAACGAGTTCCACATTAACGGCGGTTCCCTCACCGTGAACGCAGGTGGTGACGGGCTGGATTCCAATGGTTCCATTAACATGACTGGCGGAACGGTTATTGTGAACGGACCGACGAATAGCGGCAACGGAGCATTGGATTATGACGGCACATTTGAAATCAGTGGTGGATACTTGGTAGCTGCTGGCAGCTCGGGTATGGCACAAGGAACATCCGATGCGTCTACGCAAAATACCATTGTGATGACATTCCCTGCAACGCAAAAAGCTGGAACACTTGTACATGTACAAGATAGCGAAGGCAACAACATTCTGACGTTTGCACCAGCAAAAGATTATCAAACCGTGGTTGTCAGCTCCCCGGATCTTGCGAAAGATGGTTCATACGTGATTTACTCCGGTGGTACGTCTACAGGTAAAGCGGTGGATGGACTCTATACAGACGGTACCTATAGTGGTGGAACTCAAGTGGTTGCCTTCCAATCGACTAGTAATGTGACTTGGGTGAATGAATCTGGTGTAACCACTGCCAATACAGGTATGGGCGGTCCTGGTGGCGGTGGACAAGGCGGATTTGGAGGCGGCAGAAACAGATCGCAATCCGGTACAACATCCGACAGCACAGTTACTACTGATTCTGCAAAGTAATACGTGCGGTAAGCAATAATCAAGCAATCTCTTGCCCCAACTCAAAGGCGAGACAAAAAGGCCCCGAATCACTTCATAGTGAGTTCGGGGCCTTTTTCGCACCCGCGTTCTTACGTGGTATCTGCATTACTATGATATGGAGCACACTCTTTCATCCATTAACGTTATGGCAGAAGGCTTACAGCACTCCAGCTGAGCAAAAACCTGGTGATCACTTTCCTGTTCTTTTCTTTAAAAGGAATACACATACACCTTGGTGCGCAAGGCATCCCGGCATGTAATGGTACGTAGCGGTTCTTTTCCTGGCAGCGCAAAACAGACACTAATCACCTTGGCACCCGGCGGAAGCTCTCGACTGAACTTGTCCAGAAGCCGGGTCATGGCTCCCGGGAACAGATAACAAATTACACAATCTGCATGTTCATAGGAACTGGTGTAGATGTCTCCGCGCATGAAGCGCAGCCTTCCCTTGAGAGAGAGCTTGTTTCCCTTGGCTCGACGTAAGCGAACACTGAGATAGGCAATTATTTGGGAAGACCATAAGGGAATTCTCGAATTCTCAATCCCGGTCAGCCTTTTGCCTGGGCAATGCCTTACAACATCCAATCCCAGTGTGCCCCATCCAGAGCCTGCTTCGAGCACATCCCCGTAACCTGGAATGCGGTTCACCTCTTGAATGACCACCTGTCTGACGTGGCCGGATGTGGGCATCGGGGAAATCCCGTTTTTCCAACTGACAAGTACGATGGATATGACACATATCAATGTCACCACGGCAATAAGCCATGGAATCAGGTAAATGATGAACATGAACTCATCCCTTTGTTATCACTCATTCATTCCGGCACATGAGACTTCATATATACACCTTTTTTATAAACGGACTTGATGGTAAAGTGTACACCCAGCTTGCGATTCGTCCGATAAATTAGCGAGTTAATCTCGTCGATCCCTACTGCTTCACTCTCCAGCATACTCCGCTCTGGCCACACCTGAGCCACAATTTGTTCCCTTGTCACAAAGTGGTCCAGTTGACTATACAGCAGCTTGAACAGCTGATACTCTTTCTTGGACAGCGGAATCTCCACTTCACCGATTTGTACGGTTTGCAGGTGATCCAGTAAACGTACGCCCTCACCCAGCAAGTCCGACACCCGATATTCCCTCGTCTCTCCAAGATCACCTTCCGTGCGAAGCTGGATCAGGCCGTTGACCAACGTCAGGCTATCGCCCTCGCTAAACGGATATTTCTCATAGGGAACGAGGCGCTGCCCGTTCAGTTCGGTTCCATTTTTGCTATCCAGATCTTCGATCCATAACTGTTGCTGTACATCATAATGAATGCGGCAATGCCGCTTCGATATCATCTGATTATAAACAGACAAGTCCAATTCACTTCCGCCTGTGTAACGTCCCACCGTAATGGAGCGACCTTGGCTTACATAAGCGAATGAGCCGTCACTTTCCTGTCCTGGCGTACGAATGACGATTTTTGCCGTCTCCCGCATGTTATTCTCCCACCTTCAATGATCACTCACTCGATCTCTATAAACATTTCATAACAATAATGATAAATTCATCAGATTTGTTCCATTGTTTGCACCGCTATAGTTCAATATAGTGGTATACAGGAACGATTTATGTTCGGTTCTACTTACTCTACTATACCAGACGTTGTGCTTTTTTTCTCATGACGGCCGGATGTCTACTTTAGCTCATTCAACAAGAGAGGTACCTTCCTATGAACAAAAAAAATATTTTCATATACGTGTTGCTCGCCTTTGCCCTGTCCATGACATTAACCGTGCTCTCCCGTATGAATGATGATGGCGGAGAATCACTGAAAGGCACATCGGCTTCCGAAACCTCATGGTTACAAATGAAGATCCAACCCTAAGTCTACTCTATTATAACGTGATCTCTGCGTAAAACGTTTCACGAATGTCATATTAGGCTAAGCCATAGACTAACATCAATAAGGCCCCAGATTGCTGTTCACAGCAGCCCGGAGCCTCATTTTAATCCAAAAAATCTATATTACACGACTTATTTCCCAAAGCGAAGTGAAGTGGACAGCGGACATTCCCGCCATCTCACCCACACTCACGTCATTGCCGCTTCTTTCTCGCGCCGAATTTCCTCCAGCCATGCACGACAAGAGCTATAGGGCCAGCAAGCCATAACAGTTGCCAAAGCATAACTTTCAGGTCGAATCCCATCTTAAGAATCCCTCCCCATATGATCCCAAAGGTCACTACAGTCGTTCAAAACCCAAATTAATCTTGGTCTTCCTCCGGGACAGTCGGCTCGTCGTCAGGCTTCGCTGTCACTCTGGACTGTACTTCCTCCATCCGGCTGGACACCTTCTGATACAGGTAAGAGATCCCAAGCAATAGAACGCCGAAGCTGAAATAGGCAAAGATTTTGCTGCCCGAGGTGAGCATCCCCACATCATAGAACACCATCTTCCCCGTAGCGAACAACGTTAGGCCAAGGCCGAGACGCCGAATCATGACATATTTTCTACGGAATCCATAGGCAATATAGAGAATCGCGAGCAGCAGATAGATCAGGCTGAACATCAGCCCCACATCGCCCCATTGGAACTGAATCGTCAGGAAGACGGTGATGACACCCAGCAGATACACCCCTGCGATAACCGGGTACCATTCAATGCTCTTGAACTGCCCGCGGATGCCTGCAATTAGCAGATCCCTTCCTGCAAAGAATACCCCTACGTTAAAGATAATCAGCACCAGCAAACCAACAACTTCTGCCGCTGTATGCTGCTGAACTTCCGGCTGAAGCGCTGGCATGGTTAAGGTTACGGCCAGTGCAATACAGCAGCCAATAGCATGCAAGAAGGTGGTATACACCTGCACGTATTGATCACGCAGTAGCTTCACCTTGTTCAGTCCATAGGCCAACGCAATGGTGAGCGCTGCAAACATGAGTAACTTGTAGAACATGTATAACAGGAACGTCCCATCGACAGCTCTGGTATACAATTCATTCGACTCATACAGCACGTATAACCACAGATTCGCAAGTGTCACATACTTGAATCCGTTCAGGAAACCCAGCTCCAGCGGGCTGTAATTAAATCTCTCTCTGGAAGATGAGTTGCTGTGAACTGCCCAGGCATAATACAGTGTAATAAGCACAGTTCCCAGCGTGATGCTGGTGTATTTTAACATAAAGTAAGAACGTTCCCCGATGAAGAATAGCGCCAGCAGATCGTAGTACACAAAAGTGATTAGACATAGAAGCACGATACCCCATCCGGCACGTTCCACCGACTTGAGCCGTTTCAGATGTCCAAGCGTAACCAACAAAACTCCTTCGATCAACCAGCCCATCGATAACCACTTGGCCCCGAATTGGAACGGAATAATCAGAATGGCAAAGGTCAGGGAAGTGACATAGAAGAGTAATATCGTCTGTTTCTCCTGAGCCATATGGCGCTGGACGAATCGTGCGAGGCCCAGATACACCACGCAGAAGATCAACGCCAGCAAGCCCTGAGCATCATTCCAACCCGCCACATCAAATAATACGTATAACATCAGACAGCTCATGCTCGTATTCATGGCGAGTAGAGCGAAATCCCACCAGGTTAACTTCATTCGGTGTTTGAACGGATATGCCAGCGTAATGCCCAGATATAATGCAAACGTCACAATGGAATACAACATGCCAATCTTCTCACTTGGCGACAGCCATAAGAGGATGAGCATGGATGGTGTATTGAACAGGAAACTGATATAGTGCACCACCGGCCACCGTTTGCCAAACGAAATGAACACAATAATGCCGTTTAAGAGCAACAGGTAGATCATAGCTACATAGACAGCAGGGCCCTCAAGCCCGAACGAGAACATGTAGGAGAATAACGGAAGATATCCACCCACCAAACCTAGTGAACAGATGGTCTTCGACTGGTATCTCAAGGACAACAATACGGAGATTGCCGATACCAATACAGACAGGGCAAGTCCCGTGTATAACCCAATAATATGCAGTAAAAAGTAACTATAGAAGACGGAGCCGAACAACACGGATATCCCACCGCCGAGCAGCCCCATCGCAAACGTCTGCCTTTTGCGGCGGAACAGCCACTCTCCTCCAGCGAGCATCAGTGCACCGAGCAGGAAAAAGGCTCCGCTCTTCATCTCGTCATTGAACCAGGTCGAGTACGAGTATTGAAACGCTGCTCCAACCCCCAGAATGAGGAGCAAGATGGCTACTTTGTTGATCCAGCTGAGTCCAATCTTCATCTCCATGCGATTCTGCTTGATTCGGCGTTGAATAGTCTCTTCGCTCAACCCTTCCTCCGCCATATGCTCATATCTACGTTCCATGTGCCCACGCAGAGCCTCTTCTCTCTCCCGTACGGCTCGTCTGTGCGATTCAATACGCTCATTCACCTCTGCCGCAAGGTAAGCAATCCTCTCCTTCACCTCATCGGATTCCTCTTGCAACTCCTGTGCTGCCTGGTTGTACAGCGCGTTTAGATTGGATTTGGTTCGATGCTCATGGAATGCAATTCGATCATTATGTACTGCTGTTTTCCCTTGAAAATAGGTCTCCATCTTCTCCCGCGATACCCGGATCAGATTCAGCTTCTCATCCAGCATCTGTTCGGATAACGCCATGCGAAGACGTGCATTCTCTTCTTCCATCTTGCGTGAGCGAAGTTCGAGCTGTTGCAGCTTGAGCTTGTGAGCTTCATACTGTTCCTGTAACTGTTCATTCTTAACGATCAGGTCATCGGACTGGTACTCCTGGAGCAAGGCGTGATACTCCTTCGCCAGCTGTTTCTGTTGCTCCTGAACCTGTTGAAGCCGATCCTTAAACTCCTTCATGAGCTTCCTCCGTTGGTTGATGTTTAATCTTTTCCCTATATTTTACTATATGTATGCCATAAAAAGAGGTTTAAACATTAGATATATCTGTGCAATATTTCATCCGTAGGATCTAAAACGCAAAAAAGCCGGGAAGCAACTGCTTCGCCGGACTTATATTCATATGAGCATTTGCACAAGAATCGATGCTTATGCCGCATCACTCGTCTCCGATTGGTCCGCTGACTCGGGCTCAATTATCTCGGTCGCATCTGGGTCCAGCCAACTGGCGATCATGCCACGCACATATTGCAGATCGTCCTCCGACAGATCGTAGTACCATGTGCCACTGCGCGTTGCACCCTCACCCTTCAGCATGTAATTGCTGATCGTTGGTATGCTATCTTTCATATATAAGGACTCGGCAAATTTCACGATAAAGTCTGAGGTCATGTTGGTTGTAAAATTCGATCCGGCAATCTGGATTACGTCCGGGATCTTGGTCAGATTTTTCACTTCCAGTGCACGATTCATGAAGGCACTTAGGAAAATCCGGTGACGCATCGTCCGATTGAAATCGGAATCTTCCCGGTAACGCACATATCCAAGCGCTTCTTCACCGCTATAGATCGGTTTATTCGCTTCAACAAACAGCTTCTCATGAATTTTGAGTTTGTTCTCAATATTCTTTTTGATCGGCAGTTCCACACCACCAACCGCATCAACAATATCCTTGAGCCCGTTAAAATTAATCGCGGCATAGAAATTCACTTTGTTCCCCAGCAAATTCTCCACCGTATCCATTGCCATCTTGGCTTCACCATGGGCATACGCTGAGTTAATCTTTGACTTCACATCCCGGCCGACAATCTCGGTATAGGAATCACGTGGAATGGACAGCAGTAGCACTTTATTGTCTTCTGGACGCACGACGGAATAGATGATGGTATCCGAACGGCTTGGTTCGTTATCCCGTTGGTCAATCCCTAGCAGTAACAACGAGAATGGGTCCGTATGTTCCACGACAGGAGCATCCTTATCGCCAGCTGGTACAAAGGAGTCATCCAAGGCTTCCCTCACCGTAGCTGAAGCGAACAAATTAAAGGCAAACACGACGAGTTGCTTTCGATAGATAAATCCGAGTCCTCCCAACACAAGCAGCACACTTAGGGTGATGATCAATGGTTTCTTCCATTTCTTCTTCGGGTTCTTCGGCTTCCGTCTTGTTAAATGTGCAGCACTGTTTTCCATCATATCTCCTTTAATAACGGGTTCTTAGATTCATTTAACTATATTAATAACACGTTTTCAATAGATTACGTTATAATCTGCTATACATAAATGAATAGAGAAGGAGCGATGAATGATGGAATATCGACGTTTGGGCCATAGTGGTTTGCGTGTGTCGGCACTGGGGCTCGGCACCAATGCGTTTGGCAAACGCGCGGATGAAGCAGCTTCTACCCGCATTATTCATGCAGCGATGGATCAGGGCATCAACTTTATCGATACCGCCAATATCTACGCAGGCACGGAATCGGAACGCATCATTGGACAGGCCCTCACAGGTCGACGGGAAAACGCGGTGCTTGCTACCAAAGCCGGATTACCCCGGCATGATGGTCCTCATGGGCGGGGTTCCTCCCGCTACCATCTGCAACAAGAGCTGGAACATAGCCTGCGTCGCCTGCAAACGGATTATGTGGATCTGTACCAGATCCATACTTTTGATCCGCATACACCACTGGATGAGACACTGCGCACACTGGATGATATGGTCACTTCCGGCAAAGTCCGTTACATCGGAGCCTCCAACTACGCAGCCTGGGAGCTGATGAAAGCTCTGGGCATCAGTGAACAGAAAGGTTATGTGCGCTTCATCTCCACCCAAACCAGCTACTCCCTGGCAGACCGTACGCCTGAGTTGGAACTGGTGCCGATGTGTCTCGATCAGGGTGTAGGCATTATCCCGTATTTCCCGCTGGCAGGTGGTATTCTGACAGGTAAATATAACGGACAGACCCGTGTGCCTTCTGGTTCCAGAGCAGACACCGATCCGTCCTTCAACCGTTTCCTGCTGGAGCATAATATCCAACTGAGTGAACAAGTGAGTGCTAAAGCTGCCTCATATGGATGCTCCCCGAGTGTGCTGTCACTCGCATGGCTACTGACACGTCCAGCTGTATCCACAGTAATTGTGGGCGCTACACGCACCGAACAGCTGGAACATAATCTGGCTAGTCTGGACATGTCACTGCCCGATGAGCTGTTGGCCGATCTGGACCAGATTAGTGACTCTTTCCGTCGCCGCGAGCCGTTTGCGTCCTATCGAATCGATTGAGCAACCCAAATAGACCTTCCGACAAGTTGAAGTCAGGAGGTCTATTTGTATTTTACAGAGGTGCTATAATTATTAATAATCAGAAAATTTTCCAGTTCCACTACATTCTGTAGTTTAATACATTAAAAAAAGATATATTACGGATCAACTCTCTGTTTTTTGGCGAAGAAACTCCTGCATGATTTCCAAATACTCTCCCTTACGTTCATCCAAAGTTTCGAAAAATGCCTTGTCCGATTCCTCGACCAGATGGATTCCCTCCACAGCCAATCGGGTTCCTTCTTCCGTTGTTGTGATAATATTGGCACGCGTATCTGTCTGATGACGAGCGCGGGTAATTAATCCCCTTTTTTCAAGCGCACGTAGAACCTGAGAAGTCACGTTAACATCCACCTTGGCAAACTGAGCAATTTGAACCTGAGTCACTCCCTTGCCTTCCTCATCGTGTTCATTGAGCCATAAACAGGCGTGCAATAATACAAATTGAGGTTGTGTCAGTTCGAGGGGCTCCAGCACCCTGCGTACTTCCTTTTGCCACATGGCTGTAACCTGCCATAACAGATATCCCGGACTTTCTTGTGCGTTTTTATACCGTGAGCTTGTCATCTCATACCTCCATGATGTGCGACCTTATGCAACAGAATATATACCCGTCAGTCAATGAAGTAAATCCATTATTCATATAACGATGATGGAAACATATCCGTTGCAACTCTGTGTGTTCTTTCTCAAAAAAATAATTAGCGCGCAGGGATAAACTGCTTCACCCATTGTCCGAATCCTTGCGGATTGCGGCTCTGTATAAGAATAGTTCCTTCTCCCCGGAACCTACATACCAGTCCTTCTCCACTTGTAACACTGGATAACCAGCCCTGTGAAGCTTTCTCAATACGGTAATCTACATAATGAGGCCAAGCCACCAAATGGGCGTTATCGACGATCATTTCTTCACCTGCTGCCAGATTAATCGCATGGATGGCACCATAGGAAGACAGAAATACAGTTCCACGTCCGCTGATCTCAATAATGAAGAAACCTTCTCCCGAAAAGAGACCTTTTTTCAGGTTTTGCATTTTGGTATTCACCTGAATGCCCTCGGTTCCTGCCAGAAACCCGTCTTTCTGCACATAGAGTGAATAGGAACCGTCCAATTCAACAGCTTCTACATCGCCCATACTTGAAGGTGAGAGCAGAATCTCTGCCGACCCGCCCGCAGCCGTCAGTTCCTGAAAGAAAAACTTCTCCCCGCTCAGCATCCGACCGAACCCGGCAAACATCCCACCTTCTGCTGAACCCTTTAGTTCAACCGTAGGAGTCATAGATACCATCGCACCACTCTCGGCCTTGAACCGCTCTCCCCGTTGCAAATGTACTTTGAGCATCGCAAAAGCACCATCATATAAAATCTCATAGTTCACGGTTGCACCAGCTCCCTATTGTCAGAGTTAAAATCATTGAGTCCATTATCTTCCAGAACTGCTGATTTGTCTCCGTATTCCTTCACAATATGTTGATCTCCCCAATTACAGAGCGCATTGAGAATCGGTTCGAGACTTCTCCCGTAATCACTCAATTCGTATTCTACTTTGGGAGGGACCTGATTATATACGATTCGATTCACGATCCCGTCGTTTTCAAGCTCTCTGAGTTGCTGTGTTAACATTTTTTGTGTAATTGCGGGCATAATACGCTTAAGATCACTGGTTCGTCTTTTTCCATGTGTCAGATGACAGAGAATTACGCATTTCCACTTGCCACCGATCACTTCTAAGGTAGCTTCAACCGAGATGTTATATTTTTTTCTAACCATAACTTGCTTCCTCCCTGATGAATTGAATTACATCCGTCGCATGCTGTATAGGCACCAAAAAGTACGTAGGGTACTAAAAAGTACGTACTGTTCATTGTATACCGAGTAATTCATAATAGCATTTGCCGGTACGTAAATCTACATTCTGGGGAGTGGAGCAAGAAATGTTACAAGATTCAAAACGCAGCACATGGGCATTGCTTGCGCTGGCCATTAGTGCATTCGCGATTGGTACCACAGAGTTTATCAGCGTTGGGCTACTGCCCCTCATTGCAGATGACCTGGGCATTTCCGTAACTACAGCGGGACTGACCGTTACTTTATATGCATTAGGCGTTACCTTTGGGGCTCCTGTTCTGACCTCACTGACGTCTACCATATCACGCAAAACGCTACTGCTTGCCATCATGATTGTCTTCATTGCGGGTAACACGATGGCTGCACTATCGACGGGCATCATCATGTTACTCATTGCACGAGTAGTATCCGCTCTGGCACACGGGGTGTTCATGTCCATTGGCTCCACGATTGCAGCCGATCTGGTGCCTGCCAACCGTAGGGCGAGTGCTATTGCCATCATGTTCTCCGGTCTTACCATTGCCACAGTAACCGGTGTACCTCTCGGTACACTCATCGGCCAACATTGGGGCTGGCGTGCTGCCTTTATCCTGATTGTTGGGGTTGGCATCGTTGCGATGATCGGGAACCTGATACTCGTGCCATCCACGTTGAAGCGAGGAACACGAACGGCATTTCGGGAGCAGCTGAAGCTCGTTACAGGAGGACGCTTGCTGCTTGCTTTTGCCATCACTGCTGTTGGGTACGGAGGAACGTTTGTTGTCTTTACGTATCTGTCCCCGTTGTTGCATGATATTAGCGGATATTCCGAGAAAACAGTAGCGTTCATTCTGTTGTTGTACGGAATCGCCATTGCTGTTGGCAACATCATCGGCGGCAGAGCAGCCAATCGCAACCCGCTCAAGGCGCTCTTCTACATGTTCATCATTCAGACCATCATTCTCGGCGTGATGTACTTCACCGTCCCGTTTAAGTTGGCAGCACTGCTCACCATTATGGGTATGGGCCTGCTCGCCTTCATGAATGTGCCTGGTCTTCAGATGTACGTTGTAACCTTGGCTGAACGATATGCACCACAGGCCAAGGATGTAGCCTCAGCCTTTAACATCGCCGCATTTAATGCAGGGATCGCTATAGGTGCCTATTTGGGTGGAGTGATCAATGATTCCATCGGTTTGATTCACACGACATGGGTCGGAGCCTTGATGGTTCTCGTAGCTGTAATCCTGACCGCATGGGCTAAAATGCTGGAAAGCAAAGATCAACATGCATCAGTCGAAATGGAGAAAGCTTCGTTCTAATTTCCATTCCGACCATGGGTCTCACTCTTATATATATCAGTTCCAGCCTTCGAGGGGAACCGGTTTCACATGGTATTTTATTATACTATAATACGTTGAACCCAATTTGATCTACTATGATTTAATTTTGTATGATAAAACAACAAAAATTCAGCTTAATATGACTGATTTTTACACACTTTAAGGAGGAAATCTCATGACAACAACTCAAACCGCACAACATTTACAATCCACAGTAACTCTGCATAACGGTGTTTCTATGCCTTGGTTCGGACTTGGGGTATTTAAGGTAGAAGAAGGATCTGAACTGATTGAAGCCGTGAAAAATGCGATTAAACATGGATACCGCAGCATTGATACTGCTGCAATATACGGCAATGAAGCTGGTGTTGGCCAAGCGATTGCAGAAGCTTTGCAAGAAAACAACCTCAAACGCGAAGAACTGTTTGTTACATCTAAAGTATGGAATGCAGACCTTGGATATGAAGAGACACTTGCCGCTTTTGATACCACATTGAACAAACTGGGACTGGAATACCTTGACCTGTATCTGATTCACTGGCCTAAGGCAGGCAAATACAAAGCAGCCTGGAAAGCAATCGAGGAACTGTACGCAGCCGGCCGTATTAAGGCGATTGGCGTAAGCAACTTCCAGATTCATCATCTCGAAGACTTGATGCAGGATGTCAAAGTGAAACCAATGATCAATCAGGTGGAATACCACCCTCGCCTGACTCAGGTTGAGCTTAAGGCTTTCTGTGAAAAACATGGTATCCAGCTTGAAGCTTGGTCGCCTCTGATGCAAGGTCAGCTGTTGGACAATCCAGTACTCACGGCTATTGCTTCAGCCAAAGGCAAATCGGTTGCACAAGTCATCCTGCGTTGGGATCTGCAAAATGGAGTCATTACCATTCCGAAGTCCACCAAGGAAAACCGGATTATCGAGAACTCCTCCATCTTCGACTTTGAACTTTCAAATGAAGAGATGGATCTGATCAGTGCTCTGAACGAAGATATACGCGTTGGACCTGATCCGGACAACTTCGATTTCTAATGAATAACCTTTTTGGAGCCTGATTGGTTTGACATAACATAACGAAAAAACACCGGACCAGTATCCGGTGTTTTTTCGTTATGTTCTCTTCCCTATAACCAAGCCTCGCTAACACTGCACGTTTCAATTCAAAATGTTGTAATCCATTTTTTAACTATTGAACCTGCCACAATGCAGGGACATTGGATGGTTCCCACCCAGACAAGGATGTGTGGGATTGCAAACATTTATACGTCTTACCGCTATAGGTGACCAGCTGTCCTACAGTATAGGCTGTATTCGCCTGCCAGGCGGAAACGCCCGGATTTGTCGTTCCTGCTGTTGTTTTCACAGTCACCGCATTGCTCGCAGCAGAACCATTCCCCGCCGCATCCTTTGCTTTTACCGTAAATGTATACGAGGTATCCGCTGCAAGCCCGCTGATCGTTGCTGTCGTTCCGGTCACGGATGTCGCCAGAGCCGCTCCATTGTACACATCATAACCCGTTACACCCACGTTATCCGTGGATGCCGCCCAGCTCAGCGTTATACTGGATGTTGTTTGCGCGGTTGATGCGAGGTTCGTTGGCGCAGTTGGCGCCTGCGTATCTCCACCCGGCTGAGCTGTCGTGCTTACAGTTACAGCATTACTGGCTGCAGACAGATTACCTGCCGCATCCTTTGCTTTTACCGTAAAGCTATAGGATGTACCCGCTGACAGTCCGCTGATTGTTGCGGTCGTCCCGTTGACGGAGGTCACAAGATTGGCACCATTGTAGACGTTATAACCGGTAACACCCACATTATCTGTTGAAGCATTCCAAGCTAGCGTAACCGAGTTGGCCGTCACGCCTGTCGAACGGGCATTACCGGGTACGCTTGGCGCCGTCGTATCTGCTGGAGGCACTGTACCTCCGGTAGGCAGATCGGCTTTCAGTTTATTTTGAAGTGTTTTGTTCCGGTCACCGCTAAGTTCCCAGAACATCGCTCCGCCGAGTCCTTTGCTTTTGATATAAGCCGTTTTATATCCAATAGACTCCGCATCGTCATAACTAATAAATCGCTTATTGGTCGCATTATAGAGATATGGCACCTTGGCCGTGTCATTCCAGTAACGCGTGTACCCGTTTTTGTTAATGTAGTTGGTCTCCAGATCATAAAAATCAAAGGAGCCTGCTTCCCATGTTCCAACGGAAGAACCTCCCGCACAGGTCTGATACTGGCCATTTCCCGTCTGTGCGCATCCATCCCAGCCGCGGCCATAGAACGGAACACCAAGCACAAGTTTAGCGGCTGGTACGCCTGCATTCAAATGCCCTTGTGCTCCAGCAGCCACATTAAATGTATTGGCATCCGGCACCCCAGCAGCCGAAGCCGCAGGGTCATAGTTCAACGGCGCGTTATGCGCGCTGACTTTTTGCCAGGCCCCGTTAAAATCGTATGTCATAATATTAATCCAGTCGACGATGGCAGCTATATTGGCAAGCTCAGTATTCGCAGCATAGGTCGTCGATGCACCGCTTGCAATCGTAAGCAGATACTTCTTGCCGTCCACAGCTCCGGCAGCATCCAGCTTCTCACGGATTTTGCTCAGAAGCAGCGTGTAATTTTGCTTATCCTCAGGACGTTTGCTGTTACCATCAAGTCCGCCTGATACCGGGTACTCCCAGTCCAGATCTACCCCGTCAAAATTGTATTTCCGCAGGAAGTCGACGGCAGAGTTTGCAAATACCTCTCGCGTTGCAGCAGTCGCAGCTACATCAGAGAAGCGGTTGGACCATGTCCATCCTCCCACGGAGATGATTGTCTTAAGATTAGGATTGATCTGTTTCAGCTTGTTAAGCTGATTGATATTGCCTGCAATGGGCTGATCCCACGTATCCCCTGCAAATGTCTTTCCGGTATCGATCCATGGATCGCCAAGCACAATCGTTCCATTCGGTACATTGATTGTCTGGCTCTTCTCATTCTGACACGTCCAGGTCACCGGGTTAGGGCCCGAAGGGTCCGGATTTCCATGAATACCGTTCCAGCAAATATCGGCAAACGCATAGTTGATATGCGTGACTTTGGTTGGGTCGATGTCCGTTACATTATAGTTTCTCCCATACGCAGCCCAGGACGGGTAGTAACCAACAATTTTATAAGAATCTGCAGCTGCTCCCGTAGCGGGTTGGAGCACAAAAGAAGGAATAATGACGGATAAGAGCAGGGATAGACCCAGGAGAAACTTTGCGGTTTTCTTGAAAGCAGTGTGTTTATTTAAATGTATCATCTTAATACACAACCTCCTTTGTCGTTTGCGTACTCAGCCCGTTCAGGAACGGACGATTTGCGCTCGAAAACTGGTTATTCGTATATGCATCCCAGTTGATTGACCAGGTCATAATCCCTTTTATCCCCGCATAGCCCGCAGGCTGGAGCAAGGTATAGGAACCGCCGTATGACACACCTTTGATTAGGTAATTCAGTGCCTTTTGCAGCTCGGCTGGCGTTGTATAACCACCTCCGGCAGCCTGTTGGGAAGCCGGCACACCGATGGCAATCTGGTCCGGTCGCAACGGACTAAAGAATGGGCCTGTGGTACCGCCTACATGAAAGCCTTGAAGCAGCATCTCCGCCATGGCCACATGGAAATCAGCTGTTCCTTGGGCGTAAGAGCGTCCATCCAGCCCTACCATGGAGCCCGTGTTATAGTGCTGTACATGAAGCAGGGTCAGGTCATTACGCAAGGCATGGATGACTGGCAAGTATGCTCCCCAAGGACCGCCGTAGCTCAGATATCCACCCTGTACATAGGCCGTCTCCGGCGCAGCCGTCAGGATGAAATTGGCGCCGAAGTGTGACTTAACCGCTTTCACGCCTTGGATGAGGTTAACAATTTTCGGTGTAGTTGGACTACGGAAATCGGTATCCCCTGCATTCAGAGACAGGGAACTTCCTTCCAGATCGATATCTAGACCATTGAAACCATACGTGGAAATGATTGATTTTAACGAATCTTCGAACTGCTGTCTCTTGGTCGCATCGGTGAGCTCAATGGTACCGTTGGCTCCACCCATGGAAAGCAGTACTTTTTTCCCTTGGCTTTGAAGGTAGGCAATATCGGATTTGAATTCGGCTACCGTTGCATTGTATGGAGTAAAAGCAAGCGTTCCGCTGCCATGTGAAATCGGTTCGGCAAAGGAGACATTAATGACGTCATAGGCTGTTGATACGTTACGAAGTCTGATATTGGTTGAACCATTGTCGAAGTTATGCCAGTAGCCGATCAGCCATTTGCCGCCGGTTGGCCCAGGATTGGAAGATCCATTGGAAGTTGTCACACTGAGGGAGGTGCTCGCAGCGGATATATTGCCTGCGGCATCTTTGGCTTTTACCGTAAAAGCATAAGTCGTGCTAGCTGTCAGTCCAGTGACTACAGCTGTTGTAGTTGAAGTACTTGTCACAAGAACGCCGTTCCGGTACACCTCATACCCCGCCACGCCCACATTATCCGTGGATGCATTCCAGGAAAGACTCACGGAGGTGTTCGTGATGGAGGATGAAGTCAGACCCGCAGGAACAGAAGGTGGTGCCGTATCTGGCGTCGGCGTTTCCCCTCCCGAACCTTCCCCGACGTATTTCCACAACGCGGGCACAACAGAGGGCTCCCATCCGGTCAACGCCGTGTGGGCCTGAATACACTCATAATCTTTATTTTGATATGTTACGAGGTCTCCTTTCTTGTATGCGGTGCCTGCCTGCCATTGGGCGGCGGCATCGGCTCTCGGTGCAAACCACGAAATAAGTAGAAGAAATGTCAAAGCAAATGTAATGACCGGGCGGAATCGAACAGCTTGATTCAAGCAAAATCCCTCCTGTACTAAGGATACGTTCACCTTGCAAACAAAAGCTTTAATAGTCCACCTGCATCTGATCTGTGATCGATTAGAGCCAGCCTCATTCAGCCATCTGATTTTGCGTGTCACTTCACTCCCTTCCCTTACCAAAATGGACCTTCCCTCTCGTGTTCTTTTTTTTGCAGGCACCATCCAAATTTTACAGGGAATTTACAGATCCTCACCCTGTATTTAATCAGTAAACTGCAAAAGAGATAAGGGATAAAATAGTTCTATTGGGGGCGAAAAATGTAATATAGCGCACAAAAAAGGTTTTCTTTCAACTCCTTAGGAGACTTGAAAGAAAACCTGTGTTAGATATTGCGCAGAGAAGAGGGCGTATCTTACTGCCGCTGCTCCCCTCTCCCTTCCAAAGGCTGCCACTCATCCACGCCGGACAGAATCAGAGGTATAGTGTACTCGGCCGCTTCCTGTTCGGTCAGTATTTTGGCCCAAGGCACACGATCAGCAGCACATCCGGCACCAGGCCCTGCGCTGTTGTATTCCGCATACTGAACGGTCTGCTCTGCATCTGTCTTGTTCCAGTTGTGCCATCCCTCCCGCTTCACATGAGCACCGATCCAGCAGTTCAGAAAACAGACTTTGGCATGATGACGCCACGGTCTGCCCAGATACACCGACTGCGGCGGAGCATTGCTGGTCAGATCACAGTCCAGAAACACATAGCCGTAACGCACATCCTCCGGCGTAGAGGCTGCGGTAATCCAACCGTTCACTTGTCCATCCGCAGCCTCCGCTTCAGTCAGGTGATTCTTCGTAAAGATCTCGCAGCCCTTAAACACCACCGTAGCCGAACCGAAAATAAAATCGATATCACCTTCGATGTAACAGTCCTCGAAATACTGCCGCAGTTTGCGCCGCTCGGCACCATCGCGTGGCCCGCCAAAATAACTGCGATCCATGGGCTGCTCCGGCAGCGGGCCGGTGAAGATCGTATCCTGGTGACCGATCAAACGACAGCGGCGAAAGGCAGCCCGGTCTCCATCCACATAAACGGCCAGCGCCTGACCAACCTGCTTGCCCGGCCCGGCAGCATTTACGAAGGTAATTCCCTCTGCCGTGAAATCATCAGCACCAATGAAAGCCGTATAGGAATGAAACGTATGATATGGCGACCCGTCCGGGAACTTCTTGAGTGCATGATCATCATACGTAATGATCGTCTGCTCCGCCCCCTCACCAATCAAGTGGATGCCCGGCTTCTCCATATGCAGCTTCTCATGATAGACACCAGCCTTCACTCGAATTGGAACGGTTCCGATGCCATTCTCCGGCAGCGCATCAACTGCGGCCTGAATCGTCACATAATCCCCTGTCCCATCTGAAGCAACAGTCAGACAGGGAGCTGATGGTTCCAATGCTGTATTTGGCAATCTCTGCTGCATCATGGCAGTCGCTCCATTTCCAGTGCTGCCAGCAGAAGCGGAGCCACACCCATAAAGGAATCGCTTACAACCGCTTCGGTTACATAGTAGTTGTACGAGCCATCCCGATCCAGGCTTAGTCCTGCGCCATGACAGATCCCGTTTAACCGAACGCCGTCAGCCGTCTCCTCCACCAATCGGGAGGAGAGCCCCTGCCATCCCTTCTCCGCCGCAGCTCTGAAATGCGGCTCCAGATACCTTAGTCGCACACCCTTCGCAAGTGCATATACAAACATGCTTGACCCGGATGCTTCCAGATAGTTGCCTTTGCGGAAGCCCTGATCCAGCACCTGGAACCATAACCCGCTCTCCTGCTCCTGCACGCGTACCAGAGCATGACACATCCGTTCGAAGATGCCGATGATGGTTCCGCGCTTTGGATGATTCACGGGGAAATGCTCCACGCTGTCTACAATCGCCATGGCATACCAGCCCATCGCCCGGCTCCAGAAGTGTGGTGAGCACCCTGTCGATGAATCTGCCCAGACCTGCTCCTTCGATTCATCCCAGCCATGATAGAGCAGCCCGGTCCGCGGATCACGGGTCTGGCGCTCGATCAGCAGAATCTGATGTGCAACTTCATCCCATAACTCGGGACGATGAAATGTCTTCGCATACTCGGACAAAAAGGGAGAGGACATATACAGGCCGTCCAGCCACATCTGGAATGGATAGATTTTTTTGTGCCAGAAACCGCCCTCCGACGTGCGGGGTTGCCCTACGAGCTGTGCTGCCAAAAGATGCGCCGCTTCTGCGTAACGCTGATCTTCAGCACCATCCAGTAAAGCAAACAGGTTTTTCCCCTGATTAATCTGATCCAGATTATATTCTTCCAAAGTATAGGTGCCAATAGAGCCGTCCGGCTGGATATACAGGTCCATATGTTTTTTCATAAAATCAACAAACTCTTGCTTGCCATAATACTGCCCGGTTCGTGCCATCGCCATCAAGGTCATGCCTTCCACGTATGCCCATCGTCCCGACGGGAACGCATGATAACCGTCCCCGTCACATTGCTGGATGATCGTTGCTGCAATTCGCTCAGACCAGGATAACTGTGTCTGTACCTGCATAAGCAATTCCTCCTTGAATGTTGTACTCACCTAATACATGTATGATTAAAGGATAACCGCTTCACTCTTCATAGGTTGCTGTCTTTATTGCCGGCACATTGCCGTTGAATTGCGAAGGTTCAGCTTGGGCTGAATAACTACCGGAACATCGACCTGTTCATCACGGATCAACGAGACAATCAACTCTGCTGCCTGCACGGCCAGTTCATCCAGAGGCGGGCCAATTGTAGTCAAGGCCACTTCGGCATATTGCATATCCGGCAGATCATCATACCCGATTAACGAGATATCGCTTGGAACGCTGTAACCTGCCTCAAGCAAAGCCCGGAGCGCACCTCGGGTGACCAGGTTGTTCAGTCCAATAAAAGCTGTTGGCGAATCCGCCCCAAACGCATGATTACGTATGGCAAAATACCCGTCTTCCCAGGAGGAATGCGCTGGCAGCACATGGTCTTCGTTAAAATCCAGACCCGTACGCTGCAACGCTTCCCGGTATCCCTCCAGTTTAATATTCTGGGAGTTGCCGATGAATCCGATTCGGCTGTGGCCCAGCGATTTCAGATGCTCCACTGCTTTGAACAACCCTTCTTTGCGATCAATCTTGATGTAAGGAGAGTTCGGCGCTTCATCAGTACCCAGCACAAAACATGGCATGTTGAGTGTTGCGAACTTTTTCCAGAACATCTCCCGATTGTCCAGTGCATAGTCCCACAGAATACATCCGTCCACGCGCAGCTGGCTGAAGACATCCACGCCATCATCCGCCACAACCAGGATCATCTGATATCCCCGCTTCTTCAGCTCGGTGTGCAGACGGCCGGAGATGTTGGAGAATAACGGATTGCTCAGCTCATCCAGCACAAAACCGATGATGTTGCTTCTGCCGGTGGAGAGCTGCCGGGCCAGCATGTTTTTCCGATATTGATGTTTCTCTGCGACCGCAAGCACCTTCTGCTTTGTTGCCGGTTTGATTCGGGGATCATCATTCAGCGCCTTCGATACCGTGCTATAGCTCACCCCCGCCAGTTTGGCAATGTCTTTAATGGTTATCAAAATCAATCAACACCTCTCATACGCCTAAAACCCTAATTTCCTATTTCTGTGCAGATTTATAACGATCATATTGTGCCTGTCTGCCCGCAATAACCTGCTCTATATTCATCTTCTTCAACGTCTCAATATAACTGTCAAACTGGTCCAGACTGGCATCCCCGCTAATAAACTTAAAGTTCATCTCTTCCACATATGTGGTGATGTCAGGCATCGCCATGCTTTCCACACTCGCTTCATCCGGCAGGGCATAGACAAACGGGAACGGTTCGCGCACATACGGCTCCAGTTCCTTATCCATCTTCGCATGCCAAGGGGCTACGACGGAATCAGCAGAATCGGTGGATTGGATGTTCGGCAGATTCACCGGACCAATGCCAAGCTTCTGGATGTATTCATTGTCCTTGCCTTTGTCCGTAAATGTCTTCACGCCATTCTCTTCCGTATACGTGTCATCCTTGATGCCCCACGTATAATACGTCTGTGCTTCCTCACTTACGGCATAGTCCAGGAAACGGAAAGCAAGTTCCGGATTTTTACTATCACGTGTAATGCCAAAGATGCCACTCACTGGTGTACGTCCTACATAGAACTGATCCCCATGCGGTCCTTTCAGTGGTAAAATGCCTTTGATGATTGGCTCTTCCGGATTGTAATCCTTGAATAACGGACTGTAGACCATCGACATATACCAGCTAAAATTAAACGTTGCTCCCGTCACATCCTGAGAGATGCGCGACGTGACCTGATCACTCGTAGTACTCGCATAATCCACCCCAAGCAGACCTTCCTTGTACAGTCCGTTCAGATAGGTCAAGTACTCCTTGTAGGCAGGCTCATAATAGCTGAAATGTACTTTGCCCTGATCGTCTGCATAGAACTGGTTGGACAGATCAAGTCCAAATGCCGGGCCAAAGGCCATTGACACAAATTTTGCTTCCATGGACAGCGGAATCTCATCGGCTTTTCCGTTGCCGTTCGGGTCATCTGTCTTGAATTTGCGCAGCATCGCCGTGAATTCATCCAGCGTGGTCGGCTCGCTTAATCCCAGTTTATCAAGCCAGCGCACATTGACCATAAATACCGGCATGTAGTTGCGGGTTAACGTCTGCTGTGGGATATAATACATTTTACCATCTGGCGTTGTTAAACTGGCTTTGACCGAAGGTGACTTTTCATATATTTTTTTGAGATTCACGCCGTATTTCTCTACCAGTTCATTAATCGGAATGAATAGACCGCTGTTAATGTACTTCATCAGCTGATCCTGATCCGGCAGGTACACGATATCGGGCAAGCCGGTACCAGCAGCCAGCCTCGGATTGACGGCATCCGCATAGTTCTGCGGCGGAATCAGATCCCAATCCACCGTCACACCAGCGTTGCTCTCAATTTTCTTCACGATGGCTGCGGTGGACAAGTCCACATTGGTCGTCCAAGCGTTGGTGCCGAGAATAGACAGTTTGGCATCCGGTTGATCCGTCACCGGCCCTGCTCCGGTATAATTGAAGGCTGGCTCCGAACTGGACGGGGTGCTCCCCGCATCGGTTCCCGCCCCTGTTCCGCCGCTACATCCCGCCAGGCTGATTGCCAGTATCGCTGCGATTACACTTTTTCTTCCTGCCCCTTTAAATCTCATCCATCATTCCTCCTTGGTATGAACCATTTTGAACTCCTTTGAATGACATGACACTTAAGTAAGTAAAGCTATCCTTTCACGGCTCCGAGGGTGATCCCCTTAACGAAGTACCGTTGGATAAACGGGTAGATCGTAACAATAGGCAGAATGCTGACCACAATGGATACATAACGAACCTGAAGGGAGGAGACCGCCAGCGCACCGGATGTCATCGTACCGCCCATCTTCTGCATCACTTCCGGCGAAGCCATGATCAGCACTCTTCGCAGGAACATCTGTAAGGGCTGCATATCCTGTTTGCCCAGATATAATAGGGCCGTGAAAAAGTTGTTCCAGTGGAATACCGCGTAGTACAGCGTGAGCACAGCCAGTGTTGGCTTGATGATCGGAACCGCCAGACGATACAGCATCGTCATCTCGTTAGCCCCGTCTATACTGGCACTTTCGAAAATTTCATTCGGAATGCCTTCGAAAGCTGAGCGGCAGATCATGACGTTAAACGTAATCACCAGCACAGGCAGCACCATAACCCAGCGGGTGTTGTACAGCCCAAGCGAGGTAATCAGCATGTAGACCGGAATGAGTCCACCCGAGAAATACATGGTGAAGGCGATGAAGAAATTCAGCTTGCGACGTAAGAAAAACTGCTGTCTGGATAATGGAAACGCCGCAAGACATGTTGCCACAATGTTCAGCAGTGTGCCTACCACGGTGTACCAGAGGGTGTTGTAGAACGAAACCCATAACTCCTTGTATTGCAGTACCATTTGGTAACCTGACAGGGTAAATCCAACGGGCCACAATACAACTTTTTGTTTGTCGATGGCATCCACCGAGCTGAATGAAATACTAATGACGTACAGAAAGGGATACAACGTGACAACAACCGCCAGTATGGTCAGCAGGTAGACACATCCGTAGAACAAACGGTCACTTCTCGATTTTTGCATACAGGTCTCCTTTGGTCCGGGGTATAGTCTTACCAGAGTGACATCTTGGTCAGGCGGCGGGTCATGGAATTGGCAGCAAAGACAAGCACAAATGTGATAATAGAGTTAAACAAGCCGACCGCTGTGGCGAAGCCGTAATTCTGGCCCTCAATCCCCATCCGGTATACATAGGTGGACAGGACATCTGCCGTTTCGTAGGTGGCTCCGTTGTAGAGCAGATATACTTTCTCGAAACCTACACTCATAATGCCGCCAAGCGACAGAAGCAGAAGAATGACGATGGTTGGTTTGATACTGGGTAGGGTCAGGTGCCATAGCTCCTGGAATTTGTTGACGCCATCAATTTTGCCGGAATCATACATCTCGGGGTCGATCCCCATAATGGCTGCAATGTAGATGATGGAGCTGAAGCCAAAGCTTTGCCAGATGTCGGAACTTGTGAAGATGGTACGGAACCAGCTCGCATCCATCATGAAGTTCACTTTTTCCATGCCAAGACTCGCGATGAGGGTGTTCACAATACCGTCTGTTGGTGACAGGAAGTTAATAATCATGCCAGCTACAACAACAGTGGAGATGAAGTGAGGAAGGTACGTAACGGTCTGGGCAAATCGCTTGAATGTCCGGTTCTTGATCTCCACGATGCAGACAGCGAATAAAATCGGAATGGAGAAACCAAACAGGAGCGGCAGGAAGGCGAGCAAAAATGTGTTACGCAGCAGTCGCCAGAAGTAGATGGAATTCACGAACTGTTCGAACCAGCGCAGTCCCACCCACTCCCCGCTGAGCATGCCCTGACCCGGCAAGAAATTACGAAATGCCAACAGCACGCCAGGCATCGGAAGGTACATGAAGATGAGGTAATACAGAAAGATAGGCGAAAACATCAGTAGCAAATATTTATCCCGTCTGATCAGGCTGAACAGCGTGGACATGCGTTTTTTCAACGTGAAACACTCCCCTTCGCTACATAATTACAACGTTTGAATTTTTGAATAAAAAGGAACCGTCATTTCACTGACGTATTTGTTATTTATCTCATTCACATTTTGTAACAACCTATATCATTCTGCGTAATAACGAGATAACTAATTTGAAATAGTCCTCCTTACACCGTATTTCTTTCTTTTAAATACTTGCCATAACCATAATTACAACGTTGTAATTTTAATCTAAATGTATACGCTTACATAAACTTTTTCCCATCTTAGCAAACTCTTCAATGTTTGGCAACAACAAAAATGAGTGGCATGCTGTAACGTACTAAAATACAGTCTCGCATATGCGAGACTGCCCGTTAAAATCTACACATGATTCCGATATTCCATCGGTGTCATAACATACACTCGCTGAAAGGCTCTGTAAAACTGACTGACACTGGAAAATCCCAGTTCATAACTGATTGTTGTTACTGAATCCGTTGTAAGGCGGAGCCTCCTGGACGCTTCTTCTACGCGCAAATTCAGCAGATATTGATACGGTGTTGTTCCCGTAAGAGCCTTGAAAGAACGCATAAAATGATATCGGCTCTGATGTGCAACCATCGCCATCGAATCAATATCCATTGGGCCTGTATAGGCACTGTGAATGTAATCCAGCACTCGTTGGAGATGAGGATCCATGAATGTACCGGGATTTACAGTTCTTTTTCCATTTTCCTGCCCCGTCAACACACGTCTTAGATACGTCTCGATGGCTAGTTCTGTTTCCTGCACTTGCAGCATTTCGGGCACATCATCTAACAAAATGGAATTCCAGACTCGAAACAGACTGCTGATCTCAACAGGATCAAAATTCTGGGTAGGTCGAAACTCAGCTCGCCCCCCACTTAACTCCGCACCTTCGAAACTGCCTAATGGCGGTTTACGGAACTTGATCACAATGACAGCCGAATCCGACCCTATCTCAAAATAATGCTCAGTCTGGGGATGAGCAATAATCCCTATGCCTGCTTTTAGCGGGTATGCATGCCGTTCCTGTACCAGATGACATTGACCTCTGACCGGCAGCGTTAGCTGATACCAGTCGTCATGTACATGCGGCTCATTCGCAAACCCTCCGGTAGCTTTCCATAATTCCAACCCATTTAGCGTCATGTTTAATTCCATCGTTTGCTCACCTGCTGACATTATAGCAAATCGTGCTCACTTTCCAAGCACTTTTCACAAAGACATGATCTGCCCCCATCTTTTATCATAGAAAAAAATAATTCGAGGTGATCTCCCATGGCTCAGGCCACTTTAAGCAAAATGCAAATCAACTCCTCCGCCAATTGGGCACTTGCCGGAGTCAGCTTCGCCCATCTGCTGAATGATGCGATGCAGACAGTGGTTCCGTCTGCTTTCCCGTTATTCCAGCAGACCATGCAGCTCAGTTTCGCCCAGATGGGCTGGATTGCCTTCACCCTGAATATTACCGCATCCGTCCTTCAGCCACTGGTCGGTTATATGTCAGACCGCAAGCCCATGCCGATCCTGCTTCCCGGAGGTATGTTATTCTCCCTGATCGGTGTTCTCGGTTTAGCTTTGTCTTCCGAGTTATGGATGCTGCTTGTTTCGGCAGCATTGATTGGCATAGGCTCATCCATCCTCCACCCCGAATCCTCACGCGTGGCTCATATGGCAGCCGGCCGTGGACGAGGAATGGCACAGTCGATCTTCCAGGTGGGAGGCAACACAGGACAGGCTATTGCTCCATTACTGGTCGCCTTCATCCTGCTGCCACATGGGCAGCGTAGTTTTCTATGGCTGATGGGCTTTGCCCTGATCGGCATCTTCATTCAGTCTATGGTCAGTCGTTGGTACAGAGACAAGCTTGCCGAGACTCGCATTCGTCAGCAACTCCCTCTAAAATCAAGCGGTGCAGGGCCAGCAGCTCGGCCTGTGAGCCGGGGATTCATCGCTTTTACAATGGGAATTCTCATCCTGCTGCTGTTCTCTAAATTCGTTTATATTGCAGGCATGACCGGGTATTACGCCTTCTATTACGCCGATGCATATGGCTTGCCTCTCTCCCAGGCACAGATTTGTCTTTTTATATTGCAATTTGCAGGTATGGTCGGGACCTTGCTCGGCGGCCCACTCGCTGACCGCTACGGACGCAAACCGATGATCTGGTTCTCCATTGCAGGCACTGCACCGTTTTCCCTGATGCTACCTTATGCGGGCCCCGTCTTGTCCATGGTATTATGCGGGATGATTGGACTCATCCTGATGTCCGGCTTCAGCGTCATCATTGTTTATGCACAGGAATTGCTTCCTCGTCATATTGGAACGGTATCCGGATTGTTTTTTGGCCTGTCGTTTGGAATGGCTGGGCTTGGCTCAGTTGTGTTAGGTTCCTTAATTGACGTGACCAGCATTTCGTTTGTTATAAAGTTATGTTCGTTTTTGCCACTGCTTGGTGTGTGTGCTGTATTTCTGCGCAAGGACCAACCAAGAACAGCGTGATAACCGTTGAAACCTCTTTCGTTTTGTGACTACAATACATCTAGGACACTCGAGGATAACAGAAGGGAGGAATAACGCATGATTATTGATGTACAGCATGTTACTTGGAAAAGGGGACCACTTACCCTATTGAACGATGTGAACTGGCAGGTTAATGACGGTGAACACTGGGCGTTGCTTGGCCTGAATGGCTCCGGCAAAACAACACTCCTGAACATGATCACCGGGTATCTCTGGCCGACCGAAGGCAAGATATCCGTGTTAGGCCATGAATATGGGGATGTGGATCTGAGACAGCTTCGCAAATCCATTGGCTGGGTCAGTTCATCTCTCCAAGAGAAATTGCACGGTACAGACCGCACGCAGTATGTCGTGATCAGCGGTAAACACGCCACCATTGGCTTGTACGACAAGCTGTCAGATGATGATCTGGATCAGGCACAGGAATTGATGCAAACGCTGGGTTGTCAGCACCTGTGGGATCGCGAATATCGTACCTGCTCTCAAGGCGAGAAACAGAAACTTCTCATTGCCCGAGCACTGATGGCCAATCCGCGGGTACTCATTCTGGACGAGCCTTGCAATGGACTGGATCTGTTCTCAAGAGAGCGACTGCTGGATAGCATCCGTGAATTATCACAGCGTCCAGATACCCCGTCACTCATCTATGTCACCCATCATACCGAAGAAATATTGCCTGTCTTTAGTCACAGCCTCCTGCTTCGCCGGGGTGAAATAGTCCATAGCGGATTAACTAACAATCTGATGAACACCGAAGTGCTGAGTAACTTCTTCGAGGCACCTGTGGAAGTTGATCGGCACGGAGAACGTGTCTATGTCAGAGCAGCGGCGGATTCATAATTGCGGGGTTATACACAGCAAACGTAACATAGGTGAAGAAACTTAACAGTAAAAGCCCAATATCTTATCCACATGTGGATAGATTTCGGGCTTTTTACTCCTATATCTAGTGTTATCCACCGTTTTCTGTGTAGAACTTTCTAATTTATGAGTATAACTTTACGGTTTCATCTATTTATCTATACGTTTACCAATATCCTATTTCCGGGCACTTAAAAACAGAAACAATGGAATGCGTTGCCTGCGCAGATAGGTTTCCTCGTTTACAAAATAGGCACGTTGTGGTGCCGACTCGCGTAAATGCTCTACACGGAACCCTGCACGCTGCAATGCCATAAAATACGATTCAATGGAACGATGCATCTTTTTCACAGAACCGCCCAGCCACTGCTGCTCCCGATATCCTTCTACAAAATACTGATCAACCACCCAATCTGTTCGAGTCCCGGAGGGTTGCAGTGTAGACGTGATCACAGGATGTTCTACCGAGAATACAAATGTCCCGTTCTCTTTCAAAGTATTGTATATGTTGCGGAACAGGCTCTCCACATCTTCAATATAGTGAACAGCCAGTCTTGATATAACCAGATCGTACAATCCGGCCGGATAGGTCCAGTCTTCCATGAACGCTCGCTCAATCCGGGCATTTAATCCTTTTACCGATTTGTTAGCTGCCTGAATCATATTCACAGAACCCTCAATCCCCATATACGTCGCACCTTCGTGCTCCCCACTCAGCAATTCTGCGGCGAACCTTGCATCTCCACAACCAAGGTCCAGTATGTTCTTGCCGGCAACATCTCCAATCAACTCCAGCATCACCGGCTTCTCCAATGTATCATTGGCGTTCTCCTGCCACTTGCGACGTTCCATATACTTCTCAAAGTTCGCCTCATCATCGTAAAAGTCTGATCCTCTGTTCTTCATTCCGTGACCCTCCATTTCGGATAAGCATGCTTCCTATTTACAGCCTGTAAGAGTATACAGAATATGGATGTGTCTGGCTATAACAAAAAGACTGTTTACTGGAGTTATCCAGCAAACAGCCTTTCTGCCTTACACTTATAACATTTACGCCGCTTAGCCAAAACGTTCTGTTTTGTACCATTTGCTTTCGCGTTTTCGAATCTTGTCCATAATTAAGGAGTAGAAAGCCTTGATCGAGATCAGGATGAACAACTGTGCATACGTGAAGTAGGACACGCAGGCATAGATGAAATTACGGGTATTGCTTTGTCCAATATCTGCGGCAAGTGCCAGATTGATCTGTAACACGTAAATAAAGTACATAAGTGCCCAACCAATGACCAGGAACACATATGCATCGCCGGCAAACTGGAACGGTGAACTTACCTCTGGTTTAAATATGGCAATGACCTGATAGACCAGATTCACGAGAAATATAATATCCGATACAATGATCGCAAGCATAAACCAGAAATAACTGACGGCATAATAGATGACCAGCAACTTATTACGCCAACTGGAACGGTTAAACAGGTTATGGATATTATCCAGTACCACCTGGTAGTTCCCCTTGGCCCAGCGTTCGCGCTGCTTCATGTATACACTAAGCTGTTCCGGCTCCTGCTGATAGGCTTCCGCTTGCGGCGCAAGCGCCACAAACTGTCCGCGATTCAAAATCTCGAATGATAGCGCCGTATCTTCTGTAATAGCTGTCACATCCCAGCCGCCAATCTCCCGGATCAACTCGGTTTTGATAATATAATTCGTTCCCGGGATGGAACCAAGCTGGAACAATTCCCACATACCCGTGTGATACACACGTTGCGAAGTGATAATCTCCAGATTGATGCATTTGGAGAGGAAATTCTGTCCTCTGTTGCGTGCTTTGTTTCTGCCAAAAACCACGCCATATTGTTCAGGGTTCTCCAGCGATTTTTGCGTCAAAAACATTAATGAATTCCGTTCAGGTGCGGCATCTGCATCGAAGATACAGATCCAGTCGCCCGTGGCAATTTCCAGTCCGTCATTTAATGCCCCGGACTTGCCACCGGTTCCTTTTCGCTCCATTACCGTCACATTGCGATGCCTATAACTGGTCTGACTGAGGAATGATCTCAGCTTCTCTGCGGTATCATCTGTACAGTTATCAGCGATCACGATGACCTGAACTTTATCCTCCGGATAATTCAGGCACAGAATATGCTCTACTGTCGCAATAATGACTAGACCCTCGTTATGCGCAGGTACCATGACCGTGACTGTTGGATAATGATCCATATTTTCAGGGATCTGAATCCCTTTTTTGTCCTGTTTATTAATAAAACGAATCGCACCTGCCATAATAACAATCGACTCGAATACGGCAATCCAGATGCTGAATATCGATAACAGCAGAATAAAATCAGTCAATTAATTTCCTCCGATCGTACTTGCGATTGACTTTTGACCGAAAACGAAGGGTTGCAATTGTTAACCAAATCGTGATTACCGCAAATAAAGAACTGACGGCGATACAGATCGGGATGAACCAGGACATATAGTCCACAGCGCCTCTCTCCTTCCCGTTATATATATTCTCCGATGAGATCGGTCTCTGTGTTTCGTTCAAGGGCAGCAATAACCGCGTCAATGTCCTCGTACTTGCTGAATTGCTCCTTTTGGAATACCAGAGCACCAGAGCGTATCACCGTTTGCAGCTCATTTCCCTTTTTATCGATAATATGAAGATCCATGATGGCCTTTTTGATCCGCTGTGTAAGAAGTGGAAGATATTCCACATTCACCATCGGACATATGATGACAAATCGCCCACGATCCACGAAAAATTTATAGTCCTCATACCGAATCTGCTTCTGAATCGTACCCGAGATTTCAAGCAGGAACTGTGCATACCGGACAGAACCGAGGGATTCCATCACCAGTGGCAAAAATTCAATCTTGAACATGGCAATGCTGAATCCATACTTTTCGGAGTACCGACGCGCAAGGTTACTATGTTTGATTAACGTATCTGCCAGCGCTCCCTTATTACCAAGCGTGGTATCCAGATCGATTTCCGGGTTACGGTCCTGCATATCCTGGAGACGTTCCACTACACGCGCACTGCGCAGCAGACTTGCCTTGATGAACGCAGCCACGGCAACGTTGGCAGGGATGAGCAACCACCAGGAGAACACAAGCACATTTGCATCAGCATAAGTAACAAGCCACACAAAATAAGAAACCAGATATACAAACCCCGTCACGACGGATACACCAACAGGCAGAAAAAGACCAAAAACCAAGGCACCCAGCGACACGATACTAAAAATCAAATCCCCTGTAATGTAGCTCTGATCCATGTACACTTTAAGATAAATCATCAGTTGCTGCATGAGGGCTAGTCCAATTAAAAGGGCATATCCCCATGCAATACGGCGGGTAGGTGCTTTATTCCTCATAGATCCTTCTCTCCGTTGAATTTATAGGACGCTTGTTCAACCTCACTTCTTTTATATCGCAACAATTTATGACATGATTAGACAAAACTATGCTAACACATTGTAGAATTCATCAAATGACAAAATCCTTACTTTTTAAT
This sequence comes from Paenibacillus sp. FSL H8-0283, assembly GCF_045040675.1. NCBI lineage: Bacteria > Bacillati > Bacillota > Bacilli > Caryophanales > Paenibacillaceae > Paenibacillus > Paenibacillus sp. FSL H8-0283. The sequence goes on from NZ_CP150295.1 coordinate 6,857,019, forward strand.
ACTTATCTGTAAATTAACTTCTCCCAATAAAGGAAAAAGATTATCAAACAGATGTGTGTTACCGTCAAATACATATCCACCTGGATAACGAGAGTCCTGACCACGCAACGTAGTCATATGGTTATGCAACTGTTTGGCCCATTTTGGATCACCTGAACGAACAGCGAGTAAAATGGCGAGGCCATATACCGAGGAAGATTCATAAGATACCGCAGGTGTGCGTGATTCTCGCTTATACTGTCCGGGCAGCTGATGCCGGGTGTTGAACTCTTTTTTCAAAAAAGAAATGAGCTTGTCCGGTTTGCGGTCGGTCACGGTTAGATGATTCGCCACGATCAACTGGTCAATCAGATTCACCGTATCATCATACGTAAATTTTTTACGGACTACATCGAAGGTCTTCGGATAGAACAATCCATCGTCAGGCATCTTCTTCAGCAAAGCTTCGTACTTGGCATAGGTTCCCGGTTCCACCAACTGATGTTTTTCCATCAATTGTAGAGACGGGAGATCAACATAAACCAGGCTTAATGTATCTGTGGAGTGACCACTCGCAAAATCGTGAAAATCCACATAATATCCTTTATTCTGAACCGATTGCGAAAGTGTACGGGATATTTTCGAAGCCGTTTCCAGTTTATCTTCTCTTCCTTGTTTCCATTGATCTGCTGCCTTTAATAAAGCACCAACAATTCGAAAATCATCGCCAAGCGCGTTGGTTGTCACTTGAGATTCACCTTTGGCATCCAGCTTCCAGGCAATATATTTTTGCGGCATGAGGAAATAGGTGGTCAACAGTTCATAGCTTTCCTCGAATAACGCCTGATCATTCTTGGCAACAGCATATTGCATCCAAAGACCAAGTGATTCAGATAAAGCCTCTCTGCCTGCAACGATGTCCGCTCTCTCTGAGGTAGCATCTTGCAAATAGGTCGCAATTGTACCATTGGGATTAGTCATATGATCTTGAACAAAGGATACCGTAGGGGATGATTCATTCATCACAAACCGCTCCTTCACAAAAATAATTAACGCTGCCGTGATACTGACTGCCAATATGATCCACCACGTTAGCCTTTTCCGGTTTACCCGTTTCATGACTCCCTCCTGTACTGAAGCTTCTCTGGCATAATGGCTCTTCTCCTTTAGATAGGTCCGGCTAGAGTCTGGGATGCAGGGGTCAAGGATCGTTCCTCTGTTCATTCCGAAATATCCATGTAGGATCTTCGTCCACCCTTTTTGACAAATTTCCAGTCCACCTCGATATTATGTCGCATTCGACGGAGAAGCATGACCGCGGTCTCGATCTCTTCCTCCGTCAGACCATCCAGAGTCACCTGATCCGAATGCACGCCCTCTTTACGAATGAATTCCCATGCTTCAAGCCCAGCTTTGGTGGGATACAACACCTTATTCTTTTTATTACCCATTGCTGGCTGTTTAATAATGAACCCATCGGATTCGAGTTTGCTAATAGCTCTGGCCGCCGTCGTGCGATCCACTTTGATCAGTTCAGCAAGCTGATTCGGAATAATGCCCGGATTCTCACAGATTCGATACAGATATAGATATTGTCCACGGGACAGGTTCAGATGCTGAAACTCGACATTACTGATTGAATCCAGACAGCGGGCAATCATACCAATTTCACGCAGCACTTCTTTTTTCTCAGTCAACACACTCACGCCCCTATAAAATTGTTGCATTCGCAACATAATTGATGGTATAACTACTGTTGAAAAGAACGAGTTTCGTTCCATATTCCTGTTATGTACCAGTTTATCACGTCAGGATAACATTACGATCACCCAAAGGAGAAACATTCATGAATACAACGATTGTTGAAGTTACTAATCAGGAATTGCTCGATGCCTGCATCGCCATTCGTACGGCTATTTTCGTCGAAGAACAAGGCGTACCCGCAGCGGATGAATTCGATGCTTATGATACATTAAACGCGGAGGCGCGCCACATTCTGCTCTACGTAGACGGTGTACCTGCTGCCTCCTCCAGACTGCGCATTGTGGAACAAGTCGCCAAATTGGAACGGATCTGTGTCATGCTTGATTACCGCAAACACGGCCTGGGCCGTGTGCTGATCGACAAGCTGGAGCAGATGGCTGTTGCTGATGGTCTTGAGAAAGCCAAGCTGCACGCACAGGTACAAGCTTCCGGGTTCTACGAACGTCTCGGATACGCACCCGCGTCGGAAGTATTTATGGAAGACGGCATCCCCCATCTGCTGATGACCAAAAAACTGAAATAATGAAACTCCAAAAAACGCCTCCGTTATCACTTTTCAGTGATATACAGAGGCGTTTTGCATTCAGGCAACGCATTTGCGAACTCAACAACGGTAGGTGGCACGTACAAAGTTCAGGCACTGATTATAACAACCAAGTATCCTAACTTACTTGCCAGATCCGCGCTTTATCTTATCCCAGTGCCAGACGGCCTGGCTCGGATTCGGCGGTGTTGTTCTTCATTTGTTTACTGCGCAACTGTCCGCAGGCAGCATCGATATCCGTACCATGTTCCATACGTACAGTGGAGTTGATATTGTTCTTTTTGAGTGTATCATAGAAGCCCAGAATCGACTCTTCTGTACTCCGTTGATACTGACTGTGCTCATCCACCGGGTTGTATGGAATCAGATTCACACTGACCATACTTCTGCGACTGGACAACAGTTCAGCGAGCTCCGCGGCATGCTCACGTTGATCGTTAACATCACGTAGCAAGATGTACTCAAACATGATGCGTTTGTTCGTTTTAGCCAGATAATAATCCACCGCATCCATCAATTGCTCAATCGGGAAAGCCCGGTTGATCTTCATGATATGTGTACGCAGTTCATTATTAGGTGCATGCAGAGAGATCGCCAGGTTAACCTGCAGACTGCTGTCTGCAAATTCCTTGATTTTGTCCGGAAGGCCGCTCGTGGATACAGTTATCCGTTTGGCGGCAAGTGCCAATCCTTTGCGATCCTTGATAACTTCGATGAAATCACTCATGTGCTGGAAGTTGTCGAATGGTTCACCAATCCCCATCACAACCACGTTGGTTACTCGCTCATCTTGACCCGCTGCATCCAGATGTCGCTGCACATGCATAATCTGTTCCACAATCTCTCCAGCGGTCAGGTCTCGGCTCTTCTTGATCAGACCGCTCGCACAGAAGCTACAGCCAATGTTACAGCCCACTTGTGTGGTCACACAGACGGTAAGTCCGTATTTCTGCCGCATTAATACCGTCTCAATCAGGTTGCCGTCCTGCATCCGAAGCAGAAACTTCACGGTACCATCTGCCGATTCCTGCTTCACATGTTCGCTCAGCGAGTTCATGGTGAAATGCTCGGAGAGAACGTCCAGACATTCCTGACGGACATCGGTCATCGCAGGGAAATCGTGAACACGCTCTTGATATAACCATTCCCAGATCCGGGATGCACGGGATTTTTTCTGCCCATGCTCCGGTAGCCAGGAACGTAATTGCTCTAATGTTAATCCATATATGGATGATTTGTTCATTGTATAATCCTCTTTTCGCAAAAAAGCATATGGCTTATCGGTCCTACCCAAAAAACCTCTACTCCGTATTGTCCCAAAATTGACGAGGGAAAACAAGGGCTTTTGCATTTCTTCCAAGAGGTTTTATCCATGGTAAATCTGCACAACAGACCATATTTCACCCTATCGGGTCTTCACCATTAGAAGTGAATGATGCCGGATGTGTGCAGTAGAACCAGCAGAACCAGGATCGGAGCTACGTAACGCAGCATGAACAGCCACACCCGGAACCATCCGGAACGCAGGCCGGAAGCTTCCGCAGCCGTTTTCCAGAAGTATCCGGCAAAAATCGTTACAAGCAGTCCACCGACAGGCAACAGGATGTTGGATGCTACAAAGTCCATCCAGTCGAACACACTCTTCGATCCAATCGTCCATTCAGGCAGCAAGCCGAGCGACAATACCGAAGGAAGTCCCACGATGAAGACCGCGAGTGATATAACCCATACCGCACGACTTCGGCTCCAGGACAAACGTTCCATGAAATATTTCACCGGAACTTCCAGCAAGGATACTGCTGACGTTAATGCCGCAATAGCCAATAGGATGAAGAACAGGCCACCAAACAAGAAACCAAGTGGCATCGCCGAGAAGGCCGCCGGAAGTGCCACAAAGATCAGTGACGGTCCTTGGTCCGGTGCAATACCAAACGAGAATGTTGTTGGGAAGATGATTAGACCCGCAATGAATGCATAGATCAGGTCACCTGCACCAACGGCGACGGTTGCCGCACCGAGAGATTGATTTTTATCCACATACGAACCGTAGGTTACAAGAATACCCATCCCCAGTGACAGGGAGAAGAAGGCATGTCCAAGCGCTACCAGTGCGGATTCCGTTGTAAGCTGCGAGAAGTCCGGATTCAGGAAGAAGGATACCCCAGCACCTGCACCCGGCAATGTAACTGCACGAATCATCAGGATAATGAGCAGTACCAACATCGCCGGAATCAGTATCTTGTTGAACTTTTCGATTCCGTTGGATACTCCTTTGGCTACAATCCAGCCTGTGATCAGAACCGAAACCAGTTGCCACACAATCGGCATATAACCGCCTATGAAGGAATTGAATTGTCCCGCATAATCCGGATTGTTAAACAATGTTCCACTGAATGACGTAATTGCATATTGCAAGGTCCAGCCAGCAATAATGACATAAAAAGAAAGGATGATAAAAGGCGTCAGTACTTGCAGCAATCCGGCTGCGAGCCAACCTTTATGTCCACCTGCTTTGATAAAAGCCGTAGCTGCACTACCTCTGCCACTGCGACCAATCGCAAGTTCAGCGAGAAGAACTGGCAGACCGATGAGCAGCAAACAGACGATGAAGAGCAGGAAAAACGCAGCCCCTCCGTTCTCACCCGTAATGTACGGGAATTTCCACATGTTGCCCAGACCAACCGAACTACCAATGGCCGCCAGGATAAATCCAGCTTGGGAGAAACGTTCTCCTTTGCCAGCGTTGTCTTGATCTAGATTAGGCTTACTAAAATTCATCGTATCTACTCCATCACTTTAAAGTTTTCCCGTAATTATATACTACTCACCTTGTCAGGTCATTCGAAATTCGAAATTTGTCGAAATGTTATTTTTTTACATAAAAAACATGCGGAAATCTTCATCTCATAAGTTCCTTAAACACAGTATGTGATAAAGTCCGTTAGTCCAACCGCATGAAGTTTCAACAAATCTGTATTCCCAACCATTCAAAGCCCAACAGAATCAAAAAGAGGTGTCCCCTCAGCCATTTGGATGACTGCGAAGCACCTCACTTTTTGAATTACACTTTAATTTGAAGTAACTCGTACTTGATAACGCCCATCGGAGCATTGACATGAATGACGCTGCCCACTTCTTTGCCCATTATCTCCTTGCCCAGCGGGCTCTCGTACGAAATTTTATTATTCGCAACATCGGCCTCGGCAGGGCCAACCACTTTATATTCAATCTTCTCGGCGAACTCAATGTCATTAAGCAACACCGTCGATCCGATGCTCACTTTGTTGGAGTCTATATTATCTGAAGAAATGACTCTTGCTTTTGTCAGCATCTTCTCCAAGATCAAAATTCGGGTCTCCATAAAGGCCTGATCATCTTTGGCTGAATGATACTCACTATTTTCCTTCAGGTCACCGTAACTGATCGCGAGTTTCAGACGAGCTGCCAATTCCTTACGCTTCACCGTCTTCAAATCCTTCAGTTCGTCCTCCAGCTTTTCCAAGCCTTCCTGTGTCAAAATCACTTCATCATTAGCCATTTTTCCATCTCCTAATCCTGCTATCTATCTATATTCTAACCTATATCCACTCCAAAGGGTTAGCATACCCCGGAAAAAGAAATAGCTCATCCATATATTGTATTCCAATGAAATCAGAACCATGTCCATCTCTTGAGATGAATTTCAAGGCTTTGTTCAATAATTGTACCGTTACAATCTGCTTAACTGATGATGTTGTTTTCATCCGTTCACTTTTACAATGAACTCAGGGCAGCTTTATAACTACCACATGCAGCCCACTATATGACGTGAGGTGATAAGAATGATTGAACTTTTGAATACAGCTGAAATACAGGCCTATCTGAAACGGATCGGCATAGATGATATAAAGGAACCTACACTGGAATTCTTATTTGAACTCCAGCGAGCACATGTGCAATATTTATCCTGGCAAACGGTCGATATTTTTGCAGGTCGTCCTGCGGGATTCAGTCTTCAAGATTCAATTCAGCTTATATTACAAGGACGCAGCGGCTACTGCTTTCATCTAAATGGTGCATTTAGTGTTCTTCTCCGATCACTGGGTTATACGGTTGATTGGCATCGCGGTGGAGTACAGCCTCATGGGGAACAACCCCGTGTGAACTCATTTCATCTCGGTCTGTCCGTGCTTCTGCCGGATGCTGACCCGACAGTTGAACGCTGGATTGTAGATGTAGGTCTCGGCGGAATGCCCTTTGAACCTCTGCCACTTCGTTATGGAACCTATGGTTCAGCTCCATTCACATACCAATTGATGCCATCATCTGTTGTGGCTGGGGGATGGCGGCTTGAGTACGAGCCAAATGGGCCAAGTGAAGGAGTCGACTATGCTCCTGAAGCACTCTCCAGTCTGGAAGAGTTCATTCCCAAACATGAATTCTACAGCCAGGCGGTCGAATCACCTTGGCATAACGTATTTTTACTTCGTCAGCGGGATGAGAATCGCAGTCATGAATTACGTGGATGTATGCTCCGAACACATGATATCGAAGGAATCCAGAAAACAGAGATCGGGAATTATACCGAGTGGCGTAACGTATTAACGGAAATATTCCATGAACCCTTGGTGAATTACAGCGAACTGGAATGCCTAGATATGTGGGATCGAATAAAGGCTGCGCATACAGAATGGAAACGAGTACAGGAAGCATAATGATTTGGGAGGAAGAGTTGAGGGGACGTTCCATATAAAGGAAAGTTACTGAACTGCGCCGAATACGTATTCAGGTGATTAATGATGATAACTATTCGTGTACTCCAAGTTCCAGAAGTATTGCCCGAGGCGAACTGGAACCAATTGCTATCGCAAGTTTCTGCGGAGCGACGTGCTCAGGCTTCGCGTTTTGTGCGTCAGGCTGACGCGTATCGCTCCGTGCTGGGAGAGATATTGACTCGTGTGACTTTGAGCATGTTAACTGGACTGAGACCTGCTGAGCTTTCATTTACCCGTAATTCCTACGGCAAACCTTCGCTCAGTCACCATTCGGATGTACAATTCAACGTCTCCCATTCTGGTGATTGGATTGCTCTGATCTCTGGCAGTACAGATGAACTTGGCGTGGATGTGGAAAAAATAGCTCCAATTGACATGCAGATTGCAGAGCGTTTCTTCTCCCCTAAGGAAAGCCAGTTCTTGGCCGCCGAGCCTGATGATCGTCGGCTGGAAACCTTCTACCGTCTATGGACGCTGAAGGAAAGTTATATCAAGGCAGTGGGTATGGGGTTGTCCATGCCACTGGATTCCTTCGCCATCCTTCCCAATGAGCGGGAAGATTGGCATTGCAAACAGGCCGGGACATATCTCTTTCTCAGTCAGCGACTGGATGATGGACATATGCTTGCAGCCTGTTCGGCTGGGGGAGAGCTGCCGAGCAAGCCGGAAATCATAACCTTAGAGGATCTGTATCCGGATTTAGTATAGAGTGGTGCTGGGCCTCAACGAGTTGGAATCAGTTGAGTTTTGTAAGAGGCCGCCATTAAGATAATCCTGCTAATGTTAATCAAAAAAGCTAACGACGTGAGTATCACGCGTTAGCTTTTTGGGCTTTATATTCACACTCCGTTTACGTCTCTGACGTATGGATAGGACTAGTCCCGACTCCGCAATTTGCCAAGCAGGCGGATGATCTCAATGTACAACCATACCAGCGTCACCATCAATCCAAATGCACCGTACCACTCCATATACTTGGGCGCACCACGTTCAGCACCACCCTCGATGAAGTCGAAATCAAGGACCAGATTGAGGGCAGCCACAATGACGATAACGACCGAAATACCGATGCCGATCAAGCTGTTATCATGCAGATAAGGAATTGAAATGCCGAAGAAACCCAGTACAAAGCTCAACAGATACATGATCATGATGCCGCCAGTTGCAGCAACAACGCCCAACTTGAAGTTCTCCGTAGCTTTGATCAATCTGGTTTTGTATGCCACCAGCAGAGCGATGAATACAGCCATGGTCAACAGAGCCGCCTGCAAGGTAATTCCGTTATACAGGGACTCATAGGTTGCAGAGAGTGCTCCCAAGAACAGTCCTTCTGCCACGGCATAGACAGGTACGAGATAAGGTGCCGCTACAGGTTTGAACGAAATCACAAGTGCCAGAATGAAACCAACGATTAATCCGCCATAAGCAAGCGGCATCACTTGTTGTCCGTTAAAGAACATCATCCAGGTTGCAAACGCACTGCCCAGCAGGATCACAAGCGTAATAAACGCTTTATTCACCGTGCCGTTGATCGTCATGTAATTCTGATACCGATCTTCTCCATATCCTCTGTTTTCAAACGTGCTGTCTTTAAGTGTAGGGTTACCGCTACGACCGATCAACACAATCACCTCTTCATATGTATTTGGTATATCTATGATACTAAGCTTGGGTTTACTACGTTTCAAATTCTACAAGCTACTCCCTCAAAAAGATCGGGATGGCACCAGAAGGAATCGGATGCAATCCTTCGATTACATCCTTACCCACTGGCGCAACACTTAGGACATATGTCCCAGACATTGCATGTTCATGTGCTTTTTAAGCGTCTTATTTGTACAAGACTTTATCTACATTGTATTTCGCACGCATCGTGTTGATGATATACGTCTCGTAAATTTCACGATCTACTGGATCTTCAACCAGGCATACTTCAATCTTCGTTACTTCTTCGCGGTGATTCTTGATTGGTGATACGGTATCTTCAAAATGCTTTTTGATGCGGGGTCTTAATTTTCGTGCTTTCCCGACAAATAACAATTCTCCAGCGGCATTGTAAAACATGAAAATCCCGCCTAGTTCCCGGGTAATCAGGTGAAAATCAGTAAATCCATAAATGTGGCTAAGCTGTGGATCAGCCTGCTTTGTGATGGTTACATCCGGTGTTGGCACGGTAATATTAATCAATAGGCTCACTTCCTCATTATCTATAGGTTTTCATCCTATCACATATTATAAAGGGACACCATTTCAATCTATATGAAGTACAATTCACGCAATTTTCGCTATTACGACAAATATTTCAAAAAAAAGGTTAACTTCCCTGATTCAAAGTGGTACTATAGGGGTATGAGGAAGAAATTGGGCACTGAGACATACGTCTTTATATCTACCTCCGTCTATTGTACCCTATGATTGAATATCTTTTTCATGCTGAATTCTGTTACGTGATCACGACAAGAGTACAGTTAGCAAGAACCCTAGCTTATAGATTGTGGATTCATCATCTAATCGACCCTTGCAGCAAGCAAACCTAGAAAGACCTAGATTCATGATTCACTGTAGTTTTATGTATCACCTAGAAAGCCTGCAATTATAGTCGTACTGAAGTTAATAGACACACGTAGAAGGTCAGATAGCTATCGATCCTAGAGAGACTAGTCATGCAATACAACTGTAGAAATTATAGCAGCAGTACTATAGAAAATGGATCAAGTTTCACCACCAGGCCCCGGCATACTGCCAGGGCTTTTTTGCGTTTGTGCGAACAACCAACCACACGCTCAGGGAAACAGAGGTATCGTGGTTCTTTCTGCGGGGTTTATAATATGGCAAGATACCAGTAGAGGGAGTGATGGGATGTATTCCGATCTGCAACTGACGGAGGACCGCCCTGTATATATACAAGTCAAAGATTATATGAAGCGATTGATGCTCAAAGGCGGCCTGCAAGCCAAACAAAAGCTGCCCTCGACCCGTGAACTCAGTACACTCATGAAGGTTAGTCGCAGCACGGTCCTGCTCGCTTATGCCGAGCTTGAAGATGAAGGTCTGATCTATGCAGTCAAAGGCAAGGGCAATTACGTCAGTGCCTCCATCAAAACACCTGAGGCAGCGGCGAGCTGGGAACTGGACTGGACGACAGAGGTAAGCGAGTATGCAATTCAGGCAGAGCAGTACGATCTGATGAAGCATGGCTCCGGAGCAGAGCGCGGTGAGATATCGTTTACCAGCATAGCACCGGATGAAAAGCTGTTTGATCTGCACAACGTGAAACGGGCTTTTCTGGATCGCATGTCACTTGAGGGCGAAGTACTGCTGAATTACGGATATGCGCAAGGATACAGACCGCTGATGAACTATTTACTACGTTATATGGAGAACAAAGGTGTTGACCTCCGTGGCAAGGACATTCTGATCACCAACGGATTCACGGAAGGTTTCGACCTGGTGCTTGGAGCGTTGCGCAAAAAAAGCGGAAAAGCGCTATGCGAGAATCCAACGCACCACACGGCGATTAAAAATCTAAAATTGCACCAGTTTCAACTGACCGGTGTGAACATGGAGCCGGATGGCCTGGACTTGAAGCAACTGGAACATGAACTTGAGGCAAGTCCATATGATCTGGCATATCTCGTGCCATCTTATCACAATCCAACCGGGATTGTGACGTCCCCTGCGAAACGGGTAGAGATCATCCGGTTGATGAACAAGTATCAGGTACCGATCATTGAAGACGGTTTTAACGAAGAATTGCGATATTCCGGTTCGCATGTCTCTCCCCTGATCGCCAGCATGGGCAAAGGCAATGGACTGGTGTATCTGGGCAGCTTCTCCAAAGTCCTGTTTCCAGGCCTACGAGTTGGTTGGATTATTGCGGATGCGGCGCTGATTGATTATCTGGAGAGTATGAAACGGGCACGCAGCATCCATACCTCCACGCTGGACCAATCATTATTGTATCAATATCTGAGCAACGGTAATTTCGAGAAATATTTGAAGCGTGCTCGCACGGAGTATAAGCGAAAATATGAATTGGTTGTGCGTTGCCTGAAGCAGCATCTGCCAATGTGCCGGATTTCCGGTGCGGGTGGTCTGCATCTGTTCGTGCAGTTCCCGTCCGAATACAGAACCCGTGAACTGCTGGAAGCCTGTAAAGTGAAAGGTGTAACGTTCACACCTGGGGATACCTTTTATCTGGAACCCGGTCAGGGTGTAAACACGATGCGTCTGGGTTTCTCCAGAGTCAGCGATGAGAATATACGTAAAGGCATTCGCATCATTGGCGAGACAGCAGCTCAAATGAGATAAGGAGGATTTCACATGAAAGTTGGCGTGATTATGGGCGGTACATCTTCAGAGCGGGATATTTCCCTGCTCACCGGACAGGAGATGATTGCAAACCTGAATAAAGACAAATACGAGGTTGTACCCATCGAGCTGAATACCAAGCGCGATCTAATCGACAAGTCAGCGGGGATCGATGTGGCACTGCTTGCCCTGCATGGAAAATACGGCGAAGACGGTACGGTCCAAGGCACATTAGAATCTCTGGGTATTCCCTACACAGGCTGTGGTGTGCTGGCAAGTAGTGTATGTATGGATAAAGACATGTCCAAACAGCTCATGCAGCATGCAGGTGTACTTACTGGAGAATGGCTGCGAGTGAGCCATATGGAGGAACTGTCCTCTATTGCTGTTCAACAATTAACGTACCCCGTGGTGGTCAAACCCAATTCAGGCGGTTCCAGCATCGGTACCCAAGTGGTGAAGGAAGCTTCCGCCCTGCCAACTGCTGTAGAGGCTGCCCTCGCCTGGGATGATACGGTCATGATTGAACAGTATATCGAAGGTGAGGAGATTACCTGTGCCATTCTGGATGGTAAGATGCTGCCGGTGATCTCCATTCGTTCGAGCGCCGAGTTTTTCGATTATGCCTCCAAATATGATGACCACGGGGCCGATGAGAAGGTTGTGCAATTACCTATGGACCTTCACCATCGCGTCGAAGCTGCGGCCTTGGCCTGTTATCAGGTGCTCAAATGTAGCGTCTACGCTCGCGTGGATATGATGATTCGGGAGGGCATGCCGTATGTGCTTGAAGTGAACACGCTGCCGGGTCTTACCCGTAACAGTCTGCTGCCCAAAAGTGCAGCTGCTGCAGGCATTTCTTTTGCAGAGCTGCTGGATACCATTATTGAACTTTCGTTGAAGGAAAGACCCAAGGAGGATACAACATTATGAGCCTGGATGTAACGATTAGACATAGCTCCACTACCGATCTGCAAGATATGGTCATTCTGATGGACCAACTTGGTTATCCCACCACGTACGCCGAGATGGAAGAGCGCTATACCCATATCTCTGCGGACGCAAACTTTACTACACTGGTTGCTGAAGCACGAGGCCGCGTAGTTGGACTGATCGGATTACAGACTTCTTATATGTATGAAAAAAACGGAAGACACTGCCGCATCTTGGCATTGGTTGTACACGACCAGTTCAGGGGCTCAGGCATCGGCCGTCAGCTCATTCTTGAAGCCGAACAATGGGCAGCCACGCATAACGTGGATTCCTTGTCTCTGAACAGTGGCAATCGCCCAGAACGTGAAGCTGCACATGAATTCTATCGCCAGATGGGCTTTACAGCCGGGAGTACCGGCTTTAGCAAAAAGCCGCAGATTCTACAGCACACTTAACCTGCCGGATACGGGATACGCCCCTTGAATATCAAACCAAAAAAAGAACGCCCCAATCCGCACATTGGCGAAAAAGGGCGTTCTTCAGTATATATCTATGTCGCATTGATGTGCTGTTGATGATTATGGGATCAATATTTGGCTGACTGCGCACCATCAATCGGAATAATGGCTCCATTGATAAACGGTGCTTCACCGGACAGCAGGAAGGCAACGAGACGCCCTACTTCCTTCGGTTCACCCAAGCGCTTCGCCGGGTTGTCCTTCACGAACTCTTTGGATGCTGACTCCCAGTCATTCGGATTGATCTGTTTGAACGAGCCGATAACCATATCTGTCAGAATGGCTCCGGGTGCAATTGCATTAACGCTGATCCCATGCTCGGCGTATTCAATCGCTGCATCTTTGGTCATGCCGGCTACGGCATGTTTGCTCGCTCCGTAGGCAACCAGGTTTGGCACGGCGCGAATCCCTCCAACAGAGGACGCGTTCACGATGTAGCCTTCTCCCTGTTTTTTCATCACAGGTAGAACGTGCTTCAACCCAAAAAATACACCCTTCAGATTGATATCGATAACTTTATTGAACATCTCCGTCTCGTAGTTCTCGATCAGGTTTTGCTTGCCTTCAATGCCTGCATTGTTGAAAAATGCATCGATACGCCCAAATTCATTGACCGTATCACTAACATACTTCTTCACAGCTTCTTCGTCCGATACGTCACCTTCAATTAACAGAAACTCGGCATGCTGTACCTCTTCCGAGATCACACGCTTGGTCTCTTCCAGCGCCTTCATGTTCACATCCACTAGGGCAAGCTTCGCCCCTTCACGTGCAACTTCCACAGCAGCTGATCGTCCAAGACCGGAGCCACCGCCTGTAATCAGTACCACTTTACCCGCAAATCGTTCAGTCATAATCCATAGACCTCCCTTTGCTGTTTTTGACATCCTCCATACGTAAATACCCATTTCTTCATTTGCTCTAATCTAACGGGGATCTGTTACAACCATCATCTCAACCGGATTAGTATTCTTCCGTATGGGCCCTGCCATTCCTCTGACCTGGTACGAAATGACAAAGAGGAGCACCTCTACTAGAGGCACTCCCCATGCATTTCATTATTTTAAGTCATAAGAAATTAAGGACGGTCAATGTAGATCCAGCCTGTTTCTTGTTCCTTATCTACAGTAGCTCCAAGGGATTCAGCCACAAAGCGCAGCGGCACATACGTCTTGCCGTCCTTGCCTACATAGGCGGATTCCACCATAGTCACTTCTTTACCAGCAACGGTTGCCTTCTTGGAACCTACGGTCAGGACAATCTCATCACCAGTGATGTCGTCAATGACAACGATTTGGTTCGAGCCTTTGGTCCATTTCACTTCAGCATCCAATTCTTCAGACACGTAGCGAAGCGGTACAAATGTTGTGTTCTTCACAGTGATCGCCCCAGCGTATTCATCATCCGGGAAGAGCACTACACTTTTACTCGTGATCCCAGCCTCATCTTTCAGCAATTGGTATGCGAGTGAATTGGAATCAAAATTGCGCAGCATCTGTCCAGGCGTAATATCATCCTTCATCAGATCCATAACGCCACCCGATACATCCACTTCATCAACTGCAACTGTGCCACCGATATTCCACTGTTCACTGTCTCCACTTACGGTTACAGATTTTACCGGCAGATCCTCAGAAGCAGGCAGCGCTACTTTCAGTTCAAAGTTTTGCTTGCGAATATCCAGTTTGCTGTCGAGATAGAAGTCCAATTTCAGTTTGGTTTCTGTGCCAAAGACCGTTTTGAATTCAGGGGTCTCATTCAACAGGTTGTTCAGCTCCTGATCATAATTGACCAGCATACTGTCCAGTCCTACTTTGATGATGGCATACAGAGACGCAACGGCTTCATCTTTCGATTCAGGAACGATCGAATTCAGCGTGTCGTCTCCCCCACCTTCTACCTCATTCACTGCTTCCAGTACAGGGTAGAACACATCGTACAGATCGCCAATCAGATCTTTCAGTCCTTGCTCATCCTTCGAAATACTCGTCAGGAACGGTTTAACCATGGCAAGCATCTCTTCACCACTAACTTCCAGATGCAGCTTGGAGAGGCTAAGTGCTTCGCCATTCACGGATTCCTGTACCGGTGTTACGGAGATGTTCTTCGGATTGGACAGATGCTTCAGGACAAAAGAGAACAGTTTCGGGGAAATTTCCTCGAGTTGTTTCTCCAGAGCCTTCGTATCTACCATCGGAAGCGCCTGTGCATCCTGGAACGTATCCAGAGACATGTACAGCGGTTTTTGGGCTCCGTCCAGATCAATGACCAATTGGGACTCATTCATGGACACGTGGAAAGGTAACTTTGTTCCCTCCATGCTCAGTGTACCTTTGATCGATGCTGTCTTCGCATCTTTCATTTTGGCTTGATCAATATCCAGGGATATGGAGTTAATAAGTTCGATCATTTCAAGGTCTTTTTCTGTAGCAAATTCCTTAGCCGGTTCTATGTTTATATTCATGGATTGTCTGGATTCACCGGACTTGATACTCGCGCCATTGGCCATTGCTTTGCCAACGTCTACTCCACCCACAGCCTGACATCCTGTAAGAACAACCATTAAAAGTACTAGTGGCACTGCCATCCATTGGACTAACTTCCGATTCGTAATATGAACTCCTCCTTAGAAAAATATGGTTCATTTCCATTATGAAGGTATAGGTAATTCTTGTAAACGGATACGCAAAAAAATAAACCAAAAGGCCGGAACATGTCCGACCTCTGGTCTATCTATATTTCAGCATATCGTATGTTTCGATAAAACATCCTGCTTCATTGTGCAATGCTGGGAGTTATTCTTTCTCCTGATCTTCTGCAAGTTTCTCATCCGTTTCTTCATCTTCCGCAGTTGCGGGAGTCTCGAATTGATCCGGCTCGTCCTCTTGAATCGCTTTGTTCTCTTCGTTCTGATCCTGTGTCATATCGCATTCCCTCTCTCTACCGGATTGTCATGTCATCAAGGCCTGAGCCTTGTGTCTATCAATAACCCGAATAGGCGTAGTTCAAACCTGCCTCAGTGTCGGCCATAGAATTCCCATCATAATTTTAGTGCTCATTTAGAAAACATAAAAGATGATCCCGTTCCCACTTGCAGCCGTGGCCTGAAACAAGGCCTGGACATCATCCACAGTCTGAACGATCTCCTGAAATGTCTCTTCCGCGTCCCAATCTTCCATGACAGGATAGACGCCTTCAGCGATCATATGGTCAAGGCTATACCGCTCCTTTAATTCTTCCGGTGTGAGCTGTTCCAGTGCCATGTAGGCTTCCAGCACCTGCTCGTTACTAAGCAAAAACAGATCCATATCCGAATAGTTTCCCACGTATTGCTCACCTGCGAGAGGCACAACATATCCCAGGGGCGGCTCCCCTTCTACCAAGTTACCGTTCAGCGTGAACTGCAGCATTTGCCACGTTTTATCGATATCCAGATCCACTGCACAATCATGCACACTAACCTCACCTGACTTGATGAATTCAACTAGCTCCTCAGTTACCACAAGATATCTGCCGGACATTCCCATACCGCTACCCCTCCTGTGTAATTCCTTCTATTGTTCCCCATTAACCGTGCTTGTTGGTTCAGAATCGGGGTAATCCCTATCAAGGAGGGTGTATACATGAAAAAATTTGATTACAGTCTCAATTATGATGAGTTGGATCTGCGCAAACATCCTGAGCTGTACACCGTAGGCCGGGGCGAGCAGGGTGTGCTGATGGTAGAGCCGTACAAAGGCGAGATTCTGCCACACTGGCGGTTCAAAACACCCGAGATTGCGACGGAGTCATCGGAGAAGATCTATGAGCTATTTTTGGACTATAAGAAAAAGGGAGATTTCGTGGGTATGGATATGGCACGCAAATTTCTCCAGATGGGTTATACACGGGCCAGACGGTATACAAATCACAAAGGAGGACGCAAATACTCAAAGGAGGATGGCTCAATCTTGCCCTATCAGAATGATAAGGTGAAGGCAGAAGCCGCGGCCATATTCAAAGCGCAATGGGAGATCGCCAAGACCGATCCGGACTATGTGAGGATGAAGAAGGAACATCGTGAAAAGTACGAGTCTGATGAGGCGTAGGATCAACGGTGAAAAGATTGACTTATGGAAACATTTGTCTCAGAATCGATCTTGTTACTGTACATTTTCAACCATTATATTGGAGAAGAGAGGCGCATCCGATTATGACAGACTCGTTCATCCACTTAAACACAGGCCAGAATATCAGTATCAACGAATCCACCCAACTTCAGGTAACCATTCAATGTACATCATCTCCTTCTCCCTTGGATGTTAGCTGCTTTATGGTGAATGAAGAGGGAAAAGTCCCATCTGACGACTATTTTGTATTTTATAATCAGACGGCCGATCCCCATCAAAGTGTACTTCTGCAACAGGCAGAGGAACTGAAATCCTCTTTTGTACTGGATACGAATAAATTACGGCAGGCCCCTGTGGAAAAATGTGTGTTTACGGCTACTCTGGATGCGGGAGGGACTTTCGCCGATGTTCAGGCATGTCAGGCGATTGTACAAGCGGGTTCCCAGCAGATCACCTATGAGATCACCCAGGTCACTGCGGAAACAGCACTTATTTTCATTGAAATCTATAAGTATCGTGACGGGTTCAAAGTTCGTGCGATTGGACGAGGTTTCTTTGGTGGATTGCAGCCGCTGGCAGAGTCCTTCGGTGTTGAAATTGAGAGTAACGACACCTCGGAAGCCGAACAAGTTCTTCTCACGGCACAAGCTGAAGTGGCAGCCGCCTCTCCAGAAGTCTTGGCACCTGTTGCTGCACCAAACACGATTCATCCGCCGCTTAACCTGACCAAGATCGATCTCCTCAAGCGTAAAGTAAACCTGTCTCTGCAAAAGAAAAAGATCGAACCTATACAGGCACGTGTTGCTGTCGTATTTGATGCATCAGGCTCCATGTACCATCTGTATCGTAAAGGCATCGTGCAAGAAGCCTTCGAGCGTATCCTGGCGATTGCATCCGCTTTTGATGATAACGAAGAGTTGGACGTCTGGTTCTTCGCCAAAGACTTCTTGCGTGCACCTAGCGTCACCGCCAGGGATTTCGAGAATTATATTGAACGCACATATACGCTGGGAAGCAAAGGCGGTACCAATAACGAACCCCCTGTGATGCAGGATGTCATTCGCAAATACACGATCGAGGAACCCGATGTGAAGATTCCAACGTATATTATCTTTTTTAGCGATGGTGGAGTCAGTCAAAAAGGGAAAATCATACGGCTTATTACCGAAAGTTCAACCAAAAACCTGTTCTGGCAATTTGTTGGCCTGGGACAAGCCAATTACGGTATCCTTGAGAAACTCGATGACATGACTGGACGTTTCATCGATAATGCTGACTTTTTTGCTCTCGACGATATCTCCAAGATCAGCGATGAAGAATTGTACGATCGTCTCCTCACTGAATTTCCAGGTTGGATAAAGGAAGCTCAGGCCAAAGGCATTTTGGCCTAAAGCTTTTACCCTATACCCCTAATCAGGCTTGTACTTTTTCTGGTTTAACACCCTCGGAACGTGGACGGAGCATACTTCCTACGATTCGCAACATGGACTTGCGTGGTATGAGGCGGGTGAACTGTGCTGTCCAATAATTCCTGGCCCCTGGCACAGCATAAGGTTTGCCTGACTCCAGTGCTCTCATGGCTACGGCCACGACATGCTCAGGTGTATCACGTTTGCCCACCGAGGCTTCATCAGCACCCACCACATCAAAGAACGAAGTCTCGGTTGAGCCTGGGCATAGTGCCAAAAACTGAACGCCACGCTTCCTGTTTTCTTCGTATAATGCCTCTGTAAAAGAAAGTACAAATGCCTTTGTCGCTCCATACACAGCCATATACGGATCAGGTTGAAAGGCAGCCGTCGACGATACATTAATGACAGCACCATTTTTCTTCTGTAACATACCTGGCAAGAAAAGATGTGTCATGTTTGTCAAGGCGAGCACGTTCAACATAATCTCCTCCTGTTGCCGGGAACCATCCAGTTGTTCAAAACATCCATGGGTAGCAAATCCCGCATTGTTGATCAGCATATCGATGTGTATTCCCCGATTCTGACATTCCTCATATACGTTCTGAGGTGCCTCTACTTCGGAAAGATCCGATACGATTACCTCAGCCCTTACTTGATATGTACGTTCTATACGTTCTGCCAATTGATTCAGTTTGGATTCTGTTCTGGCCACCAGCACAATATTTTTACCCTTGGAAGCCATCTCGAGGGCAAAAATTTCCCCAATACCTGAAGAAGCACCTGTAATAAGTACCCATTGATGCTGTTCCTTTATCATCTCTCATCCATCCTCTGTGTATAATTTAAACACTCGTTTTCATTAGGAAACACTGTTTCTGTATAGAATCATCGTAACCAAAACCCATGACGCTGTCAAATACATTTGTTAGATTTGAATCTAGAACGGGGTGCTTACTTACTAAACTCGGATTAAATTGACGTTGTCTGGCGTAAAACAGTAGAATGACCTTAAGAAAAGGAAACGTAGTTTCTGTTCAACAACAATACGGTTACGAGGATGAAATCAATGAAGGATCTTAATTCGGGTTCCACGGAATCTGCACATACGGTAACAACCTTTCAGGAAGCCAGACTGCAGCACTCGGATAATCTGCGGCAAAATATTGTGCATGCTGCTGCTGCTTTACTGCAAGAGCATGGACCAGAAGCCGTCACGGTACGCCGTGTAGCTGAACGCATGGAGTGCTCCACCAAAATCATATATAACCTCTTCGGAAAAAAAGAAGGGTTAGCAAAACATCTGTATCTAGAGGGATGCTCCCTCATGGCCCAGCGATTTGAAACTATCCCCCGGCAGGCATCGTTCGAACAATATTTCCGTGATCTGGCCTACGTCTACTGGGACTTCGGCATTTCTCAATCCAGCTTCTATCAGCTGATGTTTGGAGGATCTTTTTCCGAATTCAAACCAGATGGAGAGACCTTACAGGGAACAGCAACTGCACTGAAGCAAGTGTCCGCTTTGGTGGAGATGGCGATTGAACAGGGAATGCTTCAGGTGCAAGATCCCCTGCTTGCGGTTCGGATGATCTGGGCTCCCTTACACGGTGTTATTCATCTGTATTTGGGAGGCCATATTGAGAGCGAAGAAGCTGCCAAAACCCTCTATGATCATACGTTGTCGATGGTTATACACTCCCTTGTGAGTACATCTGCGAATGGATAAGCATTACATCTGTGCTGTTTTAGATACTTTCAGAAGATAAACGAAAAAGGAGCAGCCCCATTGGCGTAATACGCCTAGGGCATGCTCCTTTATTTGGTTGACTTTATCTAGTTCCGTAACGGTTTCAGTCGATTAACGTGCCTCTTCGTTCTCAGCTTCCCAACGTGCAATTTCTTTACGCACGATTGGAGCGACTTCTTTACCAAGCAGTTCGATCGCTCTCATGACCTCGTTGTGCGGCATGGTGCCGAGGGGAGTGTGTAACATGAAGCGTGTAATCCCAACTTCTTTGCGTAGGTAAATAATTTTCTGAGCTACGGTATCCACATCACCTACATACAATGCACCTTCCAGGCTGCGCGCCGCATCAAATGTCGCACGGCTGTAGTGTCCCCATCCACGTTCACGACCCAGTATGTTCATGACCGCTTGCGCTGGCGGGAAGAATTTCTCCACAGCTTCGTCTGTTGTATCGGCAATGAAGCCGTGAGAGTGAGAAGCAACAGTCAGCTTGGAAGCATCATGTCCCGCATGTGCAGCTGCTTTCTTGTACAGCTCCACCAGTGGTGCGAATTGCACCGGACGACCACCGATAATGGCAAGCACCAATGGCAAACCGAGCAATCCTGCACGAACGACGGATTCCTGATTACCACCACTGCCAATCCATACCGGAAGCTTTTCCTGTACCGGGCGTGGGTAGATGCCCAGATTGTTAAAGGAAGGACGGTGTTTGCCTTCCCAGGTTACTTTTTCCGAATCACGCAGCTTGAGCAGCAAGTCCAGTTTCTCATCGAATAACTCATCGTAGTCGTTCAGATCATAGCCAAACAATGGGAACGATTCGATAAATGATCCCCGCCCTGCCATAATCTCTGCACGTCCGTTCGAAATGCCGTCCAGTGTCGCGAAATCTTGATATACCCGTACCGGATCATGCGATGACAGCACGGTTACCGCACTCGTCAAGCGAATATTCTTGGTCTGTGAAGCTGCGGCCGCCAGAATGACAGCTGGTGATGAAGCGGCGTAGTCAGCACGATGATGTTCTCCCACGCCATATACATCCAGACCCACCTGATCTGCCAAAACAATCTCTTCAACAACATCCCGAATACGCTGCGCATGACTGATAAGTTCTCCTGTTTTTACATCCGGATTCGTCTCCACAAATGTACTAATTCCGATTTCCATTGTCTGTTCCTCCCTGTTATGAAGCGATCCGTCGTTCATCTTACCTATTGTAAGTAGATCACCTTTTGTTATGTATCTTAATATTGAACTATTTTGATGAAAAACACAAGTACCCCCTGTTTCCAGAGGGCACATTTATGTTTATTTCTTCCTCCCGATGTACAGCAAATGAGACGAGATTCCCAATATGGAAGGGTCTTTGGCGGCTTCAATCATATATTGCATAAGTTCATCATACTCGCCACGCTCTTTCCAGTATTGCTGCTGCTCGTCCGTAAACATCGCTCTAAGGCTGGATGAACCAATCAAATCAACGGTTTCAAATCCATGTTGCTCCATGAAGGGTGTAACGTCCTGAATATTAAAATAGTATGCTCCCGTAAATCGTCCTTGATCCTGATGATCGAATATACCCTTTTCTACAAAAGAACGGATGGCTGCCATGTTATCATTTGGTTTCCAATGCTGCGGAGATTGTAACGAATTGATACTCATGCGCATTCGGCTTTGCAAGGCTACAAACACCACGCCCCCTCGCTTGGTCACACGGTACAACTCCTGTACAGCAGCCGTGCGCTCTTCGTCTGTCTGCAGATGATATAACGGCCCCAGCATGAGGGACGCATCGTACGTCTCGTCAGCCATACCGAAGAGCGAAGTGGCATCGAGAACATGGAATCCATCGAATTGTTGTGTCAAACCAAACTCCTGAGCCTTTTGCCTCGCAGTATCCACAGAGGAAGGTGTCAGATCCGATAAAGTGACCTTGTACCCCAGCTTCGCAAGCTCCATGGCATACTTTCCTGGTCCTGCGCCATTATCCAGAATACAACCAGTAGCGGGGAGATGTTCCCTGATGTAATGCATGTTAATGATGAATTCAATTGGTTCCCGCTCCAGTCTGCCCCACTCATCAAACCCGGAATAATATTCAATAATGTGATCTCTTTTCATCGCTCTGACACCTGCCTTTTCTTATATGTAGACTACTCATCCATGTTCAAAAAAATTAAATTCCAACCAGTATATATCTACTAAATATTCCCTGTCAAACAAAAAACGTTCAATTCCCATTGAATGCGGAACAGAACGTTTCTCAATCTGATCTTATATCTTTTTCACAAACTCAGACTTCAACTTCATCGCACCCAAGCTGTCGATCTTGCAATCAATATCATGATCCCCATCAATCAGGCGGATATTCTTTACCTTCGTGCCCTGTTTGACCACGAGCGAGCTACCTTTTACCTTCAGATCTTTAATGACGGTAACGGTATCGCCATCACTTAGCACATTTCCGTTGGCATCGCGGATTACTTTTGCATCCTCTGCGTTATCATTGTCTGCTTCCAAAGACCATTCATGCGCGCACTCCGGGCAAACCAGCAGGTTACCATCCTCGTACGTGTACTCTGAATTACATTTGGGGCAGTTAGGCAAATTAGACATATGTATTAAACTCTCCATTCTACGATTGGCATTCCCGCAAGTATACGGGATTTCGACGGTATATTCCATACGCTTGGTCACTGCATGGATGGATTTAAACCAAATTTAAGGTTCATGCATCCCTCACTTTAAGGGTAACTACTTATGATGTAACTAATAGATACGCACTACACATACATGAATTTTAATGTCTCTATGAATGTTATTATATTTAATACCAAAGGAGTTCCTACTCATGTCCTCATATGTTTTCCCTGTGCAAATGGCTTTTTTGATCTTTGTTGTTGCGGCCATGTTTTTGCTGGTGCCGTGGTTGATCTATGGGTATCGTAAAGACGGTTTCTTCAGCTGGTCACGGTTTGGTATCAGCTTTTCGTTTATCTTTTATATTCTGGCCGCCTATTGCCTCGTCATTCTGCCGTTTCCGACTACGCGAGATACCTGTGCGCAGCAAGCCGCTGACACGATCTACTACAATCTGGTTCCATTCACTTTTGTCAAAGACATCATGAAGGAAACACCCATTGTATGGACCCAGCCTTCCAGCTATCTCAGCATGATTCAGGGCAGAGCCTTTCTGCAAGTTCTATTTAACGTCCTGCTTCTTATGCCGCTGGGTGTATATATTCGTTATTTTTTTCAAAAGAGATCATTCTGGAAGTACGCCCTGCTTGGCGGATTCGGGCTTTCCTTATTCTTCGAGATCACTCAAATCACCGGCTTCTACGGGTATTATAATTGTCCTTACCGCCTCTTCGATGTAGATGATCTGTTATTGAATACTTCGGGAGCAGTCATTGGATTTTTCACAGCGCCCATCCTGCTTGCTTTATTCCCATCACGTGCAAGCATTCAGGCGAAGAGTGAACAGATCGTGGAGCAAAACCGAGTGTATACTATGCCTCAATTGCTCGCGTTAATTATTGATGGAATCATTGTTGTCTTCCTTTCGAATTTGATATCGATCTTCACAGCGTCTGATGTGATCAGTGATGCCCTAAGTACATCCATTGCTATGGTCATTGTACTGTTCTTCATACCTTGGGTGCGAAATGGGGTAACTCCAGGCTCGGCCATCTTGCGATTCCGCTATGTGAATCGTCAGACCGGCACACCTACAAGTGAATCGTTATTCAAAAGATTTGCCGCACTCTATGTTCCATGGCTGCTCGTTACGATCATTCGCTTGGTCAACGATTATGCTTTTTCAGGTCATCAGGATGTTATGCTTCAGCCTTATCAAATGTGGATCTCCTTGGGGACATTCGGTATCTATATGTTAGTCTACGCCGTGCTCTTTGTTCATGTCTTGATCGTGCTCTTCTCCCGTGGAAAACGTTCCTTCTACTTCGATGAGGTGTCCCGCACACGTGCCTCTCGTAAATAATGTTTGGAGTATAACGGCACAATGTACCTCTTCAGTGCTTACGTTCTGCTTATTATTCAGCCGGATTACAAAAAGAGGACGTTCATTATGAGATGAACGTCCTCTTTTGATCGGGCGCATAGCAGTTTTTCAGAGTATTTATACACATTAACCCACCTGGATTATAACCCTAACAGCTCTCGCTTGGCTGCATCCGGATCATGTACGATCTCAATCTCATGGTTGAAGATTAGTGTCGCACGATCCTGCTCATATTCAGGCCAGTTCACACCTGCAACTTCAGGTTGACCATTCTTGGCAAAGGAAATCCAGGCATCCTGTACCTTGAGGGCAAGTGCCGCCGCAGCTTCATCCGGCTCTGCATTCATGAATTTGAGGACATGCAGTGTATTAAACACAAAGAACATTTCGATGCTATGAATCGCTCTTTTTAACAAGGGATGTTCCGGCATCACCCAATCAAATCGATACATCCACACCGGGGCATATTTCTGCTGTGCCGCAGCATATTGCAGCGCTGAACGCCAGAAGAACATATCGGTCATGACTTGGGCTTGTCCATCTGCCGTTTTTGGATAACTATCCGCGATGGCTACCCGGTTCTCCAGATCTGGTGTCATAAAGTCTACGCCCTGAACCATATCGATTTCTTTTGAAAAAGGCACATGTGGCTGGATGAACAGTGCACCCTCGTGTAATGTCGTACCAATCAGCACCGGAATATCCTGCGCTGAGCCTTCACTCACTGCCTGAAGTGGCATCTGTGGTAGTGTATTACCATCCAACACAGGTTGGAACAACATTGCCATGCCTGCACCGCTCTGCTGTTTGACCGTTTCACCCGCTGCAATAATCTGCTCTACAGGAATTGTATTTAACTTCTGCAGGTTGTCCCGATCCACCCCAAGAATCTTCAGCATCCCTTCCCGCAACGCTGAGGCTTGCTCTGCCGGCATGAACTGGGATGCACCACTCTCCATAATGGCACGTTGGAACAGTCCTTTGGCCGCTGGCATCGCCATCAGTGCTGCAATACTCATGCTACCTGCTGATTCGCCGAACACCGTAACTTGATCCGGGTTACCACCAAAAGCAGAGATATTATCCTTCACCCACTGTAATGCCGCAACTTGATCCAGCAGACCTGCATTGGATACGTATGAATCACCTAATGGAGCCATATGCAGGAAACCCAAAGGTCCTAATCGGTAGTTGATCGTCACAACGATGACGTCCCCCCGAACCGCTAACTGTGTACCATCATACATCGGTTGGCTACCTGAACCTGTTACAAAGGAACCACCGTGAATCCATACCATGACCGGCAGTGGTGTTGCTCTTTTTTCCTTAGGTGCCCAGATGTTCAGATATAAACTATCTTCTGACTCATTCGGAATTTCTGTCTGGCCTTCTGGTTGATGATTTCGTGGTTGTATATTCTCAGGTCCAAATTGATTGGCCTGTCTGATTCCATCCCATGACTCGGGCTGTACCGGAGCCTTGAAACGCAGCTCACCTACCGGGGGTTTCGCATAGGGAATGCCTTTCCATACGCTTGCATCGTGCAAAAGTTCGCCTTGAACGGTACCATATGTCGTTTGAACGTGAAGTTCTCTCATGCCGCTTCTACTTCCTCTCCGTAAATAGGTTAAATTAACGAGTACGTGCATATCATGTGTACTTATTTGAGTATAGTTTGTAGTCATACCTATTTACAACTTTACCCAACTCTAGCCTCCCCTGCTACGTTTCACGTGGAACTTTATGAGGTGGATGATCTGATACATATCCTTAAGATGGACACCAAAAAGGCCACCCTTTGAGCAATGTCATCAGGTTTAACTTGTCTTAATGGCATTGACCCTTAGAGTAACCCTTTCCTTTTTACCACCCAAATAACTACCCTTCTACAGGATAACTTACCGTAAATTCAGCACCCTCAATCCATTCGCTCGTAACAAAGTTCCGCCCCTTTACAACCACTCGATCCTTATAAACCTCCACATGAAGACCTTCGCTGCCCTCCAGATGTTCATCCTGATCCGTCCATAGATAACCTACAGACGACGCATTGAACATGGTTGGCATGTGGCCTGCACCATCGTACATCGTATGCTGTGCTTCCAGTTGCCAATGGGTATGACCGGAGAAGAGAATCACTTGCGGGTAATTGGCCAGAACGGCCTTGAGTTCCGCATCCTGATTCACACCATACCAGCCTTGTTCCTTCATCGATCCTGCTACCGTATCCATAAGCGGCTGGTGTAAGAAAAGGAAGATGGGATGATCTAGTGTTGCACGCTCAGACAATTTCGCATCCAGCCACTCCAATTGTTCAGCCGACATATCACAATCCTTCGGGTGAGGTTGCTCGGTGCCCAGGAAAATATAATGATACCCATCAATCCAGTGATCGTGGTATGCGCCCTTCATGCCTGTTGTCCCTTCAAAATCACTTAATCGACGCTGCCATAACCCTGCGACTGTAATGGGGTCCACTCTTGAAGAGATCGGTCCCCCGTCTTGGCCCTCCTGCTCTGAAGTTACAGCAGACAACGTATATGTGCCGCCGGATAGTTGCTCAATCAGTGCAGCTGATTCAGCAGCCGTTTGTTTTATGACCAGCTCCATATCTGCTTCCTGCTCCAACAACTCGGCTACTTCACCTTCTTTCATCTCTAGCAAAACGATCGGCGGATCTTGCCATACCACGGCTCCAATATCATGGTTACCTACCGTGTACCGGATGTCCGGCAAACTCTCCGCATGTTGCTTCCATATGCGTTGCAACTCACGATATTCGCTCGGCAGCCCCCGATCCGTCACATCGCCCACATGCATAATCCCGCTGCTTCCCTGACTGAATGTAGCTATGTCGGCTAATGCTTGATCCAGATGCTGGTTATGGATATGGTCTGCCTCATCTCGCACATGTGTGTCCGTAATGACCTGGAAGCTAACAATAGGTTGCTCCGGTGTATGTTCATTTTTCATCAAGAATCACTCCATTTCAGTCCAATAATGCCAATCAGAATAAAACCGATCCATACCATCGACGTGAGCCGTAGACGTTCACCAAAAAAGTAATGCCCTACAACACCAATAAGCGTAATGCCCACGCCAGACCAGATCGCATAAGCTACAGCCAGCGGCATATACTTCACTGCAAAGTTAAGAAACGTAAAGCTTGCGCCATAACAGACAAACATCAACACCGAAGGCCATAACCGCGAGAACCCATCCGATACTTTTAGCAAAATGGTAGCGCTCAGCTCCAGCCCGATAGCCAGTGCCAACAGTACCCAGCCCAAGTAGGCGTGACTGTTCGTCATCGATTCAGCCCACCATTCAGCAATTCATGGAAGGATTGAATCGTTCTATCCGCCAAGCGGATTTTTCCCGGTTCTCCAATCCCAATTCTGTACCCCGCACCAGCGGTTCGTGCCATCTCCATGTCTCCGTCCGTATCTCCAATGACCACAGTATGCTGTACAGATACACCTAACCGTTCACAGGCAAGCAGAAGCATATCGGGAAAAGGTTTGCCCCGTTCCACCAGATCTGTACCCATCACCACGTCAAAAAAGGAATCCAGTCCCATCCACTGTAAATGTTTAATTGCACTTGGTGTATCATCTGCCGTCACTACACCCATAACCATGCCTTTGGTACGACACTGTTCAAGGAATTCTCGAACACCCGGTAACGGATGTGCCGGACGATGCTGCTCCATCTCTTCCTCCGCTCGCGCCAAACACTCCCGGACCATAATCTTGGATTCCGCCCAGCTGAGACCCGCACGATATCCATGCCACGTCAGCACGGCATACACTTCATCCATCGTGCCCATCGCAAGCGGGCCCCGCACATCATACCCATTCATTCGGCCTTGATCATCGTGGAATGTACCCCAGATCTGTGGGAATTCATCTGTGTCGATACGGAGTCCTCTGGTCGCTAACTGTTCTCTGAAATCGTTCAACACACAATCGGTCCAGAACCCCCACATGCCCGTAAAATCAAGTAATGTCCCGTCCTTGTCGAACAAAACGGCTTTAATCGGATTGGGTAATCCATCCACATACGTTTCATCTTGCATTGGTTAAACTCCTTGTCTGCGATCTTGTATGAACGGAAAGGACGGTACAGCATGTACCGCCCTTATCGCGTGAGTCAATTGCCTATATACGTTTCTTATTTCGTTACCCTATCCAGTTCCTTCTGTGCTTTCTCTTTCGCTTCCTTCAGCGCTTGTTCTGCTGGCATATTATTGATCTGTACCTGATCAGCTGCATCTTTCAATGCATCATTGATCTTGCCACCCGTTGGATCCTGGAATGGAGCCGAAGCGTGAGCTGCCTGTTGCAGTGGTACGGTGATCTGTGGATTTTCCTCACTGAATTTCATGAACTCTGGATCTTGTTGGGCCGATTGACGTACTGCGATATATCCGGTGTTCATGGACCATGAAGCTGTGTTCGAAGTTTCAGAGAAATACGTAAGCCATTTGTATGCTGCCTGTTGTTGTTCAGGCGTTGCAGCTGACGGAATACCTGCCGAAATGGCACTTGCTACCGGTTTTCCTTCACCAATACCTTCCCAGCCTGGTTGTTGCATCGCAGCGACTACGCTAAAGTCCAAGTCGCCTTGGTCACCACTAGATCCGGTATAACCTGCTGCTTTATTTTTCATCACATCATCAATCGTTTTGTACCAGTACTCCCAGCCCTGACCTCCATAATGAATGCCCATAATCTTGTCTTCGTTAATCCATTTACGGAACAAGTCCCATGTCTCGATCCATTCCGGAGAGTCGATCATAACGGTTTTGCCATCGTCGCTAAGAATCTGTCCGCCCTTACCCAGCACGGCATCAATCATATTGTCTCTACCCCACATCGGTTCCCAACCGTAGAAGGTGGTCTTGCCATTTTCTTGTTTGCTCATCTTCGCAGCCGCCTCAGCCAGCTTCTCCCATGTCGTCAGAGTTGCTGGGTCGATTCCGTTCTCCTTGAACGTATCCATACGGTAATACATGATCTGAGTTGTACCGTACATTGGCAAAAAGTATTGCTTTCCATCCACCTGTCCCTGGTTCAGGAATGTCTGAATGAAATCGTCTTTCTTAAAATTCGGATCAGCTGCAATCATCTCATCCATGGGTGCATAATATCCTTTGCGTGCCCAGTCTATATTGGAGCTGAGTACAGCGGCTGGAACCTTCTTGGAAGCAATTGCTGCTTGCAGCTTCTGTTCCGTTTCCGTGTAATCTGCTTGTACAATCCCTTTTACAACGACTTCGTTCTGGGAGGCGTTGAACGCATCAATCGTCTTTTTCATGTTATCGCCCAGATTACCACCCAGACCATACCAGAACTCAATCTCCACCGGATCTTTCGCCTGAGCTTCGGTTCCACTGGCAGCAGCCGTCGTGCCTGATTCTGCGGGTGCTTGTGTTCCACAAGCTGTCAGTAGCGCAAAGCTGGTCGCGAGTACCAGCGACATGCCACCCTTCCAGTTCAACCTCAATCTCTTCTTCCATGTCATGCTTGTCTGACTCCAATTCATTGTTGTTCCTCCCGTTTTAGTTGAATGGTAGTGCATATCAGTTCTTGTTCACACCAGCCGTAATATTCACGCTCTGCATGATCGTCTTCTGGGTGAACAGGAAGAGAATAAGTAGAGGTGCGATGGTGAAGGCACTCGCAGCCATAATCTGTGGCCAAGCAAGTCCATATGCCCCGCCTTCTACAAAGAAGCTACGCAGACCCGCCGATACCAGCTGTAAATCAGGGTCTTTGGTGATGAGCATAGGCCAGAAATAGTTGTTGTACTGTTCAATAAACGTAATCAGCACCATCACGGCGAAGCTTGAGCGAACAAGCGGCGTAATAATCGTCCAGAGAATCCGGAAGTGGGATGCACCGTCCAGTTGTCCGGCTTCCACCAATTCATGAGATACCTGCATGAACGCCTGCCGGATCAGGAAGATCGAGAACACGCTGACACAGTTGGATACAATCAAGCCGGTGTAGGAATCCAGCAGATTAAGCTCACTAAGCACCAAGTAACTAGGCAGATACACAGCCGTACTCGGTATCATATAACCCACCAGAATCAGGGATGTCAGTACACCTTTGAGACGGAATTTCATATGTGTCAGGGCGTACGCCATCATACTGGAGTTGACGATCTGAAATAAACAGATGGCTAAGGCTACCCCGGTACTGTTCAGGATGTAACGGGCAAATGGTGCCGCATTCCAGGCATCCACATAGTTGCTCCACAGGAACGTCTCCGGCCAGAAGGTCGGCGGAAACTGCCAGATCTCATCATTGGTTTTGAACCCGCTAATGACCATCCAATAGAAAGGAAAGGCTGTACCCAGCGCGATCATGGCTAACAGAAGGTAGCGGATTAATTTACTTATTTTAAAATTCGGTTGTGACACGTTCTGCAACTCCTTGCGCTTCATCCGTTTAGACTTTTTGTTGGGCAATGTCATTGTCATTAGTAGTGCACCAGACGTCTGCCAAGCAGGAAGGATACTCCCGACAGCAACACGCAGATCAGAATGATCACAACGGCGATGGACGAAGCTTCACCTACGTTAAAGGATTCGAATGCAGACTGGTAATACATGTACAGTAACGTTCTCGTTGATCCCGCCGGTCCACCCTGCGTCATGACATTGATCTGGTCATAGGCTTGCAAGGACTGGATTGTAAGAATAATCGAGAGAAAAAATGTTGTTGGTGAGATCAGCGGCAATGTGATACTTCTGAACTTATCCCAACCGTTTGCACCATCGATTGAAGCTGCTTCGAGCAGATCGGAAGGTAGATTTCGTAGCGCAACGAGATAAAATACCATTGCCCACCCAATCGACTTCCAGAGCGTGACGATCAGAACAGCAACCAATGCCCAGTCCGCGTCACGCAACCAGCCGATCGGAGATACGCCTACCCAGCCCAGCATAAGATTAGCGAGTCCCACTTCGGGCTCAAAGATCCAGGACCACGCAATGGACACCGCAACTGTCGGGGTGACCCAAGGTGAGAACAGTAACGTCCGGAAGATGCCGGATGATTTGATCTTGCTATTCATGAGCATCGCAAGTGCCAATCCGCCCACAATAGTTGGGATTACACTTCCAAGTCCGAATAACAAGGTGACTTTCAATGATCGATAGAATTCAGAGTTTGTCAGCAGATAACTGTAATTGTCCAAACCAACAAACAACTTGTCCGGGCTCATGAAGTCCCAATCGGTGAAACTGAGATAAACGATATATCCCAGAGGTCCCAGCCAGAAGATCAGCAATGGGATTAGAGCTGGCAGCGTGAATAGTACCGCCTCAGACTCCCTCCATAGTTTTAAACGCAAATCCCCCACTCCTTACTGTCCAATTTTTCTTTAATGATTGGGAATTTTTGAGTATAATCAGCTTTATATTTATTCTGTACAAAATTGATTGTACACTCGTATTGAAAATTCTAATTCCGGCTTATGTTAAAATTGGAGCAAGTCATGTAAAATATGAGGCAGCTAGTGGGAACGCTATCATAAACCAGAGGTGACATTGTGGGAAAAGAAACCGCCGGGAACCCGAATCATTCTTCGTTACCTGATCGGCATGCGCTGAGGGAGAGAGTCATTGAGGCCATCGCCAATACGATGGATCTATATGGGGTTAATCATACGTTTGGCAAATTGTACGGCATCATGTATTTTGAGGATCGACCGATGACACTTGAAGAGATGAAAAACTCGATGAATATGAGCAAGAGCAACATGAGCTATGCGGTTCGTTCGCTTACAGAATCACAGATGATCTATAAACTGGAGGAAAAGAAGGAGCGCCAGGATCAATATCTGGCTGAGACCGACTTCTATCGTACGTTCCAGAATTTCTTCGGGGCCAAGCTCCAACGGGAAGTAGATGTCATGTTAGAAGGCATTCGTGAGGTCATTCCTGACCTGTCGGCAATGATCCTTTCGGAACATACCTCTTCTGAAGATCGAGATGATGCACTGCGTGATCTGCACAAACTCCAACATGCGGAGCAATACTACGTCTGGTTACAAGGATTCGTGGATCAGTTGCGGGATGGTAAGTTTTACGAGAATGCTTCACACACGCCCGATAAAGAGTAGTACAACTGCGTAAACAGAATAACTAATGGGTGATCAAGCGCTAACCAACCTAGACCAATGTTAAGTCACACTAAAGCGCAAAAAGGAGCTGTTCCTAGCCAATGTATGGCTTTTGGAACAGCTCTTTTTTTATTCTATCTATTGTATCGTCATATCCTATCCGTCATTAGGGGTTCTCTTTTCCATATGCTACTGCGTTAATGACCCCTTTTTTCTTTTAAAAATATTACTTTTGCGCTGCGGCTTCGATATCTGCATATGCCCAGTGTGTATCTGGTACATCACTGAACGTTGGCGTAACTGTGCCAGTTAGGGGTGTGCGGTTGAACAATACATTCAACACTTTCACGGCTTCCGCACGTGTCAGCTTGCTATCCGGTTTGAATGTGCCATCGTTGTATCCAACCATCAAGCCAGCCGATTGCACGTATGCAATCGCATCTGCTGCCCACAGGTCTGCGGATACGTCTGTGAAGGAAACTGCTGGACCATTCACGGTTGTTGCACTCGCTTGTTGCTGCGTCCAGCGATACGCAATCGTTGCCATCTGTGCACGGGTGATCGAGCCTTCCGGTGCAAATTGGGTGTTACTCATGCCGTTCATGATGCCAGCGGATTGCGCTTTTTGAATTTCACTTGTTGCCCAGTGTGTCGCAGATACATCCTTGTAGCTCACGCTATTCGTGGAACTTGCTGCTTCAGTTGGAAGATTACGAGCCAGCATCGCTGCCATTTGTGCACGCGTTACGAATGCATCTGGACGGAAATCTGTACCAAATCCTTGGATGTACGGTTGGTGTGTACTTTGTGAAGCTTTCAGTCCATCCACAACAACGAGGGTGAACGTGCTGAATTTTGTTACGGTAAATTCGATGCCTTCGCTGTTATCCGCGAGTTGCACCAATTTGCCTTGAATCAATTCTTTTGTGCCGTCACTGTGTTCGATATAGATCGCCAGGTTGTCCAATGCTTGCTGACGCACAGTCGGATCGGTTGGCAGACTGTCACGCAGTGGCAATGTGAGTGTCACTTCGCGGCTCTGCATATTCGTGTCGATCTCTACAGGACGAGCCAATACACGAACATTCGTATTCGGAGCAACTTGTTGAATCAACTGTTCTTTCTTCGCACGTTCTTCGACTTCTTTACGTTCCGATTCCTGTTTCAGTGGAACGACGCGGAAGTACAAATCTTGATCGAATCCTGCGATGGAATTCGTCGGAACGGAGATCACTACATTTTCAGTGGAGATTTCAAGTTTCAGTGAACCATCATTCAGTTCTTTCACCGCTGCCTTAGGCAGTTCAATACGTGTCTCGGACACGGCATCTTTGGTGTCTGGGATGACAATGCGTGCGGTGTTCATGTTCAATTGCTTCGCTTTTTCAACAGATTCCTTGGCAATCGCTTCGGTCATTTTCACCAGGTCTTTGATCGTGCCGTTGGTTTCGGTTGTACGGGTAATTGGCGTTTTGGTCAGGTTGGTACCGTTTGTTCCATTAACGTCAACCACGATCTGCTCTTGTTTCGTTGTTGGAGCAGGTGTAGAGGTTACTGGTGTAGTTGTTACAGGCGCCGTAGATCCGCCGCCGCCACCAGTGTTTCCGCCAGGATTAGGTGTTGGAGTATTGGATGTAAACGTAAGTGTTGTCCATTTCCATGCCGGTGTGTTGCCTTTGGCTCTTACACGAACCACAATTATTTGGTTGCCCTCAAATCGATCTGTATTGGTAAATTTATTCCAAGTCTCCCCATTATCTTTGGAATATTCCATCGTTTCATCTGCACCGATAACCACATTGGCTGTATCATCAGCAGTCACTTTAGGCGCTGGGGGAGCAAAGAACAAGTCAAATGCTCTTTGAATATCTTTAATTTTTTCATATCCTCCATCAGGTCGTTCACTAAGCATCCACTCTGCGAGTTGTTGCTGTTCCGCATTCGTTGATAATGTTACTATCTGGTCAAACTTCAGAGGGGATTCCTGAAGACTTAATTCTGGATTGTTGGCTAAAAGTATTTGGTACTGCATTTGAAGCATTTGGTACAAATTCAAGTTATTTAATATCTCACTCGCTGTCTCTGCTTGGTTAATTGAAGGGAACTCTTCAGATAGCGTAAACATTAGACCTACAGACGATTCAGTGTCCATTGCAACAGAAGTGAACTTCGCAATATAAGCAATTAACTGCTGATCCGCCTGGTTAGCTTTCAGATAAAAATCTGCTGCTCTCTTGAACTGTTCAAACTCTTCTTCAGAAAACAGATTAGCACCCTTTGCAATGACCTGATCGTAAATGTTATTTAATGCAGAAGCCATATCTCGGTAATCTAACCGATACCCCAAAAGGATATTGATACTTATATCTACAATAAATTGAACCTGATCTCCATTGTAAGATCCCGATCTCGGAGTCAACTGCACTAACGTAGCAGCAACTGTCTTTTGTTCTTGATCTGTTAGCTCACTAAACGCTCCAGGATGATTGAGCAGATCTGTATTTTTTAATATGGATAACACTGTAACTTTATCCTTGAGAACTATCGCTGCGTTCAGCTGCTTCAGCGATTGCTTCTCAGGAGTGCCAAAGAACTCATCAAATGCTTCTTGCGCGGATT
This sequence comes from Paenibacillus sp. FSL H8-0283, assembly GCF_045040675.1. Taxonomy (NCBI): domain Bacteria; kingdom Bacillati; phylum Bacillota; class Bacilli; order Caryophanales; family Paenibacillaceae; genus Paenibacillus; species Paenibacillus sp. FSL H8-0283. Next base: position 6,891,875 of record NZ_CP150295.1, read on the forward strand.
TATATGTTAAATAGCCATTACCCGGCTTTTTCAACAGCATCCAGTCAGTAAGCTTTTCCATTTCAGTCATGTTGGAGGAAATGCTTTTCATTTTACTAAAATCAAGCGGGAATGTACCAACGAGGGTCTCTTTATCTGTGCCTTTAAACGCCTCTGCTTGTTCTTGTAGCTGATATAAATCCATTAGCGCATTAATCATTTCACTTTGTGTTGAGGCATTCGTGAAATTGATAATTTGGCTCGATGCCATAGAAAGATTCATAACTGATTCTTCAAGGGATGAATTATTAGCAATTCGTTGTAGTTTAATTTTGAATGCCAATACATTCTGTTCCAGATCAGAAGCTAGAAGATATCGATCTAGCATCGGTTTCATCATATTCAGATATTCAGGACTAACCGCCGCTGCAAAAATAAGAGATTTGTCGTAATAAGCAGTCAGTCTTTCTTGGACATCGGACAATTCATTTACTTTCGATACTGAAATGCCTTGTTGAATATAATCTACCAAAAATTGAACCTCACTGTTACTCTGATACGCATTAACAGGCTCATTCATATGTCCCGCTAATGTTACCAGTGCATTCTGTTCTTCCAGGGGAAGAGATTCAAAATCCGGCGTCGTAGTGATAAAATTTTCATTTTCGAACAGTTCAGTTATTTTAGCTGCATCAAAGTTTTGACCAATAGAGTTATTGAATCCATTCAGCGGTGTAGTAAATTTAATGGATTGCATCTGATAAGCAGTTTCCATACTGTATCTATCCTGAACAATTACATTGAAATAATAGGTCTCACCATCGCTTAAACCCGTAATTTGTTGGTGAAAAGTACCATCTGTAGATTCCGAACCCTGAATCCAACGGTTATAGGAATAATCGGTTGTGTGACCGTTAATTGTAGCAGCGTCTATTAGATTCGGTTCGTCAGATAAGAAAACCCGATAATATAAATCAGGCGGGGAAGTAGAATCGGAATAGGCGTATGTCCAACTAATTTCAACCGAGTTGTCATCTACACCTTTCACTGTAATTAGGCCATTGTTCCCTGGATTGGTATATCCTCCTGCACTTACCTTTCCTGCTGGTGCCAGCCATGGAGCTACCAACACCAAAATGAGCAACATGCTCATTATTTTTCTGTATTGCATCTTTTCTTTCCTCCCTAATCTCGCTTCTCTAAGATAGGCCTATTGTAGTACACAACTCTGAACGGATTCTGAACAACAGAGCAAATAAAAGGGTTTAAAACCATTTATTTAGATATAATTAGTAAAAATACTCATTTTTCTCGTCATTATTCAACATTTTTATTTTGAGATATATTATCTAAGACCTATAAAAATATATACCGCGAGTTTAATCAAATCTTAGAATATACTCCCCTGAATTTCAGTAGAACAAAGAAGACCACCCTATTTGGGGTGGCCTTCTTTGTTCTACTTTATTAGCTTGCTCATAACTAAACTGCCTGCTGTAAGCCTCTTAATCTTGCAAAGATATTATTACTGCGCTGCAGCTTCAATATCTGCATATGCCCAGTGTGTATCTGGTACATCACTGAACGTTGGCGTAGCTGCGCCAGTTAGTGGGGGGCGGTTGAACAGTACGTTCAACACTTTCACCGCTTCAGCACGCGTCAGCTTGCTATCGGGTTTGAATGTACCATCGTTGTAACCAACCATCAGGCCAGCAGATTGCACGTATGCAATCGCATCTGCTGCCCACAGGTCTGCGGATACATCTGTGAAGGAAACTGCTGGACCATTCACGGTCGTTGCACTCACTTGTTGCTGCATCCACCGATACGCAATCGTTGCCATCTGTGCACGGGTGATCGAGCCTTCCGGTGCAAATTGAATGTTGCTCATGCCGTTCATGATGCCAGCGGATTGCGCTTTTTGAATCTCACTTGTTGCCCAGTGTGTCGCAGATACATCCTTGTAGCTCACGCTACTCACGGAACCTGCTGCCGCTTCAGTTGGAAGATTGCGAGCCAGCATGGCTGCCATCTGTGCACGTGTTACGAATGCATCCGGGCGGAAATCTGCACCAAAACCTTGGATGTACGGTTGATGTGTACTTTGTGAAGCTTTCAGTCCATCCACAACAACGAGGGTGAACGTACTGAATTTGGTTACGGTAAATTCGATGCCTTCGCTATTATCCGTGAGTTTCACCAATTTGCCTTGGATCAATTCTTTTGTGCCGTCACTGTGTTCGATATAGATCGCCAGGTTGTCCAATGCTTGCTGACGAGCAGCCGGATCGGTTGGCAGACTGTCACGCAGTGGCAGCGTGAGTGTCACTTCGCGGCTCTGCATATTCGTGTCGATCTCTACCGGACGAGCCAGTACACGAACATTCGTATTCGGAGCAACTTGTTGAATCAATTGCTCTTTCTTCGCACGTTCTTCGACTTCTTTGCGCTCCGATTCTTTTTTCAAAGGTACAACGCGGAAGTATAAGTCTTGATCGAATCCGGCGATGGAATTCGTCGGAACGGAGATCACTACATTTTCAGTGGAGATTTCAAGTTTCAGTGAACCATCATTTAGTTCTTTTACCGCTGCTTTAGGAAGTTCAATACGTGTCTCGGACACGGAATCTTTAGTGTCTGGAATAACAATGCGTGCGGTGTTCATATTCAATTGCTTCGCTTTTTCCACCGATTCCTTGGCAATGGCTTCGGTCATTTTCACAAGATCTTTGATCGTGCCGTTGGTTTCGGTTGTACGTGTGATTGGCGTTTTGGTCAGGTTGGTACCGTTTGTTCCATTAACATCAACCACGATCTGCTCTTGTTTCGTTGTTGGTGCAGGTGTAGACGTTACTGGTGTAGTCGTGGACGAACCTCCACCTATGCTACCACCCGGGTTAGGCGTTGGCGTATTGCCATTATCTGTGCTGCTATCACCATTCTGTGTAAAGACAAACTTCACGGCGCGGCCTGGCAGTTCATCGCTGATTGCTTTGTAACGAACCCATACCGTTTTGTTGCCGCTAAGGTCCATTTTTTGAATGAAGGCAACATCAATCCAGTGCAGCTTATTGTCAAAAGAAATCTCCATCGTGCTGTCCAAGCCCGTTAGGGTGTTATTGATGTCATTCCCCTTCACATTAGGAGCCGTAAAGAATCGATTAAATACATTTTGTAGATTCCCAACATCCTCGTAACTGTCTTGTTCATTTAGGACCCATTCAGCCAATTCCTTCTGGCCTTCAGGACTAAGTTCTGCTCTTTTGGATAAATCAAGAGCGCCTCTAAGATTAAATTTGTACTTGCTGAAGAACGCTTCACCTTTAATCTGATCTTTCATTGCCTTATCAAGCCATTGATCCATTCGCGGTATAGAGGTAGCTTGCTCAAATGAATCGATAGGCATAGAGAGGAGATTCAGGACAATATCAGGCTCAACAATATCCCCTTTAGACACTCCTTCCAACCTTTCGAATGCAACTAGATGCAAGTAATTGAATGCCAGTACACCTTTATCTACTTTGCTACGTTCCAAATGTTGTTGTCCAATGCTACGTAACACATATGTCTGTTGGTCATTAAAGTGATTAGGTCCATTTACTAATTGCTGAGCGAGCAGATCCAGCTTATTCCTAAGAACACTGAGTTCCCTCTGCTCCCAAACAGATTGTGCCAATACACCAAGTTCAATCATATATTGGACCTGTTCTTTGTTTTTGTAATCTTTATTTACATAGTCGATCAGGAATCCCGCAATGAAATCTCTAACCTGCAAAGACAAAGCACCGTATCCGTTAGGCAGAGTAATACCCAGTTCAGGATCTTCCATAGCTACACGCATAGCCGCTATATTACCATTAGTTTTTGCAGTATTTAAGACAGTCAATGGATCGCTTTCGTTATCATCAGGGAAAAATTTATTAAATGCAGTCTGAATTTCTTCAAAACTTGCATATCCACCAAGTGGTCTTTCACTAAGCATATATTCTGCCAATTCTTGTTGTTCTTCGGAAGTAAGATCATTCAATTTGCTAACATCCAAAGGGAATTTTCCAAGTGGTTTTTCTTGGTTTTCTTCTTTGGAATTATACGATTCAATATCTTCTTGAATTTCTAACATATTTATTAACTTGTTCACCATCTCTTCTACTGTTGTTACCTTGTTAATAAAAGGGGTGTCTTCCAATGCAGATTTTGTATAATCGAGTATTTGTGAAATATCAAGATTTCTGGTGAGTTTACCCTCATATCTGAAAGCTGCCATACGTCTTTCAATTTCAGAGGAATCAAGATAATAGTGGATACGTTCATAGTACTCATTATCTTCTTCCTGGTTATGAAATTGTAGCTGTAGTCTCTCTGCTTGTTTATTAAAAAATGCATCAAGGACTTCTCTGGAGTCAAGTCCACCAATTTCTCGAGGAAGATTCCGAGCTTGCAAGGCTAATTGCACTACATATTGGACTTGTTCCTTACTCTCATATCTACTAGATGCTGGTGGGCTTGACTCCTTTAACATGTACTCTGCAATCTCATATTGCTCATCCTCAGACAACGATTCAAAATCGGGATCAGCTAAGAAGTCTTTGTTACTAAACAGCTCCATTACTTCTGGTATAAAATCGGTGTAATTATCCAAAACTTTTCTCTCTTTAACATCGTTGAATTGCTCCAACGGACTCAGCAGTGTATTCGGATTGAATGATTTCATCTGATAGGAGGCTTCCATATCATCTTGATCTACAACCATCACATTATAATAGAGCGTTTCGCTGGTATCTAAACCTTGAAATATTTTGAAGAACGTATCGTCATTAGATGTTGAACCCAACACCCAATCCTCATCTCCATACTCTAGATTGTCCCTGATCTCTGTCATGTTGTTCAGATTAGAAGTATTAGAAACAAAGACCTGATATTTTAGGTTACGAGTTTCAGTGGTGTCAGAGAAACCAGCGCCCCAACGCACCTCTATGTTATTATCATCAGTAAGCTTGACAGTAATTAATCCATTTTTGCCTGGCACAGGGCTTGAGCCACCTGCACTAACCTTCCCTGCTGGTGCCAACCATGGAGCTATTAACACCATAATGAGCATCAAACTAATTATTTTCCTGTAATTCATGTACTTGATCCTCCCTGTCTCATGTTTTTTACATATAAATTCAATCCATCTGATACGTAAGGCCTATTGTAGTGCACTGCGATAAACAGAATCTAAACAAAAAGAGCAAATAAAAGGAAAAAGATCCACCCTGTAGTACAAAAATAGGATAGATCTCAATTTTTTTTCGCCAAAATTCATCATTTTATTTTAAAAAAAGTATTCTTCGGGACCTATATAGCTCCGACTCTTAAATCAAGGTGTACCCGCCATCCACATACAATGTGCTGCCCGTCGTGAACGTATTGGTCATCAGATACGTAACTGTATGTGCAATTTCTTCATTGTGCCTTCAAGGGTAAAAATAACGCGAACGACGCGACTTGAACGACAACTATACAATGGAACTTCACAGCAAAAAAGACGAGAGACAGATCACCTGATATCAGGCATATCCGTATCCCGTCTTTGTCACATCACATTTCAATCCGCAATCCGACCCTATACGATCCAGATGGTCACTGACCTAAGAAAGCAACCCCAGCTTCAGTACTCTTGCAATATTCTCGGCGGTACGTTCCACATTCTCCGGGCCTTCTCGCAATAGTCGATCCAGATCTGCTGCCCCAGGCACAATACCAAATATGGCATCGATGCCTTCCGCGTAGAGGGTGTCAATCCCTTCGCCCACACAACCTGCAAGGGCAATCACAGGTTTACCTGCTTCCTTGGCTGCCCGAGCAACACCATAGGGGGTCTTGCCAAATTTCGTTTGGAAGTCGATACCGCCTTCACCCGTAAATACCACATCCGCAGCAATCAACTTTTTACGCAACTCAGTATATTCAATGACAATCTCAATCCCTTTACGTAATACAGCCTGTGTAAAAATCAAGAGTCCTGCGCCCAATCCACCAGCCGCTCCCGCTCCTTGTACATCTCGGATATCTTTGTGTAGCTGCCGTTTCACTACATCTGCATAATGGGACAGATTCGCATCCAGCTGTTCAACCATCTCTGGGGTAGCCCCTTTTTGTGGTCCAAACACCCTTGATGCGCCATACTCCCCACATAGGGGATTGGTCACATCACAGGCCACAATGAACTCCACTTCCTGCAAACGCTCATCCAGACCAGATACATCAATCTGAGCCAGTTGATCCAGAACCCCGCCACCACGCGCAAGTGGACGACCCTCTGCATCCAGAAACTTCGCACCAAGCGCTTCAGCCATGCCAGCCCCACCATCGTTGGTCGCACTACCACCAATGCCAATGATGATCTTGCGTATGCCAAGGTCAAGACATGCGCGAATCAACTCGCCTGTTCCATAAGTTGTCGTCCGGAGCGTGTCCCGGGTCTCCTTGGTAACCAAGTGGATGCCGCTGGCCGATGCCATCTCGATGGCCGCCGTTGTTCCGCCACCCAGAATGCCATACTGTGCAGTGACTGTCTGCCCCAATGGTCCGCTCACCTCGTGCTGGTGAAGGACGCCGCCGGAAGCGTCCACAAGGGACTGCACCGTACCTTCCCCACCATCTGCCATAGGTACATGAATATAGCGTGCCGTCGGATATATTTTACGCAAACCTTTTTCCATCGCCATACATACTTCTTTTGCTGTCATGCTTTCTTTGAACGAATCCGGTGCCAGAACAAATGTCTTCTCTCTTGTCTCTCTCATATCTTAAAGGAGAACACGGTTTTCCATAATATTTTTCATGCTGATATGGGATTTGGAGGGTCCCAGCTTCACCAGTGAATCCTGAAATTCGGCAAGTTCTTCAATGGACGCCGTCTGTACCTTGATCAGGTAGTTATACTCACCGCTAATCCGATAAACGTCCGTGACTTCGATGGCCTGTTCACAGAACTGGACCAACTCGTCGCAATGCTCTGTTTTAAGCAAAATAAACGTCGTCGTTCCACGGTTTAATTGGGCTAGATTATAGATGGTCGAATATCCCGTTATTACACCTCTCTCCTCCAGTTTCAGAATTCTTTCCTTAACCGAAGGTTGGGACATGTTAATTTCTTTGCTTATCTGTGCAACGGGGATACGTGCATGATGTTGCAACAAGCGCATAATCTGCTGATCGATTTCATCTATCATGTGTTCCATTTGCAAGACCTCCGAGTCGTCGACTTATTTAATAAGGTTTCCCTGATAAATTAGCTAAAAATAGTTAGATTTTATCTCATTATATCCTTTGATATTGTATGGTTCCAATGCGTTATCAACCCTATAATTTAGAATACAATCTGAAGAAGGAGCGATGTAATGTGAGTGTTATTGGACTTGCACATGTAGCCATTCAGGCTCGTAATTACGAAGATACTCTGGCGTTTTATACAAAAGTATTGGGATTCAAGGTCGGTCACTCCTGGAGTTTGCCTTCCTTCCACATTACCGAGGCATGTATGCTGATCTCTCCGGATCAGCGCACCTGTATTGAGGTATTTGATCCAAAAGCCGTCATTCCCGCCGAGGGTGAACCTGCCACCTCGCCTGAAGCGGTCCGGCACGGCGCACTGTTACATTTCGCCTTTTACGTGCATGATGTAGAAGATATCTATCAGCGAGCGCTCGCCTATGGAGCCAAGGCTTACGTTGAACCGGATTGGATATCGCTTGGCGAACCTGCACTTCGGGTTAGAAATGCGCTCGTCCACAGTCCGAATGGTGAAGTGATCGAATTCCTTGAAGAGGTTAATTTCGACCGATCCTCACCATCATCTACATGAAGTACACAAACAGCCTGTTGCCTCGTTATCCGTGGCAGCAGGCTATTTCATGATTGGATTTGCTTGGCAAGCACCAGCACACACACCTACCCTACTCTTGCTCTGCATTCCCCAGCGTATACTCACTTAGTTTCCCTTCATAAACCAGTTGCAATCGTTCACTCTGGCGAAAATCATCCGGTGTCACCAGCGCAGGCAGCTTGTTCCACAGTTTGATTCCCGAACGCTGCAGAATCTCAGCTACAAATTGGGAGCAGAAGTAGGAGTTGCTGAACTCCACCGGTTCCTTGAGTGTAATGCCGATCACGCCGAGCAGATTGTACATATATTTCTGGCGGCTTCGGATGAAGATGTGCAGCACACGTTTCATCTTTTCCACTTCACGATCCGTCACCTGAAGCTTGTATATGACACATGTGGTATTGGGATACTTGCTGTATGTACCTGTCTGAATATTTTCCTTCACAAACCCGCCATTCAGCGGATTGCTCGGATGCTTGCGGCCGAAGCTGTACAGCTCGGTTAACTCCCGGTCAAATGAGATCGATGCGTGATTATATGGCGCTCGGGTATAGCTCTGAATAACCTTGGTAAACAGCGTTCCTGTATTCGTAAGCAGGATATAGATGGAGCGTTCATCTGTCATAGCAAAATTTCCCCTTATCAAGTTGGCACTATTCCTTCATAATAACATAGGTACCCTACAATGGAATCTTACTTTGAATAAGCAGGTGATTGGTACGTGAGCAGTTCACTCTTTACACTAACGTTAATCTTCACAGCTTTACTTGTGATACATATCGTGTACAAAATTATTGCAAAGCTTCAGCCAAGCAAAGACTATTCAGGCATCGGCCAAAAAATCAAAACCTGGTGGGGTATGTTTGTGATTTTCTGCCTCGCCACCCTTTTTAACCCCATTGTGTCCCTCATCTCCCTCATGGTGCTTGCATTCTTCTCACTCAAAGAATACTTCTCCATGATTCGCAGTACACGCAAAGCCGACCGCAGGCTGTTCCTATGGGCGTATCTGGCGATTCCGGTTCAGTTCTACTGGATCTATATTGGATGGTATGGCATGTTTATCGTGTTTATTCCCCTATATGTGTTCCTGGTGCTGCCCCTGCCACGTCTGATCAACAAAGGTACGGTCGGTTTCCTGCGCAGTGTCAGCTCCACACAATGGGGACTAATGCTGATGGTGTTTGGGCTGAGCCACCTGGCCTATTTCCCATTTGCCTCACCGGAGTACGGCTCCAAGCTGGTGCTGTTCTTGGTCGTGCTAACACAGCTTAATGATGTGGTGCACTATCTGGTCTCTCTCTATCTGGGCAAACGAAAAGTGGTGCCTACCGCCAATCCATTTGTCACCTGGGAAGGGTTCGCGTGTGCGTTTATTGTAACGACAGCTACGTCTTATTTCATCCATCCCTACCTGACGCCATTTGATTGGAAATTCTCGCTGTTCATCGGGGTGTTGATCAGTTTGGCTGGATTCTTCGGTAGTCTGACGGTGTCTGTACTGAAGCGCGATCTGTTAATTGGAGATGACAACAAGTTCGATTCGCTCAAAAAAAGCTACCTGAGCCGGGTCGATAGCCTGACCTATACCTCGCCGGTTATGTTCCACGTGGTCCGTTATTTCTTTGACTTTATGTAGCAACTATATAAATTGAACTAAAAAGTAATTTTTACACTTGCCACTCCGATGACAGAACAACCTTCAGATCGCTGTTACCCCCGATTTTTTTAATTACTTTTATAAAGGTGAAAATCCGGGGATAAAGGCGAAGTATATGCTTCCGAAGCAGCTTTCCTTTAGAAAGCATTTAGCTCCGCTTCTTCCGATTGTTTCTGTCCTCTACGTTCTCGTGTAAATCTTCAGTTCAATCTTTATAGATGTAGCGACAGATAGATCGGTGATCTTGTAATTATGTATGTCAAAAAAAGCAGCCCAAGTGGCTGCTTTTCCTGTTCAACAGGCTCTAGATGGAGCCTTCATGATATGCCTACGCTACTTCAACGTAATTTCTTTTTCGGACATGATTTCGTTCCCCTCATCATTTGTGAAGACAAATGTCGCTTTGCCCCGCTCGCCCTTCATCTCATCCGAATAGATAAAGCCGGAGAATTGTCCATTGCCGCTAAAGTAAAAGCCATCTTCTCCATTTCCACCATGTTCAATGGCTTCCTGTAGTGAATTCACAATCGTCACCGTGTTAGACGTCCACCGCATCTCCGTTAGTGTATACCCCTTCGGAACCTGTTTAATTCCAAAATCAAAGCTGTTACCCTCGCTCGGTTTCTCCGACTGGTCAATGACGATATCAATCTTCTCAGACGGTTCAGTGGATTCCGATTGAGCTGTAGGCTTGCCCTCATCACCACTGGCACTGCCTTGGCTATTGTTATTCTTCGCATCCGCATTCGGTACAGAGTTTTCTCCAGCTTCCTCTACGGGTTGCTTCGATTGCGGATAGGCATGTTCCTGAACCGATTCACCACTAGTGCCACAGGCACTGACGAATAGCGAAATACAGAGCACAGACATGCAAAGTGCAGATTTCTTTATATTTATTTTCATCATCTAATTCTCCCTTCATCTATCTACAGCACATATATCTATATCAGTTGAACTAATCATTTACACGATAACGGAGAGGACAGAAAAAACCTGAAAAAGCGAAGCGTTCGCCTAAAAGCTTTCTAAAAGAAAGCTGCATCGGAAGCATACGCTATCCCCGGATTTTCCCTTTAAGAAAAGGGAATCAAAAAATCTGGGGATAACAGCGATTGGAAGGTTATTCTGTCATCGTAGTGTCAGTGTAAATATTCTTTAGTTCAACTTATATAGCACGCCACTTATTAATCACTACACCATATCGTCCCACATGAAGCTCCATTATATGTAAATGATTAATAAATTCAGCATGTAACTGCACCTCGATGAGTAAAAAAGGAACTCTGTTCATGACGTCATGCACCGTTTATTTTATCGATCAAACCCAGGTAAGACCAACACTTGTCCAATCTGAATGGCGTTATGCTCGATTTTGTTCACTTTCTTGATCGCTTCTACATACACACGAGTGTCCATCTGCTGAGGTTTATGTACCAATGAAATGCCCCACAGTGTATCTCCCTGAGATACAACGATCTGGTCCCCCGACAACAATTGCTCATCCCCGGCAAATGCAGTGAATACAGCACTACACCCTATGATTATAATTAGAGTTATAGTGACGATCTTCATTAGCCAGGTTGGCGTCTTCACACGCTGCATGAATTGACCTTTAACATACATGGTGCGGGACTCGGACGTTTTGGTATAAACGGATTCATAAATACTTTTGTACGTAGAATATCTCATTCTAGTCGACCTCCAGACTTTCATTCCGCTAATCTTTAATTTCATGTTTACCTATGTATTTTTCCTATAACAATGAATGATCAATAACTCACTTTTTCACTATATAGGTATCTTTGCCTAAGTCACCCTATCCTGATAGGTCTATACTACCAGTGAACTCTAAACAAATTCTGAACAACCGAATTTCAATGTTATATCAGATTCAATTTATCCAATATTCATGCCTGATTTTCGGCGATGCTTGCTGCAACGTTTTTCTATAATAGGTATAGATAAAGATTCTAATGAGTAAGGACGTGCCCCCATGATTTCTGCTGATCTGAAGGAACAATATTACGAGGCGCTTGTGGCCAAGGATTCGGAATACGAGGGTTTATTCTATGTTGGAGTCCGAACCACAGGTGTGTTCTGTCGTCCCACATGCCCTGCGCGAAAGCCAAAATTCGAAAACTGCGAATTCTATGAGACGGCTCAACAGGCACTTCTGGCCTCTTATCGCCCTTGCCAGCGCTGTCGTCCACTTTCTCACCCTAACCAAGTATCCGATGTCGTTCGCATATTAGTGGAAGCTGTGGAGAAAAATCCGGAGAAACGCTGGAAAGGACAGGATTTCAAGGCCCTCTCCATCGATGAATCCACGGCGCGCCGTCAGTTCAAGAAGCGGTTCGGCATGACCTTTGTCGAATATGCTCGCGCCCGACGCATGGGTCTTGCCCTGAAAAATATTCGCTCCGGCCGCACCGTGATTGATAGCCAATTATCTACTGGATATGAATCAAGTAGCGGCTTCCGCGATGCCTTTTCGCGGATCATGGGTGCCGCCCCTACACAAGTCGATGAAGGACATATCCTAAAAGCGTCCTGGATTGACACCCGCCTCGGCCCGATGATGGCTATTGCTGATGAGGAGTCGCTATATTTACTGGAATTTGTGGACCGCAGAGGTCTGGAACGCGAAGTTGAGCGTCTGCGCAAACGAACCAAATCAGCGATTGTACCCGGCACTACAGCTCCCATCCAGTCCATTGAGCGTGAACTAAACGAGTACTTTCAAGGTATTCGGACAGCATTCGACACACCGTTGTTCTGTTTAGGAACACCATTCCAAAAGCGTGTGTGGGACGAGTTGCTGGCCATTCCGGCTGGTGAAACGAGGTCATATCAAGAGATTGCAAATGCACTGGGAAAACCGACTGCTTGCCGAGCTGTGGCACAGGCGAATGGGGCCAATCAGCTTGCGATTGTGATTCCATGTCACCGTGTAATCAATGCCAGTGGTGAGTTGGGCGGATACGGCGGAGGATTAACTCGCAAAAACTGGCTGTTGACTCACGAGAAACAAAAACAGGGTAGCTGAAAAACAGAAATGAAGTAATGAAGTACGTATCAAATGTCCAAAGGAATGCATGATATAACAAAGGAGAGTCAACATAATATGAGTACCTTAGAAGAAAAAGCAGCGTTGTTCCAACAATACCATGTGAAAGGAAAACCACTTGTTCTGGTCAATGTATGGGATGCCGGAAGCGCACAAGCCATCCAATCCGCTGGAGCAACGGCCATTGCTACCGGAAGCTGGTCCGTTGCTGCGGCCCACGGTGAACGCGATGGTGAAGCCATGCCATTCCATCTGGTGCTTGCCAATCTCTCACGGATTACAGCGAGCGTGGATCTGCCTGTAACGATCGATATAGAGGGAGGGTATGGGAGGTCTGTGTCAGAAGTGAAGCGAAATATCCTGCAAGTCATCGATCATGGTGCTGTAGGAATCAACATGGAAGATCAACTTCCCGCTGGCTTGGGATTGTACACTGTGGAGGAGCAATGCCCGAGATTGTCCGCCGCCCGGGAAGCTGCGCAGCAGGCAGGCATCCCGTTGTTCATTAACGCCCGCACAGATATTTTTCTGCAACATGCACCTGAACACCATAACCACTCTCTCCTGGAGGAAGCACTTATACGTTCGAGCCATTATGCAGATGCAGGAGCCAGTGGTCTGTTTGTACCCGGTTTGCAGGATCACCAACTGATTCAGGAATTGTGTGAGCGTTCACCGCTGCCAATTAACGTCATGGTTACGTCTCTTGAGCCTTCACCAAAACAGCTTGCCACACTGGGTGTAGCACGTGTAAGTTACGGGCCATATCCCTATCTGCAAGTTATGGAACACCTAAAAGAACTGGGGAGAAACATTTTATCGGGAAATTAACAGGAGGGCATGTTATAATCACCTCTATTGAACATTTACAGGAGGCAATTATGCTTAACGTGGAACAAAAGCTAGAAGTGTTACAATCGTATCCCCAACTGCAACGCAAAGATGTTTCTCTCGGTCGAGTTAATTTCCACTACGAGGATAGTGCGTATGATAAAAAAATTGTTGCTCTCCATATTCACCCTAACGGAAACGGTTATATCTATGCAGGACTACTGCCTAACTATGAGACCGATGCTAAAGGATTCGTCAATATTCGTGATTACTCCGAAGCAGATCTGCGCACCTTGTTAGATGAAACGATCCAAGCGATGTCTCACAATCCCAACGCAGTTGAATTCCAAGAGCCAGTACAAGTAAAGGCTGCTGCTCCTGCATTGTCTACAATCTCTACGGGTGGCGGAACGTGGATCGATGAAGATGGACATACGCTGACTTTAAAATACGAAGATGACATGTGGTATGTGTATTCCGGTGATAATCTGGATATGGCTTTTGAGTCACGTAGCGAAGCCGGCGAGTACCTCAAAGACGAAGGATTCAAACCGCAGGCTCAAGCTTAAGGGATGCACCTTCATTTGGAATTGCGTATAAAGATTGTTGAATAGGTAAATCCAATGATTTAGGATGATACAAAAAACACGAGGCGTGTTCGCACTCGTGTTTTCTAATTTCGGAGATTTCGCTTAGATTCCTTGCCCAGTTCCTTTATAACTGTTTCCTGTCAGTCTTTTTTGGATTTCATGGTAAGCGGCGCATTCTTCATCATCGGGTACGTAGATAGAAGTAGCGCACCACCAATGCATCCCAGAACGGTGAACAATGTCATGCGATTGATCCTAGCAATCCACAACATCAACTCACCAAGATCGCCCAATGTAATTATCAGCGTAAAGACCAAGCCAACCCCGAAGAACATAATGAAGAAGTTACGCATCCCTAAGCGCATCCAACAAACCGTTGGGAAGACAGAGATTCCCAGTACGAGAAAGCCGCACATCAGATCGATCCACAGGTAGGATAAAAAATGATATTTGTTTGAATACAACATGCCTGGTTGATAAAGGGTTACGTCAACAATTCCTTTTTCCTGAAGCAGGTGTATGAGGAAATACGCCACATGCAGAATGACCATGGTGCCTGCAACCATCCATACCGAGTTCATATAGAAGGATTTCATGAATTGAATTCGTGTACTGCCCATACCAATCGCAACCGGAAACAGTGTAATAATTCCCCCGATGGCAAACGCACATATCCCTCCGTACATGGGACCAAACAGTTGCGTAGCATACGAGACATCAAATATGAAGCCAATGGCCAGATATACAACGGCGAGCATTAGAGCGATGGATGAAAATATGCTCAGAAACAAACGCATATCATCGCGAATCAGTCGGTTCGTACCTTTTACTGCGTTCATGGTTTAACCCCCTCTTGATTACGGGTCCTGTTAACCAAATAATCTTGTAATGTCGCTTTCTCAATGGAAAGCCCCTGTGAATGAGCGATATCCTTCCACATTTTCGAGTAGGGCTCATCAATCATCACTTTTACAGTCGATCCCATCTGGGAAGACTCTATAACTTTAACACCTGCTGTAACTCGGTTAATATCATCAATTCCCCCTGTTAGAAGAACTCCTTTTTCGCGTATCTCTTCCATCGGTTGATTTAACAACACCTCTCCGGCTTGCAAAACGATAAGGGACTCACATAAAGGCTGAATCTCCTCAATATGATGACTGGATATCAGAATCAGACGCGGGTTATCTTCATAACTTTCCAGTAGCGCACTATAGAAGAATTTACGCTTCTCAGCATCGAGCCCATTGGTGGGCTCATCCAGAATGGTTATCTTTGCATTACTGGCAAGACCCAATATAATCTGGGCAGCAGTCTTCATGCCTTTCGAAAATTTAATGATCTTTTTCTTCGTCGGTAGTTCGAACACATCGATTAAACGTTCCGCCAAATCCTGATTCCACTGCGGATGAAAATATTGTCCCATTTGAACCATGTCACTAACTGTCCAGTTTTTCCCCAGGGGATGATTCTCCTGGATGTAACACAGATGCTCTTGGGCAACCAGATTATTATAGGGGTCTTGACCCATGATCTGAACGGTTCCACTGTCCGGGCGGTTATGCCCTGCAAGTAAACTCATCAGTGTTGTTTTCCCCGCTCCATTTCTTCCCCAGATCGCACTAATGATTGGCTCACTCTCATGTAGCGTAACCTGGTTCAGAACGGGCGTCTTCTGGTAGCTGTAGTTGACCTGCTCCATATGAATCATAACTCACTCTCCTTATCCTTCTTGCCGCGAATCAGATCAATGATCATGTCTTCATTCATGTGAATCCGTCTGGCTTCTTCAAGTAAAGGCTTGATGTATTCTTCATAAAAATCTTGCTTCCGTTCAACGAGCAATGCTTCTCTTGCTCCCTTTGCAACAAACATTCCAACACCTCGCTGTTTGTATATAATCCCCTTGTCCACGAGTTCCTGCAGTCCTTTGCGGGCTGTAGCCGGATTGATATTGTAGAAGCGTGACAGTTCATTGGTTGAGGGAACCTGTTCTTCCACCTTCAATCTGCCTTCCACAATATCGTCCATAATCATCGTGGCAATCTGATGAAAAATAGGCTGAGATTCATCCAAAGTCGATTTCATGTGCTTCCAACTTTCATACGTATTCATTAGTCAGTTAGTCGGTTAGTTACTCATGTAACTAACTATAGTATACAAAGACGCAAATGTAAATAGGCGAACTTAATTCATCGCCTTTCCTACCTTGGCTCTGTTGTATTGATTAATAAGACCGTCCAGGACTACGGATTGCTGGATCACTTCCGGATGAAGCAGACTGCCGTATTCCATATGCATGCGATATAACAACTGTCTGGCATCTTCGATCCGTGATATCAAATCCAGGCGATCCATAGTATTCCTCCTTTTTGTCATATTTTAGTGTATTATGCCAATCATAAGCGCATGTGAGATACGACATACTTATTCTTCCACTTTGATACACAAAAAAGAACGCTTCTGAAATGAATTCAGAAGCGTCCAGTGGTTCAGGCTTATGTCCCTAAACCGTGATCATTTGTTCGGTAAATTGAAGGGTCTGGATTCTCCACAGTCGGGACAGGTCCAGTAACAGGAGCTACAATGCTCACCACTATACTACATGTAACTATCAGCAAAGCCAGCTTTCTCTTCATTGAGTTTCTGCACCTCACCAATCAAGATTTTGTACTGCTGTATAGCTGTGTCAGACGCATATTCCCTGTATTGCTCAAACAGTCCGACACCTCTAAGCATACCTCGTCCATCGCTAATTTCAATAGAAAATCTCAAGCTGTTCAGTACAAAATCTAACCCCTCCACAAACCTGTCTTTTTTAAGACAATACGTGCCTAATCCAGCTAAAAGACGAACGTAGCGATCATCGGTTACCTGCTTGCTTACTTTCCCAATCCGATTTCTCTGTTCATGATAAGTGAAGTATGGCTCATATTGATTGAGTACATGATCTATGTTCATATCATAACGGTTAGCAGCCGTTACAATATCACAAAGCGCTGGAAATATCTCATTTTCCTTCGTTGAGATATACGCGAGGTAGTCAGGTAATACTTCAAACTGCCCAGCCATTAATTGATATATATAACGATTACCCTCAGCCCATTCCTGAAACTGATGAATAACCACTTTTTCTTCAGGTTCAGGCTCTTTCACCCAACTGTAATCGGAGTATAATGCAACATACTTCAATGCCATTTCATAGTTGTTCAAGTGGAAGTGGGCACTTCCACAGGCTAAATACGCATACATAATATAAAAAACGATAGGTCGTTTGGTCTCTTCTTGTTTCCTTCGGCCATTCATCTCATAATGGATGGCTGCTTTCACCTTCAGCTTTTCAGATAGTTCCTGAACTTTACTCCATCTGTGAAGTGATGCAAATGCATTAATTAGTTCGTTAAGCGCATCCAATTGATAGCGCTCATCCAGCCGATCCACATAATATTCGAACCGGGCTGCGATAATCAGATTCCGCTGCTGATCATTAGTCAGTCCCAACCGGAACAGTCGATACTGACAGAGTGCAAGCCGCTCGGAATGTTGCATTTTCTCGCTTTCAGCAATGTTTTCATATAGAAGAATGGCCGGTTTGAATTTACCCGCTTGGTAGAACTCTTCAGCCACATCAAATAACAAAGGAATATAGGATAGATTATCCATCATCAGACGAATAACCTCTTCAATACAGTCCAACTTGTCCAACTCGGCACAGCGATGAAGGAAGGGTCCCAGTCTTCGCCAGTCCGGGGTCGCGTGTACAAAACACTCGTCTATGTATAACTCATAGAAGTAACCTTCTTCCAGTCTCATGGCGGAAGTAATGCGATCCAACTGCTGCATGGCAATAGGCCGATTTTTATTCAAAATATTGCTGAGCGTACCCGAATTAATCCCTGACGTTTCCGAAAAATGACTAATGGACATCTGTTCACGCTTCAGATAACTTTCCAAGTGATCGCGTATCGTGGTTGTCGACTCCAAACGAACACCACCCTCCAAAATAAAAAACATAAACGGGATTATCGGTATGCAAAAGTAATTATATGTAATTAGAAAGTATCGGTCAATATAATATTTTCAACTAATTTGTATTAAAACCATTTTAATCCTTTTTTAAAACGGACAATCCTATCCTTATTTTATATCGGAAACACGTCTGGCATCAAACCTGAAAATAGACAAAAAACACGAGCCATCTACGGGCTCGTGTTCTCAACTGACTCAGCAGTCATCATGCTCACTATAACTTGAATTTAAGGCAGTATATTACCTGCCGCACGGTAAATTTCATACCACTCTGGACGCGTGAGATGAACATCTCCTGCTTTTACACAGTCTTGCAGACGTTCAATATTCATCGTGCCTGTCACAGGTTGCATCTGCGCAGGGTGACGAAGCAACCATGCGATTGCAATCGTTGTATTGCTCACGTCATACTTCGCAGCAATCTCGTCGATCTTTGCATTTAATTCCGGGAACTTGTCGCTACCCAGGAATACACCTTCGAAGAATCCGTACTGGAACGGAGACCACGGCTGAATGGTGATATCATGCAGACGACAGTAATCAAGAATGCTACCGTCACGGTTAACCGCGGCATCGTTCTCCATGTTCACATTAATGCCACTGTCAATCATCGTGGTATTGGTAATACTCATCTGCAACTGGTTGGCTACCAGTGGCTGTTTCACGTATTTTTTCAACAATTCGATCTGGTTCGGATTCTGGTTGGATACCCCGAAGTGACGCACTTTACCTTCGCGCTCCAGTTGATCAAAGGCTTCAGCCACTTCCTCCGGCTCAACCAATGCATCAGGACGGTGCAGCAGCAGAACGTCAAGATATTCCGTTTTCAGACGTTGAAGGATACCATCCACCGAATTCAGGATGTGCTCTTTGGAGAAATCAAACATGCCTTTGCGGATACCGCATTTGGATTGAAGAATCATATTTTCACGAACTTGGGGATTCATCTGTACTGCTTCGGCGAAGATCTCCTCACATGTTCCTGTACCATAAATGTCGGCATGGTCAAAGAAATTTGCGCCAACCTCCATTGCAGAACGAACAAAATGTTCGGCTTCCTTACCGTCTAGTGAATTAATCCGCATGCAGCCCACCGCGACTACAGGTACTTCTAGTGCACTGCTGCCCAATTTAATCGTTCTCAAGATGTTTTCCCTCCATATTCGAATATTATCGTGTATCTTACCTTTGATTGTGACATATATCTGCAATCGGTTTCAATAGCTTTATCCTACATTCATATGGAGAAATGATAGGTTCTTCATTCCAGCCTATAGATCCAAAAGAATAAACTATACTTCTTCCGGTATAATGACCTCAATATGCCTTGGCAGGACACGGATATGAATCGGCAGGGCAGGACCTTCTTCCCCATCTACATTAGTGCGAATGGCTTCGTCTGAGCGAACATGAACTTCTTTGGCTGTAAAATAGTCCACGTCCTTATGGTCTTTCAGACTACCAAATAACAGGGAGGTGCCCAGGGTCAGACTGTTGAACACACTGATATTACGAACAACAAAACAATGTATCAGACCATCGTCCACCTCTGCATCCGGGGACAACTTCTCGAATCCTCCGACCGAGTTGGTCAGCGCCGCCAGAAAAAGTGGCGATTCCCCCTCCCAGAGCTGTCCGTCATATTCGATGGTTAGATGATTGGCTGGTGTATTCACCAGGTCTTTCAAGCCTTCTTTGAGATATGCGAATGATCCCAACTTCGACTTTTCTTCCGAGGATACGGAGAACAAAGCTTCTGCCAAAGAACCTGCAGCCACAACGTTGGCAAACAGGCGATCATTGATTTTCCCCAGATCCACGATATGGGTCTGATTCGAACGTAACTGCCTAATGGCTTCTTCCGGGTCAAGCGAGATATTCAGCGCACGCGCAAAATCATTCACCGTACCTAGCGGTATAACGCCTAATCGGGGACGATGATCCTGATCCATCATGCCGTTAATCGTCTCATGCAGCGTACCGTCGCCTCCGATGGAGATGACCAGATCACAGCCGTCTTTGCAGGCGCTCAGACAGTAGTTGGTGGCATCACCTTCCCCGGCCGTCTCATTAACCACCACCTCATACTGCTGTGACTCCAGAATTTCTCTGACTTGGGACACATACTGCTCGGCCTCTTCCTTACCTGACGATGGATTACTAATGATCATGGCTTGGCGCATACTCACATCTTCCCCTCCAAATTGGCATCTTTACTTCATCTTTACCCTTTTCAAGGGTGGGTTGAATAGGGTCTGCGGGAGATGTTTTATTTTTTTTGATAAACATGTCTCTGAAGAGTGCAGAGCAGGGTTTGTTTCATATAGAATAGAAGTAGAGAAATACCCATTACGAAATTCCTTGTTCCTTTTTCCCGTTGACGGGTTAATAACTATAGATGTGCTTTGAGCCGAACCTGTATATGTTAAACTCTTCAATTCACACTGAACACTCCGTGGGCAGAACAACCTTCCGGTCGCTGTTATCGTGTAGATACTATACTTAACTAACTCAATCTGTTCGGATTATTTTATAATTCTAAAAATCGGAGGGAATGCATGCAATGAGAAGAATGACGCTATTATTTCTAGTATTCATCCTGAGTCTCGGGGCATCGGGGCAAGCCATGGCTTACACAACTACGGACTTGGGCGAGGGAATCATTGAAGATCCCGCTTTGGAAGACGGACTGAAGTTAATCCTGAACAAACCTCTGGATATGCCATTAACTTCAACGGATCTGGAGCAGCTTGAGGTGGTAGATCTGAGCAATGCAGGTATTCACAGCCTGTCCGGTCTCGAATATGCAACCAATTTGACTCACCTCCGATTATATGGGAATGAGATTGAGGATCTCACACCGCTGGCGCACCTAACCCAGCTTCGCGAGATCGATGTTCGCAATAATTACATTACATCCATAGATGCACTTACTGAATTAAAAGACTTGGGACGGCTGTATATCAGCAACAATTCCATTTCTTCCATAGAGGTTGTACGTGGGTTCAACCGATTACATACGTTCCACGCCAGTGGTAACCAGATTGCCAGTCTTGCGGCCCTCTCGGATGCGGATGCACTGAAGTGGCTTGAGATCTCGAACAATACGATTAACGATCTGACACCGCTCATGGGTAAAACCCGGCTCCAACAACTCAATGTAGCAAACAACCAGGTTCAGACGCTGGACGTACTGGCTGAATTGCCAAATACACTGCGGAATCTGAATGTGGCAGGTAATCAAATCACGGATCTGACACCACTGGAGCATATGACACGCCTTCGGACACTTGATATCTCTGGTAACCAAGTACAGCATCTCAAGGGGCTTGAGGAACTGACTGGGCTGACAGAGCTGAATGCAGAGTCCAATCAGATCTATGATCTGGAACCTTTACGGCAGCTTTCCAGCCTGGACGTGTTGAAATTATCCAACAACCGGGTGTGGGATCTGACACCGATCGCAGGTTTTACGTTTACCCGTGATCAGTCAGCGACAAATGTTATACAGGATATCTCGGCGTCTACCTCGTTATCCTCGGCTATTCAGACGTCTGTCTCAGAGGTTGAGCCTGCCGGACTCACGGTGCAGAACAATTATCTGGATGTTGTGAGTGGCAGTCATACAATGCAGCTTCTGAATCGGATGAATGTGCGGGAGCAGAAACGAACGCCCCAGGGCAGCTTTCAGCGTCTAATCGAAGGGTCTACCACCGCCTATGTTGGGGATCGTGCTTACGCACTGGATGCTGCACCTTTTATCGATGAAGGCCGGACCTATGTGCCTCTGCGTTTTGTCTCGGAGCAGTTAAACGCCCGTGTGAACTGGAACAGCGGTACGCGCGAAGCTGTGATCACACAGAATGATAAGACCATCCGCTGGAGCGTGGGTAACAAACAAGTTGTCGTGAATGATACACTTGCGATCAATGATGCTCCTCTTCTGATGAAAGATGGTAAAGCTTTTGTACCGGTTCGCTTCATCTCGGAGCAATTCAATACCTCTGTTGGTTACATCGGAAGCAGCAAAACGATTCTGATTTTTGAAAATAAACAGCATGGTGAGAGTGTACAGCCTTAAGTTGTGTCTCACGTTCATTTACAGCCATAAGAGAATATGAGAAACATAGCGCAAGTCCCCGTCTGAATAATCAGCGGGGATTTTGTTGTGTTATGACAGTTGTGTTAAGACATTGGATAATGGTATATGGACATCGCCGATCACAAGCAAATACAGCATACGATCTGTCTATGCGAATACGAACTCGTGATACTCCATCTTCGATTAGGGTAAATTTCACACGGTTTAGCATATCTTCTTTTGCCGTGGGAGTTGTTATACTGAACGTAATATATATGACAACTGAGGTTCAAGCGAGGAGGAAATTCACATGACATTCACGCTCACTGGTTATTCCACAACCCAAGACAGCCCGTGGAGAGAGCTGCCTTTTGTGCCAACTAATGAAAGCGCTAACTTAAAAATGACGGGTGAACAGCACCAACTTGTGGAAGGGTTTGGCGGATGTTTCAACGAGCTTGGTTATATGGCTCTGTCCCATTTGAATGAGGAGCAGCGCCATGAGGTATTTCACTCTCTTTTCCATCCCGAGGGCGAGCACAAGTTTAACATCTGTCGCCTGCCGATCGGCGCAAATGATTATGCAGAGCAGTGGTATAGCCACAACGAGGTAGACGGCGACGTGGCCATGGAACATTTTTCGATCAAACGTGATTTCAAATACCTGATTCCCTACATCAAGGAAGCTCTGACTTATAACCCGAACCTGCAATTCTTCGCCTCGCCATGGAGTCCGCCAACGTGGATGAAGTCGCCCAAAGCCTATAACTATGGGACACTGCGCTGGGAGAAAGATATTCTGGAGGCCTACGCCCTGTATTTCGTAAAGTTTGTACAGGCTTACCGTGACGCAGGCATTACGATCCATCAGGTGCATGTACAGAACGAAGTGATTGCAGATCAGAAATTTCCTTCTTGCATGTGGACAGGCGAGCAGCTTCGTGAGTTTATCGGCGATTATCTGGGCCCGGCTTTTGACCAACACGGTCTGGATACGGAAATCTGGCTCGGAACGATCAATGCCCCTGATCCATGGGAGGAATTAATCAAGAAAAAAACAAATGACTTCGATGAGTACGCCGGGCTTGTCCTGAGTGATCCAAAAGCCTATTCCTATATCAAAGGTGTTGGATATCAGTGGGCAGGCAAAAATGCGATTCAACGTACCTCAGCGAGTTATCCGGAGCTACGTTATATGCAGACTGAGAACGAATGCGGTGATGGCAACAACTCATGGAACTATGCCAAATATGTATATAACCTCTACCAGCACTACTTCAGCAACGGAGTGAACGCGTACATCTACTGGAACATGGTTCTGGAACCCAAAGGCCGCAGCACATGGGGCTGGGAGCAGAACTCCATGATCACTGTAGATCCGGACAATAGGGAGGTTACTCGGAACCCCGAGTATTATGTGATGAAACACTTCGCGCATCATATTGTTCCTGGTGCTCGAAGAGTCGGCCTGTCTGGCGCATGGAGCGGGAAATCCGTTGCTTTCCGCAACCCGGATAACAGTCTCGTGATTGTCATCAACAATCCATTCCAGGACCGTCGTGACCTGTATCTAACCCTTGAAGAAGGACAGACCCTACACATGGAGCTGGAAGCCGATTCATTCAACAGCATGGTTATTCAACCGAAATAACTAATCCAACACATCGTTAAAAACGCGGATATCAATAGCGTCAGGCCCCAAGGATTCCCCGGGCCGTCGCTATTTTTTTATGGGCCAGACCATGCTTATTGTCAGCATGATTACTCCTGTAGAACACAAGCAGAAGACGACTTAAAGATATGATGTTTCACTTTTTATATTTACAAATCTATAAATCTAGATATAATGTAATCCAGAGAACTTACTCTCATGTCCATCATATTATAGGAGGCAAGGCAGGCTCATTTCAGCATATTATATCTACTTTTCTGTATATTTAAATTTAATGGAGGTACGCTTTGCATGAAATCACAACAGGTCAATCCACTCCTTATCTTGATGCTGGCACTCGGGGTATTCGGGATTATTACAACAGAAATGGGAATCGTGGGGGTACTTCCTCAGGTTGCGCATAAATTCGGCATCTCGGCTGCACAGGCAGGTTGGCTGGTCAGTATATTTGCGCTGGTTGTAGCCATAGCAGGCCCTTTTCTCACCTTGCTGGCATCCGGGATGAATCGCAAAATTATCCTTTTAGCCGCTGTGCTGATGTTTGCCATTTCAAACGTGGTCTATGCCTACGCCACAACATTTGATACCATGCTTATCTTCCGTATCATTCCCGCGTTATTCCATCCCGTCTTCTTTTCCGTAGCCCTGGTCACCAGTGCCCAACTCGTACCAGCAGAGAAAAGCAGTCAGGCCGTCGCCAAAGTATTCACCGGAGTTACCGCGGGCTTTGCCTTTGGCGTGCCACTCACATCGTATCTTGCTGAACGCCTATCCCTCGAAATCGCCTTCCTGTTTGGAGCGATGGTCAGTGTGGTCGCTTTGATCGGCATATGGATCTGGCTACCCTCGATGCCCGTGAAGGAAAAGATGTCCTATGGCCAGCAGCTCGGTATTCTGCGCAAACCTGGATTATGGCTGAATGTTGCCGCAGTCATTTTTATATTCGCCGCCATGTTCTCCGTGTACAGCTATTTCGCCGAGTATCTTGGACAGGTCACCCACATGAGCGGATCATGGATCAGTGTCATGCTGACCGTCTTTGGTGTCGTCATGATCATCGGAAATTTGGGGTTTGGACAGTTTCTGCGTAAGAGCGTGGTCCGCACTGTCCTCATGTTCCCCCTTCTGTATGTAGCAGCTTACGCACTCGTCTATTGGGCCGGTCCCCACTTCATGTGGATGGTTATTGTAGTCATCCTCTGGGCATCCGTGCATTCAGGAGGATTAATTGTAAGCCAAACCTGGTTAACCGCTGAAGCGCAGGACGCGCCTGAATTCGGCAACAGCTTGTATGTATCCTTTTCCAACCTCGGTATTACCCTGGGTACTGCTATCGGCGGATGGTTCATCGCAAACCTGGGAATACATCAACTGATCTGGAGCGGAATGATATTTGCGCTGATCGCTTTTGTCTTGATTTGGATTAAAATTAAATGTTTCCCTGCACCATAAATTGCCGAACACTGTTGAGACAAAGCATTAACACAAAAAGCGCCATGTTCCCATGCTTAACATGTGGAACAGGCGCTATTTGGTGTTATATGATTACCGGATTTACAAAGGATGCTCCGACTCGTCAAAACGCACGCTTAAGGATTGTTCGCCAGGTAATTTCTCAGCCATTGCATAGCCGGACGTTCTGTACCGTTGCTATTGACCAAGTGAGAGCCAGCCTGCCAGGTTTGATTCTGGTTGTAACCCCACAGCGTCACACCTTTAACAGCAGAGTGTTTCCACAGCACAGGGAATTTCTGCTGATAACGTTGCAATTGTGTATTATCGTCACCTGTCATATCCAGCTCGGATACATAGATTGGTAGCCCTGTAGCCGCAAGCTTGTTCAGTACCGTGTTCATTGTGTTCACAGAAACGTTGTCCATATTGAAGTAATGCGCCTGGATTCCAATACCATCAACTAGACCTCTGTTTTTCAAAAGGTTGATAATCTGGATATATTGGTCCGCTTTAGCAGGATCACCGATAATACCATATTCATTAATTAACAATTTGGAGTTAGGGAAGGCTTGTCTCGCCTGTTGGAATGACCAGATAACCCAATCCCAACCCGTTGCCCCATCTCCACCAATAGCATTGCGATAGGATGGTTTCGCATGCAGAGGTTCATTCACCACATCAACGAAGGCAGACTTCGAATACCGCTGTCCTGCCGCTTTAATCCATTGTGTCACTTCAGCCTTCTGATCTGCGGCTGAGAGACTGTTAATCCAATTTGGCTGTTGATTTCCCCATACGAGCGTATGGAACTTGAACGGAAATCCGTTGTTGTTAGCATAGTTGTAGGCCATGTCCGCCTGGCCCCAGTTCATCACGTTGCGTGTGCCTTCAACAGCATCCCACTTGGTAGAGTTCTCCGGAGTTACCTGATTCCAATATGGACTAAAATTCGAAGGAACCTGGTTGGCAATAATATTGCCCAGAAATTTGCTACCTTTCGCCAGACCAGCGCTCACACTACCAACCGCAACAGAAGCAGCGAGAATCCCTACCAATGCCAGTGAGCCGACTGTTTTGAACCACTTAGACTTAATCAATGATTTTCCTCCTTAGAATTCATTTTTTGTAAAGCGCTTACAAACATCATTTTACTGGATAATTTTGGTTTTTAACACCTGTCAAATTATAGTATTTTATTGTAAAAAAATAGATTTAAATGCTTTTTCTGAAGTTATTCATAGATTCACTCTCTTAAATCCAACATAACTCTTACATTGGAGTTTACATTCACCAGATGTTTATCTAGTATGAAATGATACATATCTTTACACACACTAGATAACAAGGGAGATTACAACATGCGCAAAATTTCAACGAAACATTTCGCCGGATGGCCTTTATCTTTCCTCTTATGTGCCTCCATTTTGTTCGCCCCTTTTGCTTCCACTCCGGTTCAGGCTACTGAGGCAGACAAGGAGACCAAGATTACGTTGCTGGGTACATCGGATATACATGGTCGATTCATGCCGTGGGACTATGCTCTGGACGGTCCAAACCCAACCGGTAGCATGACACAGCTCTACACCATTGTGAAAAAAGTCCGTGCGGAGAATCCCAATACGATCCTGCTGGATGCAGGAGACATGATTCAGGATAACTCGGCTGAGTTGTTTAATGATCAACCTCAATCTCCCATGATGGTTGCAATGAACGAAATGAAATATGACGCATGGGTTATGGGTAACCATGAGTTTAACTTTGGACTGGACGTACTGGAGAAAATCTCTTCCCAATTCAATGGACAGCCTCTCGTGGGTAATATTTTCAAAGAAAACGGCGACCGCTACATGCCTGCCTATACGATTATCGAGAAAGACGGAATCAAAGTGGGTGTTATCGGAATGAACACACCTATGATTACCGAATTTGAAAAAGGTACGGATCACCTGGACGGCATCATCGTCAAAGATCCTGTGGAAGAGACCAAGAAGGCTATTGCTGAGCTGAAAGGCAAAGTCGATGTCATGGTTGGACTCATGCATATGGGATTGGACAACGAGAACGGTAATCCGGGAACCGGAGTGACGGATATCGCCAATGCCAACCCGGAGCTGGCTGCCATTTTTGCCGGACACATGCATACTTTGATTGAATCCCAAACGGTTAACGGCGTATTGATCTCCGAACCGAATAAATATGGCTCACATATTTCACGAATCGATCTGACATTTGAAAAAGACGGCGACAAAGTTGTGCTGAAAAGCAAAGAAGCTCAAGCACTCGCTGTAAAAGCAGCAGACGGAACGTATGAAGTCTCCGATCCTGCGCTGGAAGAGACTTTGCACCCATTCCACGAGTTCGCTCGTGCCGATGCCAACATTGAAGTGGCTGAACTGAAAGGAACGAACCTGGTCCCTGCTGATGAGATTAAGGGTATACCTGCGGTGCAGATCCAGGAAACACCTTTGTCTGATTTTTTCACCGAAGTGATGTTGCATTACAGTGATGCCGATGTGGTCGCGCATCAGATTGATAACGACAAAGCCAAGCTGGATGTAGGCCCGATCAAGAAAAAGGATATTGCATTCAACTACCAATACACCTTTGGTGAAGTGACCGTATATGAAGTAACCGGACGCGATCTAATGGATTATATGGAGTGGTCTGCGGGGTACTTCAACTCCACACGCCCGGGTGATGTGACCGTCAGCTTTGATCCGAAACGACGTGCTTCCAAATACAGCACCGATGATTTCTTCGGCGGCGTAACATATGAGATTGACCTGACCAAGCCATACGGTAGTCGGATTACAAATCTCAAGTACAGCAATGGATCAGTTGTCAAAGAAGACGATACGCTGAAGCTCGGTATGAATGCCTACCGGATGGAAGCGCTGATTGCCAAAGGTGGCGCCATGGAAGGGCGTAAGTTCAAGCAACTCTGGTCCTCCAAGGACGCCTCGGCATTTGGTGAGATTCAAGGTACGATTCGCAACCTGTCCATCGCCTATCTGAAAGATGTCATGGAAGGTGTCTACGAACCGAAGATTCAACGCAACTGGAAAATCACCGGCGTAGACCTGACTGCACCGGAACGTGCAGATGTGGTGGAGTTAGTTAACGATGGCATCATGTCTGTGCCAACAACGGAAGATGGCAAGTACACCAACATTGCCTCCATTAACATTTTGGATGCGGTGACTCAAGAAGAGATTGATACACTATCTGCCAAAGCAGATGTGAGTGCAACACAATTCGCAGGCGTGAAAAACAAGGGAGCATTCTATCAACAGCTGAACAAGGCTCGCAAAGCAGTAGGTAGTGGTGAGGGAGCAACTACTCCTACACCTGAGAAGCCGACAACGCCAACAGTACCAAAACCAACACCAACTCCAGGCACGTCGAAACCTGGTAAACCATCCACACCAAGCACGGGTAAACCAGGAACTGTCACCAAAGGCAAACAAGCCAAGGTTACAGCGTCTTACCTGAACGTACGCACTGGCGCTTCATCCAAAGCGAAGGTCGTTGCTGCGGTACCAAAGGGCACCCTGCTTGAGGTGATCAGTACAGACAAGTATGGCTGGGTAAAAGTGAAGCTGGATGGACGTGTAGCATTTGTATATGGGAAATATGTAAGTATTTTGAAATAGATACAATCGTGACGCACCACGCTTAACGAAAAAGAAAAAGGGCGATTCTCCCATGAATATCATGGTCGGGATCGCCCTTTGTTATGTTAAACGAATGGTTATGCGTATGGCCCTTCCTCTACTGCTCTAGGGGAATGAAGTCATTTAGCCTTGTGGTTGGTTCTTGATTTTATCCATAAAAGCGTCCAGCTGGATGCCATTCGTTTGTTCCATAAAATCACGCAATTCCTCCGATTCCCCCTCGTAGGCGGCAAGTACGTAGTCATCATCGACAATATAGTACGTGCCGTAGCGAGTGAATGAATATCCTCCCTGCTGTTCTCCGGTCGTCCCCTTTTTGACTACAGCGATAATCTTCATACCTGGTTTAAGTTCAGGCTCCACACCTGCGAAGTCAGCGTTGTAAAATAAAAAAGTATCCTCGGGTACATCATCTCCTGTTACTACTTCATTTACCTTCACCTGATAAGAGATGAATTCAGGTTGGTAGGATGTGATTCCATTAGCCCTATCCTTATCAGCCACCTTTCGTTCAGGCGTACCGGGTTTAGTCGATAGCTCCACACGAAAACTCGGCAACACCTTCACGACCTCCGCCACAACGATCCCATCCCCAAACGCCATGACCTCATTGAAGCTAACTTCTCTCATGTTAATCGTCGCGGGGACGCCAGTGGATAGCGGATATTCCTTGCGGAGTTCATTCATTCGATCAGAGGATAACCTGCTCCCTGCGGCATTAAACGATTCGTAAAAAGGGGACGAGCACCCGGATAGGCTGACCAGAGCCAGTACGATACTTAACAACCAACATGTCATCTTGACTCGCGGCATATCTTATCCCCCTTTTCCTGATAAAAAAATAAAACACAGACATCCATGTCTGTGCAGTCCATTAAAATTTCGGTTGTACTCGCTCCGGCCGGGTAATACGTAGTATATAAAAGTACCACTATTATAAAAATTCTTTCATGACTAGCGACATACGTGTAATATACGATTGATTATCCTATAGCTTTTTTACGGGTACCCATATGCTACCATATCCCATTTTCCAGTTCCAGCCTCAATGGAGTGATTTTTGTTCTTTATTCCATTGATGTAAAGGAACTTTGATGTCTCTAAGACCGTCCATACTTATAGATGTATTAAAAAGGAGGTGAGCAACTCGATGTCCATTTTACGAAGATTATTCGTATTCCCGTTTATCTTGCTTCTGCTAACGCTCGGATGCGCAGATAAATCCGAGGAACAAGGGAAAGAGAAGCCACATGTACGAGGAATTATTACGGATTTTGAGGAAGAAAGAGGTCAGGTACTCATCGAGAATAAAGAAGATGGCGGTGTTGATTCTGGACCGATTTGGGTCTCGCTCAGCAAGGACGCCGAACTCATCATCGAAGAAGAGATTGTCACCGTCTCTTTGGATGAGACACTCGTTGGTCGAAGTGCAGAAGTGTGGATCGGTGGATTTATCAATCAATCTTACCCTCCCCAAACCACGGCTGTGAAGATGGTCATTCATTAACACCAAGCATATACGCCGATACATTTCGTTTCACGTGGAACGTTATGATACACATACGAACAGCAACGGGTGGTTGCTACTAAAATCGGAAATGATGAAAACAATTTACACACTTGAAGCATTTACTCCGTTAGCCTGCCTGCATATAGAGTATAATGAAGAGGTATACGATAAATGTACGGTGCAATAATTGTACAAAAACTAACGCAAAAGAGGTAAACGATGAGCGAGCAACAATTTAAAGATTATGGACTTGGTGAAGAGATCGTAAAAGCACTGGACAGTCTGGGCTATGAGACACCAACCGAGGTTCAAACCAAAGTTATTCCGGTAGCACTAGAGAATCAGGATCTTGTGGTCAAATCACAGACAGGTAGTGGTAAAACAGCTGCTTACGGCATTCCGCTCTGTGAGCTGGTGGATTGGAATGAGAATAAGCCACAGGCTTTGATTCTTACACCAACCCGGGAACTGGCTTTGCAGGTTAACGAAGATATTACGAATATCGGCCGCTTTAAGCGTATTAAAGCAACCGCACTATACGGACAGTCCCCTTTTCATATCCAAAAAGCAGAGTTAAAACAAAGAACCCACGTGGCTGTTGGTACACCAGGTCGGGTACTGGATCATATCGAACGAGGCACGCTACCACTCGAACGGATCGCGTATCTCGTCATTGACGAAGCCGATGAGATGCTGAATATGGGCTTTATTGAGACGGTACAGTCCATCATTCAGAAACTGCCGCAGGAGCGAGTAACGATGTTGTTCTCCGCTACATTCCCTGAAGATGTAGCCAAGCTGTCACGCAAATACATGAACAAACCGGTAGAGATCGAGATCAAGGCAAGTGGACTGACAACAGCCACGATTGAACATGCTGTGATTAACGTACCCGAGGTGAACAAAACCGCACTGCTTCAAGACTTGTTCATTGTGGAAAATCCGGATAGCTGCATTGTGTTCTGCCGTACGCAGGAGAATGTGGATAAACTGTTCCGGGTTATGGCTGATCTTGACTACCCAGCAGATCGTATCCATGGTGGTATGGAGCAGGATGAGCGGATCGAAGTAATGAACGCATTCCGACGCGGACAATTCCGCTATCTGATCGCGACGGATGTAGCCGCACGTGGTATTGATATCACGAATATTACCCATGTCATCAACTACGATATTCCTTTGGAAAAAGAGGGATATGTTCACCGTACAGGCCGTACGGGTCGCGCAGGCAAAACAGGTAAAGCCATTACGTTGATTACACCGAAAGATGGCAGACGTCTCGCCGAGATTGAATCCTATATTGGATTCGAAATCCCTGTTGTAAAAGCACCTTCTGAAGAAGCTGTAGATCGCCGCAGAGAAGATTTTGAGAAACGATTGAAGATTGTGCCTGAACGCAAAAAAGACAAGCGTGAACAGCTGAACCAACAGATCATGAAGCTGAACTTCAACGGAGGCAAGAAGAAGAAACTTCGTGCCGTTGACTTTGTAGGTACCATCGCCAAGCTCGAAGGGGTAACCGCAGAAGACATCGGGATCATTACCATTCAGGACAATGTAACGGATGTAGAGATCCTGAACGGCAAAGGCCCTCTCGTACTGGAGCTCATGCAAAACATAACGATCAAAAAGATGCAGCTTAAGGTTCGCAAAGGTCATAAATAGTTTGCTAAACACGGTCAAATAACTAGAAATTCAAACAGGGATAGTGGACTCTTTTCTAAGTCTACCATCCCTTTTTTCATTACCTCTTCTTTTTCCGCACTGTACCGCCTTCCACCGTATACCGAAATAGCGCATCTTCGGCGCCCCCGATATCATCCGTAACCATAAACGTCGCTGCATCTCCCGACTTATAAACCCCACCCGTCACAAAGCTGAACACCACACGCTCATCTTTACCCCAATATTGATTCAGCATGACAAATGTACTACCGCTCATACCCTTTACCGTGCGGTTTCCATTGGCATTATACAGACCATTCTGATCCGTGGCCCAACTCTGGGGATCCGCATCAAATAGATGTGTAAAGCTGACTCGATCCATATGTTTATTTGGTTTACCCCATAGATACACACGATTGGCATCCACCGCCCAACTGCCGGAAGGCGTTATTAACTCAAAAGTCGCTGCGTCTCCCCCCTTAATGATCTGAAGCACATCGTCCGGATGACCGAAGGGCTGACTTGTCCGAACAACCTCGGCACGATACACATGTTGCTGATCCTTGGAAAGTCCAAGATGCTCCGTCCCGGCATAAGCTTCAAAATGCTGAGCGTCAGCTCCATCCACACGGTAACCATTGTAATACACATGTTTGCCATCACGACCAAAGGGTCCACCTAGTGACTGGAACGTATCCGGGTTTGCTCCTTTTACAGTACGCCACTGAAAATAAACACGTTCCCGGTCCCGTGCAAACTGCTCGTCCAACGGTTCAAAGGTAGACCCGTCTGCTCCACGAACAAGGTTGAATACACCTTTCGCTTCTCGACGATACGTATCGCCCCATTCTGTTCTATAAAAAATGGACGACTGCGTCTCAACCCAATTGCCTTTGAGCAGCGTAGCACCTTCTGCACTGTGGGCATAATGATCATGCCACCAGCCAGGTACGTCGGGATGATGTTCTTGCAGCCATGCCCTCACCTCATCCTTTTCCCCATTTGCATAGCGAAGAGAACTGGACATATGGAACAAATGGTCTTTATCGGTGCAATAGTCATGATGAGCAATTACAGCATTCGTATCTATATCCTCAAATAGATGAAAATGCGTGTTGCTCTTCACATATAAATAATGTTGGTCCTGAGCAAAGTAGGGCGTATCCGGCAATAGCCGAAAGCTTTCCGGATCGGAGTCAGGCACGACCTGATCTTCCAGATATACGTACTGTGAGTCGCAGCAGTAATCTTCATCGATCACACGGAAAGCTTCCGTATCCTTGCTGAACAAACTCGCCTTGTTCTTGCGAGCATTGAACCACCATATTCCCTGACGATCACGCAGATAGGCGAAGGTCAACCATCCCTTTTGATACGTAGAGATGACTTCAAAATCCTGAGCAGTAATGCCTCCCTTAATCGGAGTGTTCGTTCCATCCTCGTCATTATGCAATATCACCTGAAGGTCTTCATCTACAATAAACTTGTTCATGACGGTCCACCCTCCAACCATGATGTGAATTCAGTCTAGCTTTATTTTAACGTGTGTACCTGATCCTCTCCACATCATCGTACTTGATATTTAGGAACATTTCCTCCGCTCTCACCGCTCAGCCACGATGAAATGAAGGTTTGTTCAGCAATGGATGGATTGTTCACTTGAAAAAGAGTCTGACCCAACTACAATATAAATGAAAGCGCTACATTTAATCTGATATCTTTCGGGAGGTGTATGTAATGGGTAACAGGAAAGCGGTCTGGTTTCTGGTCTTTGCACTCACGTTCACCCTGTTTGGACTTCATCCTGAACGGACAAGCGCAGCAAGTGTCACAATAACCAACGGTACCGATTGGCTCGATACCGCAGGCAACCCCATCCATGCGAATAGTGGCAACATTCTGCAGGTAGGCTCGACGTATTATCTGTACGGTGAACATGCGGTGGGCGGCAGGTTTGACAGCGTGAACGTCTACACCTCCACTGATCTGAAGAACTGGACTTTCAGCAATGCCATCCTGACGAAAGATTCCGCAACCGAGCTGGCCTCCAGTAAGATCGAACGCCCCAAAGTCATCTATAACGCCTCCACCAATCAGTATGTGCTCTGGGCACACTATGAGAACGGTACAGACTACAACCTCGGGCGTGTAGCGGTCGCAACAAGCAATACCCCGAATGGCAAATTCACCTATGAGGGCAGCTTCCGCCCGCTGAATTATGAATCCCGTGACATGACCGTCTTTGTTGATACAGATGGCACAGGTTATCTGGTTACTGCTTCACGCAAAAATGGCGGTGCCAATGATACGATGGCTATTTTTAAAATGAATGCAAGTTACACCGGAATACAGTCCTTCGAGGGCTGGCTGTTCGAGAACGCCTACCGTGAAGCACCTGCTGTTGTGAAAAAAGGAAACCGTTACTACCTCTTCACCTCCCAAGCCGCTGGCTGGTATCCGAATCAGGGTGCTTATGCTACAGCAACTTCCATGACGGGTCCATGGACTGCGCTTACGCCATATGGCAATCCATCTGCCTTCGGCTCGCAGATTCATGATATTGCCACGATTACAGGCAGCAACACCACATCCTACATCTACATGGGGGATCGCTGGAATCCGATGAACCTCGGAGAGCACAAACATATCTGGCTGCCGCTAACCTTGAATGATTCGAACGGAACCGCATCACTGGAGTGGTATACAACGTGGAATATCGACGCAGTAACGGGTGCGGTAACACCGCCTGCTCTCGTCAATCATGCACAAGGCAAAACAGCTACCGCCAGCTCCACAGCCTCCGGCTCGTCTGCATCCAACGTCAATGATGGCAACTACCAGACTTCATGGGTGGCTTCCTCCAATAGCTGGCCTGCCTGGTGGCAGGTGGACTTCGGCGCACCAAAGACGATCACCGAGATCGACACGTCCTGGTTTATGTATAAAGGTTCCGAAGGGTACTACAAATACAAAATTGAAATTAGCAAAGATGGAGTTAATTACTCCACCTTGGATCGCACCAATAATCTGACCTATGGCTTCACCACGGATGCCGTGCATTTCACTGCCCGTTATGTACGGATCAATATAGTGAACGCCGTCTTGTGGAATAATCCGGGGAACTGGTACACCCCAACCCTGCACGAGGTCAAAATGTTGGGCCCTGCAACACCTGAAGCCACAGGTTACAGCCGGTTCAGTTCACACAACGTTCCGGATCGATACATCCGCCATGCCAATTACACCGCTCGCGTGGATGCCAACGTCTCTCCTGTTCTGGATTCACAGTTCCGCGTCGTACCAGGCCTTGCCAGCTCCACGGGAATTTCACTGGAGTCCATCAACTTCCCAGGCTACTTCTTGAAGCGCAACACCAGCAATAAAATTGTACTTGAAGCTTATGCCGACACCTCCGCCTATAAGGGAGATGCTACGTTCCTAAGCAGTCCTGGTTGGGCTGATAGCACCAAAGTATCCCTTCAATCGTACAGTCAGCCCGGATATTACATCCGTCATTATGACTACGTGTTACAGCTCGATGCCATCAATGCATCCAGCAGCTCAACAGTGAAGAGTGATGCCACGTTTGGGCGAACCAATTTCTAAGCAAAATAATTGGAGATGAGGATTAGCCACCTACACCTACAATTTAAATCTTGGGAAAGGCCGTTTTTTCAGGGTTCAGAACTGAAGAAGCGGTTAACGTGAAGGTGTGATAAAACGAGTCAAGTACGATCAACCCCCGCCCAAAGTGGAGTATTACTTAACCCACCGAGATAAAAGTCTAATGCCCATTCTGGAGGAAATCTGCAAATGGGGTGTGCATAACTTCCCAGAGACACAAACGCTGCATGAAATATAGTGAGTTATGTAATATATGCAAAAAAGCCTACTCCGATGGGAGTAGGCTCTTCTGCCAGTTGATCTATAAAAGTTATTTGAAATTAGGATCAAACTTCATCACGTTCATTTTACCTTGTTCCTTATAACTCACATAAACGTGGTCAGTGCTGTCTATGAAAATATCTAGCTCCAGAGCGTCATCATTGGAGAATCCGGCAGACCCTACCGGTCTCCAATCCATGTTCTCATATTTCAACACAGTCACCCTGTTGCCGTCTGCTGCATCTCGATAAGCAACGTAAGGCGTTCCTTCGCTGTCAAAGGCCATATCCATGCTTCCTTCTTGAGATGTACCGACCGAGAATCCGGAAGTATTCACCTTTTCCCATGTCGTATCTTCTGACGGAGTCGAGTGCGGATATTTCCACATTTCAACACCATTGGAGTTGCTAAGATAGATCATATAAGGTACGCCAGATGGATCAAGCGCAGATGCAGCATCCATATTCGGAGTTATTCGATATGAATATAATTTAGGATCTAATTGTTTCCATGATCCATCTGCCAAGCTATATCCTGTTGCCACAGGGATACTAGATGACCTGAATGGAGCAAATAAATACATGCCGTTGTTTGGTAATGGTGCGAGGAAGGCTCTTAGACCTGCGAATGCCTCTAGTCTCGCTTCTTGTTTCCATCCACTACCTTGATGATAACTCCATGACATGAGCATTGACGGTTCTGCAGCGTTACCGACCAAAACACCTCTAAACATCAGAAAAGGATTATCATCCTTATCAAAGGTAATGAAGAAGCTGTCTTTAACTGTATCCACTTTTCTACTGTTCTTTCCGTCATTCCAATAAAAATCAGGGTAAGCAGTTAATGGTCTCCACCACTTATGTTCATCATTGTAATTCTTAAAGCTTACTTTACCTGAGCTATTCTTATAACCAACATAAATCTTGTCCTTACTGTCTATTCCGATAGATATAGCTGAGCTCCCCAATCCTCCCGCTTTTTCAAGATCGCTTTGATTGCCAACGGGCTGCCACGTGCCTCCCTTATATTGCACCACAGATACTTCGTTATTGTCCTTTATATAAGCCATGTAAGGCGTCCCTTGACTGTCGAAGACGATATTGGATTTGCTATTCAATTCCAGCTCGTCACCCACTTGCAGCCAAGATGTCATCGTCCACTTCGCGTACAGCGTGATGTTTGACGTCACCGGCGTCATGAAGTCGTAGGCGCTCTCCAGATCGCGATCGCTATACCAACCTTCAAATCGATACCCTGCCCACTTCAGCGCAGCAGGTGCCACAGCTTTGTCGCCAGTAACCACCGTCTGACTACCTACTGCTGCTCCACCGTTACTGTCAAAGTCCACCGTGCGGCTGTTAAATGTCCACTTCGCGTACAGCGTGAGGTTACCCGTCACCGATGTCGTGAAGCTGTAGGCTTCATTCAGTCCAGCGTCGCTGTACCAACCGTTAAACACGTAACCGTCCCTCGTCGGTACGGCAGGCTCCGTAGCATTACCGCCGGTTTGCATATTCTGTTCAGCCACCAGTGATCCGCCGTTACTGTTGAAGGTGACCGTGTAAATAGCCGTCCATTTCGCATACAATGTGAGGTTATTCATCACAGGTGTCGTGAAGCTGTAGGCTTCATTCAGACCTGCTTCACTATACCAACCTTCAAATACATGCCCTGCACGGGTCGGTGCGTCAGGAACTGTTGCCGTGTCACCTTCACTCACGGACTGACTGCTCACCGATGATCCGTTGTTACTGTTGAAGCTCACTGTGTAGCTGTTCTTCGTCCACTTCGCGTACAGCATCACATTCGCCATTACACCTTCCGTGAAACCATAAGGTATTATCAATTCGCTATCGCTATACCAGCCATCGAACGTATACCCTTCCAGCATCGGAGCGCCAGGAGCAGTAGCCACGGCACCTTCATTCACAGTCTGTTCTGTGACCAACGATCCGCCGTTACTCTCGAAAGTTACAGTGTAGGTAATCGGTACATATACCGTCCACTTCGCGTACAATGTCAGGTCTCCCGTAACCACCATAGTCGTGAAATTGTAGGCGTTCATTAGCTCACTATCGCTGTACCAGCCGCTAAACACATAGCCGTCTTTCGTCGGAGGGGCAGGAGCCATAGCCTTGACGCCTTCATTCACTGTTTGGGCATCTACTACCGATCCTTCATTACTCTCGAAGCTTATCGTGTAAGGGATCAGCCACTTCGCATACAGTGTGAGATCCGCCGTCACCGCTGCAGCGAAGTCGTAAGCATTCGTCAACGTGTTATCACTGTACCAACCGCCGAATACATAACCATCTTTCGTCGGTTCAGTCGGCGTACTAATCGTGGCGCCAAACCCTACAGTCTGAGCCGGCACTTCTTCGGACCCACCGTTACTGTCGAAATTTACAGTGTAGTCGTTAATTGCCCACTGAGCGGTAAACTGGACATCTTCAGCAGGCATCGTGGTCGGAGGCGTTGGCGACCAACCCGTAAAGCTATATCCCTGCCATGTCGGAGTGCCTAGACGCAACAGCATCGTCGCTCCGAAAGGAACATTATCCGTTTTATTTGTTGCCCCAGAACCGTTATAATCAACCGTCATTTGGTATACATCACGCTTATAATATACCTTCAACGCCGTTTTGCCGTTGCTCGTGATTAGATCCGTCAGTACCGAAATGCTGTCGTCCCGCACGAAGCCATCATAGGATCTCGGCTTGACATCCGCCAAATTCGCCTCGGTACCCGTAACTCCACGATACGATTCCGTATCTGCAACCGTATAGGTGTCACTTCCGATATTTTGCAGCAAGTACACGACCTGATAAGGCGTACCCTCTCTCCCCGTCCACTTCGCTGTATACGTAGTATCCTCAATCGGCATTGTACTTGGAGCTTCTGGCGACCAACCGGCAAACGTATATCCCTGCCTTGTCGGCACAGGTATACGAGCAGCAATGTTCTTGCCAACGGCTTCCGTTAGCGAGATTTGGGGCGCACCGGCATAACCCCCAACGAAGGTCATCTTTCGATTCTCGGGATAGTAATTAACTCTTACGACTGTCGAGCCGTCTCCCTTGATTAATACGCCGCTTACCGTTCCGGTCGCATAGCCCTGCTCCTTAAACCTGTCGGAGCTAATTCGAATCTCTGTGTCCGTTGTTCCAGTCCTATTTTCAGTATCCACAGGCGGAGCCTGTATTCTGCTGTTCGGGTCTAGCACATAATACTCAACCGTATACGGCGTATTCTTGTTCGCAATCCAGTGCGCGTACAGTTTCCGATCCTCCGCAGCCATTCGGTTCGGAATCGTGATCTTCGTGCCGCCGGAAGCGGCCGTATACCAGCCGTCAAAGGTGTATCCTGGATATACCGGGGTGACCACGCTGATTGGCGCGTTATAAGGAGCCGCCACAACCTGGGTCACTCCGCTGTTCTGTGGATCCAGCTGAAGGATGTAGTCACCCACTCTGGCAAGCCAGCTTAACTGAATCGTACGCTTGAGTGGCTCGGACATGAACGACGCCGGTGCCCCCTTCCAGGTGATAACCAGATTGCCATCACTCACCTGAATGTTCTTGTCCACCACTTCAATCATCCCGTTTGCTGCGTCATACTTGAAGTTTGGATTGTCCACCTGAATATCGAAATTCGAGCGATCATACGCCTGTTCATCCGTATCGCCTGTCTTCAAATCAAAGGTATTCATCGTGACCCACAACTCCGGTACAGCGATGGATGAAGCAGAACCCGCCATGTTCACTTTGAGCGACTTATCCTGTGGATAGGCGAAGTCGTAGACGTTCTGTTCTTCTCCAATCGTATACAGTGGCCACTCTTCATCGACCAGCTCCACTCCACCTGAGAGCGCTCCATCTCCTAATTGAGCGCCGAGTTCGACCTCCAAATAGATGCCAATCTCGACGAACAGGGCACCTAAAGACTTCGTGGTCTTCACCCCGCTAATATTCTTCAATTGATAATAGAAGTAGCCCCAAAGATTCACATACACACCGGGTTCTACAGCAAGCCCGATACTATTCAACTTGACGCTTCCAATCCCCGCTTTGACCTCCATATGAATACCAGCTCGTAAACCGATCGTCCCCATCACATAGAAGGTAAATTGGTAATCTCCGTCTCCCGGCAAGCTGACCGTATTGCTCGAACCACTGAAACTCAATACGCGCAAGCTAACCGAGTAGCGCTTGGCCATCTTATAGTAGAAATCTGCCCCCACCGTCAGGTTCACCTGGGCGCTGACCACAAACTCCGCTTCAAATTTGACTTCCACAATACCTAAAGCCACGCGTACGCTCTTTTCAAAAAGCTCTTTCTTGATTAACGGAACCCACTCCGTGTCTTGCTCCAACATCTCTTGATACTTTTCCTTCAATGATTCCGCATCTACGGCAGTATCCTGCACACCCGCCATTACCGCTTTAATCTGTGTCGCAATGTTCTGAACCTTTCCCAACCTGCCTGCGTTCTTCTCGCCCACCCAGTCATTCAGTGCATCATTTAACTTATCGTGTTCAACAAGAGCTATCTCTGCGGTGATGTTCATCCCGGTATAGCTATAAGCATCCAGATTCGCCGTAATTACATAATCATCAATGCTGTACCAGTAAGGAATTCCCCACTTTTTCAGCCAGTGCCCTTTCATATCCCCATTGATACCGAGGTCTAGGCTCATCTCCTGCACGAATGTACCCGTCATATGAATGACAAGATCGCTGTCTTCATTGATATTGACAACAATATCGGCACCCACTTGTAATGTAGCGCTTACGCCTGAGGTTCGGCCGTCAATATTCTTCAGCCTCGTGCCGAGTGAAGCAACAACGGTCAGCTTCTCCACACTTACCCGGCTCCCTTTACCGGACGCTAGGGAGGACTGAGCCTTGATCTCCTGAATTTCCTTTGTCTCCATGGCGATGTCAGACAGATAATCCGCGGCTTCATTGACGAATCCGCTGTCTCTCGCTTGCTGCTCAATTTGCTCTTCGAGCTGTGCAATCTGTTCTTTCGAAAACAGATCTTCGCCATCAATTGCTTGCTTCTGATAGATGTTGAAGACATTTTCAATATCTTCAATGGTGGCATCGGTATACGTAATGACGTCCATCTCTGCCTCAGGCGTAATCGACGTAATACGTCCATAACCGGTTACCTTAGAACCTTCTTCGGCGAATTCACCTTCATAGAACCCGATAAAGTCTCCCACATCGACCGTGGTCAGTTGATCCAAACCAAAGGGCTCGTACAGGCCGTCGCTGTAGTTCATCGCGGTATGATCGACCGTGATGGAATGGTTACTGGGATCTCCATCCGTATCTGCCTCTACGCTCACCGGTAGCACATCTGGCTTGAGCAACACTTGTTTGGCATCTGCGTGATCATAAGTGTAGACACTTGCATCTACTGACGTGATCTGGACATAGGCCACATCACCATCGTCTTCACCAGTCGTTTCGACTGTGCGCAGTTTGGGACTAACTCCCTCATAGATGGCTACGGTATCACCGACTTGAATCACCGTGCCAGTGCTTCCGGTGTACTTGAACGTTCCACTACTCGCATTCACTTCGGCGAGTGCATTTTCGCCGCCTACCGTCGTAGTAACGACTGAAATCGCGGGCGAATCGACATCTGCTCCATTTATCACCATATCCGTGACATCCGTGAACGGAATGTAGATCATGTTCGGATTGAGCGGAACATTCATGACTTCTTGTTTAGCAACGCTAAATACATAAATACTTGTCGTCGCGTCTTGGCCTTGGAAGGACAAACTGTCATCCGTCAACGTAAGTTGATATGTGTTACCTTCAACGAACTTGCCATTTTCGGCTGCTGACGATACCGTGAAAACTCCGTTCCCGCCAGAGACGGTAACCCCTTCGAATTCGGGATTCGCCGTATCCACGAAGTTCATCCCCTCTTTGACCTGGGATTCCGTTAGACTGCCCGATGAATCCTGCACCTTAATGGTGAAGTTCGGCGCGACATCCAGTACCGAATAGCTTGGTACGCTCTGTACGGCACGATCTATGCTATCAGTATACTTCGCATACAACTTCGTATCCGCAGTCAAGGTAGTGCCACTTGCGAAGATGAGTGAAAGATCACTATCCACAAACCACCCTTGAAATATATATCCTTCTTTTGTTGGAGCAGGTAGATTATTTAGCACCTGGCCTTTTCGTACCGTCTGCGCAGCAACTGCCGTGCCTCCGTTGCTCTCAAACGTGAGCGTATACGCAGTGGAACCGGCGC
Organism: Paenibacillus sp. FSL H8-0283; assembly: GCF_045040675.1. Classification (NCBI taxonomy): domain Bacteria; kingdom Bacillati; phylum Bacillota; class Bacilli; order Caryophanales; family Paenibacillaceae; genus Paenibacillus; species Paenibacillus sp. FSL H8-0283. The sequence goes on from NZ_CP150295.1 coordinate 6,934,122, forward strand.
CAGGGCTACTTTCGTTGTCTCCAGGCGTTCCGCCACCGCTATTACTGCCGGGTGACGGTGTTGGCGTTGATGTCACCGGCGATGTCGGTGTTGGTGTCACTGGCGATGTCGGTGTCACCGGCTTTTGATTCTGATTTTTCCACGCCTCTACAACCGCGTTGTTGCGCATGAAGAGAACCGCTGCTTCCGCGCGAGTCGCTTGCGCACGCGGATTGAAGTTAACCTTTTCGTCCCCGGTGAACACACCGGCTTGCCACAGCTTGATGACCGCGTCAGCCGCCCAAGGCGATACATCCGAGAGATCGCCCGGCTCTGTCGTGACCGGATTCTCGGTCTGATAAGGGATCTGTTCGCTTTCGAAATACCGCAACGTCATCGTCGCCATTTGCTCCCGAGATACGGTAGCATCCGGCGAATATTTCCGATCCCCCGTGCCATCGGTAATTCCCTTCTTAACCGCCCATTCGACATATGGCGCATACCAGCTGCCCGCCTGTACATCGGCAAAGCTCGAAGTGGAGTACGCCCCCACATCGACTCCGGCCATCCGTCCAAGTGCCGTTACATACATGGCACGTGTCATTGTCCCCTTAGGAGAGAAGCTACTCGCGTTCGTTCCGCTGAATATGCCCTTCTCCTGCACATGGACGACTGCATCATAGAACCAGTCGGTGTGACTCACATCCTGGAATCCAGTGGATGTGATTACTTTTGTCTTCTGCATCGGCAGTTCAGCCGCTACTGCCGATTGCGCTGGTAATAGGGGCACGGCAGAAACTATTAAGCTGATCACCAGCATCCACATTAGGATCTGCCGGCTCACCTTCCATCCCTGTCTTACTTTCTTCACTTTCATTCATCCCTTCTATGTATAGATCAAACTAAGACCATCCAAAATTGGTTTCTAATCAAGCTAATCAACAAAGCCAGACTAATAGCGGATACCACTGACCCAGATCGGGATCATTGGTCTCCTGCAAGTCAGTTCGCTCGACACGCGGAGATCAAGCGAAAAAAATTTACAGATTGAATTCGTTCACCGACCTTTCTGATCAGTTACAGTCGAATTGTGACACCGACACAGCAAATTATGTCGTTTTTTCTTCCGTATTTTATCATGCGAGATAGGGGCGCTTGTGAATTATAAAGAAAACTTTAAGTAAGCAACCACTCGCAAGTGAGAACATCAATGACATCAAAAAATAGCGGCGTAGGGAAGGTAACTCCCACACCACTATTTTTCATGAATTCTTAAGCTAGTCTGCAATCCATTCCAGATGATTCTCTTCTCAACGATTCATCTACCAGAAGCGACTATAACGAACTGTTCTTCCCCCAACGCAGTCTTGGAGGAAGTGAAAAAACACTAATATGCCTCTTGGGTTTCAATGAGATAAAAGGCTCCTGCTGATTCTTCGCCACATTGTGGGCGATATGCCTGAAGCGCAGCCCGCTTTCAAACTCGGGATTAAGCGCAATCGGAATGCCCTTATGTACGGAACGTATAATTTCTACATCGGCATGGATCACGCCAATCACACCGATATTGAGAATATCGATAATATCCTGCATCTTTACCGTTGCCGAACGGGCTTCCTGTCCGTCGGCCATATTAATGATGAGCTGTGGCGGAGCCGGAATCATATCTTCTAATAATCCGATTACGCGATCCGCGTCCTGAAGCGATGTACGATGAGGTGTAGTAACGACAATAGCCTCATCTGCTGCCAAAGCCGCATTCCAGAATCCATTTTCAATGCCTGCCGGCGAATCGATCAGCACATAATCATAGCCCTGGGCTATTTGCTGTACAACCTCGCCAAAAACTTGCGGATCATCGTGATGCACCGCGTCGTTACTACAGGAGATAAAGGACAAGGTACTGATTCGCTTATCTTTGACGATCACTTGATGTAAAGCACATTGACCCGTCAGAAAATCAGAAATATGATACCTTACCCTATTACTCAAACCAAGCGGAATATCCAGATTTCTCAATCCAAAATCAGCATCGATCAGGCAAACGCTGCTCCCCGATAAGGCAAGGGCAGTCCCGAGATTAGCCGTGACCGTTGTCTTGCCAACTCCACCTTTCCCTGATGTGATACATATAACTCGTGCCATCGGAGCCACTTCCTTCTCTTCAAGTACTAATGCGGGACAGCAAGACAACCATTTCTTCACGTATTATCGTTTGATCCGGCTTGAATGTAACGTCCTCGTAGCTAATAATCAGGTACAATTTGATGAAATATGTCGTTATATCGACCACAGTGATTTTATCATGATGGATTATCCTACTTGAGAAACCTAAAGAAAACTTTAAATCCGTGCGTATTGGATCGTTTAATTCTTCGGAGAGATGGCACATCATTTTGACGAGGATGGAGAAGCGCAGACTGGTGTTGAGGAATTCAATATCTTGAGTCGATTATGAAGCTAGTGGAAAAAACAAAAAATGGGCCAATAGCGTCAGGTACTGCTCCAACGCCATTTTCCCATTTATAATAGACTACCACCCTTACTGCTATATTCATGCTTGTGACGTACTGTTAGAAACCAGCATATATCCGCTCCCCCGAACCGTAATGATTCGCTCGGGGTCGGCAGGGTCAGACTCAATTTTTTTGCGTAAATTACTGATATGTACAGCAACCGTTCTTGTATCCTCCAGACTTTCCATTCCCCAGATGATTTGAAACAACGTATCAACACTGACGACACGATTTACGTTTTGTGCCATATAGGACAGCAGACTGAATTCTTTTTTCGATAAAGAGATAGGTATGCTCCCCATGTTGACGGACTGCGTGTAGAAATCCAGTGTCAAACCCGGTAACTCCAGCAGTTGTTCCCTTCTACCCGTCGACACTCTGCGAAGGTGAGCCTTGATCTTGGCCATGAGCACTCCCGGACTGAACGGTTTGGTCACATAATCGTCCCCGCCATAGGATAATGCGCTAATTTTTATTTCGTCTTCCTCTTGACTGCTCAGAAACACAATCGGCGCACTGGTGAGATTACGCGCATTCCTGCACCAGTCAATACCGTTTTCATTAGCCAGCAATATATCCAGTATAATTAAATCCGGCTCAAACGATGTAAGCAGCTCCATCGCTTCTGACCCGCTATGACTGCAGGTGGAGACAAATCCCTCCCTATCACAATACACCTGCACAATCTCGCATATATGAGGATCATCATCAACGATCATGATTTTGTGCGTGTCCATCTCATCACCCCTTTCCTTCAATCACCGTACAAGGAAACGTTACATAGAATGTCGCCCCCATCTTGCCGTCGCTCTCCGCTCGAACCATGCCTCCGTGCGCTTGTACGATTTCCCTGCAAATTGCAAGCCCCAGTCCACTGCCCTCTATGCCCATTCCCGGCCGATCATATCTGTAATTACGTTCGAAGATTTGCTCAAGCTGATCCGGAGGAATCCCCATGCCAGAATCCTGTATGCTAATGGTCGCATAGCGAGCATGATTCATCACTTCCACAACTAGTGCAATACGCACCAGCCCCCCGCTGGAGGTGAACTTCATGGCGTTGGATACTAGATTAAATAAGGCCTGTTCTATTCTTTTCGCATCCATCTCGACAACTGGCAAAATAGATCGTCTATCCTCGGTATCTCCGATATCCAGTATGAAGTCTAATCCTGCGTCTCGCACTACCAACTCATATTGTTCAAAAAAACCATGCAAGAAAGGAATCATCTGAATCGGCTCCATTCGGTACGAGACCTGTCCGGTCTCCAAATGCGACAAGAAGGATAACTCCTCGATCATACGGTTAATCCTTATCGTGTTCTCCCGGATGTACTTCAGATATTGCTCATTGCGTTCCGGCTTGACCCTGTCCTGTATAGCTTCTACATATCCAAGCATGCTGGACAACGGCATACGCAGATCATGCGTAATATAAGCAAGAAGCTTCTTCCTCCCTTGCTCGGAGTGAAGCAGTCGGTCATACGAGGTTTGGAGATCATCATGCACTGTAGATAAGGCCTGTGTTCGCTCCTGAACGGTCTGTTCCAGATTCATATTCATTTCAATCAGCTTGTCATTAACGTCCTGTAATTCACGTGTAATTCTCTCTTCGTTCGATGCCGTCCTCGTAGATCGCGAAGACAGCAGAATCAGCTGCGCGATCGTAAATATCAATAAGCCAAGCGGAGATGTATTTCCAACTAGCGACCATCCGTTAAAATACAAAAAATCGTTGACAACCGTGACCAAAGTAACCACCGACACCAGCAGGAAGATCAGCGCTCCCTCCATACGTCGCACAGCCGCCTGAACCAGCCCGATCATCAGATAAATCATATGTAGAACTACCATCACACCGATTACCAGCAAAAATTTTGTATATATAATTGCAGGGGTTACCACTACAAGGATACAGAATGCACCAGTTACGATCCGGGTGCCAAGACGAAACCATCGCGACACATAATTCGGAAAAATACAATCAAAATACATGGTGATGATATAACCGCTGAGGCAAAGAATCAGATATTCGATCTTGAACTGCAATTCCCAAGGAAAATGAGGCAACCATTGTGTAAAGATAAGCTCGCCGTTGAACAAGGATCGAATACCAAGCAGTACAGTAAACAGGCCAAAATATAACGGAGCTTTATCCTTACGTCGCAGCATGAACAACAGCAGATTATACAAACCGATCACTAGCAAACTTGCCGTGATGAACATATCCCTGGCAAGATTCAGATTGGTCTTGGTCGTTAGTACGTTACTGCCACCCAGCTCGATATTCTTGGTAATGCCGCCCCGATGATGTTGGAAGTTGGAGACTTGCATGACCAGCTCTAACGTGTCGCTTTCAGGCTGAAAATACACCAGCTTTGTTTCCAGTTGCGGGGTCATGCTGTGCTTGTCCTGACCAACCTCACCAACTTCTGCCAGCAGCTCGCCATTGACCCATAATTTGTACGCATTAAAAATGCTAGGCAGCCGCAGAGCAAGCATCTCATCTCGATCCTGTTCGCTTAGATGAACGACCAGTCCAAAGGTTGCATAGCCTGTACCGCTCAGCCGCTGACCTTCTAACGGGTAGCCCAGCCAGGAGCTTGGGATGTTAATCCAGTGGTCCTGATTTCCTTCCCTTGCCGAACGAACCCGCATATCCTCAGGCGACAGCAGTTCTTGCCAATAGAACGCCCACTTCCCTGTTAGTTTTTGCGGATTCGTACTAAGTTGAGCCTGCGTTAAATCCAGAATACCTTCTTCACTTTGGAGTCTAGGAGAGTCCGGCGAAGAGAGGACGACATAGCCTGTAACCAAACCAACAACAGCAGCAATGATATACAACCAAACCTTACGAGAACCGACTCGGAGAATCTCCCTCATGATGAACCCAACCCCATTCTACAAGAGCGCAATAAGTAAGTTGATCATCCAAATAATATCATCATTACAGGAAATTTACCCTGCAAATTTCTAGCAGGAGTCAATAGCTAACATCACGATGAGACCCTTTTGGCGCGCACTTAGCTGGGCAAGCCACCACAAAAAAAGTACGCACTTTGAAGTGCATACTGATATGAAGGATCTTATTCGCAATGGATAATTCGAGCACAATCTGTATGTGCCAGATTCACAGGTGACTCATGCATTATAGTGAATTATTAATGATTTCTGTGAAGGGCTTCATGTTGTACGTATCATCCTGAATGCGCCATTCTCCCTGATCCTGCAAAAAGGTGATATCGCCCGATAGCGGAATGGACTTGAACTCCTTGCCGTTCTCGTCTGTAAATTTCAGATCTAGCGTGTACTCCACCAGAATCCAGTCACTCTTGCTATCTTTGATCTTGGTTTGTATATTTTCAGGATGCAGCAGAGCCTTCTCTTTGTCTGCTACACGTAAAGGAATCTTGTTAAATCGCGCATCTATATTGGATTCGAAATTCCTTTCTGTCAAAAATGGTCTGATTACTTCTGCTCTAGCCAGCAGACCCTCCACAGTTAACGTATCTTCATAGTCCTTATAATCAACAGTCAGTTCGGTTGTTTTATAATCCAGCGACATTTCGAGGGCCTGCTGCTCATCTATGGCTGACGCCTTCTGATTGCTCACAATACTCGGCTGATTCGTCGCTGGTGGAATGGTCTCTTTAACGTTCTCGGCTGACTCAGATGGGGTGCACCCCATTATCATGACAGATGAAAGAAACAACGTACTCATCACATAAGCTAACTTACGCGAGGTGATCAACTCCTTTCTCGTCAGTATTACTCTCAATTATCCCTTCAATAGGATATAATGTCCAGTTATTGGGCGTATCTGAACAGACACCCAGTGAATTACATCCATTGGGTGTCATCTTCATCATAGGTTGTGTTATAGTCAACGTGAACTGATTTGGAGGAGATAATAATGATGATCAAAATTACAACTGGACCAACTCTCGAAGGATAGCGCCTGCGGGTCCAATAACTGCGTGTTTCCTTCAACAATGAAGGTGTGAAAGCTATGTCAACTTATCAAGTCGTTCCTATGATCTATGATTCCAAGGAACAGATTGATACTATTATTTTGCTCGAACAACAATGTAAACAACTGGATTCCGTCCATCTAAAGGCAGACCTTGACCATATTAGCAAAAAAGACGGAGACCATGCACTCCTCTGTTATCACCACGGTGATTTGGTAGGACTCCTCAGTTGGTATCCATCCGACGGCGTAACCGGGAATATTAATGCCATCGTACATCCGCATTTTCGTCGCCAAGGTGTGTTTCGCCACTTACTGAAACGAGCCCTCCTAGACATGCAACCACAGGGAATCAACCAACTCAGTTATCGCGTTCCTCAGGGATTATCTCCGGGTGTTCATACTGCCCAATCCCTCGGAGCCATTTATGATCGTGCGGAGTACTCGATGCAACTTGTGAATGAGGTCCTTTCGGTTGTGGAGCCTCCTGAACTAACGTTGTCCTTGGCAGAAGCCGAGGATATGGAATTTATGGTCACTTGCTCCTCCCAAGCCTTTGGAGATTCGGAGGACTGGACACGCGAGTACTTTATGCAAACGAATGAACCCAGCCGAGTCACCTATATTGCATGGCAGAATCAACTGCCTGTTGGGCTGGTACGGGTCAACTCCATTAATGCAACAACCGCATTTATTCATAACTTCTGTATCTTGCCTGCTTATCAGGGACAGAAACTGGGGCGCACTGCGCTTAGCATCCTGGTTGATCTCCTAAGGAAACAAAGTTACACAGATATTCGCTTATCCGTTGTTACCGAGAACAAACGTGCTTTGAATCTGTACCGCAGTGTTGGTTTTGAAGTAAATTCTGAGTATCACTATTTCAACGGTAGTTTATAAAAGGCAGTAGAGAGAGATCGTTTTCCGCAAAGGGAGACGGTCTCTCTTTTTATATATTGGAGAATTGAAAAATCAATTTATAACCATCGAACGTTTGCCCGTACATCTCCCGATAGTTACCTTTGGTATAATTATTCACTGTTTTCCGCCAGAAAGATTGGCCAATCTTATTGTTCTCCGATGGATTGGTGAACAACTCCCAGTTTCCTCTAAACATGCCGAAGATCGTCGATGCCGCGTGTTCAGCAACGCCTACACCTCGAAATGGCTGCATCAGAAAGAAGTCATGTACAAAGAAATTCGTGCCTTGTGAACAATATGGCGGAGTAGCTATGAACGCAAAACCTGCCGGTATGCCATCCACAATCATAAGGAACGGATAAAGACACTCCGGTTTTTCCCACCAAATATTCTGTACATCATACTGATCCTGTAACGTTTTGTAATCAGGACTTGGCTCAAAAATGCCATGTTCGTTCGGGGTATGCTCTCCACCCAGACCATAATGTCCGGATAGATCATGAAGGTATAGCGGGTACATATTTTTAATCACATACGCCTCGTCTTTATTCGTTAATTTCACTTCTATATTCATATTATTCATATTCACCAACCTTACCAGATGATTTAAGGAGTTATTTTCAAGAACTCTCAACGCATATCCTTGTACCGTCAAATGAATTGTACGCGTAATTAACAACCTCGAATATGTAAAAAAGCTTTAATAACTATTCTTTATTCTTACAGGAAAAAGCCACATTCGATTGCTCGAACATGGCTTTTATAGTTTCATCCCTTTTTGCAATACACAATTTTCTTGATGCTATCGATGGATAAACAGTATTGGTCCGCAAGCTGATCGATGGTTGTTCCGGCAGCAAAAAGCTGGCGGATCTCGTCGTTCCGCTCCTGGACAACCCTTCTGCCACCCGAATTCTCGCCCCACTTCTTATGAGCATCCTTGGGCCTTGGAATATAGATCAGGCCTCCGGAGATATGACGCTGTATTTCTTTGAGTAATTCTTCCGGGAAGATTGTATCCGCATTAATATATTTCACGTTGCTCCACTCCTTAAAAGTTAAAATCTTTAAGGCAGCAGAGTCGTACGATGAACGCATTGGATATGCACTATAATGATATGGCGGAAGTGGATTTCAGGCTCTATGCAAACAACCGCCGTTGTTCATCACATGGACTCTGCATAGAGCGGGTCGTGAAACCTTTTATGAATCGAATCATGGTAGCCCCCCATTCAGTTAATCTTATTCGTGCTGAAGAACTTTTAACTGTCTATACCATAATAAGGTTTACTTTCCTTAATAGCAAAATCTACACGTTGAATCTGTAATATACCCCTGTTAATTCTTCTGATACGCTCCATAGCTTGTTTGAAATGTTAGCGTCATATAATTTTTCGATGATCTTAGCGCTCTTGGGATAGCCCTTGGTGCCGCCCATACCACTGGGAGCAATATACTCCCCTCCCGTGATCGTCGGATCTGCTGCAGCATATAAGGTAGGTAATGCCCCCATATGTGCCGGTTGACTAATGATTTTCAAAAGACTGCGCATGAATATATTGGTCTGTTTCCCCGAACCGAAGGAAAATAGATTGGTATGCGAAATTCCTGGATGAGCGGCGATACTCATGGAATCAATATGGGCGGAATTAAATTTATTCTGCAGCTCTCTCGCAAACATCAGATTGGCTAGCTTGCTTTGACTGTAGAACTTCATGGGATTATATCCTTTGGAGCCATCTAAATTATTAAAATCAATCGCACCATTATGAGCTGCCATACTACTTACAGTGACAACTCTCGATTTCGGAGTAGAGATCAATCGAGGCAATAGTAGACCCGTAAGCGCAAAATGGCCTAGATGATTACTACCAAACTGCAATTCAAAGCCATCTTTCGTCAACTGGAATGGAGGGTTCATAATTCCTGCATTATTAACGAGAATGGACAACGAATCGTATTGCTCAAGAAAAGCGGCTGCGAACTTACGGATACTAGCTAAATCGCTAAGGTCAAGCTGCATAACGATTACCTCTCCAGCTACATGCACAGACGACTTTATTTTATTAGCTGCCTTTTCACCTTTTTCCATATTACGAACTGCAATGATAACCTTTGCGCCTTTTTCAGCTAACGCTAATGCCGTTTCATACCCTAACCCGCCGTTCGAACCTGTCACAATCACTACTTTATCGGATACAGTCGGGATGATGTCTTTAGTCCAAACTTCGCTCATTTGTCTACACACCTTTCTTATCTCTTCCTTGATACCCTAATATCCAGCGTTTGAAAGCTCTTATCCCCCACCATACTGGCTTAAACTCCGTTCCAGCATCCCTCTAACCTGCTGCTGCAGTTCGAGCGGAGACACCACCTTCACTTCCGGCCCATAGGAGAGTAACTTTCGTGCTGTAAAAGAAAACTCTTCAGGCGGAATCAGTCCGCGCCACTCATGGCCTTCAACTGACTTGAACAACACATCTGACGCAGCAATCCTTGCTCCAAATTCCGTGAATTGCAGCACCACTTCTACGCTTGCTCTATCTTCTTTGGCAGCTAGCCATGCCTTTAGACTTGGAACAGATTTATCCACTGATTCCATAACAACCAACTGCTGCATGCGATCCACCCGATACAACAATACACGATCCTTATTCCGGGCTGGCATGTACCAATGTCCCTGCTCATAGTAGATGCCATAGGGAAAGACCTGTACTTTTTTAGGGCCACTGCGGGCATGATACATAAATTCGATTTCTCTCTTTTCTACCGCTGCACCCAATATTACTGTTGTTAAAGGCTCGGAATGCCCACCGGGGTGCTGGACAAAGGTGATATGCTCTCTCATTCGCATAATGAGATCCTGTACATCTTCGGGTAAAGTAGAGAAGTATTGCTCAGCCAGATGCTCACGCATTGATCCATATGGAAAATCCGGTACTTGCTGTAGATATTCCAGCATCATAAACAGCCCTAATGCCTCCTGCTGTGTCAGTTGAAGAGGTGGCAAAATCCGATTGGGCAACACCCGGTATCCTCCGTTCACGCCAACTTCTGTGTACAAAGGGAAACCCAGCGCCTGCAATGCATCCAGATCTCGCTGGATCGTACGAATCGATACGTCGAACCGTTCTGCCAATTCCCGGGCAGTGAACTTTTGTCTGGAATCCATCAGGCGCATGATCGCCAATTTCCGATGATTCATTTATTCAACATCCTAACTACGTCAACTTTTGTCATAGTTAAAGTGTATCATACATTTTAGAAGGGAGCGATGAACATGTCTGATAACAAAACAATTTTGTACATTGCTATGAGTTTGGATGGATATATCGCAAGACTGGACGGTTCGGTCGATTGGTTATTTGATGTGGAGGGTGATGGTGGAGACAACGGGTATGCTGCATTTTATAAAACAATCGGTAGCGTTGTTATGGGACGTTATACGTATGAAGAGGTGCTCACACTTTCCGAAGAATTTCCCTATGCGGATCGCCCAACGTATGTGCTTTCCCGCTCGGAACAGCCGCCCGCTCCGCATGTACAGTTTACAACCGAGGAGGTAGATACGCTCATTCCCCGGTTAAAACAAACTTCTGATGGAGATGTGTGGATTGTGGGTGGCGGCATATTGGTTCAAGCTGTGTTAGCAAAAAAATTACTGGACGAGATTGAAGTCGCCATCATTCCCAAGATTCTTGGCGAAGGCATCCCCTTATTCCCGACAGGCACTGTGCCAAGTCAATTCAAAATGGTCCGAACCCAGACACTTGGACAGATCATTTCGATTCGTTATGAGGTACAGAACAGCGGCACAGCGGATACAGCTTCGAATGTCTAGATAAGTAGAAAGGGAAAAGACCATTCTTATGATGAAGGGACCTCATCAAGTTAGACACCATCTAACCATTGGGGTACCCGTTCATGAAAGAGTGGTCTTTCCATTACCATGTATCAAGTATCAAGTATCAAGTATCAAGTTATCCTATCATTCCTCGTACATATTCCGCTAACACCTCTGCCGTCCTACGGTGAGATAACTCGCCTGGATGGGTGCGCGCACCTACCGTCTCTTCGGTTGTATCAGGAAGCTGGATGATTGAGACCTTACGATCTCCTGCCCCCTTTGTATACGTATCAACCGCGCGGTAGATGGCAGGCATCATAGGAAAACCCAGCATGCCATAAGCCCATACGAGATGTGCCGCCGGATTGTTTTTCCGAAGTTTGAACAGGAACTGTTCCACCGCTTTCTCAAAAGTAGCCAGATCCTCTTCATGATAAGTACCATCTTCATTCAAACGCTGCTTGTACACCTTGCCCGTTTCGGGGGCTTTCCACTCCGGTGACTGAAATGCACCCCCATCATTGCTACCCAGATTCACGACTACCACATCCGGCTGCCAGGAACTAAAATCATGCTGATCTCCTGCGCCTAGCGCATCGTTACGTTCACCAGTAAGTAAGCCACAGACCTGTTCGTAATACTCGGGGATGTTCCCCTTTGGATTGTTATCCCAACTTGTCAGCACACCCCAGCCACTTTGCGAGATGACCCGATACTCCGCATTCAATGCCTCTGCTGTCATAAACGTATAATTATGTATGGCGCTGAACCACATCGGAATCCAATCTTCCTCCGCTTTCGCTCCGATCGCACCTTCGCCAGATGTAATACTGTCACCAATGAACTCGATCTTGTACGGTTTTTCCTGCACAGGCAGGAACGCTCCATCGGATTTCAACGCATGAATCTGCAAGGCACAACCCGGGTCACCACTCATCGCTTGAACATCTTTGACGATCCGTACATTCTTCACAACATCTGCGTTCATACCTCGGAATACACAGACCCAGTACCTTTCCGCCGTTAACATCTGTCTGCTCACCGGAACACCATTGATCAGAATGCTGATCCATGACTCATACATGTCATACTGCGACTCTACTTCAACCCATAGTTCGGAGCCCTGTACATTGAGTTCAACTGCACTCCCCGTCCAAAATAACGTCAACGGCGATCGCTCTCCAGTTGTTCTGCCATGCACTTTAAGATTTCCGATCTCAGGCAGAGCATATACCTTTAAATTCTCATTAGATATCACGGTGCAAACCTCCTACGTTTGGTTCAGATTATAAGCAGGCTCTCTACATGCCTCGGATGTACGCTTAACTGATATTATGCAACTTTTGAAGCGCTTCATCTTTGTTTTTCAAAAAGAAAACATGCTTGCCATTGTTACACTCATAGATGAAATCTCTCAGGCTCTTGCTGTTATGTCCTTCGAAATCTCCCACAATAGCAAGCTTAACATGATAGTTCACGTACTTCTGCAAAATCTCACCTGCAAGCTTGGTTTTCAGTTCGAAGAACTCTTCCGTGATGTTCGATTTGTCGATAATGAGTTTATCAGCATCATCGCTATACCTTACCGAAGCCATCAAATCCAGTGCATCTTGAGCATTGTTGATGACGATGCCATTACTTTCAATTATGGCGACCTTGGAATTACCTTGCTGATCAATAGTTATGTTCATTTCACTTTCTCCTCCTCTGGACATCGTTTCTTTATAATATCTCGCAGTTTTATAATAAAAAGCAATAATCGTAAAGTGCGTTCAATCATTAGCGTGATTCCCTAACCTCGAGTTGTCCTTTCTTAGTAGTTATGGACTGTAATTCATATGATATAATGGGGTTATTTCCTAACTGAACTAAATCTCGTGACTTGCGAAGAAAAGAGGTGTCCATGGACACAAAGTGGCTAGAATGGGCAAAACAGATTCAAGCTATCTCACAAACAGGTTTAACCTATGCCAAGGATGTTTATGATATCGAGCGATATGAGGAATTGAGGCGCATTAGTATTGATATCTTAAGTAACTATACTTCTGTTAACAAAGAGAAAATATCACTTACATTTGCAAGTGATTCAGGTTACGCAACGCCTAAAGTCGATATTCGCGGTGTTGTTTTCAGGGAAAACAAAGTGCTTTTGGTTCGAGAGAAAATAGATGGCGCATGGGCATTACCAGGGGGATGGAGTGACATCGGCCTATCACCATCAGAAGTAGCTGTGAAAGAAATTAAAGAAGAATCCGGTTTTGATGTTGTGCCGATGCGGTTGTTAGCGGTATTGGACAAAAAATTCCATGGACACCCACCTGAGCCTTATCACGTATATAAGATGTTTATCCGCTGTGACATTGTGGGAGGGCATGCGGAAACAGGTGTAGAAACCAGCGCAGTTGATTTTTTTGCTATCGACGCTTTACCTGAATTATCATTGGAAAGAAATACGCTGGAACAAATTAAAATCATGTTCAAATTTCTTGAACAGCCAGATAAAGAAGTCATTATGGATTAAAATAATAACCCCTTCAGCTTGCCCGTCTTTGGTGAAGTGACCTCGACACCGCCGATGGTCACCTTCCCGGGTTTTCATATCCTCCAACAGACAGAGGCATATGATGCCTCAGTTATTCATCTTTTCAAGCGTCTCCATGTAGAACACATGCAGGAACTTTTTGATATTAACCTTGCCTTTGTCGCCTGCCTGATCTTCTTCCATGGCTCTCATCTTCATTCGAACATCCTGGAAGTCAAAGTAGAGGGGCGCATAATGCTCAAACTTGTGGTTGCTATAATCGTTGAGTCCAATCGAGGCCATGTTTGTTAACGCGGCAATTACCGTTCTGCGAATGCGCTGTTCCATCGCCTTGCTCTCTTTCTCCACGTCTTTGGGCGTAGACTTATAAGTCTGGGCAACCGCTTCATAGGACTCCTTCAGCGGCGGCCACTCCGCGACCTGCTTCTGATCAATCGCATACTCCATGAGCGCAATGATGTCCTTGCTACCACTTTCTCCGATGATCCCCAGATCCATTAGAATGCTTCGTGCCGCATCTCGCACCGTACGACCTTGGGCAGGGGCCGGCGCTTCCACCAGATTCAGTCGGGCCATCGACTGCTTGATCTCCAGCACGTAACGTTCATACTTCCACTGGTCATTCACTTTGCTGAGCACATGCTCCACTTCCACCCGATTAATCGGTTTATGAATGAAGAATTCAATGCCGTTCTGGTAGGCCTCCCCTACCATCTCCTTGTTCTCCACCTGAGAGATCATGATGAATTTACCGGTATAACCGCATTGCTTCAGCTTCGCTACCGTCTCAATTCCGTCCTGATCCGGCATCAGCAGATCAATCAACACCACATCAGGACGCAGATCCATGATCATCCGTGCGCCTTCTATACCGCCCTCAGCCATGCCCGCAAGCTCACCGATACCACAGGATTCAATGATATCATGCAGCATGCTACGACTCACCACATCATCATCCACGATCATGATAGAAAGTGTCATCGACATCGGCCCCCTTTATTAAATTCATCTTGGGAATAGCTATACGAAATGTAGCCCCTCTCGCTCCCAGAGGCGCCGATTCCACTGTGATCTGTCCCGTCAACGACTGAACGATATCACGTACATGGGACAGGCCAATGCCCGTCGCGGCAATGCCGACTTCATTGAACTTCGTTGTGTAGCCCGGTTCAAAGATGATATCCCGTTTGGCTTCGGGTACGCCTTTGCCATTATCTATAACGACGAAATGTACGTCCCCTTCCTGCTCATACACACGAATTCGAATCGTCCCATCATGCTCAATCGCCTCTACCGCATTGGCAATCAGGTTATTCATTACCGTGAGAAGAGGAATGTAATACGGAGACTCACAATCATACTGTTGCTCAATATCGATCTCGACCTGCTTATGAAGCATTTCGCTATATTTTCGGTTTGCTTTGCTGGCAAAGTTCAGCACTTCAGACAGGCTCATGTTGACCGCTTTTTCATTATCATACAGCTTCAGCAGACCTGCCAGAATGCGTTGTGAATCCTTCTTTACTTCATGAATCTGCTGAGCGATGCCCAGCGTGCGCTGACTGTATTGGTTCATGTCCTGCTCCCGGAGATCGCGATATAGATCATAGCTGTCAGCTGTAATGCCTTCGATCGTATTCATCGCTTTCTTCAGGTAAAAGACCTCGCCATACAGACCCGAGTTCACACTCAGCATCTGCTCCATCCGCTTCTCCTGCTCTGCATGTAAGAGCCGCATCTGCCTCACCGCAATGCTGTTATATAGCCCAATCACAAAGTAACTTCGCAGACCACCTACCACAAGCAGATACAACCATTCTTTCATATAAAAGATATTGGTCCCGCTTAACATTCCGCGAAAAAGCAGCTCAACAAGATTAGAGGAGAAATCGATACATGTAATTAACCCGCCGAGCAGAAGAGGCTGCATCTCATGGAATCGATGCTTGAATTTGCTAAGCCCATAGGCAAAGACCACATAATACACACCTGCCCCCAGATTGTCCCGCATGCTTTCCAGTATAGACACCGTCTGTACATGATTGATGAGATCTGCTGACTGAAACAGCAAATTCGCGATGCCTGTCAGGATTCCTGTCTTCACATAAGACAAGTGTGGCATGATCATCAGCAGAAATAAAAGGATGCTAACCCCCAGCCCGATTCGGAAGTAATCTTCCCGGAATGGATTTATCTTGAATTGCGCCCCTACCGCAGTGGTAAAGGCAATGGCCGTCATCTGCACATTCTCATTTTTGACCCAATTGCGCATCGATCTCTTCACCCACTATAACAACGTTTAGCGCCCAATGCCGGAACCCGCGCTTCTAATGTTAAATATACTAACATATGAAAGAAGCATTAGAAATAATTAAAATCAGGGAATGAACACGCAAGCAAAACAAAAAGGCCGGAAGTTTTCACTTCTGCGGCCTTTTCCTTATACCTCATCCGGAATATCAAATGATACCATCGTTCCCTCACCCGGCTCACTTACGATCGATAATCCCTGACCATACCGTTGAAGCAATCTGCGGTTTGTATTCACAATGCCTATTCCACCTTTTCCTCCTGGGGTAGCATGTAGCAGCTCTGCAACCTTCTCCGGTTCGATGCCTTTGCCATTATCCTTCACCTCAATACGGGTATAACCCTCATGACGAGTGATGGATAGGCATAACGTACCGCCTACATTGCGGCTTAATAGTCCGTGTCTGACGGCATTTTCAATTAAAGGCTGAATGGATAGCGGCGGGAGAAGCAACGGAAGGTCCGGCTCTACGTTTAATACCACCGATAATCGATCTTCAAATCGTGTTTTTTCAATAAAAAGATAGGCTTCAACGAGTTCCAGCTCATATGATAATTTCACCAGTTCCCCTGTGTTGAGATAGTTGAAGCTGATCCGTAAATAAGATGAAAAAGCATCGCCAAGCTTCCGCATATGCTCTGTATCAATATCACTTAAAACCATAAGTGAATTCAACGTATTGAATAGGAAGTGAGGCTGAATCTGAGCCTGTAAATACGCGGCCTCCATGCGCAGGCGCTCTTGGATAGACTGATTTAGCATGGTCAATGCACGTATCCGATATTTTAGTTCCACCGCATCTACAGGCTTCGTGACATAATCATTGGCCCCCGATGCAAACCCCGTGTAGATATCTGGCGGCTGACTTCGTGCCGTCAACAGCAGCACAGGAAGCTCAGACATTGAGAATTGTTCCCTCACCTTCTGGGTTAACTCATATCCGGACATATTAGGCATCATCACATCTGTAATGAGCAGATCCCACTGACGTGTGCCGAGCAATTCCATCGCTTCCTGACCCGAACCTGCTGTAGTTATATCATATGGTTCCGTCGAAAGGATGCTGACCAACACATCCAGATTCACCGGATCATCATCCACAGCCAGAATGGTAGCTCTTCCCTCTTTTAACAACGGAGCCATCTCTGCTGTCGCCAAGGCTTCCGCGTCCCCCATACCTTGGCGGGGTAACAGGAATCCGCTAGGTGCATCTTCCATCATCTCCGCGGCCTGTTCCCAAATTAGAGGTAGCTGCGACTGAGCCTGATCGGCGGCTTCATCCGCGAGTGGTAGATCGAAGCTGAATACCGAGCCCTTTCCGAGTTCCGAGTGAACCGTAAGTGCCCCGTCGTGCAGTTCTACGAGCTCTTTGCAGATGTTCAGTCCAAGCCCGATGCCTTGTCCATCACTGATTCCATACGACCCTTGTTCATACGGGAGGAAAATGCGCATCCGTGTATCCTCATCCATGCCAATGCCTGTATCCGTCACATGAATCAGAGCATGTCCTTCACGAATTTCGGCACTTACGGATATCGTTCCTTCCTCTGTATGTTTAAGCGCGTTATGCAGTAGATTATACAAAATCTGAACAAGCCTTTCTTCATCAGCCATGACCTGAGGGAACGATTCTGGAATCTCCATATGAAGGCAAACCGGTTTTCGTTCTGCCATGAATTGCAGCATGGCGATAACGCCAGGCACAACCGACTGTATGGAAAGAGGCCCCTGACGTAACTCAATGCGGTGCTCCTTCAGCCGGACTACATCCAGTAGATCACCAAGGAGATGTGACATCCGTCGACCGATCGTAATCAGCAACTCCATATCCTCCAGGCTCCGTTCATCCAACCTGTTTTTCTCTCGGGTGATCACGTTGTGAGCGATGTTAATGATCCCGTGCAACGGGGTCCGCAGTTCATGCGATGTATTCGCCAAGAACTGATCTTTAATTTTGTCGCCCTTCTGCAGCTCTGTATTCAGCTTCATATTCTCCCTGACATTCCTGAAGTATTTCTTGAACCAATAGGCAGAGAAGCCCGTAATCGCAAAGATGATGTCGATAGGATAATAGACAGTTGTCACATCTTTGGCTGTCTCGGCCACACTCCATATCAGGTTGGATGTAATGCCTCCTGCAGTAAGCAGCAGAAAAACAATATCCCGGTCCGCCTGTTTCCTGAAGATCATCGTTCCGACGATGTATAGAAACCAGATCATGGAGACAAGAAAGAATAGGTTAATGACGTTGTAATGGATCATGGCATATGTAATATGAATGGGCATCACCACAATCACGGCCGTATAGATCAAGGTCATGACAACATGCCACTGTAGCCATGCCTTTCGTACATGAACCATCGTTAATCTCTGGAATAACAGAAGGATACAAGCATTTTGCAGCAACAATGAGATCAATCGAATTTTAATGCCCCAGGTATAATTAATAGGAAGCCATAACATCAATATATTGTCATGACCCATCGTAACCGTGATGCCAACAGATAAAGTTAATACGGCTCCAACCAGCAAGGAACGTTCCTGTCGATTAAATGCGTAAAGAATACAGGCATACATGCCGTGGAGGAGCAGAACCAGAAAGGTGAGCATCTGAAAACCAATGGAATACCAACGCGAAAAATCAACGGCTGCCTGTGAACCAAAGCGAACAGGTTTGCTAATTCCGCCCATATACGGGCTATCGTAATTGGCTACACGAACCAATAGTTCAATGGAGGTTGTTCCTTCCTGATCATAGGTCGCTGTATATGAAGTGCTTCGGGGTATATATGTACTGCTATCCGCGGAGACCTCACCCATACCCCCGTCCGCGTCTCCATTCAACTCGATCTCGGATGAACTTCGGATTCCCTTGAACCAGAAGGTTACCGGCGTCTGAAGTGGATCTGTCAAAATGCGCAATCGATATGTTCCGTAACCGTACGAACTCTCTTGTTCCTGATTCTGTGCACTCCCCCAGTCTCCTGGGACCTGAACACTCTTCGCACCGCCATTCTTCTTCGCAATATCTTGTTGGGTCAGCAACTCATCCGGGTAAAGTTCCCATTCCCCATTCAAGTACATGACAGGGGACTGATCCAGATCCACATCTCTCAAATCAAGCACCCCGTTAACGGCGCGATGCTCATCTACTGTGTGGAATAGCTCCGACCATACCGAGCGCATGCCAATTAACACTCCAAAAATGATTAGCATGATGATCAAATATTTGTAACGGTCCATACGTTTCGTTTGAAGTAATTTCATTAATTATTTTTTCATGACTTTGGTTAAACCGAGCTTCCAGTCCTGATACCATTCAGTAATATCCTCACTGATCGGTATCTCCAAATCTTGCTCCATTCTGGTGGTTAAGAGACGATACTGCTCCTCCACACCGAGATCGTTGTGCATTTCATCATATAACTTCATTAGCATAAAATAACTTTCTTCTTCATCCGGAAGCATATGCTGGATACGTTGTGTACTCTCGACCACTTTCTCCGCCAGCCCATGCTGCTGGTAATACAGACTTAGTTGTCTCATATGATATAGCCACAGATAGCGTAATCTTTCCCGCTCAGGTTCAGCCCACATGTATTCATAATTGCCAAGATAGGTACCCTTATATAGATGAAGCGCTTGCTCATAGGCATGAACGGTACTTGCGTCTATGACTTTCCATTGCCTGATTTCCCGTTCCCACTGCTCACTATCCAACTGAGCCTCACCCAATTCGAGTCGATAGCCTGCCTCCAGGTGCCCGCTCTGAATCGTGATCATATCCATATTGCAAGTTTTCAGGGTTTGGCGGACATGATACATTGCAGTGTAGAGTTGATGTGTCGTCTTCTCCTCTTCCATTCCCGGCCACAGAAGCTCCAGCAGAACACTGCGATGGATGACCTGGTTCCGGTGGTGAAGCAAGTATGCAAACAGCTCCTGCGCCTTGCTTGTACGCCATTTGGCCACCTGAACATCCTTGCCTGGAAGCTTAAACTGAATCTGATTAAAACAGCAAATTAAAGGTACGTTTGTATCCTTTGACCGCTGCTCGCGTTTTACGCTCAGTTTCTCTCTTACGCGGCTCACCGTCTGCTTCAATCGATCCTTTTGGATCGGCTTCATCACATAGTCCAAAGCCTGTAATTCGAAAGCATGCACCGCATATTGATCGTAACTGGTCACAAATATAATTTCGGTGCCCGGTGTTGCCGCCTGAATCTGTCTTCCCAGATCCATACCATCCATCTCCGGCATATGAATATCCAGAAATACAACATCAGGACGGTGCTCCACAATACCCGCCACAGCCTCTGTTGGATTCATATATGTAGCGATAATTTCAATGCCGCTTACTTCTTTTTCTAGTGATTTTTGAAGGCCTATCAACGCTAGACGTTCGTCGTCAACCAATATCACTTTCACAGGAGCTTCCTCCTCGACCCTGAGGTCTTGAGATTTATTTTCACTATTATATCATAGGCATTTTAAGTATTTAGCGTTCTTCGTTATCCATTTTTAATTTTTAGCAATTTAATTGTATAATACTAAATAGAAGACAGGTTATCAGATCCGGTCTTGGAAGAGAGGAAGGTTCCATATGTCAGATGTTAATCAAAGCTTTGGGCAAGCCCTTGTCAAATCATTAGTGGGGGAACGCGGTCATATCCGCATCGCCCGTGCTCTACCCGATATCGATGTCACACTTGCTGCTCGTACGCACGATGCCATGCCATATACGATCTATCAGTTGGTGAAGCATATGCATTATTGGCAGCAATTCATGCTCGAACACTTGGAAGGACGCAAGCCACAGCTCCCTGCTAACGTGAGTGAAAGCTGGCCTGAAGAGAAGGGTCCACAGGACGAAGCGACGTGGAAGGCAGATATTCAGGCATTCTTGGATGGAGTTGATCAAGCCGTAGCCATTGCAGAAACTGCACAATTAGATGATCCACTGCTCTATTTCCCGGGTGAAACTAAAGCAGGACTTCTGCGCAATATCGCCTCCCATAACTCGTACCATCTAGGGGAGATTGTTCTGCTACGTCGCTTCTACGGCGCATGGCCGCCTCCAGGTGGCGGATATCCGGCGTAAACCATATTTTCAACAGATCTATTGAACGAATATACAGACACATCTAAGCTGTGAAAGGACAATTGTTCCTTTTACAGCTTCTTGTGGTTATAGGTAATTAACCTCCTTTGAAGTGCCAATTATAACGCTCATATCCTGCTCCAGGCTCATATATTACTTCAAAGTACGTATATGACTTTGAGGTGCGTACTTCTCATCCTTCTTTTTCTGACCCACAATATGAACAGAAGAAGAGAGGAGCATGTCCATTGAAACCCGAACAATCCGTTACCCGTTACACCGCACTTGTCATTGGTGCTGGAGGCGTCATTGGAAGGAACCTTATTGATTATCTGATGACACTTCCGCAATGGAATGTCATTGGTGTATCTCGCCGCGGAGGGGAAGATGCCCCTAGGTTACGTTATATATCAGCTGATTTACTGAACGAAGTAGACACACAAGACAAACTGAGTCATTTAACGACCGTTACGCATATTTTCTACGCCGCATATCAGGATCGCCCAACTTGGGCCGAATTGGTACAGCCCAACCTGGCGATGCTCGCCAATGTGGTGAATACCATCGAACCGATCGCTCCAAATCTCCAACATATTAGCCTAATGCAAGGTTATAAAGTGTACGGCGCACATCTGGGTCCTTTCAAAACACCTGCCAAAGAAACGGACGCATATCATATGCCCCCTGAATTTAATGTCGATCAGCAACAGTTTCTCGAAGATCGGCAACCCGGAAGCAGCTGGACCTGGTCAGCCCTTCGCCCGTCTGTGGTATGTGGATTCGCCCTGGGTAATCCAATGAATCTTGCCATGGTTATTGGCGTGTATGCGGCTATCTCCAAGGAGCTTGGCTTGCCACTTCGATTCCCTGGGAAACCAGGAGCGTATCATTCGCTTCTTGAAATGACTGATGCAACATTGCTGGCTCATGCAACCGTATGGGCAGCAACCGATCCGCAATGTGCCAATCAGGCATTTAATATCACCAATGGTGATCTGTTTCGCTGGAATGAGCTATGGCCCAAAATCGCTGCGTTTTTCGAATTGGAACCAGCACCTCCACTGCCCCTTTCACTTGCAACAGTGATGGCAGATAAAAAAAATCTTTGGAATTCCATGATTGAAAAGTATGGTTTGATAAACACCCCTTATGACGATGTCTCTTCATGGGCATTTGGTGACTTTGTCTTCTCGTGGGATTACGATTTCTTCGCAGATGGTTCCAAAGCTCGCCGCTTCGGATTCCATGATTTCATTGACACTGAGACTATGTTTATGGATATTTTCAGAAATCTACGTGATCGCAAAATCCTTCCGTAAAGTAAATAAAATGCAAAATAAGCCGATTCCTGAATTCCAGAATCGGCTAATATAAGTCCCTCAACGGTCAGTAGTAGTTGGCGGCTTAAACAGAATTTTTCCTCGATCACCATATACATTCTCCACGTGTATATCGCCCCACCTACACATCAGATGAAGAATCTCTTTAAGACTCCATCCATACGCTGTTAACTCATACTCCACTTTAGGTGGGACCTGGTGATGGGAAATACGGACAATAACCCCCGCCTCCGTTAGTTCACCAAGTTGCTGAGTCAACACTTTCTGAGTGATCGCAGGGATCAGTTTCATCAGCTCACCATTACGTTTCTTGCCAAAGGTAAGATGGAATAGAATAACAGGCTTCCACTTCCCCCCGATTACTTCAAGAAAAGCTTCCACTGCGGTGTTATATACTTTGAGCGGTTCCTCCATATCACCTTCTGTCTCCCTTCCAGACAAAAGTACCTCCTAAACGAATGATGTGTTTTTGCACAAACAGTTTAAGGAATTCGAATTCTAAACCTCCGGGGTCATTAATCCCTGGATAAACGTCTCAAAGTTCGGTGCCAGCAGAATGGTCTCTTTGGGATTCTCCCTCTTCACATAAACGACCTCAGGTTCTCCATCATTACCGAATGAACGATAATCGAGCATGACAACCCCCGACTCCGAAGGAGAAACTGCGATGACTACACCAATCTCCGGATAGCCTTCACGTTCAATCAAAGTCCAGCTACCTTGTGCACCGGCTAATGTGCGAGGCTTCTCACGGCCAATGCCCAGTATGCCTTCAATTTCAACATAATCCGTAGCTCCTGTATCTGTATTCGCTACAGGGAAATAACGATTGTACGGAACGCCACCGTTATGTAGCTTCATCATCTCAATGTAGGAGACAGGGAGTCGGAACACCAATTGCTCCTCCACAGAGTCAATGAGACCATCACTTGGCGGATTGGACACATAATGCTCCAGTGCCTGCTCACTATCGTTCCAGAATTTGCCTGATTCCGGTCTGGGAACCGTTGGAAGGGTCGCTGCAACGTCAACGGGTACACGGAATTCTTCACTAGCCTCTGGATCCGTTTCAACTTCAGATTCAGATTCGGATGGCTCCTCCATTTTGCTTCGAATCCATTCCAGAAACTCCAGCGTATCTTCATCCTCAGGCTCCAATTGATCCGCTCTTTCGAACGCTTGCTGGGCATGCGCATATTGCTCCAGATAATAATAAGCCAGTCCAATCCGATAATGCCAAAGTGGGTCGCCTGTGCCCTCTTTAGCAACCGTCAGGAATTGTTCAACCGCTTCTTCATACCTTTCCAGGTTATTTAGCGCTCTTCCCAAATGGTTAACCAGCTCATAATCCCTTTCTTTCACAGGAATTGCTTGAATTGCATCTACAATTTCCTGAAACTCATCTTCTTCATGCCACTCTTGCAATTGAACCAACAGATCGTCTCTCATTCTCTTTTCCTCCCCGTTCATTCACTCATGATTACGTATTGAAAATTATACCACTATCCGGATCACCATCTCCAGCAATGGACTGCCTGCAAATTTAAATCAAATAGGTGTCATCCAAGTTCATTCAGACGACTTGGATGACACCCACTATGTTTGATCATGCAACTCGGACTACTTTACCTAAGAATCATTGGCAGAAAATTAATAATATTTATGTGTCGTCCTCGTTGTTCGGGACTGAATAAGGCCTACTTTCTGGATCACCTGCTGTCTGGACGTACCATTCCGTATACTCTGCTGCACCTGTGTCGGAATCTGATTCCGTCGGTTTACACGTAAACTGATAGGCTGTCACATCATTACCACGAACGGTAATTGTAATCGCCAGTTCCGGATCGCCCCAACTCGGATTTTCGTCCTTATACTCTCCATTGACTACTTCATTTTGAAATGATGGGCTGGTCATGAAATCTCGGGTCTGAACAAACAGACGTCCTACCTCATTTTCTCCCAACTGCTTTTTCACAATGTAGGCAAATTCCACCCGTGGAGTGGAATAACGAATCTTCGTCTCTCGAATTTTCGGAAACTCCTGCTTGATGTTTTGCTTATACGCCTTAATTGAAGCAGATGAAACATTAGAATAGGAAGTACATCCCATTAAGAAAATAATCAACCCTATGAAGACCGGTACCATCCAATATGTTTTATTACGGATCATATCTTCACCTGCTCTTACATTGCATTCGCAATTTAATTCAACAACTCAACACAATCGTAGACCCAACCTGCACTTAACCAGTTACCCAAGTCACTGGAACCACTGATCGGCGTAATCGTGATAGTGTTGGAACCATTGACGAAGTAGGATGCTGGAACATTCCAGCTAAAGGTTGTGTTGTTCCCACGATACGTACCAATGGTGAAGCTACGAGATTTGGGCTGTGAAGATGCAGCAGGATTGGTTAAAGCATGTCCATTAACCGTTACACTCGGTCTGCCATTATTGTAAGCTGCGGTAATACCGATGTTGAGCGTATGAGAAGATGCCGCTTGAGATGCATTCAAATTAAACGTTATTGTGGTTGGAGAATTCTGACCACGGAACTGGATTGCCGGGAATCGATTGGTCGCGCTACCGGTAGCATAGGTGACAGGTCCCCAGCTTGGGTTGCGACTATCGGAAGGGTGACGGATCGGAATCGTCTGTCCATTCAGCAACTCCCGTGGTGTACCATCCCAGTTGCCGATTCGCCAGATGTTAGAGGCTTTACTTGGGTCATTGTTGATCGTACGTGTATTCAGTGTCGTCGTTTGCCCTGCCGTGACATTAACCGTTTCCGTATATACGGCCAGTTCTCCCTTATAAGCTGTCATAGTGTACGTGCCCGGGATCATGCTGTATTTGGCGGCCGCCCCACTTGAAGACGTCCCCACCCAATACTGGGCATTGCTATTAGCGAACCCAATTGTGTAAGCATATCCTGTATCCATCCCGGAGAGGCCATTAAGCACTACGTTCCCCCGACTGGATACCCAACCCTGCAGATTCAGACCAGACATCCAGCTGAAATCGGGTACACTTGGCGTACCTCCGGTTGTAAAGATCAAAGCGTACGGCCCATGTAGACCCAGGCGCCAATTCTCCGTCTGTGCATGTCCCGAGTTCATATAGTTATATACTTCCGTCTCTGTTCCACTTTGGAACTGGATGTCGCGGAAGAATGGACCACCAGAGCTTTTTTCCCGATTGCCGTAGGCCATAAATACACCGACGCCATTCCCCGTAACTCCACGAACGGATAAATCTTTGGCCTGATCATTACCATAATATTTGGAGGCCGACTGTCCATTGGCAAACCCGAACACATCCTGACTTTCAATCGCTCCGGTGTTACCCCTGTTGTTTGAATTCGCCGGAACACCTGTCAAAACACTACCATTACCACGGAAAATGTATCGCAGCTCCCCGATCGAAGGTTGAGCCGTGATATGCGTGGCCATGTATATGATATTCTCCCCACCACGTGAAGCATAATAGTGAGTTAGTGTGCTTGTGGATACCGTAATTAACACGGTTGATCCTGAAGGAGAGGTATTCCACGTCACATTGGCAGAGGAGCCCAAACCTGAGCCGATATGTGATCCTTTGTTGCTGTTCAGCTCTGTACCGTTCATTTTGGCCGATATAATATCCCCATTGGTTTTGTTCACCACATAGACTAATCCTGATCCGGTGTTTACTTCAATTCTGGAGCCGTTATCGGTCACATTAATGGTTGCCGCGTGTCCAGTAGATGCAGGGTATACAACAGCTGTTGCGATCATAACGATGATTAAAAACAAACCAAGCGCCTTTCTCACTATACTTTTGGTCATGAGTAATTCCCTCCTTGGAACTCATTTAATAAAGCGCTTACATAATAATGTATAATAACTGACACTTCCGTCTCATATCGATATGTCTGCTATGTGAGCCCGTCCATAATCAATGGAATGTTTATGTCTGCGTGCGTATAGAATAGAGTCATCACTTCATGTAAACCTGATCTCGCCACCCCCTTTTTAAATCACTCTTCTACATCCAAGTATTCTTACAATTCCAATAAAATAATACCATTATATTACATATATTTGCAATGAAAACGGCTCGTACATCCGATAGCAAATTCTGAAAACAAAAAACGCAGCTTCAAAAAGCTGCGCCCGCAGATACTAAGCTAGAGACAGTATCATCTCTTCCGAATAGGTATCCATATCTCACTTCTATATTGCTCTACAGTAACATCCTTGTGCTCATTCCATAACATTTCCGGGCCCTCACTCAGCTCATAGTCCGATGAAGGAAACCATTCCGCGTAGATCCGGCCCCACACCTCCTGAAGCGTGCCTGGAAACGGGCCAACGACAGTAAATACAGCCCACGTTGAAGCAGGAACCTCCAGCTGTTCCAGTCCTTCAGGCGTCTCTTTTGTCGTAGCTGCACCAATGTAATGATCCAGTTCTCCCTGTTCCGCCATCCGTCCCTCACTGAAATGGGCTGAAGCACTGATTAAGCCCAGAGGTTGGACGTTTGATGCCCCCTTGATCGAATCAATCAATTCCAGTGTAAGGCTCTGGTACATCGCCGCGATCTCCGGATTTACCCCGTTGAATACGATTGGCACCCTTTTACGAATACCCACGATTCGAAACGCCTCTTTATCTTCAATACGGTAGTTCATTTCGCTTCCTCCTTGAATGGTCAGTTGAAATGTCATCCGTGGGAAGGCTTTAAGGGATGGACCATGGTTACGCGCTTCGGAGGGCGTAGTGCCATGCATGCTTTGAAAAGCACGCGAGAAAGAATCCGGCGATGTATACCCGTACTTTAGTGCAATATCAATGATTTTGCTGTCACTGTGGCTTAACTCCATGGCTGCAAATGTCAAGCGGCGACGTCGAATATATTCCGAGAGTGTTACACCACTAAGAAAAGAGAACATGCGTGTAAAATGATACTCCGAGCAGCAGGCAATCCGGGAAATCTCCTTCATGTCCACGACATCCATCAGATGCTCCTCAATATAATTCAAGGCTTCATTTAACCGCCTCAGCGTATCCATATCATCCCTCCCACGTTAATTTAAGCTTAGCAAAGTCATTCTCTTTGCATCCGACATTACCTGCACCATTCTGTAGGCTCTTTGCATTTAAACCAGAAAAAAAGAGCAGCATCAGCTACTCTTTTCTAACCTTGATATTCACATATCACCAGTAGTCAAGTCAAACAGGTCAAACCAGATACTCCGCCATAATCTGCTCGATATCATAGGGTGTAATACCTTGATCGACCGAATAGATTGTATCCGCCTGATCCATTGTATCCACCAGCTCTCCTCTAGCTTTGGCATGGAGCATGAACAAGTCATGCAGATCGGGTTTGCGTAAAGTCGTTAGTGCTTTGCCCATCAGGACCATACCTTTTTGATTGCCTTCCACATTATTGTAGTAATCCGGATGGCTTGTCAGCGCCAGGTCTGTCCAGATGACGGTACGTTCAACCAGGTCCATAATGACAGGGATCGCAATCTGCGTATCCGCGGTAATATCGATTTTGTTCGCTACGGTAGACGGTTCGAAAATCTCGCCAGACCCCGGCTTCTTCCGCATCATCCACCCTACAAAACATTCCGGCAGATCACAATACGGATGACTGGTGAACGAAAGCAGTGTTGCCACCACATATCGTCCACCATAAGCCACGATGGATGGAATATGCAGATCAATAAACTCACTTGCTCCGTTAGGTGCAGTCACGATATCTCCGCTATGGACAGCCTTATAGTTAGAGGATCGCAGATTCGTATAGGAAATATGCTCCACATAGTTCCAGTCCTTATCGTACATCACCGCAGACAAGTCAATGTCCACACGCCCTGTAGACTTTCCATCCACGTCCCCCTCTCTCCACCAGTTGAAGAAACGAATGGTATCACCCTCTGCCATCGGCACACGGCTTCCACGAACGATAGTATGCAGAGCCTTGCTCGCCGATCTCTGGGAAAAGGGCACCAGATAATCATGAAGCTGCGGATCGACATAAGTCTTTCCAAGCGGGGCAAGGGCAGCGAAGCGCTCTACCAATGCCTGTTCGCACAATTGCACGACATTCTGACACGTGGCTTCATTGATCTCTGGCAGCTCATTCGGAACAGCAAAAGCTTTGGCTACATTGCCTTTCGGGAAAAAGACACGCAAATCCTGCGGTTCATTACGGTGGGCAAAATGCTGTCTTACCTGCAATAACACCGGGGTAGATACTTGCTCCAGTACCTCACCAAATGCCAGCAGTACATACGCTTCATCTTCGGTCATCCGCAGCAAGTGATCCAATCTTCTCGCAAATTCACCTGGATGCTGTGACAACAGATCAATCAGACTCCAGACATTCCGATATTGGAAGGCAAGCTCCACACTTCCGTTGAAGGTCGAGTAAGGCTTATTATTACGCAAAATATCAAAGGCTTCTTCGCATCGCGGATACCGAAGCTTATATTCCGAAGGATGCAGAATTTCGCCAAGGCGAATCCAGCGATCTTTATAGCGGAGCATATCCTCCGTCATGGAGCCACACTGCTCCAATAATCCGAGCAAAAGGCGTCTCTCGCGGCGTTTGAATTTCCGGAAGGGAGAAGCCGCAGCGAGGCTAACATCACCATCGGACCAGGCAACAGCCAGACGCAGGACATCACTTGCCGTTTTGAAATACGGACCGATCCGGTCGATGTTCGCTTTTTCATGCTTCAACAGCGAGGCGACCACAAAGCCCACATTTTCTTTGAACGGAATCTCAGTGGGTAATAGCGCATCCACGTCTTCCGGGTCTGCATGCTCCAATACCGTGTCGATATCGGCCTTGTCTGTTTCCGAGATGGAACCTTTTGCTTCAATGATCTGACGGATGAGTGTCTGGAATGCTTGCTGGTTTCCCAGTCCAATGACTTTCAAGTCCGTCTTCTCCAGCAAAGGCATTCGCTCCACAGATGGTTGATCCGGATAGACCACAGTCAGGTTGGTCAGATAATGAATAATCGCATTGAGATATAACTCGGCCTCATCTGCTTGCATCACCTGCATTGGGAATCCTGCATACATCGGTGTGTACTTCACATGTGCGCCGACCATGACTCTTAGATCAGCCACCAGTTGAATATATGTTGCTTCAAATTGTTCCTTGGACAGCTGCCGCATCGCCTGCATTAGCTCATCCGAGAAGGTGTATCCGAGTGCTTCAATATTTTTGAGGACAGTCGCCAGATATGTCTTCGGCAACTGTTGCTTCCCTTCGTTTGATTCGATAATGAGTTTGTTTGCTCTGCGCAAATAGATTGTATTGTTCATGATAAAAGAGTCCAGGAAAGCCACATCCCTATATAACGTGGAAGGTTAGGGTTAGAAGGAAGGAATGTGATAGCCTGGACGCCTCCTCTCTGAAATAAAATCTTCAGGAGAGCTGCGACCCTATGATCTCCAATGATTGTAGAAGGAAGGATCGCAATAGCCTGAAGGCCAGCAGTTCAAAGTTTGTCACCCGAACCTCTGGTGAACCCATCATCTCAGATTCCACGATCTGCCAACAGGGCGAAAGTATTACGACATGGATTTAAGAATTTAATAAAAATAGAAAAAAGCCTTTGCCGACCCCCAATGTCAGCAAAGGCTTTTCATTTTAGATTGTGTTTATTGATCAATCAAGTTTGTTACTTTCAACATTCTTGCAATCAATGCAGTAACCTCGGCACGAGTCATCGTGGTCTTTGGACTCAGCACCTCCGGCCCATTACCTTGGATGATTCCGGCTGCAATCAACTGGGCTACATCTTCTTTGGCCCAATTCGATACATCCGTTGCATCACTGTAACGTTCCAGTTCAGAGTTCATCTGATCCGGGCTGATTACCGCTTCCGGCTCAATCAGACGGTAGGCACGAGCAACCATAGCAAATCCTTGCTCACGTGTGATTTCCTGATTACCGTTGAAGTTCCCATTATCGTAACCGCGAACGATACCGAATTCGTTTGCAAGGGCTACCGCAGAGCGGAACCATGCCGAATCGTTAACGTCAGGGAATAGATTCTGTGGTGCATCCTGACGCATTAAGCCCAGTCCAAGCACAACAATCTCGGCAAACTCAGAACGAGTAACCTGACGGTTCGGTGAGAATGTGTTATCTCCGTTACCCTGCAAATCCAGTCTTGCAGCAATGTTGTTCACATCAATTTTACCCCAATGGGATCTGGCATCTTCAAAATCCTGCGGGTTCCAGATGACCGAGTAACTTCCGCTGCTACGCAAGTCATTAATGAGTGCGTAGTAACGACTACTGATCTTAGTGACAACCGTTGGTACATGGAAGATGCTACCGTCCGGATTAATGATTACGCCTGTAGTAATCCGGTTCGGATCGATACCTTCCGGAAGTGCAATATACTTCGGTGCATAACCGTTCAGCTGGCCGGATCGCACGGTCTGTCCATCTTTCGTAAACGTCAGATCCAGATCAACCGGTGTGACAAGTAGCTCGTATCCTTGGGATGCGGCTCTTGTCTCAGCGCTGTCAATCAAAGCATCCGAGGAACGTGCGATATCAACATGGACATCAATATCATTCAACGCTGCATTACCAAGCTGTCTGGACACACCATTCACGTCCATTTTACCGCCAGGTACCGGATAGATTGCCAGCGGATTGCTAATGTTTAGTTTGGAACCTTGATCCACCAATTGTTTCAGTGTATCGAGGGTTAAACCGTCCACCTTCATATCCCCATCATTCGGTGAATGAATGGCGAACTGCTGGCCTGTGCCTTGTGACATGGCAACATTCAGCTTGGCTGGATCAACTTGAACCAATGTTTCTTTGTTGTCAGATGGTTTGGATGTAGCAAATGGTTGATGGTTACCATCCCGAGTTGTTTCCAAATTATCCTTCACGGGTGCCGGAGTTGGCGTTGGTACTGGCGCAGGTGTAGGTGCTGGTGCTGGTGTACTTCCGCCGTTACCTCCCGTATTTCCACCGCCGCCATTGTTGCCTCCACCATTGTTACCATTGTCACTGGATGCTCTAGTCACGTTGATTTTATACGCCGTAACATTTCCAAGTGAATCGGTTACTCTAACAACGATCTTATTCCCACCGACTTGAAGCGGTAGATTCTCACTTACACTGCCACTTGAAACCTCGTTCCATTCTCCATCTCCAACAGCTATTTCAATCTTCGCATGTGGATCAAGTGCCGTTGGCGTGAGCTGGAATTGATATACGCTATTCGGCACAGAGATGGTGTACGTGTCTTTCGCCGGATCAAAAGCCGGAGACAAGCTTCCCACGGAAGGGACCAGTGTTTGCAACGTAGACTCATCTGTACCAATTACTTTGGTAAGTCCCGTTCTAGCGTTAGTCAGATCCTGAAGTGCCTTGTCTACCTGCGCTTGATTCGCTGTCAGATCATTAAGCACTCGATTTGCTTCATTCATCGCATCTTTGAGTGCTTCCCAGCTCGCTGGTGTGTACGCTGACTCTTCCAGGCTTTCACCTGTAATTTCAGTTAATTTCGCCTGCAAAACTGATTTATCTACAACGGGTACAGATGTTGTAGGGATTAGGCCCGTTCTTGCATCTGTCAGATCCAAAAGTGCCTTATCTACCTGCGCTTGAGTCGCTGTCGGTTCATTCAACACTCGCTCTGCTTCATTCATCGCATCTTTGAGTGTTACCCAGCTCGCTGGCGTGTAAGCTGATTCTTCCAGGCTTTCACCTGTAATTTCAGTTACTTTCGCTTGCAAAGCTGATTTATCTACAACGGGTACAGATGTTGTAGGGATTAGGCCTGTTCTTGCATCTGTCAGATCCTGAAGTGCCTTGTCTACCTGCGCTTGAGTCGCTGTCGGTTCATTCAACACTCGATTTGCTTCGTTCCTTGCCTCTTCCAGTGCTGTCCAGCTCGCTGGCGTGTAAGCTGATTCTTCCAGGCTTTCACCTGTAATTTCAGTTACTTTCGCTTGCAAAACTGATTTATCTACAACGGGTACAGATGTTGTAGGGATTAGGCCCGTTCTTGCATCTGTCAGATCCAAAAGCGCCTTGTCTACCTGCGCTTGAGTCGCTGTCGGTTCATTCAACACTCGCTCTGCTTCATTCATTGCATTATCCAGTGCTGTCCAGCTCGCTGGTGTGTACTCCTCTTCGTCCAGTTCGCCTGTTTCGATCTTACCGTTAATCTCATCGATTTTGGCTTTCAATTTCGCCTTATCAATAACAACATAACTTTTCGAATTTGATGCTTCTGAATCTGAGTAGGCTGGATTGTTCGTCTTCGCTGTTACTGTCACTTTGTAGGTGCCAACTTCTAGCGATGGTACCAATTGCGACAGGTTAAGCGCCTTTTCGGTTACTTCCACCGTCCGCTTCCTGCCGTCTTCCAGTTCAATCGTTACTTCATATTTATCTGCATGCTCAACTGCTTCCCATTTCAACTCATCGTCGATCAGTGTGATGTCTGGCGCCGTCAAAGGAGCAGCAACTTCTGCTATCGTAAAGTATGAATTCAGACCAAAATTGGAGGTATTTATGCTTACTTGGCCATTTTCAATTAAATAGAACGATTTTGGAGCATCAAATTTTGCATCATCACTAATTACTAGATATCGAGGCAACTCCGTCGAGCCACCTTTTTTGTCTAGTTGAAGTGTAATCTGTGTTTCAGTCCAGTTTAATTTCTGTATTTTGTAGATACGCTTCATCATAAGCAGTTTTTCTTTATCATTAGTAATCGGTGTTACGAAATCGGTATTTTTCTCCCCATTGTCACCGAATGTAAAGAAAGAAGAATTTTCTGTTATTTTATTTTCATTAGCAGAATTCGTATCCTCGATACTGTTGCCTAATGCAATCGTCAATATCGAATCTTCTTCCTGCGCTTTGGCTTGTTTCTGCATCAATCCGCTCTGATCATCTCGACCGATGCTTGTAATCCGATGGGTATAGACTTCGTTCTCCTGGGCATCCCAGATCGTAGCCATGTTTGAATCGACATATGAATTTGCTGTCGTCTGATCAAGCGTATAGCCGTATTTGATCGCCAAATATGTGCTGACTTTTTGGCGTTCTGCGTCCGTCAGAGCATGGTCAAATACGATGATTTCTTCAATCGTACCCTGCCAATATCCACTATTCTCCACAGTTGCCGGAATTAGCTTACCAACTAAAGCTCCGTCCGAGTTACCAGTATTCCATGCCTTAGCATTATCTTTTCCCCAACCACCCAGTTCCTGTACCTGCTCCATTTTACTGTACAATCTAGCTATATTCGTTCCAGTGTCCCCACCTGTCCAAGTAACAAATAGCTCGGTCGGGAATGTCGTTCCCATAAACTTGTCGGGAGTGTATAAAGTCTGATTACTGTCACTGTTAAATGTCGTCAAGCCGCCCCTTGCGTCAACTTGAAGCATCCCCATACCCGTATAAGCATTCGTTGTTTGTACTCCCCATGAAATAATATAATTGAGGCCTCCCGTTTTATTGGTTTTGCTAACGGTAATGATCGATCTGGGGCTCTTCCCTTGAGGAAGCTTACTTACATCCAGATTCATAAAACTACTCGTGCCGTTATATTCCAATACCGGATTGAAATTGATATTATGATTTTTATCATCCCAATAGGTCGGTTGATTAGCTTCCGTACTTTGGGTTGCGTTGTTTATTTTACTGCCTTGATCTTCCCAGATACTCACCTTTTCGCCGCTGGCAACTCCGCTTACCCGCTCTGGTCGTAGCCATAGTGAAGGGGATCCAACTCCGCCCGGACCAACAGGAGTCTGGTTAGTCGCCTCCGCTTGAGCCAAACTCATGGGCAACGTTCCAATCGCTAGAATAAAGGAAAGAACCAGCATGGAAATTCTTTGCCATGGTTTCTTCCGGATTTTTGCTGTGTACATAGTTTCCTCCTACTTAATATGTTATTTTTGGACTGCTTACTGACTCAAAACATCATATCTACCCTCATCTTGCTTATTCTACACATAGCCTCTTACCAAACTCTTACCAGACTCCTCGCTAACAAATACAACAAAAAACAGCCTTGCAAATGAAGCTGCAAGGCTGTATATTTCCAATTAACTATTCGAATTTTTCCATTGTTGGTACCATAACTCAACTTCTAGGCCAGGGCGTATACCTGCCTCTTGTTCTAAAGCGATAACCAACTGATTATATTGAGCGACCACAGGATCTTTATTGCCTAATCGATCGTAGGTCTTCATTAAGGCCAGTCCGACTTCCTCCAATGATGGTTCGAATTGCTGTACCCGGTAATATAGCGTTAGTGCTTCCGTATTCTGCCCTAGATCAATGTAATATTGTGCGAGTTGCATGGCATGGTTACGCCAGAGTGCATGCAATCGCTGGCGCTCCAACTCAGCCCATACATAATCGTCCTCGCCATAATATTTGCCTTCATATTGATCTGAGGTCTGCCGATGTTCAGTTATTGTAGACGAAGATAATAGAGGCAATCGGTTAAGACGGCTCTCCCATTCTTCCGCATCAATCCTGAATTCACCCGTTTCCAATAGATAACCAAACTGTTGATAACGAATGACCATCTTGTCCTCACCCATGAATTCGTTCATCATGCTGCGTAAGCGATGGATCCCACTGTGCAGATTGGATATACCTCTCCGCTCATCCAACTCTGGCCACAACAGTTCAAGTAGCGTATCCCGCTTAATCGGTTTGTTCCGATGGTGGAGCAAATAGGCGAATAACTCTCTAATCTTGGTTGTTCTGAACTTCATATGTTTTGGCGGCTCATTTGGGTGCACTTGGACTTGGAGCATCCCCAGACAACGGATCAACATGGATGGCCCTTCTGTTATATTCAGACTTGCTGACACCGTTCGGCGTTGATACATCTTCATCGTTTTTTCCAAACGGTCACGCGTTACAGGCTTCATAATATAGTCCAGCACTTCAAGCCCATAGGCTGTCAGTGCATGTTCGTTATATGCGGTTGTGAAAATAACTTCTGTTCCAGGAGAAACCTCATGGATACGTTCGGTCGCCTCGATCCCGTTCATCCCCGGCATTTGAACGTCCATGAAGACGATTTCCGGCAGATGAATTTCGATCTGATCTATGGCTTCCTGTGCCGTCAGAAAAGAGCCGATAACTTCGCAATCCTCTCTCTCTTGCAACAGTTTGTTCAACCTGCTCAGAGCGAGATATTCATCATCTACCAAAATCACTCTCATATGCACAACTCCTCTGGCTCACTGATCACCCTTTAATCTATAATTTTACCATAAATCCTGACGTGGGACCGCTATCATTTAAATATAGAATCTATGTTCCGGTATTCAAAAAAATGTTCATCTTTGGCAGAGGGCATGCAGGAATTTGAAGTAAACTGTCGAAAACTAAAGTCTGCCATGAAACCAATAACCTATAAAAAGATACCCCGATATGTAGTGCTGTCGATTCTATTCCTGACTATTTTGCTTGGCTTTCGCTGGATATGGTCCGAGACTTTCACTATACCCGCACATCCTGAACCCATTGAAGGCTTGTTAGACCTTCGAGGCTGGGACCTCGCCAACACTTCACCCATATCCCTGGATGGAGAATGGGAGTTTTATCCCCAGACGTTAATCTCTAATCGTGACGCGAAAATAGCGGATAACCCATCCACACCGATTCAAGTTCCCGGTGACTGGCGTGATGCATTACCACAATCCTCATCGTCGTTTGGATATGGGACATACCATCTTCGCATACTTTTAGATCCATCTGTGGAGGAAGTCTCTCTCTGGGCTCAGAAAATCCAGACATCATCGATTATCGAGATGAACGGGACCATTGTTGCCGAATTCGGCCAACCTGCCACTCATGCCGAAGCCTATCGACCAGAAAGGACTGCATTTACAACTTCCTATGTGCTTGACGGTTCTACCGAACTCAATCTTTTGGTGCAGACAGCCAATTTTGACGATCCTTATAGCGGAGGGATCACACGCTCTCTCTATTTTGGTTCTCCAGAAGCCATTGGAAGTGAACGAGGACTATCCATTGACTTGCAAAAGATTACATTCGCTATACTGCTTTTGCACAGCCTATACGCTTTTGTCATGTTTCTATTTATCCGAAAGGAACGAGCTCTTCTGACGTTCTCGATGCTAACGCTGGTAGCTGCCCTAACGGTCGCTTCCGACCATGACAATCTGTTATTAAGTTGGATTCCACTCAACTTCACTTGGATCGTTAAGGCCAAAGCGTTGTCCTATCCGTTGTTCGCATTCTTTCTTTTACAAATGGCTAAAAGCTTCTCCCATAGTCTACAATGGCGTAAACTGTTCCGCATCTATGCCAGCGTGCTTGGCGTTTACTGTTTATTTTTGCTAGTCGCACCAGTGACCCTGATCTATCATGTACTTGAGATTGGGCTCTCTGATTTCCTTTATCTGTTTGCCATCGGCTGGTCTGTGTACCTATTCTTCCGAATGGCAGCCGAGAAACGAAGGGACGCAAGCTTTTTGCTCTTTGCGGCTACTAGCAGCCTATCAAGCGTGTTATGGGGAATTGTGAACTCACATAGCGAAATTACCAACGTGTATTATCCGATCGATGTGATTGCGGCCATGTTTGGCTTCTCCGCCTATTGGTTCAGAAAATACTTCCGCAATTCAAGTGAGATCGAGAAGTTGTACGAACAGCTCAAAGAAGAGGATCGCCAGAAGGATCAGTTTCTTGTGAATACGGCTCATGAATTGCGTACACCGCTGCACGGGATCATCAATATCGCCGAGAGCATCGCGGTTCGTGAACGTCGTAAATCAGGTGGGCAGCAGGCAGAAGACATGAAGCTGTTAGTTACCATCGGCCGACGCATGTCCCAACTGGTGGATGACCTCCTGGATGTCATTCGTTTGAAGGAAAAACGTATTACGCTTCAGAAGAAACCTTTATCTCTTGCATCTGTCATTCCAGGCGTGATCGGTATGTTCCGATTCATGGCAGAGGGCAAGCCCATCCATATGCAGGTGGATATTCCAGAATCACTGCCGTTGATTCAAGCCGATGAGAGAAGACTTGTTCAGGTGCTCTACAACCTGTTGCATAATGCGCTCAAATTTACCGATGAGGGTACCATTACCGTGTCCGTTCGGGAACATGGAGAGTACGTCTTGATTCAAGTTTCAGATACAGGTGTTGGTATGAGTGAGGAGATACAACAGCGAATATTCGAGGCGTATGAACAAGGGACCCCAGAGGCCCGTTTAAGCGGAGGAATCGGCCTCGGTCTCAATATCAGCAGGCAGCTCACCGAACTCCATGGCGGCCAACTCACCGTGCAATCCGTACCTGGGCAAGGATCGACCTTCCAGATCTCGCTTCCACGGGAAGACACCGCATCGTTATCGGACCAGACTGAGCAGCAATGGGACGCTCACAGCTTCGATGAAATTGCGATTGCAGAGCCGCAGCAGCAGACCGTCTCTCAAGATAAGACTGCCGCAAGAATTCTTGCCGTCGATGATGATCCTGTAAACCTGCGAGTACTGATCTCCATGCTTGCGAATGAACCGTATCATATTCAACCCGCGGCCTCGGCGCTTGAGGCACTTGAATTATTGGATAAGGAGCCTTGGGACTTACTGATTGCCGATGTCATGATGCCTCATATGTCCGGTTATGAACTGACCGAGAACGTACGCAAGCGTTATTCGGTATCCGAGCTTCCCATCCTGTTGCTGACGGCCCGTAACGAGCCAGCGGATGTATACGCCGGATTCATGGCCGGTGCTACGGACTATGTCACCAAGCCCGTGGATGCCGTTGAATTAAGGCATCGCATCGGTTCTCTGATCGTACTGAAACAATCCATTGATGAGCGACTGCGCATGGAGGCTGCTTACTTACAAGCACAGATTCAGCCCCATTTTCTTTTTAATACGCTCAATTCAATCATGGTTCTTAGTGAGATGGACACGGAGCGAATGCAGAAACTGGGCGATGCTTTTATCGAGTACCTTCAGACCAGTTTTCATTTTGTTAATTCGGAGAAAATGGTTGAGGTCACTCATGAGTTGGATCTCTCCCGCGCCTATCTCTACATTGAGAAAGAACGATTCATGCATCGGTTGAACGTCATCTGGGATATTCCCGATGATCTTGATCTATCACTGCCGCCACTCACCATTCAACCGCTCATTGAGAATGCTGTTCGACATGGTATTCTCAGCAAAGTTGAGGGTGGAACCGTGCATATCCGAATCATCAACCAAACAGCGTCCACCTTGATTGAGATCGAGGATGACGGTGTGGGGATGCAGCCCGAGCAGATCGAACGGGCACTAGCGTGGCCCAAGAAAGGTCCCGGTGGAACTGGAGGCATTGGATTAACCAATACACATCGCCGGTTGACCCAGATGTACGGACAAGGTTTGACCATCGTCAGCTCGCCGGGCCAAGGTACGAAAGTTTCCTTTGTCATCCCTTTGGACCGCAGTTGAGAGCCTGAGCATTAAGATCGTTCTATAACTCTACAGCGGCATATTATTCGATCCATATCCGTTTGCTCTGTGTAAGGTCTACGGGGAGCGCTGTGATAGCGGATATGTTCAAGTTCAAGTTCAAGCTCA
This sequence comes from Paenibacillus sp. FSL H8-0283, assembly GCF_045040675.1. Lineage (NCBI taxonomy): Bacteria > Bacillati > Bacillota > Bacilli > Caryophanales > Paenibacillaceae > Paenibacillus > Paenibacillus sp. FSL H8-0283. The sequence goes on from NZ_CP150295.1 coordinate 6,973,278, forward strand.
AGTTCAGGTTCTGACATACCAAATAAACCAAAAGAGAGCTAAGCACGGGTTTCGACCCGGCTTAGCTCTCTTTTCTATGACTTCATTATGATCTAACACAATAAGCTAAACGTTATACGTGCAGGACATGTTTTTCATCCGATAATCCCAGTGCCTTGGCTGTTGAAGAATGAACCTCTTTGAGAAGATCCAAGTTCTCCACAAGGGATATGCCGTAGGAAGGAATCATTTCCTTGATCTTTGGCTCCCATGCCTCCATATGCTGCGGGAAGCACCGCTGAAGAATCTCAAGCATGACCTGAACCGCGGTGGATGCACCTGGTGATGCACCTAACAAAGCAGCAATCGTTCCATCTGCAGACGTGACCACTTCCGTACCAAATTGCAACGTTCCCTTGCCACCTTGAACGGTATCCTTGATCACCTGCACACGCTGCCCCGCCAGAACCATATCCCAATCCTCGCTCTTCGCACCCGGAACAAAGTCACGCAATTCTGCCATACGTTGTTCTTTGGATAACATCAGTTGTTGGATCAGGTACTTGGTCAAAGAGATTTCTTTGACACCTGCTGCGAGCATCGTAAGCAGATTATGCATCTTAACAGACGTGATTAAGTCGGCATTGGAACCCGTCTTCAGGAACTTCGGTGAGAATCCCGCAAACGGCCCGAATAACAGCGACTTTTTATTGTCGATAAAACGAGTATCCAGATGTGGAACCGACATCGGCGGAGCCCCTACCGAAGCCTTGCCATATACTTTGGCGTGATGCTGTTCCACGACTTTTTGATTTTTGCACACCATAAAGATCCCACTGACCGGGAATCCGCCGATATGTTTACCTTCCGGAATGCCCGTCTTCTGGAGCAAATGCAGACTTCCGCCGCCCGCGCCGATGAAGACAAATTTCGCCTTATGGCGTTCGACTGCACCACTCTTCAGGTTTTTCACGGATAATTCCCATTGTCCATCGCTGGTACGTTTCATATTCTTCACGCTATGTTGGTAGTGGACGCCCACTTGTTGTTCCTTCAAATGTTTGATCAGCATACGCGTTAAAGCACCAAAGTTAACGTCCGTACCGGAGTCAATTTTGGTCGCTGCAACAGGTTCATTACTGGTACGATCTTTCATCATCAGCGGCATCCATTTCGCCAGCTCTTTCTTGTCATCCGAGAATTCCATGCCTGCGAACAACGGGTGATTCGACAAGGAGTCATAACGTCTTTTCAAAAACTGGACATTGCTCTCTCCGTGTACATAACTCAAATGGGGAATCGGCATAATGAAGTCCCGCGGATTACGAATCAGACGGCTATTGACGAGATAGGACCAAAATTGCTTTGAGATCTGAAATTGTTCATTCACTTTAATCGCTTTGCTAATATCTACGGTTCCGTCTGGTCGTTCAACGGTATAGTTAAGTTCGCACAATGCAGCATGCCCGGTTCCGGCATTATTCCATTCGTTGGAGCTTTCCTCTCCTGCAGTGGCTAGCTTTTCGAAAACCTTAATATTCCAGTCTGGTGCCAATTCTTTTAGCAAAGTTCCCAAAGTTGCACTCATAATTCCGGCACCAATCAAGATAACATCTGTACTCGTTTGTCCCTGGCTCATGTCTACCGTCCTTATATCCTATATTTGCCAAAAGGATGTAAGCGTTATCGATTTGGCATTTGCAGCAAGCCCATTCTTGAACGGGATCGCACCTTCTCTGAATGATTATAACCTTGATCTAGTGTATCAATAATATAGAGCAATTTAAATATGCAATTTCAAGATATTTGCTATTCCATCAGTATACGCTAGTTTACATCGGAACGTTAGCCCGGTTATAGGCCTGAAAGATATATTTGTTCAAAACAAAGAAAGGAACCCGGTTTTAGGGGGACTTTGGATGATCAAATGGATGCACTAAAAGCCGCTCTCGAATCTCTTCGTAAGGCGGCTTCATATATAAATTAACGATTACCACCCCCGGCGTCTCCGGGAGTACTCAGAAAATTGAAATCAGTTCCTTTGTATACGGATGGCGTTCTTCAGCGAACAACGCATCTGCACCAAAGCGGTCAACGATCTGACCTTCCCGCATAACGATGATGCGCTGGCTCATGCGATGTACCGCGGCCAAGTCATGCGAGATGAACACGTATGAAAGACCAAGCGATGTCCGCAGATCGGTGAGCAACTGCAAAACTGCTCCTTGCGAGATCACGTCCAGGCTGGCCGTCGGTTCATCCAGAACAACAACGTCCGGTTCAATGCCAATAGCACGTGCAATCGTGACGCGCTGGCGCTGTCCACCACTTAGCTCATGGGGGTAACGTCCAGCCAAATCGCTAGGAAGCTCCACCGCTTCAAGCAGCTTTTGGACGTAAGCCTCCTTCGACGTGTAGGTAAAGTGGGACAGCTCGACGTTCCGTCCAAGTTGTTCGTACGGATCAATCAGCGAATCAGCAATCTTGAGCTTGGGATTCAGAGCTGCCATCGGGTTCTGGAAAACAATCTGAATCTTCCGGCGATGTGGCCGCAACCGTCGGCCGCTCAGCCGTGCAATATCCTGTCCACCCAGTGTAATCGAGCCTGTATCTGCATCTTCAATCCGTAGCAGACAGCGGGCGAGCGTACTCTTGCCGCACCCGCTCTCGCCAACCAGGCCAAGGCATTCGCCGTGGTTCAGGGTGAAGGAAATATCGTTCACAGCCGGTCGGTCTGCACCCGCATACGTTCGGCTCAGATGTTCCACGTGAAGCACAGGATTGCCAGGGGTGCTGAGCGATGAAGCATTGTCTGAACCGGCAATATCTATATCCGCATCTATATCCGTATGATCTGTACCCGCAGTATCTATGATTACATTGTCTGTGTCTACATCGTTTAAGTCTTTAGCAAAATCTTGGCTTCGCACACCAGATTCTTCGGACTGCAGGAGTCCACGGTGTTCAGCATTTGCGGTTGTCTTCATTCGCTTCCTGCCTCCTTCAATCCCGACTTCAGCGAACGACTCAGAACGGGAGCCGCATCAATCAGCTGGCGCGTATATTCATGTTGGGGATGATCGAGAATGCGATGTTTCCCGCCAGATTCGACGATCTGCCCTTCCTTCATCACAGCCAAGCGGTTGGCATAGCGACGTACATGGCGCCAATCATGTGTGATAAACAGAATGGCACATCCCGTCTCCACTTGTTTGCGTGCCAGCAGTTCCAACACGCGATGTCCGGATAAACTATCGAGTGCCGTCGTTGCCTCGTCTGCAATTAGCAGACGAGGAGACAGCATCAGCGAGGTGGCAATCGAGGCCCGCTGAAGCTGTCCACCGCTCAACTGGAACGGATAGCGGCGCAGCAATTCAGCGCCAAGGCCAACCGATTCCAGCGCTTCCTCCGCTCGTTTCTTGCGGATGGCAGAAGACTTTTCTCCATGTACCTTCTGGTATTCATCAAAGTGCCCACCAATGCTGCGAAAGGGCGTAAATGCTCCCTGATAGTCTTGAAAAATATATGAGATGCGGCTTCCCCTCAGGGCGCGCATCTCCTTTGACTTCCGTTCGAGCAGGTTACTGCCTTCGAACATGACTCGCCCCGACGCATGCAGGTTGGGCGGCAGCAGACGACCAATCGCTTGCGAGAGCAAGCTTTTGCCACTACCGCTCTGACCAACCAATGCCATGAATTCACCTTCGCGAACAGCCAGAGAGACTTGATCTACAATCGAACGATCCCGACTGGAGATGCTCAGTTCCTCAATGGAGAGAATCATGGCTGCACCTCCTTCTTCACGTCAAACCGGTCTCTTAGATAGTCGCCCAGCATGTTGGCGAGCAGCACTACCGAGACAATGGCAAGGCCCGGATAGATCATCAGCTCCGGCCGAGACTGAAAGTAAGGCCTTGAGTCGTTCAGCATCGCACCCCATTCAGGTGTTGGCGGCTGTGCGCCAAGGCCAATGTAGGACAATGATGAGATGAGCAGAATGATTTTACCCAGATCAAGACTGGCCAGCACGAGCACATGACCTGCGATATGTGGAAGCAGATGTTTTCTCATGATACGACCGTCCGACAATCCGTTGGTGCGGGCAATGCGAATGTAATCCTTTTGTGACTCCGATAAAACCGTACTTCGAACGAGACGCGCATAGCTGACCCACTTTACGATCACAATCGCCAATACCAGATTACCGATTCCCGCGCCAAGCAAGCCACTTAGCACAATCGCCACGATGGTATCAGGGAAAGCAAGAAAGGCATCAGCAATCCGCATGAACAACTTATCGACCCAGCCACGTTTGTAACCCGCGATCAAACCAAACGGAATGCCAATCAGCAATGCAGCACCGAGTGCCAGCAGACTATAACCCAGTGTTTGGCCGCCGCCAAGCAGCAGACGTGTCAGTACATCGCGGCCCAGATGGTCGGTGCCGAACGGATGGAGAGCACTTGCACCCTGCAATCGTCCGCGCAGATCGGTTAAGGTATGATCATGTTTCAGAACTAAAAAGGCATATACGGAGGCCGCGATGACCAGCAGGGCAAATAGCAAACCAACGATCGCCTGCCAGTTATGTTTTTTAGATTTTGTAGGTGGAATGGGCAGGGGTATGGTTTTCATCGGTGGGCCTCCTTTTCCTTCAGTTTCATTTCGGGATTCAAATAACGGTACGACAGATCAACCGCCGTATTCACGAGAAATACCACGATAGCCATGATCAGAATGTAACCCTGAATCAGTGGATAATCACGCTGGCGGATGGCATCAACGACAAGCTTGCCAATACCCGGATAAGCGAACAACACTTCAATTACAACAACTCCGCCAATCAGGCTACCGAGACTGACGCCGAATACTGTAATGACAGGCGGCAGACTGTGCCGGAAGGCGTGAAGCATGAAGATCCGGCCTTCGGATAACCCTCTTGCCCTGGCGGACCGAACGAACTCCTGGCTAAGAGAATCCAATAGGCTGGAACGCAAAAGACGCACATAAACGCTGGAGATGGCAAGTCCCAGCGTCAGAGATGGCAGAATAAGTGATGTGAATCCATCCCGGCCCATGGTCGGCAGATTGCCAAAGCGTACGCCGAACATGTCGATTAGGATCAGACCCAGCCAGAAGCTTGGCACCGCCGCACCCACAATGGAGAGCATCCGGCTGCCCCGGTCAATCCAACTGCCACGATGGAGTGCTGACAGCGAGCCGAGCGGTATCGCTATGACGAGCATGACCAGTAGAGCGCCAATCGTCAGTTCAGCCGTAGCAGGCAACGCACGCATCAGGGTCAGCATAACTGGCTGGCCTGTTGAATACGATACACCGAAGTCGAGACGAACAAAATCGAGCAACCAGTTGCCAAACTGGACAGGAAGCGAATCATTGAAGCCCATTTCCTCGCGTACAGCTTCGACCTGCTCCTGACTAACAGACAGTTCGTCCACATTCAGGATCGTCAGCACGGGATCACCCGGAGCCAGACGAATGAACAGGAAACTCACAAACATAATGAACAACAGAAAGATAAATACCTCAAGGAACTTCCGAAGCAAAATGCGAAACATTACATCACATCCAGCTTATTGGTAATCATGTAATATTCACTGCGAGTGGTAACCCAATTCTTGATCTTCTTGCCATTATAGGCAACGATCGTACCTGGATGCAGCACGAATGAATTCAGCACGTTGTCATGCACATAGTTGGCTGCCTTCTCGGCAAGCTCTGCGCGCTTCTCCGGTGCAACTGTGAGATTCAGTTCATCGATGATCTTGGTCAGTTCCGGATCTTCCGATCCACTGAAGTTAAGAGCACCCTTAGGGTGATACGTCGCATTAAGGTAATAGCCTGCATCCCCACGAGGAGCCGTCAAATTACTGTACGTTGCAATATCCCAGTCACGGTTAGATGCCATATAATCTTCTGGCGTGTCAATCTGGCGAATCTGCACGTCGATACCGATCTTCTTCGCATCAGATTGGAATACTTGAGCAATCAGTGGCAGATCGGCACGAGCCGAATACGTCAGTAGGGTCAATTGCAATGGTTTTCCGTCCTTGGTCATCACGCCGTTTTGCTGCGTGTACCCTGCTTCGTTGAGATATTTTACAGCGACATCAGCTCCGGATTCCGTTGCTGTATCCGTATAGGTTGGTGCAAATGGCAGCGATGGCAGGAACGGTCCGATGGCCGCTTCGCCATAGCCGAGCAGGATCGTGTCGACGATACCCTGACGGTCAATCAGCGCGTCCAGCGCACGACGAACATTAAGGTCCTTCATACTCTCCCGCTGCATGTTCATCGTTAGTTGATGCACGCGGAACGTCGATGTAGATTCAACGGTCATGCCGTCCATCGCTTTGAGCGATTCGAGGCTTTCGACTTCCGGACGGTATACAATATCTACCTGCCCAGATTTGAGCGCTAGTGTGCGGGCATTGGCATCTTCATTGAATGAGAACGTGATGGAATCCAGAGGCGATGCTCCGTCCCAATATTCATCATAGCGATCCAGTTGCAGCTTGCTGCCTGGGGTAAAAGAGGTCAGTTTGAACGGGCCCGTACCAATGGGCTTGTTCACAATGTCCGGCTCACTCACGTCGATAATCGCCGTGTTGGGGTTCACCAGTTCCGAAGCGAACTCCGGGAACGGCTGAGTTGTAGTGATTTCCAATTTGTCGCCCTTGGCTTCAATCGTATCAATCTTCAGCGCGTTCTGGATGGCTACATTCTCTTCCAGTGCCCGCTCAAGGGATGCCTTAACGGATTCACCCGTCATCGGCTTGCCGTTCTGGAAGGTCACATCATCTCGCAGGTCGATCGTCCAACGCTGCCCGTCTTCGCTCTCCCAGCTCTCGGCGAGCCATGGAGCCACCGTCAGGTTCTCTTCATCGAGACGAACCAGCGTTTCCGTAATGCCCGCGCGCAGCGGCACATAGCTAGAATCCACATGTGGATCTAGCGAACTGGTGGAGAAGTTATATAGGAAATGAACATTTTTATTATCGGTGGATGGTTGCGCAGCGGGACTGGACTCAGATGATCCGCAGGCGCTCAACAGTCCAGCGCTCAAGGCCAAGGAGACCAGCGCTAGCAGTGGCGTCTTTTTATTCAAGGTAATGCCCCTTTCTCTTAATCGTAATCATTATGATCTACACAATGAGTATTATCATATCGTAATGATTACGTTTTGACAAGAGTTATGTTGGTGTTAGAACGAGAAAAAATCCGACTCTCGGATGAGAGCGGATTCTTCATGTTTTTTGTTACATATGAGTGCTCTATTAGCGGGCATTCCTTTAAGATCCGGGATTATTTAGATGTAGAACCATGCAAGATTTCTCGAAGAGTTACAATCCAGTTTCGTAGTCTTCTAGCAAATGTGACCAGTAACCTTCAACATTCTTCATTGCTATCGGATCAATCTTCTCAAAATAACCACGAAGTGCTCTAGCATACTCATCTGAGGTATATGTACCTTCCAGTCTCATTTTAGCTGCCCGTTCACTTCTAATTAGATGAAACAAAAAGAAGGTTCCCAAATTCTTATTGAGCATATATACGTTGGACTTATCCAATGATGATGTTGTGAAAAACATATCGCTCCCTTGTTTTAGATAGAGGCCGTACGAGTCACGCATACCATAACTTGCGAAGTGACCAATCTGAATATATTTCTCTCCTTCAATAACTTTCACTTGGAAAGCTTCAGATTCATAAAAGGAAAAATCATCATATTGTTCTGGAACTCCTATGTCGATTAAAAAATGAGCATTCTCTTCAGTTACTCCCCAAGCTTTTAGTTTAGTATAGTCATAATTGATTATTTCCGTGTCATAGTAGTCCTTTATCTCTACGATATCAAAATCCATGCTCTCACTCCTCTAACTTTTAAAATGCTTGAGCTAGAGCCATACGACTGATCTAAAAAATCACTGGTGCGTCCAGGCGTCCAGTCCCTCATCGCTTATATCAATTGGTGCCTGATTAGACATGTATTCGGCATGGGCTAGAGGAAAAGCATAGCCACCTGTAATAATCTCACCATGTTTTCTTCTAATGCGTCCTCCTCTTTCGATTAAAAGAACCAAAGGTTCATACAAATCATGAAACTCCGACGCAATTTCATTTCCGGAATCAAATAATAACAACCATTCCAAATATGCTTCACACGTTCCTTTTAGGAAACCGTTTTTCAATTCCTTTAATTGAGGACATTTTTCAGTAATATCCAGATCAACGTCATATCCGAACGCACGAGAAGCGTTGAAAAAGGGATACGATGTTTTCAAACTGTATGTAGTGGTCAATATTGCTGCTCTTCTAATATACTCCTGTAATAATGCCATGTTTGAGGGCTCATTTGTTCTACCGAAAGTACTCCAATTGATGCTGTTTATTCTTTCTATACCTTTACATAATTGATTCATTAATACCTCCTCCTCTAGAGTCAACTACCCGGCGATACTAAGGGTTTTTCAAAGATTTTTTTCTAAAATATCCAATGTAAAAAGTAAACAATAAAAATATTACTAAACCCACATACCAATCTCTATTAAAGAGGAATACTATCGGAATGAATAAAAATATAATTAAAAATGTCCAATTATATATCTTGTGAATAAATCTCTTTTTTATAAATCCTTCACTGATAATTGCAAATAAGATAATAACATAACTGTAGAGATCAAATGATAGTAAAAATATAGAAATACCTTCTATAGGTTGATGCTGAAATAAGAGATAAAATAAAGTACAAAACTAAAATTAATAATATAAAATTTAGATATGCATGAAATAAAGGAATAGCAAACGGTGCGATCTTAGACTTAAAAAAGCTCTCAATAGTTACCATAAGATCACCACTGCTATCACTTGTAATTAACGGGTTAACTTGTTCACTTTTCAAAAAAGAAATTTCTTTTTGAAGTTCTTTTCTAAAACTTATCATTCCGGCCCTTTGATCTATCTGATTATCTTCTTCTCTAAGCCTATTAAACGTTTCAACCAATCGGTTGGGGAACAATACTGTGGCTTTTGAAATTTTCTCCACGGCATCATAAAAATCTGTTTTCCTTTGTACATATTTGTATACTTCTATTTCAGCTTCTGTATAAATCTCTAATGCTTTCTCAAAGCGTTGTTGGTCTAATTTAATACTTTCTAGATAATTCGCTCTCAATTCTTTGTACATCCAAAATAAAAGAACTATAATAACGGTTATCACTAGATATGTTCCATTATTCGGAACCACACCCTTAATAAAGTCTAAAAAATAATTCATATATACCTCCTATAGTATATGGTAAATAGTATTTACCTAATATATGTCGGAAGTATTCTATTTACTTTTTAGTAGCCACCTTGGTCCCCTCTCATAAAACGATAGAACCACATCCAACATACCGCAACAACTCCTCACAACGTCTTGCCCCTCCTGACATTTAACTTATTTTTGGCACAAACAATACACCTTCATTTGAGAATTTCAGGAGAATGGGTACAAACAAATAGAACTATAGGTCCTCACAAACGGCATCTAACATGGATTAAAATATAGTATAGATCAAGAACTGAGGATTGAGACGATGACAAAGATACAGATCCCTGTGGATCAAATGACACACACGATTGGCGTGTTTAAGATAGGACACGGGCACTTGCAACAAACACTGACTAGATTAAACGGCCAACTCACTCCCCTACTCGGCGGTTTTGAAGGCGAGACAGCCGAACGCTTTGCCCACTTATACCGTTATGCAGAGAAAAACCTGAATACCACCTTGGATTTGCTGCATACAATATCTCTTCGTTTGGAACAGATTCGGGAACGTTTTGTCGATACCGATTCCAATATGGTTAACATCTCTGCGTTACTACAGTATCAGGCCCATCCGGGCACACCTCGTACTAATGATCTTGTTTGCGGCCCAAATGATCCCCCTCCTAAACGAAGCGTTGAGGAACATGTGGATGCCTTTTTCAATCAGGCCGGAGAAAATATATTAGCGATTGGTGACTCTGCCCTGCAATTAGGTAAAGACCTTATCGAACATCCATTAGATACTGCGGGTAACTTCTTGTATGATAATACCATTGGTACAGTTACCGACATAGGGAGCGGAATCGCCTTTAGTTGGAACTATGCTTGGGATAACGGAGATACCCGAGAACAGGCAGAAAAGCATATTGCAGCTGAGTTCGATAAAATGAAGCAAGAAGGCGGAGCAGAGTACGCCGCAAATATCACAACTTCTATGCTCCTCGGAATCTTCGGTAGAAAAGTCGGGATCAAGTCCATTGATGGCAAACAGCATCACTCTCCCCATACCGATTCTGGAGGGGGAAAGGGAAAAGAAGCAGATACGAATTTAAATAGTTATTCTGGAGCTCCCTTTCACTACAGCCAAGAGCCTACAAAAAGAGGTGGCAAAAGTATTGCAGATCAAATTGCTGAACGTGGTTGGAATGATCAACGATTGGGTGAAGCTATGCATGAGCCGGCAGGCACAGTGGATTGGATTGACCAAAGAAAAGGACAGAATAATGCGCCCGTCACTGTATACTATCATGAAGATGGCGGTTACGCCGTTAGAAGAAACGACACGGGAGAAATCATCCAAGTTAGTCAGGTAGATGATCCTAATTGGAGCACATACTGGTCAGATGATGATATAAATTGGATTAAATAGCTCCAGGTTTAAATTCAATTATTAATAGGGAGTAGATCAAATGGTCGATAATAATAATGCATGGAGCACGGAGTATCCTCCTGTTGATATTCATACCGTAAAGACAGTGGAAAAGACTTGGGGTATACAATTTCCCTCTGAGTACATTCATTTCATAGAAAAATATCACGGTGCAGAACCTGCCCAACGGACGTTGAACATTAGTGGAAAAAAAGTGATGTTTTCTTCCTTCTTAACCTTCATCGCATTTGATGAGCTTGATATATTGGATGTATATAATGAGCAAAAGAACAACCTTCCTCCTAATCATTTTCCTTTTGCTATAGATGTAGAGGGTAACCTGTTTTGTTTTAATTACAGCCACAATTCTCAGCCTAATATTATCTATATTGAAACGATAAATTCTTACAACACCTTGGGTGGTCATCTGGCCGCCACAGACTTTACAGCATTTATCCAACAATTTAATTAAACAATCTGACTTCATCCAGTAAGGATGGAGTCTATACTAGAATCAGAATCTTGAAAGGATGCTCTCATGATAACCGATAAAAGCTTCTGATTCGGGAAAATATTTGTGTAATGACCGCCCCCGCAGGATCTATAAAGGGATTTTAAAAGAGGTGTTACATATGTTAGTTAAAAAAATAATAAACGATTGGGACCCCATTAATCTATTCCCCTACGCTCCTGAGGATGAATATGAGGAAGAGGTAACACAAATTGAAGAATATATTCGCACCGCCAGCTTGGACAAACATAACTTAGCTAAAGAAATATACACGATGTTCAGGAGAAGATTTGGGAGCGATTTATTCACTGAGAGTTTAGAGTCATGTACAAATATGGCGAACAAAATTCTGGAACTGCCGCACTTCATAGGCTATACATTATCTAAGCTTCGTACTTACGAATGGGCCAGATATAATATGTTTGCAAGAGAGGACATTTACCATCACACCCCTGGATTTTATTTCAGATTTCGCAATGCAGGGAATGTGTACAACGAATTAGCTATATGTATAGATGCTTTCCAGGGCGAGTTACAATGGAAGTTGTATCTTGGTCTTGAGACTCGCAACCAGAATTATAGCTTGGAACCATATGAAGTATATCAGGCAAGATTAACGGACGAATATAAGAAAAATTATAATCTAAAAGGAATTTTAGGCGATAAGTATAACGAAATATGTGAAAAAGGGATCAACGACATTCCATCTTTAAGTGATCATATTGAAGATTGGTTTAATTTAGTAAATAAAAAGCCGATCTTTCCTGACCGTGACTAAGTATACGACTGTGACTCAGGTAAAATATAAACAGCGTATGATCAATTAAATTGTAGGCAGTCTTTTCAACGCTCAGAGTGTTTGTCTATTTTACCCAACTTAGATACGCTCCTGTCCTATCCCTTTCATAAATGCCCGATACCGCCCAAGCTGCTCCGCCGTCGCCTCTCCCCGTAATGACTCCAACAATGCTATGCACCTTATAACATACCGATCCATCCCTAGCTTATGCGCTAACCTGATTGCCTGCAAAATGAACTCCACGGCCTCTTGCGGTCTTCCCATCCACTGTTCATACAAAGCCCGCTGATAACAGTAATGGTACATATCATCGTTGTTTGAAGAATTCATTTCTGTGCCATCGCCCAGCATCTGATCCTCAAACACATGTAAAAAACGATCAATCTGCCATCTATGCCGCACTGCTGCCTCCGTAATCACCTTCAGACCCACCAACCATTCCTCCGGATGCTCAAGCAAAAAGTTCACAAACTCCTCCAGCAGTTGCACCTGCCCGGCTTCAATCTCAAGAGCATACCGATTCACCTGTGCCTTATGCCTGAACTCCTGCACCACCTGCATACCTACCTCATCCAGATCCTCCATCCATCCCAGATCTGCATACTGATCGATACATGCCCGCGCCTGATCTACCTGTCCCATCTTCCGGTGAGCCATACCCCGCATTAAGTGACTGAACCCGTAATAGTAGACCAAAGGCCGCTCGGTATGGATATACGCCAAAGGTAATCCCTTTGACCGATACTCCTCTCGCTCTTCGTGGATCGACTGCACACATTGATATAACATGTCCGCCCTCTCCATCACCTTGTTCCAATTTTCAAAAGCCAAAGCCATTTCCAACATTTCAACAATGATGTCCGGTTTGAGTGATTTTAGGATAGATTTCCGCAAAGATAACCCTCCTTAATTATCCATTTTTTATAATTGTATAGATAAATCAAAAGAAGATCAACCTAAATTGTACTTATAAGTACTTTTATTCGATGATACAGTTTGCACATATTAGTCTGTAAGGATTCTATAACCTCTTCTAACCTTAAGTGGAGGTGATCAAATGAGTTTACCAGAGGACGTAGGAAATCGAATACGTGAGTTAAGGAAGGCAAAAGGCTGGACTCAGGAACAACTAGCCGAAGCAGCAGGTCTTCATTACAGCTATATTGGTGGAGTTGAACGGGGAGATCGTAACATTTCTTTGGAGACTCTTGAGAAAATAATCAATGGATTGCAGGTCACTGCTGAAGAAATCTTTAGATTCAAAGAAGACTCTGAGTACAAAAAAGCCTTGGATGAACATATAACTTTAATAAGCGGCAAAAGTACAGATACAATCATATCATTGACCAAAATTAGCAAAGAATTTTTAAATGCTATCGAAAAATCACATAAAAATTCCGAATAAATATCTCTACATCAAAATCATACGCTAACACCAAAAAGAGTGGAGTACGTCTCCACTCTTATCTTATTTCTCTTTTCAAATAACTTCCCGCTCAAACTCCGCAAACTCCACTCTGTTGCGCCCATTCTGCTTCGCCTGATACAATGCCTTATCCACCGCAGCGAACAGTTGCGTCAAATACCCCTCCGGATTGTCCGGTACATGCACAACTTCAAAATCCTCAAAAGAAAGAATCCCAATACTAATCGTAATGGACACCTGCATAATCTCGTGATCGACCATGATGTGGTTGGACTCCACAGCTGTTCTCACGCGCTCCGCGATCTGGTTCGCCAGATCATGCTCCGTATGCGGAAGGTAGATCATGAACTCTTCCCCGCCATAACGCGTCAGAATATCGGTACTGCGAATCGATTGTTTGACGGCCTCCGCCGTGCGGACGAGCACCTCATCCCCGATGACGTGCCCATAGCGATCATTGATCGCTTTGAAGTAGTCGATATCGAGCAGCAGGAGAGAGAATGGTGTTTTGTATTGAATATTGGTAATGACCTCGTGGTTAAGATGTTGGGTCAGATAACGACGGTTGTAACAGTTGGTTAAACTGTCCGTCAGCGCGAGTTCCTCCAGTTTGCGATTGGCCTCGGATAACTCCTGACGGATCAAGTCTAGCGCCTGATTTCGCTCCTGTAGCGTCTCGTTCTGGCGATTCATCTCTTTCACATAGAAACGCTCCTGCGAGACATCTTGGAACGTGAGAATATGACCGATCGGCACAAGAGCCGAATCCACAATCGGAGACGATTGCAGGATATAGTGCCGGATGTTGTTGTCCCGCTCCACGATCACTTCAATGTGGGAGAGGGTATTTTCTTTTTTCTTATAATGATTCACGAACTCCCGGCAGCTGCCCACAACATGAACAGACTCCAGAAAGGCTTCCATATCAAAAGAATCCCCCACATGAAGATCCATAAAGGATCGTGAGGCTTTGTTCGCTTCAACAATGACTTCATTCTCATCCAGTACCAGGATGCCATATGGAATGGTATTGATTACATCCTCATGGGCGATGGAGACCAGATCGAACACATTGTATCTTTTGATCACATAGACAAAGAACAGGTCCGATAGAAAGATCCCCAGCGAAGTCATGCCAGGAATGATCGGCAACCACCGGGCTAGAACGACATTCAGAATCGCATCAATCGTTGCAAAGACAGCCAAGACCAGGATGCCCAACAGGGTGATTCTCACCTGTTTTTTGATCATGGCAGACGTGTGCGAAGAATACACCGCCTGGAATAGAACCACGAGAGAAGTCAAGAAATAGCTCACCAGAATAGTCATCACAACCCAGAACCAAAGGCCGTAATCCCGCTCGATGTACCCGCCCTCCAGTGGAATGACGAATTCGTTCCATGGATTTGCGACCACACCTATAGCCCCGATCACCGCAGGGACAAATAGCAAGAAGGTTCCTTTTGCACTCAGACGCTCTGAATAACCGGTAATAAAGATCGTCAGTAGAAGCCACCCGCTCCCAAGCAAGGAGACCGCAACGAAAGATAAGGTAACGTAGAACAATTGCAGACCGGAATCATCCGTGAGCGTACTCGCAAATTGGCAGAAAGGCCAGAGCATCATCAACCCGTGAAACAAAAAGTACACCTTATGTAAGTTCGTAATTCTAACCGTAGCAAACACATATACACCTACACCAAACAAAAGGACAAATAAAAAGAGATCATACCATACTAAAGGGTTCACGAATCTTCTCCTTCTTAGATGCTACAATGACAACGTGGTTGTTCATGATTCTATGTGATACTTATATGAAACTTCAATAAACACCTATACAATACTGCTATGCCAAACTTATTGGTTAATTTAACCATATCTTATCACACCACCATAAGGGTGAGTAGCCCATACACTGGAAGTCCGACCAACCTCTGATCGAAATGCTGATCTATTTCTGATTATTTTTGAATGCTTTTGAAGGTTTAGAGTACAAACAGGAGAGGAGATCATCTGCTCGGGAGATATTCGGAGATCATCAAGTGATCGATATTGAGCCATCCGGCTATCGGACGGCCCTTATATCATTCGGTTACTGCATGTAGAGGGAGATTATCCGTGAATAGATCGGGGTTATCCTTCAGCATCTCCGTAATTACCTCTGCCGTCTTAGCCGCATCACACACTCTTACGACCGCATCGCCGAGCTTTCCTTTACGCATCGCACCTTCGCGAACCAACACCTCATCTACTTTCCAGAAATGCTCTGACCATGGCAACCCACAATGTCTGCGGGATGGTACTGAAATCTGGCTTCCATCTGGTAAAACCGTATACAGCATCTCATGCTCGTCCGTCATTCTGCCAGGGATGTCCACCCACTCTTCGACCCCGTGGATAAATGTATTCCGCTTCAAGTCAACGCCTACTAACAAGATCGTCGCTTTCCGATCAAGCAGTTTCCCCCATGCTGAACCTCTCGCACACGGTGTATCGAAGAGATGATCGTCCTTCGTAAACGCCTCTGCGTCCCTTCCCAGTGCCGCTACCGAATGCGTAGGGTGCCACGAGCGAACTACGCCCGGACGTTTACGAAAAAGTTCAGGCAGAATGCCCACGCAACAGGTAGAATTTTCCACGTGGAACACTGGGTTATCCGCATTAATGGTAGACCATGTATGCGCGGGAAGCACCAGCAATCCCTCTTTCATATAGTCGCTAAAGGCATCCAACACCGTGTCTGCTCCACCTTCAACCTCGCCTATACTTTTCATTGAAGAGTGAATGAGCACCGTGCCTTGCCTATCCACACCAAGCTGTTCTAGTTGCTGCATCAAGCTATCTTTTGTATACATGTCCTTCCTCCTTCATTTCTTATCCCTTTTCGATGAAAAAGCAAAGCCTTGCTCAGCTTCACATCATGCTTCTCAGCATAACAAACAAAGGGCCGAGGGTTAACCCCCGGCCACAGAGAAAAAAATTGGTTGAGTTCAGGCAGTAGCTGCCACTCCACTTTTACTTAATAATAACGTACTCCAGATTCACTAGCTTCGCATACGTCACGATCTGGTCTGTCGTCAGGTTCAAGGATACAACTGTATGGTGACCACCACCATTTTCGATCCATGCCTTCACTCCATCTTGGAAGTTCGGCTTCACGCTCCACAGAACACGTGCTACTGGCAGATTAGGTGCTGGAACGGTTGGTTCAAAAGCAGATACTTCGTTGATCAGCAGTTTGTAATGTGTACCGAAGTCTGCCATGGATACCACGACACCTTCGCCTGCTTTACCATCGAATACAAGACGTGCCGGATCTTCACGATCGCCAATGCCCAGTGGGGACACGATAATTCTCGGTTTGGTGCTGGCAAGTGTCGGATCTACTTCAAGCATGTGAGATTGCAGGATAGCTTCCTGTCCGGCAGCCATCTCGTATGTGTAATCTTCCATGAAGCCTGTGTTCTCGTTATGGGCCATGATTTTCAGCAAGCGATCCAGCGCAGCCGTTTTCCAGTCACCCTCACCGGCAAATCCGTACCCTTGAGCCATCAGGCGTTGCACTGCCAAGCCCGGAAGTTGTTTCATGCCATGCAGATCCTCGAAGTTCGTAGTGAACGCACTATATCCACCTTCGTCCAGGAAACGTTTGATCGCAATTTCATAGCTCGCTTGCACACGTACGCTGGCTTCCCAAGCTTCCTTGCTGTTCGTGCCGTAATCGAATTCGTAGAGGTCTCCATACTGAGCGATCAAATCATCGATTTCCTGCTCTGTTACAGCGTTCACGTATTGCACGAGGTCGCCAATGCCAAAGTAATCAACCGTCCATCCGAATTGGATCTGTGCTTCCACTTTATCACCTTCGGTTACGCCCACGTTGCGCATGTTATCGCCGAAGCGCGCTACTTTGATGTTAAAGCTTTCATTATAAGCTACCGCTACGTCCATCCAGTCAGCAACCTGTTGTTGCACTTCTGGGCGCTCCCAGTAGCCAACAACGATTTTATTTTGTTTTCTCAGACGGGCATTAATGAAGCCATATTCACGGTCACCGTGTGCCGCTTGGTTCAAGTTCATGAAGTCCATATCGATGGTTGCCCAAGGAATGCTTTCGTTGAATTGGGTTGCCAAGTGCAGCAAAGGTTTTTGCAACAATTTTGTACCACGAATCCACATTTTCGCTGGGGAAAACGTATGCATCCATGTGATCACACCTGCTACTTCGTCGCGATAATTGACTTCTTTCATCGTGCTCGTGATTTTATCTGCGCTTACCGCCAGATCCTGCAATACGAGCGGGTACGGCAGTACGCCACTTGCATTAAGGGCATCCGTAATTTTCTGTGCGTTGGCTTTTACTTCGCCCAGTGCTTCTTCTCCGTACAAGTGCTGTGAACCGACCACAAACCAGAATTCTTTTGTTGCTGACATATAATCATCCTCATTTCATTATTTTATAGTTGAATAAATGGGTTACACTGGACCACTGCGCAGCCAGAATAATCTTCCGATCACTGTTATCCCCAGATTTTTTTGATTCCCTTTTCTAAAGGGAAAATCCGGGGATAAAGGTGAACGCTCCGCTTCTCCAGCTTTCTTCTGTCTTCTCCGTTATCGTGTAAAAGTTTTATACAACTTCGTTGGCAGTAGTAGCACAAGACCTATTCGATTGGATTAGTGTCATCCGATCGATACACAAACTAATTACTTTTGTCCGTAATACGCGTCTTTTCCGTGTTTTCGCAGATAGTGTTTATCCAAAATGCCTTGTGGCAGTTCCTTCGCAAAGTTATTCAATTGCCGCGCGTACAGGTTCATTTTGCATACCTCTTCCAGCACGACGCTGTTCACCACCGCAGACTTGGCATCTTTCCCCCACGTAAACGGTGCATGACCATGGAGCAATACTGCTGGAACAGCCATAACATCAATGCCACGCTGTTCAAACGTTTCAATAATGACGCGTCCTGTCTCCGCTTCGTATCCACGATCAACCTCGTCCTGATTCAGGAAACGTGCACAAGGCACAGCCCCATAGAACGTGTCTGCATGCGTGGTGCCCATCACAGGTACGTCCAGTCCGGCTTGCGCCCAGATGGTCGCCCATGTGGAGTGTGTGTGCACAATGCCGCCAATCTCCGAGTAATGCTTATATAGTACGGCATGTGTTGCGGTGTCCGAGGAAGGTCGCATCTCACCCTCCACGACGTTACCGTCCAGATCAACCACAACCATGTCGCTTGCTTTCATCGTATCGTAGCTGACGCCACTTGGTTTGATCACGAACAGACCGCTTTCCCGATCGATTGCGCTGACGTTACCCCATGTGAATTTCACAAGTCCGTGCTTTGGCAGTTCCAGATTCGCCTGGAATACCTCTTCTTTCAGTTGTTCTAACATGTTATTCCCTCCCGTTCTCTACCAGATGATCCACGGCTGATTGCTCAATCGCAAGTCCACTCCGATAGCGTTCGATAAATGCTTCAAAGCCTTTCACATCCGATGCATCCGGCGCCACTTCGACACCCTCCACATCGTTAAAGACTTTCTGCTCCAGGAACACATCCAGGCTCTCCTCTTGATCCTTGTTGATCATGTAGGAAGCCAGAAGCGCCATGCCCCATGCGCCGCCTTCACCAGCGGTAGACATTACCGACACCGGTACGTTCATCGCAGCAGCTACAATCCGTTGCCCGACGACAGGCGTTTTGAACAGGCCACCGTGAGCCAAAATGCTGTCAATCGCCACATCCTCTTCCTCCGTCAAAATGTCCATACCCAACTTGAGTGCACCGAAGGCACTGAACAGATGTGTCCGCATGAAGTTTGCCAGATTGAAGTTGCTTTCCGGGGAGCGGACGAACAATGGACGGCCTTTCTCAAGTCCCGTAATGTTCTCACCTGAGTAGTAACCGTAGCTGAGCAAGCCACCACCATCAGGGTCTGCCTCCAAAGCCTTGTTAAACAACACGCTAAACAACTTGGCGTTATCCACTTCATATCCCATTGCTTGAGAGAATTCACGGAACAGTCCAACCCATGCATTGATATCACTGGAACAGTTGTTGGCATGCACCATCCCTACTGGACTGCCATCCGGCGTGGTGACCATATCGATCTCGGGATACACTTTGGACAATTCCTTCTCCAGTACGATCATCGCAAATACGGATGTGCCAACGGAGATGTTCCCCGTACGTTTTCTCACGCTATTTGTTGCCACCATACCCGTTCCGGCATCGCCTTCTGGCGGGCAGAGCGGAATGCCTGCTTGCAGATCTTGCGAAGGGTCGAGCAACTTGGCTCCCGCTTCCGTCAATACACCTGCATTCTCACCAGCGAGATATACCTTGGGCAGAAGGTCCTCGACTTTCCACGGATAACCTTTGCCTGCGATCTGTTCGTCGAACTGTTGGATCATGGATGGGTGATAGTTATGTGTAGACTCGTCAATTGGGAAAATGCCTGATGCATCGCCGATCCCAATCGCCTTATTGCCCGTCAGCAACCAGTGGATGTATCCAGCCAAAGTTGTCAGGTGATCGATCTGTGGCACATGCACCTCTTCGTTCAAAATCGCTTGATACAAGTGGGCAATGCTCCAGCGTTCCGGAATATTGAATTGCAGAAGTTCCGTTAGCTCTCTTGCAGCTGCTCCCGTCGTAGCGTTACGCCACGTGCGGAAAGGTACCAACAGTTCACCAGCGCTATCCAAAGCGATATATCCGTGCATCATGGCCGAGAATCCGATAGACCCGACCGTGCGCAGCGTGATTCCGTATTTCTGTTCCACATCTTGCTTCATCTCACGATAAGCCGTTTGCAGACCTGTGATGATATCCTCCTGGTTGTACGTCCAATATCCATCTTTCAGGAGGTTCTCCCATTCATAACTGCCTGACGCGATGGTCTCAAAACGATCATCAATCAATACCGCCTTAATCCGCGTTGATCCAAATTCAATTCCGAGCGAAGTAGCGCCCTTGGTAATGGCTTCTTTCAAGTCCAATTGACTCATAATCACGTGTATCCCCTCTCCGGTCGCGATTTCACATCCCAAAGGATGCATATATAAGGTGAAGCTTTTACTTATGGCAGTAGCTAATAATGAATTTTGTATAAATGCTTCCTGTTGTGTTTTCAAAGAATGCGCTTTCCTTTTCTGACAGCCTTAGTATATTTTTTGTACGTACATTTGTCAATAATATATAATAGTTATACTTACAAAGGACAAATAATGTGCTCATTTTGACCATTCAAAGTTCTTATATGGCTATAAAAAGGCTATGCTGTAAGGTACACCTCCATCCAAAAAGGCTGGATATGTACGGTTTATTTTGAAAAATGTTCGGTTTTATTTTCATCCTATCTGAATCATGCTAAAATATGTACGTACAACTATTTGAACAACAACGTTGATATAGATGAGTAACGATGAAAGAAGTGGACTACGTGAAGCCAAAATACCAGGTCATCATTGATGATATAAAGAGTCATATCCTTTCGGGGACATATAGCATAGGCGAGCAGATCCCCACCGAGTTGGCATTACAGGAAAGCTACACCGTAAGTCGCCAGACCGTGCGGAAGGCTATTTTGGAGTTATCAAACGAAGGATTTTTACGAAGCGAAAAAGGTTCAGGGACCTACGTTAGCAATCAGTATCGCTCTCGATCAGGCGGCAACACATCGAAGAAAACGATTGGTGTGATCACGACATACATCTCGGATTACATCTTTCCGTCCATCATTCGCGGTATTGAGAGTCGTCTGAATGAGGACAACTACTCGTTACTGCTGGCCAGTACTAATAATGATGTAGCACAGGAGAAAAAAGCGCTCGAAATGATGCTCTCCTACGGCGTGGATGGCCTGATCGTCGAACCAACCAAAAGTAATCTGTATAACCCAAACATTGCATACTACCTGTCCTTCAAAGAGCAGGATGTGCCGTTTACGATGATTAATGCATTTTATGAGGAGCTGGAGGTTCCGTTCTTCTGCCTGGATGACGTGCAATCTAGTTATCTTGCCACTCGGGAATTGATCTCTAAAGGCCATACCCAGATCGGCATTATTGCCAAAATGGATGATCTACAAGGCAAGTACCGGATGAAGGGGTACATCAAGGCGCTGGGTGAAGCGAAGTTACGGTTCCATCCTGAGCAAGTGCTTTCCTTTGATACCGCATCGAAACCGGATTTATCCTCTAATGTAGCAACGTATCTGGACGAAAACAGGGATTCGCTCACCGCGATTGTCTGTTACAACGATGAGGTGGGACTGGAGGTCGTGAACGCCTGCAGGCAACTCGGCATCTCGATCCCGGATGAGTTATCCATCATTGGGCAGGACAATTCGTACATCGCCAAGAACGCCAACATCAGGCTTACAACGCTAACCCATCCTCAAGAGCAAATGGGCCGTGATGCTGCCGACTGGGTGATCAAGAAGCTGCAAGGCAAAAAGGATCTGCCAACAAACACCTACTATCAGCCAGTGCTGGTTGAGGGGGAGACGGTGAAGGAGATCGTAGTGGAATAATATTGTTGTGGGACGGGCGTTAAGTTGTTACCGAGCGTTTCTGTCCAACATAATTAAAGAAGGCCGTCAGAATATCTGCGGCCTTCTTTGTTTTTGTTCAATATAATGAGGAATTAACTTCTTCTTACATATACATATACATCTTCTCTAATCGAAACTACTTCGCCGCCTGATCCGCTTCATCGCTTACCAGACTTACAAGGACGCCTTTCTTCTCCAAGTTTTTCACAACCTGTTCTGCTCGATCATTCAGCGGATTGTTAGCCAAATATACTTCTGTTAGATGTGGGATGGTTTCGAGCACTGCAATATCCTCAATGAGGTTATTTTCTACATATAGATACTCCAAGGTTGGATGGTTCTTGAAAGGTGTCAGATCTTGAATTTTATTATCGTTCATAATGACCCATTCCAGCTTTAACTTCTGAAGAGGACTTAGATCAGTCACCTGATTACCACTGGCGAGCAAACTGGTCAGCTTATGCATATTTTTTAATGGAGCCAGGCTTTTGATTTTGTTATCGTCCATAACCAGATTTTGCAGACTAGTCAGACCTAAAAGTGGCGAGATATCTGCAATCTGATTGCCTTCAATAGCTAAGAACGTCAATTTCTTTAACTTGTTGAGTGGCTTAATATTTTTTATATTTTGACCAGGCAAGAATAGATCCGTCATATTAACGGCATGTTCAAGGCCTCGCAGGTTAGAAATCTTACTTTTTAATTCCATAGCATATAGAGATTTTAATTTTTTCAAATCGGCAGCCTTTATTTCCTTCTTAGCCGACATCTTCAGATCTGCTCGAATAACTTTGGCCAAGACCGGGTCCTTAATAAGCGACGACGCAGCCAAAACGCTCGTTGCCGGTAATAATACAAAAACCAAACAAAGTACGATCAACTTTTTGATGATTTGATTATGCATGTAGAATCTCCTTACATTATTTAATAATACAAATATACCATGATCTGGAATGTAATACATGGATATTATTTTCATCCTAATTTAATAAAAAGAACGGATAATGGACTACTTCATCAAGGAATGTAACCCTCTGTGCTTCATACCGGAAAACTTGTGGCTAAGGGTAAGCCCGCAGAGGTAATAACCGCCCCACAGGTTAAAGACATTTTGGATTGGAATGTACGGTCATAGAAGACCCCGTTTCGGGATCACCGATGGTGGTGCCTAAAGGACGATATCATGCGAAATAGACAAATAGCGGCAGTTGCGACAAAGATCCCTTTGTCCTAACTGTCGCTATTTTATTTTTGGTCCACCACCTCTTCCTCAGTCATGCCGCTTCCCTGATCCGTTATTCTCATCTCTACCCATTGCTTCACTCTCTTGGCTGTTATGGACTCTGATCAAACATCCACTCTACAATGAGGATTTACACCAAAAAGCCATACGGATGATGGTCCGTACGGCTTTTTAGCGATTTTTTCTTATACATAAACAAATGCGTGAATAATGAATGACGCTGCAAATGTTACTTCCAAAGCTCTTCAGCAATTTCCTTAATGAAGGAAAGCTTGCGCCATTGTTGTTCCTCGGTCAGATGGTTGCCTTCTTCCGTGGAAGCGAAGCCGCATTGTGGGCTCAGGCAGATTCGATCCAGATCAACATATTGTGTAGCTTCCTCAATCCGTTTCAGGATATCTTCCTTGTTCTCCAACTCTCCGAATTTGGAAGAGAAGAGGCCAAGTACGACCTGCTGATTGTCCTTCAGGAATCGAAGTGGCTTGAAGTCTCCAGCCCGTTCCGTATCAAACTCCAGATAGAATCCAGAGTAGTTATCGATGCTCAGAAGTGTCTGCGCAATCGGCTCATAACCGCCACCGACTCCTGCAAATGTCGAAACATAATTACCGCGGCAGACATGAGTGGTTACCACGAGGTCTTCCGGCAGGCCAGATACCACATCTTCGTTCAGTTTTGCGAGTTCATTGGCGTACTCTTCCACATTAACACCAATCTGCTCCATCACTGTGATGAACTGTTGGTCACACAATGCACCCCATGTGCAATCATCAATCTGGATGCTACGGCAGCCGGCTTCATAAAAAGCCAGGATGGATGCTTTGTACGCTCCGACAATGTCCGAGAGAAGCTCTTGGCGGTTCGGATAGATGGCCTGTGTGCTTTCCTTATTATCTGCCCGGTCCAATTCGAATAGGAACTGGGCTGCTGCTGGAATGGACTGACGGGCAACAACGTCTTCCCCAGCCGCTTCTTTCAAGAAGGCATAATGCGCTACAAATGGATGACTGCTATAGCTGATTTTGCCACTCAGACGAGCTGTTTCCGGTCTGGATGTCGCACCGTTGAATCGGTAGCCTTCCTCAATGATCGTCCGCTCTACACCATCCAGTCCCCAGAAGAAGTCCAGATGCCACCAAGAGCGGCGGAATTCGCCGTCCGTTACAGCCTGAAGGCCAACCTCTTTTTGCTTCTGTACAAGTTTTACAATCTCGGCATTCTCCACTTCATTCAACTGTTCCGTGGTAATTTCGCCGTTCTGGTATTTTAATCGGGCATCCTTCAACGTACTCGGGCGCAGGAAACTGCCAACAATATCATATCGAAATGGAGTGACTGTTCGTTGTTTAGGTTCTGTTTGTAGGCTCATAGTTTAATCTCCCCGTTTATCATTATAGAATTAAATATAACATATCCGATCGGAATAGCTGTTCTACGAAAGAGTTATAGCCCGCTATAGGTATTAGCTATAGCGGGCTATATTTAAGGAAACTCTATATACAATCATGTATTCAATCTTACCTGACCGGATGTCCGGAACAGGATCTCAACATCTATGATTTCAAGTCAACGTAAGAACGATTTGATCCCCCGAACGGGTAATTTTATAAATCCCCTCTTGCATGTCGATGCCATAATGCTTTTTCAGCAACCACTTGGCGTTGAGATCCGTCTCGACGACCACCAGATAATCGTAGCCGCTCAGAAGGTTATCCATATTATCCTCATAGAACAACACGATCCCGTCCACATGTGGAGCATACAAGAAATACTTTCCTACATATTGCATGTAATAATTCGTGACCTGCTGGTCCCTGTCTGAGGCGTAGAAGAGATATCTATTATTATTATCCACCTGCCCACCTGGGTACCACCGATCACCGGTAACCGCATGAATCTTGTAAGGGAGCGTTGTATCGTAGGTTTTGGCAATCGAGACGATCCCGTTGTATTCCGATAAAAGGATGGTCGCCGCAACCGCCATACAGCCGATAATGCCTTTTTGATAATGACCTTTCGTCTTGACCGTCTTAAAGGATTGATAATCAGGCACCTCACCGATCCGATAGTGGAATGATCGCTCCAGGTCGATCGCAGCGCACAACACCAGCCCACCGGCGAACAGCACCACGATACTGGACGCATAACGCTCAAATCCAGCCAGGACAATTGCTTCATCCAATGGCATGGAGAAGAGATACAACGCCAGAATACCCGCATAGTACAGTAACAGAACAACGTCCAAAGCAATTAATGCTTTCCACAAGTTCCACTTCTTCTTAAGCACAACAATGGCAAATACCGAAGCTCCGATCGCGATAAGTTGAAAAAGTACAATGCCGAGCACAGGCCTGGACGTGATATCTATGCTTGATTTCAAGAAGAGCGTCAGAATCTCCCATTTCTGTTCTCCCGTCTTGCCCGCTTTGATCACCGAGGCTGTTCCCTCGAACTTGTTATTAATGCCTTGGAACACCGTCGCCATTCGCCAGCTCCAGCCGAAATACGGAAGTAGTGAACCACCAATGGTACCAAGCACAGCCAGTCCGACTTTCCAGTTCGAGCGTTGCCCATTTCTCAACCATGTATACACCAGGAAGATCAGGCCGATCGCGGCGAAAATAATACCCGTGCTTTTGATGATGGTCAGCAATCCGGCAAGCGGAAGAACAACAATACATGCCTTCATGATCTCATTCCGATATTGGTAAATAACCGCCAGGATCGCGAGTGCGTAGATCGGAAGCAAGAAATCCACGAGTAGATTGGTGATCCGAATCGTCAGATTGAAAAAAGAAAGCGTCGATAACCCGAGTCCGAGAAAAGCGTACAGAAGAAAACGTTTCTTCTCCGAAATAATGCCAAACATGGAATAAAAACAGGAAAAGATAAGCAGACCCTGTGCCAAAAGCATCACGGACTGGGAATGCCCCATGAAGCGACAGACATAATAAATAAATGACGAAGTCCCGAGCGGATAGTTTTTAAAATCAATCAGATTGGAGTCTGGCGTCGGAAAGGCATTTGTACTCAACATCTGCTTCAATACAATAGCCCAGTGCGAGAAATTATCGTAGTGTGTCAATTGATTTTGGAACAGAATCAGCAAAAAGATGAACGTTCCGCCCAGAAAAGAAAACTGAAATAACGAGAACAATACATTCGGCTTGGTCCCTCGTCGGACAGCTCGAACCAGCGTATCTCTAAAAAGAAACAAGCCGAGTATCATCACGATAATACTTCCTATAAAGAGCTGACCTGCCAAGCCAGCGAAATATACGATGCAGGCAATCGAGGAAAACACAAATACAGGGATAAACTCCCACCGTAGTGCAAATGTCTTCCGAACAAACTGCATATAACCAACAAAGGAGATTATCAATAAAACTCCCATCACAAAATGAAGCACAATGAGCATCTTTATCTCTCCTAACCCTCTCTGGTGGAACGATCGGAATGTGACTCAATCAAATCAGTCAACAATTGGTCGATCAGGCCCTTCTCCACAATATCATCGATATTCTCCACCGAGAGAAGCACTTCGCGCTCACGAGCTGTCGTTTTTCCCGTATGTTGCAAAATGACTTCAATATTACTCTTCGTATAAAAAGTAACGACCGCTCCTGCCGCAATATCACCATGGAAACCCGTCGCGGAGAAGAAACGATAATTGAAGCTGCGCAGCGTACAGCTAGCATCATTGGTGAAATGAACTGGAAGCTGAAGGGAAAGCCGCGGCATTTTTCGCTGATCCGATCTGGGTTGAACAATCCGTTTTTTCACATTACGTAACATATCGTCATAAGCCGTATCCCACAGGTTCATCTGCTCTGGCAACGAGTGTTTACGGTCGTAGATGATTTGCATGTATTGGCGGTTATCATTCTCATCAATCGGCTGAACCGTTGCGGAGTAACGCCAGCCCTCTCCATCCTGTTTCACATAAACGATGACTGCATCGAGATTGGCCTCATACCGGTCGGTTTTGACGACCAGAGAGATGATCTTCTGCTCAGCCAAATAAATGGGATATGGGACATAGAAGGCAATACCTTGCTCAGATACATCCACCGTTTTGGCCTGATATCGCAGATTGTTGGCTTGGTCGTGAATCGTGACATCTTCCTGCGCCCGAATCCGTTCTGTCTCCCGATACGCACGGCGGCCGATCATGAAGAACAGGGCGTAACACAATGCAATCATGTTATGAATCAGCCAGAAAATAATGATACTGCTGAAGAACAGCGCAATGCCGTACTTGCCATTCACATACCGAATCACGGCTGCAATGGAAAGCAACAGCAGGAAGATATGCGGAAGTGCATATAACAGAGCAGACATCCATTGTCGACCGCTTGCTCTGCTTTTGTTGGTAACTTTGAACTCTTTCTCACGAATACCCAGTGTCTCCAGGAGAACCGGCCAGATCAGATAAGGCATAAATATGGTATCGATAACCTGACTCCATCGCTGATTCCGAATATTGCTGGACAGATATCGCATGGATAGACTATAGAAGAAATAAGATGGAAGCCAGAATATTAAGAT
Source organism: Paenibacillus sp. FSL H8-0283 (assembly GCF_045040675.1). Taxonomy (NCBI): domain Bacteria; kingdom Bacillati; phylum Bacillota; class Bacilli; order Caryophanales; family Paenibacillaceae; genus Paenibacillus; species Paenibacillus sp. FSL H8-0283. Next base: position 7,001,058 of record NZ_CP150295.1, read on the forward strand.
TTGCCAGAAGGTTGTATTTACAATCTGGAAGTCGAATAACGCAAACAAAATAGGCGCCAAAATGAAAATCAAGCGGTTAAAGAAGGACCACCAGTATAAGAAACTACTCAAGTAGGTTACTCTCGTCCAAAAGGGAAGCTTCCCCGATATAGGTGCGCGCGTATTCTGCAGGCTCTGAATGATACCCCGTGCCCAACGAATCCGTTGTTTAATCATGCTCTTCACTGTTGTTGTTGTCTGCCCGGCAGCTTGAACCTCTTGAGTCGCATAGGTAATATAACCTTCCTGCTGCAAGCGGATGCTTGTCTCAAAGTCCTCGGTGATTGTATTGAGTGGAAAACCTCCGATGTCTTCCATGCCCTGCCGGGAAATGATCGTATTACTTCCTGTATAGGCTACCGCATTGGAGGCATTACGCAGGATGTTCACTTCTCTGGAGAAGAAATCCTGTTCATTCGGAATACCTTGCTCTGCATACAGGTTAAACTGGAATAGATCCGGATTGTAGAAGCTTTGCGGGGTCTGTACCAGACCAAGCTTGAACTTAGGGTCCATCTCGTCCTCTCGGCGAGGACGCCATACCTCATTCTCCTTAATAAACGTGGAGAGCATGAAATAGGGTACCGTTTTCATCAAAAAGGTGTGCTGCGGAATCATATCCGCATCAAACGTTGCAATGAGCGGCGAAGAGCTTTTGCTCAGTGCATTGTTCAGATTACCAGACTTGGCATCCTTGTTTCCGGGGAACCCCAGATATCCCACGCCAAACTGTCTGGCAAGCTCCTCCACCTCAGGTCTTGCTCCATCGTCACAGAGATAGATATGAACCTTCTGCTTGTCCGGGTAATCCATGAACGTACAGGCATTAACGGTTTTATATAACAGATCAACGGGCTCATTATGCGTAGCAATAAACACATCCACATCCGGATAATACTCCGGCGGAACGATTGGAAAATCGAGCTGTGTACGTTCTTTTTGCATCTTTTGAAAGAATAATTCAAAGGTTGTCAGTACGGTGACCGTCTCAGCCACAATCAGCAACATACCAAAAATGACGTTCAGAACGCCTTCACCCCATGGCAACGTAAAGAACGTACGCCATACCAAATAAATCGACATCAGGATCATCGTGATGACAAAAAAGATATTCTGCCTTTTTTCGTTTTGCACTACAACTGCTTCCTCCTTGCTGCAAATACCCATCTTCGCTGCAATTGGAAACTGAGCAGGAACAGCAAGGCATCACAGACGAATTTCGCCAATTTCTCATCTACGAAGAGAACGGTATGGAATATATATACACCGGTACTGGACAGCAAGATCACTACTCCGCATAACGTTAGATAGCGCCATAGACTGCCCTGGCTATCCTCCTTGCGGAATACAAAGTGTCTGTTCAGTACATAGTTGACCACAATGGAAATAACTCTCGCAATCACGGTTGCAAGCAGAATTCTTAAATAGTGCTGCTCACCCAATACGGGCCGTAACGCGTCGATCAAAAACCAGGCAATGCCCAAATCTATAACAGAACTGGCCACCGATGATGAAATGAACCGCAGGAAATTGGAGAACAACACCCCCATGACCCGAGCACTATCCTGGATCGCTTTAAAATGAGTGCCTGCATTGCCATTCTCATAAATGACTTGGATTGGCATCGTATGAATCGGTATGCCAGACTGAATGCACGAGATAAGCATCTGCAGCTCATATTCAAATCGAGTGCCGCGAACATCCTGCATAAACGGAAGTAACCCTGGACCGAAGGCACGAAGCCCAGTCTGGGTATCTGACAGTTTTTTACCATACAGCATGGCAAAAATAAAGGAGGTCATTCGATTGCCTAACAGGGACTTTGGAGGTATATTCCCCTCGCTGAAGTTCCTTACCCCGAGCACCAACGAATCCGGATGAAACCTTGCTTCTTGGGCTATGCGGTATACATCTTCAGCTGCGTGTTGTCCGTCTGAATCAGCGGTTACGACGAAGGAAGATGCGTCGAACTGCTTCCCAATATACTCAAATCCGGTCTTGAGTGCTGCACCCTTCCCCTGATTTTCCGTATGTGTCAGCAGAGCACAACCGTTCTCACGAAGCTCCTCGAAAATCGACTGGTACGCATCACCAGATCCGTCGTCCACAATAACAATATTAGTAAATCCATACTCTCGCAATTGCCGTACATAGGCTGGAAGTCTCTCATCCGGTTCAAGCGATGGAATGAGGATGATCATTTCGCCGTTTTGTCTACCTATAATCATCCTGATAAGCCTCAATTCGACATATTTTCACAGATTCTTTTTGAATATTGTGAGTATAACATCGAAAAGGCATACAGTAAACGAATAATTTGTATATATATTGGTAAAAAAGTCGCACTCTTTTATAAGCTAATTCATAGGCTAAAAATACTAGTTGAGGGTTACTATAGCACTACTCAAACAATTGTACATTCGGCTCTCGTTTTAGCACATGTACCAGCATGGCATGCAGTTGTCCACGGTGGTGATAGAAGTGCGCCTGCGTATCCAGAATCCACTCGAAGCGTGAATGAACGCCTCCCCAGAATGCAGTCGTTTCTCGCAAAAGTTCATCTTCGGTCTCCATCGACCGATTGGACATGCTTCAACTTACAAATCTAGACGGATGGCCACTTATGCGGATCACGAATTTGAATTAGAATTACCGTAGACGATTGAAAAAGGCTGTGATTCCAATGTTATTTGAAAGAGACAAATGGTTGCAGTATGGCATTCTGCGCGATGAGCCCTCTCTCGCTGAACGGTTGCCAGAAACACAGTTGCTTGAGAAGGATACGCTAACGAAGATGCTTCTTCAATATCCCAGCGTTGTACTGAAACCTCGTAATGGCAGTTACGGAAGGGGTATCCTGTTCATTAAACGAAGCGGTGCAAATGCTTATCGTATTCAAAATGAAAATAACACAGTCACCATGAGAGACAACGAGCAGTTACTCGAATGGTTCGAACAAACAATCAAAAGTGATGAGTATATTGTACAAAAGCGTCTGCAGCTTGCTCAAATTAAACACAGGCCGTTCGACATTCGGATCATGGTTCAGCGCAAGAAGGGTTCCTCGTCCACTTGGAACGTGACAGGTTCCTATGCTAAAGTTGCGGCACAGGGATACCAAGTCACCAATGTGAATAACCGCCCCATTCCAGTGCTTAAGGCACTGAGACTAGCTCGAATTGGAGACCGGCGCTTACTTGTCAAAGCGGAACAAGTTGCACGATTTGCCGCCATACGATTGGGAGAGCATTACCCTATGCTTAGACAAGTCGGATTCGATATAGCCATCGACAAAAAACGGCGAATTTGGATTATTGAAGGCAATTATCGACCAGCCTTACGGCCTTTCCGACTTTTGAAAGATTCCTCGATGCACCGCAGAATATTATGGTACAAGAAACATTAAAACGAAAAAAGACGACCTGCCTGCTAGCCCGGGCAAGTCGTCTCTTCATGTTTCGTACCTAATCTCGATATTAACCCTCTTCGGTTATTTCCGGCATTTTCTAATCGCACTTGTAACACGTGTCACTCGGAACTGATTTACCCCTACCTGTATAATGGCGAACTGGCTGTACGACGTACCAGAAGAGGTATACGGTTCAGCCTCAATATTTCCACTCGGTGTTCTAACCGTCGCGGTGATTCTAGTTACCAGGCACACACCACGGTCGGAAGATCTCCAAGTCTCGTCACGCTGAACACTATATCTATCGTTGCTACAAAAAATGGATGCATACTCCACTACTCCACTCGCATTAAACGAAGTCGAGTTATAGATCTGAACAGGGTCATAACCACCTCTAGGTGCTCCAGGTCTTCTATTTCCCATTCTCAAAACCTCCTTTTGTATTGATAATCTATTAAATGCAGTTAAATAGTTTTGGTGAGGTATAAATGTGGACAAGGCAGAAAAAGTGTGTTTGTACAGTGGTAGAGGAAAACTAGTAGCTTGATGTCATAACTCAAACACAAAAAACCACCCTTTACTATGCAAAGGTGGTTCGCGAATTATAGATCTGCTGTTAGTATCATCTTATTGGCCAATTGAGTCGAAACGGTACATCATAGACGGTCAAAACTCCCCCATTGCAGATGCCCTATTCTGCCGCCTCCGCCAACCATGCTTGCATAGCCGGAGATTCCGCCCGATTCAAACGTAAGGCAATTTCGGTATTAATCTTATCCGGTGGCATGACTTCAACAAGGACACATACGGACTCTCGCGGTTGATTTAAGGCAAATACGCCTTCATCATCGAGCATTTTCATCGCCAGCTCCATGGCGTTCAGCCTCACATCCAACTCGCGATTCCAATCATCATTCTCCAGTTCCGCAATGAAAGGACGCTCGTTATATCGTTGTTTGACACCGTCAAAGTGATCATCCCCAAAACAACAATAGGGGGAATCCGCATACGACCATTTGATGAGATTCGCAATCGTGGATACCGGCGTATCACTTTCCTCTGCTTGCCTAGCCGATTCCAACGCCAAAGCTTCCCACGACCAGGCAGAGATGCTTGGCGCATGTCCCTCGCCAGTAGTGTATAACGTACAATAATAGTAACGTTCACCATTTTCAAAAAGAGTGCAAAAAGACGTTTTGGCGGCAGCGGCAATCTCTATGGCCAGTGTCTCTATTTCTTGCATTGGCTTCATGATTAGAGTTCCCCTTTCCATTCGTTGATCATTTGCCCCTTCGATATGAATTGGCTATTTGGACTAGATACCAGACACCCGCACCCACAAGGCCAGCAAACAACAGATTGATGCAGCCAAACACGATGAGTGACTTTGCTTGGCCTGGACCAATCCGGAAAGCCGTAACAAGCTGGAAGACAGCCGGTAGCAAAAATGCCAGCCAGGAGATGGTTATAAGCTTTTCTGTTCTAAAACTCCACCATACTGCTGAACATGAGGCAAATAGCAGTACCCAGGTACAGATAAGCTTTAGGGCGAACATCATTTCGTCCCCCTCCTATTTGCCATGAATCACAAGTCCATATTTATTGAATATCCACGATTGGCTCAATTCGTGCATTGCATCATGGCTTATACGCACAGAGGGCTTTTGCTCCTTCATCGCATCAGCATCAAGGGCTGAGAAGCGAAGGGATTTGGTCATTTTTTTGATAGAGTCTCTTATTTCATCGAAAAATGCATAGGTCAGCGGCTTATGGTCCCGGATATCCTCATATATATAGTATTTTCCTTTTTCATCTTCCACATTAACTTGAAAACCTTTCGGAAATGAAAGCAAGATACACGGCAGTTCATCCTCTGCCCATTGTCCGTGATAAGGAAAAGAAACCCCTTCATTTCTTACAAAAAATCCTGAACTTTCTTGATCTGATGCAATAGAAATAGAGTAAACAAAGAAGGGATGGATGTCATCTCTCTTTTCTCCTGCCACAAAATACTGATAGAACGTCTGATACTCCTCGTACACCTGATTATAATCATGCTCTGTTCGGGCAGCATTGGTACGATAGAATTGCGCTTGCCGATGCTCCAAAAGCTGCAAAAGGCTTTTAAACTCTTCAGGGGTGATGAAGAATCTCAGTTTATAGAATCCGCTATTCTTTAATTTGTCCATTTCTTTTCGCTCACCGCCCTGTTTAGAAATGTTATGCCATTGACCTTAGCAGTTCAGGTTTAACTATATATGTATCTTATTTCCATTATAGTGATTACCTTTCCTGAGTCTACCTACTTTACACCTGAATTTTGCGAGTGAACTTTGAAAGGGTAGCGAAATATCAGGATCATTGCGCCTGTACGCGAGCAAAAGACATACGTGAGGTGAATTCCAGACTACCCGCCTTGTGAGGATGGGAGCACGCCAACATCTCGTAATCAGCACAAATTAGCCGTACGGATGATCACCCGTACGGCTAATTTGGAATTGTTAAGGTTTAACTACAGAGAGAAGAGACTCATTTCCCTCAGAGATCACCGTCACATCTGGTGCAAACTTAGCATCACTTACATGTATCGTTTCTCCAAGTTCCATAGTACTAATGTCAAATTCAATCGACGTTGGCAAGTGTCTCGGCAATGCCTCCACTTCAATAGAAGATAATTGAACTTGCACGACTCCGCCCTGTTTTGTGCCAATCGGTGTGCCGTTGAACTTGACAGGAATTTTAGTACGCAGGATCTCATTGGTCTGGACCTGCTGAAAATCCACATGAAGTAAATCCCGTGTAACTGGATCACGCTGGAGATCTTCCAACAATACAGTCAATGAGCCTTTCTCTTCAAACTGCAGTTCGATAAAACCAGACGTACCCTGCTTCAACCATTTTTGAAATTGTATTGTTGGAATATGAATCATTTCATTCTCCGTATTTTTGCCAAAAACAATACCTGGCAAACGCCCGGATTTACGTAAATCCCTAAGTCGGGATGTATTTAATGGAATGCGGTTCTCCGCTTGAAAACTAGTAGTCATGCTATGTTCGCTCCTCTTTATTAAATGATATTTTCACATTTTTCATACTCATCCAACCATCCCCTGTTGGGGCTAAAGAGAGAAACATAGCATCACCACCTCCATATACGATCCAATTGATTTTAAAATACATTTAATGTAAGCACCCATAATATACATGAAGGCACTCTACTCCGAAGAGTAGAATGCCTATGGGATGCTTCAACCCTATCATAGAAACATAGATTTGTCGATTTAACCCCATAATATGATCAAAAGCGTCTCCTTCCAGTCTGCGTCGTTGATCAGCATAGAGACCACCCCAACGATGGAGTGGCCTTCATGTCCTCATCTCAAATGTATACATCCTTGATACTCGTTGGATTCGTCAGAATTTATCATTCTGCGTAATTCCTCAATCCACATGTCCATGAGCACCTTATTTCGGGGACAAGAAAAATCGCGTCCTCTAAGGTGAGAACGCGAAATAAAGCAGATTGATTTTGTGTTTCAGCATCGTCAATTAACGCTTTCGGGCCACCACCGCTAACCGACCGTTTTCGGTTGAATACTCGCATGTGGACAGCACAATAAGCTTGTCACCATACTGTGCTGTTACACCTGTGTCATAAAGAGAGAGTTGTTTGATATTCTGAACATATGAATCGAACTCGGCGGGCGTACTTACATTCTCAATCTGGTAGTATTTAAACACGTCGTCCGATTTGCGATAAACTTTTGACAGAATAACGGCAACAATCTCATACTCTTCCTTTTCGTAAAGCGTGCTGAACGGGAACGTCGCATGTTCTTGATAGAAGCTTTCGTTCCTGTACTTCATTAAATCTTTAAACATCCAACCACTTTTCATGTGATGTCCATGAATCAGCAAAATGTCCGAACTATTAGCCCGGCTAGACTCGTCCAAAAAAGGAAGACCACCTTGGTTTCCATTTTTATCAAAATCATGATTGAGATAGTACTCCGAATCCTGTGGGCTCTGCATGACCGGGTACTCAATTCGGGTACCGTCAATCTTCAGCCAGCCGACGATGTCTGAGTTCCTCTCGTAAAGATCTCGAAATTCGGGAAGCATAACCGGCTCATTGCCTTTATTGAACAAAAGGGAGGGGATTGCATCCCCTCCACCTTGTTCTGATCCTTCTTTCCAAACCTTTGTTAACTCTTCGATTTTCTGCTTCTCGGCATAGTCTCGCAAGAAAGTCCTCGCAAGACTGACAAGTGAAAATACCAACACAAGCAAGGAAACAGCGATAAGAATTTTTTTAGTTTTGCTCATTTTTCTTACCGCCTTCCCTTCCATTACTGGATGTGCTTTTTCTTCTTGTACCCGAGTAGACAGAACCCAATCGTCATTAAGGACATCAGCGCCAAAATCATATACAAGAATGGCGATACGCTGTTATCTCCAGTTTTCGGAGCATCGTCCAACTCGTTGCTATCGTTCTTAAGCTGATCGTTACCATTGCCTGGTTCAGGCGTTACGGTACCTGGTTCAGGCGTTACGGTGCCTGGTTCAGGCGTTACAGTGCCTGGTTCAGGTGTTACGGTGCCTGGTTCAGGCGTTACAGTGCCTGGTTCAGGCGTTACCGTGCCCGGCTCAGGCGTTACCGTGCCCGGTTCAGGCGTTACGGTCCCTGGACCAGGCGTTACGGTGCCCGGATCTGGCGTTACGGTCCCTGGACCAGGCGTTACGGTGCCCGGATCTGGCGTTACCGTGCCTGGATCTGGCGTTACCGTGCCCGGATCTGGCGTTACGGTCCCTGGACCAGGCGTTACGGTGCCGCCTCCATTGTTACCATTGCCGCCACCAGAACTAATTGGCTTCATTGGCACATCGTACCTGACAATGTCAAAATCGACTGAAATAGTACCACTTGTGTGCGTTTCGTATCCGTCCTTCGTTACGATCAGATAGTAATCCGCTTCAGGAAACACCATGTACGCATAGAAGCCATCTGCATCACTACTCTGCTCCGGGCTCTCGTTGTCGTACGGCGGGAAATTTGGAACCTTTGGAAGCGTTACTTTCGTACCCGGAATGCGGCCGTTATCTCTATTCCGCTGCGTATCCGCATAATACAGTGTAACTTTGGCTCCATCAATTTTCTTGCCAGTGACGGCATCTCCTGTCGTTTCATCATAGACGGTACCGTAAGGGTCGACTAACTCCTCTGAAATATTCAGCTCTCCGTTAGCTTTAACGTCAAGTTGCGCTACTTTGAGCAGCAATTCCTCGCCGGTCTCAGCTTGATAGCGAACTTCCATTGTGTACTTCTGCTCGCTTAGCCCTTCCACAGAGAAAGTTCCATTCGACGCCATAGGAAATGCTTTAGGTTGGCCGTTTTCCTTAACATAGATGCCATCCTTGTCTTTCAAATAGATATGCATCTGGCTAGTCAACAAATCATTGAATAGCACTGTTGTTCCATCCAATTGTTTGAACAGAATGATCCCCACGGCCGTAATGTCCGCTGGAACAGTCTCGTCCGTTACACTGCTGTTCACATTTGCTTTCTGCGTAAACTCAACAGGTACATCCTTACCGCCTACCCGATACATCTTCGTATATCTGATCGTATAGTCGGTATCCGCTACGGCTGGGATTGAATATTCACCCTTCTCATTCGTCTGCGTCTGAATCTCTTCGCCTGTCTTCAGATCGGTTACCGTAATCGGTGCATTCGGAATGACTTCTCCTGTTTTATTGTTACGCAACACGCCTTCCAGATACGGTCGGGTATTGGCAAAATGTGCTTCAGATAATTTTTTCTCTGGAATAGTGCCCATGTGAATGAGACTTTCTGGATCAGTCACATAGCCATCTTGCGTATAATCATCTTGGGTCACTTTGTACTGAAGATTGGTTGGAAGCCCTTGGACAATGAGCGTCTGGCCATCTGTAAGCTCAAAGCTCTCACCGCTCTTGATCATACCCTTGCTGCCGTCTGATTTCTCATAGACGTAGGATTCGTCCGATCCCTCGCCGGTGAAGGCAACCGTGTACTTAAACAGCTTCTTCTTGTCTTCATCTTTGCCTTTAACTGTGTTGCTGATTAATAGGCCGCCCTTCAAGACTCGCACGTTCGTGAATGGGGCATCTTCATCAATGCCTTTCATGACTCCGGTATAGTACCGTTCCTCAGGAGTAGTCATGTATTCATCGGTTGTATAATCTTGTTGGGTAACTGTGTATTTCAGATTCTTAGGCAGACCCAAAATATCCAGTGCCTCTCCATCCTTAAGGCGGAATTTACCGCCGGACTTGATCGAACCTGTGCTGCCGTCCGTCTTCAAGTAAGAGTAACTTTCCTCTTTGCCTGTATCCTCAAAGTTGACGGTGTACTCGAACTCCTTCGTTTTATCGCCGCCGTTGCCCATGACCGTATTGCTGATGGTCAGCTTGTTAACGGTCCGTTCATTGATGAAGTCCGCTTTGTGATCACCTTTATTCACGATTGAGCCAGACAGCTCTCTCGTACCCGGTATCGTCGTATAACCGTCAACGGATGTATAATCAGCCTCGTTTACGGTATAGACCAGATCCGCAGGCAAGGCTGGGAACGTCACAGATTCCCCGTGCTTAAGGGTAATCTTGCCTCCGCTCTTGATCGTGCCAAACGTATCATCCGACTTCTTATAGGTATACTCTCTGTCCTTACCTTCGCCGGTGATGGTCACGGTGTACTCGAACTCTTTGTCCGGATCACTGCCGTTGCCTTCCACCTTATTGGTAATGGTCAGCTTGCCTTGTGCCGGTGTAGGCACGATCAGCGGATTATCAGAGGTTAATTTCACCCCGTCTACCCAGATGGGCTTCCCTGGCGTATTCCCTACATATACTTGGTATACTCTTGTAGTTGGCAGCCAAGTATTGGTGTCAATATAAGTTTCTTTCAGCTCATAATACCCTGGATCAGGGAATAGCAGATTAAGTTTCCCTCCGCTATCGGTTTTTCCTTTGGTGATTATAGTTCCGCCGTCTTTCTTATAGAGTGTGAACTCTACGTCTTTTAGCGGATTGCCATTGGGATCTACCTTTTTCAGAGGTAACAGAGCATTGGAACTTGAACTGCCGGCCACGTCCGAACTGTCCAGCGTGCTTTCGCTTCTGGCACTGACAGATTTCAGATTGTCATCGCCCTCCAGTTTTACCTCGTTGCCCATTGTGTCTCCAGCTTTCGCTTTAGTTGGATCAACTTCTGTTTGGTACACAAACTGGTAAAGCTGATTAGGGCCGTCCATTTTAAATGTTAGAACCGTAGTGCCACCTGCGCCTGGTACAGCTTCTACTTGAACTTCAGCATTCGGGTCGCTGAGGTCCAGTGCTGCGCCCTCTCGTTCAAGAGTGCCGCTTGCGGTCAATTTAGCAGGATAGACTGCCATACTAGGTGATGTCAGCACAAGCTTTCCGTTTTCTTCATAACGCAAATTCATGCCTGCACCCAGGGTATCCTGCAAATAAACACCCTGCTTCATGTTAAATGGCGGGGTATAGTTCACCGTCCATTCCAGCACTCCTGGAACTGGCTTAGTTACCGACTTTCCAAGGGTCTGAATAGGTACAATAACTTTGCGCTGTTCGGTGACAACCTTCTCCACTCCACCCCATGTCATATGAAGGTCGGCTTTGTTATACAGCACCTGTTTGTCCGTGCCGTTGATGGTGTATTCCTCTAAATACTTCTGCAGAGCATCGTTGGAAGGTCTTGCCTTCACCAGAATGATATAAGGACTCTCCAGCTTGGAGAAGGTGAAAGTACCCTCGTTTCCAATGTGTGAAAAATGGACTACATGAGAACTAGTACCTGGTTCAATTAGAGTTCTAGCATCGTTTCTAACACCATATTCTGTTCCTGCACCATTGTCCGAAAATCCTTTCCAAAGCTCAAAATCCTTAGTTTCAGAGAAAGGAACAAATTCCCACCCTTCGGGAAGTGTATCCACTAGCTTAATATTACTAATGACTCGATTACCGCCATCCTTAGCCATTTCTTCTGTGTTATATCCAGGCATATTTACCCCTAAACGGAATGTGACCGTTTTGGTTGTCCTGTCATAGCCAGAAATTGTCCATGCTTCATTGTTATCATTTCTAATGTAACTGCTAACGTTATTCGGCGTCACATTGTCAAAAGTACCATCTACTTTTAATGGCTTCGAAGCAAAGAGCATATCCTTGTTCAACATATGCAGGTGTAGGTTGGCGCTGTTATCTGCTTTTTTTACGGTTTCGCCATCAATGAGCAAAGCCCGATTCGAAACAGTTTTCCCTGCGTTAATATCCTGTCTGAAGAGAATGTTCGGGTTGGTCTCAAGTGCACGGAAGCTGAAGGATGCCGCTTCTTCGGTGTATCCGGTCACCTTGATCAAATCCGCCACCACTTTACCGTCCACGGTTAATGGAATAGCTTTCATCGTCAATCCGGTTGCATTCGACTTCAGAGTTCCCGCTTTGTACTGCTTCCAAAGCTGCGCAGAAGTGATATTTGCTTTAATTTTCGCAATTGTCTCCGCACTCACCTCGCTGGTTTCATCTACAGCGTTGTCCAAGACGTTCAAGTCACCGCCATGCACAAGGACATCGTATACTACCGCGTTAGGTAAGGCATACTGTGGTGCTAGATTAACGGTCCACGTGATACTGCCCAGGTTATAATCCTCGGTTGATACTGCGCCTGTTTTTGTAAACGTGTGTGCGCCAATGCTGACGACTGCCTCATCTGTCACCGCAATAGGTCTTTTACCCGTCATTACATCGTTGTTCTGTATAACCCCTGGTGTATCCAAATTCCAGTTGGCACGAGGGTCTATTTGGAAGCTGGAACCACTTATCGCCTTGCTTTTAATCAACAATTCGACTTTTCCGTTAATATCCCCGAAGGAATACACGCCGTTTGAATCTGGTGTAATTGGCGTTTCTTCAGATACAGCGCCATCTACCCATGTCTGCCATGCAGCCGATTCAAATTCCAGCCCAGCCGGTAATACATTTGTGATGGTAAAGTCCTTTAACTCTTTTTTATTATATTGGTTAACCGCGATCTTCCATGTAATGGTTTCATTCGCATGGTCATACGAAGCGCTGGCTTGAATCCAGTCGGGAGCAAAAGAAATCTCCTGACCTGCCTGTACCAACATGTTGTTGTCCTGTCTCAGTTCCACTTTGCCATTCATGTCCCGGTAGCTGCGACCAAGATTGTTTGGCGGATTCCGATGTTCGTAATAATAAGCTTCCTTTGGAATCCATGTTTTATATTCAACCTTTGGATCTAGACCTGTTCCCTGCGGAAATATGTAAGTCAGCGATCCGTCGCCCCCAATGACTGGCGTTACATTTTGGCCGTTTACTTTGAATGAACCCTCCTTATAGATACCACGGACATTTCCAAAACCCGTATTATAAGTGGCTGGATTCGTATAGAATGTCTTCCCGTCTAACGGCAATTTGACTGTTTTATCAAACTGATCGAATGCAGAGACGTTTGACTCCCAAGTAATTGCACCTTCAACCAATTGCGCTGGCTGAATCCCGCGGTAACCATACTGATCCCACCTGATCATTCCAGGCGAGCTTAAAGTAATATTATACTCTGCTGTAACATCTGGGTTCTCTAGCTGATATGCACCACCAAAGATGTTGATCGGCTTTTTATCGCCATACGCTAGTCCCGTTATATCTGCATTGGCAGTAGATTCAAAGCTGAAGGCGATACCTCGTCCAACACCATTGAAAAAATTATCTTCACCGTTAAATACAATCTTGATGCTATTTGGAGTGAAATAGGCGGTACCCAGCTGTTTTGTACCTGATTCCGTCTGTGCATTCAAGGTTTTAGTAGCTGTTGGCAGCACCACTTCCTTGAAGTAATCTTCTCTTTTCAGCTCGATCCAGTCACCCTTTTGGATGTATTTCTCAGGATCTGCATTAGTTGGATTTGGGTCATCACCATTCACTGGTACCTTGAGACCTTCCGATTTGAGCGTAAAGGGCTGTCTACCCTGAATAATACCGTTTGGATTAATAACAGCATTCCCCTGCGTCACTTCCAGCGGAAAAGTTGAATTAGATTCCATAAATACCGCTGTTTTGTCCGTTGGGACTGCCGCCATCGCTACGAAATTATTCGGTTTGTCGTTCACTGCCTCTGGTACCGAAAGCGGTTCCTCTTGCACTGCCTCAGGTTCCGAAAGCGGTTCGTCGTTCACTGCCTCAGGTTCCGAAAGCGGTTCGTCGTTCACTGCCTCAGGTACCGAAAGTGGTTCGTCGGCACTCGGTGAGTCAGATTCAATGACCGCTTCCATTCCGGAATCGGTTGGCACACTCTCCGCATATGCGGCGGTGGAGTATATCACTGTCTGCAAGACGAGCAACATTGCCAGAAATAAAGACAATAACGGTTTACCTATATTGCGTTTTTGTTTCAAACGAAAATCTCCTCCACTTCTAAAATTTTTGCAGCAACCAGAAACTTTTTCCCTTTCCTTTGGCCATTCCATCCTTACAACAGAAACTGATAAAATTCATCAAGTTCATATGGCTTGCCTTACCATTTTACTTTAGAGCCCTTACCAAATTCTGAACACTAAACGGTAACCAAACCATAGAGCCAATTCAGACATAGATTTCTCCATAGAATCGTGGATTTTAAGCATAAAAAAACATCCTAAATTGGGATATGGCATTCTCCTGGATAAACCCTTTTCACCAATTAAAGAACTACTTGATGAGAGGGTTTATCCGTAGAGGAATGCTCATTCGCCCGATAGGATGTGTTTCTCTGTTTTAATATAAAGTTTGAATAAGTTCTACATTATGAAGCTTTTGCTGCAACAGCTTTTTCAATTAATGCTTTTGCATCGTTAGTAGTCAGACCTAGTTTAGGTTGAAGTGATTTTTTATCTGTTCCAGCAAAAATACCTTTGTCAATCAGTTTTGCCATAGGTTTAATTGCATAAGCAGACACGGATTTACCATCTTCAAAACTAGCAATAATCGTAGCAGCGTCTTTATCAGTCGCTTGATCTTTTACCAATTTAGCAAGAATGGTAGCAGCTTCTTCACGTGTGATATCCCGATCAGGATAGAAGTTTCCACCATAACCTTGAATGAATCCAGCATGCATAGCTTCAGCAATCGCATCTGCATATGCAGTATTAGCCGCAACATCCTTGAATGCAGGTGCTGTAGCTACTTCGTTAAGTTTCAACATGTCGACCAGAGCACTTACAAATTCAGCACGAGAAATGACTTCTGTTGTTACAGGTGTTTCTGTTGGCTCGGTAGATGCAGCCAGGTTTGTGATACGTCCTTCATTTTTAGCTTCGATGCTACCGCCTTTATACGTGTCTACGATGTATTGGTAGAATACATCCAGATCGATAGGACCTGCCAGGGATGATTTAGCATCCAGTAGCACTTTATAGTTATCTCCACCTGCAGCCATAAAGTTGTTAACTACAGCCGTATATGTTTTTGCAGGATCAATCGATGTTCCATCTTCCAGACTAAGACCCGTAACACGTTCTGCGACCGGCTTATTGAAATCTGCAGTGTATTTCAAACCAGAGATTTGGAGTGTTTTGGTATTAGGTGTACCGTCAGCATTGGTACCCCATTGCTGCTGCAACAAGGTTTTAACCTGTTCGCCAGTCAGCTCAAGTTTTACTAGAGTATTACCAAACGGTTGGATTTTGGCAAGATCAGCAAAGGTCACATCGCCTTGTGGCAAATCCGCACGAATACCGCCTGGATTCATAAATGCAAAGTCAGCAGCACTTGCCTCATCCCCAAAGTTTGCTTCACGCATTGAATCTGCAATGAGGTTGCCTAGAGGGGCTTCGTTATTATAAGCATCTGTACGGGTAACAGAACCGTCCGTTGTACCTACTGGCTTCGTCAGCTCAGGATGCTTGTCTAATGATTTTTTAATAATAGCTAAAGATTCAGGGTCTTCTTTTACACCCTCTTGGAAAGTCGTTGTAACAGTCGCTGATTTTTCAGTTACATCCCCGGTAGCAGGGTCAATCATCAGCTTGATATCTTCAAACGCCGTACCATAGGAATAAGCTTGAACGATCAACTTTCCATTCACTTCACCGTTAGCCAAAGCATGATTGTCACCTGCAACGATAACGTCAACAGGGGAGTCCGCTGGTAAAGCTTTTGCCAGATCAGCTGCTTCTCCAGTGGTTACGCCTTCTTTGGTTGTTGCTGGATCATGTGCCAAAACAATGATCGTTTCTACACCTTGGTCTTGCAATTCTTTAGCATATTTATTAACGGCTTCCACTTCTTCTTCTGCGCTTAAGAAACGTACGCCAGCTGTCCCAGATGGAGATACTTTGGCAGGTGTTGATTTCGTCACTAGTCCGATAAATCCAATTTTGACTCCGCCCACTTCTTTAATCACATACGGCTTAATCAATGTTTTTCCTGTGGCAGTTTCAATCACGTTTGCATTGACGTAATCAAATTTTGCACCGGCATGCGTTACCTTACCTTCTTTTGGATCAAGGCCACCAAAGATCTGTGCCTTTAAAGCAGCGACACCTTGGTCGAATTCGTGATTCCCTAAGGACCCTACATCGAAGCCCATCATATTCATCCATTCCATGGTAGGCTCGTCACGATCCAAAGATGAGGCTGGAGCAGATGCACCAACAGAGTCTCCATTATGGAAGAGTAGGGAGTGTTCATATTTGGCTTGAGCTTCTTTGAGATAGGTTGCTAGAATTGGAGCCGTTCCTGCCTTCTTATCACCCACGATTGATGTGGTATCTAACTGACCGTGGAAATCATTGATTCCAATCAAGTGTACTTCTACATCGTTACCTGCGGCAGAGACAGAACCTGCTGCGCCCAATAGTTGCGTGAGTAATAGTGCAGCGGTAGCTACACGCAGTGTGCTTTTACCCAAAACTTTTTTCCAAAACATGAATGAAAAAACCCCTCTCCAATTTTAGATCCTGAGATATTTTACCATAGTTCAATTCATAAAAATCATTAAATATATAAAATGGGTGTAAAAAGTTGAGAGATTGATAGAGGAGATGAATACCTATATCTCGATCTGCACCAAAATTAGTGTTTAGCTTCAATTTATTCAATCGAATAATAGGTTTTTTTCTAGCCCAGGAGACGAGAAGTTATAACGCATTGGTTGTAAGTAATAGATTCAAAATTTCATATAGAAAAATATGGCTTTTATATTTTTTGTTGCTATAATGGAAAATAAAGTATGTATTTTCGCCTGATGATGCAACTCCTCTACTAAAGTACAAGCGTATACTTAGCTTTCCTCTCCTAAAAAACACACATCCCATTACATAATATGTATCAAAGATTTTCACACTTCTATTAAAGGAGGTGACCGTTGGGAGCATTTTAGATCTTGGTTCCCGTTTTACACCAGATGGGGACGTGTTACCTCACCGCTCCTGACTGAATACAACGCAGAAACATGCAATAGCTGTAAGGATTTGTTGTTCTATGCATTTAACTTTAACCATTATAAGAAAAATAGGAGCGTGTCCAATGAACAAACGACTTTTTCCCAGATCTTTTCGAGTTCTTATGGCTTGCTTGTTGATTCTTGCATTTGCCGTACCAGCAACAGCTTCTGCTGGCTATCTTGGAGATAAACTCACGATCGGCCAAAGCATGGCAAAGGGTGACTATCTCACCTCCCAAGATGGCAGGTTCTCAGCCATCTGGCAAAATGACGGGAACTTTGTTATCTATCAAAACGGTTCTTCTCTCTGGAGTAGCGGAACTAGTAACAGTGGGGCTCTTTCGTTCAATTTTGAATCACAGTACGGGAAACCTGTCATGTATAAATATGGCATGAAATATCAAGACGTTTACCAATATGGTTATCGATATGGTTTCAACCCGGCTACAGGTAAATTCGAATATTACACCGGTTGGGGATGGGATAAAGTTTTGATGATTGATACTTCTGTACAGGTAGCTGCTTGGTCTCCCAATACCACCTCATGGATTCCAGGTCATCACGGGAGCAGCTTACCGGCTAACACAACAGGTGACACACTGGTCATGCAAAGTGATGGGAATTTAGTTCTCTATAACACAACCCTGACCAATAGCAATTATCCGAACAGTTGGATTCCTGTCTGGGCTTCCAATACGGGCGGGCATTAAAATTAGATGGAGAGCCGCATGCTGTGTGGCTCTTTTTTTGTTTTCCAAGGAAGTTGATAGATTGCTGATGTGTAGCGATAGATATCTACATACAAGAAACTTTAACAAGTATTTATCGTAGTAAATAGAATAATTAACATATACAGGATGTGATTGTTTGACAGGAATTATAGGTGTTGTAGTCTTAATCATAGGAATAATTATGGCAATTTGGCCTTACTTTGCTTGGTATATACGACTGGGATGGAAGTTTAAAGATGCGGAGCCAAGTGATTTAGCACTAAGTGCCGGACGGATCTCAGGCATTGTCTCGGTGATTGTCGGTTTTATACTGATCGTTTCAAGTTGCTCCACGGGAAGCGGAGCGGACAGCAAATGGGCAGAACAATTTAAAGAGAAACTTGATGCAGGGCAAGTAAAAGAAATCAGTATCGGTATGATTAATCCCACCATATTAAGCGAGGAAGAAAAAAATACGGTTATCCAAATGATACAAGATGCAGAACTTAGACCTTTTGATGCAGGTGATGTGTTTGGATCGAACAATGCTGGAAAAATTACATTTACAGACGAAACGAGCCTAGACATCATTATTTTCGGACCTTCTGGAGGAATCGAATTGCATCCGAAGGCTACTGAGAAGGAGTTTGAGATCATGAGTGAAGAGTTAAAAAATTGGATTGACTCAAATTATAGTGATTAGTAGTGTCATAAAACTTTTGCAATTGCCCTCCAAGCAAAAAGGATCTGGAAGCTTACTTCCAGATCCTTTTTCCATATTAAGGCTTCCAGTTCTTATTTCGTTTGTTAACTTCAATTGCAATGAACTCTGGCAAATAATTAGGAGTACAGCCTTTTGATACCATTTCATCTTTATAAAGACCTGTATTTTCACCAAGTTTAATACAACGCGCACGATACTTTTGATCATAAATGCCTATCCAGCCTGCAATGAAATTCATAGCCCACTGAACTTCCGGCTCTTCCTGCGTAATACTAGCTTCAATTGCAGATAGTAAGTCCTCGGTGTTATTAGGAGGCGTTTGTCCGGTCCATCTCAATCGCGCTTGATAATACCAAAAAGCTCGCCTTTGAAGAGCAGAAGGACTTTTTTCCCATGACTCCATCAATGCAATGGTCTTCTTGTCTTTGGTGAGCTGATTAGCCATTAACCAATCCATTAAGTTATTTCGCTCATCAAAAGTGTGAGTCTGCATATCCTTATCAAACTTATTGAGTAATTTTTGTGAGAGAAGTTTTTTATCCATAATTAAAATAGCTAATAGTCTGGGCAAAAACGCTTCGGTCGACCAAAGTTCCATAGCTAGTTCGTGATCTTTTTTAATATCCTTTGCGATTTTTCGTAATTCGCCTAGCTTAGTTTTACTATTGATCTGTTGTAGAATGTTCCCTGCTTTTGAAGAGTATTTCATTTCTATATTTTTATCCTTATTCATTTGATACCACAGCTCCTTTATGGTGAACGTCTTTGAAGAGCGAAAGGGCTATTTCCCATGACTCCATCAACCGCAGTAAGATACGCTTATTTTCATATATTGACAAATAAATGTGTTAGACTACTGAAAGAAGAATTGCCGAATCTATACTAAAGAAAGCTACACAACTGGATACAGGCAGTTATTACGATAAACGTAGTTAGAAAGGAAACCCCATGAATAGTTCCTTGAAGCAACGAAT
This sequence comes from Paenibacillus sp. FSL H8-0283, assembly GCF_045040675.1. Lineage (NCBI taxonomy): Bacteria > Bacillati > Bacillota > Bacilli > Caryophanales > Paenibacillaceae > Paenibacillus > Paenibacillus sp. FSL H8-0283. The sequence goes on from NZ_CP150295.1 coordinate 7,020,415, forward strand.
GAAATCATTATTAGCACCAGTGTTTCCCGGTGGAATCATAACCATTCTGATATTTTCCCTTGATTACTTCCAATTCGAACTTGTTGAAAAATTTCTACTTTTTGCGGCTTTTGTCATTGTACCTCTTGTGATTTTACTTTTGAACCATGATGAAAAGAATAAACATCAACAAATGATTTATGCTGCTATGAAATGGCTTCAATTTCCCGCTGCGCTTCTTACTCTGGCCTCGGTAATGAGTAATAAGATGTGGGGGTTAGAAAGTACGGAAATCCCAGGGATTCTGTCTCTTGGATGGCTACTGTTCACACTGCTGCTTGGCATCTATGGCTTGACCACGATTGTAATCTCTAAAGGAAAAGCAGCTGAAATAGCGATTGGTGCGGGGCTCGTTTATTTTTTTATCGGGGGCATTTGGTTTACCTTATATCAATATCAATTGAACCTGTTCCAAGCTAATCCTTCAACGCACGCGTTAAGCTCGCTCCACTTTCATTTCTCATCTGCGATCGTTCCAATTTTTATTGGTGCACTGGGACGCATCATGACGAAGAAAAGCTGGTATCCTTGGATCGTTGCCATCGATATCATCGGACCAATCTTGATTGCTATTGGTATGATTTTCTCCAAGCCAATTGAATACGTCGGTGTCACTTTGTTCGCCTGTAATATTGTGGTTTACACCGCTTATCTCCTTACTTACTTGAGGAAAAATGCTTTGGATATTAAGGCAGCCTTCTTTTTAGGCCTTTCTTGTCTAGCCTTTTACACGGTTGTTGTCATTTCCATCTTCTATCCGCTACTGAAAAATATGTACTCCTTAACCATACTCGATTTTATTCCCATTTACGGATCTCTGCATGCGTTTGGTTTTGTCTTATGTGGACTAATTGGTTGGGTGTATATGGTGGACTTCATTAAGGAAAAGGCTAACCAATCGGCTTCATAGGAGTAGTTTAGTCAGGTTCGTGCTATAATAGTGATCACATAAATAACATTCATCATTCTGCCGAGATGGCGATGATTAAGGAGATTGAATTTTGACGAACAACCATGATACTGGAGCAGTTAACGAACTACCGGAGAACTTTGAAGAGCTCAAACGAGCGGCTAACCGGACGTCAAGCTGGAGAGAAAGACTGAATGCGGTGAACGAATTGGGGAACTGGGACACAGCCCCTACCATTAAGTTGCTTCAGCATGTTTTGAAAAATGATCAAGTGTTTCAAGTGCGCGAAGCGGCATATCAAAAGCTCAAGCAGTTGGATGAAGATGTACAAATGCCTGCCAAAAACAAAGGTGAGCTGTTTAAAGGTACTAACAAAATTTTGCTACGGATTAAAAAAAGCCTTCCTGAAGGTCACACATTCGAGCAATTCAAGGAAAAACTGCAAAAGACACGTCTGGATATTTATGATACTTACGAGGGCGACAAAGATGCGGAGTTCGACTCCTGGCTCCATGGAATTTGGGAGACACTAGGTAGAAAATAGCCGCCGTTCACCGTATAATAGCTGAGTATCAAGCCACTCCATCAATGGAGTGGCTTCTTTATTTCTTCAGCGTCACCTCCATCAGATGTGGGGTATTTTCTCTCTAAAAAAGTCACCACTGTCAAACAGATCTGACAAAAAAACGCCCTGTCTACTGATTCTTAAAAATCAGTAAACAAAGCGCAAAGTTAGAGCCTACATTCAATTTCACATGTACATTCCCCTGTACGATGCGAAGTGGTGTGCTATAAGATTTACTCTGGTATATAAGGAAGATCCAGTGTCTTTGGAACGTTGATGACATGCTTTTCTGTATAAGTACGGATACCTTCCACGCCGTATTCACGGCCAATACCGGATTGCTTAACCCCACCGAAAGGGAACCGAACGTCGAGCCCCTGCACAGCAGCTGTATTGATCATAGTCGTTCCAGCTTCGAGTTGACGTGCAACGGAGATGGCATCCTCTTCTTTCCCCCACACAGAACTCGTCAATCCATATATACTTTCATTGTGTAGATGAATAACCTGCTCTTCATCGTCAAATGGAAGAATCGGAACCGTAGGACCAAACTGTTCCTCCACTACAATCGGATCATGAACATCGCAACCTAAGACAAGCGTAGGTTGTAGGTAGTAACCTTGTTCAAACAGCTTCTGATCAAGAATTTGACCGAGCGGGATGACCTTAGCCCCACGCTTTTGCGCATCTTCAACCAAACCAAGCACATAATTTTTCTGCTTCAGGTTATTAACCGGACCTACTGTCGTATTTGAATCAAATGGGTCACCAATTCGAATCCAGCGATTAGCCGCCTCTATATATTTTTCCACAAACTCATCATAAATAGAACGGTGTACATACACACGTTTGGCGATCATACAGATCTGGCCTGCTGTCAAGAAATTAGAAATGACAATCCGGCGCATTGCTCGCTCATCATGAACATCAAAGCTTTCCAAGAAGATAGCCGCATCATTACCACCAAGCTCAAGCGTCATATCCTTAATCGTTTCCGACGCAGCTTTAATGATATGCTTAGCTGTTGCGGTTCCACCTGTAAAAGCGATTTTAGTAACAAGAGGATTACTAGTCAGTTCAACGCCCACATCCGCATCACCATGAACGACATTGATTACCCCAGCCGGGAACTCACTCGCAATAATCTCTGCCACCTTCGCTGCCGCCAGTGGCGCATATGGACTTGGTTTAAGCACAATGGTGTTACCCGCAAGTAAGGCAGGAGCGATCTTAATCGTAGATAAAGCAATGGGATAGTTCCATGGACTAATTGCTGCCACCACACCAATGGGATCATAGGAAAGAATCGTTTTACCATTCTCATGCTCTTTGATCTCTTCCTGTAGAGCCGATTTAGCTTCATTACAAGCAAACTCCATCCACATTAACGAAACATAAATTTCACCGTGTGCATCATACAGGGGCTTGCCATGCTCTCTAGACAGCAAATGTACAATTTCATTCTCAGCCGTTCTAATCTTCTCAATCGCCTTGCGCATCATCATAATGCGTTCATCAATGGGGGTCTGCTTCCATGTTTTAAAAGCCCCTGCCGCCGCTTCAATCGCTTCAACCGCTTGTTCTTTCGTAGTGACAGGGAAATAACCTACGATCTCAGTTGGGTTTGTCGGATTCTCTTTTGCTTCCTGCGAAAGGGATTTTACATTTTGACCATTAATGAACGCTTCAACTATAATTGTCTCTTGGTCTGCTTGGATCGTCATTTTGAATCCCCTCCGTTATTTAGATGGATTAATTCCAAACTTCTTCTGCAATTTCCTTCACATAACGAAGTTTACGCCATTGTTGTTCTTCCGTTAAAATATTGCCTTCTTCTGTAGATGAAAAGCCACATTGTGGACTCAAACATAGTTGCTCAAGTGGTACATAGGTTGCCGCCTCTGCAATCCGAGCTTTAATGTGTTCTTTATCCTCTAACTCGCCTGTTTTTGATGTGAGTAAACCAAGCACGATTTTCAAATCTTTTCGATTCACATATTTCAATGGCTCGAAACCACCTGAGCGCTCATCATCAAATTCTAAAAATAATCCATCTACGTTTAAGCCTCCAAAGATAACTTCAGAAGCGTAATCATAACCACCCGTTGAGAAATAGTTCGATTTATAGTTACCACGACAAATATGCATCGTCACCACTAAATCTGCCGGTTTATGAGCCAAGGATTCATTAATCATGCGCTGCATCGTTTTCAACTCTTCCGCCGGTTCCAGACCTTTAGCACGTAGCTTATCGTGACCAGCTTCTGAGAACAGGTCTGCCCAAGCTGTATCATCTAATTGCAGGTATCGACAACCCGCATCATAGAAGGCTTGAATTGCTTTTTGATACGCCGCAATCGTATCCTGAAGGAATTGCTCTCGGTCCGTATAGATGTTAGCGTCATTCTCCAATCGATATAGAAGCATGTTGGGACTTGGAATGGTCTGTTTCGCCACAGCGTCACCTGCATGCTTTTTCAAAAACTCAAAATCCTGAACAAAGGGATGACTCGAGAAATCAACTTTACCAACAACACGAATCCCGCCCTTGCGCGTTTGCATATTATGGAATTTCGGTCCGTCTATTTGCTCATACAACTCTACGCCATCCAAGCCGCCCAGAAAATCAAAATGCCACCAGCTTCTGCGGAATTCACCATCCGTAACTGCCAATACGCCATTTTCCTTTTGCTTTTCAATAATTCGAATAATCTCTTTATCTTCCACAGCTCTTAATTCCTCATATGTGATGTTGCCTGATTTATATTGTTCACGTGCCTGACTTAAATCTGCAGGACGTAGAAAGCTACCTACATGATCATTACGAAATGGTATCATAACTATTTCTCCTTCTAACTTTTTAGTCTAATGAGTATAGCATGATGGAAAGGAATGCTTGTTATATGAAAAAAGCATGGCTAGTCATAGCTTTTAACAATAGCTAGAAGACTTTAATACGCAAAAATCCACAACTTCATAGGGTAGTGGATGTGGTTTTACCTTTTATCAATATCAATTCAGGCTAACATACACCTTCCTATCTCTGCCATTATAATTATTTTCTAGTATAATAACGGGATACAACAATAATTTTAAAATAGAAGGAGAGTTGTTATGGAATATCATGTATCCATACATGGGAATGATCAAGGAAAAGGAACAGCGGATCAACCCCTTCGTACCATATCACGCGCTGCGGCTTATGCCATGGCTGGTGATACAGTTATTGTTCATGCTGGAGTATACAGGGAATGGGTTAACCCGGCTAATGGAGGAACAGCGGAGCATAGAATCGTATATCGATCCGCAGGAGACGGGGAAGTCGTGATTACAGGAGCTGAGCGGATTGCCAACTGGAAGTCCGAAGGAAACCATGTCTGGAGCACAGAAGTGCTCAATTCCCTCTTTTCCATTCGCAATCCCTATGAGGTAGAGCTCAGTGGAGACTGGTTGTTTGACGGGCCCTTCCCAATTCATCTCGGCGATGTCTATTTGGATGGCAAATCATTGTATGAATGCGATAATATTGAAAGCGTTCACAACCCTGAAGTTTGGTCCGAAGCCAAGTATCCCAAGGATTCATTGTTAAAATGGTATGCCGAGGTTGATTCTACAACAACAAAAATCTGGGCCAACTTTGGTGGAAAAGATCCTTGTAAGGAAAATGTAGAAATTAATGTACGTCCTTATTGCTTCTGGCCTGAGAAACCGGGAATTAACTTCATCACCGTAAGCGGTTTCACTCTTCGTCAAGCCTCCCCCCAATGGGCACCGCCTACAGACTACCAGGAAGGTTTGATTGGACCTCACTGGAGCAAGGGCTGGATTATTGAGAACAATATAATCAGTGAATCCAAATGCGTTGGTATTAGCCTGGGTACCGAAATCGGTACAGGTCACACCAAGTCTTTGGAGAAGCATAGTAAAGGCGGTACTCAACGTGAGCAGGAGGTCATTTTACAAGCATTACGCTCCGGCTGGCATAAAGATAACATCGGCAGTCACACAGTTCGAGGTAATGTGATTCATGATTGTGAACAGGCAGGTATTGTGGGTCATATGGGAGCAGCCTTCAGCCACATATATCAGAACCGTATTTATAATATTCACCACAAACGACTCAGACACGGTGCCGAAGTTGCTGGAATTAAGCTTCATGCTTCCCTGGATACTCAAATTAGCGAAAATATAATGTATAGCTGTTACCGTGCGCTTTGGCTGGACTGGCAGGCACAGGGCACTCGCATCAGCCGTAATGTATTTTTTGACAATCTTTCGGAAGACCTCTTCGTTGAGGTTTGCCATGGTCCATATATGGTCGATCACAATCTATTTCTCTCTCCGATGAATTTCAGAAATATGGCTCAGGGCGGGGCATTTGCTCATAATTTGTTTGCAGGCCGATTTGTAGTTCGTTCCGAAATTACTCGTATTACGCCATATCACTTCCCTCACGAGACGGCCATGGCCGGATACTCCAATATCACTGGAGGGGATGACAGGTACTACAACAATATCTTTATAGGTGACAACGATCCTAATAAGGAGCCTGTGCCCATCACCTTTTTTGAGCATCTTCCACTTAAACCAAGAGATGAAGTTGGAGCGGACGGGAAGACAGTCATGGATGGTGTTCCGGACAATTCCATATGTTATCTGCATGCTGTGGGACTTGGCGGCTACGATCAACATCCGGATGTGAAAGATAAGAAATGGTGGGAATACACCAAAGAGGAGCTTCTTGAGCTTGGCGATGCGGCGAAGGATTTCTTTATAGGCAATGCCGTTCTTCCGGTGGCTACGGGTGGCAATGTATTTCTTAACGATGCGGTTCCAAGTCGTCACGAATCGGATGCGAAGATCTATTCACAGAAGAGTATAAACGTTGAAATTGATCCTGCACTAGGCAAAGTGCACATTCAGATCCATGATCCCGAATTGCTTCAGGCAACCTCTGCAATGTTAGTTACCACGGATCTGCTTGGAAAGACTTATCACGCCGATATGAAGTATGAGGAACCGGACAGTAGTCCATATCATTTTGACTCCGATTTCTTCGGAACAAAGAGACCCGATGCAGATGTCACAGCTGGTCCGTTTGAGTTAAGCGAGAAGGGTACGATTGATTTTGAAATTTAGTTTGTCTTTGAAGGTCCAGTTACTTTAGGTGACTGGGTCTTTTTGTGTGTAAAGCCTCTATTCCGCTAATCGGGATAAAGGTTTTTAATTGGCGAACGATGCTCTTTTTTCTTTAGGGTGAGCTTTGTTTTCATCAAAAAATTTTCGCTCTATAAATGTTACGGTTCACCGTAACATTTATAGAGCGAAATGAAGGACACCCTGATTGGGTGCCCTTCATTGTAGAGACAAGGGCTAAAAATGGAATTTCCACTGAGCAAGATCGACCAATCTGACAGTCTTAGGATCGTAAACTACATTAGTAATCGAGCCATCCCAAATATGTTTTACCGCTTCATCAATCACATGAATTGGCACAAGGAACCATTCTTGTGACCGTACAGGGTGGCCGAAGTGTCATGGATAGTGAGGTCGTGCTAGCCCAGACTCGGTACACTCCGTATCACAAAACATTCAGGTAAGTGGATAGCCCAATTTTCTGCCAAGAATCCCAGTCACGTTAGTGACCTTGCGGCTTTAGCCGTGGGAATGTCAAGTGAACCATTTTCTCATACATTGAGATCGTACTAGTAACAAACACTAGATCCAAGTATCATTGGCTGCAGTTAATTCGGACTCAGTACCGTCATTGTTTACTATGCTTCTAGGCTCCACCAACATGATATGGCATTCCTTTTCGGCGGAAGGCTTCATCTCGATCCCCTTCGGGAGAACAATCATCTCACCCTTGGAGATTTTAACCTGACCGTCACGAAAATCAATGATCATCTCCCCTTCGATCACCATAAATACCTTATCGGTCTCTTCATGACTATGCCATTCAAACTCCCCGGCAATCTTAATGAGTTTAAATTGATAGTCATTCATTTCACCAATGACTTTCAGAGACCAAAGATCGTTAAGTTCAGATAGTTTCTCATTTAGATTAATCGCTTGGTAATGGATAGTAATCACTCCTTATTTTTTGACCTTCAAGTTACTTACAGTGAATAGGCAAGAGCTAACCATTATCTACTTACGCAAGGCAGTTAATATATTTTGCATAGCATATTCAGTAGCTAATGGCCCACCAGTAATAGCAGAATTATCCATTAAATAGACATTGCCTTTCTTTACGGCATTCATAGCATTCCATACATTACTTTGTTTTAAGCCATTCATTAATTGTTCCTCTTTTGTAATGTCACCTATAAGGAAAATATGGTCTGCTTGAATAGTTGACATTCCTTCAAACGTAGTAAATTCATTATTAGCACCTGTATATGTATCATCTGGTGTAAGCCCCAGTCCCTTTTCTTTATCAAACGCAATTTTATAGACCGGATTTCCTTCACCTAGAACATTAAAAGTTTTTCCATCCCAAGACAATATAAGTGCTACTGTCTCTCCTTCCATCGACTTTAATACTTCACGCCCAGTTGTGATTTCTTTCATCATTTTATCAATTACTTTCTCTGCTTCGTCTTCTTTACCAATAATCTCGGCTACTGTACGGAGTCCATATTGCCAATCTTCATAGATGTCCTTGTATTTTAACGTAATGACTGGCGCAATTTTATCTAGTGAATCATACACTGCTTCATGATGCTCTGTTGCTAAAATAAAATCAGGGTTAATAGATAAAACTTTTTCAATACTAGGAGACACTTTATCGCCTAATTCTTCAGCTGAATCCAGCTTTCCTTTTAAATAAGATAAAGAAGATAGATACTCTTTTTCAGTCGAAGCAGCAGGTGGTTCACCTAATGCAACTAATATTTCAGGATAAAAATACCATAGTGAGGCTATCTTTTCTGGTTTTTTCTTGATAACAATTTCTTTACCTAAGGCATCCTTAAATGTTCTCGGCCAATCAGTTGCATCTAAATTAACTGCTGATGTAGATACGCCTTTTTTAGTTGATCCTTTATTTTCAGCAGGTGCTTCATTACAACCTGCTAGTATGCCTGCTAATAATAGCATTGAGACTAGCAGTCCTTTAATCTTCTGCATACGAAATTCCTCCAACATAATGGTTTCTTTAGTTAACCATTATTATAGTAAAGTAATTTTTAGATTAGAATGGATGCATGTTGAAATTAGCATGGATTATTGATGAACTTCTCTCGATATTCAGTAGGAGAAATGCCACATTGTTTCTTGAACCACTCTACTAAAATAAAAGGGGTCAGCCATTCCAACCGTTTGCGCAATTTGTTGTACAGGCGCATCACTCGTAAATAGCATTTCTTGCGCCGCATTTATACGATATTTTAATAAATATTCTGCTGGTCCCATACCTGCATGTCTTCTAAATATGTAAGAAAGTCGATTTCGATTAACGTTATGTTGTTCTGCAAGCGATGCGATTGTAAGGCTTTGATAATAATATTCATGAATATAATTAGTTACCCGTTCGAATAAAGTATGCGATTCACAACTATTTTGCCTATTATCAACACATACTAAGGCTTCATTCAGCACGTCACGAAATAGCATAAGGTTTTGATATCGATGACTTGTAGTAATCTTGTTGGCATCAGCGAATATTTTTGGAAAAAGTGGCGGCAGGGTCAATCCAATGCCAACTACATTTTGCTTCAACCCTGCCAGAGTTGAACGGGGAGGCTAGAAACAGGGTCGATCGTGCCCCCCTGCCGCACAGAGCATGGCATATTGCAGTAGCTAAGGAATTAAGAATTCTGGTTATACTATTGATATGAATATGGTGTTATAAGTGCAATTATCTACCTGAAGCATTCCGAGAAATTAATGCTTATTCACAAAAATATTAAAAAAAGGCTACAGTCGTTATACGACTGTAGCCACTACTTAATTTTGAACCAAGACTACATAGCTTTGGCTCATTGTTTTAATGTGACCATTACCGCTTTACCACTATTTATGATACGGTTCCCCCCGATTTATCTTCACCGCGCGATAAATCTGCTCTACCAGTACCAGCCGCATAAGCTGATGCGGCAGGGTCATGCGCCCAAAGCTCAAGCGCTGCTTCGCGCGGCGCAACACCTCATCGGAGAGCCCGTGGCTTCCTCCGATGACAAACACGACATGGCTCGTCCCATACGTGCCGAGCTTGTCGATCTCCAATGCCAGCTCCTCGGAACTCCAGAGCTGGCCATCCAACGCGAGCGCGACAACATGCGCCTCGCTCTTCACATGCGCGAGGATGCGTTCGCCCTCCCGCTCTTTTACCGCCCGAACCTCAGCTTCGCTCAGGGTATCGGGCGCCTTTTCGTCTGCGACCTCGATCATCTGAAACTTGATGTACGGGGCGAGCCGCTTGGCATATTCCTGAATGCCCAGCGTCAGATATTTTTCCTTCAATTTGCCTACGCCAATAATCTGAATAAACATGAAATTCATTCCTCCTAAATTGTCTTGCGAGATATTCTATAAGTAAGATGCTTCATCGCATCGTTCGTTCCAACTGTATTATACCTATACTACACATTTCTCCAAACTCTAACGAACTCCACACACCTTAATCAGCCCCATCTCGGCTACTTTAAAATTTAACGAATCTGAAACACGCTATTCCGCACCAACCGAGCACTCCCCACCACTTTCGAGGCCTTTTCAGTAATATAACGTGTCTACGATTCGTTAGATTTCAACCAGGCGGTCTTTTCCCCGAATAAGGCTTCTCCGGTTCGTTAGAGCTACTCAGCCAGCCAAGCCTCCATCCCTACCCACGTCGCTGTTACCCAACGTCACTTTTCTCCCATGCTCGGGCTTACTTTTCTATTACCTACACACCTCGCACCGCTGCTACAACCTGAGCTCCCTCCCAAATCGGAACTCGGCACCTACCTACCTTAATCTTCTCTTACTCTCGCCTACTCCCACGTCAGCCCCTACGACCTTCGCCGCAGTTCCACGCTACCTACTAACCACACCAATTCCCCACACAAAGACAAAAAGAGCGCTCATCACGCTCTCCTTGGCTTCTTGCTGTGATGTTCATACCGGATGGAAAGTCAGCCCGAAGCGCCACCTTAAGTCACGCCTCCGGCCATCTAAGTCCTACAGTACGCTAAACGACGAGAAATTCCGCATGCTGTTCGCACTCGGCGCATTTCGCAGGCGGGTCCCAGTCGGCAAATTCCGTCTCCTTCAGATCAACGATATCTGGAGCGTCCTCATACTCATCGACAAACATGTCGATGGCAATGTCCACGTGTTCTTTGCATACAACGTACATCCGTTAAGCATCCTTTCTGTAACCAGCTATGTTCCCGATTCACAACCGCGTATCCCATTACAGGATAGCCACTTCTCAGTTCTATCACACCTGCCGCCGAAAAGAAACCCCTACACGCCTAATGACAGCAAAAACATCCCTCCCACTTAACAGGATAAGGATGTTTGCCTTTTACTTATACCGTTTCTAGAATTCCATCGTTATACTTAAGGCCAAGAAATTTCGCCTTTAATTACCTGAGCGCTCGTCTCCAGATCGCCTGTATTCGTAAAGTCCGGATATGCTTTTTCCATGGCTGCAATCAGTTCTTTTGAATCTTTGGCTTTCTCTGCCTCTGCTTCAAATTTAGCAATATAATCACGAGTGAATGTAACACTTGATATATCCCCGGCACTGGTACCCAGGTAATGACCTGGAATCACTCGCTCTGGATTCAATGCAATAATTTGGTCTAGCAATTGGCGCCAGTAGTCACGGCTCTCTGGCGTTTGGTTATCTGCAATCCAAACGTGCGAATTTTCGTAGACAGGAACGCCACCCAAAACAGTTTTAATGGAAGGAATCCACAGGAACGTATGGGACGGATCGGAACCATCTAAACCGATAATCTCTACGGCTTCTCCATCTACAGTCAATTGAGCACCGTCAAGGACGTTCGGAACAATCTGAGCAGTTGGTGCATTTTCTTTCAAAATCGGATTCCAATATTCATTCTTCACTTGAATTGTTTCCTTGATTCCTTCCACCGTTGCTGGAGTCGCAACGATATTTGCATCAGGGAACGCCTCACGGATTACCGATAGACCGAAGTAGTAGTCCGGGTCCTTGTGGCTGATATATACGGTGGTCAGTTTTTTACCCGTATCTTTAATCATTTTGACCAATTGCTCGGCATCATTCTTTTGGAACTGCGCATCAACAAGCACGACTTCAGTTGGACCTTCAATCAGGTTTGATGAAACGCCAAAAATGCTGTTTTCCCCAGGATTATAGGTAGTCACTTTCAGCTCCACCGCTGGTGTGTTTGTTTCCTCGCTCTTTGTATTTCCAGCACTAGCAGCATTGGATGAAGAGTCTTCCGCATTTTCGGTTTTACTTGCTGTACCCGCACAAGCACTCAGAATTAACATGAAACATAGAACGAGCATAACGCCCATTGATGATTTTTTAATAAACATTTAATTGATCTCCCTCTCTTTATGTCGCTGCCATTCATCCATATCAATGCATCTAGCAGCCAATTCCGTTGATTTTTTAAACCATCCTATAGTCTGGTTATACAATTGCTTCGACTGAATCCCCCTTCAAATCGTTATATGTAACTAATACAGTTACAACTTCTATAATGTAATTATTATAGTTACAACTAACTGCGAATGTCAAGTTATTAATTCAAAAAATCTACTTCTAATAACTTTTCCGCCACTCACAAACTTTATAAAAACAACAAAAAGACCAACCAGAATTTTCTGATTGGCCCCCATTTAACTTCCCCTAACCCTGTAATACGCTTTACTCCAAAGATTCAGACTCTTCATGTCCAATACTAATATCACTTCAATCCCGACTGCGCCTTCGTCAACAGCTTCCCGCCTTGAAAAGCAATAACCGCATTGGCACCATTGCCGGCTGTGCCTTTATAGTTGTACACCACCATATTCTCCGCTTCACTCAGCGCTTCACCTTCGCCGCCGAGGATCTCAATGACATCTCCTACCGACATGCCAACCTCAAGCTTCTCATACTGGGCAAAGGTAATCAGCACCCCGTCGCCTTTCCCGGCCGATCCGTTGTTTCCCGATGTTACAGGCGTTTGACCACCAGCCTCACCTACCGCAATCACACTTGTACTCAACTCATTCAACTTGGTCTCAAGTGCTGCGATCTTTTGCTCCTGCTCAACGCTCTTGGCTCCTTGCTCCACCAGTTTCTTCTCAAGCCCTGCAATCTTCTCTTGCAGAGCACTTGTATCTACAGATGCTCCTGTCGTAGCTACCTCAGATCCACAGGCCGACAGCACAAACAGCGACAGCGCCAAGCTCGTTCCCCCAAGCATCTTTTTCTTCAAATGTTTCATTAGAAATACCCCTTCCATTCGGAAATAAAATCAGATCGACAAACAGATGTTATTGCATCAGCGACCGTCTCCAACATATTGACAACAGTTTACCACAGCCCTAGTCTTATGTATCTGCTCCTTTGGCTCCGGGTCTAACTGATCATGAGAATATAAAAATGGTTGATCTACTCATTTACTGTCGAACGAGCACATTCACCCATAACAACTAAAAAAGAGTGGTCAGTTGATCTGATCACTCTTCTAGCATTCCCTATTTCAATCCACGCAACAGTATGGGCTCACTCGTTGATCTTCCCTTACTCCGGTTTATCCGTCAGCTTCACCGATACTTTCTCCGCTTTGCCATCCCGGTAGAAGGTTACTTCGATGGTATCCCCAATCTTCTTCTCATCGTACAGATACTTCCGCAGATCCAGCGTGGAGGTAATTTTTTGCCCGTCAAATTCCGTAATGACATCATTCAGCTTCATACCTGCTTCGGATGCCGGACCGGATGCTTCCAACACAACCACGCCGCTGTCCACGTGAGATGGCAGCTTCAGATCTTTGCGCTGCTCGTCATCCAGTGGGGCATAAGGGTTGCTCAGATCGACCGTGTACACGCCCAGGTATGGACGAGATACTTTGCCGTTCAGTAGCAGGGAATCTACCGTTTTCATTACTTCGTTCATCGGAATGGCGAAGCCTAGACCTTCAACACCCGTATCCGAGATCTTCATCGTGTTGATGCCGACCACTTTGCCGTTCAGATCGACCAAAGCACCGCCGCTATTACCTTCATTAATCGCTGCATCCGTCTGGATCACGTTTTGCTCCCAGTCGTACACTCCGTCCTGATTAATCGATACAGGTAGAATACGATCCGTGTAACTCACAATTCCGGATGTCAGCGTGCCGCCCAGACCGAGCGGGTTCCCAATCGCCAGCACCGTTTGACCACGCTGAAGTTTGCTGGAATCGCCGATCTCCGCCACTGCACCCAGCCCTTTGTCTTCTGCGGATAGTACCGCAATGTCGCTTACCCGGTCTTTACCAACCAGCTTCGCTTTGTGTGTCTCCCCATCTACGGTTACAATCTCCAGATCACTCGCGCCCTCCACGACGTGGTGGTTGGTCATAATATATGCCTTGCCATCTTCCTTCTTGAAAATGACCCCTGAGCCCAGCGCCGAATCTTCCATCGATAGACTGCTACCCGTTTTATGGTTCACAATGCTCACCACGGAAGGACGAACATGGGCTGCTGCTTGGATAATCCGGTCGTATGGATCAGCTGCCTGCGCTGTCTGTGCACCGCCTCCACCACCATTACCTGTAGCATTAGCCAGCGGTAACGAAGCAGGCTGTGTGATGAAGCTAAACAGCATGACGGTCACGATGGAGCTGATCACCGAGCTAATCACAGCTACCTTCACTGTGGAACTGATTCCCGTACGCGATCTGCGCGGATTGCTCCAGCGGTCACGTCCACGTGCTCTGCCTCCAGGGCGGATGATCTGAAGTTTGCCTTTCTGTTCAGGTTCGGCGCGTCTTGATACTTTGGTTGAATAAAAATCGTCTCCAAACAATCCCATCGTGATCCTCTCCCCTTCGTTGTCACGCATCAAGACCCTGACTGCCGCCTAAGTTGTCGCATGGTTCAACGATGGAGTTCTCACATACACCACTCCGCCAACAGACGAACCTTCCGATCGCTGTTACTCACAAATTTTTTTGATCCCCTCTTCCAAGGTAAAAATTTGTTCCTAAAGGCGAACACTCTGTTTCTTCAGGTTTCTTCTGTCGTCTTCGTTACGTGAAGACCCCAACGGTTTCCCATGCTTTTTTGCATTTTTTTATAAAATGGTCTTGCATATCGCCGCATCCCGGCATCAAATCAAGATACAGCGTCTATGTACAACAGAACGGACACGCCATTCTGTCAGTGACTCTATCAATCATGCTCTCGCATTCTATGACATGCCATTTCACACGCAAAACAGCCAAAATCACAATGCTCCTCATATACTAAACACGTCAAATCACAAAAAGTTGCATATTTACGAAAATTAAAGCAAATTTCCGCTATAACGCGCTTAACAATAAAGGTCCATAGTATCTATCACCACAAAATCCGGTCCGCTAAGCGCCATTTTGGCAAATTTGAAGAACTTTTTCACCCCTGCATAGTCACAGGTTCAGCATACACGTCTCATCACACAAATGTTAGCGGCAAAAAGAGGAATGTTTTCCATCAAGCCTGACTACAATAATAGTAAAAGACAATTCGAAGCTTAATAGAGGAGGATATATATGGATCGCACACGTACACTTACAGCCATGGATGAAGTTCATATGGCGGCCAAGCTGGCCGATCTCAAGGAAGAACACTATCGCAATACCCTTGCACTCAGCACCATCATTGAACTACTTATTGATAAAGGCATCCTAACCCGCGAGGAAGTTGAGCGCAAAGCCGCCGAACTGGACAGCTTTATGGCTCACCCACCCTATCCCATGGCGTAGGACGATCGTAATACGTATCACAGAGTTTGAACTCATGATCCCGATAAAAACATCCACGGCTCTCCATCGCGTCGCGCACCGACATTTTTGCCAAGTCCATCATATTATGATCTCGGCTAAGATGTGCCAAATACGTGCGCTTGATGCGTCCGTTCATCAGTTCACTAAGCGCTGCCCCTGCCGCTTCGTTCGACAAATGCCCAATGTCGCTCAAAATCCGGCGCTTGGTGTTCCATGGATAACGTCCCATACGCAGTAATTCGACATCATGATTCGCCTCCAGCACCAGCACGTCAGAATCGGAAATCGCTTCACGAACCTTGTCGCTCATGTACCCAAGATCCGTTGCAACAGACAGCTTCTCCGTACCATCATCGAATGTGTAGCCTACCGGCTCAGCCGCATCATGCGAGATCCCGAAGGATTCCACGCGCAGTGACCCAAAATCATGCTTTTCACCCGTCTCAAATACCCTCCGGTTTTCCTCTGGAATCGCCCCAACCGACTTCTCCAGTGCCGCCCACGTATTCAGATTCGCGTAGATTGGTAAATTATATTTCCGAGACATCGCGCCTAGTCCTTTAATGTGATCGGAATGTTCATGTGTAACCAGAATCCCGTCCAATTCTGCCCCAGAAATCTCCCTTTCCTGAAACAGTGCATCCAATCGCTTCGCACTAAGACCCGCATCAATCATGAGAGAGGTACCCCCATGTTGTATGACTGTGGCATTACCTGTCGAACCGCTGGATAACACGGTAAAATATATCCCCATAACGCATTACTCCCCTGGTTTGTCTGTCTTGGGACTGAATACATCCCCACTGATGCCCTGCACGTACAACACTTCGCCACTTTCCAGCACGAACCGCCATGCCGGCATCGCTACCTGTATATCTGAATTGAACAACTGGCCGTAATAGCCCAGCTGAATATCTTTGACAATTGCATCATTTGGCAAAAAGTTCTCGATCAGCGTTCCCAGCGCCTTCGACGCCGGAAGCACCTGCTGATCGCTCTCCTCTGCGGTTGTAATCCGCACTGGAGTTTGACGGTAACCCGTTATTTTCTGGTCGCTGTAGAATAGCTCCAGACTCACATTGAAGAGCGGCCATTTGCCATCGACCAGTGGGTGAAGCACAAAAGCCCCATCCTCGGCCATCAGCTGATCCAGCCGGTATGTCCCGATCTGTGGAATCTCACGCTCTAATGCATCTTCCAGCTCACTTTGAGAGAAGATTAACTTGCTATCTACAGGCTGTTCCAGTTCCATATCCACGCCAGCCTTGTCCTCTTCAATGAACTCATAGGACAACTTCGGCAGCTTTGGCGTTTCATTTGGAATCGGAGCCAGCACCTGAATGCCCTTCTCTTCCATCGCCTGCTGTGTATTATCTGCCAGTGAGGTGAAGTCCAGATTGGCTCCGGCCGTCTCCCGCGCATCCATCCAGATCTGGTATCCCAGCACCAGATTGAGCAGCAGAAAGGCATAGATCAACACATTTTTTGCCCGTCCCCAATCCAAAACATTCACCTCCGTCCATTTGATAAAAGCAACTAATATCACACTGGCCCACTCCGCGGTCAGAACAACCTTCCGATCGCTGTTATCCCCAGATTTCTTGATTCCCTTTTCCTAAGGGAGAAATCCGGCGATAAAGGCGAACGCTTCGCTTCTCCAGCTTTTTTCTGCCCTCTCCGTTATCGTGTGACCTTACACCTCGCTCGGATATCGAATGACTCCATTACCCTACAACCCATCAAGAAACGGTGGTTTCCTCCCCGTTTCCAAAGCGGATCACCCATACCGGAATCAGCTTTAGTCCGTCCTCAATCGAAGAAGGACGATATGCCGGGTACACGTCCACGACCTGGCGATTCTCACCTGCAACCTTTTTAATAAGAGCCTTCAGCTTGTTTCCGCCAGGCAACTTTACCGATTTCTTCGTCTCTGCACCTTCGTTCAGGTATTCCAGTGATCGCTCATAACTGGATACCGTCTCCTGCTGCATCTCCATACTGATCGTGCCAAAGCGGAACTGCATGGAATCCATAATCGGATAGCTACCATAATACTGTTGGAATTCAAGCTGCGTCTTGATGTCGGCGGTCTCCAACATCATGCGTGACCGGCCTTTCCAGCCACCATGCTGATTCACAAAATCAACCGCAGACAGCGCATCCTTCGCGGGATCACTCTGTCCCGCAGGCGGTGCCGCCGGATCGGTGTAACTGATCCAGCGCTGTTCCTGTTTTACCTGCAGACTACGTTTACTATCCGTGTAGATCTCCGATCCATCTTTTTCCCGGATATTCCGGGTCATGCTTGGATCGAAAAACAGACTACGCTGCATTTGCTCAACCGTGAACTGCCCTGTCGGCACATTTGCCTCAATCGTCTCCAGAGCTTCGGCCGGGATATAATACCCGCCATCCATCAGCGTATATGGCGTCCAGTTCGTACCGAAGTCAACATGCTGTTGCACGTCTTGTACTGTCAGGTCCGCCTGCGTTGCTTCGTATACCACGTCTCCCTTGGCGCTGAAGAACAGCGCATGGGCCTTCGTTTCATTTTTGGACGTATAGATCGAGATTCGGTTAATGGTCTCCCCTTGGAACAAGGAATCCGTCCCAAGCCTCATCACCCGCTGTAACAATGCTACGGGAATACCTTCTTTGAACGATAGCTCAAACCCAGGGTTCTCCTTGCGAATCTGATCCCAGTTCACCGATTGCACACTGCGGCGCTGAAAATCATCGAACGCCCGCCCCTGTAACCGTGAATAGATCAACTGATAGAACGTATTGCCAGGGTAAAACACCGTATGTTTATCCTCACCCAGATGAATAATCATCTGATCAGGGAAGATCAATTCTTCAATATTGCGTTCCTGACCCATATTTTCCGTCTTCACATAGTTCGTTTCTGACGTCACAATGGAATCCCCGCCTCCGGGCAAACGGTAGATTAGAAAATAACTCTGAACCAGACTGGCTACAACAAGGGCAGCAAGCACCAAGGATTTAATCCGTTCCTTCACGGTGCTCACCCCCTTTCTCACGCATCGGCAGTGTGAACGTTACTGTCGTTCCCACATCTACTTCAGACTCCAAAGAGATGCTTCCATCATGTGCCTTCACAATTTCCCGGGCAATGGACAGTCCTAGCCCTGTGCCTCCCATACTGCGGGAACGAGCCTTGTCCACCCGATAAAACCGCTCAAAAATGCGATCCAGATCACGCTGTGGGATACCCATTCCGGTATCCGATACCGAGATGGCAAGTGCATGTTCATCACTGCGTCTAGCCGCAATCGTAATGGTGCCGCCTTCCAATGTATATTTCAGCGCATTGGATACGACATTATCCAGCACCTGATCAATCTGGTCACGATCCAGCGGAACAGCCGGAATATCATTCTCTACAGACAGCACAGGCTGAATATCCTTCTGATGCATCTGAAACGAGAATCGATCCGTCACTTCCTCCAGCATTTCCAGGATATCGGTTGGCTGTTTACGTAGCAAAGCCTCTTTGGAATCCAACCGAGATAGATGCAGCAGATCCGTAACCAGTCGTATCATTCGCTCCGTCTCGTTTTGAATAACACCAACGAAACGACCGGCAAGCTGCGGATCTTCCAGTGCACCGTCATCCAGTGCTTCCGCGTAACTCTTGATCGTGGTCAGTGGTGTACGCAGTTCATGGGATACATTGGCTACGAATTCACGCCGGGATGCCTCAAGCTCTTCCTGCTCCGTAACATCCTGAAGTACGGCAATCGTTCCCGTGATCCCCCGTTCACGTCGATGAACTGGTGTAAACGTCATCCGAATGACCACAGGTTCTTCTTGTCCTGCGGGTGCAATCTGCAACAACGTTGAACCTGTGAAACCACTCGCGAGAGCTTCCGCATCCTCCGGATCAATACCGAGTAATATAGCGAAGTGTCTTCCTTCAATATCCGCAGGATGCATACCCAAAATGCTGCTGGCACGACGGTTTACGAGAATGACTTTACCGTACTCATCCGTAGCCACCACACCATCACTCATATTCGTCAGAATGGAAGTCAACTTCTCCTTCTCCTCTTCATTCAGTGAAAGTGCGTCCCGAAGCCTACTGGTCATATAGTTAAAAGCCCGACTGAGCTGACCAATCTCATCCGTGCCAAATACAGGTGTCTGCTGATCGAAGTTACCTTCTGCGACCGCTGTCGCTCTCCGAGTCACTTCCTTAATCGGCTGCGTTATCGTATGAGACAAGATCACGCCAAGTACCGCCGTTAGCACCAAGGCAATCAAAATGCCGGAGATAAAGATTTTGTTGATTCCCTCCATCGTGGAATACAGCTCGTTCATGGATGCCGCGATGTAGACCGCACCAATGATCTTGCCGCCGGACAGCACCGGCTTGGCGACGACCTTTTTGCGAACATTATCCTCGTCCACGATATATTCCTCATTGTCCCGAATGCCTTGCAGCGCACGGCTGACAACGGTCTGGGTGTTTTTGCGACCCACATAGTCCGAATGTGAACTTAGCGAGGTCGTGAGTACCTTGCCGCTGGCATCCAGCACCTGAATCTCGGCACCGTTAATGTTGAACAGGTTGTTCACCAGCACACGCAGATTTTCCGTTTTGTCCTCGCCAGCCTCTGCTTCTCCACCAGCCATCGTCTCCCCCACGAGAACCGACAGCATCTCCGCACGCGCCTGCAAGTCTTCCGTAAAGTTGCTCGTTAGTGAGTTCTTCATCGCGCTCACAAAATAAACCCCGATCAATTGCATCGCAATCAGAATCAGCAGTACATAGATAATGATCAATTTCGCCTGAATCGTTCGGAAGAACGAAAATCGCGCGAATCGGCCCATTATATCCCCACGCTTTTGGCACTGCGCACGAGATAACCGAGCCCGCGGCGAGTCAGAATCGTTTCCGGTTTGCTCGGATTCTCCTCAATCTTCTCACGCAAACGACGGATCGTGACATCCACGGTACGTACATCACCGAAATATTCATATCCCCATACCGCTTGTAGCAGATGTTCCCGTGTCATAACCTTGCCGGAATGCTTCGCCATATAATAGAGAAGTTCGTATTCACGGTGGGTCAGATCAAGCGGTTCTCCGCCTTTATAAGCCGTATACATGTCCATATCAAACGCCAGATCAAATAGCCGCATGACCTGCTTCTCTTCGTCTTCGTGCGCTTCTGCCGTAATCGCAAGCTTTTGCCGTCTGCGCATCTGTGCCTTCACCCGTGCAAGCAACTCACGCGTACTGAATGGCTTCGTCACGTAATCATCCGCACCCAATTCTAGTCCGAGCACCTTGTCGATCTCGCCATCTTTGGCGGTAAGCATAATGATTGGCATCTCTAGATGAGCGCGCACCTCGCGACAGACATCCATACCGTCCTTGCCCGGGAGCATCAGATCCAGCAGCATCAGGTCCGGTTTCTCGGATAACGCCAATTCAACCGCACGAATGCCATCAAATGCACAGATGACCTCGTAACCCTCTTTTTCCAAATTAAACTTCAGAATGTCCGCGATGGGCTGTTCATCGTCCACCACCAAAATCTTCCCCTGCATCGGCTAAGTTCACCCCTATATCCTGCTTAATCCGCGTTAGCGTTTATATCTCTCTTCTATGTTTAGCTTGTACCAAGCCTACTTGATTTGTTTCTCTAGTTTGTTGTTTATACTCTCTAGTTTAACATACCTGAAGCACCGTCACATCCTGATCGGAGGGTTGGAAGGTCTTTCATCTAAAAATTTTTTACAGCAACAAAAAACAAGGCCAGCATTATAGCCAACCTTGCTCTACTTAAGCTCTATATTAGTTCAGATACGTTAACGGATTTTCTACCGTTCCATTCTTAATAATCTCAAAATGCAGATGTGTTCCAGTCGAACGACCCGTGTTGCCCATAACGCCGATACTCTCGCCTTTTTCAACCACTTGTCCAACCTTAACGCCAATGCTGTTCAAATGTCCATACAGTGTTTCGTATCCGTTACGGTGGTTAATAATGATGACATTACCATAGCCGCTTTTCTGTCCTGCAAACGTAATTACACCCTCATCAGACGCTTTCACATCGCGGTTACCTACCAGATCGACACCTTTGTGCTGGCGACCCCAACGTTGTCCAAAGCTGCTACTCATCGTTGCATTTGATACCGGCCAAGCAAATTCACCTGTACCCTCACCAACAACTTTTGTTCCGCTAAGGACTACTTCAGTTACAGCTGCTTTAATCACTTCCTGACCAAGCCACTCTTCCTGAACCACTTCACCATTTTCTTTGGTTATACGATACTGCATGCTTTTCAAGCCGCTTTGTCCTGGGCGCACGACTTTTGTTGTACCTGCTTTCAACTCATCACTTTTGCGCACTTCCACTTGCGGTTTGATCTCAATCTGTTCAACAACCTGCTCAACCGATTTAACGGTTACCGCCGGTTTCGGAACGGTCAAGGTCAGTTCGTCTCCGATTTGAAGCGACGTTTCCTTGATGCCCGGATTATGCTTACGAATCTCGCTTTGTGTAATTTCATACTTGGCAGCGATCGAAGAGATTGTATCTCCTTCACGAACCACATAAGTTACAGGCGCGTCTTTACCAACGGTTAAAGCTTTAACCGCCTCGGACACATCCCATATTTTGTTTGGATCAGCCTTCACCACATCTGTCGCTACATCTTCCTTGATGCCTACCGACTTCAGGGTTGTGCTAGGTCCCTCCTCTTTCTTCGAGGAGTTAGCCGATACCGACTTCGTCTTAAGCGAACTTCGCACAGCCGATGCCGATATGTATTTGCTCTGCACTTGTTCCAGGATTGCATCCGCTGTTGCCTGATCCTTCACGATACCAATGACTTCACCGTCTACCTTGAGCTCCACACCTTTGGCGTAGGCTGTCAGCATGTCACCCAGTTTGTCCAGCGTCTCGTCACTGTTCACTTCAGGTTTGTACGCTCTTACCGTTTCGGTTGTGATGCCATCCGTGTTCAGCACCATCTCTGCATCCGGATATTTATGTTGATATTCCTCAGTTTTGTCTGTAAATAGTTGTTGTAATTGTGCCTCATCTGCAATGGTACCAATCTCGCTACCTTTAACCATTACTTTATAGTACGGTACGGTGTTTGCAGTAACATATTGTTTGCCTGCGAACCCGAGCGATGCTGCGATGAATACGCCACATGCTGCTGTAATGATCCATTTGCGCGAGGCCAGAACGCGCTTCTTATTCACACTGAAGGTGGACATGCTCATGTTGTTTTTGTCTTCGGCCGTCCGGTGTTCCCCGGATTGTTCGTGTACCCGGTCTTTGCCCGGTTGGCGTATGCCTCTGAAACCTTTCATGATTCTCTCCTTTTCAGCACTTCTCAGTTCGCATTTCTGTCAAGACATCACCCATCGTGTCTGTCCCATGCTCGTTGATACTTGTATTGGGTGTCCGCAAAATCAGGACTTTAGCTACGCTCGTAAAAGTGTCAAAATTTTAACCTTTTATCACACCCGTATACTTTAACACAGGTTTTACACTCATTTCAACTCTACACGTCACACCGCAAAGCCATGCCCCGCTTGCTTTCCCTGAATTATCCATAAGATAGTACGGCTGGTCCATCACCCATTATGCCTCAACATCCGCTGTACTATGTACTTTTATTCGCAAATTAAGACTAGGTTCTAAGACCCAGTGAAATATGCTTTATTTTTCATAAAAATACAATTAAAATCCCTCACCAGATCAACTCTGATAAGGGATTACGTAAACAACCTGTTTGTGGTTTATCTTAAACTGGATTTCATCTCATGCCACAATAGAAATTAACTTTTATGTCTCTATTCTTTGACTGCAAGAATTACAAATCGCTTTTGCTGTACTTCCCAGAATCCATTGTGCTCCATCTCCATATGAATATCCATTAACGGCTGACGGAACTGTTCCACTTTGAAATCAGGTACTTGCCACGGGATAGTCTTTAGATAATATACCAGTGCGCCTATATCATAGAAACGTTGTGCAGGGGTTGCTTCCCGTTGCTCCAGAATACGGAATCCAGACTGTTCCAGCTGAAGAACAGCACGATCCAGTTCCCATCCAGCGTAATCCGCTGGCATAGGAATGCCGAGCCGATCATTGATCTCCCTGCCATCTGACCAACCTACCTGTTGAGTTAGAAACATTCCCCCTACCGATAGAATCCGCCTAACTTCCCGCTCATCATACGACTCATGCCGATTAAGAATCAGATCGAATTCCCCATCTGTGAAAGGAAGTTGCGAATCATCAGTCACTGGAAGCACCTTCACACCGAGCGGCTGTAAACGTTCCTCTGCAATAGGTATATTGGGGAGATAGCCCTCGGTCGCACATGTGTATGGAGGAAGGGGACGGAGTCTGGACAGCATCTCTCCTCCACCAGTCCCCATGTCGAGCATTCGTTCTGTTTGATTCAATAATCGGCGCGCCATCGTTCCATATGACCAAGGTAATATTCCGCTCTGGAGTCTCCCACTCCCTGTTACATAGCTAAAATCCCAGCCACTAAACGGCTGGTCCGCCTCTTGCAGCCCTTGCTCGTATCGCTCTTTCGCCGCCTCGGTAAACTCTTTTACTGATGGTTCTGAATTAGAATGATATAAGTTCATGGTCAATACAACCTCCAATTAGTGTATTCGTAAACACAAGTCCATCGGTTCTCTTGAAAGCACCTATGAACGGAGGTCCACGAATTGGACTGGAGGTTTCTGCAATGTTGCCTGAACGTTTTTATATGTTGTGTTCTTTACCTTTATATTTCATACACTTTTCCCTCCTACAGGAATTTCCAGAATTTATTTAAATAAATTATATTCAATCATCCTCGACAAGTCCATTACATTATGAATCAGGCGATACGTCTATGAGCACGCCTGTCTTCCCTGCCTGCCTATCATCCTATTCTGTTTGCAGTACTTCCATTAGGTTGTCGTACTCTTCACTGGTCAGGTACTTCGAGATCACCTGTTCAATCTCACGTAATTCCTGTTCCGTTAGGCCACCTTCCATGGCACCTGAGATCTGTTGCATTTCTTTCTGTGGAAGCTTATTCATGAGCAGGCTGAAGATTTTTTCTTTCTCCTCTGCTGGCAGCTTGTCCTTCGCTCCTGTAATGTCATCCGGTGATACAACAATGGCATCATTGCCTGAAGAAGCACCGCCGCTGGCCGCTCCGGTTCCATTGCCTGAAGCCGAACCACTACCCTGATCTGTTCCTGAGTCATTACCCGTGCCCGTATCCGTCCCATTGCCTGCACTTTTGCCTGAATTTGATCCGCCAGTCGTATCTGTACCTGAGCCTACACCTGCGCCCTCGCCTGAGCCGCTCCCTTGGGACGCATTATTGCCTGCATCTACGCCAGATTGACCGCTCTCCGTCCCATTCCCCATAACTGAAACAGCATCTTCCGGAACCTTCTCTTCGTCCGCTCCTGTCGGCTGATCTGTCGTCCCATTTCCCGATTTATTCCCCTCGCTGGTTTTACCGCCCAAAGCACCTTGGAACATGGCGTTTAACCCCATGGGTTGACCTTCCCACTGAATATTGAAACTCGCGAGTAGCGACTTCGCATATGACTGTACAATTAATCCGGTCGTGAGCAGTGTCAGTGAACTGACCAGCAACACGGTTAGCACGATTTTGACAAACCACACAAGCAACTTCATTCCGTTCTCTCCCTCCGATTATCCCACCCGTCTAACATGCGCATGTCGGGGTCTGTGACTCTACTGTTAACCAGTATTGACGGAAATCTCGGGATTATATCCGAAAAAAATACAAAAAACCTCCAGTCATCGCTATAAAAGCAACAACTGGAGGCTCAACATGCCTAAGTAGGCAGAGGATTCTATTTTATAATTCAAGAAACAATCTCTCTATTTCTTCGATTACTCGTAGATTGGAAGAACTTGATTTGTTTGCTCACGGTTACGACCAACGGAGAAGATGGCAATTGGAATGCCTGTCAGTTCGGAAACACGTTTTACATAATTCTGTGTGTTCACTGGCAGGTCTTCAAGTTTCTTCGCTCCAGTGATATCTTCGCTCCAGCCTGGCATCTCTTCGTATACCGCTTCACATTCTGCCAGCATTTTGAGGCTTGCCGGATAGTGTGTGATGACCTCGCCGCGGAATTTGTATCCTGTGCAGATTTTTACGGTTTCCAGACCTGTCATTACGTCCAGAGAGTTCAGGGACAGACCTGTAATTCCACTGACACGACGCGCGTGGCGAACAACAACACTATCGAACCAACCTACACGACGTGGACGTCCAGTTACCGTACCGTACTCATGTCCAGTCTCACGGATTTGGTCGCCGATTGCATCATGCAATTCCGTAGGGAATGGGCCATCTCCTACACGGGTTGTGTAAGCTTTCGCTACCCCAATGACTTGCTGAATACGAGCCGGGCCTACGCCAGAACCGATACATACGCCACCTGCGGACGGATTGGATGATGTAACAAATGGATAAGTTCCTTGATCAAGGTCCAACATAACGCCTTGTGCACCTTCAAACAATACTTTTTTGTCCTCATCAATATATTCGTTCAGAACAACCGATGTATCACGTACGTAAGGACGCAGAATTTCAGCATATCCGAGGTAATCTTGCAGAATCTCTTCCACATCAACAGGCTGGCCGCCGTAGACTTGCTCGATGACGCGGTTTTTTTCTTTGACCAGATGACGCAGTTTCAGTTCGAAATCTTCAGCATCCAGCAGGTCAACCATCCGAATACCAATACGAGCTGATTTGTCCATGTAACATGGGCCAATTCCTTTGCCAGTCGTACCGATTTTGTTCGGGCCTTTGCTCTCTTCTTCGAGTGCATCCAATACCATGTGATATGGCAGGATGATATGTGCGCGCTCACTGATGGACAGGTTCTTCGTTGTAAAATCATTGTCATGAATATAGTTAATTTCTTCGATGAGTGCCTTCGGGTTGATAACCATTCCGTTACCAATAACACACGCTTTATCCGTGTAGAAAATCCCTGATGGAATCATCGTCAGTTTATATTTTTTGTTATCAATCAGAATTGTATGACCCGCATTGTTACCACCTTGATAACGAGCCACCACATCAGCGCTCTCCGCCAAATAATCCGTGATTTTACCTTTTCCTTCGTCTCCCCATTGCGTTCCCACTACAACTACCGTTGACATAGTTAACATTCCTCCGTGGGTGCCTTGCGCACCTTTGTATTGGTCTGTCCGTCCTCTATCCCGGCAGGCATGTTACGCAATAAACCGACTGAGAAGCGTGCTAACGGACAGTAAAAATGTCCTTCCGTTACATTCAAGGGAAGGTTTGCGCTGCTTTAACGCAGCAGTATTAGTGTACCAGTACCCTTTTTCAAAGTCAAATCAAATGGCGAACAATTAGATATAGTACAACCGTAATGTTCGGGATTTGCCCATTATTTCGACACAAAAAACCGGAGACTTCAGTCCAAGCTTGCTTGACTGCTATCACCGGTTCAAGGATACCCATTTTAATGTGAATCTATATCTGGTATTTATCACACATGTTTGCGTTCAGTTGCTCTAATGGTTGATCTTCGGGACAGACGATTCTGGCTTCTTGATCGAAGCCTTCAGCACCTGCCCATTACATCGCGAAGGCATCATTGTGTGCCCTCTCGTAATTGACGAATTTATTAAAGTTTTTCAGGAAGACCAGTTCCACCGTACCTACCGGTCCGTTACGCTGTTTAGCGATAATGATCTCGATAATATTTTTCTTCTCGGTCTCTTGGTTATAGTAGTCATCCCGGTACAGGAACGCTACGATGTCGGCATCTTGCTCGATCGAACCCGATTCCCGCAAGTCACTCATCATCGGACGTTTGTCCTGACGTTGCTCTACACCCCGGCTCAGCTGGGACAAGGCAATAACCGGAACTTCCAGTTCCCGGCCAATCTGTTTCAGTGTACGTGAAATCTCGGATACCTCTTGTTGACGGTTCTCCCCTGCTTTACCACGACCACTAATCAGTTGAAGATAGTCAATCAGGATCATACCGAGGCCTTTCTCTTTCTTCAGGCGACGGCATTTGGCACGAATATCCGCTACGGTAATCCCTGGCGTATCATCTATGAAGATGTTGGCTTCTGACAAAGCTGCAATACCCATCGTCAGCTTCTGCCAGTCTTCATCACCCTTGAAGTCACCCATACGCATTACGCTGGCATCCAGGTTGGCTTCCGCACAGATCATACGTTGCACCAGCTGGGCAGCTGACATCTCCAGACTGAAGATGGCTACCGTCTCCTGGGCCCGAATGGCTACGTTCTGAGCGATATTCAGGGCGAAGGCCGTCTTACCTACGGAAGGACGGGCCGCTACAATGATCAAGTCACTGCGCTGGAATCCGGCAGTCATCTTGTCCAGATCAATAAACCCGGACGGAATACCTGTCGTTGTACCCTTATTCTGATGAAGTGTTTCCACACGATCGAATACTTCCATCAGTACGTCCTGTATGGCTATAAAACCACTACTGGAGCGACGGTTGGAGATCTCCAGAATGCGACGTTCAGCTTCTCCGAGCATCGCTGCAACATCTTCTCCGCCTGTATATCCTTCGCTCACGATCTGTGTTGCCGTACGAATCAGGCGACGCAGCATCGATTTCTCTTCGATAATCTGAGCGTAATAGTCTACGTTCGCGGCTGTAGGTACACCATGGGCTAGCTTCGCCAGATAACTAACGCCCCCGATGTCCTCCAGCTCACCTTTATCCTTCAGAAGCGAAGTCAGTGTCACGAGGTCAATTGGTTGATTTCCCTCACCAAGCTGGATCATCGCTTCAAAGATTAATTGATGGGGTTTATCATAGAAATCCTCGGTTTGCACCCGTTCCATCGCTGTAATCAGGGCCTCGCCCTGCAACAGGATTGCACCCAGCACGGCCTGTTCGGCTTCCAGGTTCTGCGGGGGAATCCGGTCGAATAACATTTCTCCGCCCATCTTACTCTTCCGTTACCTGTACCTTCAAGGTTGCCTTCACTTCAGGGTGAACCTTGACAGTTACTTGTGTTACGCCGAGTGTACGAATAGGCTCGTCCAGCTCAATTTTACGTTTGTCTACTTTCAGACCTTTTTTAGACAAAGCTTCTGCGATCTGTTTGCTAGTAATGGCGCCAAACAGACGACCGCCTTCGCCGGACTTGGCTTTCAGTTCAGTCACTTCTGCTTCTAGCTTCTTCGCAAGTGCTTCCGCTTCCGCTTTCTCTTCCTGTTTGAGTCTTTCCTCAGCCGCCTTCTGGTTGTCCAGTGTCTTCATATTGCCGTCCGTTGCCAGACGTGCGATTCCCCGTGGCAATAAGAAGTTCTGTGCGTAACCCTCAGATACTTCTTTCACTTGCCCTTTCTTGCCTTGACCCTTCATATCTTTTATAAAAATGACTTTCATTCGAACAGCCCCTCTTCCTTTTCGATTTCAGCCAGTACGTTCGTCAGCCGTTTTTCCGCCTCTCCAAGCGTTCCTTCAAGCTGCACGGCAGCATTCGTCAAATGTCCGCCACCGCCCAGTCGTTCCATGACAACCTGAACATTCATGCGCCCCAGCGATCTCGCGCTGATGCCAATCAGTCCATCCGGACGCTCACTAATCACAAATGAAGCGACCACGTCAGTCATGTTCAGCAATGTGTCCGCCACCTGGGCGATCATCATCTGTGAAATCTTGCTGCCAGGGTCGGTGACCGCCAGCGCAATGTTTCCATATACCATTTTAGCATGCTTTATGATTTCTGCCTTAGCAATATATTCTGACAGATCCTCTTTCATCAACCGCTGGATCATAATGGTGTCCGCACCGCTACGGCGCAGGAAGCCTGCCGCTTCGAACGTTCTGGACCCCGTGTGCAGTGCAAAATGCTTCGTATCCACCGTAATCCCGGCAAGTAGAGCCGTAGCTTCTAGCGGAGTGAATTGTACCTTATCATGAATGTATTGCAAGAGTTCTGTTACCAATTCGGCAGCAGAGGACGCATAAGGTTCCAGATAGATCAACACTGCGTCATTGATGAACTCTTCACCCCGGCGATGGTGATCCACAACTACGACACGGGTAGCAGACTGTACCAGTTTTGGCTCCATGGTCATGGAGGCCTTATGAGTATCCACCACCACCAGTAACGTGTGCTCGGTCATCATCTGGGTTGCCTGTTCCGGTGATACAAATGCTTTGGACAACTTCTCGTCCTTGTTCACTTGCTCCATCATGCGTTCAATCGATGGATTAATTCCATCCAGGACAATTCGTGCTTCCACATTGTACAGACTGGCCGCTTTCCACACTCCGATGGATGCGCCGATCGCGTCCATATCCGGAATTTTGTGCCCCATGATGAGCACCCGATCGCTCTCCTGCATGAGATC
Organism: Paenibacillus sp. FSL H8-0283; assembly: GCF_045040675.1. Classification (NCBI taxonomy): domain Bacteria; kingdom Bacillati; phylum Bacillota; class Bacilli; order Caryophanales; family Paenibacillaceae; genus Paenibacillus; species Paenibacillus sp. FSL H8-0283. Next base: position 7,050,319 of record NZ_CP150295.1, read on the forward strand.
ACGTAGCGCGTGCGCAATAACGCGGGCTCTTACCCGTGTCCGTTTCTCCACTGCGTTAGACTTACCGCCATAGAAAGACAGGCGTTGTCCGGACTTCACGGCAGCCTGATCACCACCACGTCCAAGTGCCATGTCCAGACTGGACTGTGCCAGTTCTCCCATCTCACTGATGCTATCCGATCCAAACGCCAGTCCAACACTGAGTGTCATTGGCACTTTGAGGTCAGCAGTCATCTCCCGAACTTCATCCAAAATGACAAATCGGCTCTGCTCCAGTTCCTGCAAAGACTTATGATTCAGCATCAACAGATAACGATCAGAAGACAGACGGCGCAGGTACACTTCGTACCGCTTGGCCCATGACGTAATCTCGCTAGTCACACGGGCAATCAGTGCTGTACGCTGTTGATCGTCCATGCCTTGGGCAGCCTCGTCCAGATTATCCAGAACGAGAATTCCCAATGCAAGGCGTTCATTTTCATATTTATCACGAAGAATGGCTAGCTCCGTAATCTCGTATACATATACATACCGCTCCTGCGGGTTATGAATAACTCCATAATGCCGATCATCCAACTGGAATTCGTCATGCAACTCCTTGGATGAATGTTCCTTCGTCCCATCCTTCTTCTCTTTAGGCTGAGGAAGTTTGGGAAACATATTAAGTAGCGGATTACCCACCATTGTCTTCTCCTGGAACATCTCCGCGACAAAGCGGTTATGCCACTCTACCGTACGATCTTCGCTGTACAGCACAATTCCGAATGGAAGCATGCTGACCGCTTCCCCCTCCATCCGTTTGATCCGAATAGATAGGCCATTAATGTAGTCGTTAAGCTCACGGCGGAACGCGAGCTCCGCCTTAATCATGACGATTCCCAGCGCCGAAGCCAGTATCAGACTAATCAAACCAAGCGTCCAGTTATAAATGGTAACGAACATAACGAGCAACAGCAGCAGTATGAACGCCCATACGGTATAGTAGCCGTGCCAGCGTTTCTTCAGAAATTTAGGCATGACTCATCACCCTATCGTTTTGATTTCGATATTGCCTCACGAAGCGGGAACGCCAGATCGATAATTCCGATAATCCGAAGCGGACCAATGAAGAAGACCGCTGCCGCCAGGAAATATGGTATAACCGGATTCCATTTCTTTGTATGTGAGAGAAAGAAGAAGAAACCGATCGCTTGAATCATGAAGCCCAGATTAATTAACGGCGACAGATTCATGGCAATCATGGTCCAGTATGTTCCATCACTTTGTCTGGAGATCACTTCGATCAAGAGAGCAAGGAAATAATACCAGATCAATGCACGCGGCATACGCCATTCTCTCGCTGGTGGAAGCTTCGATACCACCACACCCATCACGTTCAGAATTGGACGAGCTATGGCGTGTGTAATAAAGGCCATTACCATCGATGTGACAACGAGAGCAAACGGAATCATAAGTTGTGTTTGTTTGGCAACATCCTCGGTCATCTCAGGTGTCCATGCAAAACCGTTAATCATCTGATTCGATGTATTGGTTAACGGTTCAATGGTCAATTTGACCACATCTTCAATATAACTGGACAGGTCGAATTGGAAAATGACGCTGCCGACCAAGAGCAACAACAAGTATTCTGCCAACATCATGCCACTTCCCGCCATCAGCGCGAACAGGGCTGATTTGCGTGTTTTATACGCGTGACCCATAACGATCGCAGGCAGGGTAAAGATGAGCAATAGTAACAGATAGATGGGGTGGAATACAACCAAAATAACGGCTACGGGCACGAGATGCCATATAAATGATTTTAAAGATAATGAAGCATACAAAATAACTCCCGGAATCATCATAAAAAATATGGCAAGTACCGATAAAGGAGTTAACAGCGAAAGTAGCAAGAGCAGATAGACTGCGCTCCAAACAGCTGATTTAAAGCTAAATTTCAACAAATTCACCTCTTACGCATATGATCTTCTAGCGCGGAAATATCTTGGTACCAGTCTTCAAGCTGGTGACCTTCCTGTTTATGCTTTTTCAACTTCTCAACTAGCAGTGCATCCAGATCCTTGAAAGGAATACCGAGCCGGCGGCCCAATATGTAACTACTCATAATCAAACTGGCAAGACTGTCCCCGATTCGAGTTGTACTGCCTTCCCATAACGCCTTGAATAATCGGGATACCTGATCAAGCACTTCGGTTTTCAGCCATTCAATCACTTTAGCGCGTTTGGCTACATCCAGTTCTTTAGGCATATTGGCGAAAGTCACTCTCCCCCGAAAAAGCTTTATTCTCGATTATAGCATAAAAAGAGGGCCCGCAAAATTACCCCAAAAAACGGAGAAGTTCTCCGAAACTGATGTCAGGTACTTATGCGGAGTCCTCCGTACATCCTATCGACCTATATATTTGTAAAAAACTTCGAATGCGCCCCTGATTCAGGACTTCTTAAGTTTAACATGATACTGGACGGCTGTGATTATCCCTCATGACACAATAATGTTTAAATTCGTAACAGCCTTACTTAGCCTTGATCGATTCTTTGGCTACAATGCCCTCGCAGTACTCAATAATCTGACTCCGTCTGACAATACCAATGAACCGATCCATATCATCGACCACAGGAACAAAGTTCTGAACTTTAGCCAGATTAATCAGGTCCTCCATGTTGGCGTTAATGGATACAGGTTTAATGTCCAAGCGAAGGGGAACATCCTTGAGCAAGAACTTTGAAGCGTTTTCAAATGAAATCTTTCCCTCAGCATTCTTCATATACCACAGTAAGTCGCCTTCGGTAACCGTACCAATATATTTGCCCTCTTTATTCAAAATGGGTACCGCCGTAAAACGATGATATTCCATCCGTTCCAACGTTTGCCGCAGCGTAGAATCCGACGTCACGCACGTAACCTCTTGTTTGGGTAGCAAAAAAAATGCGATGTTCATACCCTTGTGTATCCTCCTTGTGAATTTCTTCGTTCAACTTATCTCGCTCAACTTATATTATACGGATCAGAACGCAGGATGTTCCAAAAGGATAATAGTTCTCAATACAAAGAAAAAAAACAGCAGCCCGCGAATAAACGTACTGCTGATTGTGGTCTACAACACATCATTGGTATGGAATTGGTTATTCAATCTTTTGCCGGTCAGGGATCATGACTTCACCGGCTGGGGTCGATTGATCCATCCAGTTGTTAATCAGCTCTTTGGCATATTGGACATCTTTCTCGTCAGCCTGACCATAATAGATACCGTCTTTTTTCATTCCCTCACCCAGGATGGTGAAGCTCGAAATCTGCGGTTTCTCCTGAGTAAGCACTTGTTTAGCCAGATCAATAATGAAAGAAGCTCGCATATCCGTCTGGAAGCTGTCTCCCATGATCTGAATCAATTCTGGAATTTTGGCGATTTGATTCAAATTCAGCATCTCATTCGCCATCGCGTTCAGGAAAATCTGCTGCCGCTTGGTGCGATTAAAATCGCTATCCTCACGGTATCTTACATAATACAGTGCTTCCTGCCCGTCATAGATCGGCTTACCGCCTTCAATCGTGAATTGCACATGATCAGGATTCTTGTTTACAATGTCCTCATCGATTGGCAGTTTTACACCACCAAGCGCATCAACCACTTTTTTGATTCCGTCGAAGTTGATCGTTGCATAATAACCCACATCAGCATCAAGGAATTTCTCCACGGTATTGATGGACATATTCTCCCCACCAAAAGCATAGGCATGCGCCAGCTTATCATAATCATCTTCGCCGTCCTTGTTGGCATCCCGTCCTACAATCTGCACATACGTATCACGTGGAATGGATACCAACAGCACACGGGATTCCTTCGGACGTACTACAGCATAGATGACGGTATCGGAACGTCCACGCGTTTTCTCATAGGCGCGTTTGTCCGAACCGAGCAGTAATACGGAAAATGGTTCCTTACGGTATACCGTTGGATCAGGCGTGTTGTTGCCTTCTTGCGGTACATAAGAGCGGGATAACTGATCTTCTACCGAACCGGCGAGAAACAGATCAAATGCCGCTACAGCCAGTTGCTGACGGAACAAATAACCTCCGATTAACAAAACAACAAGTGAAACGAGCGTTATATATAGGCCTTTTCTTCTTTTCTTCTTCTTATCCTTAGTTCTGCTTTTCATCCATCGATTCCTTCTTCACTATCGAAATGATACTGCCTACTATATAAGTTTCATCTAATATTTACACTAATAACGGAGAGGTCAGAAAAAACCTGAAGAAGCGTAGCGCTCACCTTTATCAACGGATTTTTACCTTTTGAATAAGGTAATTTTAAAAAAATCTGGGGATAACAGCGATCGGAAGGTTATTCTGAACTCGCAGTGATGAAGTGTAACGATTCGTTCAACTTATATAATACCAATTAAACGTCTGAGATGTCTTGTGACTCGGTGTTCACTGAAGTTTTCTCTCTCTGGAATCAAGACACCGCTTACGCTCGTTCTATTGTAATCATTGCAGGAGCAAGAAAAGTTACAATCCGGTTAAATTGAAAAGAACAGCGACTCCTTTTTAGCTACAAAAGGTGCACTGTTCTCTTTATTTCTAACGTTATCGAATCAGTTTGTGGATATACTTTCCACATGTTGGCTCTTCTCTTTTTGACGCAGACGTCCCGTTATAAGCGCAGCTACCAGCGTAAGCACACTGAATACCACCGCAGACCAGAAAAGGCCATTATAACCCTGCCCTGTCGTTTGATGCACTGCCTGGAGCAACACATCACGGATACCTTCATCAGGAATCTGGGACAGGCCCTCTGTCAGACTGGATACATCACTCCCTGAAGCTCCACCCGAGGCATATTGCTCCAGCATTTCAGGCGGCACCTGAATTCCTTGGTCAGCGAATCCTGCCTGAATGTTGGACCCCAGATTAATGAAAGAACGTGCCAGGAATCCAGCGAAAATCGTAGGTGCAATAGCCATCGCCATCTGGCGGAATAACGAACTGGTCGCTACCGCGATGCCTTTGTTGTTCTCCCCCGCCTGTTCCGTGACAAGTACGTTAACTGGCGCACCAAGCATCATGCCGAAACCGATACCTACGAGTGTACTCGCGATGACAAATTGCCAGATATGCTCCACCCATAGCGGGAATAGCAGGAATCCAATGGCAGATAGCAGCCCCGCAACCGATAACGTCCAGATTGGCCCTTTGCGGTCAACGAGGTATCCACCTCCACCTGCCCCGATGCCAGATGCCAGCGCAAGCGGAGTAAACCAGTACCCGGAAGCCGTATTGGATACGCCGAGATATTGCTCAACAAATCCGGGAATAAAGATCACCGAGGCCAGAATGGCTCCGGAGAAAAAGGCAATCAACAGCGTCCAGCGAAAGGACGCAATGCCCAGAAGCTGTGTCGATACAACAGGTTCACGTTCAGATCCTTCCAGCCTTTTTTCCATGAAGTAAAAGAGCACCAGAATGATTACACCTGCCAAGAAGAAACCGTAGAACATCGGTGATCCCAGGCTTTGAAGCATGTTCACACCGTCCAGATTGCTGAAGCTATACATTAAACTGAGTACACCCAACGTTAGGACAGCAATGCCGCTCCAGTCCACTGCTGCACGATTCAGTTCCTGCTCTTCCTGAATAAATCGAATACCTGCTATGAATAGCAGAATGGCGATAGGCACGTTAATCAGGAATAACCAATGCCAGTTGCCAGTCAGATCCAGTATAAAAGCACCGACATTGGGTCCCAAGATAGCGGCAACACCATTCATCCCTCCAAGCAGACCCAAGGCTGTACCTTGTCGCTCCGCCGGGAACTTGCTTAATACGTATGAGCTGGCAATGATAAAAATCCCACCACCGCCCAAAGCTTGAATGACACGAGCAATCAGGAAAAAGGTAAACGATGTGCTCAACGCGACAAGCAGGGACCCGATCCCAAACAACGCCACTTCAATCAAAAATAGTTTCTTGCGACCATAACGGTCCGACAGTTTGCCCGCAATAGGTACACTCACCGCAAGCCCAAGCGTGTAAAGCGTAATCGTCCATGCTCCCCATGTTGGCGACACACCAAATGATGCATTTAAGGTGGTCAGTGAAGAGGTGATGATCCCGTTATCCAGCGCAGCCATAAATACCCCTATGGCAAACAGGACTAGCGGCCATTTCATTTGTTTTTGCATCACAAGTTACCTCCCGATCAGATCGTAAATTCAGTATCGTACAGTTGGTTTGGTACATATATATTAAACCGAGTTGAATAATAATGACTCACTGGTCATTTTAAAACAAAAGAAAACCATATGTCAATTTAATAATATGGTTATATGGATCAATTTACCTCTGATTCGATAAAATAAAGTTGCCCACAGATTCGGTCGAACCTGCGGGCCAGTCTTCAATGTCTAACGTACTATTGCTGCATCAGGTGACGATTCAGAAATTTCTCAATCGCACGGTACAGATCAAGCTGATTCTCCACGTTTGCGAAGCCATGACCTTCATTATTCTTTAACATATACGGTACATCAACTCCACGCTTGCGTAATGCTTCAACGATCTGGTCTGACTCGGCTTGTTTGACACGTGGATCATTAGCGCCCTGAACCACGAATAATGGAGCCTTCATCTGATCGATGTGGAAGAGTGGTGAAATGGCTGTTAACAGTTCCTTGTCCTGCTCGGGATCTCCTACACGTTCATAGAACATGCTGCGCTCCGATTCCCAGTAAGGTGGCAGTGAATCAAGAAGGGTGAAGATGTTGGAAGGTCCGACATAGCTAATGCCTGCAGCATAGACGTCCGGTGTGAATGCCAATCCTGCCAGAGCCGCATATCCGCCGTAAGATCCACCATAGATCGCTACGCGCTTCGCATCAACCGTTCCCTCTGCAACTAGCCAATTCACGCCGTCTGTGAGGTCGTTCTGCATGGCTTTACCCCACTCTTTATTACCTGCATCCAGGAATTCCTTACCGTACCCCGTAGAGCCACGGAAGTTCACCTGTAGAACGGCATAGCCACGGCTTGCCAGGAATTGAATTTCAGGATTGAAGCCCCATGAATCGCGTGCCCAAGGACCACCATGTGGAACAACCACCAGTGGCAAGTCGGAAGCCTCCGATCCTTGAGGCAGTGTCAGATAACCATGAAGGGTTAGCCCGTCACGTGACTTATACGTAATGGGCTTCATGTCCGACATTTGGCTCTCATCAATCCAAGGTGCGGCATCAGCTAATTTATCGAGTTTGCCTGTTTTGGAATCGTAGAAATAATACGTGCCCATCGTTTTGTCGTTATAGGCTACAAACAGTACCTGGCCTTCCTCGCTTATGCTGCTGAGACTAACTTCCTTACCCGGCACTTTCGCTTTGATATCCTGCATTAACGTTTTGAACTCTTGATCAAAGAATTCATAGTTCACTTTATCTGTCTCATACACAGCAGCAAGAATAGTTCCTTTTTCTTTGGAAGGGATGAAGCTGCTTACATCCACATCTTTATTTTCATAAATAGTTTTGGTTACCTTCTTGCTGCTTGGACTGTACTCTACAATTGCTGTTTTGTCCCGCTCCAAATTAGATACGGCATAGATGTTTTTATTGTCATACGTGAACATGACTGGAGCAAAAGTCTCTCCCAGCTTCGTTGTCAGTAGCGGCTCGAACGGCTGATCCTCTGATTCCCGATACAGTAACGATGACACATTACCATCACTGGATACGGCCACACGAATTTTGCCTTCGTGATCCGTCAGCCAGCCCGTAATATTGCCTGGATTCTCTGCCGCAAGCACAGACTCTCCTGTCTTGATGTTAATACGGTATACATCGAAGATGCGTGGATCACGCTTGTTCATGCCTACCAGAATCTCATCCGGGATATTCTCAAGCGGATCTACCAGGATGGCTCTTGTGTTAGGATACGGTGTCAGATCCTTGCTATTTTTACCATCAATATCCGTAATATATAAATGATAGTTCTCATCGCCTGCTTTATCTTGCACATAGAGCAGCTTGTCATTGGTCGCCCATGCAAATGCTGCGATATTACGTTCTGTTTCGCTCGTAATGCGTACAGGCTTATCCTGGCCGTTTGCGGTAACTACGATATTCATACGGTTGTTCCATGGCTCCAGGTAAGCGAGATGTTTACCGTCAGGTGACATCTGGAACCCTGCCTGAGCAGGCTGTTTGAAGAAGTCTTCCAGAGGTGTAAGCCCCTCTGACTTTACATCGAGTCCGAGCGCAAGATACAGCGCATCTGCGAATTCGCCATGAGTCACCGATTGTTTGGCATTAAATGCACTACCTTCGATAATAAAATGTTGCTTAACCCGTGCAGCGTCATTCGCATGCACAACTGGAATCTGATCGGCATCGCTGTATACTACCTGAATTCCGTTGTCCTTCAGTTCAAATGCACGCGTAAACAACGATGCCATTTGTGCACGTGTAAGTGGCACATCCGGGGCAAAGCCCTTTGCCTTCCCTTGAATGAGCCCGCCTTGCTTCAGAGCGTAGATGGCAGGCGCAGCTTCATTTTCCGGCAAAACATCTGCGAAACCTGTAAGTGATGCAGGCGCATCCATTTTAAGTACACGTTGCAGAATGATCGCTGCTTCGGCACGAGTGATCGGAGTTGTTAACTCTGTGATTTCATCTATGTATCCCAGTTGCTGTAGTGTTTGTGTCGCCTTGGAGGCAATAGCCTCCGAGACTGCCGCTGTAGGTTTTACGGCTTCTGCCGCCTGTACAGCTGGTTGAATCAATGCAATGGACATGGCCATGGTAAGCGTGAGAGCGTATACCTTTTTGCTAATCGCGTTCAAACGATTTCCCCCTTTAAAGTGAATTACAGAATAATATGGAATTATACGTAAGTTATTTTACCATGATTAACCACTATATAACAGCGAGAAGAGTCTCCTATACGATGTCCTTGTTCACCCTTTCATTTTGAGCCCGAAAACCCATAGTTGAATAACTTCCGAGTCTCCACAAAACGCCCTTCACGAGTATCTGTTCCAAATACAACTGATATCAGTCTTTTGCCATCACGTTCAGCTGTCCCCACAAAATGATATCCGGAATCTTCATCATACCCGGTCTTTAATCCGTCATTCCCATCATAAGCATACGGTCCACCAATAGAGGACAACATCCAGTTCGTGTTACTCATGTACATCCCTTTTTGGTGCATTGATACTTGCATTTGACTGGAGATTCTTAAAATCTCGGGATGGTTATTCAGCAGATATCGCGCAAGCTTGCATGCATCTATAGCCGTCATTAAGGTCTGCCCTTGTATATCCATCGGACGGTTAGGACCAAGCAGCTTTTCACTGAGGCCCGTTGAATTCGTGAATTGTGTATCCTCAGACAGCCCAATCTGAGTTGCTTTCTGATTCATCTGTTGCACAAACTTCTGCTCTGTACCACTGATATGTTCAGCCAGAGCAACCGCTGCATCATTGGCTGAATAGACAGCTATGATCTCGAACAACTCCTGAACGGTGAATTGCTCTCCTTGTTTCAGGGTCAGTTGACTGCCCCCCACGGAGCTGGCATACAGACTCACATTAACAAGATCATTCCAGCCTATATCACCATTGATCACGGCCTCCATCACTAACAGTTCTGTCATCAACTTACTGACGCCTGCCGGAGCAATCTCTTCGAAGCCGTTATAATCCATTAAGATCTGTTCAGAGTTCATATCCATTAATACCGCAGATTCAGCTTTAATTCCGGGTTTGCCTACCAGCATGTCCGGTTTCACACCCAAATATATAATAAGCAGCAGAGCCAGCAGCATACCTGCACGTTTCCACCATTTTTTCATAAATTGATCACCTCTTACCTATATAGACGAAGCGAAGAGGCATTTTGTCTGCACTTTTTTGAAAAAAAGTTAAATTTTTTTTATTTTTTGGTTACAAAAAAAACATGAACCCCATACACCCATGCCAGTGTGTACAGAATTCATGTTTTTAAAGACACTTTTTAACATTTCCCAGGAGAATTCTTCATTAATAATCTAGCAACCGGCTTCTTAAAGGACCCCAATCCTTACAGCTGCTAATTTAAGAATGTGTTACTGAGCTACAACTGCTTTGTCTGCATTAACTTGCAGGTCGCTCAGGTAAACGCCTGTTCCATCACCAATCGCATAGTTCATTACACGTTTGTTAACGGGTGCTACAACTGCACGATACAGTGTAGGGAATACAGGAACTTCATCTACCATGTATTGCTGCCATTGATTGTAGATCTCTTTACGCTTGTCTACATCAAATGCTTCAGCAGAGATACCTTGTGCCAGCAATTTGTCATTCTCTTCGCTGGAGAATCTGGAGAAGTTGTAGAGTGCATCGCGGCCATACAGACCAGATGGATCTACGTCAATACCAACGCCCCATGCTGCTTGATACACATCAATTTTCGGATCATCTTTACCTGTGTTACCTACACGGTCATAGAAGCTGTTGAACTCAACCATTTCCAGGTTTACTTTCAAACCAATAGCTGCCCATGATTGAACATAATAACGAGCCAATGGTTCAGCTGTGTCGCCACCAGTCATGGATACAAAGTTGATTTCGAGTGGTGTTCCATCCGGATTCGTACGGAATTCACCATCCAGTTTGTAACCAGCTTCGTCGAGCAATGCTTTCGCTGCTTCTGGATCATATGCTACACCCGGATTGTTGGAATCATGGAATTCTGGGTGAGACGGTGGAATCAGGGTTGTTGCATTCCAACGCAGACCATTATAGAAACGTTTACCTACTTGATCGTTATCTACAGCCATCCACATTGCTTTACGCAAGTTTTTGTCGCCCATTTTTGCTTCGGCATTGCTTACAACTTTTCCGTTCTCTTCATCCCACGTACCCAGTTTGAAACCGATGTACGTATAAGCACGATCGATTGCGCCCAGGAATTCTACGTTGGACAGGTTAGCATTATCTTTGTATTGATCTGTCGGGAATGCATCCACCAGGTCTACCCCGCCAGATTTCAGTTCTTGAACAACCGTTGTCGGGTTGATAACTTTTAGAGTCACTTTGTCCAGTTTCGGAGCCCCACGCCAGTAGTCTTCATTCTTAACATAAGTTACAGACTCACCCGGAGTGATGACATCCACTTTAAATGGACCAAAACCAATTGGTTTTTCACGTACTTCTTTCGAAGAAGACATTTTTGCTACATCCATATCGCCGAAGATATGTTTAGCCAGTGGATACGTCCATACGCCACCTGTCAGCAGGGACGGAGTGGATTCTTTATACGTAATGCTGATTTGTTTGTCGCTCAGCACTTTAATACCAGAGATTGTTTTTGCTTTTCCAGCATGGAATTCTTCCATACCTACTATGCTAGTAAAGTTGGAGTCATAACGTGGACCATCATACGCTTTGTTACCAATAACTTCATAAGCAAATTGCAGATCTTCAGCCGTTACCGGCTTGCCATCATGCCAGTTTACGTTGTCACGAATGGTCAGTGTGAACGTTTTGCCATCTTCAGATGTCTCATATGTTGCTGCACCATCATTGGTGTACACATAGTCTTTGTCCCATGTAAGTAATGGCTCATCGAACCATTGCAGTACCTGAACATCCGGGTTACCGGAATAGAAGTTAAAGTTCAGTGTACCTTCAAAAGCAGTATCCGATACAAGTCCGAATGTAATCGATCCACCCTCGATCGCAGTACCCTCATTCGTTTTGACATTGTTGAAGTCATCAATGGAGTAAACGCCCTCTTCATTAGCAGGTTTTTCCTCCGCTTTTCCCTCTTCTGTGTTGGAAGCTGGAGCTGGAGTAGCTGCTTCTTTCTCAGAGCACGCTGCGAGCACCAATACAAAGACCAACATCATCGTGAAAAATAGTCCCCGTGAAAATAATCCCTTTTTCATGAACCTTTCCTCCCTTTTTTTAACCTCTTCTTTGTCTTGCATCAGTCGCACGCTTTAGGGCTTGACCGACATTATTTATACTCAACATCAATACCAGAATCAGTACCGATGCGGGTAGCCATATCCACCATCTGGACTCCAGGGTTTGCGGATTACGTGCATAACTTACGAGTGTTCCAAGACTAGGCGTACTTTCGGGAAAACCAAACCCTAGGAAAGACAGCCCGGATTCGAGGCCAATGTTGGCAGCGAGATTCAATGTCATCGTTACGATGATAATGGAACTCAGATTCGGAAGAACCTGTGAGAGCATAATCTTCAGATGAGATGAGCCCAATGTTTTTGAAGCTTTTACATAATCCAGTTCCCGTTCCTGTAATGCTTTGGAGCGAATCAACCTGGCGATACCCATCCAGAGAAATGCCGTCATGATTAGAGAGAACGAGATGATATTGTATTTCGGTACTGCCGTAACAAACGCGATAACAATCATCAACATCGGAAGGATCATGAAGAAATCAACAACACGCATAAACAGGTTGTCTATCATTCCACCGAAATAACCGGATAAAAGGCCAATTAAGATACCTATGAAGCCAGTCATTAACGTTACGATAATTCCAATGGTCAGGGAGTTACGTGTACCGATGACCAGTTGGCCAAATACATCACGACCTCCATAGTCCGTTCCAAGCCAATATTTCGCGGATGGAGGTTCATATAAGGCAAACAGATCCACGCGTACGATATCATCCTGATTCAGAATGAGAGACGTGCCATATACCAGCAACATGACCAAGCCCAAGAAAATGAGCGAGATTAGTGCCACCTTATCTCTGACAAGCTCCCTCCATAAAATACTCAAGCTGGAGGGGCTTTTATCAACCTTTTGTGAAGTTACAACTACCTCGTTGGCCTTGCTCATCTTGTTTTCACCCCGAAATCTTCAAGTTCTTACTTGATCCGTATACGTGGATCTACAATTCCTAGAATTATGTCAGACAGCAATGCCCCGAGAATGGAAGCTACGCCATACAACAATACGAGTGCAGTCACAACGCTGAAGTCACGCAATGAGATGGAACTCAGGAACAACTGCCCCATACCTGGATAACTGAATATACTTTCAATAAATACCGTACCTCCGATAAGCCCTGTAATTTCATATCCGAAGAACGCGGCGATAGGTAATAGTGAGTTCCTCAAGATATGCCTGTTGTAGATCCGGGATTCCGAGGCGCCTTTGGCTCTGGCAGTAATAACGAATTCCTTATGCTTGATATCAATGATTTCACTACGTAAATATTGAACCGTAGATACCGTTGTAATCAGTGCCATGGATAGTGCCGGCAATAATAGATGATAGAACTTACTCATTACGTAGCTGAATGTGCCTGGTGTAAGTCCCGGCGCAACGCTACCTCCTGTCGGGAACCAGCCGAAGTGGAATCCGAAGATCCATACCATCACCAGTGCGAAGATGAACAATGGTGCGGCAAAGCCCAGATAGGTGTATCCCGTGATCAACCGATCAGACCAGGTATCGTTGTAACGACCGCTGATGATACCCAGTGGAATAGCGATCAGGTATGTCAGTACAAGTGTCGCCAGTGCGAGCCAGAATGTGTTTGCTACACGCTGACCGATCAAGTCGGTAACCGGCATTTTGAAACGGAAGGATTGTCCAAAATCACCTTGGACGGCGTTTTTGATCCAGTCCCAATATTGCACATACCAGGGATTATTCAATCCCAGTCTCTCTCGCTGGGCTTCCAATGCTTTGGGATCAACGCTTGGATCAAGTAATCCCGTTAGTGCATCGCCAGGCATGGCCTTGGCCATCAGAAAGACCAAAAGACTAAGTAAAAAGATCTGAGGGATCATTATGATAATTCTGCGTACTATCGTTTTCCACATATGGCCTTCAACCTTTCTGAGGTAGAGCTACTCGGTGAGTATCGGAAATGGATTTGAGCGAGTATGCAAGCCCTTCCTCATCAAAGAAATTTCGGTATGAATGTTCATACTCGGATTTGACCTGTTGACGGAAGGCTACCATTTCCTCTCGTTTGGTTGGGTCCATATCCGGAATGGCTGCAATAAGACGTTTGGTGTAGATGTGTTGCGGATTCTCAAAAATATCATTTGTTGTGCCCTGTTCCACATATCGACCTTTATACATAATTCCAATCTGATCACACATATGACGGATGATGCCCAGATCGTGACTGATGAACAGATAGGTCAGATTTAATTCTTTTTGAATTTCCTGCATGAAGTTGAGTACCTGGGCCTGTACCGATACATCGAGTGCAGATACAGGTTCATCCGCGATAATTAGCTTCGGCTTCAGTGCAATAGCCCGTGCAATGCCAATCCGTTGACGCTGTCCGCCGGAGAATTCATGCGGATATTTGTAGATTGATTCCGGACTCAAGCCAACCTTTTCAAGTAATTCTCTTACTTGTCTTTTCTCCTCGGTAGCTGTCAGACGCTCATAGTTACGAAACGGCTCAGCGATAATATCGATAACCCGCTTCTTTGGATTCAGTGATGAATAAGGGTCTTGAAAAATCATTTGTACATCCCGCTGGAGTTGCCTGTTCTTACGTCGCTCTGTAGCCAGATTTTTGCCGTTAAACAGGATCTTTCCGTCAGTGACATGGTTTAGCCCAATAATGGCTCTGCCTGTTGTTGTCTTACCTGAACCTGATTCGCCAACCAGACCATAGGTCTGTCCTTCTTCAATGGAGAAGCTAACATCATCAACAGCCTTTACACTGCCAATTTCCCGTTTAAGCAATCCACCGCGAATCGGAAAGTGTATCTTGAGCCCTTCTACTTCGAGTAATGCCATTATGTTATTCCTCCTCAGCTTTGGTCAGGGAAATGAAAGTGCTGGTAACAGGTACACCGTACAAAGTGACCTGGTGCAATTTCATGCATCTGTGGGTTCTCTTCATGAGCCGATTCACTAATCCATGGAATTCGGGCTTTGAATCTGCACCCTTTGCGAGGAAGATTTTTGAGTGATGGTACGATGCCTTGGATGACATGTAATTTGGATCTTTCTTCAGACAGGGTGGGAATAGAGTTCAACAATGAGCGGGTATATGGATGCTTCGCATCGTTCATCAATGTGAAGATATCTGCGATTTCAACAATTTCGCCTGCATACATAACTGCAACGCGATCAGCCATCTCAGCTACGACACCCAGATCATGTGTAATCAGAATAATGCCTGCGTTAATTTCATTCTTCAGATCACGGATCAGCTCCAGAATCTGTAGTTGAATCGTAACGTCAAGCGCCGTCGTTGGTTCATCGGCTATGAGTAGTTCCGGTTTGTTGGCAATCGCAATGGCAATAACAATTCTCTGTCTCATACCACCAGATAGTTCGTGGGGATACTGCTTGTATATTTGTTCGGGACGTGGAATCCCTACCTGATTCAATAAGTGAATGACCTTTTCTCTCTTCTCTCTAGAAGAGAGCTTGGACTGATGAAGTGTGAGAATCTCTTCAATCTGTTCACCAATAATCATTAGAGGATTTAGTGCGGACAATGGGTCCTGAAAAATCATGCCCATTTCTTTGCCGCGTAGCTTGTTTAACTTGCTTGGGGAGATGTTGGCAATATCTTGTCCTTTATAGAGGATCTGGCCTTCGATCTTTGCTTTGTTATGCAAACCCATAAGAGAGAATGCAAAAGCACTTTTACCTGACCCGGATTCACCTACAATTGCCAACACTTCATTTTTCTTCACCGTAAGGTTAACGTGATCCACTGCTGCATAATAGTCATCTTCAATTCTGAATGATGTTGTTAGATTTCTGACTTCCAATAGCTCTGTATTCAAATCAATCACCCTAACCCCATAATTTCCGTAGATTGTATTCGTGTGTAGAGAAATGCATCCACTGTATATTTCCAAGTTCTTGAAGATAACGAACAATAGCTTACACAAAATACCAAATTGTTAGGAGAAACAAGTTTAAGAGACTTATATTTAGACCATTGGTCAATTAATGTTGATAATTCCTAGCGGAATTATATATCAAAATAATTAATGTAATCATACGTGTAATTTTAGCTAACGTCAATGCTTATTTTGAGATTTTTGGTATAAATGTTTTTTATACTACAGATTTGGATATTAGTAATACTATAAAGGCATATAGCAGGAATTTTGAGAGGTATTATCTTGTTTTTGGCTGTGAGGTGAACATAGGCAATTAGACGATATAACATATACATAACATAATAGTTACATTTAGTGTATGTGTATGCTTTGATTTAAGTAGACATTCTTAATTTTGCGTGAGGTAAATGTTACATATATGAGTGATGATTATATCTCGATCTATAGCTGAATTTTATTGAACCCGGAGCCGTTATGCTTACAATTGAAATAATATGTGCGATCAAAGTAAAAAATCTAGTTAATCTAGTATAGTTTTATTTATTTGCTAATGTAAAGACCAAATTGTCATCTTTTATCATTTATTTTACAAAAGAAAGAAAAAAGCCCTGCAAAATGCAGAGCTTATCTAATAATTATTCATTTAAGTGTATATATAACACCTTTTACTGAGAGTCAGGGGGTCTTTTACCACGTTTTAACTCATTAATACTCAGTCCAAAATCCATCTGCAAGTGAGGATAGTCCGGAAAGTTTGCCCAGTCTCCACCCCAAGTGAAACCTAACTCTTTGGCAAGATCCACAATTTCCATCCAGTCTGCCTCGCCATTGCCGTTATCATCACGTTCCATATCCCACACCACATCACCCTCAGGCGTCCTCAGTGCAAAATCAATTGCCAATCCGTAGTTATGATATGACTCACCACCACGTGCATTAGTAACGATATTGCCTGCGCTTGAGCGTCCTTGGTTGAATAGTGCATCTTGCTCCTCGGAACTTCGGTAACCGTGGGTGATAACAATCTCTATTCCACGTCTCTCTGCCTTACGTACCAATAATTTCTCATTCTCTGCTACCACAGGATGTAGGCCGGTGATTGGCAGAGCTTCTTGGATTGTTGTCCCAGGCCACATATTATCTATATCATCTTTTTGCTGTAACCATACATATATAATGGAAAGTAAAAGAGTAGCTATAATCCAGGTTTTCAGACTTTTTTTTCTCTGTTTGCCTTTACGTTTTGATGTATTCATATCCACTCCTGGTGTTTATTCTGAAATAAACAGCTATTCCTGCTGCCTGAACCTTTTCAGTAGATTAGACTCTATTATAATTCATTTGAGCCTTGAATGCTTCTATCACCACAGTATTGAATTCTTCCATTTGTTAGAGTGGATCTGTTATTTCTAATAATTCTATTGATATATACAAAAAAGCAGCCGGCTATAAGCCGACTGCTTCGTATGCAAGCTGAGAAAAACTACTCAGTTGTGTATGGCAATAATGCGATTTGACGGGAGCGTTTGATTGCAATCGTCAGCATGCGTTGATATTTAGCGCTAGTACCTGTTACACGGCGTGGCAAAATTTTTCCACGTTCGCTGATAAATTTACGAAGCAAGTCCGTATCTTTATAATCGATGTGAGTAATTTTGTTAGCTGTGAAGAAGCACACTTTACGACGTTTATTACGGCCGCCACGACGTGCCGGTCTTTTATCGTTGTCTCCGCCTTCTCTTTGCTTGAAGCCCATGCTTTTCAGTCCTTTCCTATCATGTAACCCATATCTCCTAAGAGTATCAGCTCATGTTAAAATGGCAAATCATCATCCGATATATCAATCGGTTTTCCGTCATCGGAAAAAGGATCCTGATTGTTGCTACGCGAATTATTGTTATTGTTCGCGCGTCCGCCGCCTCCATAAGAAGGCTCTTCACGCATTGGTTGCCCACCGCCGCCACCGCTATTATCACGGTTAGCTGACTCCAAGAAACGGACATTATCGGCAATGACTTCGGTCACGTATACACGTTTTCCTTCGTTATTCTCGTAGTTCCGTACTTGAATGCGTCCTTCGACTGCAGCCAGGCGTCCTTTGCGCAAGTAGTTCGCACAGGTCTCGGCAAGCTGTCTCCAGGTTACGACCGGAATGAAATCGGCTTCCTTTTCTCCCCCTTGGCTTGTAAACGGTCTGTCCACTGCCAAAGTAAATTGCGTAACTGCCACTCCTGCTGGAGTGTAACGCAACTCAGGATCCCGGGTTAACCGTCCGATCAGAATGACACGGTTCAACAATGTAATCCCCTCCTTCAGAGCGTATTGGTGCGTTAATCACGAGTAGTCTTAAGCAGACTTAACGTCGTTGGTAATGAGATAACGAATTACTTCGTCAGAAATCTTCATGAGACGCTCAAGTTCAGTTACAACTGCTGGTTCAGCAGTGAAATGTACCAGAACATAAAAACCATCACGGAATTTCTTGATCTCATACGCAAGACGGCGTTTACCCATAACGTCGTGAGCTGTAACTTCACCACCGCCGTTGGAGATGATGCCTTGGAATTTATCGACTGTAGCTTGAACAACTTCTTGCTCAATGTCAGGACGAATAATGTACATCACTTCATATTTGCGCATAATTTTCACCTCCTTATGGACTCTGGCCCTCAATCTAGGTTGAGAGCAAGGAACGAGCACAAACTCGAACTATATTAATATAACAAATACCGAGTCAAAGTGCAAGCAAACGTTCCCTGTACATATTGGCACATGATCAGCCCGGCTATGGAGCACACTACAGAAGCAACAAAGTAACATAATCTGCAGAGGAGGTTTTATCATGGGTGAAAAAACCGAGTTTGAACCAGGAGACAAAGCCCCAAACGATGGAGAGTACACGGAAGTTGGGGAAAAAAGCTTTGTCACGGAAATTCAGAACCCAAAGCGGGTAACGTTGCAAAAAGGTGAAGCTTTTCCCGAAACAAGCAATCATAATCGCAAGTGGAAGAAGCTGACCAAAGCCCGCGTCCATTAATCGCAATACTTTTTTACGATCCATGTATATAAAACGGAATAAAGCACATAATACAATCAGGCGGTGCACGAGAGAGGTGTGGTTCCGTTGGACAACGAAGCCGATCATTCGCTGTTGGAGATTCATCACGTAATTTAAGAAGCAAGTGGTTATGTGTAGTAAGGCCCTTCGTCTGAAGCACGCGTATTGCTACGTGCAGTACACCAAATGTCTGATTGTTACGACCGATTGTTTCCTAACAAACAAATGCACCGCCGGATAAAGAGCCCTTCGGGGCTCTTTGTTTTTCGTTCGAGCCATTAATGATGCATCTGATATGGATACATGTTCAATACATATTCAATAAAACGTTATACCAAAAAAGACTTTCCTAATGGAAAGTCTTCTTATCGATCTTTTTATTAAACTCAATGTGTATTGAGTAAGTTACAATTGAAGTGGCGGAAAGGGTGGGATTCGAACCCACGCACGCTGTGACACGCCTAACTGATTTCGAGTCAGCCCCCTTGGGCCTCTTGGGTACCTTTCCGCAGCAATATTGATTATAGCATGATCATTTACAGAACGCAACACTCCTGCGGAGCCTGCATGTAAACGTTATTACGCATACTGCATACCGAATTATTGCAAGATCAGGATTCAGTGGAATCTTCGGCTGAACGCAGTACCTTCTTCATGTTTTTCTCGAATTTCGCTCTTGGAATCAACACGCTGTGTTTACATCCGACACACTTAATCCGAATATCCATACCCATACGAATGATCTCCATCTCATTGCTGCCACAGGGATGCTGCTTCTTCATCTGCACGATATCCCCAAGCTGGAAACTTTTACGCTCCACCTGTGCCATCCCCCTCATCTTTCTCCAAAGCTACTGCCTGTTCCAATGCGGCTTGATTGCTCATCTCATGATACTCCAGCGTTTTTTTCACATCGCCCTGAATCTGACGTTCCACCGAAGCACGAGAGTTAGGCATACATTCAGCCACAATTCGCACCACATACTCAGATGTAGACATCGACTGTATACCGAGCACATCCGGCACCTTCACAATATTTAGGTCACGCTCTTCAATCCCTACCAAAGACTTCTTCACCAGATGTACTGACTCATCGAGACTTAAGTCCGCCTTCATCGGAATATCCACTACAGCCAGCGAATTTGACATGGAGTAGTTCGTTACACTTGCAATCGCCCCGTTTGGGATAATGTGCACTTCACCTTGCCAGCTGACCAGTTTCGTTGTTCTAAGTCCGATCACTTCAACCGTTCCCTTGTAGGTTCCCGTCTGAATAACATCCCCCACAGCGAACTGATCCTCCAATATAATGAAGAAACCGGTAATAACATCCTTGACCAGACCCTGTGCACCAAAACCAATGGCAAGCCCGAGCACACCAGCACTCGCGAGTAGCGGTCCAACTTGGATATTGATCTCAGATAACAGTAGCAGAATCATAATAAAATTACATGTTATGGAGGTCGCATTTTTCAACAGTTCCCCTACGGTTACGAACCTGCGCGGATTCACGCGAATCTTGCCTTCCTGCTTGCGTTCCATGGAACGATCTATAATTCGATAGACTACCTTAATGACAATACGGGTGATGATAAAAATAATGATGATCCGGATTGAGCTGAACATAATGTTAAGCCACATATCGGGATCTGCAATTTTGTTCCAGACTTTATCCGTCCAACGAAGGGCTTCATCCACGGCGGCTACCGGACCGCTAGCTGTAGTCCCTTGAGCAAACTGAAATGACAACATTCATCATCCCTCCTCTACATCGGTATGTTATCATAGCTGTCTTCTGTTTTGAAATAGAGGCCTCGGATCTCTACGAACTCGTTACGAATGATCTTCTGCACTCGCTCCAGATCCTCTTTTGGAAACTGAATACATAACGCACACCCTGCTGTAATTTCTTTTGGTGTAGGGAACAAATCAATCTCTATCTCAGCAAACTCCAGCAGCATTTCAGCACGCAGTGCCTGCTGGGTTGAATCAAATGCAATCAGCATCCAATCGTTAATCCATTCGTCCATGTTCGGCTCCTTTCACCATACGTCCAACCCTAGAGAAAAAGCTTGTCCTCTCGAAGTATAAAACGCTCTACCTTTCCATATACTGTTACTACTATTCCAAGGGAAAGGATAGATCCTATGAATCCTACTTCGCGTTCCTTTTCATCACAAGACATGACCAGTTTGAAAATCCCCCATACCGATCCAGGTATTCATTCGGCCATTACCCATCGTTTAATGTTTCACCTCTATAAAGCCCATTCTCTACAAAATGTAGTGATTGTCTGCATCGGCACAGATCGCTCAACAGGCGACTGCCTTGGTCCTCTGGTCGGATCAGCCCTTTCCAAGTGGGACAGCCCTTTATTCCATCTATATGGTACCTTGGATGAACCAGTCCATGCGATGAACCTGCAAGATACACTCCACAACATACAGAAAACACACCATAACCCTTATGTGATTGGCATTGACGCCTGTCTCGGTCAATCATCCAGTGTGGGATGCATTCAAGTTGTGAATGGTCCACTCAAGCCGGGTGCGGGGGTAAATAAAGAATTACCGCCGGTCGGCGATATCCATCTGACAGGTATCGTTAACGTCGGCGGCTTTATGGAATACTTTGTTCTACAGAACACACGGCTCAGTCTCGTTATGCGCATGTCCGAGATTATTTCCAGCAGTCTATACTCGGCCATCCGGGAATGGCATACACGTTCTACTCTGCTTGCTGTGCCAGAGTAATAGCTTCCTTTTCCTCTGGGGACAGAGTATACGTGGACTCTCCCCCTTTAAGAGGTTTGGCATATACATAAGAACCGTCGCGGTTATATATCCCCGTAAGGATCATGCCATCCTGGCTATCGTTAATCATGGCCATTGAGAAGCTCAGATCACTGCCACGCTCTCCATATGCATTGTACCTTTTCACGCCAACTTTACCTTGAATGCGGGTCAGCTTTTGCATGACAACTTGCAGCTGATTCGTTTGCAGTTTGTGTTCATCCTCAATGCTATCCATCTGAAGTTTCAGATTAATCAGCAATGATTCCAGGTCCTCTACTCCACTGCCAGCCATCATGGCTTCATATTTACGTTTAAACTTTCGTAACTTTGCCCCTTGAACAATACTCACAATCAGCAAGATCACCGTAAGTAATGCCATTCCGCCAATAATCCATAACAGCTGTTCCAGAATCAGCTCGTTTAATTCAGCCATGTAATTGCAACTACCCCTCTATATTTTTGATCAGATTAACGTCTGTCCTGTAATATTATCATTCATTATAAATCAACCCGATATCCATAAGCTTAATCAAGCAACCCTGTATCAAATGAGTTCATCATTTCAACTCTAATCTAGTCTGCCCCAGTCAATTCCAACACTGCCTTAACGATTGCTTCCACATGTTCTCTAGTTGAATTGTATCCCACACTGGCCCTTACTGCTCCGGTAGCGGTTGTACCAGCAGATTCGTGTGCAAGCGGTGTGCAATGAAAACCGGAGCGAACCGCAATCCCATAATTCCGATCTAAACGGAAGGCGAGTTGTGCTGAATCATACCCATTCACAGTAAAAGATACTAATCCGGTGCGTGGCTTTCCAATCTCTGGACCAAGCATTCGAATGCCCTTAACGGATGACAGCCCATCCATCATATGTTGGGTCAGTTCCCACTCATGTTGGTAGATGACCGCTGGTGTCATCTCAAGTACATGTTTCACACCCGCATTCAGTCCTGCGATCCCGACTGTATTCGGCGTCCCCGCTTCATACCGATCAGGACGCACCTTTGGCTGCTCCAAAGCTTCTGACTGACTTCCTGTTCCTCCATGAAGTAAAGGCTCTATATCGAGCTCTGGAGCAATGTACAAGCCCCCTGTACCCTGAGGACCAAGCAGTCCCTTATGCCCTGGAAAAGCCAACATATCAATGCCCAATTGTTGTACATTCACAGGTATAACCCCAGCACTCTGAGCTGCATCTACCAATAAGATCGCCTGATGTTTACGACATAGGAGCGAAATTTCTCCAATAGGAAGAATACTGCCAAGCAGATTCGAACTATGTGTACATACCACCAATCTGGTATTGGAACGAAACATACGTTCCATTTGCATCAGATCAATGGCTCCCGCAGCATCAACAGTTACATAATCAATCTCTACATTTCGGAGTCTTCGCATGTACTCCAGTGGTCGCCTGACTGAGTTATGTTCAGCCATGGTGGCAATCACATGGTCGCCCTCTCTGAGCGAGCCTTGAATAGCTAGATTTAGCGCTTCTGTCGTATTTGATCCGAATGCAATATCATTCGCATTTTTGATTCCAAAAATATTGGATATGGATTTTCTCGCCTCGAACAATACACGACTTGCCTGAACAGCCATACGGTGACTTCCTCTGCCAGGATTAGCTCCGGCAATCTCCAATGCACTCAACATCGCATCACCGACAGCAGGTGGTTTGGGCCAAGATGTTGCTGCATGATCTAGATAGATAACTCCCTCCACCTCACAACCACCTCTGTCCTATAAATTAATAATTCGCCTGCACATATTGCACATATAACCCTATAAACAAAGAATGACATATCGTTTCTCCATGGTACAGAGGCGATATGTCATGACATGAGTAAGCCCCGCATGTTGTTAATGAATCATAGAGCCGACTGTTATTGTAACAATTCCAATAGCCGTTCCAGATCCTGTTGACTGTAGTAGTTGAGCTCAATTTTACCTTTATCTTTATTGTGCTTGATTTTCACTGTAGTTTTGAAACGTTCACGAAGAGATTCTTCCAATGTATCAATGAATGGATCTTTCTTTTTTAACTTCGATTTGGCTTTAGCCTCACCTGTTTTGGAGCGATCCAGTTGTTGAACAGCTTCCTCCAACTCACGTACACTCCATTGCTGATCAATGGTCTGTTTCGCAAGTTGCTTCACTATAACCTCGTCTTTAACACCTACGATCGCACGTGCATGTCCCATAGATAATGTTCCACGTGAAACATGGTCTTTTACTTCTTCGGGCAAAGATAACAGACGCAAGAAGTTAGCAATGTGAGAACGTGATTTACCTACTTTTACAGACAACTCTTCCTGAGTCAACGCGAATTGATCCATTAACCCCTGATAAGCAACTGCAACTTCCATAGCGTTCAGATTCTCCCGTTGCAGGTTCTCGATCAACGCAATCTCCATTACCTGCTGATCACTGAAGTTGCGGACTACAGCCGGTACCGTGGCATTACCACAATATTGCGAAGCTCTGAACCGTCGTTCTCCGGCAATAATCTCATATCCTCGTAATACAGGACGAACAATAATGGGTTGTATGACACCATGCTGACGAATGGACTCAGCAAGTTCATGTATTGCGCCCTCATCAAATACTTTACGTGGTTGATAGGGGTTAGCCCGCAGTTGACTAATCGGGATTTCTACGACTTTATCATCGTCATTAATTGAAAGCGAAGGAATGAGGGCATCAAGACCTTTTCCAAGCCGCTTACTCATAAGAAATCACTTCCTTTGCGAGCTCTAAATACACTTCCGCCCCTCTTGAACGAGGGTCATACGTAATAATGGATTGACCATGAGATGGTGCTTCACTAAGCCGTACGTTACGCGGAATAATCGTTTGATATACTTTTTGTTGAAAATACTTTTTCACTTCTTCAATAACCTGAATCCCCAGATTGGTCCGCGCATCAAACATCGTCAGCAATACCCCTTCAATCTGCAGGGATGTATTCAGATGTTTCTGTACCAGACGAACTGTATTGAGCAACTGACTTAATCCTTCAAGTGCATAATACTCACACTGAATCGGAATGATCACCGAATCGGAAGCAGTCAACGAATTGATCGTTAACATACCAAGAGATGGTGGACAATCGATCAGTATGTAATCATAGTTTTTTTTCACCATGGCGAGTGATTTTTTCAGGCGAACTTCCCGTGATATCGTGGACACCAATTCGATCTCGGCTCCGGCAAGCTGAATCGTTGCAGGTATGATATGAAGGCCTTCAATCTGAGTCTCCAAAATTGCTTCTTGAGGAGGAACCTCATTAATAATGACATCATATATACAATTAGCCACATCTGCTTTATTGATTCCGACTCCGCTGGTTGTATTCCCCTGAGGGTCAATATCGACAAGCAATACTCTTTTCCCGAGTGAAGCCAGTCCTGCACCCAAGTTAACAGATGTCGTCGTTTTCCCCACACCGCCCTTTTGATTTGCTACGGCCATAATCTTAGACAATTACTTCACCTCAAATAAAATAGGAGTCTTTTCTGTAGGTTGTGAGATATTGTTAACAAAAAGCAGGCGGCTATCGTCCACACAAACAACAACTACCGTTCCATCAATATACCGACCATTCTTTAAACATGTCAGACCTAACTTGCTTTATAGACATAAAAAGCGGCCCATTGCCGCCATAAGCTTCAATTATTTGCGTTTTGGAATATGGATAACGATCTCATAATGATCCTCATGGTCTGCTTCTTTTGTTTTGATGTCCAGACCAGAGCCAGTTACCATATCAATGGATTGGCGAATTGTATTAAGTGCAAGCCTTACATCCTTGGTAAAGGAAACACGTCTAGATTTTTTAATCTTGGAAGATTCCTTGTAGAAGGCAACACGTGCCTCTGTCTGTTTCACATTCAATTCTTTTTCGATAATCTCACCGAGCAACTTCATCTGCAGTTCTTCCGTATCCAGAGAAAGTAATGCCCTTGCATGCCGTTCAGAAATTTTGCGTTCCATCAATGCGGCCTTAATGCCGTCCGGAAGCTGTAACAACCGAATTTTGTTCGCGATGGTTGACTGGCTTTTACCGAGTCGTTGTGCCAGACTTTCCTGTGTCAATTGATGCAAGTCGATCAGCTTCTGATAAGCGACAGCTTCCTCAATGGAAGTCAATCCTTCACGCTGCAAGTTCTCAATCAGTGCAATGGATGCGGCCTGAGAGTCGTTGAATTCACGCACAATAGCCGGAATCGTATCCAAACCCAATTTTCGAACTGCACGCCAGCGACGTTCCCCGGCAATAATCTCATATGATCCATTTCGCACGCGAACGACAATAGGCTGAATTACACCATGTGTTTTGATCGTCTGCAACAACTCATCAATTTTATCATCATCAAAAATAGTACGGGGTTGATATGGGCTGCTCACAATTTCATTAACCGGAATCTGTTTGATCTCATCTCCGTTATTGCGCTCCGCCAAACCAAACAACTTCGAAAATTGTTCTTTCATTCCGCAGATTACCACCTAGTTTCGTAATAGCTCCCACAGTCTTTGCAGGTGCTTCTTATTCAATAAGCGACCTTTCACATGCATCGTTCTTGGAATAAGTTTTGCCTTTCATAACGCTTTCTGTCATGCAACATCGAACGCATATCCATCTATCTATACATATAATCTATGA
This sequence comes from Paenibacillus sp. FSL H8-0283, assembly GCF_045040675.1. Taxonomy (NCBI): domain Bacteria; kingdom Bacillati; phylum Bacillota; class Bacilli; order Caryophanales; family Paenibacillaceae; genus Paenibacillus; species Paenibacillus sp. FSL H8-0283. The sequence goes on from NZ_CP150295.1 coordinate 7,076,688, forward strand.
TCGCTGTGACCCAGGATCGGATACTTCTATTCTATCATCTTTTCTATCATAATCCTATGCTTACCTATTCTTTAAACTCTACTAATTATCCTGCTTTTTCTTTGTGAATATTGGAAATATGACGACTTGCACACATTCAATTAATGAAATTGTTCATGAGTTACTGTGCGTAAAATTCATCAATAAAGGTTCTTTAAAAGATATGTAATATGAAGTATCTGTAATGTTGATCCAGTCCTCCATTTTAGAAAACAAAAAAAAGAGAATGTTTCACGTGAAACATCCTCTTCATCCATGTCTAAAATTCTAATTTGTTTTGACTTACTTCAAAACCATCACGCAACTATATCAGCGGAGTCTTCATTGGAGTACCTGGTTTACGCGGATACTTATATGGTGTCTTATCAAATTTCTGAATCAGAATGATGTGACGCTCTGATTCTTCAACCGGCAGCTGGAAAGGATGAACGGCCTTAACCCGTCCTTTCAGCTGATTGAAGCTGAACTCCGCTTCCTTCATTTCTTCACGCGGGTCTCCGCCCTTCATTGCAGCGAATATTCCACTTTTACGAACAAACGGAAGGCAGAATTCATTCAGCACAGCCAGCTTGGCTACTGCACGCGCCGTAACGAGATCGTAGCTGTCACGATACCCTTCTTTGCGTCCAATCTCTTCAGCACGTCCATGGACCAATTCCACATCAGTCAGACCAAGGATATCTACCACATGCTGTAGAAAGCCAATACGTTTATTTAATGAATCAATGATCGTAAGCTTAATATGCGGGAAACAGATCTTCAGTGGCAATCCCGGAAAACCCGCTCCTGATCCAATGTCAGCAAGCTTATTCACTTTGGTCATGTCTGTATAAAAGGCCAGCGATACCGAATCATAGAAATGTTTTGTATACACTTGCTCCCGATCCGTAATTCCAGTCAGATTCATCTTTTCATTCCAGGATACCAGTTCCTGATAATACAATTCGAATTGCTCCAACTGGAGTTCGCCCAGCTCTAATCCATGTTTCTTTAAGCGCCGCTGCAGTTGCTGTTGAATATCGTCCATTATTGTCCCCTTGCTGCGGTTACACGGTTATAATGCTCCAGGTAGACCAGCAGAATGGAGATGTCGGCAGGAGTAACTCCAGCAATACGAGAAGCCTGACCAATCGAGATTGGACGAATCGTAGCGAGCTTCTGTTTGGCTTCCATAGCAAGACCATGAATCTCATCATATACGATGGTGTCCGGAATTTTCTTTTTCTCCATCTTTTGCAAACGTTCCACGTGGATCAATTGTTTCTCAATATAACCCGCATATTTAATTTGTATTTCCACTTGTTCTTTCATATCTGCTGTCAGTTCTACCTCAGATGGTGAGAGCTGTTCAATCAGTTCATACCCCAGCTCCGGGCGACGCAGCAAGGTAAGCAACGTACTGCCATCCTGAATAGGTGTAGATCCGTACTCTTCCAGCTTGGCATTCACTTCAATCGGGCGAGCTTTAGCCACTTTCAGACGTGCGACTTCCTGCTCGACTTTCGCCTTTTTATCCAGGAATTTCGCATAACGCTCTTCAGGGATCAGGCCAATGTCATGTCCGATTTCCGTCAAACGCATATCTGCATTATCATGGCGAAGCAACAGACGATACTCAGCGCGTGAAGTCAACAGACGATACGGTTCATTTGTACCCTTTGTCACCAGATCATCAATTAGCACGCCAATATAACCTTGGGAACGATCCAGTATTACCGGCTCTTTCCCCTGTACTTTGAGTGCAGCGTTGATTCCAGCCATAACACCTTGTCCTGCTGCTTCTTCATAGCCGGAGGTACCATTAATCTGACCCGCCGTAAACAGACCTGGTAGACGTTTAGTTTCCAGTGATGGCCACAATTGTGTAGGCACCATCGCATCGTATTCAATCGCATAACCATTACGCATCATTTCCACTTTTTCCATACCTGGAATGGAACGCAGCATAGCCAGTTGAACGTCTTCTGGCATACTCGTAGACAACCCCTGTACGTAATACTCGGATGTGTTCTTGCCTTCTGGCTCAAGGAATATCTGATGTTTCGGCTTGTCGCTGAAACGAACAATTTTATCTTCAATGGAAGGGCAATAACGTGGTCCGGTTCCTTCAATAAGCCCCGAGAACATCGGAGCACGATGCAGATTATCATTAATAATCTGATGTGTATCCACAGATGTATACGTCAACCAGCAAGGCAACTGCTCATTATCGGAAGATTCTGTTTCATAGGAAAAGAACTTCGGCTTGTCATCGCCAGGCTGAATTTCGGTTTTGCTAAAATCAATCGTATCCTTATGCACACGTGGTGGTGTACCCGTTTTGAAACGAACCAGATCAAAGCCCAGTTCACGCAGATTCTCTGACAATTTAAGAGATGGTTGTTGATTGTTCGGTCCACTCTCATACATCAACTCGCCCATAATTACTTTACCGCGCAAGTATGTGCCTGTTGTCAGAACGACCGCTTTAGCCCGATACTCTGTTCCTGTCTGAGTCACAACGCCTACACATTTTCCGTCTTCAACGATCAGTGAATCAACCATACCCTGACGCATCGTCAGATTACGTTCATTCTCCATCGTTTCCTTCATTTTATGCTGGTAGGAGAATTTATCTGCCTGAGCACGAAGCGCGTGAACAGCAGGCCCTTTACCCGTGTTAAGCATCCGCATCTGAATAAAGGTTTTATCGATATTCCGTCCCATTTCTCCACCAAGTGCATCAATCTCACGGACAACATGTCCTTTAGCCGGTCCCCCAATAGATGGGTTACAAGGCATAAAAGCCACCATATCCAGATTGATCGTAATCATTAGTGTTTTGGACCCCATACGAGCTGCGGCCAGCGCGGATTCCACACCAGCATGCCCTGCACCAACGACGATTACATCATAACTGCCGCCATCAAAAGCCATTCCCGTTTACCTCCTTATTCCGCTGCATTTGGTGTAACTCACGCAGACGGATCATGTTCTACAATAATGAAACTACTTCTAACCGTTCATCGGAACTTGCATCCCTATCTATATGAAACCAACACGTAATGGCTACAATATCATTCTATCCTTTGACAACAGGCAGAAATTGTACCTCTCCATCATACACTACGATTTAACTCAATCGGCAGTATATTATTTTTACTTTCCTAGACAGAACTGGGAGAAAATCTGATCAATTAATGCATCATGTGCTGTATCTCCAACAATCTCGCCCAAATGCTCCCACGCCAAACGAACATCAATCTGTATCATATCGATCGGAATGAACTGCTCTGCTGCTTCATAGGCATCAACCAGAGACTGCTTCGCTTTTTTGAGCAAAGCAATATGACGCACATTGCTGACATAGGTCAGGTCTGCTGACTCCAGTTTACCACTGAAGAATAGCGTAGAGATGGCATCTTCCAGTCGATCCACGCCCAGATCATCTTTCACCGACATCGGTACAAGCCGTTCTTCCGGAATGTAACGAAGCAACACGTCACGTTCTACCTGTGGCGTTAAGTCCATTTTATTCATAATGATTATCGATTGTCTACCGCGGATTTGTTCCAATAATTCAATCTCATCGGGATGAAGTGGCTCCGCAGCATTCACAACCATCAAGATCAGATCAGCTTCACTTACCGCAGTACGAGAACGTTCTACCCCGATCTTCTCAACAACGTCCATCGTTTCCCGTATTCCTGCCGTATCAAGCAACTTGAGCGGGATATTATTGATCGTAATGAACTCCTCGATTACATCACGAGTTGTTCCTGGAATGTCCGTGACGATGGCCCGGTTGTCTTGCGCAAGTGTATTCATCAATGAGGATTTACCTACGTTAGGTCGTCCAACGATAGCCGTCGTGATACCTTCTCGCAGGATCTTTCCTTGCTCTGCTGTAGTCAGCAATTTATCAATTTCAGTCATAACCTGACTGGACTTTTCTTTAATAAAATCAGACGTTAACGATTCCACATCATGCTCGGGATAATCGATATTCACTTCAATATGTGCCAGTGTTTCCACCAGTGTATATCGTAGATCACGCAATTTGGAGGACAGCTTGCCTTCAACCTGTTTCAGCGCAACCGAGAAAGCTCGGTCCGACTTGGAACGAATAAGATCCATGACACCTTCCGCCTGAGACAGGTCAATCCGCCCATTAAGGAAAGCACGCTTCGTGAACTCACCGGGTTCAGCCAGACGAATATCAAGCTGCAATAGGAGGTCCATGACCCGTTTTACGGACACCACACCACCATGCGCACTGATCTCCACCACATCTTCTGTTGTGAACGAGCGTGGTGCTCGCATGACCGTAACCAATACTTCCTCAATCTTTTCCCCATTAACGGGATCTATGATATGACCATAATGAACCGTGTGAGATGCTGCCTGAGTTAAAGGGGTTTTGCTGCGAAAAATCTTTTCCGTCTCCGACACTGCTTCCGGGCCGCTGACCCGGATCACGGCGATACCCGCCTCTCCGACAGCCGTTGATATCGCTGTGATCGTATCACTGATCATAGTTATCTCTCCTTGCTCTATTTTAAATTGCCGTCCCTCTGGGGACGCCATATCCATTTTCAAATCTATTAATGATATATCATATGACATGTATTTTATCGTATTAAGTCCACTCTTTACTTGTTCTACGCACCTTATCAAATTGCTTCTGTACGAAAAAAGCAATGGCTTCTGCACCGGGCAGGAAGCCATTGCGTCTTCAATTTCGTGTTATTTCGTCGTAATAACCACACGCCGATTAGGCTCCTCGCCCTTACTTAACGTCTTAATCTGCGGGTGATTTTGCAGTTTTGCATGGATGACTTTTCGTTCGAGCGGAGGCATTGGTTCCAGTACAACTTCCTTACCGGTACGGATTGCTTGTCCAGCCAACCGTTCAGCCAGATCCTCCAGCGTCTTCCGCCGACGTTGACGGAAATTCTCCGCGTCGAGCACAATTCGAACGAAGCTTTCCGAATATCGGTTCGCTACAATGTTCGTTAGATACTGAAGCGCATCCAGCGTCTGTCCACGTCTGCCAATAATCATGCCCAGATCTTCGCCGGCAATATTGAAGATATGTCCATCCCGCTGTTTTTTGATATGCACTTCAACATCCAGTCCCATACCTGCTGCGACCTCTTTCAAGAAAGCAGCCGCTTCTTCATAGGGATTTTTAGCTGCGACATCCTCGAGTAATGCATCTACTTCAGACTTGTATGCAGCTGGCTTGATCGGCTGTGGAACAACTTCCGGTACAGGCAATAATTTCACTTCAACTTTGGCCGCCCTCACCCCGAACAAACCCAGGAATCCTTTTGACGGCTGCTCTAACACTTGTATCTCGACCTTGTCCCGACTTACGCCAAGCTCGGTCAATCCTTGGTTTACAGCATCTTCAACGGTTTTTCCTGACGTAATGACTTTGGTCATTTCGATTTTTTGGCCCCTTTCGACCCTTTCCCAGAGACGGTCGCTTTGCCACCGTTTTTGCGTTTAGCTCCATTTTTGGAAGAGCTATTCTGCTTCACGTTGACCTCAGCTACGATTTTATCATTATTCCGGTAAAGGAAATAGTTTTGCACGATCGTGTAGATGTTACTGTAGAACCAGTACAGCGGAAGTGCTGACGGGAACTGATAAGACATCACGAAGATCAAAATCGGGTACACCCACAGCATAAACTGCATCGGACCAATTTGCTGTGCAGGGTTCATACGCATCATCATCCAAGTTTGAATGAATGTTGTGATGGCAGCCAGCACTGGCAAAATAAACAGGTGATCGGGTGATCCGAGCTGGAGCCACAAGAAATCATGTGTTCTCAGACTGGAGTTTCCGTAAATTGAGTTATAAAGTGCGATGTAAATCGGCATCTGAATGATAAGTGGCAGACAACCGGCCATCGGATTAACTTTGTTCTCCTGGAACAACTTCATTGTTTCTTGCTGAACTTTCTCAGGTGTATCTTTAAACTTGGCTTGAATCTCCTTCAGCTGCGGCTGAATCGCCTGCATAGCTTTGGAGCTACGGACTTGTTTCATTGTTAGTGGTAAAATCAATGTCCGTACAATAAGCACCATCACGAGGACGGCCAGTCCATATTCACCTTTGAACCAGTTGGCGAATGTATCCAGCGCCAGTGAGAACCAGTACACAACATTGGCTTGCCAAAAAGAATCACTATTCTTTAGATCTTCCGTAGTAACCCCGGCTCCTTGTGGAGTACATCCGGCGAGTACAGTGACCATTGCAATGACTGCAATGAGGAGAATCCACTTCCCCTTTGATGTCTTCAATCGCGACACTTCATAACCCCTCTCTTAACCATTCCATTCCATCGTAAAATCATACCATAATTAGGAGGACAAATAAACCGAAGCTTACCGCTTGCTCGACTTCAAAAGAGAGCCCTTTCGCATCGCATGTAGCAGGCTTTTTTCCATTTCCTTATAGGGCATGTCCAGTGCACCTTTTCTGACGATAAAAATCAGATCCATCTGCGTGACGATCTCATGCTCATGATGACGAACAATTTCCTTGATCATGCGTCTCATCCGGTTGCGTACGACAGCGTTTCCGATTTTCTTGCTGCATGATACGCCGACCCGAAATTGTTCCGTATCTTTACGGCGACAGCCATACACCACGAATTGATGATTGGCAAACGATTTCCCATACCGGTATACGCGACTAAAGTCCGCCCGGTTTCGTAGACGCAGTCTTTTATACACGGCGCTTCTCCTTGCTCTTCTCCACCAATGTTATTGACGGAGGCCTCATTACTGATTTAGTATAGGCTTTCTTGAATGACGGTAAACCGCCTTGGCGACAACTTCATTTGGGATGATTGTTAATCAGCTACTTGAACTGATACGCATTCATCCGGGATGAATGTTGATTGGCCATTTAAACCTATCAACGATTCATCATTATATAAGGTAAGTTTTCGAATAATGGAAAACTCACTCAACATACATTCGTGTGTATTCAGCACTTTTTCGCAGACCATTCAGACCTGATCTGTAGCAGCATCCAGTCTGATTTGAGCTAATTAAGAAAAAAAAGACCACCTCGGTGGTCTTCAATGCATTAAGCACTCAGGTTTTTACGGCCTTTAAGGCGACGTGCGGCCAAAATTTTACGGCCGTTGCTCGTGCTCATTCTTTTCCGGAAACCATGAACTTTTTTACGTTTGCTAACGTTCGGTTTGAATGTAGGTCTCAATGTATTGCACCTCCTCACAAGGAAATACTTATGTGATGAATCACTTTCATCTTCACAGAAAACACCTTTATATATTTAACCATGATCACCTGGAAAAGTCAACTGCAAGGCGCAAGGCTTCTCCCTCTTTTATATACACTCTTTATCCCACCGATAGTAATGACCACAGTCCGTTCACTTCAATACCAATTTCAAGCCCCGAAGAGAGTTCTAAAAGTTATCCCCAGACCCTGATCAGATCACCCTATTTCAGCGTTTATAGTTATCCACACCCTCCAATACCCGTTATCTCCTTCATTTCATCTTGTTTGAAGTTATTCACATGTGGATAATGATTATAGGCTATAAATATCGTCATATTCTAATCCCGTTGTATCCGCTTCAATTAAGGTTTACAAGCTTTTGAGAAAGGTGTAGGATAAAAATCACATCTTGTATACAAGTAGTCCTTTGAAAAAAACATTAGCCGTTAGCTTGCAGCTACAGACTATGGATGGAACTGAATGTCCAGTCCGCAAAATAGTTATGCTATGATCAGTAATGAACTGATTACTTATTAATAGGAGCGTTAGCCATATGTTATTTCCTTCTTCCTGGCTTCAAGGGGCTTCCCGTGGTGAAGCCATTGCCTGCGAATTAAGGCTGCGGATCATCAGCGGTACCCTTCGACCTGGAGAGATTTTGTCGGAAAACCGAATTGCGGCTGATTTTGACAGCAGTCGTTCACCTGTCCGTGAAGCGTTACGAACATTGTCTAATGAAGGACTTATTCGACTTGAACGTATGGGTGTCGTTGTCATTGGACTACGAATCAAGGATGTCGAAGAATTGTATGATGTCCGTTTCCTGATTGAAAGTTTTGTGCAGCAGCGACTTGCTGGTGATGTCCCAGAATCATTAATCACCCAGCTACGTAACGTGATCGACAAAATGCAACTTGCTGGACGGCATCAGGACGCCGTCGAATTCGCCTATCAGGATCTCGTTTTCCACGAGACCATCATTGAAGCTGCTCAGCATTCCCGTATTTCACATCTATGGAAGAGTATTCGATATGTTGTGATGACCGTTATGCTGCTTACAACGCGCAGAGTATTTGTTCAAGGCGAGCAGAAAGTAAGCGCTGTAATTAAGAAACATCGTTTGCTTATTGAAGCTCTTGAATCAGGTGACAAGATGCTCATTCAGGCTGGAGTCCGCACGTATTTCCAAGATTCTGGCAAAACCCTGCACGAAAGCTTTGATTCCTAATCGATGCAAGGCGTTTGCAATCATATCCGTCGTGAATGATTGCGACTTAACTTGTCGACAAGTATACAAAATGCGATTTTGTTTCAAATTTGGGCATGATAAAACTACATTTTTCGCCAACACCTTCTGCGGTACTGGTACAACTTTAATTGTTGACGCTAATTTCACTTGTAAGCGTTCTATAACAGAAATAAAGGAGCACACAACATCATGAGCACTCTTTTTGGACTATCCCACAACGCAACATTATTGGTTTGGACGTTAATTGCGATCGTTTTTCTGATCGTTTTGATCTCCAAGTATAAATGGAATCCCTTTATCACCCTGCTGTTGTCCGCATTAATGCTCGGTTTGCTTACAGGCATGAAACCTGCCGATGTGATCTCTTCCATTACCGGGGGACTTGGCGGCACACTTGGAACCATCGCAATTGTTATTGCTCTCGGTACAATGCTTGGTAAGATGATGGCCGAATCTGGCGGTGCCGAGCGCATTGCAACTACATTGGTTGATCGGTTCGGTGTGAAACGTGTGCACTGGGCCATGATGATTGTTGGATTTATCGTGGGTATTCCCGTTTTCTTCGAAGTTGGCGTGATTTTGATGATTCCCATCATTTTCACCGTTGCACGTAAAACCAATATGTCTTTGTTGCAGATTGGTATTCCCATTTTGGCCGGTTTATCGACTGTACACGGTTTGGTCCCACCCCACCCAGCGCCAATGATAGCGATTGAAGCCTTCAGCGCGGATCTGGGTAAAACCATTTTGTACTCTCTTATTGTTGGTATTCCTACAGCGATTATTGCAGGTCCCTTGTTTGGTAAATTTATTGGTAAAAGAATACACACCGAACCGCCAGCAGAACTGGCTGAACAATTCGCAACCAAAACAAACAGCAACATGCCTGGGTTTGGTATTACCCTGTTTACCATATTGCTGCCGGTTATTTTGATGCTGATTGGTTCCATAGCAAGCATCATTGACCCAAATGCCACGAGCGGTTTCACTGTTTTCAGTGAATTTATCGGTCATGAGATCATTGCTTTGCTCATTTCAGTTGTATTTGCCCTCTTTTCACTCGGCTTTGCACGTGGATTCACCAAACACGATATTTCCCGTTTCACCAGTGAATGTCTGGCGCCTACGGCGACCATCATTCTCATTATTGGTGGAGGCGGTGCCTTCAAACAGGTATTGATCAATAGTGGTGTGGGTAACGCGATTGCTGAAGTCGCTACCCATGCCAACATCAACGTGATCCTGTTTGCCTGGCTTGTCGCTGGGCTCATTCGTGTAGCTACCGGTTCAGCAACCGTAGCCATGACAACAGCCGCCGGTATTGTCGCTCCAGTGCTTGCACTCACACCAGGGGCCAATATTGAGCTGGTTGTACTCGCCACAGGTGCGGGGTCACTCATCTTGTCTCATGTAAACGATGCGGGATTCTGGATGATCAAAGAATTCTTTAATATGAGCGTTTCCCAGACATTGAAAACGTGGACCGTTATGGAAACACTATTATCTGTAGTGGGACTGATCTTTATTTTGCTCCTGAGTACAGTGGTATAAATGGAGTATCTATAGTAGAAAGAAATTAAAATCTTATCGCTTTCTGGAGAAAGAAGGATTAAATACATGAACAACTATATGATTGGGATCGATATTGGTACTACCAGTACCAAATCCGTGTTATTTACCGAGCAGGGCTCCGTCATCAGTACCTCAACGCAGGAATACCCTTTGTATACCCCGGCACCCGATGTTGCCGAGCAGGACCCTGAAGAGATTGTACAGGCGGCCCTCCGCTCTGTACGAGGAGTCATGGATCAGAGTGGTGTTGCTGCCGAGCAGATCCTGTTTGTATCCTGCAGCTCGGCTATGCATAGTGTCATTGCCATGGGACAGGATAATAAACCCTTAACCCGTTGCATCACCTGGGCGGATAATCGAAGTGCAGCTTGGTCTGCCAAGCTGCAAGAGAATGGATTGGGCCATCGCATCTATCTGCGCACAGGTACACCGATCCATCCCATGTCACCCCTGACCAAATTAATGTGGCTGCGCCACGATGAACCTGAACTTTTTGAGAGTACCGCCAAATTTATTTCGATTAAAGAATATCTGTTCTTCCGTCTATTCGGACAATATGTCGTCGACCATTCCATCGCTTCCTGCACAGGTTTGCTCAATCTGGAACAACTGGACTGGGACGCAGAGGCCCTTGAGGTTACAGGCATTACACCCGACCATCTCTCGAAGCTTGTACCTACAACACATATATTAGAAGGAATGAATCACGAATCGGCTGAAAAAATGGCTCTCTCCCCCTCTACGCCCTTTGTTATTGGCGCAAGTGATGGGGTTTTATCCAATCTCGGCGTAAATGCCATTGAACCTGGTGTTGTCGCAGCAACCATCGGAACCAGCGGGGCCATTCGCACTGTCGTGGACCGTCCGGTTACCGATCCCAAAGGTCGAACCTTCTGTTATGCCCTCACAGAGAATCTTTGGGTCATTGGTGGACCTGTGAATAACGGTGGCATGCTGTTTCGTTGGGTGCGGGATGAATTCGCCGCGTCTGAAGTGGAGACAGCGAAACGACTTGGCATCAATTCCTATGATGTACTGACCAAAATTGCCGAACGTGTCCGGCCGGGATCGGAAGGGCTTCTGTTCCATCCGTACCTTTCGGGCGAACGTGCCCCTTTATGGAATCCGGATGCCCGTGGCTCCTTTTTTGGCTTAACACTCCATCACCAGAAAGAGCATATGATTCGTGCTGTCCTGGAAGGGGTTATTTTCAACCTATATACGGTACTGCTCGCCATGGAAGAACAGATTGGGCAACCTACCTCCATTCAAGCCACAGGTGGATTTGCACGCTCTCCTCTCTGGCGCCAGATGATGTCTGATATCTTCAATCAGGAAGTGGTTGTACCCGAGAGCTTCGAAAGTTCCTGTTTGGGTGCCGTCGTGCTTGGTTTGTACGCTACAGGGCGGATCCAATCGCTTCATGCCGTTTCTTCCATGGTCGGTACAACGCATCGGCATACCCCTATCAAAGAGAATGCTGTACTCTACCAAGAGCTGCTGCCCATCTTTATTCGGATCTCTCGCAAACTGGAAGAGGAATACGCAGATATCGCTGAATTCCAGCGTAAGATGTCCCTTCCCCGTCTCTAAATCATCAATCCATACTTCGTCTCTGCATTAAAAAAGAGGGTGTCCTCTAAAACCAAAAATCGGTTTTAGAGGACACCCTCTTTTGCTATACACGCATAATCTATCCTTTGATTTCATATTATACATTCATACACTTCAACCTCCATATTCGAGCATCAGCTTACCTCTTATCCTGATAATTCTCATTCCATATGTCTCAAAATGAAGTCATCTATGTCCATTATTCTTATACATTGTCATCACAGAATTACCATCTACTCAGAAAATACACCACTGATCTTGTTCAATTAAAAGCATGAGTTTACTCCCCCTCTCCGTCTCCCATCCAGATACTGAATTCGTCGCTTTCACCATCGCCCCATTGGCAAGAAAAACACGAGGGTGAGAGGTCACTCTTTTTCCGATCTCAATCATGCTTTGTTTTCACTTCACGGTTATCCACAGACAGGTTATTCACAAACGAAGAATACTTTTACACACAATTTGGCATCATTTGACGGATAACCTGTGTATAAAACATTTTGGGTTTTTGGGTCATTCTGTCGAAAGTTAAACAGTTTATAAACAATATATTGTGTTGTGACTAAAAATTATACACAAGTTATTGAATTTGTGGATAAAATCACGCGATACGTTGAAATGCGGGGTTTCTTTTGCTATGATTGTATTACTTTTGGATGTGAATATGTGATCTGACCCATAATATTATCAACAGCCTGTGGATAAAGTTGTGAACAATTTTCCGTTGTTCATACTTTTTTTGTTTTCGACCTGCGGGGGTTTGGGGATAAATTCAACAATATATCTCGTATTTCGACACTGCATCATGGCTTAAGCCACACTTGGAACATGTAAAAGGAGTGACAGTCT